>CAVSVQ010000001.1:0-221506 GCA_963731485.1 uncultured Actinomycetota bacterium
CAGAGAGAAACGGCCGCCGGGACGGATACATGACGCGGATTTGTCCGAAATGACCCGTTCGGGCTATGGGTGCGGTCCGGCTGGGCGTGGTCCCGTCGCTCAGCGCACCACGGCCACCGGGCACTGCGCGTGGTGGAGCACCTGCTGGCTCACCGAACCCAGGAGCATCCCGGTGAACGCTCCCCGTCCCCGGGAGCCGACGACGACGAGGCTCGCGGCCGCGGACGCGTCGGCGAGCGCACGCCAGGCGACCACCGGGATGGCCTCCGCCTCCAGGTGCACGTCGGGATGCTCGGCCCGGCGCCCCGGCCACAGCCTCGGCCAGCAGCCGCTCCTCCTCGGCGATGCGGTCCATGAACCGCGGCGGCACCTCACGACGGGTGGTGCCGGCCGCGCGTCGCGTCGCGCCAGCCGTGGACGACGACGACCTCCTCGCCGGTGAGCTCGGCACGCCGGCAGGCGAACTCGAGTGCTGCGTCGCTGCCCCCGGACCCGTCCACGCCGACGACGATCCGGCCGACCGACGGGTGCGCCGCCGGGCGCACCACGACGACCGGGCACGGCGCGTGCCGGGCAAGGTGCTGGCTGACCGAGCCGGCCACCAGCCCGGCCACCTGGCCGTGTCCGTGGCTGCCGACCACCAGCATCGCGGCGTTCTCGGCCGCCTCCAGCAGGACCGGGACGGCCGGTCCGGGACGGAGCTCGACCGCGGTGTCGCGCGAGCAGCGCCTCGCCGAGGATCTTCTCCGCCGACGCCCGGACCTCGTCGAGGTGGTCGCCCCACAGCAGCGAACCCTCCGGCATCAGGTCGTCGGTCGCGGTCGCCACCACGGCGACCCCTGCTCGGTCGAGGATCGCAGTCCGGACGGCCCAGGTCAGCGCGGTCTGCGCATCCGGCGACCCGTCGTACGCGACGACGATGCGGCCCTGCGTCGCTGTTCGTGGTGTGCCCGTGCGTGGTCATGCCCCAGCATCCCGCGTTTGCGGCAGGAAATGTCGCAGGGTCGCTCGCACCACCCCGACGGGACCTTCGGCACGACGGCTCGGGTCGCAGGTCGCCGCTGTCCGGTGCGCCCGGGCGAGACGCATGGTGAGGGCATGGAGAACGACCCAGGTCCCCTCGAGGTCGGTGGTCGTCGGAGTCGACGGTTCACCGAGACCAGCGACCGCGCCGTGCTGTGGGGCGCGCGAGCAGGCGCAGCCTCGAGCACCGGCCGCTCGTCGCTGGTGCATGCCGTCAGCCCGACGGTGGCGACGACCTGGATGGGCGCGCCCGCCTTCAACCCGGCCGCGGTCATCGAGGCGATGGAGGACTCCGGGCGGCGCAGTCCTCGAGGAGGCGGCCGAGACGGTTCACGCCCTGGCGCCCGAGCTCGAGGTCTACCGCGTGTTCGACCATCGCGATCCGCGCGACGCGCTCCTCGACGCTGGCCCGCGATGCCGCGGCTGGTCGTCCTCGGTTCGCGCGGGCACGGCCCGATGGCGAGCCTGCTGCTCGGCTCGGTCAGCCTGGCGGTCTCCCAGCACGCGACCTGTCCCGTGGTCGTGGTGCGCACGGCGACCCGATCAGGGCGGTGGCGGGATCGTGGTGGGTGCCGACGGGACCGCCCGTTCCGACGCGGCGCTGGGCTACGCGTTCCGGCAGGCCGCCCAGCGCGCCCTCCCCCTGGCGATCGTGCACGCCTTCTGGACCGAGCAGGACGAGGGCTATCCCGTCCGAATCCCGCGACTACGCCGACGCCGACCTCGAGGACATGCGGCTGCTGCTCGCCGAGTCGATCGCCGGTCTCGAGGCCGACTTCCCGGAGGTGAAGGTCACCCTCTACGTCGAGCGCGGCATCCCCGACAAGGTGGTCGCTGCACGCCTGCGAGACCGCCGACCTCGTCGTCGTCGGAACCCATCCGAGCCAATGCGCTCTACGACCTGATGGCCGGCGAGGTGAGCCGCTCGGTCCTCGGACACGCCCGGTGCCCGGTCGCGGTCGTGCCCGATCCGATCTGATCCGGGGCCGACGGTGAGCCCGGTCCTGAGGCCCGTGGTCGTCGCGGTCGACGGCTCGGATGCCTCTGTGCGCGCACTGGTGTGGGCGTTCCGCTACGCGGCTCCGCTCGGACTGCAGGTGGTGGCGCTCACGACCTGGCCGCTGCACGTCGACGTCTGTGCCGTGCCGAGGCCGCGCAGCACTACCGATCCGCGCTGGCAGGCGCGCGAGGTCCAGGCGGAGGCCGTCGCGCGGGCACTCGCAGCCGTCGAGGAGCTGCCCAGCTACCACCTCGAGGTCGACAACGCGGAGCTGGTTGACGCGCTGATCAAGGCAGGAGACCGTGCGTCCATGGTGGTGATCGGCTCGGACGGCCCCGAGGACGCCACCCCGGCACGTCGTCACCTGGTCGACCGGGTCCGGCACGAGGTGCATGCACCCGTCACGGTGGTCGGGCCGGACGGTCCGCTCGCGGCGCACATCCTGGAACGGGACCGGCAGCACGGCCCTGCCCGATGACCGTCGGGCCCTCGTGGATCCGGCAGTACCAGAGGCCCTGGCTCCGGGGCGACGTGGTCGCCGGCGTCACGGTCACGGCGTACCTGGTGCCGCAGGTGATGGCGTACGCCGACCTCGCCGGGGTCCCCGCGGTCGCTGGCCTGTGGGCGGCGATCGGTGGGCTCACGGCGTACGCCCTCGTCGGCACCTCCCCGTGCCTGTCGGCCGGCCCGGAGTCGACGACCGCGCTGATGACGGCCGCAGCCCTCGGCTCGGTCGGCGCAACGAGCGCCGCGCGTGCCGACCGCGCCGACCTGGCCCTCGCGCTGGCACTGGCGGTCGCGGTCATCTGCTTCCTGGGCTGGGTGGCGCACCTCAGCGCCCTCGCACAGCTCCTGTCCCGACCGGTGCTGGTCGGCTACATGAGCGGCATCGCGGGGATCATGGTGATGTCGCAGCTCGGGAAGCTCATCGGCGTCCCGACCACCACCGACGCGTTCCTCACCGAGGGCCGTGAGCTGGTGCAGCACCTCGACGAGATGCAGGCTCCGACGCTCGCCGTCGGTGTCTCGACGCTGGTGGTGATGCTCGCCGGGTCCGCGCTGTGGCCCCGTGCGCCGATGGCCCTGATCGGCATGCTGGGTGCCACCGCGGCGGTGTCCCTGCTCGACCTCACCCATCACGGCGTCCGGGTCATCGGCGACATCCCCGCCCGGCTGCCGGCGCCGGCGCTCCCCGACGTGTCCGGCCACGACGTCCTCGCGATGGCCGGACCGGCACTCGGGATCGCGTTCGTCGGCTACACCGACAACATCCTCACCGCCCGCGCGTTCGCGATCGGCCGCGACGATCGGATCGACGCTCGCCGCGAGCTGCTCGCCGTCGGGGCCGCGAACCTCGGCTCGGCCCTGATGCACGGCTTCCCGGTGAGCAGCAGCGGCAGCCGCACTGCCATCGCCGACCTGGCAGGTGCGCGCAGCCAGCTGACGGGCCTGGTCACCGTCGGGGTCACGCTCTGCTCGATCTGGCTGCTCGAGCCCCTTCTGGCAGCGTTCCCGGCGCCCGCACTGGCCGCCGTCGTCGTGTACGCCGCAGTGCGGCTGGTCAACCTCCGGGAGTTCCGGCGGTATGCAGCCTTCCGTCGCAGCGAGCTGCTGCTCGCCGTGGGCACCACCGTCGCAGTGCTCCTGGTCGGCGTCCTCGTGGGCGTGCTGGTCGCGATCGGGCTCTCGATCCTCGACCTGCTCCGCCGGGTGGCACGACCCCACGACGCGATCGAGGGGTTCGTACCCGGTCTCGCCGGGATGCACGATGTCGACGACTTCCCGAGCGCGGAGCTGGAGCCCGGGCTCGTCGTCTACCGCTACGACTCGCCGCTGTTCTTCGCCAACGCCGAGGACTTCGGCGTGCGCGCCCGCGCGGCAGCAGCAGGTCCGGACGTGCGGTGGTTCGTGCTCAACACGGAGGCGATCGTGGAGGTCGACATCACCGCGGTCGACGCACTGGAGGCGCTGCGCGCGGATCTGGTCGGACGCGGGGTCGTCTTCGCGCTGGCCCGGATCAAGCAGGACCTGCGCGCCGAGCTGGCGCCCTCGGGACTGCTCGAGCGGATCGGCGAGGAACACCTCTTCCCGACCCTGCCGACCGCGGTGGACGCCTACCGTGCCTGGCTGCGCGATCCGCCGGCCGACCGTTGAGGCGGCCTCGATCAGTCCACCCGCACCCGCTCCTCGTAGCGCGGGACCACGGCCGTCCAGCCGAGCTCGGAGTGCAGGCGCTCGGCGAGCGCGGTCGCCGACGTCGGCTCGCCGTGCACGACGAACGCGCTCCTGGGTGGCGGCACGGCCCGGAGCCACTCGACCATCTGCGCGGAGTCCGCGTGGGCGGAGAAGCCGCGGACGCTCACCACCTCGGCACGTACGGGGACGTAGGCCCCGTGGATCTTGATCTCACGCGCCCCGTCGGCCAGCGACCGACCGCGCGTGCCGACCACCTGGTACCCGGTCAGGATCACGGCGTTGCGTGCGTGCGGCAGCTGGTGCTCGAGGTGGTGCAGCACCCTGCCGCCGGTCGCCATCCCCGACGCGGAGATCACGATGCACGGGTGGGACGGGTCGTTGAGCAGCTCGGACTCGGCGGGGCCCGGGACGAGGTTGAGCCTCCCCGGGTCGAACGGGTCTCCTCCGGTCCTGAGCTCGGTCACCAGCTCGGGGCGGAACTCCTGGGCGGCCACGTCGTGGAGGGCGTCCCGGTAGACCGCCAACGCCTTCAGCGCCATCGGGCTGTCGACGTAGACCGGCACGTCCGGCACCCGGCCGTCGGCGACCAGGTCGCGCAGCACCCGGAGCAGCAGAGGGGTGCGGTCGATCGCGAAGGCGGGAAGCAGGGCGACGCCACCGCGGCCGAGAGTGCGGGCGAGCGCATCGGCCAGCTCGTCAACCGGTCGGCCCGCGTGCAACCGGTCGCCGTACGTCGACTCGACCACGAAGTGGTCGGCAGGCCCCGGCGGCTCGGGCGGCAGGAGCAGCGGATGGTCGGCACGGCCGAGGTCGCCGCTGAAGACGGTCCGCGTGCCGGCATGGGTGAGGACAGCGAACCGCGCACCGAGGATGTGGCCGGCGCGGTGCAGCTCCACGGAGATCCCGGCGCCGAGGTCGCGACTCGAGCCGTCCTCGAGCGGTTCCAGCGCTGACAAGGCCGCCTCGGCGGCCGCCGTGTCGTAGAGCGGTTCGGGATCAGGGTGCTTCGACAACCCCGTCTCGCGGGCCCACCGGGTTTCCTCCTCCTGGATGTGCGCGGCGTCACGCAGCACGATCGCCATCAGCCGAGCCGTGTTCGGGCTGCAGACCACCGGCCCGCTGAAACCCTCGCGGACCAGCACCGGCAGATAGCCGCAGTGGTCGAGGTGCGCATGGGTGACCACGACGGCATCGATCGTCGCGGGATCGGGATGGAACGGCTCCCAGTTGCGATGCCGCCACTCCCGCCCGCCCTGGAACAGGCCGGCGTCGACGAGGACCTGGCGGCCCTCGACCGTCGAGCAGGAATTTGCTCCCGGTCACGGTGCCAGCGGCGCCGAGGAACGTCAGGCTGGTCGTCAACGCCGGTCCTTCCAGGATGGTCGCGCGTCGGGTTCAGTTGGTCAGCTGCACGTCCTTGTGCAGGACTCCCGAGATGTCCTCGGCGGCCGTGTCGAGCAGGACGTGTGCCAGTTGCGACAACGCCCTCGCGACTGCGAGCTCGTCGCCGATCTCCGGAACGTCCGGGTCGCCCGGGTTGACCCGCGCCGTCCCGGTGCCAGTCAGCGACGTGCGGTCGCCACTGTGCAGCTGGGCGATCGCGCGCGTCATGCCGTCGTGTTCGCCGATGTCGATCTGGACCGTCCAGGTCTTGCTGACCAGGGTTTCGTGTCCGTTCATGACTTCATGCCTTCCTCGCGGGTCACCGCGATCTTGATCGCTTCACTCGGGGTCACCTGCATGGGGATCGAGACCTCGAGCACGCCGGCCGCGTAGCGCGCGGTGACGTCGTCGGCGCTCGCGCCCTTGGGCAGGCGCACGCTGCGCGTGAAGGAGCCGTAACGGATCTCGCTGTGTCCGTCGGACCGCTCCTCCTCGCGCCGTTCGCCGTGGATGGTGAGGACGTCGCCCTCGACCTTGACGTCGATGTCCTGCTCAGGGTCGATGCCGGGCAGGTCGGCTCGGACGACGTACCGGCCGTCCTTGGTGTAGGTCTCCACCGGGATGTAGTGGGTGAGGTCCGACCAGCTTGTCGGCCGGTTCAGGTCCAGCCAGTCGAAGAGCTCGTTGATCGGATTCGCCGTGGGGCGAACCAGGGTGGTCATGGAACGTTCCTCTCTGTGATGCGGTCGGGCAGGCCCGATCCGTGGGGGTTGTCTCCACGGTCTCTCTCCGCGGGCCGCAGCAGCAGGGCCGGAGGTCCTCGGCGCGCGCGGGACCTTCTCCTCTTCATCGGCCACGCCGGCTCGCGGAACGCTGGGAGGAGGAGGTCGGTCGCCGTGAGATCAGCACAACCGGGCGGGCCGTCGAGTGTCGACCTGTACTGGATCCCGCTCGGAGCCGGCGACAACACCCACTGTGTCCGGTTCAACGGACGGGTCTACGAGGCGCTCGGCGCGTGGCGCGGGCACCGTCGTCCGCAGGAGCTGTTCCACGCCGCGCTCTGCGTGCACGTCGACGGTGTCCCGTACGCCGTGGAGATGGCGCCGGCGTGGGGTGTTCCCGACGTGGACCGTGGCGTGGCGTGTGTGGGGCCCGTGGGGTTGCCCTGGCTGGGTCGCTCGCGCTGGTTCCGCTACGAGGTCCGGTGCTGGCGTCACGGTGCGATCCCGGACCTCGCGGAAGCCGTTGGCGGCGCACGGCGAGTCTCCGGCGACCGGGCGAGCGCCGGACGCGTGCTCGACCTGCTCCCGGAGTTCACGCCGGCCACCTGGGGGCGCGACGAGCTTCGGACCGGCGAGATGTGGAACTCCAACTCGTTGGTCTCCTGGGTGCTCGCGCGCGCCGGGCTCGACACGGGTCGGCTCACCCCACCCGGCGAGGGTCGCGCCCCGGGCTGGGGTGCCGGCATCGCGGTCGCCCGCCGCGAGCTGTCCGCGGTCGAGTCCCTCAGCTGAACTCGAGCACCGCGGCGCCGACCAGGTCGCCGCGAGCGAGGTCGTCGAGCGCGCGGTCCGCCTCCTCGAACGGATACGTCGTCGTGCGCGGGCGGATGTCGAGCGCCGCCGCGAGCGCGAGCAGCTCCTCGCCGTCCTGGCGGGTGTTGGCGGTCACGCTCGTGAGGGTCCGCTCCCGGAAGAGGTGCCGCTGGTAGTCGAGGCGCGGTACGTCGCTCAGGTGGATGCCGGCCACCGCGAGCGTCCCGCCCTGGTCGAGGGCCGCCAGCGCGGGCGGCACCAGGTCACCGACGGGTGCGAACAGGATCGCCGAGTCCAGCGGGACCGGTGGAGCGTCGTACGCGTCGCCGGCGGAGGCGGCGCCGAGCTCCTCCGCGAGCCGTCGGGCGTCCGCGCCCCGGGTGAGCACGTGCACCTCCGCACCCTGCGCAATGGCCAGCTGTGCGGTCAGGTGCGCGCTGGCGCCGAACCCGTACAGGCCGAGTCGTCCCCCCGGCGGCAGTGCGCTGCGCTTGAGTGCGCGGTAGCCGATGATGCCCGAGCACAGCAGCGGCGCGGCGTCCCGGGCGGAGAAGTCGGAGGGCAGGCGATAGGCGAACGCCTCGGCCACGGCGGCATACTCCGCGAACCCCCCGTCGGCGTCCCAGCCGGTGTACTCCGAGCGCTCGCAGAGGTTCTCCCGCCCCGCGCGGCACGCGCGACAGCGCCCACAGGTCCGGCGGAGCCAGGCGATCCCGATCCGGTCACCCGGTTCGAACCGGGTCGCGTCCTGGCCGCGGTCGACGACCTCGCCGACCACCTCGTGCCCGGGAACGGCCACCGGAGCCCGGGCGGCGAGGTCGCCGTCGGCCAGGTGCAGGTCGGTGCGACAGACACCGCAGACCTCCACCTTCACGAGCACCTCGTCGTCGGCGCAGGTCGGGACGTCCCGTTCGGTCAGAGCGATCCGCTCTCGGACGCCGGGGCGCCCGGTGACGGCCCACGCACGCATCAGTGGCTCGCGCCCGCGGTGCCCTCGTCCTTGCTCTCGGCCACGCGGTCCTCCGCCACCTTCTCGTGGTAGGCCTCCGCGGCGAGGTACCGCATCAGCCCGGCTTCGATGTCACCGGCACGGGCACCACGCGGGTGCGGGTGGCCCGCGCTCTCGGCGGCCTCCCGGTGAGCCGCGGCGTTCTCGATCCTCTGGATGTCGGTCATGGCAGCGCCTCCTCACTCTTCAAGACCGAGCCTCGCGCAGGTGCGACGGGTACCGGAAGAGCCGAACGACCCTCGAGATCACGGGCCAGCGCCTCGGCACGCCGACGTACGCCGCGGAGCATGCTCTGCGCCATCACGTGGTCGGCGGGCACGATGAGCAGCCATCCGCCCAGGGTCAACCACCACGGCCGGGTCCACCAGCGCGAGCGGAAGCGGAAGCGCGTGCGCCGGTCGCCGTCGATCGGCTCCAGGACGAAGGCCCATGACCAGTCCAACGCGGCGCGCCCGGACCGGCGCCAGCTCGCGGGGAGATGGCTCGATGAGCGCAGCACCAGTGCGCGCTCGGGGTCGATCGACACCACGTGCAGTCCGGTGCCGGTCTCGGGCGCTCCGTCCGGGACGAAGTCGCCCACGACGAGCCGCTGCAGTTCGGGGACGATCCGGGTCGCACTCGGCTCGTTCGCCGGAAAGAACAGCCGGTCCACCCAGCGCGCGGTGTACCAGCCGCCTCGATGCCATCCCATCTGGACGAGCCACGGCCACACCGCTTCGGGCGGAGCGTTGATCGTCGTCGCGTGGTCGGTCACGGCGGTGGGTCGTTCCACGACGTCGTCACCCGGGATCCTCGACCGACGCTCGAGTCGGGTCGACCCGGACGTCCGCCCCAGCCAGACGAGCCGGGCGTACCCGAGCGCTCCGCATACGCCTGACGTCATGAGGACCCGCGTGCGTGTGCTCATCGGCGATCACCTCCTGCTCACGCTAGAGGCGCTCCTTCGGCGCGTTCCAGAGACCAGAGGTCCTCGACGTGGTTGCTTTCGTCCCTGACCGAGCGCACACCCGCGGACGAGAGTGGAAGGAGAACTCCTGGAGGCGAGACCCATGAGCGTGTCGCACTACCCCGTGCACGTGGAAGCACACATCGATCCCCAGCTGAGTCGCTGGCAGTGGCTGTTCAAGTGGCTGCTGGCCATCCCCCACTACGTGATCCTCGCGTTCCTGTGGATGGCCTTCGTCGTGCTCAGCGCGATCGCGTTCTTCGCGATCCTCTTCACCGGCCGGTACCCCCGCGGCATCTTCGACTTCAACGTCGGCGTGCTGCGCTGGACCTGGCGGGTGCAGTACTACTCCTACGGCGCGCTCGGCACCGACCGGTACCCGCCGTTCTCGTTGGACGAGCGTGCCGACTATCCGGCGCACCTCGAGGTGGAGTACCCCGACCGCCTGTCCCGGGGCCTGGTCCTGGTCAAGTGGTGGCTGCTGGCCATCCCGCACTACCTCGTCGTCGGGCTGTTCCTCGGCGGTGCCACCTGGGCCGTCGGTGAGGCCAGCCGGAACGGTGACCACTGGACCACTCGGGGAGGCGGCGCGGGCCTGATCGGCCTGCTCGTCCTCTTCGCCGGGGTCGCGCTGCTGTTCCGCGGGCGCTACCCGCGCTCGATCTTCGACCTCGTCCTCGGGATGAACCGGTGGGTGCTCCGGGTCGCGGCGTACGCCGCCCTGATGACCGACGAGTACCCGCCGTTCCGCCTCGATCAGGGTGGAGACGACCCGACGACGCTGCGCGCGACCGCGGCGCCGCCCGCGCCCGGACCGGCAGGTCTCGCGTCGGCGGGCCGGCCCACGTCGTGGCCGGCCGACCCGGCCTCACCGGGGAGCTCGAGCACAAGCAAGAGTCCGGGCACGCCGGGAAGCACCTCTCGGGCCGTACCCGCCGTGTCGACGGTGTCGCCGACGCGCCCCTGGACGGCCGGCCGCGTGATCGCACTGGTGGCCGGCTGCCTGGTCCTCCTCGGCTCGATCGGCGTCGGTCTCGCCGGCGGCGGGCTCGCCCTCGCCGACCAGACCCTCCGCGACGACGACGGGTTCCTGATGAGCCACAGCGTCGGGCTCAGCACCTCCACCTACGCCCTGGTCTCGACCAACGTGACGCTCGAGTCGGACGTCTCCTCGGCGCTTCCCCGCGACCTGCTCGGTGACGTGAAGGTCTCTGCCGACGCTGGCAGGAGACCGACGTTCGTCGGGATCGCCCGGACCTCCGACGTGGACGCGTACCTCGCAGACGTCGAGCACACCGTCGTCTCGGGCAGTCGCGGGCACCCGGTCTACCGGGACCACGGGAGCGGCGCGCCGATCGCCTCGCCGGCGACGAGCGACATCTGGGTCGCGCACAGCAGCGGCACGGGAACCCAGGAGCTCGTGTGGCCGGTCACGACCGGCGACTGGACCTTGGTGGTGATGAACGCCGACGGGTCGCGGCGAGTCAGCGCCGACGTCGCAGCCGGAGCCACGGTCCCCGCACTGGACTGGCTGGTTCCCACCCTCCTGGTCGCCGCCGGTCTGGGCCTGGTCGTGTCGATCGTGCTCCTCGTGATCGCGCTGCACGGCCCGCGCCGCGAGGCCGGAGCCTCGGCCTGAGGCGCGCGTCGCGGATTCAGCGACCCGCGCGACACCCGCATCGCGGTGTGCCGTCGCCGGTCCTCCGTCGTGACCACCGTGCACGACGGAGGACCGCGCAGCGTTGCCGGGACGCCGTCCGACGGTTCGAGTCCGCGGTGCACCTGGTCATGACCTGTCCCCCACTCACGCCGCGTGCCAGAAGCCGACAGCCTCGAAGCGGGGTGTCCCCAGCTGGGTCCCGCACCGGGGGCAGTGCGCCCCGGCCACCCGGTCCAGGTCCTGGCCACACCCGCAGGCGGGGCCGAGGTCGATGCGCGGGGTCGGGCTCCGTCGAGCTGTCGTCGACGTCTGCTGTGCTCCGCTCATCGCCCTCACCTGGCCGGATCCTTGCGCGGACTTTCCGCTGCCTCAGATTCGACCGCATCGCAGGCGCCCGCGACCGCGGTCGGAAAGCCTTACCTCACCTGACCTTCGTCCTCTGTCCCCGGGGGCCTTTGGTCTCACCGGCCCGCAGCTGAGCGAGGGTCAGAGCGCCGCAGCGTTGAGCTCGTCGAGCCGGCCGGTGGCCTCGAGGTACTCCTCGACCCAGCGCTCGATCACGGTGGCGGTCTTCTCGACCTTGGTGAGCTGGCCGACGACCTGGCCGACGGGGTTGAACGCCACGTCGATGGTCTGGTCGGGGTACTTGTGCGTCGCCTTCACCGCCATGCCGGAGACCATGTACTGCAGCGGCATGCCCAGCGGCTCGGGGTTGCCGGGCGTCTCCCAGGCCTCGGTCCAGTCGTTCTTGAGCATCCGGCACGGCTTGCCGGTGAACGAGCGGCTGCGCACGGTGTCGCGGCTGGTGGCCTCGGCGTACGTCGCCTGCTGGACGGCTGTGTTCTCCGCCTCCTCGACCATCAGCCACTGCGAGCCCGTCCAGGCGCCCTGGCAGCCCATCGCCAGCGCGGCCGCGATCTGGCCGCCGCTGCCGATGCCGCCGGCGGCGAGCACCGGGACCGGCGCGACCTCCTTGACCACCTGGGGCCACAGCACGATCGAGCCGACCTCGCCGCAGTGGCCGCCGCCCTCGCCGCCCTGGGCGATGACGACGTCCACGCCGGCGTCGGCGTGCTTGCGCGCCTGGTACGGCGATCCGCAGAGCGCGGCGACCTTCCGCCCGCTCGCGTGGATGTGCTCGATCATGTCCGCAGGCGGCGTGCCGAGCGCGTTGGCGATCAGCGTCATCTTCGGGTGCCGCAGCGCGACCTCGACCTGCGGAGTCGCCGTCGCCTCGGTCCAGCCGAGCAGCTGCAGGGCGTCGTAGTCGGTGCTCTCGTCCGACCGGCACGCCGTGGTCGGCCAGCAGCTTGCGGCCGAAGTCGAGGTGCTCCTGCGGCACCATCTTCCGCAGCATGTCGGCGAGCTCCTCGCCGGACATGTCGGAGTCCATTCCCTCGTACTTGTTCGGGATCACGATGTCGACGCCGTAGGGCCGGTCGCCGATGTTCTCGTCGATCCAGTTCAGCTCGATCTCGAGCTGCTCCGGGGTGAAGCCGACCGCGCCGAGCACGCCGAACCCGCCGGCCTTGCTCACCGCGACCACCACGTCGCGACAGTGGGTGAAGGCGAAGATCGGGAACTCGATGCCGAGCTCGTCGCAGAGGGGTGTGCGCATGGACCTGCTCCTTCATCGGCGCCTCAGAACTAGAACGCGTTCTACCTTAGCCGATCGAGAGCACCGCGGGGAGGCCCGGATCAGGGCACGCGTTGACGCACCGGGGCAGTGAGCACCATCGCCAGTCGCACACGCAGGCGCACGCGGCGTCGTCGAGCTCGGCTCCGTGTGGTCGCACGCGGTGGGCGCCGCTCGCGATGCAGCGACACCATCTCCAGCTCCAGCGGAAGGCATCGGGGCTCAGGTCGCTCGACCATGCCTCGAACCTATCCCCACGCTCCGGTCCCACGACGTGAGGAGGGCCCGAGACCACCCGCCGCGAACCGGTGCGCTGCGTGAGTGACCGGTTCCAGTGGTCTCGGGTCCGCCTCCCCCGGTGAGGATTCAAGCGCAGCCTCCACGACCGGCCCCAGTGCCGACCGCCCCGTCCCGTAGGGACTTCGGTCCCGAAGTGCGCAGTGGTTCCCACACTCGGAGAGCAGTACCCCCGCCGCGTCGCCGCACCAGCAATCGGGACCTTCGCCCCGGTCGAGATCGGCACCGAGCGCACGGCGGCTGTGCCATAGTCCTGCTGTGAGTGAGGGCGGAGCCAACGGACGGCCCGCGTTCTGGACCACTCCGCCGGCGCTCCGGGTCCATCTGCTCGTCGTGGGAGCCGCAGCGCTCACGCTCCCGTTCGCCCTCGCCGGCCTCGGCCCCGACGAGGTGAGGCCGCAGTGGCTCGCGGCCGCGGTGCTCGTCGTGGTCTCCGTGCTCAACGTCGAGTTCAGCCGGGCCCTCTCCGGTGGGCTCTCGCACTCCGACCAGCCACACAAGGCGCTGTCGGCCTGGGCGTTCGCAACCGCCCTGCTGCTCCCGACGCCGTGGCTGCTGCTCGTCGTCCCGATCACCTACACCCACGCCCGCTGGCGCGGCCTCCGGCTGCCGTTGTGGAAGTGGGTCGGGTCGGCGGCGTACCTCGTGGTGTCCGGCCTGGCCGCGGCGGCAGTACGCCACCTGCTGATGCCCGACCAGGCCAACTGGATGCGCGGGGACGGCGGTCGCGGCCTCGCCACCATGCTGCTCGCTGCCGCGGCGTTCCTCCTGGTCGAAACCCTCCTCTTCGCCGGCTCCGCCGTGCTGAACCGGGCCGACGACGAGGTCTGGCTGCGCAAGACACTGCGGAGCCCGTCCTTCTACCGCACCGAGGCCGCGGTGCTGCTCATCGGCGGCCTGCTGGCGGCGCTGTGGACCGGCGGCGCCTGGTACATCGTGCTGCTCATTCCGATCTATGCCCTCGCCCAGCGGGCGGCCTTGCACGAGCCGCTGCGCGAGCGCGCGGAGTCCGCGGCACAGCTGGCCGCGGCGAACCGCGACCTGGAGGCCGCCAACGCGTTCAAGGTCGACCTGATGGGCATGCTCGGGCACGAGATCGGCAACCCGCTGACCGCGATCCAGGGTTACGCGCAAGTGGGCGCCGAGGCGCTCGCCGCCGACGACGACGACCTCGCCGCCCGCTCGATCGAGGTCATCGCGACGAACTCGACCCGGATCCGGACGGTGCTCCACGAGATCCTCACGACCGTGACCAGCGACGGCGGCTCGCTCACGGCACGCCCGCGGCCGTGCCTCCTCGAGCCGCACCTCCTCCTGGCAGCGGGCACCCAGCCCTCCGGCCGCCAACCCGTCGTCGAGTGCCCGCCCGACCTGGCGGCCCTGGTGCAACCAGAGCACCTGGACCAGATGCTCGCGAACCTGGTGAGCAACGCCGCCAAGTACGGCGGCGGCGCGACCTGCCTCCGGGCCGCTGCCCTCCCGGCGACCCAGCACGTCGAGATCGAGGTGACCGACCGCGGCCCCGGCGTACCGCGAACGTTCGAGGAGCGGCTCTTCCAACGCTTCAGTCGCAGCGCCGACACCGCAGGGCACGTGGTCGGCACCGGGCTCGGGCTGTTCATCACCCGTGAGCTGGCCCGCGCCAACGGGGCCGACGTCAGGTATCGCCGTGGCCGGGCGGAGGGCGCCACGTTCGTGCTGACTCTGCGGACGGTCGCCGGCGATCCTCCGGCCTGAGGTCGGCGAGGGCCGGCACACCTGCCGGTTGCCCGGCCGCTCGGGACCTTCGACCTCTGGGTTTCCAGCTGCTCGCGACCACACCCTTGATCGCATGCACGTCCACGCCACCGCGGGTCCCCGCGCGCCCTTCGGGCCGTGGTTCCTCAAGCGTCCCCGGGCGACGATGGGGGTGGCGACGCTCCTGTTCGCAGCGGTGCTGACCCTGCGCCTGGCGGCCGGTGACGCGGCGGACGCGTACTCGATGCTCTACGCGCTCCCCGTCGCCCTGGTCGCCATGGCGTTCGGGCGGTGGGCGGGAGCCGCGTCCGGCCTGGTGGCGGTCGGCCTGATCGCCGTGTGGGTCCTCGCCAGGGACGTCGAGCTCAGCTCGACCGGCTGGCTCGCGCGAATCGTCCCGTTCGTCCTGCTCGGACTGGTCCTCGGGGACGCCACCGACCGCGTCCGCGAGGCAGAGTCGCAACGCCAGCGGCTCGAGGCGGCTGCGCTGCTCCATCGCGAAGCGATCGAGATCAACGACTCCCTCGTCCAGGGCATGGCCGCCGCGAAGTGGTCCCTCGAGTCGGGCCAGACCGACCTCGGCATCCGGACCCTGGAGACGACGATCAACCAGGCACACGACCTCGTCTCGGGCCTGATCCGCCGCGCGGACATGAGCGGGCGCAGCGAGCACCTGCGTCCCGGCGCCTGACTCGGCCCTCACCCGGCCGCCGGGCCGGGCTCAGCCGTACGACGTGGGCCCGGCGTCGCGCGCCACGCCGACAGCCCGACGAGAAGCCGAGACGTTCGCCGCCCCGGACCGGGTCGTTGGACTCTCCCGTCCCACCCGGTCCCGGGGGGATCGTGCAGGTGTGAGCGTCCTCCTGATGACCGGTTTCCCCGGATTCCTCGGCTCTGCCCTCCTGCCCCGTCTCCTCGCCCGGCGCACCGACGCCCGGGCACTCGTCCTGGTCCAGACCCGTCACGTCGACACGGCGCGGTCCCGGATCGCCGAGATCGAGGCGGAGCATCCACTGGCGCACGGGCGCATCGACCTCGTCGAGGGCGACGTCACCGAGCGCGGCCTCGGCATCACGGCAGCGCCCTACGACGAGCTCGACGCGATCACCGAGGTGTGGCACCTCGCGGCGATCTACGACCTGGCCGTGCCGCACGAGCAGGCGCGCCGCGTCAATGTCGACGGGACCGCCAACGTCCTCGACTTCTGCGCCGCCCGTCCTCGTCTCGAACGCTTGCACCACGTCAGCACCTGCTACGTGAGCGGGCGCCACGCCGGCACCTTCGCCGAGGACGACCTCGACGTGGGCCAGCAGTTCCGCAACCACTACGAGTCCACGAAGTTCGAGGCCGAGTTGCTCGTCCGCAAGGCGATGGCGGACGGACTGCCCGCCACGATCTATCGGCCCGGCATCGTCGTCGGCGACTCCGAGACCGGGCGCACCCAGAAGTACGACGGGCCCTACTACGTGGCTTCGTTCCTGCGCCGCCAGCTGCCGGTCGCGGTCGTTCCGCGGCTCGCGCCACCCGACGAGGTGCGGTTCTGCCTGGTCCCGCGTGACTACGTGCTGGACGCGATGGACGTGCTCTCGGCCTCCGACGCGTCGGCCGGCAAGACCTACGCGTTGACCGACCCGGAGCCGCCGACGGTGCGCGAGCTGGTCGAGACCTTCGCTCGCATCCTGCGCAAGCGCGTGGTCTGGCTGCCGTTGCCCGAACGCCTCACCCGAGCCGTGGTCGGCGGCGTTCCCGGCCTCGAGCGAGTGCTGGGCTTCCCGGCCGAGTCCGTGGACTACCTCTCCTCGCCGACCACGTACGACACCACCAACGCCGTCGCCGACCTGGCCGGGACCGGAGTCGCCTGCCCACCATTCGCGACGTACGCGCCGCGCCTGCTGCTCTACATGGTGCGCCATCCCGAGATCGGCGCGGAGGCGATGACGTGACCACCCAGGGCGAGGAGCTCCTGGTCGCCGACATCAGTCTGTCCGGTGCCGAGCACGATCACGACGTGAGGGTCACCCTGTTCGGTCGCTCGTTCCGGCTGGTGCGGATCGGCACCGGAGGAGACGTCGAGCTCGCCGAGCGGTTGGCCCGGACCTGGGCGAAGGACGCGTCCGCGATCGCCGTGACCGGCAGGCGCGAGGCCATCGGCGCGGGTCTCTACGACGGCGACCGGGTCGCGCTCGACCGCGTGATGCACGCGGCCACCGACGTCCCGGTGACCGATGGTCACGCCCTCCACGACGTGCTCCAGGAGTGGGCGATCCGGCACGTGACCGCGGAGATGCCCGGCTACTTCGACAATGCCCGCACGCTCGTGCTGGGGGGCGGGAGCCACGAACGGGCCGCGCGCATCCTCGGCGAGTTCACCGCCAACCTCGAGTACACCGACCCGCTGCGTCGGCTCCACGTCCCGGAAGCCCTCGACCTCGTCCCCGGCCTCGACGCAGCGGCGGCAGCCGCGCTGTGGCCGCTGCACCACCTGCCCGGCGTGGTCCGTGCCGAGCTCGCGGCTCCCGGTCGGGCGATCGGCCACACGCTGGCTCGCCGGTCGGCGCGGGACTGTGACGTGTTGGTGGCCGGCTACGAAGAGCTGACCGGGTTCGGGCTCGAAGACCTGGCCGGCAAGACGGTGATCACCTCCGCGATCTCCCGCGAGCGGCTCGCCGAGCTCGCAGACCGCGGCGTGGACCTCGTCGTCGACTCCACGCCCCAGCCGTTCGACGAGACCGTCACGGCAGCCGCTCTCGAAGCCATGATGATCGCCAGCGTGTCGGGCGCACTGACCGACGACGATCTCCTCGACATGATCGTCGGCGCCGGACTCGAGCCCCGCGTGCTGCACCCGAACGGGCCTCGCCGCAAGAGTCGCTTCGCCTTCGTCATCCACCCGTTGTCGAGGGAATTCTTCGCGCAGGTGGAGCCACTCGGCACACTCAGCAAGGTGGCACCGTCGCCGGTCATGAACGTCGTCGAGAAGGCCATGGCCTATGCGCCGCCGTTCACCTACAGCCACGTGACCGGCATCGTGTCACCCACGGGAGCAGAGGCCGAAGGGTGGCTGATCACCGTGGGCGGTACGCCGCGGGAGCTGATGGCCCACAGCCCGGAGTTCACCTACGGGCGGCTGCTCGCCGCCGCCGAGATCGCCCGGAAGCTCGGTGCCCAGGTGATGGGCCTCGGCGCGTTCACGAAGGTCGTCGGCGACGCGGGTGTGACGGTCGCGAAGCGCGCGCCACTGCCGGTCACCACCGGGAACAGCTACAGCGCTTCGGCCGCTCTCTGGGCCGCCCACGATGCCCTGGATCGGCTCGGACTGATCGAGCGTGACGACCAGGGCCGGATCCGCGGTCGGGCGATGGTGATCGGTGCGACCGGCGCGATCGGCTCGGTCTGCGCCCGGCTGCTCGCGCTCGCCAGCGACGAGGTCTGGCTGGTCTCACCGGAGAAGGCGAAGCTGCTCGCACTCAAGCAGGAGATCGAGCGCGACAATCCGCGAGCGTCGGTCCACGTCGCTGCGACGCCGGACGAGCACCTCCACGAGATGGATCTGGTGGTCACCGCGACCTCCGGGGCGGGCAAGCGGATTCTCGACATCACGGCGGTCAAGCCGGGGTGCGTGATCACCGATGTGGCGCGACCCCTCGACCTCTCCCCGGAGGACGTCGCGAAGCGACCCGACGTGCTGGTGATCGAGTCCGGCGAGATCCTGCTCCCCGGCCAGGTCTCGATGAAGGACATCGGGCTGCCGCCCGGGATCGCCTACGCGTGCCTGGCCGAGACGGTGATCCTGGCCCTCGAAGGGCGATTCGAGTCGTTCACCGTGGGGCGTTCGATCGAGTGGGAGAAGGTCAAGGAGATCTACCGCCTCGGTCTGAAGCACGGGATGCGGCTCGCGGCCATCTCCGGAGTGAACGGTGTCCTGACCGACGCGGACATCGCCCGGGTCCGGGACCTCGCGCTCGAGCATCGTGGTGCCGTGGGCGCCTAGGGTGTGTCCCCGGCGAGCATTGCGGCCACCTCGCTCGACGTCCATACCGGCCTGACATCGCCGGGGTCGTTCGTGGACACCCAGCCGGCCCCCGGCTCGAAGCCGCGCACCACCCGCGCGGGGACACCCGCGACCACGGCGTGGTCCGGGATCTCACCCCGCACCACGGAGCCGGCGCCGACGACGACGTGCCGTCCGATCCGCGCTCCGGGAAGGATGATCGTCCCGTGCCCGACCCAGCTGCCGGCCCCCACCACGACCGGCTGGTGCGGGCCGAGCTGCACGCCGATGGGGGTCTCCGGATCCTGGTAGCCGTGGCTCGCGTCGGAGACGAAGACCTGGTTGCCGAACCAGACGTCGTCGCCGATCGTGATCGAGGTGTGCGCGGTGATCGTCGTGCCGGCCCCGATCACGCACCGGTCCCCGATCACGATGCCCCGCTCCGGGATGCCGGGGTCGTCCGGTGCGTACCCGACCAGCAGGGTGCAGTCGCGCCCGACCAGCGTGTCCTCGCCGATGTGGATCGCCGAGGCGCCGTACATCGTCGCCATCGGGTACGTGATGTAGCTGCCGGCCCCGAAGGTCCCGAACGAGTCGGCCAGGTCGGTCCCGGGCTGGATCGCCCCAGCTCGCTGCACCCAGCGACGACCGGCGTGGACCAGCCGGTTGAGGACACGACGTGTGAGGGGCACGGCCGGAGGCTACCGCGGTCGTGCCCGAAGGCCGCACTCCCGACCGGCGCGACGGTCAACTCGAGCCGGTGCCCGGAGGACCGGCATCAGCGGCGGACTCGAGGCGTTGCTCCAGCGCCGCAAGACGCTCCTCGACCCGACGAAGAGTCTCGAGGATCGTCGCCTCCGCCGTACGCTCGGCATCGTCGCGGGGTCGCTCCTCCTCGCGGACGAAGAGCGCCGCCAGCGATGCGCTGACCATCGCCAGCAACAGGAAGCCCAGGACCATCAGGACCGCCGACAGGACTGCGCCCAAGGTGGTCTCGGGCGGCTCGCCGATGAAGCCCACGGTCGTGATCAGACTGGTCGCCCACCACAGGCCACGGCCGAAGGAGGGGACGGTCCGGGTCTCGATCGCGGCCGCTGCTGCCGCGGACACCACCACGGCGAGGACCGCCGTCAGCAACACCGGGAGGAGCCAGCTCGCGCTGAGGGCGAGTCGCCGCCGCCGGTTCGGAGCACGCGCATTCACGGCAGTCACGCTAGCCCCATCGTCGGGCTGCCGTCGGGACCGAAGGTCCTCGGCGAGCGGGACTTCCGTATCTGGGGCGTCGCCCTCCCGGGCCAGAACCATGGGGGCCATCGGTTGTCGACATCCACGGAGGAGCCATGGCCGCCAACGACTACTACGACTTCAACCCCAGCGCGACCACCTGGACGATCATGCTCACTGGGTTCGTCGTGTTCGTGGTGGTCCTGTCGGTCGCGCTGATCTGGCTGGTCGACCGTGGCCAGGCCGGCGGACCGGCCACCGCCGCGGAGCCGGAGGCGCAGCCCCGGGAGCTACCCGCACAGGCGCGGCGCGGCATCGCACACCCGCCTGCCCGGGCGTCCTGACGCACCCTCGTCGCCGTCCCCGACTCGTCACATCTCGCCTCTGGTCACCGACGCCCGACCTGTCTAGCGTCGTCCTCAGGACCACCTCGGTCAGAGGCGGACGGCACGAGCGGAGGTAGCCGTGTTCATTCAGGTCATCCAGGGTCGATGCACCCGGCAGGACGAGTTGCAGGCGCTGGCGCGGGGCTGGCGCACCGAGGTCGGGACGGAGGCGCCGGGCTACCTCGGCGGGACGTTCGGCTTCACCGACGACGACCAGTTCATCGGGGTGGTCCGGTTCGACTCCCGAGAGGCGGCGATGGCCAACTCCGAGCGTCCTGAACAGGGAGCGTGGGCGGAGAAGATGGCTGCGTTGCTGGACGGGCCGCCGGAGTTCCACGACTGCGACGACGTCACCACGTTCCTCGACGGCGGGTCGGACGACGCCGGCTTCGTGCAGGTGATCCGCGGCAAGGTCGAGGACCGCGACCGGGTCAAGGCGATGCTCGCCGACTCCGGCGAGTTGCGCAGCATGCGGCCAGAGATCATCGGCGGCACTCTGGCGTTCGAGGACGACGGCACCTTCACCCAGACGGTGGCGTTCACCGACGAGGCGAGCGCTCGCCGTGGCGAGCAGGCCGAGCCCCCGCCGGAGATGCGAGAGGCGCTGCAGGCACTGCTGCAGGACGCAACCTTCTACGACCTGCCGAACCCCTGGTTCGAGTCGCCGAGCTAGGCGAGGTCCATGCGAGCGAGCAGGAAGTCCTGATACGCGGAGAGTTGGATTGCCATCAATCCTCCGACCGCCACCATCGGGATGAGGTAGAAGTCCAGGTTGGCGTCGATGATGAAGAACTTGTCAATCTCGTGGGGGTCATAGGGCCTGCGTCGTCCGCCCGTCGTGGACAACCACACCGTCCACGACGCCCCTGTCTTCACCGTGCCAGTCTTGACCTGGATGCGTTCTGCGCGGCCGTCGTTCCAGACCAGCAAGTCATATCGGCAGGGCTCCAGCGGCCACGCGACCTGCAGCCCACTCATTTCGAACCAGGCAGCTGCGAGCAGTGGGCCTGCCCTTCTGAGGTTCTCGATGACGGGCCGAGGAGTGCGCTGGACGTGACCCCGCCTCGAGTGCGTCAAGTGACTCGTGTCGAGCCCGAGTCGAACGGCATGACCGCGAAGAGTCGTCGTGCTCGAACCGCCGAGCAAGCCGAGGGTGTCGGCAACCTGCGTCCAGTTGCTCGCCGTCTCGACTGCGGCGGCCAACTGTCGGTCAGTCCAGCGACGCTGGCCGGTGAAGTGGGAGGTGTCGATATCGAGTTCCTCGGCCTGACGCCGGATCGATCGCATCGCAGACCCGGAGGAGGAGGGAAGGCCGAGGGCACGAAGCGCGCCTCGCCACGAGCTCGATCTCGCGATCGCTCCGGCCAGTTCGGCGCTCGTGACGCGGTCCATGTCCAGAGAGTACGGCCGCGCGCCCCCAAGTTGCGCCAGCCGACACCGTCGGTCTGACGTGTGCTGGTTCAGGACATCGCAATGGCATGTCTCGAGACATCGGAATACCTGAGCGGAACCGAAGATGCCGGGTTGCCGCACCACGCCACCCCGGCGACCATCCACCCCAGCCTGCCGAAGACCGCCCCGCCGGTGACGGACACGACAGCGACAACGACACCCACGCCCGAACCCACGTCATCCTGCTCGTGCAGGACCTCCACGTCGGAGTCGTCAACGCCACCACCGGCGAACTCCTCCGAGAGCTCACCATCGACCTCGACAAGGACTACCAACCCCGAAAATGACCAAGGCCCGAAACCCACTCCCGTGGGTTCGGGCCTTACAGATGCCCTGAGACATCACACAGTCGGGCTGACAGGATTTGAACCTGCGACCCCTACACCCCCAGTGTAGTGCGCTACCAAACTGCGCCACAGCCCGCTCGCTCACCCGACCCAAACGGCGAGGTGAGCCTTCGGAACCATATCGTGTGCCGGGCGCGGGTCCGAATCGGGCACGCCTACGCGCGGGTATCGCTCGCCTTTGGAAGACTGGCGCCATGACCCACCCGATCGGCATCGACTTCGGCGGCAGCGGCGTCAAGGCGGCACCCGTCGACCTCGCGGTCGGCGACTTCGCTGCCGCGCGCGAGCGCATCGACACCCCGCAGCCCTCGACCCCCGCAGCGGTTGCCGAGGTGATGGCGGAGCTGGTTGCGCGCTTCCCCGACGCCACCGGGCCGGTCGGCGTGACGATCCCGGGCGTCGTGCGCGCCGGCGTGGTGCACTCGGCCGCCAACATCGACAAGGGCTGGATCGACACCGACGCCGATGCCCTGCTGACGGCGCGACTCGGCCGTGACGTCCACGTCGTGAACGACGCCGACGCCGCCGGGGTCGCCGAGCTCCGGTACGGCGCAGCCAAGGGCCGCTCCGGCCTCGTCATCCTCACCACGCTCGGCACCGGCATCGGCTCCGCGATGTTGTACGACGGTGTCCTGGTCCCCAACTCCGAGCTCGGTCATCTCGAGATCGACGGGCAGGTCGCGGAGAAGCGCGCAGCCGCCAGCATCAAGACCATCGAGAACCTGTCGTGGGAGGAGTGGGCGCGGCGACTGACGACCTACTACCGCACGCTCGAGAAGCTGTTCTCCCCCGACCTGTTCGTGGTCGGCGGCGGCGTCAGCAAGGACGCCGACCGCTTCCTGCACCTCGTCGAGATCAACACCGAGATCATCCCCGCGACGCTGCGCAACCGGGCCGGGATCATCGGTGCGGCCGTGATCACCACCGAGTAGGCGGTCCGAGGATCAGCGCTTGCGCTTCTCCCGCGGTCGCACCTGCAGCACGATCGGCGTGCCGATGAATCCGAACTCCTCGCGCAGCCGACGCTCGATGAATCGCTCGTAGCCGGCGTCCAGCTTCGCCGAGGTGAACAAGATGAACGTCGGCGGCGCCGACTGCGCCTGCGTGCCGAACAGGATGCGCGGCTGCCTGCCTCCACGCACTGGGTGCGGGTGCTCGGCGACGAGCCGGCCGAGGAAGGCGTTGAGCGTGCCGGTCGAGATCCGCGTCTCCCAGCCCTCCAGAGCGGCGTCGAGCGCCGGGACGATCCGGTCGATGTGCCAGCCGGTGCGCGCCGTGATGTTGATCCGCGGTGCCCACTGCACCTGCACGAGCTCGCGTTCGTACTCCCGCTCGAGGTAGTAGCGCCGCTCGTCGTCGACCAGGTCCCACTTGTTGAAGGCGATCACCAGCGCACGGCCGGACTCGCGGACGGTCTGGATGATCCGGAGGTCCTGCTCGGAGATCGACTGGCTGCCGTCGATCACCAGCACCGCCACCTCCGCGCGCTCCATCGCGGTCGCCGTGCGCAGCGACGCGTAGTACTCGTGGCCGGACGCCGTCTTCACGCGCTTGCGGATGCCCGCGGTGTCGATGAACCGCCAGGTGCGGCCACCGAGCTCGACCAGCTCGTCGACCGGGTCCACCGTGGTCCCGGAGGCGTCGTCGACGACCGCGCGCTCCTCCCCCGCAAGCTTGTTGAGCAGCGAGGACTTCCCGACATTGGGTCGGCCGATGATCGCGATCCGCCGAGGTCCGCCGACCGGCTCGAAGCTCTCCTCCGGAGTCTCCGGAAGCGCCCCGAGGATCGCGTCGAGCAGGTCGCCCGAACCCCGACCGTGCAGCGCCGAGACCGGGTAGGGCTCGCCCAGCCCCAGATTCCACAGTCCGTGTGCCTCGACCTCGGCGCGCTCGTCGTCGACCTTGTTCGCGGCGAGCACGACCGGTCGACCACTCTTGCGCAGCACCTTCACCACCGCTTCGTCGGCGTCGGTGATGCCCACGGTTGCGTCCACGACGAAGAGGACTGCGTCGGCCAGCGACACCGCGACCTCGGCCTGGGCCCGGATCCGCTCGGCCAGCCCGCGTGCATCGGGGTCCCAGCCGCCGGTGTCGACGACGGTGAAGGCGCGTCCGTTCCAGGTCGCGTCGTAGGAGACCCGGTCCCGGGTCACGCCGGGCACGTCCTCGACGACGGCCTCACGACGGCCGATGATCCGGTTCACCAGCGTCGACTTGCCCACGTTCGGGCGGCCCACCACGGCCAGGATCGGCACCCTGACCTCGGCGTGTCGTCTCCCGGGGATGGCTGCCGCGTGCGACTGCTCTGTCACAGGACTTCCTCGTCTGTTCCCGGGATCGGCCCCGGGAGGGTCATGCCGGTGGCCTGCTGACGGCCTCGGCGAGGGTCGCCAGCAGCGCCTCGCGGATCCGGGCGCTGAGGGCATGCGTCGTCGGGCTGCCGCCGCGGCCACGGGTGCCGCTCGACTGCATCGCCGCGCCGAAGGTCATCACGCACCGGACTCCTTCGCCGGCGGCAGGGAGTTGTTGGAGCCGCCCGGTCAGCCGGGTGCCGAGGAACACCAGCGGCACCACGGACGCCCCGGCCGCCATCGCCAGGTACGCGCGCACCGGGCTTCACGTGCTCGACGTCACCGGCGCCCCGGGTGCCCTCCGGGAACACGCCGATCGCGTGACCGTCGCGCAGCACCCGGAGCGCGGTCCGTCACGGCGTACGGGTCCGGTCCCTCGCGGTGCACCGGGATCTGACCGCTGGCGTGCAGGAAACCGCCGAGCCGGCCGTCGTACATCTCCCGCTTCGTCAGCACGTGCACCGGCCGCGGCGACATGATCGCCATCAGGGGCCCGTCGAGGAAGCCGACGTGGTTCGCGACGACCACGACGGGGCCCCGTGGCCGGCACGCTGCTCCGCGCCGCGCACCGTGATGTGCCAGCGGCTTCTCAGCACGCGCGACGCCCAGCCATCGGTTGCGGTGCAGCAGCGTCCGGCGTGGATGTGCGCACGTCGGCCGACCGCGGCAGCTCCTGGTGGGCCGACGCGACCAGGTCAGCGGCCATGGTCACGACGACGCCCGGTCCGCGTGCGGCTGCGGAGCGGAGCCGTCGGCGGCGTTCTCGACGATCGCCACGACCTGGTCGATCACCTCGTCGAGCGTCCACGGTGTGGTGTCCAGGTGCGTCGCGCCCTCGGGCACCACCAGCGGCGCGGTCGTACGGCCGGAGTCGATGGCGTCGCGGCGAAGCAGGTCGGCCTCCGTCTGCGCGACCGACCCGCTGCCGTTCTCGGCCGTGCGGCGCGCCGCCCTCGCCGCCGGATCGGCGGTCAGGAAGAGCTTGACGTCGGCCCCGGGCCAGACGACGGATCCGATGTCGCGGCCCTCGACCACGATCCCGCCCTCCGCCATCGCGGCCGAGATGATCGCACGCTGGAGCTCGAGCAGCTGCTGCCGGACTGCCGGGACCGCAGAGACGGGGCTCACCGCGGCCGTCGTCTCCTCCGACCGGATCGCCACCGCGACGTCCTCTCCGTCCAGGACGATCGTCGGTTCCAGCGGGTCGGTGCCCGAGACGATCTGCGGGTCGGCGGCGCGGGCGGCGACCGCTTCGGAGTCGTGCACGTCGACGCCGTGGCGCAGCATCCACACCGTCATCGCCCGGAACTGGGCTCCGGTGTCCAGGTAGCGGAGGCCGAGCCGGTCGGCGACGCCGCGCGCGGTGCTCGACTTCCCGGACCCGGAGGGCCCGTCCATCGCCACGACCACCCCGTCCAGAGGTCCTGCACCCACTGCTGATCCCGCCTCGTCGTCCCTGTCGACTGCTCTCGCGCCCGGTCAGGGCGCCGAGGAGCAGCCTACCGGTGGGCGGTCCAGTTCCTGGCCTCGAGCGCCTCCCGCAGCCGCTCGGCCGCACCGACCTCGACGACCAGCTCCACCAGACCGGCGGGCCGTCCCGGGTCGTGGTCGATGTGCAGGTCCTCCACGTTGACGCCGATCTCGCCGATGTCGGCGAAGAGCCGGGCGAGCTCGCCCGGGTGGTCCGGGACCAGCACGTAGACCTCGGCCGTCTCCAGGCTCGGGCCGCCGTGCTTGCCGGGGATGACCTGGGTGCCGGCCACGCCCCGATTGAGGATCTCCACCAGGTCGTCCGGCGAGGTCTCGTCGACGGCGGTGATCAGCTCCTCGAGCTGGCGGCTCACGTCGCGCAGCAGGTCGCCGACGGTGGCCTTGTTGGCCCGGATGATCTGCCCGTAGAGATCTGGGTCACCGGCCGCAACCCGGGTCACGTCCCGGACGCCCTGGCCCGACAGCGAGAGGTGCTCGGGTACGGCGTCGGTGAGCTGTGCCGCCGCGAGCACGGCCAGGAGGTGCGGCAGGTGCGACGTACGGGCGACCGCCAGATCGTGCTCGACGGGCGAGAGCCGGACCGCGGTCGCGCCACACAGGTCGACGAGTGCGTCGACCAGCGCGACCGCGTCGGCGTCGGCGTGCACGTGGGGCGCGACCGCCCACGGCCGCCCGTCGAAGAGCGACGCGCTCGCGGCGAGCGGACCGGAGCGCTCGCTGCCCGCCATCGGATGGCTCCCGACGTACCGTGCGAGGGACGCTTCGTCGCCCTGGTCCTTGACCTGCTCGAGCGGCAGCGCCTTCACGCTGCCGATGTCGGTCACGACCGCCCCGGTCTCCAGCGCCTGGAGCACCACCTCTGCGATGTGCAGCGGCGGCACCGCGACCACCACCAGCTGGGCGACGCCGTCGACGGGCGATGCCACGCCGGCTCCGAGGCTGATCGCCGTGCGCAGGTGCTCGGGGTTGCTGTCGCTGAGCCACACCGGAAGGCCGGCGGCCCGGGCGGCGAGGCCGATCGAGGTGCCGAGCAGACCCGTCCCGATCACGTGGATCGGACCGACGAGCTCGACCGGGGTCGACTCACTCATCGGGGACCGACCGGACCCGGGTGAGGTCGGTGCGCAGCGCGGCCGCCCCGTGCAGGTAGACATGGGTGATCTCCGAGCGGGGCACGTCGCTCTCGACGTGCGCGAGCATCCGCACCACCCGCGGCATCGAGCCCGCGATCTCGAGCTCGCGTGCGCACAGCAGCGGGACCTCGCCGAACCCCAGCTGGCGGGCGGCGTACGCCGGGAACTCGGCGACCAGGTCGGAGGTGGCCGTGAAGATCACGGAGATGAAGTCCTCGACGCCCAGGTCGTTGACCGACATCACCTCGGTGACCATCTCCGCGACCCGGTCGAGCATCTCCTCGCGGCTGTCGGTGACCAGCTGCGTGGCTCCACGGACGGCGCGTACGGACACACCGCGAGCCTATAGGCCGGCGCTGTCCAGCAGCGATCCGACCTCGTCGGCGCTCAGCTCCCGCAAGGACCCGGCTCGCAGGGAGCCGATCCGCACCGGTCCGACCGCCGTGCGCGTCAGGCGGCGCACGGGGTGCCCGACGTGGTCGAGCAGGCGCCGGACGATCCGGTTGCGACCCTCGTGGATGACCAGCTCGACGATGCCCCGGTCGGCCGTGCTGGACACCACGCGGGCACGCCGCACCTCCACCGGACCGTCGTCGAGCACGACCCCCGCGAGCAAGGTGCGGACCGTCGCGCGGTCCACCCGGCCCTCGACCTCCGCCACGTAGGTCTTCTCGACCTCGTAGGACGGGTGTGCGAGCCGTTGCGCGAAGTCACCGTCGTTGGTGAGCAGGATCAACCCCTCCGTGTCGGTGTCGAGCCGACCGACGTGGAAGAGCCGCTCGGGACGGTCGGCCACGAAGTCCGACAGCGTCCGACGACCCTCCGGATCCGACATGGTCGACACCACGCCGCGTGGCTTGTTGAGCACCAGGTAGACGTGCGCGCTCACCGGGGGCAGCCGCTTGCCGGACACCCGGATCACCGCCGTGGTCGGGTCGACCTTGGTGCCGAGCCGCGTGACCACCTCGCCGTCGACCTCCACCTCGCCGGCGAGCATCAGCTCCTCGCACTTGCGCCGGCTCGCGACGCCGGACTGGGCGAGCAGCTTCTGCAGCCGGACCAGGCCGTCGTCGTCAGTCTCCATGAGCCGACATCGCGGCGTCCCCGGGCATCGGGCCGTCCTCCGCGGCGGGGCTCGTCGGGGCCTGGGGAGCCTCGCGCACGGTCTCCTCCAGGTCGAGGTCGTCCATCTCCGGCAGGAACGGGGCGAGCTCGGGCAGCTGGTCCAGCGACGTCACGCCGATGCGTTCGAGGAAGTAGCTGGTCGTCCGGTACAGATGGGCCCCGGTCTCGGCGTCCGTGCCGGCCTCCTCGACCAGACCGCGGGTGAGCAGGGTGCGCATCACGCCGTCGACGTTGACGCCCCGGATCGCCGAGACCCGGCTCCGGCTCACCGGCTGCTTGTAGGCCACCACGGCGAGGGTCTCCAGCGCCGCCTGCGTGAGTCGCGCCTGCTGGCCGTCGAGGACGAACTTCTCCACGATCGGGGCGAACTCCTCCCGCGTGTAGTAGCGCCAGCCGCCGGCGACGTTGCGCAGCTCGAAGCCACGGCCCGAGTCGGCGTACTCCGTGGCCAGGGCGGTGAGCGCCTCGACCACCTCGGCGACCGGGTAGCCGACCACGGTGGCCAGGGCGACCTCGTCGAGGGGCTGGTCGGCGACCATCAGGACCGCTTCGAGCGCGGGACGCAGGTCGGCCAGCGGGATCGCGAGCGTCTCACCCTCCTCGCCGGCGATCGACCCACCCGAGACCTCCTCCAGCGCCTCGACCTGCTCGACGTCCCGCTCAGTCGTCTCCATCATCGCCCTTGCTCTCTGCCTCGTCGTCGATCGGCAGCGGGGTGCCGTCGAACTCGTCGTTGATCTCGATCTCGTCGTCCTCGCCGCCGGTCCAGCGGATGGTCAGCTCCCCCAGCGGGCTGACCTGGTCGAACGCCACGACGCCTTCGCGGAAGAGCTCGAGCAGCGCCAGGAACCGCGCGACCCGGGTCATCACGTCCGGCGCGTCACCCGCGAGCTTGCGGAAGGTCAGCGTGCCCTGGACCTTGAGCCGCTCGACCACGACGTGTGCCTGCTCACGCACGCTCACGGTCGGTGCGTGGATGTGCGCCAGTGACAGCTCCGGCTCCGGTTTGGGCTCCAGCGCCGCCGCGGCCAGCCCCGCGAACTCCTCGAGCCCCAGACCGATCAGGACGTCCGGCAGCAGGTTGGCGAACCGCTCGTCGAGACCGACGGACCGCGGGAAGCGGAGCGCCTCCCCCGCCATCCGGGTCGCGAGGACGCCGGCGACCTGCTTGAACGCCTTGTACTGCAGCAGTCGGGCGAAGAGCAGGTCGCGGGCCTCGAGCAGGGCGAGGTCGTCCTCGTCCTCCACGTCGCCGGCGGGCAGCAGTCGTGCCGCCTTCAGGTCGAGCAGCGTCGATGCGACCAGCAGGAAGGAGGTGGTCTGCTCGAGGTCCCAGACCTCGCCCGCGGCCTTGATGTGCGCGATGAACTCGTCGGTGACCTGGGAGAGGGCCACCTCCGTGACGTCCAGCTTGTGCTTGCTGATCAGGCTCAGCAGCAGGTCGAACGGACCCTCGAAGTTGTCCAGGCGGACGGCGAAGCCGGTGGTGACGCCGGCCTCCGAGGTGTCCAGCCCGACTGTGGGAGCAGTGGTCATCGGTTCAGTCGATCAGCCGGTGCACGAGCTCGCTGTCGTCGCCGTGCTTCTCGAGATCGGCGAGGACGATGCTCAACGCCTCCCGCACGAGGCGGCCGCGATCGACGGCGAGTCCGTGGTCCCGACGCAACGAGAGCCGAGCGTGCTCGATCTCGACGAGCTCGTCGGCGGTGACGTAGACCGTCATCTTCTCGTCGTGGCGCACACGACCACTGGTGCGCCGTTCCTTGCCCCCCGACGTCGGCTCCGGGACTGCGGCAACCGGGCGCCCCTGCTTCGCCCGGGGCGAGGTGTTCGCCGACGCCTGGTCGTCGGTGCCGTCCGAGCCGTCGGACTCGGCGGTCGGACGGAACAGGTCGTCCGCGGTCGGAAGGCTCACTCGTCGCGCCACTTAGAGGCCCTCCGGCACGTCGTCGGTGGACGAGCGCGGCGCGGGGGCGCTGGGCGTCGCCGGGAGCGCCCGCGCCAGCACCTCCCTGGCCAGCTGTCGGTAGGACTCCGCACCCGGGGACGCGGTGGCGTAGCTGGTGATCGGCTCCCCGGCCACCGTTGAGTCGGAGAACTTGACCGTGCGCCGGATCACGGTGTGGAAGACGGTGTCTCCCCACGCCTCGACGAGTCGCTCCATCACCTCGCGGCCGTGCAGCGTCCGGCCGTCGTACATCGTGCCGAGGACACCGTCGATCGTGAGCTTCGGGTTGAGCCGCTCGCGGACCTTGTCGATCGTGGTCTTGAGCAGGGCCACGCCGCGGAGAGCGAAGTACTCGCACTCGAGCGGCACGATCACCCCGTCGGAGGCGGTCAACGCGTTCACGGTCAGCAGCCCGAGCGAGGGCTGGCAGTCGATCAGGATGACGTCGTACGCCTCGATCGCCGGCGCCAGGACACGGGTCAGCGTCTGCTCGCGGGCGACCTCGTGGACCAGCTGGACCTCGGCCGCCGAGAGGTCGATGTTGGACGGGAGCAGGTCCATCCCGTCGACGCCGGTCGGGACGACGACGTCGTCGAGCGACACCTCCCGGTCCATCAGCAGGTTGTAGATGGTCAGCTCCATCTGGTGCGGGTTGAGCCCCAGACCGACGGACAGCGAGCCCTGTGGGTCGAAGTCGACGAGCAGCACCTTGCGGCCGTACTCGGCGAGCGAGGCGCCGAGGTTGATCGTGGTCGTGGTCTTGCCGACCCCGCCCTTCTGGTTGCACATCGAGATGATCCGGGCGTGGCCGTGCGTGGTCAGCGGGGTCGGCTCGGGCAGCTCGGGCATCGGGCGCCCGGTCGGCCCGAGGACGACCTCGGTCTCCTCGGCGGTGCTCACGCTCTCACTCTCCCCCTCGCGGACGATCTGCTGGCTCTCCTGATCCAGTGTGACCTCCGGAGGGGACGAATTGAGGGAGGCGGGGTGGGCGACGACCGTCGCGTCGCCGGCGACTGCCGCGGCCGGATTGACCACCAGAGGCGGGATCTGCGATGCGCTGGTGCCCCCTGCTCCGAGGGACTCGGGACCGCTCATGGCCACACTCTCCTGTCGGTCTGCCCCGTCGCACGGGTCGAGTTGTCGCGTTGCCTCCACGGCGTTCGGCGCGGTCATTCGCGGCCGGTTCAGGGCTTTGTCGACTTGCCGTCATGTCGTGCAGTGGGCGCGACTCTATGCACCCCCCGAGCCGGTCACAACCCGAGTCCGGACAACAGTGGATCCTCGGTGAAATCTGGGGAAACCGTGTGCACAGCCGCACGCTCAGACCCACAGGAACAGCCCTGCCTGTGCAAAAACCTGTGCGTCGAGGGGCACTCCGACGGAGGTCACGCCAACGCACGAGGGTGCGATGCGGCGTACACCTCCCGCAGCGTGTCGACGGTGACCAGGGTGTACACCTGCGTGGTGGTCACCGAGGCGTGCCCGAGCAGCTCCTGGACCACGCGGACGTCCGCGCCACCCTCGAGCAGGTGGGTCGCGAAGGAGTGCCGCATCGTGTGCGGGGACACCTCCGCGGAGACCCCGGCACGCTCGGCCGACCGGACGATCACGGTCCACGCGCTCTGTCGCGACAGTCGACCGCCACGCGCGTTGAGGAACATCGCGCCGGCTCGTTCGGTGGCCGCGCCCTTCCCGGTCGCCGCTGCGGAGACCAGCTCCGGCCGCGCCCGAACCAGGTACGCCGAGATCGCGTCACGGGCGTACCGACCCAGCGGGACGACGCGCTCCTTGCTGCCCTTGCCGCGCAGGAGCACCGAGCCACCCCCCTCCTCCGGCTCTCCGAGGTCGACGTCGTCGACGTCGAGCCCGACCGCCTCGGAGATCCGCGCGCCGGTGCCGTAGAGCAGCTCGAGGAGCGCCCGGTCGCGCAGGGCCAGGACGGTACCGGCCGCCCCAGCAGCGTCGAGGATCGCCTCCACGTCCGCGAGCGGGAGCGCCTTCGGCAGCCGCTTCGCCGGCGCCGGTGGACGGACCCCGGCGGACGGGTCGGCTGCCGCCAGGCCGTCCTTGACCGCGAACTTGTGGAAGCCGCGCACCGCGACCACCGTCCGGCCCGCCGACGCGGCGCCCAGAGGCTGGTGGTTCGCGTCACCCTCGCGCAGGGCCATCAGAAAGCCGGCGACCGTCGCCTCGGTGACGGCGTCGAGATCGTGGACGCCGTGCTGGTCCAGGTACTCCAGGTAGCGGCGCAGGTCGCGGCGGTAGGACTTCAGGGTGTTGTCCGCCAGCCCGCGCTCGACGCCGAGGTGGTCCAGGTAGGTCCGCACGGCCCGGGCCAGCGGGCTCGGGCTCGTCCCGGGCGCGGCCTGTGTCAGGACGCCGCTCCGGCGCCGGAGGACCGACCGAGCGCATCCTCGATCGCGGTCGCGGACATCCCGTGCGCCTCGGCGACGGGAGCGTTCGTGACCGCGCCCGCGTGGGTGTTCAGGCCCAGCGCGAGCGAGTGGTCGTCGCGGCAGGCCTTCTCCCAGCCCTTGTCCGCGAGTGCCATCAGGTAGGGCAGCGTTGCGTTCGTCAGCGCGTAGGTCGAGGTGTTCGGGACCGCGCCGGGCATGTTCGCGACGCAGTAGAACGTCGAGTTGTGCACCTGGTAGGTCGGGTCCGCATGCGTCGTCGCGTGGGTGTCCTCGAAGCAGCCACCCTGGTCGACCGCGATGTCGACCAGCACCGAGCCGGGTTTCATCTCCGCCACCAGGTCGTTGGTGACCAGCTTGGGCGCCTTCGCGCCCGGGATCAGCACGGCGCCGATCACCAGGTCTGCCTCGAGCACCTGCTGCCGGATCGCCAGCTTCGAGGACGCGAGCCCGTGCACCCGGTTGTTGTAGCGCCAGAACGACATCCGCAGCTTGTCCAGGTCGGTGTCGAGCAGGGTGACGTCCGCGCCCATGCCGAGAGCGATGTTCGCGGCGTTCTGACCGGCGACGCCGGCGCCGATCACGACGACCTTGGCATTGGCGACGCCGCCCACGCCACCCATGAGCACGCCCCGGCCTCCCTGCGCCTTGAGCAGCGAGTGTGCGCCGACCTGTGGCGCCAGGCAGCCGGCCACCTCCGACATCGGGTACAGCAGCGGCAGCCCGCCCGAGGGCAGCTGCACGGTCTCGTAGGCGATCGCGGTGACCCGCCGACCCACCAGCTCCTCGGTCAGCGGCCGGTCCGCGGCCAGGTGGAGGTAGGTGAACAGCACCAGGCCCTCACGCAGCCGGTGGTACTCCTCGGCGACGGGCTCCTTGACCTTGAGCACCATCTCCGCACTGCCCCAGACCTCGTCGGCCGAGTCGAGGATCTTGGCTCCCGCGCCGGAGTACTCCGCGTCGTGGATCGAGGACCCAGACCCGCGCCGCGCTCCACGAACACCTCGTGCCCGTGCGCCACCAGCTCGTGCACCCCGACCGGGGTGATCGCCACCCGGTACTCGTGGTTCTTGACTTCCTTCGGTACGCCGACCCTCACAGCGGTCCTCCCTGCGCGTGTGATCGCCGGCACGACGGTGTGCCGGTCCCGGGGAGTCGTATGCCCGCATCGCACCGCCGGCGCGACGCTGCCCCCTCGCCGTCTAGGTCCGGCCGCGCGCCCGCAGGGCCTCGTAGGCCAGCACGGCGACCGCCAGCGGCGCGTCCGCGACGGTGCCGCCGAGCACCGCCTCGACGAGGTCGGCGATCGGGACCCGGTCCACGGTGATGCTCGGCCTCCTCGTGGTGCAGCTCGAAGTCGCGCGTCCGCCGCCTCCAGCCCGCGGGCCAGGTAGATCGCGTGCGTCTCGGCGGTGATGCCCGGGGAGGCGTACGTCGTCATCAGGTGCGTCCACTCCCGGGCCACCAGACCGACCTCCTCGTGCAGCTCACGCTCGGCCGCGACCCAGCGGGTCCTCGCCCGCGCCGGTCGAGCTTGCCCGCGGGCAGCTCGACCAGACGCATCTGGACCGGGTGCCGGTACTGGTGGATCACCACGGCCCGCTCGTGCTCGTCGACGGCCAGGATCACCACCGCGCCCGGGTCCTCGACCACGAGCCGACGGAAGCCGTCCTCGGGGTGTCCGGGGCGGTGCACCGTGTCGCGTGCGGAACGCGACCACCCAGTCGTCGCGATGCAGGTCGCCGGAGTCGACGACCGGCCAGCTCAGCGGCACGTCGTCGCAGCGGCAGCGGATCCCCGGCGCCGTCACTCATCGTCGACCGGGGCCCGCCGCAGCGCCGCTCTCGTCGATCGGGATCCGCAGCTCGCGCTGACGGGCGAGCGCCGCCCCGATCAGGCCGGCGAAGAGCGGGTGCGGCCGGGTCGGCCGCGAACGCAGCTCCGGGTGCGCCTGGGTGGCGACGTAGTACGGGTGCACCTCGCGCGGCAGCTCGACGTACTCGACCAGGTTGTTGTCCGGGGAGGTCCCGGAGAAGACCAGGCCGGCGGACTCGAGCTGCTCGCGGTAGGCGTTGTTCACCTCGTAGCGGTGCCGGTGCCGCTCCTCGACCCGGTCGGTGCCGTACGCCTCGCGCACCACGGACCCGTCCTTGAGCATCGGCCGGGTACATGCCCAGCCGCATGGTGCCGCCGAGGTCGCCGGCGCCGTCGACGTACGGCGTGCTGCTCGGCCATGGTGGCGATCACCGGCTCCGGGCAGTCGGGGTCGAACTCGGTCGAGGCCGCCTTCTCGAGCCCGGCGACCTAGCGGGCGTACTCGATCACCATGCACTGCAGGCCCAGGCACAGGCCCAGCGTCGGGATGCCGTGCGTGCGGGCGTAGGTGAGCGCGCCGAGCTTGCCCTCGATGCCGCGGATGCCGAACCCTCCGGGCACGCAGACCGCGTCGACGTCGGCGAGGTGCTGTCGCGGCGCCCTCGGGCGTCTGGCACTCGTCGGAGGCGATCCACTCGACGTTGACCCGGGCGCGGTGGGCGAAGCCACCGGCGCGGAGCGCCTCGACGACCGAGAGGTAGGCGTCGGGCAGGTCGATGTACTTGCCGACCAGCGCGACGGTGACCTCCTCGTCGGGGTGGTGCACCCGCTGGAGCAGGTCGTCCCAGGCGGTCCAGTCGACGTCGCGGAACGGCAGGTTGAGCCGGCGCACGACGTAGGCGTCGAGACCCTCGCGGTGCAGCACCTTCGGGATGTCGTAGATCGACGGGGCGTCGGCCGCGGTGACCACGGCCTCCTCGTCGACGTCGCACATCAGCGAGATCTTGCGCTTGACCGAGTCCGGGATCTCCCGGTCGGCGCGACAGACGATCGCGTCCGGCTGGATGCCGATCGATCGCAGCGCGGCGACCGAGTGCTGGGTCGGCTTCGTCTTCAGCTCACCGGACGGCCCGATCCACGGCACCAGCGAGACGTGCAGGAAGAAGCAGTTGTCGCGGCCGACGTCGTGGCGCACCTGGCGGGCAGCCTCCAGGAAGGGCAGCGACTCGATGTCGCCGACGGTGCCGCCGACCTCGGTGATCACGACGTCGACGTCCGGCACCGCCCATCGCGCGGATCCGGTCCTTGATCTCGTTGGTGATGTGCGGGATCACCTGCACCGTGTCGCCGAGGTAGTCGCCGCGACGCTCCTTGGCGATCACCGTGGAGTACACCTGGCCGGTGGTGACGTTCGCGATCTGGTTGAGGTCGGTGTCGAGGAACCGCTCGTAGTGGCCGATGTCCAGGTCGGTCTCGGCGCCGTCGTTGGTGACGAAGACCTCACCGTGCTGGAACGGGTTCATCGTGCCGGGGTCGACGTTGAGGTAGGGGTCGAGCTTCTGCATCGTGACCCGCAGGCCGCGCGACTTCAGCAGGCTGCCGAGGCTGGAGGCGGTCAGACCCTTGCCGAGCGAGGAGGCGACTCCGCCGGTGACGAACACGTGCTTGGTCGGCTGGCTTGATACCAAGGGAGCTCCCGTGGGTGTGGTTCGCGTGAGTGCGGATCCGGCTGACGAGGCTCGTTCAGGACATCCCCACGGGATTCGATCCTATCAACAAGTTCCGGCCCCGGCCCGACGACTCACCCGGGCGGTCCTCCCTCGATCCCGATCACTGCGCCGTCGGCTCGAACCGTCGGTCAGGGCTTCGCACCGGGCACGACGCCGTCGGCGGCGTCCACGGCGCCGAAGTGACCGATCGTGCCGCCCGCACGAGCCGCGAGCGCCAGGATGCCGGCGACCCGGCCCATCGCCGTCTCGGCGCTGTCGACCGTCGAGACAACAGCCCGGGCCGAGTCGTTCCCACGCAGGGCGCCGATCACGCCACGATCACCGGCGGCACTCGACGAGCCGACCACGACCGTCGGAAGTGCGCGCGCGAAGGCGTCCAGGATCGCCACCGGGACGGCGTTGTCCGCGGCGGCAGCCTCGCTGTCGGCGGCCGGGCCCGCGACGACCAGCGCCAGGCCCGCGCGTGCGGTCACCGGCTCCGGCAGGGACACCAGGTCCGCGGTCTGCAGTCCCGACATGATCCCGACGGCCGTCGGGTCGTACGCCGCCCGGGCCGGCTGCCCGCTCGCGCCGGTGCCGAGCGCGCGCGCCAGCAGGCTGCCGAACCGTTGGTAGCCGCCGGCATCGGCGGGAACCGGCACCTTCGACTGGGTGACCATCTGGCTGGTGAGTGCCTCGACGAGCTGGCGACTCGACGCCCGCGCCATCGTCGCGGCGAGGTCGACCTGGGCGGTCACCGTGCCCTGCGCCGCCGCGATGTCGGCCCGCAGACCCTGGACCATCGCCGGGTCCGCGCCCGGCAACGTCACCACCGCGACCGCACGCCCGGCCAGCGCTGCTCGCAGCACCGACGGCGCCGTGGCGGTGGCGTAGCCGTCGGCGAAGCGCGCACCGCCCTCGAGTGCGTCGACCCGCTGCTGCGCACGCGCCACCGCCGCCTGCTCTGCAGCGAGCTGCTTGTCGCGGTCGCTGTTGCTGCGCTGCAGCGGGCCTGCACCGACCGCAATGCCCAGGGCGACGGCGAGGACGGCGGCGGCCGAGCGCAGCAGCCACAGCCTCATGCGTCGCCCCCGAGCCGCTCCGGCAGCCGGTGGATCAGGTCGTGCCACCAGTCGTTCCCGATCGGGGTGACCGCGACGGACACCCCGAGGACGGCGACGGCGGCCAGGAGCATCAGCGCCACGTGCCAGCGCCGGACTCGACCGGTGTACAGCAGCGGGACCAGCGACGCGTCCACCACCCTGGTGCCGAGCCGCATCCGGGTGAGCACCGTGCTCGCCTGGTCCCCGCGGTCGCGATCGATGAGCTCCTCGAGCGTGGCCGGGTCGCCGACGGGCAGCACCAGCCGAGCACCGCCGAGATGAGCGAGCAGGAGTGCGACGTCGGTACTCGATGCCCCGGTGACGACCCGGTGGGCCGGCAGGTTCCGCTTGTCCACCTGTCTCCGGACTCCCTCCCCCGCACCGTGCAGCACCACCTCGCGAGCGCGGCCGAGCACCCGGTCGCTCGGCGCGGCGTCAGGACCGAGGACCATCAGGTCCACCCGCCGGCGTCGAGGCAACAGCTCCGCGCCACCGTCGACGCCGACGAGCAGCGGCTTCTGCTGTCGCAGGAACGCCGAGAGCCGGCGTACGTCGGACGCGGTCGCCTGCGGTCCGACCACCACCACCGTCCTGCCCTCGAACCGGGTGCGCAGCGCGGGCAGGCCGGTGCCGTGGAGCAGGACGCCCTCCTCGCGACGGAGGAACTCGCTCGCAGTGTGCGCGAACGTGTCCAGCTGGGCAGCAAGGCCGGTGCGGGCTCGTTCCATCCGCGCGCGGACGTCGTCCGCGGTCAGGCGCCGGGCCTCCAGCGCCACCGCCGATCCGTCGTACAGGGTGCTGCCCTCGAGCCGCAGCACCGCGCCGTCCTTGAGCGAGAGAACCCGGTCGCGGTCCGCCTCCAGCAGGACGACACCGGCGTCGACGAGAGCCGCGGGCCCGAGGTTGGCGAAGCGGCCGGAGACGAAGTCGGCGGCATTGAGCACCGCGGCCGGCTTGCGCGCGACCAGCGCCCGAGCCGACACGGCGTCCAGGTCGCGCCGGTCGATGACCGCCAGATCGCCCTCCTCGACGCGCTGGAGGAGGGTTCGGAAGTCGCGGTGGGTCCGCACCGTCACCGTGCCGGCCGGACGCTCGGTGCGCGACCGACCGCGGGCCCTCGGGCTCACGGCATGCTCACCCGGCCCGCGGAGAGGCAACCGGGCCGGGCACCCGGGGGTCCGGACTTCGGGCGTGCGGGCGTCGGGCGACTGAGCATGAGAGGGCGCAAGAACATGACGCGGCGATCGTTGCACGTCCTCGCCGCCATGCCCGGAATGCCCCGACCGTCGGCGTTGCTCCTCAGCGACCCGCGCGGGCCTCGGCGGCCATCTCGAGCAGCTCCTGAGCGTGCGCCCTCGCGGTCTCGGACTCCTCGAGCCCGGCCAGCATCCGCGACAGCTCGCGGACCCGGCCGCCGTCGTCGAGGACCTCGAGCCCGGAGGTGGTGACGCTGCCGTCGCTGGACTTCGCCACGACCACGTGGCGGTCCGCGAACGCCGCCACCTGCGGGAGGTGGGTCACCACGAGCACCTGTGCGGTGCGGGCCAGCGCAGCCAGCCGGCGGCCGACCTCCACTGCGGCCTTGCCACCGACGCCGGCGTCGACCTCGTCGAAGACGAACGTCGGCACCGGACTGGTGCCGGCGAGCACGACCTCGATCGCCAGCATCACGCGCGAGAGCTCGCCCCCGGACGCGCCCTTGTGCAACGGCCTTGGGTCGGCGCCGGTGTTCGCGGCGAGCAGGATGTCGACCTGGTCGACGCCGGTGGCCGTGAACCGCCAGCTGCCACCGTCGATCTCGAGACCACCAGGATCAGCGAGCCGGCTGACCTCGATCTCGACCCGCGCGTGCGGCATCGCCAACGCGGTGAGCTCAGCGGCAACGGCCTCGGCGAGCCGGGTCGCCGCCCCTTGCCGCTCCTCGGAGAGCCGCCCCGCGAGGACGCCGAGCTCGGCCCGAAGCTGCACCCTCTGCTCGCGGAGCGCGGCTGCGCGTTCCTCGGAGTTGTCCAGGTCCAGGAGGCGCTGCGCCGACGAGCGTGCCCACGCCAGCACCTCCTCGATCGTCTCGCCGTACTTGCGGGTCAGGGCTGTCAACGCGGCCCGTCGCTCGGAGACGACGGCGAGCCGCGCCGGATCGGTCTCGAGGCCGGTTGCGTACGACGCGACGTCGGCCGCGACGTCGGAGAGCAGATAGCTGGTCTCGGCGATCCGGTCCGCCGAGCCGGCCGGCTTCGTCGTCGTGCTCGCGGACGGACTCCAGCGCACGGCGCGCCGCCGCGACGCTGCCGAGCGCGTCGGTTGCGTCCGTGTCGGAGGACAGTGCCTCGCGAGCCAGCTCGGCCGCAGCCCGGAGCGTGTCGGCAAAGCCCAGCCGGGCCTCCTCGTGAGCGAGGCTGAGCGTCCTCTCCCGGCTGTGGGTCGGCCGCCTCGATCTCGGTCAGGCCGAGCCTGAGGACGTCGGCCTCACGCGCGCGCTCCCGCGCGGCCCCGACGACCTCCTCGAGCTCGGCCTCGACCTGCTTGAGCAGCGTGTGCGCCTGTGCGTACTGCGCTTGAGCTCGGCGACGACGGGCGCCGGCGAACCCGTCGACAGCGTCACGCTGCGCATCGGCCCGGAGCAGGCGATGCTGGTCGGACTGGCCGTGGACGGCGACCAGCAGGTCGGCGATCGACTGGAGCGCCGACACCGGCACCGAGGCGCCGCCGAGGAACGCGCGCGACCGACCCTCGGCGGACAGCCTGGCGGGCGAGCACCAGCGTGCCGTCCTCGACCTCGCCCCCGAACTCGTCGGCCTGGGCGGCGACCGCGTCGTCGGCCGCGACGATGCCCTCGACGCGGGCGACCCTTCGCGCCGCTGCGTACGGCGCCGGCGTCGGCGCGGGCACCGAGCAGGAGACCCAGTGCGGTCACGAGCATCGTCTTGCCCGCGCCGGTCTCACCGGTGACGACGTTCAGCCCCGGCCCGAGCTCGAGCACGGACTCCTCGATCACCCCGAGGGAGCTGATCCGGATCTCCTCGATCACGGCGTCTCGGCCTTGTGCGAGGGGGCGTGCGCGGACGTTCCGGCGGCGCTCGCTCGAGCCGCGCCAGCCTTCGACCGGCAGCCCGAACTTCGCCACCAGCCGGTCGGTGAACGGCGCCTCGTGCAGCCGCACCAGGTGGACGGGGTGCCGGCCCCGGCGCACCTCGATCCGGGCCCCGGGCGGCAGGTCGACGGTCCGGCGCCCGTCGCACCACAGCACGCCGGCGCCCTCCGTCTGGGCGAGCACCTCGACGGCGAGCACGGAGTCGGGCGCGACCACCATCGGTCGCGCGAACAGCGCATGGGCGCTGATCGGCACCATCAGCAGCGCGTCCACCCGCGGCCACACGATCGGCCCGCCGGCGGAGAAGTTGTACGCCGTCGAGCCGGTCGGGCGTCGCGCAGACGACGCCGTCGCAGCCCCACCGGCTCAGCGGGCGGCCGTCGACCTCGACGACGACCTCGAGCATCCGCTGCCGCGCGGCCTTCTCGACGCTGGCCTCGTTGAGCGCCCACGTCGACGCGACCAGCTCCTTGCCCCGGTAGACCGACACGTCGACGGTGAGCCGGTCCTCGCTGGTGTAGCGCCGGGCGACGATCGCCTCGATGGTGGCCTCGATGTCCTCGCTCTCCGCCTCGGCCAGGAAGCCCACGTGGCCGAGGTTCACCCCGAGCAGCGGCGTGCGACGTGCCGTGGGTCAGCTCGGCGGCGCGCAGGATGGTGCCGTCGCCGCCGAGCACCACGACCAGCTCGCAGCCGGTCGGCCGCCTCGGCGTCTCGGCGACCAGCTCGATGCCCGGCACCGGCCCGAGCTGCGAGGTCGGCGGCCTCCTCCGCCAGGACGCGGACATCCAGCCGTGCTCGCGCAGCGCCTCGATCACCTGCCGCGCGACCGCGATGGCACCCTCGCGCCCGGTGTGCGCGAGCAGCAGGATCCGGCGCCGTCGGCGTCCGGCGGCTGCCGCGCCGGGTCAGGCTCGAGCTCACGCGTCACAGCCTCTCATCAGCCACGCCCCTCGCCCGCACGCTCGGCACCGGCTCACCTCGGCCACGGATGTCGGCCCGCGCGACGGCGGCGTCGCCGCGACGCAGCCAGAGGAAGAACTCCACGTTGCCGGACGGGCCCGGCAGCGGGCTGGTCGCGACTCCCACGCGCGCCCCAGCCGCGTTCCGCGGCCGCGGCGGCGACGCCGAGCACCGCCTCGGCGCGCTGCGCGGGGTCGCGCACGACGCCGCCCTTGCCCAGCCGGTCCTTGCCGACCTCGAACTGCGGTTTGACCATCAGCACCAGGTCGCCGTCCGGCACGGGTCACGCGCGATCAGCGCGTCCAGCACCAGCCGCAGCGAGATGAACGAGAGGTCGCCGACGACGAGGTCGACCGGCCCGCCGACGAGCTCTGGGGTCAGGTCGCGGACGTTGGTCCGGTCGTGCACCTGCGACCCGCGTGGTCGGATCGCAGCGACCAGGCGAGCTGGCCGTAGCCGACGTCGACCGCCACCACCTCTGCCGCACCCGCACGCAGCAGCACGTCGGTGAACCCGCCCGTCGAGGCGCCGGCGTCCAGGCAGCGCCGCCGTCCGGCGAACGTACCCCGAGGCCTTCCGGCGCGAACGCGGCCGAGGCGCACCCGGCGAGCTTGTGTCCGCCGCGGCTGACGTAGTCGGGCCGGTCCGGGTCCGCGCTCACGACCAGGTCGGCGTCGGTGGTCACCGCCGGTCGCGGGCTTGACGCGCGCGCTGGCCGTTCACGCTCACCCGGCCGGCGGCGATCAGCTCGGCGGCGTGCTCGCGCGAGCGCGCCGAGCCCCCGGCGGACCAGCTCGGCGTCCAGCCGCAGCCGTCTGACGGCCATCGCGGGACTCAGGCCGTGGTCGTCGCCGGCGCTCGAGAGGGCGCGGCGCAGCTGCTCGTGCGCGTCCTCGAACACAGCGACGTGCTCGTCCACCGGTCGGTCCGTCGAGCGCCTCGAGCGAGCGCGAGCACCTCGTCGACCGCCGGATGGCCGGTGTGCTCGACCTCGTCGACTTCCGGGTCTGCCGGTCCGGGTCGGGCTGCTCGACGGGCGCCTCGACCGGCGCGTCGGCGTGCTCTTCGCGTGCGCCGTGCCGGCACGGTCGCCCGCCGGCTCCTCGAGCGCCCTGCTCGTGCTCGTCGCTCATGGGCCCACGCTACCGGGGCGGAGCCGCGGCGCCGGGATCGGCCGGCGACCCGGTGTCGTCGAGATGGGCCCACAGCGCGGCCGCGGCCGCCCGCCACCAGTCGTCGCCGGGACCGGACCCGTCGACGCGGAGTCGGCCGTGCGTCGATCGTGCGGTCCAGCCCGCCGGACCGCGCCGGACTCCTCGCCGCGGGCCGCGACCGGTGGCACCGGCAACGCCAGGCAGCCCAGGTCGGCGCCGAGGTAGGTCGGCCGGCGTGCTCGGCGGCCAGCGCGGCGAGCTCGCCCAGGTCGGTCACACCGGTCATCACGAGCAGGCTGTCCCAGCCGACGTCGTGCGCGCCGTCGATGTCGGTGTCGATCCGGTCGCCGACAACCAGGGGCCGCGCGCCCGCCGACCCGCGCGAGGGTCTCGTCGAACAGCGGCCGGGCTCGGGCTTGCCCGGCCACCTGCGGGCGTCGACCGGCGTACTCGGCGACGAGGTTCACCAGGGTGCCGTTGCCCGGTCCCTCGCCCGCGCGGGGTCGGCACGGTCAGGTCCATGTTGCTCGCCACCCAGGGCAGGCCCCGTCCGCACCAGGAGCGCCCCGTCGATCACCTGACGCCAGGGCATGTCCGGGCCGAAGCCCTGGATCACCGCACCGGTGCGTCCTCGCGATCCGGACGCACGCGGCACCAGCCCGCGCTCCCGGAGCGCCTCGTGCAGCCCGGCGCCGCCGATCACGAAGACCGCGGCTGCCGGGTCGGGACCTGCTCGGCGAGCAGGCGCGCTGCCGCCTGCGCGCTGGTCACCACGTCGTCGACGTCGGCGCCGAGATCCCCAGCGAGCAGCAGCGCGGGCGGCGACGTCTGCGGGGGGCCGGGACGCGTTGTTCGTGACGTAGGCCAGCTGCATGCCCGCGTCCGCGCGCCGACGCGAGGCCCTCGACGGCGCCGGGCACGGCCCGGTCGCCGACGTAGACCACGCCGTCGAGGTCGAGGACAGCGAGGTCGTAGGTCTGGTCCAGGGGTCGCTCAGCCGGTCGCAGCACGCTGCGATTCTCGCAGCCGGGCACGGGCCCGGCGCAGCAGCCGGCCGGCGAGCATCTCGACGTCGACGCTGGTGCGCGCCTGCTCGACCGGCCCGGTAGTAACGGCGCCGCAGGGCTCCGCGCACCTCGACCCGGTCGCCGTCGCGCCAGCCGCCCGCCTGCTTGCGCACTCGGGCTCCCCAGGCCGAGCACTCGACCCAGTCCGAGGACTGCTTCGACGACGCGGTCATCGGCGTTCGCTCCCGGGCGAGGACCAGACGGAACGACACCATCACCGTCCCGCTCGGCAGCTCTCGGACCTGCGGATCGCCGCTGACCCGACCGCGCAGGACCACCTCGTTGCGGGCCTGCGGCTCGTCCGTCTGCCTCCACGCCGATCACCTCCGGCGCTAGCGTCGCCGTCGACGCTGTCGACGGCGAACGCCGACCACGCCGCCGCTGGGGACCTGTGCCTGTCTGCCCGAGCCGGCGCGGCCCTGTGGACGCGAACCGGATCACTCGGCCCCGAGGCAGCTCGCCTCGACCTCGACCGGCGCGCGCACCGGCGTCGGTGATCTCGTCGGCGTCGACCGCCTCGGTGCGGTGGAACCACTCCAGAGCGTCCTCGGAGTCGTCCCGCGGCGAGCAGCGTGTCGGCGTAGGCGTAGCGCAGCCGCGCCACCCACGGCGCCCGGGACTGGGAGTTCAGGTGGGCGTTCTCCAGGGTGCGCAGCGCGGCGTCGAGCTCCCCGCGGTCGCGGCGGGCACCGGCCTCGACGATGACGGTCTCGGCGAGCAGCGGAGGAGCGAACGTGTCGCGCGGTGCGTTGCGGAGCAAGCGTCAGGGCCCGGTCGGGTCGGCCCAGCGCGCGCTCGCAGTCGGCCATGATCGCCACGTAGTCGTGCGCGCCGTTCATCCGCTTCGCGGCGCGCAGCTCGGCCAGGGCCTCGGCGTACTCACCCGCCGCGTAGGCCGCCTCGCCGACCGCCTCGCGCACGACCGCGAGCCGCGCCGCGCGTGCCCGTGCGGCCAGCGTGTGCTCGTAGGCGGTCCTCGGGTCGCTCATCGAGCAGCTCGCCGGCCGCGACCAGGTGGCGGGCGACCCGCTGGCCGAGCTTCTCCGGGAGGGACTTCAGCTGCGCGGCGACCGACGCGGTCCAGCTCCTTGCCGGTGATCCCCTCCGGGATCTCCGGGCCGTCGTAGCGCTTCTGCTCCGCGGTCCGCTCGGCCTCGGTGCGGGCTGCCCGCGGCTTGCTCTTCCAGTCGCCACCGCGCGAGGACGGGGCCTCGTCCCGCCTCGGCCGGCTGTTCGGCGAGCTGTCGCCCGACCCGGGGCGCTTGCGCGGACCACCCTGAGCAGGCCTTCCACCGCTGCGGGTCGGCTCACCGCTGCGCGGACGTCCACGACCGGCTCCGCCGCCCTGGCCTCCGCGCGCGGGTTGCGACTTCCTCGGCTGGCGTTCCTGCGCCACGGTGTGCCTCCTGGATACTGCGCACAATGTCTGGAGAAAAGAGTAAGGGCCGCCCACGAGGGGCGGCCCTTACCACAAAGTATGTCCGGCGACGTCCTACTCTCCCACAACCTCCCGGTTGCAGTACCATCGGCGCTGAAGGGCTTGACTTCCGGGTTCGGAATGGAGCCGGGTATTTCCCCTTCGCTATGGCCGCCGAAACTCTATGGAGTTATCAGCCTGGGTGCTCCCGAGGAGCAATCAGGTTCCCGACCGTAACTCGGGAACCACACAGTGGACGCGCAACATCTTTGAGGGACAAGCCCTCGGCCTATTAGTACCGGTCGGCTGGGCATTTCTGCTGTACACCTCCGGCCTATCAACCCAGTCGTCTACTGGGGGCCTTACCCGGTTAACCCGGTGGGAAACCTCATCTTGAAACGTGCTTCCCGCTTAGATGCTTTCAGCGGTTATCACTTCCGAACGTAGCTAACCAGCCGTGCTCTTGGCAGAACAACTGGCACACCAGAGGTTCGTCCATCCCGGTCCTCTCGTACTAGGGACAGCTTTTCTCAAGTTTCCTGCGCGCGCGGCGGATAGGGACCGAACTGTCTCACGACGTTCTAAACCCAGCTCGCGTGCCGCTTTAATGGGCGAACAGCCCAACCCTTGGGACCTACTCCAGCCCCAGGATGCGACGAGCCGACATCGAGGTGCCAAACCATCCCGTCGATATGGACTCTTGGGGAAGATCAGCCTGTTATCCCCGGGGTACCTTTTATCCGTTGAGCGACGCCGCTTCCACATGCCAGCGCCGGATCACTAGTTCCGACTTTCGTCCCTGCTCGAGCTGTCACTCTCACAGTCAAGCTCCCTTGTGCACTTACACTCGAAACCTGATTGCCAACCAGGCTGAGGGAACCTTTGAGCGCCTCCGTTACATTTTAGGAGGCAACCGCCCCAGTTAAACTACCCATCAGGCACTGTCCCTGATCCGGATAACGGACCTAGGTTAGATATCTAGTACGACCAGAGTGGTATTTCAACGTTGACTCCACTCGAACTGGCGTCCGAGCTTCAAAGTCTCCCACCTATCCTACACAAGCCGAACCAAACACCAATACCAAACTATAGTAAAGGTCCCGGGGTCTTTCCGTCCTGCCGCGCGTAACGAGCATCTTTACTCGTAGTGCAATTTCGCCGAGTCCATGGTTGAGACAGCGCCCAAGTCGTTACTCCATTCGTGCAGGTCGGAACTTACCCGACAAGGAATTTCGCTACCTTAGGATGGTTATAGTTACCACCGCCGTTTACTGGGGCTTAAGTTCTGCGCTTCGCTCCGAAGAGCTAACACGTCCCCTTAACCTTCCAGCACCGGGCAGGAGTCAGTCCGTATACATCGTCTTACGACTTCGCACGGACCTGTGTTTTTAGTAAACAGTCGCTTGGGCCTGGTCTCTGCGGCCATCAACGCTTCCGGGAGCAAGTCCCTTCACGTATCCGGCCCCCCTTCTCCCGAAGTTACGGGGGCATTTTGCCGAGTTCCTTAACCATGGTTCACTCGATCGCCTTGGTATTCTCTACCTGATCACCTGAGTCGGTTTGGGGTACGGGCGGCGCACAGCTCGCTAGAGGTTTTTCTCGACAGCATAGGATTATCCACTTCGTCCATAAGGACTCGGCATCATGTCTCAGGCACGTGAGACGCGGATTTGCCTACGTCTCGCCCTACACACTTAGCCGTGGACAACCATCGCCACGGTTGGGCTACCTTCCTGCGTCACCCCATCGCTTGACTACTACCGGTTCGGGTCGTGCGCTCCGCCTGGATCGTCCCCGAAGGGACTCCACCAGGTTTTGGGCACTTAGCATCACCGGGTTCGTCATGGGCGCTGTTTTGCCGGTACGGGAATATCAACCCGTTGTCCATCGACTACGCCTGTCGGCCTCGCCTTAGGTCCCGACTTACCCAGGGCAGATTAGCTTGACCCTGGAACCCTTGATCATTCGGCGGAAGAGTTTCTCACTCTTCATTCGCTACTCATGCCTGCATTCTCACTCGTGTGGCGTCCACGGCTGGATCACTCCGCCGCTTCACTCGCCACACGACGCTCCCCTACCCATCCATGCAACTGGACCCACGAACCGGCCTGTCTTGAGCATGAATGCCATAGCTTCGGCGGATAACTTGAGCCCCGCTACATTGTCGGCGCGGAATCACTTGACCAGTGAGCTATTACGCACTCTTTCAAGGGTGGCTGCTTCTAAGCCAACCTCCTGGTTGTCTGTGCGACTCCACATCCTTTTCCACTTAGTTATCGCTTAGGGGCCTTAGCTGATGGTCTGGGCTGTTTCCCTTTCGACTACGGAGCTTATCCCCCGCAGTCTCACTGCCGCGCTCTCACTTACCGGCATTCGGAGTTTGGCTGATTTCGGTAAGCTTGTGGGCCCCCTAGACCATCCAGTGCTCTACCTCCGGCAAGAAACACGCAACGCTGCACCTAAATGCATTTCGGGGAGAACCAGCTATCACGAAGTTTGATTGGCCTTTCACCCCTATCCACAGGTCATCCCCTCAGTTTTCAACCTAAGTGGGTTCGGTCCTCCACGCGGTCTTACCCGCGCTTCAACCTGCCCATGGATAGATCACTTCGCTTCGGGTCTTGATCGTGCCACTCAGTCGCCCTGTTCGGACTCGCTTTCGCTACGGCTTCCCCACACGGGTTAACCTTGCGACACAACGCAAACTCGCAGGCTCATTCTTCAAAAGGCACGCTGTCACTCGACCGAAGTCGAAGCTCCAACGGATTGTAGGCACATGGTTTCAGGTACTATTTCACTCCCCGCCAGGGGTACTTTTCACCTTTCCCTCACGGTACTTGTCCGCTATCGGTCACCAAGGAGTATTTAGGCTTAACGGGTGGTCCCGCCAGATTCACACGGAATTTCAGGGGTTCCGTGTTACTTGGGGTGACGCTTCAGAGCCATCGACTTACGTGTACGGGGGTATCACCCTCTACGCCGGGACTTTCCAGTCCGCTTCGACTTCATCGATGGTTTCTTACTCTGTGCTGGTTCGGCAGAACCAGCCAAGCGGCCCCACAACCCTCAAACAGCAACGCCTGCCGGCTATCACACTGCTTGAGTTTGGCCTGTTCCGATTTCGCTCGCCACTACTCTCGGAATCACTTTTGTTTTCTCTTCCTGTGGGTACTGAGATGTTTCACTTCCCCACGTTCCCTCCAACTGCCCTATGTGTTCAGGCAGAGGTAACTGGACATGACTCCAGCTGGGTTTCCCCATTCGGAAATCCCCGGATCACAGCTCGGTTGCCAACTTCCCGGGGCTTATCGCAGGCTCCTACGTCCTTCATCGGCTCTTGGTGCCAAGGCATCCACCATGTGCCCTTAGTAGCTTGTCTTGCTACAAAGATGCTCGCGTCCACTGTGTAGTTCTCAAGATACGGGCGGTGCCCCCATCGGGTCCTCGCTTGCCGGCGTCGTGCCGTCGGCAGTTCGAGGGGATGGTGGCCCAGAAGGGTCGATCACTCGATCCCTCAGGACCCAACAGTGTGCCTGATCTGCTCCTGGTCGCGAGCCTCGAGGTTCCACTCCGTGACTCCGTCCGAGGACGGCGGAAGTACTGACGAGGCGTTGACCAGGTACAGGCCAAATAGTCGACGTTCCACTAGTGAGCAGTCCTTGCCGCGGAACGGATGTCCACGAAACAAAGAAGCCCTGGACAGCGTCGAGCGCTGCCAGTAGATGCTCCTTAGAAAGGAGGTGATCCAGCCGCACCTTCCGGTACGGCTACCTTGTTACGACTTCGTCCCAATCGCTCGCCCCACCTTCGACGGCTCCCTCCACAAGGGTTGGGCCACCGGCTTCGGGTGTTGCCAACTTTCGTGACGTGACGGGCGGTGTGTACAAGGCCCGGGAACGTATTCACCGCAGCGTTGCTGATCTGCGATTACTAGCGACTCCGACTTCATGGGGTCGAGTTGCAGACCCCAATCCGAACTGAGACCGGCTTTTTGGGATTCGCTCCATCTTGCGATTTCGCAGCCCTTTGTACCGGCCATTGTAGCATGCGTGAAGCCCTAGGCATAAGGGGCATGATGACTTGACGTCATCCCCACCTTCCTCCGAGTTGACCCCGGCAGTCTCTTATGAGTCCCCACCATTACGTGCTGGCAACATAAGACGAGGGTTGCGCTCGTTGCGGGACTTAACCCAACATCTCACGACACGAGCTGACGACAGCCATGCACCACCTGTATACGAGTGTCCAAAGAGACCTCTATCTCTAGAGGCTTCCCGTATATGTCAAACCTAGGTAAGGTTCTTCGCGTTGCATCGAATTAATCCGCATGCTCCGCCGCTTGTGCGGGCCCCCGTCAATTCCTTTGAGTTTTAGCCTTGCGGCCGTACTCCCCAGGCGGGGCGCTTAATGCGTTAGCTGCGGCACGGAACTCGTGGAATGAGTCCCACACCTAGCGCCCAACGTTTACGGTGTGGACTACCAGGGTATCTAATCCTGTTCGCTCCCCACACTTTCGCTCCTCAGCGTCAGGTAATGCCCAGAGAACCGCCTTCGCCACCGGTGTTCCTCCTGATATCTGCGCATTTCACCGCTACACCAGGAATTCCGTTCTCCCCTGCATACCTCTAGTCTGCCCGTATCGGAAGCAGGCTCAGGGTTAAGCCCTGAGTTTTCACTCCCGACGCGACAAACCGCCTACGAGCCCTTTACGCCCAATAATTCCGGACAACGCTCGCACCCTACGTATTACCGCGGCTGCTGGCACGTAGTTGGCCGGTGCTTCTTCTGCAGGTACCGTCACTTGCGCTTCGTCCCTGCTGAAAGAGGTTTACAACCCGAAGGCCGTCATCCCTCACGCGGCGTTGCTGGATCAGGCTTTCGCCCATTGTCCAATATTCCCCACTGCTGCCTCCCGTAGGAGTCTGGGCCGTGTCTCAGTCCCAGTGTGGCCGGTCACCCTCTCAGGCCGGCTACCCGTCGAAGCCTTGGTGGGCCGTTACCCCACCAACAAGCTGATAGGCCGCGAGCTCATCCTTCACCGCCGGAACTTTCCACCACCATCAGATGCCTGAAGTGGTCGTATTCGGTATTAGCTTCGGTTTCCCGGAGTTATCCCGATGTGAAGGGCAGATTGCTCACGTGTTACTCACCCGTTCGCCGCTCGTGTACTCCCGAAGGAGCCTTACCGCTCGACTTGCATGTGTTAAGCACGCCGCCAGCGTTCGTCCTGAGCCAGGATCAAACTCTCCGTTGAAATCTTGCGGCAACCACCGAAGCGGCTACCAAATCTCTCAGATTGTTTTCCCCGGCGGGATCAATCACTGACTAATGTCAGAATTATTGTCCTACAAAGGAACCGCCGACTCCACGCCCGGCGAACCGGACAGCGGTGTCGGACGGGTATCAAACTAATTCGTCGACTTTTGGCACACTGTTGAGTTCTCAAGGATCAAGCGCACACCACAGCGAGGCCTCTCGGCCTGGCTCGTGGGGCAACCTGGTAAAACTTACCGGTCCCGCTCGACCGAGTCAAATCGGTATCGCTGCCCAGCTCCCCGGCGCGAGCGCTCACGTCCGGAGCGTCCTGAGGCCGGCTCGTGCGCGCACCCGGTCCACCTCGGTGGAGGTGTCGTGTTGGGGGTTTCGCCTCGGGCCGGCCGCCCGGCCTCTCGGCCTTGCGTCCCGCCGCTCCGTGGCGACGAGAGAGAACATTAGGCGCCGCCCGGCGCGGCGTCAAATCGGCTCCGTGTGGCCCGGGCCACAGGTGCATTGACGCAGGTCAGCGGCCATTTCGCCGCTCTCGGAGCACCTGTGGGATGCGTCCGGCGGGTGGTGTGCTAGGCTCCGAACCACACGCGTGCGATTCGGACCGGTCAGCGCACCTCGACCCCGGCGAGGTGCTTCTTCCCCCGGCGCAGCACCAGCCAGGCACCTGCGACCAGGTCGCTCTCCCCCGGCACCAGGTCGGGATCGGTGACCCGCTCGTTGTTCAGGTACGCGCCGCCCTCGGCGATGGTGCGCCGGGCCTCGCCCTTGCTCTTCGCCAGGCCGGCGTCGACGAGCAGGTCGACGTACGGCGTCCCGGGAGCGGCGGCGGCCGATCCGGCCTCGCGTAGCGCCGAGACCAGCGTGTCCGGGCTCAGCTCGCGCAGGTCTCCGCTGCCGAAGAGTGCGGCGGCTGCCGCCTTCGCCTGACGGGTCTCCTCCTCGCCGTGCACCAGCGTGGTCACCTCGTCGGCCAACGCCTTCTGGCCGGCGCGCAGGAACGGCTTGTCCGCGGTCTGCGCGTCGAGGTCCTCGATCTGCTCGTGGGACAGGAACGTGAAGATGCGCAGGAGCTCGCCGACCTTCTCGTCCTCGACGTTGAGCCAGAACTGGTGGAAGGCGTAGGGCGACATCATCTCCGGGTCGAGCCAGAGCGCGCCGCCCTCGGTCTTGCCGTACTTGGTGCCGTCGGCCCGGGTCACCAGCGGAGTTGCGAAGGCGTGCGCCTTGCCCCCGTCGGCCCGCCGGATCAGCTCCACCCCACCGGTGAGGTTGCCCCACTGGTCGGAGCCGCCGAACTGCAGCGTCACGCCGTGGTCGCGGTAGAGGTTCAAGAAGTCCATCGACTGCAGCAGGACGTAGCTGAACTCGGTGTAGCTGATGCCCGCCTCGAGCCGGGCCTTGACGACCTCGCGGCCGAGCATCCGGTTGACCGGGAAGTGCTTGCCGATGTCGCGCAGGAAGTCGATCGTCGACAGCGACGCAGTCCAGTCGTAGTTGTTGACCATCGTCGCCGCGTTGCTGCCCTCGAAGGACAGGAACGGCTCGATCTGGCGGCGTACGCGGTCGACCCAGTCCTTGACCGTGTCCAGGTCGTTGAGCGTGCGCTCGCCGGACTCCTTCGGGTCGCCGATCATCCCGGTGGCGCCGCCGACGAGGGCGTACGGCGTGTGCCCGGCCAGCTGCAGCCGCCGCGCGGTGAGTATCTGCACCAGGTTGCCCATGTGCAGGCTCGGCGCCGTCGGGTCGAAGCCGACGTAGAACCGCACACTCCCCTGCGTCAGTGCTTCGCGCAGGGCGTCACGATCCGTCGAGTGCGCGATCAGGCCGCGCCACTCGAGGTCGTCGAGGAGGGTCGGGTCGACGGACACGGCGGTGCCTTTCCGGTGGGTGTGCGTGCAGGACCAGCCTGCCGCATCCGGCGCCCGGTCAGCGACCGGGTTCGGCCCTCGGCCCGCCGACCGCTAGCGGATGCCGAGCTTGCGCATGAAGCGCAGGCCCTTGACGGTCTTCTCGACCTGGGCATTCCAGTCGGTGTCCGGCGGGTTGCTCGAGCACCTGCTTCTTGAGGACGGCGACGTTCTGCACGTCGGTGTACTTCAGCATGCCGGCGTCGCCGTGGCGGCTGCCCACGCCGGAGGTCTTCAAACCGCCCGAGGTGCTCTTCTTGCTGGCGTAGGAGCAGGCCAGGCCGTCGTTGATGTTGATGTTGCCCGCCTCGATCCTGCGGCCGATCGCCTCCGCCCGAGCCACGTCCTTGCCCCACACGCTCGCGTTGAGGCCGTAGTCGGTGTCGTTGGCACGCGCGATGGCGTCCTCGAGATCGGTGTAGCCGTAGATCGTGGTGACCGGTCCGAAGGTCTCCATCGTCGCGTGGACCATGTCGGGGGTCACGTCGGTGAGCACCGTGGGCTCGAAGAAGGCCGGACCGACGTCGGGGCGCGCCTTCCCGCCGGTGAGGACGGTGGCACCCTTCGCGACGGCGTCCTCGACGTGGGACTCGACGCGCTCGCGCTGGGCGACCGAGACCAGCGAGCCCATCGTCGGGCCGAAGTCGTAGGTCGCGCCGACCTCGATCTCCTGCGCCGCCTGGACGAAGCGCCGGGTGAACTCCGCCCGCCGCGACTCGGGGACGTAGATGCGCTCGATGTGCATGCAGGCCTGGCCGGCGTTGAGGAAGGTGGCCATGATCGCCCCCGGGACGACCTCGTCGAGGTCCGCGTCGTCCAGGACGACGAGCGGGTTCTTGCCACCGAGCTCGAGGGTGCACCCGACGAGGTGCTGGCCGGCCAGTGCGCCGATCACGCGCCCGGTGGCCGTGGAGCCGGTGAACATCACGTAGTCGGCGTTCTCGACGATCGACGGGCCGATATCGGGACCCTCGCCGCAGACGATCTGCACGAGTCCGGCCGGGAGCCCGGCTTCGTAGAGCAGCGTGACGCCGTAGGCGACGTTGAGCGTGGACTTGTTGTCCGGCTTGAGCACGATGCCGTTGCCGGCGATCAGGGCAGGCATGGCGTCGGACAGGCTCGTCGCGAACGGGAAGTTCCACGGAGAGATCACGCCGACGACGCCTTTCGGCACCCGCACCTCGGTCGAGGTCGAGACGATCGGCACCACACCGCCGTGCTTGCGCTCCTTCAGGATCCGGGGCGCGGCCTTGATGTAGTGGCTGGTGGTCATCACCACGTCGCAGGTCTCCTCGAAAGCCATCCGGCGGGCCTTGCCGGTCTCGGCCTGCATCAGGTCGACGACCGTCAGGTTCTGCTGCAGCAGCAGCTCGTGGAAGCGCTTCATCACCTCGACGCGGCGCTTGACCGGCCACGACGCCCAGACCGCCTGGGCCTTGCGCGCCTCGGCGTACGCCGTCTCGACGTCCTGCGGGCTCGACTGCGGGAGGTCGGCGAACGTGTCGCCCGAGTAGACCTCGACGACGGGGACGGTGCGACCGCTGGTGGAGACCACCATGCCGGTCAGGTTCCCGAGGAGTGCAGGCGTGATCGATGCGGGCAGGCTCATGGCCGAAACTGTAACTCGTTCTAGTTGTGCTGTCACCGGGTGCCGCGGCGGGCCTTGGCCGGGACGTACCGGCTCACCGTCGGCTCGTCGGTCAGCCAGAACCGCCACGGGTGGTCGGGCGCCTGGCGCAGGCCGACCCGCGGACCGGTCGAGATCCGGTCCGGGTCGGCCCGCGGCCCGAGCACCAGCGCGCCCGCGGTCAGGTCGAGGCCGTTGTGGCGCAGGTCGAGGCCCAGGGCACGACACAGTCGCGCCGGACCGCGTGCGAGGTCACGGTCGGGAGCGGACCCCCTGCGCTCGCGAGCGACGGGCAGTCCTTCGACGACCTCGCCCGCCCGCAGGAGGACCGCGGACGCGGTCCCGTCCGGGCCGCACACCACATTCGCGCAGTGGTGCATGCCGTAGGTGAAGTAGACGTACAGGTGCCCCGGCGGGCCGAACATCACCTCGGTACGACGAGTCGGCCCGCGGTACGCGTGCGATCCCGGGTCGTTGGCACCGTCGTACGCCTCCACCTCGGTGAGCCGGACCGTGACGCCGTCGTGGCGCAGCACCGCGCCGAGCAACCGCGGCGCCGCCTCGAGCACCGGCCCGGCGAGCACGTCGACCAGAGTGTCGGCGCGCCCGGGCATGCTGGCCAGTATGCCGGTCACCGCCGAGGACGTTCGCGCCGTGGCACTGACGCTGCCGCGGGCCTACGAGGCCTGGGTGCGCGGGCACCGCAAGTTCCGCGTCGGGTCGATCGTGTTCGCCTCGGTCTCCCCCGACGAGACTCTGCTCGGGTTCGGCTTCCCGCGCGAGGAGCGTGCCGCCCTGGTCGAGGCCGAGCCCGACAAGTTCGCGTTGCCGCGCGCCTCCGACCTGCGCTACCAGTGGGTGGTCGCACGGCTGGCCGCGCTCGAGGTCGACGAGCTGAGCGAGCTGGTCACCGACGCGTGGGCGATGTGCGTGCCGAAGTCGGTGAGCCGGGCCTACTTCGCCAGCCGGTGAGCGACGGCACGCAGCTCGACGAGCTGTTCGGCGACGCGCTCGGGCGCGGTGCCGCCCCGCCCCCGACGCGAAGCCACCGAGCCCGCCACGGTGAGGACCTCGCGGACGGCCGGGTCGAGCCGCTGGTCGATCGCGGCGAACTGCGCGTCGGTGAGCTCGTGCAGCTCGACGCCGAGCTCCTCGCACCGGCGTACGCAGGCGCCGGCGAGCTCGTGGGCGACCCGGAACGGGACGCCCTGGCGGACCAGCCACTCGGCCACGTCGGTCGCCAGTGAGAAGCCCTGCGGGGCAAGCTCGGCCATCCGGTCGGTGTCGAAGACCAGGGTCGCGACCTGGCCGGTGAAGGCCGGCAGCAGCACCTCGAGGGTGTCGACGGAGTCGAAGACCGGCTCCTTGTCCTCCTGCAGGTCGCGGTTGTAGGCGAGCGGCAGCGCCTTCAGGGTCGCCATCAGGCCGGTGAGGTTGCCGATCAGGCGGCCGGCCTTGCCGCGCGCGAGCTCGGAGACGTCCGGGTTCTTCTTCTGGGGCATGATGCTCGACCCGGTCGAGAACGCGTCGTCGAGCGTGACGAAGCCGAACTCACGGGTGGCCCAGAGGATGACCTCCTCGGCGATCCGGCTGACGTCGACGCCGATCATCGCGGTCACGAAGGCGAACTCCGCCACGAAGTCCCGCGACGCCGTCCCGTCGATCGAGTTCGCCACCGCAGTCCGGAAGCCGAGCTCGACCGCCACCTGCTCCGGATCGAGGTCCAGGCTCGATCCGGCAAGCGCGCCCGAACCGTAGGGCGACACCGCCGTGCGGGCATCCCACTCGCGGAGGCGCTCGACGTCGCGCAGGAGCGCCCACGCGTGCGCCAGAAGGTGGTGCGAGAGCAGCACCGGCTGGGCGTGCTGGAGGTGGGTCCGACCCGGCATCACGGCGTCCAGGTGACGCTCCGCCTGGTCGGCGAGCGCCGCGACCAGGTCGAGGACCTGACTGGCGATCGTCGTACCGTGGTCGCGCAGGAACATCCGGAACAGGGTGGCGATCTGGTCGTTGCGGCTGCGCCCGGCGCGCAGCTTGCCGCCGATCTCGGCCCCGACCACGTCGAGGAGCATCCGCTCGAGCGCGCCGTGCACGTCCTCGTCGGTCGGGTCGGGCTGCAGCGCTCCCGAGGCGAACCGGTCACCGAGGGTGTCGAGGCCGGAGACCAGGGCCGTCAGGTCGTCGTCGTCGAGCAGGCCGGCGGCATGCAGAGCCCGGGCGTGCGCGCGCGACCCGGCCAGGTCGTAGGGCACCAGCCGCCAGTCGAAATGGGTGCTGCGGGAGAGCACCTCGAGCTCGGGGCTCGGGCCGCCGGCGAAGCGACCGCCCCAGAGCTTGCCGGTGCCCGTGGTGCCTGCGTTGCTGTCGGTCACGTGAGTCCTTCGTCGTTCGAGCTGTAACGCGGTGTTGTTGTCGCTGAGGGGGCCGGGTGGGCGATGTTCAGCGACGATAACCCCGCGTTACAGCGGGTTCTGGGGGCTGCCGTTGGCGAGGGCGAGGAGCCGCTGGGCCAGGGCGTCACCACCGTCGGGTCTGCGGGAGATCACCAGGACGGTGTCGTCGCCGGCGATCGTGCCGAGGACCGCACCGAGCTCGGCCTTGTCCAGGGCGGAGGCCAGGAAGTTCGCGGCGCCGGGCGGCGTGCGGAGCACGACCAGGTTCGCCGAGGCTTCGGCGGAGACCAGGAGATCGGCACACAGCCGGGCGAGCCGGGCCTCGGAGGCGGCCGACTCGTGGGCCAGCACCGGGCGGCGGTCACCGCCCTCGCCGGGCACGGCGTACACGAGCTGGCCCGACGGCGCCCGCACCTTCACCGCGTCGAGCTCGACGAGGTCGCGCGAGAGCGTGGCCTGGGTGACCGTCACCCCCGCCGCGTGCAGCAGCTCGGCGAGCTCGGTCTGGGAGTGCACGTCGGTGGTGCCCAGCAGCTCGACGATCTTCTGCTGGCGCGCGCCCTTCGTGAGCGGGATCAGCGGCTGACCCCCGGGCGTCCCGGTCATCGCAGCAACCAGGTCATGATCGCCTTCTGGGCGTGGCGGCGGTTCTCGGCCTCGTCCCAGACCACGCTCTGCGGCCCGTCGAGCACTCCCGCGGTGATCTCCTTGCCGCGGTAGGCCGGCAGGCAGTGCAGCACGATCGCCTCCGGCGCACCGAGCCCGAGCAGGTCCTCGTCGAGCCGCCAGGGCCCGAACACCGCGGCCGCCCGGTCGGCGGCTTCCTGCTCCTTGCCCATCGACACCCAGGTGTCGGTGACCAGCACGTCGGCTCCGGCCGCAGCCTCGCGGGCGTCGGCGACGAGGTCGGCCGACCCACCCGTGGCCGCGGCGATCTGCTGGGCCCGAGCCAGCACGGCCGGGTCGGGCCGGAACTCGTCGGGACCGCTCACCCGGACGTGCATGCCCGCCAGCGCACCGGACAACAGGTAGGAGTGGCTCATGTTGCTGGCGGCGTCGCCGAGGAAGGTCAGGGTGAGGCCGGCGGTCCGGCCCTTGTGCTCGCGGACCGTGAGGAGGTCCGCCAGCGTCTGGCACGGGTGGAACTGGTCGGTGAGCGCGTTGACGACAGGTACGCCGGCGTGTGCGGCCATCTCGTCGATCCGCCCCTGGTCGTGGGTGCGCCAGACGATTATGGATGCCTGCCGACCGAGCACCCGGGCGACGTCCGCGATCGACTCGCGGGTGCCGATCTGGGCCAGGTTGCCGTCGACGACCATCGGGAACCCGCCGAGCTCGGCGATCCCGGCCACGAACGAGGCCTGGGTCCGCAGGGTCGGCTTGTCGAAGACGATCGCGACCGTCCTCGGACCCGCGAGCGGCCGTACGTCGTACGGATCGGCCTTCATCGACGCGGCCAGGTCGAGGACCTCGGTCTGCTGGTCGGGGGTCAGGTCGTCGTCACGCAGGAAGTGTCGAGTCATCACAGCACCTCGTCGAGCCACGTCGGGAACGCCTTCACGAAGGCATCGGCGTCCGCGTCGGACAGCACCAGCGGCGGCGCGAGCCGGACCCGGCTCTCGGTCGCCGGGTTCACGATGAAGCCGTCCGCCAGCGCCGCCTCGGCCACCCGGATCGCGCCGCCGTCGGGCAGCACGATGCCGATCAGCAGACCGGAGCCGGTGACCTCCACGACCCGGGGATCGGCCGCGACGCCCTCCCGGATCCGCCGGCCGAGCTCGGTCGCGCGCGCGAGCAGACCCTCGCCCTCGATCGTGGCGATCACCGCGAGCGCGGCCGCGCAGGCGACCGGGTTGCCTCCGAACGTGGTGCCGTGGTTGCCCGGCTGCAAGAGGTCGGCAGCCTCGCCGAGCGCGAGGCAGGCACCGATCGGAAAGCCGCCGGCGAGGCCCTTCGCGACCGAGATCAGATCGGGTGGCGCCGGCAGTGGGTCACAGACGTCGGTGTTCTGGTGGGCGAACCAGGTGCCGGTCCGGCCGATGCCGGTCTGGATCTCGTCGAGCCACAGCAGCGCACCGCGGGCTGCGGTGATGTCGCGGGCGTGCGCCAGGTAGTCCCGTGGCGGCACCACGACTCCGGCCTCGCCCTGGATCGGCTCGAGCACGACGGCCGCGGTCTCGTCGGTGACCGCCGCGGCCAGTGCCTCGACGTCGCCGTACGGCACGAACGTCACCTGCCCGGGAAGCGGCTCGAACGGCTCCCGGTACGCCGCCTTGGCGGTCAGTGCGAGCGCCCCCATCGTGCGCCCGTGGAACGCACCCTCCGCGGCGACGAGATGAGTGCGGCCGGTGCGGCGGGTGGCCTTCAGGGCCGCCTCGTTGGCCTCGGTGCCCGAGTTGGTGAGGAACACCCGCCCCGAGGTCTGGTCAGACGTCTGGCCCGCGGCGCCGACGAGCGCCAGCAGCGTCTCGGCGAGGTCGACCTGCGGTCCCGTGGTGAAGAAGTTCGAGACGTGGCCCAGGGTCCGCAGCTGCTCGGTCACGGCATGCACCAGGGCCGGGTGGGCGTGACCGAGAGCGTTGACGGCGATCCCACCGAGCAGGTCGACGTACTCCGTGCCGTCCTCGTCCCAGACGTGCGCGCCCTCGCCCCGCACCAGCGCCAGCTTCGGTGGGCCGAAGGTGTTCATCAGCGCCGCCGGGTAGCGGTCCTTGATGCTCCGGTCGTCGGTCACTGCACCGCCCTCGCCTTCCGGGTCTTGGTCTCCACACCGGGGAGCACCTGGGTGCCCACGCCCTCGTCGGTGAACAGCTCGAGGAGCACGGCATGCGGCTCGCGACCGTCCACGACGGTGGCCCGGGCCACCCCGCCCTGGACGGCCTGCAGGCAGGCAGCCATCTTCGGGATCATCCCGGCAGACAGCGTCGGCAGGATCTCGGCGAGCGCCTCGGGGCTGATCTCGCCGATGACGTCCTGCGGGTTGGGCCACTCCAGGTACAGCCCCTCCACGTCGGTGAGGACCAGCAGCTTCTCGGCGCCGAGCGCCACGGCGAGCGCCGCCGCAGCGGAGTCCGCGTTGACGTTGTGGACCACGCCGTTCGCGTCCGGGGCGACGCTCGAGACCACCGGGATCCTGCCGGCCTCGATCAGGTCGAGCACCGACTCCGGGCGCACGTGCGCCACCTCGCCGACCAGGCCGAGGTCGACCTCCTCACCGTCGACGACCGTGTTGGTCGCCTCGGCGGTGAACAGGCCGGCGTCCTCGCCGGACAGGCCGACCGCGAGCGGGCCGTGCTCGTTGATCAGCCCGACCAGCTCGCGCTGGACCTGACCGACGAGGACCATCCGGACGACGTCCATGGTTTCGGGAGTCGTCACCCGCAGGCCGCCGCGGAACTCCGACTCGATGCCGAGCTTGTCGAGCATCCGGGAGATCTGCGGCCCGCCGCCGTGGACCACCACCGGCTTGAACCCGGCGAACCGGAGGAAGGCGATGTCCTCGGCGAAGGCGCGCTTGAGCGTGTCGTCGGTCATCGCGTTGCCGCCGTACTTCACCACCACGATGCGCCCGTGGTAGCGCTTCAGCCAGGGCAGGGCAGCGGCGAGGACCCGCGCCTTCTCAGGGTCGGGCCGGCCCGGCTCGTGGCGGACGGCTTCGATGTCGATGTGACTCATGCGCGCGATTCCCCTACCTGGTCAACCGGGCCTCCGGGCGCGCATGAGCCAGGTGGGCTGTGGTGCATCGTTCGCTCGCTCCGCTCGCTCATGATGAATACGCGCTGTTCTCATGGACGTAGGCGTGGGTGAGGTCGTTGGTCCACACGGTCGCCCGCTCGGAGCCGGCCTTCAGGTCGATGGTCACGTTCACCTCACGAGGACCCAGGTCGACGTCGGCCGGGTCGGCGTACGGCGTGGAGCCCTTGCAGACCCAGATGCCGTTCATGGCCACGTCGAGGTCCGCCGGGTCGAAGGCGGCCGAGGTGGTGCCGATGCTTGCCAGGACCCTGCCCCAGTTCGGGTCCTTGCCGAAGACCGCGGCCTTGAAGAGGTTGCTGCGTGCCACGCTCCGCCCGACCTCGACGGCCTCGTCCTCGCTGGCGGCGTTGAGCACGGTGATGGCGATCTCGTGGTCGGCGCCCTCGGCATCCGCGAGCAGCCGCATCGCAAGTTCGGTGCACGCCTGGGTGAGCGCGTGGGCGAAGTCGTCCAGGCTGGGGGTGATGCCGCTCGCACCGCTCGCCATCACCGTGACCGTGTCGTTGGTCGACATGCAGCCGTCGGAGTCGAGCCGGTCGAAGCTGACCCGGGTTGCCGCCCGCAGCGCGGCGTCCAGATCCGTGGCGGGCACGACCGCGTCGGTGGTCAGCACCACGAGCATCGTCGCCAGTTGAGGGGCGAGCATGCCGGCGCCCTTCGCCATCCCGCCGATGCTCCAGCCGGCACCCTCGACGACGACCTCCTTCGCGACGGTGTCGGTGGTCATGATGGCTCGCGCCGCGGCGTCGCCGTGCGGCCCGAGCCCGGCAACGGCCGCGTCGACGCCGTCGAGGAGGTTCTGCCGTGGGTTGGCCAGCCCGATCAGGCCGGTCGAGCAGACCACGACGTCGATCGGCCCGATGGCGAGGCCCTCCGCGACTCGCTCGGCCACCGCGTGGGTCGTCTGGAAGCCGTCCGGCCCGGTGTAGCAGTTCGCGCCACCGGAGTTCAGGACGACCGCGCGGACCGTCCCGTCCTTCACGACCTCCTGGCTCCACAACACCGGGTTGGCCTTGCACCGGTTGCTGGTGAACACGCTGGCCGAGTCGTGGGTCGGGCCCTCGTTCACCACGAGCGCGAGGTCGAGGCCACCACTGGACTTCAGGCCCGCGGTCACGCCGGCGGCGACGAAGCCGGCCGGGTGCGTCACGCTCACGGCGCCACCCCGACCGCCGAGAGGCCGGTCGTCTCGGGAAGGCCGAGCGCGAGGTTCATGCACTGCACGGCCGCTCCCCCGGTGCCCTTGGCGAGGTTGTCGACGGCTCCGACGGCCACCAGCCGCCCTGCCCCCGGGTCGACGGTGACCTGCAGGTGCACGCTGTTCGACCCCAGGACCGCCTTGGTCGTCGGCCACTGGTCCTCGGCCAGGACGTGTACGAACGGCTCCTCGGCGTACGCCTTCTGGTAGGCGGCGCGGATCTCGTCGACGGTCACGCCGTCGGCGACCGGTGCCGTGCAGGTGGCCAGGATGCCCCGCGGCATCGGCACCAGCAGCGGCGTGAAGCTGACCCGGACCTCGGTGGACGTGAGACCCGTGAGGTTCTGCACGATCTCGGGGGTGTGCCGGTGGGTGCCGCCGACGCCGTACGCCGTGACGCTGCCCATCACCTCGCTGCCGAGCAGGTGCGGCTTGGCCGCCTTGCCGGCACCGCTGGTGCCGGACGCCGCCACGACCACGACGTCGCCGGCGTCGACCAGCGCGCTCGCCACGGCCGGGGCGAGTGCGAGGCTCGCGACCGTCGGGTAGCAGCCCGGGACCGCGATCCGCCGGGCGCCGCGAAGGCGGTCGCGCTGGCCGGGGAGCTCCGGGAGTCCGTAGGGCCACGAGCCGGCGTGCGCGGAGCCGTAGAAGCGGACCCAGGTCTCCGGATCGGACAGCCGGAAGTCGGCACCGCAGTCGACCACGACGGTGTCCCCCGGGAGTGCCTCGGCGTACCGGGCGGACTCGCCGTGCGGCAGGGCGAGGAAGACCACGTCGTGCCCGGACAGGACCTCGACCGTGGTCTCCTCGAGGATCCGGTCCGCGAGGGGCACCAGGTGCGGCTGGAGGCTCCCGAGGGCCTGCCCGGCGTTCGAGGAGCCGGTGACGGCCCCGATCCGCACGTCCGGGTGTCCCAGGAGCAGGCGCAGCACCTCACCGCCGGCGTACCCACTGGCTCCGGCGACCGCGACGCTGATCGGACTCATGTGCATGACTATACAGACGTCTGCATGTATGCGCGACCGCGATCCTCTGCGCGGCGACGGCGGTTCCGGGCTCGGCGTCCCAGGGCCACCACTAGACTCCGGTCACCACACGCTTCGCTACTCAGGAACGAGACCCTTGGCCGGCAGCCATCGCGCCCCGCGTCGTCGGCGCACCTCGACGGTACCGCGGTGGGCGATCGTGGTCGCGATCGTCATCGCCCTCGTACCTGCAACCGCGCTCACGGCCCAGCGTGTCTTCAACGGCTCGTCCTCGCCGAGCGGCGCCTCGACCGACCTGCCGATCCCGCCGGTGAGCCCGAGCGGCACCACCTCGACAGCGGCGCCGAGCAGCCCGCCGACCACCCCGGCCGCGTCCCAGCCGACCCCGGCCGAGCGCCTCACGAAGATCTCTCCGGACACGCCGCGGCGGATCACCTCCGGGACACTGATCGACTCCGGCTTCGACAGCTCCTCGACCGACCTGGACGCATCGTCGGACTCCGAGGTCGCCCGCTGGGGTCAGCGCGGGTCACCGGGGAGCCCCGGCACCGACACCGTCTACGTCTTCGGGCGCGTGCGACCCGCCGGCGACAGCGCCTTCGCCGACCTCTCGAAGGTCACGGTCGGAGCAACCGTGTCGATCCGCACCGACAGCGGGACGATGACCTACACCGTGAGCGAGAAGAAGCTGAAGGCGGAGTCCGGCCTGGCACAGTCGTCGCTGTTCACGACCCACCAGCCGGGCCGGCTCGTCCTGGTCGGGATCCGGTACGACGACACCGGCAGCCGGCTCGACAAGGTGCTCGTCGTGACGGCCCAGCTGACCGGCGCGAAGAAGGCCTAGGCTCGCTGCTCGGCGCCGTGCCGCTCGGTCGCCAGCGCCACGGCGGCGTCGCGGGCGGCCGCGGTCTCGTTCTCCGTGAGCGTGCGGTCGGCGGCCCGGAACCGCAGGGCGAAGGCGAGCGACTTGCGCCCGGCACCGATCTGCGCACCGGTGTAGACGTCGAACAGGCGCACCGACTCGCACAGGGAGCCCGCGCCCTCCCGCAGCGTCCTGGCCAGATCGTCTGCCGACACGTCGTCGGGCACGACCAGCGCGACGTCCTCCTTCGCGACGGGGAACGTCGAGAGCGCGGGTGCGCCGGCCACGGCGACGGCGTGGTCGATCAGCCGGCCGAGGTCGACCTCGAGCGCAGCGGTCCCCCGAGGGAGGCCGTGGGCGGCGCACACGCGCGGGTGCAGCTCCCCGGCGTGGCCGACCTCGGTGCCACCGACCAGCACCCGCGCGCACCGGCCGGGATGCCACGGCATCCGCCGCGCGGCACGCACCTCGACGTCGATGCCGAGCTCGGACCCGAGATCGCGCACCAGCCCGACCGCGTCGGCCCACGAGGCCGTCCGGCCCGGACCCCACCAGCCCGACCGCTCCCACTCGCCGGCGAACACCGCGGCGAGGTGCAACGGCTGCTCCGGCAGCGCGTCCTGGAGCTTGGCCAGCTCGGCCTCGCTGGGGCGCAGCGTGACGCCGAAGATCGGCGCGGGACCTCGGTCGACCGGGATCGCGACCGTGCCGGTCTCGTAGAGGGCGACGCCCGACGCGCCGCGCCCGAGGTTGCGCGCGGCCGTGCGCAGGATGCCGGGCAGGAGCGTCGTGGTGAACGCCGGCTCCTCGGCCGAGAGCGGGTTCGCCAGCCGCACCGTCCGGCGCAGCACGTCGTCGGCCGCGAGCCCGAGCGCGTCGAAGGCCGAGTCGCCGACGAACGGGAAGCTCAGCACCTCGACCAACCCCGCGCCGGCGACGAAACGCCCGACCCGCCGGCGCAGGCGCTGCTCACGGGTGAGGCCGCGCCCGGCCGGTGCCGGCGGCACCACCGAGGGCACCTGGTCGTAGCCCACGACCCGGGCGACCTCCTCGACCAGGTCGAACGGGTCGGTCACGTCGCGTCGCCACGGCGGGGGTACGACGACGAGCTCCTCGTCGCCGTCCACCGCGCAGCCGACCGCCTCGAGGCACGCGACCGCCCTCGCGTCGTCGATCTCCATCCCGGTCACCCGCGCCGACAACCCGGCGGAGATCCGGATCGCCGGGCTGACCGGCGCCTCCCCCACCTTCGTGACCCCCGGGTCGGCGGTGCCGCCACCGTGGGCGACGAGCAGCTCCACCACCCGGTCGGCCGCGGCCTCCGGGATGGTCGGGTCGACCCCGCGCTCGTTGCGCTTGCCGGCCTCGGAGGTCAGCTTGTGCCGCTTGCCGGTGCGGAACATCGAGACCGGGTCCCACGACGCGACCTCGACGAGCACGTTGGTGGTGGTCTCCGACATCTCGGTGGTCGCACCGCCCATGACGCCCCCGAGCCCGATCGGGCCGGAGTCGTCGGTCACCACCAGGTCCTCGGTCGACAGCACCCGGTCGACGCCGTCGAGGGTGGTCAGGAGCTCGCCCTGGGTCGCGCGCCGCACCCGGATCGCCCCGGCGAGCCGGTCTCGGTCGTAGCCGTGGATCGGGTGGCCGAGCTCCAGCATCACGTAGTTGGTGACGTCGACGGTCAGCGAGATCGGCCGCATGCCGGCCTGGTTGAGGCGGCGCGCCATCCAGTCCGGGGTCGGTGCCGCCGGGTCGACGCCGGAGACCGCGCGGGCGACGAAGACCGGACAGCCGGCCGGGTCGTCGACGACCACCGGGTACCCCTCGTCGTTCGGCTCCGGTGTCGTGCGCGCGGCCGGGTCGGTGTATGCCGCGTCGTAGGCGAGCGCCGCCTCACGGGCGATACCGCGCAGCGACAGGGCGTAGGCCCGGTCCGGGTTGATCTCGAACTCGATCACCTCTTCGCGCAGCCCGAGGACGTCGAACGCGTCGTCGCCGGGAGCGCCGGCATCGGCCGGGAGCACGATGATCCCGCCCCCGCTCTCGTCCGACACTGCGTCGTCCCCGAGTCCGAGCTCGCGCGCGGAGCAGATCATGCCCGCGGAGACATGACCGTAGGTCTTGCGCGCACTGATCTCGAAGCCTCCGGGGAGGACGGCGCCCGGCAGCACGACCACGACCAGGGCGCCGGGGGCGAAGTTGTGCGCGCCGCACACGATCCCCTGAGGCTCACCGGTGCCGTTGGCCGGACCGACGTCGACCGTGCACCAGTTGATCGTCTTGCCGTTCTTCTGCGGCTCGGGCTCCATCGTGAGCACGCGGCCGACCACGAGCGGACCGGTGATGTCGCCGCCGGCGCGCTCGACGCCCTCGAGCTTCAGGCCGAGGGCGGTGAGCCGATGGGTCAGGTCGTCGGTGCTCACGTCGGCCGGCAGGTCGACGTACTCGCGGATCCAGGAGACAGGGGCCTTCATCTCACAGCTCCGATCCGAAGGCGCGCGAGAAGCGGACGTCGCCCTCGAAGAAGCTGCGCAGGTCCTCCACGCCGTGGCGGAACATCAGCGTGCGGTCGATGCCCATGCCGAAGGCGAACCCGGTGTACCGCTCCGGGTCGACCCCGCACGCGACGAGCACGCGCGGGTTGACGACGCCGCAACCGCCCCACTCGATCCAGCCCTCGCCCCGGCAGGTGCGGCAGGTGCCGCCCTCGCCGTCGCGGCCGCTTCCCCGGCAGACGAAGCAGACCAGGTCGACCTCGGCACTCGGCTCGGTGAACGGGAAGTACGACGGCCGGAACCGGGTCGTGATGCCCTCGCCGAACACCGCCTGTGCGAAGTGGTCGAGCGAACCCTTCAGGTGCGCCATCGTGATGCCCTCGTCGACGACCAGCCCCTCGATCTGGTGGAACATCGGGCTGTGCGTCGCGTCGTACTCGTCGGTGCGGAAGACCCGACCCGGGCAGACCACGTAGATCGGAGGCTCCCGCGTCAGCATCGTGCGGGCCTGGACCGGTGAGGTGTGGGTGCGGAGCACGACGTGGTTCTCGGCGGGCTCGGTCCAGAAGGTGTCCTGCATCGTTCGGGCCGGGTGGTCCGGGCCGAGGTTGAGCGCGTCGAAGTTCAGCCACTCGGCCTCGATCAGCGGACCCTCGGCCACCTCCCAGCCCATCGCGACGAACACGTCGCTCACCAGCTCGGACATCATCGTGATCGGGTGCCGGGCGCCGCGCGGCGAGCGGTCCCACGGCAGCGTCACGTCGACGGCCTCGTCGACCAGCATCCGCTCCTCGGCCTCGGCCTCGAGCACCGCGCTGCGCTCGGCGAGCGCCTTGCTCACCGCGGCCCGGGCCTGCCCGACCCGCATGCCGGCGTCCTTGCGCGCCTGGGGCGGCAGCGCGCCGATCTCGCGATTGGCCAGGCCGAGCGGCGAACGGTCACCGGCGTGCTCGGTGCGCGCCTGCTTGAGGGCCTCGAGGTCAGGCGCGGCCGCGATCGCTGCGAGGGCGGCGTCGCGCATCGCGAAGACCTGCTCCTCCTCCAGGGGTGTCACCTGGACGGGGTCGTAGGAGCTGGTGTCCCTGGCCATTGCTGCCTCTCATCGCCGGATGCGTGCGGGTGCAGTCTAGAAAGCCCGGTGCCCCGGCGACGAACCAGTTCCACCCAGACGACCTGTCCCGCGTCACCGACGCGGGTCAGGGGCGTGGGTCCTCGGCCGGCCAGTCGACGACGATCCGTGCCCCGCCACCGGGAGCATCGGTGATGGTGAGCTCGCCGCGGTGGGCCCGGACCAGGCCGTTGGCGATGTACATCCCGAGTCCCGAACCGCCCTGTGCGCCGTGCTTCCAGAACTTCGTGAACACCCGGTCGCGCAGGGCCTCCGGGATGCCCTCGCCCTGGTCGTCGACGGTCACCCGCAGCCCGAGGGGGCCGGCACCGGTGCGGACGGTGACCGCGCCCTCCCCGTGGCGGACGGCGTTGTCGACGAGGTTGGTGACGACCTGGACGAGCTTGTCCGGGTCGGCGAACACATCTGCGGCCGGCGCCTCGTGCGCTGTGGCGATCGTCCGGCTCGTGCCCGCGCTCACCGACGCCACGACGCGTTCGACGACCGGGACGATGTCGACCTCGCGGGGGTACAGCGACAGTCGTCCGGTGTCGATGCGGGCGACGTCGAGCAGCTCGGTGATCAGCCGGGAGAGGCGCTCGGCATCGGTGCTCACAGTGGTGAGCATCAGCTTCTTCTGCTCGTCGTTGAGCCGGTCCCACTTGCTCAGCAAGGTGGTCACGAACCCCTTCACACCGGTCAGGGGCGAGCGCAGCTCGTGGGCGACCGTGGCGACCAGGTCCGAGCGCTCGCGATCGAGGCGCTCGCGGCCGCGCGCCGACCTCAGCACGAGCGAGACCCCCTCGACCGGGCCGTGCCTGCTGGCCCGACGGATGCGCGCGGTCACCAGCACCTCGGTGCCGTCGGCGAGGAACCACGCCTGCTCGGGGATCCCGGTCCGGCTCTCGAGGCCGGCGTAGGGAAGGTTGCAGGAGAACCAGTCGCGCGCGTCCTTGTCCTGCAAGGTGAGCACATCAGCGAGCGAGGCGCCCGCCTTGGCGCCGTCACCGAGCATCCGTCGCGCCGGCGCATTGACCACCTGGACGACGCCGTGGGCGTCGGCGACCACCACCCCGTCGGGCAGGGTGTCCCACAGCTCGGTCCGGTCGCTGCTCACGGTCCGACCCTAGACCGGGCGGTCCTCGCAAGCGCTCAGGCGATGCCGTGGCGAACCGCGAACAGCGACTCCGGGTCGGGTCGCGTCGGAGCGGACCTGCCGGGTGCCCTCATCCGGCCGCTCGCGCCGAGGCGTAGAGGCAGACCGCGGCGGCCGTCGCCAGGTTGAGGCTCTCCGCGCGGCCCCGGATCGGGATCGAGACCCGGTGGTCGGCGAGCTCCGCGAGCCGGTCGGGAAGCCCCCACGCCTCGTTGCCGAACAGCCAGGCAACCTTGCCGGCGAGCAGATCGCCGGCCTCGAACAGGTCGACCTCTCCCGCACCGTCGGCGGCCAGGACGCGGTAGCCGGCCGCTTTCAGGTCGGCGACCACACGCACGGTGTCGTGGTCGACGGCGAGTCCGAGGTGGAACAGCGAGCCGGCCGTCGCCCGGACGACCTTCTCGTTGTACGGGTCGACGCTGTTGCCGGCCAGCACCACCCCCGCGGCACCCACGGCATCCGCGGTGCGGATGATCGTGCCCGCGTTCCCCGGGTCGCGAACGTCGGCGCACACGACCACCGGCGACCCGCGACCGGCGAGCAGTGCGTCCAGCGCGACGTCGAGGAAGGCGCACACCGCGACCAGCCCGGCCGGGTTGACGCTCTCGCTCAGCGCGGCCAGCGCGCGGTCCTCGACCAGCGTCACCCGCGCACGGCCGAGCAGCTCTGCGTGCGACGAGGCTGCGTCCGGCGTGGCGAAGACCTCGACCACGCGCTCCGGGTGCTCGAGCGCCCCACCGACGGCGTTCGGACCGTCGACGAGGAAGAGCCGCCGCTCGGCGCGAACCGAGCGGCGGCTGAGCTTCCGGGCCTCCTTGACGCGATCGCTGCGGACGGTGAGCAGGGTCATCTCGACGGGCTCGACGTCCGGCCTCCGGTCAGGCGGAGACGGGCGCGTTGACGTCCTCGGGCAGGGCCGCCTTCGCGGCCTCGACGAGCGCCGCGAACGCCGGCGCGTCGTTGACCGCCAGGTCGGCGAGGATCTTGCGGTCGACCTCGACGCCGGCAGCCTTCAGGCCCTGGATGAACCGGTTGTAGGTGATGCCGTTGGCGCGGGCGCCGGCGTTGATCCGCTGGATCCAGAGCCTGCGGAAGTCACCCTTCTTCTTGCGTCGGTCGTTGTAGCTGTAGACCAGCGAGTGGGTGACCTGCTCCTTGGCCTTGCGGTACAGCCGCGAACGCTGACCGCGGTAGCCGGAGGCGCGCTCGAGGACGACCCGGCGCTTCTTCTGGGCGTTGACCGCCCGCTTGACGCGTGCCATGTGGTGATGCTCCTAAGGGAAGGTGTGGATGCCGGGGCTCAGAGACCGAGCAGCTTCTTGGCGCGGGGGACGTCGGCCTTGGCGACCTCGGTCGTCCCCGACATGCGGCGCGTCACCTTGGAGGCCTTCTTCTCGAGGTTGTGGCGCAGACCGGTCTTCTGACGGCGGATCTTGCCCGATCCGGTCACCCGGAACCGCTTGCTGGCTCCGGAGTGCGTCTTGTTCTTCGGCATCTTCGTTCTCTCTCTGCTTCGGTGCTTCGTCGTGTGCGGGCGAGCTTTCTCAGGCCTCGATCTCGGGATCGAGGTTCTCCGAACGCTTGCGTTCCTTCTTCGGTGCGGCCGGTCCGGTGTGGGCGGCCCGTTGCTCGGCGACCTCTGCGGCACGCTCCGCCTCGAGCTCGGCGGCGCGTTGCTCCTTGGCCGCCTTCACCTCGGCCTTGGCCTCGGCCTTCTTCTTGTGCGGCCCGATCACCATGGTCATGTTGCGGCCGTCCTGCTTGGGCGAGGACTCCACGAAGCCGAGCTCGGTGACGTCCTCGGCCAGCCGCTGGAGCAGCCGGAACCCGAGCTCGGGGCGGTGCTGCTCACGGCCGCGGAACATGATCGTGATCTTGACCTTGTCGCCCTGCTTCAGGAACCGCACGACGTGACCCTTCTTGGTCTCGTAGTCGTGCTGGTCGATCTTCGGGCGAAGCTTCATCTCCTTGATGACGACGTTCGTCTGGTTGCGTCGAGCCTCACGGGCCTTCTGGGCGTTCTCGTACTTGAACTTCCCGTAGTCCATGAGCTTGGCGACCGGCGGCCGGCCCTGCGGCGCGATCTCGACGAGGTCGAGGTCGGCCTCCTGGGCGAGCTTGAGTGCCTGCTCGGTCGGGACGATGCCGACGGTCTCTCCGTTGGGTCCCACGAGCCGGACCTCGGGGACCCGGATCCGCTCGTTGATGCGCAGCTCAGTGCTGATGTGTCCTCCTGGGTCGGTTGTCCTGGTCTGACCGCCCGGAGGTTCGCACCTGAACTCCCCCGACATGCATCAGGGGCCCTCCGCACCGACGCACGGGAGCCCCTGGAACACACGGGCCGACGGCGTACGCCGGTCCGCTGGACCTGACCCGACGACCTGTGCTCCTGACGGATCAGGCGCTGCGGTCGATGCGGGTGGGAGGAGGCCTCCGCTTGTCGGATCGGGCGCCCAAGCATGCCTGGCCGTCCGATCGGTCGTTCACAAGGGTACAGGCTCCCGGCCGCCAGGTCACATCGGACGCGTCCAGCCCCAGCCGTCCTCCCCGGACGGACCGGTCACCGGGCGGAGGACCAGCCCCGCGGCGAGGTCGCGGAGGTCCGCACCGTCGACGGCGAACAGGACCGGTCCGGCGATGTCGACCACCAGCGCGTCCGCACCGTCCTGGAGGGCGGCTCGGGCAGCCTGGCGAGCGCTCACCGCCACCGGGCGCGCCCGGGGGTCCCACGCCGCCATCGCCGCGACCGAGGTGAACGACAGCAGCGCCGTGCGACCGTCGCGGCCGGTGATCAGCACCGCCGCCATGTCACTGGACTTGTCGTGGGCGAGGCCCTGCTCGTCGTGCTCGACCTCGCCCAGAGCGGCCACCACCGGCACGAGCACCCGGCTGTCCTGCAGCACCGCCAGGGCCGGCGCCCGGCCGGTCGCCGGGTCCGCGTCGAACGCGGCCAGGGCCTCGGTGACCGGCGCCGACGGTGCCCCGTCGTCGTCGGGGAACTCCGGCTCGGCGATCCGGCGGTCGTGGGCGCTCACCGGGGCATCTTCTCAGGGACGCTCCGGTCCGATCCGTGGGGCGGTCCGTCGGCCGATCCGTAGGCTGGGGCCATGAGCTACGACTCCGCGGCCTGGGGAGCGCTGGCGTTCGCGCTGTCGATCCTCCTCGGCGTGGTCACCTTCTTCCGCTGGCGCAGCCGCGGGCTCGCCGCCGGCCTGCGCGGCGCCGCCTGGACGATCCTGCCGGTCGCGGCCTGGCTCACCGGCGTCCTCGAGCTCGCCTTCGACGTCGGTGACAGCGTCGGCCGCTGGGCCGTCCACCTGGTCTTCAGCCCGGTCGTGTGGCTCGGCATCGTGCTCGGTGGCGTGTCGGTCGTCCTGTTCGGTGCGTCGGCGCTGCTCGAGGGTCGCCGGCGGGACGCGACGCCGGAGGCCCTCGAGCCGTCGAAGAAGTCCCGACGTGCCCGCTCGGACCGGCAGCTGCCGAGTGCCGGCGACGACCTCGACGACATCGAGGCGATCCTGCGCAAGCACGGCATCTCGTGAAGTCAGCGGACCGGCACCACCTCGCACGTCGCCTCGCGGACGCCGTCGCGACGCTCGCCGATCCGGCGCCCCCGATGGTGGTCGTCGACCAGGACGCCTTCGACGCGAACGCCGACGACCTCGCCCGCCGCGCCGGGGGTACGTCGATCCGGGTGGCCTCGAAGTCACTGCGGGTCCCGGCCCTGCTCTCCCGCGCCCTCGCCCACCCGGGCTTCTCCGGCGTCCTGGCCTACAACCTGCGGGAGGCGGCCTGGCTGGTCGAGCGCGGCCTCAGCGACGACGTCGTGGTCGGCTACCCCACGGTCGACCGCGGTGCCGTGCGCGGCCTCCTCCAGGACGAGGCCGCTCTCGGCACGATCACACTGATGGTCGACGACCCGGCGCACCTCGACCTCGTCGACGAGCTGCGTCGCGGGGTGCAGGCCCCGGCCGGGTCAGCATCCGGGGGCCAGCCGGTCCGCGTGGCGATCGACATCGACGCCGGGCTGCGGCTCGGGCGCTCGCACGTCGGCCCCAAGCGGTCGCCGTTGCACGACCCCGCCGAGGTGCTGCACTTCGCCCGACACGTCCTGCAGCGGCCCGGCTTCGCGCTGGTCGGCGTGATGACCTACGAGGGCCAGGTCGCCGGCGTACCCGACGACGTACCGAACCAGCGGGCGAAGTCACTGGTCGTCCGCCGACTGAAGTCCGCCTCGATGACCCAGCTCGCGGATCGCCGCGGGACGATCGCGCAGGGGCTGCGCGACCTGGTCGAGCTGGAGTTCTGGAACGGCGGCGGGTCCGGCAGCCTCGAGGCGACGGCCGCGGACGCGGCGATCACCGAGGTCGCCGCCGGGTCCGGACTGCTGGTACCCACCCTGTTCGACCACTACCAGAGCTTCGATCCGCGCCCGGCCGCCTTCTACGGGCTGCCGGTGGTCCGGCGCCCGTCGGACGGGATCGTGACCGTCGCCGGCGGCGGGTTCATCGCCAGCGGCCCCACCGGCAAGGACCGGGCGCCGACCCCGTGGGCCCCGCCCGGGCTGCACCTGACCGGGCTCGAGGGCGCCGGGGAGGTGCAGACCCCGCTCACCGGCCCGGGCGTTCCCGGCCTGTCGATCGGTGACTGGGTGTGGTTCCGGCACGCGAAGGCGGGCGAGCTGGCCGAGCACACGAACCTGGTCCACCTCGTCTCCGGTGACCGCGTCGTCGACTCCGTCCCGTCCTACCGCGGCCTCGGCTGCGCCTGGTGACGCCGGTCCCGGCGCTCAGCGCCGCCAAGGTGCTCGAGCACGTCCACGCCCACCCGGCGCGCCTGGGGTCGATCCGGCTGGTCTGCGTCGACGGGCCGGCCGGCTCCGGCAAGAGCACGCTCGCCCGGGAGGTCGCCACTCTCGCCGGCGCCACGGTGGTCCGGCTCGACGACCTGTACCCCGGCTGGGGCGGGCTCTTCGCGGTCGAGGCCGTCGTGCTCGACCTGCTGCGGCCGCTCGCGGCCGGCCGGCCGGGCTCCTACCGGCGCTACGACTGGCACGCGCAGGAGTACCAGGAGGAGCACCGGGTCGACCCGGTGCCGGTGCTCGTGCTCGACGGCGTGGGCTCCGGCAACCGGGCATGGCGCGACCGGGTCACGACACTCGTGTGGGTCCACGCGCCGGCCGACGAGCGGCTCGCGCGCGCGGTCGCGCGCGACGGCGAGGAGGCACGAGAGCGCCTGGTGGCGTGGGCGGCCGACGAGGAGCGCCTCTACGCCGAGCAGCGCACCTGCGAGGCTGCGGATCTCGTCGTCGACACGGGGACGCCGTGACCTGAGGAGGTGCGCTCCGCACCAGCCTTCGGGGTGTGGCGGATGAGCCGGGGGTGAATCAGTCGTCCCGGTCGGTCCGGGTCTGCTCGGCGAGGATCCCACGCAGCTCCTGGACCGCGCGAACCGCCCGCTGGCCGTCGGACCCCTGGATCGCCATCACCGAGATCGAGGTGCCGTCGGAGAGGTCCATTCCGGCCCACGGCGCGCCTCGACGCAGGTTCACCGCGACCACCTGCGACCACTCGTAGGCCCGTCGGCGGTACCCGTTGACCACGGTGACCCCGTGCGCGTCGATCGACACCCGGGACCGGGCGATCGCGTGCAGGGCGATGAAGCCGGACAGCCCGATCAGGACGAGGGTCGCACGCTGGAACGGCGTGAACCGGGCTCGTTCCTCCGCGCCGAGGGCGATCCAGACGCCGAGGACCAGGGCGAGCAGCAGACCGCCGAGGACGGTGGCCGCGATCCGGGCGCCGTACGGCCGCCAGGTGCGCGAACTGTCGGCCGGGGCCGTCACAGCCGGCACGCGTGGATGTCGGTGAGCAGGATCGCGCGGGCGCCGATCTGGTACAGGTCGTCCATCAGCTGCTGGGCTCCGGCGCTCGGCACCATCGAGCGCACCGCGACCCAGCCCTCGCGATGCAACGGCGAGACCGTCGGGCTCTCCAGGCCCGGGGTGAGCGCCACGGCCTCCTCGACCCGGTCCGCGGGGATGTCGTAGTCCATCATCAGGTAGGAGCGGGCCACCAGGACGCCGTCGAGCCGTCGCTTGAAGACCTCGAACCCGGCCGGCTCGGACCCGCTGCGCGTGATCAGCACCGCCTCGGACTCCATGATCACCTCGCCGGTGATCTCGAGACCGGCCTGCTTCAGGGTGCTGCCGGTCTCCACGACGTCGGCGATGACGTCGGCCACCCCGAGCTGGATGCTGGTCTCGACGGCACCGTCCAGGCGGACCACGGTCGCGTCGATGCCGTGCTCGGAAAGGTAGCCCTCCACGACACCGACGTACGACGTCGCGATCCGCTTCCCGGCGAGGTCGGTGATCGCTCCGCCCGCCGCGGCGTCCAGCACGCCCGGAGGCGCCGCGAAGCGGAACCGCGAGCGACCGAACCCGAGCGCCATCACCTCCTCGGCCTTGGCACCGGAGTCCTGGAGCAGGTCGCGACCGGTGATGCCGATGTCGAGCGTCCCCTCGCCGACGTACAGGGCGATGTCGCGCGGCCGGAGGTAGAAGAACTCCACGCCGTTCGCGGCGTCGAGGAGGGCCAGCTCCTTGGAGTCCGAGCGCTGGCGGTAGCCGGCCTCGCGGAGCATGTCGGAGGCCGCGACCGACAGCGAGCCCTTGTTGGGCAGCGCGATGCGCAGGAGCCGGCCGTTGGTGGAGCCGTTGGTGGAGCTGGTCATGGCACGTCCTCGAGGTGGGCCCTACAACTGGGCCCTACAGGTGGGCATAGACGTCGTCGAGCGAGACTCCGGCGGCGAGCATCAGCACCTGCGTGTGGTACAGCAGCTGGCTGATCTCCTCGGCCGCCCGCTCATGGCCCTCGTGCTCGGCGGCCATCCAGGACTCGGCAGCCTCCTCCACGACCTTCTTGCCGATCGCGTGCACGCCGGCGTCGAGCGCCTGCACGGTGCCGGAGCCCTCCGGGCGCGACTCAGCCTTCGCGCTGAGCTCGGTCCACAGCTCCTCGAACGTCTTCACGGGCCTCAGCCTAGATGTTCGCGGCGGCGGATCTTCTTCAGCGTCGCGGCGGTGAGAAGGGCGGCGCTGGTCGCCTCGTAGCCCTTGTCCTCCCGCGACCCCTCGAGGCCGGCCCGGTCGAGGGCCTGCTCCTCGTCGTCGCAGGTGAGCAGCCCGAACCCGACCGCGACCCCGTGGTCGAGCGCAACCCGGGTCAGTCCCTCGGTCGCGGCCGACGACACGTACTCGAAGTGCGGTGTCCCGCCGCGGATGATGACCCCGAGCGCGATGACCGCATCGAACCCCTGGCCGGCCAGGGCAGCGGCCACGACCGGCAGCTCGAACGAGCCGGGCACGCGTACGACGACCGGCGACTCGACCTGGTGTCGCCGGAGCGCCTCGAGGGCGCCCTCGAGCAGGCCGTCCATCACCTTCTCGTGCCAGGTCGCCGCAACCACCGCGACCCTCAGGTCGTGGCAGTCGAACGGCCGGCGATCCGGGGGTGCCCTCGCCACTCATGAGGATCGCTCGTCTTCGTCCGCTGGTCAGGTTCGGCAGGTCGTGGCCCATCCTGTCGCGCTTGGTGAGCAGGTAGCCGAGGTTGTGGTCGTTCGGCCGGGGGGTGAGCGCCACGCGCTCGGCGACCGGGACCCCGTAGGACTCCAGGCTCGAGGTCTTGTCCGGGTTGTTGGTCAGCAACCGGACCGACGAGACGCCGAGGTCGCGCAGGATCTGGGTCGCCGCACCGTAGTGCCGGGCATCGGCCGGGAGACCCAGGTCCAGGTTGGCGTCGACCGTGTCCCGCCCCGCGTCCTGGAGCTGGTAGGCCTGCAGCTTCGCCAGCAGGCCGATGCCTCGGCCTTCGTGACCGCGCAGGTAGATGACCACGCCGCGGCCCTCCTCGGCGACCCGGCACAGCGCCTCATCGAGCTGTGGGCCGCAGTCGCACCGCGCCGACCCGAACACGTCGCCGGTCAGGCACTCGCTGTGCACGCGGGTCAGGACCGGTGCGCCGGCGAGATCGGCCGGGTCGCCGTACACGAGGGCGATGTGCTCGGAGTCGTCGACGGTGATCCGGTAGCCGAATGCGGTGAACTCGCCGTACCTGGTCGGCAACCGGGTCTCGGCGACCCGCTCGACGTGGGTCTCGGTGCGGCGCCGGTGATGCACCATCTGCTCGATCGAGATCAGCTTGAGGCCGTGCTCGTCGGCGAAGTCGCGCAGCTCCTGGCCGCGCTTCATGGTGCCGTCGTCGTTGACCACCTCGACGAGGACCCCGGCCGGGGTGAGGCCGGCCATCGTCGCGAGATCGACCGCGGCCTCCGTGTGGCCGCGGCGCACGAGCACCCCGCCGTCGCGGTAGCGCAGCGGGAACACGTGACCGGGCCGGGTGATCTCCCAGGGCTCGGTGGCCGAGTCGGCCAGCACCCGCGCCGTGTGGGCGCGGTCGGCGGCCGAGATGCCGGTCGTGACTCCGTCACGCGCGTCGACGGAGATGGTGTACGCCGTGCGCAGCTTGTCCTTGTTGTGCGGGGTCATCAGCGGGATCTCGAGCCGGTCGAGCATGTCGGCGGGCATCGGCACACAGATCACTCCGCTGGAGTGCCGGATCGTGAACGCCATCAGCTCGGGCGTCGCCTTCGACGCAGCGAAGATGATGTCGCCCTCGTTCTCACGGTCCTCGTCGTCGACCACGACCACGGCCTTGCCTGCGGCGATGTCGGCGATCGCGTCCTCGACGGAGTCCAGGCGCAACCGGTCGTGGTGCTCGGTGGCGGGAGTGCTGGTCATCGGCTCACCATCTTCTCGACGTACTTGGCGATGACGTCGACCTCGAGGTTGACGACGTCGCCGGGTTGCTTGAAGCCCAGGGTGGTGCGGGCAAGGGTCTCGGGGATGAGGCTCACGGTGAACGTGTCGGGACCGACCTCGACGACGGTCAGGGAGATCCCGTCGACCGTGATCGATCCCTTGTCGACGAGGTAGCGCTCGAGCTCGGCGGGCACGGAGATCTCCACGACCTCCCAGTGCTCGCTGGGCGTGCGCGACACCACGGCACCGGTGCCGTCGACGTGTCCCTGGACGATGTGACCGCCCAGCCTGGTGCTCGGCGTGACGGCGCGCTCGAGGTTCACACGGGTGCCGGGTTCGAAGGCGCCGAGCGAGGTCTTCGCCAGCGTCTCGTGCATGACGTCGGCGGTGAAGTCCCCGTCGCCGGTCGTGACCACGGTCAGGCAGCAGCCGTTCACCGCGATGGAGTCGCCTGCGGCGGCGTCGGAGGTCACCGACGGCCCGCGCACGGTCAGCCGGACCGCGTCGCCCTGGTCCTCGAGCGACACCACGGTGCCGAGCTCCTCGATGATGCCGGTGAACATGGCTCAGTCCTTCCTGGTCGGGGTCATGACGAGCCGGACGTTGGTCTCGGACCCGGTGCCGACCGTCGTGACGTCGGTGACCACCAGGTGCAAGGCGTCGGCGATCGTGGCGATTCCCAGATCGCCGACGGCGCTCGTCCCGGTCCCGAGGAGCATCGGGGACACGTAGGTGACCACCTCGTCCACGAGGCCCGCCCGGAGGAAGGCGGCGGCAAGCGTCGGTCCGCCCTCGAGGAAGACGTGTCGTCGGTCCCGCTCGTAGAGCTCGGCGAGCGCCGCCCGAGGGTCGCGGGAGCGGAGGTGCACCGTCTCGGCACGGTCGTTGAAGATCCGGCGGTCGGCCGGGAGGTCACGCTCCCCCATCACGACGCGGAGCGGCTGGTGCGGGAGCGGCTCGTCGTACTCGTCGCGGACGGTGAGCTCGGGGTCGTCGATCGCGACCGTCCCGGCTCCCACCATCATCACGTCGCAGTGTGCACGCAGCCGATGCGTGTCGATGCGGGCCGGGCGTGAGCTGACCCAGCGGCTGGTGCCGTCAGCGGCTGCGCTGCGGCCGTCGAGCGTGGTGGCGAACTTCCAGGTCACGAAGGGGCGGCCGTGCTCGAGGGCGAACGTCCAGGCCCGGTTCACGGCTCGCGCCTCCCGCTCCAGCAGGCCCATGTCGACCTGGACTCCGGCCTCGCGGAGCGCCTGTGCGCCGCCTGCGGCCACCGGGTTCGGGTCGGGCTGGGCGAACACGACCCGGGCGATGCCGGCGTCGATGAGGGCCTGGGCGCACGGTCCGGTGCGGCCGGTGTGGTTGCACGGCTCGAGCGTCACCACCGCGGTCGCCCCCTTCGCCGCGTCGCCGGCCTCGGCGAGCGCGGCCGCTTCGGCATGGGGCGTGCCGGCACCGCGGTGGAAGCCTTCGGCCACCTCGGCGCCGTCCGGCCCGAGCAGCACGCAGCCGACGCGGGGGTTCGGGCCCAGCGGTACGCCGGGCGACGCCGCGAGCTCGAGAGCGCGCCGCATCGCGCGTTCGAGGCCGGCGCCGTCGACGGAGCCGTCCACGGCTGCTGCGGTCGGGGTCATGCGCCTCTCTCCTCCTCGGCCCGCGGGCTCGGGGAGGGGGCGCAGGGGTCGCGACCCGCTCTCATGACACCAGCGCTCATGACCCTGCGGCTCGCGACGACCCGGCGTGCTTCTTCCCATCCGGACTTTCACCGTCGGTCCAGGATTTCCACCTGGTCAACCGCTCACTGGCTGCGAACGGGTCGCGGACTGTCACCGCCGGCTCGGAGTTTCACCGATCCCAGAGCACGCGAGTTGTCAACTCGTGAGGACAAGCCTGCCACACCCGGTCACAGGACCGGTTGTGAGTCCGGTCACCGAGGCAACGGGTGCGCCTCGAAGAACTGCCAGATCAGCGACGTGGCATCGAGCGCCTGGGACGGCGGGTCGGCCCCGAGGAGCTCGCCGGCCCTGCTGCCCGTTGAGCCCGGCCACTGGTGCCCGGCACCGTCGATCGTGACGAGCGTGACCGCCCGGCCGTCGGCGCAGGAGCTCGCGCTGGTGTGCACCGGCGGCTCGCTGGTCACCTCGGGCGTCGAGCACCGGTCGACGGCGCGCCAGCCGTCGACGACCTGCTCGACCGGCGGGCCGTCGACGTGGGCAACGCCTTCCCCGCGCCCCCCGTCGAACCTGACCCGGGTGTCGTCGAGGCCGTGCACGTGGAGCACCGAGACGGGCGCGGCCTGCGGGCAGCTGACCAGCTGCGTCCCGGCCACGGGTGCGACCGCGGCGAAGGTCCGACTGCGGCAGGCCATCGTGTAGGCCATCATCGCGCCGTTGCTCATCCCGGTGAGATAGATCCGCGCCGGGTCGACGTCCTGAGAGGCACGCACACGCGCGACGACGGCCTCGAGGAACCCGACGTCGTCGATGCCCTGGCGGGCCGGCTCGCCGCAGCAGCCGCCCGCGGTGTTCCAGGCCCGACGCCAGCCGTCCGGGTAGGCGACCAGGAACCCGTCGCGGTCAGCGAGGGCGTCCCAGCCGTAGGCCTGCTCGGCCTGTCGGCCGCTGCCGAAGCCGCCGTGGAGCACCACCACCAGCGGCAGGGCACCCGAGACCCGACCGGGGGTGTGCAGTCGGAAGGTCCGTCCGAGTCCCCCGGAGTCGACCTTCACGACCGTGGTCGACGACGTGGGACCGACGTGCCGCCCACACCCGACGAGCAGCAGAGCGAGCGCAAGAGCGACGACCACGGCCACGATCGGTCGAGGCGTTGTTGCCGCGGTCGGGCTCGTCAGCGCGTCGCCTTCGCCCGCAGCTGCTGGACCATCGCGTCCGGGTCGTCGGCAGTGAAGACCGCCGATCCGGCCACGAAGACGTCCGCGCCCGCATCGGCGCAACGCTCGATCGTCTCCGGCGACACCCCTCCGTCGACCTGCAGCCAGACCTCGAGGCCCGCCGCCGAGATCAGCTCGCGGGCTCGCCGGATCTTCGGCAGGCAGAGGTCGAGGAACTTCTGGCCACCGAAGCCGGGCTCGACGGTCATCACGAGCAGCATGTCGAGCTCGCCGAGCAGGTCGGCGTACGGCTCGACCGGGGTGGCGGGCTTGAGCGCCATCGACGCCCGCGCGCCCTTGGAGCGGAGCTCGCGAGCCAGCCGCACCGGGGCCTTCGCCGCCTCGACGTGGAAGGTCACCGACCCGGCGCCCGCCTCGGCGTACGCCGGTGCCCAGCGGTCGGGATCCTCGATCATCAAGTGAGCGTCCAGGGGGAGGTCCGTCGCCTTGGCCAGGGACTCGAAGACCGGCAGGCCGAGGGTGAGGTTGGGGACGAAGTGGTTGTCCATCACGTCGATGTGCACCCAGTCCGAGCTCGGGATCCGGGCGACCTCGTCGGCGAGCCGGGAGAGGTCGGCGTTGAGCACGCTCGGTGTGATCTGGATACCCATGACGCGTCGATCGTAGTGGCGCAGCAGCTCACGCCCACCCAACGGCGCGCATCTCCCAACTCATGGGTCGATTTCTCGCAACTCGCGGGTGGATTTCTCCCAACTCAACGGTTGCGGCGGAGGAGGGCGATGAACATGGCGTCGGTGCCGTGCCGGTGCGGCCAGAGCTGGAGGGCGCCCGGGAGGTGGGCGGAGTCGGCGTCACGGGCCTCGGGCAGCAGGTCACCGGCGGGTTCGAGAGTGGCGTCCGCGCGGCGGGACAGCACCGCCTCGACGACGCCGGCCGTCTCCTCGACGACCGGCGAGCAGGTCGCATAGACGACCACACCCCCGGGCCGGGTCGAGTCGAGGGCAGCATCCAGGAGCGACTCCTGCAGCGGGACCAGCGCGGCCACGTCGTCGGGCCGCCGGCGCCATCGGCTCTCCGGCCGGCGGCGAAGGGCTCCGAGCCCGGTGCAGGGAGCATCGACCAGGACCCGGTCGAAGGATCCCTGGCGCCACGCCGGCCGGGTGCCGTCGCCGGCGACGACCCCGAGGATGCCGGGTCCGCAGGCGCGGGTCGCCCGGGCGACGAGCTGGGCCCGGTGCGGTTGGCGTTCGTTGGCGAGGACTCGCGCGCCGGTCGTCGCCGCGAGGGCTGCCAGCAGCGCCGCCTTGCCGCCGGGGCCGGCGCACAGGTCGAGCCAGCGTCGGTCGGGCCCGTCGACGCGGGCACGGGCAAGGGCGAGCGCGACCAGCTGGGAGCCGGCGTCCTGGACTCCGGCGCGTCCCTCGCGCACCGCCGGCAGGTCACCCGGGTCGCCGCCGGCCAGCGCGACGGCGTACGGCGAGATCGCCAGCGGCGTGCCGGCCAGCTCCTCGACGGTGGCCAGGCCGGGCCGCGCCACGAGGGTGACCGCCGGCCGCTCGTTGTCCGCCGTCAGGAGCGCCTCGAGCTCGCCCGGCCGGTCGAGGGCGCGCTCGAGCGCCGCCACCACCCACGCCGGGTGGGAGAAGCGGTCCGCGAGCGACCGATCGCGCAGCCACTCCTCGAGGGACCGGCCGGCGACCTTGCGGAGCACGGCGTTCACGAGGCCGGCCGGGCGGTGCCCGATCCGCTGCTTGACCAGGTCGACCGTCGTGCCGACCGCGGCGTGGGTGGGGACCCGCATCGACAGCAGCTGGTGGGAGCCCAGCCGCAGCGCGTCGCGGACGGGCTCGTCGAGCGGGCGGTCGACGAGCTGGCCGATCACCGCGTCGTAGGCGCCGCGCAGGCGCAGCGTGCCGCCGACCAGCTCGGTGGCGAGGGCGGCGTCGCGACCGGTGATCCGGCGCTCGCGCAGGAGCCGGGACAGCTCGAGGTTCGCGTAGGCGTCGCGCTCGTCGACCGCGCGAAGGACGTCGAAGGCGACCAGACGAGCGCGGTCAGCCACCGGCGGCCGACCGTCTCTCGGCCAGGAACGCCGTGACCAGTGTCTTCGGCGCGCAGGCGCACCAGGCGTCGGTGAGCACCTCGGCGAGCTCGTCGCGGGTGATCTCGCCGAGCCGCGACAGCTGCACCAGGACCGCGTTGTAGCCGTTGAAGTGCGGGATCGTGAAGAACGGGCCATCGGTCTCGACCAGCGCGCGCTTGTCGTCGTCGTTGGCGGTCCGGACCACCAGCAGGTCGTCGTACATCTCCCCCGTCGACGGGTCGATCGCGGTCTTGTGCGGCTTGCGGTAGAGCACGAAGCCGCGACCCTTGTCGACGCCGTCGCGCACCCGGTGCGGGACCAGCCAGGTGGGCACGTCGCCCCAGCTGGTGCCGAACCACGTCGCGGGCAGGGCGCGGCAGATCGGGTCGACGTCGTCGGGAGTCGGCCGGCCGTGACACCGTCAGCCTCCGAGGGCGGCACCGGCCGGGAACTGGACGCCACGGGCCCAGTCCGCGGCGGGCATCTGCCTCTTGCCGAACGCCTTGACCTCCCCGAGCCGCACGGTCTGGGTGCCGGTGCCGACGTGCACGGCGTTCTTGGTCACCTCGAGCACGCCGGGCTCGAGCGGTTCCCGGTCCACGATCGTGACCGGCCCGAGCTTGATCCGCTCGCCCGCGTACGTCGTCCAGGCGCCGGGCGCCGGCGTGCACGCGCGGACCAGCCGGTCGACGCCGAGCGCCGGGTCGGTCCAGTCGATCCGGGCGTCCTCGACCAGCACCTTCGGCGCGTAGCTGACGCCCTCCTCCGGCTGAGGCCGCGCCTCCAGGCTGCCGTCCTCGATGCCGTCCAGGGTGGCCACCAGGAGACCGGCGCCGCCCTCGGCGAGCTTGGCCAGGAGGGTGCCTGCGGTGTCGTCCGCGTCGATCGTCTGGGTCATCACCCCGAAGGTCGGCCCGGCGTCGAGCTCCTTGACGATCCGGAAGGTGGTCGCTCCGGTGACCTCGTCGCCGGCCAGGATCGCGTGCTGCACGGGCGCGGCGCCGCGCCAGTGCGGGAGCACCGAGAAGTGCAGGTTGACCCAGCCGTGCTCGGGGATGTCGAGCGCGGACTGCGGGAGCAGAGCTCCGTAGGCGACCACCGCGCAGCAGTCGGGCTCGAGCGCCCGGAGGGCCGCCTGGAAGTCCGCGTCTCGCGGGTGCTCCGGCTTGAGCACCGGGACGCCGAGCTCCTCCGCGCGCCCGGCCACCGGCGAGGCGACCAGGTGGCGGCCGCGGCCGGCCGGGGCATCCGGGCGGGTGACCACGCCGACCAGCTCGTGCCGGCTGGCCGCGATCGCGTCCAACGCCGGGACGGCGACCTCCGGGGTGCCGGCGAAGACGATGCGCATGGTCACAGGCCGAGCCCTCCGGTGGGATGCGGGGAGATCCGGACCTGGGTGTCGGTGCCGAACCACTCCGACTCCCGGATCGTCTTCATCGCCGCCCGCCGCGCCTCACGGTCGAGCCGGTCGATGAACAGGATCCCGTCGAGGTGGTCGGTCTCGTGCTGGATGGCCCGCGCCAGCAGGTCCGAGCCGTCGATGAGGACCGGCTCGCCGTGCATGTCGAACCCGTGCGCCACCACCGACCGGGCGCGCACGCAGTCCAGCGACAGGCCGGGCAGGGACAGGCACCCCTCGGGACCGTCCTGGGTCTCCTCGGACAGCCGCAGCTCGGGGTTGACCAGGTGGCCGACCTCCCCGTCGACGTACCAGGTGAACACCCGCAGCCCGACGCCGATCTGCGGCGCCGCGAGCCCGGCGCCGGGCGCGTCGAGCATGGTCTCGGTCAGGTCGGCGACCAGGGAGCGCAGCTCCTTGTCGAAGTCGGTCACCGGCACCGCCGCCGTGCGCAGCACCGGGTCGCCGAACAGCCGGATCGGCCTGATCGCCACGGCGGCTCCTTCCTGGGGTTGGGCTCGTCGAAACCGGTGGTCGAGCCTAGTCGACCCTCACCCGAGGCTCACCGGGTCCACCTCGACCCGCACGTGGGGCTCCTTCCGGGCGGACCGCAGGGCCTGCAGCCGCACCAGCGCGGCCGAGAGCTCCGGGCCGGCGGCACGCGGCACCCGGACGACGTAGCGCACGCCGCCCGGCTCCGGCCCGGAACCGTCGGGCACCGGGCCGAGCACCTCGGCGCCCGGCGGGAGCTCGAGCCCACCCAGCGCGGCCTCGAGCTGATCCGCATCGCCGGAGAGGGCCGCGAGCCGGGACGCGGGTGGCAGGTGAGCCTCCCGGCGCTCGGCCATCTCGCGCCGGGCGAAGCCGGCGTGGTCCCAGCGCACCAGTGCCTGGAGAGCCGGGTGCGCCGGGTCGCCGACCGCGAGGACGCGGCCCGGCTGCCCGTGCGCACCCACCAGCGCCGCCGCGTTGCTCCACCGCCGCAGCGCCTCCTCGTCGGCGCGCAGGTCGTCGCGCATCAGCAGGAGCCAGGTGTCGAGGAGCACGACTGCGGCGTACCCGCCGGCGACGACCGGCTCCGCGCCCGGGGTCGCCACCACGATCGCGGGCTTCGCGGGCACCTCCGCGAGCACCCGCTCCCCCGACGACGTCCGCACGGGCGTCGACGCGAACGCCCGGCCGAGCTCCTCCGCGGTCCGCTGCTCGCCGACGACCGGAGCCCGCAGTCCGCGGCCACCGCACTCGGCGCACGCCCAGTCGACGGCGACCGCTCCGCACCAGGCGCACTCGGGCGGGCGGCGTGCGTCGACGATCCGGAGCGGTCCGTGGCAGACCCGGCACCGGGCCGGCGTCCGGCACTGCTCGCAGGCCAGTCGGGTCGCGTAGCCGGCCCGCGGCGTCTGCACGAGCACCGGTCCGGTCTCGAGGCCGGCGCGGATCGTGTCGAACGCCTCCCGGGGCAGCCGGGCCGTGCGGGCCGCCGGGTCGCGCGCCAGGTCGAAGGCGGAGTCGCCGGTCACCGACACGGTCACCCGTCGCCGGAGCTCCTCGCGCGGAAGGGTGACCTCGTGCGCCCACCCGCTGCGGACGAGGAACTCGGCCTCGACGCTGCGCGCATGGCTGCCGACGAGCACGGCTGCTCCGGTCCGCTGCGCCCGCATCAGCAGCACCTCACGCGCGTGCGGGTACGGCGCCCGTGGCTCCGCGTACAGATCGTCGCCGTCGTCCCAGATCACGACCAGGCCGAGGTCCCGCACCGGCGCGAAGGCGGCGGCCCGGGTGCCGATGGCGATCCGGGTCGCGCCCCGCGAGAGCGCGAGGAAGGCGGCGTACCGCTTGGCGGGACCGGCGTCAGCGGTCAGCACGACGTGCGCTCCCGCTCCGAGCCGGCGGGTCAGGGCGGCGTCGAGGCGATCGACGTCGCGGCGGTCGGGCACGCACACGAGCACACCGCGACCACCGTGGGCTGCAGCGAGCACGGCCTCGGCGAGCAGCGCCGACCAGTCGTCGCCGGGCCCGGTCGTCCAGACCGCGCGGACGGGCTGCTCGCCGCCGGGGGCCCGGCCGAGGGACTCCAGCAGCTGCTGCCCACCGCGGTACGCCGACCATCCGGCCGGATCGGGTCGCGCCGTCGGCGTGGCGAACACCGGGCTGGGCGCCTTCTCGGTGGTGGCGTGCCGGGCCGGGACGGCGAGCCGGAGCACGTCGGACCGGGTGCCGGCGTAGCGTGCGGCCACCTCGCCGACCAGCTCGGCGATCTCGCCGCCGAGCACGGGCTCGGCGCTGACCACCCGGCGCAGCGGTTGCAGCCGCCCGGGGTGGTCTGACTCGGTCGCGCGGGCGAGGACGAACCCGTCGACGTCCTGGCCGGCGAACCGCACCTTCACCCGAGCGCCGGGCACGGCCGTGTCCGCCATCGTCGCCGGCACGGCGTAGTCGAACGGGCGGTCGAGGTGCGCGAGCGGGACGTCGACCAGCACCCGGGCCACCGGCTCCTCCGCGGCGACCTCCACCGGTTTGCGCACCGGCGGCGGCTTCGCCCGGCGGGCTTCGGCGCGGACGATCCCGGGCAGCGACAGCTGCTCGTCGGGATCGGTCATGGGTTCATCCAAGCATCGAGCCCTCCCAGTCTCCGAGGAGACCAGGAGGGCTCAGACGCGTGAGATGCCAAGGCGGAGGAGGGAGGCGGCCTTCAAGCGGAGCGGGCCGTCGACCGACGACAACGCAGGCAGCGCGCGTGGCTGGGTCCTCCTGGACCGAGGATCAGATGCCGGCGACCTTACGCAGCTGCTCGGCGCGGTCGGTGCGCTCCCAGGTGAACTCGGGGAGCTCGCGGCCGAAGTGGCCGTAGGCCGAGGTCTTGGCGTAGATCGGCCGCTTGAGGTCGAGGTCGCGGATGATCGCGGCCGGACGCAGGTCGAAGACCTCGAGCACGGCCTTCTGGATGGTCTCGTCGGCGACCACACCGGTGCCGAAGGTCTCGATGAAGACGCCCACCGGCGCAGCCTTGCCGATCGCGTAGGCGACCTGGGCCTCGCACCGCCGGGCGAGCCCGGCGGCGACGACGTTCTTGGCCACCCAGCGCATGGCGTACGCCGCCGAACGGTCCACCTTCGACGGGTCCTTGCCGGAGAACGCGCCGCCACCGTGGCGGGCCATGCCGCCGTAGGTGTCGACGATGATCTTGCGCCCGGTCAGGCCGGCGTCGCCCATCGGACCACCGATCACGAACTTGCCGGTCGGGTTCACCAGCAGGCGGTAGCCCTCCGAGGCGATGTCGAAGGTGGCGAGCACCGGGTCGATCACGTGCTGCTTGATGTCTGGGGTCAGCTGGTCGCGTCCAGGTCGATGCCGTCGGCGTGCTGGGTGGACAGCACCACGGTGTCGATCCGCACCGGGCGGTCGTCCTCGTCGTACTCGATGGTGACCTGGGTCTTGCCGTCGGGCCGCAGGTAGTCCGAGCGTGCCGTTCTTGCGGACCTCGGTCAGCCGCTCGGCGAGCCGGTGCGCGATCGTGATCGGCAGCGGCATCAGCTCCGGGGTGTCGTCGCAGGCGTAGCCGAACATCAGGCCCTGGTCGCCGGCACCCTGCCGGTCCATCTCGTCACCGGAGCACCGACGCGGGACTCGTGGCCGGTGTCGACGCCCTGGGCGATGTCCGGCGACTGCTGGCCGAGCGCGATCTGGACGCCACAGGAGTTGCCGTCGAAGCCCTTGCGCCGAGGAGTCGTAGCCGATCTCCAGGATCTTGTCGCGCACCAGCTGGGCGATCGGTGCGTAGGACTTGGTGGTCACCTCGCCGGCGACGACCACGAGACCGGTGGTCAGCAGCGTCTCGCAGGCAACCCGGCTGTGGGGGTCGTCGGCGATCAGTGCGTCCAGCACGGTGTCGCTGATCGCGTCGGCGATCTTGTCCGGGTGACCCTCGGTCACCGACTCGGAGGTGAACAGCCGTCCAGTCACTTGGTTTCTCCTGCGTCTTCCCTGACCGGATCTCGGCCAGTTGGCTGTTTCCCGTTACATGGTGGGTGGGAACCGCCAGCCTAACCGACTGTCCTCATCGTGAGACGGCGTCTCACGGCGGCACTGCTGAACCAGCGGGAACAGGCAGCGCCGTACGACTAACGCGCGTCGAGCAGGGGGGTCACGCGGTCCCAGATCACGTGCGCCAGCGCGGCCTTGGAGCCGCGGGGCACCGGGGTGGCGCTCACCGTCGGCGCCGAGGACGACCGCTTCGTTCTCCTCGGCCCCGAAGACCTTCCCGCCGCCGACGTCGTTGACGACGAGCAGGTCGCAACCCTTGCGGGCGAGCTTGGCGCGCGCGTGGTCCATGACCGTGCCGGACTCGTCGCCGGTCTCGGCGGCGAAGCCGACCACGACCAGGCGCGGGTTCGGCCGGTCGTGGGCCAGCCCGGCGAGGATGTCGGGCGTCTGGGCCAGCCGGATCTCGGGCGCGGCGCCGTCCTCGGTCTTCTTGATCTTGGCGTCGACGAAGGCGTCCGGGCGGAAGTCCGCCGGAGCGGCGGCCATCACCACGGCGTCGGCCGACTGGCAGGCGGCGACCACCTCCGCCTGCATCTCCTCGGTCGTCTCGACCCGGACGACCTTGACCCCGGCCGGGATCGGGCAGCGTGACGTTGGCGGCGACCAGGGTCACCTCGGCACCGCGCGCGACCGCGGTGCGGGCCAGGGCGTAGCCCTGCAGGCCCGAGGAACGGTTGCCGAGGAACCGCACCGGGTCGAGGTACTCCCGGGTGCCGCCGGCGGAGACCACCACGTGGCGGCCGGCGAGGTCCTGGCCGGCGGTTCCCGGCCGCGGCCCGGGCGAGCACGTCGGTCGCGACCGCGAAGATCTCCGCCGGCTCGGGCAGCCGACCCTTGCCGGTGTCGGCACCGGTGAGCCGGCCCTCGGCCGGCTCGATCACCAGGGCGCCCCGCTCGCGCAGCGTCGCGACGTTGGCGGCGGTCGCCGGGTGCTCCCACATCTCGGTGTGCATCGCCGGGGCGAACACAACCGGGCAGCGCGCGGTCAGCAGGGTGTTGGTCAGCAGGTCGTCGGCGAGGCCGTGGGCCGCCTTCGCGAGGATGTCGGCCGTCGCGGGCGCGACCACCACGAGGTCGGCGGTCTGCCCCAGGCGCACGTGCGGCACCTCGTGGACGTCGTCCCAGACCTCGGTGTGCACCGGCTTGCCCGACAGGGCCGCCCACGTCGGCGCGCCGACGAACTCCAGCGCCGACGGCGGTCGGCACCACGGTGACGTCGTGTCCGGACTCGGTGAACAGCCGTAGCAGCTCGCAGGCCTTGTAGGCGGCGATCCCGCCGCTCACGCCGAGGACGACGCGAGGACGGGACTGCTCGGGGTTCGCACTCATGTCGGCGGGCGCCGCCGGTGACTCGCTCACGGTCAGTCGGTCGAGGCCTCGTCGGGGTCGATGTCCTCGCAGACCAGCAGGTCCTCGTTGATCTCGCGGAGCGCGATCGACAGCGGCTTCTCCTGCACGTGGGTGTCGACCAGCGGGCCGACGTACTCGAGCAGGCCCTCACCGAGCTGGGAGTAGTAGGCGTTGATCTGCCGCGCCCGCTTGGCGCTGTAGAGCACCAGCTTGTACTTCGAGTCGGTCTTGGTCAGGAGGTCGTCGATCGGAGGGTTGGTGATCCCCTCGGCAACGGGCTGGGTGCCGGACGCGCTCATCGGGCCTCTCAGAGGTTCGGGACAGCCAGTGGCTCGGATTCAGGGAAATCCCGGGCAGACGGCCTCAGGACCGCATCAACTCTACCAACTCTTCGGCTGCAGCGGGAATCGTGTGGTTGACCACGGTCGCGTCGAACTCCTCCTCGGCGGCGAGCTCGGCCCGCGCGGTCGCCAGCCGGCGCTCGCGCTCGGCCTCGCCCTCGGTGCCGCGCCCGACCAGTCGGCGCACCAGCTCCTCCCACGACGGGGGCGCGAGGAAGACGAACCGGGCCTCGGGCATCCGCTCACGGACCTGCCGGGCGCCCTGCAGGTCGATCTCGAGCAGTGCCGGGCGCCCCTCGGCAATCGCCGCGAGCACGGGACCGCGGGGCGTGCCGTACCGCGCGTGCTGGTGGACGACCGCCCACTCGAGCAGCTCCTCGTCCGCGACCAGCCGGTCGAACTCCTCGTCGGAGACGAAGTGGTAGTGCACCCCGTCGATCTCGCCCGGCCGCCGCTTCCGGGTCGTGACCGACACCGAGATCCAGATCTCCGGGTGGTGCTGGCGCAGCCACGCGGTGACCGTGCCCTTGCCGACCGCGGTCGGTCCGGCGAGGACCGTCAGCCGGGTGGGCCTGGCACCCGGATCAGTCACCGGAGCCGAACTCGGCGACGAGCGCCGCGACCTGCTTCGCACCGAGTCCGCGCACCCGACGGCTCTCGGAGATCTTGAGCCGCTCCATCACCTGGGCCGCCCGCACCTTGCCGAGCCCGGGCATCGACTGCAGCAGCTCGCTCACCCGCATCTTGCCGATCACCTCGTTGTGCTCCCCCTCGGCCAGGACCTCGGCGATGGAGGCACCGGAGTGCTTGAGCCGGTTCTTGACCGCAGCCCGCTCCCGACGCGACGCGGCAGCCTTCTCCAGGGCGGCCTTCCGTTGCTCAGGGGTGAGTGGTGGCAACGCCACAGTCGGGACCTCTTCTCGGACCGGGAGCGGGTGAGGGTGCGGCACCTGCAGTGGGGAGCAATCTAGTCAGCGTGCGTTGCCCGCTGCAACGCGGGGGCACCGCATGGACTCGGAGGTTTCGACCCGCCGTCACAGCCCGAGCTGCAGCTTGCAGACGTCCTTCGCCTGCTGCTCGATGCCGTTGGCGGCCTCGACGACGTCGTCGGAGGACAGCGCGCTCGCGGCATTCGCGATCCGGGTCCGGTCGGCGTCGCTGAGCCCTGGTGGCGGCTGCCCGTCGACGAAGTCGCCCGGCGCCACGTGCAGGTCCTCGAGGGTCCCGGCGAACCCGTCGAGAGCACCCAGGAACACCTGCCACTCGTCGCGCAGGTCGTCCGGTGCCTTGTCGGCCAGCCGGTGCAGCAGCGTCCGTTGCCGGAGCAGCGCAACCCCGCTGGTGTCCGCCTGCATCTGCGAGAACGCCTCCTGGTCGGCGCGGAGGGCGCTGCAGTACTTCTGCTCGGGGTCGCCGCAGCCACCGGACGCGAGCAGCACGACCGCGACCGACGCGCCGGCCGCCAGGCGACGACCTCTCATCCGACCACGGCCACGAAGCTCGCCACCGCCGCCTCCGCCGCGGCGCGCAGCGCGGTCGGGTCCGGGCCGGCACCGAGGATCTCCCGGCTGCTGCTCGGCAGCACCTTGTCGAGCACTCCGGCGAAGATCCGGCGTACGTCGTCGGTGGTGCCGCCCTGCGCACCGATGCCCGGGACCAGCAGCGGGCCGTTGACGTCCAGGTCCAGGCCCGGACCCGGATCGTCGATCGTGGCGCCCACGACGGCACCGAAGGAGCCGAGCGGGACGGCGCCGTCGTTGGCCGCGCGGAGGGCGTCCAGGACGACACCCGCCACCGGGCGGCCGTCCGCCGCGGTGGCGTGCTGGACCTCCGGACCCTCGGGGTTCGAGGTGAGCGCCAGCACGAAGACCCCGGCGCCGTGCTCGGCGGCCGTGTCCAGCATCGGCGCCAGGCTGCCGAAGCCGAGGAAGGGGCTGGCGGTGATCGCATCGACGGCGATCGGCGACGCCGGGTCGAGGTAGGCGTCGGCGTACGCCTGGGCGGTCGATCCGATGTCGCCGCGTTTGACGTCGAGGACGACCAGGGCGCCGGCCGCCCGGGAGGCCTCGATCGTGCGCTCGAGGACCGCGACGCCGCGGGACCCGAACCGCTCGAAGAACGCCGACTGCGGCTTCACGGCCGCCACCACCGGGGCCAGTGCTTCCGCGGCCGTGAGCGCGAACGTCTCCAGACCGGCAACGCTGTCGGGCAGGCCCCAGGCCCGCAGCAGGGCGGAGTGCGGGTCGATGCCGGCGCACAGCGGACCGCGGGCGTCCATGGCGGACCGCAGGCGGGCTCCGAAGGTCGTCATCGCCCGTGCTCCTTCATCGGCCCGCGCTCCTTCATCGGCCCGTGCTCCTCCATCGGTTCGCGCTCCTTCGCGAGGGCGGCGTTGACCCGCCGCGGCCAGAGTGGTCCTTCGTAGATGAAGGCGGTGTAGGCCTGCACCAGGTCGGCGCCGGCATCGAGCCGCTCCACCGCGTCGTCGGCAGTGCTGATGCCACCGACCCCGACGAGGGTGAGCCGGTCGCCCACTCGCCCGCGGAGCAGCCGGATCACCTCGACGGCACGACGGCGCAGCGGTGCACCGGAGAGGCCACCGGCACCGGCGCGCTCGACGTCGGCGAGGGACGACGCCAGGCCGTCGCGACGGACCGTGGTGTTCGTGGCCACGATGCCGTCCAGCCCGATCGCGAGCGCGAGGTCGGCCACCGCGAGGACGTCGTCGTCGCTCAGGTCCGGGGCGATCTTGACCAGCAGCGGCACGCTGTCCTCGCGGCCCTGGTCCGCGGTGGCCTGGTCGGCACGCCGGCGGACCGCCCGGAGCAGCGGCTCCAGCTTCGCCACCGCCTGCAGGTCGCGCAGTCCCGGTGTGTTCGGCGAGGAGACGTTGACGACCAGGTAGTCGGCGTACGGCGCCAGCAGGCCGGTGCTCTTCTCGTAGTCGGCGATCGCGGCGTCCTCGGGCACGACCTTGGTCTTGCCGATGTTTATCCCGAGTGCCGCAGGTGGTCCGGGACGGTGGCCGAGTCCGTGCCGTCCGCCGGCCCGTGCCAGTCGAGCGGCGCGGCGTTGAAGTCTGTGCGCCACCGCCTCGGCACCGTCGTTGTTGAACCCCATCCGGTTCACCACCGCCCGGTCGGCCGGCAGCCGCACGAGCCGCGGTCGCGGATTGCCGGGCTGTGGCTCGCCGGTCACCGTCCCGATCTCGACGAACCCGAAGCCGAGCGCGGCCAGGGAGTCGATGCCGAGGCCGTTCTTGTCGAAGCCCGCGGCGAGGCCCAGGACCCCCGGGAAGTCGATGCCCATCGCCCGCACTCCGGCGCGGTGGCGTCGCAGGCGCTCCGCCGCACGCAGCACCGGGCCGGCCGCCCGGATGCCGCCGAAGGCGGCCTCGTGCGCCTTCTCCGGGTCGACCCGGACGAGCACGCGGTCGAACAGCGCGCGGTAGGGAGCGTTCACGAGATCGCCTCAGTCACCCGCCCGTGAGCCGTCCAGCGCCGGGGTGATCGCGGAGGCGGCCCAGTCCTGGAGCGAGCGAACCCCGATCGACCCGACCCGCTGGGCATGGATGCCCTGCACGGCCGCCGCCAGCCCCTGGACGGTGGTGATGCACGGCACCCCGGCCAGGACCGCGGCGGTGCGGATCTCGTAGCCGTCCATCCGGGTGTCCCCGCCGGCGCTGTTGCCCGCCGGAGTGTTCACGATCAGGTCGACCTGACCGGCGAGGATCAGCTGGACCGAGGTCGGCTCGCCGTGCGGGCCGGTGCCCTCGAAGTTCTTGCGGACGACGGTCGCCTTGATGCCGTTGCGGCGCAGCACCTCGGCCGTGCCCTGCGAGGCGAGGATCTCGAACCCCGAGTCGGCGAGCACCTTCACCGGGAAGATCATCGTGCGCTTGTCCCGGTTGGCCATGCTCACGAACACCCGACCGCCGGTCGGGAGCGGGCCGTACGCCGCTGCCTGGGACTTGGCGAACGCGGTGCCGAAGTCGGCGTCGAAGCCCATCACCTCCCCGGTGGACTTCATCTCCGGGCCGAGGACGGTGTCCACGAAGGCACCGTCGGGAGTGCGGAACCGGTTGAACGGCATCACCGCCTCCTTCACCGCGATCGGCGCGTCTCCCGGAAGCTCGCCGCCGTCCTTCTCGCGCAGGACGCCGGCCGCACGCAACGCGGCGATCGACTCGCCCAGCATCACCCGCGCGGCCGCCTTCGCCAGCGGGGTGGCGGTCGCCTTCGACACGAACGGCACGGTGCGGCTGGCGCGTGGGTTGGCCTCGAGCACGTAGAGCACGTCCGCGCCCAGGGCGAACTGGATGTTGATCAGCCCGACCACCCCGATGCCGCGCGCGATCGCCTCGGTGGCTTCTCGGATCCGGTCGATCTCCCGGGCGCCGAGCGTGATCGGTGGCAAGCGCGCAGGCGGAGTCACCGGAGTGGATGCCCGCCTCCTCGATGTGCTCCATCACACCGCCGAGGTAGAGGTCGTCGCCGTCGAAGAGGGCATCGACGTCGATCTCGACGGCGTCGTCGATGAATCGGTCGACCAGCACCGGCCGGTCGGGGCTGACCTCGGTGGCCGCCTCGATGTAGGAGCGGAGGGTGTCCTCGCCGTACACGATCTGCATCCCGCGTCCGCCGAGGACGTAGGACGGCCGCACCAGCACGGGATAGCCGATCTCGGCCGCGATCTCCCGGGCCTCCTCGAAGGAGCTGGCGGTGCCGTGCTTGGGGGCGACCAGTCCGGCGTTGTGCAGCACCCGGCCGAACGCACCGCGCTCCTCGGCGAGCTCGATCGCCTCCGGCGTCGTGCCCACGATCGGCACGCCGGCGTCCTCGAGGCCCTGGGCCAGGCCGAGCGGCGTCTGGCCGCCGAGCTGGCAGATCACCCCGGCGACCGGGCCGGCCTGGGTCTCGGCGTGCACCACCTCGAGGACGTCCTCGAGCGTCAGCGGCTCGAAGTAGAGCCGGTCGGAGGTGTCGTAGTCGGTGGAGACCGTCTCGGGGTTGCAGTTGACCATCACGGTCTCGTAGCCGACCTCGGACAGCGCCATCGAGGCGTGCACGCAGGAGTAGTCGAACTCGATGCCCTGGCCGATCCGGTTCGGGCCCGAGCCGAGGATGATCACCGCGGGCTTGCTCCGCGGGCGCACCTCGGTCTCCTCGTCGTAGGAGCTGTAGTGGTACGGCGTGCGCGCGGCGAACTCGGCGGCGCAGGTGTCGACGGTCTTGTAGACCGGCCGGATGCCGAGGGCGTGCCGGACGCCGCGGACGACGTCCTCGTGCAGGTTGCGCATCTTGGCGAGCTGGGCGTCGGAGAAGCCGTGCCGCTTCGCCCTCCGCAGCAGCGCCGGCGTCAGCTCGGCGGCGTCGATGACCTCCAGCGCGATCTCGTTGATCAGGGCGAGCTGGTCGACGAACCACGGGTCGATCCCGGTGGCCTGCTGGATCTCCGCGGCGGTGGCGCCGGCGCGGATCGCGTCCATGACCACCTTGAGCCGTCCGTCGGTCGGGGTCCGGATCTGCTCCAGCAGCGCGTCCTTGTCGAGGTCGACCCAACGGTGGGACCAGTCGAAGGCCGCGTCCTTCTTCTCCAGGCTGCGCAGCGCCTTCTGCAGCGCCTCGGTGAAGTTGCGGCCGATCGCCATCGCCTCGCCCACCGACTTCATGTGCGTGGTCAGCCTCGGGTCGGCGGTGGGGAACTTCTCGAACGCGAACCGCGGCACCTTCACCACCACGTAGTCCAGCGTCGGCTCGAAGCTGGCCGGCGTCTCGGCGGTGATGTCGTTGGGGATCTCGTCGAGGGTGTAGCCGATCGCCACCTTCGCGGCGATCTTCGCGATCGGGAAGCCGGTCGCCTTCGACGCGAGCGCGCTGCGAGCGGGAGACCCGCGGGTTCATCTCGATGACGACGACCCGGCCGTCGGCCGGGTTCACGGCGTACTGGATGTTGCAGCCGCCGGTGTCGACGCCGACCGAGCGGATGATCCCGATCGCGAGGTCGCGCAGGTGCTGGTACTCGCGGTCGGTGAGCGTCATCGCCGGCGCGACCGTGATCGAGTCGCCGGTGTGCACGCCCATCGGGTCGAGGTTCTCGATCGAGCAGACGATCACGACGTTGTCCGCCTGGTCGCGCATGACCTCGAGCTCGTACTCCTTCCAGCCGATGATCGACTCCTCCAGGAGCACCTCGGTGGTCGGGCTGGCGGCGAGGCCGGCGCCGGCGATCCGGTGCAGGTCGGACTCGTCGTAGGCGATGCCCGAGCCGGTGCCGCCCATCGTGAACGACGGCCGGACCACGACCGGGTAGCCGAGGTCGGTCGACGGCGGCGAGGCAGTCCTCCATCGAGTGGCAGATGGCGCTGCGGGCCACCTCTCCCCCGAGCTCCTCGACGATCCTCTTGAAGCTCTCGCGGTTCTCGCCGCGGTGGATCGCCTCGATGCTCGCACCGATCAGCTCCACGCCGTACTTCTCGAGGACGCCGGCCTCGGCCAGCGCGATCGCGGTGTTCAGCGCGGTCTGGCCGCCCAGGGTCGCCAGCAGCGCGTCGGGCGCTCCTTGCGCGATCACCTTCTCGACGAACTCGGGCGTGATCGGCTCGACGTAGGTCGCGTCGGCGAACTCCGGGTCGGTCATGATCGTCGCCGGGTTGGAGTTGACCAGGATGACCCGCAGGCCCTCCTCCTTGAGCACCCGGCAGGCCTGCGTGCCCGAGTAGTCGAACTCGCACGCCTGGCCGATGACGATCGGCCCGGAGCCGATCACCAGGACGGACTTGATGTCCTCACGCTTCGGCATCAGGCCTTCTTCCGGTCGATCATGAGGTCGAGGAACCGGTCGAACAGGTACGCCGCGTCGTGCGGCCCGGCGGCGGCCTCGGGGTGGTACTGCACCGAGAAGGCCGTGAGGCGCCCGTCCGCGTCGCGCAGCTCGAGGCCCTCGACGACGTCGTCGTTGAGGCAGACGTGGCTCACCGTCGCGACGCCGTACGGCGTGGACGGATTCGTCGCGCCGGTCGAGCGGGGCATCGCACCGCGAAGCCGTGGTTGTGCGCGGTGACCTCGACCTTGCCCGGTGGTGCGGTCCATCACCGGCTGGTTGATGCCGCGGTGGCCGTACTTGAGCTTGTAGGTGCCGAAGCCCGAGGGCCCGCCCGAAGAGCTGGTTGCCGAAGCAGATCCCGAAGAACGGCAGCCCGCGGCCGAGCGCCTCCCGCAGCAGCTGCGACCTGGCCGGTCGTCGCGGCCGGGTCGCCGGGGCCGTTGGAGAAGAACAGGCCGTCCGGGCCGACGGCGAGCACGTCGTCGAGCGAGGCGGTCGCCGGCAGCACGTGCACCTCGATGCCGCGCTCGCTCAGCATCCGCGGGGTGTTCGCCTTGATGCCGAGGTCCACGGCCGCGACCGTCGGCCACCTTCTGCCCGACGGCCGGCACGACGTAGGCCTCGTCGGTGGTGACCTCGTCGGCGAGCTCGGCGCCGGCCATCTGCGGCGCTGGCGAGCACCCGCTGCGAGCAGTGCCTGCGGGTCGGTCGTCGACGCTGGAGATGCCGACCCGCATCGCGCCGCGCTCGCGCAGGTGCCGGGTCAGCGCGCGGGTGTCGACGCCGCTGATGCCGACGACGCCCTGGTCCCGCAGCTCGTCGTCCAGGGACCGGCGCGAGCGCCAGTTCGACGGGATCGCGGGCCGGGTCGCGCACGACGTACCCGCTCACCCAGATCCGGCGCGACTCGGGGTCCTCGTCGTTCATCCCGGTGTTGCCGATGTGCGGCGCGGTCATCACCACCACCTGCCGGTGGTACGACGGGTCGGTGAGCGTCTCCTGGTAGCCGGTCATCCCGGTGGCGAACACCGCCTCGCCGAACGTCTCCCCGACGGCGCCGTAGGCCTCGCCGCGGAAGGTGCGGCCGTCCTCCAGCACCAGGATCGCCTCGGTCATGCGGTGGTACCCCTGTTTCCTTCGGAGTTCGTGTCGACGCGTGCCAGCTTCGAGATCGTGCGCACCCAGGCGCCCGCGTCGGGCCGGGCTCCCTTGCCACCGGCGAGCGGCGCCTTGGCCGCGTCCCGCACGGTGCGGGCCGGGTCGAGCCGGAACCCGGTCTCCCACTGGTGACCCTCGTGCTCCCAGCGGACCAGGAGCAGGTCGCTGACCGGCTTGCCCTTGAACTGTTCCGCAGTGCGGGCGCCGCGCAGCGCACTCGTGCGGATCCGGAACGACCCGGCGATGCGGACCACGTCGAGGGCCTCGGCCGACAGCGACAGCCGGGCCGCGCTCCGCGCGGCGAGGCTCCGGCCCGACGACGCGCTCCCCGGGTCGGCCGTCGGCGGGCACCGTGAGCGTCCCGAGGTAGCGCGCCGCGGCCTGCATCTTCGCCGGCGGCAGGTCCGCGATCGCCGGGATCGGCACCAGCGGCGGCACCGACGGGGATCGGCCGGCCGGCCCCGGAACAACGCCGCCATCAGGACAGCTTCCCGTCGAGCACGGTCGGCTTGCCCCGCAGGAACGTCGCACACCACCCGGCCGGGCAGCTCCATGCCGGCGTACGGGGTGTTGCGCGAGAGCGAGGCCAGCTCGCTCGGCTCGACCACCCGCGTCGCGGCCGGGTCGTAGAGCACCAGGTTGGCCGGCTCACCCTCGGCGATCGGGCGGCCGTGCCCGGCGAGCCGGCCGATCCGCGCCGGCGTGGCGGACATCCGCTCCGCGACCCCGGCCCAGTCGACCAGCCCGGAGTCGACCATCGTCTGCTGCACGATCGACAGCGCCGTCTCCAGCCCGAGCATGCCGAACGCAGCGGCCTGCCACTCGCAGTCCTTGTCCTCGTGCGGATGCGGGGCATGGTCGGTGGCGACGATGTCGATGGTGCCGTCGGCCAGCCCGGCCCGGAGCGCCTCGACGTCGGCCGCCGTGCGCAGCGGCGGGTTGACCTTGTAGATCGGGTCGTAGGTCGCGGCCAGCTCGTCGGTGAGGAGCAGGTGGTGCGGGCAGGCCTCGGCGGTGACCGTTCCAGCCCTTCGCCCTTGGCCCAGCGCACGATCTCCACCGAGCCCGGCGGTCGACACGTGGCAGACGTGCAGCCGGGAGCCGACGTGGGCGGCGAGCAGGCAGTCGCGGGCGATGATCGCCTCCTCCGCGACCGCCGGCCAGCCGCGCAGGCCGAGACGGCCGCTGAGCTCGCCCTCGTTCATCTGCGCCTCCTCGGTGAGGCGCGGCTCCTGGGCGTGCTGGGCGATCACGCCGTCGAACGCCTTGACGTACTCCAGCGCGCGGCGCATCAGCACCGGGTCGGAGACGCACTTGCCGTCGTCGGAGAAGACCCGCACCCGAGCGGCGGAGTCGGCCATCGCGCCCAGCTCGGCGAGCCGCTCGCCAGCCAGCCCGACCGTGACGGCACCGACCGGGAACACGTCGCAGTAGCCGGCCTCGCGGCCCAGCCGCCACACCTGCTCGACGACGCCTGCGGTGTCGGCCACCGGGTCGGTGTTCGCCATCGCGTGCACGGCGGTGAACCCGCCCATCGCAGCGGCACGCGTGCCGGTCTCGACGGTCTCGGCGTCCTCCCGGCCGGGCTCGCGCAGGTGGGTGTGCAGGTCGACGAGGCCGGGCAGCGCGACCAGACCGGTCGCGTCGATCACCTCGGTCGCTCGCGACGTCCGTCGGCCAGCGACGATCCGGCCGTCGCTGATGCCGGAGTCGGTCGGCGAGCCGCCCAGGACGCGGGCGCCCCTGATCAGGTAGTCGGTCACGCGGAGCTCTCCTCGGAGCCGTCAGTGGTCGAGCTTGCCGGAGCCTCGGTCGCGATCGCGGGCTCGCTGCCGCCCAGCAGCAGGTAGAGCACCGCCATCCGCACGGCGACGCCGTTGGTGACCTGCTCGACGATCACCGAGCGCGCGGAGTCGGCGACGTCGGCGGTGATCTCCATGCCGCGGATCATCGGGCCCGGGTGCATCACGATCGCGTGGTCCTGCAGCGTCGCCATCCGGCGCGCGTCGAGGCCGTAGCGGCGGGAGTACTCGCGCACGCTGGGGAAGTACGACGCGTTCATCCGCTCGCGCTGGACCCGCAGCATCATCACCACGTCGGTCTTGGGCAGCACCGCGTCGAGGTCGTAGGAGGTCTGGACGCTCCAGGTGTCCACGCCGTACGGCAACAGGGTGGGCGGTGCGACCAGGGTGACCTCGGCGCCCAACGTGTGCAGGAGCAGCGCGTTGGAGCGGGCCACCCGGCTGTGCAGGACGTCGCCGACGATCGCGACCCTGCGGCCGTCGAGGCCGCCGCCGTCGGAGCCGAGGTGGCGGGTCATCGTGAACGCGTCCAGCAGCGCCTGGGTCGGGTGCTCGTGGGTGCCGTCGCCGGCGTTGATCACACTGGACCGCGACCAGCCGGCGTGCGCGAGGTTGTGCGGCGCGCCCGAGGCCCAGTGCCGGACGACGACCGCGTCGGCGCCCATCGCCTCGAGGGTCAGCGCGGTGTCCTTCAGCGACTCGCCCTTGCTCAGCGACGAGCCCTTCGCGGAGAAGTTGATGACGTCGGCGGACAGCCGCTTCGCCGCGGCCTCGAAGGAGATCCGGGTGCGGGTGGAGTCCTCGAAGAACAGGTTGACGATGGTGCGCCCACGCAACGCCGGCAGCTTCTTGATCGGCCGGTCGGCCAGCGAGCGCAGCTCCTCGGCCGTGGCGAGGATCAGCTCGGCGTCCTCGCGGGTGAGGTCGCCCGCGCTGAGCAGGTGCCGCGCCTTCATGGTGTCGGTCGTCGCCGCGCTCATGCGATCGTCACCGCGTCCTCCCCACCGTCGTGCTCGCCGAGCCGGACCGAGACGGTCTCGGTGTGCGAGGTCGGCAGGTTCTTGCCGACGAAGTCCGCGCGGATCGGCAGGTCCCGGTGGCCGCGGTCGACGAGGACCGCGAGCCGGACCGCCCGCGGGCGGCCGATGTCGTTCATCGCGTCGAGGGCCGCCCGGATGGTGCGGCCGGAGTAGAGCACGTCGTCGACCAGCACGACGGTCTTGTCGTCGATCCCGCCGGCAGGGATCTCGGTCGGCAGCAGCGCACGGGCCGGACGCATCCGCAGGTCGTCGCGGTACATCGTCACGTCCAGCGAGCCGACCGGTACGTCGATGCCCTCGACCTCGGCGATCTTCGCCGCGATCCGCCGGGCGAGGTGCACACCGCGCGTGGGGATGCCGAGCAGCACCAGGTCACGCGACCCGCGGTTGCGCTCGAGGATCTCGTGCGAGATGCGGGTCAGGGCCCGGGCGACGTCACGGGCATCGAGAACGGTCCTGCCGGTCGCCGGGGCCTCCGGCTCGGTCTCGGGACTGGGTAGGCGGCATCGCGCCTGACCTCCTTCTCCGCCTCACGGGACGGATCGTTAAAGGATGTCGAACAACGCGATCCTAACAGGCGCCGGACGAGCGGGGACCGGTGGCGCGGTGCGTCGCCACCGGTCCCTGTTCCATCACCCGATGGACCCTGGTCGCGTCAGCTGAACGCGTCCTTGACCTTGCCGGCGGCGTCCTTGACCTTCTCGCCGGCCTGCTTCACGTTCGCCTTGGTCTGGTCTGCCTTGCCCTCGGCCTCGAGGTCCTCGTTGTCGGTCGCGCGGCCGAAGGACTCCTTGGCCTCGCCGACCTTCTCCTCGGTCAGGTTCTCGAACTTCTCGTCGGTGCCCATCAGGTCCCCCCTCCGGTTGCTCGGCTGATCCGCGCCAGCAGATCCTGTCCGGCCGCTCTTCGCGGCCACGGGCGATGTACCCGGCGACACCCGCGGCAAACGTGGAGTCGATCCCAGCCCCGAACTCAGGGCCGACCCGAGCTCGGGGCCGATCTCAGGGCCGAACTCAGGGCCGAGCTCAGGGCCGATCTCGGGGCCGATCTCAGCGGGGAACGCCGGCTGCCTCGACCAGGCCGCGGAAGAGGCCGACGTCGGCGAGGGTCTCGGGGTGCCACTGCACGCCGATCCAGAACCGCCGTTCCGGATGCTCGAGCGCCTCGATGGTGCCGTCCTCCGCCCAGGCGGAGACGACCAGTCCCGGGTGCTCGCGCACCGACTGGTGGTGGTGGCAGCGCACGTCCTGGCCGGCGCCGATCAGGCCTGCGACCGCGGTCCCCGGGACCGTGCTGACGCTGATCCGGCCGAACTCCGGCCCGCTCGGCGAATGCGCGTGGTGGCCGACCACGTCCGGCGTGTGCTGGTCCAGCATCCCGCCGACCCGCGCCGCCTCGAGCTGCATCCCGCGGCACACCATGAGGGTGGGCAGGTCGACCCGGGCGGCCTCGGCGAGCAGGGCGAGCTCCCATGCGTCCCGGTCCGGCCGGGTGCCGGTCGTGTGCGGGCCCGGCGCGGCGCCGTACCTGGCCGGGTCGACGTCGGCGCCGCCGGCGACCACCAGGGCGTCGACCCGCGCGAGCACGCGGGCGGCGTGCGCCGGCTCGCTCGGCGGCAGCAGCACGACCGCAGCGCCGACCGCCTCCAGCGTCCGGGCGTACGCCGCGTGCAGCACGTCCGCGAGCTCGTCCCACACTCCCCACCGCGCCTGCTCGCGGTAGGTGGTGATGCCCACGACCGGCGCCGGGGTCACCTCGCGCGTCACCGGCTCGTCACCTGCTCACAGCGGCGTGACGTAGGCGCCCGAGATGCCGCCGTCGACCAGGAAGGTGTTCGCGGTGATGAAGCTGGACTCGTCGGAGGCGAGGAAGAGCACGGCGTTGGCGATCTCGTCGGGCTCGGCGAAGCGGCCCATCGGCACGTGCACGAGCCGGCGCGCGGCGCGCTCGGGGTCCTTCGCGAACAGCTCCTGGAGCAGCGGCGTGTTCACCGGGCCCGGGCAGAGCGCGTTCACCCGCACGCCCTCCCGGGCGAACTGGACGCCGAGCTCGCGGGACATCGAGAGCACCCCGCCCTTCGACGCCGAGTAGGAGATCTGCGACGTCGCGGCACCCATCACCGCCACGAACGAGGCGGTGTTGATGATCGAGCCGCGCTTCTGCTCGAGCATGTAGGGCAGTGCCGCCTTGCAGCAGAGGTAGACGCTGGTGAGGTTCACCTCCTGGACCCGCCGCCACGCATCCAGGTCGGTGTCGAGGATCGAGTCGTCGTCGGGCGGCGAGATCCCGGCATTGTTGAACGCGATGTCCACCGACCCGTGGGTCTGCTTGGTCCGCGCGAACAGTGCGTCGACCTGGACCTTGTCGGTGATGTCGGTGTGCACGTAGAGACCGTCGATCTCGTCGGCGACCTCCTGCCCGCGGTCGTCGTCGATGTCGGCGATGACGACGCGGGCTCCCTCCTCGGCGAAGCGACGCGCAGTGGCGAGGCCGATGCCCGAGCAGCCGCCGGTGATGACGGCGGTCCGGTCGGCGAGGCGTCCTGGCATGGGCTGGTTCCTGTCCTAGTCGTGGGCGTAGAAGACGTTCTTGGTCTCGCTGAAGGCGTCCGGTGCGTCCGGACCGAGCTCGCGCCCGAGGCCGGACTGCTTGAAGCCGCCGAACGGCGTCCAGTAGCGCACCGACGAGTGCGAGTTCACGCTGAGGTTGCCGGCCTCGACGGCACGGGACACGCGCAGCGCCCGGCCGAGGTCGCGGGTGAAGATCGAGCCGGACAGGCCGAACTCGGTGTCGTTCGCGAGGTCGACGGCGTCGGCCTCGCCGTCGAACGGCATCACCGCGACCACCGGGCCGAACACCTCCTCGCGCCAGATCCGCTGGTCGGTCGATCCTGCGAGCACGACGGTCGGCGCGAACCAGAAGCCCGGCCCGGTCGGCGCACTGCCGGCGAACGCCACCTCGGCCTCGTCCACGAAGCCCTGCACCACCTGGCGCTGCTCGGCGGAGATCAGCGGACCCATCTCGCTGTCACGGTCACTGGGGTCGATCACCCGGAGACCGGTGACGGCCGGCTCGAGCAGGCTGACGAACTCGTCGTACGCCGACCGCTCGACGAGGATCCGGGAACGGGCGCAGCAGTCCTGGCCGGCGTTGTCGAAGACGGCGTACGGCGCGGTCGCGGCCGCCTTGGCCAGGTCGGCGTCGGCGAAGACGATGTTGGCGCTCTTGCCGCCGAGCTCGAGGGTGAGCCGCTTCACCTGGTCGGCACAACCGCGCATGATCTGCTTGCCGACCTCGGTCGAGCCCGTGAAGCACACCTTGCGCACCAGCGGATGGGTCACGAACCGCTCACCGACGACCGACCCCTTGCCCGGAAGCACCGTGAACACACCCTCGGGCAGACCGGCCTCGCGGCCGAGCTCGGCCAGCCGGATCGCGGTCAGCGGGGTCAGCTCGGCAGGCTTGAGGACGACGGTGTTGCCCGCGGCCAGTGCCGGGCCGAAGCCCCAGCCGGCGATCGGCATCGGGAAGTTCCAGGGCACGATCACGCCGACCACGCCCAGGGGCTCGTGGAAGGTGACGTCCAGGCCGCCCGGCACCGGGATCTGACGGCCGGACATCCGCTCCGGGGCCGCGCTGTAGTAGTTCAGGACGTCGCGGACGTTGCCCGCCTCCCACACCGCGTTGCCCCACGTGTGCCCGGAGTTGCGCACCTCGATCTCGGCCAGCTCCTCGACCGCGCCGTCGACCAGCGCGGCAAAGCGGCGCAGCAGCCGGGCACGCTCCCCCGGCGCCACCGACCGCCAGGCGGGGAACGCCTCGTGCGCACGCACGATCGCGGCGTCGGTCTGCTCGAGCGTCGTCAGCGGCACCTCGGACACGACCTCCTCGGTCGCCGGGTTCACCACCTCGTGCACGTCCGCGCTCACGTCACATCCTCTCGCTGTGTCATCGGCTTCTCACATTCGTTCGCTGTGCCGATGGCTTCTCACATTCGTTCACTGTGCCGATGGCTTCTCACATTCGTTCACTGTGCCGATGGCTTCTCACATTCGTTCGAAGCTACGGCGCAGCTCCCAGTCGGTGACCGCCGCCCCGAAGGCCTCGAGCTCGACGTCGGCCATGTTCGTGTAGTGGTCGACGACCTCCTCGCCGAAGAGCTCCCGGGCCACCGTCGAGCTCGCGAACGCCTCGCGCGCCTCGTGCAGGGTCGAGGGCACGTGCGGCTTGTCGGACTCGTAGGCGTTGCCGACGAGCTGGGGTTCCAGCGGGAGCTCCTCACGCACGCCGTGGAGCCCGCCGGCGAGCATCGCCGCGAGCGCGAGGTACGGGTTCACGTCGCCGCCCGGCACTCGGTTCTCCAGGCGCGCCGACGGCCCCTTGCCCACGAGCCGGACGGCGCAGGTGCGGTTGTCCAGGCCCCAGGCGATCGCGGTCGGGGCGAACGACCCCGCGGCGAAGCGCTTGTAGGAGTTGACGTTCGGGGCGTAGAGCAGGGTGAAGTCGCGCATCGTCGCGAGGATCCCGGCGATGAAGTGGTCGTAGGTCGCCGAGCGCTCCTCGCCCTCGCCGAACGCGAGCGCCCCGTCGGCCCCTCGCAGGGACAGGTGGATGTGGCAGGAGTTGCCCTCGCGCTCGTTGAACTTCGCCATGAAGGTGAGCGCCTTGCCGTGCCGGGCGGCGATCTCCTTGGCCATCGTCTTGTAGACCGCGTGGTTGTCGGCGGTGACCATCACCTCGTCGTAGAGGAACCCGACCTCGTGCTGACCGAAGTTGCACTCGCCCTTGGCGCCCTCGACGTTCATACCGGCCGCGTACGCCGTGTTGCGGACGTCGCGCAGGAACGGCTCCACCCGGCTGGTCCCGAGGATGGAGTAGTCGACGTTGTAGCGGTTGGCGGGCGGCAGGTCGCGGTAGCCGCTGTCCCACGCCGCCTCGTAGCTGGTGTCGAACACCATGAACTCCAGCTCGGTGCCGGCCAGCGCGACGAACCCGGCGTCGGCAGCGCGCTCGACCTGACGCGCCAGGATCGCCCGGGGCGACTGGGCCACGGGCCGGTGGTCGAACCAGGCGAGGTCGCACTGCACCATCGCCGTGCCCGGGAGGTGCGGCAGCATCCGGATCGTGTCGAGGTCCAGCACGAACTCCATGTCGCCGTACCCCTGCTCCCAGGAGGAGATCGCGTAGCCGCCGACGGTGTTCATGTCGACGTCGACGGCCAGGAGGTAGTTGCACCCCTCCGTGCCATGGCCGAGCACGACGTCGAGGAAGTACTGCGCGTGCAGGCGCTTGCCCTGCAGCCGGCCCTGCATGTCGGTGAACGCGACGACCACCGTGTCGACCTTGCCCATGCCGACCTGGTCGCGGAGGTCCCCCACCGTCAGCATCCGGCCGTTTCGCTTGCCCATCCTCATCCCTTCGTCGGTCGAGCCCGTCGTTCACTCGAGCCTGTCGTTCACTCGAGCCTGTCGTTCACTCGAGCAGGCCGCGCAGCAGGGCGGCCGTGTCCTCGCAGTGCTCGGCCATCACCCGGCTCGCCCGGCGCGCGTTGCCGGCGAGGATCGCGCGCACGATCGCCTTGTGCTGCGCGGTCGAGTGCGCGATGTTCACCGACAACACCGGGATCGCGTGCAGCATCTCGTCGAGGTCGGCCTGCACCTGGGTCACGGCGGCCATCGTGCGCCGCGACCCGCTGGCGGCCGCGATCGCCAGGTGCAGCCGGGAGTCGCACTGGCGGTGCTCCGTGCCCGCGGGCGCCTCCGACACCGCCGCGAGCGCCTGCTCGAGCAGGTCGCGAGTGGAGTCGTCCAGCTCCCGGCTCGCGGCCAGAGCGGCGGCGCCCGGCTCGACAACGCTGCGGAACGACAGCGAGTCGAGCAGGTCCTCGTGCCGGCCGCGGATGGCGGCCCGTGCTGTCGAGGCTCGCCGCGCGGGCCGCTTGCGGACGGCGGTCCCGCCGCCGCGCCCGCGCGTGGTCTCGACGAGCCCGGCGGCCCGGAGCGCCGCGATCGCCTCGCGCAGCGTCGCCCGCGAGACGCCGAGCTGCACGGCGAGATCTCGCTCGGAGGGCAGCAGCGACGCGGCGGGATAGACGCCCAGGCGAATCGCCGTCGCCAGCTGCTCGACGCACGCCTCGAACGCGTGGTGCGCCTGCACCGGGCGCAGCACCGCTTGAGGCAGGTGCAACGCGTCGGGAGCGGGAGGCATGCGGTCAGTCTCGATTCACCCGGGGAGCGTGTCAACGAACCCAAGCAATAAAGGTCGGAGTTCATACCAATTTTACAAGTAGGTGTTTACACCTCGTCGTGGCCCGGTCTACGTTGCCACGCAACGGGGGTCATCCGAGAGGAGTTCAGAGGTGTCCGAATCTTCCAAGGTTGCGGCCCCGGGTACCGGCGGGGTCACCTATTCCCACGCCGAGGACGGCTACTTCGAGAAACGACAACTTCGCCGGACGGCCGGCTTCTGGGGCCTCTGGGGCATCGGGGTCGCGGCCGTCATCTCCGGCGACTTCTCCGGCTGGAACTTCGGTATCCACGAAGCCGGATGGGGTGGCCTCCTCGTCGCCACGGCCGTCGTGGTCGTCATGTACTTCGGGATGCTGTTCTCCATCGGCGAGATGTCCGCCGCGATGCCGCACACCGGCGGTGCGTACTCGTTCGCCCGGTCCGCGATGGGCCCGTGGGGCGGATTCGTCACCGGGCTCGCGGAGACCATCGAGTACGTCTTCACCACCGGCGTGATCGTCTACTTCTCGGCGGGCTACGCCAACGCCGTCACCGACAAGGCGATCGGCCTCGACCTCAGCCACCACTGGTGGGTGTGGTGGCTGGTCCTCTACGTCGTGTTCGTCGCGCTCAACACCGCCGGCGCCGAGGCGTCGTTCAAGTTCGCCATCACGGTCGCCGTCATCTCGATCGCGATCCTGGTGCTGTTCGCGATCCTCGCCCTCGCCAAGGGCGCCGTCGACTTCGGCACGCTCAACAACATCGCTCCGGATGCCGGCAACAGCAGCTTCCTGCCGCACGGATGGTCGGGAGTGATCTACGCGTTGCCGTTCGCGATCTGGTTCTTCCTCGGCATCGAAGAGCTTCCCCTGGCGGCCGAGGAGTCGCACGACCCGGCCAAGGACATCCCGAGGGCCGGCATCATCGGCATGCTGACGCTGGTCGCCTGTGGCGCGCTGGTGCTGTTCCTCAACCCGGCGGTCACCGGGTCCGACGCACTCCAGGAGTCCGGCGAGCCGCTGCTGGACGGGTTCCGCGCGTTCCTGCCGAGTGGCTGGGCCACCGTCTTGTCTGCGTTCGCCCTGATCGGCCTGCTGGCCAGCCTGCAGGGGATCATGTTCGCGTACGGCCGCAACATGTACTCCCTGTCCCGGGCGGGCTACTACCCGAAGGTCCTCTCGCTCACCGGCGAGCGCCAGACGCCGTGGGTGTCCCTCGTCGTGGGCGCCGTGATCGGGTTCGTCGCACTGATCTTCGTGGACTCCTACAGCAGCGCGGGCGACATCGTGCTCAACATCGCCGTCTGGGGCGCGGTGATCGCCTACATCCTGCAGATGGTCGCGTTCGTCATGCTGCGGGTGAAGCTGCCGAACGTCCTTCGCCCCTACGTGAGTCCGGTCGGCAATGCCGGCGCGATCGTCGCAGGGGTGATCGCCGCGATCACGTTCATCGGCATCCTGCGCAACTCGACCTACCGTCCGGCGATCATCGCGATCGCGGTCGTGTACGCCGTCGCGCTGGTGCTCTTCGCGGTCTTCGGGCGGCACCGGCTGATCCTCTCGCCCGAGGAGGAGTACGCGATGAGCGGCGGGAAGCACCGCGACCCGGCCGTCGAGCACTACGGGGCCGAGCTGGAGGCCGAGCTCCCGTCGGAGGACTTCACCCCCGAGGAGTGACCGGGACGACCAAGACGCCCGACCGGGGTCTGGGATCCCCGGCCGGGCGTCGGCTCGGTGCTGTCACGGGCGCAGCTGGTACAACCAAACTTGCGCACCCCGAGCGGGGTTGTCTGCACAAGCGTGCCGATCGGACCGACCCGCCTAGACCTCGCCGGCCGCACGCGTAACCGTGCCGGTGCGTCGTCGTTGGACGCGGTCGAGCCGGTCGCTCGACGCAGCCTCGGAGCGGCTGCCGAAGCACCGGCGCGGTGGTACGTCGGGTGGGCGAGGTGCAGGCCGAGCTCCTCCTCTGGTTCCGGTCTAGACGAGTCCACCCGGCCCGGGAACACAGTGACCTTGACCATTCCCGCGCCGAGAACCAGAAGGTGACCGATGCAGCTCCAATCCCGTTCCCGGCTCGCCTTCGCGAGCATCATCGCAATCTTCGCGCTCTTCCTGGCCTTCGGTGGCGGGGCCTACGCGGCGACCAAGATAGACGGCAAGCGACTGAAGGCCCGGTCGGTCGCGGCCAAGAAGATCAAGGTGAACACCCTCACCGGCAACGAGATCAACGAGTCCACGCTCGGGACCGTGCCCAGAGCGAGCGCGGCCACCCACGCCGACACCGCGTCGACGGTGGGGGGCGTGTCGCTGAAGGGATTCCACTACCAGACCATATTCAGCGGGGGAAAGCAGACGCTGTTCTCCCTCGAGGGCCTCACGCTCACCGCAACGTGCTCTTCGGGCAGGGTCGACGCCCAGACCTCGGTCGACAACAGCTACATCAGCTCGTCGTGGGTCACGCCCGGGGGCGTCTCTGCCGGCGCGTCGGACACAGACTTCGACGTCGCCGACGGCGCCTTCCTGGTCAACACGACGACTGCTGCTGAGACCGGGACGGTGGAGTACGTCCGCCCCGACGGAGGCCGCGTCTCGGTGAGCCTCCAGGCCGACATGGCCTCGAACTGCACCGTGAGCGGTCACGCGATGGCGTCCGACTGAGACGCGCCGACCAGCTGCCGGAGCACCGGCTGCAACGCGCGGTGGTACGTCGGGTAGGCGAAGTGCATCTCCGCGAGCGTCGCGATCGGCACCTCCGCGTGCACGGCGGTCGTGATCATCGAGAGCACCTCGCCGCCCGACGGCCCGACGGCGGTACCTCCGACCAGGATGCCGCGGCCGGCATCGGCGACGAGCTTGACCAGGCCCGGCTCCGAGGCGATCCAGCCCCGCGCTCCGAGATCGCCGCTGGCGGTGCGCACCTCGAGGCCCCGCTCGCGGGCGGCCGCCTCCGTCAGTCCGACCGAGCCGACCTCGGGACCCGTGAAGGTGACCCGCGAGACCGCGCGGTAGTCCGCCCACGGACCGTCCTGCCCGAGCAGGTCACGCACCACGACATCGGCCTGGTACATCGAGACGTGCGTGAACGCACCCTTGCCGGTGATGTCGCCGATCGCCCAGACTCGGTCGGCAATCCGCATCCGCTCGTCGGGGTCCAGCACCCGCGGGTCCGGGTCCAGCCCGACGTGCTCGAGACCGAGGCCGGTGAGGTTGTTGCGCCGTCCAGCAGCCACCAGCAACCGCTCTGCGCGCAACGCCCGGTCCGGCAGCTGAACCGTGACGCCGTCGCCGTCGTGGCCGACTCGCTCGATCGTGGCGCCGGTGACCACCTCGATCCCGAGGTCGACGAACGCCTTCGTCAGCGCCTCGGACGCCTCCGGCTCCTCCGCGGCCAACAGGCGGTCGGCCACGTCGACGACCGACACCTGGACCCCGAACTCCGCGAGCACCTGGGCCAGCTCGCACCCGATGGCACCGCCGCCGATGACGACGATCGACTCCGGGAGCCGGGTCAGCCGCACCACGTCTCGGTTCGTCCAGAAGTCCACGGCGTCCAGTCCGTCGATCGGCGGTGTCGCGGGCGCCGTGCCGGTGTTCAGCACGATCCCCGTGCCCGCGGCGTACGTCGTGTCGCCGACCGTGACCTGTCCGGGAGCGGTGATCGCGGCGCGCCCGCGCACGAACCGCGCACCGGCTCCCTCCAGGCGCTCGACCGCGACGGTGTCGTCCCAGTCATCGGTCGCCTCGTCGCGGATCCGGCGTGCGACCGGCTCCCACGACGGCTCGAGCCGGGCCGAGCCGGCGAGCCGGTCGACCCGACGGCCCTCGTGCAGCGCGGTGGCCGCCGCGATCATCATCTTCGTCGGCACGCAGCCGAAGTACGGGCACTCACCACCGACCAGCCGCTCGTCCACCGCGACCACGTCGAGCCCCGCCTTCGCGAGCTCCGTCGCCGCGTGCTCACCGCCGGGGCCGAGGCCGATCACCACCACGTCACAGGTCTCCATGGGACCACTGTGCCCCGAACTGCGGCCGGCGAAGCGTCCGGGCTGCTCAGTCGGTCAACGAGTCCCGGTCCCGCGCGATCTGCCCCAGGACCCCGTTGACGAAGGCCGGTGACTCGTCGGTCGACAGGTCGCGGACCAGGTTCACCGCCTCGCTGATCGCCACCGCGTCGGGGACCTCGTCGACTCCAGAGGATCTCGAAGACTGCCAGCCGGAGCACGTTGCGGTCCACGGCCGGCATCCGGTCCAATGCCCAGCCCTCGGCGTACTGCGCGATCAGCTCGTCGATGCGGGCCTGTCGCTCGGCCACGCCGGTGACGAGGGTGACGGTGTACTCGTTGCTCGGGGCCTCCCCCGCCTCGACCTGCTCGGCGAGGAACTCCGCGGACGTCCGCCCCCGGGCCTCGGCGGCGAAGATCAGGTCGAGGGCCCGCTTGCGCGCCTTGGAGCGTGCGCTCACTGGGCCGCGTCCCCGAGCATGTTGCCTGCTGCGACGGCAGCGGTTCGGAAGACACGACCTAGCCCTTGACGCGACCCAGGTACGACGAGTCGCGGGTGTCGACCTTGACCTTCTCGCCCTGGTTGACGAACAGCGGGACCTGGATCTGGTGGCCGGTCTCCAGCGTCGCCGGCTTGGTGCGCCCGGTCGCCGAGTCGCCGGCCAGGCCGGGCTCGGTGAAGGTGATCTCCAGCTCGACCGACGCGGGCAGCTCGATGAACAGCACCCGGCCCTCGTTCGTGGCGACGATCGCCTCCTGGTTCTCCAGCAGGAAGTTCTTGGCGTCGCCCACGATGTCCGGGCCGACCTCGATCTGGTCGTAGGTGCCGGTGTCCATGAAGACGTACGACGTGCCGTCGTTGTAGAGGTACTGCATCGTCCGCCGGTCGACGTTCGCGGTCTCGACCTTGGTGCCGGCGTTGAAGGTCCGGTCGACGTTCTTGCCGGACTCGACGTTGCGCAGCTTGGTGCGCACGAAGGCCGGGCCCTTGCCGGGCTTGACGTGCTGGAACTCCACCACCGACCAGAGCTGGCCGTCGATGTTGAGCACCATGCCGTTCTTGAGGTCGTTCGTCGTTGCCATGCGTGCGGGAACCTTGTCGTCTCAGGGATGTCTGCGAGGGTGCGTGGCCACCCGAGCGCCACGCCAGCGGGAGAGTCTATCGGCTCCGGACCGGCCAGCTGCTCCAGCGCCATCCGGTAGCCGTCGATGCCGTAGCCGGCGATCACCGCCACCGCGTGCGGGGTGACCACCGAGGTGTGCCGGAACACCTCGGGGCGCTGCTCCGGGTCGGAGAGGTGCACCTCGACCAGCGGCGCGGTCAGCTGGGCGCAGGCGTCGAAGAGCGCGTAGGAGTAGTGCGTCCAGGCGGCGGCGTTGAGCACGACCGGCGTCTCCTCGTCGGCCGCCGTGTTGAGCCAGTCGAGCAGCTCGCCCTCGTGGTTGGTCTGGCGCACCTCGACGTCCAGGCCGAGATCGCGGCCCCAGCCGACGCAGAGGTCGACCAGCTCGTCGTAGCTGGTGTAGCCGTAGATCTCGGGCTGCCGGCGGCCGAGACGCCGCAGGTTCGGCCCGTTGAGCACCAGGACCGCGAGGTCATCACGGGCACCGCCCAGGTGGTCGTACGCCGCCCGCAGCAGCTCCTCGGGCGGGTCGGTCAGGATCGCCGGCCGGGCGAGGCCGTCGAGCACGACGAAGCGCAGCTGCGAGCCGCGGGCCTTCTTGTCCACCCGCATCGTCGGCGAGCAGCTCCTCGAACGGCGCACCGGCGAAGCGGGTCGGCAGCCCGACCGCCGCCAGCACGGCCTCGTGACGTGCAGCGGTGTCGTCGTCGAGGCGACCGGCCAGCCGCGCCAGCTCGGCGACGTAGACCATGCCGAGTGCGACCGCCTCGCCGTGTCGGACCCGGTAGTCGGTGGCCCGCTCGATCGCGTGCGCCATCGTGTGCCCGTAGTTGAGCACCTCGCGACCCGGGATGACCGGCCGCGCCCCCGGTCTCCTTGAGGTCGTCGACCACCACGCGATCTTGACCGCGATCGACCGCTCGACCAGCTCGCGCAGCTCGCCGGAGCGCGGTTCGAGCGCGTCGGCCGGGCAGCGCTCGACGCAGCGCCAGGATCTCGGGATCGGCGATGAACCCGCACTTGACCACTTCGCCGAGACCGGCGATCAGCTCGGGCTCGGGCAGGGTGCCGAGCAGGTCGAGGTCGCAGACGACACCGGCCGGCTCGTGGAACGCGCCGACCAGGTTCTTCCCGGCAGCGGTGTTCATGCCGGTCTTGCCGCCGACCGCGGCGTCGACCATCGCCAGCAGCGTGGTCGGCACGTGCACCACCCGCACGCCGCGCAGCCAGGTCGCGGCGATGAACCCGCCCATGTCCGTGGTGGCCCCGCCGCCGACGGTCACCATCGCAGTCCGAGCGGGTGAATCCGGCCGCGCCGAGCTCGCTCCCACGCCTCGATCGCGACCTGGCCGGTCTTGGCGACCTCGCCGTCGGGCAGGGGCAGCCGCAGCACCTCGTGGTCGCCGAGCCGGGCGATCACTCGCTCGGCCGAGACCCGCCAGCGGCTCGGCGAAGCACACCGCGACCCGCTGCGCAGCGCTGTCCCGAGCAGCGCGCGGCACCTCGGCCAGGCACGCGTGGCCGACGACGACGTCGTAGGGCGACGCGCCCGGACCGGCAGCCTGGTGACCGTGGTCGGCTCAGTCATGGGGCACATCCTCCACCACCGCCCGCACCCGGTCGGCGACCTCGCCGCGGTTCGAGACCGTCGGTGTCCACCACGTGACGCCGCGACCGACTCGTAGACCGGCGTGCGTTCGTCGAGCAGCTGCTTGATCCGGCCGCGCACGTTGCCGAGCAGCAGCGGCCGGGAGACCCCGAGCCCGACCCGTTGGGCGGCGTCGGACAGCCCGACCCGCAGGAACACCACCCGGTGGCCGGCGCAGCAGCGTCCGCGTGTCCGGGTCCATCACCGCGCCACCGCCGAGCGCGAGCACACCCGAGTGCGTCGCCAGGGCGCTCGCGACGGCGTCGCGCTCGAGCCGGCGGAAGTACTGCCTCGCCGTCGTCGACGAAGATCTCCGCGACCGTGCGGCCCTCCGCGCGTTCGACCAGCTCGTCGGTGTCGAGGAAGTCGACGCCGAGGGCATCGGCGACCAGCCGTCCCACGGTGGTCTTCCCGGCGCCCATCGGGTCCGACCAGCACGACCCGGGGACCGGGGCCGCTCGACGGAGCGGCATTCACCGGAACCTCAGCGTGTCGAGGTAGCTCTCGACGTTGCGCCGCGTCTCCTTCACCGAGTCGCCGCCGAACTTCTCGACCACGGCGTCGGCCAGCACCAGCGCGACCATCGCCTCGGCGACGATGCCGGCGGCCGGAACCGCACAGACGTCGGAGCGCTGGTGGTGCGCGACGGCCGGCTCGCCGGTGGCGACGTCGACCGTCCGCAGGGCCCGCGGGATCGTCGCGATCGGCTTCATCGCCGCGCGGACCCGCAGCACCTCTCCGGTCGTCATCCCACCCTCGGTGCCCCCGGAGCGTCCCGACGTACGCCGCAGGCCGTCCGCACCGTGACTCGATCTCGTCGTGCGCCAGCGAGCCGGGCGATGGCGGCCAGGGCGAACCCGTCGCCGACCTCGACGCCCTTGATCGCCTGGATGCCCATCAGCGCCCCGGCGAGCCGTGCGTCCAGGCGGCGGTCCCAGTGCACGTGCGAACCGAGGCCGGGTGGCAGGCCGTGGACGACCACCTCGACCACGCCGCCGAGGGTGTCACCGTCCTTGTGCGCCTGGTCGATCGCCGCGACCATCGCCTTCGACGGCATCCGCGTCGAGGCACCGGACCGGGTCGGCGTCGATGTGCGCGAGATCGCTCGGGGCCGGGACCGATCCGGCGGGAGCAGCGACCCCGCCGAGCTCGACGACGTGCGAGAGGACCCGGGCACCGACGGCCTGCTCGAGGAACGCGGAGGCGACCCGTCCGAGCGCGACCCGCGCTGCCGTCTCCCGCGCCGAGGCTCGCTCGAGGATCGGGCGGGCCTCGGCGAAGTCGTACTTCTGCATCCCGACCAGGTCGGCGTGACCGGGACGAGGGCGGGTCAGCGGCGCGTTGCGCGCCTGGGCCTCGAGCTCGACCGGGTCGACCGGGTCGGCCGACATCACCTGCTCCCACTTCGGCCACTCGGTGTTGCCCACCTGGATCGCGATCGGTGAGCCGAGCGTCTCGCCGTGGCGGACCCCGCCGAGGATGGTGACCTCGTCCTGCTCGAACTTCATCCGCGCCCCGCGGCCGTAGCCGAGGCGCCGGCGCGCGAGCGCGTCGGCGATGTCGGCCGAGGTCACCTGCACGTGCGCAGGCAGGCCCTCCAGGATTGCGACGAGCGAGGGTCCGTGTGACTCCCCCGCGGTGAGCCAACGGAGCATGGCGTCAGTGTTTCACGCGGACCGACGCCGACTGCTGCACGGCTCAGTAGCCGAGCCGGTCGGTCACCCACGGCCCGCACGCGACGGCGACCACGGCGGCCACGAGCATGAACGGCCCGAACGGGAACCGCTTGCGGTTCACGATCCGCAGCAGGCTCAGCAACGCGCCGCCGACGCCACCGACCAGGAACGCTCCGTAGATGCCGGTCGCGAGCTCGCCCCAGCCCAGGTAGCCGAGGGCGATCCCGAGCACTCCGGAGAGCCGGACATCGCCGTAGCCCAGGCCGCGCGGGTAGATGAACCAGAGCACGAAGAAGATCCCGCCCATCACCGCCCAGCCGATGGCGGCGTGGACCAGCGCCTCGCGGTCCCGGTCAGCAAGCGCGGCAACGAGCACCGCCGCGACCGTGAGCGCGTACGTCGGGGCGATGACCCGCGTCGGCAGCAGCGTCGTGCGCCAGTCGACGAGCGCGAGGGCCACCCCGATCGGCGCCAGCGGCAGCAAGAAGAGCAGCGACCACGCCCAGCCCACGCTCGCCGCCAGCGCGGCTCCGGTGAGCCCCGACGCCGCGGCCGTCTTCCAGGCGAGCCCGGGAAGCGCGGCGATGGCGGCGTAGGACTCCTTCGGCGGGGACGGCGGCAGCCCGGGTCGCCCGGTCGCCACCGCATCAGGGGCGGGCTCCGGCTCGGGCTCGGGCTCGGGGATCCGCGCGATCAGCACCGGGCACCACCAGCCCAGGACCGCGGTGACCACCAGACCGAACAGCGCCGCGGCCGGGTGGCCCGGGTCGAGCCAGGTCACGTCCGGCTCCGAGCCACCAGCGCGTGCTCGCCGGCCGCGCGCATCGCGTCGAGCGGGGCGTCGTACCCGGTCATCAGCCGCACCTGCAACGCGGCCTGGTGCACCAGCAGGTCCAGCCCGCCGACCAGCGTCGACCCGTGCGTCGCGGCCGCTGCGGCCAGGGGCGTCGGCCATGGGTCGTAGAGCACCTCGAAGACCACACCGGCGACGGCGGCTCGCTCGACGAGGGCCGGGTCCTGCGCCGCTGCCGGGATCGTCGACACGACCACGTCGGCGACGTCGAACGGGTCGCCGAGTCGCCCGACCGTGATCCCCGGCCCGCGTCCGTGCCGGTCGACGGCGGCCAGCGTGTCGACCGCCGTGGCCGGGTTGCGCACCAGCACGTCGGCGGTGAGGCAGCCGAGCTCGGAGAGCGCGAGCAGCACCGACGCCGCCGTCGCGCCCCCGCCCAGCACGACCGCCCGCGTGAACGGCCCGGCACTGCGCTCGGACAGGGCGGCAACCGCGCCCGGCACGTCGGTGTTGTGCCCGAGCCGGCGACCGTCGGCGAGCACCACCGTGTTGGCGACCCCGGAGACCTCCGCCCACGGGTCGGCCTCGTCGAGCAGCGCCATCACCGCCCGTTTGAGCGGCATCGTCAGCGACAGTCCGCGCCAGGCTCGCGTCCAGCCCGGCGACGAACCCCGCGAGGTCGGGCCCGTCGACCTCGATCGCCTCGTAGGTCCAGTCGAGGCCGAGCTCGGCGTACGCCGCCCGGTGCAGCGCGGGCGACAGCGAGTGGGCGATCGGCGAGCCCAGTACCGCACAGCGCATCGTCATGACCCAGTCTCAGCAGGCGTCGGAGGTGCGGCAGTACTCCTCGAGCACCGCCTTGTCCCGGTTGTGGCCCGCCAGCGTGGTGTTGAACCTGGTCTCGCCCGTCTTCAGGTTGACCACCAGCCAGTACAGCCACGGCCCCTCGGCCGGGTTGAGCGCGGCCTTCAGCGTCTTCTCCCCCGGCGACCCGATCGGCCCCGGCGGCAGACCGGTGTGCACGTAGGTGTTGTAGGGCGACGGGTTGTCCCGCTGGGCCTGCGTCGTCCAGACGGTGCCCTCGAGGTTGTTCGCGTATGCGACGGTGGCGTCGCTCTGCAGCGCCATCCCCTTGTCCAGCCGGTTGTAGATCGCACGCGCGATCTTCGGGTAGTCCTGGTCGCGGCTGCCTTCGTACTCCAGGATGCTCGCCACCGTCATGATCTGCTCCGGCGTGTAGCCGAGAGCCTGGGCCCGGGCGCCGAGATCGAGCTGGTTCTGGACCTGCACCGTCTTCGTGATCATCTGGGTGAGCAGCTGCTTGGCGGTCTCGCCGGGCACGACGGTGTACGTCGCCGGGAAGAGGTAGCCCTCGACCACGCCGCCGGCCTCCGCAGGCAGGCCGAGCGACGCGGGCTTCTTCAGCGCGGCGTTCACCTGGGCAGCGGTGATGTCGGTCTTCGCCGCGATCGCCTTGACGATGTCCTTCACCCGGGATCCCTCGGGGATCGTCACGCGCGCCTGGATCAGGTTCTTCGGGTCGACCAGGACTGCCAGGGCGTCGGTGGCCTTCATCTGCTTCTTCAGCTGGTAGAACCCGACCTGGATGCTCCGGGAGCGCTCGTCGCTCACCGCGGCGTCGGTGAACGCGCCGACGCTCTTCACCACGCCGGCCGCCTTGAGGGTGCGCCCGATCGCGGCGGCACTGTCGCCCTGGTGGACCTCGACCGTGACCGCGCCGGTGCCGGGGCCCGCGTAGTCGGGGTTCTCGCCGGCGAAGGACTTGATCTTGTCGACCGCCCAGCCGCCCCCGAACCAGAGGCCGGCGACGACCACGACGAGGACCAGGAGCATCGGCAGGCAGCCGCGGGACCGTCCGCGGCCCGATCGCTCGGCGCGCCGCGTGCCACCACGGCCCGCGGGCGCGACCTCCGGATGCTCAGCCTCCACCTCGACCTGCCTTCTCTCTCGCCTCACACCACGTCGACCGGCTCGCCCGCGGGTGCCCCGGTGGTCCGTTCGGTGTCGATCGCTCCTTGCAGGATCACCACGGCGGCGGCCTGGTCGACCACCGCCCGGCGCTTCCTGCCCTTCCGCCCCCGGTCGCGCAGCACGGCCTCCGCAGTGACCGTGCTCAGCCGTTCGTCCACCAGCCGGAGCTCCCGGGGTGCGAGCCGGGCTGCCAGCTGGCGGGCGAACTCTCGCACCTTACCGGCCGCCGGGCCCTCACCTCCGCTCAACGACCGCGGCAGGCCGACGTAGACGAGGTCGGCACCGAGCTCGTCGGCCAGGGCGGCGAGCCGGTCGAGGTCGCCCTCTCCGCGCGGGACGGTCTCGACCGGCGTGGCCAGGATCCCGTGCGGGTCGCTGCTGGCCACCCCGATCCGGGCGTCGCCGGGGTCGATCCCGAGACGTACGCCGATCCTCGTGGCCGCCATCGTCAACGGGCAGCCAGAGCGTGCCGGGCCGCATCCAGCGCCTCGCCGGCCCGGGTGGCGTCGGAGCCGCCGCCCTGGGCCACGTCGTCCTTGCCGCCGCCCTTGCCGCCGAGCACTCCGGCGGCAGCCCGCACCAGCTCGTTGGCGGAGACGCCGACGTCGCGGCCCCGGTCGTTGACCGCCGCGACCACCGACGGCTTGCCGTCCTGGACGCCGATGATCACCACGGCGCCCGGACGATCGGCGCGCGAGCCGGCCCCGGACGTCGAGAGCGAGGGTGCGCGCGTCGCCGCCGCCGGCACCGTCGACGACCTGGCCGACGAACCCGACTCCGCCGACGTCCTCGGCCCGGGCCGCCAGCTCGCCGGCGCCGGCGAGCAGCTGCTGCAGCCGGACCTTCTCGATCTCCTTCTCCGCGGTCCGGAGCCGGTCGAGGATGTCGCTGACCCGCTCGGGCAGCTGCTCGGGACGCACCTTGAGGGTGTCGCTGAGCTGGGCGACCAGCACGTGCTCGCGGGCCAGGAACCGGTAGGCGTCGCCCCCCACGAGCGCCTCCACGCGGCGTACGCCGGAGCCGATGGACGCCTCGCCGAGGAGCTTCACGACGCCCAGCTGGCCCGAGCGCAGGGCGTGCGTGCCGCCGCACAGCTCGCGCGCCCAGTCGCCGACCGAGATCACCCGGACGGTGTCGCCGTACTTCTCGCCGAACAGCGCCATCGCGCCGGACTTGACCGCGTCGGCCTGGGACATCATCTCCGCGTGCACCGCCAGGTCGGCGAGGATCAGGTCGTTGACCCGCGCCTCGACGTCGGCCATCGCGCTCTCGGGCACCGCGCCGGCCGCGGAGAAGTCGAACCGGAACCGGCCCGGAGAGTTCTCCGAGCCCGCCTGGGTGGCGGTCTCGCCGAGCGCCTCGCGGAACGCCTTGTGCACCATGTGCGTCGCGGTGTGCGCCCGGCTGATCGAGCGCCGCCGCTCCACGTCGACCACCGCGTGCGCCGCCGCCCCGATGACCACCTCGCCGCCGACCACCTTCACCTTGTGCACGACCAGGCCGCTGATCGGGCTCTGCACGTCGTAGACCTCGACCCGGGCACCGTTGTCGAGCTCGATCACGCCCTCGTCGGCGAGCTGGCCGCCGCCCTCGGCGTAGAACGGAGTGCGGTCGAGCACCAGCTCGACCTCGTCACCGGCCGACGCCGCGCCGATCACCGACCCGTCGCCGGACACGAGGCCGCGCACCGCGCCCTCGGACACGACCTCGTCGTAGCCGGTGAACTCGACCGCGCGGCCGAGCGTGTCGGCGATCTCGCGGTACGCCGCGGTGCTGACGTGCGCGCCCTTCTTCGCCCGCGCGTCCGCCTTCGCCCGGTCGCGCTGCTCGCCCATCAGCCGGCGGAAGCCGTCCTCGTCGACCTGCAGGCCCTTCTCGGCCGCCATCTCGAGGGTGAGGTCGATCGGGAAGCCGTAGGTGTCGTGCAGCGCGAACGCCTTGTCACCGGTCAGTGTGGTCTGACCGGCACGGCGCGCCTCGTCGGCGGCCATGTCGAAGATCTGCGTGCCGGTGCGCAGCGTCTGGCGGAACGCGTCCTCCTCGGCGTAGGCGATGCTCGAGATGCGCTCCCAGTCACGGTGCAGCTCGGTGTAGGTCGCGCCCATCTTGTCCCGGCTGAGCGGCAGCAGCTCGGGCAGTGCGCGGTCCTCGTAGCCCAGCAGCCGCATCGAGCGCACGGCCCGGCGCAGCAGCCGTCGCAGCACGTAGCCACGCGCCTCGTTCCCGGGGCGGACGCCGTCGCTGATCAGCATCATCGAGCTGCGGACGTGGTCGGCGACGACCCGGAACCGGACGTCGTCGTCGTGGTCGGCGCCGTACCTGCGGCCGGTGAGCTCCTCGGCGCGCTGGATCACCGGGAACATCACGTCGATCTCGTACATGTTCTCGACGCCCTGCAGCAGGAACGCGACCCGCTCCAGCCCCATGCCGGTGTCGATGTTCTTCTTCGGCAGCGAGCCGGCGATGTCGAAGTCCTCCTTCGACCGCACCGCGCTGAGCTCGTCCTGCATGAAGACCAGGTTCCAGATCTCCAGGTAGCGGTCCTCGGCACCGAAGTCGCCATCGGCGCCGTACGCCGGGCCGCGGTCGAAGAGGATCTCCGAGCACGGTCCACCGGGTCCCGGGACGCCCATCGACCAGTAGTTCTCCTTCTTGCCCAGCCGGATCACGCGCTCGTCCGGCAGTCCGGTGATGCGCCGCCAGAGCTCGGCGGCCTCGGGTCGTCGTCGTAGACGCTGGGGTAGAGCCTCTCCTCGCAGGCCGAAGCCGCCGTCGGCGACGGACTTGGTGACCAGGTCCCAGGCGAGCTCGATCGCGCCTTCCTTGAAGTAGTCGCCGAAGGAGAAGTTGCCGCACATCTCGAAGAAGGTGCCGTGCCGGGTGGTCTTGCCGACGTCCTCGATGTCCGGGGTGCGCACGCACTTCTGCACGCTGGTCGCGCGCGGGTACGGCGGCGTCTCCTGACCCAGGAAGTAGGGCTTGAACGGCACCATGCCGGCGTTGACGAACAACAGGTTCGGGTCGTCGACGAGCAGCGACGCCGACGGCACTGCCTTGTGACCGGCCGCCTCGAAGTGCGCGACGAAGCGGCGGCGGATCTCGGCGGTGTCCATCAGTGCGTGCCTTCCAAGGTGGGATTGGGCGCAGACTCCCCCGCGGAACGTTCCAGGGCGAGAGGTTGACCATCATCAAGCGCGAGTCCGAGGCGCTCGCGCAACTCGGTTTCGCGCTGGACCATGCCGTCGCGCACCTCCTCTGCGAAGAGATGGGCGCCGACGTTCAGACCCGCGAGCCGGTCCCGCAGGCCGTCGGGAGTGAACGTCTCAGCCGCGCGACGGGCGCGGACCATCACATAGACCCCGGCCCCGGCGCCGGCGACGAACCAGAACCCGCGCCTCACGCCGGCGACTCCGCGACCGGCTCCTCGGCGTTGCGCAGGCGCGCGCGGTACTCCCGCTCGAGACGCTTGCGCAGCTGGCGGCGACGGCGGCGAGAAGCGCGCACCTCGCTGCGCATCTCGAACCAGATCCGGTTGCGCGACCGGGCGGACAGCGCCCGGCGTACGCCGTGGGAGAACGCAGCCACCTTGACCAGCGGCTCGCCCAGCGTTGCGCTGAGCACGAGGCGGTCGGGAACCGCCACCGGCTCGACGCCGGCCCCGGGCTCGCCGACGTGGGTGATCACGAAGTCGGCCTGCTCCGGGACCCGCTGCGACGGGACCGACGGCTCGCCGAACACCTCTTCCAGGTGCGCCGCCCCGCGAGGCGCGGGCACTGGTCGCGCGGCGCGTCCGGTGGCTTCGTCGAGGCGGTGGCGAAGGTCGTCGACCTCACGCTGCGCGGACTCGAGCATCGCCTCGAGGTCGGCCCGGGCCCGGCGCCGCCGGGTCGCGAACATCACCACCGCCACCAGCAGCAACATCGCCGCTGCGCCGGCGCCGGCGGCCAGGATCGTCGCGCTGTCCATGGCTGCTGACCCTACCTGCCGCGGATCATCCGGCGGATCCGCTCCCACCGCTCCCGCATCGCCGCCTCCGCGCCCAGCGTGGTCGGCTGGTAGTACTCGGCGTCGAGCACGACGTCCGGGGCGTACTGCTGCTCGGCGATGCCGAACGGCGCGTCGTGGGAGTACGCGTAGCTGGTGCCGTGCTCGAGACGGCGGGCCCCCGGGTAGTGCGCGTCGCGCAGGTGTGGCGGGACCTGCCCGATCTTGCCGGCCCGCACGTCGGCGAGAGCCGCGTCGATCGCCTTGATCACGGCGTTCGACTTCGGCGCGAGCGCGAGCTCGATCGTCGCCTGCGCCAGGTTGAGCCGCGCCTCGGGCATCCCGATCAGCTGCACCGCCTGGGCGGCGGCGACGGCCGTGGTCAGCCCCGACGGGTGGGCCAGCCCGACGTCCTCGCTCGCGAGGATCACCAGCCTGCGGGCGATGAAGCGGGGGTCCTCGCCCGCCTCGATCATCCGGGCCAGGTAGTGCAGGGCCGCGTCGACGTCGGAGCCCCGCACCGACTTGATGAAGGCACTGATCACGTCGTAGTGCTGGTCCCCCTGCCGGTCGTAGCGGACGGCGGCCCGGTCGACCGCCTTCTCGACCGTCTCCAGGTCGACCCGGACGGCCACGGTCGAGCCGGTCGCCTCGGCTGCCACCGCTCCACCTGCCGCCGCCTCGAGGTAGGTCAGCGCCCGCCGCGCGTCCCCACCGGCCAGCCGGACCAGGTGGTCGAGCGCGTCGTCGTCGACCGTCACCCCGCCTGCGAGCCCACGCTCGTCGGCGACCGCCCGGCGCCACCACGGCCCTGATGTCGTCGTCGGTGAGCGGCTCCAGGGTGAGCAGCAGCGACCGGGACAGCAGCGGCGAGATCACCGAGAAGAACGGGTTCTCCGTCGTCGCCGCCACCAGCGTGACCCAGCGGTTCTCCACTCCGGGCAGCAGCGCGTCCTGCTGGGCCTTGGAGAAGCGGTGCACCTCGTCGACGAACAGCACCGTCTCCTGCCCGGTCGACGCCAGCCGGGCGCGGGCGCCGTCGATGGCCGCGCGCACCTCCTTGACGCCCGCCGCCACGGCCGAGACCTCCACGAAGACCCGGTTGGTCTGGCTCGAGACGATCGCGGCGATCGTGGTCTTGCCCGTGCCCGGCGGCCCCCACAACAGCAGCGACATCGACTGGTCGCCCTCGATCAGGCGGCGCAGCGGTGAGCCGGGAGCGAGCAGGTGCTGCTGGCCGACGAGCTCGTCGAGCGACCGCGGTCGCATCCGGACCGCCAGCGGCGCCGAGGCATGGGCGTTCCCGGCGAGCGCGCCGCCACCGGTCACGGGTGCAGCCGGCACTGCGTCGAAGAGCGCGTCGTCGTCCACGGCGTCAGCCTACGGAGCGACGTGCACCAGCACCTCGTCGAGCATCCGACCCAGCGCACCCACGGCGATCGAGAAGTGTCCCTCACCCTGCTCGAGGTGGGCGACGGCGCCCGGGATGTGCTCGGCCAGCCACTGGCCGTGGTGGAACGGCACCATCAGGTCCTCGCTCCCCTGCCACACGTACGTCGGCACGCTGATGCTGGCCAGGTCGAAGCCCCAGTCCCGGGTGAACGCGAGGTCGTCGTCGATCCAGGCGTCCGGCACCTGCACCCCTCCGATCATGACCGCGACCGTGTCGGCGCCCGTCGCGCTGGTGAGGACCTGCCGGTCGGTCTCCGGCAGCAGGCTCGCCAGGTCGGCGACCAGCGCCTCGGCGTCGGCGTTCCGGAGCGCTTCGCGGTGCTTCATCACGAACGGTCGCAGGGCGTCCTCGCCCTCGAGCGCCAGCCCGAACTCCTCGATGTTGTCCTCGCCCATCCCGTCCAGGAAGCCGTCGCCGTACGGCCGGCAGCCCGCGATGCTGATCGCCGCCGCGACCCGGTCGGGCAGCAGCGCCGCCGTGGCGAGCGCGTGCGGTCCCCCGCCCGACTTCCCCGCGACGATGCAGCGCTCGACGCCGAGAGCATCGAGCACGTCCTCCATGTCGGCGGCCACGTCCGCGACCGACCGGCCCGGGTTGCGCGTCGAGCCCTCGGCACCGGCCCGCGTGTAGGTCAGGTAGCGCAGGCCGCGCTCCGCGCACTCCTGCCGGCTGGCGGCCGGCTGGAAAAGGCAGCCAGGGGTGCCGTGGTGGTAGAGCAGCGGCACGCCGTCCGCGGGCCCGGACACCGCGACGGCGAGCTCGCGACCGTCGCGCAGCCGGACGACCCGCTCCTCGATGGCGCTCATGCGCCGGCGCGCTGGCCGGTCTTCAGGTCCAGCCAGGTGTCGGTGAATCCTGGCTCGTTGAGCTGGACGTCCGGGCTGGCGCCCTCGACCGGCGAGCCGTGCTCGTCGACCCCACAGATCTGCATCGTCACCGGCCGCTGCGGCGCCTGACCGAGCTCGCCGGCGAAGTGGCAGGCCACCTTGTGCCGCGGGCCGATCTGCAGCAGCGGCGGCTCGACCTTGGCGCAGATCTCCTGTGCCAGCGAGCACCGGGTGCGGAACCGGCAGCCCGACGGCGGCAGTTGATCGGGCTCGGGACGTCGCCCTCGAGCCGGATCCGCTCGCGGCGCCCGCCGATCGCCGCCTGCTTCACGTCGGGCACCGCCGAGAGCAGCGCCTGCGTGTACGGGTGGTGCGGGTGGCTGTAGAGCGTTTGACGGTCGGCCGACCTCGACGATCTTGCCGAGGTACATCACGGCGACCTCTGGGCAGAAGTGCCGGACCACGGCGAGATCGTGGGCGATGAAGAGGAAGCCGATGTTGAACTCGCGTTGGACCTCCTGGAGCAGGTTGATCACCTGCGCCTGGATCGAGACGTCCAGGGCGGAGACCGGCTCGTCGGCGACCAGCAGCTTCGGCTGGAGCGTCAGCGCCCGGGCGATGCCGATGCGCTGCCGCTGACCACCGGAGAACTCGTGCGGGTAGCGGTTGTAGTGCTCGGGGTTGAGACCGACGATCTCGAGCAGCTCCTGCACCCGCGGGATGATCTTCTCCTTGGGGAGGACCTTGTGGATCAGCAGCGGGCGCACCGACGATCGCGCCGACCGTGTGCCTCGGGTTCAGCGAGCGTCGCCGGGTCCTGGAAGATCATCTGGATCTCGCGCCGCAGCGGCAGCAGCTCACGCTGGCTGAGCTGGGCGATGTCGCGGCCGTCGAAGTCGATCGTGCCCCCGGTCGGCCGGAGCAGCCGGGTGATCAGCCGGCCCGTCGTCGACTTGCCGCAGCCGGACTCGCCGACCAGGCCGAGACTGCCCCCGGTCGGCACCTGGAAGGACACCCCGTCGACGGCCTGGACGTGTCCGACCGTGCGCCGGATGATCCCGTTGGTCTTGACCGGGAAGTACATCCGGAGGTTCTCGACGGTCAGGATCGGCTTGGCGTCCGGGTCCAGCCGGGACGCGACGTGCGCGTTGGCGTCGGGTTCCGCCACTGCGGCACGCGTGTGCAGGTCGCTGGTCGGCTCGGTCATGCCTGCTCCTCGATCCGGTCGGGCGCGATCTCGGGCAGAACCTCGGTCGCCCAGACCTCGTCAGGGTTGGCGAGGTGGCACCGCTTCACGTGGTTGCCACCCGCCTCGGCCGGGGTCAGCTCCGGGAGCGTCGTGCGGCACAGGTCGCCGGGCACCTTGTCGCGGTGGTCGCACCGGGGGTGGAACGAACAGCCGGGGGGCGGGCTCAACAGGCTCGGCGGGTTGCCCCGGATCGGGATCAGCTTCGCGTCGGTGTCGCCGACGACGTCCGGCACGCTCGAGAGCAGACCCCAGGTGTAGGGCATCTCGGGGTGCACCAGGATCTCCTTGGTCGGGCCGTACTCGACCGCGCGGCCGGCGTACATCACCAGCACGTCGTCGGCCATCTCGGCCACGACGCCCAGGTCGTGGGTGATGATGATGATCGCGGAGTTGAACTCCCGCTGGAGGTCCTGGAGCAGGTCGAGGATCTGTGCCTGCACGGTCACGTCGAGCGCGGTGGTCGGCTCGTCGGCGATGAGCAGTCCCGGGTCGTTGATCAGGGCCATCGCGATCATGGCGCGCTGCCGCATGCCGCCGGAGAACTGGTGCGGGTAGTCGTCGACCCGCCGGTCCGGCTGTGGGATGCCGACCCGGTCGAGCATCTCGATCGTGCGGGCTCGGGCCTGCTTCTTGGTCACGTCGTTGTGGATCCGGTAGGCCTCCATGATCTGGTTGCCGACCGTGTAGTACGGATGCATCGCCGAGAGCGGGTCCTGGAAGATCATCGCCATCTCACGGCCGCGCTTGCGCCGGATCGACTCGTCGTTGATCTTCAGCAGGTCGACGCCGTCGAGCATGATCTCGCCGCTCACCATGGCGTTCGTGCCGCGGTGCAGCCCGAGGATCGCCGAGCTCGACACCGACTTGCCCGAGCCGGACTCGCCGACGATGCCGAGCGTCTTGCCCCGCTCGAGCTCGTAGGACAGCCCTTCGGTGGCCTTGACCACCCCGTCGACCGTCTGGAAGTGCACGACCAGGTCGCGCACGGACAGGAAACTCATGGAGGTCCTTCCTAGCCGACCCGGACGCGCGGGTCGATGAAGGCGTACAGGACGTCGACGACGATGTTGGCCAGGATCACGAACGATCCGAGCAGCAGCACCAGGCCGACCACGGTCGGCAGGTCGAAGGTCTGGATCGAGTCGACGGCGAGCTTGCCGAGCCCGTTGTAGTTGAACACCGACTCGGTGATCACCGCGCCGCCGAGCAGGCCCGCGAGGTCGAGCCCGGCCATCGTCACCAGCGGGGTGAGCGCCGCGCGCATCGTGTGCTTCATCAGGATCCGGCGGGGTGCGACCCCCTTGGCCTGGGCCGTGCGCAGGTAGTCCTCACCCATCGACTCCAGCACGAACGCGCGCGTCATCCGGACGTAGCCGGCCATGTAGAACACGGCGAGTGTGAGCCCCGGCAGGATCAGGTTGATGAACCAGGTCCACACCCCACCGTCGGCGATCGAGGTGTAGTTCGGCACTGGGAAGATCTGCCACTTGATCGCCAGGAACTTGAGCAGGAACAGTCCGATGAAGAACGTCGGGAACGCATAGAAGATCAGCGCAATGCCGACCAGTCCACGGTCGATGACTGTCCCCTTGGTGAGCGCGGCTATCGCTCCGAGCGTCACACCGCCGGCGATCCACATCACGAAGGCGACGATCGCGATCGAGAACGAGACCGGTATTCGATCCTTGAACTCGTCGGTGACGTTCTTGAGGTTGACCTTGGAGTAGCCCAGGCACGGCGCAGCGCAGTGCGACACGAGCTGCGGCGCCACCTCGCGCAGGGACTTGTCCTCCGGGAAGTCGCGGCCCTTGACGATGCCCACCGCGAAGTTCTTCCACTGCTCCCAGACCGGCTTGTCGTAGCCGAGGCCCTTGCGCACCTGGGCACGCTGCTCGATCGTGCAGTTCTTGCCGCAGGCGAACTGCGCAGGGTCGATCGGTGAGGCGAAGAAGAGGACGAAGGTCACCATGCTCATCGCGATCAGCATGATGATGCCGATGAACAGGCGCCGAACGGTGTAGGCAAGCATTCAAACCACCTCGGAGGCTCTCGGGGCAGCCGCTGGCTGGGGCAGGCGTTGCTGGGTGGGCGGCGGATGCCGCCCACCCAGCAATCATTCTCCGGATTTCCCGTAGGTGCTACTTGACCCCGATGGGACCGAGGTCGGGGTAACCACTCGACGCGGCCGTGTTCATGTAACCGGTCACGTCAGACCCGCGCAGCATGTAGAAGATCGCGGTGTCGATCGGGATGTACGCGACATCCTTCGCGAGCACCTTGTCCGCATCCTGCAGCACCGAGGTCTGCTGGTCGAGGTCGGCCGCCGACTGCGCCTGGTCGACGAGAGCGTTGAACTCGTCGCTCTTGTAGGCGCCGTAGTCCTGACCGTTGGAGTTCTTGGTCAGGTTCGGGCGGCTGTCGAACAGCGGTGCAGTCACCGTGATCGCCGACGGCCAGTCAGCACCCCAGCCGGCCCAGATGATGTCAGCGTCCTGGCCCGGGTTCTGGATGTTGGTGTAGTAGGTGTCCGCGTCGGCCACGCCGTCGAGGGTCACCTTGAAGCCGGCCTTCTCCCACCCGGCCTGGATCGCCGCTGCCTGCTTGTCGGCGGTCGGCGTGCTCGGGTAGGTGTACTTGATCGGGTACGGCGTCTTGACGCCCGCCGCATCCAGGATCTGCTTGGCCTTCGCGGGGTCACCCGCGCCGCCCGGGAACAGACCCTCCTGGTAGCCCTTCACCGCCGGGTTCACGATGTCGGTGGCCTCGGTGTAGGCCTTGTCGCCACCACCAGCCGTCACCCACGCGGTGTCGTCGAGTGCAGTGGCCAGGGCCTGACGGACGGCTCAGGTTGGTCAGCTTCTTGAAGTTCGGCACCAGGTAGTCGGTGAACGGCGAGGTCACCGTCACCGCACGGTCGGCCACGCCGCCCGTGATCTGGCTGTAGTAGGCCGACGGGATCGACTGGCTGGTCACCGCGGTCTTGTCCGCACCGCTGTTGGCGATCAGCTGCTCGGCGATCTGCTCGCTGGACTTGCCGATGTCGAAGATGATCTTGTCCGGGTTGGCCTGCCGGATGTCCTTCGAGTCGGTCGACGGGTCGTAGTTCTCGTTGCGGACCAGCGTGGCGCCCTTGTTCTTGTCCAACTCGCCGCCCTCGACCTTGTAGGGACCGTCGGAGATGACCTTGTAGTTGTTCTTGTCACCCTGGTCGAGGTCCTGGCGGTACGGGTCCATCATGTGCAGCGACGCAAGCGCCAGCGGGAAGTCCGCCCACGGCTTCTTGAAGTGGTACGTGATGGTGTTGCCGTCGCAGGTCACGGCCTTGTCGTAGAGGTCCTGACCCACCTTGGTGTAGGGACCTTCGTACGCCGGCAGCCCGGTCTTGGGGTCCTCCGGGATGTCGAGGTAGCTGAGGATGTAGTTCGGGCCACCGGTGATCACGTCGGTGGCGAACACGCGCGAGGCGCCGTACTTGACGTCCTCACAGGTGACCGGCTTGCCGTCCTCCCACTTCGAGGCCGTCCTTCAGGGTGAAGCTCCAGACCTTGCCGCCGTCGGAGGACTGTGCCGGTGTCGGTCGCCAGGTCGGGGACCGGGGTCGTCGCCACGTCGGGGTCGTCGGAGATCGGGAAGGCGACCAGCTGGCGGTAGACGGTCCGGGTCCAGTTGGTGAGGTCACGACCGACGTACATGCGCTGAGGGTCGGCGTGCTCGAGGGCCGGAGCGGATGTAGTAGGTCAGCGTGCCGCCCTGCTTCACCTCGCCACTGCTGCCCGCGTTGTAGCTGCTGTTGTTGTCGCCGCCTCCGCCGCACGCGGCGAGCGCGATCGACATGAGACGCTGCAGCCGCGACTGCGAGCGCCGGCTTTCGATAGCTGGCCATTATTCTCCTCCGTTGTGTGTCGCGCCGAAAGTCGGCGGCACATCCGGCAGCGCGGTGCTGCCGAAGTCTGGGTGGTCGTCTATCGCGTCGGCCTTGGGGTCGAGCGCGTCGCGAAGTCCCGTCACCGAGCAGGTTGAAGCTGACCACGATGATCGCGATCAGAAGAGCCGGGAAGAAGAAGTAACGAAGTCGGCGACCGAGTAGTTGATCGAGTCGACCAGCACGTTGCCGAGGGTCGGCGTGGGCGGGTGGATCCCGACCCCGAGGAAGCTCAGGGCGGCCTCCGCCGAGACGTAGGCCGGCATCGTCAGCGTGAACGTACACCAGCACCGGCGCCCAGAGGTTGGGCAGGATCTCCTTGAAGTACACGGCGCGTCCGTGACGAGCCGAGCAGCCGCGCGGCGTCGACGAACTCGCGCTCGCGCAACGACAGCACCTGGCCGCGGATCGAGGCGGGCGATCGCGGGCCAGCCGAACAGTCCCAGCACGAGCGACTACGTAGAAGGCGTTCGGGAACGGATCGGACTGGTTGCCACGGCAGCGATCTTCGCGGACAACGCGACGCCGGTCGCGGAGAGCGCCAGCAGCATCAGCGTCTGCGGGAACGACAGGGTGAGGTCGATCGAGCCGTCCGACGATCGAGTCGACCCAGCCGCCGCTGAAGCCGGAGACGATGCCCAGCACGGTGCCGATGATGATCGCGAGCAGGCTGGCCGCCAGCGCGATCGTCGAGCGAGAAGGTGATCCCGTACCACAGCCGCGACATCACGTCCCGGCCCGCGCCCGGCTCGACGCCGAGCGGGTGCGACCAGCTGATCCCGCCCCAGTTGCCCTTCGGGATGCTGCCGAGGCTGACGTCGAGGAGGTTCTGGTGGAGCTCAGCGGGTCGATCACGCCGATCTTGACCAGCACCGGCGCGAGTACGGCCATCGTCACGTAGGTGGCGACCACGACGAACGCGGCCATCGACAGCTTGTCGCGTGCGGAACCGCCCGACCGCCAACTGGGTCGGCGACTTGCCCAGCACCCGCTCTGGCATCCTCGCACCCTCGACGGCGGACCTCGCCCTCGAGGCTCTCGAGCTGGGACTCAGGCAAGGACATGGTCACCTCTCGTCGGCGGGTTGCGTGTTCCGCACGGTGGTCTGGCCCGGCAGCCGGTCCTCGAGGTCGTCGGGACCCGTTGCCGACCGCGACTCTATGTGATCCGGACCCCACGAACGGATCACCGTGGCGTAACGATCTGCGTCACGACCCCGCAGCGGCGGAACGACGGTGAGTCAGCCCTCCGGCGGAGATTCGTCCGCTGGAACGGCGTCGACTCCGGCTTCCTTGCGCTGTTCGGGCGTGATCGGCGCCGGCGCCGCGGTCAGCGGGTCGAAGCCGCCGCCGCTCTTCGGGAAGGCGATCACGTCGCGGATCGACTCGGTGCCGGCTGAGCAGCGCGCAGATCCGGTCCCAGCCCGAACGCGATGCCGCCGTGCGGCGGGGCGCCGTACTTGAACGCCTCGAGGAGGAAGCCGAACTTCTCCTCGGCCTCGGCCTCGCCGATGCCCATCACCGCGAAGACCCGCTTCTGCACGTCCTCGCGGTGGATCCGGATCGACCCGCCGCCGATCTCGTTGCCGTTGCAGACGATGTCGTAGGCCCAGGCCAGGGCGCTGCCGGGGTCGGTGTCGAAGGTGCTCGAGGTCCTTCGGGCTGGTGAACGCGTGGTGCACGGCGGTCCACGCGCCGTAGCCGAGCGCGACGTCGCCCGCGGCGGTCGCCTCCGCGGCCGGCTCGAACAGCGGCGCGTCGACGACCCAGAGGAAGCTCCAGGCGTCCTCGTCGATGAGCCCGCAGCGGCGGCCGATCTCGAGCGCGGGCCGCACCCGAGCAGCGCCCGGCTCGACCGCGCGTCACCCGCGGCGAAGAAGATGCAGTCCCCGGGCGCCGCCCCGACGTGCGCGGCGAGGCCGGCGCGCTCCTGGCCTCGCTGAGGTTCTTGGCGACCGGGCCGCCGAGCTCGCCGTCCTCACCGACCAGCACGTAGGCCAGGCCCGCGGGCGCCGCGCTGCTTGGCCCACTCCTGCCAGCGCGTCGAGCTGCTTGCGCGGCTGGCTCGCGCCGCCCGGGCATCACCACCGCGCCGACGTAGGGCGCCTGGAAGACCCGGAACGGGGTGTCGGCGAAGTACTCGGTGCACTCGACGAGCTCCTGGCCCATCCGCAGGTCGGGCTTGTCGGTGCCGTAGCGGGCCATCGACTCGGCGTAGGTGATCCGCGGCAGCGGCGTCGGCACGTCGTACCCGACCAGCTGCCACAGCGCGACCAGGATCTCCTCGGTCAGCGCGATCACGTCGTCCTGCTCGACGAAGCTCATCTCGACGTCGAGCTGGGTGAACTCCGGCTGCCGGTCGGCGCGGAAGTCCTCGTCGCGGTAGCAGCGGGCGATCTGGTAGTAGCGCTCCATCCCGGCGACCATCAGCAGCTGCTTGAACAGCTGCGGGCTCTGCGGCAGGGCGTACCAGCTGCCCGGCTGCAGCCGCGCCGGCACCAGGAAGTCGCGCGCGCCCTCCGGGGTCGACCGGGTCAGCGTCGGGCGTCTCGACCTCGACGAAGTCGTGGCGGTCGAGCACGTCGCGGGCGGCCTTGTTGACCTCGCTGCGCAGCCGCAGCGCCGCGTCGGGCGCCGCGCCGGCGCAGGTCGAGGTAGCGGTGCTTGAGCCGGGCCTCCTCGCCGACCTCGACGTGCTCGTCGATCGGGAACGGCAGCGGTGCCGCCTCGCTGAGCACCTCGACCTCGCCGGCGATCACCTCGATCTCGCCGGTGGGCAGGTTCGGGTTCGCGTTGCCCTCCGGACGCGGGCGACCTCGCCGACGACCTTCAGGCAGTACTCGCTGCGCAGGTCGCTGGGCCACCGCCTCGTCGCGGATCACCACCTGGACGACGCCGCTGGCCTCGCGCAGGTCGATGAACGCCACGCCCCCGTGATCGCGCCGCCGCGCCACCCAGCCGGCGAGGGTGACGGTCTGGCCGACGTGCTCGGCGCGCAGGGCGCCGGCGTCGTGGGTGCGGATCACGTGTGTTGTCTCCTTCGGACGGTCGGGCTCGTCGGGACCACGGCTGGCTTCAGGTCGGACGCGGCGGCGTCCAGGTCGCCGGGTCCACGCGCGAGCTGCTCGCCGCTGCGGATGTCCTTGACCTCCGCGGCCGGTCGGCGTCCGCCGGTGCCGGGGAACAGAACGTACGGGATGCCGCGGCGCTCGGCGTAGCGGATCTGCTTGCCGAACTTCTGCGCCGACGCGGCCACCTCGCAGGGCACCCCGTTGGCGCGCAGCTGGTCGGCGAGCGCGTCGCTGGCGGCCCGCCCGTCCTCGTCGACCAGCGCGACCAGGACGGCGCTGGGCACCGAGCGGCTGCCGGCGAGCACGCCGTCGGCGAGCAGCGGGACCAGCGAGCGCGGCTGACGCCGAGGGAGACGCCGACCCCGGGGTAGGTCGTCCGGCCGTCGGTGGCCAGCGCGTCGTAGCGGCCGCCCCGAGCAGACCGAGCCGAGCCGCTCGTAGCCGTCCAGACGAGTCTCGAAGACCGTGCCGGTGTAGTAGTCCAGCCCGCGGGCGATCCTCAGGTCGGCCTCGACCGGACCTGCGCCGGTGCGCCAGGCCGCGCAGCCCTCGACCACGGCCGCGAGCTCGGCAGGCCCTCCTCGAGCAGGGTCGTCTCGCACGCCGAGGGCGCGGACCTGCGTCGACGAAGGAGGTGTCCGGGGCCCGGATCGTGGCCAGCTCCAGGCACGCGCTCGGCCTGCTCGCGCGGTCAGCGCCGGCATCGTCGACCAGCAGCTGCGACGACCTCTCGGCGGGCAGCTTGTCGAGCTTGTCGATCAGTGCGGATCGCCGCGTCGACGTCGGCGATGCCGAGCCCGCGGTAGAAGCCCTGGATCAGCTTGCGGTTGTTGACCTGGAAGCCGAGCAGGCGGGACCGGCGAGCGCGGCCAGCGCCTCGACCATCACCCGCGTCACCTCGACGTCGTGGTGGAAGGGCAGCTCGTCCCTGGCCGACGACGTCGATGTCGGCCTGGGTGAACTCGCGGTAGCGGCCCTCCTGCGGCCGCTCGCCGCGCCACGCCTTCTGGATCTGGTAGCGGCGGAACGGGAACTCCAGCTTGCCCGCGTGCTCGAGGACGTAGCGCGCGAACGGCACGGTCAGGTCGAAGTGCAGGCCGAGCCCGGCGTCCCCTTCGCCCTCGCCGGCCTGCAGCCGGCGCAGCACGTAGACCTCCTTGTCGATCTCGCCACCCTTGCGCGCAGCTGGTCGAGCGGCTCGACGGCGCGGGTCTCGATGTTGGCGAACCCGTGCAGCTCGAAGACTGCGCGCCAGCGAGGCGATCACCTGCGCGCTCGACGAAGCGGTGCGCGGGCAGCAGCTCGGGAAACCCGCTGAGCGGGGTGGGCTTGCTCATCGCTCAGCAGTCCTCGTGACGGCCCCGCGCGACCGGCCGATCGGTCGTCGAGCAGGTCGAGCAGGAACGGGTTGGTGGCCCGCTCACGGCCGATCGAGGTCTGCTCCCCGTGGCCCGGGCAGCACCACCACGTCGTCGCGCAGCGGGAGCACCTTCTCACGCAGGCTGCGCAGCATCGCCTGGTGGTCGCCGCCGGGGAGGTCGGTGCGCCCGATCGACCCGGCGAACAGCAGGTCGCCGGAGAACATCACCTCGGAGACCTCCTGCTTCGGCGTGGTACGGCGTCCGGAAGGTGACCGAGCCCTGGCGGTGTGCCCGGGCGCGTGGTCGACCGGTGAACGCGACCCCGGCCAGCTCGACGGTCTGGCACGTCGGCCAGCTCCTCGACCCGCTCGGGCTCGGCGAACTCGTACTTGCCGCCGAGCAGCATCGCCGCGGTCTCGCGGGACATCCCGGCCATCGGGTCGGCGAGCAGGTGCCGGTCGGCGGGGTGGATGTAGGCGGTGGCGTCGTACGTGCCGGCCACCGGGGCCACGCACCACATGTGGTCGACGTGGCCGTGGGTGACCAGCACCGAGACCGGCTTGAGCCGGTGCTCGCGCACCACCTGCTCGACGCCGCGGTGGCGTCCTTGCCCGGGTCGACCACGACGCACTCCGCGCCCGGGCCGGTGGCGACGACGTAGCAGTTCGTGCCCCACGGCCCGGCCGGGAAGCCTGCGATCAGCACGGTGTTGTCTCCTGCGAGCGGGGCGGCGACGAGCGGTCGAAGACGGGCCCAGCCTACTGGCCCCGGCGCCGCGGCCCGCGCATGCGTACGATGACCCCGACCAGTGCGTCGGCGACGGTCCACGCCACCGGCACCGGCGACGAGAGGATCACCGACAGAGGGGCACGGCACGTGACCGCGCAGGGGCAACGACGCGCAACGGGTTCGGCCGCGTCGACGCCGGACGGCACGGTCTACGTCCGGGTCGGCGAGCAGGAGCACGTCGTCGGGCAGTACCCCGAGGGGACTCCCGAGGAGGCGCTCGCCTTCTTCACCAAGCGGTACGACGCGCTCGCGTTCGAGGTGCAGCTGCTCGAGCAGCGGGTGCGCGGCGGATGCGATGTCCCCCGACGAGGCGACTCGAGTCGATCAACCGGGTCGCCGCCCAGCTCGTCGAGCCGCACGCGGTCGGCGACATCAAGGCGCTGGTCGCCCGCCTCGACGCCCTCAAGCCGGTCATCGGCCTGCAGCGCGAGAAGCGCCGCGAGGAGCGCGCCGCGCCGGCTCGAGGAGTCCCGCGAGCGCAAGGGCGCGATCGTCGCCGAGGCGGAGAAGATCGCCGCCGGGACGCGACTGGCGCAACGGCGCCAACCGGCTGCGCGACCTGCTCGCCGAGTGGAAGGCTGCTCCCCCGCCTCGACAAGGCCGCCGACGACGAGCTGTGGCACCGGTTCTCCGAGCGCCCGCACGACCTACACCCGGGCCCGCAAGGCGCACTTCGCCGAGATGTCGGAGAAGCGCGACGGCGCCCGGGTGATCAAGGAGCGCCTGGCCAAGGAGGCCGAGGCGCTGGCCGACTCGACCGAGTGGGGTCCGACCGCGGCGCCGCTACCGCACCCTGATGCAGGAGTGGAAGGCCGCCGGCCCGGCGCCCAAGGACGTCGACGACGCGCTCTGGAAGCGGTTCCGCGGGGCGCAGGACGTCTTCTTCGGCGCCCGCGACGCCGCCAACGCCGAGATCGACCGGGAGTTCGCGGCCAACGCCGAGGAGAAGGAGGAGCTCCTGGCCGAGGCCGAGGCGCTGCTGCCGGTGACCGACCTGGCGGCCGCCAAGCGCGCCTTCCGCGACATCGCCGAGCGCTGGGACGCCGCCGGCAAGGTGCCGCGCGACCAGATGAAGCCGCTCGAGGCCCGGATCCGCAAGGTCGAGCAGGAGATCCGCGGCCTCGAGGACGGCCGAGTGGCGCAAGCAGCGACCCGGAGAAGTCCGCCCGCGCCGACGACATGGTCGGCCAAGCTCGCGCGAGGCGATCGCCAAGCTCGAGGCCGACCTGGAGAAGGCCCGCGCCGCCGGGGACGCCAAGGCGGGTCAAGGAGCTCGAGGACGACCTCGCCTCGCGTCGCGCCTTCCTGGAGATGGCCGAGAAGGCCGCCGCCGAGTTCGGCTGACCGCCGTCCGGCGCGCATCTGACCTCGGAACGCCGAGCTGGGCAGTTCTTCAGCCACCGGTGACGGCAGCCTCCACGCCGTGACCGCGCCCGCCGTGAGACGCTGCACCACCCGCGAACGTCGACGACGCTGCGCTCGCCCGGATCACGCACCGCCGCGCGGCGGCTCAGTGGGTGACCCGGTAGGCGTCGAAGACCCCGTCGACGTTCCGGACCGCCTTGAGCACCGCGCCGAGGTGCTTGGGGTCGCCCATCTCGAAGGTGAACTTGCTCTTCGCGACCCGGTCGCGGGCGGTGCTCAGGCGTGGCGGACAGGATGTTCACGTGCTGGTCGGAGAGCACCAGGGTGATGTCGGAGAGCAGCCGGGCCCGGTCGAGCGCCTCGACCATGATCTGGACCAGGAACGTCGACTGCGCGGTCGGCGCCCACTCGACATCGACGAGCCGCTCCGGCTGGCCCAGCAGGGCGGCGGCGTTGGTGCAGTCGCGGCGGTGCACCGAGACCCCGGAGCCGCGGGTGACGAAGCCGAGGATCTCGTCGCCCGGGCACCGGCGTGCAGCACTTGGCGAGCTTCACCAGCACGTCGGTGATGCCCTTCGCCACGATCACGCCGGAGTCGCTGGCGGCGTCGACGGCCGCGGCGAGGCCGGGTGATCGTGACCGTCTCGGCGAGGTCCTCGGCCGCTCCTTCGGCGCCGCCGAGCGAGCTCGATCACCTTGCGGACGACGGTCTGGGCGCCGAGGTTGCCCTCGCCCACGGCGGCGTAGAGCGCCGAGACGTCGGCGATGCCGCAGGTCGTGGGCCACCTGGGTCAGCGACTCGTGGGTCATCACCCGCTTGAGCGAGACGCCCTCCTTGCGCATCAGCCGGGCGATCTGGTCCTTGCCGTGCTCGATGGCCTCCTCGCGCCGCTCCTTGGTGAACCAGTGCCGGATCTTGCTGCGCGCCCGCGGCGACTTGACGAAGCCGAGCCAGTCGCGGCTCGGACCGGCGTTCGGCGACTTCGAGGTGAACACCTCGACCACGTCGCCGTGCTCGAGCGCGGACTCCAGCGGCACCAGCCGGCCGTTGACCCGGGCGCCGATGGTGTGGTGGCCGACCTCGGTGTGGATGGCGTAGGCGAAGTCGATCGGCGTCGACCCGATCGGCAGGCCGATCACGTCGCCCCGCGGCGTGAAGACGTAGACCTCGCCGGCGTTGATCTCGAAGCGCAGCGACTCGAGGAACTCGCCGGGGTCCTCGACCTCGTTCTGCCAGTCGAGCAGCTGGCGCACCCAGGGCATGTCGCTCCGACCGGCTCGGCGAGCGACTGGTCGGTGTCGCGGCCCTCGCGGACGTCCTCCTTGTACTTCCAGTGCGCGGCGACGCCGTACTCGGCGCGGCGGTGCATCGCGAAGGTGCGGATCTGCATCTCCACCGGCTTGCCCTGCGGGCCGATCACCGTGGTGTGCAGCGACTGGTACATGTTGAACTTCGGCATCGCGACGAAGTCCTTGAACCGGCCCGGGATCGGGTTCCAGCGGTTGTGCAGCACCCCGAGCACGCCGTAGCAGTCCGGGTCGGTGTCGACGAGGATCCGGATGCCGACCAGGTCGTAGATGTCGGTGAACTCGCGGCCGCCGTGGATCATCTTCTGGTAGATCGAGTAGTAGTGCTTCGGCCGGCCGGTGACCCGCGCCTTGATCTTGGCGGCCTTGAGGTCGGCCTCGACGGCCGAGATCACCTGGCGCATGAACTGGTCGCGCGACGGCGCCCGCTCGGCGACCATCCGCACGATCTCGTCGTAGATCTTCGGGTGCAGGGTCGCGAACGCGAGGTCCTCGAGCTCCCACTTGATGCGTGTTCATGCCCAGCCGGTGGGCCAGCGGGGCGAAGATCTCCAGCGTCTCGCGGGACTTGCGCTCCTGGGTCTCCGCCTTCACGTAGCGCAGCGTGCGCATGTTGTGCAGCCGGTCGGCGAGCTTGATCACGAGCACGCGGATGTCGCGGCTCATCGCCACGATCATCTTGCGGATGGTCTCGGACTGCGCGGAGTCGCCGTACTTGACCTTGTCGAGCTTGGTGACGCCGTCGACCAGCAGCGCGACCTCGTCGCCGAAGTCGGTGCGCAGCTGGTCGAGCGTGTACGGCGTGTCCTCGACCGTGTCGTGCAGCAGCGAGGCGACCAGGGTCGGCTCGGTCATGCCGATGTCGGCCAGGATCGTGGTCACCGCGAGCGGGTGGGTGATGTAGGGATCGCCGCTCTTGCGCATCTGGCCGCGGTGCATCTGCTCGGCGGTGTTGTAGGCGCGCTCGAGCAGCGCCAGGTCGGCCTTCGGGTGGTTGGCCCGGACGGCCCGGAAGAGCGGCTCGAGCTCGGGGTTGCCGCCCTGGCGGCTGGTGCCGATCCGCGCGAGCCGGGCTCGCATGCCGCGACCGCCACTCGGTCCGACGGGCTGCGGACGGCGTCGGGTGGACCCGGCGCTTCGGGCACAGCCGGGACCGGCTGCGTCGTCACCGGTTCCTCCGCCATTGATCCAGTGTAGGGCCGCGGGCGACCGTCGAGCGTCAGAGGGTGCGCAGCGCCGTCAGCGGCAGCATCGCCGAGCGCGCCGCGCCCGTGCAGGAACGACAGCTCCATCAGCACGGCACACGGCGTGCACCACCGCGCCGCACTGCGCGACCAGCTCGGCGGTGGCCGCGGCCGTCCCGCCGGTGGCCAGCACGTCGTCGACCAGGAGCACCCGCTCGCCCGGTGCCAGCGCGTCGGTGTGCATCTCGAGGGTCTCCTCGCCGTACTCCAGCGCGTAGCTGACCGCGTGCGTCGCCGACGGCAGCTTGCCGGGCTTGCGCACCGGCACGAAGCCGACGCCGAGGGCCAGGGCGACCGGGGCCGCCGAGGATGAAGCCGCGCGCCTCCATCCCGATCACCTTGTCGACGACCGTGGCTCCCGACGTCGTCGCGGCCGGCGTCGGCCAGCGCCTGGACGACCGCAGTGAAGGCGGCGTGGTCGTCGAGCAGCGGCGTGATGTCCTTGAACACCACGCCCGGCTTGGGGAAGTCGGGGACGTCGCGGATCAGGCCGTCGATCAGTCGCCGCGAGCTCGCCGTCGATCGGGCACGGTCACTTCCCGCGCTTGGAACGCGGCTGCCGCGTCGGCTGGTTGCGCTTGGCCGACCCGGACTGCTCGCACCGGCGCCTTCGAGGTCGGCACCACCCGCCCCGATCCGGTCGCCTCCGGGGCACCCGGTCGGCGTCCGGAACGGCGCCCGCGGCGCGGCGGCGGCATCGGGGTCGTCCGGGTCGGGACGTCGACGGCCCTCCGGCTGCCTCGGCGATCGGCATGTCGTCGGTGAAAACAGGGACGTTGGCGTAGCGGTCGGCGTCGCGCTTCGGCCCGGGCCCGGGCCCGTGCGTCCTGCTCGCTGATCGCCTTCTCCCGCGACTTCAGCTGCGCGACCAGCGGCGTGGCGATGAAGATCGAGGAGTAGGTGCCGGCGGCCATGCCGACGAACAGGGCAAGCGCGAGGTCCTTCAACGCGCCCGAGCCCAAGCTGGAAGATGCCGACGTAGAGCAGCGCGCCCACGGGGAGCAGCGCCACGATCGAGGTGTTGATCGAGCGGACCAGGGTCTGGTTGACCGCCAGGTTCGCGAGCTCGGCGTAGGTCTTGCGGCTCTGCCGCAGGTCCTTGGTGTTCTCGCGCACCTTGTCGAACACCACGACCGTGTCGTAGAGCGAGAAGCCGAGGATGGTGAGCACGCCGGTGACCGTCGCCGGGGTGACCTCGAATCCGGACAGCGCATAGACCCCGACGGTGATCACCAGGTCGTGGGCCAGCGCGACGATCGCGCCGACCGACATCTTCCATTCCCGGAAGTAGGCCCAGATGAACAGCACCACCAGGACCAGGAAGACGACCAGCCCGGTGAGCGCCCGGTTGCGCGACCTGCGATCCCCAGCTGGCGCCGACCTCCTGGGTCGAGATGGCCTTGGTCGCGTTGACGCTGCATCGCCGTCGCGATCGCGGCGATGACCTTGTCGCGTGTCGTCGTTGGACATCGCCTCGGTCTGCACCCGGATGTTCGTCTCGCCCGAGGTGTTCACGATCGGCGACTTGCGCCTCCGGGATGCCCGGTGTCGGCGACCGCTGTGCGGATCTTGTCGACGTTGTCCTGGTTGACCTGATGCGTGCGGCAGCGTCGACGGCGTACTCGACGCCGCCCTCGAACTCGATGCCGAGGTTGAGGCCCTTGAAGCCAGAGCCCGCTGACGGCGACGGAGCACGATCACGCCGGAGATGGCGTACCACAGCCACTTGCGGCCGACGAAGTCGATGGAGACGTGGCCCTCGTAGAGGGCGTTGCCGAGCCTGCTGTAACTTGCCCATCAGGCCTCCCCTCCACGACGCGCGGCGTGCCGCCGCGCGTGACCTCGACGCCGAGCGTCTCGCGCGACAGGCCGGAGAACCGGTTGCCGGAGTTGAAGAAGGTGCGCCGGGCCAGCAGCGTGACCATCGGCTTGGTGAACCAGAAGAACACGACCACGTCGATGAGCGTGCTGATGCCGAGCGCGAACGCGAACCCGCGCACCACGCCGATCGCGAAGATGTAGAGCACCACCGCGGCCAGCAGCGAGACCGCGTCGGCGGCCAGGCAGGTGTTCCGCGCCCGCATCCAGCCCGCCTCGACGGCCACCCGCATCGACTTGCCCGTCGCGCATCTCGTCACGGATCCGCTCGAAGTAGACGATGAACGAGTCCGCGGTGATGCCGACCGCGACGATCAGTCCGGCGATGCCGGGCAGGGTGAGGGTGAAGCCGGCCGCCTTCGCGAGCACCAGCACGGCGGCATAGGTGATCAGGCCGCGACGATCAGCGAGGCGACCACCACGGGGCCGAGCCCGCGGTAGTAGAGCAGGCAGTAGATCATCACGATCAGCAGGCCGACGATGCCCGGCGAGGATGCCCGCGGAGAGCTGGTTGCCGGCCAGCGACGGGCCGACGATCTCGACCAGTGGGCGGGTCGCGAACCGGATCGGCAGCGCGCCGAACTTCAGCGAGTTCGCCAGCGAGCCGCGCCTCGGCTCTCGCTGAAGGAGCCGGTGATCTCGGCGTTGCCGTCGAGGATCGGCTCGTTGACGCCCGGCGTAGGAGATCACCTGCCCGTCGAGCACGATCGCGAACTGGCCTCCGTTGTTGTACAGCGCCTCGGTGACGTCGGCGAAGGTCTTGCGGGCGGTGCCCTTGAAGCTGAGCTGGACGGCCCAGGCCGTGGACTGTTCTGCGGGATGCCGGCCGAGGCGGTCTTCAGCTGGGTGCCCTCGATCACCGCCTTGGAGAGCAGGAACTTCAGTGCCGTTGTCGTCGCAGGTGATCAGCGGCTGGTCGGGGTTGTCGACGACGGCAGCGGCGTCGTGCCCTTGGCGGGACAGGTGTACGCCGCGTAGCTTGGCCAGCCACTCGCCGCCGGGGTTCTGCGACCAGGCGATCAGCGGGTCGACCGACGGCAGCCGCCGTCCTCGCTGGGTCGGCGCCGGCTGCGTGGGCGTCGCCGACGGCGCGCCGTGGGAGTGGCCGTGGGGGTCGCCGACGGCGTCGGGGTCGGCGTGGGGTCGGCGTAGTGCGGCGCGACCCGGGGGTTCGGCGTCGCGGTCTGGCCGGCTTCTTCGCCTCGGGCTGCGACGTCGACGCTCGCCGACGGCGAGCTCGTCGGGGTGCCGGAGGGGGTCGCCGAGGGGTTCGCCGTGGGCGTCGGGGTGATCGGCACACCCGGGTGCCGGCTGGCCGGCGACGATCCGGAACCGCAGCTGCGCGGTGCGCTTGACCGAGTCGACGAGGTCCTTGCGTTCTTGCCCGGGATCTCGACCACGATGTTCTTGTTGCCCTGCGTGGTCACCTCGGCCTCGGCCACGCCGCTGCCGTTGACGCGCTGGTCGATGATGCTCCGCGGCCTGGTTCAGCTTGGTCGGCGTTGACGTCGCTGATCGCCTGCAGCGTGATCCGGGTGCCGCCCTCGAGGTCGAGGCCCAGCCGGGGCTTCCAGGTGCCGCCGAGCGCGGCGAGCGCCGTAGAGCACCGCCGACGCAGATGAAGAAGATCAACAGGGTGCGTCCCGGGCGGGAGCGTCTTCTTGGCCACGGTCCGCTTCTCCTCAGTCCTCGTCCTGTGGTCGGCGCGCGTCGTCGGTGTGCGGTCAGCGCGGTGGGATCGGTCTCCGGCGCGCGTCGTACGACGACCTGGCGGGCGACTGTGATCACGGTGCCGGGCGCGATCTGGAGCTGCACGCGGTCGCCTTCGAGCGCGACGACGGTGCCGAAGATGCCCGGCCGAGATGATCACCTCGTCGCCGACTCGACGCTCGGCCTGCAGCTGCGCGACCTGGCGCTGCTGCACGCGGGCCGGCCGCATCACGATCGCCCAGAACCCGAGGAGGGCAAGGACGATCACCAGCAGCTGGATCTCGGCAGGCACGTCGACGGACTCTCGGTTCGGGTACAGGTCGGATTCGAGGCGGGGCACGCCACGAGGAGGCGCGCACGCCACCGCCGGTGAAGTGTAACGGCCGATCGGCTCCGGGTCAGACAGGGCGGCGAGACGCCCGTACGTCGGCGTCGAAGAGCGTCTCCTCGCCCGCGAACGGCGCGCCCGCCGGCGCACTCAGGCCGAGGTGGGCCCAGGCGGCCGGTGTCGCGACCCGTCCGCGGGGGGTGCGCGCGAGCAGGCCGCTGCGCACCAGGAACGGCTCGGCGACCTCCTCGACGGTCTCGCGCTCCTCCCCCACCGCGACCGCGAGCGTGCTGATGCCCGACCGGCCCTCCGCCGAACCGGCGGCAGAGCGCGTCGAGCACCGCCCGGTCGAGGCGGTCGAGGCCGGACTGGTCGACCTCGAAGAGGTCCAGGGCGCGGTGCGCCGACCTCGAGGGTGACCACGCCGTCGCCACGCACCTGGGCGTAGTCGCGGACCCGGCGCAGCAGCCGGTTGGCGATCCGTGGTGTGCCGCGCGATCGGGAGGCGATCTCGGCGGTGCCGTCGGCTCGGCGTGCACCTCGAGCAGCCCGGCCGAGCGCCGCACGATCTGGTCGAGCTCGGCGGGCTCGTAGAACTCCAGGTGCGCGGTGAAGCCGAAGCGGTCGCGGAGCGGACCCGGGAGCAGGCCGGCCCGGGTGGTGGCGCCGACCAGGGTGAACGGCGGGATCTCCAGCGGGATCGCGGTCGCGCCGGGCCCCTTGCCGATGACGACGTCGACCCGGAAGTCCTCCATCGCGAGGTAGAGCATCTCCTCGGCCGGCCGCGACATCCGGTGGATCTCGTCGACGAAGAGCACGTCGCCCTCGTTGAGCCCGGAGAGGATCGCGGCGAGGTCGCCGGCGTGGGTGATCGCCGGGCCCGAGGTCAGCCGCAGCGGGCTCGACATCTCCGCGGCGATGATCATGGCCAGGGTGGTCTTGCCCAGGCCGGGCGGGCCGGAGAGCAGCACGTGGTCGGGGGTGCGGCCGCGCGCCCGGGCGGCCTCGAGCACGAGGGCGAGCTGCTCGCGGACCCGCTGCTGGCCGATCACCTCGTCGAGCGACCGCGGCCGGAGCGCGGCCTCGACGGCTCGCTCGTCGGCATCGGCCCCGAGGTCGGTCAGGGACTGCGTGCGCCGCTCGAGGTAGGCGAGCTCGGCCTCGTCGAGGGCGTCGTGCTCGTGGTCGGCCATCGGCTCACGCCTTGCTCAGCGTCTGGAGCGCGAGCCGCAGCAGCCGCGCGACGTCGGGTGACTCCGTGCCGTCGGCCTCGGGCGCGACCGCGGCGATCGCCTTGTCGGCCTCCTTGCCGGACCAGCCGAGCCCGACCAGCCCGCCGTGGACCTGCGCCTGCCAGCGCGGCCACGGACGTCGTCCGGTCGAGACGCCCGCCTCGACCGGCGTACCAGGCGCGCCGATGCGGTCGCGGAGCTCGAGGATGATCCGCTGGGCGCCCTTCTGGCCGATGCCGGGCACGGTGGTCAGCGTCTTGACGTCCTCGGCCGCGACCGCGCGCCGGATCGCCTCCGGCGAGTGCACGGCGAGCATCGCCTGGGCGAGCTTGGGACCCACTCCGCTCGCGGTCTGGACGAGCTCGAACATCTGCTTCTCGTCCTCGTCGGCGAAGCCGAACAGCGTGAGCGAGTCCTCGCGGACCACCATGCTGGTCGGCAGCAGCGCCTCGGTGCCGCGGCGCAGGTCGGCGAGGGTGTTCGGCGTGCACTGCACCTCGAGGCCCACGCCGCCGACCTCGATCACCGCCGACGTCAGCCCGAGCGAGGCGACGGTGCCCCGGACGAACGCGATCACCGGCGACCTCCTGCCTGGCCGATCATCTGGGCCGCGACGGCGGCCTGGATGCGGTTGGTGGCCGGCCCCCGCCAGACGTGGCAGATCGCGAGCGCGAGCGCGTCGGCCGCGTCGGCCGGCTTCGGGCGTCTCGGCGAGCCGCAGCAGCCGGGTGACCATCGCCCCGACCTGCGCCTTGTCGGCGCGACCGCTGCCGGTCACCGCCGCCTTGACCTCGCTCGGTGTGTGCATCGTGACCGGGATGCCGCGGCTCGCGGCCGCGAGCAACGCCAGCCCGCTGACCTGTGCGGTGCCCATCACCGTGCGGACGTTGGTCTGGGAGAACACCCGCTCGACCGCGATCGCGTCGGGCGCCATCCGGTCGATCCACGCGTCCAGCCCGCGGGCGATCTCGAGCAGCCGCTGCCTCGATCGGGAGGTCGGTGGTGGTCCGGACCACGCCGACGTCGACCAGCGTGAGTGGTCGGCCGATGCTGCCTTCGACCACGCCGACCCCGCAGCGGGTCAGGCCCGGGTCGACGCCGAGCACGCGCATGATGAGTCCCTTCGGTCGGAGCGAACGTATGTTCTAACCGACCGTATCCGCCAGCGCGGGTGGGTTCGGGGAGCGACGCGCCGGGCAGGATGCCGCGCATGAGCTGCCCCGACGCCCGTGTACGACGGACCCGGCGAGCCGAGCGCCTGGGCGCGGCTCCACGACGTACCCCACGACCTCGGGTCCTCCCCCAGGCAACCGGGTCGACTACCTGGCCCGAGGCGACGAGACGGCCGGCGGCTTCGGCCTCTACCGGTGGCACTTCGGTGCCCACGTGAGCGGCCCGGACCCGCACTTCCACAAGGCGATCTCGGAGTCCTTCTACATCCTGACCGGCGAGGTGCACATCCACGACGGCCGCGACTGGCAGCCGTTCACCGCCGGAGACTTCGTGCACGTGCCCCCGGGCGGTGTGCACGGCTTCAAGAACCGCTCCGGCGAGGAGGCCTCGATGTTGCTGCTCTTCACGCCGGGCGCACCGCGTGAGGAGTACTTCGAGACGCTCTTCGGCGGCGGCACCAAGGACATGAGCGAGGAGGAGAAGGACGTCTTCTTCCTCCGGCACGACAACCACTGGCTCTGATCCTCAGGGCGGCCCGGGGTCGGAGCGGAGCCGCCAGGTCCGCGGGACCGGGGACTCCCCGGCGCGTCGTACGGCGGCAGCATGCGGTCGACGACGAGACCGGTGTCGCGCAGGTCCTCGCCCGCCAGCACGAACCCCTCCAGCCCGACGCGCCGGAAGTCCTCGTGCCGGCGCACGTCGATCCGGTGCCGCCGCTTCGAGCGGTGGTCGGCGCCGTCGAACTCGCCGTACACGCCGAGCTCGGGGCACAGCAGGTCGGGCTTGCCGAGGTAGCGCCCGCCGTCGTCCGCCACCGGCCAGTTCATCCGCGGCCGAGGCAGGCCGGCGTCAAGCTGCCAGATCAGTCGCAGGTCGACTTCCTGCGGCGACCGCGAGCGCGGATCGGCCAGGTCGAACGCGCGGCGGACGAGACGGATCCCGTGCGTGCCAGGGTTGCGCCGGAGGTGGCCCCCGAGACGGGCCGGGGTGGTCACGCGGGCGGCGTAGGCCATGTCGAGGACCCGCACGGCACCACGTAGCTCGCGGAGCCGACGGACCTCGTCGCAGATCGCACGCTCAGGCCGCGCGCACGGGATGCCGTGCAGGAGAGTGGTGTCGCCGGGATCGACGGGTCGGCGGATGACGAGGATTCCTGCGCGTGCCCGGAGCTTCCGGTCGGCCGGGACGAGCAGTGGCACCGGCAGCTCACGCAGGTCCGCGGGGTCACGGCCGTCGAAGTAGCCACCGCCGGCCGGCCGCAGCGCGGCCCACCCGGTGACGACGCCACCTGGCGGGAGCAGCTCGGCCGCCTCCAGGATGCGCTGCTCGACGATCGTGCGGTCGACAGCCGCGGGGACGTAGAGCCGCGGGGAGCTGCGCCGCCATCGCGGGCCCTTCGCCTGGCCGACCGTGGGGCCCGACATCCCGCTCGGATCGACCGGCACAGGGCGGACCAGTCCGCGCGGCGGCGGGCAGCGCACGTCCCAGCCCGATCCCATCACCCAAGCCTGACGGCTCGCGGCCACGGACGCTGGAGTGCGTCGGAAGCCCTGTGGACGCACGCTCTGGAACAGGAGGGCTGCGAGCGGCGCCCCACGACAGCCCTGGCGTTCCAGAGCGTCGCGCGGCTCCCGTGGCGGGTCCCGGCGCGGCGACCGCTCAGGCCTCGAGGGCCTCCATGATCTCGTCGTCGATGTCGAAGTTGGCGAAGACGTTCTGCACGTCGTCGAGGTCCTCGAGGGCGTCCACGAGGCGGAGCACCTTGGCTGCGCCGTCCTGGTCGAGCTCGATCTGCATCGAGGGGACGAACGACGCCTCGGCCGAGTCGTAGTCGAGGCCGGCGTCCTGGAGCGCCGTACGCACGGACGACCAGGTCGGTCGCCTCGCTGACCACCTCGAACGCGTCCCCGAGGTCGTTGACCTCCTCGGCGCCCGCGTCGAGCGTGGCCTCGAGGACGTCGTCCTCGGTCGCGGTGCGTGCCCTCCTGCTCCTGCGGGACGATCACCACGCCCTTGCGGTTGAACAGGTAGGCGACCGAGCCGGGGTCGGCCAGCGAGCCGCCGTTGCGGGTCATCGCCGTGCGTACCTCCATGGCCGCGCGGTTGCGGTTGTCGGTGAGGCACTCGATGAGCATCGCGACGCCGTTGGGGCCGTAGCCCTCGTACATGATCGTGTCGTACGCGGCGCCGCCCGCCTCGGCGCCGGACCCGCGCTTGACCGCGCGATCGATGTTGTCGTTGGGGACCGAGGACTTCTTGGCCTTCTGGATCGCGTCGTACAGCGTCGGGTTGCCGGCCGGGTCGCCGCCGCCCATCCGGGCCGCGACCTCGATGTTCTTGATCAGCTTGGCGAACATCTTGCCGCGCTTGGCGTCGATGACCGCCTTCTTGTGCTTGGTGGTCGCCCACTTGGAGTGGCCGGACATTGCCGCCTTTCTAATGTGCGCGGTCTCTTCCTACGACTGCGTGACCAGGTCCACGAAGAGCTGGTGGATCCGCCCGTCTGCGCCCACCTCGGGGTGGAAGGACGTCGCCATCAGGTGACCCTGGCGGACCGCGACGATCCTACCCGCGGCCTCTCCGCCCGCCGACACGTGCGAGGACCTCGACCCCCGGCCCGACCTGCTCGACCCACGGCGCCCGGATGAACACCGCGTGCACCGGGTCGCGTCGAGGCCGGCGAAGTCGAGGTCGCCCTCGAAGGAGTCGACCTGGCGGCCGAACGCGTTGCGCCGGACGGTGATGTCCAGGCCGCCGAGCGTCTCCTGGTCGGCGGTGCCGTCCTCGATCCGGTCGGCGAGCATGATCATCCCGGCGCAGGTGCCGAACGTGGGCATCCCGCCTCGGATCCGCTTCTGCAGCGGCTCGAACAGGTCGAACGTGCGGGCGAGCTTGGCCATCGTGGTGCTCTCCCCGCCGGGGAGCGACCAGACCGTTGCAGGCCTCCAGCTCGGCGGGACGGCGTACGGCGATCGCCGCGACGCCGAGGCCGGTCGAGCACGCGCAGGTGCTCGCGCACGTCGCCCTGGAGGGCGAAGACGCCGATGGTGGGGGTCCCGGTCACTCGGTCGATTCTAGGAGCCGCCCGAGTGAGCGGCCGGCCCGGTGTCGCCCACGTTGACCCGGGCCGGCCAGTCAGGGATCACCTGCCGGTGCGCACCACGATCTTCTTGACCAGGTGGCCGGCCTCGTAGACCCGCACCTTGTGCTTGCCGGTGTGGTTCGCGAAGCGGGCCACCCACACGTCGTGGTCGTCGAACTGCTGGCTCGTGGAGAACGCCTTCTTCCCGTCGACGGTGATCTTCCACGCGAGCCGCTTGCCGAGCACCTTGCCGGCCGGCAGCATGTCGCTGTCGAGGTGCACCTTCACCTTGACCGCGTGCTTCTTCTGCTTCGCGACGTCGGCGAACGACCCGGTCACGTCAGCCGGCGACTCGATCACCGGCGCCGGTGCGGCCGCGTTGGTGAAGCGGTAGCGGGTGTCGTCGTAGGTGAGCGAGGAGATCACGCCACTGCCCTTGACGCCGGAGCCGAGGCTGAAGCCGCCGGCCTCGATGCGTGCGTCGGGAAGCGCGGCCTTCCACTCGGCGAGCGTGCCGAACCACTGCGAGCCGTTGCCGCCGTTGTTGTCGCCCGGAGGGGTCGGCTGCCTTCGCCTCCGGCGAGGAGCCGCTCGGTCAGCCACCAGTTGTCGCCGTAGTACGTCGGCTCGCCGACCAGGATGTTGTAGTCGTTGCCGTTCCCGGTGGTGCCGTCGACGTCGAACACGATCTGGATGCCCGGCTGTGGCTGGGTGCCGTACCAGTCGATCGAGGCGCTGTCGGGCAGGGCGCCGGAGATCGGGAAGTACTCGGCGGCCTTGGCCTGGCTCGAGCTGTCGTCGGTGACGACGCCGAGGCCGTCGGCCAGGAAGGTCACGTGACCGGCCGAGCGGGTGTCGCCCAGAGCGGGGATCAGGTCTCCCTGCCGGATCGTCACGGTGCTGGTGGGCTCGGCCGCCTGGGCAGCGGTGAGCAGCCCGGTCGCGACGACGGCTGCAGCCGCGAGGGCTGCGGTGGTCCGCGTGCGACGGAATAGCGTCACAAGATCTCCTCGAGATGGTGCGGCGAGCCCCGATGGCTCGCCGACTGAACACCTCGACCCAACGCCACACCCCCGACACATACACGGCAAACCCCGGGGAAATCCACCGATCAGTCAGCGAGGAGGAACCGATCGGCGGCTCAGGGCTCGGCCGTTCGCCCGAGACATATCGGACGCGGCGCAGTGCGGCCCGAGTACGTCCAGCCAGTGTGCTCACAGTGCGGACATCACGGGACCTGGACGAGGTCTTCCGTTGTTCTTCAGCAAAGTGATACTTGTTCGACGAAGTCGACGTCCGCCGGGCGTTGTCACGGTCAGGACGAAGTCGCCGGACGAGTCTTGTCGGCGCCGTCGCGGCCACGTAGCGGGAGGTGTTGTCAGCAGACCTGCGTCGCAGGCGATGGCCACGAGACATTGACGAAGTTCGAGTACGTGATCTGGAACTGTCGTCGGCGGGCAAGGTCGCAGGGGTCGTGTCGCCCAGGTCCACTCGATGTTGCTTCCGGTGTTCCCGTTCTGAGGGGTGCATTTGAGTGATGACAGGAGCCGGCGGGACCGGCGGGGGCGTACCCCACGTACCACTCGCCAGCGTCGTCCCCGGTCACCGCGCCGCGTCCGTCCACGCGGCCCAGGTCGAGCTGCCCCAGCCAGAGCCGGCGCGACCGCTGCCGCCAGGACCGCGCCGACGGTGGCAGTGGTCGTCACCGCGCGGAGTCGCCGACGCTTGCCCTGCGGGTGCCGCTTCGGCGCCTCGATCCGCCGACGCCCGCCGGCCGGTGGATTCGCGCCCGCATCGGCATCGGTGTCTGCACCGGTGTCACGACGCCGTCCCACGAGCATCAGCATCAGGGCGACGTACAGCGCGAGGAGGTAGACTACCGGGCGCGTGGCAGAGCCACGCGACGACGTACCCGACCTTCGGGACGTGCAGAACGACCTTCTGCGCCGTCGGACGTCGTAGAGCCTGCGGGTCGATGACCTGGTTGGCGTCGCCCTTGAGGCTGCAGCTTCGCGATGGGCACCGTCCGGGTGTTGTCGACGACGCGGTGCGTGACCCGGTCACCGCTCGGCGGTGACCACCGAGACGATGTCGCCCGGCGTCGATCCCTGCGCCGACCGTGCGCGCGAAGGCGAGGTCGCCGGTGCCGGATCGCCGGCGACATCGAGCCCGGACCGGAACAACAGCGGGCGGATGCCGAGCGCGAACGCGAGAGCCGTCAGCACCACGCACAGGCGCACCAACGACCGCCGTCGAGGTCGAGCACGCACCTCGCGGACGTGCAGGACGAGAGGGCCGGTCACGGTCATGGGACAGGTCGGACGTCGCGGTGAACGTGAAGGTGGTGGCGTCGGTCTTGCGTTCTGGCAGCGACGTGCGGGCGCCGGATCGGCAGCGTCGACCTGGAGGCAGAGCGACGGTGCGCGTCGCCGACCGGCGGCGGGCCTGCGCGGGTTAGCGACGATGTCCGTCGAGGTGACGTCGTGAGCGGAAGTCGTTCGTGCCGGCCACGACGCCTTCCCGAGCACGTCGCACGTGCCGGCGACGGCGCCGTCCTTGACGTCAGCGCAGGCCGTTGGCGCCGCCACGCCGAAGCGCGGCGGCGTCGGTGCCGGTCAGGCCACCCGTCAGCGTCCACTTCAACGGGACGTTGCCGTGGTTCTTCACGCGATCAAGATCTGGGCGACGGTGTTGCCCGGCACCATGTTCGACGAGTCAGCGTCATCGTCGTGAAACGGTGTCCCCGCTGTCCGCTGTTGTCGGCCTGAAGGTCGATCGATGCCCGACGTGAACGGATCGTGACCCCGAGTCACCGTCGACGCTGTCGGTCCAGTAGGCGAAGGTGCCGGTCGCGCATGCGACCAGACCACGCCCAGTCTGAGGGCGGCGCGGACGCGGGTGCTCCGCAGGTGAGCGAGCAGATTGAGGCTTACGCATGGGACGGTTCCCTTTCTTTCCTGGCCTCGCGGCGCTGACCGAGCAGCGCCAGGCCGACCCCCAGGGCGCACAGGAATGCACCCAGGACGATCGTGAGTGGTGAGACGTCGTTGCCGGTGTTGGGCAGCGACCCGGGTGCCGAGACCCCGCCGTGGCCGTGCCCACCGCCGCTGGTCGGGGCGAGCACAAGGGCGCCCTGGGTCAGCGCGACGTCGAAGGCGAGCCCGACCACCCGGTCCTGGGTCGCGTTCGACGAGGTCGACGCGAAGTCGACCCGCACGTTGATCTTGCGCACCGCCTTGCCGGGCACCGAGGCGTTGGTGATCAGGAAGTGCGAGTTGTCCGCGGTCGTGGCGCCCACCCAGGTGCCTCCGTCGACCTGGGCCGAGACCGTGAGGTCACCGCTGGCCATCAGATCCCCGTACTGGGCCGGCAGCATGATCAGGTTCAGCACCGCGTCCTGACCGGCGTGGTTGCGGACGTAGAACGACCGGGTCTCCGAGTCACCCGGCACCCAGCGGAACGCCGGGTCGAAGAGGGGCGCGGGCAGGTTGTCGGCCCACGTGACACCGTCGAAGCTGAGCTGGAGCTTCTTGCCCGCAGCCGAAGCCGGCGCGGTGAAGCCGAGCGCCGCGACTGCCACCAGCAGCGCCGTCACGAGCCAGGTGCGGAGGTTCACGACTCCACCCCCGTCAGTTCCTGTTCGTCGGCGGCCGCGTCGGCCCCCGGTGCCACCTTCCGGGAGCGCCGGCGATCGCGGGCTGCGCCGGCGAACGAGGCGAGTGCGTAGCCGAGCAGGACCAGGACCGCCCCCATCACCACGACTTGGCGGATGTTCGTCCCGACCTTCAGAGTCGGCCAGGCCAGGTAGGGCACGGAGTACCAACGGACTCCGCGGATCTGCTCGGGGCGGACCGCCGAGGGGTCGGCAGCGTTGTTCGCGTCACCCTTCGTCTTGAAGAGGTACTCGCCGCTCATCGTCACGCCGACACCGACCACCCGGTGGGTCGCGACCGCCGGGTCACCGGACCTCATTTGGAAGGTGATCACGTCGCCGACCCGGATCTGCGTCGGGCTTGACCGGCTTGACCACGACCAGCGTGCCCGGGGGCATCGTCGGGCGCATCGAACCGGTGAGCACGGTGTACGCGGTCGCGCCGCCGACCTTCGGCACGACCACGACGACCCCGAGGACGAGCACGACGAGCCCCGTGGCCAGCAGGGCGATCGCCCTGCCGGCCACGTCGCGCAGATCGCGCAAGCTCATCGAACGACCTCAGCCGATCAGTGGCTGTCGGTCTGCGTGATGGTCACGGTGATGTCGGACAGCGGCGCAGTGCCGTTCTCGGTGCTGTTCGTCGGCTCCGAAGGGCAGCGTCACGGACAAGCTGGCGGTCAGCGTGTAGGTGCCGTTCTCGAATGTCGAACCGCGACACCCGGAGTGATGCCCTCGTTGCTGAAGGTGCCCCCGTCGATGACGAAGGTCGACGCCGACGCGTCGAGTGCGTCACTGAGCGCCGTCGAGTCGAAGGTCGGGCCGTTCGCAACGTTCAGCTCGCCCTCGAGGTGGTCGCCTTCAGCGTCGATCGTGTAAGTGCACTCCTTGGTGAGGTGTCGCCGGGACACCAGGTCGCGACCCGCGTAGAGGGCCGCCGGTCCCTCCGACGCTGTCGAGCGTCCAGTCGGCGTCGCAGCTCGAGCGCCGTGAGCTTGAGCTGGCCCGACGTCAGCCCGTCCGCCGTCGACGGTCGCACTGTCGGTCCAGAACGCGTACGTCCCCGCGCCGCCTACGAGCAGGGTGCCGGCGGCTGCCGCAGCGAGCGCGCCCTTCGTGGTCTTCTTCATGGGTGTTTCCCTCCAGGATGAGGTCGATGAACTTGCCTCACCACTGAAAGACGAACACCCCAGGCGGGCCATGGACTTGGGCCGGAGATGACACGTCCGGACTAGGTTTCATGGCCGTTCGTCGTCAAACGGTCTAGCCCGTGAAAAAGGCAAACCAGACATTGTCCGGTAACGCCTGCGAACACCGCCGATTCGACGTAGGCAGGTGCCAGGCGCAGAGTCGAAAGTCCTGAACTCGGCTAAACGGGACGGTGCCGTCCTGACCCCGGCCGGGTCGCCAGGACCGCCGGGACGAAGCACGGCACGACCAGCGCGAGCCACCACCACCACGGGACCGCGGGCGCCAGCGTGACCCGGAGCTTGCCGCCGGCATCGACCTGGTCCACGTGCACCTGGCCGACCTCACCAGCGTGCATCACCACACTCGGGCCGTCGTGGGCCGTCAGCCTGATCGGCAGCAACCCGGTCCCGACGTACGACGCGTCCGCACCTCCCCCGGCCGACGGCGCGAACGACAGCTGCTCGGCGTCGACGAGCGGGTGGTACCAGGCGATCGTCGCGCTCAGCACCGCACAGCCGAGGACCAGCGCGACCGGCACCTTCCAGCGCCGCCGGGTGGCACCGACCGCTGCCAGCACGAGGACCACGCCGACCAGGAGCAGCGGCGCGGCCCGGACGACATGGCCGACACCCCACCAGCGCATCTCGACCTTGCCGACCACGTCGTCGGCGGTCAGCCGCCACGGGTCGGGAGCACTGAGCACGCCCTGGGTGCTGATCCGGCCGTCGGAGTCGCGCGCCAGCACCCGGTGGCTGTAGGTCTGCCCGGTGGAGCCGGGTGGGCGGAAGGTGATGAAGTCGCCCGGACGCAGGGTGTCGAAGTCCACCGGCCGCACCCACAGCAGACGTGCCCACCGGCGCCACGGTGCCCATCGACGGCGTCTCCACCCGCTCCCAGCGACCGCCGTCGAGCCGCCAGACCAGGCAGAGGCCGAGGAAGCCGACCAGGACCGCGATCGCGGCCCACCGCACCAGCCGTCGCCCTCGTGACCGGACCCGGTGGTCCGGCGCCGAGTGCCGCTGGTCGGGGCGTACGTCGAGGTCGAGGGTCACGAGATGAACACCCCCGACGGCCCGGCCCAGGAGAAGGTGGCGGTCCAGCCGGCGCCGGCCGTCAGCCGGTGCTCGAGCGGGGCGTAGAGCCGGAGGCCGGCGACGTAGCTGTTCCAGGTCGCGTCCCGCGACAACGTGATCGTCGCGGTCTGGCTCGCACCCGGTGCCGGCGCGGGCACGGCGTGCCAGGACGCGTCGGCGAGCGCGGAGAGCTTCGTGCCGCCGGTCGAGATCGTCCCGGAAGGACTCGCCGTGCTCCACTCGACGTCGACCATCGTGCACGGCGAGGTCGCGCCGATCACGGGGAGGGAGCCGGTGTACGTCGCGATCCCGCTGTCGTCCAGGGGCCACTGCTCGGTCACCGACGACGCGATCGCCGCATTGAAGGCCGCCACCGTCGCCGGCTTGCCGAGGCTCGACCCCGCCGGCGGGGTGGCGCCGTCCAGGACCACGAGCTGTGCCAGCGAGCCGTCGAAGTACGCCGATGCCAGCCCGGTCACCGACGTGGGCGCCCAGCCAAGATGCCAGTAGCCGCCGTAGCTGCTCAACGGACTCAGCGAGAGCAACGGCGTGCTGGCGACCTGGGCGCCGTCGACCCAGAGCTCGACGTCGGGGATCAGCCCCAGGAGGACGACGTTCACACCGCCGAACGTCACATAGGCAAAGTGCCACTGGCCGTTGGCGTACGACGCGGAGCTGGGGCCGATCGAGGCGCCCGCAGTGTTCCAGGTGACCGACAGCTTCCCGGCGGCGTCGACGTAGACCGCCCGGTCGTCGTTCCCGGAGCCGTTGGCAGCACTCGCTGCGAAGCTGAACAACGGCCCGCCGGAGCCGGACGCGACCTTGAACCAGACCCCGACGCCGGACACTCGCCCTGCGCTGAGGGCTCCGGTCGGCGGCTGGGGCTGCGACACGATCGCGGATCCGTACCCGCCCGGGCTCTGACCGTCGAGGGTCACGTAGCCGGCGCTGTCCATCGGCCCACCGCTCGCGTGGAAGGTCATCCCGTAGCGCGCCATCAGCGGGTTGGCGGCGTTGCGGCTGTTGGCCAGGCGCACCGGCGCGCACGACGGTGCCCGGAACTCCGAGGTCACCTGACTCGAGGCGAGTGAGCCGTTGTTGGTGATCGAGTCCGTCGCGCTCACACCACCGGCGGTGGCCGCTGAGCTCGGCGCGATCGACCCGTCGCACGCGATCGAGCCGCCGGTCCGCTGGCCGAGCACACAGGTGCCGCTGGCGTAGTCGTGCGTGAACGCCAGCGCCCCGGTCGCCGCCGAGCTCGTCGAGTTCGCCACCACGGCCGAGGTCCACGACGCCTGCGTCCCGGCGGTCGCCGACCAGACCAGCGCGAGGGCGCACGACGCAAGCACCGCGATCAGGAGACCGGGGGCGAGACGTCGGGGGCGCCGGTGCACGCTCACCTACTTGTTCAGGGTCCAGGTCAGCGGCTGGCTGGCGGTGATCCCCTGGTCGAGCACGTCCGCGCCCGTCCCGAGCGTGACCGTGAACCGACAGGTGAACGACGTGCCGGCCGCGAGCGTGGCGGTGTGGGTCAGGGTCGCCGCGACCGACGAGGGAGCCGTCGCCGCCTGGACCAGGTCCGTCCAGGCCGAGCCTGCCGAGTAGGTCGCCCCGTCGGAGCAGGAGATGGCGACGGTCAGGTCACCGTTCGCGCAGACGTCCGCCGCAGCAGGCGAGCCCGAGCCGGCAACCGGGCTCTGGGTGCAGGAGCCGGTCGTGAGCACGAAGCTCGAGGCCGCCGCCGCGCCGACGTTGCTGAACACCACGTCGGTCACCTGGCTGTCGCCCGGGCTGAGCGGTGCGGCGGTGCCGCCGTACTGGTTCACCGTGCTGCAGGTGTAGGAGTTGCCGAAACCGCTGCTCGACAGACAGGTCGCCGACGGTCCGGTCTCCTCCAGGATCACGGCCGCGGCGGTGCCGACCGTGTTGGTGTCGTTGCCGACGACCGCTGCGGTCCACGACGACAGCGTGCCGCTGGTGCCGAGCAGCAGCAGTGCCGCTCCGAGGCCCCCCGCACCCCAGAGCAGACCAGAGCTGCGCCGGTCATGGCGCCGTCGGTGCGCACGATGCGCGGACACGGTTGTCCTCCGCGACCGTCAGCTCGCCGTGAGCGTCCAGTGCAACGCCTGGGTGGCCACCTGGCTCGCGTAGGACGAGGGCGTGCCCGAGGGCAGCGTCAGCGTGAACGTGCAGTCGGTGTCGGCGTCGGCCGCCAGCGTGCCGACGGTGCCGCCGGTGAACGCGCTGAGCGCGACCGGGGAGGCGCTCGTGTCCAGGGTCGCCGGAGACGTGCACACCACGGCGACCGTCACCTGCGAGCAGACCGGGTGACCCGAGGGGTCGGCGCCGGTCGCGCCGCCGGCCGCGGTCGACACGCACGCGTCGGAGCTCAGCACCAGGTCACCGGACACCGTCCCGGTGTTGTGCAGGTTCACGGTGACCGACTGGGCGTTGCCGCCGGTGACGCTGTCCGGGTCCAGCGGCGTCCCGGTGCCGCCGTACTTGTTGATCGTCGAGCAGGTGACCTGGTTCGTACCCGACGTGCCGGTGTCGCACGTCACCGCGCCCGGCCCGGTCTCGACGAGCGCGACCGCGCCGGAGACGGCGAGGTCGTTCTGGCTGTTGTCGATGATCGCCGTGGTCCACGACGAGAGGGTGCCGTTCACGGCCAGGACGAGGACGGCCGCCGACAGGGCGCCACCGAGCCAGAGCAGGCCCGGGCGACGGCGCCAGTTCTCGGGCCGGTTTTCGGGCCAGCTCTCGGGCGGCCGGTCCCCCGCAGGCGGAACGTGCTGGTGCAACGCGGTCATGGCGTGCGCTCCCTCTGGTGTTCCCCCTACCGGTCCTCCCTCGAGCCGGCACTACCAGTTTCGGCACGAAATGTCCGTTTCTGTGCCGTTTCGGGAGCAAATATCACCCATTCGGGCCATCCCGACGCCACCGATCCGGTCAGGGACGCCGCTGCCAGTGCGCGGCGACCTCGATCCGGCCCTCGTCGAAGTGCGCGTCGAGCCCGGCCGCGGCGAACGCCTCGATCGCCTCGTCGAGGAGTGCGTCGCCGGGAGCGGCGTTCGCGGTGTCGCCGTGCCACAGGTTGACCTCGAGCATCCCCGCGTCGATCGCGTGCCAGACGTCGGTCGGGGTGAACCAGGCGATCCCGGCCGGCTTCGGCGTACGCCGCTGCAGCTCGTCGCGGGCGACCCAGTGGTCGGCGACACCGGCGAGGACGACGATCCCGCGCTCCTCGAGCAGCGCGAAGGCTTCGGTCAGCCGGTCGTGATCGGTGACCTCGGGCCACGTCGCTGCGTCGGCGACCCACGCCCCCCGCGCGTCGGCGATCCAGGCCGCCGCGGTCTCGGGTGCGGCGAGGCCGGGGTGGTCGGTCGCGATCGCGGCCTCGACCTGGGCGAGCAGCTCGTCGTTGTCGAGCAGCCCGGAGCGGACCACGTCGGCCACCCAGGCACGGGTGGCGTCGACCTGCACCGTCACCGCGGTCAGGTCACCAGCCCCGCTCGGCGAGCCGGTGCGGCTGCGGGATGTCCTCGACGTTGATGCCGACCATCGCCTCGCCGAGCCCGCGGGACACCTTCGCGACGACGTCGGGGTCGTCGTGGAACGTGGTCGCCTTGACGATCGCCTCGGCCCGCTGCGCCGGGTTGCCGGACTTGAAGATGCCCGAGCCGACGAAGACACCCTCGGCGCCGAGCTGCATCATCATCGCCGCGTCCGCCGGGGTCGCGATACCGCCGGCCGTGAACAGCACCACCGGCAGCTTGCCGGCTCGCGCCACCTCGACCACCAGGTCGTACGGCGCCTGCAGCTCCTTCGCCGCGACGAACAGCTCGTCGTCGGTGAGCACGCCGAGCTGGCGGATCTGCTTGCGGATCGTGCGCATGTGGGTGACGGCGTTCGACACGTCACCGGTGCCGGCCTCGCCCTTGGAGCGGATCATCGCCGCACCCTCGGTGATCCGGCGCAGCGCCTCGCCCAGGTTGGTCGCGCCGCAGACGAACGGCACCGTGAACGCCCACTTGTCGATGTGGTTCTCGTAGTCGGCCGGCGTGAGCACCTCGGACTCGTCGATGTAGTCCACACCCAGACTCTGCAGCACCTGCGCCTCGGCGAAGTGGCCGATCCGGGCCTTGGCCATCACCGGGATCGAGACCGCCTCGATGATGCCGTCGATCATGTCCGGGTCGCTCATCCGGGACACGCCGCCCTGGGCGCGGATGTCCGCGGGCACCCGCTCGAGCGCCATCACGGCGACTGCGCCGGCGTCCTCCGCGATCTTCGCCTGCTCGGCGGTGACCACGTCCATGATCACGCCGCCCTTGAGCATCTCGGCCATCCCGCGCTTCACGCGCGAGGTGCCGGTCGTCTCCCGGTCGGACAGGTGGCTCTCGTGGGTCGGGTCCAGGTCAGCTGACATGGGTCCAAGCCTACGTCCCGACACAGGGTGACCGGCCACCGGATATGTCGGGCCCGGGCTGCATGCTGGAGCCATGGCAGACGAGCCCGACGGAGCACCGACAATCCTCGCCGACGCGGAGGTCTTCGCCGAGTCCTGGGACCGCGCGGACCTGTCCGGACGGGTCTTCCGGCACGTGCGGTTCCTCGACGTCGACCTGACCGAGGTCACAGCGCGGGGAGCGAGGTTCGAGGAGTGCACGTTCCGGGACACGGACCTCAACGCGGCCCGGTTCACCGACACCGCCTTCCTGCAGTGCACCTTCGCCCGGACGTCACTGTTCGGCTCCCGATTCGAGCGCTGCAAGCTCACTGGCAGCACGTTCGACCGCTGTCGATTCGGTGCCCTCACCGTCGACGGGGGCGACTGGGCGTTCGTCGAGCTCGGCGGCGCCGACCTCCGCCGCGCCGAGCTCCGGCGCGTGCGGCTCCGCGAGGCCGACCTCACCGGCGCCCGGCTCGACGGCGCCGTGCTGCACCGCGTCGACCTGGGCGGCGCGGTGCTGCACCAGACCGACTTCTCCCGAGCCGACCTCCGCGGTTCGGACCTCTCGACCCTCGATCCGACCTCGGTCCGACTGACCGGCGCCGTGATCGACCTCGACCAGGCGGTGGTGCTGGCGCAGTCGCTCGGCCCGGTGGTGTCCCCCGACCTGCCGGCCGACGAGGCTCGTTGATCTAGGCGCCGCCGTCGGCCTCGGCGGCCAGTGCCCGCGCCTGGTCGCGCACCACGAGCACCCGCTGCACGACGGTGGTCGTGCTCGCCAGCGCCAGCACGCCGAGGGTGACCGGGATCGCCCACAGCGCGTCCTCGCCGACGCCGAGCCGGTTGACCAGGTCAGCGGCGCCGGTGACCACCAGGATCGCCACGAGCCGGTCGGCGCGCTCGGCGATGCCGACCTTGGCCTGCATCCCGAGCGACTCCGCACGCGCACGGGCGTAGGACGTCACCGAGCCCATGCTCAGGCAGTAGATCGCGAGAGCCGCGAACCAGTCGTTGTCGCCGGGCCCCGCGTAGTACATCGCCAGCCCGCCGAAGATCGCCGCGTCGCCGATCCGGTCGAGCGTGGAGTCCCAGAACGCGCCGAACTTCGTGACCTGGCCCGACGTGCGCGCCATGTAGCCGTCGATCATGTCGCTGAAGACGAACGCCGTGATCACCAGGACGCCGACCAGCAGCATCCCCTGCGGGAAGAAGATCACCGCTCCGGCAACCACACCGAGGGTGCCGACGAAGGTGACGGTGTTCGGGCTGACGCCCCACCGCAGGAGCAGGTTGCCCAGCGGCGCCCAGACGTTGGTCCAGAACTGGCGGAATCTCTCGAGCATGGCGGCTCAGGCTACCCCGTCGGCCCGGAGCCTCAGAGCAGCGCCGCGTCCTGCTCGACGTGCAGCAGCACCGGCCCCTCGGTGGCGAACATCCGCGCCATCGCCGCGCGCAGGTCCTCGCGGCGGGTGACCTTGATGCCGGTGGCTCCGCAGAGCTCGGCGTACGCCGCCCAGTCGGGGTTGTGCAGCGAGGTGTGCCAGACCGGGAAGTCGCCCGCGATCTGCTCCTTGGCGATCTTGCCGAGGCCGTGGTTGTCCAGCAGCACGTGCTTGACGGGGATGCCGTGCTTGACCGCGGTGGTGATCTCCATCGCGTACTGACCGAAGCCACCGTCGCCGGTCACCGCGACGATCGGGCGGAACGGGTCGGCGGCCCAGGCACCCAGCGCCGCCGGGTAGCCGAAGCCGATCGACCCGAGGTAGCCCGACATCAGCACCGGCTGGCCCTCGGACTCCAGGTAGCGACCCAGGGAGTAGGCGTGGTTGCCCACGTCGACGGTCACCACCGCGTCCTTCGGCAGCGCCTCGGACAGCGCCTCGAAGACGGCCGCGGCCGACACGCCCTGGCCTCGGTCGTCGGCGGCGCGGCGACGCTTCTCCGCTCGCCACAGGTCCCAGCGCGCGGCGACGTCCGGGCGCTGGTCGGTCGCGGCGGCCCCCGCGACTGCCTCGGTCAGGGCCGTCAGCGCGAGGGCCGCGTCCGCGAGCACCGGGTGCGCGACCGCGTGGAACCGTCCGATCGCCGACGGCTCGTCGTCGATCTGCACGATCTCCTTGTACGGCGCGACGCCGGTGTGGTTGGAGAAGCTGGCGCCGACGACCACGAGCAGGTCGGCCTCGTTCATCAGCCAGCTCGCGACCGGGGTGCCGCTGCGCCCGAGCACGCCGGCGCCGAGGGGGTGGGAGTCGGCGACGATGCCCTTGGCGCGGAACGTGGTCAGGACGGGAGCGTTGAGCGACTCGGCGAACGCGAGCAGCTCGCGGTGCGCGTCGCGGGCGCCGGCTCCCGCGATCACCACCGGCCTCCGGGCCGCCCTGATCGCTCGGGCGGCATCCGCGAGCACCTGCTCGTCCGGCCGGATGCAGCGGGCGGCCGAGCGCCCGGTCGGCGGAGCAGGAGCGGTCTCGCTCGGCAGCACCTGCACCTCGTCGGGGAAGACCAGGTGCGCGACGCCGCGCCCGTCGACGGCGTGCTTGACCGCCAGCGCCGCGAGCTCGGCGTGGTCGCTGCCGGCCGCGACAGTCGCGTTCCACACCGACACGTCGCGGAAGACCGCCTGCAGGTCGACGTCCTGGAACGCCCCGCGGCCGAGCACGCTCGACGGGACCTGACCGGACAGGGCGATCACCGGCGACCCGTCCAGCTTCGCGTCGTACAGGCCGGTCAGCAGGTTGGTCGAGCCGGGCCCCGCGATCGCGAAGCATGCGGCCGGGCGGCCGGTGAGCTTGCCGTAGGCGCTGGCAGCGAACGCCGCCGCGCCCTCGTGGCGGATGCCGACGAACCTCAGCTCGCCGCGCTCCTCGGCCTTCCGCATCGCCTCGGCCAGGCCGAGGTTCGAGTGGCCGACCATGCCGAACACCGTGTCGACACCGTGGGCGACCAGGGTCTCCACGACCACGTCGCCGACGGTGCGGACCACGGCCGAGCGCTCGGGCAGGCAGACGAAGACGCCGTCATCGCGCTCCTCGACGTCGTACGCCGTGACCGCGTCGCTGAAGCCCTCGGGTGGCTGGCCAGTCAGCGGGTCGTAGTCGTAGCCGTGCCACGGGCACCGAAGCCAGCCGTTCTCGATCGAGCCCTCCCCGACGGGACCGCCCTGGTGCGGGCAGCGGTTCTCGAGGGCGCCCAGCCGGCCGCCGCACCGGGTCAGGGCCACCGGCCGGCCGTCGACGACCAGGCTGCCGACCCGGCCCTCGTCGGGGACGTCGGTCGGATCGACGCGGTGCCAATTGCCGGACCGGCTGCCGGGCCGGCTGCCGTCGGACTCGTTCGCGGTCATGCCGCCACGGTGGCAGCGGTGACGGCTCCGCGTCGATGGCCCGGGTGGGCTCGTCACGACTCCGTAAGCCGTGAGCAGGTGTCCGCCGGTCGCGCGGCCACTACGTTCACGACATGGACGCCGACACCTTCGCCGCCACCCGCCACGCCTTGCACGGCGTCGCGGAGCTGCTGCTGGCCGGACCGCAGCACTCGGCCTGCGGGAAGATCACGCTGCGCGCGCTGCCGGGCGGGTTCGGCACCACGCACTCGCCCGACCTGCGAGTCGAGGGCACCGCCGTCGTCGCCGGCGACCGGCGCGCCGAGATCGACGGGCGCACCCCGCGCGAGCTCGGTGACCAGCTCGGGATCGAGCCCCGTGGTCTCGCCCACGTCTACCACGACGGCTCAGGCGTCGGTCCCGACGACGTGCTCAGGGTCGACGCCGACGCGGCTCAGCGCCTCGCCGACGCCTACGCGGTCGGTGACGGCGCGCTCCGCGCCTTCGCGCCGGGTGAGACGCCGATCCTGTGGCCGGAGCACTTCGACATCGGGATCACCCTCGACGAGGTCAACTACGGCGTCTCCCCCGGTGACAGCAGCCTCGCGGTCCCCTACATGTACGTCGGCCCCTGGACACCGCCGCCCGTCGATGACTTCTGGACCCAGCCGTTCGGAGCGGCCCGCGAGCTCGCAGCGACGGCCGAAGCGGTGGTGGCGTTCTTCGAGGAGGCGCGGCAGCGGCTCAGCTGAGCTCGAGCGCCGCGCAGACCTCGGCAACCGCCGTCGGCGCGCCGGCCACCGACCACTCCACGCCGGCGGCGTGCAGCGTCCGCGCCACGCCGCCCGCACCGCGCACGATCGCGGTGCTCGGGAACCAGTCCCACGGGGCGACGGAGTGCTGGACGAAGACGCCGAGCTGTCCGCGTGCCACCGCGACCAGGTCGAGGCTGCCCGAGCCGAGCATGCGCAGTGTGGCCGCGCCACCGACGGCACGGGCGAAGGCGTCCCCGACCTCGCCGCCGAAGAACGGTGGGTGCAGGTAGGTGGTGGCGCACGTGTGCGCGAGGTCGACATCGGGCAGCGGCGGGATCGGCTCGCCGTTGCGGGTGGTCGGCAGGTCGGGTCCCCCGACGTACAAGGCGTCCTCGTGGGGGTGGTAGACCGCGCCGAGCAGCGGTTGCTCGTCGACCACGAGCGCGACCGCGGAGCACCACCAGGCCAGTCCGCTCACGAAGTTGTAGGTGCCGTCGACCGGGTCGATCACCCAGGTGCGTCCCGACGACGAGGCCCGCCGGTTGCCCTCCTCGGCGATCAGGCCGTCCTCGGGCCGCCAGGCCTCGAGGTGGTCGACGATCAACCGCTCGGCGGCATGGTCGGCCGCGGTGACGACGTCGGACACCGAGGTCTTGGTGTCGACGCGCAGGCCACCGGCCCGGAGCTCCTGGGCGAGCAGACCGGCCTCACGGACCAGGTCGGCCGCGAAGGCGGCGTCCTCGGCGAGATCGGTCACGTGCGGTGACCTTACGGGCATCCGGTACTTGTTGTAAGGGTGACCACCTCTTGTTCCTCCTACCTGCACGAGCGCTGCGAGGAGAAGAGGTATGAACGATGTGGTGCTGCGCCGACGGCAGCCCCTGCTGCGTCTCCGCTGTCCTAGGATCGAACGGTGACTGCCCAGCGCGGGCCGCTCGGACCCACGGACGCGGAGCTGGTCGGACGGGTGCTCGCCGCAGACCGCGAGGCCTTTGCCGTGGTCTACGACCGGTACGGCCCGCGCCTGTTCGACTTCGCGTACTCGATGCTGCGGCACCGGGAGGACGCGGCCGACGCGGTGGCGGACTCCTTCGTCCTCTTCGCGGAGCGACTCACCCAGCTCCGCGAACCGGACCGGCTCCGACCGTGGCTCTACGCGATCGTGCGCACCGAGTGCCTGCGCCGGCTCAAGGCGCGCAAGCGGGTCGCGTACGACGCCGAGGAGCAGCTGATCGAGATGGCTGACGACACGACCGGCCCCGAGGCGGCCGCCGAGCAGTCGGCCCAGGACGCCTACCTGCGCCAGCTGGTCTGGGACGCGTCCGCCGGGCTCGCCGACCGCGACCGCGCGCTCCTCGACCTGCACCTGCGCCAGGGGCTCGAGGGCGCGGAGCTCGGCGAGGCCATCGGCGTGAGCGCCAACAACGCCTACGTGATGTTGAGCCGGCTGCGCACCCAGGTCGACCGCTCCCTCGGCGCCCTGCTGATCGCCCGACTCGGCCGCGACGACTGCGAGGACCTCGACGACCTGCTCGCCGACTGGGACGGCGGCTTCTCGCCGCTGGTCCGCAAGCGCGTGGCCCGGCACGTCGACCAGTGCGCGGTGTGTTCGGAGCGACGCCACCGCATGGTCAGCCCGATGGCGCTCCTCGCGGCAATCCCGCTGGTCGCCGCGCCCGTCGGTCTGCGTGACCGGGTGCTCCGCGACACCGAGCTGGTCGCCTACGTGACGCCCGCCGACGGCAAGCCGGGGGCCCCGCCGCCCCGGGGACCGCGTCGGCGCACTGGCTCGGCCCTCGTGATCGCCGCCGCCTTTCTCCTCGCTCTCGCGCTCGGGGGCGCGGCAGCACTGGAGTTCGGCTCCTCCCGGCAGGACACCGCCGCTGCGGACGGACAGATCGCGGTGCCGCCGCCGACGACGCTCGCGCCGACCGCTCCGCTCTCGCCGCTTCCGACACCCACCCCGACCCCGTCCGCCTCGACACCGAGCCCGAGCGCGACACCAAGCCCGACTCCGTCGGCGTCGACCACCCCGACTCCGCCGCCGCAGCCAGGTGCCCTGACCGTCTCGGCGCGCCGGGTCGATCTGGGCGCCACGAGGACGAAGCGCACGGTGCGGCTGTCCAACACCGGTGATCTCCCGGTGCAGTACCAGGCCAGCGCCGATGTCGGGTGGCTCGACCTCTCGCCCGGGAGTGCCGAGCTCGGCGGTGGTCAGAGCACGGATCTGGTGATCAGCGCCGACCGCAGCGGACTCGCCGAGGGCACCCACACCGGCAAGGTCACCGTCACCTGGGACCGTGGGACGGCGACGATCCGGGTGTCGATCGACGTCGAGCACGCGCCGCAGATCGGGGCGTTCCGGTTCACCGCCACCCAGGGCTGCGGCACCGCCCATGCCCTCACCCAGGTCACCGACGAGAGCACGCTGAGCTCGGTGACGCTGGTCTGGAGCACGCCGTACAGCTCGGGGAGCACGCCGATGAAGCAGTCCGGCACGCTGTGGTCGGCCGACGTGTACACCTACACGAGCTCGGTCGACATCACCGCACACGTCCGGGCCACCGACGCACGCGGCAACACCACCAACTCCAAGCCCATCACGATCCACGTCATCGGCTGCCCTGCGTGACGCACGTGCTGCACACCCCGGCGCAGGAGTTGTAAGGACCGACCCCGACCGGTGCTCCTACTCGTGTCCGCCCACGAGACCGGAAGGCACCGAGATGAACCGCACCGTCCGCTCCGGGGTCCTCGCCGCCACGGCCGTCGCCGCCCTCAGCGGGCTGGCCGGCTGCGGTGGTCACGCCCCGACGACACCCGCCGCGCCACGCTCCCCGGCGGCATCTGCCACGGGCGAGCGCCGGCCGCCCCCACGCAAGGTCGGTCTGCCCGAGGCACATCGTGATCCGCGGCGATCGGCGTCGACGAGGACCTGTACGGCGTCGGTCTCAAGGCCGACGGCGCCATGGAGACTCCGAACTTCGGTGACGCCGGCTGGTACGACCTCGGCCCACGCCCCGGCGCCCCCGGGCCCGCCGTCGTCGTTGCCCACGTCCACGGGCCGGCCGGCGACGACGTCTTCGCCCGACTGCACGAGCTCCGGCCCGGCGACCGGGTCCGGATCCGCGACACCCGCGGTCGTTCGGTCTTCGTCGTCGACCGGGTCGAGGAGGTCGCCAAGGAGGCGCTGCCCGCTGCGACGCATCTGGAAGCACACCCGCCGCCGACTGCTGCGCCTGATCACCTGCGGCGGCACGCCGAACCCGGTGACCCGGATGTACCCCGACAACACCATCGTCTACGCACACCTCGTCGCCTCACGGTCGTGAGCGCCGCGCGCCGCACGAGGACGACCCCGTCAGAGGAATCCGCCGGAAAAAGTGCAAGGACGCTCCCGCTTCGGTCCTCCTACCACCGAAGCACACAACGCACCGACACCGATCCAGCTGCACCACAACCAAGGAGGACTCGCCATGAACCGCACCATCCGCCACCTGACCATCGCCGCTCCGCTGGCCGCGCCGCGCTCGCGTTGACCCCGGCCGCTGCGAACGCCGACGACGGCACGTCGATCGGCCAGCTCACGCCGGCTCTTCCCGGGGATCCGATCCCCCCGCCGCTCGTGCCGATGACCCCGATGACACCGATGACTCCGGTGTCCCCGGGCCCGCTGACTCCGGTCGATCCCCCGACGCTGACCATCCCGGTCCCGGTGCCGCTGGAGCCGATCGACCCGGGCGACCTGACCAACCCGACCCCGGGCCCCGACGACCCCGGCGACCCGACTCCCCCGACCGGCCCCGGCGACCTCACCGCACCGACCCCCGGCCCGACTCCGCCGACCGGCCCTGGCGACCTCACCGGTCCGCAGCCGTGCCCGACGCACGGTGACTGCGGCGGCGACGGCGACGGCGACGGCGACAAGGGCGGCGGCTCCGACGACCGGTGGAGGCGGGGGCCACCAGCCTTCCGCGGGTGACGTACCGGTGCCGACCCGGGTCGACGCCGGCGTGGCCACTGCCGCCGACCGGCACGCCAGCCGCCTCGAGCTGGCGTTCCTGGCTCTGGCCGGTGGCGCCCTCGTCACCGCCTCCGGCGCCGCGTTCGCGGCCGGCCGGCGGAGCCGCAGTCGCGTCTGAGCGACAGCCAGCATCCCCGCCCGGCGAGGGTCCCGCACCCCTGGGGGTGGTGCGGGGCCCTTCGCACGCTCGGGGGCAGTCGACCGAGGGCCAGGCCGAGGCGAGCAGGTCGCGCGTCTCGGTGAGCAGCTGGGGCAGCGTCTTGGTCCGGCCGATGATCGGCATGAAGTTTGCGTCGCCCGACCACCGCGGGACCACGTGCTGGTGCAGGTGCGCCGCGATCCCCGCTCCGGCTGCGCGCGCCCTGGTTCATGCCCGACGTTGAAGCCCTGGGCCTGGCTGACCGCCCGGAGCGTGCGCATCGGCGGTCTGGGTGAGCCGGCCACCTCGTGCGTCTCGGCCTCGTCGAGGTCGGTGTAGTCGGCCACGTGCCGGTAGGGGCAGACCAGCAGGTGCCCGGGCGTGTAGGGGTACAGGTTGAGCACGACGTACGCCGTCGTCGCCCCGGTGCACGACGAGCGCCCTCGTCGTCGGCAGCTCGCCGCGATCCGGCAGAACGGGCACTCGCCGGCGGAGTCGTCGGCCGGCTTGTTCTCCCCCCGGATGTAGGCCATCCGGTACGGGGTCCAGAGCCGGTCCAGCCCGTCGGCCGCGACCGATGCCGTCCTGGTGGACGCCCTCCTCGCGTCGGACACAGCGGTCAGACCTGGACCCGGTCGGCGACCGCCTGCGCGACCCGCGCGATCGCCTCGTCGACCGGCACGCCGTTGTCCTGGCGCCCGTCGCGGTAGCGGAACGACACCGCCCCCGCCGCCATGTCGTCGTCGCCGGCGATCATCATGAACGGGACCTTCTGCAGCTGGGCGTTGCGGATCTTCTTCTGCATCCGGTCGTCGGAGTCGTCGACCTCGACCCGCAGCCCCTGGGCGCGCAGCTTGGCCGCGACGTCGTACAGGTAGTCGTCGTGCCGCTCGGCGATCGGGATCGCCTCGACCTGGACGGGCGCGAGCCACGGCGGGAACGCGCCGGCGTAGTGCTCGACCAGCACGCCGAGGAACCGCTCGATCGACCCGAACTTCGCGGAGTGGATCATCACCGGCTGCTGCCGCGATGCCGTCGGCGGCCTGGTACTCCAGGCCGAACCGTTCCGGCTGGTTGAAGTCGTACTGGATCGTCGACATCTGCCAGGTGCGGCCGATCGCGTCCCGGGCCTGCACCGAGATCTTGGGGCCGTAGAACGCCGCCCCACCGGGGTCGGGCACGAGGTCGAGCCCGGACTCGTCGGCGGCCTCCTCGAGCACCCTGGTGGCCACCTCCCACTGCTCGTCGGAGCCGATGAACTTGTCCGGCTTGGAGTCGTCGCGGGTCGAGAGTCTCCAGGTAGAAGTCGTCGAGCCCGAAGTCGCGGAAGAGACCGAGGCAGAAGTTGAGCAGGTGCTTGATCTCGGCGTTTGCCTGCTCCGGGGTGACGTAGGAGTGCGAGTCGTCCTGGGTCATGCCGCGGACCCGGGTCAGGCCGTGCACCACGCCGGACTTCTCGTAGCGGTAGACCCCGCCGAACTCGAAGAGCCGCAGCGGCAGCTCGCGGTAGGAGCGTCCGCGGGACCGGTAGATCAGGTTGTGCATCGGGCAGCTCATCGCCTTGAGCTGGTACTTCGCACCTTCGAGCTCCATCGGCGGGAACATCGTGTCCGCGTAGTACGGCAGGTGCCCGGAGGTGTGGAACAGCCCGTCCTTGGTGATGTGCGGCGTGCCGACGTAGGAGAAGCCCTCCTCGATGTGCCGCCGGCGGACGTAGTCCTCCATCTCCCGCTTGATCACGCCGCCCTTGGGGTGGAACACCGACGAGTCCGGAGCCGAGCTCGTCGGGGAAGCTGAACAGGTCGAGCTCGCGGCCGAGCTTGCGGTGGTCGCGCCGCTCGGCCTCCTCGAGCCGGTGCAGGTGCTCGGCGAGGGCCTCCTTGGACTCCCAGGCGGTGCCGTAGATCCGCTGGAGCTGCTTGTTCTTCTCGTCGCCACGCCAGTACGCCGCGGCCGTGCGCATCAGCTTGAACGCCGGGATCCGCTTGGTCGTGGGCAGGTGCGGGCCGCGGCAGAGGTCCTTCCACGCGCACCTCGCCGTTGCGGTCGAGGTTGTCGTAGATGGTCAGCTCACCGGCGCCGACCTCGACCTCGGCGCCCTCGGCTCCGCCGCCCTTGAGCCCGATCAGCTCCAGCTTGTAGGGCTCATCGGCGAGCTCCGCGCGCGCCTCGTCGTCGGAGACCACGCGCCGGGAGAACTTCTGGTTGTCCTTGATGATCTTGCGCATCCGGGTCTCGAGCTTGTCGAGGTCCTCGGGCACGAACGGCGTCTCGACGTCGAAGTCGTAGTAGAAGCCGTTCTCCACCGGCGGGCCGATGCCGAGCTTTGCGTCGGGGAACAGGTCCTGGACCGCCTGGGCCAGCACGTGTGCCGTCGAGTGCCGCAGGATGGCGCGGCCGTCCTCGCTGTCGATCGCCACGCCCTCGACCTCGTCGCCGTCGGCCAGCGCGTGGGCGAGGTCGCGCAGCTGTCCACCCACCCGGGCCGCGATCACGTCGGGCTCGTCGGTGAACAGCTCCCAGGCGCGGGTGCCCGTGGTCACGGCTCGCTCGGCCTTGCCGGACGGGCTGATGACGGTGACCCGGAGATCGGGCGCGACGTCGGACACGGGGGCTCCTCGCTGGTGGAAGGCGGACCCGTCGATCGTATCGGTGGCACTCGCGGGCTCGATGGACGATCCGGTGCGAGGATGCGCCCATGAGCGAGCTCGAGGTCGTCGCCGTCGGGAGCGACGTCTTTCTCTGCCGGGGACGCGACGTCAACTGGGTGCTGCTCCGCGAGGGCACCAACCTGACCCTCGTCGACACGGGCTACCCGGCCTATGCCTCGATGGTCGAGGAGTCCGTGCGCCGCATCGGCGCAGCACCGGAGGACGTCCGCGGCATCCTCCTCACGCACGGTCACGTCGACCACATCGGGGGCCTCGCGCACTTCCACCGCCGTTTCCGGACGCCGGTCCACGCGCACCCGGTCGAGGTGCCGCTGGTGCGCCGGGAGCGGCTCGAGCAGGCCACGCCGGTGCAGGTCCTCCGCAACGCGTACCGGCCCGGCGTACTCCCGTGGTCGCTGCGGATCATCCGTGCGGGTGCCATGGCAGACGTGGCGTTCGCCCAGGTGCTGCCGCTCAGCCCGGATACGCCGCTGGACCTCCCGGGCCGTCCGCTGCCGGTCCTGACCGCCGGCCACACCAGCGGCCACACGGCCTACCTCGTGCCGTCCGCCGGGGCCGTCGCCACCGGCGACGCTCTCTGCACGGCACACCCGACCTCGCCGCGAGTCGGACCTCAGCTGCTCGCGCTGATGTTCCAGCACGGCGACGACCTCGCCGGCCTCGACCCGCTCGAGGGCCTCGAGGCCGACGTCGTGCTTCCCGGCCACGGACCGGTCCACCACGGCCCGATCGCCGACGCGGTCCGGGCAGCGCGCGAGTCCGACGCCGCGCGGACGTGGTGAGCCCGTCGCGTGGGGTGCACCGGATCCGGCGCGCGGCACGGCGACCTCACATGTCGCGGTACCGCTTCGCGCGCGCCAGCTGCTGGGCGAGGAACGCGGCGTCCACCCGTCGCGCCGTCTTCGGCGGCCAGGTGCCCGGCGGGTCGGCACTGTAGAGATCGGCGTACGCCGGCTCGTCGCGCTGGTAGCGCCACCCCTCGGCGAGCGGACCGACGTCGTAGGCGTCGTACCCGAGGTCGTCGAGCAGTTGCGAGACCGTCGCCTTCGCCCCGCTGTCGTCGCCGGCGATCGCCAGCACGCTGCGCTCCGGATCACCTGACGGGCGAGCCAGCTCGCGCAGCATCAGGTAGTTGATGTTGTTGAAGGCCTTCACGACCTTGGACTCCGGCAGGTGCGCCTGCAGCAGCTCGGAGACGGTCGTGGACTCGTCCTCGAGCTCGTCGATCTCCCCGTCACGCTGCGGGTAGTAGTTGTTGGTGTCGATGACGACCTTGCCGCGCAGCGGCTCGACCGGGACCTGGCGGTAGTTCTTCAACGGGACCGTCACCACGACCACCTCGCCCGCCTCCGCCGCCTCGCCGGCCGTGGCGGCGCGCGCGTGTGGCCCGAGCTCCGCGACGAGGTCTGCGAGCGTCTCCGGCCCGCGGCTGTTGCTCAGCACGACGTCGTGCCCTGCCGCCACCGCCAGCCTCGCGACGGTGCTGCCGATGTGTCCGCTTCCGATGAGTCCGATGGTGGTCATGGCTGCGACAACCGCTGGCTGGCAGGCGGCATTCCTCTCCCGAGGTTCGGACATGCGACGGGGGACGACCAGCGTTGCTGGCCGTCCCCCGTCGTCGACTCAGGCGATCAGCCGACCTCGATGGCCGACAGGTACGACTGGCGACGAACTTCCCGCTGTCCGCGCCGCCGTGTCGTCCTGATAGCCGAACGCGTAGACCTGGACGGTGGTCGGCGCGTCCACCGTCACCACCGGGTCGTGGAGCAGGTGGCCTCGCGGTCGGCCAGCGCACTCGCCGCGCCGGTGAAGCAGGTGCCGAAGTCCTGACCCCAGTCGGTGCCGTCGTCCACCCGGATCGCGAGCTGCAGCCGGGTCAGGCCTGACGTGGCCGCGGTGGAGTGGAAGAACCCGTCGGCGCTGAGCTGGTAGGTGCCGGCCGGCAGCGTGACCTCGTCGAGCTTCGTCGCGTTCACGGTCCCGGTGAACTTCCCGAAGCTGCCGCCGATCTGGGCGATCGTGGTCACCGGGCTGGTGCTGTTCGCGGCCAGCTGCGCGCCGAGCGGCGTCTGGACCGGGGCGCCGGAAGCCTGCTGCTTGAGCGCGGCGATGGTCGCGGCGTTCAGGTCCCCGGTCTTGATCGTGCCGTCCTTGATGTCGTGGGACTTGATCGTGTTGTCCTTGATGTCGTGGGACTTGATCGAGTTGTTCTTGATGTCCTTCGACCCGATCAGGTGCGCGGCCACGGCGCCGGACGTACCGATCGCGAACAGCGCGACCACGGCGACCGCGACGACTGCGAACCGACTGTTGATGAGCTTGTGCATTCGATGGTGTCCTTCTGGTTGAGATCCCCCGGCCCGAGCGGGTCCGAGCGGGAACACGATCCCCCAGGGCAGGACGACGCTTGGTGGGGTTCACGAAACTGGGGTGGTATGTCCGAAAAGTGCCCCGCCGGTGGCGTCGTCGACGGGGCCGCAACAACCGCGCCGGCACCTCGCCAACAGCAAGACCCGGCTCGACGAGCCGGGTCTTCGCATGCTTACGGTGGGCGATACTGGGTTCGAACCAGTGACCTCTTCGGTGTGAACGAAGCGCGCTACCACTGCGCCAATCGCCCGGGATGCACCGGATCCGGTGCGCGGCACAGATTAGCCCATCGCGACTCAGGCTTCACATCAGGGGCTCGGACGCTCACCTGCCCGGCAGCTCGGGCGACAATCAGGCATCGGCCCGGCCCCACGCCGAGACCGACCAGCGTGCCGAATTGGTGGCAGCCCGTCACTCGGACTCGACCTGATCAGGGGTTGAATCCGGTCTAGTCCACAGAGCCCTTCAACTAGACCACTGGCTCGATTTTGGTAGACCACAGGCCCTGAAATCGGACATTTTGGGGCGTTCGCAGTTGCGCATCCCGTCAAATCCGCGCAGACTCATCCTTGTCGCACAGGAAGTTTGCGGGAGGGCACTCTTCTGGGAATGCGACCACCTGGGGAGGACAAAGCGATGCAGAGGGAAATCGCTACACAAGCAATCACCGAGCAGCTCAGCCTCGAGTTCGTCGACACGGAGGGGTTGTCGACGCCGATCGATGCGGAGTTCGAGTACAACCCGACCGACCCGTACGCCGTGAGCATCCTGTTCACCGACGAGCCCGCGCCGGTCCGCTGGACGTTCGCTCGGGAACTGCTGATCGAGGGCTTCTACGAGCCGACCGGTGACGGCGACGTCCACGTCTGGCCCTGCCTCAACACCGAGGGCGCCGCGGTCGTGATCCTCGAGCTGTCCTCGCCCAGTGGCGAGGTGCTCGTGCAGGTCGGCTCGCGCGACCTCGCCAGTTCATCCACCAGATGGTGGCGATGGTGCCCCCGGGCTCCGAGGAGTCGCCAGGTCGACCTCGACGCCGAGATCGAGCAGCTGCTCGCCTGACCCGTCTCGCCGTACGGGTCGACGCCCTCGGCCGCTCGCGCCGCCCACGTCTCCTGCAAGTGTGCGGGTGACCGGGCCCGGCGCGGCGAGCACGCGATCGTCGATCCGGCGCACCGGCTGCACGTCGCGCGTCGTGGACACCAGGAACACCTCCTCAGCCTCGTCCAGGACACCGAGCGGCTCGTCGACCTCGACCACGTCGCACCACTCCAGCAGCAGCGCCCGGGTCACCCCGGCCAGGCAGCCCGACGCCAGGGACGGCGTGCGCGCCTCCCCGTCGATCACGTAGCCGACGTTGGAGCCGGTGCCCTCGCACAGGTGTGCCGACGCGTGTTGGCGAAGATCGCCTCGCTCGCGCCGCGCTTCCTCGCCTCGGCCAGCGCGACCACGTTCTCGGCGTACGACGTGGTCTTCAGCCCGGCCACCGCCCCGCGCTCGTTGCGCACCCACGGCACCCGGGCCACGCGCGGACGCTCTCGTCGGCCGGCGCCATCGGGGCGGCCGCGACGATCAGCGTCGCGGGCCCGGCTCCCCGCCCGGAGCCCAGCGGTGCCGGGCCCGCCGGTGTAGGTGATCCGCAGCCGGCCGAGCGGCAGCGTGCCGCGCGGCGAGCACCTGCCTTGACGCCGCGGCGCACCTCGTCGAGATCGACGGCCCGGCAGGCCCGAGCCCGCGCGCCGAGCGCGACCAGGCGGGCGAGGTGCCGGGTCAGCGCGAACGGCTGCCCGGCGACCACCTTCAGGGTCTCGAAGACGCCGTCTCCGACCGTGAAGCCGTGGTCGTCGACGCCGATCACGGGCGCCGTTCGGATCCGCCAGCAGCGAGCCGTTGAACCACACGCGCATGCGGCCGAGCCTAGGTCGTCGCTGACCGGAGGCGACTCGCCTACGCGCGGCCCGAATTGGTCGTTCGGTGGGCATCGGCTATGGTTCTCTTCGCACCGCCGGTCCCCGGCGGTCGCAAGCGGACGTAGCTCAGTTGGTAGAGCGCAACCTTGCCAAGGTTGAGGTCGCGAGTTCGAGCCTCGTCGTCCGCTCGGAGAGACGCCGAACCTCCACGGTGGGTTGGCCGAGAGGCGAGGCAACGGACTGCAAATCCGTCTACACGGGTTCAAATCCCGTACCCACCTCGAGTACACAACTCAAAGCAGCACCCAGGCATCAAACCCAGGGCGATTGGCGCAGCGGTAGCGCGCTTCCTTGACACGGAAGAGGTCACTGGTTCAAACCCAGTATCGCCCACCAGCATAACCGCAGGTCAGAGGCCCTTTCGAGGGTCTCTTTCCATTTCGAGGAACCTGCGAGGAACAAGGATCGGGCCGTTCTGTCCGGTTCTGACCGCTCCCCCGGTGGTTGAGCTTGTCGAAACCCCGCCGGATCACGCAGGCGGGAAGACCGCCGCGATCCGGTCGCGAACGGCGACGACGTCGACCTCGCCGCTCGCCTCCTCGAGGATCTTGCTCAGCCTCTTCGGCCAGACGACCTGTACGCCGCGGATGGAGAACGCTCCCCCGACCAAGGGCCAGTCTGCGTCGATGAAGCAGAGAACCCCGTCGACGTCGATGGTGTCGTCGGCAAGGGCCGCACGCACCCGCTCGACCTGGCCAAGCACTCCATCGACGAGCTTCGTACGATCGCTGCCCCCGACGATCAGCCTCTCGACGCGAGGCCGCAGGATGCCGCCCTCGACCCGGAGATCCGGTCGCTTGTTCACGTAGCGCTTGGCGTCAACGACGAGCACTCCCCCGGCCGTCACGACGATGTGGTCGATGTTCGCCTTCGTTCCCGGGATGCGCCGATCGTGCAGCACCGCGATCGACTCGCTCGCGTGATCGTCGAGCCGAGCGCCGAGCGCTGCCTCACCCTTGGCTCCTGATGCCCAGGCCTTGGTGCTCTGGGGATCGTCGGAGAGCGCGAGGATCAGACCGCCGATCCTGGGATGCTTGGCCCGAACCCGCTCTTCGCGCTTGGTCTTGCGTCGCTCATACTCTCGCTGCGCGGACGCGCCGGCGACGTCAGCCCCAGTAGACGGCGTCGGCGTCGGCTCACCGTCGTCCCCCAGCAACGGGATCGGCTCACAGCTGAAGCACCGAACGGTTTTGGTCGGGCGCTCGTAGACGGCCAGAACGTTCCGCTCGAGGGTCCTGCCACAGAGACGACAGGTCCCCTCGTAGCGCAGCCTCATCGCCTTCTCGTCTGCACCCGCCGACTCCACGCACCGCTCCTCGAGGTCGAGTGGATCGACGGTAACTGCGCACTGAGCGCGGCGCTTGGGAACTGCGGATCATCTCCAGTTGCCGACCGGCCTCGCATCGATGAAGCGCTCGATCGATTCGACTTTGATCCGAATCGTCTTGCGGCCGAGACGAACCGCCTCGAGCTGCCCCTCGGCGATGTAGCGGCGGACGGTCCGCGTCGAGACAGCGAGAGCGTCGGCGGCGTCCGCGAGCGAGACGAGCCGGCGGGTGATGGTGGCTGGCATGTGGACTCCTGGATCAGTGGCGGCCCGTCTGGCCGCCCTCATCCTCTAGGGCCGCGGTTTGATCGCGAGTGGCCGCGCATGGCACGGCATTCCGATCCCTCTTGCGTCGGATTCCGCGCAGACCGCCGGCTTCAAGCGCCGACCCCGGTCCACCTGTGGGCGCTCCCACGCTGGAGTTCGCCGCAACACCATCCCGCTCGGGGACAAGCCTCACCACAAGGTGCTCGGGCCTGGGGCGCGCGAGGCAACTGTCAGTCGACGAGTGGCGGCCAGGAGTTGGTGGCCAGCCCATCGCCAGCGCATCGGTCAGCATCAGCGGCGACGAGGCCGATCGACTTCGCCGCTACTGGCAGTACCTTTCCGAAGGCGGCACCATCGCGATGCCGCTGCAGCGGCAGGCCTGGGGCGACGAGTTCGGGATGCTCACCGACCGCTTCGGGGTCTCCTGGATGATCAACATCAGCCAGCCCGCAACGTGAGACATCGATGGCACACAATCGCGCGGAAGGTGGACCGGGTTGGGAGGCCGAGGTCGAAGAGCTGCTCGACCGGTGCCTACGAATGCCAGGCGCGATGGAGGAGCTACCCCTTCGGGCCCGAGGTGACGGTCTTCAAGGTCGCCGGGAAGATGTTCGCCCTCCTCCTCGACGCCGAGACACCCAGGCTCACCCTGAAGTGCGACCCCCACCTCGCCCTCGCGCTACGCGAACGCTTCCCAGCAGTCGGCCCCGGCTATCACTCGAACAAGCGACACTGGAACACCATCGATCTGAACGGCTCCATCCCCGAGAATGAGCTGCTGGAGATGATCGAGCACTCCTACCAGTTGATCGTCGGAAGGCTCACCAAGGCCGAGCACGCCACGCTGCACCCACGCTGACACGGCCCGCCTCGAGAACAAATCACCCACGGTCCGCGGGGAGTAATGGCCCGGGTCCACAGCGGAACCCTGATTGGGCGCTCTCGTCGTGCTGACGGACAAAGACGCCGGTGTTGGTCGCTGAGACGTCGGTTGGGGGACGGCTGCACCGATAGTGCGTCGGCACGCGGAGCGTGCCACAAGCCGATCAGCGGACGGGGCGCGGCGAGTGTTCGCCCGGGCTCTGCGGAGTGTCGCGTCGAGTTGTCAGGCGTTGACCTTGGCGAGGAGTGCTCTGATCTTGGCCTCTGTCGGATCGTCGAGCGCGGTGAGCGTCCACGCCACCGGGTGCATGCTGGCGCCCTCCTGGTATGCCGGGTTCTGCACCTCACCGAAGCCGAAGGCGAGGAAGTCCTTGTCCGGCTTGATGTAGCAGACGTCCTGTCCATCCTTGGTGTAGAACGCGAGCCCCCAACGCACGAGCGGCTCTAACGATGGCGCGCTGTCCCGAATGATCGCGTGCAGGCGGGTCGCGATCTCCCGGTACTGTTCGGGGACCTCTTCCAGCTTGGCAAGCACCGCGGCGTCGCCCTTCTTGGTGAACATTGGCTCAGACCTCCTGACAGCCCGTACCGACACGTATGTTTTGATAGTACGACTCTTGATATGAGACCGGTAGTCTCAAACTGTGGTGACGCAGGCTCGAACCCGTCTAGCGCGCAGGGCAGTCGTCGAAGCTGGTCGAGCCCTGTTCCTCGAGCGCGGCTACGTAGCCACCACGATAGGCGCGATCAGCGCTGAATCAGGCGTTCCTCCAGCGACCGTGTATCGGCTGTTCTCGTCCAAGCTGGGGATCCTCAAGACGCTCATCGACGTGTCCATCGTCGGTGACCACCAAGAGGTCCCCATGGCGCAGCGCGCACACGTTCAGGCGCTGCTCGCCGACCCTGATCCCCGAAGCATGGTCGTCAGCCTGGTACACATCGCCACTGAAGTGAACACACGGACGGCCGAGATCTACCGCATCCTCCTCAGCGCCGCTGTCGCGGCCCCCGAGGCAGCGACGCTCCTCGATGAACTGACTCACCAGCGCCAACAAGGCCAAGGGATGGTCGCGCACGCTCTGGCGCGACGCCGAGCCCTGCGCCAACCACTCGGAGAGGCCGATGCCGGGGACATCATCCACGCCCTCGTGTCGCCGGAGATGTACCGGCTGCTCGTCATCGACCGAGGATGGCCGCCCAAGAAATACGAGAAGTGGCTCACCGACACCCTCATCGAGCACCTGGTTCCTCAGCCCGCCACCCAGTAGCCCCCCGGCAGCGACAGCGCGGTGAGCCGCGGCTCACCGCGACCTAAGGGGCAACACCCGGCGCTCGTGCACCGGCGCGTCACTTCCAGCCGGGAATGCGACCGGCCTGCTCCATCCACTCGAGGAGCTCCGGTTGACTGGCATCTTCGAGCGACGTGACCTTGACGAACCGAGTCCGATCGGCGCTCCCCAGCGAGGGCGGCGACGTGAAGTCCGCGCCACCCAGGAACAGAACATTGACGGAGACGTCGTAGGGGGCCAGCTCGACGATCCACCCGAGGTCGGGAAGCCCATAGAACGCCCGCTTGAACTTGACCGCGTAGTGCAAGCCCGGGACGACCTCTCGGATCGACTCGTCCAGTGCCCTCACGATCGGTTGCAGGTGCGGCATCAGCCGACCGAACCACTCATCGATATCGGCGTGCTCCGCTGACGGCTCCGGGGGCTTGCGTCCAGCGTTCCCCTTGATCGTCTTCGGCACCCCCACAACGTAGCCGACCACGGACACGGGGAACTGCCCCGATGCGCCAATAGCAGCGATCAGTCTGGCCGCGAGGAGCGACCCAGCGAACGGGGACCCGGAGCCCGCCGGATCCGGCTCCGCTCGTCCTCGTAAACAATCCGTAGCGAGCCCAGTCCGCAAGAGGAACCTCGACCGACAAGGGCTGGGCCGAAGCGCCTGCGTCCCCGTGGCGCGTGGCCGTTTGACCCGTCCGGTGATGTGTTCCGGTGACGGGGCCCTATCCGGACGAGCCAATGCAGCTACCCGAGGTAGCGCTCACACTCCCCACTTCGGTGGCGGTCCGACCCGCGTCACCCTTCCAGAAGGTTCCCAAACTCGAAAGGCGTTTCTCACTGCCTTCCTGTCTACCAGTCCCCCCGTCCCTCCCTCGACCGTCCCTGCCTCTCAGTCGTGTCCTCCAGTCCTTCTCTATGCCCCTGCCCCTTTCCTCCCACGTCTCCTCCATCCCACACACCTCCTTCATCACGGCCGGCGCACGGTTTATCCTCTGGCCGGCGCCGTCGGGCCCGCGAAACGTCCCAACGGAATGCCCCGGTCACGTGGTGCACAGGGTGTGTGCTGGGCGCCTGTAAGGGACTCGGGTCATCCGTCGTCGCGCTTCTAGCGATCGGTCTTGGTGCGCATGTCCCGATGACTGGCTCGTGTGCCTTGTACGGCGCGGGAGGGATGAGGTCGGGCAGCGCAGCGGACTCGGTCGACGCGGGTGGTGGCCCCGCTCGAACGTCGCCGTTCACGGTCCGTCAGCGGCGACGCACCAGGCATTGGTGACCGAGTGGCGCGACCTGTTGAGCAGGTCCAGCGAGGCCGCTACCAACGGCCGCCGCCGCTGCGGCACCAGCGCCGACCTCGCGCCGAGGGCTCCGTGCATCGCGGACAGCCTCACACGTGGTGCGGGATCGAGAGATTTCTGAAGATTGTCGCAGGCCGTGAGCCATCCGGTGAGCGTGTCGGTGAGCCACCGTCTCCACGCTGGAGGTCCCAGCCTGACGAAAGGTGCCTCCGATGACCATCAAGCGGAACGTCCCAGTGACCAAGAGGCTGCTCACCATCTCGGAAGCGGCCGCCTACACCGCGCTGTCGACGAGGACGATCAGGCGTCGGATCAGCGCCGGCGACCTTCCAGCCTTCAGGGTGGGGCCGCGCAGCATCAGGGTCCGCCATGACGACTTGGAGCATCTGCTGCGTCCCATCCCCAATGCCCGGACGTGGCGATGAGCCGGCCCAACACGATGACCTGCCGGTGGTGCCGTGGCACGTTCCGGCCCAAGCCTGCCGGCCGGCTGCCCAGGTGGTGCTCGGCCCGATGCCGGCGCCGCGCGTGGGAGCAGAAACGAGCCGCAGAGTCTGGGCTTGTCGCCGTGGAGGTTGTCCGGGAGACCGTCGTCAAGCACCGTGGCCGCGAACGTCAGCCGCGTAGGACGGAGTGGGCGGACCTGCTTGAGCAGTTGGCTCGCCAACTCGATGACGGGCGCGTGTACGACCGCGACCTCGACGGCATCCGGGCTGCGCTCCGCTTGGTTGTCGAGTCGTCCGGTCGGCGGCGTGGCCCACGGCCGCCGAGGCGAGTCCGAACGCCCGCGTACGCGCCCTGGCAGATCTACAAGTGACTTGGGCGCGGCGCGCGGCCGGCGGCCGATCCGAGGCGGCTGACGAAAAAGTCCAGCAGCGAGCTACGCGCCAACGCTGAGAGCGAACACTTCGCCGGGGTCAGCCGCGTCGGCGGCGCTGCCCTCGCCCGGAGGCAGCACCAACTGGATCTGCGCGCCGAGTGCGTCAGTGAGCTTGAGCAGGGTCGGAACGGTCGGCGCGATCTGTCCCCGCTCGATGCGGCTGATGTCGGCTTGGGCGATGCCGCTCAGCTCCGCAAGGTCGGACTGCCGAAGGTTGCGCGCCTTGCGGGCCGAGTAGATGACGTGGCCGAAGGCGTAGGCAGCACGGAAGACCCGCTCGGCCTCGCGGCCGTCCGAGCCCATGCGATCTCGCCGCTCCCGGGCGAACTCGGCGAAGGTTTTGCCCATGCGGCTGCTCGCTCAGGCGTGCCGAGCGGTTAGTCGCTCGATCGCGGCCTGGTACTCCTCGATGGCTCCGGGGAGCAGTTCGATGTGCACGACGGTCCCGTCTGCCGCAGGAACGAGGTCGATCACCTGACCCATGGCCAGGTCCTCGCCCTCGCGCAGCGTGAGCACAGCGCCGGGGACGATGCGCTCCGGTTCGCGGGCTTCGTCGAGGAACACCCAGATGTAGCCGGTCTCGTCCTCGTTGGCGAAGTCCACCTCAAGGTCGACCTGGTAGTCGGCCATGTCGTCGAGCTTCTGAGTTGTCATCGTGGCCTCCTTCCGGCCGTCCGTTTCCAGTATGGATTCTCCCGCAACTCGCCGAGAGCGTCTAGGAATGCCTGGTACTCGGGGCCTTCGGGTCCGGAGAACATCACGGTCCAGTGCGGTGCGGTGAACGTGGGCAGGAGACTCAGCCCCGCCACATCGGCGGACGTGATCCGGTAATAGCGGCGCCGGACGTCCATCTTGGTGGCCAGAACCCAGGCTTCACTCTCCTCGGTGGCAGCAAACGCGGAGACGCCGTAGCAATCGACACCTCCGAGCGTGTATCGACGGCTCAGCCGAGCAGCTTGGTGCTGCAGTCGACCGAGGTTGTCGTCCTGATCACCAGCCCGGAGCAGAAAGACCAGATCGTCGGGCGACTCGGTCTCGCGGATCACGTCCTCGAGACGAAGCTTGGCGATCGATTTGGTCATTGGCCGACCGTTTCACTCGGCTCCGACACCAACGCGGAAAGGCGTCGCGCGATCTCGGCATCGCGGTCAGCGGCAGCGTGCTGGTAGCGCATGGCGGCGCCTGGAGTCGAGTGGCCGAGCCGGCCCATCAGCTCGGCCAGCGTCGCGCCTGTTTGTGCAGCGAGGACAGCGCCCGTGTGGCGGAGGTCGTGCCAACGCAGGTCCTCGCGGCCGGCGGCCTTCCGCGCCGGGTAGTAGACCTTGTAGAGCGTCGACGGCGCCATGTGCAGGTTGTCGTCCGCAGCCGCCGGGAAGAGCAGGGCGTCGCGGCCCGGCGCGGTGAGGTTCTTCAGGTGGTCCTTGACCAGCGGCACCAGGTGCGGCGGGATCGCGACGTCGCGCACTCCGGCGTCGCACTTGGGTGGCCCGACGATGAACTCGCCGTCGACGCGGACCACTCCCCTGCGGATCTTCACCCGGTTGGTCCGCAGGTCGATGTCACCGCGACGCAGCTCGGCGAGCTCACCGAAGCGCATCGCGCACCAGGCCGCGAGCAGTGCCATCAGCTTGTAGCGGTCGGGCAGCTCCTCGACGATGATCCGGAGCTCCTCGAGGCTCGCCGGCTGCACGTGGTGGACGCGCTTGGTGTTGCCGGCGCCGCGGATGTGGGCGGGGTTGTACGGGATCAGCGGGTTGGGCCGCTCGGAGGCGGCGCTGGCGAAGATCGTGCGCAGCAGGCTGTAGGACTGCGCCTTGATCGACTCGCGGCCCGGGGCGAGGGCGTCGTACCAGGCGTTGACGTCGTCGGTCGAGATCTGGTCGATCCGCTCGTCGCCGAAGGTCGGGTAGATGAACTTGTCGAGCAGCATCCGGTACTGCCGGCGGGTCGTGGCGCGCAGCTCGCCGCCCCTTGGTCTTGCGGTCCTTCAGCCACAGGTCGGCGTACGCCTGGAACGTCGGGGACTCGCGGCGCCGTGCGCCAAGCGCCGCGACTTCGGGCGCCCAGACATTCATCTCGATCTCGGCGCGACGCGTGGAGAGCCAGGCGATCGCATCGTCCTTGGCGTCGAAGGTCATCGGGGCCCGGTAGAGCACGCCGTCAGGACCGGTGTAGCCGGCGCGGTAGCGGCCGGACGGGAGCCGCTCGACGCGGCCGAAGCTGCGCCTGGTCCGACGTTGAGCCCGAGGCATCTAATGGCCTTCCAGTATCGCCTTTCGAGGAACATACGAGGAATATCGCGGTCCAGTCTTGTCCAGATGCGTCCGGACCTGTCACTCGACGAATATGCCCTCTGACCTGCGAGTTTACCGCGAAACTGGACGTCGGAGAGGTCGTCGTGGTAGCCGGATTCTCAACAAGTTCAAACCCAGTATCGCCCACCACAAACCCCCAGGTCAGACCCGTGAGAACTGCGGCTGGCAGGTCGACTCCTGGAGCGGTGGCGGCTCACCAGCGTGGACTCCCGCGCTGACGCTCGCCGCAACGCCAGCCTCGGGTGGTCGTCAAAGGCTGCCTCTGCTGCCCCGAAGGTGCAGCGCGCAGGCGACCGTTCCCGCAGCCACCGCGAAGGCGACAACGTTGGGGATCACGAGCGCGATGTCCGACGAGGCGATGCCGTAGGCGACCCAGAGCGCGAACCCGGGGAGCAGGATCAACAGGTACCCGATGGATACGTCGGCCGACGAGCGCCGTCGCAGCATCCGGCGGACCTGCAGCAGCGGCGCTACGGCCATGAGTACCGCCCAACTGGCGGCGGCAACAGCGAAGAGGGTCACCACGAGCGATAGTCCTTCCGACAAGCGCTCGTGCCGTGGGATCGCGTCCACCGGCCGGAGCCGATGGGGGCGCAAACGCGACCGCCGCCAAGTCTATCGGGTGGCACGCTCCGGGTGCCGATCGCTCATCGCAGCCCGCCTCGTCGGCCCGATCTCGGGCCGGGTCAGCTCCCACTCTGTTCGGCCACGGCGGCGTCCCGGGCGTCACGGTCGATCGTGGGCCACTTCTTCTCGATCTCGGCGTTGAGCTCGGCGCCGAGCAGCACCGCCATCAACGAGACGTAGAGCCAGAGCACGATCGCGATCGGGGTGCCGAGCTGCCGGTAGACCGCGTTGCCCGCGTCGCCGCCTCCGAGGGCGCTGAGCGTGACGTAGGCACGCAGACCGGCCGCGGCCAGGAACCACACCACCATGGCGAGCACCGCGCCCGGCAGATCTCGCAGCCACGGCGTACGCCACGGCACACCGAGGTGGTAGAGGGTCGTGAGCCCGACCAGGACGAACAGGCCGAGCACCGGCCAGTACGCCAGGCTCAGGACGGTCAGCGTCGCCGACGCGACACCGTCCGGCGCGACGTGCTCCACCAGACGCGGACCGAGCACCAGCAGGGGCAGGACCGCCACCGCCCCCAGCAGCCCTCCGAGGGTCAGCACAAGGGCCAGCAGTCGCCGCCGCCAGCCCGGCCGCGGCGACTCGATGTCATAGGCGATGACGATCGTCTCGAGCACCCGGCTGGTGGCCCGCGAGCCGGTCCACAACGCCAGCACCGCACCGATCCCGACCACGTCGGCACGGCCGGTGGCGAGGACCTGCTGGGCGATCGACTCATAGGACGCATAGGTGGAGTCCGACATGAAGGTGCGGGGAACGTCGAACACCAACCGGTTGAGCTCGCCGCTCCCCGCCGGCCCGAGGCTTCCCGCGACGAAGCCCAGCGATCCGAGCACCACGAGCAGCAGTGCGGGCAAGGAGATCAGGACGAAGAGAGTCGCCTCGGCTGCGAGGCCCGGCACGCGGTCCGCCACCGAGTCGCGCACGGTGCGCTCGGTCAGGTCGATGCCCGCTCGCACCGGGCTGGGCAACCGGTTGACGAGACCGTTCGCACGCTGGATCCCCTGCGCCGGCGCGACCGCAATTCCACCTGGACACGAGAGGCGACATCGGCCGCGCGAGCACGCAGCCTCCCGCTCTGCTCGTCGAACCTCACCCGGCCATTCTCACGTGAGCCCTGGACCCACGTGGATCTGGGAGGAGACACAGTCTCTCGGGCCGCACGATGCTGTGACCGCGCAGATGCAGGTGCGGCCGGGGATCGCGACGTCGGCGAACCCGTGCCCGCTACCGGGCCGAGGGCTCCTGGTCGGCCGAGCCTCGCGGGGCCGGCAGAGGACTCTCGGGCATCGTGAGGCCGGCGTCCACGGCCGGGATCTCCTCGACGGCGCCGGCGCGTGACGGCTTCCGGCTGACCCGGCGGTACCAGTCCGGCGCGACCACGAGCGCCTCGGCGCGCAGGACCGCGGTGCCCACCCGGGGCAGGTCCGTCACGTCGCCGTAGACCAGGTAGCGCGGGACCCACTCGGGTCGGTACTTCACGTTGGAGCGGTACAACGCCTCGATCTGGGCGAACCGGGAGGCCCACAGCAGCACGGTGCGCCAGGCGCGCAGCATCGGGCCGGCGCCGAGACGCTCGCCCCGAGCGAAGACACCACGGAACGCAGAGAAGTTGAGCGAGACCTTGCTGATCCCGATCCGCTCTGCCTCCGCCATGAGGGTCGAGACCATCAGCTCGACGATGCCGTTGACCGTGCCGGGACGGCGCCGCATCAGGTCCAGGGAGAGCCCGTCGTCACCCCAGGGCACGAACGAGAGGAAGCCGGCAACCGCACCGGACTCGTCCCGGGCGACGACCACGGTGCCGCTGTCGTCGCGCGCCTGACCGAAGCGGCCGAGCGCCATCGCGAAGCCCCGCTCGATGGAGCCGTCGCGCCAGTCGATCGCCTGGGCGCGCAGGTCGTCCTTCTCCTCCCGCGACAGCTCGGCGACCCGGTGGACCGTCACGGTCAGTCCGGCACGTCGGGCCCGCGCGATCGCCTGCCGGACCACGCGCATCGGCCGACCCTCGAGGGTGAACTCGTCGACGCGCAGGATCGCCTCGTCGCCGACCTCGAGCACCTCCAGGCCGGCCTGGTGGTAGATGTGCGCACTGCGTTCGCTGCAGCCCAGGTTCGCCGGGGCCCACCCGAAGTGCCGGGCCTCGTCCAGCCACGCGGCGATGGCCTGGGGCCAGTCGTCCGGATGCCCCAGCGGGTCGCCCGCCGAGAACGAGACGCCGCCGATCACCCGGTAGGACACGGCGGAGCGTCGGGTCGGGCTGAACACCACCGAGCGATCGTCGCGGGTCGCGAAGTAGCCGAGGGAGTCCACCCAGCCCCACTCCGCAAGCAGGCGCCGGACCTCGGCGTCCTCCTCGCCGGTCAGCCGGTGCGGGCCTCCGGAGGGGACCAGGGCGGTGACCACGGCGAGCACGATGATCGCGGCACCCAGCACCGCCAGGCCGACGGTGACGACTGCCTCGGACCGGGTGGAGGTGAAGTCCACCGGCCCCGGGACGCCGAAGATGCCGAGCGCGGCCTGTTCGAGCCGGACGCCGGCGCTGGTGCCGGGCACCTGGCCGTGCCTGTCGACCACGAGCCAGACCCAGCCCAGGGCAGTGCCGATCAGCGGGCCCACCACCAGGATGCTCAGGACCTTGCGCAGCGACCTCGGGTCGGGTCGGGCGGTGAAGTTCTTCCGCGAGGCCACCAGCAGGACGATCAGGAGCAAGCAGAGGAACGCCTGCTCGGCCTGGAGGCCACGGAGCAGGTGGATCGCGGTGGCCAGCGACGTGAGCAGGAGTGCGACCGTCCAGGCGCGGGCCTTGCCCCTGCGCAGTCCACGAGAAAGCAGCAGCAGGATGACGCCGATCGCGGCACCGCCGGTGGTCGCGGCCGCGGGGAACGCGTCGGGGACCACCTCGTCGATCAGACGGGTGCGTGCGGCGACAGCGGGGAGGTAGGCGCTCAGCAGGCTGACCAGGCCGACGACGAACACGATGCGGCTCACCCAGAGCGGTGATCGCAGGGAGGCGAACCAGCTGCTCACGCGGTGAGGTTACGCCAGCATCGCCCGCAGGATCCGCAACAGGGCCTCGATCGTGGCCGCGGACTGGTTGAAGAGACCGGCGTGGCCCGTGCCGGGCACCACCTCGACCAGCGCATTTCCCAGGTGGCTCGCGACCTGCTCGGCCTCCTTGGGCGGGAACAGCGCGTCGTACTCGAAGCAGACGATCGCCGCCGGGACCTCGGGCCAGGGGCGGCTCGTGGTGGAACCTCGATCCGTCCAGCTCTTCGCGACCTGGGCCTGACCGACCTCGCCGTGCGGAGCGGCCCACTGGGCCTGTTGGTCGGCCAGCAGGTCCCACCACTCGGCAACCAGACCGGCATCGACGAGCTCTGGTCCTCCGAGCGAGGTCATCAGCGTCATCAGACGGCTGAACTGCACCGGGATCTCGCCCAGCCGTTCCACGAAGGCCTCGTCGGCGTCGTTCCACGCCTCCCGGACCGTCCCCCTGCTCCCGGCGCTGGCCACGAGGACGGCGCCTGCGACGCGCTCGGGCTCGCGGCGAGTCAGCTCCTGGAGCGTGAACCCGCCCAGGGAGTACCCGATGCCGGTGCAGGTGTCGACGTGGAGGTGGTCCAGCAGCGCGAGCGCGTCATCGGCCATCTCGGTGACCGACCAGGGAAGCGGCGGACACCCGGACGGCGCCACGCCTCGCGCGGCGTACCAGATCACCCGGTGACCGACGTCGACGAGAGCGTCGACCAGGCCGCAGAGCTCCCAGGCGACCATGGGTTCGCCGGACCCGCCGAGCAGGAGCACGGGAGAGCCCTCTCCTCGGGTCTCGTAGACCAGCGAGTGGGTCGACAGCTCGAGGGTCGGCACAGCCGCCACGATAACGATCCCGGCCCTCCGGCACGGATCCTAGGCCGGTGGGCCGTTGACGATCCGACGGCCGGAGAGCTCGTACCAGCGCAGGGAGTACAGGCTCACGTCGCGGTCGACCGCCCACGGCCGCGGCTGTACCACCGAGTTGAACCACGCGATCTCCGCCGCGTCGGTGACCAGGTCGGTGTGCCCACGCGCCAGCACGCTCCAGCCGGTCTCCTCCGCCGTGTCGGTCAGGTCGACCTGGAACGCGGCGAGCTGGCCGCGCGCATGGGTCCCGAGCACGGAGAACGACGGAGTCCGGAACAACACGCGCTCGTTCACGGCCACGTAGTTGACCGGGACGATGTACGGGCCCTGGTCCGTGGTCACCGCGACCCGGCCCACCGTCACCTCGTTCAGGGCACGGCGGCACTCGTCGTAGGTCATCGTGACAAGTCGGCCCATCGCGGCGCCCCCTCCCAGGTACCCGCCTTCACCAAAGCGTCGCACGAATACGGCCGCGTGGCGTGGCCCCACGCCACGAGTCGAGGGATTCCGACGACGGTCGTCGGGCCGGTGGGACAACCACTCGCGCACGGCGGTGCGGTTCTCCCAGACACTGCCGCCGCCCGCCGGCGAACGACCGAACAGATCAGGGATCGACTCACTAGGGTCGGGTCATGCCCGCCGACGCGCCCGGGGACAGCACCCGGGTCAGGACCGACCCGATCGTCGGCCTCACGTCCGACGAGGTCGCCGAGCGGGTCGCGACCGGGCGCACGAACGACGTACCCGCCCGGGCGAGCCGCGAGCGCCTGGGACATCGTCCGGGCCAACGTCTTCACCCGGATCAACGCGATCTTCGCGGCACTGTTCGCGATCATCCTGTCCACCGGTACTACCGTCGACGGGATGTTCGGCCTGCTGATCGTCGCCAACAGCGTCGTCGGGATCGTCCAGGAGCTGCGCGCCAAGCTCACCCTCGACCGGCTCTCGATCATCGGCCAGGCCAAGCCCCGGGTACGCCGCGACGGGCCGGTCGGTCGACCTGGCCCCGGACGAGGTGGTCGCCGACGACGTGATCGAGATGGGCGCCGGCGACCAGGTCGTCGTCGACGGCGAGGTGGTCGGCGACGACGCGCTCGAGGTCGACGAGTCGCTGCTCACCGGGGAGTCCGACCCGGTCCTCAAGCGCGCCGGCGACGCCGGTGCTCTCGGGCAGCTTCGTGGTCGCGGGCAGCGGGCTCTACCGGGCGACCAGGGTCGGCCGGGACGCCTACGCCGCGCAGCTCGCCGAGGAGGCCAGCCGCTTCACCCTGGTGAACTCCGAGCTGCGCAACGGCATCGACCGGATCCTGCGGTTCATCACCTGGCTGCTCGTCCCGGCCGGGGCGCTGTCGATCTACAACCAGCTCTCCGGCAACCAGCCGTTGCGCGAGGCCCTGCGCGGCATGGTCGCCGCGCTGGTCCCGATGGTGCCCGAGGGCCTGGTGCTGATGACCGCGATCGCCTTCGCGGTCGGCGTCGTCCGGCTCGGGCGGCAGCAGCTGCCTGGTCAACGAGCTGCCCGCGATCGAGGGGCTGGCCCGGGTCGACGTCGTCTGCGCCGACAAGACCGGCACCCTGACCGAGAACGTCATGGAGCTCAGCCGAGGTCCGTCCGCTCGGCAGCGGCGGGCGGCCCGGTCGACGAGGCCCTCGCCGCGCTGGCGGCCGCGGATCCGCGGCCCAACGCCAGCCTCCAGGCGATCGGGGACGCCTACCCCGACGACCCCGGCTGGACGCTCGAGGTGGCAGCACCCTTCTCCTCGGCGCGCAAGTGGAGCGGGGCGACGTTCGCCGACCACGGCAGCTGGGTGCTCGGCGCGCCGACGTGCTGCTCGGCCCCGACGACCCGGCGTGCGGTCGAGGCCGAGCGGATCGGGACCCAGGGCCTGCGGGTGCTGCTGCTCGGGCGCGTCGCGCACCCGGTGGACGCCTCGACAAGGCCGGCCGGCACGTCGAGCCGGCCGCCCTGGTCGTGCTGGACCAGAGGACCCGCGCCGACGCGAAGCCGACCCTGCGAGTACTTCGCCCGCCAGCAGGTGACCGTCAAGGTGATCTCCGGGGACAACGCCCGCTCGGTCGGCGCGGTGGCTCGGTCGCTCGACCTGCCCGGTGCCGACGACGCGGTGGACGCCCGCGACCTGCCCGAGGACGCCGACCGAGCTGGCCGGACGATGGAGCACACCAGCGTCTTCGGCCGGGTCACCCCGGACCAGAAGCGGTCGATGGTCCACGCCCTCCAGGCCAGCGGGCACACCGTCGCGATGACCGGCGACGGCGTGAACGACGTGCTGGCGCTCAAGGACGCCGACATCGGCGTCGCCATGGGATCGGGCAGCCCGGCGACCCGGGCGGTCGCCCAGATCGTGCTGCTGGACAACAGCTTCGCCACGCTGCCCCGCGTCGTCGCCGAGGGCCGCCGGGTGATCGGCAACATCGAGCGGGTGTCGACACTGTTCCTCACCAAGACGGTCTACTCGGCGTTGCTGGCGCTGATGGTCGGCGTCCCGGGCCTGATCGGGCGGGACCCGCTGCCCTACCCGTTCTTCCCGCGACACGTGACCATCACCGGCTGGTTCACGATCGGCGTCCCGGCGTTCCTGCTGGCGCTCGCCCCGAACGAGGAGCGTGCCCGGCGGCGGTTTCGTCCGCCGGGTGATGCGGCTGGCCGTGCCCTGGGGCGTGGTCGATGTCGGTCTGCTGCTTCATGTCGTACCTGCTCGCACACGAGGGCGACGCTCTGGCAGCCGGCCCGACGACGACCCAGGCGAGCACGTGTGCGCTGATCACGCTGATCGCGATCGCGCTGCGGGTGCTGGCGATCGTCGCCCGCCCGTTCGCGCTGTGGAAGGTCGCGCTGATCGTCGTGATGTCCGGGCTGTCGGCGCTGATGTTCGTGCTGCCGCTGACCCAGCGGCTCTTCCTGCTGGACCCGGGCAACCTGCGCTACACCATGCTCGCGCTCGCTCTCGCCGGCGTCGGCATCGTGCTCGTCGAGATCGTGTGGTGGGTCGACGGCTGGCTCACCGGAGAGCCGCGCAGCGTGTTCGCCCGGTCCGCCGAGTCGGCCGGCTGAGGGCGACGGGCGCGTGCCGGCGGTCGAACGGCACCGCTAGCGTGGGCGCATGCCTGTGACCCGTGGCTTCACCGGGAAGCGCCGGCCCGAGCGTCCCGACCGGCTCCCACCCGGCCAGTACGACACCGGCGCCGACTGGCCGACACTCACCGCAGAGGCGACGCCCGACCTCGAGGCCGAGGAGTGGACGATCACCGTCGACGGCCTGGTGGAGCGCCCGCACACCTGGACCTGGCGCGAGGCGCATGCACTGCCCGGGTCGACGTACTTCGGCGACATCCACTGCGTCACCTCCTGGTCGAAGCTCGACACCACCTTCGGCGGCGTCAGCGTCGACGAGCTGTTCGCGATCGTCCGGCCACGCCCGGAGGCGGCGTACGTGATGGCGCACTCGAGCACCGGCTACACCACCAACCTCCCGTTGGACGACGTCGTCGGTGGCCGGGCCTGGCTGGCGTGGGAGTTCGACGGGCGACCACTCCCGGTCGAGCACGGTGGGCCGGTGCGCCTGCTGGTGCCGCACCTCTACTTCTGGAAGTCCGCCAAGTGGATCAGCCGGCTGGAGCTGATGGCCGAGGACCGCCCCGGATTCTGGGAGCAGAACGGCTACCACGACCGCGGCGACCCGTGGATGGAGCAGCGCTACCAGGGCGACCCGTGATCGGCCCCGGCGCGGCAACCGGCACCGACGAGGCGCTCGCGCCGAACCCGTGGACGACGGCGCGGGTCGGCGAGATGGACCGGGTCGGTGACCGTCTGGTCCGGTTGCGGCTCGAGCTCGAGACACCGTTCGACCACCTGCCCGGGCAGCACTGCGTGCTCCGGCTCCGCGCCGAGGACGGCTACACCGCGCAGCGCTCCTACTCGATCGCCTCCGACCCCGCCGACCCGCTGCTGGAGCTGATGGTCGAGTGCCTCCCGGGCGGCGAGGTCTCCGGGTTCCTGCACGATGAGGCGCGCGCCGGCGACGTGCTCGAGCTCCGCGGCCCGATCGGGGGCTGGTTCACCTGGACCGGGGAGCCGCGCGCCGTCTGCCTGGCCGGCGGCACCGGGGTGGTGCCGATCATCTCGATGCTGCGGTACGCCCGTCGGCTCGGCATCGCCGACCGGCTGAACGTCTGCGCGGTGGGCCGCACCCGCCTCGAGCTGCCGTACGCCGAGGAGCTGCTCGCGGCCGGCGCGCTCGTCGCGCTGACCCGCGAGAACCTCGGTGACCGGGTCGCCGCCCCGCCGTACCCGAGCGAGCTGGGAGCCGCTGCTCGCGGGCGTCGAGCGTGCCTACGTCTGCGGGTCGGTCGGGTTCGCGTCGTACGCTGTCCGCACGCTCGGCGAGCTCGGCGTGGCCGCCGACGTCATCCGGGTCGAGCAGTTCGGGGCCACCGGCTGAAGCTGTCCGGTTTGTCTCCGCCGTTCGGCCGGGCCGCCGTGGCGTGAACGGACTACAGACGCCTAGCCACTTGATTCGCGACGATCGAGTGGCGTCCGCCGCGCCCCCAACCTGCGGTCGACGCTGCGGCGCCGCCCCGGTGTTACCCCCAGCACCCGGGGCGGCGCCGGTTTGCACCAGTTCGGTGCCGGCGGTGTGTCCTTGGCGCCTGCGGGGTTTCGCGCGCGCACAATCGGGGAACTGGGGGTCTGCGCCGCGGCCCTCTTCGTGGCCCCGGAGGAGGTGGAGCGTGTCCGTCGTACCCGTCCGGAGCGTGCAGTCCTCCCCCGCAGTCGAATCCACCGGCCCACGGCTCCGGGTCGTCCCGGCGCACGAGCACACCTGGCAGCTGCGCGGCGTCGAGTACGACGAGACCTTCGAGGTGCGTCGCTACGAGTGCGACGACTGCGACGACGTGATGTATCGCTGACGGACGGTCGCGATCCGCGGCTCAGACCGCGTCGTCGGCGAGCGTCCTCGCCGTGCGTGCCCGGCCGCGGCGCCCAGGGCAGCTCCTTGGCCGGGCCGGACGACGATCAGCCGGTCACCGCGCGCCAGCTGGGTGACGGTGGGGTCGAAGTAGCGGTAGACCTTCTCGTCGCGCAGCACCGCGATCACCTGGTCGGGCAGCGACTGGGGCGCCTTGCCGACCTCGGTGACCAGCAGCTCGCGCTCGGCCACCTCGAGACCCTCGCCGTAGGTGAGCAGGTCCTCGAGCACCGAGGCGAGCGGCGGGGAGATCGAGGAGATCCCGACCAGCCGCCCAACCGCGTCGGAGGAGGTGACCACCGCGTCGGCGCCGCTCTGGCGGACCAGCGGGACGTTGTCGTGCTCCCGCACGGACGCCACGATGTAGGCGCCCGGGTTCAGCTGACGCACGGTGAGCGTCGCGAGCACCGTGGTGTCGTCGCGAGCGGTGGTGAAGATGATCTGCCGGGCCTCGCTCGACCCCGGCCCGGCGCAGCACCTCGCGACGGCGCGGCGTCACCGGTGACCACGGCGTAGCCCGTCCGCGTGGGCCTCGCCGAGCGCGATGCTGCTCGGGTCGACGACGACGATGCTGTCCTTCTCGACGCCGTTGTTCACCAGGGTGTCCACCGCGCTGCGGCCCTTGGTGCCGTAGCCGATGACGACGACGTGGTGCTGCATGTGCTTCCTCCACCGGGCGGCCCGGAACGAGTCGCGTCCCTGCGCGGCGAGCACCTCGAGGGTGGTGCCGATCAGCAGCACCAGGAAGGCGATGCGCAGCGGGGTGACGACGAACGCGTTGATCAGCCGGGCGTGCTGCGGCCACCGGGGCGATGTCGCCGTAGCCGGTCGTGCTCAGCGTGACGGTCGTGTAGTAGATCGCGTCGACCAGCCCGACCTCCTGGCGCGGGTCGTTGGTGTCGGCGTAGCTGCCGCGGTCGAAGTAGACGATCAGGACGGTGAAGCCGAGGACCAAGAACGCGAGCAGCAGCCGCCGGGTGAGCTCCCACCACGGCGAGATCTGTTCAGGACCGGCAGCTTCAGCTGGCCGGGGATGCTCTTGTTCTCGGACTCCGCCATCGGCTCGCTAGTCCTCGACGACGGTGCCGTAGACCACGATCATGTCCCGCGGCTTCGCGCCCTTGACGCCACTGGTGTCTTGGAGGACGAACCGGAAGGTGTCCCCCTTCTGCGGGTTGGTCACCCCGGCGCCATGGCTCCAGGTGCCGCACAGCACGCCGTGGTCGTCGGCTCCGGACTCGTCCTTCACGGCGTCGCCCTCGAGGCACAGGCGCGAGGTGCCGGCGTCGAAGCTGACCACCTTCGCAGTGGTGCCGTGCTGGCTGTCGGGGCCGACCACGGCGCCGACGAGATAGCCGGCCAGGAGACAGAAGGCGCCGCCGGCGAGGAACACCGGCGTCGGCAGCGTCACGTTTCCCACACGCAGAGCATGGCACGCAGCGGGTACGCCGATGCGCACCGACCCGGGCTCAGCGCCGATCAGGGGCCGATCAGGGGCCGATCAGGGGCCGATCAGCGGTCGATCAGGTCCTGCGTCGCAGCGGGATGACCTTGCCCCCCGCGGGCTTGGACCAGGTGTCCTCGATCGTGATCCGGTCATCCGTCCACCGGCGCAGCACCACCCAGTGCCCGGGCTCGGGCACGCAAGCACGGTCGCAGGCGATCCGGGCGAGCATCGCGCCGCCGTAGCTGGCACGCACCTCGCCCAGGTCGGTGAGGACCCGGGCGACACCGGGCTCTCCCCCGACCACGCACCCCACCCAGGGCTCGAGGCGGGAGACTCTCTCGGCGCTCACGGGCACGCCGCTCCTGCGGAGATCACAGCTCGAATGTAACTTCCGACCCACCCCGGCCGCATGCGATTAACCCGGGCTCTCGTCATGCGGACCGCGCCAGGGCAGCACCGTGTCGAGGCTCAGGCGGCTGAGCAGCTCCGAGCGCGCCGAGGTGATCTCCTGCTGCGGCCAGATCTGGTCGAAGGCCGCATTCAGGGCGGCGCCGATCAGCACCGCGATCGACAGGATGTAGAGCCAGAGCAGGACGGCGATCGGCGCGGCGAGCGGGCCGTAGATCGACGTCGAGCCGCCGGCCGTCGCGACCAGCACCCACCGCAGCAGTGCCGAGCCGACGATCCAGCAGAACATCGAGAACACCGCACCGGGCACGTTGTAGCGCCACGCGGTCCGCACCGGCACCGACACGTGGTAGAGCGTGGTCAGGAAGCACACGCAGAGCAGCACGACCGTGGGCCAGTAGAGCTGGTTGAGGAAGTCCAGGCGTTCCGGCAGCACCCGTGCGACCACCCGGGGACCCGCGACGACCAGCGGGATCGTGACGACACCGGTGAGCATGCCGAGCACGTACAGCAGGAAGGACAGCGCCCGGGTCCGCACGATGCCCCGGTGCCCACCGAGCCCGTACATGATCGTGATGGTGTCGACGAAGACGTTGAGCGCACGCGAGCCCGACCAGAGCGCGAGGATGAAGCCGATCGAGATCACGTCGTACCGGCCGCCACGCAGGACGTCGTTGAGCGTCGGCCGGATGATCTTGTCCACGGTCTCGGGGGTGAGCGCCCGTGCCGCGAGGTCGAGCACGGTGTGCCGGACGTCGTCGATCTGGCTGTTGTCGAGCTGGGCGAACACGTAGCCGATCGAGCCCGCGAGAGCGAAGATGAGCGGCGGCAGCGAGAGGATCGCGAAAAAGGCGGCCTCGGCCGCGAGACCGGTCACCCGGTGGCGCATGCAGGTGCCGACCGTCTGCACCACGATCCGCCACACCGCATGGCGCAGATCGAGCAGCAGGCCCCGGCTGGCGGAGGTCTCCGGACTGCCCTCCGCTGCCATGCGCTAACCGTACGGCCCCGGACGCGTGCGCCCGGTCAGCCGACCCCGTGATCGTCGCCGGCTCCTCAACGGCTTCCTCGCTCGGCGCGAGTTCGAGCAAGCTCGACTCGGCCTCGCTCAGGCGCCGTAGACGGGCTCCGGTGTCGGCGCCTCGGTGATCATGGCGCGCACCGCCTCCCCGACCTCGGCTGCCTCCCACCGCCGGCCGGCGTCGCGCGCCGGGCCGTGGGTCCAGCCCTGCTCGAGGCAGATCCGGCCGCCGTCGATCTCGATGACCCGGCCGGTCACGTCCCCGGACTGCTCCGAGGCGAGCCAGGCGACCACGGGCGCGTTGTCCTCGGGCAGCGCCATGGCGGAGGTGTCGAACGCGCCCTCGGTCATCCGCGTCCTCGCCACCGGCGCGATCGCGTTGACCGTCACGCCGTACCGGCCCAGCTCGGACGCCGCGACCAGGGTCATCGCCGCGATGCCGGCCTTCGCCGCCGAGTAGGTCGTCTGGCCGATGCTTCCCTGCAGGCCGGCACCCGAGGAGGTGTTGATCACCCGTGCGGCGCGGGCGCGACCCTCCTTGGCCTCGGTGCGCCAGTACGCGCCGGCATGGCGCAGCGGAGCGAAGTGGCCCTTGAGGTGCACCCGGATCACGGCGTCCCACTCGTCCTCGGCGGTGTTGACCAGCATCCGGTCGCGCACGAAGCCGGCGTTGTTCACCAGGACGTCCAGGCCGCCGAAGGTGTCGATCGCCTGCTGCACCATCGCGGCGGCCTGCTCGAAGTCGGCCACGTCGGCGCCGTTGACCACCGCCTCGCCCCCGAGGGCCTCGATCTCGGCGACGACGTCGTAGGCCGGCCCGGACGCGGGCTCACCCTCCTTCTGCCCGCTCAGCGAGACCCCGAAGTCATTGACCACCACCTTCGCGCCCTGGCGCGCGAGCTCGAGGGCGTGGGCCCGGCCGATGCCACGGCCGGCCCCGGTGACGATCGCGACGCGACCTTCGAGAAGACGACTCACTGCTGCTCCTTGGGTTACTGGACGACGAGGAACGCCGGGGGCTCGCCCCCGCCGTGGCAGGCGACCGTGGCGCCGCTGACGTACGACGCGAGGTCGCTGGCGAGGAAGACCGCGACGGTGCCGACCTCCTCGGGACGGGCCATCCGGCCGAGGGGGATCGTCGCCTCGATCCGGGCGACCTGCTCGTCGCCGCCGTAGTGGTCGTCGGTCTGCTCGGTGCGGCACAGGCCGACGTCGATCGCGTTCATCCGCACCTTCGGCGCCCACTCCATCGCCAGGCTCATGGTCAGGGAGTCCACGCCGGCCTTCGCGGCGGCGTACGCGGCGATCGTCGGCGCCGGCCGGTTCGCGCTGATCGAGGAGATGTTCACGACCGAGCCGCCGCTCTCCTGGCCCTGCATCACCCGGTTCGCCGCCTGGGCGACGAGCAGGGGCGCGCTCAGGTTGAGGCCGATGACCTTGTCGTGGAAGCGCGCCGACGCCTCCGCCGCGAGCGCGCTCGGCGCTCCCCCGGCGTTGTTGACCAGCACGTCGAGCCGGCCGTGCTCGGCGACGATCCCGTCGACGAGCGCCTGCACCGCCTCGGGGTCGCGCACGTCGCACGGCACGTGGGTGGTCCCGGGCGCCGGCTCGCTGGTCTCGGACCGGGCACAGGTGACCACGGTCGCCCCGGCGGCGACGAACGCCTCGGCGATCCCGCGGCCGATGCCGCGGGTGCCGCCGGTGACCAGCGCGACGCGGCCGGTCAGGTCGATCGAGAGAGCCATGCTGGTACCCTACCAAGCAAGTGCTTGGTTGTGTGAACGAGAGGCCCTCCATGTCTGCTGTGACCAGCGAGCTGCGTGACGACGGGATCCGGGTGATCACCATGGACCACCCGCCGGTCAACGCGCTCACCGTGCAGGGCTGGTTCGACGTCGCCGCCGCCCTCGACGAGGCCGGGCGCGACCGGGCCACGAAGGTCGTCGTGCTGCGCGCCGAGGGCAAGGGCTGGAACGCCGGCGTCGACATCAAGGAGATGCAGCACACCACCGGCTTCGACGCGCTGATCGGCGCCAACAAGGGCTGCTTCGCGGCGTTCAAGGCGGTCTACGAGTGCGCGGTCCCGGTGATCGCCGCGGTGCAGGGATTCTGTGTCGGCGGCGGGGTCGGGCTGGCCGGCAACGCCGACATCGTGGTCGCCAGCGACGACGCCTACTTCGGGGTGCCCGAGGTCAAGCAGGGCGCCCTCGGGGCCGCGACCCACATGGCCCGCCTGGTGCCGCAGCAGATGATGCGGGCGCTCTACTTCACGGCCCGGACCATCCCCGCCACCGAGCTCCAGCGCTTCGGCACGGTCTACCGGGTCGTGCCCCGCGAGGAGCTCCTCGACGCCGCGCTCGAGGTGGCCGCCGACATCGCCGCCAAGGACGCCCGGGTGATCCGCGCCGCGAAGGAGGCGCTGAACGGGATCGAGCCGATCGACGTGAACAAGAGCTACCGGTTCGAGCAGGGCTTCACCTTCGAGCTCAACCTGATGGGTGTCTCCGACGAGCTGCGGGACGACTTCGCCGGGACGGAGAAGAGCAAGAAGTGAGCAAGCCACGCGAGAAGGTCATGACCATCGACGAGGTCGTCGCCGAGCTGTCCGACGGCATGACGATCGGCATCGGCGGGTGGGGCCCACGGCGCAAGCCGATGGCGCTGGTCCGCGCGATCCTGCGCTCGGACCTGAACGACCTCACGATCGTCAGCTGGGGCGGCGCCGACGTCGGGCTGCTCGCGCGCGCCGGCAAGATCCGCAAGCTGGTCTACGCATTCGTGTCCCTGGACTCGATCCCGCTCGAGCCGAACTTCCAGCGCGCGCGGCAGCAGGGCACCATCCCCGAGGTCGTCGAGCTCGACGAGGGCATGTTCCAGACCGGGCTGTACGCCGCGGCGCAGCGACTGCCGTTCCTGCCGATGCGGGCCGGGCTGGGGTCCGACGTCCTGGTCAACAACCCCTGGATCAAGACGGTGACCAGCCCCTACGCCCACCCCGACGGGGATTTCGAGGAGCTGGTGGCGGTGCCGGCCCTGAAGCTCGACGTCGCGCTGGTGCACCTGAACCGGGCCGACGTGCACGGGAACGCGTCGTACCTCGGGCCGGACCCGTACTTCGACGACCTGTTCTGCATGGCCGCGGACCGGGCGTTCCTCAGCTGTGAGCAGATCGTCGACACCGCCGGCCTCACCGTCGACTCCCCCGTCCAGCGGCTCCTGGTCAGCCGGATGATGGTCGCCGGGGTCGTCGAGACCCCGAACGGCGCGCACTTCACCACCTGCACACCCGACTACGAGCGCGACGAGAAGTTCCAGAAGCACTACGCGGCCGCTGCGGCCGACGACGATGCGTGGGCGGCCTTCGAGGAACGCTTCCTCTCCGGCGACGAGGCCGCCTACCAGGAAGCCGTGCGAGCCTTCCACGCCGAGGAGGACGCCCGATGAACGACACCGCGAGCGAGACCGCTACCCGCGCCGAGGTCTGTGCCGCAGCGATCGCCGACGCCTTCAAGGACGACGGCGAGATCTTCGCCAGCCCGATGGGTCTGCTGCCGATGCTCGGCGTGCGGCTGGCCAAGCTGACCTCCAACCCCGACCTGGTGATCTCCGACGGCGAGTCGCTGTTCCTCGCCGGCGTGCCGCCGCTGTTCGCGAAGGGCGACGTGGTCGAGGGCTTCATCCCCTTCCGCCGGGTCTTCGACGTGGTCGCCTACGGCAAGCGGCACGTGATGATGGGAGCCACTCAGGTCGACCGGCACGGCAACCAGAACATCTCGGCGATCGGCGACTTCGAGCGCCCGAAGCGGCAACTTCTCGGGTCACGTGGCGCCCCGGGCAACACGGTGAACAACCGGACGTCCTACTGGGTCCCGAAGCACTCCCCGCGGGTGTTCGTGGAGCAGGTCGACGTCGTCTCCGGCGTCGGGCCGAGGCGCGCGCGGGAAGCCGGGCCGGCCGCAGCCCGCTACAACGACATCCACCGGATCGTGACCAACCTCGGCGTCCTCGACGTCCGGGGCCCCGACGACACCGTGCGGCTGCTGAGCGTGCACCCGGGCGTCTCGCTCGAGGAGGTCCAGGAGGCAACCGGCTTCGAGATCGTGACCGAGGGTGGGGTCGCCACGACGCGCGAGCCGTCGTACTCCGAGCTGGTGCTCATCCGGGAGATGCTCGACCCGAAGGGCCTGCGGGACCGCGAGGTGCCCCCCGTCGAGGCTGGTGCGAAATGATCGCGCAGCTGCTGAAGACACCGCTGACCGAGCTCGTCGGGGTCCGTCATCCGGTCGTGCAGACCGGCATGGGATGGGTCGCCGGCCCGCGGCTCGTCACCGGCACGGCCAACGCCGGTGGCCTCGGCATCCTGGCGTCCGCGACGATGACGCTCGAGGAGCTCGAGAAGGCGATCGTCGAGGTGAAGAGCCGCACCGACAACCCCTTCGGTGTGAACCTGCGCGCCGACGCCGGCGACGCGCCGGACCGTTGCCAGCTGCTCATCGACCACGGCGTGCGGGTCGCCAGCTTCGCGCTCGCGCCGAAGCCCGAGCTGATCGCGACGCTCAAGGAGCACGACATCGTCGTGATCCCGAGCATCGGTGCGGCCAAGCACGCGAAGAAGGTCGCCTCGTGGGGCGCCGACGCGGTGATGATCCAGGGCGGCGAGGGCGGCGGCCACACCGGCAACGTGCCGACAACACTGCTGCTGCCGACCGTGCTCGACGCCGTCGACATCCCGGTCGTCGCCGCGGGCGGGTTCTTCGACGGTCGCGGGCTGGCGGCGGCGCTGTCGTACGGCGCGGCCGGTGTCGGCATGGGCACGCGGTTCCTGCTCACCCAGGACTCGCGCGTGCCCGACGCGGTCAAGCAGCGCTACCTCGAGGCCGACCTCGAACGGCACCGTGGTCACCGCGAAGGTCGACGGGATGCCGCACCGGATGCTGCGGACCCCGCTGGTCGAGTCCGTTGAGGAGGCCAGCGCGCTGAGGCGGCTCGGGCCGACGATGCGCCGGACGATGGGCTTCAAGAAGATGAGCGGGATGTCGTGGCGGCAGCTGGTCGCCGACGGCCGGGCGATGAAACACGGCCAGGACCGGTCGTGGGCGCAGATGGTGCTCGCCGCGAACACCCCGATGATGCTGCGGGCAGGTCTCGTCGACGGCGACCCCGGCGCCGGCGTCCTGGCAGCGGGTCAGGTGGTCGGCGTGATCGACGACCTGCCGACCTGCGACCAGCTGATCGACCGGGTGGTCACCGAAGCCGCCGCGGAGCTGCGACGTACCCAGGGCTATCTCGTCTGACCGTTCGACCGGCTCGCCGAAGGCCGTTGAGTTGAGAGTTCCTGGGTGCCGACCGATCGGCCGATGACTTCCTGCGCCCTGAGTTGGGACTTCACGCGCGCGGGTGTGCAGGATCGAGCGACAAGATCTCCCAACTCGAGCGACGGGAACTCCCAACTCGACGCCCAGGAGGTCCGGAAGAGAATCGGGTCCTCTACAGCCGCTCGATGATCGTCACGTTCGCCTGGCCGCCGCCCTCGCACATCGTCTGCAGCCCGAATCGACCGCCGGTGCGCTCGAGCTCGTTGAGCAGGGTGGCCATGATCCGGGTGCCGGTGGCGCCGATCGGGTGGCCCAGCGCGATGCCGCCGCCGTTGACGTTCACCTTCTCCAGCGGTACGTGCAGCTCGTCGGACCAGGCGAGCACGACCGAGGCGAACGCCTCGTTGCACTCGAACAGGTCGATGTCGTCGACCGACAGCCCGGTCCTCTCCAGCGCGTGCTGAGTGGCCCGGATCGGCCCGGTGAGCATCCAGATCGGGTCGTCGCCGCGCACCGACAGGTGGTGGACGCGGGCCCGCGGGGTGAGGCCGTGGTCGTTCACGGCCTGCTCGGAGGCGATCAGCACAGCCGAGGAGGCGTCGCAGATCTGCGAAGCGACCCCGGCCGTGATCCGGCCGCCGGGGGCGAGCGGCTCGAGGGCGGCCATCGCCTCCAGCGAGGTGTCGCGCGGGCACTCGTCCGTGGCGAACACGGTGCCGTCGGCAAGGGTGACCGGCTCGATCTCGCGATCGAAGCGGCCTTCGGCGATAGCGGCCTTGGCGCGGGTGTGGGAGGTGAGCGCGAACTCCTCCATCCGCTCGCGGCTGATCCCCCACTTCTCGGCGATCATCTCCGCGGAGTTGAACTGCGAGACCTCGACGTCGCCGTAGCGCGCGACCCAGCCGGGCGACTCGGCGAACGGCGTGGTGAAGCCGTACTGATCGGCGACCAGCATCGCCGCCGAGATCGGGATCGCCGACATGTTCTGCAGGCCGCCGGCCACGACGAGGTCCTGGGTGCCCGACATCACGCCCTGCGCGGCGAAGTGCACCGCCTGCTGGGAGGAGCCGCACTGCCGGTCGATCGTCACCCCCGGCACGTGGTCAGGCAGGCCCGCCACCAGCCAGGCCGTGCGCGCCACGTCGCCGGCCTGCGAGCCGATCGTGTCGCAGCAGCCCATGATCACGTCGTCGACCGCGCCCGGATCGACGCCGGTACGCCGCACCAGGGCCGAGAGAGCGTGCGCACCGAGGTCCGCGGAGTGCATCGATGCCAGCGAGCCGCGGCGCTTGCCGACCGGCGTGCGGACGGCGTCGACGATGTAGGCCTCAGGCATGGGCGCCTCCATTCATTGGTTTCAAGCCTTCCAGGAGGATGGTGAGGTACTGGTCGGCGACGTCCTTCGGCGACAGGTCGCCACCGGGCCGGTACCACCGGACGGCGACCCACACGGTGTCGCGGAGGAAGCGGTAGACCAGCTCCACGTCGAGGTCGGAGCGCAGCTCGCCGGCTCGCCACCCCGGCCTCGAGCAGGCCGGTCCACAGGCTGCGGAACTTCTCGTTGCGCTCGTCGAGGTAGGCGAACCGCTCGAAGCCCATCAGGTAGGCAGGCGTCGTTCTGGAAGATCGCCACCTCGCTGTGGTGGTGGTCGATCGCGTCGAACGAAGCCCGGACGACCGCCTCGAGCTTGCCGCGGGGCGATCGCTCGGAGGCCGAGATCGCGTCGTACTGCTTCCACAGCGTCGGTCTGGAACGTGTCCAGCAGCTCGTCGACCATCGACTCCTTGGAGTCGAAGTGGTGGTACAGGCTGCCGGACAGGATCCCGGCGGCATCGGCGATGTCGCGCACGGTGGTGTTCTTGAAGCCGCGCTCGGCGAACAGCCGCGCGGCGATGCCGAGCAGCTCGGCGCGCCGGCTGCCGCCGTTCGGCGCCGGACTCATGGGTGCTGGCTGCTGACACTGAGCACCTCGCCGGTCAGGTAGGACGAGTAGTCGCTGGCCAGGAACACCATCACGTTGGCGACCTCCCACGGCTCGGCCGCTCGCCCGAACGCCTCGCGCTGCTTGAGCTCGTGCAGCAGCTCGTCGGAGGTGACCTTGGCCAGGAACGGGTGCATCGCCAGCGACGGCGACACCGCGTTGACCCGGATGCCGTGCGGCGCGACATCCAGGGCGGCGCACCGGGTCAGTGCCATCACACCGGCCTTCGCCGCGGCGTAGTGGGCCTGGCCCTCCTGTGCACGCCAGCCGATCACCGAGGCGTTGTTGACGATCACGCCGCGGGTGCCGTTGGCGATCATCCGGTTCGAGGCGGCGCGAACGCAGCGGAACGTGCCGGTGAGGGTGATGTCGAGGACCTTGCTCCACTGCTCGTCGGTCATCTCGAGCACGCTCGCGGTGCCGCCGAGTCCGGCGTTGTTGATCATCACGTCGACGCCGCCGTCGGATCTGCCAGGTCCAGCAGCGCGGTCACTTGGGCCTCGTCGGTGACGTCGGTGACTCGAGCGCACCCGCTCGGCACCGAACTCCGCGGCCAGCGACTCGTGCGCCTCGGCGACCCGGCGCTCGTGGGTGTCGCTGAGCACGACGACCCGGGCATCCTCTTCGAGGGCCCGGCGGACGACCGCCGCCCCGATGCCGGCCCCCGCGGCTGCGGTCACCACGACCACCTTGTCGCTCAGCAGGCCGTGCCCCGGGACGTAGTCCGGGGTGGGCTGCTCGGGACGGATCGCGGTCATGAGCGGGCCTCTCGGGTCGTTCCTCTGGGTCGTTCTCTCTGGGTCGTTCCTCTGGGCAGGCCGAGCACCCGCTCGGCAAGGATGTTGCGCTGGATCTCGTCGGACCCGCCGTAGATCGTGTCGGCACGGGTGAACAGGAACAGGCGCTGCCACTCGTCGAGGTCGTAGTCGGGGCCGGTCGTGAGCGATGCCGTCCGCGCACCAGCATCGCCAGCTCGCCGAGGGTGCGGTGCCAGTTGGCCCAGAGCAGCTTCGCGATGCTGGCCTGTGCGGAGCCTGCTCCTCGGCCTGCTTCCTGATCACTCAGGGTGCGGAGCGCGTTGAGCCGGATCACCTCGAGCTCCACGTCGGCGCGGGCGAGCCGGTCCCGGATCACCGGGTCGTCGTAGGTGCCGTTGGCCTGCGCCGCCTCGATCACGGCGTCGAGCTCGCGCCGGAAGCCGACCTGCTGGCCGAGCGTCGAGACGCCGCGCTCGAAGCCGAGCGTGGCCATCGCGACCGCCCAGCCCGTTGCCGGCACCGCCGACGACCAGGTCCGCGGCCGTCCGGGCTCCGGTGAAGAACACCTCGTTGAACTCCGAGGTGCCGGTCAGCTGGACGATCGGCCGCACCTCGACGCCGGGCTGGTCCATCGGCACCAGCAGGTAGGACAGGCCGTGGTGCCGCTGCGCAGGCCGTCTTGGGGCGGGCTCGGTGCGGGCGACCACGAAGCACCAGTCGGCCAGGTGTGCCAGCGAGGTCCACACCTTCTGGCCGTCGACCACCCACTCGCTGTGACCATCAGGGTCGGGCATCGCAGCCGCGCACGGGTCTGCACGTTCGCCAGGTCGGAGCCGGCGTTCGGCTCGGAGTAGCCCTGGCACCACAGCTCCTCCACCGCCACGGATCTTCGGCAGGAACCGCGCCTGCTGCTCCTCGGTGCCGAACGCGATCAGCGTCGGTCCGAGCAGCTCCTCGCCGAGGTGGTTGACCCGGCCCGGGGCGTTCGCCCGGGCGTACTCCTCGTGGAAGATCACCTGCTGGGCCAGCGACAGATCCGCGGCCGCCGTGCTCGGTGGGCCAGCCGATGCAGGTCCAGCCGTGCTTCGGCGAGATGCCGGTCCCAGGCCAGCCGCTCGTCGTGCGCCTCGTGCTCGCGACCGGGGCCGCCCAGGCCGCGCAGCCCGGCGAAGTCGCCGACGAGGTTGTCCTCGAGCCACGCGCGCACCTCGGCACGGAACGCGCCTTCCTCGGCTCGGCCGGTCTCTGCCATGTCTGGTAGCCTACCAAGCACTTGCTTGGGTGGCGACCCAACGCCTGCGAAGGAGGTGCTTCCCGGTGTCCGACCCGCAGACCCTGCCGGCCGTGCTGCGCGCCGCCGCCGCTGCGTACGGCGACCGCCCGGCGTACGTCGAAGGCGACCGCACGCTGTCCTTCCAGGGGCTCCTCGACCAGGTGCGCGCCGTCGCGCGCGGCTATCTCTCCTACGGCCTCGAGCCCGGCTTCCGTGTGGTCGTGTGGGCGCCGAACAGCATCGACTGGGTGGTCGCGGCTCTCGCGGTCAGCCATGCCGGCGGCACCCTGGTGCCGGCGAACTCCCGCTACACCGGCCACGAGGTGGCCGAGCTCGTCGACCGCACCGGCGCCGCGCTCGTCGTCGTCGACGACGGCTTCCTCGGTCGCACCCAGATCGCCGACCTCCGCGCCGCCAGCGACCTGCCGTCGGTGCGGGAGATCGTCGACCTCGGCGATCTCGACGAGCTGACTCGCGGCCGGACGGGACCTGCCGCTCGAGCAGCTCGAGGCCCGGGCCGACGCGGTCTCCCCCGACGACGTCGCCGACATCCTGTTCACCTCCGGCACGACCGGCCGGCCGAAGGGCGCGATGTCCGCGCACCGCCAGACCGTCGGTGTCGCCCGCGCCTGGGGCGAGCTCGGCGGCGTCACCGCCGACGACCGCTACCTGGTGGTCAACCCGTTCTTCCACTCCTTCGGCTACAAGGCCGGGATCGTGGTCGGACTCACCACCGGCGCCACGCTCTACCCGGTCACCACCTTCGACCTCGACCAGACCATGCAGCTGATCCAGGACGAGCGGATCACCGTGCTGCCCGGAGCGCCGACGATCTACCAGTCGTTGCTCGCCGCACCGAACCGTGCCGACTTCGACCTGTCCTCGCTCCGGCTGGCGGTCACCGGCGCCGCGGTGGTGCCGGTCGTGCTGATCGAACGCATGCGCGCGCCGGGGCCGGACGGGCTCGCGATCGACCAGGTGGTGACGGCCTTCGGCATGACCGAGGCCGTGGTCGCGACGATGTGCCGTGAGGGCGACTCCGCCGAGACGGTGGCGACCACCTGTGGCCGGGCGGTCCCCGGGATGGAGGCCCGGATCGACGCTGCGTCCGACTCCGGGGCCGGGGAGCTGCTGCTGCGCGGCGAGTTCGTGATGCTCGGCTACCTCGACGACCCGGCGGCCACCGCCGAGGCGATCGACGCCGACGGCTGGCTGCACACCGGCGACATCGGCACCCTCGACGAGCGCGGCAACCTGTCGATCACCGACCGGCTCAAGGACATGTACATCAGCGGCGGCTTCAACGTGTACCCCGCCGAGGTGGAGCAGACCTTGATGCGGCTCGACGGCGTGGCCGACGTCGCGGTGGTCGGGGTGCCGGACGAGCGGATGGGCGAGGTCGGCAAGGCCTTCGTGGTCGCCACCCCCGGATCGCAGGGCACGACCCCGGACGCCGTCCTCGCCTTCGCCCGCGAGCGGCTGGCGAACTTCAAGGTGCCGCGCGAGGTGGAGATCGTCGACGCCCTCCCCCGCAACCTCGGCGGCAAGGTGCTCAAGAACGAGCTGGCGCAGAGGTGCAAGCTGATGGACCTGACCCTGTCCGACTCCGAGCGCGCGTTCCAGGCCGAGGTGCGCGCGTGGCTCGCGGCGAACGTGCCGCAGACCCGGCTGCCGTCGATGGACTCCGCCGAGGGCTTCGTCGCGCACCAGGAGTGGGAGGCGACGCTCGCCGAGGCGCGGCTGTCGGTGGTCTCCTGGCCGCGTGAGTACGGCGGCCGCGAGGCGTCGCTGGTCGAGTGGGTGATCTTCGAGGAGGAGTACTACCGCGCCGGCGCGCCGGGCCGGGTGAGCCAGAACGGCATCTTCCTGCTCGCGCCGATCATCTTCGACCACGGCACCGCCGAGCAGCAGGCGCGGTTCCTCCCGACGATGGCCACCGGCGAGCAGATCTGGGCGCAGGCCTGGTCCGAGCCCGAGGCCGGGTCCGACCTGGCCTCGCTGCGCTCGACCGCGACCCGCGACGACGCGCGCGGGGGCTGGGTGCTCAACGGCCAGAAGACCTGGTCGTCGCGGGCGGCGTACGCGCACTGGGGCTTCGGGCTCTTTCGCAGCGACCCCGATGCCGAGCGGCACCACGGCCTGACCTACTTCGTCTTCCCGCTCGACGCCGAGGGCGTCACGGTGCGCCCGATCGCCCAGCTCGACGGGGAGCCCGGCTTCGCCGAGCTGTTCTTCGACGACGTCTTCGTGCCCGACGCCGATGTGCTCGGCGCCCCCGGCGACGGCTGGCGAGTCGCGATGAGCACCGCCGGCAACGAGCGCGGGCTGTCCTTGCGCTCTCCGGGCCGGTTCTGCGCGGCGGCCGACCGGCTCGTCGACCTCTACCGCGAGCACCCCGAGCCGCGGTCCGCGGACGCCGTCGTCGACGCCTGGATCGGGGCGCAGGCCTACCGGCTCTACACCTGGGGCACCGTGACCCGGCTCGCCCAGGGCGGGGACGTCGGCGCGGCCGGCTCGGTGAACAAGGTCTTCTGGAGCGAGCTGGACATCGACCTGCACGAGACCGCGCTCGACCTGCTCGGGCCCGAGGCCGAGCTCGCCGGCACTCCCGTGGACCGACGGCCACCTGTTCTCGCTGTCCGGCCCGATCTACGCGGGCACCAACGAGATCCAGCGCAACATCGTCGCCGAGCGCATCCTCGGCCTCCCCAGGGAGCCACGCGGCCAGTCGAAGGGGACGGCGCGATGAGGTTCGAGCTCACCGATGAGCAGCGCGGCTTCGCCGAGGCGCTCACCGACCTGATGCGCTCGGCAGGCTCGGTCGCCGTCGCGCGCTCCTGGGCCGCGGGTGAGACCGCGCCGGGCCTGGACCTGTGGAAGCGGCTGGCCGACCAGGGCGTGACCGCCCTGGTCGCACCCGAGGAGGACGGCGGCCTCGGCGGCACCCTGGTCGACCTCGCCGTCGCCTTCGAGGTGCTCGGCCACGAGCTCGCGGTCGGGCCCTGGATCGAGTCGGCGGCCCTGGCCCCGCAGGTCGACGGAGCGATGGTGACAGCCGCGGTCCCGCCGATCACGCCGTACGCCGTCGACGCCCACGTCGCCCGGCTGCTCGGCGGCACCGCCGGCGCCCGGCACCCGTCCGTCGACACCACCCGCACGCTCGTCGAGGTCACCGACCCCGATCCGTTCGACGACGCTGCCGTGGACCGGGCCGTGCTGGCCTGTGCCGCCGAGCTGCTCGGCGCCGGCGAACGCGTGCTCGCCGACACCGTCACCTACGCGCAGCAGCGCCGGCAGTTCGGTCGTGAGATCGGGTCGTACCAGGCGGTCAAGCACCAGCTGGCCGACGTCCGGATCGCGCTGGACTTCGCTCGCCCGCTCGTCTTCGGCGCCGCCCTGGGCGAGGCGCCGGTCTCCGCGGCGAAGGTGGCCGCTGCCGGCGCCGCCCACCGCGCGGCCCGCACCGGGCTGCAGGTCCACGGTGCGATCGGCTACACGGCGGAGTTCGACCTCAGCCTGTGGCTGCTGCGCATCCAGGCCCTGGTCACCGCGTGGGGGACGCCGGCCCACCACCGCGCCCGACTGCTGGCCGCCGTCCTCGCGGAGCGGGAGGCCTGATGGAGCTGGCCCGCACCGAGGAGCAGCAGGAGCTGGCGGCGACCGTCCGCGCTCTGCTCACGAAGCGCTCCGACAGCGCAGCGGTCCGCGCCGCGATCACGTCCGCAGCGGGCTACGACGCGGCACTGTGGCAGGCGCTGTGCGAGCAGGTCGGGGTCGCGGCGCTCGCCGTCCCCGAGGAGTACGACGGCTTCGGCGCCTCCCTCGTCGAGACCGCCGTCGTGCTCGAGGAGCTCGGCGAGAACCTGGCACCGGCCCCGCTGCCTGGCCAGCGCCCTGGCCGCCGTGGACCTGCTCCTGCACGGCTCGCGAGGAGGCCCGCGCCGACCTGCTGCCCCGGCTCGCCGCCGGCGAGGTCGTGCCGTTCACACTCGGGGACGTCGTCCTCGAGCCCGGCGAGCGGACCGGCTCGATGGACCAGACCCTGCGGCTCGCGCTGGCCCGACCGCCCGCCGAGACTCCCGACCGACGTGCGCGACATCGCCACCGCGCTGGTCTCGGCGCTGCAGGTGGGCGCGATGCAGCGGGGCCTGCGGATGACGGTGTCCTACTCCCGGGAGCGGGTGCAGTTCGGTCGCCCGATCGGCTCCTTCCAGGCGCTCAAGCACCGGATGGCCGACATGCTGGTCCGGCTCGAGGCCTCGCGGTCGGCGAGCTGGGGTGCCACGGCCGCCGCCGCGGCGTACCTGGCGGATCCGAGCGCGGAGAACGCCACGACGCTCGCCCGGCTGGCTCCGGCGGCCGGCGCGTACTGCTCGGAGGCGCTGGACCACATCGCCTCGGAGACGGTGCAGCTGCACGGCGGCATCGCGATCACCTGGGAGCACGACGCCCACCTGGTCTTCAAGCGCGCCCACGCGCTCGCCCAGCTCACTGGGCCGGCGCACCGGCTCCGTGCCGCGGCACTGGCGGCGCGCTGAGTCACCCGTCCCGCTCGCGCGCCTCGATCTGGGTCACGAAGCCCTCGAGCCGGCGGTCCGGGACCAGCCAGATCGCGGCGACCACGGCGAAGAAGGCCACGCCGAGCCAGGGCGTGAGGAACGTGCTCAGGATGCCGGCCAGGTAGAGCCCCGGAGAGTACTTGCCCTTGGTGTCGTTCCCGATCGCCTTCTTCAGCCGCGAGTCGGGCCCCTCGGCCCGGATGATGGTCTGTTGCAGCACGACGTACGCGATCGCGGCGAGCAGCAGGTTCACGCCGTAGACGAACACCGGCACCTGCGCGACGTCGCTGGTGTCCATCCACTTCGTGGTGAACGGGTAGAGCGAGAGCCAGAAGAGCAGGTGCAGATTCGCCCACAGCACGCTCCGCTCACCCGGTCGCACAGCTGGAGCATGTGGTGGTGGTTGGACCAGTAGATGCCGATGTAGACGAAGCTGATCAGGTAGGTCACCAGGCTCGTGGTCGAGTCGCCCAGGTCCGACCAGTGCGATCCGCCCGGCACCTCGAGCTCGAGCACCATGATCGTGATGATGATGGCCAGGACGCCATCGCTGAACGCCTCGAGCCGCCCGGTTCCCATGGGCGGCAGCCTAGGGCCTGCGCCGTCAGGCGACCTCGTCCTTGCGCGGCCGGCCGCGGCCGCGCTTGTGCTCGACCACCACGCCGCCGACGAAGATCTTGCCGCCCCACACGCCGTGCGGCTCGCGCCGCTCGAGGGCACCGGCCAGGCAGAGATCCTGGACCGGGCACCCGGCACACAGCGCCTGGGCCGCCGCGAGCAGCCGCGGCGACTCGGCGAAGAACAGGTCGGGCTCCTCGCGGCACGGCAGGTCGGACATCGGCTGCTCCCACTTCGACACTTGCTGGATCATCGAGCAAGAGCCTGTCCGTCTGAGGTAGCCCGGAGCATCGGGAGAATTCCCTAAGGTAGCCCTGACCCGCCCCTGATCTTGTGGTCAACCGCGGCTGCTGCGCGGCGTCCGGCCCCGGATGATTCCGATGAAGACCTCGATGTCCGGATCGTCGTCCTCCCCCGGCGGGCGGCGCGGCCAGGCCAGCCCGACCGGCGACTCCTCGACGCCGGTGACCGGGCGGAACGCCACGTCCTTGCGGTGGTGCAGCCGGGCCAGGGACATCGGCACCACCACGATCCCGGTCCCGGCCGCGACGGTCTCGATCGCCTGCTTCGTGGCCAGCTCGGGATGCTCGACGCAGGACGTCGTACTCGTCGGCGAGCTCGGCGACGTCGATCTCGTCGTACGCCGTGACCGGGTGGTCGGCCGGGACCACCACGACCGGCACCTCGCGGTAGAGCGGGATCAGGTGGAAGGTGTCCCGGTCGACCTCCCCGCGCACCAGGCACATCTGCGACGAGACCGTCGCGCAGCGCGGCCTCCTGGTCGGCCACCTCGACGGTCACCAGCTCCAGTGGCCGCCGCTTGCGCTCGCGCCAGATCCGTTCCCACTTGCCGGGCATCACGCCGGGCACGAACCCGACCCGGAACGGACCTTCGACCATCGACCGGCAGGGGCTCATGGGATGGGTCATACCGGGCAGTCGGACGCGCTGCTAGGTTCCGCCTCATGCGTACCGCCAAGGACTTCTTCGCCCCGCTCGCCGTCGGCGCGCCCGCCCCGCTGCGGGAGATCCCGGCCCGGCCGAGCCGGGCGATCCACTTCTTCGACCCCGGCAACCCGAAGATGGCCGCGAAGGTGCCCGACATGGTCGGCACCGTCGACGTGCTGCTGGGCAACCTCGAGGACGCGGTCAAGGCGGAGAACAAGGAGATCTCCCGCCAGGGCCTGGTCGAGATCGGGCAGACGGTCGCCAACCTCGAGGACTTAGCGGGCCGACCCAGTTCTGGACCCGGATCAACTCCCTGGACTCCCCCTGGGCGCTCGACGACCTCACCACGCTGGTGCCGGCGATCGGCGACAAGCTCGACGTGATCATGGTGCCGAAGGTGCAGGGTGCCGAGGACATCCACTACGTCGACCGGATCCTGGCCCAGCTCGAGGCGAAGGCCGGCCTCGACCGCCCGATCCTGGTGCACGCGATCCTGGAGACCGCCCGCGGCGTCGCGAACATCGAGGAGATCTGCGCGGCCTGCCCGCGGATGCAGGGCCTCTCCCTCGGCCCGGCCGACCTCGCCGCCGACCGGCGGATGAAGACCACCCGCGTCGGTGGCGGCCACCCGGGCTACCTGGTCCGGCAGGACCCGCCCACGGGCGACGACGGCGCGCCGGCGTACGACGGCGACCGGACGACCTACCAGCAGGACCTGTGGCACTACACGATCGCGCGGATGGTCGACGCGTGCGCGATGCACGGGATCTACCCGTACTACGGGCCGTTCGGAGACATCAAGGACACGGTCGCCTGCGAGGACCAGTTCCGCAACGCGTTCCTGCTCGGCTGCGTCGGCGCCTGGTCGCTGCACCCGGTGCAGATCACGATCGCGAACAAGGTCTTCTCGCCGAGCGTCGAGGACGTGAAGCACGCCCGCCGGGTGATCGCGGCGATGGGCGACGGCACCGGCGCGGTCATGCTCGACGGCAAGATGGAGGACGACGCCTCGGTGAAGCAGTGCAAGGTGATGGTCGCCCTGGCCGAGCAGCTGGCGGCGATCGATCCCGAGCTCAAGGCCGCGTACGACGCCATCGAGATCGAGGGCTGAGGCGACCGATGAGCGAGTTCACCCCTCTGCGCTCGGTGCTCTACATGCCGAGCTCGAACGACCGCGCGCTGGAGAAGGCCAAGACGATCCCCTGTGACGGGCTGATCCTCGACCTCGAGGACGCAGTCGCCCCCGACGACAAGCCCCGGGCACGCGACGCCGCCTGCGCAGCGGCGGCCTCGGGCGAGTACGGCCGCCGAACCGTGACGATCCGGGTCAACGGCATCGGCACCGAGTGGCACGACGACGACCTCGCCGCAGCGTCCGCCGCCGGTCCCGCCGCCGTCGTGGTGCCCAAGGTGAACAGCGCCGCAGAGGTGAAGCAGCTGGTCGCCGCGATGGAGCAGGCCGGTGCGCCGGACCACACGAAGCTGTGGGCGATGGTCGAGACCCCGGTCGCGATCCTCGACGCCCTCGCGATCGCCCGGGCCTCCGAACGCCTCTCCGTCCTGGTGATGGGCACCAACGACCTGGTCAAGGAGCTGTACGCCGAGCACGTGCCGGGCCGCGCGCCGATCCTCCCGTCGCTGCACACCGCGCTGCTGGCGGCTCGTGCGGCCGGCATCGCGATCATCGACGGCGTCTACAACGACGTGAAGGATCTCGACGGCTTCCTCGCCGAGTGCCGGCAGGGCCGCGAGATGGGCTTCGACGGCAAGACCCTGATCCACCCCGGCCAGGTCGAGGGCGCCAACGAGGCGTTCGCGCCCTCCGACCGGGCGGTCGAGGACGCCCGCGGCATCCTCGCGGCCTGGGACGCCCGCGACTCCGGCGTGGTCACCTACAACGGACGGATGATCGAGAACCTGCACGTCGAGTCGGCCCAGCGCACGCTGGCCATCGCCGAGGCCATCGCGGCCCTGTAGGTCCTAGGTCACCGTCGAGCGGGACGGGCTCCCCGGGGGCCGCCGGGTCGCGCGGTGGCCGCGGTCGGCGGGGACGAACCCGCGGGCGCGGTACAAGCGCGCCGCCGCACTGCCGTCCTCGGCGACGATCACCCAGGTGCGGGCCCCGCGCTCGGCGGCCCAGGCGGCCGCAGCCCCGAGCAGGTGCCCGGCCAGCCCGCGGCGGCGGTGTGCCTCCGCGGTCACCACCGCCTGGTAGCGCGCCACGCCCTCGCCGCAGTCGACGATGCCCAGCTCGGCCGCCAGCCGGTCGCCCTCGAAGGCGCCGAACCACGCCGAGTCGCCGGCGGCGCTCATCGCGATCCGCCGGTCGGTCGAGCGCCGCTCGAACTCCGCCTCGTGCTCGGAGTCCTCCGCGAACTCCGAGATCCGCAGGCCGGTCGACTGCTCCCACTCGATGGCGTCCTCGATCTGCTTGACGAGGTACCCCTGCGGCACCGGAGTCGGCTCCGGGCAGGTGTCGGTCGCCAGCACGTCGTCGTGCTCGAGCTCGAGGTCGAGCGCCTCCCACGCGGCCGGCTCGCTCGGCGGGGCGACCATCCCGACCGCCCGGTGAGGAGCGTCGGGGAACTCCCGCTCGAAGGTCGCAACCCAGCCCTCCGGGTCGCCGACCGGGCCGGGTGTGGTGACCAGGACGAAGTTGCCCCAGTAGAAGCCGGGGTTCTGCGGTGTCCGGATGACGAGGTGGTCGCCGCGATCGGCGACGGTGGAGCCGCCGAGGCGCAGGACAGCGAGGTCGGTGTGCCAGCCGAGCGGGAGCATGCCGGCCAACCTAGTCGACTCCGCCTATCCGACCTGCTCCAGCAGGTGCTGGTGGAATTCGCGCTCGAGATGCCCGACCAGGTACGCCGGGTCACCACGCAGCACCCGCTCGCCGCCGAGCGTGACGACCCGCCAGCCGAGCGCGGCGAGGGCGGCCAGGTCGGCGTCGCCCTGGCGGTCGGCGATCACGACGCCGAAGCGGTGCACCGCCAGGCCGAGGGCCAGCCGGACGGTCCGCGCGCTCGGTCCGGGCAGCGGCACCGCCAACCCAGGCGAGGGCGTGGGCAGTCGTGCGCCCAGCCAACGCAGTCGCAGCACCGACTCGGCAGCACCCTCGGCACGGGCGTCGGCGACCGCGGCGAGCTCGCGGAGCTGGACGGTCCCGGGACGGCCGGCGAACCGGGCCACCTCGCCCATCAACGCGGCGTGCGGGAAGGCGCCCAGCGCGAGCAGTCCGTCCAGCGCGGCGAGCGCACGCTCGGGCGACGCGCCGCGGCCGAGATCGAGCGCCGTGCGGAGCGGGGTCGTGCAGCGCACGCCCTCGACGACCTGCAGGTCGCGGTCGGCGTACCGGACCGGACGGCGGTCGGTACGCCGGGCTCCGGCTGCACCACCGTGCACCTCGACCGGGAGCAGGTCCGGCTGAGCCGGGCCGGGCAGCTCGACACCGTGCAACCACGCCGCCGTCGCACCGACCACGATCCGCTCGCCGACGACGAGAGCGAGCGCTCTGGCCCGCACCCGCGTCGTGACCGGGACGGTCGCGTCGAGGTAGACCCCGCGCAGGAGACGACGCACCCGGCCCTCCCGGTGCAGGCGGGACAGGACTGCGCGCCCGATCCCCGCCCGCGCGGCCTCGGCCGGCATGAACGGCTCGTCGACCGGCAGGCGCGGCGAGAGTGGTTCGAGAGGCAGGGACGGCAGCGGCGCGATCTGGTCCATCGGCCCACGATGACCCAACCCGGATCGGCGCTGCCGGGACAATCCACAGGCCCGGCGTCAGATGGGGTCAGGCGCCCTTCAGGGTCGCCCTGATCGCCGGGGCGAACTGGCGGACGATGTCCTCGGTCGGGGCCGATGCGACCGGCTCGACCTGGAGCACGTACCGCATCATCGCCAGGCCGACGAGCTGGCCGCAGACCAGCTCGAAGCGGAGTGCCGAGGCATGCACCCCGGTCGCCCGGGCGGCAGGGTTCACGACGGTGCGGCTCAGGACGCGGTAGAAGGCGCGGCCGGCACGAGCGCTGCCGACCGAGGACCGCACCATGCGCAGCATGCCGTGCCGCGTCCGGGGGCTCTCGCACAGCCCCAGGAAGCCGCGGAGCAGCCGGTCGCTGAAGTCCCTGATCTGCTCGTCCGCGTCGGTCGAAGCCTCCGCGAGCCTGCGCGCGACGCCCTGGGCCGCGACGAGGGTCGGCGAGTCGGGGAAGACCGGATGGCTCACGCCACCACGCTAGTCGGAATCGCGGGGCACGTCGTCACGGAGGTCCGCGACCTGTTCGCCCGGGATCAGCCGGCGGTGCAGCTCGGCGGTCAGCGCATGGATCGCCCGGGTGATCTCCGTGTTGGTCTTGAGCTCGAGCTCCTGCTCGACGAAGTCGTGGTCGGCCTTGGCCTGCTGGTACGCCGCCTGCCGGTTCTGCCCGATCATCACGAACGTCGAGAGGAAGATCGCCTCGAGTGACACGACCAGGGTGAGCGTCGGCCACGGTGAGGCCTCGGCGAACAGCATCCACACGCCGAACGCCAGGACGTGCAGGTAGACGAACGTCATCGACCCGGCGAACGCAGTGATCAGGTCGGCCACCCGCAGCTGCACCCTCGCGGCGCGCTCCGCGGCAACGCTGCGGTACGCCGGGTGGCCCCCCGCCACGGACGGGCCGGGTGCCGGGCTCTGGGTACTGGTCATCGGGCCACCTCCGAGGTCGCGGGTCGCCAGCATCATCCCGCCGCCCCGACCACACCCGGCTCACCGACACGACGCAGGTCCCCGGCGGTCGGGACACTCGGCCCTCGTCGGGACCGGCGCGGGGCGGAAGAGTCAGGATCATGGCCGGTTCGCTGAGCACTCCCGAAGAGGTGTTCGCCGAGTCGCCGGTCGGGCTGGCGATCCACCGCCGGCTCCTCGTCCTGCTCACCGGCCTCGACCTCGAGGTCCGGGTCAGCCGCAGCCAGGTGGCGCTGCGGCACAAGACCGGGTTCGCCTACCTCTGGTACCCGGGCCGCTACGTCCGCTCCGAGGTCCCGGCGGTGCTGTCCATCGCCCTCCCGCGGCGACTGGAGTCCGAGCGCTTCAAGCAGGTCGGGTCGCCAGCCCCGCACGTGTGGATGCACCACCTGGAGCTGTCCGGTCCCGACGACCTCGACGACGAGGTGCTCGGCTGGCTCCGCGCGGCCTACGACGCGGCCTGACGGCCTACGGCGCGGCCTGGTCAGGCCTCGCCCGCGCCTGCGTTGGTGTCGTAGCGGCCGCGGTAGTACAGCAGCGGCTGCCGAGAGTCCGGTACAGCGTCCTGGGCAGCGTTCTGTCCAGAGTCATGGGCGAAGCCCAGCTCCTTGACGCTGCCGAGCACGACGTAGTGGTCGCCCGCCTCGTGCACCGAGTGCACCGTGCAGTCGACGTAGCCGAGCACGCCGTCGAGCAGCGGCGCGCCGGTCGGGGCGGGCCGCCAGCCGATGCCGTCGTACTTGTCGGACCCCTTGGTCGCCATCGCGTCGGAGACCTCGGCCTGGTCGGCGGCCAGGATGTTGACGCAGAAGTAGCCGGCACGCTGCATCCGTGGCCAGGCACGTGAGGTCTTCGCCGGGCAGAACATCACCAGCGGCGGCTCGAGGGAGACCGACGAGAACGACTGGCAGGTCATCCCGACCGGCTCGCCGTCGGCGATCGAGGTGACCACGGTGACCCCGCTGGCGAAGAGGCCCAGCACATCGCGGAACTTCCGTGCCCGGGCGGCCGACTGGGGGTCGTCGGGGATCGGCGTGTGCTCGCCGAGGCGCATCTCGAAGTCGAGCTCGTTGCCGAGCCACGACTGGATCAGCTCCTGGCTCGGCCAGGTCTCGCGGGCGTCGTCGTTCATCCCGTCGGGGATCTCGCCCTCGTGGCTGTCCTTGGTCACGGGATGATTCTTCACGAGGTCACCGCGCCCTCATCACTGGCCGCCGAAGTCGTGACCCCAGTACGAGACCGCCGTGCTCTCGCGCGCGACCCAGCGGTCGTCGTCGACGCGCAGGCCCTCGCAGCCGAACTCGACGTCGAAGCCGCCGGGCGACTTGACGTAGAACGACACCATCTCGTCGTTCATGTGGCGCCCGAGCGTGGCCGAGAGCGGCGCCTTGTGCTTGCGCACCCGCTCCAGCGCCCGGCCGACGTGGTCGAGCTCGTCGACCTCCAGCATCACGTGCACGCACTTGGCCGGGTTCGGCATCGGCAGGAACGCCAGGCTGTGGTGGCGCGGGTTGACCCCGAGGAAGCGCAGCCACACCTTCGAGCCGGGCTCCTTGCCGACGAACTCGCCGGGCATGCTCATCGAGTCGCGCAGCCGGAAGCCGAGCACCTCGGTGTAGAACCGCAGCGCCTCGACGTCGTCGGTCACCGGGATGACGATGTGGCCCATGCCCTGGTCGCCGGTGACGAACGTCGCGGCGTACGGCGTGACGATCGGTCGCGACTCGTAGGTGATGCCGTGGAAGAGCTCGAAGACGTTGTCGCACGGGTCGGAGAACCGGATCAGCTCCTGGACCCGGCGCTCGGCGAGCTCCTCCGGCGTGCCCTCCTCGAAGACCACACCGGCCTCCTTCAGGTGCATCCGGGCGGCCTGGAGCGCCTGGTGGTCGGCGACCTCCCAGCCGGTGGCCGACGAGCTGGTCGACGTCGGCGGGGAAGACCACGACCCGGGCCGAGACCTCGTCGATCCGGTAGTACAGGTGGTCGGGGTTCGGACCGCGCGCCTCGGCGAGCCCGAGCACCTTCTCGGCGAAGAGCCGCCACGCATCCAGGTCGGTGCTGGCGACCCGGATGTAGCCCATCGACTTGATGTCGATCGTCATCAGCGGCTCCTCTCCACGTGCGCGGCGAGGAAGGCGGTGCAGACCTCGGCGAACTCCTCGGCGGCCTCGATCTGGGCCCAGTGCCCGCAGTTCGGGAAGACATGCAGCTGCGCCTTCGGGATCGTCTTGAGCGCGACCAGGGCGCCGTCGAGCGGGTTGACCCGGTCCTCGCGGCCCCAGGTGAGCAGGGTGTGCTTGCGCAGCCGGTGCGCCTCGCGCCAGAGCATGCCGTCCTCGGCGCTCTCCGGGTTCCAGAACGACATGCCCATCGACCGCATCGCCTCCAGCGAGCCGGGAGCGGTGGCGTCGGCGAAGCGCTCCTCGACCAGCTCGTCGGTGACCAGGGACTGGTTGACGACCATCGTGGAGATGAAGGCGCGCAGCGCCTCGCGGCTCGGCGCCATCGCAGAAGTCCATCAGCCGCTGGACGCCCTCGGTCGGGTCGGCGTGGAACAGGTTCAGCGAGAGGCCGCCCGGGCCCATCAGCACCAGCCGGCCGACCCGGTCCGGGTAGCTCCAGGGCGAACCGGGTCGCCGTGCCGCCGCCGAGGCTGTTGCCGAGCAGGTGGACCTTCTCGATCCGGAGCTCGTCGAGCAGCTTGACCAGGTAGCCGGCGGAGTGGCGGAAGTAGTTCGCCGTGACCTCCGGCTTGTCCGATCCGCCGAAGCCGGGCTGGTCGACCAGCAGCGTGCGGAAGTGCTCGGCGAAGCGGGGCAGGGCCGACGCCGAAGTTGCTCCACGCCGAGGCGCCCGGGCCGCCGCCGTGCAGCAGCACGAAAGGCAGTCCACCACCCACCGTCGAGACGCCGCCCTCCGGCGCCGCCTCGTAGTAGTTCAGGGTGATGTCGCCGGCCTTCGCGGACCGGCGGGTGGCTTCCTTGGAGAAGTCCGTCATCAGGCTCAGTACATCCCCGGGTCGATCTTGTGGCCGAACTCGTGGGCGCCGTACATCTGCAGCGCCCGCTCGGGGTCGTTGGCGGCGTGCACCCGGCCGGCGTGGGCGTCGCGCCAGGCGCGCTGCAGGTAGGTGCCCTCGGCCAGCGCGCGGCCGCCGGAGGCCTCGAACAGCGCGTCGATCGCGTCGATCGCCCGCTGGGTGCCGAGCACCTGGTCGCGGCGCACCTTGAGCCGCAGGCCGAGCGGGATCTGCTCGCCCTTCTCGACCAGCGCCATCTCCTCGCGGATGTTGTTCATCGCCAGCGCCCAGGCGGCGTCGATGTCGCTGGCGGCCCGGGCGATCCGCACCGCGGCGAACGGGTCGAGCGACGCCTTCTCGCCCAGGTACGCCGCGCGGACCCGCTTCTGCTGCATCTCCACGTGCTCGGCGTACGCGCCGTAGGCCATCCCGATGATCGGCGTGCAGATCGTGGTGGTGAAGATCGAGTGGAACGGCAGCTTGTAGAGGTTCGAGGTGTTCTGCTCCTGGCCCGGGCCCTTGCACTGGCCGGTCTCGCCCATCGAGAGCGTGAACGCCTCGGGCACGAACACGTCCTCGACGACGATGTCGTTGGAGCCGGTGCCGCGCAGGCCGACGACGTTCCAGACGTCCTCGATCCGGTAGTCCTCCCGCGGGACCATGAACGTCTTGAAGTCCACGACGTTGCCGTCACCGTTGAACACCAGCCCACCGAGCAGCACCCAGGTGGCGTGGTCGCAGCCGGAGGAGAAGCTCCACTTGCCCGAGAGCGTGTAGCCGCCGTCGGTGATCGTGGCCTTGCCGGTCGGGGCGTACGACGAGCTCAGCCGCACGTTGGTGTCCTAGCCCCACACCGCCTGCTGCGCCTCGTCGGCGAACAGGGCCACCTGCCACGGGTGCACGCCGAGCACGCTGGAGACCCAGCCGGTGGAGCCGCAGGCACCGGCGACGTCGCGCACCGCGGTGTAGAAGTCCACCGGGTCGGACTCGAGGCCGTCGTACCGCTTCGGCTGGAGCATCCGGAAGAACCCGGTCTCCTCGATCTCCTTGATCGACGCCTCGGGGACGACCCGGAGCCGCTCTGCCTCGTCCGCGCGCTCGCGCAGGGTGGGCAGCAGGTCACGGATGCCATCGAGAACTGCCTGACTCATGACTTCTCCTCGGTCGTCGGGTGCGCGCTCGTAATACTAGAACACGTTCTACCTGTGCGGCAACGACCTTGGGATTTGTGGGGGCGAGTCAGGGCAAGATGGTGCATTTCGGGCGCGGTGGCACCCGTGTCTCGGCCGGGTGGTCCCGGATTCGTCACCGGTGGGCGTCGAGCCACCCGGTCAGAGCAACCGCCAGCGCCGTCGGCCGGTCGAGCTGGACCAGGTGCCCGGCACCGTCGATGATGCGCAGGCTCGCGCCGGGGATGAGCTCAGCGAGCCGGTGACCACGGTCCACCGGGATCCAGTTGTCCTCGCGGCCCCAGATGACCAGAACCGGCACGTCGAGGTCGGGGTACAGAGGTTCGATCTCGTCGGTGTACCGCTCATCGGCCTGAGCGATCTGGCGATAGAAGGCCGCCTGTCCAGGCTGTCGAGCCACGGAGAAGCAAGGGCCGATGCCGCGGCCGGGGTGAGACCGACGTGACTTGCGCCCGCGATGTAGGAGTTCAGGGCACCTTCATGGATGGCCGCTGGGAGCGCCGCGAACACATCCGCGTGCTCCCGCACCAACGTGAAGAACTCCGACCCCCAGGGCGCCAGTGCAACCACGTTCGTCAGCACCAAGGTGGCATAGGCAGACTCGTGAAGCAGGTGGGCCCGCAGCGCGACCGCACCGCCGTAGTCATGCGCAATCACGTGCGGCCGCTGCAGACCCCAGTACGCCAGCAGGTCGGCCAACAGCTCACCCTGACAGTCGAGTGACACCCTGTGCTCTGCGCTCTTCGAGGACTGGCCGTACCCGGGCATGTCCCACAGGTAGACCGTGAAGTGAGGGGCAAGAGCCTCCGCGAACGGCCGCCACAACTCCGACGACCAGGGCGTTCCGTGACAGAAGACGACGTCCGGGCCGGACCCCATCCGCTCCCACCAGACCTCACGGCCCCGCCATTCGAATCGTTCCGACAGCACGGACCTCATGCTTGCAGACGACCATGAGGTCCACCCCCTGCAGCGCATGGTTGGACGCACCGGGGTTCGTGAACGACTTGCAGCAAGGTCGCCCCATCGCCCCGAGCGATTCAGTCGCGCGCGACTGAAACCGGTCACGCCCACCTTGTCGGTGGTCTCCCCTACTGTCGTGGTCGTGGGTCGAACGCTTCTCGGAGGTGTCGATGCCTGCTCATACCGAACCGCTGGACCTGACCGACCTGATGGACCTGACCGACCTGACCCGGCTGTCCGACCGTGACCTGCTGCTGGGCGGCCGCAGCCACGTGATCGCGGAGAACCGCGCCGGCGCGCAGCGCTGGGCGCGCCTGGTCGAGTTCTTCCGCCGCCGCGAGCGCGAACACCCGGCGCGGAAGGCACGGAGCCCGCACTTCGCGCTCACCGCACGCCAGGAGACCGTGGTCGAGGTCGGCGAGCTGTGGGGCATGTCGGAGACCTGGGTGCGCAAGCAGCTCAACGTCGCGCTCTGCCTGGCCGAGCACTTCCCCAGCTCTGGCAGCTCTGCCTCGCCGGCAGCCTGGACGCCTACCGCGCCACCCTGGTCGCCGACGCCGCCCGGCAGCACCTCGACCATCCCGAGGAGTACCAGCGGTTCGCCCGACGCATCACTTCCTTCCTGCGCAAGCACCTGCGGACCGTCGAGGGCGAGGATCTCCCGCCGCTGGTGACCTGCACCCACAAGCAGCTGCGCAACAAGATCGCCTACGAGCTGCGGATGCTGCGCTCCGGTGACGCCGAGCAGCGGTTCCGCAAGCGGTACGCCGAGCGGCACGTCACCGGCCGCGACGACGAGGACGGCATGTCGTGGCTCTCGATCAACAACACCACCGACCAGGTGCGGCTCGCCCACCACCGGCTCACCCTCGCTGCCAAGCAGAAGCGAGCCGCCGGCGACGACCGCACGCTCGACCAGCTGCGTGCCGATCTCGCGATCGACCTGCTGGTCGGGCGAGCCGACGCGGCGCCGGTGCCGGCGTACGCGCGCCCGATCGTCAACGTGACCGTGCCGATCCAGACCCTGATGGGACTCTCCGACGACCCCGGCGTGCTGTCGGGCGGCACGGTGATCCCGGCCGGTCTCGCCCGGATGATCGCCCAGCAGCCGGGCTCGACCTGGCACCGGATGCTCACCGACCCGGCCGGCCGGATGGCCGAGCTCTCCACCGAGAGCTACCAGCCGACCAGGTCGATCTGGTCGCTGGGTGGTCGCCGACCACGGCGCCTGCTTCCGACCGGGCTGCGACACGCCCGCCACGGAGGCCGAGCTCGACCATCGGGTCGCCTGGCCCGAGGGACCCACCGACACCGCGAACCTGTGGCCCGGGTGCGAGAGCGACCACAAGGCCAAGCACGCACCCGGCTTCGCGATCGAGCAGGCCGCCGACGGCAGCGTACGCCCTGCGCACGCCGACCGGGTTCCGGCACCGCATCGACCGCGCCGAGCACCCGGCGAGCGACACGTTCGACACGGCTGCCCTGGAGGAGCCGCGACGGCTTTCAGTTCTCGGCGACTGAACTCGTGGAGGCGATCACCCACCTCCGCGAGCTCGACGCCGACCTGCGGCCCTTCGACGTCCTCGGCCTCTGGGAGGCGGGCGCGGACGACGAGCTCGACCAGGCCCTCGACGAGCTCTGCGCGGTCGCCTGACCGGGACCTACAACGGCTCCGGCAGGGCGAAGCCGAGCTCCGCGCAGCCCGACTCGAGGTGCGCGATCACCGACTCCACCACCTTGACCCGGGCGTAGCGCTTGTCCTCGGCCTCCACCAGCACCCACGGCGCCTCGGGGATGTCGGTCTCGCGGAGCATGTCCTCGACCGCGTCGAGGTAGTCGGCGCGGCGGGCGCGGTTGCGCCAGTCCTCGTCGGTGAGCTTCCACGTCTTGAGCGGATCGGCGGCCCGGCTGCGGAAGCGGCGCTCCTGCTCCTGGTCGGACAGGTGCATCCAGAACTTCAGCACCAGGACGCCCTCGCCGCGCAGCATCGACTCGTACGACCGGATCTCGGAGTACGCGCGCCGCCACTGGTCCTCGGAGGCGAACCCCTCGACCCGCTCGACGAGGACCCGGCCGTACCAGGTGCGGTCGAGGACCGCGAAGCCGCCGAGGCCGGGGATGCCCGAGGCGAACCGATGCAGGAAGTGGTGTCGCTTCTCGTCCGCGGTCGGCGCTGCGTACCCCTTCACGCGGACGTGGCGAGGGTCCATCGGTCCCACCAGCCGCTTGATCGCGCCGCCCTTGCCGGAGGCGTCCCAGCCCTCGAAGAGCACCAGCATCCCCGGTCCGATGTCCGGATGGCCGGGGAACTTCCCACCGATCGCCAGCCGGATCTGCGCCAACCGGTTCGACGCCGCGGACAGCCGTTCGGTCTCCTGGCGCTTGGTGAGCTTCAGGGTGAGGTCGAGCTCGTCGAGGCGGCCCATGGAGCCACGCTAGCCCGCCACGTCCCCGGCGCGCCGGAGACACTGGGCACACCGTGTCCCGACGCAGGCGGGCACAATCCGACCATGAGCGTGCTCCCGGGACCTCGCCTGACTGCCGTGCTCGCGGCGGTTGCACTCGCCGTCGTCGGGTGCAGCCGCGGTGGGACTTCGACAACGCCCGACCCGAACCCGACCGCCCGGGACCGGGCCGAGGCGCTGTTCCGGGCCGACACCAGGTGGTACGCGGTGTCCCCACCGACGCTGGAGGACCTCCGGACCCTCGAGGTCGAGCCGATCCGACGTCACGGCACCCTGGCCGGCTACTCAGTCGAGTACCTCGACGACCTCGGAGCGACCTACCTGGACATCACCGCGGCGCCGGGCCCGGCCGCTCCGTGTCGGGCCGGGGTCACCCACACCGACGGGGACGTCGACGTCGCACCGACGGCGTACCGCACGACCTGCACCAGGTACGGCGACAGAGCGGTGCTGCGGACGGTGACCGACCTGTTGCCGAGCGGAGAGGTAGACCACCGGCATGGCCATGAACCGGGTCAACTGCTCGAGGTCACCGATGACGACACCGTCGTCAGGGTCGCCTTCGGGTTCAACCGCGCACGGCACCCCTCACCGGCGGTGACGGTGGCAGAGATCCTCGCGCGGCTCCACCGGGTCGACCCGGCCAGGTTCACCCTCGACCAGTACGTCGCCGGGCTCACCTATGAGGACGACTGACGGGAGTCGCCTCGGTCAGCCCTCCTGCTCCGCCTCCGCCTTCAACATGAGTGCGATGTCGATCAGCTGGTCCTCCTGGCCGCCGATCAGCTTGCGGCGGCCGGCCTCGGCGAGGATGCGGGCGCCCGAGACGCCGTAGCGGTCGGCGGCATTGCCGGCGTGCTTGAGGAACGAGCAGTAGACCCCGGCGTACCCCATCATCAT
>CAVSVQ010000002.1:0-470718 GCA_963731485.1 uncultured Actinomycetota bacterium
CCCGGCGCGAGCCGCTCGGCGTCGTCGGCGCGATCACGCCGTTCAACTTCCCACTGATCCTGTCGAGCTCGAAGATCGCCCCGGCACTGGCCGCCGGCAACGTGGTGGTCCACAAGCCCGCCGACGACACGCCGCTGAGCGCGCTGTTCATGGCGAAGCTGTTCGCCGAGGCGGGCCTGCCCGACGGCGTGCTCAACGTGGTCACCGGCGCTGGCGCGGTGGCCGGGGACGCCCTGCTGCGCCACCCCGGCGTCGACAAGATCGCGTTCACCGGCTCGACGGCCATCGGCCGGCAAGCCGCGGCCGTGGCCGGCGAGGCGCTGAAGCCGGTGAACATGGAGCTCGGCGGCAACGCGGCCCAGATCGTCTTCGAGGACGCCGACGTCGAGAAGGCCGTCGGATCGGTGATCAAGGCGTTCGTGTTCAACACCGGACAGTTCTGCATGGGCGGACCGCGCCTGCTCGTGGCTCGTCCGCTCTACGACACGTTCGTCGGGATCCTCGGCCAGGCCGTTCCTGGTGTACCGGTCGGCGACCCGCGTGACCCCGAGACCGTGGTCGGTCCGATGGCGGCCGAACGGCACCGCACCAAGGTCGAGGAGTACGTCGCGCAGGCGGTCGCCGACGGTGGCCGCGTCGTGTGCGGTGGCGAACGGCTCGACCTGAACGGAGGCTTCTACTACCAGCCCACGGTGATCGCCGACCTGGCCAACGACTCCCGCGTCGTGCAGGAGGAGATCTTCGGCCCCGTGCTCACGGTCCAGCCGTTCGACACCGAGGACGAGGCGGTCGCGCTGGCCAACAGCACGCCGTACGGCCTCGCCTCCGGCATCCAGACCACGATCTGGCCCGCGCACACCGCGTGGCGACCCGGCTCGACGCCGGCATCGTCTGGGTCAACGACTGGGCGATGCTCGACCCGGCCGTCCCGTTCGGCGGTGTCAAGGCCTCCGGCTTCGGTCGCGAGTACGGCCCCGAGGGCCTGACCTCCTACACCCGCGACAAGTCCGTCGTCATCTCGCTCGACTGATCCCGAACCCAGGAGCCTTCGCATGACCATGACCGAAGCAGCCATCGTCGAGACAGGTGGCGCCCCGTTCACCCTGAGCCAGATCGAGCTGTCCGACCCACGCCCCGACGAGGTCCTGGTCCGGATGGTCGCCGCCGGCCTGTGCCACACCGACCTCGGCGTGGCCAGCGGCGGCCTGCCGTTCCCCTTGCCCGGCGTGCTCGGCCACGAGGGTGCCGGCGTCGTCGAGGAGGTCGGCACGTCGGTGACCCGGATCAAGCCCGGTGACCAGGTGCTGCTCTCGTTCACCTCCTGCGGCCAGTGCAAGAACTGCCGCGACGGCCATCCGGCGTACTGCGCGACCTGGCTGCCGAGCAACCTCATCGGCGGGCGCCGCGACGACGGCTCGTCCACGATCACTCGCGACGGCGAGCCGCTCGGCGGTCGCTTCTTCGGCCAGTCGTCGTTCTCGCGGCTCGCCCTCGTCGACGAGCGCAGCCTCGTGAAGGTCGCCCCGGACGCGCCGCTGGAGCTGCTGGCGCCGCTCGGGTGCGGCATCCAGACCGGTGCCGGCGCGGTGTGGAACGTGCTGAAGCCCAGGCCGGGCAGCACGGTCGTGGTGCTCGGGGCCGGTGCGGTCGGGCTGTCCGCGGTGATGGCGGCGGCGCTGACGCCGGCGACCACGATCATCGCGGTCGACAAGCTCGCCTCGCGGCTCGACCTGGCCATCGAGGTGGGCGCCACCCACGTCGTGGACGTGACGACCAACGACCTGGTCACCTCGGTCACCGAGATCACCGGCGGTGGCGCGGACGGCGTGGTCGAGACGACGGGCAGCGTCGCGGTGCTGCGCCAGGGCGTCGACGCCCTGGCGGCGCGCGGCACCGTGGTCGTCGTCGGCGCGCCGCCGTTCGGCACCGAGGTCGCCCTCGACGTCAACGGCATGCTCGCCGGGAAGCAGGTCGTCGGGCTCACTCTGGGCGACAGCGAGACCCAGACCCTGATCCCGGCGCTGGTCGACCTCGTGCGCAGCGGCCGGATGCCGATCGGCCGGCTGGTGCAGGAGTACCCGTTCGCCGACATCGGTCAGGCGGTCGCGGACGTCGCGTCCGGCTCCACGATCAAGCCGGTCCTGAGGTTCTGAGCGTGCCCGCCCTCCAACCCAGCGGCAACCAGGGCCTCGGCAGCTGGCCGCGGCGGCGTGCCCGAATGTCGCCGGACGCGATCGCGCTGCGCCAGGGCGACCGCGCGCTCACCTACACCCAGCTCACCGACCGGGCCGCCCGGCTCGCGTCGGTGCTGCGGGACGGTGGTGTCGGAAGGGGCGACCGGGTCGCCTACCTCGGCAGCAACGACCTCAGTACCTTCGAGGCGTTCTTCGCCAGTGGACTGCTCGGCGCCGTCTTCGTGCCGCTGAACACGCGGCTCGCGGCGCCGGAGGTGGCCTACATGCTCACCGACTGCGGGGCGCGGATGCTCCTGGTCGGCCACGGCGTCGAGCTGGTGGCGAAGGAGCTGGCCGCCGACGAGGCGCTGGCCGCGCTGCGGATGGTCGCGGCCGGGGATCTCGCCGACCGGATCGCCGCCGTGCCGCCGCTCGACGAGGAGGTCGACGTCGTCCTGAGCGATCCGGCGCTGCTGCTCTACACCTCGGGTACGACGGGCCGACCGAAGGCCGCGACGCTGACCCACGGCAACCTGACCTGGAACACCGTCAACCAGCTCGCCCACTTCGACACGGCGAGCACCGACCGGGCGTTGTGCATCTCGCCGCTCTTCCACGCGGTCGGGCTCGGCCAGGTGACCCTCCCGACGTTCTTCAAGGGCGGCAGCATCGACGTCCTGGAGAAGTTCGACGCCGCCACCGTGCTCCGCCTGGTCGGTGCTCACGGCATCACCAGCTTCGCGGCAGTGCCGACGATGCTGCAGCTGATGGTGGAGGACCCGGGCTGGTCCGACGCCGACCTGAGCTCGCTGCGACGCGTGGTCTACGGCGGCTCGACCGTCAAGGAGAGTGTCGCGCGCGCCTGGCTCGCTCGCGGGGTCCAGGTGCTGCAGGGCTACGGCATGACCGAGGCGAGCCCCGGCATCTACATGGCCGTCCCCGGCGGCGCCGATGAGCATCCGGTCTCGGTCGGCGTGCCGCACTTCTTCACCGACGTGGCGGCGCTCGAACCCGACGGCTCGGTCGGCCCGGTGCCGCGCGACGGCCCGGGACTGGAGCTGCTGGTGCGTGGCCCGAACGTCTTCGCCGGCTACTGGAACCGGCCCGAGGAGACCGCGAACAGACGTCGTCGACGGAACGATGGTTCCGCACCGGAGACGTCCTGCGTGCCGACGAGGACGGCTGGGCCTACGTCGTCGACCGGGTCAAGGACGTGATCATCTCGGGCGGGGAGAACATCTACCCGGCCGAGGTAGAGGCGGTGGCGGTCACCTGCCCCGGCGTACGGTCGGCTGCCGTCGTGGCGGCGCCCGACGAGAAATGGGGCGAGGTCGGCGTCGCCTTCGTGGAGACGTTCCCCGGCGCGACCGTCACCGAGGTCGACCTGCGCGCCCACTTCGAGGCCCACCTCGCCCGCTTCAAGATCCCCCGGCAGGTCTTCCTCGTCGACGACCTGCCCCGCAACGCGACCGGCAAGGTCACGCGTGTGGAGCTCCGTGAACGTGCCCGAACCAATCTCGAGGAGAACCAGTGACCGCCACCGGAGACGCGGCGAACCCCACCACCGATGGCGATCATGTCCGGGCGGCGCTGCTGCCGTCGTCGCTGGTGCTCGAGCGCCACGGCGCGGTGGCGGTGCTGCGGCTGTCCCGCCCGGCCAAGCGCAACGCGCTCGACGACGCGACCGTGCTCGGCATCGAGACCTTCTTCGCCGGCCCGCCGACGTGGGCCCGGGCCGTCGTGCTCGACGCCGAGGGCGACCACTTCTCGGCCGGGCTCGACCTGGCCGAGCTGACCGAGCGGGACACGCTCGAGGGCCTCGAGCACTCGATGATGTGGCACCGCGCGTTCGGCCGGCTGGAGCAGGGCAACGTGCCGGTCGTCGCGGTCCTGCGCGGCGCGGTGATCGGGGGCGGTCTCGAGCTGGCCAGCGCGGCCCACATCCGGGTCGCGGAGCAGTCGGCGTTCTACGCCCTGCCGGAGGGGCAGCGCGGCCTGTTCGTCGGTGGCGGCGCGTCGGTGCGGGTGCCGCGGCTGATCGGCGTGCACCGGATGGCGGACATGATGCTCACCGGCCGGGTGTACGACGCCGCGGACGGCCACGCCATCGGCCTCTCGCACTACCTCGTCGACGACGGTGACGGCTTCTCGACGGCCCTCGACGCTGGCGCAGAAGATCGCGGCGAACGCCCCGGTCACCAACTTCGCCGTCCTGCAGGCGCTGCCCCGGATCGCCGACTCCAGCCCGAGCCAGGGCTACCTGCTCGAGGCGCTGATGGCCGCGGTCGCCGGCGGCAGCGACGAGGCGAAGGCGCGGATGGGCGCGTTCCTCGAGGGCCGTGCGAGCAAGGTCGGCCTCGCCGGGGACGACGGCAGGTGACCGCCTCGCCCGCTGCGGTGGAGCAGGGTGCGGTCCTCTGGAGCCCGAGCGAGGACTGGCGCTCGACCACCCGGCTGGGAGCCTTCGCGCAGTTCCTCGAGACCGCCCGCGGCCTGCGGTTCGAGGGCTGGGACGACCTCTGGCAGTGGTCGGTCACCGACCTCGACGGGCTTCTGGTCGGCGATCTGGGAGCACTTCGGGGTCGAGTCGGACACGCCCTACGAGGCCGTGCTCGCCGACGGAGACCATGCCGGGCGCGCGCTGGTTCGAGGGTGCCCGGCTCAACTACGCCCGGCACCTGCTGGCCGACACCTCGCGCGACGACGACGTGGCGGTGGTGGCGTACTCGCAGACCCGTGACCGCGTCGAGCTGACCTTCGGCGAGCTGCGCGACCAGGTCGCCCGCGCCCGCGCCGGGCTGGCCGGGCTCGGCGTCGGACCCGGCGACCGCGTGGCGGCGTACCTGCCGAACATCCCCGAGACCCTGGTCGCGTTCCTCGCCACCGCGAGCCTGGGGGCGATCTGGGCGAGCTGCGCGCCGGAGTTCGGCGCCCGCAGCGTCGTCGACCGGTTCGCCCAGGTGGAGCCGAAGGTGCTGCTCGTCGTCGCCGGGCTACCGGTTCGGCGCCAAGGACGTCGACCGGACCGCCGAGGTCGCCGAGATCTGCCGGGGCCTGCCCGACGGTCGAGCACGTCGTCCAGGTGCCGTACGGCGGCGACGCCGCTGGCGCACACGGTGTCCTGGCCGGACCTGCTCGCCGGGCCCGACGCACCGCTGGAGTTCGAGCCGGTGCCGTTCGACCACCCGCTGTACGTGCTGTTCTCCTCGGGCACGACCGGGCAAGCCGAAGGCGATCGTGCACGGCCACGGCGGCATCCTGCTCGAGCACCTGAAGAACCACGCCCTGAGCTGGGACCTCGGGCCGGGGACCGGCTGCTGTGGTTCACCACCACCGCCTGGATGATGTGGAACGCGCTGGTCTCCGCGCTGCTGGTGCGCGCCTCGATCGTGATGATCGACGGCAACCCGATGTACCCCGACCTCGACTGGCAGTGGCGCCTGGCCGAGGAGACCGGGGCGACGCTGATGGGCGCCAGCCCGGGCTTCCTGATGGCCAGCCGCAAGGAGGGTCTCCGGCCGGCGGAGGAGCACGACCTCTCGCGCGTGCGGCAGATCGGCGCGGCCGGCAGCCCGCTGCCCGTCGAGGGCTACGCCTGGGTGGCCGAGCAGTTCGGCCCGGACGTGCTGCTCAACGTCGGCAGCGGCGGCACCGACGTCTGCTCGCGGGATCGTGCAGGGCAGCCCGCTGCAGCCGGTGCGCGCCGGCGAGATCTCCGGCGCCTGCCTGGCGTGGCCGCCGCGGCGTTCGACCCGACGGGCCGCCCGGTGGTCGGCGAGCTCGGCGAGCTGGTGATCACCGCGCCGATGCCGTCGATGCCGGTCGGCTTCTGGGGCGACGAGGACGGGAGCCGCTACCGGGCGGCGTACTTCGAGGACTTCGCCGGCGTCTGGCGGCACGGCGACTGGGTGCGGTTCGCCGACAGCGGATCGTGCGTCGTCGCCGGCCGCTCCGACGCGACCCTCAACCGCGGCGGCGTCCGGCTGGGCACCGCGGAGTTCTACCGCGTCGTCGAGGAGATGCCCGAGGTCGAGGACAGCCTGGTCGTGCACCTGGAGGACCCCGCCGGCGGCAACGGCGAGCTGATCCTCTTCGTGGTGCTCCGCGCCGGCGTCGAGCTCGACGACGCAGCTGCGCGCCTCGATCGCCCGCGAGCTGCGCACAGCGCTGTCGCCGCGGCACGTGCCCGACGCCGTCGATCGCGGTGCCGGCCGTGCCGCGCACCCGCACCGGCAAGAAGCTGGAGCTGCCGGCGAAGCGGATCCTGCAGGGCCGGCCGGTCGCCGAGGTCGCCACCCCCGACTCGCTGCTCGACCCGCACGCGCTGGACGCGTACGTCGCCTACGCCACCGCGCGCGACGGGCAGGGCGTCAGCGTGACGACCGGCGCGCGGACCGACGTACGCCGGGTCGCGCTCGTCGGCGCCGGCGTGATCGGCGACGCCTGGGCGGCGCACCTGCTCGCCCGCGGCCTCGAGGTCGCCGTGACCGACCCCGACCCGCGCGCGGAGGAGCGGCTGCGCCGCGACGTCGAGCGCGCGCTGCCGGTGCTGGCGCAGCTCGGCCTCGCGCCGAGGGGTGCGACGACCGGCTGGTCTTCACCGCCGACCTCGCCGCCGCGGTCGACGGCGCCGACTTCGTGCAGGAGAACGCGCCCGAGCGCGACGACGTCAAGGCGGCGATCTTCGCCGAGCTCGACGCGCTGGTGCCGCCCGACGTGGTGGTCGCCAGCAGCTCCTCGAGCATGCTGCCGAGCCGGCTGGCCGCGATGTGCCCCGGCACCCGGAACGGGTGGTCGTCGGGCACCCGTTCAACCCGGTGTACCTGATCCCGCTGGTCGAGGTCGTCGGGCACGCCGGACACCCCGGCGGACGTGATCGACGCGGCGATGGCGTTCTACACGCGCGGTCGGCAAGCGGCCGGTGCACGTGCGCCAGGAGGTGCCGGGTCACCTCGCGAACCGGCTGCAGGCGGCGCTGTGGCGCGAGGCCTACTCGCTGGTCGAGCGCGGCGTCGCCTCCGTCGCCGACCTCGACGCGGCGATCTCGAACGGCCCGGGGCTGCGCTGGGCCCTGCTCGGCCCGATCGCGAACCAGCACCTCTCCGGTGGCGACGGCGGCCTCGCCCACGTCCTCGAGCACCTCGGGCCGCCGACGCAGGCGCTGATGGACGACCTCGGCGCGCCGCAGCTGACCCCCGGCTGGCCGAGGCGCTGGTGGCCGGCGTCGACGAGGAGCTCGCCGGCATCGACCAGCCGCGGCGCTCGTGGCGCAGCGCGACGCGCTGCTGGCCGGGCTGCTCACCGCGAAGGCGACGCGCGGAGGCGCTGCCATGACCACCCGCTACGAGCCGGCGATCGACCTCGACGCGATCGTCGCGATCGACGTGCACACCCACGTCGAGGCCGACGGCCACGGCCACTTCTCGCTCGACGACGAGCTGATGGACGCCTCGGCGGCGTACTTCAAGGCCGACCAGCTGCGCACCCCCACCCTCGACGACATCGCCGCGCACTACCGCGAACGCTCGATGGCCGCGGTCGTGTTCACCGTCGACGCGACCACGGCGACCGGGCACCCGGCGCTGTCCAGCGAGGAGATCGCCGAAGGCGCGGCGCGCAACAACGACGTGCTGATCCCGTTCGGCTCGGTCGACCCGCGCCAGGGCACCGCGGCGGTCGAGCGGGCCCGGGCGCTGGTCACCGAGCACGGCGTCCGCGGGTTCAAGCTGCACCCGAGCCTGCAGGCCTTCGCGCCGAACGACGAGGCGTTCTACCCGCTCTACGAGGCGATGTCCGAGCTGGGTGTGGTCGCGCTGTTCCACACCGGGCAGACCGGGCATCGGCGCCGGCCTGCCGGGTGGTCGCGGGATCAAGCTGCGCTACTCCGACCCGATGCTGATCGACGACGTCGCCGCCGACTTCCCCGACCTGCAGATCGTGATGGCGCACCCGGCGGTGCCGTGGGCCGACGCCGCGATCTCGATCGCGACGCACAAGGCCAACGTCTACATCGACCTGTCCGGCTGGCTGCCGAAGTACTTCCCGCCCCAGCTGGTGCGGCAGCTCAGCACGCCTGCTGCGCACCAAGGTGCTCTTCGGCTCGGACTTCCCGGTGCTCACCCCGGACCGCTGGATGGCGTCCTTCGACGAGCTGCCGGTCAAGGACGAGGCGAAGCCGCTGATCCTCAAGGACAACGCGGCTCGGTTGCTGGGGCTCGGGTGAGCGACGTCCCGGCCCCTGGAGGCTCGGTCGGCCCCGGTGCCGCGAGCCTGGTCGAGGTGGGCGACGGCGTGCATGCCTGGGTCCAGCCGGACGGCACGTGGTGGGTCAACAACGCCGGGGTGGTCGTGGGCCCGGACGAGCTGTTGGTGGTCGACACCTGCGCGACCGCCGAGCGCACCGGACGCTTCCTCGAAGCGGTCGCACGGCTCTCGTCGCTGCCGATCACGCGCGCGGTCAACACCCACCAGCACGGTGACCACACCTACGGCAACAGCCTGCTGCCCCGGACGACCACGCTGATCGGCCACGAGCTGATGCGCGACGGTCTCGCCGCGGACCCGGTCATCGACGGGTGCCCACCGTTCTGGGACCCCGTGCCCGACTGGGGCGAGGTGGAGCGCCGACTGCCCGACGTGACGATCGCGGACAGCGCGGTCGTCCACCTCGGCCGCCGCGCCGTGGGGATCGACCACCCGGGCGGTCCGGCGCACACGGCGGGGGACCTGGTCGTGATGGTGCCGGACGCTGGGGTCCTCTTCACCGGCGACCTGGTCTTCGCGGGCCTGACGCCGCTGGTGTTCATGGGCTCGGTGGCCGGCGCGCTCGAGGCGCTCGACTGGCTGGCGGCGTTCGGGGCCGACGTCGTGGTGCCCGGGCACGGCCCGGTGCTGCGCGGGCAGCAGATCGCACCTGCGCTCGACGCGCTCCGGCGCTACTACGCCTTCGTCCTCCAGCTCGCCGACGACGGTCTGCGTCGTGGCGTCTCACCCCTGGACGCGACGCGTGGCGTGGACCTGGGGGAGTTCGCCACCTGGCCGGACGCCGAGCGGATCGTGCTCAACGTCCACCGTGCGTACGCCGACCACGCCGGCACCGAGGTGGACCCGGTCCCTGCCCTCGCCGACGCCGTCAGCTGGCTCGGCCACCCCATGCCCACCTCTGTCTAGCGAGGGTGCCATGCGATTCCTCACCTACCGAGACGACGGGGACGAGCGCGTCGGAGTGCTCGCCGACAACGGCGTGCGTCCGCTCCCGGCGGGCCGGACCATGGTGTCCCTGCTCGCCGACGGGACGCTCCGGGACGAGGGACGACGCGCCCTCGCGGACGCCGCCTCGGTCGGTCCGGCGGAGTCGCTCGACGTGTGCGCTCCGGTGCCGCTGCCTCCGACGGTCCGTGACTTCATGACGTTCGAGCGCCACGTCGAGGGCGTGGCCAGGCTGGCGGGACCCGACGTCGGAGTCGCGGCGCGCTGGTACGAGGCGCCGGCCTTCTACTTCACCAATCCCTACGCGATCCGCGGCCCGCGTGACGACGTACCGGTCCCGCCGGGCTGCACGCTGTTCGACCTCGAGCTCGAGGTGGCCGCGGTGATCGGCACGGAGGGCAGCAACCTGACGCCCGAGGAGGCTGACGAGCACATCGCCGGCTACACGATCCTCGTCGACTGGTCTGCGCGCGACATCCAGTTCACCGAGATGGCGGTGCCGCTGGGGCCGGTGAAGGGGAAGGACACGGCCACCACGCTCGGCCCGCTGCTGGTGACGCCCGACGAGCTGGGCGCCTGGCGCCACGGCACCAGCTACGACCTGGCGATGACCGTGGACGTCAACGGTCGGCGGCTCGGGGAGGACCGGCTGTCCTCGATGGCGTTCTCGTTCGGCGACATGGTGGCCTACGCCTCCCGCGGGACGAAGGTGATGCCGGGTGACGTGCTCGGCTCGGGCACCGCCGGCGGCTGCTGCCTCGCCGAGCTCTGGGGGCGCCACGGGTTCGACCAGCACCCGCCACTCGCACCGGGCGACGTGGTCACGGTGAGCGTGGAGCAGCTCGGGACGATCACCAGCCGCGTCGTCGCGGGCGTCGATCCGGTGCCGATCCCGCGCGCTCGTGCTGCCGGGGCGACCCACTAGGCAGGTCCGACCATGATCGCGATCCCGGAGAGCAGAGGTCGAGCGCGAGCTCGAACGCCCGGTCGGCTCGGGTGCGTCCCGATCCGGCCTCCCGGAACACGCGCGAACGCATCGTCTCGACGATCTCGCCCTTGCGGGCGAGGTGGTTGTCCCAGCGAGGACGGCCGGACGCCGAGGTACTCGAACCCGCAGACCGAGATCGCCGCCCCACGGCCGAGCCGATCGGATCACCGGCGTGAGCGTGCGTCACAGCACCTTGGTGCCGTACATCTCTCCGAGCGGGTCGGCGATGAGCTCGAGCCGCGCGCCGTTGGGGTCGCGGAAGTAGATCGACGTGCCGCTCTCCTCCAGGTACTCGATGCCGGCGTGGCGGAGCTTCTCCTTGAGATGCTCCCAGCGCTCCGGTTCGACGGAGATGGCGATGTGGTGGAGCCCACCGAGCACCTCGGCGTACGGGTCGACGTCGAGGCCGGGGAAGTCGAAGAAGGCCAGCAGGTTGCCGTGGCCGAGGTCGAAGAAGAAGTGGTTCGAGCCGGGGTAGTCGCGGTTCTCGAAGATCTCCGTCAACGGGAACTCCAGCACCTCCTGGTAGAACCGGACTGTCTCCTCGACGTCGCGCGCGACCACGGCGAAGTGGTGGAGACCGCGGGCGCTCGAGGCGGGGCGGCTCGGCTCGGGCTGCAGGTACGTCGCCCGGATCCGCTCGCGCTCGGCGTCGATGGCCGCGAGGTCGATCTCGGTCATGGTCCCGAGACTAGGCCCGGAGCGGCCCCCCGTCCCAGTGCTCGAGGTGGGTGAAGTCCTCGACCGCGGCCCGGGTCAGGCGGGTGAGCTGCTTGACCGGCTTGCCGAGTGGTACGACGGCCGCGACGGCGTACGGGTCAGGGATGCCGAGCAGCCGCTTCAGAGCCGGCTCCTCGGCGATCGCCATCGTGGTGATCGTGCCGCCGAAGCCCTCGTTGCGCGCAGCCAGGAGGATGTTCCACACCAGGGGGTAGACCGACGCGCCACCGACGATGCCGACCCGGTCGAGATGCTGGTCCAGCGCCGCGACCGCGCGCAGGTCGACGCAGACGACGAGGACGACCGGGGCCGTGCGGATCGGGTCGCTGACCGAAGCGGGGACGCGGGTCTGGGCCACTTGCTCCTCGGTGACGGTGCTTGCCGTGAAGGCACTCCACGGCGTCTCGCCGGCCGCGCGCTGCGCGTGGTACCGCCGTGCGCCCGGTGCGGTGATCTCGACGAGCCGCTCGCGCGTGGCGGTGTCGCGGACCACCACGATCTGGGTGCCCTGGCGGTTGCCGCCGCTGGGGGCGAAGCGGGCGTGGTCGAGGATCGTGTGGAGCACGGCGTCGGGCAGCGGGTCGTCGGTGAAGTCCCGCACCGCCGCGGTCGTGCGCATCACGTCGTACAGGTCCATGAGCACCACGCTAGCCACGGCACCGCCCGGCCCTCCCGGTCGGGAACGCCGGCGCCGTGCGTGGCGACGATCAGAACGGGTAGGCCGCGGGCTCCCCGCGCATCGTGATCCAGCGGGTCTCGGTGAACGCCTCGATGTTGGCGGTCGCGCCGCCGATCCGGCCCAGCCCGGACGCGCCGACGCCGCCGAAGGGGACGTTCGCCTCGTCGTTCACCGTCTGGTCGTTGATGTGCACGATGCCGGTCGGGATCTGTTCGGCCAGCGCCAGCCCGCGCATCACGTCGCGGGTGACGATGCCGAGCGACAGCCCGTAGTCGCTGTCCGAGGCCAGCCGGACCGCTTCCTCGACCGAGGTGACCCGGGTGATCGGAGCGACCGGGCCGAAGACCTCCTCGGTGAAGACGGGCGAGGTGAGCGGGACGTCGGCCAGCACGGTCGGCCGGTAGAAGAGCCGGTCGTACTCCCCGCCCGCGGCCAGCCGCGCGCCCTGGTCGACGCTCGCGGTGACCAGGCCGTGGATCTTGTCGCGCGACCGCTCGTCGATCACCGGGCCGAGCGCGACCTGCTCGGTGGCCGGGTCGCCGACCGGCAGGTGGCCGGCCTTCGCGGCGAGCTGGTCGACGAAGTCGTCGTAGATCCCGTCGGCGACGAAGTAGCGGCCGGTGGTCATGCAGATCTGGCCCTGGTTGAGGAACGACGCCCAGCCGGTCAGGCCGACTGCCTTCTCGACGTCGGCGTCATCGAGGATCAGCAGCGCGGAGTTGCCGCCCAGCTCGAGGTGCGCCCGCTTGAGGTGTCGGCCGGCGAGCTCGCCGATCGACCGGCCGACTGCCGTCGAGCCGGTGAACGAGATCACCCGGACGTGCGGGTCGGTCACCATCGCCTCACCGACGTCCTTGCCGCCCGGGAGCATCTGCAGGACGCCGGCCGGCAGGCCGGCCTCCTCGAAGACGCGCGCCATCAGCGTGCCGCCGGTGACCGCCGTGCGCGGGTCGGGCTTGAGGAGTACGGCGTTGCCGAGCGCGAGCGCCGGGGCCACCGACCTGATGCCGAGGATGATCGGGACGTTGAACGGCGAGATGACGGCGACCACACCGGCCGGCAGCTGCCGGGCCATGGAGAGCCGGGGCTGCTCGCTGGGGAGCACCTGGCCGATCGGCTGGCCCGGCAACGACGCGGCCTGGTAGCACTCCTCGGCCGCCACGTGCATGGCGAAGTCGGCCATCGGTGGGATGGCGCCGACCTCGCGCACGTTCCAGTCGCGGATCTCGTCGGCGTGCTCGGCCCACAGGTCTCCGGCGCGGCGGAGCACGGCCGCTCGCGCGGTGTGCGGGAGCGCTGCCCACTCCTTCTGCGCCTCGGCCGCGGAGGCCGCGGCTTCGGCGACGTCCTCGGCGTCCGCCTGGCCCATCGTGCCGAGCTCTTTCCCGGTGGCCGGCTCGACGACGGCGTAGGTGCCGCCGCGTCCGTCGGTCCACGCGCCGCCCTTGAATACCTTGCCCTCCCAGGCGACGCCGTCCAGTAGTGCCATGACCTACCCCCAGACTTCCTCGGCGGTCTCGACGACCAGCCGTAGTTTGGCTCGTTCCTGCTCCTCGGTCAGCTCGTTGCCCTCCACCGTGGAGGAGAACCCGCACTGGGGCGAGAGGCACAGCTGCTCGAGCGGCACGTACTTCGTCGCCTCGTCGATGCGGCGCTTCAGCGCGTCCTTGTCCTCGAGCACTCCGGTCTTGGTGGTGACCAGTCCGAGCACGACCTGCTTGCCCTCGGGGACGAACCGGAGCGGTTCGAAGCCGCCGGAGCGCTCGTCGTCGTACTCGAGGAAGAAGCCGTCCACGTCGAGCTGCGAGAAGAGGACCTCGGCCACGAAGTCGTAGCCACCCTCGGCCGTCCACGACGAGCGGAAGTTGCCCCGGCACATGTGGGTGGTGACCCGCATGCCCTCCGGACGGCCGGCGATCGCGGCGTTGACGTTCGCGACGTACTGCTCGTGCAGGTGCTCGGGGTCGGCGCCCTGGGCCGCCACCATCGCCCGCTGCTCGGGGTCGTTGAGGTAGGCCAGGCTGGTGTCGTCGAGCTGCAGATAGGTGCAGCCGAGCTCTCCGAGACGGCGGACCTCCTCGGCGTACGCCGCGGTGAGGTCCGCCCAGAACGGCCCGAGCTCGGGGTAGACCGACTCGTCGATCGCTGCTCGGCCGCCGCGGTAGTGGACCATGTTCGGCGAGGGGATCGTCAGCTTCGGCACCTGGTCGCCGGTGGTCAGGCCGGAGAGGTGGTCGAAGGCGTCGCCGAAGATCGTGTGCCCGAGCCGCACTCGATCGTGGACGCTGAGCGCCGCGGTCTCGAAGTCGAGGTCGCCCGCCTTGTTGTGGAAGTGCACCGCCAGCTTCTGGTCGGTCGGGTCGACACCTTCGAGCTGGTAGATGAAGTCCATGTGCCACGACGTGCGACGGAACTCGCCGTCGGTCGCGGTGCGCAGACCCGCTTCGCGCTGGAGGGCGACCACGTCACGGATCGCGCTGTCCTCCGCCTCCCGCAACCCGGCGTCGTCGAGCTCGCCGGCCCGATGTCGGGCTCGCGCGTCCAGCAGCGCCGGAGGTCGCAGCAGGCTGCCGACGTGGTCGGCACGGAACGGCGGGAGCGTGCGGGCTGCCATGCGCCCGAACGTACGTCCCGAGCGCGTCGCCGGATAGTGTCGGTGTTCCGCTCAGCGGAAGGTCAGACTCGACGTTTGGGACCGGCCTCGATCGGGCCCGGTTGGGCACAGCCTCCCGAGGCACGCGCGGGCTGGGCCATCTGTGCCGGCCGTGACACCGGGTGGTCCGGGTTCTCAGCCAAACCCAGGTCCGCGCCTGAGACGTGGCGATCGGGATCGAAGGAGAAGGTTCCGATGAGGTGGTCCCAGGCCGGCATGAACGAGCCGACGTTCACATCGGCGATGCCGGCCCACTTCGAGTGACGCAAGCGGTGTCCCTCGTCGGGTCCAGTTCGCCAACCTTCGCCGGCAAGGGTCTGTCTCTTTCGTGAGTCCTTGGGCACAGTGGCGGGGGAACCCACAGGGCACGTGAAGCGGAGGGGCACATGACTGATTCTCCCAGCTCCGGACCGACGACACCGTCGGCACCCGACTCGCCGGCGTTGGCTGCAGCGAAGGAGCGATACGAACTGCGCAAGCTCGATCTTGATCGCCGCCGCCTCGCACTCGACGACCAGGTCGCACGAGCCGACTCACGCGCCAAGGTTGCGAAAGGGTCGGTCGACGCAGTCAAGTCGTACCTTCCGTCGAGCCTCGAGATCCCCGTCGAGAAGGACACGCTCACCACCCAGGGTGATCCGACCGGTCTCGCTCCGACGTTCGCGGGTAGAGCCGCCTTGCAGTCGATCGACGACATCGCAGACCAGGTCGTAGCAGTCACGAACCCGATGCTCCATCCGGAGGTGCTGGTCGTGGCGGACTCTTCCTTTGTGATCGATCAGCAACGTGCGGACGAGATCGACGTCCGACTCGGGCTTGTCGAGAGGCAGTTGACCGACGCGAATGTCCCCGCGGGTGGCGAGGGCGATGACCACTTGTCGGCGACGGTGAAGGCTCTTCAAGACCGCAATGGATCGGGCGAGGCGCATCTCATGGGCCCGGTCATCGGAGCGTTGTCGAGTCTGTTGCCGTCCGCCGTCACATCGCTGACTCGCGTGTTCGCCCATCAGTACACCGCCTCGGGCACCGCCATCGCCAGTCCGGATCTGGGTGTGGACCTCAGGCTCGCCGGTGCGTTGCGGGAGAAGATGTCAGCCGACCCGTCCGTCACGATCCTGGTCAACCGCATGTGGGTTCCACCTGGGTCGCCTCTGTTGGATCGACTCCTCGGGGTTGCCGATCGACTGCTGAAGCTGAAGGGGCACGCCAGGGACGCGGAGATTGATCGCGATGAGGCGGCGGCCGCCGTTGCCCGAAAGAACGAGGCGGTTCTGGCCGAACGAGACGCTCGCAAGGCATTGATCGAGAAGGCGCCCACAACGGCCGACTCGACTCAGTCGAGCTGGCAGCGCGCATGGGATGGGGTCAACGGCCAGTTGGAACAACTGGCCGACGAGCTCGTGGAACTCGAAGAGCAGCTGGCTACCAAGGAAAGTGCCGCCGATCGGCTGGCCGAATTGGTCACCCAGGTCGAGACGTTCTTGACAAGCGTGCTGACCGCCGACGGAGTCGCAGCGCCCGTGTTCAGCGCGATGCGAGGCGAGTGGCTCCGCAACAAGGAGCACGGCGTGATCGTCTATGTACGCGTCCTCTCCGCTGGAGTTGACCAGGTCCTTGACGTCAAACTTGGCCCTGACAAGCGTTGCGTATTGAGTGGTGCGAGCATCGAATACGCGGCAGTCGGACACTCCGGAGAGTTGTTGTTCTCCGGTGTGTACGACGGGCTCTGGACTGCATCGATGAAATTGACCGAGCCCGACACGTTCGAGGGCAAGCAGGTTGGCTACATGCCGGTGGCGAACCTCCGCAGACCGCCACCAGCGGCAGACTGACTGCATCTCAAGTCGAACGCGCCGGAGTGACACTGCCGCTCACGCGGCGGACCGGCGCACGTCGCGTGCCCTCACTGCGGCATGAGGCATTGCGCCGCGTGACCTCGCTGCCCATTTGCCTCGACGCGACCGGTGTTGGGTGACAGGCTCGGTGAGTCACCCTCGCAGACCCTCCTGGTGCGGCCGTGACGCTGCACCTCTCGTTCCGTCCGGAGGCACCCATTGGGCACGTTGATCTATGCAGCCAACACCTCGCTCGACGGCTACCTCGAGGACGAGACCGGCTCCTTCGACTGGTCGGTTCCTGACGAGGAGGTGCATGCGTTCTGGAATGAGCACGAGCGGCACATCGGCACCTCGCTCTACGGCCGCCGCATGTACGAGACGATGCGCGTCTGGGAGAACGACGACTGGTTGACGACCGAACCGGCCGTGGTCCGTGAGTACGCGGGGATCTGGCGCGGCGCCGACAAGATCGTGTACTCGTCGACGCTCGAAGCGGTGTCGACGGCGCGGACGAGAATCGAGAGGCAGTTCGAGCCCGACGCGGTCCGACGTCTCAAGGCGGCGTCCAGCTCGGACCTGAGCATTGGCGGCGCGGCCCTCGCTGCTGAGGCGTTCCGGCACGGGCTGGTCGACGAGTGCGTGCTGCTCCTGTGCCCGGTGATCGTGGGCGGCGGCAAACCAGCGCTGCCCCGAGGCGTCCGCCTCGACCTCGAGCTGCTGGACCACCGACGGTTCGGCAATGGGGTGGTCTACGTGCGCCACGGTGTGCGAGCCGCCCGTTGACTGGGCGACGACGCCGCAACCCTCTGTCCATGGCAACCCCGCCGTCGCCTCCCATCGGCGAATGATGCGCCCGAGCGGCGCTGTGACGTGGGCCTGCAATCCGACGGGATTGCCGCAGGACCGCCACCGCAGACGATCTATTCGGGCTGGCTCTGGTCTGCGACTGCGACGGAATCGGCCCGGTTGGATCGCTTCCGGCGATACCAGTCGGCGGTGTCTCTGATCCAGAAGCCCACCATCGAGGTCAAGAAGACGAGGGCCCGCAACCAATCTGGCGGATTGGTGAGGAGAAGGACGTGGACGACGAACCCCAGGAGGAGAATCACCCAGCGAAGACGGTGGACGTGCTCGACCCCACTCGGGTAGGCCGAAGACTGATCAGCCGGGAGGTTGCTGGGAGCCGAGCAGAGCAAGGCGTTGTCTGCTGAGCTGCAGTTGATGATCGAGGTGTCGACGCCGGACGCCGCTCGGGTACTCCGCCTGATGATCGAGGCGGCAGACGCCATTGGTGCTGACCGAAGAGATCGTGCACGCCCTGCCCTTCAGCGGGCTGAGAACAGGGCCTGCCGCACGCTCCGACATGCGTGTGTGCACGCTGGCTCTCAAGCGTGGCGTGGGTGACCTCGCGACCCCCGATCACCACCATGAGCCACGTGCTATTCGGCTGCTCGTGGACTCGATCCACGTTTCAACCGGGCCCAGCCTGAGCCTGCGATTGATCTGAACTCCGTGTCGTTGGGAGGTGGTTGGCCGACTGGATCGCTGGACTCCACCTTGCTCAGGATGACGTTGGTCGCCGCGAATTTGTCGTGCAGAGTCTGCTTGTCGTGATCCCAGAGCGGCCATACGTGATCGACCAACGCGAGGACCAGGAATCCGACCCCGACCGTCGGAACCTGCGTGCCGGCGATCACGGCAGCGACGAAGACGACCCGTCGCAGGATCGTCGGCCAGGTGAGGCGCCCTGGTTCGTCCCGGGTCCGCACTTTCAGGCCGACGAGCAATTTGCCTGGTGTCGCTTGTTTCCAATGGAGGAAGACCAATGCGTACACGACGGCAGTGGCGAGCAGGGACGCGAACAGGATGAAACCTGGTTCGGTCGAGGAGTCGAGAACGGGTGGGGTCGGCGCCGAATTGTCCGTCACCAGGGTGCCCTGTCCGCCGTACCCCGCGTTCCACCACGTCGAGACCGAGGTCCAGTGCGCTGCCAGCGATGGGACGGCAACCACCACCAGCGCAGGGGTCAGGATGAGCCAGTCGGCAATGACAGCTCCGGCTCGGATCCACCATCCGGCAAGCACCTGGCCATCGGGAGTGGTGGCCACAACGCTCGGTGCCCTGAACGGACGGTCTGGATACGGCGCTCCAGGCGCGCGGGTCCCGTGCGTTTCGGATCGCCGCACCTGGTGACTCCAAGCCTGTCCGTCCCAGTAGCGCTCGGACGGTGCATTGACGTCGGCGGGTGCGGGATCTGCATACCAGCCCGCGGGGACATCGCTCATGCGCAGATGGTGGCACGCACCGCTGGTGCCCATGGTGCAACGAGCGCGACGGACTGACCACGCATCCGCGGTTGAGGGTGAGCGGATTGCGGGATGTGGTGCGTCTTGTTCGGACGTGCGCACTCAGAACGGCTACGGCCGGGCGCAGACCCTTCGAATCTCGTCAGCGGCCCGTTCCACCCTGGCGGTCAGGTCGGCGTCGGCGAGATAGGCAGCCGGATCATCGAGGAAGTCAACGAGTTGGCCTACCGGATTCGCAAGCTTCTTGTCCCCCGTCAGGACGATCTCGAAGAGGGCTTGTTGCACCTCGTGTCGCTCGCGATCGAGGAGCGTTCCCGCCTCAGGGTTCGTTCCCGGCCGGTAACCCCCATCGGGGTCGGAGGTCACGATCGGGGCGGTGAAGGCCACCGCACGCGACGCCAATCCGTCGCGGCCGACGAGCAGTTGACAGTGAGCCGCGGTTCCAGCCTGCCTCGTGATCGGATCCGGCTGAACGGGATCCGGCTGGTGTCCGCACCCGGCTGCCGCGTAGGAGATGATGACTGCTGCTCCAACGTTCAGCGTTCGCGATGTCCGGGACCTCGAGCGCCTGCCTTGATGTCGCATGACGCAAGCCTGTCAAGACTGGTTGCGTCTGTACTGAGTGCTGGTACTCAAGTCACGGGAGGCTCATCGATATCACTGCGCGGATCGCGGCTGCCAATAGCGTGCGGGTGCGCGCTCAGCGGCATGAGCGGGCGCATACAGTTCACGCACTGAGCGGTCACCGGCTGCCATCATCAGGCCGTGAAGACGACTGACGTGACGGTTAGCGGGCGAAGGCGTCGATCTGCTCGGCGAGGTCGTCGCCGGTCAGGTCACGCTGAAGATCGCTGAGGATGCGCGCTTGTGTCGGCAGCGCGCGAACGTCGGCGGCGAGGGTCACGGCGACAAGCCCGTGGTCCGGAACGACCATCATGGCGGAGCGGTAGCCGGGCAGTCGGCCGTTGAGATACATCTGGCCCGAAGGGCCGAGGGCCCACCCAAGCCCGTATCGCATCGGGTCCTCGGGCCGCGTCCGCACGGTCCGAACCTGAGCGAGCAGATCGGCATCATCCAGAAGGCACTCGCCGAAGGCGAGGAGGTCTCCCGCGGTCGAGTAGAGGCCGCCGCTCGGGCGGCGGCCGCGCGGGTAGGCGGCGACCGTGATCGGTTGACCTCCGTCGACGCCCGGCGCCAGGCCCGCGGGCAGCGCAAACGATGTCGACGTCAGGCCCCACGGGCGCAGGACGAGGTCATTGAGGGCGACCTCGTACGCCCTTCCTGTCAGGGCTTCTAGGATCGCGCCGGCAAGGAAGTAGTTGCCGTTGTAGTACTCCCACCGCTGGCCAGGCGGTCGGACGCTTCCCGCGCGCACGACCAGCCGTGCAGCCTTGAACAGTGCCGCGTCGTCGTGCCCGAGTCGGAGGATGTCGTCTGCGGTGACAGTTGAGGCCAATCCCGAGGTCTGCGATAGGACTTGGGCGACGGTGACGCGGGGTTCAGCCGCCCAGTCGCCGCGGAGGTCGGGGAGTACATCGAGCACGTATGTGTCGAGGTCCACGCCAACGCACCGAGCCGCCAGCGCGGCGGCGACCGCACTCAGTGGCTTGGTCAGCGAGGCGATCCGATAGGAGGTGTCCGCCGTGGCCGTGCCGGTAGGCGCAATCTGCGTTGCCTGCTTGGTACTGGCGCCAACGACCGCGCATCGAGCGACGTGGCGGAGCGGTCCTGGGTCGAGGTTGTCCAGATCGAGCATGACGCGATTCTCGGTCCTGCTCGGCAACCGCCGCGAATCCGCCGCCGGACTGAGCGCACATCGGCTAGATCCGTGCGCTTGCGCGACGATGTGATGGAGGTCGGCCGTGCAGCGAGAGGCTTCCACTCAGTGGTTCCGCTGGGTTCATGCACCCTTGGTCGCCGTGCACAGAAACACGCCGAAATCGCGGTCGCCCTTGAGGATGGTCGTGGCATCGACAAAGCTGACCTCCGCGAATCCCGCGCTGGCCAACTGCTCGGTGAGGCGTTGCCTCTGGAATCCGTGGTGTCCGTCGAAGTCGACCTTGTCGGCGTGGAAGGCGCCGTCCGGGTCCTCGTCAAGGTCGGCGATGAACAGCCGGCCGCCATCGACCAGGAGGCCGGCCACGGACCGCAACAGTCCATCGAGGTCTCGAACGTGGTGCAACGCCATGGAACTCCACACCACGTCGAAGGTCCCATCGAGCTGGTCTGTCGTCAGGTCTGCCTGGACAGCGCGCAGTCGATCGCTGAGCCCGGCCGCCTCGATCCGCTCTCGCGCGACCTGCACCATTCCGGCGGACGGGTCAGTCGCGACGACGGAGCCGACCTGGTCGGCGAGCAAGATGCTCAGCCGGCCCGTGCCAGCACCAACGTCAAGGGCCTTCATCCGAGGGTTGAGGCGCACGGCCTCCTTGATGGCCTGAGCCACCGCCACCTGACGCTTCTCGTGGCCCGGGTCGTCGTCCCACGTTGCTGCCTCGTCGTCGAATCGTTTGTGTTCGTGCACGTGCTCGACCCTAGTCCGGCGATGCCAGCCGAGACTGTCCGCGGGAGGGTCGAACCGAGCGGGTGCCGGCAGGCGACCACCAGACGATTCCGTTGGACCCGTTGTCCGACCAGGCTCGGTCCAGGTGCTCGGCGGGTCGCAGAAACGGAACTCTCTGGACGGCCGGATCGTCGAGTGTGGCAGTGGTAGGCCGTGACTGGTCTGACAATTCGCGCGGCGCAGCCGGGCGACGTCGCGGGGCTGCCTGAGATGCAGGTCGCGGCCGGCGCTTTGTTTCGAGATCTCGGGATGGATTGCCGCAGGCCGATGTGGGAGAAGAGCTTGGGGCTCCGGGATGCGACGGTGAGGTCAGGCCTGGACCGGCACTTGGTAGATGTTGTCCGCCGGGTGCCCCGCGCGCTCGTGGATCCTCTGCACCGCCTCGGCGTCGGGGGCCTCCGAGAGGCAGAAGACCATCCCCGACTCAGGGTCGGCCCAGGCGTGTTTGAAGTTCACATGCTCCTCGTCCTGGATCGCGAGGTCGGCGTTGTGGGCTTCGAGAAGGGCCTCGGCAGTGACCCCCTTCATCGTCGTGTGCACATCCATGAACTCAGGCATCGCAGGCCCCTTCTCTCGGAGACTTCCCACTGTGCTCCCTCACCCGACGTTCCGCTATAGCCCATAGGGCGGTAGCTGCTCGTGGTCGGAGGGTCGCGATGCCCCTGGTCGGTGCCCGACTCCATGGGGTGTGACTTCGTGCCGGGCAAGAGAACGTCACGAGGGCGGCGAGCCGAACGTGGCGACGCGTGCGAGCCAGGGTCCTGACCAATGCCCGCTCGGAGCCGTGGGGCGCCCCGAGTTGCGATTCACACGTGGCCGGAACGCGGCGGAATGCAGCAGCTTCGCCCGTGGCCGACTCGCCCGTACCTTTGGTGCATGAGTGCGCAGGACCGCTCGGCCATCGCCCGCATGCTCCAGAGGGCTCGCCAAGATCTGGACCGAGTCGATCCAGCCGACCTCGCTCGCGTCCAGGCGGCGGGCGCCCTGGTCGTCGACATCCGACCGCTCGAGCAACGCCAGCGTGACGGCGCGCTACCGGGCGCCGTGGTCATCGACCGTAATGTCTTGGAGTGGCGGCTCGACCCATCGAGTCCGTATCGGCTGCCGGTGGCCGATGACTCAGCCATGCGGATCGTGCTTGTCTGCAACGAGGGCTACGCCTCGAGCATCGCTGCACACAATCTGCAGTTGTTGGGCCTCGTCAATGCAACGGACCTTCGCGGTGGCTACCAAGCATGGGCAACCGAGGTCGACGGGCGGTTCGAGCCGGACAACAAGCCGGTGCGGTAGCGCGGCGGACGGACGCACCTGGGGATGCGGTACGTCAGGCTGCTGACCGGCCGGCTGGGCAGGTCGTGTCACCGGTCTGTAAGACTTCGGACCTTCGGCTCCGGATCCTCCGTGCTTGGCTGGGGCCATGTCCCTGCCGGTGCGCGCCCAGGCCCGCCTGCTGGCGGGGGCGCTCGTGTGCGCAGTGGTGCTCGCGGGGTGCGGGGACGCCGGCTCCGGCACGACCGCCCAGGGGACGGTCGCGTCCACACCGTCCAGCAGCACCGGCAGCAGCACGGGCAGCAGCACGGGCAGCAGCACGGGCAGCAGCACGGGCAGTCCCGCCACCACGCCGCCCGCGGGGACGTCCCCGTCCGCTCCGGTGCCGTCGACGCTGCGCTTCTCCGGGACCACCGTCTCGGGCGCTCGGTTCCGCGGAGCCCAGCTCGCCGGCAAGCCGGCGGTGCTGTGGTTCTGGGCACCGTGGTGCCCGACCTGCCGTGGACAGATCCCGACCGTGTCCTCGCTGGTCGGCCAGTACGGCGACCGCGTGCAGTTCGTCGGCGTCGGCAGCCTCGACCAGTCCTCGGCGATCAAGGGCTTCGCCGAGGACGTGCCGGCACCGATGACCCAGCTGACCGATCCCGACGGCAGCCTGTGGCGGCACTTCGGCATCACCGAGCAGAGCACGTTCGTGCTGCTCGACGCGCAGGGCAAGGTGGTCCGGGACGGTTACCTCAGTGCCTCCGCGCTCACTGGCGCGGTGGCCGACCTGGCCGGCTGAGCGGTGAGCCACGGCCTGCTCGCGCTCGCTCTCGGCGCGGGTCTGCTCGCGGCGGTCAACCCGTGCGGGTTCGCGCTGCTGCCGGCGTATCTCTCGCTGCTGGTCCTCGGAGAGGACGCACCCGGCCGGGGTCGGGCAGTCGGCCGGGCACTGCTGCTCACCGCGGCGATGACCCTGGGTTTCGCCGGCGTGTTCGCCGTGTTCGGCCTCGCGATCGCGCCGGCTGCGGCCGGGATCCAGCAGCACCTCCCGTGGTTCACCCTCGTCCTGGGTCTGGGTCTCGCGCTGCTCGGCGCGGCGCTCGCGACCGGACGCACCTTGCGGCTCCCCGGTCGCGCCGGGGTCGGCCGTGGCCCGGTCACCGGCTCGTTCTGGTCGATGGTCGGGTTCGGTGCGGGCTACGCCGTCGCGTCGCTGAGCTGCACGATCGCGCCGTTCCTCGCCGTGGTCGTCGCCGGGTTCCGCACCGACTCCACCCTGGTCGGCCTCAGCCTGTTCCTCGCCTACGCCGCGGGGATGGGGCTGGTCGTCGGTACCGCCGCGGTGGCCACTGCGCTGGCCCACGGGTCGCTGGTGCGGCACGTGCGCCGGGCCGGGCGCTGGGTGCCCCGGGTCGGCGGCCTCCTGCTCGTCCTCGCCGGTCTCTACGTCGCCTACTACGCCTGGTGGGAGCTGCGCGTCCTGGGCGGCGCCACCGCCCGGGACCCGGTCGTCGACGGTGCCGCACGCGTGCAGCACTGGCTGGCCGACCGGGTGCAGGACGTCGGCGCCGGGGGCTGGTCGCTGCTCGCGGCTGCGCTGCTCGCGCTCGCCGCGGTCCTCGTGCTCCGCGCCCGCCGGGGCGAGCACGGCGACGCACCCCGGCCTCGGTCGGTGTCCGAGCCGCCCCGGTGAGCCGGGAGGAGCGGATCGCGCCATGACGACCTCGGCCGATCTCCCGGACTGGGCGGACTTCTCGGACCTCGCACCCCACCCCCAGGGCGGGTGGTACGCCGAGACCTACCGGCACTCCGCCCGGCCGCCGACGAGCCGGTCCTGGTCAGCTGCGTGGTCGTTCCCGGCTCCGACTTCGCCGACCTCACGCTGAGCACGGCCCTCCCGCTGCCTGAGCCGGCTCACGGTGCGGGCTTGCCCGACCCCGCGGGACCCGGCCGGGTCAGCCACGCCAGGGCGCCGGCCACGGCCGCCAGGGTGAAGTACGCCGCAGCGGAGACCGGCGTACCGCCGAGCACCGGGTCACTGTGGCCGAGCTGGACATGCAACAGCAGCCCCGCGAGCACCCCGAGCACGGCGGCTGCCGAGTAGCCCCGGGTGCGCCCGCTGGCACCGAGCACCAGCAGCGTCGCGAGGGCGAGCAGGACCAGCGCCCCGACCAGGTTGTAGTCCCCCAACGAGACCGAGTTGTGCCGCCAGGTGAATCCGTAGCCGCGTGCCGCGAGTGGGTCCGAGAGCGATCCGAGCAGGCAGACCACGCCGACCACGCCCGCGACACCGGCCCAAGAACGCGCCAGCACGGCAGGTGCCTCGATGCCCGACCGCACGGCGTCGACCGCGAGGAACCGACCGCCGGCGCCGACGAGGACGGCCAGGTGGGCAGCGATCATCAGCCAGTAGGACCACGGCCACTCGTTGGGCCCGTGCGCGGCGGACAGCGCGATCGCCAGCGACTGGGCGACACCGAGCGCCGCGCCGAGCCGCACCCAGGCGCCGCTGAGCAGCAGCACCGCCAGCAGTGTCTCGAGGACCAGCACCATCCAGCCGAACGGCGTGAAGGCCTTCAGAACGACGTGCTCGACCACCCAGGAGTAGGGCGGGAAGACGGGGTGGTCGACGGCGTAAGTGGTGAACTTGTACAGCCCGGTCCCGCTGTTCTTGCCGAAGTCGGGCGCGTGCTTCCAGGAGACGTTGTAGAGCCACATCAGACCGAGAACGATCCGCACCCCCGCCGCGCCGACGGCCTGCGGGCGGGAGACCTCGTCGGTTGCGGGAGCGAGCAGCCACGGACCGAGCGCGCGACCGCGTTCGGTCAGGGTCGTCGTGGGTCGTGCAGCGTCCTCAGGCACAGCGGAACACCTCTCGTCCGGCCGCGGCGGCGGCGTCTTGCACCGCCACGGTGTCGCGCACGACGCCGAAGACCTCAGCGAGCGGCAGCGGTGCATCGGCGATCTTCATGTGGGGGTTGGTCACGGCCACGGGATGCCACCAGGCGCCGTCGACACTCACCGTCGGCTCGGGCTCCACGGTGTCGAGCGAGACGTGCAGACCCCGTTCGGCGTGCCCCTCCTCGGCGACTGGGCGGATCAGGCGGTGCTCGGCCGGGATCTCCCAGGCGTCGAGGCGACGATGGAGCGCCGCGACGCCCTCGGGGTCCTCCTCGTACAACGTCGCGGCCACCTTCACCGGGAACCCGAGCTCGCGCGCGGTCCTGATGCCGGCGAGCGCCTTCTCCCAGGAGCCGCGGCCGCGTTGCCGGTCGTGCAGGTCCGGCGTCGCCGAGTCGAGGCTGATCTGCAAGACCACGTCCCGGTCGACGCCGTCGAGCACCTCGCGACGGTGCCCACGGGAGATCACCATCGCGTTGGTGAGCAAGGTCCGTTCCAGGCCGCGGCCCAGTGCGAGCAGCTCCCCGATCTGCGGGTGCAGGAACGGCTCCCCGCCGGTGAGGACCAGCTCGGCACCGCCCTGGTCGGTGAACTCGGCCACGATCTTCTCGGCGAGGTCGACCGGCATCCGGCGGGCCGCGGCGCGCGGGGACGACTGGGCACAGCAGTACTCGCACGCCAGGTTGCAGTCGAAGTTGGTGTAGAGCCACAGCCGGCGACCGATCGGGGTCCGGTCACCCTGGGTGAACACGCTGCCCGGTTGCGGGGTCTGCCCCGCCTTGCGCACGGCGAACCACCACGGACCGTCGTCGCTCTCGGCGACCTGGCCGGCGAGGTCGTGCCCCACCAGACCGGCCCACGCGGGAAGATCCACGGTGACGCTGCGCTCCGCGCTGCGGACCCCGAGCAGCTCGCCCGGCTCCAGTCGGCGCATCGCGCGGGTGATCAGCAGCAGCAGCCCGGACCCGCAGTCCATCTGGCCGCCGTCGAGGAGGACGGCGACGGTGCCCACGTGGGTCTCCAACGGCCCCGTGGTCGTGGTGGCTGCGGCATCGGAGTGCACACTGCGAGGCTAGAAGAGCCCAGCGGATCCGGGACCGGCGATTTCCTTACGAGGTCGAGACCTCCATCCCCGACCACCCCGGTGCTCCGTACGCTGGAGCCATGCCGGACCCGACGCATCCGCCCGCGGACGAGTCGGACCCACGACCGATCGACGCGGCGGCCCGCCGGGACTTCTGGGAGGGCGTGCACGACTCCAAGGACGTCGACGGCGTGTCGTGGTGGCAGTCGGTACCCGAGCTGTCCCTCGGGTTGGTCGACCAGAGTGGTGTCCGCCCCGAGCAGGGCGTCATCGACGTCGGCGCCGGGTGGTCGACGCTGGTGGACCACCTCCTCGACCGGGGGTTCGCCGACCTGACGGCGATCGATCTCTCCGTGACGGCGCTGCGCACCGTTCGCGACCGGCTCGGGGCCCGCGGTGCGGACGTCGTGCTCGACGTGGCCGACGTGCTCGACCTGCACCGCGGGCGGCGCTACGCGTTGTGGCACGACCGGGCGGTGTTCCACTTCCTCACCGAGGCCGAGGAGCGAGCGGACTACCGCGCGTCCTTGGAGCGGTGCCTGGCACCGGACGGGTGGCTGGTGGTGGCGACGTTCGGGCCCGACGGGCCGACCCGGTGCAGCGGGCTGCCGATCGTGCGCTACGGCCACGAGGAGCTCGCCGCGCAGTTCCCGGGCTTCGAGCTGGTGGCCACGGCCGGTGAGGACCACCGGACGCCGTGGGGTGCCACCCAGCAGTTCACCGCGGTGCTGATGCGGCGTCGCGACTGACGCCGATCTCCTGCGTCCGGGGCCGTCGCGTCGTCGGTGGAGCTCAGTCCCGGCCGGCCACCAGCACCTGGGAGCTGACACCGAGGGCGCCGACCGTCTCGAGTGCGCGCACGGTCCAGCCCGCCGGCAGCGAGTCACGCAGATCGACCGGCCGACAGCCGGCCGTGAGGCGGGGGTTGACCCGCCACAGGCTCGACCAGGCGCCCGACACCAGGCGGGTCAGCGCGCCGGTGCCCGGTGTGAGGCTGGTCAGGCACACGGTGCCGGAGGGGGTGAGCACCCGCGCCGCCTGCTCCCAGAAAGCACGCGTCGCCGCGGGGGAGAGCAGATCCAGCACGTAGGTGGCGACCACCCGGTCGACGACGCCGTCCTCGACCGGCCACGGCGAGGAACCGTCGACGAGGCGGACCTCGGCACGATCGGCCCACGACGCCAGTCGTCGCCGGGTCAGCTCGACCATCGTGGGGCTGAGGTCCAGCCCGCAGTACTGCGCCTGAGGGGGGAGGTCGTCGACGAGCAGGCGGCGCGCGAGGGCCCCGGTTCCGCAGCCCACCTCGACCACGCTGCGTGCCGAGGCGAAGTCTCCGGCCGCGACCATCCGGTCCACGGCGGTGCGCTCGTAGAACCCCTGGGTGTCCTGCAGCCGCCCGATCCGGTCATAGGTCGCGCGCGCCTGCTCGGGAGTCAGGTAGCGGCGTCCGGCCATGACCTCAGGATGCCCGAATGCCACCAGTCCCGCGAGGCGGCGAGGGCGGCGAGAGGGTGGGGGACCCGACGGGATCCGCGGAGATCGCGTGACCGACTCGACCGATCGTGGAGCGGATGGTCAATCTGAGCACCCGGAACAAGCAATCTGATGGCATGGGTCGGTGTCGATCCGGTTCGAATGATCGACGGTGGCGCCGAGGGCGACCAGTTCAGCGACCTTGGCATCGACTGTCGCGACGATCTCCTCCATTGGGGCTGAGCGGTCGGCGACGTAGATGTCGAAGTGGAAGCGGGTCTTGACCGTCTTCTTCTCTGGCACTGGCTGGAACCAGATCTTCGGCCCTTCTCCAGCTGGGTCGACGATCCGGTCGATGTAGTCGTCGGGGTCGCCGTCGAGGTTCTCCTCGGGCACGACGTGTTGGTAGTAGGCCAGCCAGGAGTCGAAGCCGTCGGGCGGCGGCTCGGGCACATAGCCCCACAGCGGGGCCCAGAACCGCGCCATCCGTGCCGGGTCGTTCGAGTCGATCCTGAGATGCCAGGTCACCATCTCCCGAGGTTAGGCCCGGTCAACGACAGCGCGAACGTCCAGCGGCCGACGACTGGCGAGGTGCCCAGGGCTTCCGACCAGGGGCATGAGCCGATGCCAACAAGCGGCGGTGTGCAGCGGGTCTGCACCGGCTCGGGTCATCGATCGGGGTTCGCACGTCTCGGACGAGCGGCGGCCACCGCGCCTTCGGTCGCGATGTAGGCCGTCCACGCCATGAGTGCTGCACCAAGGAGAGAGGGATCGGTGTCGACGGTGTCGCCCGGCCAGCGGCCCACGTAGAAGAGTGGTGCGCCAAGTGCCGGCAGGCTCAACGCGACGAACGCGGCCTTTGCGCCGACGAGGCGTCCGGCTCGGCGGTAGGCGTTCTCGGCAGCACCGGCGAGGATTGCCAGGACAAGGCTCGGAACCACCAAACCCGGCCACGAGATCGTATCGAGCCCCGAGCCGCTCGAGCTCAGCGGTACCGCGACGGCCCCCAGGAGCAGCGCCCCTGCGATGTAGACGGACGCGTGTGCGACCAGAATTCGACTGCGCTCGCTCATCGTCCTCCGAATCTGGCGCCACTGGCTTCGGTGCACCATCACCCAGACTCACATGAACCACGCGTCGAGGAAGCCGTTTCCAACGCCCCGGGACGACGAGGCGAGCACGCGCATGTCGGTGACCGGCCGTCCGGTGTCCGGGTCGCCTCAGAGGCGGAGGCGTTCGTGCGGCTGGCCGGTGCGCTTCGCGATCAGCTCGAAGTCCTTGTCGAGGTGGAGAACGGTCAGACCAGCGAGCTCGGCGGTGGCGGCGATGAGCAGGTCGGGGATCGACGGGGCCCGATGTTGTCCCTTGTCGGCGAGCAGCAACTGGACCTCCACCGCGCGGTCCTCGATCGCAGGCGTCAGGTACTCCACCGGCATCGCCGCGATCGGTGGGGTGCTGAACGCGGCGCGAGCCTGTGCTGCGCTGCGGGCCGAGTAGCCGACCTCGAGCCTGGTGACAGTGGTGATCCTGACCAGGCCACGCTCGATCCGGCTCGCCCACTCCTCGGCGTCCGGACTGTCACCGAGGCGCACCAGGGCCGACTTGTCGACCAGCCAGTTGGTCACCGCCACGCCGCGTCCATCACCTCGCGGTCGGCCAGGTCGGCGAACTTGTCGGAGAAGCTACGCAGGTCCTTGCTCGACACCGCCACGTTGGAGGTGGCCGCATCGGAGGCCAGCCGACGGCGAATGTACTCGGCCCGGGAGAGGCCAAGGCGCGCTGCATGTGCATCGACGCTTGCCAGCACGGCGTCGGGAACGTCACGGATCAGCACGTCAGCCATCGGATCCACCTCCTTTGATATCAGATGATATCTGAATCGGCCACCTGCTGCACACTGGGCGCTGTGCAGTGCCCGCACACCTCAGGGCAACGACAGATCCAGCACCGCGGGCCGGCCCGTTCCCGGCGCTGCAGCGGCGCGGGAGACGCACAGGCAGATCCGGTCGCCGCGCTCCTGCTGGGCGGTGCTGAGGAAGACGTCGCGATGGTCCAGGTGGCCCTCGACCCGGGCGACGTCGACCAGGCAGAGGCCGCACTCGCCCTTGCGGCAGTCGTACATCAGGTCGGCGCCGGCGGCGGTGAGGGCGTCGAGGACGGTGGTGTCGGTGCCGACGGTGGTCTCGATGCCCAGCTGCGGCATCCGGACCACGAACGGCTCCGGGTCGAACCAGCCGCTGTTGCCGAAGGTCTCGTAGCGCAGGTTCGTCGGGGGTAGGTCGGCGGTCAGCCAGGCGCGGCGGACCGCGTCCATCAGGCGGATCGGCCCGCACATGTACAGCTCGGTGTCGGCGGCGGCGGAGTCGGCGGCGATGCTGTCGACCAGACCGGCGACGTCGAGCGGCGTGCCCTCGTCGTCGACGTGGAGGGCGAGTCGGTCGCCGTGCAGGGCGGTGAGCTCGTCGGCGTACGCCATCACCTCGCGGCTGCGGGCGACGTACACGAGGCGGTAGTCCGCACCGAGGGACGCGAGCACCCGGGCCATGTCGACGATCGCGGTGATCCCGATGCCCCCGGCCAGCAGCACGTACCGCGCAGCGCCGATGCGCAGCGGGAAGTTCTGCAGCGGCTGGGTGGTCTCGAGCTCGTCCCCGACCTCGAGCATGTGCATGTACGCCGAGCCGCCACGCGACGAGGCGGCCCGCTGCACGCTGATCGTCAGCCGGCTGCCGTCGTTGCTGGACTCGACGACCGAGTACGACCGGGTGTCCAGGCGCGCGGCGATCGACACGCGCACGTCCAAGTGGCTGCCGGGCGCGGCCTGTCTCGACGCCGGCCGCTCCACGGTGATCCGCCGGACATCGGCCGCGACGAGGCGCGACTCGACGACGCGGGCCGGAGCCCACGTGGGCTGGCCGGACACGCTCATCGCGGCGCTCCCGAGGGCAGGGCGCCTTCGGCCTCGAGCATCCGGTCGAGGATGCGGCGGACCCACATCCCGCCGGCGTCGATGCTCAGGCTGTAGAACTCGTGGTCGGGGTTCGCGTCGATCGCCGCCTGCTGCGCGGTCAGCATCGCCTCGTCCTCGGCGAACACCCCCTGCACCCCCTGGCGCAGCTGGGTGGTGATCAGCTGGCTGTCGAGGCGGTAGTTGCGCATGAACGCCCAGAAGTAGTGGCAGGTGCGCTCGGTCTCCGGGGTGATCGTGTTCATCACGTAGCCGTTCACACCCTGCGACCGGTCGCCCTCCGGGGCGCCGGTGCCGGCCCGCGCGACACCGACGTCGATGCAGATCGTCGACGGTGCGTAGTAGTGGATGATCTGCCAGCGGTCGACCCGGCCGCTGAAGTCGGGGAACTTGTCGCGCATGTTCTTCGCCCAGAACGGCGGCGCCTCGACGTCGCGCATCCAGCGCTCGACGGTGACACTGCCGTCAGCCTCACGCCGGGTGTGGAACTCCGACTCGCTCAGCTCGGCCTGGCCGAGGCTGTTGCCGTGCACGAACTCCTCGTGGGTGAGGTCCATCAGGTTGTCCAGCACCAGCTGGTAGTTGCACTGCGCCTCGATGGTCAGGCCGTCCCCGGCCCACTCCGGGTCGTCGAGCTGGTGCATGTCCGGCACCAGCGCCGGGTCGGCGAGCGTCGGGTCGCCGGGCCAGACCCAGACGTAGCGGTAGCGCTCGACGGTCGGGTACGACGGCACCATCGCGCTCGGGTTCACCGTCTCCTGCGCCGGCATCTGCGTGCAGCGGCCGGCGGAGTCGAACCGCAACCCGTGGTAGGGGCACTGGATCTGGTCGCGTCCGACCAGCTTGCCCATCGACAGCGGCGCCAGCCGGTGCCAGCACGCGTCCGCGAGCGCGACCGGGCGCCCGTCGGCAGTGCGGTAGAGCGCCAGCGGCTTGCCGGCGACCGTGCGCGCGATCACCCCCTTGGCGGTGATCTCGTGGTCCCAGCCGGCGGCGTACCACGCGTTCAACGGGTGCGGGAAGATCTTCGCCGTGACCCGGCTGTCGACGGCGGCGCCGGTGGTCTCGTGGCTGCGCGGGGGCTGCAGGGTCGTCATGGTCCGGTCTCCGTGGGTGAGGCGGCGCGATGAGCGCAGCATGCGGGCCGGAGTGTGACGGGGACTACGCCGTTTCCGCCTGCCGGAATCCCGGCGTCGGGGCACCGAGGGCCCGGGAGATGCCGCGGCTCGCCGCTCGCAGCGCGGGCGCCAGCGCCATCGGCGCGACGGTGCCGTGCCGCGCGACCACCGACAGCGCGGCGACCACCTCGCCGTTCGCGTCCCGCACCGGGGCGGCGACCGAGATCGCGTCGAGGGTGACCTGCCGGTCGCTGACGGCGACGCCGGTGCGGCGTACGTCGGCCAGCACCGCCCGCAGCCGGTCGGGATCGTCGATCGTGTGCTCGGTCCAGGTGCGCAGCGGGCGGGACAGCACCTCCTCCTGGATCTCGGCCGGCGCGTGCGCGAGCAGCACCAGCCCGACGCCGGTGGCGTGCAGCGCGAAGTGGTCGCCGACGCGGGTGAGCACGGTGACCGACCGCCGTCCGGTGAGCCGCTCGACGAACACCACCTCACAGCCCTCCCGCACCGCGAGCTGGACGTTCTCCCCGGTGGCGACGAACAGGTCCTCCAGGTACGGCAGCGCCACCTCGCGCAGGCCCAGGCCGCGCGGGGCCAGCGAGGCGACCTGCCACAGCCGCAGGCCGACCTGGATCCGGCCGGAGCGAGTGCGCTCGAGGGCACCCCAGGAGACCAGGTCGGCGACGATCCGGTGCGTGGTGGTCAGCGGCAGGCCGCTCTCGCGGCTGACCTCCTGGAGCGTGCGGGTCGGGTGGTCGGGGGTGAACGTGGCCAGCACGTCGAGGGAGCGGTAGGTCAGCGACATGCCGGTCGCCTCAGCGCGCCTGCAGGGAGACGTCGAGGCGGGTTCGCAGCTCGGCGACGGTGATGCCGAACGTCGCGGTCACGACCACGCCGGCCGGAGTGAGGTCGAAGGTCGCGACGTCGGTGTAGACCCGGCTGACGCAGCCGACGCCGGTCAGCGGGTAGGTGCACGCCGGCACCAGCTTGGCCCGACCCTGCTTGTCGAAGAGCGTCATCATCACGAAGACGTCCTTCGCCCCGATCGCGAGGTCCATCGCGCCGCCGACGGCCGGGATCGCGTCCGGCTCGCCCGTGTGCCAGTTGGCGAGATCACCGTTGCCGGACACCTGGAACGCGCCGAGCACGCAGACGTCGAGGTGGCCGCCGCGCATCATCGCGAAGGAGTCCGCGTGGTGGAAGTACGCCGCGCCGGGCGTCTCCGTGACCGGGACCTTGCCGGCGTTGACGAGATCCGGATCGATGTCGTCGCCGTGCGCCGCCGGACCCATGCCGAGCATGCCGTTCTCGGTGTGCAGCACGACGTCGCGCTCCGGCGGGAGGTGGTCGGCAACCGTGGTGGGCTGGCCGATGCCGAGGTTCACGTAGGACCCGGCCGGGATGTCGGCGGCGATCTGCTGGGCGAGCTCGGTGCGGCTCAGCGGGCCGCGGTCGAGCTGCTCGACGGTCGCAGTGCTGCTGGTCATCCGGCTGCTCCTTCCTCGGCCAGCTCGGTCGCCGCCGGGCAGACGACCACGCGGTCGACGAAGATGCCCGGGGTCACGACGACCTCGGGGTCGATCTGTCCGGCCGCGACGAGGCTGTCGACCTGCACCACGGTGGTGGCCGCGGCGGTGGCCATCACCGGACCGAAGTTGCGGGCGGTCTTGCGGTAGAGGAGGTTGCCGCGGGTGTCCGCGACATGTGCCTTGACCAGGGCGAGGTCGCCATGGATCGGGTACTCCAGCACGAAGTCGCGGCCGTCGATCCGCCGGGTCTCCTTGCCCTCGGCGAGCGGCGTGCCGACGCCGGTCGGGCAGAAGAAGGCGCCGATGCCTGCGCCGGCGGCCCGGATCCGCTCGGCGAGGTTGCCCTGCGGGACCACCTCGAGCTCGATCTTGCCGGCACGGTAGAGCTCGTCGAACACCCAGGAGTCGCTCTGCCGGGGGAACGAGCAGACGACCTTGCGGACCTGTCCGGCGGCGAGGAGGGCGGCGAGCCCGTGGTCGCCGTTGCCGGCGTTGTTGCTGACCACGGTCAGGTCCCGCACGCCCGTGCGGATGAGGGCGTCGATCAGCTCGACCGGCTGACCCGCCGTACCGAAGCCGCCGACGAGCACGGTCGCGCCGTCCGCCACCCCGGCGAGGGCGGCGTCGGTGTCGGGAGCGATCACCGTCATGCGGCGTTCTCCAGTACGACGGCCAGCCCCTGGCCGACCCCGATGCAGATCGCCGCCACTCCCCAGCGGTGGCCGTCCTCGCGCATCACCTTCGCCAGCGTGCCGAGGATGCGGCCGCCTGAGGCGCCGAGGGGGTGACCGATCGCGATCGCACCGCCGCGGGTGTTCACGATCGCTGGGTCGATGCCCCACGCGTCGACGCACACCAGCGACTGCACTGCGAAGGCCTCGTTGAGCTCGACCGCTCCGACGTCGGACCAGCCGATGCCGGCCCGCTTCAGGGCGAGGTTGGCCGCCTCGACCGGGGCGTAGCCGAACCGCTGCGGCTCCAGAGCCGAGGCGCCGCGGCCGGCGACGCGGGCGACCGGGTCGCGACCGAGCAGGTCGGCGGCCTCCGGCGAGCCGAGCAGCACCGCGGACGCGCCGTCGTTGAGCGGGGAGGCGTTGCCCGCGGTGATGGTGCCGTCAGGGCGGAACGACGGCTTCAGGCTGCCCAGGGTCTCGCTCGTGGAGCCCGGCCTGATGCCCTCGTCGCGGACCAGATCGGTGCCCGGCACCGGCGTCACCAGATCGTCGTAGAAGCCCGACTCCCACGCTGCGTGGGCGAGCTGGTGGGAGCGCGCTGCGAACTCGTCCTGTCGTTCACGGGAGACGCCGAACTCGTCGACCAGCTGCTCGTTCGCCTCGCCGAGCGAGACCGTCCACTCCGTCGGCATCTCCGGGTTGACCAGCCGCCAGCCCAGCGTGGTGGAGACGGCGGTGAGGTCCCGGGCCGGGAAGGCGCGGTCGGGCTTGGGCAGCACCCACGGCGCCCGCGTCATCGACTCGACCCCGCCGGCCACGACGACGGTGGCGTCGCCACACTCGATCGATCGGGACGCCACCATCACGGCGTCCAGGCTGGACCCGCACAGCCGGTTGACGGTGCTGCCCGGCACGGTGACCGGGTAGCCGGCGAGCAGCAGGGCCATCCGGGCCACGTTGCGGTTGTCCTCTCCGGCGCCGTTGGCGTTGCCGAGGACGACCTCGTCGGGCACCAGGCCGGGCGTCCGGTCCGCCAGCGTGGCCAGCACGATCGCGGCCAGGTCGTCGGGACGCTCGTCGGCGAGCATGCCGCCGAACCGGCCGAACGGGGTGCGGACGGCGTCGTAGACGAAGGAGGTCATCGGTCCGTCTCCTCGGCCAACACCTGCTGGGCGATCCGGAACGCGGTGTTCGCGTCCGGCACCCCGCAGTAGACGGCGGTCTGCAACAGCAGCTCCTTGATCTCGTCGTCGGTCAGGCCGTTGCGCTTCGCCGCGCGCAGGTGCATGGCGAGCTCCTCGTGGTGGCCGCGGGCCACGAGCGCGGTGAGGGTGATCAGCGACCGGCTGCGCCGGTCGAGGCCGGGCCGGGTCCAGATGCTGCCCCAGGCGTACTCGGTGATCAGGTCCTGGAAGTCCCGGGTGAACGCGGTCGTGCCGGCGTTGGCGCGGTCGACGTGGGCGTCGCCGAGCACCTCGCGGCGCACCGCCATGCCCGCGTCCCGCACCTCGTGCCGGGTCCGGTCCGCCCGCGCGTGCGCCCGGATCAGCCCGGCCACCTCGGCCGGCGCCTCGGCCGGGGCGAGGTGCGCCACGTCCGGCAGCACGACGCTGCGCCCCAGGCGGACACCGGCGGCGACCGCCTCGGCCATCTCCGGCGTGGCCACCGTGTCGTGCGCTCCCGCGACCGCGAGCACCGGCGCGCTGACGTCGTCCAGGCGAGCGTGCACGTCGAAGCCGGCGAGCGCCTCGCAGACCGCCGCGTAGCCGAACCGGTCGGCGTCCTGCAGCGAGTGCAGCAGCCGGGTGGCGACCTCGGGCTCCCGCTCGAGGAAGCCCGGGGCGAACCAACGCCGGCTCGAGCCGGCGACCATCACCGGCGTGCCCGAGGTGCGCACCAGCTCGGCGCGCTCCCGCCAGCCCTCCGGGTCACCGATCCTGGCGCCGCTGCACAGCAGGACGGCGCCGCTCACCCGGGTCGGGGCGTCGAGCAGCAGCTGCAGCCCGACCGCGCCACCGACGGAGTCGCCGGCGTAGCCGAAGCGGCCACCCGGCTCGCCGCGCTCGGCCAGGGTCTTGTCGGCCAGCCCGAGCACGGCGCCGGCCAGCTCGGCCATCGTGAACGGCGCGTCGGTCGTGGGGCTGGAGCCGTGGCCGGGCAGGTCCCAGCCGACGACGTGGAAGTCGGCTCCGAGGAGCGCCGCGGCCTCCGACCAGAGCGCGGCGACGCCGGTCCCGAGCGACGGACCGACCACCAGCAGCGGGAGGTCGGGGCGGCCGGCGAGCTGGGTGCCGACGACGGTGGGCATGGTCATCGGGTTCCTCCGCGGTAGCGGTCGAGCACGGCGTCGACGAGCTGCTCGCTCGCGCCGAGGTACGCCGAAAGTGAGTCGGCGGCCTCGCCGCCGAGCGGGCCGGCGATCGCGGCCTGCTCGGCGAGCAGGTCGGCTGCGGCTGCCGCGGCGTTGGCCGCCATCCGGTCGGTGTCGACCCGGAGCCCCTCGAGGAGCTCGGCGGCCTGGGACGCCGCGACGACGGTGCGCCGGGCCAGCGTGGCCAGCGCCGACCACTCGGCGTGCCAGCCGCCGTCGGCCCGCTCGTCGACCGACTCGGCGGCGGCCAGGTGCAGCTGTGCGGCGAGGGCGGGCGCGGCGAGCGCGGCGCGGCGTACCAGCACGGAGAGCACCGGGTTCGCCTTGTGCGGCATCGTCGAGGAGCCGCCGCGCCCCGGCGGCTCGGCGAGCTCGCCGATCTCCGGGCGGACGAGCACCAGCACGTCGTTGGCGATCCGGCCGAACGCGTCCGTGGTCGCGACCAGGGCGTCGGCGATGCGCGTGACCGCGCTCCGGTTGGTGTGCCAGGGCACGGCGTCGGCGAGCCCGAGGACGGTCGCGGCCTCGGTCGCGACCAGCCGGGCGGTCTTCGCCGGCTCCGCGACCTCTCCGAGCCGGGCCATCTCGACGGTCGCGGCCAGGGTGCCCGCCGCCCCGCCGAACTGCGCCGGCAGCCGTACGCCGGACAGCTGGTCGCGCGCGTCGAGCACACCGTCGAGCCAGCGTGCCGCCTTGAGGCCGAACGTGATCGGCACGGCGTGCTGGGTCAGGGTGCGGCCGGCCATCACGGTGGCGCGGTGCTGCTCGGCCAGGACTGCGAGGGCCGCGGCCTGACGGGCGAGGTCGGCGTGGATGCGGTCGAGCGCGTCGCGGGCGCACAGCATCAGTGCGCTGTCGACGACGTCCTGGCTGGTCAGCCCGCGGTGGATCCAGGACGCGGCCTCGGCGTCGCCGCCCCGTGACCGGAGCAGGTCCACCAGCGGGACCACCGGGTTGCCGCCGGACTCGGCGGCCGCGCTGATCTCCTCGAGGTCGGCCACCCCGATCCTCGCGTCCAGGTCGGTGCGCACCCGGGCCGGTGCGATGCCGGCCGTGACGAGCGCGCCGAGCCAGGCCGACTCGACGCGCACCATCGCGGCCAGGAACGCGCCCTGGCCGAAGACGTCCCCGGCGCGCTCGTCGCCGGGCCAGTAGAGGTCAGCCATCGTGTCCCGCGGAGGACGTCGGGTAGCTCAGGAAGACGGTCTCGTCCTCACCCTGGAGCCGGACGTCGAAGAGCAGCCCGTCGGCCACCGGCGTGGCGACCAGCGTCTCCCGACGCTCGGCGGGGAGCGAGGACAACAGCCGGTCGTGAGGCGAGCGCGGGGTGGTCGGGCAGGTAGATCCGGGTGAACAGCCGGTTGAGCAGGCCCCGTGCGAAGACGGTCATCGCGATGAACGGCGCCGCACCCTCCTCGGTCGGCCCCGGCCGGACCGTGGTGAAGGAGTAGGTCCCGGTCTGGTCGGTCGAGGCCCGACCCCACCCGGTGAAGGTGAACCCGTCGCGGCGCAGCGACCCCGCCTGCCGGGGGACGTCGCCCTGCGGGTCGGCCTGCCAGATCTCGAGCAGCGCGTCCGGCACCGGGTCGCCGTGGCCGTCGAGCACCCGGCCGTGCAGCCGGATGGCGCCGGGGTGGGCCGGCGGCACCAGCTCGTGGCCCGCGTCGTACGGGAGCGCGAAGCCGTAGAACGGGCCGACGGTCTGGCCGGGCGTGGGGGCGAGCGTCATGCGTGGGTCTCCGGTTCCGTCCAGGTGCGTTGCGATCCGGTGAGCACGATGTCCCAGGTGTAGCCGGTGCTCCACTCGTGCTGGGTCACGTCGTGGTCGTAGGTCGCGACCAGCCGCTCCCGGGCGCGTGGGTCCACGATCGACTGGTAGATCGGGTCGAGCGCGAACAGCGGGTCCCCGGGGAAGTACATCTGGGTGATCATCCGCTGGGTGAAGTCGGTGCCGAACAGCGAGAAGTGGATGTGCGCGGGGCGCCAGGCGTTGTAGTGGTTCCGCCAGGGGTAGGGGCCCGGCTTGATCGTGGTGAACCGGTAGCGGCCCTCGGCGTCGGTCAGGCAGCGGCCGACGCCGGTGAAGTTCGGGTCGATCGGCGCGGGGTGCTGGTCGCGCTTGTGGATGTAGCGCCCCGCCGCGTTGGCCTGCCAGATCTCCACGAGCTGGTGCCGGACCGGCCGACCGTCGCCGTCCAGCACCCGGCCGGTGACCACGATCCGCTCGCCGACCGGGTCGCCGCGGTGCGCGATGGTCAGGTCCGCCTCGAGCGCGTCGACGTCCTGGTGGCCGAACACCGGGGCGAGCAGCTCGATGGTCTCGGGGTCGGCGTGGTGCGGGTCCTTGGTCGGGTGCCGCAGGATGCTGCTGCGGTACGGCGGGTAGTCGAGCCGGGGCAGCGTCTCGGGTGCGGTCGCCGCGGCGGCGTACTCGGTCGCGATCGCCTCGATCTCCCGGGTGATCTCGGCCTGCGAGGCAGCGGCCGCGTCGGAGCTGGTCTCCGGGCTGGTCTCCGGGCTGGTCTCCGGGCTGGTCTCCGGGCTGACTTCCGGGCCATTTCCCGGGCTGGTCGCGGGCTCGGTTGCCCCGGCTGGGGTCGCGGTGCTGGTCACGGGACGGACGTTAGGACGGCCGACCGGCTGCGGCGACGGTAGGCTTCCGCTGAACGGAAGGGATGTGATGGCCGGGAACAGCTCGTCCCCGGGCGCCAGCGTGACCTCGCGGGTGCTCGCGCTGCTCGGTGCGTTCGACGCCGAGCACCGCAGCCTGACCCTGAGCGAGCTGGCCCGGCGGGCCGACCTCCCGCTGCCCACCGCCCACCGGCTCGCCGGCGAGCTGGTCACCGGAGGCGCGCTGGTGCGCCGGTCGTCGGGGGAGTACGTCGTCGGCCGCCGGATGTGGGACCTCGGCCTGCTGGCGCCGGTCCAGGCCGGCCTGCGCCAGGTCGCCTCGCCGTTCCTGCACGACATCTACGCCGCGACCCTCGCGACCGTGCACCTCGGTGTGCGCGACGGGGCCGAGGTCCTCTACGTCGACCGGCTCTCCGGGCACGCCTCGGTGCCCGTGGTCAGCCAGATCGGCTCACGGCTGCCGCTGCACCCGACCGGCGTCGGCAAGGTGCTGCTGGCCTACGCGCCGGAGAGGATCCGCGAGCAGGTGCTGGGCAACCTGACCCGGTTCACGCCGTACACGATCACCCAGCCCGGCCGGCTCGTGACCGAGCTGCGCCAGGTGCACCGGCTCGGCTACGCGCAGACCCACGAGGAGATGTCCCTGGGGGCCTGCTCGGTGGCGGTGCCGATCCGAGCCGGCGACGGCCGGGTGGTCGCGGCGGTCGGCGTCGTGGTGCCGAGCCTGAAGCGCGACCGGCCGCGGCTCGTCGCCGCCCTGCAGGTGGCCGCCCAGGGCATCGGCCGCAGCCTGTCCACCGAACGCTGAGTCGGACAAGCGCCTGGGGCGCACCCCGCGTTCCACTGAGTGAAAGCGCGGCATCGCCCGCGGCGGCCCGATCCGCTGCACTTGGCGCCATGCCCGAACCACTCCTGACCCGGACCACTGTCGGCATCGTCGGCGGCGGCCCCGCGGGCCTGATGCTGTCCCATCTGCTGCACAACGCGGGCATCGACTCGGTCGTCGTCGACCACCGGACCCACCTCGAGATCGAGCAGACCGTGCGCGCCGGCATCCTCGAGCGCGACAGCGTCGACCTGCTCGTCGACGGCGGTGTCTCCGACCGCGTGCTGCGGGACGGGCACGAGCATCGGGGCATCGAGCTGGGCTTCGGCGGCAGCGGTCACCGCATCGACTTCACGGGGCTCGCCGGCTCGTCGGTGTGGCTCTACCCGCAGACCGACGTCTTCCTCGACCTGGCGGCTGCGCGCGACCGGGACGGAGGCGACGTCCGGTTCGGCATCAGCGACACCCGCGTGGTCGACGTGGACACGCGCCGGCCCGGGATCGTGTTCAACAACGCCGACGGTGTCGCCGAGGAGGTCCGCTGCGACTACCTGGTCGGCGCCGACGGCTCGCACAGCATCTGCCGCCAGGCGCTGCCGGCCGGCGTACGCCGCGACCACTTCCGCGAGTACCCCTTCGCCTGGTTCGGGATCCTGTGCGAGGCGCCGCCCAGCGCGCCCGAGCTGATCTACAACCACTCCGAGCGAGGGTTCGCGCTGATCAGCCAGCGCACCGAGACGATGCAGCGGATGTACTTCCAGTGCGACCCCACCGAGGACGTCGACGACTGGTCCGACGACCGGATCTGGACCGAGCTGCAGGCCCGGGTCGGCGCGAACGGCTACACGCTGCAGGAGGGGCCGATCACCTCGAAGACGGTGCTGCCGTTCCGCAGCTACGTGTGCGAGCCGATGCAGCACGGCGCCCTGCTCCTGGCCGGCGACGCCGCGCACACCGTGCCACCCACCGGCGCCAAGGGGCTGAATCTCGCCCTCGCCGACGTGAAGGTGCTGGCCGAGCTGCTCGAGCTCGCCGTCCGCAAGGACGATCCGTCGGCCCTCGACCCCTACACGGACCGCGCGCTGTCCCGGGTGTGGAAGTCCCAGCACTTCTCCTACTGGATGACCACGATGCTGCACGCGCTGCCCGGCGCCACCGACTTCGACGTCCGCCGGCAGATCGGCGAGCTCACGTCGGTGACCGAGTCGCGGGCCGGGTCGACGTACCTGGCGGAGGCCTACTGCGGCTGGCCGACAGGCTGATCGACACGAGTCGATCTCCGCCGCCTCGCCTCTCGACACCGTGCGGGTCCGCTGGCCCGCAGAGCCGCGACCACCCGATGCGAGGACCTCCGGTGGGTTCGCAGGCTAGCCCTGGCCAACCGGTTCGGTCGTCGCGACCCTGCGCTGCGCCAGGACGTCGTTGATCCGCTGGTGCGCGGCGAGGGCGACCTGCGCCGACCCGTAGACGCCCATCACCTTCGCCTCGCGCGTGCGCTCGCCGATCATGAACAGCCCGTCGACACCGGGGACGGCGACGTCGGGCAGGTCGTCACCGACGTAGCCGGGGGTCTCCATGATCGTGGCGGGGCCGAACGAGTGGTAGCGCCACGTCGACTTCTGGGTGAGCCCGTCGAAGAGCTGCGTCGATGTCGGCCTCGAACGCCGGCCACCAGGTCGGTGAGCGCCGCCTTGTGTCGCGCCTCGCTCATCGACGAACCAGTCCGGCTCCTCCCACCAGCCCAGCTGCATCCAGAAGGTCACCTGGTAGTCGTTGCGCGTCGCCGGGGAACGCCATCGAGCTCGCGCACCACGGCCGGCCGCTGACCGGCCCCTGCTGCACCCAGCGGGGCCCGGAGTGGTCCCACAGGCTCGGGGTCGTCGAACCCGTAGGTGAGGGTGACGACGTTCAGCGTCTTGCGGTGCAGGTGGCGGAGCCGCTCGGCGTACCACGGGTCGAGGTCGGCGTCGTCGAGGACCGAGAAGATGTCCCAGATCGGCACGGCGCTGACGACGACGGGCGCGCGCGATCACCTCGGGTGGCCGGCCACTCCATCGGCGTGCGGCGCGCGGCCGGTGGAGACCTCGACGCCGACGGCCCGCCGGTCCTCGACCAGCACCCGGTTGACGCTGGCGCCGGTGAGGATCTCGCCGCCGTTCTCGAGGATCGACTCGACCAGCGGGCCGGCGATGGCGCCGCTGCCGCCCTTGACCCAGTACGACTGGCTGGGCAGGTGACCCAGCGCGTCCAGCTGCCGCCTGACGCTGTAGAGCATCGAGCCGGCGGAGTAGTCGTGCGGAACCGGCGAGCGTGCCGCCGAAGAGCCAGCCGATGTAGCGGAAGAAGTCGATGACGTCGGGGTCGTCGGTCATCTGCTGGGCGAAGGCCTCGGTGGAGACGTCGTTGAGCGCCTCGATCTCGGCGTAGGAGAGGTTCTTCACCGGCTCGAGGTAGGCGTCGTTGAACGCGTCGAAGGCGCCGAGCACCATCTCGTCGAGCTTGCGCCACGGCCGCCGATGAACAGCTCGCCGGAGTTCGTCCAGGTGCAGACGTTCTCGGGCATGGTCTTGCCGATGCCGCCGGAAGATCTCGTCCTGGGTGCCCGCGAGGATCAGGCCCTTGATGCCGTTGTCGATCGGGGAGCCGGCCTCGTCGCCGCTCTTGGCCCGACCGCCCAGGCCGCTTGCGGTCGGCCTTCTCCAGCACGAGCGACCCGGTGGCCGTCCTTGGCGAGCAGGGCGGCCAGGTTGAGCCCGCCCATGCCGCCGCCCACCACGATCACGTCGTAGTCCGCTGCCGTCGTCACCGTCACCTCCGGTCGTCAGGCGACGCAGGTTGTCATTCAGATCATCAAAATGTCAACACGTATGACGCAAGATCGTCGGACTGCTGACTGAGCGACAGATGGTAGACACATGATTGCAGGGTAAGCGACAACTCGGCTAGCTCTCGCCGCCATGACCGTCGTGACCGGCCCTCCGGCGACGCGCGAGGCGATCCTGGACGCCGCGGAGACGACCTTCGGCGACGCTCGGATTCCGCGGCACCACGATGGCGGCGGTCGCCGAGCGAGGCCGGCGTCTCCCGGCCGCTCGTGCACCGCTACTTCGGCGACAAGGAGACGCTCTACCGCGAGGTCGTCGAGCGGCTGCTCCGGCAGTGGAACGACGCGCTGCAGACGTCGCCGCGCCGCGAGCGCTCCCACCACAGGTCACGTGCCTGCGCGCGGTCATGGCCGAGTGCGTGGCCTGGGCGCGGCGACCGCCGATGCTGCGCGGCATCCTGCTCCGTGACGCCGACGTCACCCGACTGGTCGCCGGCGCCACCCTCGACGAGGGCCGCGGCCGCCTCCCGGCGCTGATCGAGAGGTGCTGACCGACGGCGTCGAGCGCGGCGACATCCGCGCCGACCTGCCGGCAGCAGAGACTGCCGCGGTGCTGGCCGAGGTGGTCGTCGCGGGTCGGTCGCAGGCGCTGACCACCGGCTCGGACGAGGCGCACCGTCGCCGGGTCGAGACCATGATCGAGGTCGTGCTGCACGGCGTCGTCGTCCATCCGCCCGGCCGGTGAGGGCGATGCCTGAGGCGCCCACCTTCGTCGCCCGCTACGACTTCCGTGCTCCCGGCGCGGATCCGAGCACCAGCGCCAGGCGCTCTACCGCCGCGCCGCTGGAGCAGGCGGCGTACGTCGACGAGCACGGCTTCGACGCGATCATGCTCAGCGAGCACCACGCGGCGGACGACGGCTACCTCCCCAGCCCGCTGCTGGTCGCCAGTGCGATGGTGGCCGTCACCGACGCGGGTGCCCGATCACCGTCTCGGCGCTGCTGGCCAACCTCTACGAGCCGGTGCGGCTGGCCGAGGACATCGCCGTGCTCGACCACCTCAGCGCCGGGCGGGTCAGCTACACCTTCGGGCTGGGCTACCGACCCGAGGAGTACGCGCTGCACGGGCGCGCCTGGGCCGGACGCGGGGAGCAGCGATCGAGGACGCGCATCGAGCGCGATGCTCGCGGCCTGGCGGGGCGAGGAGGTCAACGGGCAGCGCGGTGACCCCCACGCCGTTCTCGCAGCCCGCACCCGATGCTCTTCTACGGCGGCGGCTCGCCGGCGGCTGCCCGACGGGCCGCCCGGCTGGGGCTGCATTTCCAGCCGCAGGCGCGCTGACCGCCGCGCTGCGCGACGCTCTACGAGGCGAGTGCCGCGCGCTGGGACGCGACCCGGGTTTCACGATGATGCCGCCGAGCGGCCCGGCGTACGTCTTCTGCAGCGAGGACCCCGACCGGTTCTGGGGCAGCTACGGCGAGCACCTGCTCGCCGATGCGCGCGCCTACGCCGCGTGGCAGGGTCCACGGCGCCGACTCCTTCGTGGCCGACGACTCCGAGACGGTCGACGAGCTCCGCGCGGCAGGCAACTACGTCGTGCTCACCCCGGACGAGCTGGTGGCGCGCTGCCGGGACGGCTCGATCCGGCTGGTCAGCAGTCACCCGGGCTGCGCCGGGCTCCCCGACGAACCGTCCTGGGAGTCGCTGCGCCTGCTGGCGGAGCAGGTGCGCCCGGCCCTCGCCCAGCAGGGTTGACGCCGGCGGAGCCCACAGGACGCCCACGACGCGGCACGCCAGGCGGGCTCGACGAGTTCGGCGTCGGTCGTCAGGTCGCCGAGCGCGATTCGGTGGTGACCTCGCGCGCCGCGTCGGCACACCTGGCGAGGTCTACTGCGGCTGGCCGGCGCAGCTGTAACGGTCGATCCGCCGGGCTCGTGTGGCCGCGGCACCACGTCTGGCGGTGGCCGACCGGGTCATGAGGTTCTGGGCGCCGCCCGGCGCGGGGCGTTGTGCACCCCGGTGCTGCGACCGGACAATGGGCGCATGCTCGTCGACGGCGCGATCCTCCCGCCACGCGCCGCTCTGGAGGCGGTGGCCGACGTCGTGCGCTCCGTCCCGGTCCCGGACGCCGAGCCGCTGGTCGTCGCGCAGCCGAGGGGTCTTCTCGGTCGGCTCGGGCGGGGCAAGGTCGAGCCCGAGCCCGAGGCCGCGGACGCGGTGGCCGCGCTGGAGTACGCCCCCCTCGGCCAGATCCAGCTGCTGGTCGCCGAGTTCGGCAACCTGACGACCAGCGACGCCCGGGGGCTCGCCGAGGCGATCACCGAGGCGGCCCAGGAGTGGTCGACGCCGACGGTGCGGTTCGCGGGCGGCACTGCGCTGGACTTCCCGGGCGACTGGTCGGTCTGGGCGAAGCTCGACGGTGACGTGGACGCTCTCGCGACGATCGCCCGCGGGGTGACCCAGAGCGTCGAGCGGCTGCGGCTGTTCGTCGACCGGCGGCTGTTCCGCCCGATGGTGTCGATCGCGACCGTGACGACCGCGACCACAGGCCCCTACCTGCAGTCCGTGGTCGACGCGCTCGACGCCTTCGAAGGTGAGGAGTGGCCGGTCACGCTCTCGCTGACCAAGGAGACCTACGTCGACGCCAACACCACGGAGTGGGTGGAGTTCCAGCGGATCCCGTTCGGTTCCTAGGGTCCGGACCTCGACGCCGCCACGTCGCGCAGCGCCACCGCGGCGCCCGGGTGGAGCGGCAGTGGCGGCAGGAGCGCGGCGTGCAGGCTGTGGTAGAGGTCCGGCCGGCCCGGCCACACCGAGTCGCTCGGTCGGAGGTCGGGTGTGAGCTGGTGCTGCCAGGAGCCGTTCACCGGATCGATCCAGTGGTCCACGGCGTGCTGCCACCAGACCCGGTAGTGCTCGTCGTACGCCGCCTCGGCGGTCGCCTCGTGCAGGGCGGCGGCGGCGCAGATCGCCTCGCACAGCACCCAGTGCATCCGCTCGCGCACCACCGGGGTGCCGTCCCAGTCGGTCGTGTAGACGAACCCGTCGTGCCCGTCGACCGCCCAGCCGTCGGCGACCGCGCGGTCGAAAAGGCGGCGCGCTGCGGGCAGCATCCATCCGGGGGCCTCGTCGCCGAGCGCGGCACGGAGATGGAGCACGAGGCGCGACCACTCCAGGCCGTGGCCGACGGTCGCGCCGTACGGCTCGAACGGGTGGTCGGGCTGGTCGCGGTGGTGGTCGGGCAGGGGACGCCACTCGACGTCGAAGTGCTCGGGCACGCGCCACTCGTGCGTGCACGCCCAGTCGTCGACGACCCTGGAGGCGACGGCCAGCGCGCGGTCCAGGAGGTCACGGCGACCGGTGGCGTCGGCCGCGGCGAGCAAGGCCTCGACGGCGTGCATGTTCGCGTTGACGCCCCGGTAGTCATCGAGGCGAGACCAGGTCCGGTCCCAGCGCTCGGCGTACAGGCCGCGGTCGGTGCGGAAGCGGGAGTCGAGCACCTCGAGCGCCGCCGTGAGCAGGTCGGGCGCGCCGGGTCGGCCTGCGACGGTGGCACTCGCACCCGCGAGCACCACGAACGCCGTCGGGTAGGCGGCCTTGGTGCCGTCGACCGAGCCGTCGGAGCCGATCGAGGAGAACCAGCCGCCGTGCTCGGCGTCCTGGAGGCGGTCGGTCAGCCCGGCGAGGGCGACGTCGGCGAGCTCCGCGCAGCCCTCGACGCCGCTCAGCGCGCCCAGGGAGTAGACGTGCGCCATGCGTGCGGTGATCCAGGTGAAGACCGGACGACTCAGGTCCGCGCGGCCGGTCGCATCCAGCCAGGCGGCGCCGCCCTCCGGGTGCGGGAACCCGCGACCGAAGTCGAGCTGGCGGCCGGCCTGGTCGGCGAGCCAGGCACGGTGCTCGGGGTCGAGCCGGAGCGGCGCACCGACGGGACGAGATGCCACCTCCCGATCCTGCTGGGCCCGGAGGGCATCTGGCAAAACCCGCGGTGGACCGGGGTTCTGGAAGAACCGGCGGCCGGTTGGGGTTAGTATGGAGGCGCAGCCCTGTCGATGCCGCAGTCCCGCGGTGAGGGTTGACCCAGTTCCCGCCAGACTCGACGCGGGTCTCTCGAAGCCTGAGGGCGCGTCGCTCGAGGAGTCTCGCCGGTCGTCGCGACGGATCACCCGGACGGCGACAGCAGGACACCTGGCGGGGTGTTGCCGGCTGTCACGAGCGTGGCGACGGCATGAGGAGGAGTTCTTGGCACGACGTGTCCGACGACGTACCGGCACCCAGAGCCGTAGCGGTGGCACCGCGACGCAGACCGCCGCACGCAGCACGACGCGGTCGCGCAACCGCGACAACGAGGGGATCATCCCGATCCTCGCCCGCGCCGTCCGCGAGGTCGAGTCCGCCGCCCAGCGCGGCCGGCTGAAGCCGGCCGCGCGGGTGAAGTTCCAGGCCGTGGCGCTGCTCGCCCGTGAGGCGAGGGCGGCCGTCCGCGCGGACACCTCGATGACCGAGGCGCGGCGCAGCAGCGAGATCAAGCGCCTCGACGGGATCGGCACGATCCTGGCGAAGACGGCGGCGCTGGACACCTCCCTGCTCGGTCTGCTGGCCGAGGACGCGGTGGTCACCGACGCGGTGCCTGTCGCTGAAGCGCGACATGCTGACCGCCGGCGGCGCCGAGCCGGAGCCCGAGGAGGCGCCCGTCGAGACGGAGGCCGCCGCCGCGGCCTCGCCCGCTCCCGAGCGCAGCGTCGTCCCGCAGTCGGTGGTCTCCCGGCAGCTCGCGAACCCGTTCCTCACTCCGTCGTTCGACGAACGGCCGAAGAAGGTGCAGCCCCGTCTGCTCGCGGGCTGGGAGCTGCTCGGACCACTCTTCAAGTCCTTCGAGTACGCCGGTCAGCGGTCGTCGATGGCGCTGCCCGAGCCGACCGTGATGCACACGGCCAGCGGCAGCGACCTGATGCCGCACCAGGCGCAGGTGGTCGCTGCGGCGAAGCAGGGCCACCGCACCTTCCTGCTCGCCGACGAGCCCGGCCTCGGCAAGACCGCACAGGCGCTGCTCGCCGCGCAGGCGGCGAACGCCTACCCCCTGCTCTGTCGTGGTGCCGAGCGTGGTCAAGACCAACTGGGCGCGCGAGGTCGGACTGTGGACGCCGAAGCGGCGCGCCACCGTCGTCCACGGCGACGGCGAGGACATCGACGCGTTCGCCGACATCGTGATCGTCAACTACGAGGTGCTGGATCGCCACATCGGCTGGTTCGGCGACTTCGGGTTCCGCGGGATGGTCGTCGACGAAGCGCACTTCATCAAGAACAAGGCCTCCCAACGCTCCCAGCACGTGCTCCAGCTCTCCGAGCGGATCCGCGCGCCGGGCGCCGCGGCCGCTGCTGATGGCGCTGACCGGCACACCGCTGATCAACGACATCGAGGACTTCCGGGCGATCTGGCAGCTCCTCGGCTGGATCGACGAGAAGACCCCGCAGGGCGAGCTGATGGAGCGCCTCGAGGAGGCCGGCCTGACGCCGCTCGACCCAGGGTTCTACCCGATCGCGCGCACGTGCGTGATCGACATGGGCATCGTCCGACGCCGCAAGATCGAGGTGGCCAAGGACATCCCGGCCCGCCGGATCGCCGACCTACCCGTGGAGCTCGACGGCGAGGCCGGGCAGTCGATCCGCGAGGCCGAGCGCGAGCTGGTGCGCCGGCTGGTGGCCCGCTACGACCGCGCGATCGCCAAGCGCCGCGCCGAGACCGGCGAGACCGGCACCGGCCTCGACCGCGAGCTGATCCTGCGGATCGCCTGCCGCCGAGCGCAAGGCCAGCACCGAGACGAAGACCGGGGACAACGTCTTCTCGATGATGCGGCGGATCGGCGAGGCGAAGGCGGCGCCTGCGGCCGACTACACCGCCCAGCTCGCCCGCAGCGTCGGCAAGGTGGTGTTCTTCGCCAAGCACATCGACGTGATGGACGCCGCCGAGGAGATCTTCGAGCGCCGCGGGCTCGGGCTACGTCTCGATCCGGGGCGACCAGACCCGGACGGCGCGCCAGCAGGCCATCGACGCGTTCACCGAGGACGAAGACGTGCAGGTCGCGGTGTGCTCGCTCACCGCAGCCGGCGTCGGGGTCAACCTCCAGGTCGCCTCCAACGTGGTGCTCGCCGAGCTGTCCTGGACCGACGCCGAGCAGACGCAGGCGATCGACCGGGTGCACCGCATCGGCCAGGACGAGCCGGTCACCGCGTGGCGGATCATCGCCGCGCAGACGCTCGACACCAAGATCGCCGAGCTGATCGACAGCAAGGCCGGTCTGGCGGCTCGTGCGCTGGAGGGCTCCGACGAGGAGCTGCCGGTCTCGGCCGACATCCAGCTGGAGGCCCTGGTCGCCCTGCTGACCGACGCCCTCGAGGAGCGTTCCTGAGCCGGCTCGGGAGCGCCGTGGTGGTCGCTGCCGCGGAGCGCTGATCCGCGCTCGATCCTGCAGGAGCGGCTGGCGCGAGGCGAGATCGACGAGGACGACTTCCGGTCGCGGATGCGTGCGTTGGACGAAAGCTCGAGCGGCTGACTGAGCGGGTCGGCTCACCAGGTCTCGACACGCTCCGTCACGACCTCGCAAGCTCGGTCGTGGGCGCTGCTCGACCACCATCGATCACGCCCGCTGGCGCGTGCTTGATCAGTCGATCACGCGCAGCCGCACCGTCTCCGGCAGGTTGCCGAGGTCGGCGAGGACGTCGGCGGAGACGATCGAGTTCGTGTCGGTCACGACGTAGCCCAGCGACCCGCGCGTCGCGAGCGTCTGACCCTCGATGTTGATGTCGTGCTCGGCCAGGATCTGGTTGAGGTGGGCGAGCACGCCCGGCGTGTTGTGGTGGACGTGGGCGATCCGCTGGGCGTGCGCGACGTCGCCGGGGGCGAGCGTCGGCAGGTTGACCGACAGGGTCGTCGTCCCGTGCAGCGCGAAGTCGCGGAGCTTGCCGGCGACGAACCGGCCGATGTCCTCCTGGGCTTCCTCGGTCGATCCGCCGACGTGCGGGGTCAGGATCGTGTTCGGCATCCCGATCAGCGGCGACTTGAAGACGTCACCGCGGTTCTTCGGCTCGTTGGGGAAGACGTCGACCGCCGCTCCGGCGACATGGCCGGAGGTCAGCGCATCGTGCAGGGCGTCGTAGTCGACGACGAAGCCGCGCGAGAGGTTCAAGAACAGTGACCGCGGCCGCATCCGGGCGAACTGCTCGGCACCGAAGATGCCCGCGTTGCCGGCGCGGCCGTCGACGTGCAGCGTGACCGCCTCGACCTCGTCGAGGAGCTCGTTCAGCGAGGAGCACCGCCGGGCGTTGCCGAGCGCCAGCTTCTCCTCGGTGTCGTAGTAGTAGACCTGCATGCCGAGCATCTCGGCGATCACCGAGAGCTGGGAGCCGATGTTGCCGTAGCCGACGATGCCGAGCTTGCGGCCGCGGATCTCGTGGCTGCCGCTGGCCGACTTGTCCCAGACGCCGTCGTGCAGGGCCGCGTTGCGGTCGGTGAGCCGGCGAGCCAGCGCGATGATGTTCGCGATCGCGAGCTCGACCACCGAGCGCGTGTTGGAGTACGGCGCGTTGAAGGCCGCGACGCCGACCTCGGACGCGGTCGCCAGGTCGATCTGGTTGGTGCCGATGCAGAAGGCGCCGATCGCCACCAGGTCGGGGCAGGACCGGAGCACGTGGCCGGGGACGTCGGTCTTCGACCGGATGCCCAGCAGCGAGACGCCGGCCAGCGTCTCGGTGAGCTCGGTCTCGTCGAGCGCACCGGAGCTGGTCTCGACCTCGAGGCCGGCCGCCTCGAGGATCTCGGTGGCAAGGGGGTGGACGTTCTCCAGCAACAGCGCCTTCACGCCACCACTGTGTCAGGTCGCCGGGGGTGGGTCGGCGGTGGCGTCCACGTCGCGGTCGGTGGCTGTCGCTGAGCAGGGCAAGGTCCGGATAATGCCGATGTGAACGATCCAACCGAGCGCTCGCCCGACACCGCTCTGCGCCACGACATCCGTCTGGTCACCTCGATCCTCGGGGAGACCCTGGCCCGCGTGGAGGGCACGCAGCTGCTCGACCTGGTGGAGACGGTCCGCGCGCACGCCAAGCACGACCGGCTCGAGGAGCTGCCCGAGCTCGACCTCGCGACGACGACCCGGCTGGCGCGCGCGTTCACGGCGTACTTCCACCTCGCCAACGTCACCGAGCAGGTGCACCGAAGCGCCGGCATCGACGCCCGGGCGATGGGTCGCGCAGGCGCTGACCCGGATCGCGGACGCCGGCGTCGACGCCGCGACGCTCGCCGACGAGCTGCCGCACGTGACCGTCCGGCCGGTGTTCACCGCGCACCCGACCGAGGTGGCCCGGCGGTCGACGCTCGACAAGCTGCGTCGCGTCGCCGCCCTGCTCGAGGAGCCGGACGGCCGCGCGGCGCACCCGCCGGCTGGCCGAGGCGGTCGAGCTGCTGTGGCAGACCGACGAGATCCGGGTCGAGCCGCCGGAGCCGGTCGACGAGGCGCGCAACGGCGTCTACTACCTCGAGGGCCTGGCCTCCGCAGCGGTGCCGGACGTGCTCGAGGGGCTCGCGCGACCAGGTGGCCGGGCTCGGGGTCGCGCTCCCGGTCGACGCCCGCCCGCTGCGCTTCGGCAGCTGGATCGGCGGGGACCGCGACGGCAACCCCAACGTCACTCCCGCGACCACCCGCGGAGGTGCTCGACCTGCAGGCCGTGCACGGCATCCGGCTGCTGCAGGCCGTGGTCGACGAGCGTCCGGCGCAGCCTGTCGGTCAGCGAGCGGGTGTCCGAGGTCTCGGCCGAGGTGCGTGACCGCGCTGGCGACGCTGCTGCCCGGACCTGCCCGAGGTCGAGCCGCGCTACCGCCGGCTCAACGCCGAGGAGCCCTACCGGCTGTTCCTCACCTGCGTCCACGTCCGGCTGCGGCTCACCGAGCAGCGGATCGCGCCGCGGTGAGCGGCACCGGCCCGGCCGCGACTACCGCGACGACACCGAGCTGCTCGACGACCTGCTCGCTGCTGCACCGGTCGGTGCTCGAGCACCAGGGCCCGCTGATCGCCGGCGGCGACCTCGAGCGTCTGGTGCGCACCGTCGCCGCGACCGGGCTCACGCTCGCCACGCTGGACGTGCGCGAGCACGCCGAGAAGCACCACCACGCCGTGGGCCAGCTGTTCGACCGGCGTCGGCGACCTCGACGTCCCGTACGCCGAGCTCGACCCGAAGGCCCGCCTGGACGTGCTCTCCCGCGAGCTGGCCGGCCGGCGCCCGCTGTCGCGCCACCCGTTGCCGCTCGACGAGGAAGGAGGCCGCCACCGCCGAGACCTTCGACACCATCCGCTGGGCGCTCGACGCGCTCGGGCCGCGCACCGTGGAGAGCTACATCGTGTCGATGACCCAGGGCGCCGACGACGTCCTCGCCGCGGTGGTGCTGGCGCGCGAGGCCGGGCTGGTCGACGTCGGGCACCGCACAGGCAACCGTCGCCCGGATCGGGTTCGTGCCGCTGCTCGAGACCGTCGACGAGCTCGAGCGCGCCGAGGAGATCCTCGGCGACCTCTTCGCCGACGCGTCCTACCGCCGCGTGCTCGCGCCTGCGCGGCGACGTCCAGGAGGTCATGCTCGGCTACTCCGACTCCAACAAGGCCGGCGGCATCGCGACCTCGCAGTGGCAGATCCAGCGGGCGCAGCGCCGCGCCCGCGACGTCGCGCGCCGCCACGGCGTCCGGCTGCGCGTTCTTCCACGGCCGGGGCGGCTCGGTCGGCCGCGGCGGCGGCCCGACGTACGACGCGATCATGGCGCTGCCGTCGGGCACCGTCGACGGCGAGGTGAAGATCACCGAGCAGGGTGAGGTGATCAGCGACAAGTACGCCCTGCCGGTGCTGGCCCGGAAGAACCTCGAGCTGATGCTCGCCGCGACCATCGAGGCGAGCGTGCTGCACCAGTCCGACCGGCGCACGCCCGGCCCAGGCCGAGCGCTGGGACGACGCGATGGACCGAGTCTCCGACCACGCGCACGCCCGCTACCGCGGCCTGGTCGAGCGGCCCGGAGCTCGCCGGACTACTTCCTCGCCTCGACCCCGGTCGACCTGCTCGGCGCGCTGCACATCGGCTCGCGGCCGGCGCGCCGGCCCGACTCCGGAGGCGGGCTGGAGAACCTGCGCGCGATCCCGTGGGTCTTCGGCTGGACCCAGTCGCGTCAGATCGTGCCCGGCTGGTACGGCGTCGGGTCCGGGCTCGCGGCGGCCGTCGACCAGCGCGAGGTCCTGCGGGAGATGTACCGCGAGCTGGCCGTTCTTCCGGACCTTCCTGGACAACGTCTCGATGACGCTGGTCAAGACCGACCTCGACATCGCCGCACGGTACGTCGACGCGCTGGCCCCGGCCGACGTGCAGCCGCTCCTCGACGACCTCCGCGCGGAGTACGCGCTGACCGTCGACGAGGTGCTCGCGGTCACCGGCGACGCGGCCCTGCTCGACCGCGACCCGGTGCTGCGCACCACCCTGGAGATCCGGGACAACTACCTCGAGCCGCTGCACCACCTGCAGATCCAGCTGCTCGCCCGGCACCGCCGTGGCGAGGACGACCCCGAGCTCGAGCGCGCCCTGCTGCTCACGATCAACGGCATCGCCGCGGGCATGCGCAACACCGGCTGACCCGTCGAGTTGCGAGATTCCGCGCCTCCAGTTGGGAGGTCCTGCGTCGCGAGTCGGGAGGTCTCGGGGGTCGGATCACGCGATCTCCCGATTCGGGCCTCGGGACCTCCCAACTCGCGGCGCGGTTTCTCCCAACTCGACGAACTGGTTGACTCGTCCTGTGACCGAGATCCCGGACGCCCGATGGGGCAGCACCGACACCCTGCTCGCCCGGCTCGGCTCGCGCTTCGCGGCCACCCGGCCAGGGTCGTGGACGATCCGGACGCTGATGCCGCTGGACCGTCGAGTGCTGGTCCGCACCAACGGCCGCCGGACGATGCTCGGCCCGATCGGCGCGCCGGTGATGCTGCTGGAGACGATCGGGCGCAAGAGTGGGCAGCCCCGGGTCAGCCCGCTGCTGTTCGCCCGCGACGGCGGCTCGATCGTCGTGGTCGGCTCCAACTTCGGCCAGGAGCACCACCCCGCCTGGACGGGCAACCTGCTGGCGGACCCAGCCGCTGTCGCGGTCGTCGGCGGGGAACGCATCCCGGTGACTGCCGCGCTGCTGGACGGCGACGAGGCCGAGGCGGCGTACCAGAAGATGGTGGCGATCACGGCCGTCTACTCGGCGTACCGCGGGAGGACCGACCGGCAGATCCGGGTGTTCCGGCTGACGCCGACCCGCTGAGCTCGACTCAGAAGTGCAGGCCGAGCGCCTCGTAGATGCGGGCGGCCACCTTGTGCACGCTGCCGTCGCCGTCGACGGTCACCAGCAGTCCGCGCGCGTCGTACTCGGCGAGCAGGGGCGCCGTCTCGGCGACGTAGACCTCCTGGCGGCGGCGGATCACCGCTTCGGTGTCGTCGGCGCGCTGCTCGATCCCGGCGCGCCGGACCAGTCGTCGCACCAGCTCCTCGGTGTCGACGCTCAGCGCCAGGACGACGTCGATCGCCTGCCCGGCTTCGGCGAGCATCTTGTCGAGGGCGGCCACCTGGTCGAGCGTCCGCGGGTAGCCGTCGAGCAGGAACCCCCTAGCGCAGTCCGGCGCCGCAAGGCGGTCGCGCACCATGTCGTTGGTGATCGTGTCCGGCACGTACTCCCCGGCGTCCATGTACTGCTGGGCGAGCTCACCCAGCGGTGTGCGCTCCCGGACGTTGGCGCGGAAGATGTCGCCGGTCGAGATCGCCGGGATGCCGTAGTGCCCGGCAACCGTCGCTGCCTGGGTGCCCTTGCCCGCACCCGGGGGACCCATGATCAGGATGCGGTTCATCGGTCGTGCCTTTCGTCGAGGTCGGGCCGGGGATCGTGAACGAGTTGGGGATCGTGAGCGAGCCGGGCGGCATGGACGCGCGCGTGCGCGATCGCCTCGGGGGTGGTGTCGAAGAGGTGGTGCTCGGTCGCGAGCCGGTCGTAGACGCCCAGGCTCGACAGCACCCGCTCCTGGTGCTCGCGTACGCCGGACAGCAGCACGCGGATGCCACGCGCCTCCAGGCGTCTGATGGTGTCGGCGAGCACGGCAGCACCGGTCGCGTCGATCGTGCTGATCCGGGACATCCGCAGGACCACGACCCGGACGTCGCCCACCTCGGAGAGCTCGAGCAGGAAGTCGTGCGCGGCCGCGAAGAACAGCGGACCGTCGAGGCGGAACACGACGATGTGCTCGTCGAGCAGCGCCTGCTCCTCGTCGACGTGGTCGTCGCCCTCGAGGGGGACTGCGGTGAGCGGCACCTCCTCGATGCGTGCCGACTGCGCGGCCTGGCGGAGCGCGAACCAGCCGGCGACCACGAGGCCGAGGATGACCGCGGTGACGAGGTCGAACAGGACCGTCGAGACGGCGGTGATCGCCAGGACTGCCGCGTCACCACGGGTCGCCCGGAGCAGGGCCGCGACGCTCGAGACCCGCACCATCTGGGCCGCGGTCGCGACCAGCACCCCGGCGAGCGCGGCCAGGGGGATGTCGGCCACCCAGCGGGACGCGACCAGCATGATCGCCAGGAGCAGCACGGCGTGGGTCACCGCCGCGAGGCGCGTCGAGGCTCCGGCGCGGACGTTCACCGCGGTCCGTGCGATCGCGGCCGTGGCCGGGATGCCGCCGAACAACGGGCTGGCGAGGTTCGCCAGCCCCTGGCCGAGCAGCTCGCGGTCGGGGTCGTGGCGCTGACCCACCGACATGGCGTCGGCGACCGTCGCCGAGAGCAGGCTCTCGAGAGCGGCGAGGGCTGCGACCGCGATCGCGGGCAGCAGCAGCGCGTCGAGATGTCCGAACGGGATGCTCGGCAACGACGGCGCCGGCAGGTGGCGGGGGATGCTGCCGATCGTCTCGGCGCCCAGCCCGAGCACGCCGTTCGCGACGGTGCCGACACCGACCGCGAGGAGGGCCACCGGGAGTGACGGGCGGAAGCGGGTGACCAGCAGGATCAACCCGGCGACGGCCACGGCGAGGCCGGGCGCGGTCCAGGTCGGGGTGTCCCACCAGGCGCCCACGGCGCGTCCGGCCAGGGCCAGCGCCTTCTCGGCGTGCACGTGCACACCGAGGATCGCGGGCACCTGCTGGAGCGCAATGATCACGGCGATGCCGAGCGTGAAGCCTTCGACGACGGGGACGGGCACGTAGCGGATGAAGCGGCCGAGGCCGGCGTACGCGAGCACGAGCAGGAGCAGGCCCGCCATCAGGCCGACGACGAGCACGCCGTCGGCGCCGTAGCGCGCGATGATCGGCACCAGTACGACGGTCATCGCACCGGTCGGGCCACTGACCTGGACGTTGCTGCCACCGAAGACGGCCGCCACCACGCCGGCCACGATCGCGGTGATCAGGCCGGCTCCGGCACCCATGCCGGAGCTCACGCCGAAGCCGAGCGCGAGCGGCAGCGCGACCAGGCCGACCATCGCCCCGGCGAGGAGGTCCTTGCCGGGACGCCGGGTGGCCGCCGCCCACTCGGTGCGGCGGGGGAGGAGGTCGGTGTTCACCTGGTGCTCGGCACCGGGTCGAGCTCGGCCTCGAAGTCCGTCTGGGAGGCCGCGACCGAGGTGAGGATCCGGCGGGCGGCGAGCAGGAAGTCGCGCACCTCGGGCACGCTGATCGAGTAGACGACCGCGCCGTCCCTGCGCCGCGACGTCACCAGCGCCGTACGGCGGAGCACGGCCAGCTGCTGGGAGAGGTTGCTCGGCTCGATGGCGATCTGCTCGAGCAGCTCGTGGACGGCGTGATCGCGGTCGCTGAGCAGCTCGAGGATGCGGATCCGAGCCGGGTGCCCGAGCGTCCGGAGGAACTCGGCCTTGGCCTGGTAGAGCGGAACGGGCACGTCGTCGCCTTCTGAGAATGTGTGAACATGAAGAAGTCTTCATATACTACGCGACGTCGTGGCTGGCGCGCAATCGGGAGCCGGACCCCCTTCACTTCAGGTAAGGCATCCCTTACTCGATGTTAGGGTGGGCGCCATGGGGAAGGCGGTCAAGCTTCCGAAGACGAAGTGCTGCGTGTCGAAGACGCGCTGCGACCGCTGTCCCATCCGGATGCTGAAGGAGGGCACCCTGCCGTCCGGATACGGTGTGCGCAAGCGCACGCTCGTCCGGGTCGACGGCGCGGGCAAGAAGCGCGGCACGAAGATCAACAAGTCCGACCTGGCCGCCGCCGTGCGCAAGCAGCGAAGAAGTCGGCCAAGAAGACGCTCGCGGCCTGACTTCGTCACCGCCAACCGGGGAGGACCCCTCCGTGACCGCACCCGCGCTTCGCCGACCAGCTCAACGAGCAGATCGCCAACGAGTTCGCCGCCCATCAGCAGTACGTCGCCTGCGCGATCCACTACGACGCGCTGACGATGCCGCAGATGGCGGCGTTCTTCTACGCCCAGGCGCTCGAGGAGCGCGACCACGCGATGATGATGGTGAAGTTCCTGCTCGACACCGGCGCCGAGGTACGGATCCCCGGGGTCGAGGCGCCGCAGACGGCCTTCACCGACGTGGTTGCTCCCGTCGAGCTCGCGCTCGCGCAGGAGAAGCGCGTGACCGAGCAGGTCTTCGCGCTGACCAAGACCGCTCGCGAGGAGGACGACTTCGCCGCCGAGCAGTTCATGCAGTGGTTCATCAAGGAGCAGGTCGAGGAGGTCGCGACGATGAACGACCTCCTCGCCGTGGTCACCCGTGCGAAGGACGACGTCGAGGCGATCGAGGAGTACGTCCGCCGCGAGCAGAACGGCGCCGGCGCCGACCCGACCGCTCCGCCGATGGCCGGTGCGTGAGGTCGTCCCGATGATGTAGACGCGTGGCCCTCGGGGCGCTGGCGCTGGTCGCCGCCGGCGCGGCGGCGCCGGCGCAGGCCGACCCGACGCACGGCTCGATGACCGGGGTCAACGGCGTGCTGTACGACGACTGTGTGCGACCAGCCCTACCAGCTACCGGTCGAGGTTCCGGCCGATGCCGGCTACGGGGCCTCCGGCTTCGCCTGCGTCGGTCCGAACGGCGAGGTCCGGACACCGACTACGTGGCACTGGACGCGAACCAGGCATCGGGCTCGAGCACGCTTCCGTGTGCCCACCGTCGACCCGTACGGCACGCTACACGATCCGGGCGAGCTCGAGTGGGGGCCGACGCCGGAGCACAGTCGAGCAGCCTCGGTGCTCGACGACGCGCACTTCTCGATGCGCAAGCCGCGCACGCGCACGGGGCTGTCGGTGTCGACCCGGCGGCCGGCTTACCGGCAGCGGGTGACCTACCGGATCAGTGTCTGGGACGAGCGACCCGAGGGCTACGCCCCGACCGCGTTCGCCTGGGTGTGCTGGAGAAGCGCGCCGCCGGCCGCTGGGTCCGGGTGAAGAGCAGCCGCACGCTGACCCACGCCACCGGTCGGGTGAAGCTGCGGCTGCGAGTACCGCCACCACCACAAGCGGATGCGGATCCGGGCGGTGGCCGAGGAGCGCCGCGGACCGGCACTCGGTGTCACCCGTCGTCCGCCTCTGGTGACCGCTCCCGTTGAGTTGGGTCTCGGAGCCTGGTGATTGGGCTTGGGGGCGTCGGGGGCGTGACGCGCACCGCTCGCCGCGTCTCGGACAGGCTCGACGTCGCGGTACGTCAGATCCAGCGGTGGAACCAGATCCGGCGGATCCACTCGCTCTGGGTGAGCAGGCCGTCGGTGTAGATCGGCCAGAACCAGGCGAAGTTCACGATCACCGCGACGACGACGGCGCCCGCAGCGATCGCTCCGACGGTGCGCGCGGGTCGAGCCTTCCGGCGCCCGGCCGAGCATCTCGCCCGAGCAGCATCACCGCGCCGAGGATCAGGAACGGCTCGATCACGATCGCGTAGTAGCTGAAGATCGGGCGATCGTCGTACCGGACCCAGGGCAGCCAGGTGACCAGCACCCCGACCACCACCACGCCGTAGCGCCAGTCACGGCGGCCGACCCAGCTGACCGCCGACCAGATCAGCGCGACGGTGCCGAACCACCACAGCGCCGGCGTGCCCAGCAGGAGCACCTGGCGGAGGCAGGTCTCCGAGCCCGTGGCCGTGCAGCCCTGCGCTCCCGGGGCGATGTCGAGCTGCGCGTCGACCCCGACCGGGCGGTTGAGCACCAGCCAGCCGAGCGGGTTCGACTGGTAGACGTGCGTGGAGTTGTTGAGGAACTTGGTGTGGAAGGAGTAGACGTCGTGGTGGTAGTGCCACAGCGAGCGCAGTGACTGCAGCAGCTCGGGGAAGAACCCGTGCGCGTCGTGCTCCAGGTAGGACCCCCAGTACGGGCCGTACTGCGTGTGCGAGAGGTGCTGCTCGTAGGTGCCGGCGTGCAGCAGCCAGCCGGTCCAGGTGAGCAGGTAGACCACGAACGGGAGCAGCACCAGGTACGCCACCCCGGGGGCTGCGTCGACCAGCGCCGACTTGAGCCAGGCGTGGCGGACGCCGAACGAGCGCCGCGCGCCCGCGCTCCAGGCCCAGAACAACAGTCCGAACGCCGCCAGCGGGAAGATCGCCGACCACTTGGTGCCGACCGCGAGCCCCCACCAGAGGCCGGTGAGCAGCAGCCAGGGGCGCCACAGGAATCGCGGGCCCCATCCGGACCTGACCGCCGGTCCCTCGATGCGCGCCGCCAATCGGGCCCGGAACCAGTCCCGGTCCGCCACCAGGCAGCTGAGCGCGCAGAGCACGAAGAACGCCTCGAAGATGTCCAGCAGCGCCAGCCGGGAGAGCACCAGCTGGAGTCCGTCGAAGCACATCAGGACGCCGGCGACCAGGCCGAGGAGAGTCGAGCCGGTGACCCGGCGGGTGAACCGGATCATCACCATCACCATGAGCGAGCCCACGATCGCGGGCGCCAGTCGCCAGCCGAAGGGCGTCATCCCGGCGACCAGCTCGGCGAGGCCGATCAGGTACTTCCCGACCTCGGGGTGCACCACCATGCTCGGGTCGCCGGTCCACAGCCCGTGCAGGTTGCCGGCGAGGATCTTGTCGTTGGCGTTGTCGACGTACCCGGTGACGTAGCCGTGGTGCACCAGGGACCACGCGTCCTTGGCGTAGTAGGTCTCGTCGAAGAGGAACGCCTTGGGGAAGTCGAGGTTCCACAGCCGCAGGAACGCGGCCAGGAACGTGATCGCGGCGGTGCCCGCCCAGGCGATCACCGGGTCACGGTCGACGGCGCGTGGTCGGGAGCGGTCGGCAGCGGTGGGCACGACCTCGCCCGTCGCGGTGCGGGAGAGGGTCGCGGAGGTCGTCGCCGTGGCCACGGCCCGAGGATAGGCGCCCGAGGACGGTCGCCCGAGGTGCGCCGCCCGGGATGGCTGGTCGTGCCTGACATGATCGGCCCCATGACGAGTGCGGACGGGTCCGGTGTCCGGGCCGGTGTCCGGGCCGACGTCCGGGCCGACGTCCGGGCCGGCGTCCTGGTCCTGGCCGGTACGCCGATCGGGCGGGTCGAGGACGCACCGCCGCGGTTGGCCGCCGAGCTCGCGTCGGCCGACGTGATCGCGGCCGAGGACACTCGTCGGCTCCGGCGGCTGGTGTCCGACCTCGGCGTCGAGCCGGGCGGACGGGTGGTCTCCTACTTCGAGGGCAACGAGCAGGCGCGCACACCCCAGCTGGTCGAGGCCCTGCAGGCAGGCGAGCGGGTGGTGCTGGTCACCGACGCCGGCATGCCGAGCGTGTCCGACCCGGGGTACCGCCTGGTGGCTGCGGCGGTCGACGCAGGGATCGCGGTGACCACGGTCCCGGGCCCGTCCGCGGTGCTCGCGGCGCTCGCGGTGAGCGGTCTGCCGGTGGACCGCTTCTGCTTCGAGGGCTTCTTGCCGCGCAAGGCCGGCGAGCGCGCGCGCCGGCTCGAGGACCTGGCCGACGAGCCGCGCACGATGGTGTTCTTCGAGGCGCCGCACCGCACCGAGGCAGCTCTGCGGGCGATGGTCGATGCGTTCGGGGCGGACCGTCCGGCCGCGGTCTGCCGCGAGCTCACCAAGACCCACGAGGAGGTACGCCGCGACACCCTCGGCTCGCTCGCGACCTGGGCCGGCTCCGGCGTGCGCGGTGAGGTGACGATCGTCGTCGCCGGTGCGCCCGCGGGAGTCGCGACCACCGACCCGGACGCGCTCCGGGCGCTGGTGGCGTCCGCGGAGTCGGCGGGGGTGCCGCGCAAGCAGGCCGTGGCGGAGGTGGCCCGCCGGGCCGGCGTACCGAAGCGGGTGGTGTACGACCTGGTGCATCGGTCATGAGCCCTCCGGCACGGGGCACGTCCGGACGCCCCGGACCCGCTCCCGCACCCGGTGGTCGACAACCACTGCCACCTCGACATCCCCGCCGACGACGTGCCCGGCGAACCGCCGTCCGTCGGCGAGGCGCTCGCGCGCTCGGCCGCGGTGGGCGTGCCCCGGATCGTGCAGATCGGGTGCGACCTGCCCGGCGCGCGCTGGGCGGTCGAGGTCGCGGCCGGGCACGACGCGATCGTGGCCGGCGTTGCGCTGCACCCCAACGAGGCGCCGCGGCTCGACGCCGAGGGCCGCCTCGACGACGCGCTCGCCGAGATCGCCGACCTCGCGCGGCACGACGAGTGCGGGCGGTGGGGGAGACCGGGCTCGACCACTTCCGGACCGGCGAGGAGGGCCGGGCTGCGCAGGTGCGCTCCTTCCGCCGGCACATCGAGCTGGCGCACGAGCTCGACAAGACCCTGGTGATCCACGACCGCGACGCCCACGCGGACGTGCTGCGGCGTGGTCGACGAAGTGGGGCCGCCGCCGCGCTGGGTGATGCACTGCTTCTCCGGTGACGACGCGTTCGCCGAGGCGTGCCTCGCTCGTGGCGCGTACCTGTCGTTCGCCGGCACGGTGACCTTCAAGAACGCCGAGCCGCTGCGCCGGCGCCCTCCGGGTGACGCCGAGCGACCGCGTCCTGGTGGAGACCGACGCGCCGTACCTGACGCCGATGCCGCTACCGGGGTCGGCCGAACGCGTCCTACCTGGTGCCGCTGACCGTCCGGGCGATGGCCGCGACCCGCGGGGACGACCTGGCGACGCTGTGCCGGGCGATCGAGGCGAACACCGACCGCGCGTTCGGCGGCGGCTGGGGGTCGACCGGCGAGCGTGACCGAGGTGCACAAATCCCCCCAATCGGGTGAGATGGCCCACACGCTAGCGGGAGACGGGGTGCTAGCTGTTTGCTAACTCGCTGCTAGCAATGGCAGCGTCGAGCGCTGTTGGCCGGGAGCGGGACCAGTACATTTCCGGCCTTCGCCCTGGTGCGCCCTCGGTGCGGCGCCGGCGAAGGCCACCGCGGCCCGGAGAGAACGAACATCGGAGCAGCGTGCGCCTTCTCGCCCGGAAGACGACCCGGAAGACGGTCCGGAAGACGATCCAGTACTCAGCCCTCGTCCTCGGCCGGACCAGGGCCGGGCTCGCCCACCTCGTCGGCAGCCGGTCGTGGCTGTACGGCCTGGCCGCCACCGTCGTGCTCGCGCTGGCTCTGACCACCGTGGGCTACCGAGCGCTCAGTGACCAGGTCACGCTGTCGGTCGACGGCCAGGTCGCGCACGGTGCGGACCTTCGGCCACGACGTGAGCGACGTGCTCGACGGCGCCGGCATCGAGCTGCGCGATCGCGATCTCGTCGTACCCGGCCCCGACAGCCCGGTGACCGACGGCACCCGGATCACCGTCCGGTACAGCCAGCCGCTCGAGGTGAGCGTCGACGGGGTCGAGCACACCTACTGGACGACGGCGACCCAGGTCGACGACGCGCTGGACCAGATCGGCATCCGGTTCGCAGGCGCCGAGCTCTCCACGAGCCGGAGCGCCGCCGATCGACCGGCAGGGCATGGCGCTGCGGATCACCACTCCCAAGTCGGTGCGGGTCAAGGTGGGACGCAGCAAGGCGCGCACGGTCGTGGTCGCCGCGGCCGACGTCCGCGACCTCTTCTCCGACCTCGGCGTCACGTTCGACGACGACGACCTCGTCAAGCCGGGCCTCGATGCCCGCGTGTCGGACGGTGACCGGATCGTGCTGACCCGGGTGCGGGTCAAGCAGGTGCATCACGCCCACGAGAAGGTGGCGCCCCGCGTCGTCGAGCGACCCGACTCCACGATGTACGTCGGCGAGCGCGCGACCGTCCGCGCCGGCACGCCGGCGAGCGCGACGTCGTCTACCAGGTGACCTTCCACAACGGCCGGGTCGTCGACCGGACGGTGCTCAGCGAGAACGTGCTCAAGGCCGCCGTACCCGCGATCGTCAAGGTCGGGACCAAGACCGTGCCCGACGGCAGCGTGTGGGACCGGATCGCCCAGTGCGAAGCGGGCGGCAACTGGCACGCGAACACCGGCAACGGCTACTACGGCGGCCTGCAGTTCAACCTCGGCACCTGGCGCGCGTACGGCGGCCCGAGCCGCCCGGACCTGGTCAGCCGCGAGCAGCAGATCGCGATCGCGGAGAAGGTGCGGGCCGCGAGCGGTGGCTACGGCGCCTGGCCGGTGTGCGGCAAGCTGGCGTGACGGTTTCACACGTCAACGTGTGAAACTCGCGCATCTGGGCCGATGTTTCGACGCAGGAGTGCAAGTTTCACCACAGAACGTGTGAAACCGCGCCCACCCGCAGCGCCGTACCCTTCACCCGTGACCGCTGACCGCGCCGACTCGGGCATCCGCGCGCCCCGGCTGCTGGGGCCGGCGGAGGTCCGGGCGCTCGCGGCGCGACTGGACCTGCGGCCCACCAAGCAGCGCGGCCAGAACTTCGTGATCGACGCCAACACGGTGCGCCGGATCGTCGCGGACGCGAAGGTGACGCCCGACGACGTCGTGCTCGAGGTCGGTCCCGGGCTCGGCTCGCTCACCCTCGCACTGCTCGCGGTCGCGCGGCGCGTCGTCGCGATCGAGGTGGACCCGGTGCTCGCCGACGCCCTGCCGGCGACGGTCGTCGAGCGAGCGCCCGACCAGGCCGCGGCGTTCGAGGTGGTGCTCGCGGATGCGCTGCACATCGAGCAGGTCCCGGGCCCCGCGCCGACCGCCCTGGTCGCCAACCTGCCCTACAACGTGTCGGTCCCGATGCTGCTGCACCTGCTCGACCTGCTGCCCTCCCTCGAGCGCGGCCTGGTGATGGTGCAGTCGGAGGTGGCCGACCGGCTCGCGGCCGAGCCCGGCTCGAAGACCTACGGGATCCCGTCGGTCAAGGCCGCCTGGTACGCCGACGTACGTCGCGCCGGTGCCGTCGGCCGCAACGTCTTCTGGCCCGCCCCCAACGTGGACTCGGGCCTGGTGGCCTGGACCCGCCGCGACCCGCCGACGACGCGGGCGACCCGCGAGCAGGTGTTCGCGGTCGTCGACGCGGCGTTCGCGCACCGCCGCAAGGCTCTTCGCCCGTCGCTGCGCGCGCTGGCCGGGTCGGCCGATGCCGCGGAGACGGCCCTGCTCCGCGCCGGGATCGACCCGATGACGCGGGGCGAGGCGCTCGGCATCGAGGAGTTCGTGCGGATCGCGGAGGCGCTCGCATGACCGAGCGAAGGGTGCGCTCCGACTCGCGCGGCATCACCGTGCGGGCGCCGGCCAAGATCAACCTCCACCTCGGCGTCGGGCCGGGCCGGGACGACGGCTACCACCAGCTCGCGACCGTCTACCAGGCGATCGGCCTGTACGACGACGTCACCGTGACCGAGGCGCCGCAGTGGTCCGTCGCGGTGACGGTCTCCGACGACCTCGACCCGTCCGGCATCCCGCTCGACGAGGACAACATCGTCATCCGCGCCGGCGTCGCCCTGACCGCGCACCACGGCATCGAGAGGCGGGCGCACCTCGACATCGACAAGAGCATCCCGGTCGCCGGGGGGCTGGCCGGTGGCAGCGCCGACGCGGCCGCGGCCCTGGTGGCGCTGGACCGGCTGTGGGAGCTGGAGACCTCCGACGAGGACCTGCTCGACATCGCCGGACGGCTGGGGAGCGACGTGCCGTTCGCGCTGCTCGGCGGCACGGCGTACGGCACCGGCCGCGGCGAGCTGGTCGAGCCGGTCACCGACAACGGCGAGTGGTGGTGGGTGGTCGTCCCGAACGCGACCGGTCTCTCGACGGCCGCGGTGTACGGCGAGTACGACCGGCTCGGGCTCGGGGAGTCGCTGCACACGCCCAGCGACTTGTTCGGCGCGCTTGCCGACGGATATCCCGAGGGCCTCGCCGGTGCGTTGCACAACGACCTCGAGCCGGCCTCGCTGGACCTCCGTCCCGACCTGGCCCGCACCAGGCGCGACATCCTCGAGGCCGGCGCGTACGCCGCACTGCTCTCCGGCTCCGGGCCGACCTGGCTCGGCCTCGCCGGCGACGCCGACCACGCGCGCGACCTCGCCGCGCTCCTGCTCGAGCGCCATCCGGTCGTGCTGTGCGCTCCGGGCCCGGTCGCCGGTGCGCACGTGGTGACCTATGGCTGAGCCCGGGAATCCCAAGCGCAACCTGGTCAACCTCGAGAAGGTGACCAAGTCCTACGGCATCCGGATCCTGCTCGACGAGGTCAGCCTCGGTGTCGGCGAGGGTGACCGGATCGGCGTGGTCGGACGCAACGGCGACGGCAAGACCACGCTGCTCAACCTGCTCGCCGGACGCGTCGAGCCCGACTCCGGACGCGTGTCCCGGGCCCGGGGCCTCCAGCTCGGCTACCTCGACCAACGCGACGTGTTCGACGACAACCACACCGTGCGCGAGGTCGTGCTCGGCGGCAAGGCCGACCACGAGTGGGCTGCCGATCCCACCACCCGCGAGGTGGTCGAGGTGCTGCTGGCCGGGGTCGCGCTCGACCGTGGCGTGCACGGGCTGTCCGGCGGCGAGCGCCGGCGCTGCGCGCTTGCTCGACTGCTGCTCGAGCGCGACGACCTGCTGGTCCTCGACGAGCCGACCAACCACCTCGACGTCGAGGCGGTCGCGTGGCTGGCCGACCACCTGGCCCGGCGTACGTCGGCGCTCGTGGTCGTCACCCATGACCGCTGGTTCCTGGACGCGGTGTGCGAGACCACCTGGGAGGTGCACCCGGCCGCGAACGGCGCCGGCGTCGTGGACCTGTACGACGGCGGGTACGCCGCCTACGTCCTGGCCAGGGCCGAACGGCTGCGCCAGGCCTCGGCCGCGGAGTCGCGGCGGCAGAACCTCATGCGCAAGGAGCTGGCCTGGCTGCGCCGCGGCGCGCCGGCGCGCACGTCGAAGCCGAAGTTCCGCATCGACGCCGCCAACGCCCTGATCGAGGACGAGCCGCCGCCGCGCGACCGGCTGGCGTTGGAGCGCTTCGCCACGCAACGGCTCGGCAAGGACGTGGTCGACATCGAGGACGTCGACCTGGTGCGCGGGGAGCGTGCGTTGCTGCGTCACGCCACCTGGCGCCTCGGTCCGGGCGACCGGGTCGGCATCGTCGGGGTCAACGGCGCTGGCAAGACCTCGGTCCTGACCTTGCTCGCCGGCACGCTTGCGCCGACGACCGGGCGGGTCAAGCGGGGCCGCACGGTCGCCCTGGAGCACCTGACCCAGGACGTCGTGCCCGAGGATCCCCAGGCTCGGGTCCTGCCGACGATCGAGGGGATCCGGCGGGTGACCCGTACCGCTGCGGGACAGGACGTCTCCGCCACCTCCATGCTCGAGCGGTTCGGCTTCACCGGCGACAAGCTCACGGCGCGGATCGGGGATCTCTCGGGCGGCGAACGGCGGCGCTTCCAGCTGCTCAAGCTGCTGCTCTCGGAGCCGAACGTGCTGCTCCTCGACGAGCCCACCAACGACCTCGACATCGAGACCTTGACCGTGCTCGAGGACTTCCTCGACAGCTGGCCCGGCACGCTGGTCGTGGTCTCGCACGACCGCTACTTCCTCGAGCGGGTCACCGACACCACGTGGGCGTTGCTCGGCGACGGGACGATCGGGTTGTTGCCGGGTGGGGTCGACCAGTACCTGGAGATGAGGCGGGACCAGCAGGCGGCCGAGCTCGACTCCACGCCGAGCGTCGACGGTGCCGCGGAGGTCGCGGTCGTCGAGACACCGGCCGGATCGAGCGAGTCAACGCTCCGAGGCGCGTCCGCCCGGACCGGCAGCGCGGAGGAGCGGACCGCGCGCAAGACCCTGGCCCGCCTCGACAAGCAACTGGAGCGGATCGCTGTCCAGGAGGCCGCGCTGAACGGCGAGATCGCCGCCGCGGCCAGCGACTACGCAGCGCTCGCCCGGCTCTCCGAGCAGCTCCGGGTGCTCGCAGAGGAGCGAGACACGCTCGAGGCGGAGTGGCTCGAGGCGGCCGCGCTCCTCGAGTAGCCGATTCCCGATGACGCGGGCCGGGCCGGGCCCGTACCGTGAGTCCGTGATCTCCGCCGACCAGATGCTCACCTTCGGCATCGCCGCGTTCATCATCATCGTGATCCCGGGACCGAGCGTCGTCTTCACCGTCGGCCGCGCGCTCGCCTACGGGCGCCGGGTTGCGCTGGCCACGGTCGCCGGCAACACGATCGGTCTGGTCACCATCGTCGCTCTGGTCGCGCTCGGGCTCGGCGTGGTCGTGCAGGAGTCGATCGTGGTCTTCACCGTGCTCAAGTTCGCCGGCGCGGCGTACCTGGTGTGGCTGGGATACGAGGCGGTCCGCCGTCGCAAGGAGTTCCTCTCCGCCAACGACGCAGACGTGCTCATCGGCACTCCGATGACCTGGACCCGCGCGATGCGACAGGGGTACGTCGTCGGCGCGTCGAACCCCAAGGGATACATGATGCTCGCCGCGGTGCTGCCACAGTTCGTCGACCGCGGCGAAGGCCACGTGCAGCTGCAGATGCTCATGCTCGGTCTGCTCGCGACGACCATCGGCCTGTTCTCCGACAGCCTCTGGGCGCTGATCGCCTCGCAGCTGCGGCTGTGGTTCAACCGGTCGCCCCGCCGCGGCGAGGCGATGGGCACCGTCGGCGGCGTCTCGATGATCGGCCTCGGCGTCGGCCTGGCCGTGAGCGGCGAACCGCACTGACCCAGCCCGCCGAGGCGTCACTTCTTTCCAGTCCAGGATCGCCGAGGCGTCACTTCTTTCCAGTCCAGGATCGCCGAGGCGTCACTTCTTTCCAGTTCAGGATCGCCGAGGCGTCACTTCTTACCTGTGGTCGGCACCCCCGACGGCACGCCGTTGACGCCTCGGTGGTGTGGGGCGTGCAGGGACTGACGCCTCGGTGGTGTGGGGCGTGCAGGGACTGACGCCTCGGTGGTGTGGGGCGTGCAGGGACTGACGCCTCGGTGGTGTGGGGCGTGCAGGGACTGACGCCTCGGCGGTGTGGAGGGGAAGGAACTGACGCCTCGGCGGTCAGCGGAGGGGCTTCATCAGCCTCTTGAGGAGGGCGGTGAGGTCGCGTCGCTCGGCGGCGCTGAGCTCGGCGAGGAGGTCGCGCTCGCTGGCCAGCAGGCTCTCGAAGGCGCCGTCGACGGCCTTCTTCCCGGCCGCGGTGAGCCCGACGAGGACGCCGCGCCGGTCGTTGCGGGTCGGGGGAGCGCTCGACCAGGCCGCGGGCACCGAGCCGGTCGATCCGGTTCGTCATGGTGCCGCTGGTGACCATCGTCTCGCGCAGCAGCTGGCCCGGGCTGAGTCGGTACGGCCGGCCCGCCCGCCGGAGCGCAGCCAGGACGTCGAACTCCCACGGCTCGAGCGACTGCCCGGTGAAGGCCTCGCGGCGCGCGCGGTCGAGCAGCCGGGAGAGCCGGCTGATCCTGCTGAAGACCTCGACCGGTGAAAGGTCGAGATCGGTGCGTTCGCGTCGCCAGGCCTGGACCAGCGCGTCGACCTCGTCGGGTTCCGGCATGGTGCCATCGTAATCGCAAAGATTCTTGACATCGAGACATTCGCTAGGCAAAGTATCTTGACATCAAGATAACTGCCGAGGAGGCCGGATGGCTCACAGCTGGGACCCCGAGCACTACCTGACCTACGCCGACGAGCGCGCGCGGCCGTTCGTCGAGCTGCTCGCGCGGGTGCCGGCGCGTGCGCCGGCACGCGTCGTCGACCTCGGGTGCGGGCCCGGGCAACCTGACGGCGCTGCTGAGCGACCGGTGGCCGGGCGCGCACGTGACCGGCGTCGACTCGAGCGCCGAGATGATCGACGCCGCTCGAGGGCTCGAGACCGGCGCGGTGTTCGAGGTCGGCGACCTGCGCGACTGGGCGCGAGGCGTCGCGCCGGCGTCGGTGGACGTGCTGGTCTCGAACGCGACCCTCCAGTGGGTCCCCGGCCACCTGGACCTGCTGCCGGTCCTGGTCAACGCGGTGGCCCCCGGAGGGTGGCTCGCCTTCCAGGTGCCGGGGAACTTCGACGAGCCGAGCCACACGATCCGCGACCAGCTCGCCGCCGAACAGCCGTACGCCGCACACACCAGCGGCGTTGCGACTCCCGACGCGTTCGACGCCGCCACCTACCTCGCCGCGCTCGCGGCGCTCGGCTGCCGCGTCGATGCCTGGGAGACGACCTACCTGCACGTGCTCCACGGCGAGGACCCCGTGTTCACCTGGGTCAGCGGCACCGGCGCCCGGCCGACACTGCAGGCGCTCGGGGCCGCCGATCCGGAGCTGCTGCGCCGCTTCGAGGTGGAGTTCCGGCGACGACTGCGGGCGGCGTACCCGGAGACCGGCCACGGCGTGGTGCTGCGGTTCCGCCGGGTCTTCGTGGTCGCGGAGGTGCCGGCATGAGCGAGCGGAGCGAGCGATCGATCCGGTGCAGCACTCCATGAGGCTCCACCACGTCCAGGTCTCCTGCCCACCCGGCGGCGAGGACGCGGCGCGGCTGTTCTACGCCGACGGGCTGGGGCTCACCGAGGTGCCCAAGCCGGTGGCCCTGGCCGGGCGTGGCGGCTGCTGGTTCCGTGCGTACGACGACCGCGGCCACGTCACTGCCGAGATCCATGTCGGCGTCGAGGACGGGTTCTCGCCTGCGCGCAGGGCGCATCCGGCGCTCCTGGTCGACGACCCTGCCGAGCTCGATCGCCTCGCGGCCCGGCTGCGCGCGGCCGGCCACCGGGTCGACACGAGCGAGCGTGGGACGTTCGACGGTCACCTGCGCTTCCACGCCAGCGACCCGCACGGGAACCGGGTCGAGGTGGTGGCGCCGGTCAGCTCACCTGCTCGAGGCTGAGCCAGTCGTCGCGCGCCGCCACGCCGATGTCCGCCTGGTCGGTGAAGTAACCCGTCGACGCCGGCGTCGAGGAAGGTCTGCGCCTCGGCGTACACGTCACCGGACGCGTACGGATCGGTGCCGATCCTGAGGTTGCGCGGCAGGAACTGGTTCTCCGCACGCAGGGTCCAGACGTGCACGAGCAGGCCGGCATCGTGTGCGGCCTCGACCAGCGAGCCCGCCGCGCCGCCGAGCCGTTCGTGGTCCACGCCGGCTGGATCACGGGGGAGCGCCAGCCCCTTGTGCACGCCGATGCCGGCGGCGTAGGTCGCGATCTCGGCGAGGCCACCGGGCGTCGCGAGATCGCGGTAGGTGCGGGGGTCGCCCGCCTGCACCAGGTCGTACGGCGCGCCGTCCGCCTCGATCAGCTGGATCAGCGGCAACCGGGTCATCCGGCGGAGACGCCGCAGGTTGTCGGTCTCGAAGGACTGGATGAACACCTTGGCACCAGGCCGATCGAGCTGGTGCCGGTGCAGGGCCTGCAGCAGCAGGGTCTCGGGTGGGAGCCCGATCGAGGCGAAGTAGCTCGGGTGCTTGGTCTCCGGGTACACCCCGATCTGCCGGTTCAGTCGCCGGCTCTCGCCGACGACCAGCTCGAGGACCTCGTCGAACGTCGGGATCTCGTAGCGGCCGTCGTACCGGGTGTTCGCGGGCCGCACCTGCGGCAACCGCTCCGTGGCCCGCAGCGTCTTGAGCTCGGCGATCAGGAAGTCCTCGGCGAACCAGCCGGTGACCGCCCGGCCGTCGACGACCTTGGTGGTCCTGCGATCGGCGAACTCCGGATGGTCCGCGACGTCGGTCGTGCCACCGATCTCGTTCTCGTGCCGGGCGACCAGCACGCCGTCCCTGGTCGGGACCAGGTCCGGCTCGACGTAGTCGGCGCCCATCTGGATCGCCAACCGGTAGGACTCCAGGGTGTGCTCGGGCCGGTACCCCGATGCCCCGCGGTGCGCGATCACGACGGGCGGTGACCCGGGCACCTGCCCGGCCGGCGTCGTGACGGCCTCGACGTTTCCGAGGAACTCCATGACTCGAGAGAAGCGAGGTCGTGTGACCGGACGACGATCTTCGGGTGACGTGTCGATGGACACTCGTGAGCATCTCGGCGTCGCCAGGTGACGGCGGAGTGCGCCACGATGGCGTCATGATCGACCACTTCGGCATCAACTGCGCGGACATCGAGGCGAGCAAGAGGTTCTACGACGCGGTCCTCGGCGTCCTCGGACACACCCGGGTCATGGAGTACGGCGACTTCGTCGGCTACGGCAGCGACGGCAAGCCCGACTTCTGGATCGGCCGGTACGACGGCCAGCCGCCGGTCCAGCGCGAGATGCATCTCGCCTTCACGGCGCCGGACGCCGCGACCGTGCGCGCCTTCCACGAGACCGCGGTCGGCCTCGGGGCCGAGTCGCTGCACGAGCCGCGGATGTGGCCGGAGTACCACCAGGGCTACTACGGCGCCTTCGTCCGCGACCCCGACGGCAACAACGTCGAGGCGGTCTGCCACCGGGCCGCCGAGGGCGACTGACCGGACGTTCCTGGCACTTCTGCGACGTTGCATCGGCGCGGAAGTGCCAGTTTCACACGAGAACGTGTGAAACCGCGCTCCCTCACGCCGCCGCGGTGACCGCCCCTGCCTCCTCCAGCGCCGAGCCCAGGATCTCGCGCACGTCGGAGACCAGGTGCACGGTCACCGCGGACAGCACCTCGGCCGGCACGTCGTCCAGGTCGGGCTCGTTGCGCTGCGGCAGGAACACCTCGGTCAGGCCCGGCCCTCTGGGCGGCGAGCAGCTTCTGCTTCACGCCGCCGATCGGGAGCACCCGGCCGGTGAGCGACACCTCGCCGGTCATGCCGACCTCGGCGCGCACCGGCCGTCCGGTGAGCAGCGAGACCAGCGCCGTGGTCATCGTGACTCCGGCCGAGGGGCCGTCCTTCGGCACCGCGCCCGCGGGCACGTGCACGTGGAGCGGCCGGTCCAGCGCAGCCTCCGGTACGCCGAGCTCGCCGGCGTGCGCGCGGACGTAGGACAGCGCGATCTGCGCCGACTCCTTCATCACCTCGCCGAGCTGTCCGGTCAGCGTCAGGCCGGCAGTGTCGCCGGGCTGGGCCGACGCCTCGATGTAGAGCACGTCGCCGCCCATGCCGGTGACCGCGAGCCCCGACGCGACCCCGGGCACCGAGGTGCGCTCGTGCGACTCGGGGGTGAATCGCGGCCGTCCGACGAGGTCGGTGAGGTCGTCGGCGTCGATGGTGAGCGGCAGCGCCTTCAGCGACGCCTTGCGGAATGCCTTCGCGAGCAGTCGCTCCAGCGACCGGACGCCGGCCTCGCGGGTGTGGTTCGACGCCAGCTCGCGCAACGCGGCGTCGGTCACGGTGATCTCCTCGGCGGTCAGGGCCGCCCGCTCCAGCTGCCGGGGCACCAGGAAGTCGCGCGCGATCGCGACCTTGTCGTCCTCGGTGTAGCCGTCGATCGAGACCAGCTCCATCCGGTCCAGCAGCGCCGGCGGGATCGTCTCGAGCACGTTGGCGGTCGCGATGAACAACACGTCGGACAGGTCGAGGTCGAGCTCCAGGTAGTGGTCGCGGAAGGTGTGGTTCTGCGCCGGGTCGAGCACCTCGAGCAGCGCGGCCGCCGGGTCACCCCGGTAGTCGGCACCCACCTTGTCGACCTCGTCGAGCAGCACCACCGGGTTCATCGAGCCGGCTTCCTTGATCGGCCCGCACGATGCGACCGGGGAGCGCACCGACGTACGTGCGCCGGTGCCCGCGGATCTCCGCCTCGTCGCGGACGCCACCGAGCGCGACCCGGACGAACTTCCGCCCGAGGGTCCGCGCGACCGACTCCCCGAGCGAGGTCTTGCCGACGCCCGGAGGCCCGGCGAGCAGGATCACCGCGCCGGAGCCGCGACCGCCGATCATCTCGAGGTTGCGCTCGGCGCGACGCGCGCGCACGGCGAGGTACTCCACGATCCGGTCCTTGACCTCGTCGAGCCCGTGGTGGTCGGCGTCGAGCACCGCACGAGCGGCGTCGAGGTCGGTGGAGTCCGTGGTCCGGACGCTCCACGGCAGGTCGAGCACGGTGTCGAGCCAGGTGCGGATCCAGCCGGCCTCGGGGTTCTGGTCGCTGGACCGCTCGAGCTTGTCGACCTCGCGCAGCGCGGCCTCGCGGACGTGCTCGGGCAGGTCGGCCGCCTCGACGCGGGCGCGGTAGTCGTCGGAGCCGCCTGGCTGCCCTGCCTCGCCCTCTCCCAGTTCCTTGCGGATCGCGGCGAGCTGCTGGCGCAGCAGGAACTCCCGCTGGCTCTTCTCCATCGACTCGCGGACGTCCTCGCTGATCTTCTCGTTCACCTCGGTCTCGGCGAGGTGGTCGCGGGTCCACTCGATGAGGAGCGTGAGCCGCTCCTCGACGTCCGGGGTCTCGAGCAGCTCGCGCTTGCGGTCGGTCGACAGGTACGGCGCCCAGCCGGCGGTGTCGGCGAGGGCCGACGGGTCGTCGATCGCATTGACCGTGTCGACGATCTGCCAGGCTTCGCGCTTCTGCAGCACCGCCACGACCAGCGACTTGTACTCGGTGGCCAGCTCGTGGGCGCGCTCCGAGGGCGCGTCGGCTTCGACCGGCTCGGCCTCGACCCACAGAACCGCGCCCGGTCCGGTCACGCCGGAGCCGATCCGGGCCCGGCCCGCCGTGCGCAGCACCGCTGCCGGCGCGCCGCCGCGGAAGCGGCCGACCTTCTCGACGGTCGCGACCACGCCGTACGCCGCGTAGCGGTCCTCCAGGCGCGGGGCGACGAGCAGCTCGCCGGACTCGCCGTCCCCGGAGTCCTCGGAGGAGGCGGAGGTGGCGGCGCGGGCCGCGTCGACGGCGGCCCGGGCGGCCTCGTCGAGCTCGATCGGCACCACCATGCCGGGGAGGAGGACCACGTCGGGGAGGAACAGGACGGGCAGCCGCTTCACAGTCATGGAAAGCCCCTAGAAACCAGAGTTGAGTAGTGAGGACTCAACCTCTGGGCTGCTCCCGGTGTTCCGCGCCGGCGTTCGCTCCCGGCGAACGCGCGAGGCCCGCGGTCAGGGCGCCGAGCGCAGCTCCGGCTTCTTCTCCAGCCCGGCCAGCCCGTTCCACGCGAGGTTGACCAGGTGCGCAGCCACGACCTCCTTGGCCGGCTTGCGGGTGTCCAGCCACCACTGCCCGGTGAGGCCGACCATGCCGACCAGCATCTGGGCGTACATCGGCGCGGCCTTGGCGTCGAAGCCGCGGCGCTTGAGCTCGTCGACCAGGATGCCCTCCACCCGGCTGGCGATGTCGCTCATGATCGAGACGTACGAGCCGCTCGCCGACCCGAGCGGGCTGTCGCGCACCAGGATCCGGAAGCCGTCGGAGGACTGCTCGACGTAGTCGAGCAGAGCGAGCGCGGCGCGCTCGAGCAACACCCTCGCCGATCCCTCCGCCAGCGCCGCGCGCATCATGTCGAGCAGCTGGCGGACCTCGCGGTCGACGACGACGGCGTAGACGCCCTCCTTGCCGCCGAAGTGCTCATAGACCACCGGCTTGGAGACCTCGGCCCGTGCCGCGATCTCCTCGACCGAGGCGCCGTCGAAGCCGCGCTCGGCGAACAGCGTGCGGGCGATCTCGATCAGCTGCTCGCGTCGCTCGGCCGCGGTCATCCGGCTCCGGGCAGGCTTCTTCGCGTTGGCAGGCACCCGGTCATCCTGCCAGCGGACCCTCTCGCCGCGACCAGTTTTCGCCTCGCAGCGCCCGGCGAGGCGCGCCTAGAGTCGTCGCATGGGCGATGTGAAGGACATCCTTCTCGACAAGCTGCGCCAGCAGCGGACGGCCGTGGTGGCCTGCCTCGACGGGCTCGGCGAGTACGACGTACGCCGGCCGATGACGCCCAGTGGCACCAACCTGCTCGGCATCGTCAAGCACCTGGTCGGCATCGAGCACGTCTACCTGTCGGAGTCGTTCGGGATCCCGGCGCCCGACGTGCTGCCCTGGGTGGAGGACGGGTCGATCTGGCAGGGCGCCGACATGTGGGCGACCGCCGAGGAGTCGCGCGAGTACGTCCTCGGCCTCTACGACCGGGCCTGCGCGCACGGCGACGAGACCGTGCGAACGCTCGGACTGGATGCGCCGGCGTCGGTGCCGCACTGGCCGGCGGACCGCCGCGCCACCACCCTCGGCTTCCTGCTGGTCCGGATGGTCGAGGAGACCGGCCACCACGCCGGCCACGCCGACATCTGCCGCGAGCTGATCGACGGTCGGGGCGGGTCCGACCACGACCTGCTGGACGAGGAGGGCTGGCGCGACTACGTAGGGAGGGTGCAGGCCGCTGCGGACAGGTTCTTCCCCGGAGGGTGAGGACCTGCCCGCAGCGAGATCAGCCGTGATCGCCGACCGGCTCATCCCACCCCGACGACGATCTCCTCCTGCGCGGGGCTGCTCGCCACGACGACGTCCGACGGGCGCGACCGGGTCGGGCCGGTGCGCGCGTGCGTGGCGTACAGCGTGAGTCCCACGAACGTCACGCCTCCGACCAGGTTGCCGAGCACGGTGGGCAGCTCGTTCCACTCGAAGTAGTCCAGCAGCGAGAAGTCGCCGCCGAGCATCAGGCCGGAGGGGAACAGGAACATGTTGACCACCGAGTGCTCGAACCCCATGTAGAAGAACAGCATGATCGGCATCCACATCGCGATCACCTTGCCGGAGACGCTCGTGGACATCATCGCGGCGACGACGCCGGTGGAGACCATCCAGTTGCACAGGATGCCGCGGATGAACAGCGTCAACATCCCGGCCGCGCCGTGGGCGGCGTACCCGACGGTCCGGGCCTCACCGATGTGCCCGATGGCTTCGCCGACGGGGTTCGGGTCGGTGGTGAACGCGAAGGTGAAGATGATCGCCATCATCAGCGCCACCGTGAGCGCGCCGAGGAAGTTGCCCAGGAAGACCAGCCCCCAGTTGCGCAGCACCGACTTCAGCGTCACTCCGGGGCGCTTGTCGATCAGCGCGAGCGGCACCAGGGTGAAGACTCCGGTGAGCAGGTCGAAGCCCATCAGGTAGAGCAGGCAGAAGCCCACCGGGAACAGCACCGCCCCCGCCAGCGGCTGCCCGGTCTGGACGTTGATGGTGACCGCGAAGACCGCGGCCAGGGCGAGGATCGCGCCGGCCATGTAGGCGCGGATCACGGTGTCGCGGGTGGACATGAAGACCTTCGCCTCGCCGGCGTCGACCATCTTGGTCACGAACTCTGCTGGATTCACGTACGACATCACGTCGCTCCTTCTCGGGCCGGCACGATCGGCGGTTCCGGATCTGTGCGCCGCATCTGTGCGGGAGGGGGTCCGGATTCGGTGTCCCCGAGTCTGGGTAGCCGACGTTTCGCGGGAGTTACCTGACGCAGAGAATCGGGTCACGGGACGTTCACCCCCGGTGGTCACCGGTTGTGAGATCGAGCCGGGTCCGCGACCCGCGATGTCGGCGGGGTTAAGAGTCGGTGTCGGTCGCCCCGGCTGGGTGGCGGATCGGCCGGCGGACCGGTCAGGGTGGTCCGACCGTCCGCTCCGCACCGACCGAGGAGTCCGCCGTGGAACCAGTCCTGAGCAAGGCCGAAGCCGCCGACCGGATCATCGCTGCCCGCGTACGCCGCGGCCTCAGCTGGGCCTCGATCGCCGAGGCGATCGACGCGCCGGTCGTGTGGACCACAGCAGCGCTCCTCGGGCAGCACCCGCTCACCGCGGAGCAGGCGGAAACGGTCTGTGCGTTGCTGGACCTCGACGAGACCGTGGCGGAGAGCCTGCGGTGGCAGCCTCGCCGGGGGGCCGATGCTGCGACCCTGGCCGATCCCACGATCTACCGGTTCACCGAGGCACTGTCGGTGTACGGCCCGGCGATCAAGGAGCTGATCCACGAGGAGTTCGGTGACGGCATCATGAGCGCGATCAACTTCCGCGTCGACGTGAGCCGCCGGCCGGACCCGACCGGTGACCGGGTGGTGGTCACCTTCGACGGGAAGTTCCTCGACTACCGGTGGTGACCGAGCCGGGCAGCGTGCGGCAGGTCAGGCCGCCTGGTTGACGACCAGCTTCGAGTCGATCCGCTCGCGGACCGGCCAGCGGACGTCGTACACCCAGCCGATCTTCTCCAGCGCCCAGATCACCCGGGCGGAGGTGTCGACCTGACCGCGCATCACGCCGTGCCGGGCGCAGGTGGGGTCGGCGTGGTGCAGGTTGTGCCAGGACTCGCCCATCGAGGGGATCGCCAGCCACCACACGTTCGCGGACTTGTCGCGGGAGACGAACGGGCGGTCGCCGATGGTGTGGCAGATCGAGTTGATCGACCAGGTGACGTGGTGCAGCAGCGAGACCCGGACCAGCGATCCCCAGAAGAAGGCGGTCAGCGCGCCCTGCCACGACCAGGTGATCAGGCCGCCGAGGAGCGGGAGGGATCAGCAGCGAGACGATCACCCAGGCGAAGAAGCCGCGCGAGATCCGGACGATGTCGGGGTCGTTCATCAGGTCGGGCGCGTACTTGCGCTGCGGGGTCTGCTCCTCGTCGAAGAGCCACATCATGTGCGCGTGCCAGAAGCCCTTCCAGAGGGCCCGCAGGCTGGTGCCGTACTTCCACGGGCTGTGCGGGTCGCCGTCGCGGTCGGAGAACTTGTGGTGCTTGCGGTGGTCCGCGACCCAGCGCACCACCGGGCCCTGGATGGCCATCGAGCCCAGGATCGCCAGCGTGTTCTTCACGAACCGGTTCGGCTTGAAGGACTTGTGGGTGAACAGCCGGTGGTAGCCGACGGTGACGCCGTGGCCGGTGAGCCAGTACATCGCAGCCATGATCGCGAGGTCGGTCCAGCTCAGCCAGCCACCCCACGCGATCGGGATCGCCGCGAGCACGGCGAGGAAGGGCACCAGGATGAACGCCGCGAGCGCGAGCTGCTCCTTGCGGGACTGGGTGTCACCGCCGAGGGTGGCGTCCAGCGCGACGAGGTCGTCGTCCAGAGCGGGGGCGGACGTCGTCATAGGGCTGTCCTCACGTTGTCAAGCGCTTTACCTACGAAACCGTAACCTACGATCTCGTAGCCACCAAGACACTGGCGGACTCTCGAGGCGGAGGTCCGACCGCCCAGTGTCGCCAGCGACGGGTCAACCAGAGGTGCGGCGGCTCAACAGCCGGCGCGCGGCCCGGGCCGCGCGCCGGCCGAGGCCTGCCTGCGCGTCGGCGAGCCGGGCCTGAAGGAGCGCCGACCGCTGGCCTTCGGACGCGACCTTGTCGCGCAGGCGCTGGACGCGTGCGCGCAGCGTGGTGACCTTGCCGCGCAGGGCCTCCACCTCCGCGGCCGCCCGGTCGTTGCGCTCGCTCTGGTCCTGCAGCTGAGCGCGCAGCTGCAGGACCTCGTCGCGGAGGGCGCCGACCTCGGCGAGCGGGGCGCGGATCGAGGTGCGGAACGCGTTCGCGCGCATCCGGACGTCGCGGCCGACCGCGGTCGGATCGGTGACCCACTCGTGCCATTCCGAGCCGAAGTTGTCGAGGTCGTACGCCCGCACTCGCGCCACGTCGTCGAGTGCGTAGCGGAACGACAGCTGGTCGCGGCGTGAGTAGCGCAGCACGTGATCCATCCAGGTGCGCATCGCGGAGCGGACCTCGGGCGTCCACCGCCGGGCGATGATCGCGCCCCAGTAGGGCCGCAGGTCGAGGACGTGTGGGCGCGTCTCCGCGTAGTGGATCAGCTGCTCGTAGATCCGGCTGGGGTCGTCCAGGCCCGAGCGGGCGACCTCGTCGAACTCCGCCAGCACCGTCTCTCGGTAGCTGTGGGACAGCACCGCGACGTCAGCCTCCGCGAGGAACTCGTCGAGCAGGAGGTCCGGGTCGCGTTTGAGGACCACGGTGTTGTCGATCCACAGAGTCTCGTCGTAGCCGGACACGAACGGCTCGCCGAGGACCTTCGGGAACCTGCTCGACCGCGACGGATCACGGGGAAGGGGTGGGGTGACACGACACACCTCCCAGGTCTCGCTGGTCACGTCCGGGTCATCGGTGAGGCAGATGAAGGGCATGGTCGCGGACTTCGCCACGGGCTGCTCGATCAGCTGCTCGTAGCCGCCGATCACGGCGGTGTACACCGCACGTCTCGGCGGGCTGTCGGTCATCGGCACTCCTCGGTCTGTCCGGCAAAGGTTCGCATATGCCGGACGTGAACGGAGCGGATCGCTAGCCTGTGCGACGCGAGGTGAAGACGATGGCGACAGCGCTCGTGACCGGCGTGGCCGGCTTCGTCGGCAGCGCCGTTGCGCAGGCCTTCCTCGATGCGGGCCACGACGTCCTCGGGGTGGACGCGATGCGGCCGTCGTACCCGCTAGCGGTCAAGCGGGACAACCTGCGCAGTCTGCTGGCCCACCCACGGTTCGCGTTCCACGAGCGCGACCTCGTCCTCGACGGGATCGCCGACCTCACCGAGGTGGACGTCGTCTCGCACCATGCGGGCCGCGCCGGTCTGCGCGACTCGTGGGACAGCGACTTCGGTCGCTACCTGGACGACAACGTTGCCGCCACCCAGCGACTGCTCGAGGCCGTCGACGGCGCGCCGCGGATGAGCCGGCTGATCATGGCCTCGTCGTCCTCGGTGTACGGCGACGCGGCGTCGTACCCGACGCGCGAGGACGCCCGGCCGGCGCCGCTGAGCCCGTACGGCGTCTCCAAGCTGGCCGCCGAGCACCTGGCAGTGGCGTACGCGGCCGCCCGCGGGACCCCCGTCGTCTGCCTGAGGTACTTCAGCGTGTTCGGCCCCGGCCAGCGCCCGGACATGGCCTTCACCCGGATGATCGAGGCCGCCACGGGCGGAGAGGCGTTCCCGCTGCTCGGCAGCGGCGAGCAGGTCCGCGACTACACCTATGTCGGCGACGTCGCCGCCGCGAACCTCGCGTGCCTCGAGGCCGACCTGACGCCCGGCGCCGTGCTCAACATCGCCGGCGGCACGCGGGCCACGGTCCTCGAGGCGCTTGACGTGATCGGTGAGCTCGCGGGCGGCGCCGTGCCGGTGAAGCGCCGGCCGTCGGTGGTCGGCGAAGCCCGTCGGACCGCCGGGGACACGACCGCGGCCCAGCAGGCTGCTCGGTTGGGTTCCGCGCACGGGTTTGCGCGAGGGGATCGCGGCGCAGTACGACGCGCACCTGGCCCAGAGGGCCCGGCTGGGTGGCGGGTAGCTCAGTCGTCGGGTCCGGAGCTGGGCAGGGACGCCGGGTGCAGGCACGCCCCGGTGCTCCGCCAGAATGTCGAACATGACCGAGTACGCGCTCTTTCGCGCCGAGGGCGACCTGCTCGTGCCGCTGGACATCGCCCGCAGCCTGTGGCGCGAGGACCAGATGCACGGGGTCGCGACGAGCGGGGCCCTGGCTCGCGGGCTCGAGCGAGCCGTGGCCGGGCTCGGGCGCGAGGACCTCCGGCCGGCGCGCTACACGGTCGACCTGTTCCGGGCGCCGAGCATGGCGTCGTGCACGGTGCGGTCGAGCGTCGTACGGGAGGGGTCGCGGCTGTGCCTGGTCGACGCGATCCTCGAGCAGGACGGTCGGCCGGTGGCGCGGGCGGGCGCGATCTTCCTGGCTCCGAGCCGAGAACCCTGACGGCGCCGTGTGGTCGGCCGACGACGTGCCACAGCCGCCGCCGCTCGAGGTCGCTCCGGTCTCGGAGGACCCGCGAGTGCCGATCTTCAGCAGCGAGGTCGGCTGGTCCCAGAACTTCGCCGAGCACCAGAACGCCTCGCGCAAGCAGACCTGGCAGACCGCCCTGCCGGTGGTCCTCGGCGAGAAGCCGTCGCCGTTCCAGTCGGTCGCCGGCATCGCCGACTCCACGAGCATGGTGATGAACTGGGGCGACGCCGGCGTGGAGTACATCAACACCGACATCACGCTGGCGCTCTCGCGGCTGCCGGTCAGCATGGAGATCGGGCTGTCCGCGCGCGAGCGGTTCGCCCACGACGGCATCGCGGTCGGCACCGCCGTCGTCTTCGACCGCGAGGGCCCGATCGGCACCAGCACGGTCTCCTCGCTGGCCAACGCGAAGCGCACGGTCGACTTCACCGAGCACGACTTCGGGGCCGAGGAGACGTCGGGTGCCTGAGCCCCGGCTGTAACGCGGGGTTATGGTCGCTGAACACGCGCTGTGCGAGGCACTGAGCGACAACAACACCGCGTTACAGCGGGAGTGGCGCAGGAGGATCCGCATGGTCAGCCCGCGAGTGCAGCAGTGGCGTGAGTCCGGCGAACTCGTCGAGCTGGAGGGTCGCCGGATCTTCGTCGTACGGCGCGACGGCGTCGGCCTGCCGATCGTGGTCGTGCACGGCTACCCCGGGTCGTCCTACGACTTCGCCGGTGTCGTCGAGCACCTCGACCGCCCCGTCCTCCTCCTCGACCTGCTCGGCTACGGCTTCTCCGAGAAGCCCCGAGATGCGGCGTACTCGCTGTTCGAGCAGGCCGACCTCGTCGAGCGCGCGGTCGCGGCGGCCGGGATCGGCGAGTGCGCCCTGGTCGGCCACGACATGGGCACCACCGTCGTCGCCGAGCTGCTGGCGCGCGGGAACGCCGGTCGGCTGGGCTTCACCGTGCCCGCGGTGCTGCTGCTGAACGGCTCGATCTTCATCGACCTGGCGCACCTGACCCGGGGCCAGCGGCTCGGCCTGCTGGCTCGCGGGCGGGCACTGCCGTTCTCCTTCCCGGTCGGTTTCCTGCGGCGCAACCTCCGCGAGAGTGTCGCGCCCGGGACGAACCTGGGTCCGGCCGAGGTCGACGACCTGGTCGAGCTGATCCGGCTCGGTGGGGGAGACCGACTGCTGACCCGACAGATCGAGCTACATCCGCGAGCGCCGCCGCCACCAGGACGCGTGGACGGCCGCGTTCGTCGAGTACGCCGGCCGGCTCAGCGCGGTGTGGGGCGTGCTCGACCCGATCGCGGTGCCGGCGATGCCGCAACGGCTGGCCGAGCTCCGGCCCGGCACCGAGGTGGTGCTGCTCGACGGGGTCGGCCACTGGCCGTCGATCGAGGCTCCCGAGCGGGTGGCCGCCGAGATCCGCGCTCTCACCTAGGCGCGCCGCCCCCGTCGCCACGTCCGAGGGCTACTGACGAAGAGTGTCGTGGCCGGGCCCACCCCTCAGCAGGTCGTGCCCGGGTCCGCCGACGAGACGGTCGGATCCGGCGCCGCCGTACAACCGGTCGGCGCCTGCTTTCCCCTTCAGCACGTCCCGGCCGCCGTTGCCTCGCAGCACGTCGCGTCCGCCGTTGCCGACCAGGTGGTCCGCGCCACCACCACCGAAAACCAGGTCCCGGCCCGTTCCTGCGTGCACGTGGTCGCGGCCACCTCCGCCACAGATGATGTCGTTGCCGCCGAGTCCACGGATCGTGTCGGCCCCACCGAGGCCGGCGATGACGTCGGGGCCTGCCGTCCCGGTCAGCACGTCCGGCCCGGACGTGCCGGTGATCGTCGCCGGTCGGCCGTGGCACAGCGTGATCTGCGGACCCCACGCAGGGGAGCTCTCGTTCGATGCCGCCGAGGTCAGATCGACCTGGCCGGACCCGTCGGCGTTCATCGTGTAGATCTCGTCGTTGCCGTCGCGACGGCTCTGGAACGCGATCTGGGTGCCGTCCGGCGACCAGACCGGGTCCCTGTCCTGGGTTGCGTTGTTGGTGAGCCGGTGCAGCCCGGTGCCGTCGGGCCGGATCGTGTAGATCTGGTAGCCGGGCGTGCCGAAGTAGCGGGCGAACACCAGGGTCGAGCCGTCCGGGGACCACGAGGCCGACACGTCGAAGGCCGACGGGGTGTTGGAGACGCTCCTCTGCCCGGAACCGTCGGCGTTCATGACGTAGATCTGCGGCCCCCCGTCACGCTCGCTGGTGAACGCGATCCTGGTGCCGTCGGGCGACCACCGTGCCCCGTAGTCGTTGGCGTTGTTGAACGTCAGCCGATGCTGCTCGGTGCCGTTCGCGAGCATCGTGAAGATCTCGTAGGAGCCCGAGAGGTACCGCTGGAAGATCAGGTGGGTACCGTCGGGCGACCACGACGGTGCGCTGTCCGAAGCGGGGTCGTTCGTCAGCCGGGTCTGGTGGGACCCGTCAGCGTTCATCGTGTAGATCTCCCGGTTCCCGTCGCGCTCGCTGACGAACGCGATCCTGGTGCCGTCCGGGGACCACGACGGAAGGTAGTCCGGGGCGCCGTTGTGGGTGAGGTTCGTCTGGGAGCCGCCACTCGCCACCGAGTAGATCTCGAGGTTGCCGTCGCGGTCGGAGCCGAAGGCGATGGTGCCGTTGCGGCCCGGGTTCACCGCGCTCGCCGGAGCGCTGACGAGCTGGATCGGTGCCACCACCAGGGCCACGGCCGACGTGGCCACCATGAGGCGCTTCTTGATCGACATCATGTGATCCTCTCGGGGAGGACGCGGGCCCGCCGAGATGCGCGCCGTTGCCCGGACCGCCACCGGCATGTAACCACAACCGCCGCGCGGGCCTGCCCGAGAGGTCCAGCTCGGGCCGGTCGCCGCGCGGCCTCGCTGAGGAACTGGCGGAGTTCAGACACTCAGGCCGAGGTGCCCGCGCGCGGCGCAGCGACTCTCCCCGGGACCGGAGGGACCGGAAGCGTGCCGTGCGCTGGTCGCGGCAGCGTCCCGGTGGCCGGGTGGAGCGCTCCTGGGATGTCGCGTGCGGTCGCAGTCTGGATCGAGTGCCGGTCGCGTCGGCTCTTCCTATGATGGAAGCGAGGTAGTCGGCGCCCAGACCCCGCGACCGACGACCGAATCGTCGGGGCAAGGGGAACGATCGATGTCTGACGACCGTTTGGCGGCGGCCTTGAGCGACTTTGCGCGGACGCTCGTCACGGACTTCCCGATTCAAGGGATTCTGGACGAGCTGGTGGGCCGCATCGTGGAGATACTCCCGATCGACGCGGCCGGGGTCTCACTGATCTCGCGCACCACCGATCCATTGTTGATCGCCGGTTCGGACGAGTCCGCGACTCGCTACGAACGGCTGCAGTCCGAGGTCGGCGACGGGCCGTGCCTGGCCGCGTACCAGACCGATGAACCCATCTTGATCCCCGACCTGGAGGAGGACCGGCGGTTTCCCAGGTTCGTCAAAGCCGCCCGTGCCGCGGGGCTGGCCGCTGTCTTCACGTTCCCCCTCCGTGCCGAGGGGCGCACGATCGGAGCCCTCGACCTCTACCGCACCACGGTCGGCGCCCTGGACGACTACGACCGGGGGGTTGCGCAAACCCTTGCCGACGTGGCGACGGCATACCTGCTCAACGCCCAGGCGCGTCAGGTGAAGGCTGACTTCGTCTCGTCGGTGGGCCATGAGCTTCGAACTCCGACGACCAGCATCTTGGGGTACACCCAACTGCTCCTGGACGACACCTCCGAAACCTTGACGCCGACCCAGAGAGCCCATTTGGAAGCCGTCCACCGCGGCACCGAACGCCTTGCGGCGTTGGCCGACGACCTGATGACGCTCTCCAGTCTCGAGCAAGCTCCGCCGACGCACGAGCGTCGACCGGTGGACCTGAGGCAGGTGGTCCTGGCCGCGCAGGCAACGTTCGCACCGGTCATCGCGGCCAAGCGACTCGATGTCACCTTCGAGGTCCCCGAGGCCGCGGTCATGGTGCACGGCAACCGGCGAGATCTCGAGTCGCTGGTCTCGAACCTGGTGAGCAACGCCTTGAAGTTCACCAGGGACGGCGGGTGGGTGAGGTGCCGCGTCGAGCGCACCGCAACCAAGGCCGTGCTCGAGGTGATCGACAACGGCCTGGGAATACCCGAGGCCGAGCAGCATGATCTCTTCTCCCGGTTCTTCCGGTCCTCGACCGCGCACGAGCATGCGATTCCGGGAACAGGGCTCGGCTTGAACATCGTCGATGCGATCGTCAAGGAACACGGCGGCGAGATCTCCGTCGTGTCCCAGCACATGAGCGGATCCACCTTCACCGTGACCCTGCCGATCATCGACGCGCGACCGCCAACGACCGATGCCGCGGAGGCCGGCTGAACCGGCGGCCGCGGAGACCAGCGCCACACTCGACGTTCGCATCTCCTGCTCAGTCCTCGACCTGGAGGAGCTCCAGGAACAGCCGGTACGCGTCGTCGACCCCCCGACGGTCGCCGGTGGCGAGGAGGTCCAGGAGGAGTCCGCGCACCACCGCGACGCCGAGGCGCGCGGTTGCCCTGGCCGCGCCCGGCTCGGCGCCGGTTGCGACGAGCATGTCGGCCACCGGCGCCACCCAGTCCTCCACGATGCCCTCGAGGAAGGTCTCGGTGCCGCTGCGGCCCTGCAGCGCCATGGCGTACAGCTCGAAGAACAGCCGCTCCTGGGGCCACAGCGCCGGGTCGCTGAGCCGTTGCCAGGTGCGCCACGGCGCTTCCGGCTCGGACCCGGACGCGAGCGCCGCCTGTCGTTCTCGCCGCTCGACCTCCCCGGTGACCGCGACCAGCAGGCCCTCGCGGGAACCGAAGTGGTAGATCAGCATCCGGTGGCTGGTGCCGATCGCAGCGGCGAGCTCGCGCAGGCTGAGGTCACCGATGCCCGCCTCCAATGCGTGGCGCACCGCCGCGTCGAGGAGCTTCTGCCGGGCCGATGGCTTTTCGGATTGCGACGAGGGCATGCGCGATTGTACCGTCTGGTACATTGTTCCACTTGGTACAGAAAGGTGGTGCGCGTATGGACACGCTGCACGTCGAGGCGTCCGGCGTGGCCCGGACCGAGCCCGAGGCGGTGTGGTCGCTGATCGCCGACGCCACTCGCTACAGCAGCTGGGGGCCGTGGAGCGACAGCGGGTACGACGACGTGGGCGTTGTCGCGACGCCGGGCACGACCCGGTGGATGCGCTACGGCCGGACGGTCACCCGTGAGCGGATCACCGAGCTCGATGCCCCGCGCCGACTCGGGTACACGGTGATCGGCGGCATCCCGGTGCGCGACTACCGGGCCACGGTGACCTTGACCCCGACCGAGGACGGCACCCGGATCGACTGGCAGGCCGACTGGAAGCCGACGCTGCTGGGTCGGCTCGTGCATCGCAAGCTCCGCGACTTCTACCCGGCGATGCTGCAGGACCTGATCGCGGCGGCGGAGAAGTCGGCGGTCTGACGTCGCCCCGCGGGCGGGCCGTGCAGGCAGACCGCACCGATAGCCTTGTGCCGCCGAGAGGCGTTCCCCGGTTGGTCTGCCGGCCATGAGAGTGCACCGCCCCCGGGCGGGCCCTGCCGGCAGACCCGTACGGATAGCCTTTTGTGAACATTCCCCGGTTGGTCTGCCGGCCAGGAAAGCGCGCCGCCCCCGGGCGGGCCGTACCGGCAGACCCGCACCGATAGCCTTGTGCCGCCGAGAGGCATTCCCCGGTTGGTCTGCCGGCCATGAGAGTGCACCGCCCCCGGGCGGGCCCTGCCGGCAGACCCGTACGGACGCTGCACCGATAGCCTTGTGGCGCGAATCGATCCCCGGTTGGTCTGCCGGTAGGGCCCGCCTGACTTTGAATCAGGACAAGCGACGCAGGTTCGACTCCTGCCCGGGGAGCTGTCGACAAAGGAGCGCGCGTGCCTGACGACGTGACGGTGATCGTCCTCGCTGCCGGTGGCGGCACCCGGATGAAGTCCAAGACCGTGAAGGTGCTGCACCCGCTCGCGGGGCGCAGCATGATCGGGCACGTCCTGCACGCGGCCCGGCAGCTCGAGCCCACCCGGATCGTCGCGGTCGTCGGCCACCAGCGCGAGCAGGTCGGGCCGCACATCGAGGAGATCGAGCCCGACGTCGTGATGGCGGTGCAGGACACCCAGGAGGGTACGGCGCACGCGGTCCGGATCGCCTGGGACGCCCTGCCGCCCGAGGCCCGCACCGGCACCGTCGTGGTGGCGTACGGCGACACGCCGCTCCTCGAGGGCGAGACGCTCCAGCGGTTCGTGCAGTTCCACCGCAACTCCCAGGTCGCGATGAGCGTGCTCACCGGTGTGGTCGCCGACCCCACCGGCTACGGGCGCATCGTCCGCGACGACCACGGTGTCACCGCGATCGTGGAGGAGAACGACGCGAGCGAGGAGCACGCCGCGATCAGCGAGATCAACAGCGGCATCGTCGCGTTCGACGCGGAGTTCCTCGACTCGGCGCTGCCTCGGATCCGCAACGACAACGCGAAGGGCGAGTACTACCTCACCGACACGGTCGCGCTGGCGCGCGAGGACGGCCGCACCGTGGCCGCGTTCACGATCGACGACGTGATGCAGACCGAGGGCGCCAACGACCGGGTCCAGCTCGCGGCGCTCGGCGCGGAGATGAACCGGCGCATCCTCGAGCGGTGGATGCGCGACGGCGTGACCGTCGTCGACCCGGCCACCACCTGGGTCGACGCCGACGTGAAGCTGGCGCGCCGACGTCACGCTGCTGCCCGGCGTCCAGCTGCTCGGCGCCACCGTCGTCGACGAGGACGCGGTGATCGGCCCGGACACGACGCTGAAGGACGTGGAGGTCGGAGCCGGGGCGCGCGTCGTACGAGCGCACGGCGAGCTGGCGGTGATCGGGCCCGGAGCCACGGTCGGGCCGTTCTGCTACCTGCGTCCGGGCACGGTGCTCGGGGCCGACGGGAAGATCGGCGCGTTCGTGGAGACCAAGAACGCCGAGATCGGGCGCGGGGCGAAGGTCCCGCACCTGTCCTACGTCGGGGACGCGACGATCGGCGAGGGCACCAACATCGGCGCCGGCACGATCTTCGCCAACTACGACGGCGTCGCGAAGCACCACACCACGATCGGTGCCTTCGCGAAGACGGCGAGCAACAACACGTTCGTGGCGCCGGTGACGGTCGGCGACGGCGCCGGCACCGGGGCCGGCAGTGTGATCCGGCGCGACGTGCCACCAGGCGCCCTCGCGGTCAGCAGCGGGCCGCAGCGCAACATCGAGCGCTGGGCCCAGCGCAAGCGCGCCGGAACGCCGCAGGCCGAGGCGGCTGAGCGGGCGAGGATCGCAGCTGAAGGTGACCAGGACCCCGACTCCGAGGCGAACTCCGGGCGTCCACATGGCGGCACGCCGGAGCCCGGAGTTGGGGACACGCCCACGGGTGGGTGACAATGAGGTCGGACTCGCCGCCCCCTCGAGGAAGTAGCGCAGCGTGAGCGGAATGAAGCGGACCACCGAGAAGAACCTGATGGTCTTCAGTGGCCGGGCCCATCCGCACCTGGCGGCCGAGGTCGCCGAGACACTCGGCACCGAGCTGGTGCCGACGTCGGCGTACGAGTTCGCGAACTCCGAGATCTACGTGCGTTACGAGGAGTCGGTGCGCGGCTGCGACGCGTTCGTGATCCAGAGCCACACCGCTCCGGTCAACGAGTGGATCATGGAGCACCTGATCATGGTCGACGCACTCAAGCGCGCCTCGGCCAAGCGGATCACCGTGGTGCTGCCGTTCTACGGCTACGCCCGGCAGGACAAGAAGCACCGCGGTCGCGAGCCGATCTCGGCGCGGCTGATGGCCGACCTGTTCAAGACCGCCGGCGCCGACCGGCTGATCGCGGTCGACCTGCACGCCGACCAGATCCAGGGCTTCTTCGACGGGCCCGTCGACCACCTGATGGCACTGCCGATCCTCACCGACTACGTCCGCGAGAAGTACGGCGACCAGCAGCTCGCCGTGGTCTCGCCCGACGCCGGCCGGATCAAGGTCGCCGAGCGCTGGTCGGCCCGCCTCGGCGGGGTGCCGCTGGCGTTCATCCACAAGACCCGCAACATCGACCGGCCCAACGAGACCGTCGCCAACCGGGTCGTCGGTGACGTCAGCGGCCGGGTGTGCGTGCTGGTCGACGACATGATCGACACCGCCGGGACCATCGTGAAGGCCGCCGAGGCCCTGATGAACGACGGTGCGGCCGGCGTGATCATCGCCGCGACGCACGCAATCCTCTCCGGGCCCGCCGTCGACCGGCTCAAGAACGCCCCGGTCGCCGAGGTGGTGGTCACCAACACGCTGCCGCTGAGCCCCGAGTGCGAGTTCGACAAGCTCACCTGTCTCTCGATCGCGCCGTTGATCTCGCGCGCGATCAAGGAGGTCTTCGAGGACGGCTCGGTGACCTCCATGTTCGACGGCCACGCCTGATCGCATACACGTCCGCGGCTCGGCTGGTCCGGGAGGGATGATGACCGCAACCGGGGTGGATGACCGCAGCCTGCGGTCCCTGTGTCGCTGGAACACCGTCCTCACCGCGCTGCACCTCGTGCAGGCCCTGGCGATCCTGGTCCTCGCGACCGACTTCTCGGTCACGGTGACCCGCTCGCTCCCGACCGGTCCTCCGGGGACGCCACCTGCGGCGCCCGAAGGACTCCTGGACGTCCGGATCGGCGCTGCCGTGGCGGCGTTCCTCGCGCTCGCCGCGATCGACCACCTGCTCACGGCGACTGCCTTCCGGCGCACCTACGACGCCGACCTGCGGGCCGGGATCAACCGCTTCCGGTGGCTGGAGTACTCCGTGAGCGCCACGCTGATGGTGCTGCTGATCGCCCTCTACACCGGCATCGACCAGCTCACGGCGCTGGTCGGCATCGCCGGGGCCAACGTCGCGATGATCCTGTTCGGCTGGCTCCAGGAGACCAGCAACCCGCCGGGGCGCTCCACCACGACCATGAAGCCGTTCTGGTTCGGCTGCGTCGCGGGTGCGGCACCCTGGGTCGCGATCGGCTACAACCTGATCGCCGCCGAGGAGGTCCCCGGCTTCGTGGTCGGGATCTTCGTGTCGCTGTTCTTGTTCTTCAACAGCTTCGCAGTGAACCAGTGGCTGCAGTACCGGCAGGTCGGCAGGTGGCGCAGTTATGCGTTCGGGGAGCGCGCCTACCTGGTGCTCAGCCTGGTGGCGAAGTCAGCGCTCGCCTGGCAGATCTTCGCCGGTTCGCTGGCGTCGTGACCCTGGCGCCGGGATCAACCGCTTCCGGCCAATGCCTCCCGGAGCGTCACCAGCATGTCGTCGCGGTGGGCCTCGAACGAGCCGAGGTGACCCTCGCCCTCGCGGACGACGAGGCAAGCCTGCGGGATGCGGGCGGCGTACCAGTGGGCGTGGTCGAGGGGCGTGACGACGTCGCGCGATCCCTGCCAGACCCACGTCGGGGCGCTGACCGCCCGTACGTCGACGTCCCACGGACGGGAGAAGGCGAGCTCGTCGAACGCGTAGCCCGTGTAGTCCGCGGGGCCGTAGGTCTCCTGGTCGTCGTCCTGGCAGAACGCATCACGGAGAGTGACCGCCTGACCCATCGCGACGAGGGGGGTGAGGACGACGTCGTCGGGCGCATCGGCTTCGGCGAACAGGCGGGTCACCAACGCGTTGTCGGACAGTGCCAGCAGGTCGGCGAACACCCGCTCCCCACGGGCCCGGACGCCGGCCAGCGCCGCCGCAGGGTCGGACTCGGACTCCTCCACGAGCCGCGCGAGCTCGTCGTCGAACTCGACACCCCGATCGCCGATGTCCTGCCACGGGGCGACGGCGGCGCACAGCCCGAGCGCGCGCACACGATCGGGCGACAGTGCCGCGGTCGCCGCAGCGAACGGCGTCCCACCCGAGAAGCCGAGCACGGCGAACGTGTCGAGACCTGCCGCGTCGGCCACCCGGAGCGCGTCCTCGGCGACCACCCGCAGCCCGGGGTCCGACGCCGACGAGCCGCCGTACCCGGGCCGGCTGAAGCCGACCAGATGTACGCCGGTGCGCAGGGCCGCGTCGGCGTGCTGGCGCACGAAGAGCCGACTGCTCGGCGTCGGGTGGAACACCAGCACCGGGATGCCGTCGAGCGCGCCCGCCTCCAGTGTGCGCAGCACGCGACCGTCCGGCAGGTCGAGCCGCTTTCCCGGGACGATGCTCATCGAGGCCATTGAAGCACCGGCGGATTTCCCAACCCGATGAGGCCGACGCTAGGATGAGGAGGTTGCCTCGGCGAGGGAGCCCCGTGAGACAGGGCTGCTCCGTGATCGACGCGGTCGGACGTGGACTTCCATGCACCGTGCGTCGGCGCGCGGTGCATTTCGTGCTCTTGGGCGCCTCAGTGCCCCTTGTGGTCGCCGGGCAGTCACCGAGCACCGCACCATCGACGAAGATCTTGTAGGAGAACGGCATGTCCGAGGACCTGATCAAGGCCGAGCCCCGCACCGAGTTCGGCAAGGGCGCTGCGCGCCGCATCCGCCGCGCCGACAAGGTGCCGGCCGTCATCTACGGGCACGGCAACGACCCGATCCACGTGACCCTGCCCGGCCACGACACCATGCTGGCGATCAAGCACGGCGGTGCGAACGCCGTGCTGAACATCGAGATCGACGGCAAGGTCCAGCTCGCCCTGACCAAGCAGATCCAGGCCGACCCGATCAAGGGCTTCCTGGAGCACATCGACTTCGTCGCCGTCCGCAAGGGCGAGAAGGTCACCGTCGAGGTCCCGGTCCACCTGGTCGGTGAGGCCGCGAGCGAGACCTACGTCCAGCTCGAGAACAACGTCATCACCCTCGAGGCCGAGGCCACGCACATCCCGGAGAACATCGAGGTCTCGATCGAGGGCGCCGAGGTCGGCACCCAGATCACCGCCGCCCAGCTGCAGCTCCCGCCCGGCTCGTCGCTGGTCACCGATGCCGACCAGCTGATCGTCAACGTGACCCAGGCCGTCAGCGCCGAGGCGCTCGAGGCCGAGCTGGCCGAGGCCGAGGCCGAGGCGGGCATCGAGCACGAGGCCGCGCACACCGAGGACGCTGCCGCAGACGAGGCGCCCGCGGAGGCTGCGGCCGAGGAGTCCGCCGACTCGGAGTGAGCCCGTGGGGCTCCTTCGGCGTCGTCGGGCCGATCGGCCGGTGAGCGGTCAGGAGACCTGGCTCGTCGTCGGGCTGGGCAACCCCGGTCCGGCGTACGCCGGGCACCGGCACAACGTCGGGTACCTCGTCGTCGACGAGCTCGCGCGACGGATGGGCGGCAGCCTGCGCTCGCACAAGTCCGGCCGCGCCGAGGTGCTGGAGGGGCGGCTCGCACCGCCGGGCGCGCCGGCTCCGAAGGTGGTCCTGGGCCGTGCCCGGGGGTACATGAACGAGTCCGGGGGCGCGGTGTCGACGCTGCTGAAGTTCTACGGCGTCGCGCCGGACCACCTGATCGCGATCCACGACGAGCTCGACATCGCCTTCGACACGCTGCGCGTCAAGCTCGGCGGCGGCGACAACGGGCACAACGGGCTGCGGTCGATCCGCTCGTCGCTGGGCACGGGTGACTTCTACCGGGTGCGGGTCGGGATCGGCCGTCCGCCCGGACGTCAGGATCCGGCGGACTTCGTGCTGTCGAACTACTCCACGACCGAGCGCAAGGTGCTGCCGTTCCAGGTCGACAAGGCCGCCGACGCGGTGGAGTGCCTGGTCGACCACGGCCTGGCCGAGACCCAGCAGCGGTTCAACAGCTGACCCGCCCCGCCGAGGCGTCAGTTGTTGCCCGCCCAGATCCGCCGAGGCGTCAGTTCTTTCCAGCCCAGACCCGCCGAGGCGTCAGTACTTTCCAGCCCAGACCCGCCGAGACGTCGTTTGCTTGCCGCCCAGAGCCGCCGAGGCGTCAACGCTGGCGGATCGAGTGACGTGTCGGCGCGCCGGGGCGCACAACAAGTGACGCCTCGGCGTACGGGGCGGTGCAGGAAGTGACGCCTCGGCGTACGGGGTGGTGCAGGAACTGACGTCTCGGCGTACTGGGGAGTGCAGGAGCTGACGCCTCGACGGATTAGGGTTGCCGACCGTGACGTCTTCCCATTCCGAGTTCGACCCGGGTACGCCGCCCAGCGAGGCGCTGACGAACGACCACCTGTTCGCCGCGTGGGCGGCCACGACGGCCGGCGAGCTGCTGCTGCAGGTCCGGGGGAGCGGGCTGGAGGGCAAGGCCCTCAAGGACGCCGGCGACCTGGCGTCCCACGAGCTGCTCATGAAGATCTTCGCCGAGCACATGCCCGCCGACGCGGTGCTCAGCGAGGAGGAGCATCGCGGCACCTCCGGCGAGCACGACCGGCTGACCGCGCGCCGAGTCTGGATCATCGACCCGGTCGACGGCACCCGGGAGTACTCCGAGCCGCCGCGCGAGGACTGGGCCGTGCACGTGGCGTTGTGGCAGGAAGGCGAGCTGGTCGCCGGTGCCGTCGCCCAGCCCGCGCTCGGGGCCACGTTCCACACCGGGCGCCCGCCCGTCGTACCGGCGCGCACGGCGCCCAGACCGCGGATCGCGGTCTCGCGCACCCGGCCGCCGGCGTTCGTCGCCGCGCTCGCCGAGGAGATCGACGCCGAGCTCGTCCCGATGGGGTCAGCCGGCGCGAAGGTGATCTCGGTGACGCGCGACGTGACCGACGCCTACGTGCACGCCGGCGGGCAGTACGAGTGGGACTCCGCGGCGCCCGTCGCGGTCGCGCGGGCGGCGGGGCTCTTCACCAGCCGCATCGACGGGTCGCCGCTGCGCTACAACCAGCCCGACGTGCTGCTCCCCGACCTGGTCGTCTGCCGGCCCGAGCTCGCCGAGCCGATCCTCGAGTTCGTGCGACGCCACGGCGTCGACTGAGCCGGGACTCAACCGACCAGCAGGCCCAGCAGCTCCTCGCCCCAGTGCAGCAGCGCGAGCAGCACGGGCACACCGAAGGCCGCGAGCAGGACCCAGGCCACGATCCGGTGGCTGGTCCGGTCGGCGCGCAGTGACCCGCTGAACGCGAGGAGGGCGCCCTCCTCGGTGTTGCGGTCCAGGCCCAGGCGACGTGCGTCCGGAGAGCGCAGCGCATGCGGCACGCCGAGCGCGTCGAGGTGGCGCACGAAGGCATCCTCGTCGTCACGATCCGGTTCCACGCTCCTAGCCTGACACGCCCCGCGCGGCGTCCGAAGCGATCTGCTGCACGAGGGCGTCGGCACGCTGGGCGCACCACGACGGATCGGATCGAGCGGGGTGGGCCCGGTCTGCGCACGCAAGCCGCTCAGCGGGCGTTCTAGCATGGACAGGCACGAGGAGTCAGCGGAGAGTGACCACGATGACTGAGGAGAGATATGTGCGGCCGCCGTGGGGCGCGCGCGTGATCGGTGCCCGGATGGCGCGGCTGTTCAAGCCGTCCGTGGTCGGGGTGCTGTCGGTGCCGGGCAGGAAGTCGGGGCGATGGCGTTCGACCTCGGTCGCGGTGCTGGAGCACGGTGGTGACCGCTACCTGGTGGGTGCCTACGGACACACGGAGTGGTCGCGCAACCTGCATGCCGCCGGGCACGGTCGGCTGAAGCGGAAGGGTCGCACCGAGGAGTTCCGCGTCGAGGAGGTGCCCGCCGAGCAGGTGCCGCCCCTGATCGACGCCTACCTCGAGCGGTTCGGGCAATTCCCCACGGTCGGGCGCACCTTCGAGGCGCTGCCGGAGCCCGGCGACCACCCGGTCTTCCGGATCGTCCCGGCCGGCCACGACGGGTCCGGCAGGTAGACCCCACCGTCTAGGGTCGCCCCATGGGCGAGGCGATCGAGCTCGAGGTCGACGACAAGGTCGTGCGGATCACCAACCCCGACCGGGTGTACTTCCCCGAGCGCGGCGAGACCAAGCTCGACCTCGCGGAGTACTACCTCTCCGTCGCCGACGGCATCGTCAACGCGCTGCGCGAGCGGCCGTGCATGCTGCACCGCTTCCCGACCGGGGTCACCGGCGAGAAGGTGCACCAGAAGCGGCTGCCCAAGGGTGCCCCGCCGTGGATGGAGACCGTCCAGGTGTTCTTCCCGCGGTGGAAGCGCACCGCCGACGAGCTCTGCGTCACCGAGATCGCCCAGGTGATCTGGGCGGTGCAGATGAGCACGGTGGAGTTCCATCCCTGGAACAGCCGCCGCGGGCACGTCGAGCACCCCGACGAGTGGCGCATCGACCTCGACCCGGGCCCGGACTGCCCGTGGTCCACGGTGCAGCTCGTCACCCACGTCGCCCACGAGGTGCTCGACGAGCTCGGCGCGGTCGGCTACCCGAAGACCAGCGGCGGCAAGGGGATGCACGTCTACGTGCGGATCCGCCCCGACCACGACCACAAGGGCGTACGCCGGGCCGCGCTGGCCTTCGCCCGCGAGGTCGAGCGGCGCTGCGACCTGGTCACCACGACGTGGTGGCGCAAGGACCGTGACCCGGCCGCCCTGTTCGTCGACTACAACCAGAACGCCCGCGACCACACCATCGCGGCGGCATACTCGGTGCGCGGCAACCCGCGTGCCACCGTGAGCGCGCCGATCCGCTGGGACGAGGTCGACGACTGCACGCCCGACGACTTCACGATCGCGACCGTGCCGCCCCGCTACGCCGAGCTCGGCGACCTGCACCACGACATCGACGACCACGTGTTCGACCTCGCGCCGCTGCTGGAGTGGGCCGACCGGGACGAGGCCGAGGGCGAGGAGGCGCCGCCGGAGCCCGACGGAGTCGACGACCAGCCATGACCGACGCTGGGTCCGGACCCCCGTGGCGAGATCGCACCTCGTGGGCGCGCGACCGGACCGCGCCGATGCGCGCGTTCCTGCTCACCGAGTCCGGCAGCGCTGGTGTCCTGCTCGGGGCGGTCGGCCTCGCGCTGGTGTGGGCCAACCTCGACGTCGCGGGCTACGAGAGCTTCTGGCACACCCGCTTCAGCCTGGGGCTGGGGGAGGGCGAGGTCTCCCGCGACCTCCGGACCTGGGTCAACAGCGGCCTGATGACGCTGTTCTTCCTCGTCGTCGGCCTCGAGGCCCGACGCGAGTTCGACCTCGGTGACCTGCGGGAGCGGCGCCGGTTCCTGCTGCCGCTCCTCGCCGGCCTCGCGGGCGGCGCTGCTGCCGGTCGGCCTCTACCTGCTGGTCAACGCCGGGCGCTCCAGCGCCCACGGCTGGGGGGTCGCGATGTCGACCGACACCGCACTCGCCCTCGGCCTGCTGGCCCTGATCGGACGCAACGTGCCCGATCGGGCCCGGGTGTTCCTGCTGACCGTCTCCGTGGTCGACGACCTGGTCGCGCTGGTGGTCATCGTGTTCGCCTACAGCGAGTCGATCGACGTGATGCGGCTGGCGATCGCCGGTGCGGCGTTCGCGATGCTCCTCGGCGCTGTCGCGCTGCGGGTCCGACGACGAGGCGTGTACGTCGGCCTGGGCATCGCCTTGTGGTCCGCCCTGCTCGGCAGCGGCGTCGACCCGGTGGTGGCGGGCCTCGCGATCGGCCTGGCCGCCCCGGCGTACTCGCCCGGACGCGACCGCCTCGAGCAGGCGACCCTGCTGGTCAGGCTGTTCCGGGAGCAGCCCACCTCCGAGCTCGCGCGCACGGCGGCCACCGGCCTCACCTCGGCGCTGTCGCCCAACGAGCGGCTGCAGACCTTCTTCCACCGGTGGACCAGCTACGCGATCGTGCCGGTCTTCGCCCTGGCCAACGCAGGCGTCGAGGTGCGGGGCGGCTTCCTGCGCGAGGCGGTCACCTCCCGGTCACGCTCGGCGTGGTGATCGGCTACCTGGTCGGCAAGCCGGCGGCGGTGGCGGCGACGTCGTGGGCGGTGACCGCGCTGAGCCACGGACGGATCCGTCCCCCGGTCGGCTGGGCTGCGGTGCTCGGCACCGGGACGCTGTCCGGCATCGGCTTCACCGTCGCGCTGCTGATCGCCGACCGGGCGTTCACGGGCACCGACCTCGCCGAGGCGAAGATCGGGGCCCTGTTCTCGGCGGTCGTGGCCGCGGTCCTCACCTGGGCGGTGTACCGGCTGACCTCGACGCTGCCGCGCGAGCAGAAGGCGCGGGCTCTGGTCGGCGACGTCCGGCTGATCCAGGACCTGGTGCCGGAGGTCGACATCGAGCGCGACCACGTCCGGGGACCCCGCGGCGCGGCGATCACCGTGATCGAGTTCGGCGACTTCGAGTGTCCGCACTGTGGTGAGGCGGAACCGGTGGCTCGCGCGCTCCTCGCCGGCGATGCCGATCTCCGCTTCGTCTGGCGACACCTGCCACTCAGCGACGTGCATCCCGCGGCTGCGCTGGCGGCGGAGGCTGCCGAGGCCGCGGCTGCGCAGGGCAGGTTCTGGGAGATGCACGACCGGCTGCTCGACCACCAGGACCGGCTCGCGGCCGACGACCTCGTCGCCCACGCCGCGGCGCTCGGTCTCGATGTCGACCGGTTCCGCCGTGACCTGGAGAGCCGCGTCCACCTCGCCAGGGTCGCCCAGGACATCGAGTCGGCCGACCTGAGCGGCGCGACCGGGACGCCCACGTTCTTCATCAACGGCCAGCGGACCTACGGCGCCTACGACCTGGGGTCGCTGACCGCGGCGATCCGGGTCGCGCGGGCGCAGCTGCACGCGGCCGGGGGAGCGGCTGGGGCCTGACCGTCGCAGCAGGGGCGTTTTACAAACAGACCGTTGTGTAAAGTTACCCGCCGGTCTAGTCTCCGTTCATGAGCGTGAACCCCACGACCGGACTGCCCGGCAGACCCCGAGCACGACCCGCGCGCGTCGTACGCCTTCGAGCCGGAGTACGTCGCGCGCGCTGACCGACCGGGTCATCGCGACCACCGGCGGCCGGACGTGACGGCGTACGCACCCGCGACCGGCAAGCCGCTGGCAGTGATCCCGCAGTCGAGCGAGGCCGACGTCAAGGAGGCCTACGCGCGGGCCCGTCGCGGCCCAGCAGGCGTGGGCGCGCACCTCGCTCGACGATCGCGCGGCGATGCTGCTGCGGCTGCACGACCTCGTGCTCGACCGGCAGGACGAGATCATCGACCTGATCTGCTGGGAGTCCGGCAAGGCCCGCAAGCACGCCTTCGACGAGCCGATCCACATCGCGCTGACCGCCCGCTACTACGCGCCGCACCGCGCACGACCACCTCGACACCGAGCGCCGCCGCGGGGTGATCCCGGGGCTGACCCGCGCCGAGGTGAACCACATCCCGAAGGGCGTGGTCGGGATCATCTCGCCGTGGAACTACCCGTTCACGATGGCGCTGTGCGACGGCATCCCGGCGCTGCTCGCGGGCAACGCGGTGGTGACCAAGCCGGACGCCCAGACGATGCTGTCGGCGCTGCTCGGCGCCCAGCTGCTCGAGGAGGCCGGCTTCCCGACGGACCTCTGGAACGTCGTCGCCGGCCCGGGTCGCGAGCTCGGCACGCCGATGATCGAGCGCTCCGACTACGTCTGCTTCACCGGCTCGACCGCGACCGGCAAGATCATCGCCAAGCAGTGCGCCGACCGGCTGATCGGCTGCTCGCTCGAGCTCGGCGGCAAGAACCCCATCCTGATCCTGCGCGACGCCGACCTCGACCGGGCGGCCGAGGGCGCCGTCCGCGCGTGCTTCTCCAACGCCGGCCAGCTCTGCGTGTCCACCGAGCGGATGTTCGTCGCCGACCAGGTCTACGACCGGTTCAAGGAGAAGTTCGTCGCGCCACACGAAGGCGATGCGGCTCTCCGCGGGCCTGGAGTGGGGCAGCGACATGGGCTCGCTGATCAGCCAGGACCAGCTCGACACCGTCACCGCGCACGTCGAGGACGCCGTCGCGCAAGGGGGCGACCGTGCTCGCCGGCGGCAGGGCGCGCCCCGACCTGGGCCCGTACTACTACGAGCCCACGATCCTCGAGGGCGTGACCCCGGAGATGACCTGCTTCGGCCACGAGACCTTCGGCCCGGTGATCAGCCTGTACCGCTTCCACGACGAGGCGGACGCGATCGCCCGGGCCAACGACGGCGAGTACGGCCTGAACGCCTCGGTCTACAGCCGCGACGTCACGCCGCGCCCGGGTGATCGCCCGGCAGATCAAGTGCGGCACGGTGAACATCAACGAGGCGTTCGGGGCCACCTTCGCCAGCATCGACGCCCCGATGGGCGGCATGCGCGAGTCCGGCATGGGCCGTCGCCAGGGCAGCGAAGGGATCCACCGCTACACCGAGGCCCAGGCCGTCGCGTCGCAGTCGCTGCTGCGGTTCAGCCCGCAGTTCGGGCCTGAGCGACGAGCAGTACGCCAAGGTCGATGACCTCGATGCTGCGGCGTGATGAAGAAGATGGGACGCGCCTGATGCTCGACCGACGGCATCGAACAGACGCCCGGGCGAAAGCTCGGCGGAGTTCGACTTCGACGTCATCGTCATCGGCTCGGGCTTCGGCGGCTCCGGTGAGCGCGCTGCGGCTGACCGAGAAGGGCTACCGGGTCGCCGTGCTCGAGGCCGGCGCCCGGTTCCGAGACGACGGACTTCGCCGGACACCTCCTTCGACGTCAAGCGCTACCTCTTCCGCCCCGAGGTCGGCTGCTACGGCATCCAGCGCATCGACGCGCTCAAGGACTGCATGATCGTCTCCGGCGCCGGCGTCGGCGGCGGCTCGCTGGTCTACGCCAACACGCTCTACGAGCCGCTCGACGCGTTCTACCGGGACCCGTCCTGGGCGCACATCACCGACTGGAAGGCCGAGCTGGCGCCGTACTACGACCAGGCGAAGCGGATGCTCGGCGTCGTCGAGAACCCGCTGCGCACGCCGTCCGGACGAGGTGATGAAGCAGGTCGCCGAGGACATGGGGGTCGGCGACACCTTCCACCCGACCCCGGTCGGGGTGTTCTTCGGCGGCCCCGGGCGAGACCCACCACGACACGGTCGACGGACCCGTACTTCGGCGGCGCCGGCCCCGACCGGGTGCCGTGCACAGGCGTGCGGGGAGTGCATGACCGGGTGCCGGCACAACGCCAAGAACACCCTGGTGAAGAACTACCTCTACCTCGCCGAGGCCAAGGGTGCGCGGGTGATGCCGCTGACCACGGTCACCCGGGTCCGCCCGCTGCCGGACGGCGGCTACGAGATCACACGCGAAGTACACCAAGGCGCGCCGTGCGACCGGCCGCTCGACCCGCACCCTCACCGCCGAGCAGGTGGTCGTCGCCGCCGCCTCGCTGGGCACCCAGCGGCTGCTGCACCGGATGAAGGACGAGGGCCACCTGCCGCGGCTCTCCGACCGGCTCGGCTACCTCTCGCGCACCAACTCCGAGTCGATCCTGGGCGCGATCGCCCCGGCGGGCGCGAGGATCGACTACTCCGCGCGGCGTGGCGATCACCTCCTCGTTCCACCCCGACGAGCACACCCACATCGAGCCGGTGCCGCTACGGCAAGGGCAGCAACTTCATGTCGATGATGCAGACCGTGCTCACCGACGGCGACGGCCCGGAGCCGCGCTGGCGCACCTGGCTGAAGGAGATGTGGAAGCAGCGCCGCAACGTCAAGGACCTCTACGACTTCAAGCACTGGTCCGAGCGCACGGTGATCGCCCTGGTGATGCAGACGGTCGACAACTCGATCACGACCTACCTGAAGAAGGTCCCGGGCACCAGCCTGCGCTACATGACCCGCGGCAGGGCCACGGCATCCCGAACCCGACCTGGATCCCGGTGGCCAACCGGGCCGCGCGGCAAGATGGCCGAGCTCGATCGGCGGCACCGCCGGCGGCAACATCGGCGAGCCGTTCAACCGGCCGCTGACCGCGCACTTCATCGGCGGCTGCACGATCGGCGACTCCCCGGAGACCGGCGTGATCGACCCCTACCAGCGGGTCTACGGCCACCCCGGCCTGCACATCGCCGACGGGTCGGCGATCTCGGCCAACCTCGGGGTGAACCCGTCGCTGACGATCACCGCCCAGGCCGAGCGGGCGATGGCGTTCTGGCCGAACAAGGGCGAGGCCGACCCCCGCCCGGCCCTCGGCGCGGCGTACCAGCCGATCGCCCCGGTCGAGCCCCGCACGCTCCCGCCGTCCCCGACGGGGCTCCCGGGGCGCTGCGGCTGCCGATCGTCGCGGTGAGCTGAGCGGCGCCGGTTTCACAACTTCTGTTGTGAATTTGTGCTTCCCGAACGCGATTTCGTCGGGAAGCGCGAGTTCTCGGTCGGGGTCAAGCTACCGCCGGGTCCGCCAGGACCCGGCAGGGTCGTAGGCCAGTGGATCCGGTGCTCGCTCCCGAGGCCGCTCGACACGGCACGCCACGGAACGACTCAGGGCCCGACCGGGGAGGGAGGGAGGTCGGGCCCTGACATGTCCACGTGGCGTGAACCCGTGTCGAGATCGGGTCCTGGGAGGGAGCGAAGCACCCGATCTGCCCACTGCTCAACGAGGGCTTCGCGGCGGGGTTATGCGCGGGTCCCGGAAGATTTCTTCGAGCTTCCCGGTGGTCCGACTTGCCGCCGGCACCCGTCCGCGGCGTCGGCCGCGAGCGCCGGGACCGGCGCGCGACCCCGCCCGGCCCCCGATAGATCGAGACCCTCCCGCCGCCACCGGAAGGGCCGGACTTGACCGACCACGACCTCGTCCTCGTCGTCGACTTCGGCGCCCAGTACGCCCAGCTGATCGCCCGCCGGGTGCGCGAGGCGCAAGGTGTACTCCGAGATCGTGCCGCACACGATGTCGGCCGCGGAGATGCGGGCGAGGAACCCGCAAGGCGATCATCCTCTCCGGCGGCCCCTCGAGCGTCTACGAGCCCGGCGCGCCGCAGCTCGACCCGGCGCTCGTCGACGGCAGGCGTCCCGGTGTTCGGCATCTGCTACGGCTTCATGGCGATGGCCCAGGCGCTCGGCGGCGAGGTCGCCCACACCGGGCAGCGGGAGTACGGCCGCACCCACGTGTCCGTGCTCGAGCCCGGCACCCTGCTCGCCGGCCTGCCCGAGACGCTGACCTCCTGGATGTCGCACGGCGACGAGGTGGTCGCCGCCCCGCCGGGCTTCACCGTCAACGCCCGGTCGCCGCGCGCGACGGTCGCGGCCTTCGAGCAGACCGACCGCCGCCTCGCCGGCGTGCAGTGGCACCCCGAGGTGCTGCACAGCGAGCACGGCCAGGCCGTCCTCGAGCACTTCCTGCACGACATCGCCGGGCTGCCGGCCCACCTGGACGATGGTCAACATCGTCGACGAGCAGGTCGACCGGATCCGCGCCCAGATCGGCGACGGCCGGGCGATCTGCGGGCTCTCCGGCGGCGTCGACTCGGCGGTCGCGGCGGCGCTGGTGCAGCGCGCCATCGGTGACCGGCTCACCTGCGTCTTCGTCGACCACGGCCTGCTGCGCAAGGGCGAGGCCGAGCAGGTCGAGCGGGACTTCGTCGCGGCCACCGGGGTCGACCTGCACGTCGTCGACGCGGAGAAGCGCTTCCTCGACGCGCTCGCCGGCGTCACCGACCCCGAGCAGAAGCGCAAGATCATCGGCCGGGAGTTCATCCGGGTCTTCGAGGAGGCCGAGGCCGAGATCATCGAGGGCTCCGGAGCGACAAGGTCGGGTTCCTCGTCCAGGGCACGCTCTACCCCGACGTGGTCGAGTCCGGCGGCGGCGAGGGTGCGGCGAACATCAAGTCCCACCACAACGTCGGCGGGCTGCCCGAGGACCTCGAGTTCGAGCTGGTCGAGCCGCTGCGCACGCTGTTCAAGGACGAGGTCCGGCTGGTCGGCGAGCAGCTCGGCCTGCCCGCCGGAGATCGTCTGGCGGCACCCGTTCCCCGGGCCCGGGCCTGGGCATCCGGATCATCGGCGAGGTCACCCGCGAGCGGCTGGACATCCTGCGCGAGGCCGACGCGATCGCCCGCGAGGAGCTCACCCAGGCCGGGCTGGACCGCGACATCTGGCAGTTCCCGGTGGTGCTGCTGGCCGACGTACGCTCCGTCGGCGTCCAGGGCGACGGCCGCACCTACGGCCACCCGGTCGTGCTGCGCCCGGTGACCAGCGAGGACGCGATGACCGCCGACTGGGCCCGGCTGCCCTACGACGTGCTGGAGCAGATCTCGACCCGGATCACCAACGAGGTCGCCGAGGTCAACCGGGTCACCGTCGACATCACCAGCAAGCCACCCGGCACGATCGAGTGGGAGTGAGCGGCTCCCCCGTTCAGCGTGCTGACAGGTCCTCGGAGTCACCCTGCAGCGTGACCCAGCAGCAGGTCGCGCCTGCCCCGGAGGCCGCGCGTCGCCCCTCTCCGACCCCGTCCTCGCGCTGGCGCGCGATCACCACTCCAGCGTGGATCGCCCGCCTCGTCGCGGCCGTCGGGGTGATGACGATCGCCAGTGCGCTGCTGCCGGCGCTGCACAACCGGGTCGGGGTCGTCACCAGCGTCCTGCCCGGCTACGTCCCGGCGGCGGCGACCACCGGTGCCCTCGCGACGGGGACGATCCTGCTGCTGCTGTCGCGGGCGCTTCGACGCGGCAAGTTCCGGGCGTGGCTGCTCGCCACCGTGCTGAGCGTGGTCACCGTCGTGCTGCACGTGGTCAAGGGGCTCGACCTCGAGGAGGCCCTGGCCACGACCTCCGTGCTGGTCCTGCTGCTCGCCGCGAGGCCGAACTTCACCGCGCGCCCGGACCCCCGCTCGCTGTCCCGGGTCCTGGCGGTGGCGCTCGCCGGCCCGGTGCTCGCAGTGACGCTGGGTTGGCTGTGGCTCGCGGTCGACGCCGACGGCCAGGCTCCCGGTACGACGCAGGGCGACCGGATCCGGCAGGCGCTGGTCGGCCTGGTCGGGTTCACCGGCCCGGTGCACTTCGTGAAGCCGGCCGACGAAGCGCACGCGGCCGTGGCGCTGCATGATCCTCGGCGCAACGTCTGATCGGCGCCGCTCCTCCTGGCCTTGATGATGCCGGCGAACGGACCGCACCCGCTGACCACCGAGGAGTCCGGTCGGCTCCGCGACATGCTCCGCGCGTGGGGCTGGGTGGACTCGCTGTCCTACTTCGCCACGCGTGCGGACCGGTCGGTGGTGTTCAGCCGCAGTGGCAAGGCCGCCGTCACCTATCGGGTGGTCGGCACGGTCACGCTGGCTGCCGGCGATCCGATCGGCGATCCGGAGGCCTGGCCGGGCGCGATCGACGCGTGGCTCGACGAGGCGCGGTCGTTCGGCTGGGTCCCGGCCGCGCTCGGGGTCAGCGAGCGCGGGGCGACCGCGTTCCACCGGGCGGGCTTCGACGCGCTCGAGCTCGGCGACGAGGCGATCATCGACGTCGCGCGGTTCTCACTGGATGGTCGCAGCATGCGCGGCGTCCGGCAGGCGGTCTCCCGTTGTGAGCGAGCCGGGCTCACCGTGACCTGCCACCGGGTCGCGGATCTCGACGACGCCTGCCGGGCGGAGATCCGCGACCGAGCGACGACGCCTGGCGAGACGGCGCCACCGAGCGCGGCTTCTCGATGGCGCTCGGTCGTTGCATGGACCCCGACGACGGCGACGCAGTCGTCGTGCTGTGCCGCGACCGCGACGGCGTGCTCCGTGGCCTGCTCAACCTGGTCCCGTGGGGGCCCGAAGGGCTGTCCCTGGACCTGATGCGCCGCGACCGGTGCGCCGAGAACGGCATCGTCGAGATGATGGTGGTCGGGCCTCTGGCGGCGCGTGTCCCGACCTCGGCGTGCACCGGTTCTCGCTCAACTTCGCGGTGTTTCGCTCGGTCTTCGCCCGCGGTGAGCGCCTCGGAGCCGGGTCCGGTGCTGCGCCTGTGGCGATCGGTGCTGATCGGCCTGTCGCGGTTCTGGCAGATCGAGTCGCTGTACCGGGCGAACGCCAAGTACCAGCCGGCATGGGAGCCACGGTTCCTCTGCTTCCGCCGCACCGGCGACCTGCCGCGCGTCGGCACGGCGGCCCTGCGAGCCGAGGCGTTCGTCGTCGCCCCGGCGTGGGCGCGGCGCGTCCTCGGAGCGGCGATGACGTCTCGGTCAGCGTCCGTTCAGGCGTCGGGGTGCACGCTCTCCGCACACCGGCGCGAAGGAGGGCCGTGATGCTGGTCAACGCAGCGACGCGAAGACGTCGTCGAGGAGCTCGCCGCCGCCCGGGCGGCCTCGCTCCCGGAACCACTCCCGGCCCAGGACCCGGCGCAACAGCGGACCGGGCAGCCGGATCAGCAGCGCGACCGTCCGCACTCCGCGGCCGCCGGTCGTCTGGGTCGCGTGTGCCGCGAGCGACGCCTGCTTCGCGCCGAGGTGGGCGCGTACGTCGACCCGGTGGGTCAGCTCTCGACCGCGGCAGGTACGCCGTCGAGAACCGGTCGGCGGGGACCAGCCCGCGCAGCCCGGGAATCCAGCTCATCAGGCCGGCGGCGCGTTGGAGCAGCACTCGGTCCACGGTCGCCTCGAGCACCACACGGGTGCCGGCGAGCTGTGCGGCGAGGACACCGACCCGATGGACCTGGACATGGTCCGGATGGCCGTACCCGCCGCGTGCGTCGTACACCGTCAACACGTCGGCGTGCTCCTCGCGCAGGATCTCGGCCAGACGCTCGGCCGGCTCCCACGGATCGACGTCGGCGAACCGCGCCCGGTCGCGCGCGGCGTCGCGCGGCGTCTCCGGGCCGGAGCCGGAGTCGCCGTAGCCCAGGACCTCGACCCGCGCACACCCGAGGGCCTGCGCCGACGCCTGGAGCTCTTGCACCCGGCGTGCCGCCAGGTCGTCCGGTCTCTCGGTCAGGCCGGCCTCCCCGGCCGTCGCCACCACGATCACGACCCGGTGGCCCTCGGCCGCGGCTCGAGCCAGGGTGCCGCCGGTCAGCAGCGCCTCGTCGTCAGGGTGCGCGTGGAAGGAGACGAGCGTGAACGACACGGTCGACAGTCTCGCAGGCTGAGCGAGCCGAACCGGTGCCGACCGTGGCTCCTCCGGACGCCCCGCGGCGTCGCCTGTGGCTCCGTGCCCTGGTGGCAGCGGCCCTCGGTGCGGTCCTGATCGGCTACGTCTTCCCACGGGTCGTCGGTACGACGGGCGCCGACGTGGTCGCGGCCTTCCACACCGTCTCCGGCCGCCAGGTGGTGCTGCTGACCGGCCTGTGGGCGGCGGGTCTCCTCACCCACTCCTTCGTCCTGACCGGCGCGCTGCCCGGGCTGACCAGGCGGCGCGCCCTGACCCTGAACCTGACCGGGAGCGCGGTCGCCAACACCCTGCCGTTCGGCGGCGCGGCGGGGATGTCGATGAACTACGTGATGATCCGCAGCCTGGGGCGTCGAGGCGGCCGCGTTCGCGGCGTTCACCCTGGTGACGAACCGTGGGGCATCGTGCTGAAGCTGGTGATGCCCACGCTGGCGGTTGCCGCGCTGTGGTCACCGGCGCGTCGGTCAGCCACGCGGTCCGGTGGTCCGCGATGGGATCGCTGACGGTCGCTGACGATCGTGGTCGCGCTCGCCGTCTCGGCGCTGGCGAGCCGCCGGTCGGCCGAGCGCGCCGCGACCGTGATCTCCGCGGTCGTCGCACTGGTCGGTCGTGTGCTCCGGCGGGCGCCGGACCCGCTCCACACGAGGGCGGCGTCGTCCTCGCCACCCGCGACACCGTCGTGTCGGTCCTGGTGCGACGCTGGGGACAGCTCTCGGCCGGGCACCCTGGGCTACGGCCTGCTCCAGGCGCTGCTGCTCTGGGCGTGCCTGGACGCGGTGGGTGCCGCGCTCGCACCGGCCGTCGTGCTGGCCGGCTACGCGGTGGACCGGGTCGTGTCGATGATCACGATCACTCCGGGCGGCACCGGCTTCGCGGAGGCCGGCACGGCCGCCGTGCTGATCGCCCTCGGTGGCGACCCGGCCCAGGTCGCCGCCGGGGTGCTGCTCTACCGCGGCTTCACCTTCGCCCTGGAGATCCCGGTCGGCGGCGCCTGGCTGCTGGGCTGGCTGTTCCAGCGGCGGCGCACCCTGGCAACCGTGCGGCAGGCGGGCTGATGCGCATCCTTCACGTCACCGACGGCTACCGTCCGCGCGTCGGCGGGATCGAGGTCTTCGTCGAGGACCTCGCCGAACGGCAGGCCCGGGCCGGGCACGAGGTCTCGGTCCTCACCGCGACCGGCGACCCGGACGCCTCCGCCGCGCCGGGCCGGGTGCGCGTCGTACGCACCCCTCCGCGGTTGCTGCACCCGCTCGCGCCGCCGCTCGCGCGGGAGACGGCGCTCGCCGGCGCGTACGACGTCGTGCACGCCCACCTGTCCGTGGTCTCGCCGTTCGCCACCGCGGTTGCGCGGGCCACGGACGAGGCCGGCATCGCAACGGTGCTGACGGTGCACTCGATGTGGGGCAGCCGGCGGACGCTGGTGCGAGCCGTCCGAGCCTTCGCCGACTGGGATCGGTCCTCGGCGCTGTGGACCGCCGTGAGCCGGGCCGCCGCTGCCGAGATGGGGTCCGTCCTGGACGAGCGGACGGAGGTCAGCGTGGTCGGGAACGCGGTCGACGTCGACTGGTGGCGCGCGGTCGCACGACAGCGACCGGCGAACGCCACGGTGACGGTCGTGAGCGTGATGCGCCTCGCGGGACGCAAGCGCCCGTTCGCGCTGCTCGACATGGTCGAGCAGGTGCTCGCCGACGTGTCGGACCCGACCGCCGTGCGGCTCGTGCTCGTCGGCGACGGTCCGCTCGAGGCGCGCCTGCGCGCCGAAGTCGCCGGACGAGGGCTGGGGCGCTCGGTGCTGCTGGCCGGTCGGCAGTCCCGCGAGCAGATCCGGGCGCTGTACGCCGGCGCCGACCTCTACGTGGCGCCCGCCCACCAGGAGTCCTTCGGCATCGCCGCGCTCGAGGCCCGGGCCGCGGGGCTGCCCGTGGTGGCGATGAAGTCCGGTGGTGTCGGCGAGTTCGTCCGCGACGGCGTGGAGGGGCTCCTCTGCGAGGACGACGAGGCGATGGCGGCCGCGATCACGCGGCTGGCGACCGACCACGCCCTGCGGGCCGCGATCGCCGCGCACAACACGGCCCACCGGCCGGAGCACGACTGGACGGCGGCCCTGGCGCGCTACGACGACCTGTACGGCCTGGTGCGTGGCCCGGTCGAGGCGGGACGCCTGGATGTCGGTCAGAACGTTCCCGCGCCCACGTCGTCGAACGGCAGCAGGGACAGCGACGTGACCCCGATCGACACGATCGGCCAGGGCAGACGGTCCGGCTGAGGCCGGGTGCGACTCGGGCGCCGGCGCCGCGTCCGAGGGCGAGCGGCTGCCGACCGGTCGAGCGGGTCGTGCGGCAGGATGCTGGCGTGGACCCTGAGCGCTCGCGTCGCCAGGTCGGCGTCGAGGACGGCAACCTCGTGCTCGACCTCTTCGTGCTGCAGCAGCGCATCGGCGCCCTCCTCGAGACGGCACTGCGGGGGACCGGCGTCCGGCCGGCCGAGTACGCCGTCTACAGCCAGCTCGGCATCGACGCGATGACCCCGCGCCTGCTCAGCGAGCGCCTCGGGGTGACCGCGTCGACGCTCACCGGCCACCTGGCCACGATCGAGCGTCGCGGCCACCTGCGCCGCGACACCGACCCGGGGGACCGGCGCTCGCACGCTGCTCACCCTGACCGCGACGGGTCGGAGGACGCTCGAGGAGTGCCGCACGCGGTTCCGCGCGGCCGTCGATGCGCTCTACGCCGGGCTGGAGGTCGACGTCGACGAGGCGCGCGCGATCCTGCGGGACATCGACCGGGCGGCTGCGGACGCGGCTCGGGCTCTGTGACGGCGAGATACTACGAACTCGTACTACTATCGGCCGGGTGCTGAGACTCACCTGGCTGGCGCTGATCGTCGCGACCGTGGTGGTCGCCGTCTCCGGTTGCGCCGACGACTCCTCACGTGACGGACGGGCCGGCTCTCCGCCGGTCAGCCCCACGGCAACCGCCACCGCAAGCCGCACTGCTGCGTCCGCGCCCGTGGACCGCCCTCCCCGGGCTGGGGAGGTGCGGGCCGAAGTCGCCCGAGCTCGCCGAGGTGCACTACCGGACGCTGACCCTGCGCGCGCACGGGCGCCGGCTCCCCGCCGTCACCACGGGCACCGGCCCCACGGTCGTGGTCCTGGTGCACCAGACCGACGGCGGCGGGCTCTGCGGGTGGCTCGACTTCGCGGCCCGCGTGGCAGCGGTGCCGGGGCAGCGCGCGATCGCGTTCGACCTGTGCGGGTTCGGTGACGCCGACTGTGCGGAGGGGAACGCGACGCCCCGCCGACAGGTGCGGCAGGTCCGGATGGCGATCGACGCGGCCGCGCGCCTCGGCGCACGGCGGATCGTCGTCGTGGGCGCCTCGATGGGGGGTTCGCTCGCGGTGCTGACCGCGGCTGCGGACCGTCGGGTCGACGCGGCCGTCGACCTGTCCGGACCCGACGAGTGGCGGGACGCGGTGGTGCACCGGCATGCGTCCGGCGTACGGGCGCCGCTGCTGGTCGCGATGGCCGACGACGAAGGACCCGAGGCGGTCGCCGTCGCGCGCGACACCGCACACGCGGCACCGCGCGGCGAGTTCGTCGGAGCCGAGCACGGTCACGGCTACGAGCTGCTCTCGGACGCCTCGGGCAACCCCAGTGCGATCGCCGACCGCGTCCTGGCGTGGATAGCGTCGGCCTGAGGCGCCCGGCCGGGAATAGCCGCGCGCCCCCTCGCGCGTTGATGTTCACTGAGGACAGATCCAGCCGTCACAGGAGGTTCCGCCAGTGCCGGGCGCGATGCGCAGCCGCAAGGCCGTGATCCCCGTGCGCCGTGGCGCCGTGGCGATGTGCCTGGTGCTCGCGGCCGCGCTCGCGCTCGCCGGATGTGGCGGCTCCAGCATCGACCCGAAGGTCGCAGTGCCGGCCAATGCCGCCCTTGCCGGTCGCGGCGGTCCTGCCCCGGCGGCCGGCGCCGCACCGACGGGGGCGCCCGCGTCGACCGGAGACACCCCGGTGGTCCCGACGACCGTGGACGGCCCGGGTGGCGCCTCGCACGTGTTGACCCTGGCCGGCACCCACGAGGGCCACGGCACCTCCAACGGCGGCCATCACCCGAAGGGCGGCGTGACGCGGATCGACTGCACCGGCTTCCACAACCAGACCGGGATCAACGACGACACGATCACGTTGGCCAACGTCGCGGACATCTCGGGCCCGGTCCCGGGCATCTTCACCTCCGCGCAGCTGGCCGCACGCGCGTACGTCGCGTACTTCAACGCTCGCACCAGCCTGTGCGGCCGCACGCTGCGAGTGATGCTCGCTCGACAGCCGCACCAACGCCGGAGGCGACCAGGTCGCCTACACCACCGCCTGCGACGACGCCTTCGCCGCCGTCGGCTCGATGTCGGCCTTCGACGCGGGCGGCGCCGCGGCCGCCCAGGCGTGCGGGCTGCCCGACGTCCGCGCGATCGCCGTGGCCGACGCGCGCAACGCGTGCAGCACCTGCTTCAGCGCCCAGGCCACCGACGCGCACGCCTTCCAGAACGCCGTGCCGGACTACTTCGTGGACCACTATCCGGACGCCGCCCGCCACGCCGCGATGATCTACGTGAACGAGGCGGCATCGGTGCAGAACGCCCGGACGATGCAGGCCGTCGGGGAGCAGCGCGGCATGACCTTCGTCTACTCCTCGCCGTTCGACGTGGCGGAGTTCAACTACGGGCCCTACGTGCAGCGGATGAAGGACAAGGGCGTCCGGATGGTGCAGTTCGTGGGGTCGGGCGACCAGGCGGCGCGCTTCGCGCGGGCGATGCAGGCGGCCGCGTTCCACCCCGACGTCTACCTGCTCGACCCCACCGCCTACGACCCGATGTTCGTGCGCAGCGGCGGCTCGGCGGTCGAGGGCACCTTCGTCTTCATCGACTTCACTCCGCTCGAGGAGGCCTCCCGCAACGCGGAGCTGCGCCTCTACGACCAGTGGCTGCAGCAGGTCTCGCCGGGTGCGGTCCCGACGTACTTCGGCCTGTTCGCCTGGTCCGCGACCCGACTCTTCGTCGAGCAGGCTGCCGCCCTGGGCGGCAGGCTGACCAGGGCCACCCTCGTCGATCGCCTGCGGCAGGTGCACGCCTGGACCGACGACGGCCTGCACGCCCCCCAGGACGTCGGCGGCAAGCGGAACTCCAACTGCTGGCGCTTCCTCCAGCTCCACCACGGCCGCTGGACTCCGGCGGGAGGCACCAGCTATCTCTGCCACGGGGAGTCGCACGCCCCCTGAGAGGCGCCGACCTCGAGCTGGCGCAGGGCGGTGTGCAGGCGGACTTCGTGCGGACGCGGCCGAGACCGCCGGGCCCTGTTGGTGGCGCCGTGACGGGCTGGCGCTGAGCGCTCGGTAGGATTCGACCGGGACCGATCCGATTCCGAAGGGCACCCATGAGTCTCCTCTCCTCCGTGAAGACCGCGGTCGTACGGCGCGTGGTGGCGCGCTCCGGCGGCGTGGACCTCACCAAGCTCGACCGGGTGCCCGAGCGCCTCTCCTGGCCGCTCAACCGCAGCGGGGTCGACCCGACGCGGCGGCTGTCGCGCAGCCGCGACACCGAGCCGGTGCGGCGGCACGCGTCGTTCCTCGGCCTCGACATCTACCTCGTGACCGGGTACGACGAGGCGAAGGAGGTGCTCGCCGACCCGTCGTACTCCAACGACATCCGGCACCTCATGGGCAAGAGTGGCGACGTCGAGACCGGCGACATCGGCGGCCTCGGTTTCACCGACCCGCCCAAGCACACCCAGCTGCGCCGGCTGCTCACGCCGGAGTTCACGATGCGCCGCCTCGACCGGCTCAAGCCCGGGATCGCCGAGATCATCGAGCACCAGCTCGACGAGACCGAGGCGGCTGCGCGGGAGTCGGGCGGCGTGGTCGACCTCGCCCAGACGTTCGCGTTCCCGGTGCCGTTCCGGGTGATCTGCGACCTGCTCGGGCTGCCGGACGACCAGCGCGAGCGGTTCCGCAAGCTGGCCAGCTGCGCGCTTCGACGTCTCCAAGGGCGGCGCCGGTGCGGTCGGCGCGATCGGTGGTTCGCGGGAGTTCCTGCTCGCCGAGACCGCACGGCAGCGGCACGACCCCGGACCCGGCCTGATCGGGCAGATCATCCGCGAGCACGGTGAGGAGATCAGCGACTTCGACCTCGGCGGGCTCGCCGACGGCGCGTTCACCGGAGGGCTCGAGACCAGCGCCTCCATGCTCGCGCTCGGCACGTCGGTGCTGCTGCAGCACCGGGAGCTGTGGAAGTCACTCGCCGAGGACCCCGACAGCGTCGAGCCGATCGTCGAGGAGCTGCTGCGCCACCTCGCCGTGGTCCAGATCGCGTTCCCCCGGTTCGTGAAGGAGGACACCCGGATCGGCCGGCACCACGTCAAGAAGGGTTCGGTCGTGCTGGTGCACCTCCCGGCCGCGAGTCGCGACCCGCGGACGACGCCGGGGGAGGCCTTCTGTCCCGTGCCGGAGTCGTCGAACCACCTCGCCTTCGGTCACGGCATGCACCGCTGCGTGGGCGCCGAGCTGGGCCGGATGGAGCTGCGGGCGGCGTTCCCCGCGCTGGCTCGCCGGTTCCCCGACCTCGAGCTCGCGGTCGACCCCTCCGAGCTGCAGTACCACGAGAAGTCGATCGTCTACGGCATCGAGGCGCTGCCCGTGCGCCTGCGCGGCGACGCCGCCCGGTAGCCACTGCGCGGGCGCTCAGGCCTCCGCGGCCCGCTCCTCCGTCTGGCCGTGGGTGGGGTCCGCCAGCAACGGCGCGAACGCGAGCTCGGCGGCGCCGAGCAGCGAAGCGTCGTCACCCAGCGCGGACGGACGGATGTCGAGCACGTCGCGCGCCGAGATCAGGTTCGTCGGGTCGAGGCCGTCGAGCACGATCTGCTGGCGCGCGATCCACACCTGGCTGAGCAGTCCGCCGAGGACCACCATCTCCGGGTTGAACAGCGCGAAGACCGGCCGCAGTCCCACCCCGAGCCAGTGCGCCGCGGCGTCGACGGCGGCTCCGGCCCGGGTGTCGCCGCCGTCGGCCGCCTGGATCACCTCGGCGACCGCTGGGGGACCACCGCCGGGGAGCCGGCCCGCCGCGGCGAGCAGCTGGTTCTCGCCCACCTTGGTCTCCAGGCAGCCGATCGCGCCGCACCGGCAGCGGTCGCCGGCGCTGTCGACCATCACGTGCCCGACCTCACCTGCGAACCCGATGGCGCCACGCAGCGGGACGCCGCCCACGAAGAAGCCGCCGCCGATGCCGACGCTTCCGCTCAGGTAGGCGACATCGTTGGCGCCGACCGCGACGCCGCGCAGGTGCTCGGCCCGAGCGCCGAGGTCGGCGTCGTTGGCGGTCGTGGCCGGCAGGCCGAGCTCCGTCCCCAGCATCTCGGTGAAGGGCTCGTCGCTCCAGCCCAGGTTCGGGGCGAACCGCACCAGCCCGTCGCGCTCGCGGACCGCTCCAGGCACCGAGACCCCGACCGCGACGACGCGGGTGGCCGGCCACGCTGCGATCAGCTCGCTGCACATCTGGCCGACCGTCTCGACGACGCGGGCGCTGTCGTGCTCGCCGCGCTGGTGGTGGCGGGTACGCCGGTCCAGCACCACGCCGCCGAGGCCGACGAGTGCCACCGTGATCCGGTCGACGTCGAGGGCCGCTGCCAGCACGGTCACGTCCTGCCGCGGCGTGACGACCAGCGACGGCCGTCCCGACCGGCGCCCGGTGCCGAGGACGACCTCCTCACGGGGCAGCTCCTCGAGGACCAGCCCGAGGTCCTCGAGCTGCCCCGTGAGGTCGCCGATCGTGCTCCGGTTGAGGCCGAGTGCCGTGGTCAGGGCGGCTCGCGTGGTGGGTCCCTGGAGGTGCACCCGTGTGAGCAGGGCGCTCATGTTGGTGCGGCGTACCGCCTCCTGCCCGAGCCCGGACCGTCGTGACACCTGCCGCCCTCTCCCGTCCCCGAGCCCGTCAGGCCCTTCCGCTGGCTGTCGCCCGGCGGCGACTGATCGCGTCGACGCTGGCGGCGAGCAGCAGCACCAGGCCGGTGATCATGTACACGCGTCCCTGCGGCTGGCCCTGGAGCGTCATCCCGTTGACGATCACGGTGATCACGATCGCGCCGAGGATCCCGTCGAGCACGCGCCCCCGGCCGCCGAACAGGCTGGTGCCACCGATCACGGCGGCGCCCACCGCGAACAGCAGCGTGTCGGAGCCACCGGTCGAGGGATTGACCGAGTTGGTCCGGCTCGCCAGCAGGACCCCGCCGACCGCGGCCAGCGTCGAGCACATCATGAAGCAGGAGATCTTCACCCGGGCCACGTTGATGCCCGCGCGGCGGGCCGCCTCGGCGTTGCCGCCGACGGCATACACGTGCCGGCCCCACGCCGTCCGGGTGAGCAGGAAGGCCAGGACCACCAGGAGCCCGGCGACGATCACGACCACGATCGGCATCCCCTTGAGTGATGCCAGGAAGACGTTCCGACTGCGCTCCTTGGAGAGGTATGCCGTCGCGGCGACCACCAGGGCAGCGAACACCCCGGACTTGATCGCCCACACCAGGATCGTCGGCGTGGGCAGCCCCGCCCGCTGCCGCTGCAAGCGGCGACTGAGGCCCAGCGCTGCGAACGCCAGCGCGGTCAGGCCGGCGACGGTCCAGCCGAGCCAGAGCGGCATGTTCTTGTTCATGATCGCCAGCACGTGCGAGTCGCGGTAGGGGATGGTGCCACCGGCTCCGGTCGCGAGCAGCAAGATGCCCTGCAACGCCAGGAAGCCGGCCAGGGTCACCACGAACGACGGCACCCCGAGCTTGGCGACGAGCACGCCGTTGACGAACCCGATGACGGCGCCGCAGGCGAGGCCGATGAGCAGAGCCAGCACCCAGTTGGCCCCGTGGTCGTTCATCATCTTGCCGACGACCGCGGCGCAGACGCCACCGGTGTAGCCGGCGGAGAGGTCGATCTCGCCGAGCAGCAGCACGAACACCAGGCCCATCGCGAACACGGCGATCGCCGACCCTTGCAGGATCAGGTTGGCGAAGTTGAAGGCGTTGGTGAACTTCGTCCCCGACATGAACGTGAAGACCGCGATCAGCGCGATCGCCCCGGCCGCCGCGGGCAGGGCGCCGACCTCGCCTCCGCGGACCCGGGCCCGGTAGTCGTCGAAGACAGCGCTGAGTGCCTGGGGCCCCTGGGACGCGGTGTTCGGATCGGTCGCGGTCTCGGTCGCGCTCATGCGCCTGCTCCGTTCGTGCCGTTCGTCAGCTTGCCGGTGGTGATCAGCTCGACCACCTGGCTGTGGGTCACCTCGGATCGCTTGACCTGGGCCACCATGGAGCCCAGGTACAGCACCGCGATGTCGTCGGCGACCTGCATCACGTCGTTCATGTTGTGACTGATCAGCACGACGGCGAGGCCCTTGTCTGCCAGGCGTCGTACCAGGGCGAGCACCTGCTCGGTCTGGGCCACGCCGAGCGCGGCCGTCGGCTCGTCGAGGATCACGATGCGGGAGTTCCAGAGCACCGCGCGGGCAATGGCCACGGTCTGGCGCTGGCCGCCGGAGAGCGAGGCGACCGGGGTGCGCACCGACTGCAGGGTGCGGACCGAGAGGCCGTCCAGCGTCTCCCGCGCGCGGGTCTCCATGGTGGCCTCGTCGAGGAGCCCGGTGGAGGTCAGCTCGCGGCCGAGGTACATGTTGTGGACCACGTCGAGGTTGTCGCAGAGCGCGAGGTCCTGGTAGACGACCTCGATGCCGAGGGCGTTGGCGTCGCGCGGGTTGTGCACGGCGACCCGCTTGCCCTCGAAGAGGTACTGTCCGTCGTCGAATCCGTAGATGCCGGCGACGCCCTTGATCAGGGTGCTCTTGCCGGCGCCGTTGTCGCCGACGAGGGCGGTGACCTGGCCGGCGCGGACGTCCAGGTCGACGCCGTGCAGCACGTGGACGGCGCCGAAGCTCTTCTCGATGCCGCGCAGGCTCAGGATCGGCGTGTCCGCCGACCCGGGCTGTGTCTGGGTGAGGCTCATCAGGGAGACCTTCCGGGATCGTCAGGCAGGGAAGGGTGCATACGTCGTGTGGGTGCCGGCCCGAGCCGGCACCCACACGACGTCGGGATCAGCTGATTCCGGCGTCCTTGCAGAGCTTGGCGTACTGCCCGGTGCAGACGTCGGATGCCTTCTGGAACCCTTCGTCGATGACCTTCTTCACGCCATCCTTGTAGATCGCCTCGGGGGTGGCGAGCGCCGACTTGACGTCCTGGTTGGTCGTCGAGTCCTGGACCGTCTTGCTGGCGAGCTGGTCAGCGGCGGCCTTGTCGCCCTTGATCACGTCGATCGCCAGCTTCGAGGCGAGGTCGGCCTCGAGGTTGGTGTTCTTGTACACGGTCATGCACTGCGTGCCGGCGAGGATCCGCTGCAGGCCCTCGATCGAGGCGTCCTGGCCGGTGACCGGGACCTTGCCCGCGAGGTTGTTGGCAGCCAGACGCGCGATGATGCCGCCCGCCATGGTGTCGTTCGCCGACACGACGCCGTCGATCTTGCCGTTGTTCTTGGTGTACAGACCGTCGAACGCGTTCGCCGCCTTCTGGTCGTTCCACTCACCGGAGACGTCGCCGACGAGCTTGTAGTCGCCGGAGTCGATCTTCGGCTTGAGCGCCTGCTCGTAGCCGCTCTTGAACAGCGCCGCGTTGTTGTCGGTGGCCGCACCGTCGATGTAGATGATGTTGGCCTGGTTCTTGCCGGCGTCGGTGAGGCACTTCTGCAGTCCCTCGCCCATCAGGGCGCCGACCTGGACGTTGTCGAAGGAGACGTAGTACGACGCTCCGCCGCCGAGGGTGAGGCGGTCGTAGTCGATGCTCGTGATGCCCGCGGCGGTTGCCTTCTTGAGGCAGGCAGCGCCCGAGTCGGAGTCGAGGTTGACGATCATGAGGACCTTGACGCCCTCGTTGATCATCGAGTCGCAGATGGTGCCGAACTTCGCGGTGTCGCCGCCGGCGTTCTGGATGTCGGACTCGATGCCCGCGCTGTCGAAGGCCTTCTGGAGGCTCGGCCGGTCGTTGCCTTCCCACCGGGGCGAGGTCGTCGCGTCGGGCAGGATCACCCCGACCTTGCCTGCGCTCTTGGTTCCACTGTCACCCGACGACTTGTTGTTGTCGTTGCTGCTTCCGCACGCTGCGGCCCCGAAGAGCACGAGCGCGCTGGTTGCGGCGAGCAAGGCGATCCGGGTACGCCTGGTTTTGCCCATCAGTCCAACCTCCAGAGGAGTTCTCAAGCACGTGACGACCGTCACGTCTTATGTTGTCGCCCACAACTTAATAGCGTCCCGACCCGCTGTATAGCCCCATTGGACCCTTGTTTTGTTGCGCGCGGAAACGATTCGGTAACGATCCGCCGTGGCGGCTCGCGGATCCGGAGCGGACTCAGCGCCGCCCGTAGGTGGTGGTGCGCTCGACGACCCGGCGGCCGATGCCGGCGCCGATCTCGACCAGCTCCGCGACCGTCTTCGCCGAGCCGTGCTCGGATCCGGCCATCCGGGAGATGGTCTCCTCCATCAGGGTGCCGCCGAGGTCGTTGGCGCCGGCGCGCAGCATCGCGCGGGTGCCGTCGACGCCGAGCTTGACCCAGCTGGTCTGGATGTTGTCGATCCGGCCGTGCAGCATGATCCGGGCCATCGCGTGCACGGCGAGGTTGTCGCGCATCGTCGGGCCCGGGCGTGCGACGCCGGCGAGGTAGATCGGCGCGGAGTGGTGCACGAACGGCAGCGGCACGAACTCGGTGAACCCCTCGACGCCCTCGCTCCCGCGCGGTGTCCTGGATCCCGGCCAGCACCCGCAGGTGCGCCACCCAGTGGCGCGGGTTGTCGACGTGGCCGTACATCATCGTCGAGCTCGACCGGATGCCGACCCGGTGGGCGGTGGAGACCACTCGATCCAGGTCTTCGTCGGCAGCTTGCCCTTGGTCAGCACCCAGCGGACGTCGTCGTCGAGGATCTCCGCAGCGGTGCCGGGGATCGTGTCCAGCCCGGACTCGCGGGCCTTGATCAGGAAGTCCTCGAACGACAGCCCGGTGCGGCTGGACCCGTTGACGATCTCCATCGGGGAGAACGCGTGCACGTGCATGTCCGGCACCCGCTTCTTCACCGCCGCGGCGAGGTCGAAGTACGCCGTACCGGGCAGCTCGGGGTCGATGCCGCCCTGCATGCAGACCTCGGTGGCGCCGAGGTTCCACGCCTCCTCGGCCCGGTCGGCGACCTGGTCGAGGGAGAGCGAGTAGGCGTCGGCGTCGGTGCGTCGCTGGGCGAACGCGCAGAACCGGCAGCCGACGTAGCAGACGTTGGTGAAGTTGATGTTCCGGTTGACCACGTAGGTGACCTCGTCGCCGACCGTCTCGCGGCGCAGGTCGTCGGCCAGCCGGACCACCTGCCGGAGCAGGTCGCCCTCGGCGGTCATCAGGGTCAGCGGCGTGCTCGTCGGAGAGGTTGCCCGGGTCGGCTTCAGCGGCGCGCGAGAGCGGATAGTCCGGCACGTTCCTGCTGCGAAACTCCGGATCCGGCGACAGGATCGTGCCGGACTATCCCGTCCTTGAGCTCATCCCAGTCGCCGTAGACGTTGTCGAAGTCGGAGCGGCGGTCGGCGGAGCGGCCTTCGGTGTCGACGGCCTCGAACAGGTCGGTGCGACCGACACCGGAGCCGGCCACCGCGAAGCCGCCGTCGGGCTCCTGCCAGGGCAGGCCCCGCGGGCGTACGCCGTCACGGCCCAGGCCGTCCTCGCCGGCCAGCGCCGCGACGTGGGCGGAGACCCGCGGGTCGATCCACGGCTCGCCGGCGAGCACGTACTCCGGGTGGGCCGTGAGCCGCGGCGCGGAGCTCGAAGCCGCGGCCGCCGTCACCGAGCGGAGCCGGTCCAGCGACGGCCAGGGGCGCTCGGGGTTGACGTGGTCGGGGGTCAGCGGCGAGACGCCGCCCCAGTCGTCGACGCCGGCGGCCAGCAGGGCGCGGCACTCACTCGAGGTCGACGAGGTTCGGCGGAGCCTGCAGCCGCACCTTGGGCCCGAGCACGACGCGGGAGACGGCGATCGCGGCGAGGTACTCCTCGAGCGCGAGGTCGTCCGGAGTGCCGCATCGCGGTGTCCGGCTTGGCGCGGAAGTTCTGGATGATCACTTCCTGCACGTTGCCGTACTGCCGGGCGACGTGCCGCAGCGCGAAGATCGACTCGGCCCGCTCCGCGAGCGTCTCGCCGATGCCGATCAGCAGTCCGGTGGTGAAGGGGATCGACAGCCGGCCGGCGTCCTCGAGCACCCGCAGCCGCACCTCGGGGTCCTTGTCGGGCGAGCCGAAGTGCGCCTGCCCCTTCTCCTCGAACAGCCGGCGGGAGGTGGTCTCGAGCATCATCCCCATCGACGGGGCGACCGGCTTGAGCCGGTTCATCTCCTCCCACGACATCACGCCCGGGTTGAGGTGCGGCAGCAGCCCGGTCTCCTCGAGCACCCGGACGGCCATCGCGCGCACGTAGGCGAGCGTGGAGTCGTAGCCCTGCTCGTCGAGCCAGGCACGCGCCTCGGGCCAACGGTCCTCGGGCCGGTCGCCGAGGGTGAACAGCGCCTCGGTGCAGCCGAGCGTCGGCGCCCTGCGGCGGCGATCGCGACGATCTCGTCCGGGGAGAGGTACGGCGCCCGCCCGTCCCGCGCCGCCTGGGCCGGTGTCTCGACGAAGGTGCAGTAGTGGCAGCGGTCGCGGCACAGCCGGGTGACCGGGATGAACACCTTGGGGGAGTAGGTCACCACGCCGGCCCGACCGGCGTCCTCGAGGCCGCGGTCGCGGATCCGCGCCGCGACCGCGGTCAGCCGGTCGAGGTCGTCACCGCGGGCCGCGAGCAGCGCGGTGGCCTCGGCCACGTCGAGGGCGGCGCCGCGCTCGGCGCGCGCCAGGGCTCGGCGGACCTGCTGGGGGGTGGCACGTCACCCCGACAGGCTATCCACCGGTGCCCGGCGTCACGGCGGACAGGTGTCGTGGAGTGGTCGATGAGAATGGTCAGGAGATCCAGCTCCTTGAGCTGGGCCACCAGCGCCGCCGGGTCCTCGCCGACCGGGGTGACGTTGAGGCTGGTCACGCCGGCCTCGGCGAAGGCCGCGATCCGCTCCTTGATGTAGGACTCGGGACCGACGAAGTTGGCGGCCTCGAGCCACTCGGTCGGGTACCAGTGCCTCCGCCTCCTTCTTCTTCCCGGAGAGGTAGAGGTCCTGGATCTCGGCGGCTTCCTTCTCGTAGCCGTACGCGCAGGCGAGGTCGTTGTAGAAGTTCTTGCCCTTGGCGCCCATGCCGCCCACGTAGAGCGCGAAGATCGGCCGCGCGAAGTCGAGCAGCGCCTTGGTCTCCGGGCCCTCGCCGATCGCCAGCATGCCGCCGGCGACGATGTTCAGCGGGCCGAGCGACGCGTCGCGCCTGGCGAGGCCGGCCTTGAGCGGCTCGCCCATCGCGAGGTCGACCTTCTCGGGGTAGAACAGGTGCGGCAGCAGCCCGTCGGCGATCTCGGCGGCCATGCTCGACGTTCTTCGGGCCGAGGGCAGCGACGTAGATCGGCACGCTGTCGCGCTCCGGCCTGGTGAGCAGCTTCAGCGGCTTGCCGAGCCCGGTCACCGCGCCGTGCTCCTTGTCCAGCGGCAGCTGGAAGAGTCCGTCGGCGCTCAGCGGCTCGCGCTTCATCCCGGAGCGGATGATCTCGATGATCTCCCGGGTGCGCGCCAGCGGCTTCGCATAGGGCACGCCGTGGAAGCCCTCGATCACCTGCGGCCCGGACGCTCCGAGGCCGAGGATCGCGCGACCGTTCGAGACGTTGTCCAGGCCTGCGGCGGTCTGCAGCAGCGCGCCGGGTGTGCGGGAGTAGATGTTGAGGATCGCCGAGCCGATCTCCACGGTCTCGGTCTTCGCCGCGAGGTAGCCCATCAGGGTCGGCGAGTCGAAGCCGTAGGCCTCGGCGACCCAGACGGTGTCCAGGCCCGCCTTCTCCAGCGCGACCACCTGGTCGGCGGCGCTGCGCGGGTTGCCGTCGTACATCAACATCGTGGAGAGCTTCATCGACGAACCTGTCTGTGCGGCGTGCGGGGACATCGTGACAGTAGTGCTGTCAACGTCGCGCGCGCCAGATCGCGCAGTGTGACCTCGCCTACGCGCGATCGCGACCTGACGCGGCGGAGACCGGCCCGCTTCCCGGGACGGCCGGTTCGACCAACGGCCGATGTCAGGGTTCTTTCGACTCTGGACGCCTGCTCGGCCGCGGTCGATGGTGGGGGCTGTGGAGGGCACCGGTCTGACCTTGGCGGAGGCCGTGCGCCGGCTCGAGCAGGTCGGGCGCGAACGAGATCAGGCAGCGGGGCCGGATCTCGGCGTGGTCGGGTATCGGCGCTCCAGCTCCGGGACCCGCTCATCGTCGTGCTGCTCGTCGCCTGCGTGCTGACGCTGATCACCGGCGACTTCACCGACGCGGCGGTGATCGGGTTCGTGGTCGTGGTCAACACGGCGGTCGGCGTCGACCCAGGAGCTCAGGGCCGACCGGGCCATCACTGCCCTCGCGCAGCTGAGCGACGCCGGCGGTGCGCGTACGGCGAGGCGGCGCGGAGATGTCGGTCCCCGGCGGAGCTGGTGCCCGGCGACATCGTGCTGCTCGGCGAGGGTGACATCGTGCCCGCGGACTGCGACCTGCTCGAGGCGACCTCGGTGCTGGTCGACGAGTCGGCGCTGACAGGGGAGTCGATCGCGGTCGTCAAGTACCGGACCGACCCGACGCGGCGAGGCAGGCGGCGACGAGCTGTCGGCGGGCACGGTCGTGCTCACGGGGCGTGCGGTGGCCAGGGTCCGCAGCACCGGTGCCTCGAGCGCACTCGGCCGGATCGCGGAGCTGATGGACACGCGTGTCCAGCCACGCCGCTGCAGCGTCGGTTGGCCGACCTGGGCAGCGCCCTGGCCCTGGTGGCCGTCACGCTGAGCCTGGTCGTGCTGGCCTCGCGGGGTGGCGCGGGGCCAGCCGCTGGAACTGATGCTGGTCACGGCGATCAGCCTCGCGGTCGCCGCGGTGCCCGAGTCCTTGCCCGCCGTCGTCACCTTCAGCCTGGCCCTGGGCGCGCGCCGCATGGCGGCCCGCAACGCGGTGGTCCGCCGGCTTCCCGCGGTCGAGACGCTGGGCTCGGTGACTGTCCTGGCGACCGACAAGACCGGCACGCTGACCGAGGCCCAGATGTTCGTGGAGCAGCTCTGGACTCCCCGAGCACAGGTGACGGTGTCGCGGGGAGGGGTAGCGCCCCGCGGCGAGCTCGTTGGGGCGGGCGGCGCCGTCGACCTGGAGCGGTCGCCGGACGTTCTCGAGCTCCTGCGGGCGGCGCGCTGTGCAACGACGCGGCTCTCGACGCCGCCCGAGGGGCCCGGAGGTGCCTGGAGCGGCTCGGGGACCCGACCGAGGTCGCGCTGCTGACGGTGGCCGTGAAGGCGGGCCTGACCCGAGAGCGGCTGGAGACGGAGTGTCCGCGGGTCCACGAGCAGCCGTTCGAGAGGCCAGAGCAGCAGATGGTCACGGCCCACCGGGTGGGGTCCTCGGACGAGCCCGGCTCGCTGGTCGTGAGCAAGGGGTCGCTCGAGGTGCTCAGGCGCGGCACGGTGGACGCCGTAGGCCCGCCCTGGGCGAAGCCGGGAGCGTGCCGCGGCGTTGGCTCAGCGGATCAGGGGTTCCGGGTGCTGGCGGTGACTGCGGGGAGGCCGTGGAGGGGGCGGGCTGGCGGGCCGTCGAGCAGCGGCTGCTCGGACTGGTCGCGATGAATGACCCGGTGAAGCCGGCCGCCCAGGACGCCGTCAGGGGTGCCGCGGTGCCGGCATCACCCCGGTGCTGATCACGGGTGACCATCCGGCGACGGCGCGGCCGTGGCGATCCGAGTCGGTGTGCTGTCAGTGGAGGACGCCGATCGTGAGGGTGCCGTGGTCCTTGGTGCTACATCGCGGCCGGACGGGTTCCCGACCTGACCCAGGCTCGCGTGCTCGCGCGCACCAGTCCCGAGCAGAAGCTCGACATCGTGCAGGCGTGGAAGGAACCGGAGCCGTGGTCGCGATGACGGGCGACGGGGTGAACGACGGTCCGGCGCTGCACCGGGCCGACATCGGCGTGGCGATGGGACACCGGGGAACGGAGGTCGCCCGCCAGGCGGCGGACCTCGTGCTGGCCGACGATGATCTCGGCGACGGTCGTTACGGCCGTCAAGGAAGGTCGCCGGGTCTACGCCAACATCCGGCTGTTCCTGGTCTTCGGCCTGGCCGGCGGCGCCGCCGAGATCCTCGTCATGCTGCTCGGTCCGTTCGTCGGTTCGCCGTCCCGCTGATCGCCGCGCAGATCCTGTGGATCAACTTCCTCACCCACGGGATCACCGGCGTCGCTATCGGAGCAGAGCCCGTCTCGCCCGACGCCATGCGGCGGCCACCGCGCCCGCCCGCCCAGAGCGTGCTCGGGGACGGACTCTGGCGAGCGGGTGCTCGTCGTCGGTGCGCTGCTGACGGCCGCGACCCTGTCGCTCGGGGTGTGGGCGCACGGCGAGCGGACGCCCGTGGCAGACGATGATCTTCCTCTCCCTCACCTGCCTCCAGCTCGGCGTGGCCGTCGGGATCCGACCGGTTCAGCTCACCGTGGCCAATCCGTTCCTCCCGGTGGCGGTGGCCGGCTCGTTCCTCCTCGCGGTGGCAGGTGCCTACGTCCCGGTGCTCCAGGACCTGTTGGGCACCACGGCGCTCGCCACCCCTGACCTGGCGCTGGCGGTCGGGACCGGGGCCCTGGGATGGCTTGCCGCTCGCACCACCCGCGGGTCACCGGCCGGCGGTGCACGCAGGTCGCTCTCGCGTCAGGGGTGAGCGGGATCCCGTCGACCATCGCCGGGAGTGACGGGCGGGCAGGACGGCTTGTGCCGTCCTGCCCGCCCGCCGGCAAGACGGTCAGACGTTGGCCGGCTCCGGCGAGGTCGCCTCTGCCGACGGGTCGGCCGGGGGACCGGCGGCCGAGCCCGAGTCGAGCTTGCTGGGCCACCAGATCTTTCCGCCGAGGTCGAGGTTCAGCGCGGTGACCAGCACCGAGCGGACGATCATCGTGTCCAGCAGGACGCCGAGCGCGACCGTGAAGGCCATCTCGACCAGGAACACCAGTGGCAGCGAGCGCGAGCACCGCGAACGTCGCCGCCAGCACCAGGCCGGCCGAGGTGATCACGCCGCCGGTCGAGGACAACGCGATCAGCGAGCCCTCGCGCGTGCCGCGGTTGATCGTCTCCTCACGCACCCGGGTCATCAAGAAGATGTTGTAGTCGATGCCGAGGGCGACCAGGAACACGAACACGAACAACGGGAAGGACGCGTCCGCACCGGCGAAGTCGAAGATGTACGTGAACGTCAACGACCCGAGAGCCGAGCGCCGCGCCGAAGGACAGGATCACCGTCAGGATCAGCAGGATCGGTGACAGCACCGCCCGGAGCAGCAGCATCAGGATCAGCATCACCATCGCGAGCACGACCGGGATGATCACCTTGTTGTCGCGGCTCGAGGCCTTCTGGTGTCGATGGTAGATGGCCGCGTTGCCCTGACCAGCGCATCGGCACCAGGGACGGCATGGACCGCCTTGCGCAACCGGTCGACCGTGTCGAAGCCGGCCTGCGTGGTGGAGTCGACCGTCATCGGGGCGGAGATGAACGCGACGCCGTCCTTGGTGACCGCGGGCGCCGGCTCGGTGATGCCGTCGATGCCGGTCATCGCCTTGCGGACCTCCTCACCGCTTCGCCGGTCGGTCGGCGACCACCTGGACGGGCGTGGAGTTGTCGGCGAGCTTGTGCGCGATCAGCGATGGTCCTGGCCCTTCACCGAGTCGAACTTCTTGGTGTACTGGTCCTCGCTGGTCAGGCCGTGCGCGTTGAGCGTGGTGATGCCGAGGGCAGGCGGCGCCGAGCAACAGCGCCGTGACCACCCAGACCGCGCGCGGCCGGGGCTGGATCATCTGGCCGACCCTCGCCCAGAGGCCCGGTGCGTGGTGGGCTCGTGGGAGCCGAACTGCGGGCGCTTGGGCCAGAACATCCAGCGGCCGCCGATCACCAGCAGGGCGGGCAGCAGGGTGATCATCGCCAGCAGGCCGACCGCCATGCCGATCGCGCAGGACCGGGCCGAGCCCGGCAGTGGAGTTCATCTCCGCGAAGCTCAGGCAGAGCATGCCGACCACGACCGTGGCGGCACTGGCGATGATCGCCGGCGTGGCCCGGTGCAGCGCGAAGGCCATCGCCTCGTGCCGGTCCTCGTGCCGGCGCAGCTCCTCGCGATAGCGCGCGATCAGCAGCAGCGCGTAGTCCGTGCCGGCGCCGATCACCAGGATCGTCAGGATCGCCTGACTCTGGCCGTTGACCGTGAGGCCGGCGTTCTTGGCCAGGAAGTAGATCACTCCCTGGGAGGCCATCAGCGATGCCGGCAGAGATGATCGGCAGGATCCACAGGATCGGGCTGCGATAGGTGAACAGCAAGATGATGATCACCACGAGCGCGGTCCAGAGGATCAGCGTGCCGTCCAGGCCCTTGAACGCATCGGCCGAGTCGGCCGCCTGGCCGCCTGGTCCTGCGAGGTGCACGGTGACCCCGTCGATCTTGGCGATCTTGTGGATCGCGTCCGCGGTGTCGGGAAGGTCGTTCCAGCCGTTCTTGCCGAAGTTGAAGGTGACCGTCGCGACGGCGACCTGGCCGTCGGCGGCGTGGTGATCAGGGATCCGGAGGCAGTTGCTGGCCGTCAGGTCCGACCGAGCGGGCGCCCTGTCGGTACGTCCTGGACCTGGGCGATCTGCTCGCGTCCTCGTCATGCCGCCAGGTCGGCCGCGGTCAGCCCGCTCTGGCGCGTCGTAGACGACGAGCGTCGGGATGTCGTTGTGGTCCTGGAACTGGTCGAGCTTCTGCCAGCGCGCGCGTCGACTCCGCGCTGAACCGGGAGCCAGGACGGGCCTCGTTGTTCTGGACGTCGATGAGCTCTGGGCGAACGGGCTCGGATGAACGCCGAGGATCCAGAAGGCGAGGATGATCCACTTGGTCACGGGTCTGGTCAGCTTGCCGGCGATCTGACGATGCATGCGCCCATTGGAACAGAGACGAACGGTGTTCGTCATCCGTAATATCCCCGGGGACCAACCCTGAGATCCCGGACCCGCTCCAGTCGCGGGATCAGAGCGTGAAGCCTGACTCGAGGTGGGCGAGCTGGAGCGTCCATCTGGCGATCTGCTCCTCGAGGTCGCCGCCGAGCAGGTACGCCGGCGAGCATCACCCCGAGGATGGCCCCGCACACGCCCGACACCTCCGGGTCCTCGGCCGCCCGCCCGGTGCGCTCGGCGATCAGGTCGGCGACCAGCCGCCATCGACGCGACCGTGAAGTCGGCGAACGCAGCGCGCAGCTCCGGGCACCGCCAGGACCAGGGCGTGGCGCTCCACCGCCGCCGGGACCTGCTCCGGAGGAATGTCGCTGAACGTCTCGCGAATCGCCGCCCGGAAGGCACGCGACGACGCCGAGCTCGGCGGCTGGGCGCGGAACCGTTCGACCATGACCGGGTCGTAGTCGTCGGTGAGCACCAGCGCGTCCTTGGTCGGGAAGTACCGGAACACCGTGCTCGGCGAGACGTCGGCGGCCTCGGCGATCTGCTCCATCGTGGTCGACCTGGTAGCCCTGCTCGCGGAACAGCCGCAGGGCCTCCTGCTGGATCGCGAACCGGGTCTTGGTCTTCTTCCGCTCGCGCAGGCCGGGCCGGGGCCGCTCAGGCGACGCTGTCTGGCTCATGCTCCGAATCCTGCCTCGTCCGGTGCGGGCTGCGCGTCGCGGTGACCCGCCATCGCGAGCGACTGAGCACGGCGCCGGCGAGGCCGAGCGCGATCGCCACCCAGAGCATCTGGTCCATCCCCGAGACGTACGCCGACCGGGCGGCTGCAGCAACGGTCCGAGCCCGAGCCGGTCGGCGACGTCTGCCGCAGCGAGCACGCCGTCCCGGGCCGCACCCGCCACCCGGGCGGCAGCCCGTCGAGCGACGTGCGGACTCGCCGAGGTGGTTGCGGTATCCGGCGATGAGGACCGAGCCGAGCACCGCCGCACCGAAGGAGCTGCCGACCATCCGCATCGCCTGCAGCACCGCCGACCCGGTGCCGGACGCGTCCTCGGGGAGCACCCCGAGCGCGGCGTCCATCGCGGTCGGCAGGGTCATCCCCAGCCCGGCGCCGCAGACGAGCGTCCAGCCCGGCCGAGCCCCAGCTGCCCTCGCCCAGCCCGGTCGTGGCGCCCCACGCCAGTCCGGCGGCGAGCACCACCATGCCCGGACGCTGACGACCACGCGCGCGCCGAGCCTGGCGGCGAGCCCGCCGGACGGCAGCGCGGTGAGCAGCATGCCGCCGATCAGCGGCAGCAGTCGGAGGCCGGTGGCCTGGGCGTCGAGGCCATGCACGGCCTGGGCGTGGATCGGCAGCGCGAACAGCAGACCCATCATCACGAACGACACCAGCGAGGCGACCGCGGCCCCGCCGGCGAAGTCGCGCGAGGAGAACAGGCGGAGGTCGACCAGCGGGCTCGGGTGCGCGACGCTGCCAACCGACGAAGAGCGCAGCCAGGGCCGCGCCCGTCGTCATCAGCATCAGGGCCCGGGGGTCGGTCCAGCCGCGGTCGCCGGCCTCGATCACCCCGTAGCTGAGCACCCCGAGACCGGCCGCCGAGAGCGAGACGCCGACCAGGTCGATGCGCCCGGCCCGAGAGCCGGGAGACTCGGGCATCAGGCGCAGCGACGGCGATGACCGCGATCGCGACGACCGGGATGTTGATCAGGAAGACCCAGCCCCACCACGCGTGGGTCAGCAGCCACCCGCCGAGCACCGGACCCAGCGGAAAGCCCAGCATCGTCACCGACATCATCACGCCGACCGCACGGCCGCGCTCGTGCTCGTCGAACAGGAACGGGATCGCCGCCAGCGCCATCGGGAGGATCGCCGCCGCGCCGAGACCGAGCACGATGCGGGCGGCGATGAACATCCCTGAGCCCGGAGCGAGCGCGCACATCGCCGAGCCGAGCGCGAAGACGGCCAGGGCCACGAGCAGGACCCGCTTGCGACCGAAGCGATCGCCGAGACTCCCGGCCGGGATCATCGCGGCCGCGAAGGCCAGCGTGTAGCCGGTCAGGAACCACTGCAGCTGGCCCGTGCCGGCGTCGAGCTCACGCCCGAGGGTCGGCAGCGCGACGCTGAGGATGGTCCCGTCGAGACCGACGGCGAGCACGGCCGGCACCAGTGAGAGCAGGGCCCACCAGCGACGGGGAGAGGTCCGGATGTCCATGTCGATCCATTCTGATAGTGACTATCAGAAGGATGTCACAGAAAAATGACAGTGACTAGCAGATATGTGGCGATCAGACCCCGAGATCGTCCACCACCTCCGCTCCCGGGAGCGCCGCCAGGAGCCGGCCGGGGAGGATCAGCTTCGAGCCGCGGATGCCGCTGCCGATCAGCACCGTCTCGATCGCGGGCACCCGCGAGTCGATCAGCAGCCGCCAGTCCTCGGGTACGCCGATCGGGGTGATGCCGCCGTACTCCATCCCGGTCTCGGTGACGGCGCGGTCGTGGTCGAGGAACGAGCACTTGCGCACGTCGAGCAGCCGCTTGACCCGGTTGTTCACGTCGGCCCGGGTGTCGCCGCGGACCACGCACGCGGCGGTCCGCTCCTGGCCCTCGCGCTTGCCCATCACCACGACGCAGTTGGCGCCGGACTCCCAGGGCACGCCGTAGACGTCGACGGTCGCCGAGGTCTCCGACAACGCCGGGTCGATGGCGACGACACCGACCCGGTCGGCGTGCTCCCAGCGGTTGAGGAGGTCTGCCACGGGTGCGCCGACGAGGTCGAGGTGGTCCAGGACGGGCTCGGTGGTGAGGGTGCCGAGGGTGTACATGGGGTGCACGGTAGCCAGTCCGGGGCCGTCGTCCCTGTCCGCGCGGGCCGTGCGGCGGCAGGAAGGGAGCCAGGCGCACGAGGTCCGTGCAGAGACGGGCTGCGCGATCGGCTCGGGCTCGCCCACTGCGGGTCCTGGACGCTCGGTCACCCGGACCGTCGAGCGCGGCCCGGGTCACGGCGCCTGGCGCTCGCCGTCGCGCACGCGACTGGTCTACGCCACCCCATTGCTCCGGGTAAACACGAGGTGAACACTCGTGGCACCGACGAGAGCTGGGGTTCCGATGAGTGAGCAGCACCCGGTGGTCAACGGACGTAGGTTCACACCGCCCGGCAAGGGGCCGTGGGAGCTGGAGACGACTCACGCCGCGAGGCCGATGACCCCGCTGGCACAGGCCGCCTCGATGACCGGCTTCCCGGCAGGGTTCGCCGAGGGGACCGCGCGCTACGGCGTACTGCTCTCCCATCTCGAGCCCGGCTTCAGCCAGGGGTTCTTCTACAACCAGCCAGTCGCGGTCGGTGCTCCCGCCGGCGCCATGGGGCCACCACCGAAGCCGGTGCTGCAGCTGGTCAGCCGGATCCACCCCGAGATGCGACGCCGGCACAAGGCCGCGGAACGGGCCATCCGGGAGAAGCTGTGGCGCCAGGACCTGGCCACCTGGGACGAGGTCGACAAGCCGGCGGCGATCCGGGCACACCAGGCGATCCAGGCCGTGGACGTCGCGGGGCTGTCGGACGCCGAGCTGGCCGACCACGTCGACCGGTGCGCCGAGCACGCAACCGACTGTCTCCGCCTGCACCACAAGTACACGATCCCGGCGTGCCTCCCGGTCGGTGACTTCCTGGCCGGTGCGACCGTCTGGACCGGCGCCTCGGTCGGGGACCTGATGGCCCTGCTCCGCGGGAGCTCGGCGATCTCCCGGGGCTTCGCGGCGGACGAGCTCGACGCGGCGGCCAAGGCGCTCGCGACCTCGGACTCGGCCCGGGCGATCCTCGCCGCGGCTGGTGACTCCGCGAGCATCCTCACCGACCTCGCTGCTCACGAGGAGGTCGGGCCCGAGGTCTCGGCGTACCTCGACGCCGTGCGCTGGCGGTGCGTCGGCTACGACCTGGGCGAGAAGGCCGCCGGCGAGCTGCCCGACGCGCTCGTGGAAGCCCTCCGCACCAGCCTTGCCGGCTCCGGGACCGCTGCGCCGGACGACGACACGGCCCTGCAGGCGCTGCGCGAACGGGTCCCGGCGGAGCACCGGGAGGACTTCGACGACCGGCTCGCCGAGGTGCGCCTGATGTACCGGTTGCGTGACGAGCGCGGGGTGTTCTCCGACGGCTGGGCGGTGGGCCTGGCCCGCCGGGCGCTGCTCGAGGCAGGTCGTCGGCTGACCGAAAAGGGCCTGTTGGTGGACGCCGAGCACGCAGTCGACCTCGACGCCGCAGAGGTGCGCGACCTGCTCCTCGGCACGGGCATCGGCCCGAGCGCAGCCGCGGTCGCCGACCGGTTCGAGTGGCGGACGTCGATGTCCACCTCGGACGCGCCGGCGTTCCTCCGCGCGACTCCGGCTCCGCCGCCGCCTGCCGAGTGGTTCCCGCGGCCGGCCCGGCGTACGGCGGCAGCGATGAACATCTTCATGGCCTCGCTCTTCGGTGTCGTGGAGACGCCCAACTCCGACACCGTCCTGACCGGTCTCGCCGTCAACACCGGGGTCTACGAAGGACCGGCGCGGCTGGTGGATACCTCCGACGACTTCGGCCGGATCCGCCAGGGCGACGTGCTCGTGACGAGGATGACCTCTCCGTACTTCAACGTGGTGCTGCCCATGCTCGGCGCGATCGTGACCGACCGTGGCGGCCAGCTCTGCCACGCCGCGATCGTGGCCCGGGAGTACGGCATCCCCGGCATCGTCGGCACCCGCGACGCGACCCGGACCATCCACGACGGTGACCGAGTGCGAGTCGACGGGACCACCGGTGAGGTGCACCTCCTCGGGTGACCACGACCACGCTCACCCCGCTCGCCCGGGCGACCGATGCCCGGGCCTTCGGCGGCAAGGCGGCCCAGCTCGCGGCGGCGCTCGGCGCCGGGCTGCCGGTCCCCAACGGCTTCGCGCTCGACTGGACCGCCGTGCGCGCGGTCGTCGACGACGACCGCCGCGCGATCACCTGGCTCGACGCCATCACGGACGCGGGTCCGTGGGCGGTCCGGTCGAGTGCGATCGGCGAGGACTCGGCGGAGGCGTCGTTCGCCGGCACCCACCTGACCGTGCTGGGCGTCGTCGGCCTGGACGCGCTGCTGGAGGCGGTCCACCAGGTGCACGACTCCGCGCTCGACGAGGCGGCCGCGGTCTACCGACGCCAGCACGGGCTCGACCCGGCTCCCCGGATGGCCGTCGTGCTGCAGCCGATGATCGCCTCCGAGGTGGCGGGCGTGCTGTTCACGAAGAACCCGGTCACCGGGGCGAGTGAGCGGGTGATCGAGGCCAGCTGGGGGTTGGGTGAGACCGTGGTGAGCGGCCTGGTCAGCCCGGACCAGTACCGGCTCGCGCCCGACGACGGTCGGCTCCTCGACCGGTGGGCCGGGGAGAAGGACGTCGCGCTGCGGTTGCAGGCCGACGGGACGGTCGCGGAGACCCAGGTGACGGCCGACCTCGTCGAGGCCTGGTGCCTCGCGGAGGAGCAGCTGAGCCACCTGCACTGGCTCGCGGGCCACTGCGACGACGTGTTCGGCACCACCGAGCACGACATCGAGTTCGCCTTCGCCGACGACCGGCTGCACCTGCTCCAACGCCGGCCGATCACGCATGGCTGAGCGGGAGTCGGCTCCGGCCACCGAGGATGTCGGTCGCGGACTGGTCGGCGCGCTGATGACCGCGAGCCTGATGCCGCTGAACTCGACCATGGTCGCCGTCGCGGTGCCCTCGATCGCCCGGACCGTCGGCCACGGCCCGGCCGCGGTGACCCAGGCACTGGTCGCGACGTACCTGATCGCGGCGATCGCGCTGCAGAGTCCCGGCGGCAAGCTCGGCGACCGGCTGGGCCACTGGCGGGTGCTCGCGATCGGACAGGCCGCGGTCGGCACGGGGGCGATCCTCGGCTTCTTCGCCACCAGCCTGCCGACGCTCGCCGGGGCACGGGTCCTGATGGCCACGGGGGGTGCGCTCGCCGTACCGGCGACGCTCGCGCTCCTTCGCGTCTCCCTTCCGCTCGAGCGCCGCGGGCGAGCGTTCGGCACCTTCGGTGCCGTGATGGCGCTCGCCGCCGCCCTCGGGCCGATCGTCGGCGGTGTCCTGGTGGACGCGTTCGGGTGGGAGGCGGTGTTCGTCGCGAACGTCCCGGTGCTCGCGGTGGCCGCGGTCCTCGTCGCATCGGCGAAGCGAGTCCGGGTCGCGCGTCCGACCGGCAGCTTCGACACCCTCGGATCGTTGCTCCTCACCGCAGCGCTGGTCCTGCTCGTGCTCGCCGCCCAGCAGTCCGGCGGCGCGGCCGTGCTGCCGTTGCTCGGCGGCCTGGTCGCCATGGCTGCCTTTGTCGCGCACGAACGCCGGGTCGACGATCCAGTGGTCGCGTTCGACCTCTTCGCGTCGGCGTCCTTCACCGCCGGCACCCTGCTGATCTGCCTGCAGAACCTGGTGATGTACGCGCTGCTCTTCGAGATCCCCCTGGTGCTCGAGGAGCGCTTCGACCTCGGCGCCCGGCAGACCGGCGAGCTCTTGATCTGGCTGATGGCCGCCATGGTGGTCACCTCGCTCGGCGCAGGACGGCTCGCCGAACGTCTCGGACCGCGGGCCCTGGCGGTGACGGGATCGCTGGTCTGCCTGGCCGGCCTCGTCGTCCTGCGTGCAGTCGCGCTCAGCTCGGCCGGGCAGGTGCGACTGCCGCTCGCTCTGCTCGGCGTCGGTCTCGGCCTGTGCGGGCCCGCCGCCCAGACCGCCTCCCTCTCGGCGGTCGCCTCGGCCCGCAGCGGCATGGCCGCCGGCGTCGGCTCGACGATGCGCTACCTCGGCGGAGTCACGGGCATCGCCTTCCTCGGCCGTGCTGTCGACCTCCACGGCACCCGCACCGCCGTGCTGGCCGAGCACCACCACGTCGTCGAGGTCTTCCTCGGTGTGCTGGTCCTCGGGCTCCTGTTCGCCCTCCGCCTGCCGGGGGTGCGGACGCAGGTCGCGCAGCCGCAGGGCTGACGCAGTGCATGCCGCCTGAAGGCGTCGCCAGCCCGTGTGCATCGGCCCACGGGCTCAGTGGCCCTCGCGATGAGTCTGTGCCTACGCTTCGACCGTGAACCGTGATGAGGTTGCCCGCTACGCGGAGTCGTTGCCTCAGGTCAAGCGGAAGGGAACCGAATCCCATCCGGCGTGGTACGTCAACGACCGCCTCGTCGTGCGCCTGCACGACCCGAACACCTTGGTGATTCGGGTTCCGCTGGGCAAGCGGGAGGCGCTGCTCGAAACCTACCCGGACAGCTTCGGCGTGCCGCCTCGCATGGAGGCACATCACAAGGTCGAGGCCTATCTCGACCGCGCAGAGCCTCGTGCCGTGCGCACGGCCATCGACCTCGCCTGGGAGATGCAGCATCGTTGACGGGAGTGCGGGAGCGGCTGGACGAGGCGGGTGGTTCCGCAGCGTCAGCGGTCGCCGACCGACTCGTGGCCCCGTGGCATCAACCCGGCAGGTGCGCTTCGGGTGGCCGACGCGATGGGACCTGTCCTGCGCAAGCTCGGCTCGGCCTCGCTCAGTCGGCGTGATCGTCGCTGCGCTCCTCAACGCCTCCCTCGCTCGGCACGAACACGAGCAAGCTCGGCTCGGCCTCGCTCAGTCGGCGTGATCGTCGCTGCGCTCCTCAACGCCTCCCTCGCTCGGCACGAACACGAGCAAGCTCGGCTCGGCCTCGCTCAGTCGGCGTACAGCGCCTCGATCTCGTCGGCGTAGTTGCTGGTCGACCACCCGGCGCTTGAGCTTCAGCGTCGGGGTGAGCTCGGCGGACTCGGCGGTCCACTCGGTCGGGAGCAGCTCCCAGCGCCTTGACCTGCTCGGGACGGGAGAGGCGGTCGTTGGCGGCGTCGACCGCCGCCTGGGCCATCGCGAGGAAGTGCGGGTGGGTCGGCGAGGTCGGCGAGGTCGGTGAACTCGACGCCCGCCTGCTGGGCGATCATCGGAGCGATCTCGCCGTCGAGGGTGAGCACCGCGACGACGTACGGCTGGCCCGTCGCCGACGGCCATCGCGTGCCCGACGATCGGGGACTCCTTGAGGTAGTTCTCGATGTTCGACGGCGCGATGTTCTTGCCGGCGGAGGTGATGATCAGCTCCTTCTTGCGGTCGACGATCGCGAAGAAGCCGTCGTCGTCGAGGGTGCCGATGTCGCCGGTGTGCACCCAGCCGTCGTCGTCGATGAGCGCGCGGGTGGCCTCGTCCTGCCGGTGGTAGCCGGGCGTGACGACCGGGCCGCGGACCAGCACCTCGCCGTCGTCGCCGAGCCGTGACCTCCATGCCGGGGGTGGCCCGGCCGACGGTGCCGAGCTTGAACGCGTCCGGGCCGTTGGCGGTGATCGCGCCGCAGTCGTCTCGGTCATGCCGTAGACGTCGAAGACCTTGAGGCCCGAGGCCGGCCATGAACTTCGCGACCTCCAGCGGCATCGGCGCCGCGGCGGACCCGGCCCAGGTGACCTGGTCGAGGCCGAGCAGCAGCTTGAGGAAGCCGAGGATCGCCTCGTCGGCCTTGCGGTAGGCCTCCTCGATCTCCGGGGTCATCGTGCCGCCGACCTCCTGGGCCTGCGACCCAGGCCAGCCCGGCGGCCATCGCGTCCTGGACCATCTTGACGTTGTTCGGGTCGGGGTCGGCGGCGAGCTTGGCGGAGAGGCCGGTCTTGATCTTCTCCCAGACGCGCGGGACGCCGAAGAACGCCGTCGGGTGCACCTCGCCGAGGGTCGCCAGCAGCTCGGCCGGGTCGCCGATGGCGTACTGGTGGCTGCCCTGGATCTGCGGGCCGTAGAGGCCGAGCACCCGCTCGGCGATGTGGGCCAGCGGCAGGTAGCTGACCGCGACCTGCGGCTCGTGCAGGCCGGCGGCCTCGAGGGTGCTGATCGCCTCGTAGAGGACGTTGTGGTGGGTGAGCACGACGCCCTTCGGGTTCCCGGTGGTGCCGGAGGTGTAGAGGATCGTCGCCGGGGCGTCCGGGGTCGAGTGCCGCCGACGCGCGGTCGAGCTCCTCGGCTGCGCCGCCCGGTGCGCCGCCCCGTGGCGACGAGCTCGCTCCCAGGTCAGGAGCGTCCTCGCGGTCCGGGCGCGCGGCGGGGTCGAGGACGACCACGGTGCGGATGCTCGGCGTCTCGGCGAGCGCCATCTCGCCAGCGGGCGACGTGGTCGGCGTTCTCGAGCACGACGACCGTCGGCTGCGACTCGCCGGCGACGTAGGCGACCTGGTCGGGCGGAGAGGGTGTTGTAGATCGACATCGGCGTCGGCGGCGGCGTGGACGACGCCCATGTCGGCGAGGAAGTGCTCGATCCGGTTGGTCGCCATGATCGCGACCGTGTCGCCGGCCGCCACGCCGCGCTCGATCAGGCCGGCGGCGACGTCGAGCGCCGCGCTCGCGGGTCTCGCGTCCAGGTCAGCGTGCGCCAGGTCTCGCCGTCGGCCGTGCCGTGCCGGTCGGAGTACGCCGGCTCGGCGCCGCGGGCTGCGCGGCGGTGTCGGCGAGCGAGTCGATCAGGGTCCTGCCCGCGATCTGCTCCTCGATGCGGGCGCGGTCGGCGAGGACGTCGTTCATCGGGCAGGTTCCTCCTGTGCGGGGCGGGCGGCGGCGTCGCGATGGAGCTCGGTGCTGTGGTCGCGCGGCCCCAGGTCGGGCAGCGAGTAGCCGAAAGGGTAGGTCCGACCGGCGTCGTGGCGGTAGGGCCGATCGGCAGGGCGCGGCGGCGCGAGCCGCATCAGCCGGCCGCGCGCCCTCAGCGCGATGTCGAGCGCCCGCACCAGCCAGCGCGGCTGGGCGGGCAGCCCGAGCGCCACCCGGAGCGGGTCGTCGAGCATCGCGATCAGGACCCGGCGCATCAGCGGGCGGAGGGGCCGGGGGTACCAGTTCGTGACGATCCGGATGCTGGCCTCGGCGACGCGGGTGTTGGCCGGGTCGAACGCGAAGTGCTCGGCCTCGTAGTCGTCGAGCAGCCGCTCGTAGTCGGCGTACGACGTCGGCAGGTCCTTGATCCCCATCAGCTGCCCGAGCCGTGTGGTGAAGTGCGTCATCGCCAGGATCTCGTGGGGGTGCAGCGCGCGGTAGCCGTAGCGGTCGATGAACCGCTTCGGCCCGACCAGCGTGGTCGCGAGGACGTAGCGGAACTCGTGGTTCGGGATGCCGTAGTGCCCGTGGATGCCGTTGAGCCGCCGCACGGCCGCGTGCGCACGCGGCGAGTCGATGCCGTCGACCGCGGCTTCGAACCCGATCAGCACCGTGTCGTCGTACCGCTTCTGGCCGTCGCGCTCGAAGCGCCCGGTGCGGTCGAGCAGATCGCTGATCGACGGCACCCCGTAGTCGCGCATGAACGCGATGGACGTGCCCTGGACGAACTCCCAGGGGAACTCGTGGTAGACGGTGAGGCTCAGGATCTCGTCGGCGTCGGCGCCCGGGTCGAGCCGCTCGATCCGGCGCAGGTCGGCGTAACGCTTCGGGTGCGCGAGCATGCCCACGGCCCCGGTGGTCACAGACCCAGCGACCTTCCGATGATCTCCTTCTGGATCTCGGTGGTGCCGCCGTAGATCGTGGAGATCCGGCTGTCGAGGTAGGCCTTCGCGATCGGGTACTCCATCATGTAGCCGTAGCCGCCGTGCAGCTGCACGCCCTGGTTGACCAGCTTGTTCTGCAGCTCGGTGGCGTGGTACTTCGCCATCGCCGCGTCGACGGTGTCCAGCTTGCCGTCGAGGTGCTTGCGCAGGCAGTCGTCGACGAAGCTGCGCGCGACCCGGGTCTCGGTGGCCATCTCCGCGATGAGGAAGCGGTTGTGCTGGAACTTGCCGATCGGCTTGCCGAACGCCTCGCGGGTCTTGGCGTACTCCAGGCACATCTCGACGACCGCCTCGCAGGCCGCGACCGCCTGGGCGGCGATGATCAGCCGCTCCTGGGGGAGGTTCATCATCAGGTAGATGAAGCCCTGGCCCTCCTCGCCGAGGAGGTTCTCCTTGGGGACGACGACGTCGCTGAAGGACAGCTCGGCGGTGTCCTGCGCGTGCAGGCCGATCTTGTCGAGGTTGCGGCCGCGCTCGAAGCCGGCCATGCCGCGCTCGACGACGAGCAGGCTGATGCCCTTGTGGCCGGCCTCGGGGTCGGTGCGGGCCACCACGATGACCAGGTCGGCATTGATGCCGTTGCTGATGAAGGTCTTCGCGCCGTTGAGCAGGTAGTGGTCGCCCTTGTCGACCGCGGTGGTGCGGACGCCCTGGAGGTCACTGCCCGCGCCGGGCTCGGTCATCGCGATCGCGGTGATCGTCTCGCCACTGACGCAGCCGGGCAGCCAGCGGCGCTTCTGCTCGTCGGTCGCGATCGCGCTGAGGTAGGGCACGATGATGTCGGTGTGCACCGAGAAGCCGGGGCCGCTCGCGCCGACCCGGGTCTGCTCCTCGGAGAGGATCACGTTGTAGCGGAAGTCCGTGACCCCGGCGCCGCCGTACTCCTCGGCGACGTCGAAGCAGAGCAGGCCCGCCTCCCCGGCCTTGAGCCAGAGATCGCGCGGGACGATGCCGTCCTTCTCCCACTGGTCGTGGTGGGGGACGACCTCGCGCTCGAAGAAGGTGCGGGCGGTCTTGCGGAAGTCCTCGTGCTCGGCGGTGAACAGGTCGCGCATGGGCTCGCTTTCGGCGGGGGAGGTGACAACTCAACTGTGACAGCAATACTGTCACGGTTGCAAGGGTCCCGTCCGGCATCCCGGGAACCTGCCAGTGGAACTGTTACAGTCGCCGCTCATGCCGGCGACGGAGGAGGTCTCGATGAGTGCGCAGCCGGAGCCCGACGACCGCGAGCTGCTCACCGTCGACGAGCTCGCTGCCGTGACCGGGATGACCGTGCGCACGACCCGGTACTACGCCGGGCTCGGGCTGCTGCCCCCGCCGACGCGGCGCGGCCGGATGGCCTACTACTCCGCCCAGCACCGGGCGCGCCTGGAGCTGATCCGGGCGCTGCAGGACCACGGCTTCACGCTCGCCGCCATCGAGAAGTACCTGGCGAGGCTGCCGGCCGACGCTTCGGTCGAGGACCTCGCCGTGCAGCGCGCGATGCTCACGTCGTGGAAGTCCGGCGGTCACGAGGTCGTGAGCCGGCGCCTGCTCGAGTCGCGGGTCGGGCGCAAGCTCGACGCCGAGCCAGCTCGAGCGGCTCGAGGCGACCATGGGCATCCGCCCGACCGACGACGGGCGCTTCGAGCTGCTGCCCGCGTTCGACGTCGCGGTCAAGTCGCTCGACCTCGACATCCCGGTCGACTCGCTGGTCGCCGCCGGCGAGGCGATCACCCGGCACATGGACGCACTCGCCGACGAGCTCACCGCGATCCTCAAGGACCGCGTGCTCACGCCGTACCTGGACAGCGCCAAGACCGAGGCGGACAAGGCCCACTTCGAGCAGACCATGTCGCGCCTGCGCCAGCTGACCCTCGAGGCCGTCGTCAGCGGCTTCCAGCGGGCGGCGAACCAGGTGATCAGCCGGTCGTTGAGCCGGTGAGGGGTGGGACGCAAATTCACAACTTCTGTTGTGAATTCGCTCGCTTCCCGAACGCGATTACGTTCGGGAAGCGACTGTTTCACAACAGAAGTTGTGAAACCGGAGGCTCCTGGGCTCACGCACTCGGCATGATCGCCCAGGCCAGCAGGTAGCCGATGATCGTCGCCGGGAAGGCGAAGACCAGGGCGACGACGGCGAGCGACGCGGACCAGGGTCGGGTCGACGCCGAGGTAGCGGGCGAGGCCGCCGCAGACGCCGCCGATCATCTGGTCATCGCGGGTGCGGTAGAGCCGCTTCGGGGGCTGGTACGCCGGGCCGGGCTGCGGTGCTCCGGGCTGGCCGGTGTCCGGGCCGGTGTCCTGGCCGGTGTCGTGAGCCGGTGTTCGGGTCGGTGGTGTTCATAGCTGCTCCTCGTGGTCGTGGGTGAAGGTGTCGGCGTACTCGGGCTCGGTGACGTCCTCGTGGTGCCGGGTGGCGTCGACGCGGGCGTTGCGGGCGTTCACGACGATCGCGACGAGGCCCGCGACGCCGGCGCCGATCAGGACGGCCGGCGCGACGACGGCGAGGTCGGGTGCGTCGGCGTTCGTGGCCGCGCCGAATGCCCAGAGCACGGCGGCTCCGAGGAAGACCAGGCCGAAGACGAGATGGCTGACGGAGATGGGGCGGGTGTTCATCGGTACTCCACGGTGATCTGGCCGAGCTTGGCGTCGAGGTCGAGGTCGAGCGGGGCGGCGAGGTGGCCGGCAGGCCGGTGAGGTCGGTGTTACTCGTGGTTGACGCCGCCGCCGTCGTTGCCGGGCACGGTGATCCCGCCGGCGATGTCCAGCTTGGCATCGATGTGGACGTTGAGGCTCCGCGGGACGATCACCTTGATGTGACCCGGTGCGCAGGTGGACGTCGATCTGTCGATCCGGCCAGCGCCTCGGGATCGGCAGCTGGGTCAGGTCGAGACGGATCTCGCCCACGGTGGTGTGAGTAGTCGTCGTGCACTGCGCGGCGGTGTCCGGCCGCTCGCTGATCTGCTGGGCGTCGAACCGAACTTGCCTCCGACGGCCACGTTCCCGGCCAGCGCGAGGGCGCTGACGAAGCCGATCAGGATCAGCCCGCCCGGTCGTCCGACGACGGAGCCGACCAGCGAGCATCACCGCGGTGATCGCCAGGGCGAGCGCCGGGTAGGCGCCGTCGCACGACGTGGTGGCTGTGGTCGTAGATGCCCAGGATGCCGAGGCCGACGGCGATCAGCGCGAGCGTCGGCCAGAACCAGAGGATCCCGGTGCGCTTCGGGTGCGGTGGCACCAGCGGCGGGCGCGTGCGGCGGGGGCTGCCATGCCGGCGGCTGCACCGAGGAGGGGTTCAGCACCGCGGTCTGCTCGGTGCCCGGGCTCGGCGACCGCGTACGCCGGGCCGGGAACCTCCGCGCCGGACCGGCGCGCCGGGGTGGCGGTCGAGCCGGATGCGGCGGTGGGGACCCGCGACCGGATCGCCGTGCCGCCGGTCGCGGATGATCAGCACGACCGCGATCAGGACCGCGATGCTGACGAGCGGCCAACCCGCGTTGAAGCCGTTGAACGCGTCCCCGACCGCGAGCAGGAAGGCGATGCCGGCGGCGGCGAGCAGCAGGATCTTGCGCGGCTCGCTGCCGACCCGGATCGGCGCGTGGGTCGGCGGTGTCCTCGGGGACGAACAGCCAGCACACGGCGTAGACCAGGAGACCGGCGCCGCCGAAGAACGTCAGCACCACGAGCAGCACCCGGATGATGGTCGGGTCGATGTCGAAGTGCCGGCCGAGTCCGCCGGCGACGCCCGCGACGTAGCGGTTCGTCGTGCTGCGGCGCAACCGGTCCAGGTCCTGGTGGAGCGGCGGCTGCGGAGCCGGTCCGGGTTCGTGGCCCGGGGCCCGGCCGGCGTCGTTGAGGGTTTCGTTCATGACTCCATCGTCGGCCCGGAGCGGCGACGGCACCATCGGGGACGACCCTGATCCTCGGTCCGCCGCACGCGACGGGCTCAGGGGCGACTCAGGGTCGGACCTGATGTCCGGGCGGCCCGCTGGATGCCACGATGGGACCGTGAGCACGCCGGTGACCGATCCCGGCCTGGACCGGCCGGCCTCGCAAGGCCTACCGCAACCCCGACGAGGCGATCCTCGGCGGAGTCGCCGCCGGGCCTCGCCGACCACCTCGGACTGCCGGTGCTGTGGGTACGCGTCGGCTTCATGGCGGCCGCGGTGGTGGGCGGCTTCGGCGTGATGTTCTACGCGGGCCTCTGGATGGTGCTTCCGGCGCAGCAGCACTTCGAGGACCACGCGCCGGGGCTCGCGGCGGCCGAACGCCAGGGCAAGCGGCGCCCCGGCCGGATCCGCCGGCTGGCCGACTTCGGTCCGCTGATCGCGATCGGTGCGATCGCGCTCGGGGTCGCCGGGTTCTTCGCGCTCGCCACCGGGCAGGGCGGGTTCTTCTGGGCCCTGGTGCTGCTCGTCGCCGGCGTCGCGTTGCTCTGGCGACAGGCCGACGAGGCGCAGCGGGAGAGGTGGCTGGACTCCTCGGCCCGGATCAACGTCGTCCGTGCCGTCGTCGGCGTCGGTGGGCTCGCGTCGTACCTGCGTCTGCTGCTCGGCGGCGTCCTCGTGGTCGGCCGCGATCACCGTGTTCTCCTTGGCCAGCGGCGACTGGGCGGCCGCGCGCAACGTGGGCATCGCGGCGATCCTGTGCTTCGTCGGGCCTCGGCTTCATCGTCGGCCCGTGGCTGTTCCGGCTGTCGTCGGACCTGAGCGAGGAGCGGGCCGAGCGGATCCGGTCGCAGGAACGCGCCGACGTCGCTGCGCACCTGCACGACTCGGTGCTGCAGACGCTGGCGCTGATCCAGAAGTCGGCGCAGGACCCCGCGACCGTCGCCCGCCTGGCCCGAGCGCAGGAGCGCGACCTGAGGTCATGGCTCTTCGACTCCTCCGGCGGCGACCCGACGACGTTCGCGGCCGCGCTGCGCACGATCGCCGGCGAGGTCGACGACGCGTACGGCGTACCGGTCGAGGTGGTCTGCGTGGGCGACCCCTCGGTGTCGGAGCGGCTGCGCCCGATCGTGCTGGCCACGCGCGAGGCGGTGGTCAACGCCGCGCGACACTCCGGCGCAGCCAGGGTCGACGTCTATGCCGAGGCGACGCCCGAGCAGGTGGAGGTCTTCGTGCGCGACCGCGGCCAAGGGTTCGAGCCGGAGACGGTCCCCGGCGACCGGCACGGCCTGCGGGACAGCATCGTGGACCGGATGGAGCGGCACGGCGGGTCCGCCACCGTCAAGAGCAGGCTGGGTGACGGGACCGAGGTCCGGCTGCACCTGCCTCTGGGAGACTGAGGAAGACATGACACGACACACGGTGGTGATCGTCGACGACCACGCGATGTTCCGGGCGGGCGTACGCGCCGAGCTGGGGGACGCGGTCGACGTGCTCGCGGAGGCCGCGGACGTCGACCAGGCCGTCGCCGCCGTGCTGTCACACCAGCCGGAGGTGGTCCTGCTCGACGTGCACCTGCCCGGCGGCGGCGGAGGGGACGTGATCCGGCGCACCGCGGGCAAGGCGGCGAACACCCGCTTCCTCGCGCTCAGCGTCTCCGACGCGGCCGAGGACGTGATCGGCACGATCCGGGCCGGGGCGCGAGGCTACGTCACCAAGACGATCACCGGCGCCGAGCTCGTCGGCGCGATCGATCGGGTCGCGGCCGGCGACGCAGTGTTCTCGCCACGGCTGGCCGGCTTCGTGCTGGACGCCTTCGCCGGCACCATCGAGGTCGCCGCGGTCGACGAGGACCTCGACCGGCTCACCGAGCGCGAGCGCGAGGTGATGCGGCTGATCGCGCGCGGCTACTCCTACAAGGAGGTCGCCGCGGAGCTGTTCATCTCGACCAAGACGGTGGAGACCCACATGGGCTCGGTCCTCCGCAAGCTCCAGCTGTCCTCGCGCCACGAGCTCACCCGCTGGGCCTCCGAGCGCCGCCTGCTCTGATCCCTGCCCGCACCGCCGAGGCGTCGCAAGTTGCGTGCCGTAGATCGCCGAGGCGTCAGAAGTTGCGCGCCGTAGATCGCCGAGGCGTCGCAAGTTGCGCACCGTAGATCGCCGAGGCGTCAGAAGTTGCGCGCCGTAGATCGCCGAGGCGTCAGAAGTTGCGCGCCGTACGTCACTGAAGCGTCGCGAGTGGCCTCGCAGGTGGACATCACCTGGAACGGACGCGACGCCTCGACAGCTGTCTGCGTGCAACAGCTGACGCCTCGGCGGGTCTGGGGGTGCAACAGCTGACGCCTCGGCGGGTCTGGGGGTGCAACGAACTGACGCCTCGGCGGTCAGTCGGGGAGCAGCGTCGCCCAGGCCGGGCGCCAGCGGGGGCTGCGTTGCTGCATCTCCCAGCTCAGGGTGCGCAGGGTCGGCCCGGCGCCGTTGCACCAGACCGGCAGGCTGTCGAACGCGCGGTCGAGGCTGATCCGGGTGCCGTCGAACCGCACCCGCGCCGCGATCCACGCCCCGGACTCCTCGCCGGCCTCCGAGCGGTGCAGCTCGTGCAGCACGTTGGACAGGCTGACCTTCAGCGCGCTCGACAACGGTGGGTCGAGGACCGTCGCGAGCTCCCCGCCCTCGTCCACCAGCACGACGTGCACGAACGGCGGCCAGGGCTCGGCGACCCGTGCCCAGCGGGCGAGCAGCGTCGGCCGGTCCGGCAGACCGCGGTCGCGCTCGACGGTGTCGCGCATCTGCCGGTGGATCTGGTCCTTCAGGCGGTTGCGGATCGTGCCCTGCGCGGCGACGTGCGCGACGCCGCGCGCCTCCTCGAGCAGCACGGAGTCGGTGGACCCGGCCTTGGCCGCCGCGACCAGGCGCGGGTCGGCGCGCAGCAGCGGCGCCAGCAGGTCCACGACGCCGTCGAACATCCCGGTCGTGCTCGTGTCCCACCCGTCGCGGGAGTACCACGCGAGAAAGCCGGGTCGGGTCACCCGGATCGAGCGCCACACGGCGTCGGAGCTGGCCCAGTCGGGCGCCCCGGCCAGGACGTCGACGCGTTCGCTGACGGCGTCACGCACGGCCCCGCCGACGCGGCCCCACAGCACCGCCCGGCCGCCGCCGATGCGCTGCATCGACGCCCACGACTCGCCGAGCTGGTAGTGCAGCACGTGCTCGGTCGGTGTCGAGGTCCGTGGACGCGCCGTCGGGCAGGCGTCCGGTGTCCGCGAGCACCGCCCAGGACCACCAGAGGTCATCGGCGGACGCGAGGTCGTCCGCTTCCATGTCGCGATTGTGCTCCCTCGGACCTCGGCGGGCGACTGACCGGGCCGTGTCTCACGATCCCGTTGCCTGCTGCGCGGCAGTGGATCGTGAGTCACGACCTACTCGGCGACCTCGGCGAGCGACGTGTCGACGAGCCACTCGACCGGGGCGAGGTCGTCGGTGTAGACCCGGCCCCCGGCCAGGGCGGGGTCGAGCCGGTCGGCAGTGGCGCGGGCGACCTCGCCGAGCTCGCTCGGCAGGGGTACGGCGGCCGCGCGCAGCCGTCCGGCCGGGTCGGTGGCGGTGCTGCCGACCAGCATCGTGTTGGTCGTCTCCGCGGGGTCGCGCCAGATGTTCCCGGCACCGAAGACCGCGCGCATCGTCGCCGACAGCACCTTCTCGAGCGCGTCGGACTGCTCGGGGTGGCCGACGTTGATCACCACGAGCCCGCCCGGCGCCAGGTGGTCGCGGACCTCCTCGAAGAACTCCCGGGTGGCCAGGTAGAACGGGATGTAGGGCTGCCGGTAGGCGTCGACCATGATCACGTCGAAGCTGCTGGTCCGTGGACCGCAGCCAGGGCCTGGCGTCGGCCGTGTGGGTGCGCAGCCGCGGCCCGCGCAGGTCGAACAGCGTCCGCCCGACGTCGGTGAGCGCGTCGTCGATCTCGACGGCGTCGACGGTCGTCTCCGGGAAGTAGTGGCCGATCGCGCGGGCCGTCGTACCGGCCGCGTTGCCGAGGATCGCCACCGAGCGGGGCGGCGCGTGTCCGCCGGCCAGGGCGAGCACGAGCATCTCGTCCCAGTAGTCGCCGGTGAGCCAGGTCGCCCGCGCGGTAGAGCGAGTGGACGGCGTGGCCCTCGTTGAGCTCCAGGGTGCGCTCGCCGTCGGGAGCCTGGATCACCCGGGCGTACTGGTACTCGGTCTCCTTCTCCCAGATCACCCGGTTCGACCCCGTGGCCGACTTCACCGTGCCGGTCGGCAGCGCGATCAGGCCGAGGATCGCCAGCGGGTACGACGGCGGCGGGCAACCGGCCGCGCGCGAGGTGGGGGAGCGCGCTCACCGCCATCGCGGCGGCGAGGATCGAAGAAGGTGCGACGGGTGCCGACGACCGGGATCAGCAGCAGCGCCGAGAGGAACGTGCCGGTGAGCGAGCCGACCGTCGAGATCGCGTACAGCCGCCCTGCGGTGCGCCCGGCGTCGGCCACGTGGTCGACCTCCAGCCGGACGGCGTACGGCGAGACCATGCCGAGCAGCACCAGGGGCAGTGCGATCAGGGCGCCGACGCCGAGGAGCGAGCCGACGAAGGTCGCGGCGCTGAGCTGGTCGACCGCCTTGACGGCCTGGTGCAGGAAGGGACCGCTGACGAACGGCACCACCGCGAGCAGCCCGGCGGCGACGAGCACGATCCGGGCGAGCCCGGCCGGGTACGGGGCCCGGTCGGCGAAACGGCCGCCGAGGGCGTAGCCGATCGACAGGGCGACCAGGACCACGGCGATGGTGTTCGCCCAGACGATGGTGCTCGCACCGAACCACGGCGCCAGCAGTCGCGCCGCGGCGATCTCGGCTCCGAGCGATCCGGCACCGACGGTGAAGACGAGCACCTCGAGCGAGCGGGATCGGTGGGCCACGGCTCGAACCTACCGAGGTTGCGGTGGTCTCAGTCGGGCAACCGGCTCCGGTGCGAGTCGACTCAGGAGGGCCTCGAGCTCACCCTCGATCTCGGCGAGCAGCCCCTTCTCGTCGGGCACCAGCCCGCTGTCGACGCAGACCCCGATGGTCACCGAGCCGGCGTAGCTGAAGATCGCGATGCCCAGCCCGAGCTCGCCCGACGTCGGCACCCACCCGATCGTCCCGCGCAGGGGTACGCCGGCCAGCGTGACCACCTGCCTCGGGCCCGGCACGTTCGTCATCACGCCGGTGCCCTTGGACGCGAAGATGTCGATCGCGAGGTCCTCCACGGCCGAGGGGGCCAGCCCGAGCAGCTCCAGGATGCCGTAGGCGACCACGCCCTCGGCGGACTGCTTGATCGCGGTCATCCGGCGCGACATCTCGTGCAGCCGCTCCTCGCGTCGAGCGCGCGACAACGGCAACGACAGGTACACCAGCCCGAACTTGTTGCCGAGGTCGGCGGGCAGCGGCTGGTCGAGCGGGCGCAGGTTGAAGGGGACGATCGCCCGGATGTCGTGCACCGGGCTGCGGCGGCGCACCAGATGGGCTCGTAGCGCGCCGGCGACGGCGGCGAGGATCACGTCGTTCACGGTCGCACCGCCGTGGTGCCCGGCCTCCTTGATCCGGTCCAGCGGGATCGGCTTGGACCAGGTGACCGCCTTGACGGTGCCGGCGTGCCCGCGCAGCGCCGTGTCGTGGTCCGGCGGGATCAGCAGCAGCTTGGCGGCGGCGGCCATGTCAGCGACCGCGGTCGCGCCGAGGTCGCGCAGCCGGAGCGGGTGCTCGACGAGGGTGATCGCCTGGTGCCAGGCGAGGTCGACGGCACCGCGGATGCTGGGGCCGTGCGACTCGGTGACCGGCCCGACCTGGAGGTCCAGGACCGGATCGTCGGTGAGCGAGAGCAGCACCCGGGTCAGCGCGATCCCGTCCGCGATCGCGTGGTGCATCCGGAAGTAGAGCGCCGTGCCGCCGTCCTCGTACGGCGAGACCACGTAGAGGTCCCACAGTGGACGTGCCCGGTCCAGCGGCACGCTGAGCTGCGCGGCGACGAACTGCTCCAGCTCGGCCCGCCCGGCCGGAGCCGGGAGCTCGACGTCGTGCAGGTGCGCCTCGAGGTCGAAGTCCACGGCGTCCTCCCACCAGACGCCGTGGTCCTCGACCGCACGCTGCCGGAACCGCGGGAAGCGCTCGACCAGGCGCTCGGCCAGGACCTGGCGCAGAGCAGCCGGGTCGAGCGGCTCGTCGAACCACATCACCGAGTTGACCACCATGAGGTTGGTCGGTCGGTCCATCCGCAGCCAGGCGGCGTCCGCCGGTGCCATCCGGTGCCGGGTCATCGTCCGGCCCTCCTCTCGGTCAGGTCGTTCGCACCGCCGGGCTCGATCCCGGCCAGGGCGGCCAGGTCGTCGAACCCGCGGGTGATCGCGTCGACGAGCACCTGCGCGTCCGGCATCGAGTCGCGATCGGTGGTGACGCCGAACAGCAGCCGGCCGTCGTACGTCGTCACCGCGATCCCGCTGCGCAGTCGGTCCGCGATCGGGACGTAGGGGTAGGACGCGAGCATGCGTCGGCCGGCGAGGTAGAGCGTGTCGGTCGGGCCGGGGACGTTGGTGACCACGGTGGTCAGGTTGCGGTGCGGCAGCCGGAACGCGAGGTGGAGGAACGCGGTCACCGGCAGCGGTGGGAGCACGTCCGCGACGATGGTGACCTCCTCGCCGACCTGTGCCTCGTGGGAGTCCTTGAGCCGGCGCATCCGGACCGCCACCTCGAGCAGCCGGTCCTGCGGCTCCTCCAGATCGACCGGGAGGTCGACCAGGAGGGTCGAGACCCGGTTGTCGAAGTGGCCGCGCTCGTGCGGCCGGCGCACCGAGACCGGCACCATGGCGCGCAGGCTCCCGGGCAGGGCCTCCTCGCCGCGGGTCAGGAGGAGCTCGCGGAACGCGCCCGTCACGGCGGCGAGGACGAGGTCGTTGACGGTGCTGCCGAGACGGTCGTGCACGGACAGGACCTGGTGCAGGTCGACCTCGGTCCAGGCGTAGCCGCGGTCGCGCCCGATCGTGCCGATCAGCGTCGTCGGCGGCGTCGGCCTGAGGTTGAGCAGGTAGCTGGTGAGGCCGACGGCCGTCGAGCGCAGCGAACCGGCGGTCTCACGCGGATGCCGGAGGACGGTCCGTGCCGTCGTACGCAGCTGACCGGGCAGGCCGGTGAGCTCGCTGAAGCGCAGGCGAGAGCCCGTCTCGCAGCGCATCGGCGACCAGCTGGGAGATCGAGGGGGCGGGCTCGGGCTTCCACACCACGGACGGAGTCCACTCGGGCTCGGCCTCGGTGTCGAGCAGGGTGCTGAGCAGATCGGTGCCGGCGATGCCGTCGACCATCGTGTGGTGCACCTTCGTGAGCAGCGCCCAGCGGTCACCCTCGAGGCCCTCGAGGATCCAGTCCTCCCAGAGCGGTACGGCGTGGTCGAGCGGTTCGGACAGCAGCCGCTCGAGCCACCTCCTGCACCTCCGCGACCCCGCCGGGGCGCGGGACCGCCGCCCGGTGGACGTGCCGAGCGATGTCGAAGTCCTGGTCGTCCACCCAGACCGGGCGGCCGAGGGCGAAGGGCACGTCCGCCAGTCGCTGCCGACACCGCGGCGCGCGCTCCAGCTTGCGCTCGATCGCCGCTCGGATGTCGGCCTGTCGCGGGACCGGACCCTCGAAGAAGGCGAGGCTGGCGATGTGCATGGCGCTGGTGCGTGAGTCGAGCTGCAAGAAGGCGGCGTCGAGCGCCCTGATCCGGGTCATGCCTCATCTCAACTCCGGACCACCGCCGCCGTCTCGGGGCAAAGGTCGTCGGGTCCGGGACGTTGTGCCCGTGTCCGCGGCGGCGGCGCCGGAGGGCGGGTCATCCGGTGGCCGGTTGGCAGCGCGGGCACCACCAGACCGTGCGCTCCTGGCCCTCTGGTCCGAGCTCGTCGACCTGGATCGGAGTGTCGCAGCGCAGGCACGGGCCGCGGCGGCGGTAGACCCACAGCCGGCGACCGGTCCGGCGGTCGCCGGTGGTGATCCGGTCGGGCCGGTCGCGGTTGGCGACGAGCAACGCGTGGGCACGGCCGACCATCCGGGCGAGGTCCGGCACCTCGGCGACCGGGGTGTGCGGGTCGACGCCGGCGATGAAGCACAGCTCCGCGCGGTAGACGTTGCCGAGCCCGGCGAGGTTGCGCTGGTCGAGCAGCGCCTGGCCGATCGGGCAGTCGCCGGCCTGCTGGAGGCGGCGGACCGCCTCGGCGGCGTCCCAGTCCGGGCCGAGCAGGTCCGGCCCGAGGTGACCGACGACCTGCTCCTCCTCGGAGGTGCGGACCAGGTCCACGATCACCGAGAAGCCGACCGCCTCGTGGGTCGAGGTGCGGAGCACGACCCGTGCCTCGTGGGCCGGGCGGCGCCAGCGCGACCCCGCGACGTGGACGTCCCAGCGACCTTCCATCCTCAGGTGGCTGTGCACGGTGGCGTCGCCCTCGACGCGGGTGAGCAGGTGCTTGCCGCGGGACACGGTCTCGACGACCCGGCGCCCGGAGAGGTCGACGGTCGCCAGGGACGGCACCCGGAAGTCGCTGGCGGTGAGCACCTGCCCGGAGATCGGCGCGAGCCGGCGCGCGGTCTGCCAGACGGAGTCACCCTCGGGCACGGTGGCACCTCATGCCCGGACCTCATGCCGGACCTCATGACCGGACCTCATGCCCCGGACCTCATGACCGGAGCCGGAGGCCCTTGCTGGTGGCCACGAACCCGGCCGCCTCGAGCGCACGGCGGATCGGCTCGGACTCCTGGCCGAGGATGTGCGCGCCGTCGGCCTTCTCGACCGTGAGCCGACCGAGCGCTCCGCGACGTACGGCGGTGCCGAGGGCGTCGATCGCGACCGCGGTCACCTCCTCGTCGTCACCGAAGGTCAGCAGTGTGCGCCCGCCGCGCTCGACGTACAGCGCCAGCTCGCCCTCGACCAGGACCACCAGCGCGCCGGCCTTGCGGCCCGGACGGTGTCCCGTGGTCCCGGACTCCGCAGCGGCGGACGGTGGCCAGGACAGCGCCGCGCCGTACGGGTTGGCCGGGTCGGTGGCCGCCAACGTCACTGCCTCCGGCTTGTCCGGCGCGCTGGTGCGCAGGTGGCTTCGCAGCCGGTCGACCGCTCCGGCCGTGCCGAACTGGGCCGCGCCGAGCCCGTCGACGAAGTAGCCGCGTCGGCAGCGGCCGGACTCCTCGAACGTCGCCAGCACCCGGTACGCCGCGGCGAACCCGCCGGGGGTCCGCTCGCTGGCCACCGCGCCACGCGTGACCACGCCGTGCCGGTCGAGCAGTCCCTCGGCGGCGGCGTGCGCCCGCCTGGTCGGGTCGGTCTCGATCTCGGGCAGCAGGAACCAGCGCCCCGCCATGTCAGGGGGCCCGCCGCGGCTCGGCAGCGGCGCCCGCAGCCGCGCCGAGGTGACCCGCGCGCGGGGCGGCGGTGTGCGGACGCGATGGCTGCTGGTGCCCGACCGCGTGAGCCCGCGCAACGGGGCAAGGGTGTCGTTGCCGAGGTGACCCACCCAGACCAGGTCCCACACGATCGCGGAGAGGGCGGCGTCATCGGTGGCGGTGAGCTGCTGACCGAGCTGTTGGCCCAGCTGCTGACCGAGCTGGCGGAAGAAGTAGGCGCCGCCTCCGGCGAGCGCGTCGAGCACCGCCTGGTGCTCGGGGCAGAGCTCGAGGTCCTCCGGCTCGGGCAGCGTGAGCGGGGCCGAGTCGGCCAGGTGCAGCGAGACCCAGCCGTCCGCGCCGGACAGTCCGCCGTGTCCGGCCCAGAGCACCTCGCCGGTCGCGGTGAGCTCGTCGAGGTAGGCCGGCTGGTAGTCGACCACCCGGCTCGGCAGCACCAGCGACTCCAGCGCCGAGGCGGGGACGGCGCAGCCGGCGAGCTGTTCGACGACCGCGAGGACGCCGCCGGGTCCGCGGAGGGCACGCGCGCCGCCCGAGCTGGTCGAGACCCCCTGCCACGCCGGCAGGAACCGGCCGAGCACCGGCTGCTCGACGGGCTCCACGTCGTGGCGCAGCCGGGCGAGGGACCGCCGGCGCAGCTTGCGCAGCACCTCGGCGTCGCACCACTCCGTGCCGGCTCCGGCCGGTCGGAACTCGCCGTCGAGCACCCGGCCCTGCGCCGCGAGCCGCACCAGCGTCTGCTGCGCCACCGCGACCCCGAGCCCGAGGCGGGCGGCGACCTCGGCAGCCGTGAACGGGCCGTGGGTGCGGGCGTAGCGGCCGACCAGGTCGCCGAGCGGGTCCTGCGCCGGCTCGGTGAACGCCTCGGGCGTGCCCGGCGGCACCGGGACTCCGAGCCCGTCGCGCAGGCGACCGACGTCCTCGACGACGGCCCAGCGGGGTTCGCCCGCGATGCGCACCTCCACGATGCGTCGCGCCGCGGCGAGCAACGCCAGCGCCTCGTCGACGGGTACGACGGACCGCGCGGCGAGCTCGTCGCGCGACAGCGGCCCGACCAGCCGGAGCACGTCGACCAGCCCCTCGGCGTCGCGGGCGCGCCGGTCCTCGCCGCCCTCCCTGACCAGCAGGCGCTGCAGCTCGGCCTCGACCTCGGCGAGCACGTCGGCGTCGAGCAGCTCGCGCAGCTCGGCCCGGCCGAGCAGCTCGGCGAGCAGGCCCTGGTCGAGGGTGAGCGCGGCCGCCCGGCGCTCGGCGATCGGGGAGTCGCCTTCGTACATGAACGCGGCGACGTAGCCGAACAGCAGCGACTGGGCGAACGGGGACGCCCGCTGGGTGGACACGTCGACCAGCCGGACCCGGCGCTGGGCGATCCGGCGGTGCAGGTCGACCAGCGCCGGGACGTCGTAGACGTCCTGGAGCACCTCGCGAACGGTCTCGAGGACGATCGGGAACGAGGGGTAGCGGGCCGCCACCTCGAGCAGCTGGGCAGAGCGCTGGCGCTGTTGCCACAGCGGCGAGCGCCGGCCGGGGTCGCGGCGGGGCAGGAGCAGCGCCCGGGCGGCGCACTCGCGGAACCGCGAGGCGAACAGCGCCGATCCGCCGACCTCGGTGGTGACGATCTGCTCGATCTCGTCGGGCTCGAAGGCGATCAGCTCCGCGCCGGGAGGGTCCTGGTCGGTCTCGGGGATGCGCAGCACGATGCCGTCGTCGGCGGCCATCGCCTGCGCGTCGACGCCGTAGCGCTCGCGCAGCCGGGCGTTGATCGCCAGCGCCCAGGGCGCGTGCACCGGTGTGCCGTAGGGCGAGTGCACGACCAGGCGCCAGTCGCCGAGCTCGTCGCGGAACCGCTCCACGACGAGCTGGCGGTCGTGCGGGACCGCGTTGGTCGCGTCGCGCTGCTCGGAGATCAGGGAGACGAGGTTCGCCGACGCCCAGTCGTCGAGCCCGGCCGCGCGGGCGCGGGTCGTCGCCTGGTCGGCGCTCGATCGCGGCCAGCTCGCGGGTGAACGCGCCGACCGCGGCGCCGAGCTCGGCCGGCCGGCCCAGGGTGTCGCCGTTCCAGAACGGCAGCCGGCCGGGCTGCCCGGGCGCCGGCGAGACCAGCACCCGGTCGTGGGTGATGTCCTCGATCCGCCAGGTGCTGGTGCCGAGCGTGAACAGGTCGCCGACGCGCGACTCGTAGACCATCTCCTCGTCGAGCTCGCCGACCCGCGGCCGCCCGTGCCCGGACCGCGACCAGGAAGACGCCGAACAGGCCGCGGTCGGGGATGGTGCCGCCGCTGGTGACCGCGAGCCGCTGGGCGCCGGGTCGCCCGGCGACCGTGCCGTCGACGCGGTCCCAGACGATGCGGGGCCGGAGCTCGGCGAACTCGTCGCTCGGGTAGCGGCCGGCGAGCAGGTCGAGCGTGGCGTCGTACGCCAGCGCGGCAGCGCCGCGAACGAGCGCCGTGCGGCGGACCAGGTCGAAGAGGTCGTCGACGGGCCAGGTGTCCAGCGCGACCATCGCGACGACCTGCTGGGCGAGCACGTCGAGCGGGTTGGCCGGCACCCGCAGCGCCTCGATGCCTCCGGAGCGCATCCGCTCGACGGACGACCGCCGTCGGAACCAGGTCGCCGCGGTGCTTGGGGAAGAGCACGCCGCGGGAGACCTCGCCGACCTGGTGGCCGGCGCGGCCGACCCGCTGCAGGGCGCTGGCGACGCTCGGCGGCGACTCGATCTGCACGACCAGGTCGACCGCGCCCATGTCGATGCCGAGCTCGAGGCTGCTGGTGGCCACGACGCAGGGCAGCCGCCCGCGCTTGAGGTCGTCCTCGATGACCGCGCGCTGCTCCTTCGACACCGAGCCGTGGTGGGCGCGGGCGATGACGGGTGGCGGCGCCCTCGCTCTGGCCGGACTGGGCCATCACCTGCGCGGGGGTGCGGCCTCCGGAGGTCGAGCCTGTCGAGGTCCCGGGCATCTCGACAGGCTCGATGTCCGAGGCCGCCCGCTCCGCCGCGATCTCGTTGAGCCGGGCCGTCAGCCGCTCGGCCAGCCGTCTGGAGTTGGCGAAGACGATCGTCGAGGTGTGCTGCTCGATCAGGTCGACGACGCGCTCCTCGACGTGCGGCCAGATGCTGCCCGGTACGGGCGTCGTCCTCGGTGGCGTCGAGCGCCGGTCATGTCCTCGACGGGGACCACGACCTCGAGGTCCCAGCGCTTCTCCGACGCCGGCGCCACCACCTCGACCGGCGCGGCGCCGCCGAGGAAGCGGGCGACCTCCTCGACCGGGCGGACGGTCGCGGACAGGCCCGACGCGCTGGGCCGGCCGGTCGAGCAGCGCGTCGAGGCGCTCGAGCGACAGCGCGAGGTGGGCGCCGCGCTTGGTGCCGGCGACGGCGTGCACCTCGTCGAGGATCACGGTCTCGACGCCGCGCAGCGACTCGCGTGCCTGCGAGGTGAGCATCAGGAACAGCGACTCGGGCGTGGTGATCAGGATGTCCGGCGGGCTGGTCTGCAGCTTGCGCCGGTCGCCGGCGGGGGTGTCTCCCGAGCGCACCCCGACGCTGATCTCCGGGACCTCGAGCCCCAGCCGCTCGGCGGTGTGCCCGATGCCGGTCAGCGGCGCCCGGAGGTTGCGCTCGACGTCGACCGCGAGCGCCTTGAGCGGGGAGACGTAGAGGACCCGGCACCGCTTGGTCTGCTCCGCCGGCCGCGGCTCGCGTGGCCAGCCGGTCGATCGACCACAGGAACGCCGCGAGCGTCTTGCCCGAGCCGGTCGGCGCCACCACCAGCGCGTGCCGCCCGGCGGCGATCGCCTCCCACGCGCCGACCTGGGCGGCCGTGGGCGCGGCGAACGCCGCCTCGAACCAGGTGCGGGTCGGGGCGGAGAAGCCGGCCAGGGACTCTGCCACCGAGACATCCTCCCTCACCGCACCGACACCCCTGACCGGATAGTCCGGCACGTTTCGGTTGCCGACACGCACGCAGGACAACCGAAACGTGCCGGACTATCCGCTCTCGGCGATCCGGATCAGGCCGCCGAGCGCGCCGACGTACGCCGTCCCGTCGGGGCCGAGCGTCACCGGGGCGTAGTTGTTGTTGTGGCCGAGGCCGCTCCCGACGAACCGGGACCACACCTGGGCGCCGGTGCGGGCGTCGAAGGCGGTGAGGAACCACGAGTCCGGGGCCAGCAGGCCAAGCGGAAGGCTCAACGGCAGCTCGTCGGCGGCCGGGTGCGTGTAGCCGTACACCAGGCCGGTCGCGAGGCTCACCTTGCTGACCAGGGTCGGGATCCGGGCGGTGCTGTTCTCCCACGCGAGGTGGCAGCCGCCGTGCTCGTAGTCGACGTCGACCCGGGCCAGTCCGGGCGTCGTGTCCGCGGTCCGACCGGGTACGCCGGCCAGCGGCCCGGCGTACCAATAGTTGTTCTCGGCGATCAGCCCGCCCGGCACGGCGATCAGGCTGTTCTCGTCGCCGCTCTCGCCCGCCGGGAACACCGGCTGCCGGCACAGCGGCTCGGGCCCCGGACCGCTGCGGCCCCGGTGGACCACCAGCACGTTGATCTGCGGCTCGGCGTTGTCGGTGATCGCGATCGCGCCGCCCCCCGGCGCCGTCGCCGGACCGATCAGCGTCGGCGTGGTGCCGCTGCCCTGGCTGACCTGGCCCGGCTTGACGCGGGTGCCGCGGTCGTAGGTCTGCCGCCAGGTGACCATCGGCTCGCCGTCGGTCACGTCGAAGCGGTACAGCGCGTGCGTCGAGACCACGAACACGCCACCGGACTCGTCGACCGCGAAGCTGTTCGCGATCGTCTCGCCGTCGGGGAGCCGGGTGCTGTGCACGGAGTCGTCGGCCGCCACGAAGCCGACCACGCCGGACGTCGTCGCGAACCAGATCCGGCCCGACCAGTCCGGGAGCGCGCTGAGGATGTCCGAACCGGCGGTCGCGGTGCTCAGGTCGACGTCGCGCACCCGGCGGAACCCGGGCCCGAGCGGGTCGGCGGTCTCGGCGTACACCTGCAGGCGACCGGTGAACGTGGTCACCACGGCCCGGTCCTGCTCGTCGAGGTAGAAGTAGCCGCCGCCGGCGAAGTTGCTGAACGAGAAGCTGCCGAGCTTGCGCAGCGGCAGCTCGTGGCTGGCCAGCGTGGCAAGGGTTGCGGGATCGATCAGTCGCAGGGTCGCGCCCGTGGGGGAGACGCAGACGGTGACGATCCGGCCGTGAGTGTCGAAGGTGACCGACGCGCACTCGGCGGCGAAGAGCGTGCTGCGGACCGACAGGTCCGGGCCGAGCGGTCCGGGGCCGTCGTAGGCGTCGGTCTGGTAGGCGTCGCCGTGGATGTTGCTCGATCCGTTGGCCGCCATGAACGGGTGCCGTGGCACCGGCTGGGCCCCGAGCGGTCGAGCGGCGACGGCACTCCCGGTCGTCTTCGCGACCAGGGGGTCGCGCGGGTCCGAAGGGATCGGGACGGCGGGCAGTCCGGCCGCCTCTGCGAGCCCGGCGACGGATCCGGCGATCGCGACGGCGAGGGCAACGGCGGCGAGCAGGCGTCTCACGCCCCGTTCAACGCCGCACCGCCGCTCGCGTTATCGCTCGCCGGCCCGCCGCCGGACGCCCGGACGCTCGGCCGGAGCAGGGTGCCGCCCGGAAACAGTGGGAACCCGCCACCGCCTCGCGACTAGGGTCGGTTCTCGTGAGTCCTTCGACCGATCCCGGGAGCGCGGCGATGATCTCGGCGGTCGGCCTGCGCAAGTCGTTCGGCAAGCCGGGCCAGCCGGCGGTGGAGGCGGTGCGCGGCATCGACGTGGAGGTACGCCGCGGCGAGGCGTTCGGCTTCCTCGGGCCCAACGGCGCCGGCAAGTCCTCGACGATGCGGATGGTCGCGGCGGTCTCGCCGGTCAGCGGCGGGACACTGCGCATCCTCGGGCTCGACCCGGCCGTCGACGGTCCGCAGATCCGCGCCCGTATCGGGGTCTGCCCGCAGGAGGACACCCTCGACACCGAGCTCAACGTGCGCGACAACCTCTACATCTACGGCCGCTACTTCGGGCTGCCGCGGGCCGAGGTGCGCGCGCGCGTCGAGGAGCTGCTGGAGTTCGTCCAGCTCACCGAGAAGGCCGACGCCAAGGTCGACGACCTCTCCGGCGGCATGAAGCGCCGGCTCACGATCGCCCGCTCGCTGATCAACCGGCCCGAGGTGCTGCTGCTCGACGAGCCGACCACCGGGCTGGACCCGCAGGCCCGGCACGTCGTCTGGGACCGGTTGTTCCGGCTCAAGCAGCAGGGCGTGACACTGGTGCTCACCACGCACTACATGGACGAGGCCGAGCAGCTCTGCGACCGGCTGGTGGTGATGGACAAGGGCCTGATCGTCGCCGAGGGGTCTCCGCTCGAACTGATCCGGAACTACTCGACCCGCGAGGTCGCCGAGCTGCGGTTCGCCGATCCCGACGGGCAGGGTGGCGTGCACGCCGAGGTCGCGCCGAAGGTCGAGGACCTCGCCGAGCGCGTCGAGGTGCTGCCCGACCGGCTGCTGCTCTACAGCGCCGACGGTGAGGAGACGATCGCGAAGGTGCACGAGCGCGGGCTCGACCCGATCGCCTCGCTGGTGCGTCGCTCGACCCTGGAGGACGTGTTCCTGCGCCTCACCGGACGGACGCTGGTGGACTGATGTCCGGTTCCGAGGCTCGCTCGGCTCGCCCGTCGACCACCGGGAGGCAGCGTCTCGACGTACGCCGCGTCCGCCCGGATGGCCGACTACTGGCTGGTGGCCTACCGGCGCACCTGGAAGGGCTCGGCGATCTCGTCGTTCGTGGTGCCGCTGCTCTACATCCTGGCGATGGGGGTGCTGCTCGGCGGGTTCATCAAGGGCGACCCCGCCAAGCTCGAGGGCGCCACGTCGTACCTCTCCTTCGTCGCGCCGGGCATGCTGGCCGCCCAGTCGATGACCACGGTCTTCGGCGAGGTCACCTACCCGGTGATGGGCATGATCAAGTGGCAGCGGGTCTACTACGGCATGATCGCCACCCCGCTCGGCGTGCCCGACATCGTCTTCGCCCACCTGGGCTTCGTGGTCATTCCGGGTGGCCACGGTCTCCGCGGTGTTCCTCGCGGTGATGGCACCGTTCGGCGTCTTCGAGTCGGTGACCGGAGTGCTGGTGGCGTTCTTCGTGCAGCTGCTGATCGGGCTGGCGTTCGCAGCGCCGATCTACGCGCTCAGCGCGCGGCTGCCGAACGAGAGCGGCTTCGCCCTGGTCTTCCGGCTCGGGATGATCCCGATGTTCTTGTTCTCCGGAGCCTTCTTCCCGGTCTCGAACCTCGACCCCTGGCTCGAGGCGCTGGCGAAGGTGACGCCGCTGTGGCACGGGGTCGACCTGACCCGGATGCTCGTGCTCGGCCACGTCGACGGCTCCCTCGCCCTCGTGCACGTCGGCCTACCTGGCCGCGCTGACACTCGCTCGGCTGGTTGCTCGCGACCAGGATCCTGCAGCCGGAGGCTGATCGACTGATGTCCGCTCGCGACGGGCGCCGCTGGGCAAGGCGCTCGGGCGCGTCGCCGCGGCCAGCTGTCCCCCGGCGAGGCCACCGGCCTGCTGCTCCAGCGCAACTACCTGGCCTACCGCTCGGCCTGGTGGATCTTCGTCTCCGGGCTTCCTCGAGCCGGTCTTCTACCTGTTCTCGATCGGCGTCGGCGTCGGGCCAGCTGGTCACCGGCTTCGAGTTCAACGGCCAGCGTGATCCCGTACGCCGAGTTCGTCGCGCCCGGGCATGCTCGCCGCCTCGGCGATGAACGGCGCGGTGCTCGACTCGACGTACAACTTCTTCTTCAAGCTGAAGTACAACAAGCTCTTCGACCAGATGCTGGCCACGCCGCTGACCACCACCGACATCGCCCGCGGCGAGCTGTCCTGGTCGCTGCTGCGCGGCGGCATCTACTCCGCGGTGTTCTTGCTGGTGATGGTCGCGATGGGGCTGGTGCACTCGTGGTGGGCGGTGCTCGCCGTGCCGGCGGCGCTGCTCGTCGGCGCCGCGTTCGGTGCGGTCGGGATGGCGCTGACCACCTACATGCGCTCGTGGCAGGACTTCGACTACGTCACCCTCGGCCAGCTGCCGCTGTTCCTCTTCTCCGCCACGTTCTTCCCCCTCAGCGCGTTTCCGGAGCTGGCTCGGCTGGGTCGTCGAGGGCACCCCGCTGTACCGCGCGGTCGTGCTCGTGCGCGAGCTGACCACCGGCTCGATCACCTGGGCGTCCGGCGTCTCGGTGCTCTACCTCGTCGGGTTCACGGTCCTCGGTCTCGCGATCGTCGGCCGCCGCCTCGACCGCCTGCTGCTGAGCTGATGGACGAACCGGGCCGACTGGGCTGGCGCCGCCGGGTCGCGCTCGGCGCGGTCGTGGTCGTGGCAGCGGTGGCGGTCGGCGGGTTGCTCGGTGTCATGCTCGCGGGCGGTACGCCGGACCGGCCGCCGTCGAGCGTGGTCCGCACGTTGCCGCCGCTGGCGCCGGGCGCCCTGGTCGAGGTGCCGGACGCAACGCCGCAGCGGCTCGACGAGCCGATCGGCCTCGGCTCGTTGCACGCCGGCGTCGCCCTGCTCGCGCGCAGCGAGGTCGACCAGGTGCGCACCGCCGACGGCCGACGGCGGGCGCCGGCGGGAAGTCGCCTGCTTGCGTTCCGGGTCGGCGACTGGACCTGCGAGGACCAGCCCTGCGAGGGGTGGCGTTCACTGTCGCCCACGGTCGTGGTCGAGGGCGACTCCCGCAACCTCCCCGACCGGGGCAGCACGTTCGTGGTCGCCGTCCCGCCCGGGTCCGCCACGGTCGACCTGGTGGTGGCGGCCGACGGCTTCCGGCAGGCGATCGACCTCGTCGCCGCTGAGCCGCGCCCCGACAACATCGCGCTGCTCGCCCAGCGCGACCTCGAGCGTCGCGTCCCGCTGGGTGCGAGCTTCACCGTCGCCGAGCACACGAGCGTGCCGCTGGACTCCGGGTCCGGCGGCCGGACCGAGGTGTTCCAGCGGCAGGTGGGGGTCGAGTACGCCCAACGCCGCTTCTTCCTCCACGGCGCGGTCCCGAGCAGTCCACGCACGGCGTTCCTGGTCGTCAACGCCTACTACTCCTATGCCGGGCGCAGCGGCCGGTACATCCTGGCTCCGGGCGAGGTCGCCTTCGTCGGCGACGACGGCACCCGCTACGAGGCCCGCGACCTGGACCCGTCGCCGGACCAGGGCCTGCTCGGCTTCGAGGTCCCGGCGACGGTGGTCTCGGGCATCCTCGAGATCGGCGGCTCCACCGACAAGGTCTCCACGACCGGGGTGCCCTACGTGTCGACGCTGGAGGGCCGGCAGCTGCCGATCGACGTGGGGTGAGCGCGGCACCGGCGGGCGTCTCGACAGGCTCGACGTCCGGGGCCCGCGTGCCGCGCCTTGGCCGGAAACGACGCCTGATTGGCCGGAATCGGGTCGACCGCCGGTGGGGGTCGTCCGGCACACTGGCGCGGTGACGATCGAACCCGACACCAAGGACTGGACCTGGGTCCTGTCCGAGCCGTGCCCCGAGTGCGGTTTCGACCCGGCGGCCGTTGCGGCCGCCGACCTCGCCGACCTGATCAGGGAGAACACCCGCGGCTGGCACGGCGCCCTCGACGGACCCGACGCGGCGGTGCGCCCGGTGCCGACGGTCTGGTCGCCGCTGGAGTACGCCTGCCACGTCCGTGACGTCCACCGTCTCTTCGCCGAGCGGCTGACGCTGATGCTCACCCACGACGACCCGCAGTTCGCCAACTGGGACCAGGACGTCACTGCGATCGAGAGCCGGTACGCCGAGCAGGACCCCGCCACCGTCGCTGTCGAGCTGGTCGAGGCGGCCGCCGAGGTCGCCGCGGATCTACGCCCGCGTCGAGGCAGACCAGTGGCAGCGGCCCGGTCGTCGCAGCAACGGGTCGGTGTTCACCGTGGAGACCCTCGGCGTCTACCACCTGCACGACGTGCACCATCACCTCCACGACATCGGCCGATGACCGATCCACGCGACGCGACGATCGCCGCCTACCAGGCGGACGCCGCGGCCTACGCCGGCGGCACCGCGGACACTCCGGAGTCGGTGGTCCGCGACCTCGACGACTTCGCCGAGCGGGTGGGCTCCGGTGGTCACGTCCTCGAGATCGGGAGCGGTGCCGGGCGGGACGCCCGTGAGCTGGAGCGACGCGGGCTGACGGTGCGGCGTACCGACATCACCCCGGCGTTCGTCGATCTCATGCGCGCCGACGGGTTCGACGCCGACGTGCTCGACCCCCTGGTCGACGACCTCGGCGGCCCGTGGGACGGGGTGTGGGCCAACGCCGTGCTGCTCCACCTCGGCCGCGACGAGATGCCGCTGGTGCTCGCCCGGCTCGCCGCGGCGACCCGACCCGGCGGCGTTCTCCACCTCTCGGTCAAGGAGGGCGACGGGGAGGCGTGGTCCACGCACGGGCACGTGTCCGCGGCGCGGCACTTCACCTACTGGCGCGAGCAGCCGCTGCGCGTCGCCCTGGCCGGTGCCGGCTGGGAGGTCGCCGAGCTCCGGCACACCGAAGGCACTCGCGAGCTGTGGCTCGACGTCTTCGCCCACCGCCGGGACGGGACGACGTCGTGAAGCACACCGAGCTCTGGTCCCGGATGGAGGACGCCCTCGGCCCGGCGTACGCGCGCTCGTGGGCCTCGATGCTACGTGATCGCCGACCTCGGCGGGCGCACCGTCGACGAGGCGCTCGCCGCCGGCTTCACCCCCAAAGAGGTCTGGCGCGCGGTCTGGGCCGTGCTCGGGCTGCCGGCGCGGGAGCGCTGAGTGACCGGGGAAGCGGCGCATCCCGGGCTCCAGCGCCGGACGCTGCAGACCCTGGTCACCTCCCAGGCCGTCGGAGCCCTGGGCATCACCATCGGCATCGCCACCGCATCGTTGCTCGCGCGGGACCTGTCCGGGTCCGAGGAGCTGGCCGGTCTCGCCCAGACCACGCAGGTGCTGGGCGCCGCCGTCGGGTCGTGGCTGCTCGCCCGGTTGATGGGTCTGCGTGGTCGCCGGGTCGGCCTGGTCACCGGGTACGTCGTCGGCGCGTCGGGCGCGGCGCTGGCCGTGCTCGCGGGCGTGGTCGGCTCGATGACGCTGCTGCTCGTCGGGGCCTGCCTGCTGGGCGCGACCAGCTCGGCCAACTACGCCGCGCGGTACGCCGCCACCGACCTCGCCACGCCCCGCAGCCGGGGCCGGTCGCTGTCGATCGTGGTCTGGGCGACGACGATCGGGGCGGTCGTCGGGCCCAACCTCACCGGTCCGGCGGGCAACCTGGCCGACGTGCTCGGCATCCCCGAGCTCACCGGTCCGTTCGCGCTCGGGGCCCTGGGAATGGTGCTGGCCGCGCTGGTGATCTGGGTGCGGCTGCGGCCCGACCCGCTGCTGGTCGCGCGGGGAGAGGCCGCCGCGGAGGTCGAGCTCGTCGAGACCTCAGGCGGCGTCTCGTTCCCGGGGGTCGAGCCTGTCGAGACCTCCGGCGGCGTCTCGACACGCTCGGCGTCCGGCTCGGCGTCGGTCCGGGCGATCCTCCGCGAGCGGCCGGCGGTCGCCGCGGCGATCGCCGGCCTCGCAGCCGCGCACGCGGTGATGATCTCGGTGATGGTGATGACGCCGCTGCACATGCAGCACGGCCACGCCGAGCTGCGGGTCATCGGCTTCGTGATCAGCCTGCACGTCCTCGGGATGTTCGCCTTCGCGCCGCTGGTCGGTCTCGCCGCCGACCGGTTCGGCCGGGTGACGGTGCTCGCCGATCGGGGGCGGCGTTCTCCTGCTGTCGCTGCTGCTGTGTGCCCGGTCGCCCGAGGGCAGCTCGCCGGAGATCTTCGTCGGGCTGTTCCTGCTGGGGCTGGGCTGGTCGCTGGCGACGGTCTCGGCCTCGACGATGGTCGCCGAGCTCGCGCCGCTCGGCGCCTGACGGCCGTGCAGGGCGCGGCGGACATGACGATGGGCCTGGCGGCGGCCGCGGGCAGCGCACTGTCCGGGGTGATCGTCGGCGAGGTCGGCTTCCCGGTGCTGGCCGGCTTCGCCTCGATCTTCGCGGTGGTGGTGTTGGCTGCGGCGACACTGGCCGGTCGCGCGGGGTTCTCGCCAGCGACACCGGTCTCGGGTTAGCGTGCGACATCCACTTCGTTTCGGGACTCTCGGGAGCTGCTCCATGCTGACCACCCCTCGGCCGACCCCTCGGCGCCGCCTGATCGGCGGGCTCGCCGTCCTCGCCTGTGCCCTCACCGGGGTCGCCGCCACCCAGGCGCCCTCGGACGCGCACGGTCGCGGGCACGGGCACCACCACGGGCACCACCACGGGCACCACCACGGGCACCACCACGGGCGAACGATGGATCTGCAGATCCTGTCGTTCAACGACTTCCACGGGAACCTCGAGCCGCCCGAGCGGCTCCTCGGGCCGGCTCGTCGTCGACCACCGGCTCGACACCCGGACGACCCCGGCAAGCCGGTCGACGTCACCGAGGACGTCGGCGGCGTGGAGTACCTCGCCACCCACCTCGCCCAGGCACGCGAGGGTCACCCCAACTCCCTGACCGTGGCCGCCGGCGACATCATCGGCGCCTCGCCGCTGCTGTCGGCGGCGTTCCACGACGAGCCCACCATCGAGGCGATGAACAACGCTCGGGCTCGACGTCACCGCGGTCGGCAACCACGAGTTCGACGAGGGCTACCAGGAGCTGCAGCGGATGCAGTACGGCGGCTGCCTCGACGACGGCGACGGCGCGAACAACCAGAACTCCTGCCCCGACGGCACCTTCGCCGGCGCCGAACTTCGACTACCTGGCCGCCAACGTCAAGTACGCCGGCACCGACCGGACGATCCTGCCGGCGTACACGATCAAGAACGTCAACGGCGCCCGGATCGGGTTCATCGGGATGACCCTGAAGGACACCCCGTCGATCGTGACCGCCAGCGGCGTCGCCGGCCTGGAGTTCACCGACGAGGTCGCGACCGCCAACGCGCTGGTCCCGGTCCTGCGTGCGTAAGGGCGTCAAGGCGATCGTGGTGCTGATCCACCAGGGCGGCATGCCGGCGAAGCAGCAGTGGACCGACCCGAACGGCAAGACCTGGTCGGTCAACCCGAACTACGACTACACCTGCGGCGGCGGCGGCACCCTGATCGCGGCCAGCTCGCCGATCCTCGACATCGCCGCGCACCTCGACCCGCAGATCGACATGGTCATCTCCGGGCACACCCACCAGCCCTACGTGTGCGACGTCAAGGACCCGGCCGGCCGCGACCCGGCTGGTCACCTCGGCGTCGTCGTTCGGCCGGCTGTTCACCGAGACCGAGCTGACCTACGACCGGCGGACCCAGGACATCGTCCGTGCCTCGGTCGAGGGCACCAACATGCTGGTGACCCGCGACGTCCCCAAGGACCCGGCCGAGTCGTCGCTGATCGCGAAGTACAAGGAGCTGGTCCGGCCGATCGCCAGCAAGGTGATCGGGCACATCACCGACGGACGTCACCAGGACCCAGAACGCCGCCGGGGAGTCGCCAGCTCGGCGACCTGATCGCCGACGCCCAGCTCGCCGACCCGTCCACGGTCACCAACGGCCAGGCGCCGGTGATCGCGTTCATGAACCCCGGCGGCATCCGGGCCGACCTCACCTACGCGAGCGTCGTCCGTACGGCGAGCCGGCCGGCGACGTCACCTTCGAGGAGGCGTTCACGGTCCAGCCGTTCAACAACTACCTGGTCTCGATGACGCTGACCGGCGCAGGACATCTACGACCTGCTCGCCCAGCAGGTGACCGGGCTCGAACGCCGGTTCGCCGAAGGTGCTGCAGGTCTCGCACGGCTTCAGCTACCAGCTCGGCGCCGACGGGCGCGGTGGACGGCTCGGTGATGCTCGACGGCACGCCGATCGACAAGAGCGCGAGCTACCGGGTGGTGACGAACAACTTCCTCGCCGGCGGTGGCGACAACTTCCCGGCGTTCACGAACGGCACCGACGTCTACTTCGGCGGCCTGGACATCGATGCGTTCGCGAACTACCTGCCACGCGCACTCGCCGTACACCCCAGGGGCTCTGACCCGCATCACCCAGTAGGGGGACTCTCGGGCCAGATCGACGGCAGCGGGGCGCCACTCCCTCCCCATGAATCGGCGCCCCGCTGTCCCGTGTCCGGCGGTGCCCGCGTGACCGGAGGTCCGGCGGACCGTCTCGAGACCTCGGCCGACACGCCGGGCCGCAATGCGGTTGATCGAACACATGTTCGTACTACTGTGACGTCCACAGGTACGACGAGGGGCGAGGTTGTCCACAGGCGTCGACCCGGCTGATCAGGCCGTGTCGGTGGCTCGCCCTAGCGTCGCCGACGTACCTGGACCACCACGACGAGAGGGACGCACATGGCCGCGACGGACCGCGAGAAGGCGCTCGACATCGCGCTCGGCCAACATCGAGAAGCAGTACGGCAAGGGCTCGGTGATGCGCCTCGGCGACGAGATCCGCGCGCCTCTCGAGGTGATCCCGACCGGGTCGATCGCCCTGGACATCGCCCTCGGCCTCGGCGGTCTGCCGCGCGGCCGCGTGGTCGAGATCTACGGTCCGGAGTCCTCCGGCAAGACCACGGTCGCCCTGCACGCGGTGGCCAACGCCCAGGCGGCCGGCGGCATCGTGGCCTTCATCGACGCCGAGCACGCCCTCGACCCCGACTACGCCAAGGCGCTCGGTGTCGACACCGACGCGCTGCTGGTCTCCCAGCCCGACAGCGGTGAGCAGGCGCTCGAGATCGCCGACATGCTGATCCGCTCCGGCGCGCTCGACCTGATCGTGATCGACTCGGTGGCGGCGCTGGTGCCGCGGGCCGAGATCGAGGGCGAGATGGGCGACAGCCACGTCGGCCTGCAGGCCCGGCTGATGAGCCAGGCGCTGCGCAAGATCACCGGTGCGCTGAACAACTCCAAGACCACCGCGATCTTCATCAACCAGCTGCGCGAGAAGATCGGCGTGATGTTCGGCTCGCCGGAGACCACCACCGGTGGCCGGGCGCTGAAGTTCTACTCCTCGGTGCGCCTCGACGTGCGCCGCATCGAGACCCTCAAGGACGGCACCGACATGGTCGGCAACCGCACCCGGGTCAAGGTCGTGAAGAACAAGGTCGCCCCGCCGTTCAAGCAGGCCGAGTTCGACATCATGTACGGCCAGGGCATCTCCCGCGAGGGCGGCCTGATCGACGTCGGTGTCGAGGCCGGGCTGATCCGCAAGGCCGGCGCCTGGTACACCTACGAGGGCGACCAGCTCGGCCAGGGCAAGGAGAACTCCCGCAACTTCCTGCGCGACAACCCCGACCTGGCCAACGAGATCGAGAAGCGCATCCTCGAGCACCTCGGCATCGGCCCCACCGTCGACGCCCCGGCCGCCGACGCCGCCGGTCGACCCCGACGGCATCGACTTCTGACCGCGCCGGTGAGACCGCGGCGCTCGCTGCGTCGTCGTCGGTCGACGGGCGCTTCGCCTACAGCCCGCGCTTCCCGTCCTCGCAGCCTTGCGATCGAGCCACGGTTGGACGACGCGGCGGCGACCCACCACGCATGACGAGCCGCGACCTCGGGCCGGAGGCCGACCCGGAGTCGGTGGCCCGCAAGATCCTGCTCGACCAGCTGACCGGTCGGGCGCGCAGCCGCGCCGACCTGGCGAAGAAGCTGGCCCAGCGCAAGGTGCCCGACGAGATCGCGACCCGCCTGCTCGACCGGTTCGAGGAGGTCGGGCTCGTCGACGACGCCGCCTTCGCCCGCGAGTGGGTGGCCCAGCGCCAGGAGGGCCGCGGGCTGGCCCGGCGGGCGCTGGCCCAGGAGCTGCGCCGCAAGGGCATCGACGACGAGGTCGCGCGTGCGGCGCTCGGCGAGGTCGATCCCGACGACGAGGTCGAGGCGGCCCGGATGCTGGTGCGCCGCAAGCTGCGCTCGGTGCGGGCCTGGACACCGATCAAGGCGGTCCGCCGGCTCGTCGGCATGCTGGCGCGCAAGGGTCACTCCAGCGCGGTCGCCTACCGGGTGGTGCGCGAGGAGCTCGCCGTCGACCTCGGCCGACCCCGAGCACCTCTGAGACGTTCCGCGGCCGAGGTGGGAGGTGCTCGATGCGAGAGCTAGCCGCCGAGCGCCTCGAGCATCGCCACGCCCTCGTCGGACAAGGTGCCGTGGTCGCGGGCCACCCGGGACCAGTCCGCACCATGTCGGCAAACTTCTGCGGGTTGTAGATGTCCTCCTCGCGGACCAGGTTGCCCTGCGTCGTCGAAGGTCAGGATCGTGATGTTCGAGGCCTCGTGCACCGACCCGTCGCCCGGGTCGCGCATGATGTTGCGGATCTCGCAGATCACCCGGTTGGTCGGAGCGTCGAAGACGTACCACGCCGGCGGGAAGGCGACCATCTCGCTGCCCGGGTAGGTCGTCATCGTCTTCACGATCCAGGGCCGGATCTCCTCCCGACCGCTGAAGTCGCCGTAGACGTGCTCGCAGTAGGTCGCGTCCTCGGTGAACAGGTCGGCGAACTGCGCCCACTCCCCGGACGCGGAGATCTCCTCCACCGCAGCCGACGTAGCGCGTCGAACCCGGACTGCAACACGTTCTCGTTCACACCCGCTATCAAACCATCACCCAACCTCCGCAGGAACCATCGCGAAACCGCGGTGCGGCCGTCGGGTCACCTCGGCACACTGGGGCCATGCGGTTCGAGATCTTGCGCGCCCAGGTGCAGCCCGGCGAGTCCTGGGCGCAGGCGGCCGACCGGTCCTCGCCCGGGCCCGGGGCCGGTGCTCGCCCACGACCTCTCCGGCGACCCGCTGCGGTTTCCGGCTCGACGACGAGCACGTCTTCTCCGTGCGGCCGATGACCCCGGGTGACTTCGCCGACGTCTCCGGTTGGGTCAACGAGCCGCACGTGGCGCGCTGGTGGGACGAGCACCGCACCCCGGAGCAGGTCGCGGCGTACTACGGGCCGGCCCTGCGCGGCGAGGACCCGACCCGGATGTGGGTGTGGGAGGTCAACGGCCGGTCGGTCGGCTTCGCCCAGGACTACCGGATCAGCGACCACCCCGAGTACGCGCTGCTGACCGCGCGGCCGGACGCGATCGGCGTCGACTACGCGATCGGGGAGCCCGCGTTCGTCGGGCGCGGGCTCGGCACCAGCCTGTTGTGGGTGTTCCTGCGTGACATCGTCTGGCCGGCGTACCCCGGCGTCGGCGAGTTCTTCGCCGCGCCGGACCACCGCAACGCGGCTTCGCTGCGCGTCCTCGCCAAGCTCGGATTCACCGAGGGCCTCTGGTTCGACGAGCCGGGGCCGTTCGGACGCACCGACACGGTGGTCGGCTGCTCGCTCGATGTGGCGCAGGTCATAGGGCACCATGAGGTTACTGAGCAGTAATATGCGGTCATGGCCAACGTCGCTGACCTGTACAAGAAGACCACCACTCTGCCCGTCCTGGGCCCGGTCGTGGGCGACCGGTTGTTCTCCCTCGCGTTTGCCCAGAAGGCGCCGTACTTCTGGAGCATCCGGCCACGGTTCACGGTCATCGAGCCGAACCACGCCGAGCTGGTCATCCCCAAGCGCCGCGCGGTGCAGAACCACATCGGCACCGTGCACGCCATCGCGCTGTGCAACGGGCTCGAGGCGGCGATGGGCGCGCTGGCCGAGGCGACCATCCCGGCCCACAAGCGCTGGATCCCCAAGGGCATGGACGTCAGCTACACCGCCAAGGCGACCACCGACATCACCTGCATCGCCGAGACCGACCCCGAGCAGTGGACCGGCGACGATCCTGATCTGCCGGTGCGAGTGCGCGGCGTGCGCACGGACGGCACGGTCGTGATCGAGGGCGTGATCAAGCTCTGGGTGACCGAGAAGCCGACGAAGGACTGAGCGCTCGCGGGCCGGTGTGACGCAGACCTCGCCCGCCACCGCTGATTTCGTACCCCGGTAGGACGCGGCCGATCGCGCGGCGCCGTCACGATCGTGCCCATGAGCCCCGAAGGCCCCGAGTCCTCGACCCTGGCCCGCCTGTCCGGGTTCGTCGTGCGCCGCGCGCCCTGGATGATCGCCGGCTGGCTGCTGTTCGTGATCGCGGTCAACGTCTTCGTGCCGCAGATCGAGTCGATCGTGGCCCGGGACAGCACGCCGTTCGTCCCCGAGTCCGCGCCGTCGTTGCGCGCGGTGAAGGCGATGGACCAGACCTTCGGCAACGGCAAGAGCCGCAGCTTCATCGTGTTCGTCGCCGAGCGCGACAGCGGCCTGACCGACGCAGACATCCGGTACGTCGTCGGCCTCTCCGACCGCCTGCGTGCCGACACCGGGCACGTGACCTACGTGCAGGACCTGTCCAGCCCGACCTTGCGGGACGCGCAGATCAGCAAGGACGAGAAGGCGATCTACTTCCAGATCGGGCTCGCCGGCTACACCGGAGCGCCGACGTCGGTCGGGCAGGTCGAGGCGGTGCGCGACGACGCCGAGGTCGGTCGGCCGGCCGGGCTCGACGTCGCGGTCACCGGGGCCTCGGCCACGATCACCGACATGGTCACCCACGTCGAGAGCAGCATCGTGAAGATCACCGCGGTGACGCTGGTGCTGATCGCGATCATCTTGATGGTGATCTACCGCTCGGTGGTGGTCACCGGGTTCGTGCTCGGCGTGATCGGCATCGCGCTCGCGGCCGCGCGCGGCGTGGTGTCGTTCCTCGGCCAGCAGCACGTGTTCGACGTCTCGACGTTCACCGGGTCGTTCCTCACCGCGATCGTGCTCGGCGCGACCACCGACTACGCGATCTTCCTGATCAGTCGCTACCACGAGCAGCGCCGCCGAGGGGTGGAGCCGGTCGAGGCCGCCCGGGTGGCCTCGTCGCGGGTGGCCGCGGTGATCACCGGCTCCGCGCTGACCGTCGATCCTCGCCAACGCCTGCCTCGCGCTCGCGCACGTCGGCCTGTTCCGCACGACCGGGCCGGCGATCGCGGTCAGCATCGTGCTCGCCCTCGGCATCTCGCTCACGCTCACCCCACCGCTGGTTGCGCTCCTCGGCGCCCGTGGCCTGCTGGAGCCGCGACCGCGCTCGGCGGGCGCCGGCGGCTGGGACCGCTGGGGCGCTCGGGTGGTGGCGCGACCGAGCCTCGCCCTCGCGGCCGGGCTGGTCCCGCTCGTCGTGCTGGCCGCGTTGTTCCCGCTGTTCGCACCGAGCTACGACGAGCGTCGGGTCCAGCCTGGCGACACCGAGAGCAACGACGGCTACGCGCTGATGGACGCCCACTTCCCGCGCAACGAGGCGCTGCCCGATTTCGTGCTGGTCTCCGCGGACCACGACATGCGCAACACCGAGGACCTCGCAGCGCTGGAGCAGGCCGCCGCCGCCGTGGCCCGCGTTCACGGGGTCGGGTCGGTGCGCGCGGTCACCCGCCCGACCGGGACGAGGCTGGACGAGGCATCGCTCGGGCAGCAGGCCGGGGTGGTCGGAGCCAAGCTGGCCCGGGCGCGCAAGAAGCTCGACGCCGGGTCCGACGACGCCGGCCGCCTCGTCGCCGGGGCCGGCCGGCTCAGTGACGGCGCCGCCCGGATCGCCGCGGGGGCGGGAGACGCCGCGCACGGCGCCGACCGTGTGCTCGCCGGAGTGCGGACCCTGCACAGCGGGCTCGAGCGGCTGGTCGCCGGGAGCGACGACGTCGTCGCCGGGAGCGCCGATCTTCGCGACGGCGCAGCGGCACTGGCCGACGGCCTCGACAGCGCGGTCGCACAGACGAAGGTCGCCGTCGACGGGCTCGAGATGGCCTACCGGGCGCTGACCCGGAGCCTGACCTGTGGCCTCGACGCCTACTGCAAGGGCGCCCGCGACGGCATCCGGCAGATCTGGGTCGGCGAGCGAGACCAGCTGGTGCCCGGCCTGCAACAGGCCGCGAGGGGAGCGCGCCAGCTCGCCGACGGCACCGTCGACCTGCACACGGGCCTCACCTCGATCCGCACCGGGCTGGCGAGCGCCGAGCACGGTGCAGCCTCGCTCCGTGACGGCCAACGCCGGCTCGCGTCCGGGCTCGACGATCTCGCCGCGGGGACCGACCAGGTGGCCGACGCCGGCGCCGAGGTCGCCGGCGGCACGCGTCGGCTCACCGGGTCGGTGACCCGGTTGGAGCAGGGGCTCGGCACCGCGGCGGCGTACCTGAACGGCGCGGCCCGGGCAGCCAAGGGAGCGCCCGCCGTGGGCGGCTTCTACCTGCCGCCGAGCGCGTTCAGCGACGAGCGCTTCGCGCTCGCCAGCGGCGCGTACCTGTCCCCGGACGGCAAGGTCGCGCGGCTGATCGTGCTCGGCACCACCAACGCGTTCGGGCACGAGGCCGCGCGGCGCAGCACGCAGATCGTCGACGAGGTCGCCCGGGGACCTGCGCGGCACCGGGCTCGAGGGCAGCCCGGTCACCATCACCGGGATGGCCGCGACGAACGCCGACATCGCCGACCTGTCCGCCGCCGACTTCCGGCTGGTGGCGATCGTGGCGCTGGTCGCGGTCTTCTTGATCCTGCTGCTGCTGATCCGCAGTCTGGTGGCCGCAGTGTTCCTGCTCGCCTCCGTCGTGCTCTCCTACGCCGCGACGATGGGCTTCGCCGTGCTCGTGTGGCAGCTGCTGCTGGGCACACCGTTGGAGTGGACGGTGGCCTGCATCGCATTCGTGTTGTTGGTCGCGGTCGGCGCCGACTACAACCTGCTGCTGATCAAGCGGATGCACGAGGAGGCGCCCGCGGGGGAGCGCGACGGCATCGCGCGTGCGGTCGCCCTGACCGGCGGCGTGATCACGGCGGCCGGGGTGATCTTCGCCGCCAGCCTGTTCGCGATGATGAGCGGCAGCGTCACCACGCTCGTCCAGCTCGGCTTCACCGTCGGTGTCGGCCTGCTGCTGGACACCTTCGTGGTGCGCACGATGGTGGTGCCGGCGTTCGCCGCGCTCGTCGGTCGCCGGCTGTGGTGGCCGAGCCGGGCGGCTGCCGGCGCGCCGTCAGTGGGCGAGGATCTTGCTCAGGAAGTCCCTGGCTCGTTCCGTGCGCGGCCGGTCGAAGAACTCCCCGGGTGACGCCTCCTCGACGATCGCGCCGTCGGCCATGAAGACGATCCGGTGCGCCGCCGTACGGGCGAAGCCCATCTCGTGGGTGACCACGACCATGGTCATGCCCTGCTCCGCGAGGTCGAGCATCACGTCGAGGACCTCCTTGATCATCTCCGGGTCGAGGGCCGAGGTCGGCTCGTCGAAGAGCATCACCTTCGGGTCCATCGCCAGCGCACGAGCGATCGCGACCCGCTGCTGCTGCCCGCCGGAGAGCTGCGCGGGGTACTTCTCGGCCTGCGACCCGACGCCGACCCGGTCGAGGAGCTCGCGGGCCCGGCCCTCGGCGTCGGCCTCGCCGTGGCCGAGGACCTTGACCGGCCCGAGCGTGACGTTCTCGAGGATGGTCTTGTGGGCGAACAGGTTGAACGTCTGGAAGACCATCCCGACCTGCGCGCGCAGCTCTGCCAGGGCCTTGCCGCCCTCGGGCAGCGGGCGACCGTCGAGGGTGATGGTGCCGGAGTCGATCGTCTCGAGCCGGTTGATCGTCCGGCACAGCGTCGACTTGCCCGACCCCGAGGGCCCGATCACCACGACCACCTCGCCTCGGTCGATGGCGAGGTCGATGTCGGTCAGCGCGTGCAGCTCACCGAACCACTTGTTGACGCCCTCGAGCACGACGAGCGGCTGTGCGGTCACGGCGCCCTTCCTACCGGACGTTTGCCCGGTCCGGCCAGCGGGCAGTGCCTCGAGCATCGACCCGTCAAGCTGCTCGAGCGCGCCGTCACCGGCACGGCGCACGCGATCCGGCGACCGCGAAGGCGATCAGGAGCGAGAGCGAGAGCCTGTCCAAGGACGCCGAGCTCGACCAGGGGTAGGCCGCCGATTCGGTCGCCTCGCCGCCTCGCACGTAACCTTGTCCGGTCATGAGCACCGAGACCGCCGCGCGCACCTACGAGGTCAAGACCTACGGGTGCCAGATGAACGTCCACGACTCCGAGCGGCTCGCCGGGCTGCTGGAGGGCGCGGGCTACGTCGCCGCCTCGGCCGGTGAGGCCGCCGACGTGGTGGTCTTCAACACCTGCGCGGTGCGGGAGAACGCCGACAACAAGCTCTACGGCAACCTCGGCCACCTCGCGCCGGTGAAGGCGCAGCGTCCGGGCATGCAGATCGCCGTCGGCGGCTGCCTGGCCCAGAAGGACCGCGACACCATCACCCGCAAGGCGCCCTGGGTGGACGTCGTGTTCGGCACCCACAACATCGGCTCGCTGCCGGTGCTGCTGGAGCGGGCGCGCGTGCAGCAGGAGGCACAGGTCGAGATCCTGGAGTCGCTCGAGGTGTTCCCCTCGACGCTGCCCACCCGGCGCGAGTCGGCGTACGCCGCCTGGGTGTCGATCTCGGTCGGGTGCAACAACACCTGCACGTTCTGCATCGTGCCGTCGCTGCGCGGCAAGCGAGAAGGACCGCCGGCCCGGCGAGATCCTCGCCGAGATCGAGGCCCTCGTCGCGGAGGGCGTCACCGAGGTGACCCTGCTCGGGCAGAACGTGAACACCTACGGCGTGGAGTTCGGCGACCGGCTGGCGTTCGGCAAGCTGCTGCGCGCCTGCGGCGGGATCGAGGGACTCGAGCGGGTGCGCTTCACCTCGCCGCACCCGGCGGCGTTCACCGACGACGTGATCGAGGCGATGGCCGAGACGCCGAACGTGATGCCGCAGCTGCACATGCCGCTGCAGTCCGGCTCGGACCGGGTGCTGAAGGCGATGCGCCGGTCCTACCGCCAGGAGCGGTACCTCGGGATCATCGACCGGGTCCGCGCCGCGATGCCGGACGCCGCGATCACCACCGACATCATCGTCGGCTTCCCCGGCGAGACCGAGGAGGACTTCCAGGCCACCCTCGACGTGGTGCGGGCGGCGCGGTTCTCCGCGGCGTTCACCTTCCAGTACTCCAAGCGCCCCGGGACTCCGGCGGCCGAGCTCGCCGACCAGGTCGACCCGGCCGTCGTGCAGGAGCGCTACGAGCGGCTGGTCGAGCTGGTCGAGGAGGTCGCCTGGGCGGAGAACCAGCGGCTCGAGGGGCAGACCGTCGAGCTGATGGTCGCCGAGGGCGAGGGCCGCAAGGACGCCGCGACCCACCGGCTGTCCGGTCGTGCGCGGGACAACCGGCTGGTGCACTTCACGCCGGTCGACGCCGAGGGTGCGCCTGTCGAGGTCCGGCCCGGCGACATGGTCGAGGTCGTGGTCACCTACGCCGCCCCGCACCACCTGGTCGCCGACGGCCCGGTCGTCTCCGTGCGTCGTACCCGGGCCGGCGACGCGTGGGAGCAACGCGTGGCGCCGCAGCCTGTCGGGGTCTCGCTCGGGCTGCCGACGGTCGGCGTGCCCGACGCCGCTGCCGGACGCGCCCGCCTGCCGTTGATGCGGCTCGCGCGCATCGTCTCCGGCGGCCAGTCCGGCGTCGACCGGGCTGCGCTCGAGGTCGGGCGGAGGTTCGGCATTCCGATCGGTGGCTGGTGCCCGCCGGCGGACGGGCCGAGGACCTCCTCGATCCTCCCGGGCTGCTCGCGGTGTTCCCGGAGCTGGTGCCGACGGCGTCCGAGGACCCGCGGGTGCGCACCCGGTGGAACGTGCGCGACAGCGACGCGACCCTCGTCCTGGTGCGCGACGAGGTGGCCTCACCCGGCACGCGACTGACGATCGAGATCGCCGAGGAGCTCGCCAGCCCCCACCTGGTCGCGGATGTGCGCGACGTCGAGGCGGTGCGTACCTGGCTCGCCGGTCTTGCCGACGGGGTCGTGCTCAACGTGGCCGGCCCGCGCGAGAGTCAGGCGCCGGGGATCGGAGCGGAGGCTGCGGCACTGCTCGCCGAGGTGCTGGGGTAGTCAGCCCGACGGCTCCCTGCTCGGGTCGTCGTGTCCGCCTCGCGGTCCGGCTCCTCGCGGCTCTTGAGCTCGTCGGGGACCTCCTCGTCCTCCATCTGCGCGTTCAGCGGCTCGTCCGGGGGCACCGGCGGGAACAGCCCGCCGTCGTCGACCGCATCGACGCCGCCCGCCTCGTTCCCCGGGTCCGGGTCCGGGTCGACGGTTGGCTCGGGGATGTTGTCGCTCATGGCGGTCAAGTGCCCCGTGCGCGCCGGTGGAAACCCGGGAGGACCGGATAGTCCGGCACGATCTCGCGCCGAATGCGGCCCAGGGGCAGCAGTTTCGTGCCGGACTATCCGGTGCTTGGCACACTGGCCCCATGTCGCACCTGCCGATCGTGGCCGTGGTCGGGGCCACGGCGTCGGGCAAGAGCGATCTCGCGCTCGGCCTCGCGGAGGCGCTCGGCGGCGAGATCGTGAACACCGACGCGATGCAGGTCTACCGCGGCATGGACATCGGCACGGCGAAGCTGCCGCCCGCCGAGCGACGCAGGATCCCGCACCATCTCCTCGACCTCCTCGACGTCACCGAGCCCGCGACGGTCGCGGAGTTCCAGCGCTGGGCGCGCGCCGAGATCGCCGAGTGCCGCGGCCGTGGTGTCGTGCCGGTGCTGGTCGGCGGCTCGGCGCTGTACACCCGCGCGATCCTCGACGAGTTCGACTTCCCGGGCACCGACACCGAGGTGCGGGCCCGGTACGACGCCGCCCTGGCCGAGCTCGGCGCAGAGGCGCTGCACCGCCGGCTCGCCGACGTCGACCCGGCAGCCGCGGCGAGCATCCTGCCGACCAACGGGCGCCGGATCGTGCGGGCCCTGGAGGTCGTCGAGATCACCGGCCGGCCGTTCACCGCGACCCTCCCCGCGCCGACGTACGCCGATCCGTGCACGGTCCAGATCGGCGTCGACATCGACCGCGCGGCGCTCGACGCCCGCATCGCCGCCCGCGTCGACCGGATGTGGGAGCAGGGCTTCGTCGAGGAGGTCCGTCGTCTCGCCGATGCCGGCCTGCGGGAGGGGCTGACGGCGAACCGGGCGCTGGGCTATCGGCAGGTCCTGGCGTTCCTCGACGGGGAGCTCACCGAGGCCGAGGCCAGGGAGCAGACGATCACCGGCACTCGCCGGTTCGCACGCCGCCAGGACAGCTGGTTCCGCAAGGACCCCCGGATCACCTGGGTCCGGTACGACGACTCGGCGCGCGTCGACCGCGCGGCCGCCGTCGTCACGGCTCAGGCAGCCGACACCCAGGCGTGAGCAGGGTCGACCAGCACCACCGCCGCGTCGCAGGAGGTGCAGACCCAGCCGTGCTCCTCGACCGGAATGAAGATCGTGGCGGTGCCGCAGTCGGAGCAGTGCCGGGTCTCGCCACGCAACATCAGCATGCCCTCCACCAGTCCTTCGTCCATGTCAGGACCATGACACGAGGACCCGACACAACCCGGCAGGACACCGCCGACGGAGGCACGGACCTCGCGGATCACGCGTTCGGCGCCGGGGCCGAGGCGCCGCCGGAGACCGCCCGTGGACCCGTTACCGCACGCCGCGCTCGCGGGGCATCCGCAACTCGAACTGCGCGCCGCCCTCACGCGCCTTTCCGGCGACGAGCGTTCCTTCGCGGGCCTCCACGATCTGCTGGACCAGGCCGATCCCGAGCCCCGTCTGGGACAGGGGGTCGGGCGTCTGCTGGTCGGGTGCCGGCGGCGGCCGCCTCGATGGGCTGTTGATCCGGCTGATCTGGTCCTCCGAGAGACCGGGGCCTGAGTCGGCGACCCCCAGGTGCACCTCGTCGCCCACGCTGGTGCCGTACAGGCGGATCGTGTCCTGCTCGGTGGTGTAGCGCAAGGCGTTCTCGATCAGGGTGTCCAGGCACGCGCGGACGCGCTCGAGCGACGCGTGCAGGCGGCCGGCGTCGGACTCGACCCGCCAGTCGCGGGGGGCCACCGACGACCACCGCCGGGCGGTGACCTGCAACAGGTCGTCGACGTCGATCCAGGAGCGTGGCAGGTGGTCGGTGAGCCGGATCATCCGGAGGACACGGTCGCCGGCACGGGCCAGGCGCGACAGCTCGTCCTCGACGACCCGGAGGTCCGACAGGCGATCCGCGTCGGTCTCCTGGTGGGTCATCAACGCGACGTACGACGTCGCGATCGTCAGCGGCGTGCGCATCTCGTGTGCGCTCAACCGGCTCAACCGCTCGCGTTGGGCGGCTTGCCGCGTCTGGCGATCGGCGAGCGTGCGCACCGTCCGCAGGGCGGTCTCGCGCCGCTGGACGTGCCAGACCACGAGGCCGGCCAGCGTCACCATCAGCGGGATCTCGAAGGTCTCGTCCCAGGAAATCACGTCCGTGGCGGCGCGCTGGACCAACACCGCGCCGCTGGCTGCGCCGAAGGCCGCGGCCGCGATCGCCGCGCGGCGCACGGGCCACGGCTCGAACCCGTAGGCAAGCGCGAACCCGATCCAGATCAGGTGGTAGGGGATCACCTCGTCGCTGGAGGCGATCGCCATCACGGCGGTGCACACCGCTGCGAACGCGACCCACGGGAGGAACAGGCGTTCTCGCCCCGGCGGACCCGGTTGCCGCTGGACCGCGACGACGTCGTCGGCCGACATCTCAGGCGCCGTCGAGGCAGTAGCCCACCGACCTGACCGTGTGGATCGGTGGATCGGACAGCTTCGCGCGCAGCCGCCGGATGCACGCCTCGACCACGTTGCTCCCGGGGTCCTCCTCGAGGCCCCAGACGTCGCGCAGGATCTGCTCGCGGCTGCAGACGACGCCCTCCTTGCGCATCAGGTGGGCGAGCAGGCTCGCCTCCCTCTCGGTCAGGTCGATGCCCTGGTCGCGATAGCGAGCACGGCGACGATCGAGGTCCAGGTTGATGCCCGCGGCCGTGAGGTATCGCTGCGGGTGCTGGGAGCCGGGCGCGGCGTTGGCGAGGTGGCGCCGGACCCGCGCGAGCAGCTCGGCCGGGACGAACGGCTTCCCGACGAAGTCCACGGCGCCGAGGTCCAGCGACTGGACCCGGGCTGCGATGTCGTCGACCGCGGACAGCACGATGATCGGCGCCGTCCCGTCCTGTTCCCGCAGGCTGGCGAGCAGCTGCATCCCGTTGGTGCCGGGCATCACGAGGTCGAGCACGACCAGGTCGACGTCGGACGTGGCCAGGGTGAGCAGCGCTTCGTCACCGTCGGCGGCTTCGAGGGTGCGGTGTCCCTGGGTCACCAGCAGCCGCGCGATGCCACTCCTGATCCGCTTCTCGTCGTCGACGATCAAGACCGTGCCCATTCGCGCGCCTCCCGCTCGCTGCGGCGCCGCCCAGCAACGTGCTCGGCCGAAGGCAACGGCCGATGCCGGTCGGGGTCTGGGACGAGCACGGGTTCCGCCACTCGGCACCATACCCGCCGAGCAGGGCTGCCATTCGGGCTTCGTCCGAGCATTCATGACCGGTTCCTGATCGCGACGTGAGGGGTCGATCATGCCGCGTCGCAAGCGCCGTCGCGGTCCTTGACTGGTCGCGGTGCCATCTCGGCGCCACGTCATCGCGTCGTGGGGGAATCCCGGCGTCGTCATAGGAGGACAGATGACCAGACAGAAGAGGTCACGACGGCTCACGGCCATAGCGGGCGTCGGCTCGCTGGTCGTGAGCGGATTCGTCGCCGCTGCCGCAGTGGTCGGACCGATCGGCGCGGCGACCGCCGCGGGGATGCCGACCAGTGCGACCGACGAGACCAAGGTGCCGCACTACTTCGGCCCATGGCCGAACTGGGCGAACAGCCCGCTGACCTCGTCGACCGCGGTGGTCAAGTTCACCGACCCGGCGGGGACGGGCGCGGGCGCGGAGGCAACGGCGCAGGTCGACCCCGCCACCGGCGGGATCTCGAGCATCACCGTGACCAGTCCCGGCCACGACTACAGTCCGGGGACGACGGTCCAGGTGACCGGGACGAGCTCGGCCAACACTGCGCTGGCCGCACCGGTGATCAACCAGAGCGGGTCCGTGGTCTCGCTCTCGGTCGACCAGGCGGGTAGTGGCTACTCCTCCTTCGACGTGAGCATCACGGCGGCCGCGGGCGACCCGGGCACCGGCGCGAAGGCCAGCGCCACCGGCAGCGTGGACGTGGTGAACGTGACCGACGGCGGCAGCGGCTACACCATGCCGACCGTCGACTTCGACCTGCCCTCGGACCCGAACGGCACCCGGGCGAAGGGCCACGTGCCGATGATCGCCAACGGTGACGCGACCGACGGGATGGATGCCAACGGGACGATCACCGCCGTCGTCGTCGACGACGCCGGTTCGGGCTACAGCAAGGCGCCCGGCGTGGCGATCCACAACGGCACCCTCGCCGACCCGATCGCGTTCCCCGACGGCGGGGGGCCCGCGACCGTCGAGAGCTCGATGAAGCTCTCCGGCTTCTCCATCGACGCGGCCGGGTCCAACTACCGCGCTGTGCCGGTCGTGACGGTCAGTGACCCGTCAGGACCCGGGACCGGGGCGGCGGCCTCGGCCGGGATCGACGTCGGTGTCGTCAAGTCCGTCATCGTCTCGGCGCCGGGCGAGGGCTACCTGTCGAAGGGGATCAAGAAGTTCCAGGACGAGCTGCCCACGACCTGCGACCCCGGCACGGACGGCACCGGCTGCCCGAACGTCCCGATGACGACGGAGCCGGCCACCGGCAAGGACAGCAAGTTCATCCCGCTGGCGGTCCCGGAGGCCAAGGACTACACCGATCCCGACACCGGCACGACCCAGCAGGCCGACGAGTACGTCATCGGGCTGGTGCAGTTCCGCACCAAGTTCAGCTCCGACCTGCCGGCCACCCTGGTGCGTGGTTACGTGCAGCTCTCGACCGACGCGGTTCCCGGCCAGCAGGTCCCGCTCTACAACGAGCTGGTCAACGGCCAGCGTCAGCTGATCGCCGGCTACACCGGCGTGACCTCGCCGCAGTGGATGGGTCCGCTGATCGCTGCCACCAAGGATCGTCCGGTGCGGATCGTGTTCCGCAACCTGCTTCCCACCGGCGCCGACGGTGACCTGTTCCTTCCCGTCGACAGCTCGGGCATGGGATCGGGAATGGGCCCGACGGCGATGGGCGGCGCACCTGCCGACAACGGCACGGTGCTGGACGGTGTCCGCAACCCCGCGTGCACGGTCAGCAACCCGAAGAGCGCCTCGTGCTTCAAGGACAACCGGGCCACCCTGCACCTCCACGGCGGCATCACCCCGTGGATCAGTGACGGCACCCCGCACCAGTGGATCACTCCGGCGGGCGAGAACACTCCGTGGCCGCAGGGAGTCGCGACGCGCAACGTGCCCGACATGGTCGACTCCTCGGGTGCCGAGCTCTGCGCCGCGGCCGATGACGGTTGCTCGACGTTCTACTACACCAACCAGCAGAGCGCGCGGCTGATGTTCTACCACGACCACGCGTGGGGCATCACCCGGCTGAACGTGTACGCCGGCGAGGCCGCGGGCTACACGATCACCGACGACACCGAGAAGAAGCTGATCGCCGACGGCACCATCCCGGACGCCGCGGACACGATCCCGCTGATCGTCCAGGACCGCACGTTCACTCCGGACAAGTCCCAGCTCGACGCCCAGGACCCGACCTGGGACGCCGACAAGTGGGGCACCAAGGGCAACTTCTGGTACCACCACGTCTACATGCCGGCGCAGAACCCCGGGGATCCGTCCGGGATGAGCGCCTACGGTCGGTGGATGTACGGTCCGTGGTTCTGGCCGCCGGCCAAGGACACCAAGTACGGTCCGATCGCCAACCCGTACTACGACCCGACCTGCAGGCTGGACGACCCGAGCACGTGGACCTACCAGACCGACCCGTTCTGCGAGCCGGAGCAGATCCCCGGGACGCCGAACATCTCGATGGGCATGGAGCAGTTCAACGACACGCCCGTCGTCAACGGCGTGGCCTACCCGAAGATCACCCTGGAGCCGAAGACCTACCGGATGCGGTTGCTCAATGCCGCGAACGACCGGTTCTTCAACTTCCAGTGGTACAAGGCCGACCCGGCCCAGGGCGACGGCACGACCGAGGTCGAGCTGAAGCCGAGCGAGCTGAAGGCGGCCCAGTCCGACCCGACGGTCTTCCCGACGCCGGTCGGCAGCAACGACGACAGCTACGGGCCCGACTGGATCCAGATCGCCAGCGAGGGCGGCTTCCTGCCCGCTCCTGCGGTGATCGACGGCCAGCAGCCCACCACGTGGATCACGGACCCGACGCGGTTCGACTTCGGCAACGTCGACAAGCACTCGCTGGCGATCGCGCCGGCGGAGCGGGCCGACGTGCTGGTGGACTTCTCGAAGTTCGCCGGGCAGACGCTGATCCTCTACAACGACGCCCCGGCGGCGTACCCGGCGCGGGTGCCGCAGTACGACTACTACACCGGTGCGCCTGACCTCAGCCCGGCCGGAGCCCCGACCCCGCTCGCCGGGTACGGGCCGAACACCCGGACGGTGATGCAGGTGACGATCGCCGCGGACACTCCGGCGCCGGCGTTCGACCTGGCCGCAGCTGAAGGCAGCGTTCCGGCACCACGCGAACGGTTCCGGCGTCTTCGAGTCCGGCCAGAACCCGGTGATCGTCGGGCCAGGCCGGCTACAACTCGGCCTACGGCGAGTCGTTCGCCTCGGGCGCCAACTGCAACGTCGCCGGCAGCACCAAGACCACGTGTGACGGACTGGTGCGGGTCGACGACAGACGACCGACTTCGGCTTCAACACGCTGCGGCGGCCGAACGAGAAGATGTCGATCCCGCTGCAGCCGAAGGCGATCCACGACGAGATGAACGCCTCCACGTTCGACGAGTTCGGGCGGATGACGGCCAACCTCGGCATCGAGGCGCAGCCGCCGACTCCCGGTCTGCAGAACGTCACGCTGTACCCGTACGTCAACCCCGCGACCGAGCTGATCGATGCCACCGACCTTCCGACCTACGACCCGGACGTGTCAGTGAAACCGATCGCGGACGCCGGAGATGGGACCCAGATCTGGCGATTCACCCACAACGGCGTGGACACGCACCCGATCCACTTCCACCTCTACGACGTGCAGGTGCTCAACCGCGTCACCTGGGACAACATCATCATCCCGCCGGACGCCAACGAGCTCGGCTGGAAGGACACCGTCCGGATGAGCCCGCTCGAGGACACCATCGTGGCTCTGCGTCCGATCATCCCGAAGGTGCCGTTCGAGGTGCCGAACTCGGTGCGGCCGCTGAACCCGATGATGCCGGACGGTGACACCTCGATGTTCAACAACGTCGACGTCAACGGGAACCCCACCGGCAACATCATCAACCAGCTGGTGAACTTCGGCTGGGAGTACGTCATCCACTGCCACATCCTGTCCCACGAGGAGATGGACATGATGCGGCCGGAGTCCGTGGCCGTCCCGCCGCGGAAGGCGACCGATCTGACCTACACCAAGGTCACGACCGGACCGTCGAGGAACCGGCGGGTCACGGTGCACTGGACGGACAACTCGATCAACGAGACGTCCTTCGTGCTCCAGCGCAGCACCGACGGCACGACCTGGTCCGACGTGGCGACGAGCGCATCGCCGCTCGACTCGCCGAACACGCACGGTCCACGGTCCCTGACGGACCAGGACTCCCGTGTGGACCGCGCCTACACCTACCGGGTGGTCGCGCTCAACACGGTCGGCTACGGGGGAGAGTTCCCGAGCCTGACGGTGAAGTCGGTCTCGGCCGAGCTGGCCGTTCCCGCCACCACGAACGGCGGTGGCGGAGGGGGTCGGCCCAGGATCGCGGTGAGCCCACAGGCGTTGGCGGTCGACGTCAACGGACTGGCGGCGCCCGCCGTCCAGTGGCAGGTGAACGCCGGTGCGCCGGCGGCACGTGTCGCCGGGTCGGCGACGCAGCGGGCTGCCGGCGTGGTTGCGCCGAGTGGTGACGGGTTCACCGACATCCCCGGTGCGACCGACGCGATCCTTCCGCTGACCGACGGTCTCCGCGGGAAGCTGGTGCGGGTCGTGGTCTCCTACACCGACGAGAACGACGAGCCGCAGACCGTGACGTCGGATCCTGCGATGGTCCCGATGGCCAAGGCCGGCGCCGTCCACGTCCGGAAGGTCCGCGCCGGCGCTCGTGGTGGTCGGTCCACCGCGAAGGTGGCGTGGTCGCCCACGACGACCGGCGGCATGCCGATCCTGGGCTACAAGGTCGTCGCCCAGCGGATCCGGCACGGTGAGGTGGTCGGGAGCCGGCACGGGTCACGGTGCGGGCCGACGTGCACCACAAGGTGATGCGTCTCGCCCACGGCCGGTACCGCTTCAAGATCCGCACCCTCACCGACATGGGCGCGGGCAGGGCAGCGTTCACGAGGGTGGTGAGAGCCCGCTGAGAGCCGCCGTCCGCCCGGCTTCGGATCTCCCCCGTCCGACGCCGGGCGGACGGCCACGCGGACGCCCTCCGCCGCCACGCGCGGTGGAGGGCGTCCGCGTCCTGACCACCCCTCCCTAGACTGGCGCCTGTGGACTACGCCTTCGTCAAGGGCCACGGCACGGAGAACGACTTCGTGCTGATCCCCGATGCCAACGGTCGGCACGAGCTCACCGCCGCGCAGGTGGTGCGACTGTGCGACCGGCGGGCCGGCATCGGCGCCGACGGCGTGATCCGGGTGGTGCGCACCGACGCGACCGACGACCCGGCCGCGGTCGCCGCGCGCGGGCAGGCGCGCTGGTTCATGGACTACCGCAACAGCGACGGGTCGCTGGCGGAGATGTGCGGCAACGGGATCCGGGTCCTCGGCCTGTACCTCGCCACGCACGCCGATGTCGACCCCCGCGAGCCACTCCCGATCGCGACCCGGGACGGCATCAAGCAGCTCACCTTCGAGGGCGACCTGATCACCGTCGACATGGGCACGCCGGAGGTGTTCGCCGAGACCAAGGTCGAGGTCGGCGACCGGTCCTGGCCGGCGACCCGGATCAGCATGGGGAACCCGCACGCGGTCGCGTTCGTCGACGCCCTCGACGAGGCCGGCTCGCTGCTCGAGGAGCCCGGCCACGACCGCGAGGTGTTCCCCGACGGCGTCAACGTCGAGTTCGTCGCCCGCAAGGGTGACCGGCACATCGCCATGCGGGTCCACGAGCGCGGGTCGGGGGAGACCCGCTCGTGCGGCACCGGTGCCTGCGCGGCGATGGTCGCGGCGGCGCTGGCCGACCAGGCCGAGCGCGGTACGCCGTACACGGTCGACGTGCCCGGCGGCCGCCTCGAGATCGTCTGGACCGCCGACGACCGGGTGCTGCTCACCGGACCGGCCGCGCTCGTCGCCGAGGGCGTCACCGATCTCTGAGGCTCAGCCGCCCAGGCTCAGCCGCCCAGGATCAGGCACGTGGTCGTGCCGTGCGCCAGCAGCCGCCCGTCGGCGTCGACCAGCTTGGCCTCTGCGGTGCTCTGCTTGCGGCCGCGGTGCAGCACCGTCCCGGTGGCGCGGACCCGACCCATGCCGGGCTGCATCGACCGGAGGTAGTGCAGGTTCAGCTGGGCGGTCGTGTACCCGACCCCGGCCGGCAGGGTCGTGTGCACCGCGCAGCCCATGCACGAGTCCAGCAGCGTCGCGGCGATGCCACCGTGCACCGAGCCGATCGGGTTGAGCATCCGGTCGTCGGGGCTGAGCTCGAAGGTGGCCAAGCCGTCGCCGACCTCGACCACGCGCATGCCCAGCAGCACCGCGATCCCCGGGGGCGGCAGCTCACCCGACGCCACCGCCCGCATCACCTCGAGCCCGGTCATCCGGGCGAGGTCGGGGAGAACCTCGCTCACGCCGCGTCCCCGACCGGGGCCGGGCTGCCCGCGAGCACCTCGGCGGCAGCCGGTGTGCGCGGCAGCGCGAGCGCTGCCACCGAGGTGAGCACGCCGCAGGCGACGAGCATCCACCAGATCCGCTGGAAGTGGTCGAGGACGTTCAGCGGCGTGACGGTGCCGAGGAGCGCTACGGTGAGCGCCACGCCGAAGGTCGCGCCGAACTGGCGGACGGCCTGGTTGACCGCGGAGCCGGCGCCGAAGGAGTTCGCCGGGAGGCCCTGCACCGCAGCGCTGGTCAGGTGGGGGATCACCATCGCGACGCCGAGCCCGGCCAGCAGCGATCCGGGGAGCAGGTGGGTGGCGTACGCCGGCTCGGTGTCGACCGCCCAGAGGAACCACAGCCCGCTGGCGGCGTACACGAGGCCACCGGGCACCAGGAGCGTGCGCTGACCGACCCGGGCCGCCATCCGGCCGAACTGCGGAGCCAGCGCCATCACCACGATCGGGCCGGGCATCATCGCCAGGCCGGCCTCGACGATGCTGAACCGCCAGACCTGGACGAGGAACTGGATCGACGCGAAGAACATCGCGGTGAAGCCGATCGTGAAGGCGGCAGTGGCGATGTTCGCCCACCGGAACGACCGCGCCCCGAACAGGGTGAGGTCGAGAGCCGGGTGCGGGTGGCCGGTGGTGCGCACGAGGAACGCGCCGAGCACGACCACGCCGGCGACCAGGACCCCGATCGTGCGGACCGAGACCCACGCCCAGCGGTCGGCCTGGACGATGCCGAGCGCGAGCAGGGTGAGCGCGCCGGCCAGCAGCAGGATGCCGACCGGGTCGGGGAACCGCAGCCGGGTCTCCTCGCGCGACTCGGGGAGGAACCTCGCGCCGAGCCAGAGCGCGATCGCCCCGACCGGGAGGTTCACCAGGAAGACCGCCCGCCAGCTCCAGCCGTCGACCAGCAGCGCGCCGGCGGTCGGGCCCACGGCGGCGGCGAGCGCCGCGATCGCGCCCCAGATCGCGACCGCGACGGGCACCTTCTCCGCGGGGAAGACGGACAGGACGACGGCCAGGGAGGACGGCACCAGCGCGGCCGCTCCGAGCGCCTGCACGACGCGGAAGAAGACCAGCAGCGCGGCGGAGTCGGCGAGGGCGCACAGCGCCGAGGCGAGCGTGAAGGCGACCAGCCCGACCAGGAACGTCCGCCTGCGCCCGAACCGGTCGGCGAGCCGGCCCGCGGGCACCAGCGCAGCCGCAAGCGCGATCGTGTACGCCGACAGCGTCCAGGACATCGTGGCGAAGGAGACCGTGGGGAAGCTGGCCCGGATGTCGTCGAACGCGACGAACAGCACCTGGGTGTCGAGGAACACCATGAAGGCGGCCAGGCTGGCGATGCCGAGCACCGCCCATGGGCCGGCCGGACGGGACGCAGGAGTCATGGGCGAGAACCTAGAGTGATTGCTTTAAAAAAGCAACTGATTGATAGAGAGAGTCAACTGCCCTACCCTTGCGCCGTGGCGAACAAGAGCTACGAGCAGTACTGCGGCGTCGCGGCGGCCCTGGATCGGGTCGGCGACCGCTGGACCCTTCTGATCCTGCGTGAGCTGTCGTTCGGACCCCGGCGGTTCACCGACCTGCGGTCGGCGCTGCCCGGCATCGCGACCAACCTGCTCACCGAACGGCTCCGCGACCTGGAGGACGACGCGCTCGTCGAGCAGCAGGAGCTTCCCGCTCCGGCGGCCCGCACGGTGTACGTGCTCACCGGCGACGGGCGCCGGATCATCCCGGTGCTCCGGGCGCTCGCCCGGTTCGGCCTGCCGTTCCTGGGCGAGCCCGGTGACGAGCCGGTCCGTCCCCGCCATGCCGTGTACGGCGGCCTCGCGGCCCTGCTGGACCCGGTCGCCGCTCGCGGGGTCGACCTGAGGGTCCGGCTCGACCTCGACGGCGAGGAGCTCTGGCTGGAGGTCCGCGACGGCGAGATCGTGCGGCCGGACAGGTCGGCGAAGCCGGACGTGGTCCTCGCCGGCAGTGCGACCGCGCTGGTCGAGCTGTACCGAGGGTCCGATCCCGCCTCGCTCGAGCCGCGGCTGCGCGTCGACGCGTCGCGGGCGTCGTGGCGGCGCTTCCGGCAGATCTTCCCCTCCGAGCACCTGAGCTCGGCCCGCTGATCCGGACCTCCAGGATCGCGGCCATGTTCCTCGCTGCGCTCGTCAACGCGACGTCGCCCACTCGGCCCCGACTCGCAAGCTCGTCGGGCGCTCGCTAGGCTCCGCGCGTGGACATCAACGGAGCCAGTGCAATCGTCACCGGCGGCGCGTCAGGCATCGGCGCCGCGTGTGCGCGTCAGCTCGCCGCCAAGGGAGCGAAGGTCGTCGTCGCGGACCTCAACGCCGAGAAGGGCGAGGCGCTCGCGCAGGAGATCGGCGGTGCCTTCGTGGCCGTCGACGTCACCGACACGACCCAGATCCAGGCCGCCGTCGAGAAGGCCCTCGAGCTCGGCCCGCTCTGGGCCCTGGTGAACTCCGCCGGCATCGGCTGGGCCCAGCGCACGATCGGCAAGGACGGCGAGTTCGCCTCGGCCCACGACATCGACGCCTTCAAGAAGGTGATCGCGATCAACCTGATCGGCACCTTCGACGCGATCCGGCTCGCCGCGACCGCGATGAGCCGGCACGAGCCGGACGCCGACGGCCAGCGGGGCGCGATCGTGAACATGGCCTCGGTCGCCGCGTTCGACGGCCAGATCGGCCAGGCGTCGTACTCCGCCTCGAAGGGCGGCGTCGTCGGGATGACCCTGCCGATCGCGCGCGACCTCTCGGCGTCCGGCATCCGGGTCAACACCATCGCGCCGGGGCTGATCGACACCCCGATCTACGGCGAGGGCGAGGCCTCCGAGCAGTTCAAGGCCCACCTCGGTCAGAGCGTGCTGTTCCCCAAGCGCCTCGGCGTCGCCGACGAGCTGGCCAGCATGGTCGTCGAGTGCGTGACGAACTCCTACATGAACGCCGAGACCATCCGCGTCGACGGTGGCATCCGGATGCCACCGAAGTAGGTCTTCTCACCGACAGAACGCCCGGGGCCCGCTGCGTGAGCGGGTCTCCGGGCGTTCCGTGTCTGGGGGACCGGTCGGGCCTCAGCCGTGCGAGTGGCCCTGGTAGGTCCGGCGGTCGAACCGATGGGGAGGCAGGTCGTTGTCGGGCCAGACCTCGGACCCGCCCGCCGACTTCTCCGGTGGCGGTGGGTCCTGGCCCGTGGGCAGATCCGGGTACGGGTCGGCCGCTCCGTGGGTGGCTTCCCCCTCTGCACCCAGGACGTGGCCCGTCCGTTCACTGCTCACACCCATGCCGCCGGCGAGGCCGTCCGGCCCACCCCCGTTGGCGTCGGACTCGGTCACGCCCGGGACCGGCACCGGGCGAGCATGGGCTCCGTCGGCTGGTTGCTCATGAGCTGCTCTCCGAAGGCTGGTCCAGCGAGGTGGCGGCGTTCTCCTCCCGGAGCAGCTCGTCGAGGTCGTCGGGCATGTCCGCCGGCCGATCGCCGTCGTCCCGGGGCGGGTGGACCACGGTGCTGTCGGTGGGTGCCTCCGGGTCGAGATCATCCTCGGTGAGCGGGCGATCTGCGTCGTCCGGCGGCGGCACCTCCGGATTGAGCATTGGCTCACTGATCGGGTCACTCATGGCACCGATGTACCCCGGTGCAACCGGAGTCATGCTCCCCGGCCCGAACGCGCCGTACCGAACCGCTCAGACGTCGACAGTGCCGCCGCTGCGCCAGTACACCCCACCCTCGCGGGTCAGGAACTGCTCGTCGACCAGGTATCGCCGCAGTGCGGCCACGTCGGGATGGATCCCGGCGAGCCGGGCGTTCACCTCGCGCTCGGGGAAGGTGCGGCCGAGCTCGAAGAGCTGCGCCACCTGGTCGAGCACGAGGAGTCGCTTGGCCCGTCGGGTCGGCATCAGCACCAGCCGGCCGTCGCGGAAGAACCGGTCGAGGATCTGCTGCTCCGAGATGGGGCCGCTCCATCACCCGAGGTTAGCGAGGAGCCGCCCCGACAGGTCGAACAGGGCAAACCCGTTGCATCTCGGCCTAGTCTGGAGGGCGTATGACGAACGCACCTGACTTCGACGACCGTCCCGACCGCGAGGCGCGCGACCTCGACGACCGCGACCTCGCGATCGACCTCGATGCCGGCAACCTGGACGCCGAGCTCGAGGCGACCGCCGGCTGGGACGACGAGGAGGACCCCGAGGAGACGACGGGCGACCTCGATCTCGCCGCGCGGCATGCCCTGCGCCGGGTCGGCCGGACTGTCGACCGAGCTCGAGGACATCTCCGAGGTCGAGTACCGCCAGCTCCGCCTCGAGCGGGTCGTGCTCGTCGGGGTGTGGACCGAGGGCACCGTCGAGGACGCCGAGAACTCCATGGCCGAGCTCGCCCTGCTCGCCGAGACCGCCGGCTCGCAGGTGCTCGACGAACGTCTACCAGCGCCGCGACAAGCCGGACCCGGCCACCTACATCGGTCGCGGCAAGGTCGAGGGCGTGCGCGAGATCGTGCAGGCCAGACCGGCGCCGACACCGTGATCATGCGACGGCGAGCTGGCGCCGAGCCAGCTGCGCAACCTCGAGGACAAGCTCAAGGTCAAGGTGGTCGACCGCACCGCGCTGATCCTGGACATCTTCGCCCAGCACGCGAAGTCCCGGGAGGGCCAGGCGCAGGTCGAGCTCGCCCAGCTCAACTACATGAAGCAGCGCCTGCGCGGCTGGGGCGGCAACCTGTCGCGCCAGGCCGGCGGCCGGGTCGGCTCGCAGGGCGGCGGCATCGGTGGCCGCGGTCCCGGCGAGACCAAGATCGAGACCGACCGGCGCCGGATCAACAGCAAGATCGCCAAGCTCCGCCGCGAGCTCGCGCACATGCGCACCACCCGGCAGACCAAGCGCAGCGAGCGCCGCCGCAACGCCGTGCCGAGCGTGGCGATCGCCGGCTACACCAACGCCGGCAAGTCCTCGCTGCTCAACCGGCTCACCGACGCCGGCGTGCTGGTCGAGAACGCCCTGTTCGCGACGCTCGACCCGACGACTCGGCGTACGACGACCGCCGACGGCCGGGTCTACACGATGAGCGACACGGTCGGGTTCGTCCGGCACCTGCCGCACCAGCTGGTCGAGGCGTTCCGCAGCACGCTCGAGGAGGTGGCCGAGGCCGACCTGGTCGTGCACGTGGTCGACGGGTCCCACCCCGACCCCGAGGGCCAGCTCGCCGCCGTGCGCGAGGTGCTCGCCGAGATCGGCGCCGGCCGAGATCCCCGAGCTGGTGGTGATCAACAAGTCCGACCTCGCCGACCCGATGACCCTCGCCCGGCTGCGGCAGCGCGAGCCGCACTCCGTGGTCTGCTCGGCCAAGACCGGCGAGGGCATCGCCGACGGTCCGCGACCGCGGTCGAGGCCGACCTGCCGCGCCCCGACATCGAGGTGCGGGTGCTGCTGCCCTACAGCCGCGGCGACCTGGTCAGCCGGATCCACGACCGGGGCGAGGTGCTCGACACCGAGCACACCGCCGAGGGCACCCTGGTCCAGGCCCGGGTGAGCGAGGCGCTCGCCGGCGAGCTGGCGTCCGCTTCGCGCGCCAGGTCGCCTGAGGTGCCACGGACTGGTCCTGCGCGTCTGACCGCCGCCGGGCTGACCCCGACGAGCTGGTCTCCCGGGCTGCGCCGCCCTGTGGGCGCGCCGCGGCGGCCGCTCGGCGCCGCTAGGGTCGAGTCCCATGACGCAGGACTCGGATCGCTGGCGGTGGCTGCATGAGGCAACTGGTGGTCGCTCCTCGGCCTGGTCGTCGCTGCTCGGTGATCGGCGGATCGTGGCGACCACGTCGCCGGCAGCTCCGGACAGCGAGACGTCGCGATCATCCGACTACACCGCGGACTTCATCGTCGCACGCCGACGGCGAGCTCGAGGTGATCGAGACGCTGACCGTCGACTTCCCGGTGTCGCGGCACGGGATCTTCCGGTTCTTCGACACCCGGGACAACCCCGGGTCCGACAGCCGGGTGATCCCGAAGGACATCACGGTCAGCCGCGACGGGCAGCCCGAGCCGTTCGAGCGTGCTCGAGCGAGAAGCGCGGCCGGTTCGTCACCATCAAGATCGGCCGCGCCGACACGCACGCATGACGGCCCGCACGTCTACCGGATCAGCTACCGCATCGACGGCGTCCTGGCGAAGGGCACCGACGGGCCAGCGACGCAGTTCTACTGGGACCTGGTGCCCGCCCGGCTGGCAGATGCCGATCACCCAGGCACACGCTGACCGTGCACCTGCCCGCCGCTGCGCAGGACTTCCAGTGCGCGGTCGGCGTCGGCGACGACCTCTGGGTGCACCGCCGAGGGCGAGGGCACCGGACACGCTGACGGTGACGCGCCGGACGCTCGCGCCGAACACGCCGGTCACGATCAAGGCCGGGCTGGACATGCCGACCCCGGCGACGCGACGAGCTGCCCTGGCCGGGCTGGCTCGACCCGGTCCTCGGCCGGCACCCGGTCGTGCTCGGCGTTCGTGGTCGGCCTCGCCGCGCTGGCCGGCGCTCGGCGGCTTCGCTGCTGACCCGGTCGACGGCGGAGAAGACGCCGCCGTACCCGCTGATGTACGCCCCGCCGGAGGGCATCGGACCGGCGCAGGCGGCGTACATCCTGACCGAGAAGGTCGAGGACGAGGCGTTCGTCGCCACGATGATGTACGCCGCGGAGCAGGGCGCCGTCAAGCTCAGCCAGGACGGCAAGAAGTGGACGATCACCGGCACCGGTGACGACAGCCGCCTGGGGCCAAGGCTCGACGGCGTCACCCAGCTCGCCGGCCAGTCGCTGGGCGTGCTCGGCGCCGGGTCGTCGTTCACGGCGTCGCCGAAGTCGGTGTCGGCCGGGCGAGAAGCTGAAGACGCGTGCTCAGCGAGTTCAAGTCGAACACCAAGGGCTGGGCGCGGAGCTCGGGGACTGATGACGCATCAGCGGGCTGGGCGGCTTCGGCTGCTTCGTGCTGCTCGCGGTGTGGGCCCTCACGATCTGGCTGGGCGCGTGGAACCCGCTTCGACATGTCCGTCCTCGCGCTGATCCCCGGGGCGTTCGCGGTCTTCGGCCTCGGCGTCGGGATGTCCGGGGCCGGGACGAAGCGCACGCCGAGCGGGCGTGACCTGTGGTCGCGGGTCGGCGGCTTCCAGCGGATCCTGTCGACTCCGTCGAGCGTCGACCGCTTCGACTTCTCCGGGCGCAAGGAGCTCTACACGGCGTACCTGCCGTGGGCGGTGGCCTTCGACTGCGCCGACGAGTGGGCGAAGAAGTACCGGATCGAGACCGGCGAGGAGCCGCCGGTGCCGGTCTACTTCGCCGGCTACACCGGCGCGCACACCGGCAACTACGTCGAGCCAGATGGTCGAGCAGCTTCGACTCCGCGGTGTCCTCGGCGATCTCCTCCTACAACGCCACCCAGACGCTCGTCCTCGCGGCGGCGGCGGCTTCAGCGGAGGCGGCGGCGGAGGCGGCGGCGGGGGCGGCTCGTGGTGAGCGCCGTCGGCTCGTCGAATCCTGTCGAGTCGCCCGATGCAGTTGAACAGACACCCTTCAACCAGAAAGAGGTTCGTGATGACCGTCCTGATCATCGTGATCGTGGTCGTGGTCGCGCTCGTCGGGTTCGTGGTCGTCGGCTTCAACAAGCTCCGCACGCACCGACATCGGCGCCCAGGAGGCCCTCGGCGGCATCGACGTGCAGCTGACCCGGCGCGCCGACCTGATCCCCAACCTGGTCGAGACCGTGAAGGGGTACGCCGCCCACGAGAAGGGGGTCTTCGAGCAGGTGACCGCCGCGCGGGCCGGCGTCCAGGCCGCGGCCAGCGGGCGACAACGTGCCGGCAAAGGCCGCCGCCGACGCCGCGCTGCAGCAGGCGCTGGTGCGGGTCAACGCGGTCGCGGAGAACTACCCCGACCTGAAGGCGAACCAGAACTTCCTCGATCTGCAGTCGCAGCTGGCGCGAGACCGAGAACCAGATCTCCTTCGCCCGGCAGTACTACAACGACGCGGTCGCGACGCTGAACAAGCTGGTCGTGACGATCCCGTGGATGCTCCTGGTCGGGATGGCCGGGGTCAAGACCCGCGAGTTCTACGAGGCGCCCGCGGGCTCCGACGTCGCCCCGAAGGTCGACTTCGGCACCGCGGCCGCCTGCCGCCCCCGCGGCCCCGACCCCGCCGCGCCGGCTGCCGCCGACCACCCCACCCGCCGCGGTCGAGCCCCCGGCCGGCGCGAGCGAGGAGCCCCCGGCCGGACCGCCGGCCTGACCGCACGCCGAGGCGCCAGTTCTTGTCTGCCGGTGCGCGCCGAGACGTCAGGTGCTGTCCGCTGAGAGGCGCCGAGACGTCAGGTGCTGTCCGCCGAGAGGCGCCGAGACGTCAGGTGCTGTCCGCTGAGGTGCGCCGAGACGCCCGATCGCCGTGCCGGCCGGACGGCGAGAATGCGGAATCTGACGCCTCGGCACCGTGGGATGAGAATTCGAGCGACGCCCCGTCGTCCTCCGGACGGCACCATGCGACGCCTCGACGGCCCCAGCACGGAAAGAACTGACGCCTCGGCGAACCGTCGGCGCCGCGACATAGGGTGAGCCGGTGGTCGAGGAGCCGGTGGTCGAGGTCGCGGAGCCGCGAGGCCGATGTGCCGACGGTGCGGGCGGTGCTGGCGGCCGCGGTCGAGGCGGTCGGCGGCGAGGAGCGGCCCGGGCAGATCCAGATGGCCGAGGCGGTCGCCGAGGCGATGGAGTCCGGGCAGCACCTGCTCGTCCAGGCCGGCACCGGCACCGGCAAGTCGCTGGGCTACCTGGTGCCGGCGCTGCTGCACCACGACCGGGTCGTGGTCGCGACCGCGACGCTGGCGCTGCAGCACCAGCTGGTCGAGCGCGACATCCCCGCGCTGGTGGAGGCGGCCGAGGACGTGCTCCACGAGGAGGCGACGTACGCCGTGCTCAAGGGCCGCTCGAACTACGCCTGCCTGCACCGAGTCCGCGAGGGCGTGCCCGACGACCAGGGCGCGCTCGGTCGAGGTCTACCGAGAGGGCTCGCTCGGGCGCCGAGGTGGTGGCGCTGCGCGAGTGGGTCGAGGAGGAGGCCGACGAGCGGCGGCACCGGCGAGCGCGACCACGCGCCGCGGCACACCGACCGGGTCTGGCGCCAGGTCAGCGTCAGCCACCGCGAGTGCCTCGGCGCGGCGAAGTGCCCCTACGGCGCCGAGTGCTTCGCCGAGCGGGCCAAGGAGCAAGGCCGCGCGCTCCCAGCTGGTGGTGACCAACCACTCGCTGCTCGCGATCGACGCGATCGAGGGGATCCCGATGATCCCCGAGTACGACGTCGTGGTGATCGACGAGGCCCACGAGCTCACCGCCCGGGTGACCCAGGCGGCGACCGACGAGCTGTCGGTGCCCGACGTCGAGCGCACCGCCCGGCGCGCGCAGCGACACGTCGACGGCTCCGAGGCCGACGACCTCGCCGACGCCGCCGACGCGCTCCGCGGCGCGCTCGAGGCCGCGGCGCCCGGCCGGCTGGACGTCGATCCCCACCGACCTCGCCGACGCGCTGGTGCTGGTCCGCGACGCGGCCCGGGCCCTGGTCAGCGCGTTCCCGAAGGACTGGCCGGCTCCGACGGCGACGCCGGACGCCGGCGGCACCCAGGCCAAGGGCTGGGCGCAGGAGCTGTTCAAGACCGCCGAGCGGATGGCCGCCGGCTCGGAGCACGACGTGCTCTGGGTCGCCGAGCGCGAACCACGCCGCGGCGGCAACCAGCTCTGCAGTCGCCCCGCTGGAGGTGGCCGGCCCGATGCGCGAGAAGCTGCTCGCCGAGAAGACCGCGATCCTCACCTCGGCGACCCTCAAGCTCGGCGGCGACTTCTCCGTCGGTGGCCGGCTCGGTGGGGCTGGACCGCGGCCGCCGAGGGTGAGACCTGGCAGGGCATCGACGTCGGCTCGCCCGTTCGACTACGCCACGCAGGCGATCCTCTACGTCGCCAAGCACCTGCCGCCGCCCGGGCCGTGACGGTCTCCAGCAGGCCCAGCTCGACGAGATCGTCGACCTGGTCGACGCCGCCGACGGACGCACCCTCGGCCTGTTCTCCAGCCGGCGCGCCGCCGAGGCTGCCGCCGAGGAGGTCCGCGAGCGGCTGCCGCACCTGACCACGCTCGCGCCAGGGTGACGCGCAGCTGCCCGAGCTGGCCCGCCAGTTCGTCGGCGACCCGCACACCTGCCTGTTCGGCACGCTCAGCCTGTGGCAGGGGCTGGACGTTCCCGGGGAGACCTGCCAGCTGGTGATCATCGACCGGATCCCGTTCCCGCGGCCCGACGACCCGCTGATGTCGGCGCGCCAGCGCGCGGCCGACAAGGCCGGCGGCAACGGCTTCATGTCGGTCGCCGCCACCCATGCGGCGCTGCTGCTCGCCCAGGGCGTCGGGCCGGCTGATCCGCACGCACGACCGACCGCGGCGTGGTCGCGGTGCTCGACCCGCGGCTGGTCACCGCGCGCTACGGCGGGTTCCTGCGCGCCAGCCTGCCGCCGATGTGGACGACCACCGATCCCGACGTCGTCCGCAAGGCGCTGACGCGGCTCGCGTCCACCGGCGGTTGAGCAGGTCCGGACCCGCGCTCCGCTAGCGTGCGCGGACGACGCGCGAGGCCGCCGAGTACGGCGAGGCGCCGACCGAGTTGTAGGCGACCACGACGAAGCGGTACTTCCCCTTCGCCAGCCGCATCTTGAGGGCGTGGGCGTGCGGGGAGACCAGCGTCGAGCGGATCGACTTCACCACGCGGCCCGAGCCCTTGATGCGCTGCGCGATCACCCGGTAGCCGACGATCGGTGCGCCGCCGGTGCTCGCCGGGGCCGCCCAGCGCGCCTTGGCCGTCTTCCGGTGACCCTTGTGGCCGGGCTTGGCCGGTCGGATCCGGGGCGCCGACGGTGCCGCCGCGCTGCCGGTCGAGGTTGTCGTGTTCGTGGTGGGCAGCGTCGTGACCGCCGGCATGGTCCCGTCGCAGTTGCTGATCGCCAGCTGGTACTGACCCGAGGCTGGCGTAGTCGGAGTAGCCGTTGCTGACCGGGTCGCCGTGGCCGACGCCGTCGATGCGGACGTAGTAGGTCGCGTTCCCGGCCGGGACGGTGACGCTGGCGTCCATGCCGGTCGGCACGTAGGGCCAGGACGAGACGTCCTGCCCGGACGCCGGGTCGGCGCTGCCGACGACGGTGCCGTTGGCAGCCATGATCGTCAGGCTGACGTCCAGGCTCTGCGCCGGCGCCGATGCCGGTGGCACTCGCGGTCAGGTTCGTGGTGCAGTCGTGGTGGACGGCGAAGACGTCGACGTCGTTGCGGGTGCCGATCACGCCGCCGACGACCGAGCCGGTGCCGAGTGCCTCGGCGGTGAGCATGAGGTCGCTGTGGTCGTCGAGCCGCAGCGGCGCGCCGCCGGCGGCGATCACGGCGAGGTCGTCCTGGGTGTTGTTCGCGCCGGCGTACTCGCCCTTGCTGAACTGGCCGATCGCCCTCGCGCTGCTGCCCATCAGCGGGAACCAGTTGCCGTGGCCGCCGGAGTACTCGTGGCCGGAGGTCCCGAGCGTGTCGCCGTCGTGGGTGAGCCCGAAGGTGTGGCCGACCTCGTGGGCGACGGTGTGCGCGGTGAGGATCGGGGAGCCCGAGGTCTTCGACGAGAACACCCAGGTCGGCTCGAGGTAGTCGTCGGTGCGCCAGGTGTCGTCGAAGGTGTCCAAGAGGGCGATGCCGCTGCAGCCGCCGCCGCAGGCGCTGTTCACGGCCGTCGGGTCGTCGGTGATGATCACGTGGTCGCCGTAGGTCAGGTCGAGCAGCCCGTTGCGGTCGTAGCCGCCGGGTCCCGGGTCCTGGGTGGTGACGTCGACGTCGAACGGCGCGTACTTCTCCGCGACGATCCGCCACACCTCCTGGATGTAGGCGAGCTCGGAGGAGTTGAACGTCGTCGGGTCGGCGTCGAGGGTGAAGCCGGAGTAGGTCCTCGCCGGCATCCCGCCGTTGGCGTTCCACCAGGTGCCCGAGACGTTCGCGCCGTTGAAGTCGAGGAAGATCGTGTGCGTCGAGCCGGGCAGGCTGTGCAGCCCGAACGTCTGGCTCGCCGGGTACGCCGCGAGCGCCGGCAGGGTGCTCGCCGAGGCCGTCGCCGCGCTCAGCGTCTCGGCCTTCTCCTTGTAGAACAGCTGGCCGTCGGAGCCGATCCAGGCGGTCGGGTCGGTCTCCAGGATCTGGCGCAGCCGGGTGGCGCTCATCCGGTTGGTCGCGGCGGCCGCGGGCAGCCGGTCACCGAGCGCTGCGACGACCTTGGCGCCGTGGCCGGCCCGGTCCAGGACGACGGCGCGCGGCGTCGGCCCGCGGTCGGTGCGGCCGGTGCTCGAGGCGACCGCCTGGGCGGGAGCGGCGAGCGCCAGCGCAGCCACGGCGGCGACGAGAGCGGTGGAGCGGGGGCGCATACCCCCTTTCTACCGCAAAACGGGCAAAACGGACATATGAACCAGGCAATTGGCTGGGAGGCGCGTCGGGGACACACGACCGGGCCGAGAGCTTGCGGCTCTCGGCCCGGTGCATCCCCAGTTGGTCCCCCCTCGGGGTCCCCCCGGCCAGTTGACGGACTGTCAGACATGGCACCGCAAGTTCTTCGGCGGGTCAAGGGTTCCGGATGCGGAACTTCCGCGGGCCGGTTTGCCACGGCGAAGTGCGGACTCAGGAGCCGGCGAAGGCCGCTGCGATCTCGGCGCCGAGGTGGGCGTTGTTCTTCACCAGCGCGATGTTCGCGCGCAGCGAGTCGCCGCCGGTGATCTCCACGATCCGGCCGAGCAGGTACGGCGTGGTGTCCTTGCCGGTGATGCCGAGCCGGTCCAGGTCGGCCAGCGCCTGGTCGATGATCGCGTCGATGCGCTCGTGCGGGATCTCGTCGGCGACCGGGATCGGGTTGGCGACGCTGATGCCACCCGCGCTCTGCTGTCCAGGAGGGCCGAGCTCGTCCTTCGCGCGCATCAGCGCGGCGATCTCGTCGGCGGAGTCGACGCGCAGCGGCACGGCGTACCCGCTGGTGCGGGTGTAGAACGCCGGGAAGTCGTCGGTGCGGTAGCCGAGCACCGGCACGCCCAGGGTCTCGAGCTTCTCCAGGGTCAGGCCGATGTCGAGGATCGACTTCACCCCCGCCGAGATCACCGTCGACGTTGGTGAGCGACAGCTCGGTGAGGTCGGCGCTGACGTCCATCGTGGTGGCGGCGCCGCGGTGCACGCCGCCGAGCCCGCCGGTGGTGAAGACCCGGATGCCGGCGAGGGCGGCCAGGCGCATCGTCGCCGCGACCGTGGTGGCGCCGTGCTCGCCGCGCGCGACGACGTAGGGCAGGTCGCGGATGCTGACCTTGCGGATGCTGTGCCGGATCCGGGGCCTCCCCGGAGCCGAGCAGCTCGAGACCGGCGTCGTCGAGGCCGATCCGCGGGACGCCGTCGAGCACCGCGATCGTCGCCGGTGTCGACGTCGTGGCCGCGGATGATCTCCTCGACCTCGCGGGCCATCGCGACGTTGTCGGGGTAGGGCATCCCGTGGCTGATGATCGTGCTCTCCAGCGCCACCACCGGGCGGCCCTCGGCCAGCGCCGCGCGGACCTCGTCGGTCAGCTGCAGGTCGATCGCGGGTGTGCTCACCGGAGCTCCTCCAGGGTGCCGTGGACCAGGTCCTCGGTCAGGTCGCGGCGCACGGTGGTCGGCGAGCGCGACCGTCAGCCACGCGGCCGCGGTCGCGAACCAGCGCCGCCTGGGCGACCGGGTCGCCGGCGCGCAGCCGGTGCACGTACGCCGCCAGCATCGCGTCGCCGGCGCCGGTCACGTCGACCACCTCGGCCGGTGGCAGCCGCAGCCGGGTGGTCCGGCCGTCGCCGGTGTGCAGGGTGCTGCCGGCGGCGCCCTCGCGCAGCCAGACCACCTCGACGCCCTGCGCGTGCGCGTGCTCGCGGGCGGCGTCGACGTCGTCGGTGCCGGCCCAGGCGAGCAGCTCGTCGTGGTTCGGGGTGAACGTGTGCAGCGCCGGGCAGCGGCCCGAGCCGGGCCGCCTTGGTCGACCCCGACCGGGTCGAGCACGACCGGGACGTCGGCGGTGGTCGGCGAGTGCGAGGCAGTGCGCGATCGTGTCGGTGCGCAGGTTGCCGTCGAGCACCAGCCAGCCGGCGCCGCGCAGGTCGCCGGCGTCGACGTCGTCGGGCCCGAGGCTCTCGGTCGCGGCCATGTCGGCGACGCCGATCACGAGGTCGCCGGTGTGGTCGAGCACGGCGGTGTAGGTGCCGGTGGCGCAGTCCGCGGACCGGCGTACGCCGCGCACGTCGACGTCGAGCGGTGGCCAGGTGCTCGACCAGGGCCGCGCCCGCGTCGTCTCGCCGACCACGCCGACCAGCCGGACCGGGCTGCCCAGCCGGGCGAGGTTCTCCGCGACGTTGCGCCCGACCCCGCCGTGCGCCGTGACTCGTGGCCCCGGGGTTGCTGCTCGCCGGCACCGTCGCCCCGCTGATCCGCGCCAGCGTGTCCATGTTCATGCCGCCGACCACGACGACGTCTCCGCTGCGCTCACCCCGGCACCCTAGTTGGAGTCCGGACGGATAGTCCGGCACGTTTCGGTAGCGGTCTGAGGGAAAACCCGACGTTTTCGTGCCGGACTATCCCGTCGCGGTGCCGGCGCCGTACTTCTCCCGGGTCGCCAGCCCCCAGCGGGTGACCGGTCGCATCAGCAGGCCCGAGGCGAGGATCAGGCCGGCGAGCACGAACCACCCCGGTCGGCCCCACTGGATGCACAGCGACGGTGATCAGGGTGGGTGCGGCGACCCGCGACGAGGCTGAAGCCGAGGCCGGCGAAGCCCTGGTACTGCCCCTGGCGCTCGACCGGCGCGAGCCCCATGCTCACGCCCCACTGCCCGCTGCTGGAGACCATCTCGCCGACCACGTGCACCGGCCCGTAGACCAGCAGGAGAGAGTACGGCGGCCTCGCGGCCGACGCCGTCGGTGAAGCCGATCACCACGAACGACGCCGCGATCCACACGGCCCCGCGGAAGACGGCCTGCGCGCCGCGGGTGACGTCCTCGGCGCCGCGGCTCATCCGTACCTGGAACAGCGCGACCGCGATCGTGTTCAGCCCGAGCAGGATCGCCACCATCGACGTCGGTGCCTCGGTGTGCTCGCTGATCCACAGCGGGATGCCGATCTCGAGCACCACGAAGTGCATGAACAGCACCGCGGTCAGCAGCGTCGCCGCGACGAAGGGGAGGTCGCGGGCGACCGCGAGCCGTGGTTCGCCGACGCCGCGGGCCGGAGCCGGCGCGAGGTGGGGGAGCCGGCTGAACGAGGACGCCGGTGAAGATCGAGGTGGCGGCGTCGAGCAGGAAGACGCCGACGTACGCCCACGGCTCGTCGATCCAGAGCGCGACCCCGCCGACCAGGGCGCCGAAGGTCATCGCGACGTTGGTGACCGCGCGCAGGTAGGCCTTGAACCGCACGCCCTCGCCGCCGACGGCGATCCGGGCGATGTACCCGTTGCGGACCGCATTGGCCGCCATCTGAGCCGCGGTGACCAGGGTGATCACCGCGACCAGGGCCCAGAAGCTGTGCGCGATCGCGAGCGCGGCCGTCGCGACGCCGGTGAGCAGGGTGAAGGCGCGCATCACCTCGCGCGGACCGCGCAGGTCGCCGAGCTGGCCGCCCGGCACCTGGGCGATCGCGCCGGCCACCGCCGCGATCGACAGCGCGAACCCGACCTGCGGGGCCGACAGCCCGACGTGGCGGGTGAAGTACAGCGCGAACGTGGTGAACACCGCGCCGCCGGAGGCGCGGTTGACCAGCGTGCCGAGCGCGAGGATCCGCAGCGTCGAGTCGGTCGGGACGCCGCGTCTCGTGAGTGGGGTGGGCGTCACGATCTCCGAGGTCACGCCTCGAACCTATGTCCGTCGCTGCGCGGGCCGCCTCCTCTTTTCGCGGCACACGACGTCTCGTCGACACGTCCGACGCACAGCACCTTCCCAGCCGCCCGACGCCCTCCGGACAGCAACCGTGGCGAGCATTGCCAGCAACCAACACCCAGCAACCAACACCCGAGCACCCAACGTCCCCCAGGAGGGATCATGCAGAAGAAGACCGCCGCCCTGCTCGCGTCCACAGGCATCGCCGGCCTCGTCGCCGGCGGCGTCATGATGACCGGCTTCTCGGCCAACGCCGCCGACGACTCCGGCACCGGTACGCCGTCCCCGGGCTCGTACGGCGCCCCGCCGTCCGGCCAGCCGGGCCGCGCCGGCGACGCCCAGACCAGGGAGTCACCGGCAACCCGAACCCCGGCGACCCGTCCAAGCCGCAGTGCAGTGACGAGAAGCTGCTGACCGGCACCACGAAGGCGAAGGTGCTCGCCGCGGTGAAGGCGAAGTACCCCGACGCCACCGTGCAGCGGGTCGAGACCGACGCCGACGGCGTCTACGAGGCGCACCTGCTCGTGGACGGCAAGCCGGTCACCGTCGAGGTGGACAAGTCGTTCACGATCACCGGCACCGAGGCGGGTCCGACGGGTCACCCGCACGGTGACGGCAACGGCCCCGCGGGCCAGGGACAAGACCAGGGCCCGGGTCAGGGGCCAGCCCAGCAGCCCGCTGCCTGACCTCCGAACAGCAATCGGCCCCCGGTGCGCGCGCACCGGGGGCCGCCGTACTGCTCAGACCTTGCGCAGCACCGCCGTGACCACGCCGAGGATGCTGGCGTTGTCGCCGTTGATCGGCTCGTAGGCGTCGTTGTGGGGGAGCAGCCAGACGTGGCCGTCCTTGCGCTGCAGCGTCTTCACGGTGGCCTCGCCGTCGATCAGCGCGGCCACGATCTCGCCGTTGCTGGCGGTCTGCTCCTGGCGGACCACGACGTAGTCGCCGTTGCAGATCGCCGCGTCGATCATCGAGTCGCCGGCCACCTCGAGGAGGAACAGCGTGCCCTCGCCGACCAGCGTCTTGGGCAGCGGGAAGATCTCCTCGACCCGCTCCTCGGCGAGGATCGGGCCACCGGCGGCGATCCGGCCGACCAGCGGCACGTGGGTGGCCTGCGGCACCGCGTCGCCGATGTCGGTGACGTCGTAGGAGCCCTCGTCGGCGCTGGCGATCGCGCGCCGCGCGGCCATCAGCTCGGGGATGAACACCTCGAGCGCCCGCGGCCGGTTGGGGTCGCGCTTGATGAAGCCCTTCTGCTCGAGCACGCGCAGCTGGTGGGCGACGCTCGAGGAGCTGGCCAGGCCGACGTGGTCGCCGATCTCGCGGATGCTCGGCGGGTAGCCGCGCTGCTCGATCGACTCGCGCAACACGTTGAGGATGCGCTGCTGGCGCGGGGTCAGCCCGGTCGCGTCCGGAGGTGCGTCGGGCAGCTCGCTGACGTTGGAGCGGGCGGCCTTGGCGGCGGGGCGGGTGCGGTCGGTGGCCATGGGGGACGGTAGACCGATCCAGCGCGGAGTTCAAACACATGTTCGAACGGCGTGTCGGTCGAGCGCGTCGGCGCTGCGTGGATCGGCGTACGCTCACGCAGCGCCGAACGCCCAGACCTAGCGGTGGGTGGCGAACCAGGGGCGGTGCAGGTCGAGGTACTCGACCTCGCCCATCGCGGCCGCCAGCTCGGCGCCCACGTCCGCCGGCATCTCGGTCTGCTCGCCCTGGCGGGCGGCGGACTCGTCGGTGAAGGCGATGGTCTCGGTGAAGCTGCCGTCGGGCTCCATCGCCAGGGTCGCGCCGATGATCTCCGGGCGAGCCTGGTGCAGCATCGAGGTCATCTCGGTGTCGGTCATCAGGTGCCGGAAGCGGTCGGCGTCGTTCACCGTGCCGCACATCACCTGCACGAAGCCGGCGTCGTCGGACCCGCCGTCGAGCATCATCGAGACGTCCTCGGACTCGTGGATGTCACAGCCGTGCTCGAAGAGCTCGTGCGCGCCGGCCCACCACATCGCGCGCCGCCGGCATGCTCGCGCACTCCCGGCACGCGGCCGCCGAGTCGAACCGCACCACGCCCGACGAACCGCTCGTCGTCGGTGAAGCCGTACGTGCCGCCGAGCCAGCCGGGCCGGTCGGCCATCATCGCGCACCAGCCGTCGACGAGTCCCCGCATCTCGTCCTGTCGGGAACACCGTCCCTGAACCATCTGAATGAACACCCGGGCCTCCCATCCCTGCAGGGCAGGCCGCTTCGGTCGAAGTGGTCTGGATGGTCCTCAACCTAGACCCGCTCCGGGCGGGTGGGTAGTGGACAGATCGGGCCATTTCCCGAGCCGTGTTCCCGAGCCGCTTCCCGGGCCGGTTCCCGGGCTCGGGTACGCCGACCCGGCCCGCGACACGCGTTCGAACGTATGTTCTTGCGTTCCTCGAACGCCTGTTCTATCGTCGTACATGTGTTCGATCGAACGTGTGAGCGACCGGCCGGCGATCTTGTCGGTGCCCACCACTCAGACATCAGACACCAAGCCTGACTTCCCCCAGGAGAGAGACATGAGCACGCTGAGCATCTCGCCCGCCTTCCAGTTCGGCGCCGACACGCGCCGCCTGCGCGTCCGGCGCTCGACCGTCCGGCTGACGCAGCGTGGCCGGGTCGTGTTCGTGCTCGCGTTCCTGCTCGCCGCGTTCGTCGTGATGGTGACGTTCGGCGGGTGGGCGACCGCGACGCACGACGCCGGCACCCCCGGCCCGGTCCGGGTCGTCGAGGTGCAGGAGGGCGACACCCTCTACGACATCGCCGGCCGCGTCGCCGGGCCCGGCCAGGTCCGCGACATGGTGCTGAAGATCGAGCGCCTGAACTCCCTGCCCGGCGCGCAGATCCAGGTCGGCCAGAAGCTCGCCATCCCGGCGCGCTGAGAGACGTCCGGCGGCCTCCTCGACCCAGGTCGCCGGCTGTGTGGAAGAAGACGGGGCGGGACCGAGCTGGTCCCGCCCCGAGCTTCTGTGTGCGGCGAGCGGCGGTTGCGTGCGCGGGATGTGCGGCGAGCGGGCAGTGGGCTGCGCTCAGGCTCGACCGGCCCGCGCCGCTCCTTCGCTGAGCAGGAGCTGTGCGGCGGTGTAGGTCGCCATCACGACCGACTCGACCCGGGCCGGCGCGTTCTTCCAGAGGAACTTCCGGGTGCCGAGGATGGAGTCGGACAGCATGAACAGCCCGGCGCCGAGCATGGTCGCGCGCCGCGCCGACGTCGGCAGGGCCGGGTCGAGCTGGGTGGCGGCGGCGACGGTGCCGGCGAGCATCGCGGAGTAGCCGGCGATCGCCGGGCGCGAGCACCTTGTCCTGCCGGTAGGCGCCGAACACCATCCCGGGCGTCGAGGCGGCCCACAGCGCGCCGACGGCCTTCGGCCCCGGGAGCGGGCGCGAGCTCCGGTTGCGCAGGAAGCCGGTGATGTAGGCGGCGTGCCCGACCGCGAACGACCCGCTGCCGATCGCGAACGGCTTGGTGCCGTGGCCCATCAGCGCCAGGTCGCCGCCCCAGCCGGCGGCCTGGGCGACCAGCGTGCTGGTGCGCAGCGGCGAGCTCGCCGCCTTCGGGTCGGTGATCAGCGACGCCGCCAGCGTCGGCATCAGCAGCGGCTTGGTGAGGAACCGCGCCTGGTGTGCGCGCGGGTTCGCGGAGCCGGCGAGCCAGGTGTCGGCGATCGCCAGCCCGGCGTACGCGAGCTTGAGCCGGGTCGAGGTGAGCAGTCGGGGCACCCGCCGAATCTAGTGCCGGCGGGGCACCGGTGTCGTCAGTGTCCGTGGCCGGACAGCGCGGGCGTCGCCTCGGCGACCCGCAGCGGGGTGTCCGGCCCGACGGTCGTGACGGTGCCGTCGACGTCCTGGTACGGCCCGCCGTTCAGGCTCCACCGCGCGCTCCACACCACCTCGACGTGCTGGCTGACCGTCACGTGGGCTTGTTGGTAGCGGTGGACGACGTCCTTGGCCGGGTACGGCGCCCCGGCCGTGTGCGTCACGTCGGTGGTCCCGTCGCCGTGCACCCAGCGGAACGTGCTCGGCGTGATCTCCAGCTCGACCCGCTGCCCGAGCAGCGTGAGCGTCCGGTGCAGCGGAGTGGCCTGCACGTAGAAGATCGTGTCGAAGTTGATCAGCGTCTTCCCGGCCGGCTGTGTGATCGCGCGGAGGGCGGGGAGGGGGATGCGCTGGAAGGCGCGGGCGACGAGGGCGGGGGTGACTTGGGGCGGCCACGGCCGCGTTGGGGTCGATGCCCTGGCAGAACTGGCCGAGCGGTTCCCAGTCGCCGTCGTGGAGGCCGACTGCTGGTAGAGCGTCTCACCGCGGGCAATCGGCAGGCATCGTGTGCGCCGAGCGCGGACAGCCGTCCGCCTGAGCTGCCGGTGCCGCTACGGATGAAGCAAACCGTGCTCGACCTTGTAGGCGGTGTCGTAGGACTCTGCACCGCTTTGGGAGCCACGTAGAACTGCACTCGCCCTGACGCCCACAAACGTCGCTTCGCCGGCGACGGCGGCATCTCCGAGACAGCCGACGTCGCGCCAGGCGCGCCGACGGGACAGGCTGCGAGCACCAGTCAAGCTGCCAGAACGACCGCAGCGGCGACCACGAGTCGAGCCATGATCCACGACTCCACTGACGCGACCGTCCATGCGCTATGCGTACGCGTCACGATGAAAGTCGTGCGCTGACTCGTCCACCGTGCGAGGGTCTGGGTTCCTGTCCGGCCTCGATCAACGCGTTCGCGGCGCGAGCTGACGTTCGCAGACGACGGTCCAACCGTCGGATGTCGGGGCGTCTCGCGGCGGACTTGAATCGGTCCAAGGCGCCGCCTTCGATGTGTCCGCCTGCGTCGTATATGTCGATCGGCTGCACTTACTGGCCGCTCGTGCACGAACGGCAGTCCAGGTGCATCGACTGCGCTAAGTGGCGCCGTGTCGCCGGTCGCTTGCAGCGTGGTTGATCAACCCGACGTAGTACTTCACGAACGCGATCGCCCCCGCCTTCGTGTTCGCCTTCGCGGCCTCCGGCAACGCCGGCACCGTCGGAGTCGCCGACGGGGACGGGGAGACCGTAGGAGTCGGTGTCGTGCTCGGCGGCGGATCCGCCTTCGGATCTCCACCGCACCCCGCGAGCGCCAGCACCAGCGCAGCGCCGACCGCGACCCGTCGCATCCACGACCCCTTCCGTCCCGAGCGAGGAAGACGGCGCCAGTCTCCTACGTGTGTGCCTCGGTGCGCTACACCGCGTGATTGGCGCTGTGGACAACCGGTGCGGTCACTGCTCGCCGAACTCCCCGGCGCCGATCAACTCGCTGATGTGCTCCACGAGCTCGGCTCGGACCCAGTTGGCGAAGGCGAGAGCCGGGTCGCCGGGGGTGGGGTCCGCGAGCATCTGCACCTCATCAGGATCGAATGGTCTCGAGAACTGCCCTGCGCGTCCGTGGAACGTCCACGAAACGCGCACGTCGACCGGTGCGTCCGCGGTGCTCTCCACTCGGACCGCCTGGATGCGCAGGTCGTCGTAGTCCTCGTCGACTGGCTCGGCGCCGAGCAAGCCCTCGAGCTTGGTGACGATTTGGGGATCCACGCCCACCACCTCGCGCTCCCAACTCGTCCGGATCTTCTGGTAGGCGCTGTTGATGCCGGTGACAACCCCTTGAGGGGTCGGACCTCGAGGGTCGGCCGCAACTCTACGACGACGAAACAGGCCGTCCTCAGTCTTGGTGTGCGCAGCCTCCGCCTGCCACGTACGACACTGGATCTGTGGATAACCTCCGGCCATGGCCGGCTACGCGCAGACGCCGCTGGAGAAGAAGCTCGGGGTCAAGGACGGGCAGGTCGTCTTCCTCGACGGGGCGCCTGCCGGCTTCGCGCTCGAGGCGCCGACCACGACCCGGCTGCCGAAGCAGGCCGCGATCACGCTGACCTTCCACACCGGGCGGCGCACGCTCGAGCGGCCGGCTGCCGCAGCTGATCGCGCACACCGAGCAGGCCGGGATGATCTGGGTCTGCTGGCCGAAGAAGGCCGCCGTGAAGGCCGGCCTGATCGAGTCCGACCTCGATGACGCGGGCGTCCGCGAGATCGGCCTGGCCGCCGGGGTCGTCGACGTCAAGGTGTGCGCGATCGACGAGGTCTGGTCCGGCCTGAAGTTCGTGCGCCGCCTCGCCGACCGCGCCTGACCACGTCAGGACCAAGGACCCGGGAAGCACCACCGGGCGCGGCGTACCGTCGCAATTGAGCGGTACGCCAAGCCTCCGTCCCGGACCCTTCCGTGACCGCCCGGAAGGCAGGTCGTCATGTCGACCTTGGTCACCGTCCTCCTCGCGATCCTGGCGCTGGCCCTGCTGGTGCTGGCCTTCGCCCTGCGGATCGTCAAGCAGTACGAGCGCGGCGTGCTCTTCCGGCTCGGCCGCGTCATCGGCACCCGCGAGCCCGGCCTGCGGGTGATCATCCCGGTCGTCGACGTGCTGCACCGGGTGTCCCTGCGCGTGGTCACGATGCCGATCCAGTCCCAGGGGATCATCACCCACGACAACGTCAGCGTGGACGTGTCCGCGGTGGCGTACTACCGCGTCGTGGACGCGACCAAGTCCGTCGTCGCGATCGAGAACGTGCGGGCCGCGATCGACCAGATCGCGCAGACCACGCTGCGCAAGGTGGTCGGCCAGCACACGCTGGACGAGATCCTCGCCGAGACCGACCGGATCAACCTCGACATCCGCGAGATCCTCGACGTGATCACCGTCGAGTGGGGCGTGGAGGTCACGCTGGTGGAGCTCAAGGACATCCAGCTCCCCGAGAGCATGAAGCGCGCGATGGCCCGCCAGGCCGAGGCCGAGCGGGAGAAGAGGGCCAAGATCATCGCCGCCGAGGGCGAGCACTCGCCGCCTCCGAGCTCGGCGAGGCCTCCGACATGATGATGGACCACCCGCTCGCGCTGCAGCTGCGCAACCTGCAGACCCTGGTCGAGCTCGGCGTCGACAAGAACACCACGGTGGTGTTCCCGGCGCCGCTGATGAGCACGATCGGCGAGCTCGGCACCTTCCTGGCCCGGGAGACGGAAGCCGCGGAGGAGCGACGTACGCCGGTGCCGGCGCCGCGCGGGTAGTCAGCAGGCACTTCTCGCAACTCGACCGAACATTTCTCGCAACTCGACGGAACAGTTCTCTCAACTGAACGGGGCATTTCTCCCAACTCGACGGCGCTACTCGACGGGTTGGGGGCGGGCGTGAATACTCGAGACATGGCCACCGACTCCGGCATCCACGAGCAGATCTCGGCCCTCGTCGCCGAGGAGAAGCGGCTGCGCGCGCAGCGCGAGCAGGGCGCGATCGACCGCGACGAGGAGCAGCAGCGACTGCACGACCTCGGGGTCCAGCTCGACCAGTGCTGGGACCTCCTGCGCCAGCGCGACGCGCTGCGGGACGCCGGCGAGGACCCGGACGCGGCCGCCGTACGGCCGGGCAGCGAGGTCGAGGGCTACCTGCAGTAGCGCGCGCCGGCGGAGGTTTCGAGGCTCGGCGCTGGCGCTCCTCGCGCCTCAACCACCGGGGTGGTCAGCGTGCCGCGCGCCGCCCGCCGGCGCCCCGTGGCGCGGATGGCGCCTCGCCGCGCAGCGTCGCCAGCACCTTGTTGCCCAGGATCAGGGTGAGGAACAGGCAGGCGGTCGCGCCGACGGTGGCGAGCCCGACGAACAGCCACGACATGGTCTCGCCGCCGCGGGCCTTGGCGCCGAAGTCGATCGCCTCCCACACCAGGAAGCCCCAGGCGACCAGCGTCGCGGTGATCCCGAGGGCGAGGCCGAGCAGCCGACGCCGGGGGACCGGCGCCGCCGGTTCCGGGTCCCCCGCGTGCTTGCCCACGAGCGTCATTCTCGCCGACCCCGCCAACCCCGGTCGGACGGCTCGCAGAAGGTTCGCAACCGGGCCGCAACGACCCCGCAACCGGGCCCGCAGAAGAGCCGCGACACGCCGCTTGCTGACAGCTAATCACGGCCTGACCTGCGGAAATGTCGGTGCCGCGAGACACACTCGAGGTATGTCGCCGAAGTCATTGCGTAGATCACATCCGCGGCGTAACGTACCCCAACATCTAGTAGTTACACCGATGTGGTTTTCCACATCTAGTTCCACCGAAAGAGCCGGTTGCCCACAGGCGAGGCCGGTTTTCCCGGCGGAATCCACAGAGTTTTCCACAGGTTGAACATCTCGACAGGCTCGATGACCGGGCCGACAGAGCCGATCGAGAGGAGGCCCCGGATGCACTGCCCGTTCTGCCGCAGCACCGACACCCGGGTCCTCGACTCCCGGGTCGCCGAGGACGGCACCTCGATCCGCCGGCGCCGCACCTGCCCGGAGTGCGAGAAGCGGTTCACCACCGTCGAGCAGATGCAGCTGACCGTGCTCAAGCGCAACGGCACCAGCGAGCCGTTCCAGCGCGACAAGGCGGTGGCGGGCGTGCGCAAGGCGCTCAAGGGCCGCCCGGTCTCCGAGGACGACCTGGCCCGGCTGGGCCAGACCGTCGAGGACACCCTGCGCGGCGGCGGCTGGGCGGAGGTGCCGGCCCACGAGGTCGGCCTGGCGATCCTGGCGCCGCTGCGCGAGCTCGACGAGGTGGCCTACCTGCGGTTCGCGAGCGTCTACAAGGCCTTCGAGTCCGCCGACGACTTCGAGACCGAGATCGCGACGCTCCGGATGGAGCGCGCGGCCGCCGAGGCGGAGGGCACCGAGCCGGAGGTTTCCAGGCTCGTCGCCGGTGCTCCTCGCAGCCTCAACCGACCGGGGCACCACCACCCGGCTGACCACAGACAGCCCGGCGCACGTAGTGGGGAAGCTGCGCGCGCCGGGCCACCAACTCCGGCGGCCACGAGATGGGTGCAGCTCGAGCCGTCAGCAGCAACACCAGCAGCACACGACAGCACAGACCGACGTAGGAACTGACAAAAGGGGACAGCACGTGACCGAGACGGTGAGTGGGGCAGCAACGAAGCAGGGCCGCGGCAAGGGGCTGAAGATCGAGCGCGTCTTCAGCACCGAGGGCGTGCACCCCTACGACGAGATCAACTGGGAGCGTCGCGACGTCGTCCAGACCAACTGGAAGACCGGCGAGGCCGTCTTCGAGCAGCGCGGCGTGGAGTTCCCCGACTTCTGGTCGGTCAACGCCTCCACCATCGTCACCACCAAGTACTTCCGCGGCGCGCTCGGCACCGACGTCCGCGAGTGGAGCCTCAAGCAGCTCGATCGACCGGGTCGTGAAGACCTACCGCAAGGGCGGCGAGGACAACGGCTACTTCGCGTCCGCCGGCCGACGCCGAGCTGTTCGAGCGCGAGCTCACCTGGCTGCTGGTGCACCAGTACTTCTCGTTCAACTCCCCGGTCTGGTTCAACGTCGGCACCCAGTCTCCCGCAGCAGGTGTCGCGCGTGCTTCATCCTCTCCGTCGACGACTCGATGGACTCGATCCTGAACTGGTACAAGGAGGAGGGCTTCATCTTCAAGGGCGGCTCCGGCGCCGGCCTGAACCTCTCCCGGATCCGCTCCTCCAAGGAGCTGCTCTCCAGCGGCGGCACGGCGTCCGGCCCGGTCTCCTTCATGCGCGGCGCCGACGCGTCCGCGGGCACCATCAAGTCCGGCGGCGCCACCCGGCGCGCGGCGAAGATGGTCGTGCTCGACGTCGACCACCCCGACATCGAGGAGTTCGTCGAGACCAAGGCGCGCGAGGAGGACAAGATCCGCGCGCTGCGCGACGCCGGCTTCGACATGGACCTCGGCGGCGCCGACATCACCTCCGTCCAGTACCAGAACGCCAACAACTCCGTGCGCGTCTCCGACGAGTTCATGCGCGCGGTCGAGGACGGCACCGAGTTCGGCCTGCGCTCGCGCAGCACCGGCGAGGTGATCGAGACCGTCGACGCCCGCGAGCTGTTCCGCAAGATCAGCCAAGGCGGCGTGGGAGTGCGCCGACCCGGGCCTGCAGTACGACGACACCATCAACGACTGGCACACCAACCCCGAGACCGGCCGGATCACCGCGTCCAACCCGTGCTCGGAGTACATGAGCCTGGACAACTCCTCCTGCAACCTGGCGTCGCTGAACCTGCTGAAGTTCCTCAAGGACGACGACACCTTCGACGGCCGAGCTGTTCGCCAAGGCCGTCGAGCTGATCATCACCGCGATGGACATCTCGATCTGCTTCGCCGACTTCCCGACCGAGGCGATCGGCAAGACCACCGTCGACTACCGCCAGCTCGGCATCGGCTACGCCAACCTCGGCGCGCTGCTGATGGCGATGGGCCTGGGCTACGACTCCGAGGGCGGCCGCGCGATGGCGGCGACCATCACCTCGCTGATGACCGGCACGTCGTACAAGCGGTCGGCGGAGCTGGCCGCGGTCGTCGGCCCGTACGCCGGCTACGCCCGCAACGCCGAGGCGCACAAGCGGGTGATGCGCAAGCACCAGGCCGCCAACGACGTCGTCCGCACCCTCGCGGTCGCCGACGGCCAGGTCCACAAGCTGGCCACCAAGGCGTGGGCCGAGGTGATCAAGCTCGGCGAGAAGAACGGCTTCCGCAACGCGCAGGCCTCGGTGCTCGCGCCGACCGGCACCATCGGCTTCATGATGGACTGCGACACCACCGGCATCGAGCCGGACTTCTCGCTGGTGAAGTTCAAGAAGCTCGTCGGCGGCGGCTCGATGCAGATCGTCAACCAGACGATCCCGCGGGCGCTGCGCAAGCTCGGGCTACCAGCCGAGGAGCAGGTCGAGGCGATCGTCGAGTACATCGCCGAGCACGGCCACGTGATCGACGCCCCGGGCCTGCGCAAGGAGCACTACGAGGTCTTCGACACCGCGATGGGCGCCCGGGCGCTCAAGCCGATGGGCCACGTGCGGATGATGGCGGCCACCCAGCCGTTCCTCTCCGGCGCGATCTCCAAGACGGTCAACCTGCCCGAGACCGCCACGGTCGAGGAGATCGAGGACATCTACCTGCAGTCCTGGAAGCTCGGCCTCAAGGCGACCGCGGTCTACCGCGACAACTGCAAGGTCGGCCAGCCGCTGTCCGACGGCAAGTCGGACTCCTCGAAGGCCGACCAGGGCCTCGCCGCCGACTCGGCCGTCGAGCCCGTCGAGACGAAGGTCGTCGAGGTGCACAAGCCGTTCCGCAAGCGGCTGCCGAAGAGCCGCAAGCTCGAGACCACCAGCTTCACCGTCGGCGGCGCCGAGGGCTACATGACCTCCGGCGCCCACGACGACGGCGAGCTCGGCGAGATCTTCCTCAAGCTCGGCAAGCAGGGCTCGACCCTGGCCGGCGTGATGGACGCCTTCTCGATCGCGGTCTCCATCGGGCTGCAGTACGGCGTGCCGCTGGAGACCTACGTCTCGAAGTTCACCAACCTGCGCTTCGAGCCCGCCGGCATGACCGACGACCCGGACGTCCGGATGGCGCAGTCGATCATGGACTACATCTTCCGCCGCCTGGCCCTGGACTACATGTCCTTCGAGGAGCGCTCGATGCTCGGCATCTACTCCGCCGAGGAGCGCCAGCGCCACCTCGAGACCGGCTCCTACGAGCCGATCGAGATCAGCGAGGTCGAGTCCCTGAAGACCCACGAGGTCGAGGTCGTCGACGGACCCACCGATGGTCGAGCACGTCGAGTCCTCGAGCGGTCGACGTCGAGCTTGTCGAGACGACGGCCACCCCGGTCGTCGAGCCGGTGCGCAGACGGTCGCGAGCCAAGTCGCAGGGACCACCCCCACCACCGCCCACACCAGCGCCGAGCTCCTCGAGCAGATCACCGGCACCGCCGTCGACTCCCCGCTCTGCATGACCTGCGGGACCAAGATGCGCCCCGCCGGCAGCTGCTACGTGTGCGAGGGGTGCGGGAGCACGTCGGGCTGCAGCTGATCTGAGCGACTGTCACGAAGATGAATCGGGCCCGGCGAGCTGCCGGGCCCGATTCATATGTGACGACTTGGCGGGTGTCCGCCCGCTGTGATGCAGGTGCACAGCGCCGTGAGCCCGACAGTCGAACTCGGGCGTGACATGACGACCGCTTGTGCGTCCTCCACGGGGTCTCGCGCTTGCGCGGACGATCCGCCGGTCGACGGAAGCGGGTAGCTCCGATCGAGTCGATGCCTGCGTATCCAGGTTGAAGCACAACCGACACGGCGCAGCCGGTCGCTTGTCGAGACCGATGCCGATCACACGTACCGCCACCGGTCGACGTCACTGCTCGTTCGCGTTGACCATCTCGAGAGTGCTTGCTGTGACGAAGATCGGTGACATGTTCGCCTTCTGCGTTCCGTGCTCGATGTCGACGGGTCGCGAGTGTCCAAGAGCGACAAGCCGGACTTCGTGCAGGACGCTGGACCGTACCGTGGTCGAGTTGTCCCACGACGCCGACGGTGCTGACGGTGATGAGCCTTCGGTTCACCCAGCGTCATGGCGAGCAGGCGGAGCGCGGCCGGCATTACCGTCTCAGGTGACTGTGACGGTCGGCGACGGGATGTCGTACCGAGGTGGCTGGAGGCGCGCGGCGCCAGTCACTCGCACCAGTTCGACGAGTACGGCCCACGGCAAAGTCGATTGCGGTCACCCAGAGGCCCACGACACGCGTCGCGAGCGGCCAGCGTGCGGGCACCTGATCTGGCCCTTGATCGTACGACGGCGAAGCTGCGTCGATGGCCGCGACGCGATACGGCGACCGCGGCTCGTAGGAGCACGCAGGGATCTCGGCGCTTCGTCTCGCCAGCATTCAACCTGGTCATGCTCCGGCAGGCTAGACGAACCTGACATCCAGCTGACAGCGATGCGCCTGCCTGAGCTGGAGCCGCCGCTCAGCGTCGGCGGTCGAGCGCTGGCGTTTGCGTCTGCGAGTGTCACCACGGCTCACGACCCAGCTCCGAGAGCTTGCGTCACACTGGCCCGCTGCAATTTGCCCCGGACTACGGAGCCACAGCGCGACGTGAGGTTGAAGAAGTCGGTCGGCATCGGCGTCCTGAGCTTCCAGGTGATCGCGATGGGGCGATCGCCGGTGTGGCTGACATACGTCGCCGGGCCGAGGAACAGGTACGGCGAGGTGCCGAAGTCGTCCTTCTGCTCGTGGCGGACGAACAGCAGCACCGTGCTGGTTCCGTTGAGGTAGCGCTGACCGGTCGGGGACTGCGACGGACGTCGTCGACTGCGACTCCCAGTGGAAGAGCTCGGGGCTGATCGGGTAGTCGGCGTACATCGTCGTCGGGGAGTAGTCGGCCTCGGACTTCTTCAGCGTGATGAAGAAGGCGTCGACGTTGTGGTCGGGGGAGTACCAGACGCCCTCGCGGAAGCTGTTCGGCATCCGCGGGAAGTCGAGAGCAGCGAGGATCTCCTCGCGCTGGTAGCGCGCGTGGATCCGCAAGGGGATCTCGCCGAGGTCGCCCGAGCAGCGGAGTCGTCACGTGCCGCGCGGCGTCGAACGAGATGTCGATGACCGAGCGCACCTCGGCGCGCGTCGCCCGCTCCGCGCGCAAGGCCGCCAGACCCTGCGTCGATGGAGTCGTAGCCGCCGCCGTCGCTCCAGAAGGAGTAGAACAGCATGCGGGCGACCTTCTGCTCCAGCGGCGACAGGTGCGTCGTACGGCCGCGACTCGTCGCGTGAGCAAGGCGTCGATAGACGTCTGTGCGCAGGTGCGTCGTCGACGTGGGCGAACGCGCGCACGCGCTTGAGCAGCTTCTCCTCGAGCACCGAGCCGGCCGCGCGTCGGCAGGTCGGCGTCGCGGCGCAGCTGCGTCCAGGAGTGGCTCCCGCGGCGCAGGATGTCGCTCAGCTCCAGCCCGACTGTGCTCGAGGAACGTGCCGAGGTCGTCGCTGCGGGGCGCTGCGGAGCTCCGCGACGATCTTCGCCCAGCGGGTGCTGATCTGGCTGCGCAGGTTCTCCAGGATGGATGCCTGGGCCTGCCGGTCCATCACGATCTGGCAGCCGGATGGCAGGAAGGGGAAGCCCTTCTCGACCTGGTCGCGCTCAGGTGTCTTCCGCCGATGCCGGTGAGTGCGCGGTAGCGCTCGGCGAAGCGGAACTCGGTGCGGTGGTAGCCCGACGAAGTCCAGCACCGTGAGCACGGCCTTGTCGCGCGTGCGACGGAGCCCGCGGCCGAGCTGCTGCATGAAGATCGTGGCGCTCTCCGTGGGCCGGAGCAACAACAGGGTGTCGACATCCGGAACATCGAGGCCCTCGTTGAAGACGTCGACGGTGAAGAGCACGTTGACCGCGGCGTCGCGGAGTTCGCGCAGCGCCTGCTCGCGCTCGTGTCGGCGGCGTCTCGCCGGTGACGGTCGCGAGCGGGATGCCGGCGTCGTTGAACACGCGAGTCATGTACTCGGCATGCGCCACGCTCACGCAGAAGCCGAGCGCGCGCATCCGCCCGACATCGGAGACCTTGTCGCGCAGCTGCGCTGAGCACGATGCGGGACGCGCGCGTCGTTGCCGGTGTAGACGCCGTCGAGGTCGGCTTCGTCGTACCGACCGCGGCTCCACTTGACCGCGCGCAGGTCGGTGCCGTCGGCGACCGCGAAGTAGTGGAATGGGCAGAGAAGGTCGGCTCCCAGCGCGTCCCACAGCCGCAGCTCGGCGGCGGTGCGTCCGTCGAAGAAGCTGCGCACGTCGATGCCATCGGCCCGCTCTGGAGTGGCTGTCAGGCCCAGCAGCTCGGCCGGGCGAAGGTGATCGAGGATGCGCCGGTAGGTGCGGGCTTCGGCGTGATGGAACTCGTCGATGACGACGACGTCGAAGGCATCCGCGGGAATGTTGGTCACGCCGTACGACGTCAGCGACTGGACGCTCGCGAAGACGTGCTGCCACGCTCCGGACGCGAGCCCCCGACGTACAGCTCGCCAAAGTTGGCATCGCCGAGGACCTCTCGGTAGGTGCGAAGCGATTGTTCGAGGATCTCCTTGCGGTGAGCCACGAACAGCAGGCGTGGACGCGACGTGCCCGCCTGATCGCAGAGCCGGCGATAGTCGAGCGCCGCCACGACGGTCTTGCCGGTGCCGGTCGCCGCGACCACCAGGTTGCGATGGCGATCGTGGACAACTCGCTCCGCCTGGATCATGTCGAGCATCTCTTGCTGATACGGGAAGGGCCGAACCTCAAGCCCCGAGAGGGAGATCGTGACCCGGTCGCCACGCTTACCGCCACGCGCCTGGGCGAGCGCATGGTCCAAGCGTTCGGCGTCGCGATCGGGGTCGTAGGACTCGAAGTCGCCGGAGTTCCAGTAGGAGTCGAAGGTGGCGCGGAACTTCTGCATCAGCGCGGGCGTGGCCGCGTTGCTCAGCCGAACGTTCCACTCGACGCCCTCGAGCATCGCGCTCGTCGTGAGATTGGACGAGCCGACGTACGCCGTGTCGTAGCCGGTGTTGCGATGGAAGATCCACGCTTTGGCGTGCAGTCGGGTGCGGGCCGCGTCGTACTGCACCTTCACGTCAGCGCCGAAGTCCTTGACTAGCCGGTCGAGAGCTCGCCGCTCGGTGCCACCGATGTAGGTCGTGGTGATGACGCGCAGGGGCACTCCGGCGTCCCTCAGCGTCGTAAGTGGCTTCTCCAGCAGGCGGAGCCCATGCCACATCACGAAGGCGCACAGCAGGTCGACCGAGTCCGCAGAGTCGAGCTCGGCCCTGAGCTCGGCTGCCAGGGAAGGCTCACCATGGGCGTTGGTGAGCAGCGCAGCATCGTTGAGTGGTGTGCGCGGGCGCTCGGAGTACCGAAGGAGGGTGCCGGGCTGCGCCGCCGGTCGTAGGGCCTGGAGTTGCTCGACAGGATCAATGACCAGCTGAGACGGGTCAGTGATGCTCGTCAGGAGTTCGTTGGCCAGTTCGAGCCGCCTGGCCGGATCGCGGACCGCCTCGAGCCGCCGCATTGCCACGGACGCGAGGTGACGGGCGAGGACATGGGCCTGGTCCTCGGGATCGACGCGGCCGAGATCGGGCAAGAGCGTGGTCTCCCGAGACAAAGCCCCCTGGAGCTCACGCGTGAGCAGGGCCTCGTGCAAGCCCTCGCTGAGCGGTGAGGTCATGCGCTCGAGCTTGCCAGGGGAGAGCGACGGTTTCAGAGGAATGATTGCGATGTCGTGCCAGGTGTTAGCCCACCTCGACAGGCAACGTGTCCAGCGTCCTGCTCGCCGAATAGGTCTCGCTCGATGGTCCGAACGACCCATCTCCGCGCGACGAACGGCCCCTGGTTCTCCGATCTGCCACGTGCTGGCCGACGCTCGACTTAGCATCCTGCGTGGGTCTCGGGGGAATCCTCCGTGCACCTTCTCGGAACACTCAACTGCACACGACGGGGGACGTCACATGATGAAGAAGATCATCATTCCGCTTGCCGCGCTGGTGGGCGCGGTGCTGACGACGGCATGCGAAGTCGAGGACCCGAGCGCCAAGAACCTGAGTCAGTCAGAGGCGCCGGCGACCGTATCGGGCGATGCCAAGGCGCCGGCCAAGAAGAAGGACGCTGGCCCCAAGTTGACCAGCGCGCAGGAGAACGCGATCGACAAGGCGAACGACTACCTTGGCTACGAGGCCTTCTCCCGCAAGGGCTTGATCGAGCAGCTCAAGTATGAGGGCTTCAAGGAGAAGCTTGCGACCTTCGCGGTCGACTACATCCACCCGAACTGGAACCAGCAGGCGGCGAAGAAGGCCAAGGACTACCTCGGCTACGACTCGTTCTCACGTTCGGGCCTGATCGAGCAGCTCGAGTACGAGGGGTTCACTCACGCACAGGCCGTCTTCGGCGTCAACCACTCCGGTCTCTGACGAACATCTAGATCCGTGGCCGATCGCGCAGAAGGGATCATCTATGCCTAAGTCGGGCCGATTTCGTTTCGATGGCGGAGCATCGACATTCGTAGGCACTGCACTACTTGGGTTCCTGATCACTGTTGTCACGTTTGGGATCTGCTACCCGTTCGCGTTGGTGTTGATGGAGCGGTGGCGTGCCAAGCACAGCTACGTGGACGGCCATCGGCTGGTCCTCAGCAGCGCGCTAGGGTTCGATGCCGATCCTTGAGTTGGAAGGATGCAAGTCATGCCGAAGAAGATCGATGCCGCGTTGAGGGCCCGCGCGGTGCGGCTGGTGTCTGATCACTGCCGGAGACCCGTCAATGACCGCGGCCTGTGAGGCCGTGGCCAAGCAAGTCGGCGTCGGCACGGAGTCGGTGCGACGACGGGTGGTTCAGTCCCAGGTCGACTCCGGTCGACGCGCCGGTGTCACGACCGAGGAGCACGAAGAGATCAAGAAGCTCAAGGCCAAGGTCGCAGGCTAGAGGAAGACAACGAGATCCTACGCCGGGCCTCGATTTTCTTCGCGGGGGAACTCGAACTCCGCAACCGTTGATCGTCGCCTTCATCGACGAGCTGCGGGTCGAGGGGCACGCGGTCGAGTCGATCTGCCGAGTCTGCGTGAGCAGGGCGTGCAAGTCGCCGCGCGCACCTACCGGAACGGGCACAGGCCAGCCGACCGATCGCCGCCCGTGTCGTCAGTGACGCGATCGTGGTCGACAAGATCCGCGACCTGGCTTGGCAGGTCGATGAGCAGACGGGGTCGGCAGATGATCCCGAAGGGCTCTACGGACGGCGGAAAATGACCGCGCTCGTGCGCCGAAGCGGACTCCGGACGCCTCGCGTGGTAGCGTGGACCGCGGCATGCGCCTGCTCGGTCTCTCGGGCGTGCGCCGCGACAAGAAGCTGCGGACCACGATCCCCGGGGAGCACGGCAAGCGCGCTGGGGACCTGCAGGAACGCGACTTCACCGCTCAGGGGCCGGACCGGGTCTGGGTCACCGACTTCACCTATGTCCGCTCCTGGGCCGGGTGGGTCTATGTCGCGTTCATCCTCGACGTCTACGCCCAACGGATCGTGGCCTGGCACGCCGCGACCTGTAAGGACGTGGAGCTCGTGATGACGCCGCTGCGGATGGCGGTGTGGAAGCGCGCTCGCGAGAGGGCATCCGATCCCGGATTGGTAGCGGATCCATCACTTGAACGCCGGCAGCCAGGACACCTCGAATCAAGTTCACCGAGCACCTCGACCTGGAGGGCATCAGGCCCTCGATGGGGTCAGTCGGCGAAGATTACGACAACGCCCTGATGGAGACCTTGAACGGGCTCTACAAGGCCGAGTGCATCCGCACGACGAGCTTCGATGACGGCCCGTACCGGACCATCGCGGACGTCGAGTACGCCACCGCCGGGTGGGTCGACGGTACAACCAGCGACGTCTTCCACGGCAGTTTTGGGATGATGTCCCCGGTCTAGTTCGAAACCGCCTATTACGCGACTCTCAACCGAGAGCCGCAACCCATATAGGAGCGGCCGAGAACCTGGGGCTCTTCACCGGTAGCGCATGGAGCCTGTTCGGGAAATTGGATCAAGTGGTTCCTGCTGTCGATCGTCACCCTCGGCATCTACATGTTGTGGGTTATCCCGCGACTGACTCGATGGAAGTGGGAGCACACCGACTTTCACCCGACGTACCGTCCAGGCGCGACTCCTTCGCCGGCGGATCAATATCGGAGTGCAGACTGATCGGGGGATCGATGACGAAGTACCACCCATATCCGCGGCGGGAACTGCGAACGCTGTTCCGGAGGTGGGCGTCGCGCAACCGCGGGAAGCTCGCGGTCGTCACGGTGGGGGCTGCGCTCTTGATCGTCCTGGAGACGTGGCTCCTGGTCGTGTCGGCTGGTGCGGTTGCCCTTCGCTGGTACCTCATGGGTGGACTGCACGTTGCGATCGTCGCGGTCTACGTCGGTGCGATCGCGACGACGTTCCTCGTCCATGAACGCGGGGCCATCCTGCAGCTCCGCGGGGCGTGGGGCGAGGACTTCACCAAGGACGAGCTCAAGCGGGCACTTCGAAAGAAGCTGATCTGGGGCTGGGTAGACAGCGTGACCGTCCAAAGTGGCGACGTCGACCATCTCGTTGTCACCAGGTCCGGCGGGCTCGTGGCGATCGACTCCAAATGGCGGAGCAGTGCCGCACATCTCGATCCCGTTGCTCTAGCGCGTGAGGCAAGCAGAGCACGGATCCGAGCCGAAGGTATCGTCCAAACTCTGCTCGCCTCTGAGCGAGGCTCACACCGCGCTCGTGCCAAGAGTTTTCGCGTCAGCCCGCTCGTCGTCGTTTGGGGCAACGCACGTGACGCTATTCCCCGGGACGCCATGATGGACGGCGTCGCAATTGTTGAAGGGCCTCGGCTCGTTGACTGGCTCGCACGGCTCGACGGCGACACCGTCGACGAAGGGGCCGCGGCGGACATCCTCGCGGAGATCGAGCGGTTTCGCTCGGCTGCGTGGTCTGGGGGCAGTACTCGATAGGCGCCACGATGATGAATCAGGCACGCGGAAGCCGCACATCGCACCCTTCTGAAGGCGCTGCTCATGGCGGCGCCGGCGTCTCCCGGCCTCGATGCGCCCGGCTCTGGTCAGAGCTTGATCTCGGAGCTGCGGTCGAGCTGACTAGTCGCAACCGATGCCGTCGCCGTCCCTGTCGAGGTCGTACGGATCAGAGCCGGTCACGTGCACGAGACCTGTGTACTTTGGGCCGTCTCCGGAGCCGCCCTCGCAGTCGTAATCGGAGGCAGGCGGGAGGCACGGGGAGTACCCCGGTGTGCAGTTCGCGCTGCCGGCCGAGCTCAAGGTCGGCGGCTTGTGGAGGTCGGACACGACCAGCGCGACCACGGCTCCGGGCTTCGCGCGATCCCCGCCTGACGGGGACTCGCTGATCACGACGTTGTCCTCACCTGAGTTCGTCGTCTTGGTCGAGATCTCGACGCGGAAGCCCGCTGCCTTCAGCTGGCTGACCGCAGCGGCCCTGGCCTGGCCGGACACGTCGGGCACCGTGGGAAGCGGCGCCGCCAGGACGACAGTGACCGGCGACCCGGTGTCGACCGAGGTGCCGGGCGCGGACCCCTGTTCGAGGACGGTGCCAGCCTTCTTGCTCGACGGCTGGCGGGTCACCCCGCCGATCGTCAGACCGGCATCGCGCAGCGCAGCGGCCGCATCGGCACGACTCAGCCCGACGAGGCTGGGCACCGCCGCGGACTTCGGCTCCGGCGCGATCGATGCGACGAGACCCTTGGCGTCGGCCTTCTGGTCGTTGGTCGTCGTACTCGCGCCGCAGCCGCTCGCGGCCAACGCCAGGGCGGCGATCAGCGCGGTGCTGCCAGTGACGACCCACTGGCGAATCGGTTCGACGCCTGAGCGCTGATGTCGCGATCCCCGACCGCGACGGCTTGCATCGGTGTTGTGGTGGTCGGGGCAAATCCCCGTTGGCACGCTCGTCTGCTTCGACACTTGTCATCCCCCCGTCGTGCCCTGTCAGGTTAAGAACGACGGGACGCGCGGGTCCGCGTTTTCGCGGAATTGGCCTCGAGACGTCACGCAGTCGCGATCAGCGCGCCCAGGATGCTGGCCGACTGACCGGGCCGGAGCCGGAACAGCGATGCGGTCTGCCGGTTCGAGACGTTCAGCCGGATGCCGTCGGTGTACTGCTCCATGCCGACCAGGCGGTCGCGGCGGAACTCCAGGGTCTTCTTCTGGCCGGTGAAGACCGCGCGCTTGGAGGTGACGGTGAGCATGCCGGCGTCTTGGGGGACCAGGTCCGTGCCCACGACGACGCTGTGCCCGCGGAACGCGCCGACGCGATAGCGCACGCCGTGACCGAGCGGCACGCTCACCCCGGACGAACCTCCTCGGAACTCCCGGCGCGTGACCTCCTTCATCAGGTCGACGGCAAAGCTCGCGTACGCCGTCTCGTCCTTGGTGAGCAGCATCGGCGGGTTGTCGAGCACCGGCGGCCGTCCGGCGTTGATCTTCGCGACCACCAGCTCCTCGAACGCTTGGGGTGCTGCGGTCTGCAACGTCTGCACGGAGGTGCCGAGGGCGCTGGCCGTGCGTACGAGCCGGTCCTCCTCTTCGGCGGACAGCACGTCGTCTGACAGCACGTCACGGATCGCGACGACGAGGAGATCAGCAACGATCTGGCCGAACTTGGCGTCGCGCCACAGCGTCCGTCCGTGCGACACGGCCTCCGGGAGTGCCTTCAGTGCGTTCTCATCCCCGTGGGCGGCCGCGCGGGCGAGATCCTCGAACTCCGTGCGACCCGCCTTCTTCTGGTTGCGCTCGGCGCTCATCCGGGCCAAGAGCCCCGGCTTGTGCTCGGCGGGAGGAGCCTCGGAGGTCGCCGGTGTCGTCGGGGGCGGCGCGACGGGGTCGGTGGTGGCCACGCCGGCTCTGCTCACGTGGTCGGTCCACACCTTGCCGTCCCAGTACCGATGCTCCCAGCGGCCCGTGGGATCGGGGTACCAAGAGCGGGGGGCGGTACGTCGTTCATGCGGCCTCCGAGATGCTCGTCACCGTCCTTGCACGGTAGCCAGCGACTGCAGTTCGTGCAGCGGATCGGTGCTTGCCGGCCTGGCCGGGGTGGCCTCGCCACCAGCTGAGGACGGAAATCTGCGCGTTCGCGCAGATCATGGGAGCCATTTGCCGATCAGCCCGCTAGACTCCTGCTAGCCTGATCGAGCGCGCAGAACAAGGAGTCACAGATGGCCAAGCAGCGGAAGTCTCGCGTTCGACTGCACGAACGCGCAGATCAGCGTGGGCCGCTGGCGGCCGTCGTGCTGGGGCGGCGGGAGGCGCTGGGGCTTCGGCAGGAGGAGCTGGCCGACCTCGCCGGGTGCTCGCCGCGGTTCGTCCACGACCTCGAGGCCGGCAAGGCGACCGCCCAGCTCGACAAGGTCCTCGACGTGCTGGAGTCGCTCGGCCTGCACCTGTCGGTGGTCGAGGGGGCGGCCGGCGGATCGTGGTCGATCCGGCGTTGCGCGCCGACCTCGGCTGGGGCGGGGACGAGCCCGGTGACTGAGCCCGGGACTGAGCCCGGCTTCGACCCCACGACGGTGGACCGGGCCGCGGTGCACAAGGGCGGTCAGCTCGCGGCACACCTGACCCGGACCGCTGCCGGGGTCGAGTTCGCCTACACCGACGACTGGGTCGCCGCGGGTGGTCGCGCGGTCGCGACCACGCTTCCGGTGACGACGTCGCCGGTGCTGTCGGTCGGCGGTGCGGTGCCCGCGTTCTTCGCCGGGCTGCTGCCCGAAGGTCGCCGGCTGACGGCGCTCCGACGCTCGGTCAAGACCTCCGCCGACGACGAGCTCTCCCTGTTGCTCGCCGTCGGCTCGGACCCGGTCGGAGACGTCCAGGTCGTCCCCGAAGGCGTCCCCCCGGAGCGCGCGTCGGCACGGCTCGAGACCTCGGACTTCGGCCAGGTCAGCTTCGCCGAGCTGCTGGCGACGTACGACGTCGACATCGATCGGGTCGCGATCGCCGGAGTGCAGGACAAGTTCTCCCTCGCGATGCTCTCCGTCCCGGTGATCGGCGGCGGCAGCTCGTACTTCCTCAAGCTCGACCCGCCGGAGTACCCGCACCTCGTCGCCGACGAGGCGTTCTTCCTCGCGCGCTCGGCGCGCAGCCGGATCGTGACCGCCCAGGCCCGGGTTGTCACCGATCGCGACGGGAGAGAGGGTCTGGTGGTCACCCGGTTCGACCGCTCCCACCGCGACGGCCGGGTCACGGCGTACGCCGTCGAGGACGGCTGCCAGGTGCTGGGCCTGCACCCAGAGGCGAAGTACCGGCTCTCCACCGAGGAGGTCCTCGGGGCACTCGTGCGCGTGTGCGCGGCACCGCGTCCGGCGGCGCTGGAGTTCCTGCGGCAGGTCGTCTTCGCCTACCTGACCGGCAACGGCGACGCGCATGCGAAGAACTTCTCGGTGCTCGCCGACGACGCCGGCCGCTGGCGTCCCGCTCCGGCCTACGACCTGCCGTCGTCCTACCCGTACGGCGACGCGACGATGGCCTTGCGCGTCGACGGGGACCGCGACGGCAACCTGACCGGTCGCCGGTTCGTGGCGCTCGGGTCGGCGCTGGGGCTGCCGGAGCGGGCCGCCCGGCGAGCGCTGACCGAGACGACGGCGGCGGTGGACGAGTGGATCGACGAGGTCGACGAGCTGCCGTTCGACGTCGGCGTGGTGCGGAAGCTAAAGCGGGTGGTCCGTGCACCGTCGGGAGCAGCTCGCGATCGGCTGAGGAAGCCGGCCCAGGCCCCGACCAGCACCTGCAACACGTCGCAGCACTGGTCCCTGCGCGGTCTGCGGGCGGCCGGGCGCGGCTCAGTACTCCGACCACTCCCGGCCGAACCAGCGCCTGACCCGGCTGCTGCCGAACTCGCCTTGTCGGCCGCTAGCGCCGCGCACGCGGCGTCGAAGTCGCCGGTGGGCTCTGGCCGGGGAGGAAGCTCACGTCGACCTTGGCGACCTGGCCGGCGCCGAACTCGATGTAGCAGATGCCGCGGCCGTCGTACGGCTCGGCCCGCCCGCCGTTGGCCCGGGCGATGATCTCCTCGGCGACGACCGCCGCCTGGCGCTCGGCGAAGACGCCCGCCTTCGGCGTGCCGACGCTGGTGACGTCGCCGACCGCGTAGACGCCCGGGTACGCCGTCTCGAGCGTGCCCGGGTCGACCGGGATCCAGCCGTCGACGCACAGGCCCGGAGTCGAGGACGACCTGCGGCGCGCGGTGCTTCGGCACGCCGAGGAACAGGTCGAACGGGATGTCGTCGCCCTCGGCGGTGACCGCGACGCGCCGGTCGGGGTCGAGGGAGCGGACCAGCCGGTCGGGTGCCAGCTCGATGCCGCGCTCCGCGAAGGCTCTCCAGCAGGGCCGACGAGGCCGCGGGGCGACGGCGGGATCGGCGCGCCGAACGGCATCACCAGGGCGACCTCGCTGCCGGTCGCGCAGGCCGCGCCGGCGCGAGGTGGTCGTCCATCAGCAGCGCGGCCTCGCTCGGCGCCGGCGGGCACTTGAACGGCGTCGAGGTGACGCCGACGACCACCCGGCCACCCTCGAACCGGTCGATCACCTCGCGCAGCGCGAACGCGCGCGTCCACGGTGTAGAAGTCGTGGCCGCACTCGACCAGGCCCGGGGTTGCGGCCGGGTCGAGGTCCGCGCCCAGGGCGACGACCAGGACGTCACCCTCGAACGCGCCGGCGTCGGTCTCCACCGCGCCGCGCCACCGGGTCGATCGCGCGGACCTCGGTCTGCACGAACCGCACCCCGGGCTTGACCACGTCGCGGAAGGAGTGGCGCACGGCGGGCGCCGTGGTGCGGCCGAACATCACGTCCAGCTTGGAGAACCCGAAGACGAAGCCGTCGGCCTTGTCGAGCAGGGTCACCTCGACGTCGTCGCCGAGGGCCTCGGAGAGGCGAGCGGTCAGCTCGAGGCCGCCGAACCCAGCGCCCAGCACGAGCACCCGCATGGTCACCCTCCCGGCTCGGGACTCTACGGGTGGGGCGCGGTGGCGTCGATAGTGCGAGGGACCCGGCAATGCGGAGGCTGTGCCCGCAGGGTAGAAATCCTGTCGGCAGGGGTAGAATTGTGCCCGTGGGCCTGAACATCAAGAACGAGCGCGTCCACGAGCTCGCGCGGGAGGCGGCTCGTCGGACCGGTCGCACCCAGACCGGGGCGATCCAGCTCGCGCTGGAGCGGCTGCTCGCCGAGACCGATCCTCGGCGGCGGGCTGCCGAGAAGCGCCGACGGATCGACCTGGTGCTTGGGGACGTCGACGCGGCCATGACCGACGAGCTGCGCGCGGCGCTCGTGAGTGAGGCGGAGGACTTGTACGACGAGCAGGGCCTGCCTCGGTGATCGTCGACTCCTCGGCGCTGTTGGCGATCCTGCTCGACGAGCCTGAGCGGGCTGCGTTCCTCGAGCTGATGACCGAGTCCGACGTCGTGCGGATCTCAGCGGTGACCTACGTCGAGGCAGCGGCGGTGATCGACCGCCGAGGCGGGCCGACGTTGGCCCGCCAATTCGACGCGCTCCTGGAGGCCGCGGAGGTCGAGATCGTCGAGGTGACGGCCGAGCAGGCGAGGCGTGCGCGGGCGGCGTACCGCGACTTCGGCCGTGGGTCCGGGCACCCCGCCGGCCTGAACTTCGGCGACTGCCTCTCCTACGCCCTGGCCCGCGACGTCGACGAGTCGCTGCTCTTCAAGGGCGACGACTTCGCTCACACCGACGTGCGGTCCGCCGGCCACTGACCCGGGTCCCACGTGACCCGCTGCGGGATCGGTCGAACGCCGGACCTGAGCCGGGCCGGTGTGTTTCGCTGCCTGCGTGTCAGCTCGCACCCTGCACCGCCCGCGCCGTCGGCGGCCCGGACGTCGTCGCACGGCAGGTGGGGGCAAGCGCGCGCTCGGGCTCGTCGTACCGCTGCTGCTGGCGGCGGTGGCGGGGTGTGCCGCCGAACCGTCGGCAACACCGGAGCCTCGTGGGTCCCGCTCAGCCGACTCGGTGCCGTCGTTGCCGCCGGGGGTGTCCGTGCCCGCCCGGGAGGCTCCGGCCGGGGTCGAGGTCGCGCGCCGTCAGCTCGCGGCGCTGGTGCGGGCGCCGCGCCCGCACGGGACGAGCGGCTACCGGCGCGACGCCTTCGGCGCCCCCTGGTCCGACCTCGACGGCAACGGCTGCAACCAGCGCGACGACGTGCTGCTGCGGGACGCGAAGCCCGGGACCGTGCGGGTCGGGCGGCAGGGGCGCTGCGACCACGACGTGCTCGCCGGCACCTGGGTCGACCCGTACACCGGACGCACGCTGGTCTTCGACAACCTGAAGGACCTCCACCAGGCCGAGGCGATCCAGATCGACCACGTGGTGCCGCTTGCGGAGGCGTGGGTGTCCGGCGCGCGGGCGTGGAGCGCCGATCGTCGACACCGGTTCGCCAACGACCTGCGCGAGCTGCTCGCCGTCGACGGCCCGACCAACGCGAGCAAGGGTGACGACGACCCGGCGGCGTGGCGGCCGCGCAGGGGATACCAGTGCACGTACGCCAAGCGGTGGATCGCGGTGAAGCACCGGTGGAAGCTCGCGGCGGACCCGAGCGAGGTCGCGGCGCTGGCGGACATGCTGGGGCGCTGCACGAGATGACGGACCGCACACTGATGTATGATGTGGTGTATGCAGCGGACCAACATCTACCTCGAGGACCGGCAGACGGCTGCCCTCGATCGGCTCGCCGCCGAGGAGGGGATCTCACGCGCCGAGTTGATCCGACGCATCCTCGATCGTTCTCTCCAGGGGCGCGGCGGCGTCCGGGATGCTGACTTGGCCAGACTCGACTTCGCCTTCGAGACCGCGGTCGAGATCGACCTGCCCGACCGCGAGCCCGGTGACCGGGAGCGCATGCTCGACCAACTGCAGGATCGCGGCGAGTGATCCTCGTCGACACCGACGTACTGGTGTGGTCGCTGCGAGGGTCCGAGGTAGCTCGCACCTGGCTGCGCGGGGCTCGTGAGCAGCAGCCGCTGGCGGTCAGCGTCGTGTCGATCGCCGAGCTGACCGGCGGCATGCGGTCGGGGGAGCGCGATCGTGTCTGGAGCCTGCTCGCGGCGCTTCGAGCGGAGCCGGTGACCGAGGTCATCGCACGTCGAGCTGGCGAGTTCCGACGCGAGCACCGCTCGAGCCATGCCTCGATCAGCACGCCGGACTATCTGATCGCGGCCACCGCCGACGTGCTCGGCGCTCCGCTGGCGACCCTGAATGTCCGACACTTCCCGATGTTCGAGAGCCTCCGGCCGCCATTCCGGGTCTGAAGGCGGTTTCGGCGTGGGGACACGTGTTCTCGGTGGCGCGAGCGGCGCCGCGACCGAACGTCAGAAGCAGTGGCCGCTGCCGAGCTCGGCCAGACCCGCGAGATCCCCGGGGCCGAAGTCGAGCATGCCGACGTTGTCCTCGTACATCAGCTCGGCCGGGTCCGGCACGTGCGCCAGGCCGAGGAGGTGGCCGAGCTCGTGGAGCACGATCGCCCGCTCCTCGGCCGCGCCGCCGGGTTGTGCGTCGATCTGTGCGAACGAGCCCGCGTCGAGGGTGACGCCGCCGGTGACGAAGCGTCGTCGACCGTCACCGGCGTTGATCGGGACGCTGCCGCCGATGCCGGCGACGTCGCCGGCCAGCTGCGGCACCTCCTTCGGGTCGGCCCACGAGATCAGCACCGGCTTGCGGGCCGCGATGATCGGGACGACGGGAGAGTCCCAGTGCGGACGCGCGGTCGTCTCGCCGACGTACTCGAAGGTCAGCCCGCTGACCTGCTGCACGCGTGCGATCGCCTGCTGGACGAGGTCGATCGAGCCCGGCGGCGCGCCGGCGGGGTTGATCGTGTAGCGGATCGGACGGCACGGGTCCCACGCGACCGGCGCGCTCGCGTCGCCGCTCTGGTGCGCGAGGAACGCGAAGCTGCCGGTGCCGCCCGGGTCGACGCGGGCCGCGAGGCGGTGCGGGCCCAGCCCGACCGCGTTGCGGAGCGAAACTGGCACCAGGCCGGGTTGCACGGACACCAGGGCGACCAGCGCGGCGATCGTGATCAGCAGGGCGACCAGGCCGGTCCGGTCGACGCTGCGACGCGAGCGCGACCTCGCGTAGGCGCCCACGCCGTGCTCCCGATCGAGCCGGTCGAGCTCGCGAAGGCGTCGCTCGATCTCGCGTCGACGCCGGCGTTCGTCCCGTGATGCCACGCCTTCCACCCTCCCTGCCGGGGCAAGAGCGTAGGAGAGCCGCGGCCTCGGCGAGGGGTTTCCGGCGACGTGATCGCTGAGCCGCGGATGAGGCGCCGTCAGGCGGGACTGGTCGCGATGACGATCGCTCCCGGGACCTCGTCGTCCGGCCTCATCACCAGCTCGGCGTCGATCGTGAACCCGGCGTCGCGAAGCCAGCGCGAGACCTTCTCGGGGCGGCGCCGGTGGCTGTCGACGCTGATCGGGCGGCCGGTGTAGCCCTCGGAGGTGTGCCTGGTCTCGTCGCCGACGTGGAAGCCGACCAGCACCGGACCGCCCGGCCACAGCACCCGGCGGAACTCCTCGAACACCCCCGGGACGGCGTCATCGGGCACGTGGATCACCGACCAGAACGCGAGCACGCCCGCCACGGAGTGGTCGGCCAGGTCGAGGTCGGTCATCGTGCCGACCTCGAACCGCAGGTCCGGGTGGTCGCGGCGCGCGATCGCGACCATCTCGGGGGAGAGGTCGATGCCGAAGGCATCCACCCCGAGGTCGTGGAGGTGGCCGGTCACGTACCCCGGCCCGCAGCCCACGTCGGCCACCGGCCCGCCTCCAGCGGAGGCGACCAGCTCGGCGAACAAGGCCAGGTTGGCGCGGAGGTACGGATTGCCCTCCAGCAGGCCGCGCACCTGATCGGCGTAGCCGGGCGCGTCGATGTCGTACGAAGATCGGGTGTCGGACAACCAGTCGTCGGGCATCGAGTCGAGATCCTAGGCCGAGATCCTGGGCCGAGATCCTGGGACAGTGTCGAGATCCGGGCCGCTCGTACGACGGGTAGACACAGACCCGACCCGAGGAGCACTGCCGTGACCGAGACCCACACCCTGACCCTGCCCGACGTCGACCTCGTGTACGACGTGCACGGGCCCGTCCCGCCCGCCGACGGCGGCCGGCTGCTGTTCCTGATCGGGCAGCCGATGTGCGCCGACGGGTTCGCCGACCTGGCCGCGCAGTTCCCGGACCGCACCGTGATCACCTACGACCCGCGCGGCCTCGGCCGCAGCTCGGTGCGCCACGACGGGCGGAACGACCAGCGGCCGGAGGAGCAGGCGGCCGACCTGCACGCGCTCGAAGCAGCACCTCGCCGGCGACGCGCCGGTCGACGTGTTCGGCAGCAGCGGCGGCGCCGTGGCCGCGCTGGCCTGGACGGCGCTCTTCCCCGACGACATCGCGACGTTGGTGCCGCACGAGCCGCCGTCGACCTGGTTGCTGCCGGACGCCGAGGCGGCCGACCGCGCGTTCGCGGCCGTGCGTGCGGCGTACCAGGCGGGCGGGCAGGGCCGGGGGATGGCGCAGTTCATCGCGCTGACGATGTGGCCCGGCGAGATCACCGACGACTACTTCGCCCAGCCGCCGGCGGACCCGGCGATGTTCGGCATGCCCGCCGACGACGACGGCTCCCGCGACGACCCGCTGCTCTCCGAGCGGTCGGCCACCGTGACGACGTACCGCTACGACCTCGACGCGATCCGCGCTGCCCGCACCCGCGTCGTCGTGGGTGTCGCCGAGGAGTCCGGCGAGGCCTTCACCGGGCGCACCACCCGGGGGCTCGCCGAGCGGCTCGGGCAGGAGGCCGTGGTCTTCCCCAGCCACCACGGCGGCTTCGTCGGTGGTGGTCCGGAGAACCCGTACGCCGGCAAACCGGTGGAGTTCGGGGCGACGTTGCGGCGGGTGCTGGACGAGGGCTGAGGGAGCGGGGTCAGGGGAGTGGGCTCACGCCGCCGTGCGTGGGCGCATCGACGGCTCGAACCCGGCCTCGTGACTCATCAGGTCCCTCCAGCCGTGCTCGGTGACCAGGATGAGGTCGCCGTCGAAGGCGGCCTCGAAGTGGTTGGCGTAGCGCCAGCCAAGGCTCCAGACGAGCTCGTTCGGGCCGAGGACGCAACGGCCGGGCCGGACGACGACCGTGACCAGGGCGTGCTCGTAGTGCCGCCGCCAACCGAGCCCGAAGGCCTCCGCGGCGCCGCGGAGGTGGTCGCTGATCCTCTCGCCGTCGTCCAGCAGGGCCGGCAGCTCGAGCGGTCTGACCTCCAGCAGCTTCTGCGTCGTCGACGGCCGATGCACGAGCGCCAGCCACGCGGTGTCCTCGACGAGGTCGACCTGCTCGGCGATCTGGCTGATCAGCTGGGCGGGGTCGCGGACGTCGTACGGTGCGAGTTCCATGCCTCGAGCATGCCCACACCTGACCGGCCCTGACGGTTGTCCACAGGCCCGGATCTCGGCGTTGCCGGAAGTCGTCCGGACCCAGCAGCCTGTCGATGACGGAAGGAGACAGGTGATGGGTCACAGCACGGACTTCCTCGGCCACCTGGACATCGAACCCCCGCTCAACGACGACGAGATCGACTACCTCACGGCGTTCTTCGAGTCCCGTAGGTGTCGGCGAGACGGCGGACCGTACGCCGTGCCGGGCAACCCTCGCGCCGAGAACCTCGAAGGCTCGTGGGGCGACCGGTCCGACGAGTGTGCCGAGGGTCAGCCGAACCTCTGGTGTGACTGGACCGTGTGCTGGGAGGGCTGCTGCCTGACCTGGAACGGCACCGAGAAGTCGTACTCGATGATCCCGTGGCTGCGCTATCTCCTCGCGCACTTCCTGGGTCCGGGTGCCCGGGCCGCCGGCGACCCGCGTTTCGCGGGTTTCACCTTCGACCACGACCTGTCCGGTGTCATGGTCGGCTGCCGGCGAGACACCAAGGAGATGTTCGTGGTCCGGGTCGAGGGCACCGACGTCACCGAAGAGGTTCTCCGGCGTGCGGACCCGAGCTATCTCGGCTCCCCGCCGCTCGCCTACGAGGCGGCGATCGATCGCGACCGGGAGCGCTTCGAGGGCCGCCGCCGGCGACGTCGCAGCAACGCTGTGTGAGCCTCGACGCCCACCGGTGAACTGTGGCAGAAATGCTACGGTATGCCACATGGGCACGATCGCGTCCCGCGACCTCCGCAACCACACCGCCGCGGTGCTGGACAGGGTGCGAGCGGGAGAGCGTGTGGTCGTGACCGTGCACGGTGAGGCGGTCGCCGAGATCGGGCCGCCGCCGAGCGCCCGGCCGCGGTTCCTGCCGAAGGCCGAGCTGGTGCGGGTGGTCGCCGACGCGGCAGCAGATCCCGCGTTGCTCGACGACCTCCGAGCGCTGGCCGGCCAGACGATCGACCAGGTGGATCTGCCGTGACCCGTGGCCTCCTCGACACGAGCGTGCTCGTGGCCACCGAGGGCGGTCGGCCGCTCGACGCCTCCGCACTCCCCGACGAGGCGTACGTGTGCGTCGTGACCGTGGCCGAGCTGCGCGCGGGCGTGCTCGCCGCGGCGGACGTCGGCGTCCGGTCCCGACGCCTCGCGACGCTGGAGGCGATCGCCGGGCTGCAGGCCCTTCCGGTCGACGTGGCCGCCGCCGCAGCGTGGGCCGAGATGGTCGTGCGGCTGCGCGACGCGGGGCGGCGCGTCGACGTCAACGATGTCTGGATCGCTGCCGTGGCCGCGGCCAACGACATGCCGGTCGTCACGCAGGATGCCGATTTCGAGGTTCTGTCCGAGCTCGGCCTGGTGGACGTCGTACGGGTCTGAGGCGAGGCGGGACGCGCGAAGATGTGCACGTGACAGCGCGAGCGTTGACCGAGGACCGCCTGCGACGCGTCGCCGGCGAGACGGTCTTCGGTCGGGGCGAGGACTACGTCCGCCACGTGCACGGGCTGCGGGTCGAGGGCACGCATGCCCGCGCGACGATCCAGGCCCAGCGCGTCTATCGCGTCGATCTCGACTGGTCGGGCACCAGTGTCGACGGCGAGTGCACCTGCCCGCACTGGGCGGACGGCAACTTCTGCAAGCACCTCGTCGCCGTCGGGCTCGCGGCTCTTGACCGCACCGCGCCCGAGCCCGGCGGGCCGCGGGCATCAGCTGCGAGTGCCGGGCTCGACGACCTGAGCGCTGAGGAGCTGCGTGGACTCGTCCGCGACCTCATGGAGATGGCCCCCGAAGTTGCCCGGGCGGTCCAGGTGCGGGCTGCGGCACGGCTCGAGCCTGCGTCGATGGCCAAGGAGCTGACCGCCTTCGCGACCGAAGCGCTGCGGACCCGCGGCTTCGTGGACTATCGACGCTCCTTCGAGGTCGCGCGTGATGCCGAGGAGGTCCTCGACGAGCTCGAGCGGCACGTCGATCAACGTGCTGCGGACGCCGTACGGCCGGCGTTGCTGAGGGTGGCGACCCGACTCCAGCGGATGCAGGCCGACGACTCCGCAGGGGTGCTCGGTGCGGCGTGCCAGCGAGCCATCGACCTGTATGCGCGTGCCTGCCGCGAGGGCAGCCCCCAGGGGGTGAAGCTGGCCCGGTGGCTGGCGAAGTTCCGCGACGAGTCACCCGGCTGGCCGCAGGTCGAGCTGGCTGACTTCGTCGAAGCCTTCGACGAGAAGGCACTCGCCGCCTACCGCGCAGCGGTCGACAGGCTTGACGAGAAGTACGGCGACCCGCAGGCCTATGCGCGCTTCGAGGTGGACCTGATGCTCCTCGAGCTCGCCGACCACGACGGCGACGTCGACCGAGCCGTGACGATCCTGGCCCGCACCGAGCACCCCGATTACGCCGGCATCGTCGACCGGCTCAACGCCTGCGGTCGCGACGAGGAGGCCTTCGAGTGGCTCGAGCGCGCTGTCGCGAGCGGCAACGTCAGCTCGCAGACGCCAACCTCGCGTGGGCCGTGGCTGACCAGCACGGAGGTGGCCGAGGCCTACGTTGCACGGGACCGGATCGAGGATGCCCTCGACGTGCTTCGCCGCGAGCTGCTGCGCGTCCCGCAGCTCCCCCAGTGGCGGGCGCTCATCGACCTCGCCCATCGCGTCGGGGAGGGCGGCATCGAGCGAGCACGCGCGATGGCGGCCCTCGACGAGCTGTCGCGGGGGCCGTGGGGGAGTGGCGCCCCCCAGGTGCAGATCGCCATCGCCGAGGGTGATCTCGACGCAGCCTGGGACGCGGCCGAGACCTTCGGCCCGGGTCATGCGTGGCGGGAGCTGGCGGGCGCGCTGGCCAGGCGGCAGCCGGCGCGCGCGGCCTGGCTCTACCGACCCTGGGTCGACGACCAGCTCCGCGTCACCGACAGCAAGCGCTATCCGGAGATCGCGAAGGCACTGGCGCACATGAAGAAGCTGTGCGACCGCGCCGGTGAGACGGAGGAGTTCGCGGCGTACCTCGGCACGATCAGGGAGGCCTATGGTCGCCGGCCTGCGTTGATGGCGGAGCTCGCGCGACGGGGGCTGTAGCCGCCGATCGGCCGGCGCCCGACCGACGGACGACTGGCGCCGCGGACTCAATCGGTAGTTGCAACTCGTGCTGATTTCAGTGGAGGTTGCGGCGCATGCCTGGACCACGGTTGACGGTGGAGCAGCGGCGGACGATCGAGCGGTGTTATCGGATCGGGCTGTCGTTGGAGCAGATCGGCTCGATCGTCGGTAAGCACAAGTCGACGGTGAGTCGAGAGTTGAACCGGAGCTTCTCCGCACCGGGCTCGAGGTCGCCGAAGAGGCGCACGGCGCGGGGCGAAGGGCAGGGCTACCGCCGGTCCTATGACGCGGAACGGGCGCACCGGTTCGCCGAGGTCAAGGCTCGGCGACCCAAACCGCGGCGACTGGACCACGGGCCGTTGCGGGCGGTGGTGTGGGAGCTGTTGCGGGCAGACTGGTCGCCCGAGCAGATCGCGGCGAAAGTGCCCGAGATGTTCCCCGACGACCCGGACATGCGTGTGAGCCACGAGACGATCTACCAGTCGCTGTTCGTCCAGACCAAGGGCGAGCTCAAGCGTGAGCTGACCGCGCACCTGCGCAGCCGCCGACAACGCCGAAAGGCCCAGACCGGGGGCGCCAAGCGGGTGACGTTGGGGATCACCGACGACATCCGCATCCAGGCCCGGCCCGCCGAGGCCGAGGACCGGGCCGTTCCGGGTCACTGGGAGGGCGACCTGCTGCTCGGCGGGACCGGCAAGGGAGCGGTGATCACCTTGGTGGAACGGTCCAGCCGGTTCGTGCTGCTGGCACCCCTTCCCGGCCGGCACACCGCCGAGATCGCCCGGATGACCCTGGCCCAGCTGATCGCGACCCTGCCCCTGGAGCTGCGCAAGTCGATCACCTGGGACCGCGGCAGCGAGATGGCCCAGCACGCCCAGTTCAAGATCGACACCGACGTCCAGATCTACTTCGCCGACCCCCAAGCCCCTTGGCAGCGGGGCACCAACGAGAACACCAACGGGCTGCTGCGCCAGTACTGGCCCAAGGGCGCCGACCTCCGCGGACTCACTCCCACCGAGTGCGAACGCGTCGCGCTCAAGCTCAACACCCGACCCCGCAAGACCCTGGACTGGCAGACTCCCGGACAGGTCCTCAACCAAGGACTCGTTGCAACAGCCAGTTGAATCCGCGAGCGGCTGCGGATTCACCCTTGCCTTCGTATTCGAACTGGTGTACGATCGACGCAAGTCCGGTGGTGATACCGATGGCTGAGGCCCCGGACTCGGCCCAGACCTCTGGGTCGGCCTCTCACGGGCCGGCTGCCCATCACGCGTGAGGACAACTGTCCTTCTCGACGTGCGTGCTGGGAGGTGTGCCGTGGTGGCCGACTCGCTGGGAGCTCATCCCGTGGTCGCCTGTGCGGCGCGCCTCTCCGAGGAGCTTGCGGCGATCGCCGAGGTCCCGGTCGAGCTGATGAGCGCCGAGGACAAGGCCGCCGCTCTGGTGGCGGTGAGCGCGACCGTCGACCAGGCGCAGGCGCTCCGGCTGCGGCTGCTGGCCGCGTCCGACGACGTCGCCGTCGGGGCCGGCGCCCGCGACGCCGGCGCCTGGCTGGCTCACGAGGTCCGCGGCGATCGGCGCGAGCAGCAGCGCGACCTCCGGCTCGGCGAAGCGCTCGCCCGGCGCTGGCAGCGGGTCGGCGACGGGCTGGCCGCGGGTGAGGTCAACCTCGCCCAGGCCCGGGTGGTCGCGCACGCCCTGGATCAGCTGCCCGAGGACGTGCCGGCGGACGTGGTGGCGTCGGCGGAGCAGCAACTCGTCGCGTACGCCGCGGACTTCGGCCCGCGCGAGCTGCGGGTGCTCGGCCGCCGGATCCTCGACGTGGTCGCCCCGGAGGTGGCCGAGGCCGCCGAGGCCAGGGCGCTCGCGGACGAGGAGCGCCACGCCGCGGAGACGATGTCGCTCACCTTCCAGCCCTGTGGGGACGGCACCACCCGGCTGCACGGCCGGCTGCCCGACGCGGCCGCCCACCGGCTGGCGACCTACCTCGACGCGTTCACCTCCCCGCGCCAGCGCGGCCCCGAGCCGGCCGAGGATCGCGGGCCGCTGCACCGGCAGCGCGGCCTCGCGTTCTGCGCGCTGCTGGAGCACCTCGACCCGGCCAAGCTGCCCGCCCACGGCGGCGACACCACCACCGTGATGGTGACGATGACGCTCGACCAGCTGCGCGCCGACCTCGCCACCGCCGGCGTGATCAGCAGCGACGACCACCGGATCACCGCCGCCGAGGCGCGACGGCTGGCCTGCTCCGCCGGCATCGTGCCGGTCGTCCTCGGCGGGAAGTCCGAGATCCTGGACCTGGGCCGCACCAGCCGCCTGTTCAGTCGCGCGCAGCGCAAGGCGCTGCGGCTCCGCGACCGGCGATGTCGAGCGAAGGGCTGCACCGTGCCGGCCACCTGGTGCGAAGCGCACCACCTCAGACCCTGGGCGCTGGGCGGCAGCACCGATCTCGACGACGGAGTCCTGTTGTGCTCGTTCCACCACCATCGGGCCCACGACCCGACCTACGAGAGTGATCGATGTCCTGACGGTGACCTGGAGTTCCGGCGACGCTGGGAGGCCGCCTGATGCTGCGGCGTGCGCTCTCGGTGGTGGGTCGCGCCCGCGCGAGACTGGGTCGTCGGTCCAACCGGCACAATGGGGCCGGTGAGCGAGGCGGCGTACGAACGGGTGTTGGGGTACGCCGAGGCGCAGGGGCTGGCGCTGTACCCGCACCAGGAGGAGGCGATCCTCGAGCTGCTGTCGGGGAGCAACGTCGTGCTGGCCACGCCGACCGGGTCCGGGAAGTCGCTGGTGGCGACCGCCGCACACATGGCGGCGATGGCCGAGGGGCGGGTGTCGTTCTACACCGCGCCGATCAAGGCGCTGGTCAGCGAGAAGTTCTTCGCTCTGTGCGAGGTGTTCGGCGCGAAGGACGTCGGCCTGCTGACCGGCGACGCATCGGTGAATCCGGATGCTCCGATCATCTGCTGCACCGCCGAGGTGCTCGCCAACATCGCGCTGCGGGAGGGCCGGAAGGCCGACGTCGGGCTGGTGATCATGGACGAGTTCCACTACTACGCCGACCCGCAGCGCGGGTGGGCGTGGCAGGTGCCGCTGCTGGAGCTGCCGGAGGCGCAGTTCGTGCTGATGTCGGCGACGTTGGGCGACGTCACCGAGATCGCCGCAGACCTCACCCGGCGCAACGGCCGGGAGACCGCCGTCGTCGACAAGGCCGAGCGGCCGGTGCCGTTGGGGTTCAGCTGGTCGCTGGAGCCGCTGGACGAGGCGCTCGAGGAGATCGTCGAGACCGGCCAGGCGCCGGTCTACGTCGTGCACTTCACCCAGGCCGGCGCGGTGGCGCACGCGGAGTCGCTGCTGAAGGGCGCGACCGTGAAGGTGGACGACGCTCGTCTGAAAGAGCGGATCGCCGGGGTGCGGTTCGGCGCCGGGTTCGGCAAGACGTTGTCGAAGCTGCTCCGCAAGGGGATCGGGGTGCACCACGCCGGGATGCTGCCGCGCTACCGGCGGCTGGTCGAGCAGCTGGCCCAGGAGGGGCTGCTGCGGATCATCTGCGGCACCGACACCCTGGGCGTCGGGATCAACGTGCCGATCCGGACGGTGCTGTTCACCGGGCTGGCCAAGTACGACGGCCACAAGCAGCGGGTGCTGCGGACCCGGGAGTTCCTGCAGATCGCCGGGCGCGCCGGACGGCCGGGCTTCGACACCGCCGGGTACGTCGTCGTCCAGGCGCCCGAGCACGTCATCGAGAACGAGCGGGCCAAGGCGAAGGCGGAGGCGAAGAACGCCGCGCTGCGGGAGCACCAGCGGGCCAAGCGGAAGTCCAAGGCGCAGCTGAAGAAGCCGCCCGAGGGCACTGTCGTGTGGACCAAGGCGACCTTCGACAAGCTCGTCGCCGGCGAGCCGGAGCCGCTGCGAAGCCGAATGAAGGTCGACAACGCGATGCTGGTCAACGTCGTCGCCCGCGAGGAGGACGCCTTCCCCGTGATGCGCCGGCTGCTGACCGACAACCACGAGGACCGGCGCACCCAGCTCAAGCTGGCGCGCCGGGCGCTGCGGCTGGCGCGCGGGCTGGTGCACAACGGGGTGCTCAAGCGGCTCGACGAGCCCGACGAGTTCGGCCGCCGCTACGTGCTCACCGTCGAGCTGCCGGAGGACTTCGCGCTCAACCAGCCGCTCGCACTGTTCGCGATCGCGGCGCTGGACCTGCTCGACCCGCAGGCCCCGACGTACCCGCTCGACATCGTGTCGGTGATCGAGGCGGTGCTGGACCCGCCGCGGCAGATCCTGAACGCCCAGCAGCACCAGGCTCGCGGCGAGGCGATCGCGGAGATGAAGGCCGACGGGCTCGAGTACGACGAGCGGATGGCGCTGCTGGAGGAGGTCTCCTGGCCCAAGCCGCTGTCCGACCTGCTGGAGCCGACGTTCGAGACCTACCGACAGAGCCACCCGTGGCTGCCGATCGACGCGCTCGACCCGAAGTCGGTGCTGCGGGAGATGTACGAGCAGGGGATGGGGTTCACCGACTTCGTCGGCCGCTACCAGCTCGCGCGCTCGGAGGGGCTGTTGCTGCGCTACCTCTCCGACGCCTATCGCACCCTGCGCCAGACCGTGCCCGCCGCTCACCGGCCGCCGGAGCTGGAGGAGCTGATCGAGTGGCTGGGGGAGACCGTGCGGCAGACCGACTCCTCGCTGCTCGACGAGTGGGAGGCGTTGTCGGACCCGGACCACGTGCCGCGCACCCTGACCGACGTGGCCGCGGCTCCGCCGCCACGGACGCTGTCGCAGCAGGAGCGTGCCTTCCGGGTGATGATCCGCAACGCGATGTGGCGCCGGGTGCAGCTGGTGGCCCGCGACGACCTCGCCGGGCTCGCGGCGATGGAGGAGTCCGACGCGGCCCGCTTCGACCCGCCGCGCGAGGTGGTGATGACCCGGCGCGGCCTGGGACGCCGCGATCGAGGAGTACTACGCCGAGCACGACTCCGTGGGCACCGACGGCGACGCTCGTGGGCCGGAGCTGTTCGCGATCGAGCACAGCGTCCTCGAGGGTGGGGGCCGACGCTGGCCGGTCCGGCAGACCCTCGCCGACCCGGCCGGTCACCACGACTGGGTGATCGAGGCCGAGGTCGACGTGGACGCCTCCGACGAGCTCGGCGAGCTGGTGCTCACCACGACGGCGATGCGGCAGCTGTGACCGCACGGCTGTGACCGCACGGCTGTGACCGCACGGCTGTGACCGCACGGCTGTGACCGCACGCCTGTGACCGCACGCCTGTGACCGCACGCCTGTGACCGCGCGGACGCGACCGCACGGACGCGACCGCGCCGGGGACCAGCGCGGCCCGGCCCGGGCTCAGGTCGAGCCGAGGGCCACCTTGAGCAGCGCGATCGCCTGCTCCGGCAGGGGTTCGTCGCGCCGCCAGACTGCCGTCAACGGGCGTTGCAGGGACAGGTCGGTCGTCTCGACCTCGACCAGCCGGCCGGCGCGGACGTCCGGGTCGAGCGCGAGCTCGGAGAGCACCACCGGACCGAGACCGCTGAGGGCCGCCGATCGCAGCGCCGAGTTGGAGCCCATCACCATCTCGTCGGCAAGGGCGAGACCGCGCCCGGCGAGCGCGTCGTCGAGCGTCTCGCGGGTCCCGGAGCCCGGCTCGCGCACCAGCAGGAAGGAACGCGCGAGCTCGTCGGGCGGGAGCGGCGTACGACGTCTCGCCCATGGGTGTCCCGGCGCGACCGCGACGACCAGCCGGTCGCGGCCGATCCTCCGGCGACGCAGGTCTCGCGGGAGCCGCGGCGTCTCGATGAACCCGAGGTCCGCCTTGCTCGCCGCGACGAGATCGGCGGCCGCGGACGAGTTGTGCACCATCAGGGCCACCTGGAGGTCCGGGTGGAGGTCGTGGAGGGACGTGAGCCAGAGCGGCGCGAGGTGCTCGGCGATCGTCATGCTGACGGCAACCCGGATCGTCGCCGACCGCCCCCTCCGGAGGGTCTCGACCGACCGTCCGAAGTCACCTGCGGCGGCGAGCAGCGTCTCGGCCCAGTCGACCACGACCCGGCCGCGGGCGGTCAGCACGGTGCCGCGCCGGGACCTGGCCAGGACGGTGAACCCCAGCCGGCGCTCGAGCGCGGTCAACCGACGGCTCGCGCTCGGCTGCGACAGCCCGTGCTCCAGCGCCGCCGCGCCGATGCTGCCGGTGCGCGCGACCCGGACCAGCAGCAGCAGGTCGTCGAGATCCGGAAGCCGCGAGGTCATGCACGTAGCGTATGACCTCCCAGCCGATCGCCGGCTACAGCCGGGACGGCCACTCGGTCAGTCTTGGGCCATGACGCAGGCTGCATCGATCGAGACCGCCCCGCCGAGGACGCGGCACCCGATCGGCGCCCTGGCCGTCGGCGTCCCGGCCGTCGGCATCGGCGCGGTCGGCGCCGCGGCCGTCCATCGGGCGCTTCCCCAGGTGGGCACGCTCACCTGGGCGGTCGCGCTCGGAGTGCTCGTGGCGAACGTCGGGCTGCTGCCGCAGCGCGCCGAGGGACCAGCCCGGGCGGTCACCCAGAAGGCACTGCGCCTCGGCATCGTGCTCCTCGGACTGTCGCTGTCGGTCGGTTCGGTCGCCGGGCTCGGGCTGCCGATGATCGCGGTCGTCGTGGTGACCCTCAGCGCCACGCTCGGTGGCACCTTCTGGCTGGGACGGCGCCTCGGCCTGGCGCGTCCACGGAGCCTCCTCATCGCGACCGGCTTCGCCATCTGCGGCGCGTCGGCGATCGCGGCGATGGAGGAGACGGCCGAGGCCGACGAGGAGGACGTGACCGTCGCGATCGCGATGGTCACCATCTGCGGCACGGTCGCGATGGTGGTGCTGCCCTTGCTGCGGGCGCCGCTGGGTCTCTCGACGAGCGAGTACGGCGCCTGGGCCGGCGCCAGCGTGCACGAGGTCGGGCAGGTGGTGGCCGCAGCCGGACCCGCCGGCGCATCGGCGGTCGGCATCGCGGTCGTGGTCAAGCTCACCAGGGTGCTGCTCCTGGCGCCGGTCGTCGCCCTCGTGGGCGTGCAGCGGCGACGACGCGTCGGCGGCCACCGGCCGTCCGGCACGCCGCTGCCACCGCTGGTGCCGGCGTTCGTGGTCGGCTTCCTGCTGTGCGTCGCGCTGCGCAGCCTCGGACTGGTGCCGCACGACGTGCTCGGACCCGCGACGACGATCCAGAACCTGGTCCTGGCCGCGGCCCTGTTCGGCATGGGCACAGCAGTGCGGGCTCGTACCCTGCTCTCGGCCTCGCGACAGGCCCTCGCCGTGGCCGCACTCTCGACGGTGCTGATCGCCTCGGTCTCACTCGCCGGCGTCTCGTTGGTCCTGGGCGCCGGCGCCCCGTAGGTGCTCGGGCGCCGTACGTGGGTGCCGTACGTGGGCGCCGTACCTGGGTGCCGTACATGGGCCGGCAGAATGGTGTTGACCAGAAAAGCACGGTCGTGCGACTCTGGGTCGGTGAGCAAGGGCGAGCAGACCAAGGCCGCGATCCTCGACGAAGCCGTCGGGATCGCCTCCCGCGTCGGCTTCAACGCGCTCACCATCGGGCAGCTGGCCGAGTCGACGGGGATGAGCAAGTCCGGGCTGTTCGCGCACTTCCGGTCCAAGGAGGCGCTCCAGCTCGAGACCCTGGAGCGCGGCCGGGAGCGGTTCACCGACCTGGTGATCCGGCCGACCCTGGCCGCGCCGCGGGGCATCGAGCGGGTGCGCGCACTGCTCGAGAACTGGCTGGTCTGGGAGACCGAGGCCCTGCAGGGCGGGTGCATCTTCGTCACCGGGTCCATCGAGTACGACGACCAGCCGGGCCCGATGCACGACGCGCTGGTGCGCAACCAGCAGGACTGGTCGGAGTTCATCGCGACCGTCGCCGGCACCGCGGTGAGCGAGGGTGACTTCCGCGCCGACCTGGACACTGCGCAGTTCTCGTTCACGCTCCAGGGGCTGATGTACGCCTACCACCACACCGCGCGGCTGCTGAAGGACCCGAGGTCCCTGGACCACACCAGAGCCGCGCTCGAGCAGCTGCTCGCGTCGTCGCGAGCCTGACCCCACCCACCGTCGTAGCAAAGGAGCCGACCATGTCATTGGTTCAGAAAAGCACGATCGTTCGTTTCAAGAACAACGCCAGCCGCGCGTTCTTCCGGTACGGCGAGCACGTCGTACCGGGCCGCGCCGGCCGGCTCGCGCGGGACCTGTGGTTCTCCGCGCCGCCGCGGATGACGGACCTCCCGGTGCCCGCCGGTGGTGAGTCGTTCGAGGTGCTCGCCGAGGGGCACGCGGTGCGGGGGATGGTGTGGGGCGAGGGGCCGGTCGTCTACCTGATGCACGGGTGGGGCGGGCGCGGTTCGCAGTTCGGGGCGCTGGTCGAGCCGCTGGTCGAGGCCGGGCGCCGGGTGGTGATGTTCGACGCGCCCAACCATGGCGAGTCCGAGCACGGGCCGTCCGGAGCGCGGACGAGCAACGGGATGGAGTTCGCCAAGGCGCTGGACGCGGTGTTCTGCGAGCACGGCCCGGCCGAGGCCGTGGTCGCGCACTCGATGGGCACCATCTCGACCTACCTGGCGTTGCGCTTCGGCTGGCTCGGCACCGAGCGGCTGGTGTTCGTCGCGCCGATGGTGGAGTTCAGCTCGCTGCTCGAGCAGTTCCGGCAGGCGCTCGGCTTCGGTCCACGCACCCGCCGGGCGCTGGACCGGGAGGTCGACGAGTTCGTCGGCCTCGCCGTGCGCGACTTCGATGCCCGGGTCCAGGCGGCGCAGGTCGAGCCCCGTCCGACGCTGGTGATCACCGACCGCGGCGACCGGCAGACGCCGTATGCCGACGTCGTGGACTTCGCGCAGAGCATCGAGGCGCCGCTGATCACCACCGAGGGCCTGGGTCACCGCAAGGTGTTGCGCGATCCGGAGGTGGTGCGGACGGTGGTGGAGTTCGTCACCGGCGCACGGGATCGAGCCGTGTCGGCGTGAGCAGCCGGGGTGAGCAGCGGGGGTGAGCAGCGGGGGTGAGCAGCCGGGGTGAGCAGCGGGGGTGAGCGGCCGGGGTGAGCAGCGGGGGTGAGCAGCCGGGGTGAGCGGCCGGGGTGAGCGGCCGGGGTGAGCGGCCGGGGTGAGGGCGTGAGCTCAGCCGACCTTGCGGTACTTGCGGTGGATCGTCTGGCGGGTGACGCCGAGGAGGGTGCCGATCTCGGCCCAGCTCAGGCCGACGTGGCGCGCGCGGCGGACGGCGACCTCCTCGCGGCGGGAGAGCGCGCGCTTGGCCTCGCGGACGGCGGCGAGCTCGCCGATCGGGTCGTCGCCGTGGGTGCCGACGGATGTCTTCATGGTGTCAGCATATGCTGACGTGCCCGTCGAGGCCAGGTCGCCGGCCCTACCGCGGGCCAGGTCGGGCCGGGACCAGATCCGACCCGGGTCGGGACCAGATCCGACCCGGGCCGGGCCGGGTCGGGATGGGTCGGGATGGGTCGCGTCGGATCGCGTCGGATCGGGGTCGTGACGGAGCCGGTCGCCATGAGCCGGGACGTTTGTCCCCGAGGCGCCGACGATCGGACACGTCGGCGCCGAAGCCGCAGCGCGCCGTGTCGCGTCGGTGCATCGTGGGCTGGTCACGGGCTACGTCAGTGGGGGATGTGCATGGAGATCGGGGTGCCACGAGGCACGTTCCTGCCCGCGGCATATCCGTCCGACCTCCGCGAGCTCGGCTCCCTCCCGAGTCGCGGCAACCAGGCCCGGTCGCGAGTGGTGGTGCACTCCACCACGGGGCTCGCAACCGGCGTGTGGAGGTGCTCGTCAGGCAACTGACGGGCACGCCCCTGGGCCCCCGCACGCGGAGCGAGCGGGGGCCCAGGTCCACGTCAGCCCTGTGTCGATCAGCCCTGTGTCGAGATCAGCCCTGTGTCGATCAGCCCTGTGTCGATCAGCCCTGTGTCGATCAGCCCTGTGTCGATCAGCCCTGTGTCGATCAGCCCATGTGTCGATCAGCCCTGTGTCGATCAGCCCTGTGTCGATCAGCCCTGTGTCGATCAGCCCTGTGTCGATCAGCCGGGTCGATCAGCCGGGTCGCGCAGCCGGGTCGATCAACCGGTGGGCTTGTCGCCGAAGGTGAGCGCGAGGTCCCACGGGCTCAGACCCCACTGCGAGCACGCGTCGGCGATGAACCGCGGCGCCACCGCGATCGTGGCCTGGGAGGCCGGGGCGCTGACGGTGGCGCCGGCACCTGACGCGGGTCGCGGCCAGATCTGCGAGTCGTGTGGTGCCGGAGCCGCCTCGATCGTCGCCCGGCCGTCGCGGACCAGGAAGAGGCAGTACGGCTCGTCGGGCGGGTCCCAGCCGCCGACCTCGACGACCAGGAAGCCGTCGTCGGTCACGACGTGCAGGACCGCGCGGGCGAGCAGGCTGAGCAGGTCTGCGTCGACGGTGTCGCCCGGTTGGTCGCCCGGTTGGTCGGCCGGCTCGCTCGCCGGCCGCAGCTCGATCGCGGTGGCCTCGAAGGCCGTGTCGCCGCCGCGGGGAAACCGGGACTGGAGGACCAGGATGCCGCGGTCCGGGTCGAGCAGGGCGACCTCGCGGTAGCGGTGCTCCTCGCGTCGTGTGCGGGCGAGCCAGCCGATCGCCATTGCCTCGCTGAGGCGGCTGCCCGGCACCGACCAGAGCTGGGAGCCGGTGTCGGTCCAGGTGCGGACCACGCCCCCGACGCACGGACTGAGCATCGCCGTCCTCAGGGTCGAGCCGGCCACGACGTCGGGGCCGGGCTCGGTGCTCATCTGCTGACGGTAGCGGGGCGCCCGCACCTGTCGGACCCGATCTGTCGGACCCGATCTGTCGACCCGATCTGTCGACCCGATCTGGTGAGACCGGTGTGGTGCGACCGGTGTGGTGTGATCGGCGGGTGACCGAGGGCGCCGACTACTCCCGGGTGCGGCCGCTGAGCGCGTACCCGGCGAAGCGCTGCCCGGTGCGGTTGCAGTACGACCTGTTGCCGCCGCCCGGCACGATCCCGGTCGCGCCGCCGACGACCCAGCAGGAGCGGATGGAGCAGGGCCTGGAGTTCGAGCGGATGATGCTCGAACGGTTGGCTGCCCTGCATCCCGACGCTGTGCTGGTCACGGACGCTGGGCTGGCCGCGGAGGCGACGCTCGCGGCGATGCGTGCCGGTGCGCCGCTGGTCCTGGGCGGGCGGTTGCCCGACGACCTGGTCGGCCGGCGCGCGGGCCGGCCGGACCTGCTCGTCCGGGTCGACGGTGGCTACCTGCCCGGAGACGTGAAGCTGCACGGGGTGACCCAGCGAGCCAGAGTCACCCAGCGAGCCAGAGTCACCCAGCGGGCCGGCGGCACCCAGCGGGCCGGCACCGGGTCGGACCCCGCGCGCTGGTCGCCGCTCGAGGAGCCCTGGCCGGCCGCCGCGTCGGAGGACACCGCGCTGCGGCTCAAGGCCGATCGCGAGCACGACGACGCCCTGCAGCTGGCGCACTACTGGCGGATGCTCGAGCACCTCGGGTACGCCGCCCCGGGGCCCGCGCGCGGGGTGGTCCTCGACCGGCACGAGCTGCTCTGGTGGATCGACCTCGACGTGCCCCGGCGCACGGTGTGGTGGCTGGAGCAGCCGGCGACGTGGCTGGAGGTGTACGACCACGAGTTCGCGTTCCGCCGCGACATCGCCCTGCACACGCAGCGTCGCATCGACGGCGAGGAGCTGGCGCCGAAGGTGCTGCCGGTGTGGGTCGCGGAGTGCCACGGCTGTCCGTGGCAGCAGGTGTGCCGTGCGCAGCTCGTCGACGAGGACCACGTGTCGCTGCTGTCCGGGTCGACCTGGGAGCGCTTCGTCGAGCACCGGCGGCGCGGTGTGCTCACCCGTCGCGCGGTCGCCGACCTCGACGTGCCGACGGCGCTGGCGGTCGACGAGCTCACCGCCGCGGCCTGGCGCAAGATCGAACGCGCCGACCCCGCCGAGCTGCTCGACGCCGTCCTCGGCAGTCGCCCGGCGGCGGCCGACGCCCTCGGCGCGGACACGTGCGGCGAGCTGCTGGCGCGGCTCGACGAGCGCACCGCGTCGTACCGCACCGCGAAGGTGGGCCGGCTGGCCCCGATGATCGACGAGGCGCGGGTCGTGCTCGCCGGGGTGCCGCACCGACGGCGAGGCGCCGGTCCACTCGACCTGCCGCCGGCCGCGGTCGAGCTCGACGTCGACCTCGAGAGCGACCCGGACGGACGCAGCTACCTGTGGGGCGTGCTGGCGACGGTCGCAGGGGAGCAGGCGGAGTACGTCGCCGTCGACTCCTACGACGAGCTCACCGACGAGGTCGAGGCCGCGGTGTTCCTGCGGTCTCCTCGACGAGCTCGGGCAGCGGCGCGCCGAGGCCGCCCGGCTCGGTGGCGCACTGCGGGTCTTCCACTGGACCGCGGCCGAGGTGACCGCGATGCGGCGGATCGTCGCGAAGGCGGCGCTGCCCGGGCTCCCGAGTGCCGACGACCTCGCGGAGATGATCGCCACCGAGTGGGTCGACCTCGCGGCGGTGTTCAAGAACGCCGTGCTCACCGGCGCCGGCAACGGCCTCAAGGTGGTCGCGACCGGCGTCGGCTTCTCCTGGGACGTCGAGGACCCGGGCGGCGACCTGTCGATGCTGCAGCACGCCCGGGCGGTCGCGGGCGACGACGCCGCGGTCGCGTGGCTGCGCTCCTACAACCGCAGCGACGTGCTCGCGACCCACGAGGTGCGGCGCTGGCTGCGCGAGGAGCACGACCGGCTTCCACGGATCGAGGAGTGGGTCGCTCCCGGGTAGCCACGCCGCCGGCGTCCAGGTGCACGCCAGGTGGCATCCTTCCCGGCATGACCGACCGCAGGATCCCGCGTGACCAGGAGGACGACTACGCTCCGGAGCCGATCCGGGCGCGGCAGGACTTCGTCCGGGAGCACACCGGCAGCGCGCTGGAGCACGTCGCGACGTACTCCCTCGACCCGGCCGCGCTGCCCGGCAACATCGAGAACTTCCTCGGGGTCGCGCAGGTGCCGATCGGGGTGGCCGGCCCGCTGCTGGTCAACGGCGAGCACGCGCAGGGGGAGTTCTTCGTGCCGCTGGCCACCACCGAGGGCACGCTGGTCGCCTCCTACAGCCGCGGGATGAAGCTGATGCGCGAGGCCGGCGGGATCACCACGACCGTGCTCGACGACCGGATGCAGCGGGCGCCGGTCTTCCACTTCGAGAGCGCGCGAGGGGTGAAGGAGTTCAGCGCCTGGCTCGACGAGCACGTCGACGAGATCGCGGCTGCCGCCGAGGCGACGACCAGGTCCGGCCGACTGCTCGACATCCAGAAGTTCTCCGCGGCGCGGATGCTCTACACGCGCTTCAACTACTCCACCGGCGACGCGGCCGGGCAGAACATGACCGGCAAGGCGACGTTCGCGGCCTGCGCCTGGATCAAGCAGCACTATCCGGGCGAGGTGCACTTCTACCTCGAGGGACAGTTCGCCACCGACAAGAAGTCCTCGGTGGTCAACATGCTGCACACGCGCGGCAAGCGGGTGGTCGCCGAGATCACGCTGCCCGCCGCGCTGGTGGAGCAGCACATGAACGTCACCACCGACAAGCTGTTCAAGGCGCGCCTGCTCGGCAACCTCGGCGGCTTCATGGCCGGGGTGAACAACAACGGGCTGCACTCGGCCAACGGCATCACCGCGCTGTTCATCGCCACCGGGCAGGACGTGGCCAACGTGGCGGAGTCCTCGGCGGCGTACGGGTTCTCCGAGCTGCTGCCCAACGGCGACTACTACGCGGCGGTGACGATCCCGGCGCTGATCGTGGCGACCTACGGCGGCGGCACCGGGCTCGCGACGCAGCGCGAGTGCCTGGAGATGCTCGGCTGCTACGGCGCCGGCAAGGTGCTGAAGTTCGCCGAGATCGTCGCGGCGACCGTGCTGGCCGGGGAGTTCTCGCTCGGGGCCGCGGTGGTCGCCGAGGAGTGGGTGCAGGCCCACGACGACCTCGGCCGCAACCGGCCCTAGGTGTGATGCCCAGGGACGCCCGGGCCGAGGCCCCGCTCAGCCGAAGCTCGGCTTCTCCTTGGCCAGGAAGGCCCGCACGCCCTCGGCGAAGTCGGGGCCGGAGTAGACCTCGGCGAGCAGCGCCGCGTCGGAGTCGGGCTCGGCCTCGAGCAGCCGGGCGCGATGGGTGAGCTGGGACTTGGTCGCCCGCATCGTCACCGCGGACGCCTCGAGCAGGCCGTGGACGACGTGCTCGAGCTCGGCGTCGAGGTCGTCGACGACCGCCATCACCGCGCCGACGGCGTATGCGCGGTCTGCGGTGGTGAGCCGTGAGGTCAGCAGCATCTCCCGGGTGAGCGACTCGCCGAAGACCGCGGCACAGCGGTAGACGATCGACGCCGACAGTGCGTTGCCGAGGGTGCGCGCGATCGGGTAGCCGAAGCGCGAGTGCGGGGTGCAGACCCGCAGGTCGCAGTGGGTCGCGACGGCGAGCCCGCCGCCGACGCAGGCGCCGTCGACCGCGGCGATGGTCACCTGCGGCAGCTCGAAGAGCGCCACCAGCAGGCTCCGGATGCTCTCCTCGTAGCCGACGGCGTCGCGGTCGAGGAAGTCGGAGATCTCGTTGCCCGCGGCGAAGGCTTTGCCGCCGGCTCCGCGCAGCACCAGGACGCGGGTCGCGGTGTCCTCGCGGAGCTCCTCGCAGAGCTCGCGCAGGCCGGCGTACATGGCCGCGGTGAAGGCGTTGCGGCGCTCGGGCCGGTTGAAGACGACCTCGACGACGCCCTCGCGGCGGGTGATCTGCAGCTCCTCGGTGGTCACGGGGAGAGCGTAGGGACCGCGGTCGGTGCTGTTGCATCGGCGCCGGATCGTCCTACGCTGCAAGACAGGAGGAGTTCTTCTCCGGGCAGCTTTCTCGAGGGGAAGGCGCCTCCGGCCAGGACCCGGACCGAGGCTGGTCCGAGCCAGCGATCGAGCAGGGAGGTTGCAGATGTCCGGGAACGATGCAGTGGTGTGGTTCGTCGCGACGACGGTCGCGGTCTTCGCGATCCTGACGCTCGGGACGTACCTGGCGATGCACAGCTACGACCGTGGCCGGGGTGTGGTCCACTTCCACCTCTGGCACCGGCAGCACTGAGGTCTGGGGCTGCCCGGGTCTGGGGCTGTGCTGGTCTGGGGCTGTGCTGGTCTGGGGTTGTGCAGGTCCGGGGCTGGCTAGCCTGAGCGGGTGACGATCCTGATCGACCCGCCGCAGGTGCCGTGGCGCGGTCGGATGTGGTCGCACCTCGCCTCGGACAGCTCGTACGAGGAGCTGCACGCGTTCGCGGCCCGGCTCGGCGTGCCGGAGCGCGGGTTCGACGGTGACCACTACGACGTGCCGGCCGAGGCGTACGACGACCTCGTCGCCGCGGGCGCCGTGCCGGTGCGCAGTCGCGAGCTGGTCCAGCGGCTGGTCCGGGCCGGTCTGCGGCGGCGCAAGCGGCCGGGCCGGCCCAGCATCGGTTGAGTCCAGCACGGTTGGAGTCCAGAGCTCGTCAGCCGCGTGATCTCAGTCGGGTGATCTCAGTCGGGTGATCTCGGCGGCGAGGTTCTCGCGTGCCAGCGGCTCCCAGTGCTCGCGCGCGTGCGCCGTGCGGAAGAGCCGGTCGCGCCCGGCGAGGTCCTCGAGCACGGCCAGTCGTCCGGCCCGGAAGTCGGCGTCGGAGAGAGCGGCGTACTCGCGGCGCACCCCGGCGGCGTACTCGCGGTAGCGCTCCGGGGTGGCGGCCAGGATCGCGAGATCGGCATCGCAGAGCGCCGCGCCGTTGCGGTCGTCGGGCGCAGGGTCGTGGTGCTCGGTGAGCCGGACCAGCCGGGCGACCTCGGCCCCGTTGACGACCCCGTTGACGACCCCGTTGACGGCCCCTCCGGCTGCTCCTCCGGCCGGCCCGGCATCTGCGTGCCCGGCATCTGCGTGCCCGGCATCTGCGTGCCCGGCACTGGTCAGCTCGGCCTCGGCGAGCCGGGCGGACCGCTCCTCGGCGTCGGCGCGGCCGTCGTACACGGCATCGTGGAACCACGCCGCGAGCACCACCTCGGCAGAGCCGGCCTCGGCGCACCCGCCCGCGGCGAGCTCGTCGAGCCGCGCGAGCACCTCGGCGAGGTGGCGGGCGTCGTGGTAGCCGCGGCCGGTCGAGTACGCCGCGAGCAGCCGGTCGCGCAGGTCGGTCCGGTCCGGCAGCGGCCACGGCAGGTCGGTCATCGTCGGGAGTCTAGATCCGGACTCTGCGCCGCGCCGGAGCCGACGAGTCCGGCCGCAGCCGGGCACGTCGGCGCGGCGCACTCGCCGTGGGGGAGCAGGATGGGCCCATGACGACCACGTCGCACGAAGGCAACGACCGGCTCGCCGTGCTCATCGACGCGGACAACGCGGACTCGGCGATCATCGAGGGCTTGCTGGCCGAGGTGGCCCGGCAAGGCGTCGCGAGCGTCAAGCGGATCTACGGCGACTGGACCGACAACCGGCTGAACAAGTGGAAGGAGACGCTGCTGCCGTTCTCCATCCAGCCGATCCAGCAGTTCGCCTACACGTCGGGGAAGAACGCCACGGACAGCGCCATGATCATCGACGCGATGGACCTGCTGTACACCGACACCTTCGACGGCTTCTGCCTGGTCTCCAGCGACAGCGACTTCACCCGGCTGGCCGCGCGGATCCGCGAGTCCGGCAAGCGGGTGATCGGGTTCGGCGAGCGCAAGACTCCCGAGCCGTTCCGCAAGGCGTGCGACCAGTTCTTCTACACCGACATCTTCAAGGTCGAGGCGGAGATCGGTACGCCGGCCACGGCGCGCCGGACGACCAGCGAGCTCAAGCGGGACACGAACCTGGTCCGCCTGGTGCGTGCCGGGATCGAAGCGGCGTCCGGCGAGGACGGCACGGCCAGCCTCAGCGCAGTCGGCAGCTTCATCCGGAAGCAGGAGCCCGACTTCGACTCGCGCAACTACGGCTACGCCAAGCTCGGCGACCTGGTCGAGTCGATCGGGCTGTTCACCGTCGAGCGGCGCAGCGGGCGCCCGGTGGTGAGCGACACGAAGTCTTCGGCGGGCACGACCTGCGCGCGCGACGACGGCTGCTGCCGGGACGAAGCCCGGAAGTCGGCCCAGAAGTCTGCCCAGAAGTCGGCGAAGAAGTCAGCGAAGAAGTCGCCAGAAGTCAGCCCAGAGGGCCGGGAAGAAGGCGGGGAAGAAGGCTGCGGAGAGGGCTAGCCGTCCGTGACTGTCCGGGCGTGATGGTCCGGGCGTGATGGTCCGGGCGTGACTGTCCGGCGACGTGACGGCGTGCTCAGCCGACGCCGACCGGATCGATCCCGATGCTCGGCCGAGGTCGACCGGATCGATCCAGACCGGATCGATCCCCACTCGGGCCGCCCGCAGACCGGCGGAGGCCGGCGCGGAGGAGAACGACACCGGCTCCTGACCCGGAGGTCGCGCCCGTACCGCACAATGACCGAACGGTGTTCGTCGGAATAGTCCTCCTGGACTATCGACCAATGTCCGTTTTGTCACCTAATATCCGGGTTAGGAGGAGCGCGGGGAGGGACATGGCTGACGTGACGGCCCAAGCTCCGCTGGCGAGTGCGAAGAATGTCTCGGGTCGTTCGGGGCGACGTTCGCGGCAGCGGAAGGGCGAAGCCCAACAGGCGACCGCCGCAGGTCTGGACCTGCTGCGGGTGCTCGGGTGGTTGGTGCTCCACGACGTCGCCGTCCCGGGCGAGGACGACCGCGCGATCGACCACGTGCTGGTCGGGCCGTCGGGGGTGTACGTCGTCGACACGGTGACCTGGTCCGGCGCGATCTCCGCCACTGAGCACGCGCTGATCGTCGGCGGCACCGACCGGGCCGACGACCTCGCCGCGGTGCGTACCGACGCCGACGCCGTCCGCGAGCTCTTGCCCGGCGTACCGGTGATGCCGATGCTCTGCTTCGAGCGGTTGGAGGCCGTCGCCGGTTTTGTCGCCGACGTCGCCCTGTGTGCGAGCGAGAACATCCTCGACGTCTTGACCAGCCAGCCGGACCTCCTCGACGCCCGGGCGATCGCGCAGGCGTCGCGCACGCTGACCACGGGGGCCAGCGCGGTGCCCGAGTCACCGCGTCCGGTCCCGCCGATCGCGGCGGTGCCGCCGGTTGCGCCGGGTGCTCCGATGCCGCCCCCGGTGACTCCGCCGGGTGCTGCGATGCCGCCCCCGGTGACTCCGCCGGGTGCTGCGATGCCGCCCCCGGTGACTCCGCCGGTTGCGCCGCCAGCGATCCCGAGTGCGACGCCGGCAGCCCCGCCGACGCCGCCGGTCGTCGATCCCGCAGTCGTGGCGCGCCAGGACGCCGATGGCGTGTCGATCGAGACGGTCGCACGGCTGATGGGCGACACCACGATCGCTGCACCGGTGGCTCCCTCCGCGGAGCCGGCACCTGCCGCGCCCGCCGAGCCGGGACGCAAGCGCGGGCTGTGGGGTCGGCGGAGCGCTCGTCGCGCGGAGCGCCACGGTTCGTCGACGCCGGTCGAGCCAGAGGTCGAGGCAGAGGTCGAGGCAGGGGTCGAGGCACCTGAGTCTGCGGCGGCCGTCGATGCCCCGGTGCCGGTAGCGGTCGAGGCTGAGGAAGCGGTGCAGGTCGAGCCGACGCTCGACGCTCGTGGAGCGGGCACTGATCAGCCCGCGGCCGGCCGGGACGAGCCGACGGACGTGGTGATCCACGATGCCGGTGCAGCCCTCTGGCAGGAGCTGACCGGGACCGGGAGTATCCCCGCCGTGCCCGCCCACGTCACGGCCGAGCCCGTGGACGTCGAGGCCGCGGTGTTCGAGGCCGAGCTGTGGGAGCGCGAGGTCGAGGAGGCACAGGCACGCGGTCGCGAGCAGCGGGAGGCGCAGGCACGTGCCGAGCGTGAGGCCGAGGAGCGCGCCGCGGCGGAGCGCACTGCCGCCGAGCGGCGCGAGGTCGAGGACGCCGAGGCGCGTGCTCGTGAGGCTGAGGAGCGCGCCGCCAAGGAAGCGCGCGAGCTCAAGGCGCGTGCGGCTGTCCGACGCGTCGAGGAGGAGGCCCGCCGGCTCGCCGAGCTCGAGGCCCAGGAGCTCGCGGAGCGCGCGGCGCGCGAACAGGCGGAGGCCGAGGCGAAGGCGAAGGCTGAGCGGGAGGCGCGCGAGCAGGCGGAGGCCGAGGCTCGTGCCAAGGCGGAGGCGAGGCGAAGGCGAAGGCTCGAGCAGGGAGGGAGGCGCGCGAGCAGGCGGAGCGGGCCGAGGCGCGTGCCAAGGCGGAGGCCGAGGCGAAGGCGAAGGCCGAGCAGGAGGCCCGCGAGAAGGCGGAGGCCGAGGCCGGCAAGGCGGAGGCCGAGCAGGAGGCGCGCGAGCGGGCCGAGCAGGAGGCGCGCGAGAAGGCGGAGGCCGAGGCGAAGGCGAAGGCCGAGCAGGAGGCGCGCGAGCAGGCCGAGCAGGAGGCCCGCGCGAAGGTTGAGGCCGAGGCCCGTGCGAAGGCGGAGGCCGAGGCGAAGGCGAAGGCTGAGCAGGAGGCCCGCGAGCAGGCCGAGGCCGAGGCGCGTGCCAAGGCGGAGGCCGAGGCGAAGGCGAAGGCCGAGCAAGAGGCCCGCGAGAAGGCGAGGCCGGAGGCGCGCTGCCAAGGCGGAGGCCGAGGCGAAGGCGAAGGCCGAGCAGGAGGCCCGCGAGCAGGCCGAGGCCGAGGCGCGTGCCAAGGCGGAGGCCGAGGCGAAGGCGAAGGCCGAGCAGGAGGCCCGCGCGAAGGTTGAGGCCGAGGTCCGCGCGAAGGTTGAGGCTGAGGCGCGCGCCCAGGCAGAGGCGGAGCTGGCGGCCGGTGAGCCCGACGAGGTCGAGGTGTCCGCTGCGACGTTGCGCGCGGTCGAGCTCGAGGCCGAGGCCGAGGCCGAGGCAGCGCTGGCGCCGGAGCAGGAGTTGCCGGACCAGGAGTTGCCGGAGCAGGAGCTGCCGGAGCAGGAGCTGCCGGACGTCTTCGCCCGGGACGCGGCGGAGCGGGCGGCAGACCTGGACGCGATCCGCCTGCGCGAGGCGGAGCGTGCCCGGCGACGGGCCGAGCGCGAGGCCAAGGAGAGCCGGAAGGCCGAAGCGGCCGCGGCCGTGGCCCCGCCGGTCGAACAGACCGAGTACACCCGGATCGAGTCGGCCAGGCCGACCAAGGTCGCCAAGCTGGTCAGGTCGGCGAAGGCCGCGGCCGCCGATCCGGCCCAGGACGAGGCCGCACCCCGGCTCCCGCGGCGGGCGTTCCTCCAGGTGGCGCTCGGCGCGCTCCTCATCGCGGTCGTGATCGTCGCGGCGCCCCGGGTCTCCGGCGTCGTGTCCTGGGGACAGCAGCTGTTCTCGAAGAGCGCCCCCACCGCGGTCGGCACCGCCGTCTCGGTCAAGGCGAACCAGCTCCACCCCGCTGCCGAGGTGCTTGCGGGGTCGCCGATCCCGGCCCGGCCGACGGCCGGACACGTCGCGAAGGGTCAGGACCTGCTCGCCGTACCGATCCGGATCTCCAACCAGGGCCTGGATCGTTGGGACCTCGCGATCGCAAAGCAGATCACCGTCGTCGACACGCTCGGGGTGTCGCACCCGGTGGACACCTCCGTGGCCGGCGCGAAGGGCCTGGAGCTGCTGCCGGCCAAGCTGCGGCTCCCCCCGGGGCAGACGACGACCGGGTACGTCGTCTTCACCGTCCCCAGTGGACGGACGATCCGATCGGTCCAGCTCGGTCTGTCGGCCACGGCCGACGACACGGTCACCTGGCAGGTGCGCCCCTGAGACCCGCGATCGTGGCCCTGTGACGATCCACCCGGTGAGCATCGGTCGGCGCCCCGGAAGCACGTGGCGGGGGCGCCCGTGGCCGGGTCACCTGTGGATCGCGCCCGCGGGGGCAGGCGCGGCAGGGCCACGATCGTGTCCATGACCGACGACTCGACTCCGTTGCTCCCGCCGGACCAGGTGCCGGCGATCCGTACGCCGGCCGACCTGACCCGTGCCTGGAGGGTGCTGATCGGCGGGCTCCGGTTCGTCGATCGGCGGCTCTGGTTGCTGTTCCTCGAGTCCGACGGACGCATGCTCGGGCCGCTGCTCAGCCTGGACGACCTGCCCGACGGCCCCTACGGCCTGGAGGTCGACGAGGTGGTGTCGGTGTGCCGTGATCTCCTCGACGGCCCCGGCAGCGGCCGGTCGGTGGCGATGCTGATCACCCGGCCCGGACGCGAGGCGTGGCACGTCGGGCGACCGCGCCTGGGGTCGCTACCTGGTGGCAGCGACGCACCGCATCGGCGGGCAGGTGTGGCCGGTGCACCAGGCGAACGACCGCGAGCTCGTCGTGGTGCCGGCGGACGAGATCCCCGCCGGCAAGCCGGCCCGCGGCTCCGCCTGACCGCGGCCGGCTACAGGCGGTCGAGCAGCTCCTGACAGACCTGCTCACAGCGCCGGCACGCCTCGGCGCAGTCGCGGCAGGACTCGGAGGAGGCCGCGAATCGGGTGCACTCCTCGGCGCAGGTGGCGCAGGTCGTGGTGCACGTGTCCAGGAATGCGCGAACGAGGTTTGCGTGCTGCCCCGAGCGCCGGGTCAACAGCCGCGCGGTGGCGTCGCAGATGTCGGCACAGTCCAGGTTCGCCCGGATGCAGGTGGCCAGGTCGGCCACCGCGGGGTCCTCCAGGCAGGCGTCGGCGCACGTCATGCACGCCTGCCCGCAGTCCAGGCACGTGTCGACGCAGCGGGTGACGAGCTCGGGGTCGATCGACCTGAGGGCCAGCTCGACGTCGAGCGTCTCGGGCTTGGTCATGGACTTCCTCTCTTCGGCCTCTGCACCCTGATACCCCGTCCGCCCCCGGTTCACGCAGCAAAGTTCACGCAGCAAAGTTCACGCAGCCCGGTTCACCCAGCCCGGTTCACCCAGCCCGGTTCACCCAGCCAAGTTCACCCAGCCCGGTTCACCCAGCAGTCCATTGAGGTCGTTCGGCACCTGCGCCGGGGACCTCCCGATCTGCCGTCGACCGCGCGACTCGCGTGGGATGGAGGTGTCCGGCGCAACCGGGCAACCCACCACAGAGGAGACCGTCATGAAGGCTGCCGTCGTCCCTGCACTCGGAGCACCGCTGGAGATCCGTGAGGTCCCGGTGCCCACCCCCGGCCCGGGCCAGGTGCTCGTCCGGATCGAGGCGAGCGGCCTGTGCCACACCGACATCCACGCGGCCCGCGGCGACTGGCCGGTCAAGCCCAAGGACCTGCTGATCCCCGGCCACGAGGGCGTCGGTCACGTCGAGTCCCTCGGCGAGGGTGTCGACACGCTCACCGTGGGCGACCGCGTCGCGCTGCCGTGGCTCGGCCTCGCCTGCGGGCACTGCCGCTACTGCGTCGCCGGCTGGGAGACCTACTGCACCACCCCGGAGTACATGGGCTACACCATCGACGGCTCGTACGCCGAGTACGCGATCGGCTACGCGTCGCACGTCGTGAAGGTGCCCGACGGGATCAGCCCGATCGACGCCGCACCGCTGACCTGCGCCGGCGTCACGACGTACAAGGCGATCAAGGTCGGTCGGCCGCAGCCCGGAGAGACCGCGGCGGTCGTCGGCATCGGCGGACTCGGCCACCTGGGTCTGCAGTACGCGAAGATCTTCGGCGCCACCACGGTCGCGATCGACGTCGAGGACGAGAAGCTGCAGCTGGCCAAGGACCTCGGCGCCGACCACGTGGTCGACGCCCGGGGCGACCAGGCCGCTGAGCTCGCGGCCCTCGGTGGCCTCGACCTGGCCCTGGTGACGGTGCCGTCGCCCGCGGCGATGCATGCCGCCCACGCGGCGCTGAACCCGAACGGCCGGCTCGTGATCGTCGGGCTGCCGGCGGACAACCGGCTGGAGCTGCCGGTCTTCGAGACCGTGCTCAAGGGGATCAGCGTGACCGGTTCCCTGGTCGGCACCCGCAACGACCTGCAGGACGTCTTCGACCTGCACGCCCAGGGCCGGACGCGCGTGGTGGCCCAGACTCGCAAGCTCGAGGACGTGAACGCGTGCTTCGAGGAGGTGCTCGCGGGCGACGTACCCGCGCGGCTGGTCTTCGACTTCAGCTGAGCCGCGCCGACCGCTGTGAGCCCGAGTTCACACGGCCGCGACATTCGACGCTGCCGCGGGTAACACGCCTGCGGCAGCGTCGACCCATGGACGCCGAACTCCTCGAGACCAGCCTGGCCCTCGTCGACACCCCCGACGACGGCCTGACCACGCGCTTCTACGCGGTCCTGTTCGAGCGCTATCCCGCGGTGCGCCCGATGTTCTCCGGCGGGGAGGCCGGCGACATGGGGCGGCAGGCGAAGATGCTGCGCAGCGCGATCGTCTCCGTCGTCGACCACCTCGACGACCCGGTGTGGCTCACCGAGACTCTCGGCGAGCTCGGGTCGCGGCACGCCGGATGGGGCGTGCTGCCGGAGATGTACGACGCGGTCACCGAGTGCATGGTCGCGGCCATGGCCGAGATCGGCGGTGCCGACTGGACGCGGCAGATGAGCGACGCCTGGACCGAGGCGCTCGACGCGGTGTCCGGCCTGATGCTGCTCGGCTACTCCACGGACGCCGACCTGGCCAGCTGAGCCAGCACCCGACCCAGCACGACCCAGCACGACCCAGCACACCTTCTCTCGCACCTTCCCCCGGCTCTCCCGCGCTGCTGTCACGCCGGCGCCCGCCCGCAGGTCGTCCGGGCGAGCCGTGTCGGCAGGCCCACGGCGGGCAGCGCTCGTGGTGCCGGCTCGGCCGCCGCCGCGTGACTTTCGTCCCTGTCAGGGGCAGCGTGGAGCCCGGAACACTGTCGAGGCATGCCTCGAGGGAGGCGCGAGGAGGAGCATGATGACGCACGCCGACCACGACGGCGGTCACGGACGCCGGTCCGCTGGACACACCTCTGGGCACGCCGCTGGACCCGGACCAGCTGCGCCGCATCGACGCCTGGTGGCGGGCGGCGAACTACCTGAGCGTCGGGCAGATCTACCTGATGGCCAACCCGCTGCTGCGGGAGCCGATCGCGCCCGAGCACGTGAAGCCGCGACTCCTCGGCCACTGGGGCACGACCCCAGGGCTGAACTTCGTCTATGCGCACCTCAACCGCGCGATCATGGCGCGCGACCTGCAGATGATGTACGTGATCGGCCCCGGCCACGGTGGCCCCGGGCTGGTGGCCAGCGCCTGGCTCGAGGGCACCTACAGCGAGGTCTATGCCCACATCGGCCGGGACGAGGACGGCATGGAGCGGCTGTTCACGCAGTTCTCGTTCCCCGGCGGCATCCCGAGCCACGTCGCCCCCGAGACGCCCGGCTCGATCCACGAGGGCGGCGAGCTGGGCTACGCGCTCTCGCACGCGTACGGTGCCGCGTTCGACAACCCCGATCTGGTGGTCGCCGCGATCGTCGGCGACGGCGAGGCCGAGACCGGCCCGCTGGCCACCAGCTGGCACTCCAACAAGTTCGTCGACCCGAGCCGCGACGGTGCGGTGCTGCCGATCCTGCACCTCAACGGCTACAAGATCGCCAACCCGACCGTGCTCGCGCGGATCCCCGACGAGGAGCTGGACGCGCTGCTGCGCGGGTACGGCCACACGCCGTACGTCGTGGCCGGCGACGACCCGGAGACCATGCACCAGGCGTTCGCCGCGACCCTGGACCGCTGCCTCGACGAGATCCGGGACATCCAGGAGCGGGCCCGCGCCGGCCGGCTCACCGCCCGGCCCTCGTGGCCGATGATCGTGCTGCGCTCACCGAAGGGCTGGACCGGCCCCGACGAGCTCGACGGCAAGCAGATCGAGGGGTCGTGGCGCTCCCACCAGGTGCCGTTCGCCGACGCGCGCACCAACGATGCGCACCGGCGGGTCCTCGAGGACTGGATGCACAGCTACCGACCCGAGGAGCTCTTCGACAACACCGGCGCGCCGGTGCCGGAGATCGCCGAGCTGCACCCCGCCGGGGACCGCCGGATGAGCGCCACGCCGTACGCCAACGGCGGTCTGCTCCTGCGCGACCTGCGCCTGCCCGACTTCACCGAGTACGCCGTGCCGGTCGAGCACCCCGGCACCGGGGCGGTCGAGTCGACCCGCGTGCTCGGCACCTGGCTGCGCGACGTGATGGCGCAGAACCTGCACACGTTCCGGATGTTCAGCCCCGACGAGAACAACTCCAACCGGCTCCAGGACGTCCTCGACGTGACCAACCGCACCTGGGACGCCGAGACCGTCCCGCTCGACGACCACCTCGCGCCGGACGGGCGGGTGATGGAGATCCTCTCCGAGCACACCTGCGAGGGCTGGCTCGAGGGCTACCTGCTCACCGGCCGGCACGGGCTGTTCTCCTGCTACGAGGCGTTCATCCACGTGATCGACTCGATGTTCAACCAGCACGCGAAGTGGCTGAAGAGCACCGACGACATCCCGTGGCGGCGGCCGATCGCGAGCCTGAACTACCTGCTCACCTCGCACGTGTGGCGCCAGGACCACAACGGCTTCTCCCACCAGGACCCGGGCTTCATCGACCACGTCGTCAACAAGAAGGCCGACGTCATCCGGGTCTACTTCCCGCCGGACGCCAACTGCCTGCTCTCGGTCGCCGACCACTGCCTGCGCAGCCGGCAGTACGTCAACGTGATCGTCGCGGGCAAGCAGCCGGCGCTGCAGTACCTCTCGATGGACGAGGCGATCACCCACTGCACCAAGGGCATCGGCATCTGGCCGTGGGCGAGCACCGACGCGGGCGAGGAACCGGACGTGGTGCTCGGCTGCGCGGGCGACGTACCGACGATGGAGGCGCTGGCGGCGGCCGAGCTGCTGCACGGGTTCTTCCCCGACCTCAAGGTCCGGTTCGTCAACGTGGTCGACCTGATGCGGCTGCAGGACGACCGCGAGCACCCGCACGGGCTGTCGTCGGCGGAGTTCGACGCGCTGTTCACCCGCGACAAGCCGGTGATCTTCGCCTACCACGGCTACCCGTGGCTGATCCACCGGCTGACCTACCGGCGCACGAACCACGACAACTTCCACGTCCGCGGCTACAAGGAGGAGGGCACCACGACCACGCCGTTCGACATGACCGTGCTCAACCAGATCGACCGGTACAACCTCGCCATCGACGTGATCGACCGGGTGCCGCGGCTGCGGGACGTGTCGGCGCACGCGCGGGAGTGGCTCAAGGACAAGCTGATCGAGCACCGGCGCTACATCCGGGTGCACGGCGAGGACATGCCCGAGGTGCGGCAGTGGCAGTGGAGCCGCCGGCCGGCTCCCGAGCGGGTCACGCCACACCCCGAGTCCGACGTACCGGAGGGCTGAGCGTGTCGGCCGCACGCGTCCTGGTCGTCAACGCCGGGTCCTCGTCGCTGAAGCTGGCCGTCCTCGACGGTGACACCGTCGAGGCCTCGACCACCGTCGAGAGGTGGGCGGGTGCCGGCCACGTGGAGCCGATCGAGGAGTTCTCTCGACCTGCGGCGACGTCGCCGCGGTCGGCCACCGGGTCGTGCACGGCGGCACCCGGTACGCCGCGCCGGCGGTCGTCGACGAGGAGGTGCTGGCCTACCTGGAGTCGATCACCGACCTCGCGCCGCTGCACCAGCCCCGGGCGGTGGCCGGCATGCGGGAGGTGTCCCGGCTGGTCGACGTTGCCGCGGTCGCCTGCTTCGACACCGCCTTCCACGCCACGATGAGCCCCGCGGCCCGCACCTACGCGCTGCCGCGGGAGTGGAACCACCGCTGGCAGCTGCGCCGCTACGGCTTCCACGGGCTCTCGCACGCCTCCGCGGTACGCCGGGCCGCGGAGCTGCTCGGACGACCCGTCGAGCCGCTGCGCGTCGTGACCTGCCACCTCGGTGCCGGTGCATCCCTCGCCGCGGTGCGCGACGGGCGCTCGGTCGACACCACGATGGGCTTCACGCCGCTGGCCGGCCTGGTGATGGCGACCCGGTCCGGGCTCGGTCGATCCCGGCCTGGTCACCTGGCTGCTCGAGCACGGCGGCGTCGACGTGGAGTCGCTGACCGCGGCGTTGGAGCACCAGTCCGGGACTCCGCGGGCTCTCCGGCACGTCCGGCGACTTCCGCGAGGTGCTGGCCGGCCGGGCCGACGGCGACCCCGGGTGCGTGCTGGCGTTCGACGTCTACGTGCACACGCTGGTGCGGGAGATCGGCGCGATGGCCGCGAGCGCCGGCGGCCTCGACGTACTCGTGTTCACCGGCGGCGTGGGCGAGCACGTCCCCGAGGTCCGCGCGGCCGCCGCCGAGCGTCTTGCCCACCTCGGCGTCGCGGTCGACCCCGCCGCCAACGCGTCGGCCCAGGCCGACGCCGTGGTCACCGCGCCCGGCGCCCCGGTGGCGACCGTCGTCGTGACCGCCGCGGAGGCCGCCGAGGTGGCGCGGCTGACGCGGGAGGTGCTGGGGAGACGGTTTCACAACTGATGTTGTGAAACTGGTGCTTCCCGACCGAAATTTCATTCGGGGAGCAGAAGATTCACAACAGAAGTTGTGAAACCTGTGAGGCCGGGCCTGGGATCACCGACGTCCCCCTCGTCCCCGAGCAGGGGCGCCGAGCCCGGTCCGTCCGGCCCTTGTCCTCGTCGGTTCCCCGGAGCATGGTGAGACCAACAGCACCCCAGGAGGTGACGCGATGGAGGCCAAGGTCGGTGACCGGCTGGTCGTCGAGAGCAACCGGGTCGGACAGGCCCGCAAGGTCGGGGAGGTCCTCGAGGTGCGCGGCGCGAACGGCGAGCCGCCGTACCTCGTGCGCTGGACCGACGGACACGAGGGTCTGATGTTCCCCGGCCCGGACGCGCACATCGACCACGAGACGGGTTGAGTCACCTGAGGTAGTGCTCGGCCAGCACCGGCGCAGTGGCCTTCGCCCGCACCATGTGCGTCTGACCGGGCAGAGTCACCAGTCGGCCGTGGGGGAGCTGGGCGAGGATCGCCGCCTGGGCGTTGCGCAGGTACTCCGGGCTCTTGCCGCCCGCGATCACGAGCGTCTCGGGCTCGACATCCGCGTAGTGCCCGGCCGGCAGCGGCCGGCCCTGCTGGAAGGGCAGCACGAACGCGAGGTCGTAGGGCAGCGTGTGCGCGATACCGGTGATCTGCCGCCACACGGGCAGCAGCGGCATCAGCGCGATCATCGGGCGGGGGACGCCGACGACCCGCATGAACAGCCGTACGGCGTCGGCGCGGCGGCCGTGGTCGACCAAGGTCTGGATCTGGCCGTCGAGGTCCGGGTCGTTCGGTGCCGCGGTCGCATCGACCTTGAACGGAGCCTCGTAGACGGCGAGCCGGTCGATCGGCAGCCCCTGGCGGGCTGCCTCGAGCGCGAGCGCGCCGCCGGAGGACGCACCGAGCACGTGCGGGCGGCCCCCGGCCGCGTCGAGCACGGCGGCCAGGTCCTCGACCTCGCGCTGCACGTCGTACGGCGCCGCACCCGGTCCGCTCGCGCCGCGGCCGCGACGGTCGTAGCAGTGCACCGAGAAGCGGTCGGCGAGTGCCGCCTTCAAGGTCTTGCCCACGCCCATCGTGCGCTGGCACATCGCACCCTCGACGATCACCAGCGCCGGGCCGGTCCCGGTGACGTCGTAGCCGATCGTGGTGCCGTCGGCCGAGGTGGTGAACCGGGTCTCGCTCGTGGTGGCGGTCATGTCTGCTCCTGGGGGTGCGCGGTCGGTCACCCGTACGTCGGCCGGGTCAGGGCGTTTTCGACACTGCCTCGAGACTCTCCTGCGCCCGCCGGGACAACAGCTCGCGCTCGCTCTGGTTGTCGGTGAGGCCGGCCGCCTCCTCGAACGCCGCGGCGGCCTCGCGATGGCGACCGGCCCGGGCGAGCAGGTCGCCGCGCACGCTCGGCACCAGGTACGAGCCGGCGAGCGCGTCGGGCGGCAGGTCCTCCAGCACCGCCAGGCCGGCGCCGGGGTCGTACGCGCGGCCGTGCGCGACCGCGCGGTTGACCTCGACGACGGGTCCGGGCGCGACCTCGGCGAGCACGTCGTACAGGCTCGCGATCGACTTCCAGTCGGTCTCCTCGGGCGTCGCGGCGCGCGCGTGCCGCGACGCGATCGCTGCCTGCAGGTAGTAGCGACCCACCGGCCTTGCCGCGTGCCGCGAGCAGCTCGGCCCTGCTCGAGCGCCGCCAGGCCGCGGCGGATCAGCAGCTCGTCCCACAGCGAGCGGTCCTGATCCTCCAGCAGCACCGGCCGGCCGTCGGCGTCGGTGCGCGCGTCGGCGCGGGAGGCCTGGATCTCGAGCAGGGCCTGCAGGCCGTGCACCTCGGGCTCGTCGGGGACCATCTCGGCGAGCAGGCGCGCGAGCCGGATCGCCTCCTGGCACAGCTCGGGACGCATCCAGTCGTCGCCGGCGGTGGCGGCGTAGCCCTCGTTGAAGATCAGGTAGACCACGGCCATCACGTCGTCGAGCCGCCGGGTCGCGGTCGTCGCCGGTGGGCAGCTCGAACTCGGCCCGGGACTCGCTCAGCGTGCGCTTGGCCCGCGAGATCCGCTGGCCCATGCTGGACTCGGCGACCAGGAACCCGCGGGCGATCTCGCGCGGTGGTCAGCCCGCCGACCAGGCGCAGCGTCAGCGCCGCGCGCGAGTCGGGGGTCAGGGCCGGGTGGCAGCACAGGAAGATCAGCCGGAGGACGTCGTCCTCGATGTGGTCGACCTGGGACTCCAGATCGGGCATGGCGTGCTCCTGGGCCTTGGTCTCGGCGTCGAGCCGATGGCCGAGCTCGTCGGTCTTGCGGCGCAGGGTGTCGGCGCGGCGGAAGTGGTCGATCGCCCGGCGCTTGGCGGTGGTCATCAGCCACGCGCCGGGGTTGCGCGGGACGCCGCCGTCGGGCCACTGCTCGAGAGCGGCGACGAGGGCGTCCTGCGCGAGGTCCTCGGCGAGACCGACGTCCCGGGTCATCCGGGTCAGCGCGGCGACCAGAGTCGCGGACTCCTGGCGCCACGTGGTGGTGATGACGTCGGCTGTCGGGGTGCTGGACACCCCGCCAGCCTAGGCGTGGCAGTTTCACACGTTCTCGCGGATCCACCGACTTACCGGCCGAAACTTCGACGCGGAAGTGCAGGTTTCACACGAGAACGTGTGAAACCTCAGCCTCCGCGGCCTCCGGCGGCTCGTCGGAGACCTGGCGCAGGGTGGCCACCATCGAGCACTCCGGCCAGTGCTTGGCGTGCAGGTCGGCGAACTCCTGCTGGCCGGCGATCGGCGTCCTCGAGCGTGTCGTACTGCATCAGCGCCCAGCCGCCGACGACCTCCTTGGCCTCGGCGTACGGTCCGTCGACCCGGGTCACCTCGCCGTTGCGGACCACGAAGTTGACGGCGTCCTCGGTGCCGAACAGGCCGCCGCCGTCGAGGAAGACCCCGGCGGCCGCGTTCTCGCCGATGTAGACGTCCATCGCGTCCATCAGGGCCTGCGGCGGCGCCCCGTGGCCCTCTTCCATCCGCACGAATCCCATGAATCGAGGCATCGCTGCGCTCCTTCGTCTCCGGTGGCCACCGCGGTTCGGCGGCCTGTTCTCACCCGTACGTCGGTCAGGGTCGGTCGGCTTCGACATCGCTGTCGAGGAAATTCACGCCAGGCTCCACTGACGTACCGGCTCGTCGGCACCAGGTCGAGCCCGTGGTCGGCGCCGAACCGGGCGACGCTCTCCATCAGCGTGCTGAAGCGGCGGTCGAGCTCGGCCTGGTCGCCGCCGCTGCCGTAGAACGCGTGCGTGTCGGTCATCGCCGCCATCGAGAACAGCTCCTCGACGATCCCGGCGACCTCCGGGGCCTCCGGGGTGACCGGCGCGATCACCGGGTTCTGCACGTAACCGAACGTGCCCTGGGTGTCGATCGCGACGCTGGTGTGCCGCTCGAGCCAGTCGTCCAGCCAGTCGGCCGGGGACATCGAGACCGGGCGGCGCAGGAAGGCGATGTTGGCCAGTGCGTCGGCGCGGACGCCGTCGGGGACGGCCGGAGGCTCGATCGGGCGGCGCTCGTCGACCCGCCAGCCGTCGGCCGTCGGGTCGACCTCGCGGACGACCGACACGACGCCCGCGAGCGGATCCGCACCCGCGTCCGGATCCTGGGTCCACAGACCGAGACGACCGCCGCGATCGGCGTACCCGGGCCGAAGCGCAGCGGCGCGTCGGCGACGTCGGCGTCGTCGAGGTTGAGCTGGAGCCGGGTCGCTCCGGCGGCGGCGATCCGGTCGCGGAACCCGGGATCGAGCAGCGCGTCGAGCAGGGCCGCTTGCCGGGCCTCTTGCCGGGCCTCTTGCCGGGCCGCGTGCCGGGCCGAGGGGGTCTCGGCGTGCAGCGCGAAGATCAGCTTGGTCACGACTCCCAACCTAGACGAGCACGCCGGCGCGTCGGGACCTACAGTGAGCCATGAGCTTCGAGGTGGCGGCGGAGTCCTACGCCAGGTTCATGGGGAGGTTCTCCGAGCCGCTGGCGGACTCGTTCGTCGAGGTCGCCGGACTCCGGCGCGGGCCAGCAGGCCCTGGACGTCGGTTGCGGGCCGGGGGCGCTCGACCGCACGGCTGGTCGACCGCCTCGGTGCCGACGCGGTCTGGGCCGTCGACCCGTCGACGGCGTTCCTCCGAGGCCGCGCGCGACCGGTTCCCCGGCGTCGACATCCGGCACGCCGTCGCCGAGGAGCTTCCGTTCGGCGACGGCGCGTTCGACGCCGCGCTCGCCCAGCTGGTCGTGCACTTCATGGAGGACCCCGTCGCCGGTCTGCGGGAGATGGCGCGGGTGACCAGGCCCGGCGGGGTGGTCGCGGCCTGCGTCTGGGACTTCGCGGGCGGCCACAGCCCGCTGTCGCGTTCTGGTCGGCCGTGGAGGAGATCGACCGAGAGCGAAGCCACGAGGCCGGGTCTCGCCGGTGCACGGGACGGGACACCTCGTCGAGCTCGCCGCCGCTGCCGGGCTGCGCGACCCCGAGCAGTCGGTGCTCACCGCGTCCGTGCCGCTACGACAGCTTCGAGCAGTGGTGGGAGCCCTACACCTTGGGCGTCGGGCCGGCCGGGAGCTACCTGGCGTCGGTCGACGTCGACGTGCGTGACCGGATCTACCGCGGGTGCCGCGAGCAGCGTCGCCGGCCGGCCGCTTCGAGGTGGTCGCCCGCGCCTGGTGCGTGCGCGCCACTGTCTGACCCAGAACTCCGGCTGGCCGAGTTCCACTGCCCGACGCCGACTCGCCAGAGCATGCCAGCATCCCGGGATCGTCCGGGACGTCGACGGAGTGCTCGTGCAGCAGGTCCAGCGGGATCAGCTCGAGCGCACGCTCGCTGGTCGCGGCCAGGACGACCGGCGCGGCGACGCCGTCGTCGTACGCCTGCAGCCAGCGCGCGGTGACGACGCACCAGCGGTCGCCGGGGTGCAGGCCGGGGAAGCGCCACTCGGGGTCGGGGCGTGACAGGTCGTTGCCGACGGCGCGCTGGTGCTCGAGGAACTCCGCCGTCATCACCGCGCAGACGGCGTGCAGTCCGACGTCCTCCGGGCCGCAGGTGCAGGTGCCGTCGCGGTGGAAGCCGGTCACCGGGTCGGTGCCGCAGGTCTCGAGCGCGCCGCCCAGCACGTTGCGCTCGGTCGGGACCTCGGTCATGCGCACAGCCTGCCACGACGGGCCTGCCACGACGGGCCTGGCGCGAACGACGGGCCTGCCACGGCAGACGCGGGTCACCAGCGATGCCGCACAATGGGGGGTGAGCCGCATCCGGATCCCGCTCGTCGCCACGGTGGCGACCGCGTCCGCGCCCTGGTCTGGCCCCGGTGGCCGGGGCCGCGCGCGGGGTACGCCGCTCGATGGGCGCCCGCCCGGCAGCGTCCTACGACTCGCCCCAGTTCCGCGACGGCGTCCTTCCACAACCGGATGCCGGTGAGCGTCGTCGAGCCGGGCAGCACCGGGTCGATGGCCGCGGAGTGGGCTCGCCGCGGCGACGTCGGGCGGCCCCGCGGCGACGTGCCGCTGGTGACGCCGGACGCTGCCGCGCCGGGCGGGTGAGCCTGGCCGCCACCTGGCTGGGTCACGCCACCGTCCTGCTCGAGGTCAGCGGCCACTGGGTGCTCACCGACCCGGTGTGGAGCGACCGGGTCTCGCCCGTCGGCGACGGTCGGCCCGCGGCGCAGCCACCCGGTGCCGATGGACCTGGCGGACCTGCCGCCGTTTCGGCGATCCTGATCTCCCACGACCACTACGACCACCTCGACACCGCGACCATCGACGCGCTCGTCGACGCTGCAGGACGCGCCGATCGTCGTGCCCGCTCGGGCATCAGCGCGCACCTGCGCCGCTGGGGGGTCCCGGAGAACCGCATCGTCGAGCTCGACTGGGGTCAGTCCCACCGGGTCGGCGACCTCACCTTGACCTGCACCGAGGCCCGGCACTTCTCCGGCCGCGGCTTCGTGCGCAACACCACGCTGTGGTCGTCCTGGGTCGCCGCGGCGGGCGACCGTCGGGTGTTCTTCGGCGGCGACACCGGCTACACGCCGGCGTTCGCCGACATCGGGGCGCAGTACGGCCCGTTCGACCTCACCGTGCTGCCGATCGGTGCCTACGACCGCCGCTGGCGCGACGTGCACATGGATCCGGCCGAGGCGGTGCAGTGCCATCTCGACGTCCAGTCAGCCGCGCCCGAAGGCTTCCGGGGCGGGGCGCTGCTGCCGATCCACTGGTGCACCTTCGACCTCGCCTTCCACCGCTGGGCAGCCCCGGCCGACTGGATCCGTGAGGAAGCCGCCGAGCGTGGCGTCGCGGTCGCCCTCCCACGCCCCGGCGAGCGGCTCCCGGTCGACGCCGACCGCCCGGGCGATCTGCCCACCGAGGACTGGTGGACCGCGGTCGCCGGGCAGCCGCGCGCCGCGACCGCGCACTGAAAACGGACTGACGAGGTCGCGATCACCGCTACGTTGCTGGCATGAGCGAACAGACTCCCTCGGGTGCGGGCGAGCAGCAGCCGCCGCCGCCCCCGCCGCCTCCCCCTCCGGCCGCGCCCGCCGCGCCGCCGGTCGCACCGGCGTACGCCGCACCGGTCGCCTTCGCCGACCCGAGCCCACGTCGGCAAGGTGCGCTCCACCGGGGTGTGCATCCTGCTGTTCATCGTCACCCTCGGGATCTACGGGTGGTACTGGTACTACCAGGTCCACGAGGACATGAAGCGGCACACGGGCCGTGGCATCGGGGGCGTCGTGGCCCTGATCCTGGCGATCTTCGTCGGCTTCGTGATGCCGTTCTTCACCTCCTCGGAGGCCGGCAACATGCAGGAGGCCGGCGGCCGCCCGAGGACCGTCCAGGGTCTCACCGGGCTGTGGATCCTGCTGCCGCTGATCGGCGGGATCATCTGGTTCGTCAAGACCAACGGCGCCTTGAACGACTACTGGCGCTCGCGCGGCGCGGCCTGAGGTCTCGGCCCGGGTCTGACCGACTGGTCCGACCACCGGTTCATGTCCCTCCAGCCACGTAGGGTTGGAGGGACATGAGCACGCAGTTCCCCATCCCCGGCATGCCGGAGGCAGCGTCGAACGAGCAGGCGCCGGACGAGGAGACTCCGAAGCGTCGACGGCCGAGCCGCGACGAGCTGCTCGCCGGGCTCAACGAGCCGCAGCGACGCGCGGTCGTGCACGAGGGCCGCCCACTGCTGGTCGTCGCCGGAGCCGGGTCCGGCAAGACCCGGGTGCTCACCCGCCGGATCGCGTGGCTGATCTCCGAGCGCAACGCGCACCCGGGGTCGATCCTGGCGATCACGTTCACCAACAAGGCCGCCGCCGAGATGCGTGAGCGGGTCCAGGAGCTCGTCGGCAACCGCGCCCGGATCATGTGGGTGAGCACGTTCCACTCCGCGTGCGTGCGGATCCTCCGCAAGGAGATCACCAAGCTGGCCACGAACGTCGGGCATGGAAGTCGAACTTCACCATCTACGACGCGGCCGACTCCAAGCGGCTGATGACGCTGGTGTGCCGCGATCTCGACCTCGACGTCAAGCGCTTCCCGCCCGGCGCGGTGCTGCACTGGATGTCGAACGCGAAGAACGAGCTGCAGGACCCCGACGAGGCGGCCGCCGACGCGAGGAACGTCCAGGAGGAGACCTACGCGGCGGCCTACCGGGCCTACCAGGCGCGGCTGCGCCAGGCCAACGCGCTGGACTTCGACGACCTCCTGATGACCACCGTGCACCTGTTCCGGGCAGTTCCCGGAGGTCAAGGAGAACTGGCGGCGCCGGTTCCGGCACGTCCTGGTCGACGAGTACCAGGACACCAACCACGCGCAGTACGCCCTCATCCACGAGCTGTGCGCGCCCGATCCCGAGCTCGCCGAGTCCCCGAGCACACCGCCGGCCGAGCTGATGGTCGTCGGCGACGCCGACCAGTCGATCTACGCGTTCCGCGGCGCGAACATCCGCAACATCCTCGACTTCGAGCAGGACTTCCCCGACGCCGAGACCGTGCTGCTGGAGCAGAACTACCGCTCGACCCAGACCATCCTCACCGCGGCGAACGCCGTCATCGGCAACAACGAGAGCCGCAAGCCCAAGAAGCTGTGGAGCGACGCCGGTGACGGCGCGAAGATCGTCGGGTACGTCGGCGACGACGAGCGCGACGAGGCCCGGTTCGTCGCGGAGGAGATCGACAAGCTGACCGACGAGGGCGTGGCGCGCGCCGGCGACGTGGCGGTGTTCTACCGCACGAACGCCCAGTCGCGGGTGTTCGAGGAGGTGTTCATCCGCGTCGGGATGCCGTACAAGGTCGTCGGCGGGGTGCGGTTCTACGAGCGCCGGGAGGTCCGCGACGCGCTCGCCTACCTGCGCACGCTGGCCAACCCCGACGACCAGGTCTCGCTGCGGCGGATCCTGAACACCCCCAAACGCGGCATCGGCGACCGGGCCGAGGCGTGCGTCGAGGCGTTCGCGATCGCGCGAGCGGATCACCTTCTGGGAGGCGCTGCAACGCGCCGAGGAGGTGCCCGGCCTCGCCACCCGGTCGCTGAACTCGATCAGCGGGCTTCGTCGAGCTGATCGAGCAGCTGCAGTCGATGGTCGAGGCCGGCGAGCGGGTCGACGTGGTGCTCGAGCAGGTGCTCACCCGCAGCGGCTACCTCAAGGAGCTCGAGGACTCCGACGACCCGCAGGACGAGACCCGGGTGGAGAACCTCGCCGAGCTCGTCGCGGTGGCGCGCGAGTTCGCCGACGATCCGCAGGTGGGGCCGAGCGCCGACCCCGCGGCCGCTACCTGGGAGAGCGGGCGACGTCGAGCCCCCGGGCTCTCGGACTTCCTCGAGCGGGTCGCCCTGGTCGCCGACTCCGACCAGATCCCGGACGCGCCCGGAGGGCGAGGACGCGCCCCGGGCGTGGTCACGCTGATGACGCTGCACACCGCCAAGGGCCTGGAGTTCCCGGTGGTGTTCCTCACCGGGCTCGAGGACGGCGTCTTCCCGCACTCCCGGTCGCTGGGCGACAAGCCCGAGCTGGAGGAGGAGCGCCGGCTCGCGTACGTCGGCGTCACCCGGGCCCGTGAGCGGCTCTACGTCTCCCGCGCGGTGGTGCGCTCGGCCTGGGGCGCGCCCGCGCACAACCCGGCGTCCCGCTTCCTCGACGAGCTGCCGGTCGACCTCGTCGACTGGCGGCGCACCGCGGCCGAGCAGACCTCTGGGCGCGCCCGGATCTCTCCCGCGGCGGCGCTCGGGGCGGGCTTCGGATCGATCCCGGGCCGTGGCCGGCAGCAGATGCAGAGCCGGTTCGGCACGGCGGCGGCGAAGGCGGACGCCTCCAAGAAGGCGATGGCCGGCCGTGACGATCCCCAGCCTCGACCCGGGTGACCGGGTCCAGCACGACTCGTTCGGCCTCGGCACCGTGGTCAGCGTCGAGGGCGCCGGCGAGGGCTCGGTCGCCTCGATCGACTTCGGCAGCGAGGGCGTCAAGCGCCTGCTGCTGCGGTACGCGCCGGTCGAGAAGCTCTGAGCTCGCGAAGAGCTTCTGATGGTGGTCGAGCAAGCGATTTCGGCTGAGGAACGAAGCCGAGCTGAGCGCGTCGAGACCCTGGTGAGGTGCGGGCAGACCCAGCCGGGCGTCACTGGGTTTCGAGACGGTTGCCGCGCAACCTCCTCAGCCACCGGGTGGTGGCTACGGAGTGACCCCGTGGAGCACGAACTCGGGGTACGGGTCGACCGGGTCGCCGCCGCCGGGACGGACCTCGATGTGCACGTGCGGGCCGGTGGTGTGGCCGGTGCTGCCGAGCGTGCCGATCTGCTCGCTCTGGATCACCTTGTCGCCGACGCTGACGCCGATCGAGGACTGGTGGCAGTACCAGATCTCGGTGCCGTCGGGCAGCGTCTCGACGGTCTTGTTGCCGTAGGCGCCGTCGTAGCCGGCGTCGGTGATCGACGCCGTTGGCGACGGCGTAGATCGGGGTGCCGGTGGGGGCGGCGAAGTCCAGGCCGGTGTGGCATGCTCGACCAGAGGCCGTACTGCCCGAAGCGCGCGGTCAGGTGGTAGCCGACCGTCGGCAGGACCCAGAGGTTCTTGGCGATCTCGTCGGCGCGCTTCTCGGCGCGGCGGCGCAGCGAGGCCAGCGCGGCGTTGCGCTGCTGCGGACTGCTCGCTCGACGCCTGCTGGCCTTCAGCTTCTGGTCGGCGGCTCTGCAGCGCCTGTCGGTCGGTGTCGCGGCTGATCGCCTGGGCGCGCGCGTCGCCGCCGAAGCCGAAGGCGTCGGTGCCGTTGAGGACCTCGGCCCGACCCGGCGGAGAGGGCGAGGTTGGCGCCGCTGCCGGGAAGCTGGCCCCGGCCGAGCGTGACGGCACCGCCGGCGGCCGCGAGGATCGCGACCGCGCCGATCACGGTCGGGGCGGACGGCAGCGGTCCGCGACGAGCGATGCCGCGCGGCCCGGTGCTTGCCGGCCTTGCGGCCGGCCGGCCGGCACGGGCGTCGCGGCGGGGCTCGGGTCGACGACGCAGCCCGCTCGGGGCCGCGACGGTCTGCCCGGTGGTTGCCCATGCTTCCCTTTGGCTCGGTCGACGCTGTCGCTCGACGGCAGCGCGCCTGTCACGTCCCCCGAGACATGCTCGCTTCAAACGCGTGACCGGCCAAACAGTAACGGAACGGTATCGGCGAGTGAAATCCGGGGTCGACCAGATGTGTGCACGTGTCGTGACCGCGACGGCTGCCGGGATGGCATGGTCGGTTAGCCTTCGGACATGTTGCGCATCGTTGTCGCCAAGCCCGGGCTGGACGGGCACGACCGCGGGGCAAGGTGGTCGCGCGCGCCCTGCGCGACGCCGGCCACGAGGTGATCTACACCGGCCTGCACCAGACGCCCGAGCAGATCGTGGAGACCGCGATCCAGGAGGACGCCGACCTGATCGGCCTCTCGGTGCTCTCCGGCGCCCACATGACGCTGTTCCGCCGCCTCGCCGAGCTGCTCGCCGAGCGCGATGCCGAGCGACATCGTGGTCTTCGGCGGCGGGATCGTCCCCGAGGAGGACCTCCCGGTCCTCGACGGAGCTGGGCGTGGCCAAGATCTTCACCCCGGGCGCCACGACCGGCGAGATCACCGGCTGGGTCGCCGAGCAGTTCCCGACCGGCTGACGCCCGCGGGGTAGCCGTCGCCGGGCCGCCGTGGCGCGGCCGCACTGTCCATCGTCCGACCCGGGTCGACGCGGTCCCGGGCGCGGCCGGGTTTATGGTCAGCGGTGCGCCGAGTTCACCTCGGCAGCACGTCCCTGGCATCGAACAGATGGGTGAACCCGTGGACCTGATGGAGTACCAGGCGAAGGAGCTCTTCGCCAAGCACGGCGTGGCCACCACGCTCGGCGTCGTCGTCGAGACCGCCGAGGAGGCCAAGGCCGCCGCCGAGAAGCTTCGGCGGCGTGACCGTGGTCAAGGCCCAGGTCAAGGCCGGCGGCCGCGGCAAGGCCGGCGGCGTGAAGCTCGCCAAGACCCCGGACGAGGCCTTCGAGCACGCCTCGGCCATCCTCGGGCATGGAGATCAAGGGCCTGCGGGTCAACCGGGTGCTGGTCACCCCGGCGACGCCGCCGGAGGAGGAGTACTACTTCTCCTTCCTGCTCGACCGCGCGAACCGCACCTACCTCTGCATCGCCAGCGTCGAGGGCGGCGTCGAGATCGAGGAGGTCGCCAAGACCAACCCGGACGCGGTCAAGAAGATCCCGGTCAACGCCGCTGACCGGCGTCGACGCGGCGAAGGCCGCGCGAGATCGTCGACGAGGCCAGCGTTCCCGGCGCCGCTGCGCGACCAGGCGATCGAGATGGTCCAGGGCCTGTGGAAGGTCTTCGTCGAGGAGGACGCCACCCTCGTCGAGGTGAACCCGCTGGCCCGGCTCGCCGGCGACAAGCTCGAGGCGCTCGACGGCAAGGTCTCCCTCGACGACAACGCCTCGGAGGTCCGCCACCCCGACCACGAGCCGTTCGTGATCCGCGAGGAGGACCGACCCGCTCGAGGCGGAGGCCAAGGACAAGGGCCTCAACTACGTCAAGCTCGACGGCCAGGTCGGGCATCATCGGCAACGGCGCCGGTCTGGTCATGTCCACCCTCGACGTGGTCGCGTACGCCGGCGAGAAGCACGGCGGCGTCAAGCCGGCCAACTTCCTCGACATCGGCGGCGGCGCGAACGCCCAGGTGATGGCCGACGGCCTGCACATCATCCTCGGCGACCCGCAGGTCAAGAGCGTGTTCGTCAACGTCTTCGGCGGCATCACCGCCTGCGACGAGGTCGCCAACGGCATCGTCGGCGCGCTGGACATCCTCGGCGACGAGGAGACCAAGCCGCTGGTCGTCCGCCTCGACGGCAACAACGTCGAGGAGGGGCGCGCGGATCCTGACCGAGGCCGAACCACCCGCTGGTGACGATGGTCGACACCATGGACGGCGCGGCCGACAAGGCCGCCGAGCTGGCCAACGCCTGAGCCCGCCCGGACGAGAGCCAGAAGAGAGAGACGAGAACAGTGGCGATCTACCTGAACAAGGACTCCAAGATCATCGTCCAGGGCATGACCGGTGGGATGGGCTCCAAGCACACCACCCTCATGGTCGAGGCCGGGCTCGAACATCGTGGGCGGCGTGAACGCCCGCAAGGCCGGCACCACGGTGACGCTCGGCGGCAAGGACCTGCCGGTCTTCGGCACCGTGGAGGAGGCGATGGCCGAGACCGGCGCCGACGTGTCGGTCGTCTTCGTGCCGCCGGCGTTCACCAAGGACGCCTGCCTCGAGGCGATCGACGCCGGCATCGGCCTGCTCGTGGTGATCACCGAGGGCGTCCCGGTGCAGGACACCGCCGAGGTGTTCGCCTACCTCTACGGGGCTGGGACGAACCCCGGGGGCACCCGGATGATCGGCCCGAACTGCCCGGGCATCATCACCCCGGAGGAGTCGCTGGCCGGCATCACGCCGCACACCATCGCCGGCAAGGGCCCGATCGGGCTGGTGTCGAAGTCCGGCACGCTGACCTACCAGATGATGTACGAGCTGCGGGACTACGGCTTCACCACCGCGATCGGCATCGGCGGTGACCCGGTCATCGGCACCACCCACATCGACGCGCTCGAGGCCTTCGAGAACGACCCGGACACCAAGGCGATCGTGATGATCGGCGAGATCGGCGGCGACGCCGAGGAGCGCGCCGCGGAGTACATCAAGGAGCACGTCACCAAGCCGGTCGTCGGGTACGTCGCCGGGCTTCACCGCCCCCGAGGGCAAGACGATGGGCCACGCCGGCGCGATCGTCTCCGGCTCGTCGGGCACCGCCCAGGCGAAGAAGGAGGCCCTCGAGGCGGCCGGCGTCAAGGTCGGCAAGACGCCCTCGGAGACCGCCGAGCTGATGCGCCACATCATGAAGGACCTCGGCTGAGCAGAGCCATATGCGCCGAGGCGTCAGTTCCTGCCGTCTCCAGACCCACGAGGCGTCACTTCTCCCCGGAGAAGTGACGCCTCGGCGCTTCTCACGCGTCAGGATGCGACGCCTCGGCGCTTCTCGGGGGTCAACAACTGACGCCTCAGCGGGTGGAGCGCGTCACTCCCGAGCGGCCACCGGGGCACTTTCCGGTGCACTTTCCGGTGCACTCTCAGTGCACTCTCGGTGCACTCTCAGGGGCAAGTCGACGCTGCCGTTCCACGGTGGCGGCGTAGAACGCCCAACCGAAGGTGAAGCTCGCGAACAGCGTGACCACGAAGAACAGCCACGGCTTCCGGATGCCCAGTCGGCGCCCGCCGACGATGCTGACCAGCGGGAGCAGCACGACGTTGGCGGTGATGAAGTCGCCCGAGGCCGAGCCTACGGCGGGATTGTCGAACATCAGTTGCAGGTACTGCTGCCAGCTGCCGTCGCCGACGAACGGGTTGGTGAGCCAGCCGTCGGTGTTCTCGGTGACGAACCGGATGTTGAAGTACCAGCCGATGCCGATGGAGACGATCCCCACGGCGTAGAGGACCACCTCGAGCGGGGACAGCAGCGGACCGGACGCCGGGCGCCGGAAGATCGTCGGGTTGGCGCGGACGACCCACCAGACCACGCCGACGCCCAGGAGCGCGTGCACAGTGAGCGAGAGCATGGCGACAGCGTCGGTGCACGGGCAGAGTTTTGTCAAAGTTGTCATCGAGTGACAAAACTGCGTACGGTCGGGTCATGGCCCGCACCCCGCAGACCGCTCGCAGTGCCCGCACCAGGTCGGCGCTGCGGCGCGCGGCGATGTCGCGCTTCCTGGCCCAGGGGGTCGAGGCGACCACCGCCGAGCAGATCGCGGCCGACGCCGGTGTCGCCTTGCGCACGTTCTACCGCCACTTCGCCTCCAAGCACGACCTGCTGTTCGCCGACTACGACGCCGGGCTGCAGTGGTTCCGCGCCGCGCTGGCGGCACGACCGGCCGACGAACCGATCGTCGAGGCGGTGCAGCGCGGCGATCTTCGCCTTCCCCTACGACGTGCAGGCCGTGTCCCAGATCGCCCAGCTGCGCGTCCGAGGAGCTCGACCCCGAGCGGATCGTCGAGCACCTGCGCCAGGTCGAGGCCGATCTCGCCGACGCCATCGCGGAGCAGCTCGCGCGCCGGACCGGCGCCGGCGTCGGCACCGACGAGCGGCTGCGACATCGCCGTGACCGCGCGCTGCATCGCGGCCGCCGTGTTCGGCGGCGATGGAGGTCTGGATGCTGGGCGACGATCGCTCGCTGCGGTGCGCTCGCTGAGCTCAGCGCAGCGCTGGAGCGCTGCACGGCGCTCGAGCGATCGGCTCTGCACAGCCGCGACGGCCATGTTTCGTCATTATTGACAAAACATGTCGATGGCCGTGCGAGCGTCTCGGCGCATGACGGAATACGACGCGATCGTGGTCGGAGCCGGGCACAACGGGCTGACCGCCGCGCTGCTCCTGCAGCGGGCGGGCCTGCGCACGGTGTGCCTGGACGTCCAAGCTCTACGCCGGCGGGATGGCCTCGACCGTCGAGCTCTTCGACGGCTACCGGTTCGAGATCGCCGGCTCGGTGCAGCTCCCGACGTCGCCGCGCAGGTGAGCCGCGAGCTCGGCCTGGACGCCCTGCCGACCGTCGACCTCGAGGTGATGTCGGTGTCGCTGCGCGGCATCGGCGACGAGCCGCTCATCTACTACACCGACCCGATGAAGCTGCTCGACCCACCTCAACGAGGTGCACGGGCCGAGGCGGTCAACGGCATGGCCGGGCTTATGGCGTGGGGCCAGGCCCCGACCCGCGCGCTGGGCCGGTTCGAGGCCGGCACCAACCGCCGAAGACCCTGGACGAGATGTACGCCTGCGCCACCAACGAATTCGAGCGCGCGGGCCATCACCGACATGCTGTTCGGCTCGGTGACCGACGTGATCGGACCGCTACCTGCCCGGACCGCGAGAAGCACGGTGCGCTGCGCGGCATGCTGGCCTTCCTCGCCGTCAACACCACCTACCGCGGGCCCGCCACCCCGGGCAGCGCCGCCGCGCTCGCCTTCGGGCTGGCCGTGCCCGACGAGAACACCATGCTGATCAAGAAGCTCCGCGGCGGCATCGGCGTGCTGCACCGAGCATCTGCTGAGAAGCTGTTCACCGCCGCCGGCGGGGAGCTGCGGCTGCGCTCGCACGGTCGACGAGATCGCGGTCACCGACGGCGGGTCACCGGCGTGCGGACCGAGGACGGCTACACCGTCTCCGCGCCCCGTCGTCGTCTCCGCGCGTGGCGCCCGACCTCACCGTCAACGAGCTGGTCGACGCCGGACGCGGTCCCGCCGAGCTCCGGGAACGGTTCGCGCAGGATCGACCACCGCGGCAGCTACCTGCAGATGCACTTCGCCCTCGACGGCGTGCCCGCGTTCGCCGCGCCCTACGAGGTGCTCAACGATCCCGAAGATCAGGCCGCGATCGGAATTTTCACCACGCCCGAGGAGCTGCAGCAGCAGTGGGAGGACTCCGTCGCGGGCATCGTCCCGGCCGACCCGGCCGTCGCTTACAGATCCCGTCCGCTGCAACGACCCCGACCTGGCGCCCGCCGGCAAGGCACGCGGCGTCGGCGTTCGCGCTGTGGTTCCCGATCGAGGAGGACCCGGGGGAGGCAGATCCCGTGAACTACGGGCCGGCTCAAGGCCGAGATGGGCCAGCGGGTGATCGACAAGATCAGCCGGATCGCGCCCGACTTCGAGACGACTGATCCTCACGCCACACGACGTTCACCCCGAAGCACATGGGCACGATGTTCGGCGCCCCCGGCGGCGACTACTGCCACGGCCTGCTCCATCCCGAACAGATCGGGCCCCACCGGCCCGGGCCGCGAGGCTACCTGTCGACCGGCCGCACGGCGTCGCGGGCCTCTACCTCGGCAGCGCCGGGTGCTACGGCGGCCCGGGGATCACCTTCATGCCGGGCTACAACGCGGCGCAGGCGGTGCTCGAGGACCGCTAGGTCACCCGGTTGCGGGCGGCGTACGCCGGGTCGAGGTGCTCGCTCCCCGTCGAGCACGGCGACCAGGTGCTCGACGGCGTCGTACACGTCGACGTGGCGCAGGTAGAGCGGGGCGAAGCCGAAGCGGGCGATCCCCGGGCGTGGCCCGTCGTCGCGGAAGTCGCCGATCACGCCGCGGGCGATCAACGCCTGGACCATGCCGTAGGCGTGCGGGTGCCGGAAGGAGACCTGGCTGCCGCGGCGCGTGTGCTCGCGGGGCGTGACCACCTCGAGCTCGGTCGCGTCGGCGAAGCCGCTCGTCGAGCAGCCGGAGGAACAGGTCGGTCAGCGACAGCGACGCCGCCCGGATCTCGGTCAGTCGCTCACGCCGTCGAACGCCGCCAGCGCCGCATCGAGCGCCGACAGCGCGAGCACCGGAGGGGTGCCCGACGCCCACTGCCCGATGCCGGGCGCAGGCTCGTAGTCGCGCGCCATCGCGAACGGGTCGGCGTGGCCGATCCATCCGGTGATCGGCTGCCGGGCCTCGTCCTGCAGCCGCGGGTTGACCCAGGTGAACGCCGGCGACCCGGGCCCGCCGTTGAGGTACTTGTAGGTGCAGCCGACGGCGAGGTCGGCGTCGGCACCGGCCAGGTCGACCGGGACGGCGCCGGCGGAGTGGCACAGGTCCCACTGCACGAGCGCGCCGCGGGCCCGGGCGGCCGCGGTGATGCCGGGAAGGTCGAACATCGCGCCGGTGCGGAAGTCCACGTGGGTCAGGGAGAGCAGCGCGACGTCGTCGTCGACGGCCGCGAGCGGGTCGGCCGGGTCGCACCAGCGCAGCTCGAGGCCGAGGAGGTCGGCCACGCCCGCGGCGATGTAGCCGTCGGTGGGGAACGTCGACGGCTCGACGACGACCACCCGGCGGTCGGGGCGCAGCCGCGTCGGCGGCGACCATCGTCTTGAACAGCGACACGCTGGTGGAGTCACCGACGTGCACGTCGGCGGCGTCGACCCCGATCAGCGGAGCGATCCGGCTCGCGACCCGGCGGGTGAGCTCCATCCAGTCACCGCCGCCTCCGGGCAGCGGCGTTCCACGAGCCGGATCAGGCCGGTCGCCCCACTCGTCGGCGACCACACCGCCGAGCTCGCTCGGCGACCCCGACCGGCAGTGCGCCGAGGGAGTTGCCGTCGAGGTAGATCACGCCGTCGGGGATCCGGAACCGTTCCCGCGTCCGGCAAGCGCGCGACTCGGCGTCGAGCCGTGCGGCGTCGGCGCGGGTCGGGTCACTGGGTCACCTCGTGCAGTCGGTCCCGGGCCCGGACGACCAGCGCCTGGAAGGTCCGCCGGTCGACGTCGTACTTGCCCGACCGGCGTCAGGTTGACCTGGGCGACGTGCCGGCCGACCTGGACGACGCCCATCCAGAACGGCACCAGGTCCTGCGTTCTTGTTCACCTGGTTCTCCAGCCGCCACAGCGCGTACGACGGGCCGGATGCCCCGTGCTCCTGATGCCCGGTCGAGGTGCACGACGGCATGGCTGACCGTGCTGCCGAGGTCACGCTGTCGGGCAGGCCTTCATCCGCTGCGGCGATGCGCGTGACGAACGCGGTCGCGCCCTTCGCGGTCGGCGAACGCGCCGAGTCGTCTCGGTGAGCCCGAACCGCTGGGGCAGCCGCGCCTCGGGGATCAGGTAGGTGCGGGTGACCGGGTCCGTCGCGCCGGCACTCGGCGAAGTCCGCCTGGTCGCAGGTCGTCGCGGCCACGTTGAGCCGCGCCGGGGCCGGGTCGGTGCCGACCCAGGCGCCGGCACGTCGGCGATCGCCGGGAGGTCGGCGATCGCCAGCATGCCCGGGGTCTCGCCGCTCGGCGGCGGCAGGGCCGCACGGGTGGCGACCGCGCCGACGCACGCGCCGGCGACCTTCGAGGCGCACAGGTTCTGCACCGACGCGGTCAGGGCGGTCACCAGCAGCGCTCGGGTCCGGCGGCGGGGCTTTCGGTGGTCTCCAGCACGGTCCGAGGTCGTCAGCGCACCGGTGCGGGCGATGCCGATCAGGAACGACGCGCGGCTGCTGGTCCGGGGATCCGCATCCGCAGCACCTGGGCCGCTCGCCGACCCCCTGCACGTCGTACGCGTCGACGAGCTGGATCCGGGCCACGGTGCAGCCGGCGTACCAGCCCAGGGTCGTGGCGTAGGCCTTCACCGCGGCGCCCGGGGAGTTCGAGATCTCGACGGTCTGGCACGAGGCTGCGCGTGGGCGTGGGACGACGAACTTGCGGACCCAGGTGCCCAGGCCCCGGGTGTCGGCGAAGCGGGCGGTCTGGCACATCGTGTTCTTGCCGTCGCCGTCGGTGTTGTCGGAGGTGCCGGTGACCTGCCAGGGCTGCTTCGGTGAGAGCGGGGCGACCTGGTCGCCGGTGAGCAGCATCCGCTTGCTCGACCAGCTCGCTCGGGCGGACCGGAGGCGGGGCGCCCGCGTCCGGCATGACGAGCGCGCCGGCGCCGATCGTGACCAGCACGGCGAGCGCCGAGCCGACGACGGCGTGGTTGCGGCGGCGACGAAGGCCGTTGCGCCGGATGATCGGTGGCCGGGGCAGCTTCACGGTGTCCGCGACCTGCCCGAGCGACTCCAGCCGCGCCCGGATCGACGTCGAGTCCGCGTCGAGCGCGACCGCCACGGCGGCAGTCGCGGTCTGGAGGTGGTCCTCGGCGCGCTGCTGGGTCTCGCCGATCTCCCGGCCGATCTCGATCAGCGGCACGGCGGCGAGATGGGTCAGCACCAGGGCCTTGCGCTGGGCGTCCGGCAGCTTGTGCAAGCGCGTCGAGGAGTCGGGCCTGGTCGGCGGAGACGTTCTTCTCGCGGCGCCAGCGCCGGGCGCTGTGCCGCCGCTGCGCGGTCGTCCAGGCCCGAGGGCGCACCCACTGCTCGGGGTCGGTCATCCGGCCGACCTTGTTCCAGTGGTGCCGGGCGGCGACGTAGGCGTCGCGCACGGCCGTCCTGGAGGCGCCCAGGTCGCCGGTGAGGGCGAAGGTCTGGAGGACGAGCCGTCGGCGGGTGCTGACGTAGAACTCGTCGAATTCCTCGGCTGTGGGCATGACGGGTCGAGATTACGCGAAGCGTGGGAAGTGCCGCCCACCCGCGTGGCACGCCCCGATGGCGTCGGTCTCTGGGCGAGGATGGTGCCGTCATGACGTTGCTCAGCTCGCGCCCGGGTGCGCTCCTCGGGCGCTCCTCGGGACGCTCGTCCGGCGGTTCCTCGTCCGGCGCCGAGGCGACCCCCGGCTGGCCCCTGGCCACCGCGGCCGGCGTGGCCGGAGCCGGGGCCGCCGCCGTCGGGCTGGTGGTGTGCATGTCGATCGCGCTCACCGGCTGGTTCCTCGCCGATGCCGGGTCCCACGGTGAGACCACCGACGCGCTCCGGGTCGGGGCCGACGGCTGGCTGGCTCGGCCACGGCTCGCACCTGGTGCTGTCCGGGGTGCCGCTCGGGCATCACGCCGCTGGGCGTGACCATGATCGTCGTGCTGATCGCCTTTCGCGCCGGGCGCTGGGCCACGCGGCACGCCCAGCGTGAGGGCCAGGTGGACGGGCACGGCGCTCGGGCTCGCGGTCGCGACCTTCGCGTGCGCCTACGTCGTGGTCGCGGTCGTGACCTGCGTGCTGGCCTCGGAGTCCGGGGCGTCCCCGGTGCTCGGCCGCGCCGTGCTCGGCGCGCTGCTGGTCTCGGCGCTGTCCGGCGGCTGCGGTCTCGCCGTGGGCACCGACCGCGTCACCGACTGGGTCGACACCGCTCCCGGCTGGGCGCGAGACGTCGTCGTCGGCGCGCTCGCGGGCGTGTTGTGGCTGGTCGCTGCGGGTGCCGCGCTGGTCGCCGTTGCGCTGCTGCTGTCGTTCAACGAGGCGGCGAACGTGCTCTCGGCGCTGGACCTCAGCACGGGCGACGCGGTCAGCTACACCGTGGTCACCGCGCTGTTCGCGCCGAACGCCGCGCTGCTCGGTGCCTCCTACCTGCTCGGCCCGGGGTTCGCGTTCGGCGCCGGCACCACGGTCTCACCGACCGCGGTGTCCCTGGGCGCGGTGCCGGCCTACCCGGTGCTGGCGGCCCTCCCCGGGGACGGTCCGACCCCACAGTGGCTCGTCGTGCTGCTCGTCGTGCCGGTGCTCGCGGCTGCGCTCGGCGCTTCGGCGGCGCTGCGTCGCGCGGCGCCGCTGCCGCTCGACCTCGCGACGATGCGCGGCGCCGGCGCGGGCCTGCTCGGCGGCGTGCTGGGCACGCTGCTGATCGCGTTCGCGGGCGGCCCGCTGGGCACCGGCCGGATGGCCGACGTCGGCGCCCCGGTCGCCGAGGTGTTGGTCTTCGCCACCGGCCTGATGTGCCTGGGGGGTGCCGTCGGTGGGGTCCTGCAGGCATGGTGGGGACGTCGGCCAGTGGCGGGCTCGAGCCCGTGACGGCGGAGCAGGAGCCGGAGGAGGAGCGGGCAGGAGCCGGGGCTGGAGCCGGAGGAGACCCAGCCGGTCGACCTGTCCGGAGGAGAGGACGAGCCGACGGTCGAGGTGCCGCGGTAGCCAGATAACCTGCGGCCGTGCCCGCCGCCGAGTCGACTCCTGCCCGTCTGGTCGTGCTGGTCTCCGGGGCCGGCACCAACCTGCAGGCCCTGATCGACGCCTGCGCCGACCCGGCGTACGGCGCCCGGATCGTGGCCGTCGGCGCCGACCGCGACGGCATCGAGGGGCTGGCCCGCGCCGAGCGCGCGGGGATCCCGACGTTCGTCCGCCAGGTCGGCGAGTTCGCGACCCGGCGCCTACTGGGACCACGCGCTGACCGACGCCGTGGCCGCCTTCGACCCGGACCTCGTCGTGCTCGCCGGGTTCATGAAGCTGGTCGGCCCGGACGTTCCTGCGAGCGGTTCGCCGGCCGGGTGGTCAACACCCATCCCGCGCTGTGCCCGGCGTTCCCCGGCACGAACGGTCCCGGCGACGCGCTCGCGTACGGCGTCAAGGTGACCGGCGCGACCCTGTTCGTCGTCGACGACGGCGTCGACACCGGCCCGATCGTCGCGCAGACCGCTGTCCCGGTCGAGGACGACGACGACGTCGAGAGCCTGCACGAGCGGATCAAGGTCCGCCGAGCGGCAGATGCTCGTCGACAGCGTCGGCCGGATCGCCCGGGAGGGCCTGGTCGTCGAGGGTCGGCGGGTCCGGTTCGGTCGGCGGCGCCGATCAGCAACTAGACTGGCGGCACACGACTGGCGCAGGTGGGCGACCACCGGGGAGTGCCCCGTCGTCGAGCGATCGGCGCCGGGGAGCGAGAGCATCGAACGCCTGGGTGCCCTCATCGACATCGACCGATGAGGAGTAGAACGTCCCCATGAGCAACGAGCTGCGGATCCCGATCAGGCGCGCCCTGGTGTCCGTCTACGACAAGACCGGGCTCGAGGAGCTCGCCGAGGCCTGCACGACGCCGGCGTCGAGCTGGTCTCGACCGGCGGCTCGGCCGCGCTGATCGAGAAGCTCGGCCTCCCGGTGACCAAGGTCGAGGACCTCACCGGGTTCCCGGAGTGCCTCGACGGCCGGGTGAAGACGCTGCACCCGAAGGTGCACGCCGGCATCCTCGCCGACCGCCGGCTCGACTCGCACGTCGCGCAGCTCGCCGACCTCGGCGTCGAGCCGTTCGACCTGGTCGTCTCCAACCTCTACCCGTTCACCCAGACGGTGGCGTCCGGTGCGAGCGCCGGACGAGTGCGTCGAGCAGATCGACATCGGCGGGCCCGTCGATGGTGCGGGCCGCGGCGAAGAACCACCCGTCGGTCGCGATCGTCACCTCGCCGGACCGGTACGCCGACGTGCTGGCCGCGGTCGCCGGCGGGGGCTTCACCCTCGAGGAGCGCAAGCGCCTGGCCGCCGAGGCGTTCCAGCACACCGCGTCCTACGACGTCGCGGTGGCCTCGTGGATGGGCAACGTGCTGACCGACACCTCCGAGGGCACCGGCTTCCCGGCCTGGACCGGCGCCACCTGGGAGAAGGCCGCGGTGCTCCGCTACGGCGAGAACCCGCACCAGCCGGCCGCGCTCTACCGGCACTGGCGAGGCGGCCTGGCCGCGGCCGAGCAGCTGCACGGCAAGGAGATGTCCTACAACAACTACGTCGACACCGACGCTGCCCGGCGCGCCGCGAACGACTTCGAGCGAGCCGGCGGTGGCGATCATCAAGCACGCCAACCCGTGCGGGCATCGCGGTCGGCGCCGACGTCGCCGAGGCCTACGTGCAAGGCGAACGCCTGCGACCCGACCTCGGCGTTCGGCGGCGTGATCGCGGTCAACCGGCCCGTCTCCGTCGCGATGGCCGAGGCGATGCGCGAGACCTTCACCGAGGTGATCGTGGCCCCGGCGTACGAGGACGGCGCGGTCGAGGTGCTGCAGGCGCTGCCGCGCGGTGGCAAGAACATCCGGATCCTGCTCTGCCCGGCGGACCAGCACCCGGACCCGGTCGAGTTCCGCGGCATCAGCGGCGGCGTGCTGATGCAGCGCGTGGACCACGTGGACGCCCCCGGCGACGACCCGTCGACGTGGACCCTCGCCACCGGTGAGGCGGCCGACGAGCCGAGGTGCTCGCCGACCTGGCCTTCGCCTGGAAGGCGTGCCGGTCGGTGAAGTCCAACGCGATCCTGCTGGCGAAGGACGGCGCCTCGGTCGGCGTCGGCATGGGCCAGGTCAACCGGGTCGACTCCTGCCGGCTCGCCGTCGAGCGCGGCCGGGGAGCGCGCGGCCGGGTCGGTCGCCGCCTCCGACGCGTTCTTCCCGTTCGAGGACGGGCCCGCAGATCCTCATCGACGCCGGTGTCGACGGCGATCGTCCAGCCCGGCGGCTCGGTGCGCGACGAGCTCACCGTCGAGGCCTGCCAAGGCGGCCGGCGTGACGATGTACTTCACCGGGACCCGGCACTTCTCCCACTGATCGAGGCGCGGCGGACTTGATCGCGCGATGGTCGAGCAGCGATTCGGCTGAGCGCGAAGCCGACCGAGCGTGACGAAACCTGGCGAGATGAAGCAAGCCAACCAGACAGGATGGGACATGACCGCACAGAACTCGACGGCTCGGCGACCGCCGCGGCGATCAAGGACGAGCTGCCGACGCGGATCGCCGAGCTCCGCGAGCAGGGCGTCGTGCCCGGGCTCGGCACCGTGCTCGTCGGGGACGACCCCGGGCTCGCGCTGGTACGTCAACGGCAAGCACAAGGACTGTGCCGAGGTCGGCATCGAGTCGATCCGCGTCGACCTGCCCGGAGACCGCGACCCAGGAGGAGATCGAGGCGGCGGTCGCGCAGCCTCAACGCCGACCCGGCGTGCACCGGCTACATCGTCCAGCTGCCCGCTCCCGAAGGGCCGCGACGAGAACCGGGTGCTCGGGCTCATCGACCCGGCCAAGGACGCCGACGGCCTGCACCCGACGAACCTCGGCTGGCTCGTGCTCGGCCACGAGGCGCCGCTGCCGTGCACGCCGTACGGGATCGTCGAGCTGCTCCGCCGCCACGGCGTCGCGATCGCCGGCGCCGAGGTCGTGGTCGTCGGCCGCGGCGTCACCGTCGGCCGCCCGCTCGGGCTGCTGCTGACCCGGCGGAGCGAGAACGCCACCGTCACGCTGTGCCACACCGGCACCCGCGACCTCGCGGCGCACGTCCGCGGACGCCGACATCGTGGTGGCCGCGGCGGGCGTGCCGGGCATCGTCACCGGCGACATGGTCAAGCCGGGCGCCGCGGTGCTCGACGTCGGGGTGTCCCGCGTCGACGGCAAGATCGCCGGGGACGTCGCGGCCGACGTGTGGGACGTCGCCGGCTGGGTGTCGCCGAACCCCGGCGGCGTCGGTCCGATGACCCGCGCCATGCTGCTGGCCAACGTGGTCTCGATCGCCGAGCAGCGCGCCGCGAAGGCCGCCGCTCGGTGAGCGACCCGCGCGGCGCCGCGTACCCGTCGACGTTCGGCGGGCTGGTCTACCTCGTCGTCGTGCTGCCACGGCCGTGGTGGCCTCGGCGCTGGTCGCGTTCGGGCCGTGGCGCCGCGGGGTCGCCCTCCTCGGGTGTCGCGCTGCTGTTCGCCGCCGACGATGCGGCTGGTGACCAAGGAGAGCGAAGCCGGGATGCTGCGGGTGCGCAGCCGGTGGTTCGACGTCACCGTGCTCGCCGCGGTCGGGCTGTCGCTGCTGGCGCTGGCGGCGAACATCCCCGACCAGACGGAGCCATGATCGGACGATGACCGAGCCCAGGCGGAAGCGCCTGCGGATCGGCGTGGTCGGCACCGGCTACTGGGCCGACGTGGTGCACGCGGCCGGCGCGGCGCGCCACCCGGACGTCGACCTGGTCGGCGTCTGGGGGCGCGACCTCGGCCAAGGCCGAGGCCGCGCTGGGCGCGCACCACGGCGCGCGGCGTACGACGACTTCGACGCGCTGCTCGACGAGGTCGACGTGCTGACCTTCGCGGTCCCGCCCCAGGTGCAGGCCGAGCTCGCGCTGCCGGGCGGCGGAGGCCGGCAAGCACCTGCTGCTGGAGAAGCCGATCACCACCGATCTCGCCGCGGCCGACCGCCTTGTCGAGGCCGTCGACCGGCCGGGCGTCAGCACCGTGGTGTTCTTCACCTACCGCTTCGTGCCGTTCGCCGAGGAGTTGCTCGACGAGATGCGCTCGCACGACCTGCGCGGCGGCGCCGCCTGGTGGTACGCCGGGCACGCCGCCGCCGGGAGCCCGTTCGCCAACTCACCGTGGCGCAAGCAGGACGGCGCGCTCTGGGACGTCGGCCCGCACGCGCTCTCGCAGCTGCTGCCGGCCCTGGGCCCGGTCGTGGCGGTCGTCGGGTCCCGGGGCGAGGGCGACCTCGTGCACCTCGTGCTCACCCACGAGCAGCGGCGCGAGCAGCGTGATGTCGTTGTGCATGACGATGCCCGCCGGGGCCGAGCGCGTCGGCGTCGGAGTTCTACGACGCGCACGGCTGGCACGTCCGGCCCGAGCTCGAGCGCGACGTCGACGAGGCCTACGCCTGGGCGCTCTCCGACCTGCTCGGCGAACATCGCGGCCGGGCGAGACCGGCCACCGCTGCGACGTGGCCTTCGGCCGCGAGGTCGTCGAGGTGCTCAGCCGCTGCGAAGCCGTGCTCGGCCCGCCCCGCTGAACGGCTGACCCCGCCCGGCCCAGCACCGCCGAGGCGTCACCCGTTCCCCGCCAGGCTCCGCCGAGGCGTCACCTCTTCACACCCAGACCGCGCCGAGGCGTCACCTCTTCACACCCAGACCGCGCCGAGGCGTCACAGGAACTGGCGCCTCGGCGTGCGGGGCGCCGCAGGAACTGACGCCTCGGCGTGCGAGGCGTCACAGGAACTGACGCCTCGGCGTGCGGGGCGCCGCAGGAACTGACGCCTCGGCGTGCGAGGCGCCGCAGGAACTGACGCCTCGGCGTGCGAGGCGCCGCAGGAACTGACGCCTCGGCAGGGTGTGGCTCAGATGAGGCCGAGCTCGGTGACCGCGCTGCGCTCGTCGGCGAGCTCGGCGACCGAGGCGTCGATCCGCCCGCGGGAGAAGTCGTCGATCTCGAGGCCCTGGACGATCTCCCAGTCGCCACCCTTGGTGGTCACCGGGAACGACGAGATCAGGCCCTCGGGCACGCCGTAGGAACCGTCGGAGGCGACCGCCATCGACACCCAGTCACCCTCGGCGACGAGCCGTCGAGCCAGTCGCGGGCGGCGTCGATGGTCGCCGAGGCGGCCGAGGCGGCCGAGGAGGACCCGCGTGCCTCGATGATGGCGGCTCCGCGCTTGGCGACGGTCGGGATGAAGTCGTTCTCGATCCAGGCCTGGTCGCCGACGACCTCAGCGGCGTTCCGGCCGTCGATCTCGGCGTGGAAGATGTCGGGGTACTGGGTCGCGGAGTGGTTGCCCCAGATCGTCATCTTGCTGATGTCGGTGACCGGGACGCCGGTCTTGGCCGCGAGCTGCGAGATCGCGCGGTTGTGGTCGAGACGGGTCAGCGCGGAGAAGCGCTCGCGCGGGATGTCCGGGGCGTTGCTCATCGCGATCAGCGCGTTGGTGTTCGCCGGGTTGCCGGTGACCCCGATGCGGACGTCGTCGGCGGCGACCTCGTTCAGGGCCTTGCCCTGCGCGGTGAAGATCGCGCCGTTGGCCTCGAGCAGGTCGCCGCGCTCCATGCCCGGCCCGCGCGGGCGTGCGCCGACGAGCAGGGCGAGGTTCACGCCGTCGAAGATCTTCTCGGCGTCGGCGCCGATCTCGACCCCGGCGAGCGTCGGGAACGCGCAGTCGTCGAGCTCCATGACGACGCCCTCGAGAGCCTTCAGCGCGGGCTCGATCTCGAGCAGCCGCAGCTCGATCGGGCGGTCGCCGAGCGAGCGAGCCGCTGGCGAGGCGGAACAGCAGGCTGTAGCCGATCTGGCCGGCCGCACCGGTGACGGCGACCTTGAGCGGGTGTTGGTGAGTGGACGCAGTGCTCACGTCGGATGCTCCTCGCGGGCGAATCTCGGGGACCGTGCCGAAACTAGCGCACCCGAGGAGACTAGCGCAGCGCCCGGACCACCGAGAATCCACCGGCTCTCCAATCTTGAATCAGTTCCAGAAAAGGTGGTTGGGTGATCGCGTGGCCACCGCCGATCCCGCCGAGATGCTCCGCGCGGCGCGGGCTGCGCGTGACCCAGCCGCGGCTCGCCGTGCTGGAGGCGCTCGGCCCGCAGCCGCACGCCGACATCGAGACCCTGGCCGAGCGCCGCCCGCGCCGCACTCGGCACCGTCTCCACCCAGGCCGTGTACGACGTGCTGCGTGCCCTCACCGAGGCCGGCCTGTCGCGCCGGATCGAGCCGGCTGGTTCGCCGGCGCGGTTCGAGCTCCGGGTCGGCGACAACCACCACCACGTCGTGTGCCGCGTCTGTGGTGCGATCGCCGACGTGGACTGCGCTGTCGGGGAGCGGCCCTGCCTGACCGCCTCGGACGCCCACGGCTTCGTCATCGACGAGGCCGAAGTCACCTACTGGGGCCTGTGTCCCGCCTGCTCGACCAGCTCCTCATCTCCTCCTGCATCACCTCCTGATCCGCCCCTTCGAAAGGTTGCACATGACTGACCAGCACGGCGTGACTGAACACGGCAGCGAGAGCGAGAACCCCGTCGATCGACTCGCCCGAGCCCGACGGGCGCACCGGCCGCGCACCAACCGGGACTGGTGGCCCAACCAGCTCGACCTCGGCGTGCTGCACCAGCACCCGCACCCAGTCCAACCCGCTGGGCGCGGACTTCGACTACGCCGAGGAGTTCAAGAAGCTCGACGTCGAGGCGCTCAAGCGGGACGTCGATCGAGGTGCTCACCACCTCGCAGGACTGGTGGCCGGCCGACTTCGGCCACTACGGCGGCCTGATGATCCGGCTGAGCTGGCACGCCGCCGGCACCTACCGGATCGAGGACGGCCGCGGCGGCGCCGGCGACGGCTCCCAGCGGTTCGCGCCGCTGAACAGCTGGCCCGACAACGCCAACCTCGACAAGGCCCGCCGGCTGCTGTGGCCGGTGAAGAAGAAGTACGGCACCAGGATCTCCTGGGCGGACCTGCTGGTGCTCGCCGGCAACGTCGCGCTGGAGTCGATGGGCTTCAGACCTTCGGCTTCGGCTTCGGCCGGGAGGACATCTGGGAGCCGGAGGAGATCATCTGGGGCCCGGAGGACACCTGGCTCGGTGACGAGCGCTACAGCGGCGAGCGCGAGCTCTCCAACCCGCTCGGCGCGGTCCAGATGGGCCTGATCTACGTCAACCCCGAGGGCCCCAACGGCAACCCCGACCCGGTCGCCGCGGCCCACGACATCCGCGAGACGTTCCGCCGGATGGCGATGAACGACGAGGAGACCGTCGCGCTGATCGCCGGCGGGCACTCCTTCGGCAAGACCCACGGCGCCGGCCCGGCCGACCAGGTCGGGCGCGAGCCCGAGGCGCGCGCCGCTGGAGGAGCAGGGCCTGGGCTGGAAGAGCACGTTCAACTCCGGCAAGGGCAAGGACGCGATCACCAGCGGTCTCGAGGTCACCTGGACGAGCACGCCGACGCGGTGGGGCAACGGCTTCTTCGAGAACCTCTTCGGCTACGAGTAGGAGCTCACCGACGAGCCCCGCCGGCGCCAAGCAGTGGGTCGCCAAGGACGCCGAGGAGACCGTCCCGGACGCGTTCGACGCGGCGAAGAAGCACCGCCCGACGATGCTGACCACCGACCTCTCGCTGCGCTTCGACCCGGCGTACGAGAAGATCTCGCGGCGGTTCCTCGAGCACCCCGAGGAGTTCGCCGACGCCTTCGCCAAGGCCTGGTACAAGCTGCTGCACCGCGACATGGGGCCGGTCACGCGCTACCTGGGCCCGTGGGTGCCCGAGCCGCAGCTGTGGCAGGACCCGGTGCCGGCGGTCGACCACGAGCTCGTCGACGACGCGGACGTCGCCGACCTGAAGGCGAAGGTCCTCGACTCCGGCCTGTCGGTCGCCCAGCTGGTCGAGCGCTGCGTGGGCGTCGGCCGCCACCTTCCGCGACACCGACAAGCGCGGCGGCGCCAACGGCGCCCGGATCCGGCTGGCAGCCGCAGAAGGACTGGGCGGTCAACGCCGGCAGCTCGGCCCGGTGCTCGAGCGCCTCGAGCAGGTCCAGCAGGAGTTCAACGCGGCGCAGACCGGCGGCAAGCGGGTCTCGCTCGCCGACCTGATCGTGCTGGCCGGCTCCGCGGCGGTCGAGAAGGCCGCGCGCGATGCCGGTGACGAGGTCACCGTGCCGTTCACCCCGGGCCGCACCGACGCCTCCCAGGAGCAGACCGACGTCGAGTCGTTCGCGGTGCTCGAGCCGCGCGCCGACGGGTTCCGCAACTACCTGCGGCCGGGCGAGAAGCTCCCGCCGGAGACGCTGCTGCTCGACCGGGCGAACCTGCTCTCGCTGACCGCTCCGGAGATGACCGTGCTCGTCGGCGGCATGCGCGCGCTCGGCACCAACCACGGGGACACCGCCACGGGGTCTTCACCGACCGGCCGGGCGTGCTGACCAACGACTTCTTCGTGAACCTGCTGGACATGGGCACCGAGTGGAAGGTCGTCGACCGACCGAGAACGTCTACGAGGGCCGCGACGCGGCGACCGGCGAGGTCACCCGGACCGCCACGGCCGTCGACCTGGTCTTCGGGTCGAACTCCCAGCTGCGCGCGCTCGCCGAGGTGTACGCCGCCGACGACGCCGCCGGAGAAGTTCGTGCGCGACTTCGTGGCCGCGTGGACCAAGGTGATGGAGCTCGACCGCTTCGACCTCGCCTGAGGCAGCACCGCACGAGGCGTCGCAGACCCGGCCACGGAGTCGGTCTGCGGCGCCTCGTCGCGCTGCGGGCCGCTGCCGGGCAGGATGGGGGTGGGGTCGCCCGCCCGGCGTCCATGAGATATCTTGATGTCAAGAAATATCTGGGAAGTGAACGGAGCCGTTGTGGCCGACGCGAAGATCATCTACACGCACACCGACGAGGCGCCGCTGCTGGCGACGTACTCGTTCCTCCCCGATCGTCGAGGCGTACGCCGCGAAGGCAGGCGTCGCGGTCGAGACCCGCGACATCTCGGTTGCCGCGCGCATCCTCGCGCAGTTCGGCCTCGCCGACGACGCGCTCGGCGAGCTCGGCGCCCTCGCCAAGACGCCCGAGGCGAACATCATCAAGCTGCCGAACATCTCCGCCTCGATCCCGCAGCTCAAGGCGGCGGTCAAGGAGCTCCAGGACCAGGGCTTCGCGGTCCCGGACTACCCCGAGGCGCCCGCGACCGACGAGGAGCGCGAGATCCGCGCGAAGTACGACAAGGTGAAGGGCTCGGCGGTCAACCCGGTCCTCCGCGAGGGCAACTCCGACCGGCGGGCGCCGCTGTCGGTCAAGCAGTACGCCAAGTCACACCCGCACACCAACAAGCCGTTCGCCGAGGGCTCGAAGACGAAGGTCGCCACCATGGGTGCGCACGACTTCGCCTCCAACGAGCTGTCCGTGACCCTCGCTGCCGACGACACCCTCTCGATCGTGCTCGAGACCACCGCGGGCGAGTCGATCGTGCTGAAGGAGAGCCTGCCGGTCCTGGCCGGCGAGATCGTCGACGCCACCACGCTGCAGGTCGCGCACCTGCACGCCTTCCTGGAGAACGCGATCGCGGAGGCCAAGGCCCTCGACGTGCTGTTCTCGGTGCACCTCAAGGCGACGATGATGAAGGTCTCCGACCCGATCATCTTCGGGCACGTCGTGCAGGCCTACTTCGCCGACGTCTTCGACCGCTACGGCGAGGACCTGCGCGCCGCCGGGCTCTCGGCGAACGACGGGCTCGGCACGATCCTCCCGGGTCTCACCGCCCAGAACCCGAAGGCACCGGCGAACGGCGCGGAGATCAAGGCGGCCTTCGACGAGGCCCTCGCCGCCGGCCCCCGGCTGTCCTACGTCAACTCCGACCGCGGGATCACCAACCTGCACGTGCCCTCCGACGTGATCGTCGACGCGAGCATGCCCGCGCTGATCCGCAACGGCGGCCGGCTGTGGGGCGCCGACGGCGGCGAGGACGACACCCTCGCGGTGATCCCGGACTCCTCCTACGCCGGCGTCTACCAGACCGTGATCGCCGACTGCCAGGCCAACGGGCCGCTCGACCCGGCGACGATCGGCAGCGTGCCGAACGTCGGGCTGATGGCCCAGGCCGCCGAGGAGTACGGCTCGCACGACAAGACCTTCGAGATCCCGGCCGACGGCACCGTGCGCGTGCTCAGCTCCAACGGCGAGGTGCTCCTCGAGCACGACGTCGAGACCGGCGACATCTGGCGTGCCTGCCAGACCAAGGACGTCCCGGTGCGTGACTGGGTCAAGCTCGCGGTCACCCGCGCCCGGGCGACCGGGGCACCGGCGATCTTCTGGCTCAACGAGTCGCGTGCCCACGACGCGCGAGCTGATCAAGAAGGTGGACGCCTACCTCCCCGAGCACGACACGTCCGGCCTCGAGATCCAGGTCCTGAGCCCGGAGCTGGCCACGGCGTACTCGCTGGAGCGGATGCGCAAGGGCGAGGACACCATCTCGGTCACCGGCAACGTGCTGCGCGACTACAACACCGACCTGTTCCCGATCCTCGAGCTCGGCACCTCGGCGAAGATGCTCTCCGTGGTCCCGCTGATCGCCGGCGGCGGCCTCTTCGAGACCGGCGCGGGTGGCTCGGCACCCAAGCACGTCCAGCAGCTGGTCGAGGAGAACTACCTGCGCTGGGACTCCCTCGGTGAGTTCTTCGCGCTGGTGCCGTCGCTGGAGAAGTACGCCGAGCAGGCCGGCGACCCGGCCGCGAAGGTGCTCGCCGACGCCCTCGACCGCGCGACCGCGACGTTCCTCGACGAGGACCGCTCGCCGGGCCGCAGGCTCGGCACCACCGACAACCGCGGCAGCCACTTCTACCTCGCGCTCTACTGGGCCGAGGAGCTCGCCGCCCAGACCGAGGATGCGGCTCTCGCCGAGGCGTTCGCGCCGCTGGCGAGGACGCTGCGCGAGAACGAGCAGACCATCGCCGAGGAGCTGCTCGCGGTCCAGGGCTCGCCGGCCGACATCGGCGGCTACTACCGTCCCGACGAGTCCAAGGTGACCGCGGTGATGCGCCCCTCGAAGACGTTCAACGAGGCGCTGGGGAGCTTCTGAGGACGGGCTCCGCGACGACCTCCTCGACAATGGCTGCTCGGGGGGTCAGCGAGGCGACGAAGCTGACCACCAGGAGGGCGGCCAGAGCCACCAGGGTGCCGGCGAGGACGTCGAGCAGGTAGTGGTTGGCAGTGGCGAGCACCGCCGCGGTCATCAACACGGGGTGCGCGACCGCGAGCGCGCGGATCCAGCGGCGTCCGGTCAGGCTGAGGACGACCACCGCGGTCCACACCGCCCAGGCCAGGTGCAGCGACGGCATGGCGCCGAACTGGTCGGCGGTGATCGGGCCCCCGTGGTTGGTGCCGTAGCCGGCCCGGGCGACGGTGTCGACGAATCCGGCGCCGGGGAGCAGTCGCGGCGGGGCGACCGGGTACAGGTAGTAGACGACGAGGCCGACCAGGTTGGTGAGGACCAGCGCCGTGCGGGCCCGGCGGTAGAGCATCGGGGCCCGCCAGTAGCAGATCACCAGCACGAGAAGCGTCGTGCCGAGGTGGAGGTACTCGTAGTAGCTCGCCAGGACGCGGGACACGTCCCCATGTGCGGTGACCCACGTGTTGGCGGAGCGTTCGACGTCGATCCCGAGCGCCTGCTCGAGCCCGAGCAGGGACTGGGCGTGGTGCAGCGCCGGGATCTCGCGCAGCGCCGCGTGCGACCGGATGGCGTCGTAGAGGAAGAGCAGGAATCCGATCACGGCGAGCTCGCCGAGCAGGTGCGGCCGGACCTGGCCCCGGGGGACCCAGCGCAGCCAGCCGTTCCGACGGGAGCCGATCACAGGGTCGATTCTTGCGCACCCCGTGAACGGGTCGGGAATCGACGTCATCGCGACCTACCGGAGCGGCCGGCTGCCAGGTCCTCGGCGAGCAGGTCGTAGACCGCGCTGTCGTGGCGGCCGTCGCGGCACAGGGTGGCGCGGCGCTCGATCCCGACGAGGCGGAAGCCGACCGACTCGGCGACACGGCGGGAGGTGGTGTTGTCCACGGCGGCAGTGAGGCGAAGGCGGTCCAGCCCGAGGCCGCCGTCCTCGGTCGCGACGAGGGCGTGCCGGGCCGCGGCGCCGGCCGCGGCGCGCGCGGTGCCGTGCCCGCGTGCGTCCGGGTGCACCCAGAAGCCGAGCTCGCCCTCGCCCGGGCGGACGCCGAGGCCGAACACGTTGACCGCGCCGAGCAGCCGATCGTCCTCGGCGGCGACGGCCCAGGTCATGGCCGCCGCGCTCGCCGCGGCCTCGGTACGGTCCTCGCGCCACGCCCGTGCGTCCTGGTCACCGAACGGCTGCGGGATGGACCCGATCCAGTAGGCCTGCTGCTCGTCGCGGCAGGCTTCGACGATCCGGGGGTCGTCCTCGTCGCGCAACGGCCGCAGCCGGCCGCCGGCGATCTCGATCCTGGGCGCGTCCAGCCAGGGGTGCCGGGGCGCACGAGGGTCGTCGCGGGTGAGCGTGCCGACCCACCCGTCGAGGAGCTCACCGCGCTGGGGCAGCCAGCGCCGCACGGTCCCGTCGCACGGGAAGCCCACCCGCCAGGCAAGCTTGCGCGACGGCCAGTTGCCGCGGTTCGCCCACCAGACGACGGTCTGCAGCCCGCGGCCGGCCGGCTCCGGCGCGAAACCCCAGTCGAGCAGGAGCCGGAGCGCCCGCTCGAGGACCCCCCGACCGCGGACGTCCGGGTGCGACCCGTAGGCGATCTCGGCGCGCCGCTCGCCCTCCCCGCCTTCTCCGACACGGCGCAGGCTGACCGTGCCGGAGTACCGGCCGTCGTGCTCGACCGCGAACGCCCACTCCTGGTCGCTGGCCCAGCCGCCCGGCATCGCCTCGCGGACGAACCGCTTCGCGTCGTCGCGCGAGTAGGGGACAGGCACGGTCGTCCACGCCTGGCTCACCGGGTCCTGGCACTGCTCCCAGCAGCGTTCGACGTCGTCGTCGCGGTGCGCCCGCAGCGTGACCACACCGTCGGTGAGGGTGGGAACGGGGACGAGCGACATGCGAGCATCTCTACCGCAGGATCCCAACCACGGTCGAGTGACCGGCGTCGTCGACGCGCACCGCGACCCCGCGGCAAACCGGCTTGCGCGACTGGAACAATGGCCCCCATGCCAGACCAGCCCACCGCTCCCACCGCGCTGCCGCGGGTCCTGTCCGGGATCCAGCCGACCGCGGACTCCTTCCACTTCGGCAACTACCTGGGGGCGACGCGGCAGTGGGTGGCCCTGCAGGAGGACTTCGAGCCGTTCTTCTTCATCGCCGACCTGCATGCGCTGACGATGGAGCACGACCCGAAGAAGCTCGCCGAGCGGACTCGGGTCGCGGCCGCCCAGCTGCTCGCGATGGGCATCGACCCGGACCGGTCCGCGGTCTTCGCCCAGTCGCACCTGACCGAGCACGCCGAGCTGGCCTGGGTGCTCAACAGCCTGACCAGCTTCGGCGAGGCGCGGCGGATGACCCAGTTCAAGGACAAGGCCGCCAAGGGCGGGGAGGGCGCCGCGTCGGTCGCGTTGTTCTCCTACCCGATCCTGCAGGCCGCCGACATCCTGCTCTACCGCCCGCAGTACGTCCCGGTGGGGGAGGACCAGCGCCAGCACCTCGAGCTGACCCGCGACCTGGCCCAGCGGTTCAACCACCGCTACAAGAAGACCTTCCGGTTGCCCGAGCCCTACATCCTCAAGGAGACCGCGAAGATCGTCGACCTGCAGGACCCGACCCGGAAGATGTCGAAGTCGAGCTCCTCGCCCGGCGGCATCATCGAGCTGCTCGACGACCCGGCGGTCTCGGCGAAGAAGATCCGGTCGGCCGTGACCGACTCGGAGACCGAGGTGCGCTTCGACGAGGAGGCCAAGCCCGGCGTCTCGAACCTGCTGACGATCTTCTCCGCGCTCACCGGTCGCAGCATCGACGACCTCGAGAAGGCCTACGCCGGCCGGGGGTACGGCGACTTCAAGGGCGACCTTGCCGACGTGGTGGTCGAGTTCGTGACCCCGTTCCGTGCACGCACGCTGGAGCTGATGGACGATCGTGCCGAGCTCGACGCGGTCCTTCGTCGGGGAGCCGAACGCGCGCGCGCGGTCGCCTCACGCACCCTCGCCGACGTCTACGAGCACGTCGGCTTCCTCCCGATCCAGGGCTGAGATGCCGACGATCGGGGTTTCCATCGCGGTCCCGGACCCGTTCGGCACGACGCTCCAGGACTACCGGGTCGCCCTGGGCGACGCGCCGGCCCGGCACATCCCCACGCACATCACGCTGGTTCCCCCCGCCGAGGTGACCGATGAGTCGCTCGACGCGATCGGGGCGCACCTCGCGCTGGCCGCGGCGGCGCAGACGCCGTTCCGGGTGCGGCTGCGAGGCACCGGGACGTTCCGGCCCGGTCTCCCGGGTGGTGTTCGTCGGCGTCGTCGAGGGGATCTCTTCCTGCGAGATGCTCGCGGCCGCGACCCGCAGCGGCCCGCTGGCGGTCGAGGTCGGCTTCCCCTACCACCCGCACGTCACCGTTGCCCACGACCTCGGGGACGACCAGCTGGATCGCGCGTTCGCCGAGCTGGCCGGCTTCGACGCCGAGCTTCGAGGTCTCCGAGTTCTGGCTCTACGTGCACGACGACGAGCACGGCTGGCGGCCGACCCGGGCCTTCGGCCTCGGTCGCTGAGCCTCGGTCGCTCCCCGCAGTGCGAACATGCGAACGGGGCGCCCCCAGCGCGCCCCGTTGCAGGTTCTGCGGCGCTTGCCGCAGGTAGGTCAACCGGGGGGCGGGCACGAGGGAGGAGGTCCGCCCCCCGGCTGGATCAGGGTGTCGGCGTGAACAGCCGAACGGTGTAGGCGTACTTGAAGTGCTTGTGCTTCCCGTGCCGCCGGATGTTCTTGACCTTGACGCGGTAGTTGCCGGAGGTCGAGAAGCCTGCGGGCATCTGCCACACGACGGTCGGCTGTGCGTACCCGCTGTGCACGGCGTACTTGTGGACGCGCAACCGGGCTCCGGCGTGCCGCACGATGATGCGGGCCTTGGAGAAGTCGGTACCGCGGCGCCCGGCGCTCAGCGACCAGCGGCCGTTGGGCTCGATCGCGTTCGGGAAGTAGCCGGCGGTCGGCCAGCCGATGTACTTCGGGTTCGGCCGGGACCTGTTGGTCGGGCCGATCACGGTCAGGGCGTTGGCGGTGTTGGTGCTTCCGGTGCCCACCACGGTGGTGAACGGGTTCAGGATCCAGCGCCGGTGTCCGACGGCGGTGTTGGTGTCACCCGGCTCGTCCATGTACAGGTCGACGATCTGCCCGGAGCCGATCGACGGGTACGCCAGGGCGAGGTTGGACCGGTGCGCCGCCTGGGCGCCGGCCGACGAGTAGCACTTCCAGCCCGAGCTCGGGTCGTGGCTGAGCGCGCCGTTGGCCGACATCATCAAAGCGGCCTGCTGGGCACCGCGGTTCAGCGCCGCGGACAGCTGCACGGGCGCCAGGCCGGCGAGCGACCGGACGTAGTTCAGCGCGTTCAGGGTGGCGGCGTTCGACGTCAGCGACGACAAGCCGGGCAGGCATCCGACCAGGCTTCCTCCGAGCCAGCCGGTCGGAAGCATCTGGTTCGACGCGTACTGCGTCCAGTAGGCGGTGTTCACGGCGGTCCGGCTGCCGGTGTCGATGGCGCCGGTCCACCGTGCGGACACGTGCCGGCCTCCGACTGCCGCGGTTCCCGCATCGGCCGGCGTGGCCTCGAGCACGAGGCCCACCACCAGCGTGGCAATGGCGGTCACCAGCCCCGCACCGGTGCCCCACGTCCTTCTGTTCTCCCTCATGGAAGAACGATAAGCCCTAAATGTCCGTTTTGACCAGTTCGGGAGGAAGATCCGTTATGAAAACTTTATCAACGTTTGGGCGATATGGTCTAGTCCGGAGCGTGAAGTGGCTGGACCACCGCGAATCAGTGGCCGTGCTGCAGGGCGGTCCTCAGGTCCTTGTTCAGCTGGGAGATCACGTCGAGCGGGATCTCCTTGGGGCACGCGGCGGTGCACTCGCCGATGTTCGTGCAGCCGCCGAAGCCCTCGTGGTCGTGCTGGGCGACCATGCTCACCACGCGGGTGTCGCGCTCGGCCTGGCCCTGCGGCAGCTCGCCGAGATGGGTGATCTTCGCGCCCATGAACAGTGACGCCGAGCCGTTGGGACATGCCGCGACGCACGCCCCGCAGCCGATGCAGGTGGCGACGTCGAAGGCTCGGTCGGCGGCGTCCTTGGGCACCTGGATCGAGTGCGCCTCGGGCGCGGAGCCGGTGTTCACCGAGATGTACCCGCCCTGCTGGATGATCCGGTCGAACGCGCTGCGGTCGACGCAGAGGTCCTTCATGACCGGGAAGGCGTCCGAGCGCCACGGCTCGATCACGATCTCGTCGCCGTCCTCGAACGAGCGCATGTGCAGCTGGCAGGTGGTGGTGACCTCCGGCCCGTGCGGCTCGCCGTTGATCATCAGCCCGCACATCCCGCAGATGCCCTCGCGACAGTCGGAGTCGAACGCGATCGGCTCCTCGCCGCGGGCGTTCAGATCCTCGTTGAGCACGTCCAGCATCTCGAGGAACGACATGTCCGGCGACACCTCGGAGAGCTCGTAGGTGTGCATCGCTCCGGCGGTCGTCGCGTCCGGCTGCCGCCAGATCTTCAGGGTCAGCTTCATTTACTTGTAGCTCCGCTGCTTCATCTCGATCGCCGTGTAGACGAGTTCTTCCTTGTGCAGGACAGGCGTGCCCATCTGGTCGGCCCAGGACTCCGGGCTCTCCGCCTCCTCGCCGACCGAGGCGGTGAACTCCCAGGCGGAGACGTAGGCGTACTTGTCGTCGTGGCGCAGCGCCTCGCCGTCCTCGGTCTGGGACTCGGCGCGGAAGTGGCCACCGCAGGACTCGCGCCGGTTGAGCGCGTCGATGCACATCAGCTCGCCGAGCTCGAGGAAGTCCGCGACCCGGCCGGCCTTCTCGAGGCTCTGGTTGAGGCTGTCGGCGCTGCCGAGCACCTTGACGTTGCGGTGGAAGTCCTGCCGCAGCGTGCGGATCAGGTCGATCGCCTTCTTCAAGCCGTCCTCGGTGCGCTCCATGCCGCAGTACTCCCACATGATGTTGCCGAGCTCACGGTGGTAGGAGTCCACGCTGCGGGTGCCGTTGACGGTGAGGAAGTGCTCGATCCGGTCCTGCACGGAGGCGCGGGCCTCGACGACCGCCGGGTGGTCCTCGGGCACCGGCTCGAACGGTCCGTCGGCCAGGTAGTCGCGGATCGTGTGGGGGAGCACGAAGTAGCCGTCCGCCAGGCCCTGCATCAGCGCCGAGGCCCCGAGCCGGTTGGCGCCGTGGTCGGAGAAGTTCGCCTCGCCGGTGACGAACAGGCCGGGGATCGTCGACTGGAGGTCGTAGTCGACCCACAGGCCGCCCATCACGTAGTGCACCGCCGGGTAGATCCGCATCGGCACCTCGTACGGGTTCTCCCCGGTGATCCGGGCGTACATGTCGAAGAGGTTGCCGTACTTCTCCTCGATCGCGTCGCGCCCCAGGCGGGCGATCGCGTCGGCGAAGTCGAGGTAGACGCCCCGGCGCACGCCCTCGACCTCGGGTCCGACGCCGCGGCCGTCGTCGCACTGGTACTTCGCGGCCCGGGAGGCGATGTCGCGGGGGACCAGGTTGCCGAAGCTCGGGTAGATCCGCTCCAGGTAGTAGTCGCGGTCCTCCTCGGGGATGTACCGCGGGTCCTTGGCGCAGTCCGCCTTGTTCTTCGGCACCCAGATCCGGCCGTCGTTGCGCAGCGACTCGCTCATCAAGGTGAGCTTGGACTGGTGCGCACCCGGAGACCGGGATGCAGGTCGGGTGGATCTGGGTGTAGCAGGGATTGGCCATGTAGGCGCCCTTGCGGTGGGCGCGCCAGCTCGCGGTGACGTTGGAGCCCATCGCGTTGGTCGACAGGTAGAAGACGTTGCCGTAGCCGCCGTTGGCGAGCACGACCACGTCGGCGAGGTGCGTCTCGATGGCGCCGGTGACCATGTCGCGGGCGACGATGCCGCGGGCCCGCTTGTGACCGGTGCCGTCGTCGACCACGATCAGCTCGAGCATCTCGTGGCGCGTGTACGTCGTGACGGTGCCGGCGTGCACCTGCCGCTCGAGCGCCTGGTAGGCCCCGATCAGGAGCTGCTGGCCGGTCTGGCCGCGGGCGTAGAACGTGCGCGAGACCTGCACGCCGCCGAACGAGCGGTTGTCGAGCAGCCCGCCGTACTCGCGCGCGAACGGGACACCCTGGGCGACGCACTGGTCGATGATGTTCGTGCTGACCTCGGCCAGCCGGTAGACGTTGGACTCGCGCGAGCGGTAGTCACCGCCCTTGACGGTGTCGTAGAACAGCCGGTGGACGGAGTCGCCGTCCTCCTTGTAGTTCTTGGCCGCGTTGATGCCACCCTGGGCCGCGATCGAGTGCGCCCGGCGCGGGGAGTCCTGGTAGCAGAAGGACTTCACGACGTAGCCGGCCTCGCCGAGCGTGGCCGCCGCCGAGGCACCGGCCAGGCCGGTGCCGACGATGATCACCGACAGCTTGCGCCGGTTGGCCGGGTTGACCAGCCGCGCCTCGAACTTGCGGGTCTGCCAGCGCTCGTCGATCGGGCCTCCCGGTGCCTTGGTGTCGGCGACCGGGTCCCCGGGGGCGTAGTAGCCGGCGGCGTCGTCGGACTCCGGGGCCCGGCCGCGACGTGGGAGGGGTCGGACGTGAGTGGTGGTGTCCGGCATGTCGGTCATGCGGTGCAGCTCCCGTTCACTTGGTGATGACGCCGGCGAGGACGAAGATCGGCACCAGGGAGAAGCCGACGGTGACGACGACCGCGAGGACCAGGGCGAAGGTCTTCGCGCGGGCACGCGCACCCGCGGTCCCGGTCAGCCCGAGCGTCTGCGTGGCGCTCCAGGTGCCGTGGTGCAGGTGGGCGCCGAGCATCGTCATCGCGGCCAGGTAGATCAGCGTCAGCCACCAGGTGTCGAACGAGTCGACCAGCAGGTTGTACGGATCGTCGGTGGCGCCGCCGGTCACGTTGACCTTGCCGATCGTGAAGTTGAGCAGGTGCCAGACGAGGAACAGCAGCAGGGTCACCCCGCCCCAGCGCATCAGCCGGCTGGCGAAGATGGCGCCGGTGTGCTTCTTGACCTGGTAGCGCACCGTGCGCGCCTGCTTCGCGCGGGCCCACAGCGTCAGCGCGCAGTAGACATGGACGACCAGCGAGGCGATCAGCACCGCGCGGATGATCCACAGCGCCCCGGAGTAGGGGAGGATCGGCGTGCCCATCGTGCGCAGGTGCTCGGCGTACTCGTTGAAGGCGTCGTGTCCGGCGAAGGCCTTGAGGTTGCCGTACATGTGCAGCAGCACGAAGCCGATGAACACGAGCCCGCTGGCGGCCATCATGAGCTTGAGGAAGATCGTGCTGCGCGAGGCGCGGGCGCCGGTCACCAGGGCGGCGACGGACGAGTGGCCGGTCGGGGTCCGGCTGGAGGTATCGGTTGCCACGGAGGTCACCGTATCGCCAGACCGACGGGTAACGTCCGGCCTGATCACGTGAGGAATCCCACGCGCGTCCCCTTCCCACGAGGTGTGATTCCCGCCATAGTCGGACCCGTTGTCCGAACGACACGGAGGTGCAGATGGCGTCCACCACGGGCCAACCGCAGCGGAGCGGGGTGACCGGTCCGACCCGCGCTCGCATCGCGGAGAAGACCCTGAGGGTGGACCGCTGGTGGCTCTCGCCGCTGACGACGTTCGTGGTGTTCACCGGCTTCGTGGTCTTCGCGACCTACCGGGCCTTCGCCGGCGACAACTTCTACGTCGAGCCGTACATGTCGCCGTTCTTCTCGCCGTGCATCGCCCACGACTGCCAGGGCGCGACCACGCTCCCGTTGATCGCCGACTGGTGGCGGCTCTCGCCGGCGCTGATCATCTTGATCTTCCCGCTGGGGTTCCGGATGACCTGCTACTACTACCGCAAGGCGTACTTCCGGGCGTTCTGGCTCTCCCCGCCCGCCTGCGCGGTGGCCGAGCCGCACGCGGCGTACTCGGGCGAGACCCGGTTCCCGCTGATCCTGAACAACATGCACCGCTGGTTCTGGTACGGCGCCGTGGTCGTTGCCGTGTTCCTGACCTGGGAGACGATCCTCGCCTTCGGGCCGGCCGAAGGTGAGTCGTCCGGGATCCACATGGGGCTGGGCACGCTGCTGTTCGTGGTCAACGCCGCGCTGATCTGGCTCTACACGCTGTCCTGCCACTCCTGCCGGCACATCACGGCGGGCCGGCTGCGGCACTTCAGCAAGCACCCGGTCCGCTACCGGCTGTGGACCTGGGTCTCGCGGGAGAACGCGCGGCACGCCCTGTGGGCCTGGCTGTCGCTGTTCTCCGTGGTCGCCGTCGACTTCTACGTGTACCTGCTCGCGACCGGCGCCTTCGACGACCCGAGGTTCTTCTGATGAGCGAGTCCACCGACCGGCACCCGATGACCGGCAACGAGATGAGCGCCACCGCCGAGGGCGGGCTCGAGCGCCACCAGTACGACGTGATCGTGATCGGCGCCGGCGGCTCGGGCCTGCGGGCCGCGATCGCCGCGCACGAGGCGGGCGCCCGGGTGGCCGTCCTGTGCAAGTCGCTGCTCGGCAAGGCGCACACGGTGATGGCCGAGGGCGGCGCGGCCGCGGCGATGGGCAACCTCTATCCGGAGGACAACTGGGAGGTGCACTTCCGCGACACCATGCGCGGCGGCAAGATGCTCAACAACTGGCGGATGGCGCAGATCCACGCCCAGGAGGCGCCGGACCGGGTGATGGAGCTGGAGGACTGGGGCGCCCTCTTCGACCGCACCCCGGACGGGCTGATCTCCCAGCGCGACTTCGGCGGCCACCGGTATGCGCGCCTGGCCCACGTCGGCGACCGCACCGGGCTGGAGATGATCCGCACGCTGCAGCAGCGGCTGGTCCAGCTCGGCATCGACGTCTTCATGGAGTTCACCGTCACCGACCTGCTCAGGGCCCCTGCGGCAGGGTCCGGACAGGGCGCGATGGCGGGTGCGATCGGCTACTGGCGCGAGTCCGGCCGGTTCGTGGTCTTCGACGCTCCCGCGGTCGTGCTGGCCACCGGCGGGTTCGGCAAGGCCTGGAAGGTGACCTCGAACTCCTGGGAGTACACCGGCGACGGGCACGCGCTGGCGCTGCGGGCGGGCGCGACGCTGATCAACATGGAGTGCGTCCAGTTCCACCCGACCGGCATGGTGTGGCCGCCCTCGGTGAAGGGGCTGCTGGTCACCGAGTCGGTGCGCGGCGACGGCGGCATCCTGAAGAACTCCGAGGGCAAGCGGTTCATGTTCGACCACATCCCGGAGTACTTCCGGGCGGAGACCGCCGACACCGAGGAGGAGGCGGACGCCTGGTACGAGGACAAGAAGAACAACCGCCGCCCACCCGAGCTGCTGCCGCGTGACGAGGTCGCCCGGGCGATCAACGCGGAGGTCAAGGAGGGCCGAGGCAGCCCGCACGGCGGGGTCTACCTGGACATCGCCTCGCGGCGCACGCCGGAGTTCATCAGGAAGCGGCTGCCGTCGATGTACCACCAGTTCAAGGAGCTGGCCGACGTCGACATCACCGCGGAGCCGATGGAGATCGGCCCGACCTGTCACTACGCGATGGGCGGCGTCGAGGTCGACGCCGACACCGAGCAGTCGCTGGTGACCGGCCTGTACGCCGTCGGCGAGTGCTCGGGCGGCATGCACGGCTCCAACCGGCTCGGCGGCAACTCGCTGTCGGACCTGATCGTGTTCGGCAAGCGCGCCGGCGACGCCGCGGCGGCGTACGCCGCCGGCCTGACCGATCGCCCGACGGCGTCGGCCGACGACGTCGCTGCCGCCCAGCGGACTGGCCCTGGCGCCGTTCGAGAGCGAAGGGGGCGAGAACCCGTACACGATCCAGCAGGACCTGCAGCAGACGATGCAGGACCTGGTCGGCATCATCCGCGATGCTCCCGAGCTCGAGCAGGCGGTCGAGGAGATCGAGCAGCTCAAGGGGCGGGCACAGCGGATGACGGTCGAGGGCCACCGGCAGTACAACCCGGGCTGGCACCTGGCGATCGACCTGCGCAACCTGCTGCTGGTCGCCGAGTCGGTGGCCAAGGCGGCGCTGGCCCGCAAGGAGTCCCGCGGCGGCCACACCCGCAACGACTATCCCGGGCCCGATCCGGAGTGGGGCAGCAAGAACCTGGTGGTCCGACTCAACGACGCCGGCGCCGGCGTCGACCTGGCCGAGCAACCGCTGCCCGGTGATGCCGGACGAGCTCAAGAAGTACTTCGAGGAGAGCTGACATGGGCTACCGGCTGAAGCTGCGGATCTGGCGCGGCGACCAGGAGCGGCGGCGAGATCGAGGACTACCCGGTCGAGGTGTCCGAGGGCGAGGTCGTGCTCGACGCGATCCACCGGGTGCAGGCCACCCAGGCCGGTGACCTCGCAGTGCGCTGGAACTGCAAGGCCGGCAAGTGCGGCTCGTGCAGCGCGGAGGTCAACGGCAAGCCGCGGCTGATGTGCATGAGCCGGCTGTCGGACTTCGAGCCGGAGGAGACGATCACGGTCACCCCGATGCGGACCTTCCCGGTGATCCGGGACCTGGTCACCGACGTCTCCTTCAACTACGAGAAGGCCAAGGAGCTGCCCGGGGTCGAGCTCGGTCCGCGGGACGCCGACGGCAAGCGCCGGATGATGCAGGTCGACGTCGAGCGCGGCCAGGAGTTCCGCAAGTGCATCGAGTGCTTCCTGTGCCAGAACACCTGCCACGTCGTGCGCGACCACGAGGAGAACAAGCCGGCCTTCGCCGGCCCGCGGTTCTTCCTGCGGTACGCCGAGCTCGACATGCACCCGCTGGACACCCACGACCGGCGCAAGCTGGCGCAGGAGTCGGCGGGTCTCGGGATGTGCAACATCACCAAGTGCTGCACCGAGGTCTGCCCGGAGAACATCAAGATCACCGACAACGCGATCATCCCGATGAAGGAGCGCGTCGTCGACCGCAAGTACGACCCGCTGGTCTGGCTCGGCAACAAGATCGGGATCCGGAACAAGGACAACGACGGGCGCACAGAAATCTGAGTACGTCGACTCAGGCACGCCGGGGCCGGATGCGGGCACGCTGAGCACATGAACGAGACCAGCAGCTTCCGCCGTGTTGCGGCGACCCTGACCATCGGCTCCTTCTCCGTCGCCGCGCTGATGGGCATCGTCGCCCTCCTGGGCGGCGGCGACTTCGGCGAGGGCGAGGGGCGGGTCCTGCTCACCACCCTCGTCGTCGGGTGCGCGAGCATCTGCGTGCTGTGCTACCTGGCGACCGCCGGCACCCGCTGGGCCCCGGTGGGCGCGCTCGGCGGCGTGGTGGTCGTGCTGCCGGTCCTGACCGCGCTGATCCTGGTCTGGTCGGACTGGAACGACGGCCCGGCGGACGGCCTGCTCAAGGGCTTCGGGGTCGGGGTCGTGCTCGCCGTGACGCTGGCCCAGGTCTCGCTCCTGCTCGCGCTCGCGGGGGACGGGCGGCTCGCCGGCGTGCTCTGGTCGACGGTCGGCGTCGCTGCGACGGTCGCGGCCCTGGTCAGCGCGATGATCCTCGGCGAGGTCGACGCCGGCGGCATCTGGCGGCTGCTCGGAGTGCTGGCGATCCTCGACGTGCTCGGCACACTGGTCACGATCGCGCTGGCGAAGTTCGGCGAGCGCGGCGTCGGGGGCGGTGGTCGCTCTCCCGGCGACGTGGTGCAGCTGCGGCTCACCCCCGAGCAGGCCGCTGCCGTGGACGCGCTGGCGCGGCGGACCGGGGAGCCACGCGAGCAGGTGATCGCGGCGGCGCTGGATCAGTTCCTGACCAGGAGCACCAGATGAGCGAGTACGTCGTACGTGCGCTCGAGCCGGGCACCTGGGACGGCTTCGCCGCGATGGTGGAGCGGCACAACGGGATCTTCGGTGGATGCTGGTGCACCTGGTTCCACACGATGAGTGCCGAGAAGGAACGCAGCTACGACGCGAACCGCGCGCTCAAGCACCGCCTGGTGGGCGAGGGCAGGGCGCACGCCGCCCTCGTGTACGACGGTGACGACGTGGTCGCCTGGTGCCAGTACGGGAGCCCCGCCGAACTGCCGAACATCTACCACCGCAAGCAGTACGAGGAGCAGGCCGACCTCGTGCCCGACTACCGGATCACCTGCATCTTCGTCGACAAGCGTCATCGGCGTTCCGGCCTGTCGGCGGTCGCCCTGAACGGCGCCCTCGATCTCATCGCGGCCGCCGGCGGAGGCATCGTCGAGGGCTATCCGCACGACACCGGAGGCACGCGGAAGTCCGTGCTCTACGACGGCACCAGGTCGCTCTTCGAGCGCGCCGGCTTCGACCACGTCCGGGCGAAGGGGGCCGGCAACTGCGTCATGCGCCGGACGGTGCCGGCTCGTTGAGCGCTCAGGCGACACCGAGCGCACGTCCGACGGCGCGGACGAGCCTGCTGCCGGGGTCGGGGGCGCCGGGTGGGTCCGGTGGGCGGCTCGGATGTCGCTGGCCGGTGGGGGTGGTGAGGTCGAGGATGCGGGTGCCGTCGGATCGGGTGTGGATCACGGTGTGCCAGCCGGGGAGGTCTTTGGTGTAGTTGCAGGCTTCGCAGAGGCCGGCGCCGTTGGCCAGGGTGGTTCGGCCGCCGTTGCGGACGGGGGTGATGTGGTCGGTGTGCCGGACCGGTGCGTCGCAGTAGGGCGTGGCGCAGGTGTCGTCGGTGAGCACGATCTGGTGGCGCAGCTGGCCGCCGAACCGCGGCGGCGGGATTCGACGGAGACGAGGGCTCCGGAGTCGGGGTGGGTGTAGAGCCGGCGGACCCAGGCCTGCTCGGCGTTGCGGACCAGGGACCGGGCCAGGTCGGTGGGGATGGTGCCGTAGCCGACGAGGTGGGCCGGCTCGTGGCTGCCGGAGAGCAGTGCGCGGTCGGTCATCACCAGCTCGATCTCGACCGGGGTGCCGGTGGCGGTGGTCTGGCCGGTGAGTCGTTCGACCAGGGTGTCGGCCATCAGCTGGCCCCGGCCGCGGGGCCGGCTGTGGGGCCGGCTGTGGTGCCGGGCATCCTCGCCGGTGGCGCGGGTGGTGTCGGCGTGCCGGGCGAGGGCGGCGTAGCAGGCGACGCCCTGGGCGACCGGGAGCAGGGCGGTGAGGTAGGCCATCGCGTCGGGGGCGGGGCGCAGCGAGACCCGGCGGTCGGTCTGGGCCTTGCGGGTGCGGCGGATCGCGGCGCCGGGGTCGAGGCGGTAGCCGATCCGGCGGGCCTGGTTGCCGAGTCGGCGTACGCCCCATCCGGAGTCGGTCAGGTGGCGGGCGAGCTGGCGGTCGACCTCGGTGCGGTGCTCGACGGAGAGCAGCGCGGTCTCGCGGACCAGCACGGTCGCGGCCCACTCGCTGAGCTTTCCCGCCGAGAGCGCGGCCAGGGTGTGGGGCATCTCCCGGGTCAGGGCGAGCGCGACGCCGAGGTGGGTGTTGCCGGCGTGCGGGGAGACCCGCCGGGCCAGCGCGATCTCGGCGGCCAGGCCGCGGCAGCGGTCCCGGGCGGGCACGCCCTCGGCCGCCTGCCGGCGCGTGCGGGCGGCGTGCAGTCCGGCGGTGATCCGGGCCTGGGCGGCCGCGGCGCGCGGCCTTGAGCTCCTCCAGTGCCTGGATCTGCTCGAGCGCAGCGGCCTCCGACAGGCCCGCGCCGGTGACCGTCTGAGCGTGCTCGAGCCAGCTGCGGATCTCTTCCAGCTGCGGCTCGTCGGCCATCCTGTGCTCCCGAGAGTGGATCGAACGTATGTACGAGTATAAGGGCGCAGAGTCGACGTGTCAAGGCCGGGAAGCTCGTCGACCCGACGTCTGTCCGGCTAGCCTCTGCCCATGAGTCGCAACGGATCGACGGCCGTTGAGCGGCACCTCGGATGGCTCATCTTTCAGGCATTCTTCTTGGTTCCCTTCGCACTCGGGCAGATGTCGGTCGAGGAGTGGGCGTACGAAAGCCTCCCGCTTCGCCTCCTCGACCTGGCGCTCGCACTCGTGATCGGGTTCTTCGTCGTCAGGAACCTGCGTCGCCTGTGGCTCGCGCCGGCGCCCGAGGCCAGCCGCCTGACCTCCGCGCTGCAGCTCGTCGTCGGCGGCATCCTGCTGCTCATCTCGACGGGACCGCTGCTCGAAAGCCACCGGTATTCGACGAAGCCCATGGGTGTCTCTCTGATGCTCGTCGGCGGCATCCTGGCGCTCCTCGGACTGCGAGACATTGCCCGCATCAGGGCACGTCAGCGAGTCACGACGGGGGCGTGAGCGAGCCCGTCGCCGCATCCGGTCGCCTGCGGTGGTTGTCCCTTACTCCCCGGCTCGGCGCGAGCTCATCGTCGGAGGTCGGCACAGCCCAGGACCTCCGCGCCCTCCGACCTCAGACCGCCGCGGCCAGCGGCCGGGAGAGGTGGAGCAGCTCCGCGACCGCGTCGGACCAGGTCCGTCCGGCGACCGAGTCCCGGGCCCGGGCCGCCAGGGAGGCGTGCAGATGGGGGTCGGCGAGCAGCCGGGTGAGGGCGTCGCCGATGCCGGTGCGGCCCTGGCCCGGCGGCACCAGCAGGCCGTTGTGGCCGTCGGTGACGACCTCGCGGTTGGTCGCGGTGTCGAACGCGACCACGGGGACGCCGCTGGCCAACGCCTTGCGGACGACGTCGAGTCCGGTCGCGCTCTTGCGCGGCTGGACGAGCACGTCGAGGGTGGCGAGGGCGCGCGCGAGCTCCAGGCCCCCGCACTCGCCGACGATCCGGGCGCCGGCCTGCTTCAGCGCCGCGGTGCCCGGGCCGGCGCCGAGGACGACCAGCCGGACGCGGTCCGCCGCCGCCACGCGGGCCAGCCGGCGCACGTGCTTGCTGGACGCGTCGCCGACCACGCCGGCGTACCCGGCCACCAGCTGCGGGCTGCCCTTGGTCCAGGCCCGGTGCAGCTCCTCGGAGCGCAGACCGGGGTGGTGCTCGTCGGCGCGTACGCCGGGCCGCCACAGCTGCGCCTGGATCCCGGCCGTGCCGAGCTGGCGGGCGCCCGCGCGGCTGCTCGCGAGCACCGTGCCGACCCGTGGAGCCAGTGGGGAAGGGTCGAGCACCACCACGGGGGGCTCGCCGTTCGCGAGCGCACGCAGCGCGACGACGCCGAGGGCGCGCGGCCGGAGCACCTGGACCAGGTCGGCGCCGAAGTCGGCGACCCGCTGCTGCAGCGCGGCCGGGTTCGGAGACCGGCGCAGTCGCACGACCTCGGCGCTGCGGTAGCTGGCCTTGCCCGCGCTCGCGGTGAGCACGAGGAGGTCGTGGCCGTCGGCGACCAGTGCGTCGCAGATCTGGCGTGCGGTCTCCGCCGCTTCGTCGGCAGCGGGGGCGAAGGAGTCGGTGACCAGCACGATCCGCATGCCTCGAGGGTGCGGCCGGCGCATCTCGCGACGGTGAACGGCGCGTGTGTGTCGGGTGAACCCGACTGAGACATCTCACACATCTGCAGGCCGTTCTACTCGCCCGCACGGTCCACCTATCCTGCACAGCATGACCTCTCCGGTTGACCCCGTGAGCCCAGGAGAAGGCGCCGTCGCGCTGGCGTCCGGAGCGGCGCACGGCCGCGCGGACTGGGAGAAGGCCGCCGCCGGCGTGCTCCGCAAGTCCGGCCGGATGACCGCCGACGACAGCGACGAGCTGGTCTGGGAGAAGCTGACCCGGCGCACCCTCGACGGCCTTGCGATCAGTCCGCTGGGCACGGCCGCCCTGGTGGAGGGCCTGCAGACCTCCGGGCGCCCGGACCGGGCCGGTGCCTGGGACGTGCGCGCCTGGTTCGGTGACCCCGACCCGAGGGCCACGGCCGCGGACATCGCGACGGATCTGGAGAACGGCGTCACCTCGGTGTGGCTGGAGGTCGGCGCGGGCGGCGTGGCCGTCTCCGACCTCGGCGCGGCGCTGAGCGGGGTGCTGCTCGACGCGGCCCCCGTGGTGCTGCAGGCCGACGACCCGGTCGCGGCGGCCGAGGCGTTCGCCGCTCTCGCGACCGGCTCGCCCACCGAGTTGGCCGACGGGACCAACCTGGGAGCCGACCCGCTCGCGGCGCTGGCGCGGGACCGCGCGGACGTCGACGTCGAAGCCGTGGTGGGTGCGGTGGCGTCGACCGCGACGTCGCTCGGCTGCCGGGCGCTCGTCGTCGACGGCACGGCGGTCCACGACCTCGGTGCATCCGACGTGCAGGAGCTCGGCTGGACGCTGGCGGCCGGGGCGGCGTACCTGCGGCTGCTGGTCGCGTCCGGCCGCAGCGTCGAGGACGCAGCCAACCTGGTCGAGTTCCGGCTACGCCGCCACCGACGAGCAGTTCCTGACCATCGCCAAGCTCCGCGCGGCGCGCCGGCTGTGGGCGCGGGTGCTCGAGCTCAGCGGTGCCGGCGCCGACGGCCTCCGCCAGCGCCAGCACGTGGTCACGTCGCGCCCGATGATGACCAAGTACGACCCCTGGGTGAACATGCTGCGCACCTGCGTCGCGGCGTTCGCCGCCGGCGTCGGCGGCGCCGACGCCGTCACGGTGCTGCCCGTTCGACACCCGGCTCGGCCTGCCCGGACGCCTTCGGCCGGCGGATCGCGCGCAACACCTCCGCGCTGCTCGTCGACGAGTCCCACGTCGCGAAGGTGAGCCGACCCGGCCGGTGGTGCGTACGCCGTCGAGCGGCTCACCGACGACGTCGCCGGTCGCCGGCTGGGCCGAGCTCCAGCGGATCGAGGCCGACGGCGGCGCCGGAGCCGGCCTCGCCGACGGCTCCGCGGACCGGGTCGCCGACGTCGTGGCCGAGCGCGACCGCCAGGTCGCCCGCCGCAAGCGGCCGCTGACCGGGCTCTCGGAGTTCCCGAACCTCGAGGAGACGCTGCCGGAGCGCCCGGCCGTACCCGGAGGGCGCCCTGCACGGTGCGGCCCTACGGGCAGGCCTTCGAGGCGCTGCGCGACGAGCCCGGGACCGCAGCCGGTGTTCCTCGCCACGATGGGCACGGTCGCGGCGCACACCGCCCGGGCGACCTTCGCGAGCAACCTGTTCGCCGCCGGCGGCGTCGGCGTGGTCAACCCCGGCCGGGCCGACGACGTCGAGGCGGTGCTCGCGGCGTACGCCGATGCCGGTCGCACCGCCGGTGGTCTGCCTGGCCGGCGCCGACGCGGCGTACGCCGCCTGGGGCGCCGAGCTGGCCGCGGCGCTGCGCGCGGCCGGCGCGCGCTGGGTCGTCCTGGCCGGCAAGACGGTCGACTTCGAGGTCGACGACACCTGCGCGATGGGCGTCGACGCGCTGGACTTCCTGACCCGCGACGAGGGAGAGGCTGGCATGAGCACGGTTCCGGAGAGCTTCGCCGGACTCCCGCTGGTCGGCGACCGAGGTCCCGAGACGGCGGCGCAGCCTCCGGCCGACCGTCGTCGACCGGCGAGGCGTGGGAGTCGCCCGAGGGCATCGCGGTGCTGCCGGTCTACGGCCCCGAGCACCTCGAGGGCCTCGACGCGCTGGACACCTGGCCGGGCCTGAGCCCGTTCCTGCGCGGGCCGTACCCGACGATGTACACCACCCAGCCGTGGACGATCCGCCAGTACGCCGGGTTCTCCACCGCCGAGGAGTCCAACGCGTTCTACCGCCGCAACCTCGCGGCCGGGCAGAAGGGCCTCTCGGTCGCCTTCGACCTGGCCACCCACCGCGGCTACGACTCCGACCACCCGCGGGTGCGCGGCGACGTCGGCATGGCCGGGCGTGGCGATCGACTCGATCTACGACGCGCGCACCCTCTTCGACGGCATCCCGCTGGACCAGATGTCGGTGTCGATGACGATGAACGGCGCGGTGCTGCCGGTGCTGGCGCTCTACATCGTCGCGGCCGAGGAGCAGGGGGTGAAGCCCGAGCAGCTCGCCGGGACCATCCAGAACGACATCCTCAAGGAGTTCATGGTCCGCAACACCTACATCTACCCGCCGCAGCCGAGCATGCGGATCATCTCCGACATCTTCGCCTTCACCGCGCGAGCGGATGCCGCGGTTCAACTCGATCTCGATCTCCGGCTACCACATGCAGGAGGCCGGGGCGACCAACGACCTCGAGCTCGCCTACACGCTGGCCGACGGCGTCGAGTACATCCGGGCCGGGCTCGGCGCGGGCCTCGACATCGACGCGTTCGCGCCGCGGCTGAGCTTCTTCTGGGCGATCGGGATGAACTTCTTCATGGAGGTCGCCAAGCTGCGCGCGGCCCGCGCGCCTGTGGGCGCGGCTGGTCGCGCAGTTCGACCCGAAGAACGAGAAGTCGCTGTCGCTGCGCACCCACAGCCAGACCTCGGGCTGGTCGCTGACCGCGCAGGACGTGTTCAACAACGTCCAGCGCACCTGCATCGAGGCGATGGCCGCGACCCAGGGGCACACCCAGTCGCTGCACACCAACGCGCTCGACGAGGCGATCGCGCTGCCGACCGACTTCTCCGCCCGGATCGCCCGCAACACCCAGCTGCTGCTGCAGCAGGAGTCCGGGACGACCGGCACCATCGACCCGTGGGCCGGCTCCTACTACGTCGAGCGGCTCACCCACGACCTCGCCGACCCGCGCCTGGGCGCACATCGCAGGAGGCCGAGGCCGCCGGCGGGATGGCGAAGGCGATCGAGCAGGGCATCCCGAAGATGCGCATCGAGGAGGCCGCCGCCCGCACCCAGGCGCGGATCGACTCCGGGGCGCAGAAGGTGATCGGCGTCAACACCTACCGGCTGGCCGACGAGGACCAGCTCGACGTGCTCCGGGTCGACAACGCCGAGGTCTACAGCCAGCAGATCGCCAAGCTGGAGCGGCTGCGCGCCGAGCGCGACCAGGCCGAGGTCGACCGCACGCTCGACGCGCTCACCACGCCGCCGCGCGACACCGGCGACGGCAACCTGCTCGCGCTGGCCGTGGACGCGGCCCGGGCCAAGGCGACCGTGGGTGAGATCTCCGAGGCCCTGGAGAAGGTCTAGGGCCGGCACCAGGCCGTGATCCGTACGATCTCCGGTGTGTACAAGCGCGAGGCCGGCTCGAACGACGCCGTCGCGAAGGTCCTCGCCGCGACCGCGAAGTTCGCCGAGGACGAGGGCCGGCGGCCCGCGCATCCTGGTCGCGAAGATGGGCCAGGACGGCCACGACCGCGGCCAGAAGGTGATCGTCACCGCGTTCGCCGACCTCGGCTTCGACGTCGACGTGGGGCCGCTGTTCAGCACGCCGGAGGAGGTCGCCCAGCAGGCGGTCGACGCCGACGTGCACGTGGTCGGCGTGAACTCGCTGGCGGCGGGCCACCTGACCCTGGTGCCGGCGCTGAAGAAGGCGCTCGCCGACCTCGGTCGCGAGGACATCATGATCGTCGTCGGCGGCGTGATCCCGCCCGACGACGTACCGACGCTGCTCGAGATGGGCGCCGCCGCGGTCTTCCCGCCGGGCACCGTGATCGCCGAGTCGGCGCTCGACCTGCTCGAGAAGCTCTCCGCCCGACTCGGTCATGATCACCCACCCGACCCGGCCACGCGGAGGTTGAGCTTGTCGAAACCCGACGTCGACGTCCTCCTCGCCGGGCGTGCGCGCGGGGGAGCGTGCGGCGGTCAGCCGGGCGATCACGCTGGTCGAGAGCGCCCGGACCGACCACCGCGCTGCGGCCCGTGAGCTGCTCGGCGCGGCTCGGCGACGCCCGACACCCCGCGCGACCCGGGTGGGCATCTCCGGCGTGCCCGGGGTGGGCAAGTCCACCTTCATCGAGGCCCTGGGCACCCACCTGACCGACGACGGCCACCGCGTCGGGGTGCTCGCCGTCGACCCGTCCAGCGTGCGCACCGGCGGCTCGGTGCTCGGCGACAAGACCCGGATGGCGCGGCTGTCGGCCGACCCGGACGCCTACATCCGGCCGTCCCCGGCCGCCGGGCACGCTCGGCGGCGTCGCGCGGGCCACGACCCAGGCGATGCTGGTGCTCGAGGCGGCCGGGTACGACGTCGTGCTGGTCGAGACCGTCGGGGTCGGCCAGTCCGAGGTGACCGTCGCCGGGATGGTCGACACGTTCCTCTTCCTGACCCTGGCGCGCACCGGCGACCAGCTGCAGGGCATCAAGCGGGGCATCCTCGAGATCGCCGACGTGATCGCGGTGAACAAGGCCGACGGCGACCGGGAGACGGAGGCGCGGTCGGCGGCCCGGGAGCTGTCCGGCGCGCTGCGGCTGGTGTACGCCGGCTCCGGACCGGCGGCGACGCTGGGTGCCGCCGGTGCTGACCTGCTCCGGTCTCGAGGGCCGTGACGTCGACACGGTCTGGCAGCGCGTGCTGGACCACCGTGCGCTTCCTCGGCGCCGACGGCTCGGCGCGCAAGCGCGCCGAGCAGCAGCTCGAGTTCACCTGGGCGCTCGTCCGCGACGAGCTCGCCGAGCGGCTGCGGCGCTCTCCCGGGGTCGCGGCGATCCGCGACGAGGTCCGCGCGGCCGTGTTGGCGGGGGAGCTGCTCTGCGCCGGTGGCTGCGGACCGGCTGCTTGCGGCCTACGACGAGGACTGAGCCGACACGTCGAGGGGCCGGTAACCTTGACGCTTGTGTCCGCCGACTCCTCCTCCGCTCCCGCGTCGACCGCGAAGCTGATGGAGCGCGCGCTCGCCCGGGTCGACGAGCTGACCGAGGAGCTGCTGGACCTGCGCCGCGACCTGCACGCGCACCCGGAGCTGTCCTGGCACGAGGAGCGGACCACCGAGCGTGGTCGTCCAAGCGACTGACGGAGGCCGGCCTGGTCGTGCGCCCGCTCGGGTCGCACCGGGGTGATGGTCGATGTCGGCGCCGACGGCAAGGCTGGGCGCCAGGGTCCGGTGGTCGCCCTGCGTGCCGACCTCGACGCACTGCCGGTCGAGGACCTCACCACCGATCCCTGGCGCAGCACCATCGACGGCGTGGCGCACGCGTGCGGGCACGACGTCCACACCGCCGGCCTCGTCGGCGCCGGGCTCGCCCTGCAGGCGGTCGCCGACGGTCCTTCCCGGACGGGTCCGGCTGATCTTCCAGCCCGCGGAGGAGATCATGCCCGGCGGCGCGCTGGTGGCGGTCCGGGCCGGCGCGCTCGACGGCGTGAGCCGGATCTTCTGCCTGCACTGCGACCCGGGCATCGACGTCGGCCAGCTCGGCCTGCGCGAGGGGCCGCTCACGGGAGCCGCCGACTCGCTCGACGTGCGTCTCACCGGCAAGGGCGGGCACACCTCGCGCCCGCACCTCACCGAGGACCTGACCTTCGCCCTCGGCAAGCTGGTCACCGAGCTGCCGGCCGTGCTGTCGCGCCGGCTCGACCCCCGCGCCGGCGTCAGCGTGGTGTGGGGGCTGGTCCGGTCCGGGTCGGCGATGAACGTGATCCCCGCCGTCGGCCGTGCGGCCGGCACGGTGCGCATGCTCGACGCCGTCGCCTGGGCCGACGCCGAGCACCTCGTGCGCGAGACCGTCGGCCAGATCGTCGAAGCCGTACGGCGTGGTGCCCGAGGTGATCTACGTCCGCGGCGTCCCGCCGGTGATCAACGACCACGCCTCCACGGTGCTCCTCGGCCGGGCGATCGAGGCCGTGCGTGGGGGAGGAGCGGCCACATCTCCACGACGCAGAGCCTCGGCGGCGAGGACTTCGCCTGGTTCCTCGAGCACGTCCCGGGGGCGATGGCCCGGCTCGGCACCCGCACGCCGGGCGGCCCGACGTACGACTTGCACCAGGGCGACCTGCGGGTCGACGAGGACGCGGTCCCGATCGCGGCCAAGGTGCTCGTGGCGGCGGCGGTCCAGGCCCTGATCAACTCGTGACCGGTCGGACAATTCGCCGTCGGGTCGAGGGTGTGGACCCGTTGGTCACGACCTGCTAACGAACCTTGCTTCTGACCTTTTCCTCTACTCCGGGGACCAAGGGCCCGACTAGGGTGCCGGGTGATCGGCGCCGTGTCCCTCACGGTGCGAAACCAAATACGAGGAGGGCATCTTGCGCAGGTTGAGCAAGATCGGCGTCGCTGTGGCAGCCATGTCGCTGGTGATCACCGGGTGCGGCAGCAGTGACAACAACAAGAAGGACAGCGGCGACAACGGCACCGCGACCTCCAAGATCAAGGTCGGCATGGCCTACGACATCGGCGGGCGTGGCGACCAGTCGTTCAACGACGCCGCTGCCGCCGGGCTGGACAAGGCCAAGAAGGACTTCGGCGTCCAGGCCAGCGAGTCCGAGGCGTCGCCCGACGAGGCCGAGGCCGCCAAGGAGGACCGTCTGGTCCAGCTGGCCGACGCGGGCTACAACCCGGTCATCGCGGTCGGCTTCGCCTACGCCGACGCGGTCAAGGCCGTGGCGCCGCAGTACCCCGACGTGAACTTCGGTCTGATCGACAGCACCGACGCCACCGGCCCGAACATCGCCAACCTCGTGTTCGCCGAGGAGCAGGGCTCGTTCCTCGTCGGCGCGGCCGCCGCGCTGAAGTCCCAGTCCGGGACGATCGGCTTCGTCGGCGGTGTCGACGTTCCGCTGATCCACAAGTTCCAGGCGGGCTACGAGGCCGGCGCGAAGGCGGTCAACCCGAACATCAAGATCAAGTCGCAGTACCTCACCGCGCCGCCGGACTTCACCGGCTTCAATGACCCGGCCAAGGGCAAGACCGCGGCCGAGGGCATGTTCGACGCGGGTGCCGACATCGTCTACGCCGCGGCCGGTGGCTCCGGTGGTGGCGTGTTCGAGGCGGCGAAGGCGGCCAACGCCAAGGCCATCGGCGTGGACTCCGACCAGGCGCTCACGGCCGACCCGGCGGTGAAGGACGTGATCATGACCTCGATGCTGAAGAAGGTCGACGTCGCGGTCTACAACTTCATCAAGAGCGTCGGTGGACGGCTCGCCGCTGACCGGCACGCAGGTCTTCGACCTGAAGGCCAACGGTGTGGGCTACTCCACCACCGGTGGTCAGGTCGACGACATCAAGTCGAAGCTGGACGACTACAAGCAGCAGATCATCGACGGCAAGATCACGGTCCCGAGCGAGTGACCGTCGGTCTGACTGACTGAGGCAACGGTGGGCCCGGGACGGACGCGGTAGCGTTCGTCCCGGGTCCCGCTTCTCGTCCTGCTCTGATGAGGGAGGGATCGACCATCGACGACAACGAGGCCGTCGGGGCGGCAGGTGGTGGCGCTGTCGACACGACGCAGGCCGCGGTCCGGCTGACCGGCATCGGCAAGCGCTTCCCGGGCGTCATCGCGAACGACGACGTCAACCTGACCGTCCGACGCGGCACCGTCCACGCGCTCGTCGGGGAGAACGGCGCCGGCAAGTCGACGCTGATGAAGATCCTGTACGGCGTCCAGAAGCCCGACTACGGCACGATCGAGGTCGACGGCCGAGAGGTGACGTTCCGCTCGCCGTCGGACGCGATCGACGCCGGGATCGGGATGGTCTTCCAGCACTTCATGCTGGCCGACAACCTCACCGTGCTGGAGAACGTCGTGCTCGGCGCCGAGAAGCTGCACGGCATCGGTGACCGGGCGCGCGACCGGATCCACGAGCTCGCCGAGGCCTACGGCTTCGACGTCGACCCGGACCGGCTGGTCGACGACCTCGGCGTCGGCGACCGCCAGCGCGTCGAGATCCTCAAGGTGCTCTACCGCGGCGCGAAGATCGATCATCCTCGACGAGCCGACCGCGGTGCTGGTGCCGCAGGAGGTCGACGAGCTGTTCGACAACCTGCGCGGGCTGAAGGCCGAGGGCCTCACCGTGCTGTTCATCTCCCACAAGCTCGACGAGGTGCTCGCCGTCGCCGACGACGTCACCGTGATGCGGCGGGGCACCACCATCGCCACCGTCGACCCGGAGGAGACCACCGCGCATCAGCTCGCCGAGCTGATGGTGGGCTCGGAGCTGCCCTCGCCCAGCAGCGAGAGCTCGACGGTCACCGACGAGGTGCTGCTCGTGCGTCACCGGCATGTCCTTGCACGACGCCCACGGCGGGCGCGACCTGCTCGACGACATCAGCTTCACGATCCACCGCGGCGAGGTGCTCGGCATCGCCGGCGTGGAGGGCAACGGCCAGGCCGAGCTGGTCGAGGCGATCATGGGCATGCGCAGGGCCTCGGGCACGATCGCGCTGGGCACCGAGGACGGCCAGGTGGACATCACCCGCTGGTCGACGGCACAGCGCCGCGAGGCCGGCATCGGCTACATCCCCGAGGACCGCCAGCGCCACGGCCTGCTGCTGGACGCGCCGCTGTGGGAGAACCGCGTGCTCGGCCACCAGACCCGCGAGCCGAACGTCGCCGGGCCGTTCATCGACCGCAAGGGCGCGCGTGCCGACACCGAGCGGATCGTCGCGGCGTACGACGTCCGCACGCCGTCGATCGACACCACCGCCCGGCGCATTGTCGGGCGGCAACCAGCAGAAGCTGATCGTCGCGCGCGAGATGAGCAGCGACCCGGTCGTGCTGATCGCCGCCCACCCCACCCGCGGCATCGACGTCGGTGCGCAGGCCGCGATCTGGGACCACATCAAGGAGGCCCGCCGGCGTGGCCTCGGCGTGCTGCTGATCTCGGCCGACCTCGACGAGCTGATCGGCCTCTCCGACACGATCGAGGTGATGCTCCGGGGCCGGCTGGTCGGCGAGATGGATCCGCAGACCGTCACTCCGCAGCAGCTCGGCTCGGCGATGACCGGAGCGGGGGACGCGTCATGAAGTTCGACCCACGCCGCGCGGTGACGACCGTGGCCGCCCCCGCGCTGGCGCTGCTGTTCGCCATGGTCGTGTCACGACCCTGATCCTGCTGATCGCGGGCGACCCGGTCGTCGACGTGTGGCAGGTGCTGTTCTCGCAAGCCCAAGGCCCGCAACGTCGTGAACATCATCAACAACGGGTCGATCCTCTACCTCTCCGGGCTCGCCGCCGCGATCGGCTTCCGGATGAACATGTTCAACATCGGTGTCGACGGGCAGTACCGCGTGGCCGCGTTCGCGGCGGCGTACGTCGCCGGCCAGGCCTGGCTGCCCGGCGCCCTGAACGTCGTCATCGCGATCATGGCGGCGGCCTTCGCCGGAGCCATGTGGGCCGGCATCGCCGGCCTGCTCAAGGTGACCCGCGGGGTCAGCGAGGTCATCTCCACGATCATGCTCAACGCGATCGCGACCTTCCTGGTGTCCTACTTCCTCAACAAGGTCGCGGTGAAGGGCAGCAACAACATCCACACCAAGGACATCCCGCTCAGCAGCCAGCTCGCCGGCTTCGACCTGATCCCGGGCGCACCCAACCGCGTGTTCACGCTGACGCTGCTCGCGGTGGTCGTCGGGATCCTCTTCTGGGTCCTGCTGGCGCGCACCACGTTCGGGTTCGACCTCCGGGCGACCGGAATGTCGGAGAGCGCGGCGGTCGCCAGCGGCGTGAACGTCAAGCGGATGGTGGTCTACACGATGCTGATCAGCGGTGCGATCGCCGGCCTGATCGGGATGCCGCTGCTGTTCGGCTCGTACCACAACTACGGCGTGACCTTCCAGTCCGGCCTCGGCTTCGCCGGCATCGCGGTGGCCCTGCTGGGCCGCAACCACCCGGTCGGCGTCGCCTTCGGTGCGGTGCTGTTCGCCTACCTCAACGAGCAGGCCAACGCGCTGCAGATCACCGCCGGCGTCTCCAACGACATCGTCAGCATCATCCAGGGCGTGATCGTGCTCTCGGTGGTGGTCGCCTACGAGGTGGTCAAGCGGTACAACAACGCGGCCGAGCAGAGACAGGTCGCCAAGCAGCTCGAGGCGGTGCCGGCATGAGTGCCACGACGACCTCCCCGGCACCCACGCCCGGCGTGGTGGAGCAGCGGTTCCGGATGACCTGGCCGTGGGTCATGCTCGCCCTCGCCGGGGCGATCCTGGCGTTCTCGGTCCTGCGAGTCGTGACCGGGGCCGACGACATCGACTCCTCCGGCACGATCCGGGCCGCGATCCGCGCCGCGATGCCGATCGCGCTGGCCGGGCTCGGCGGCCTGTGGTCGGAGCGCTCCGGTGTGGTCAACATCGGCCTCGAGGGCATGCTGATCATGGGCACGCTCGGCGCGGGCTACGCCGGCTACCAGTGGGGCCTGTGGGCCGGCGTCGTGTTCGCGGTGATCTTCGGCGCGATCGCCGGGCTGATCCACGCCGTCGCGACCGTCACGTTCGGGGTCGATCACATCGTCTCCGGGGTCGCGATCAACGTGATCGCTGCCGGTGCCGCCCGCTACATGGCCGGCCTGTTCTTCACCGGCAAGCCCGGCGGTGGCCCGACGCAGTCGCCGGGAGTCGGTTCGCTCCCGAGCTTCGACATCCCGGGCCTGGCGGACGCCGCCAAGACCATCGAGGACAAGCACTGGTTCTTCCTCTCCGACCTCGCCTCGGTCCTCGCCGGCCTGACCACGCGGCTGTCCTTGCTCACCGTGATCGGACTCGCCCTGTTCGTGGTCTCGTGGTGGGTGCTGTGGCGCACGACGTTCGGCCTGCGCGTGCGGTCGTGCGGCGAGAGCCCGGAGGCCGCGGAGTCGCTCGGCGTCAACGTCTACTTCCACAAGTACGTCGCCGTCGTGATCTCCGGCGCCCTGGCCGGCTTCGGTGGCGCCTTCCTCGTCGAGGACGCGGGCCACTACCGCGAGGGCCAGACCGGCGGCCGCGGGTACATCGGGCTGGCGTCGATGATCTTCGGCAACTGGCGACCGGGCGGGCTGCTGTCGGGTGCCGGCCTGTTCGGCTACACCGATGCGCTGCGGCTGCGCAGCGGCACCACCTCGGTGCACGCCCTGCTCCTCGGGCTCGGCGTGCTCCTGCTGGTGCTCGCGGTCTACTGGTTCGTCAAGGGCGTGCGGATGCAGGCCGCAGTGGCCGTGGCGGTCGCGGTGCTCCTGCTGCTGGTCTACGCGCTCAGCGACGAGATCCCCGGCGACTTCACCGGCATGACGCCGTACCTCACCACGATGGTCGTGCTCGCGTTCGCGGCGCAGCGCCTGCGAATGCCCAAGGCCGACGGCCTGCGCTATCGCAAGGGCAGTGCGGGATGAGCCGGGGCGGGATGATGCGGGGCGGGATGAGCCGGGGCGGGACGACGAGCCCGGGATGACCGACTGGGACGACCTCCGCGCCGCGGCGATCGCCGCGATGGAGCATGCCTACGCGCCCTACTCCGACTACCAGGTCGGGGCTGCGGGGCTGGTCGACGACGGGCGCACGGTGGTGGGCTGCAACGTGGAGAACGCGGCGTACGGCGTCGCGCTGTGCGCGGAGTGCGGCCTGGTGTCGCAGCTGCACATCACCGGCGGCGGCCGGCTCACCCAGGTCGTCTGCGTGAACCGGCACGGCGAGGTGATCATGCCGTGTGGGCGGTGCCGCCAGCTGCTCTGGGAGAACGGCGGACCGGCCCTGCTGCTGCTCACCCCGAAGGGCGAGCTGCCGATGGCCGAGGTGCTGCCGCAGGCGTTCGGTCCGGAGGACCTCGAGCATGTCGCGTCGCGGCCATGATGCCGTGCGCGACCGTGATGCCGTGCCGACGACCAGACTTGACCTGACCGCTCCCGAGGTCGTCGCGGACCCCTACCCGTTCTTCGACGCCGAGAGGGCAGCGCACCCGGTCGCGTGGCACGAGGGCATGGGCCTGTACCTGATCTTCGACCACGCTTCGGTGAGCGCCGCGCAGCGGGACCGCCGGCTCGGCCGGCTGTGGCGCGACCGGGAGCCCGCGGACCACCTCGAGCCGTTCAACCTCCTGCACCGCAACCAGATGATGGAGAACGAGCCACCCGAGCACACCCGCCTGCGCCGGCCGGTGGCCGCGGCGTTCGCCCGCGGTCACATCGAGCGGCTGCGTCCGCGGGTCGCGGAGCTGGCGACGGGTCTGCTGTCCGACGCTGCCCGTCGTGGCGGCGACCGGTTCGACGTCATCGCCGACTACGCCGAGCCGCTGCCGGTGCTCGTCATCGCCGAGCTGCTCGGCGTGCCGTCGTCGTACGCCGGCTCGCTGCGGGAGTGGTCGCAGGCGATCGTGCGGATGTACGAGCCGGCGCCCTCGCCGGTCGTGGTCGACGCGGCCGTTGCTGCCGCCACCGACTTCGCCGCGCTGGTTCGCGACTCGCCGACACCCGCCGCGCCCGGCCCGCGGACGACCTGATCAGCGACCTGGTCGCCACGGAGCTGAGCGACGACGAGGTCGTCGCCGCGGTCGTGCTGCTGCTCAACGCCGGCCACGAGGCCTCGGTCAACGTGTTCGGCAACGGGCTGGTGGCGATGCTGCAGCGCGGTCTGCGGCCGGCCGCGGACGTGGCCCTGACCGTGGAGGAGATGCTGCGCTTCGACTCCGCGCTGCAGCTGTTCGAGCGCACCGCGCCCGAGGACGTCGAGGTGGGACCGGCGGGTCGCTCGGTCACCGTCGAGAAGGGCCAGAAGGTCGCCGTGCTGCTGGGCTCGGCGAACCGTGATCCGGCCGTCTTCGAGGCGCCCGGCGAGTTCCGGGTCGACCGCGCGCCGAACAACCACGTCGCGTTCGGCGTCGGCGTGCACTTCTGTCTCGGCGCGCCGCTGGCCCGGATGGAGCTCGACGAGTCGGTGCAGCACCTGTTCGCGACGTACCCGGACCTGGCCCTGGCCGGCGAGCCCGAGAGCCGCGGGACCTTCGTGCTCCGCGGCTACCGCTCCGTCCCGGTCAGCACCGGAGGTCGGGCATGACCGAACCACGGGAGGAACAACGATGACCGAAGCCCACGACGCCGTCGAGGTGATCGTCGCCAAGCGCGACGGCGGCGAGCTGACCGACGGCCAGATCGACTGGGTGGTCGACGCCTACACCCGCGGCGTCGTCGCCGACGAGCAGATGTCCGCGCTGGCGATGGCGATCCTGCTCAACGGCATGAACCGGCACGAGATCGCCCGCTGGACGGCAGCGATGATCGCCTCGGGCGAGCGGATGGACTTCTCCGGGCTGTCTCGCGCCCGACCGCCGACAAGCACTCCACCGGCGGGGTCGGCGACAAGATCACGCTGCCGCTCGCGCCGCTGGTGGCGGCCTGCGGCGTCGCCGTGCCGCAGCTGTCCGGGCGCGGCCTCGGCCACACCGGCGGCACGCTCGACAAGCTGGAGTCGATCCCGGGCTGGCGGGCGTCGCTGTCCAACGAGGAGATGCTCGCCCAGCTCGAGAGCGTCGGTGCGGTGATCTGCGCGGCCGGGGCCGGGCTGGCGCCGGCCGACAAGAAGCTCTACGCGCTGCGCGACGTCACCGGCACCGTCGAGGCGATCCCGCTGATCGCGAGCTCGATCATGAGCAAGAAGATCGCCGAGGGCACCGGCTCGCTGGTGCTCGACGTCAAGGTCGGCACCGGGGCGTTCATGAAGGACCTGGACCGGGCCCGGGAGCTCGCCGAGACGATGGTCGCCCTCGGCACCGACGCCGGCGTGCGCACCGTCGCCCTGCTCACCGACATGTCCACGCCGCTCGGGCTCACGGCCGGCAACGCCCTCGAGGTGCGCGAGTCGGTCGAGGTGCTGGCCGGCGGCGGCCCGGCGGACGTCGTCGAGCTGACGCTCGCACTGGCCCGCGAGATGCTCGCCGGCGCCGGCCGCGCCGACGTCGACCCGGCCGAGGTCCTGGCCTCGGGCGCAGCGATGGACAGCTGGCGGGCGATGATCTCGGCGCAGGGCGGCGACCCCGACGCGGCGCTGCCGGTCGCCCGCGAGCAGCACGTCGTACCGGCACCGGCGACCGGCGTGCTGACCCGGCTGGACGCGATGGCGGTCGGCCTGGCGGCCTGGCGGCTGGGCGCCGGCCGCGCCAAGCGGCGACGCGGTCCAGGCCGGCGCCGGGGTCGAGTGGCACGCCCGCCCGGGTGACCAGGTCGCCGAGGGCGAGCCGCTGCTGACCCTCCACACCGACGAGCCGGAGCGCTTCGACCGCGCGCTGGCCTCGCTCGACGGCGGCTACGACATCGCGCCCGCCGGCGCGGCGTACGCCCCGACCCCGCTGATCCACGACCGCGTTCGGTTGAGTGGACGGGTTCACTCGTCAGTTGCGAACTCGGCGCGTTGCCGGGACGAGAACTCCAACTCGGGACGCGACAGTGTCCCAACATAGGTCGTGAAACTGTGCTCACGGCAGCAGGAGTACGACGGTCTCGGCGACGCAGGCCGGCTTGTCCTGGCCCTCGATCTCGATCGTGTAGCGCAGGGTCAGCTGCTTGCCGGTCGGGAGGTCGGTGACCTCGCCGACCGCGACCTTGGCGCGGATCCGGGAGCCGACCCGCACCGGGTTGGGGAAGCGGACCTTGTTGACGCCGTAGTTGAGCTTGGCGCCCGGGGTGTCCAGGTCGAAGACCTGCGAGCCGAGCCACGGGACCAGGGACAGGGTCAGGTAGCCGTGCGCGATGGTGCCGCCGAAGGGACCGTCCGCGGCCTTCTCCTCGTCGACGTGGATCCACTGGTGGTCGCCGGTGGCGTCGGCGAACTGGTTCACCCGCTCCTGGGTGATCTCCACCCAGTCGGTGGTGCCGATCTCCTCGCCGGTGGCGGCCTCGATCTCCTCGAAGGTGGTGAACACGCGCATGGGCTCCTGCGCTCCGGTGGTCTGGTTGGATGGCGGCATGGCAGAACTTACCCGCGAGCATGGTCCGGCGCGCGCCCGAAGGTCCTGCTCCACGACCACCTCGACGGCGGCCTGCGGCCGCAGACGATCGTCGAGCTCGCCGCCGAGTCCGGCCACGAGCTGCCGGCCGGCGACGCCGAGTCGCTCGGACGGTGGTTCACCGAGTCCGCGGACTCCGGGCTCGCTGGAGCGCTACCTGGAGACCTTCGACCACACGGTCGCGGTGATGCAGACCGCCGAGGACCTGACCCGGGTCGCCCGCGAGTGCGTCGAGGACCTCGCCGCCGACGGCGTCGTGTACGCCGAGGTCCGCTACGCCCCCGAGCAGCACCTCGAGGGCGGGCTGTCGCTGGAGGAGGTGGTCGACGCCGTGCAGCGCGGATTCGACGAGGGCGCAGGCCGCGGCGAGCGGGCTCGATCGTGGTGCGCCAGCTGCTCACCGCGATGCGGCACCAGGCGCACTCCCGGGAGATCGCCGAGCTGGTCGTCGCGCACCGCGACGACGGGGTGGTCGGCTTCGACATCGCCGGCGCCGAGGCCGGCTACCCGCCGACCCGGCACCTGGACGCCTTCGAGTACCTCCAGCGCGAGAACGCGCACTTCACCATCCACGCCGGCGAGGCGTTCGGGCTGCCGTCGATCTGGCAGGCGATCCAGTGGTGCGGCGCCGACCGGCTCGGTCACGGCGTCCGGATCATCGACGACATCACCGTCGGCGACCGACGGCGGCCGCGACGCTCGGTCGGCTGGCGGCGTACGTCCGCGACAAGCGGATCCCGCTGGAGCTGTGCCCGCACTCCAACGTGCAGACCGGCGCCGCCGCCTCGATCGCCGAGCACCCGATCGGGCTGCTGACCCGGCTGCGGTTCCGGGTCACGGTCAACACCGACAACCGGCTGATGAGCGGCACCTCGATGACCCACGAGATGGCCGCACTGGTCGAGGCGTTCGGCTACGGCGCTCGACGACCTGCAGTGGTTCACCGTGAACGCGATGAAGTCGGCGTTCCTCCGCTTCGACGAGCGGCTGCGGATCATCAACGACGTGATCAAGCCCGGCTACGCGGAGCTCCTGGAGCAGGGCACGCCCGCCGCGGGATCGTGATCCTCCGCATCGCCGCGGTCCTCGCGGCCGCGGTCGTGCTCGCCGGGTGTGGTGCCGGCAGCCCCGCGGCGCGGCCACCGGGCACGAGCACGACGCCGACGTCGCCGACGCCAGCGCCTTCGCCGACGCCATCGCCTTCGCCGACGCCGTCGCGGGTGCCGACTCCGACGCCGATCACGAAGGTGCTCGTGGTCCTCGTCGAGAACCACTCGCTGGACGTCATGCGCCGCGAGATGCCGTGGACGGCCGGGCTGGGCCGTCGCTACGGGTACGCCGTGGGCTACCGCGGCATCACGCACCCGTCCCTGCCGAACTACCTGGCGATCTCCGGCGGCGACACGTTCGGCGTCACCGACGACCGGGACCCGTCGGCCCACCCGGTGCGCGGTCGGTCCGTCTTCGGCCAGGCGCTGGCACGACGGCGCGACCGCCAAGGTGTACGCCGAGGGGATGGCCGGCACCTGCGGCACCGACCGGCAACCGCTACGCGGTCCGGCACAACCCGTGGGTCTACTACGTCGACGAGCACGCGGCCTGCCGACGGTTCGACGTCTCGATCACCGCCCTGGCCGCCGATGCCGCTGCGGGGGACCTGCCGGCTGCCGGGATGGTCGTGCCGGACCTGTGCCACGACGCCCACGACTGCGCGGCCGCGACCGCCGACGACTGGATCAGGGCCACGCTGGGGCCGGTGCTCCGCGGGTCCGGACTTCGCCTCGGGGCGGCTGCTCGTGCTCATCACCGCTGACGAGGACGAGCACGACCAGGGCAACCTCGGTGCTCACCACCCTGGCGAACCCGCAGGCTGCACCACCGGGTGGTCACCGCACCGCTGGACCACTACTCGCTCGCCCGGCTCTACGCCGAGGTGGTCGGCGCGACTCCGCTGCGCCGGGCGCGCTCGGCCGCGTCCCTGGCCGAGGCGTTCGGCCTGCTGGTCGGGCCCTGAGGGCTAACCCGCGAGCAGAGCGCGGATCTCGGCGTAGGCCTGCTCCGGGTGCAGCACCCGGCAGCCGAGCGCCGCCGCGCGCTCGACGACCGCGCGCTGCTCGCGCAGCAGGTGCAGCCCACGGCGTACCAGGATCGCCGGCGGCTTGCGGTGCTCGCGGAGGTCCCGCGTGAGCCTGCGCACGAACGTGACCGCCGGATGCTGGGTCAGGCAGATCGCGTCGGCCAGGACGCCGCGCGCGACGCACGCGCCGACGACCTCCTGCGCGAAGATGCCCTCCGCGACGAAGTGGGTGGCCCCGGCCAGGTCGAGCGGCCGGCGGCCGGTGCGCCGACTCGAGCGCGATGTCGTAGATGGGCACGTCGGCCGCCGCGTCGGCGCAGAGCCGCTCGATCGTGTCGAGCGCGTGGTCGAGGTGCCAGGACCCGGGTCGTCCCAGTCCACGATCGCCGGGCCCCCGCCCAGGTCCAGGCAGGGCAGGGTCGGGTCGTCGCCGTCCTTGTAGAAGTCGTCGAGGTTCAGCACCGGGAGGCCGAGCCGGTGCGACAGGTGCGACTTCCGGCCCCCGAGGGCCCGGCGAGGACGATCACCCGCGCTGGCACCGGGACAGTCCTGCACACGGCACGCGGGTGCCGACGTTCTGCCGGCTCAGATCCCCATCGGGTGCCAGACGGTCTTGGTCTCCAGGAACCGGGTCATCCGGTCCAGGGCCGGGGGCTGCGAGCAGGTCCTCGCTGGACCGGGCGGCGGACCCGCTTGAGGTTCTCCGCGGCGGCCTCCTCCAGGCGACCGGGCGAGGTCGGGGTCGGCGACGCCGGTCAGGTCGAGCCCGTTGACGTCCATGTGCGACGGCGAGCCAGGGGGCGATCTCGGCGACCGAGCCGGTGAGCACGTTGACCACGCCGCCGGGAAGGTCGCTGGTGGCCATCACCTCGCCGAGCGTGATCGCGGTGAGCGGGTGCGGCTCGCTGGCGATCACCACGCAGGTGTTGCCGGTGGCGATCACCGGAGCCACCACGCTGACCAGGCCGAGCAGGGGCCCGGTCGGCGCGACGATCGCGACGACGCCGGTCGGCTCGGGTGCGGAGTGGTTGAAGTACGGCCCGGCGACCGCGTTCGCGCTGCCGGTGACCTGGGCGATCTTGTCGGCCCAGCCGGCGTACCAGACCAGGCGGTCGACCGCCGCGTCGACGTAGGTGCGCGCCCTCGCCGCGGTGAGGCCCTCCGGCGCTGCGCAGCTCGGCCTCGAACTGGTCGCGCCGGCCCTCGAGCACCTCGGCGATCCGGTAGACGACCTGGCCGCGGTTGTACGCCGTGCGGCCGGACCAGCCGGCGAAGGCGGATCGGGCGGCCTTCACGGCGTCGCGGGCGTCCTTGCGCGAAGCCTGTGCGGCGTTGGCGAGGAACCGGCCCTTGGCGTCGTTGACGACGTAGGAGCGGCCCGACTCCGAGCGCGGGAACGCGCCGCCGATGTAGAGCTTGTAGGTCTTCTTGACGTCCAGTCGCGGGCTCATCGCAGGTAGGCCTCCAGGCCGTGCCGGCCGCCCTCGCGGCCGTATCCGGACTCCTTGTAGCCGCCGAACGGGCTGGCCGGGTCGAACTGTTGAACGTGTTGGACCAGACCACGCCGGCCCGCAGCTGCGAGGCCATCCAGAGGATCCGGGAGCCCTTGTCGCTCCAGACCCCGGCGGACAGGCCGTACGGCGTGTTGTTCGCCTTCTCGACCGCCTCCTTCGGGGTGCGGAAGGTGATCACGCTGAGCACCGGGCCGAAGATCTCCTCGCGGGCGATCCGGTGGGCCTGGGTGACGCCGGTGAAGATCGTCGGCGGGAACCAGAAGCCGTTGCTCGGCAGCTCGCACTCGGCCGACCAGCGGCCGGCGCCTTCGGCCTCGCCGACCTCGGAGAGCTCGCGGATCTTGGCGAGCTGCTCGGCGGAGTTGATCGCGCCGATGTCGGTGTTCTTGTCCAGCGGGTCGCCGACCCGCAGCGTGCTCATCCGGCGCTTGAGCCGGTCGAGGACGTCCTCGGCCACCGACTCCTGGACCAGCAGCCGCGAGCCGGCGCAGCAGACGTGGCCCTGGTTGAAGAAGATGCCGTTGACGATGCCCTCGACCGCCTGGTCGACGGGCGCGTCGTCGAAGACGATGTTGGCGGCCTTGCCGCCGAGCTCGAGGGTCACCTTCTTGTCGGTGCCGGCCACCGCGCTGGCGATCGCCCTGCCGACGTCGGTCGACCCGGTGAACGCGACCTTGTCGACGTCCGGGTGCGAGACGAGGGCGCGCCCGGTCTCGCCGGCGCCGGTGAGGATGTTCACCACGCCCGGCGGCAGGTCGGCCTGCTGGCAGACCTCGGCGAAGAGCAGCGCCGTCAGCGGGGTGGTCTCGGCCGGCTTGAGCACCACGGTGTTGCCGCAGGCCAGCGCCGGCGCGATCTTCCAGGCCAGCATCAGCAGCGGGAAGTTCCACGGGATCACCTGGCCGGCGACGCCCAACGGCTTCGGAGGCCCGGGCTCTGCTGTCGACAGCCCGGCGTACTCGAGCTTGTCGGCCCAGCCGGCGTAGTAGAAGAAGTGCGCGGCGGCGAGCGGTACGTCGACGTCGCGCGACTCCCTGATCGGCTTGCCGTTGTCGATCGACTCCAGCACCGCGAACTCGCGCGCGCGCTCCTGCAGGATCCGGGCGATCCGGAAGAGGTACTTGCCGCGCTCGGCGCCGGACATCTTCGACCAGACCCGCGTGTACGCGCGGCGGGCGGCCTTGACGGCGGTGTCGACGTCGGCCTCGTCGGCCTCGGCGACCTCGGCGAGGACCTCCTCGGTGCTCGGGCTGATCGTCTTGAACGACCCGCCGTGGCCGTCGACGAACTCGCCGTCGACGAACAGGCCGTAGGAGGCCTTGATGTCGACGATGCTGCGCGCCTCGGGGGCGGGGGAGTACTCGAACTCGAAGGTCATCGACGGATCAGTCCAGGGTGAAGTAGTCGGGACCGGGGTAGCGGGCGGCCCCTTCGGATGCGTACCGAATCTTCGTGCGCTGCATCAGCAGGTCGTTGAGCAGCGTGGAGGCGCCGAAGCGGAACCAGTCCGGGTCCAGCCAGTCGGGGCCGGCGACCTCGTTGACCATGACGAGGTACTTGATCGCGTCCTTGCTGCTGCGGATCCCGCCCGCGGGCTTGACGCCGACCATCTGGCCGGTGGCCTCCCGGAAGTCGCGGACCGCCTCGAGCATCACCAGGGTCACCGGCGGCGTCGCGGCCGGCTGGATCTTGCCGGTCGAGGTCTTGATGAAGTGCGCGCCCGCCATCATCGCCAGCCAGCTGGCCCGGCGGACGTTGTCGTAGGTCTGCAGCTCGCCGGTCTCGAAGATCACCTTGAGGTGCGCGGCGGACCCGTCGGAACGGGTGCACGCCTCGCGCACCGCGACGATCTCGTCGTAGACCTCGAGGTAGCGCCCGGCCAGGAACGCGCCGCGGTCGATCACCATGTCGATCTCGTCGGCGCCGGCCTCGACCGCGTCGCGGGTGTCGGCGAGCTTGACGTCCATCGGCTGCCCGGCCGCTCGGGAAGGCGGTGGCGACCGGCGGCGACATGCACGCCGCTGGTGCCGAGGGCATCCTTCGCGGCGCCCACCATGTCGGGGTACACGCACACGGCCGCGGTCGGCGGACAGGTCGGGTCGGCCGGATCGGGACGCATCGCCTTCGCCGCGAGCGCGCGGACCTTGCCCGGGGTGTCCATCCCCTCGAGGGTGGTCAGGTCGACCATCCCGATCGCGAGGTCGATCGCCTTGCGCTTGGACTCGGTCTTGATCGACCGGGTGCCGAGCGAGGCGGCACGCTGCTCGGCGCCGACCTGGTCGACACCGGGAAGCCCGTGCAGGAACCGTCGCAGCGGCGCGTTGCTCGCGGTCTCCTGGGCGAACTTCTGGGCGAAGCCCGTCGAGCCGGGTGAGGGCGCCGTTGCCTTCAGTGTCGTCACGCCGATCAGTCTAGGCTGACCGGATGACGTGCGAGCCCGGCGGAGCACGGCGACGGTCCGGCGGTTCCACCCCACCTCCGGCACGGCCATCGGCTGGCTCGGAGTCGGGCTGGCGGGCGTCGCGGTGGTCGCGGCCGGCCTACGACGGGCTGTCGCTTCGCGGCACGCGGTTCGCCGTCGTGGCCGCGGTCTTCGGGCTGCTGGTGTGGTGCTTCATGCTCCGGCCGCGGGTGGTGCTCGGCCCGGCCGAGGTCGAGCTGCGCAACGCGTTCAGCTCCTGGCACGTCCCGCTGGCCGGCATCCGCCGGGTCATGGTGCGGGCGATCACGCGTCTGGACACCGACGCAGGCGCGTTCGACGGGGTCGCGGTCGGCCGGCCGCTGCGGACCCTGACCAGGCGGCCGCCGCCTGCGCCGAAGGTCGGGCTCCCCGGCCTCGGGCCAGAGCTCCGGCCCTGGCGCCGGGTGGCGAGCCGGCGCGACAGCGCCGAGACCAGCCTGGACGCCAACGCGCTGGCGGACTTCATGGTCGAGCGCGTGCTGGAGGCTGCCGAGCGGGCCCGCGAGCGCGGCGAGCCGGTCGGGACGCCGCGGCGCAGCTGGGCCCGGCTCGAGCTCGGCGGGCTCGTGGTCCTGACGGTCGCGTGGTGGTCACCTTCGTGGTGTGACCAGCGCGTCGGGACCAGCGCGTCGGGACCAGCGCCGGTCGTGCGCGCTTGATTCGTCCGCTACGATACCCCCCAGGGTATATGGACCGACCGAAGAGGACGCCCGAATGTGCCATGCGAAGCGATGCCGTAGGTGCGGCAAGGTCACCTGGGCCGGCTGCGGGCAGCACGTCGACCAGGTGCTGCGCAACGTGCCGCGAGCAGAACGGTGCACGGGCCACGAGAACGAGCCGCGTGAGCCAGGTCGCCTCATGGCGATGGGTTCGGCGCGCCCGATCGTGAGCCAGGCGAACGGCCTGGCGAACGCCGGGCCCGGCAGGTAGAACGGTCTCGCAGGTCGGAGAGGTTGAAGCCGGCCGTCTCGACGAGAGCCGGGATGTCGCGGTCGAGGTGGCAGCCGCCGGCGATCCGCTTCCAGCGTGGCGTCCACCGACGCTGGCGGTGCGGCGACGTCGTGCGTCCGGGAGAGAGGCCGTGCTCGATGAAGTGCAGCGACCCGCCGGGGCGCAGCACCCGGCGCATCTCGGCGAGCGCCGACTCCAGGTCCGGGATCGTGCACATCGTGTACGCCGAGACGACGGCGTCGACGCTGTCGTCGGGGAGCGCGAGTCGACGCGCCGTCGAGCCCGACCCGCTCCACCGGACGACCGAACGCGCTCGATCCGCGGCGCGCGTGTCGCCAGGCGACGTCGGAGGGCTCCACGGCGTAGACCCGTCGGACCGCGTCGGGGTAGTGCAGCAGGTTGGTGCCGTTGGCGAAGCCGACCTCGAGCACGTCGCCGGACACGTGCGCAGAAGGCCTGCTCGCGCCAGCGCCCGGTGTTCCGGTCGGAGCAGGTCAGCGCCGTCAGCGGCGGCAGGATCCGCTCGTTGTAGAGCCGGGCGACCGAGCGCCGCCGATCACAGGCCCGCCGCCTTCTGCACGTCGGCGCGGATCGCGTCGAGCCGCCCGGCGGCGGAGATCCGGGCCGCGTCGATCCCCGTCGCCGTCGGTCCCGGTCCGACGCGCGCACGACCACCTCGAGGTAGCACTTCACCTTCGGCTCGGTGCCCGACGGGCGCACGATCACCCGGGCGCGGTCGGCCAGCGAGTAGCGCAGCCCGTCGGTCGGCGGCAGGTCGGCGGCTGCCGAGCGACAGGTCGTCGACCCGCTCGACCGCGAGCCCGCCCAGGGACGTCGGCGGTGCCTCGCGCAGCCGGGCCATCGTCGCCGGGATCTGCGGCGAGGTCGTCGAACCGCACGCTCAGCTGGTCGGTGGCGTGCAGCCCGTGCGTCGCGGGCGATGTCGTCGAGCACGTCGCGCAGGGTGCGGCCCTGGGCCTTGGCCGTCGCGGCCAGCTCGCAGACCAGCAGGAGCGCGGAGACGCCGTCCTTGTCCTTCACGTGCGCGGGGTCGACGCAGTAGCCGAGCGCCTCCTCGTAGCCGAACGCGAGCCCGGGGATCCGACCGATCCACTTGAACCCGGTGAGCGTCTCCTGGTGCGGCTGGCCGGCGGCCGCCGCCATCGTGCCGAGCAGGCTGGAGGACACGATCGACTGCGCGTAGACGCCCTGCTTGCCCTGGGCGAGCAGGTGGTGGGCGAGCAGCGCGCCGACCTCGTCGCCGCGGAGCATCTGCCAGCCGCTGGCCGGTGCCCGACGAGCGCCGGGGGCACGCCGACCGCGCAGCGGTCGGCGTCGGGGTCGTTGGCGACGACGAGGTCGGCGCCGACCTCGGCCGCGAGCGCCAGCGCCAGGTCCATCGCGCCGGGCTCCTCGGGGTTGGGGAAGGCCACCGTGGGGAAGTCGGGGTCGGGCTGGGCCTGGGCCGGCGGCTCGTCCGGGCGCCGGGAAGCCGGCCAGGTCGAGCACCTGCTGCACGGTGGTGCCGCCGACGCCGTGCATCGGGGTGTAGACGATGCGCAGGTCGCGCCGCGGCGCCGGGATCGGCCGTCCGTCGACCAGGGCGGCGACGGTCGGCCTCGTAGCGCTCGACGATCGTCCTCGCCGAGCACCTCGATGAGGTCCGGTCCCGGCGCCCGACGGCGGGCGCGGGACGTCGGCGAGCGCGCCGACGTCGGCGATGCAGGCGGCGATGTCGGCGTCGGCCGGCGGCACGATCTGGCTGCCGTCGCCGAGGTAGACCTTGTAGCCGTTGTCCTGCGGCGGGTTGTGGCTGGCGGTGACCATCACGCCCGGCGATGCAGCCGAGGTCGCGGATCGCGTAGGCGAGCAGCGGGGTCGGCAGCGGTCGCGGCATCACCAGGGCGCGGATGCCCGGCTCCGGCCATCACCTCGGCGGTGTCGCGGGCGAAGACCTCGGAGTTGTGGCGGGCGTCGTACCCGATCACGACGGCGGGATCGGCCTGCTCGGGCCGGCGCCGGTCCGGTGCAGGTACGCCGCCAGCCCGGCCGCGGCGCGGAGCACCACCACCCGGTTCATCCGGCGGGGTCCGGCGCCGAGCGCGCCGCGCAGGCCCGCGGTGCCGAACTCCAGGGTGCCGCTCGAACCGGTCGGCCAGCTCGGCGCGGTCGTCCGCGGCGATCAGCCGCTCGAGCTCGGCGACGGTCGCCGGGTCGGGGTCCTCCGCGGCCCAGGCCCGGGCGCGGCTCCAGCAGGTCGTCGCTCACGGGACCACGCTATGCCACCGGTCAGGAGGTACGGCCATGATGGGGGCATGGACATCGGCATCCACTACTCCCGCTTCCCGGCGGCGCCCGGCTCGACGCGCGCCGCCACCCTCGCCGACACCGCCCGGCTCGCGGACCAGGGTGGCGCGGCACTGTTCACCGTGATGGACCACTACTTCCAGATGGAGCACTACGGCGGCCCGCCCGAGCCGATGCTCGAGGGCTACACCACCCTCGGGCTCCTCGCCGGCGGTCACGCGAGAACGTCCGAGCTCGGCCTGCTCGTCACCGGCGTGACCTACCGGCACCCGGGTCTGCTCGCGAAGATCGTCACCACGCTCGACGTGCTGTCCGAGGGGCGGGCCCGGCTCGGTCTCGGCGCCGCCTGGTACGAGCGTGAGCACCTCGGCCTCGGGGTGCCGTTCCCGGCCGACGGCGCGAGCGCTTCGAGCGGGTCGAGGAGACGCTGCAGATCTGCCGCCAGATGTGGAGCGACGACGACGGCCCCTACGACGGCACGCACTACCAGCTGGCCGAGACCGTGTGCGTGCCGCCGCCGCTGGAGCGGTCGGGCCACCTCGGCGGCCCGCCGGTGATGCTGGGCGGCAACGGCGAGCGCAAGACCCTGCGGATGGTGGCCCAGTACGCCGACGCCACCGAACCTCTTCGGCGCCGACGGGGCCGGAGATCGCGCCACAAGCTCGACGTGCTGCGCCGGCACTGCGACGACGTCGGCCGTGACTACGACACGATCCAGCAGACCGCGATGGCGCGGCCTCGACCCGGTCGGCGACCGGGACGCGTTCCTGGCCCGGATGGAGCAGTTCGCCGCCGAGGGGATCGAGCTGGTCACGATCCAGCCGGTCGGCCCCGACCCGGTCGCGTGGACTCACCGAGCTGTTCGACACGGTCGCGCCGGTGGTGCGCGACCTGTGAGCAGCGAGTGCGGGTGAGATCGTGAGCGCTGCCGAGTACTCCTTCGGCGATCTGGGAGACTCCGGCGCCGCGCGAGCTGGTGCACGCGGTGCTGCTCGACCTCGAGCACTACGTCGACTGGTGGCCGCAGGTGCGCGCGGTCGCGAGCGCCGGCCCGGACGACGCCGTGGTCGTGTGCCGCTCGCTGCTGCCCTACGACCTCGAGCTGCACCTCCACGCCGAGAGCCGCGACCCGGAGCGTGCTGCGGGTGGGCATCGACGGCCCGATCCGCGGGCTACGCCGCGTGGCGGCTCGACACCGACGGAGCGGGCACCCGGCTGGACTTCGACCAGCGGGTCGACGCGGTGCGCCGGACGTTCCGCTGGGCGTCGTACGTCGCGAAGCCGCTGCTCGCGGCGAACCACGCCTGGATGATGCGCGGCGCGCGAGCAGGGGCTCGCGGACCGGCTCAGGCGGCGCGGTCGGTCAGGCCAGCTCGCGTCGAGGGTGATCTCGACCGAGAGCGCCTGGGACACGGGGCAGTTCGCCTTCGCGTCCGCGGCGAGCTCCTGGAACGTCGACTCGTCGATGCCCGGGACCGTGCCGACGACGGTGATCGCCGACTTCGTGATGCCGGTGCCCGGCACGAAGGTGACCACCGCGGAGACCTCGAGCCGCTCGGCCGGGGTCTCGTTCTTGGCCAGCATGTTGGAGAAGGCCATCGAGAAGCACGCCGAGTGCGCGCCGGCGATCAGCTCCTCGGGGCTGGTCTTGCCGTTGGCCTCCTCGGCGCGCGAGGCCCACGAGACCGGGTAGGTGCCGATGCCCGGAGGAGTCGAAGGTGGTCTCGCCGGAGCCCTCGAACAGGGTGCCGGACCAGACGGTGGTTGCCTTGCGGTCAGTCATGGGCGTCATGTCTAGCCACGCGCCTCAGTGCAGGTGCCGGAGCGCCTCACGTCGTGAGAGCGGGCTGAGCTCGTGGGTGGCGACGAAGCCGCGCACCCACGCCGGGTGGTGCCGCGCCACGTCGCGCAGCGCCCAGCCGATCGCCTTGCGGACGAAGAACTCCGGGTCGGCGACGTTCGGCTCGATCACGTCGGCGAGGAGCTGCGAGGTCCACCGCATCGCGGCGACGCAGCTGTCCGAGGATCGCCAGCCGACGCAGCCACATCGACGGGTCCCGGCTCCAGGCGCGCAGCACCGGCGCCATCTGGTCGGGATGGCTGATCGCGAGGTCGCCGACCCGGTGGGCGACCTCGTCGACGTGGTCCCACCACGCGCCGGTGACGCGCCATGTGCTCGGTGCAGGTCGAGCAGCTCCAGGCGGCCGCGGGCCCAGCGCAGGGCGAGCAGGTCCTGGGCGGCGTACCGCTCCTCGCGGAACCCGGCGTGGTCCCACAGCTCCCGGACCACGGCGGTCAGCACCGCGGGGTCCGCCGGGGCGTCCCGCGCGACCTCCTGCACGACGTCCTTGACGATGCGTCGCACCTCGGGTCGGCGGACGCCGAGGAACCGCAGGTTGCCGGTCTCCGCCGACTTCATGTACGCCGCCATGGCGGCCGCTCGCTCCGGGTCGGCCGCCGCCCGCAGCTCCCGTCGGACCCGCTCGGCGCACGCGGTCACGTGGTCAGGGCTCACATGATCAGGGCTCGAGCGTGGTCAGGGCTCACATGATCAGGGCAGGAGCCGCGGACCGAACACCGGTGCGATCCTCTTGAACGCCGCCTCCCGCGCGGCGCGGGTGTTCGCCGGTCGCGAGCAGGACCAGCTGCTCGGCGCGCTCTCGCGCGAACGTGGCGCGCGGCGAGGAGGTCCAGGTGCGGTCGAAGAGCCGCTTCGCGGCCGCCACCGAGTCGGGGGAGCGCTGCGCGATCTCGCGGGCGAGGTCGGTCGCCGCGGCGACCGGGTCGGCGGCCAGCTCGGTGACCAGGCCGAGGTCGGCGGCCTCCTTGCCGCTGAGCATCCGCGCGGTCATCGTGAGCCGCTTCGCGGTGTCGATGCCGACCAGCTCGGCGAGGCTGCGGATCCCGGTCATGTCGGGGATCAGTCCCCAGCGCGCCTCGAGCACCGACCACTCCGAGTCGGGGGTGGCGACGCGGAAGTCGGCGGCCAGGGCGATCTGGAGACCGCCGCCGTAGCAGTGCCCCTCGACCGCCGCGATCACCGGGACCGGCAGCCGCCGCCAGGCCCAGCAGGCCTCCTGGAAGGTGTTGGTGCCACGCCACGGTCGCGGCACGAACGCCTTGGCGATCCCGGCCGGGCTCTTCATCGCCGAGGCGAAGTCCAGGCCCGCGCAGAAGGAGCCGCCCTCCCCGCTGACCACCACGGCCCGAAGCGTGCGGTCCCGGCGCAGCTCGCGGGCGGTCGCGACCAGCTCGTCGAGGGTCTGCAGGGTGAGCGCGTTCAGCTTCTCGGGGCGGGTCAGGCGCACCTGGGCGATGCCGTCGGCGATCTCGTGGGCGACGTACTGGCGGGTCATGACCTGAGGTTACCCGCCAGTACGCCGCGCTCACTCGTCGATGTGGCACATGTCTCCGTAGCGGTCACCCTGGACGGCACCACGCGGCACCGCCTCCTCGAGTGCGGCAAGGTCGTCGGCGGTGAGGACGACGTCCGCGGCGGCGACGTTCTCCTCCAGGTACGTCACCCGCTTGGTGCCCGGGATCGGAGCGACGCCCAGCTGGTGCCTCGGGCCCTGGGCGAGCACCCACGCCAGCGCGAGCTGACCGGGGGTGCACCCCTTCTCCTCCGCGATCTTGCCGATGGCGTCGACGAGCCGGAGGTTCGCCTCGAGAGCCTCGCCCTGGAACCGGGGGAAGTACTCCGACCGGCGGAAGTCCGCCTCACCGTCGGCACCACGGGTCGCGGTGATGGCGCCGGTCAGCATGCCGCGGCCGAGCGGCGAGTACGGCACCAGGCCGATGCCGAGCTCGCGGATCGTGGGCAGGATCTCGTCCTCGAGGTCGCGGGTGAACAGCGAGTACTCGGACTGGAGCGCGGTGATCGGGTGCACCGCGTGCGCCGTGCGGATGTTGGCCGCCGACGCCTCGGACAGACCGAGGTGGCGGACCTTGCCGGCCTGCACGAGCTCGGCCATCGCGCCGACGGTCTCCTCGATCGGCACCGACCGGTCGACCCGGTGCTGGTAGTACAGGTCGATGTGGTCGACGCCGAGCCGCCGCAGCGAGGCGTCGCACGCGGCCCGGACGTACTCCGGACGACCGTTGATGCCGACCCGGGTGCCGTCCGGAAGGCGCTCGTTGCCGAACTTGGTGGCCAGCTGGACCTCGTCCCGGCGTCCGGCGATCGCCTTGCCGACGAGCTGCTCGTTGGTGAACGGCCCGTACATGTCGGCGGTGTCGAGGAAGGTCACGCCGAGGTCGAGGGCCCGGTGGATCGTCTCGATGCCGGCGTCCTCGTCGGCGGTCCCGTAGAACTCCGACATGCCCATGCAGCCGAGTCCGAGGGCGGAGACCTCCAGTGGTGCGGTGGTCCCGAGAGTGCGTCGTTCGAGGGAGGTGGGGGTGTCAGTCATGGCTCCAGCCAACGACTTCGAGTGCACTCCAAGTCAAGCGCTCTGCTGGACCTTTCCCTCGTAGATCCCGATCTTGTGGTCGATCGCACGCAGGTGCGCGGTGACCTGGGCCAGCTGGGCCTCGACCCGCTCGCGGTGCGCCATCAGCAGCTCGAGCCGCTCGGCCTCGTTGCCGTCGCCCGCACGCACGAGCTCGGCATAGCGGCGTACGTCGCGGATCGGCATCCCCGTGGAGCGGAGCCGGGTGATCATCTCGATCCAGGTCAGGTCGCCGTCGGAGTAGCGACGATGGCCCGAGACGGCTCGGTCGACGGAGCCCAGCATCAGGCCGTCGCGCTCGTAGTAGCGCAGGGTGTGCGCGGTCAGGCCGGTGCGCGCCGCGGCCTCGGCGATGGTCAGGCTCATCGGCCCAGTGTCGAGTTCGAGCGCGCTCGAAGTCAACGACGTGCATTGCGCCTGCGGCGCGGCGTGTGCGCCTGCGGCGCACGGGGTGGGTGCGTGGGTTGGGTGGGCCGTCGGGTCGGTCCGGCCTCCGGTCGCTGGGCTCGCCGTGTCGCCCATGGGTCGGTGCCGCTGCCGCCGGCTCTGGGCGTGGGCGCCACGCCTCCCTTTACGCTCCCTGCGGCGCGGCCCGCCCCGACGACCCGCGATCGGCGCACCGACCCCGTGGGAAGAAGAAGGATCGGTGGATGGGTCTGACCGACCCGATGCTCGCGACGAGTCGTCGGTGGACCCATCCGAAGATCTCCACCACCCGGGGTCGGTGGGCTCGCAGCGCGGGGTCGGGGCCTGGTGGCCGCCGATGGCGAACGTCAAGGGATCGCGTGGCGCCCCAAGACCAGAGGCCGGCGCAGCGGCAGAGTAGTCGGGGCGACGCGCATCCCCAGTGAGCCGAGGGGGACGCCGGGTCACACCCCGACGACCACGGCACCGTCGCCGCAGGCGCAAGCCCGCGACGTGGCCCGCCGCGGCGCAGCCCGCCGAGGCGCACAAGCCCGCGCCGCAGGCGCACAAGCCGCGCCGCAGGCGCCAAGCCCGCCGCAGGCGAGCACCCGCAGCTAGATCCCCGGGACGATGGCAGCCAGCAGCGCACCCATCCGTGCGGCCGCGGCCTTGCCGGCCTCGAGGACCTCTTCGTGGTTGAGGGGCTCGCCGCTGATCCCGGCGGCGAGGTTGGTGACCAGCGAGATGCCGAGGACCTCCAGGCCGGCCTCGCGCGCGGCGATCGCCTCGAGGGTGGTGCTCATCCCGACGAGGTCACCGCCGATCGCCCGCACCATCCGGATCTCGGCCGGGGTCTCGTAGTGCGGTCCGCGGAACTGCACGTAGACGCCCTCGTCGAGGTCGGGCTCGACCTGCCGGCACAGCTCGCGCAGGCGCGGGCTGTAGAGGTCGGTGAGGTCGACGAAGTGGGCTCCCTCGATCGGCGAGGTCGCCGTCAGGTTGACGTGGTCGCTGATCAGCACGGGAGTGCCCGGCGACCAGGTCTCCTTGAGCCCGCCGCAGCCGTTGGTGAGCACGACGGTCCGGCAGCCGGCGGCCGCGGCCGTGCGTACGCCGTGCACCACCGCCCGGACGCCGTGGCCCTCGTAGAAGTGGGTGCGGCCGAGGAAGACCAGCAGCTGCTTGTCGCCGGCGCGCACCGAGCGGATCTTGCCGGCGTGGCCGGCGACCGCGGGCGGGGCGAAGCCGGGCAGGTCGGTGCTGCTGACCTCGGCGGTCGCCTCGCCGAGCGCGTCGACCGCGGGCAGCCAGCCCGACCCCATCACCAGGGCGACGTCGTGGCGCGGCGACGCCGGTCAGCTCGGCCAGGACGCGCGCGGCCTCGGCGGCGTCTTCGGCAGGGAGTGCGGGGGAATCGTCACGGAGCAGGACTCTGACTGCACGGCGCGGCTCAGCCGCCGAAGGTGCTGCGGCAGGGGCGCTGCCGCAGCGCGGCGACGTAGTCGCGCGGGGGCGTCGGCAGCGTCGGCGGCGTCGGCGAGCACGCCGAGGTAGCCGGCCGAGGGCAGGCCGCCCTCGAAGGCGTCGAGCACGTAGATCCAGGCGACGCACTCGTCGGTGAGCGTCGAGACCCGCACCTTGGTCTTGCGGTACAGACCGGTGTCCGCGGACTCCCAGCCGTCGAGGGCGGCCATGTCCTCCTCGGTGACGTCGTAGATCGCCACGAAGACCTGCTCGAAGGGGTCCTGGACGACGGTGGCGAGAGCGCCGTCCCAGCCGTGGTCCTCGCCGCCGAAGGTCAGCCGCCAGCCCTGCAGCCAGCCGGTGCCGCGCAAGCGGCGAGTGCGGACACCGCTCGCCCATCCGGGCGGGGTCGAGGTTGGTCCCGTAGGCGGCGTACAGCGTCACCCGCAAAAGGGTAGGGCACGGTCGCGGCGCCGGTCCGACGAGCAGGTGACGCCCGCCGGCGCCCGAGCAGGTGGGCCTGCGCGACAATGGCCCGGTGACTCATGTGGTGATCATCGGCGGCGGACCCGGCGGATACGAGTCGGCCCACGTGGCGGCGCAGCTCGGCGCCGAGGTGACCGTGGTCGACTCCGACGGTCTCGGCGGCTCGGCGGTCCTCACCGACTGCGTGCCCAGCAAGACCCTGATCGCCACCGCCGAGCTGATGACGGACTGTGGACCGGCCCGGAGCTGGGCATCGGTTCGTCCGACCCCGGCCCTGACGGGGCGGAGGGCGAGGCCGCCCTGAGCCTGCAGGTGGACCTCGCCAGGGTCAACCAGCGCGTGCTCCGGCTCGCCGCCGAGCAGTCCCGCGACATCGGCCGCCGGCTCGAGCGTGACGGGGTCGAGGTGGTGGTCGGCCGGGGTCGGCTCGATCGGCCCGGCCGGTCCGGGGCACGCACCGAGGTGGTCGTCGACCTCCTCGAAGGCGGCACCGAGACGCTCGAGGCCGACGCCGTGCTGGTCGCCACCGGCGCCGCTCCGCGCACGCTGCCGTCCGCCGAGCCCGACGGCGAGCGGATCCTGACCTGGGAGCAGGTCTACGACCTGACCGAGATGCCCGACCCGGCTGATCGTGGTCGGGTCCGGCGTCACCGGCGCGGAGTTCGCCAGCGCCTACATCGCGCTGGGCATCGACGTGGTCCTGGTCTCCTCCCGCGACCGGGTGCTTCCCGGTGAGGACGCCGACGCCGCCGAGCGTGCTCGAGAGCGTGCTCACCCGCCGCGGCATGACCGTGCTCGTCGAAGTCGCGGATGGAGTCGGTGACCCGCGACGGCGACGAGGTCACCGTGACGCTGACCGACGGGCGCACCGTCACCGGCTCGCACTGCCTGCTGGCGCTCGGCTCGATCCCGAACACCAGCGGGATCGGGCTCGAGGAGGCCGGGCGTCGCGCTCGACGACGGCGGCTTCGTCAAGGTGGACCGGGTGTCGCGCACCACCGCCCGCGGGGTGTACGCCGCCGGCGACTGCACCGGCGTCCTGATGCTCGCGTCGGTCGCCGCGATGCAGGGCCGGATCGCGATGTGGCACTTCCTCGGCGACGCGGTCGCGCCGCTGGACCTGAAGAAGGTCTCCTCGAACGTCTTCACCGCGCCCGAGATCGCCGACGGTGGGCTGGTCCCAGCAGGCCGTCGACAACGGCGAGATCGACGCGGAGGTGGTCCGGCTCGAGCTGGCCGGCAACGCCCGCGCCAAGATGCAGGGCGTCCACGACGGGTTCGTGAAGCTGTTCTGCCGGCCCGGGCACCGGCATCATCGTCGGGGGCGTGGTGGTCGGGCCGCGGGCGAGCGAGCTGATCCACCCGGTCTCGATGGCGGTCGCCGAGTCGCTGACCGCCGACCAGCTGGCCCAGGCGTTCACGGTCTACCCGTCGAACAGCGGCTCGATCGCCGAGGCCGCTCGCCGGCTGCATCGCCCGCACGTGTGAGCCGGGGAGGCACAGTCCGGTAGTTATCCGGGTGTGCTTCGTTCACCAGCGCTCATGCGTGCGCCCGATTCGCGGAGATTTCCGGAACGGTGGTTGCCGGTTGAGCGGGCGGGCATGATGGACGCTTCTGCCCCCTCACCAGGCCCAGGATCCCCCCATGCACTCTCGGACACCACGCATCGCCGCGGCGCTCGCCGCGGCGGCGCTCGTCCTCGCTCCAGCGGCGCCGGCGAGCGCTGCGGCGACCGACCCGGCGGTCGACACGACCGGTCAGACCACCCTCGTCGTCAACGGCGACGGCTGGGGCCACGGGCACGGGATGGCCCAGTGGGGCGCGCAGGGCGCTGCGCTGCAGGGGAAGTCTTCTGCCGAGATCCTGGCGTTCTACTACCCGGGCACGACGCTCGGGTCGATGGGCGGCGGCAAGGTCAAGGTGCTGCTCACCTCCGACACCGACGACAACCTCAAGGTGAAGGCCGCATCCGGGCTCAAGCTGGTGGACCTCGGCCGGCACAAGAAGTACCACCTGCCGAGTGCGCGCGCCTGGAAGCTCAAGCAGGTCCACGGTCACGTGCGGGTCTACCGCAAGACCGGCCACTGGCACCGCTACCGCCCCCACGGCCACCCGTACCTCGTCGGCGACGGCCAGTTCAAGTCCCACACCCACCGGGTCACGGTGAAGCTGCCGTCCGGCAAGCGGGAGTACCGCGGCGCGGTCCGCTTCACCCACCAGGACACCGTGAACGTCGTCGGCATGGAGCAGTACCTGCGCGGCGTGGTCCCGGCCGAGGCGTTCACCTCCTGGCAACCGGCGGCGCTGCAGGCGCAGGCCGTGGCCGCCCGCAGCTATGCGGCGTTCGAGCGGGCCGCGGGCGCGGGCGGGTACTTCGACGTCTACGACTCCACTCGGTCGCAGGCCTACTACGGCACCCGCCTGGAGAACGCGAACACCGACGCCGCGATCGCGGCCACCGCGGACCAGGTGGTGACCTACGGCGGTCAGGTCGCGTTCACGCAGTTCTCGGCGAGCAGCGGTGGCTGGACCTCGACCGGCTGCCGGCCCTACCTGGTCGCCCAGCAGGACATCTACGACACCGCCGCGTCCGGCGACACGAATCTCGGGTGGACCAAGCAGGTGCCGATCGCGAAGCTCGAGGCGGCGTATCCCTCGATCGGCACGCTCGAGTCGATCCAGATCCTCACCCGCGACGGCAGCACGACGGCGTACCAGGGGTGGGTGGTGTCGGTGATGCTGACCGGGTCCGGCGGTCACAAGGTGATCTCGGGGACCGACTTCCAGTCGCTCTACGGCCTGAAGTCGGCGTACTTCTCCCTCTCGGCACCGTCCACGCCGTAGTCGGCGCTCGGGCCGACCCGTACTGTGCTCGCATGAGCCTGCCCCCTCCCGGCCCTGACCGCTGCGCCGTCGTCACCGGCGCCTCCTCGGGCATCGGGGCCGAGATCGCTCGCGAGCTCGCGCGCCGTGGGCACCAGCTGGTGCTGGTCGCGCGCACGGAGAGCAAGCTCGAGGAGCTGGCCGCGGAGATCGGCGAGCGGTCCGGCGTCACGGCCGCGGTGCTGGCCACCGACCTGGCCGACCGGGACGCGCGCCGCCGGCTGCCCGACCGCATCGGCGCGCTCGGCCTGACCCCCGACATCCTGGTGAACAACGCCGGCTTCTCGACCCTCGGGCCGGTGCACCGCGGCGACCCGGACGCCGAGCTCACCCTGCTCGAGGTCGACGTGGCGGCGTTGGTGGACCTGTGCACCCGGCTGCTGCCCGGCATGGTCGAGCGCGGGCGGGGCGCGGTGCTCAACGTCGCGTCGACCGCCGCCTTCCAGCCGCTGCCGGGGCAGGCGGCGTACGGCGCCGCGAAGGCGTTCGTGCTCTCCTACACCCAGAGCCTCTCCGGCGAGCTGGCCGGCACCGGAGTCTCCGTGACGGTGCTGTGTCCCGGTCCGGTCGAGACCGGATTCGCTGCGACCGCGGGCTTCGACGAGCAGGAGGCGCACGACGCGCTGCCGTCGATCATGTGGGTCTCGGCCGCGGATGTCGCCCGGGCGGCGGTCGACGGGCTCGCTCGCGGCCGGACCGTGGTGGTCCCGGGAGCGGCGAACCGGGTCAGCTCGGCGTTCGCCCGGCACACGCCGCGGCGGCTGCTCGTGCCGATCCTGGCGCGCAACCACCCGGCGCTGCGCAAGCACTGAGGCGGCAGCTGCGGGTCCGGACCGGTCCGCCGAGCCGCCCTCAAGGACCGACGTCGGCGGCCAGCAACCGTTCGCGGGCGCGGCGCAACAGCCGGAAGTAGGTCGCTCGGCTGACGTAGAGCTCACTGAGGATCTCGCGCTCGGAGAGTCCGGGGCCCAGGTGGGCGAGCTCGATGATCCTGCGCTGCAGCAGGTCGGCCTCGGTGTCGTCGAACACCTCGGCGACCAGCGCGGCGAGCCGGTCCTCGGACCCGGGAGCAAGCACCGACGACCGGTTGGGCAGGTCGTGGCCGAACCCCTGCTCGCGCAGGATCTGCTCGAGCACGAAGCCGATCGCTCCCGACGGCCCCCAGTCCATCAGCCAGCTGGAGTCCGGCGACCACAGCGGCACTGGCTGCCAGGCGGCCGCGGCGAGGAACTCGACCGGGCGACGTCCTGGGTCGGGGAAGTGCGTGAGGCAGTGCCTGAGGTCGTGGACACCGCTGTGCGTGAACGCCGTGGAGTAGCCGACCCACAAGACGTCGCCGGCGGCGTCGGGCTCGTGCTCCAGGAGGATCGCCGGCCCTGCCAGGGTCCGGCCCGGGTCGCAGCCGGCGCGGGCGACGACGTCGAGCAGGTCCGCGGCGAGCGCCGAGCCGTCCTGCGCGATCTGCTCCACCGGCGCGGCGCCGATCATCCCGGCCACGCTGCCGTCGATGCGACGAACCACGGTGGCGTGACGTGGGAGGCGGTCGAGGAACCACGCGACCGGCGCCCAGGCGGGCGTTCCGCCCAGCCCGGTGGCGCGCTCCAGCGCCGCGGCGTCCCCCGGCCGTAGCCCGTCGCCGAAGTGGGTCGGGCTGGCTCCGCCCGCGAATCCGGTGACGAGCCCGGGGTCCTCGATCAGACCGACCATCTGGAGGAACGCCCGCACGTCGCCGAGTCGAGCGCGGCTCTCGAGATGGACGGCGATCCGGCGGACCAGGGAGCGGTGGCGATTGCCCTGCTCGGACCGCAGCCGGGTCGCGATCGCGCTCGCGAGCGCCGGGTGCAGGACGGCCCCGTGCCCGACGCGGCGCACCACCGGCAGCGCCCACAGCTGCGCCATTGCGTCGCGGAGTCTGCGCCCGGGCAGTGCGGCAGCGAGCAGCCGGGCGTCGACCGGTGAGGTGACCGCGGCGACCTCGAGCACCTCGGGGTCGGCGCCGTCGATCGACGAGCCCGCGAGCCAGGCCGCCAGGCGATCCTCCAGCACGGACTCCATCGCCCCCGGCGTCGTGCTCCCGGAGCTGCTCGCCGCGACCACCAGTGCGAGCGGAGATCCGTGTGCCCAGGCAAGCACCTCGCGTTGCCGGTCGGGGTCGGTGAGGCCGCGAGCCTCGAGCAGCACCCGAGCCTCGTCGGGAGGCATCGGGGTCAGCGGCAGCTCTCGCACCAACGACTCCAGCCCGCCTCGCCACCAGCTGGGAGCGGGCCGGTCCCGCCCGGCGATCACCACACGGGCGTCGGCGGGGAGCCGGTCGAGCAGATCGTTGCGGAGCATCGGCAGCTGGGCGCCGAGCAGCTCGGCCTCGTCCACCAGCAGCAACAGTGGCGCGTTGCCCTCAGGCAGGGCGTCCAGGTCGAGCTCGGACGCGTCCGACTCGTGGACCTCCCGGCCCTGGGCGGCGCCACGCCGGCCGATCTCCCGGAGCAGCGCGCTCTTGCCGATTCCTCCGGGACCGTGCACCAGCAGGAACCGGTGCGGCGAGCCCGGCGCCAGGAAGGTCGCCACCGTCTCGAGCGCGTCGACCCGGCCGACGAAGGCGTTCGCGTCGGCGCGGTGGAGTGCGTCACGCAGGGACCTCACCGGGGTGATCGTAGTGATCTCCGGCTCCCTTGTTGAGACCGTGGTGAGACCGGCTGACCGGCGACCGCCCGCCGCCGGCGCCGCTACCTTCTCGGGCATGGGACTCGGGAAGGCTCCGCTCGTGGCCGCGACCGCAGCGGTCACGATGGGAGTCGCCGCGCTGGTCTCCCCGGCGACGGCCGCCGGCAAGCCGACGGTGAAGGCGACGGCTCCGGCGGTGGCGGAGAACGCCGGCCACGCGACCGTCACCTTGAAGCTTGCGAAGAAGGCCAGGAAGAAGATCAAGGTCCGCTTCGCCACCGTCTCCGGCAGCGCGATCGCCGGCCACGACTTCGTGCCGAGCTCCGGTCACGTGGTGATCCGCAAGCACAAGTCGACCGCCACGATCCGGGTCGGCATCCTCGACGACACGGTCCACGAGGGCACCGAGTCCTTCGTCGTGGCGCTCGCCTCGAAGTCCGCGAAGCTCAAGACGCGCAATGTCGTCGTCGTGATCCACGACGACGACCCGCTGCCGCCGCCCGCACCAACCGGCGGCACGCTGACGGGCACGATCACCTTCGGTCTTCACCACGACGAGTACTTCGGCGACCTGGAGCTCGGGTCGCCGGGCCAGGAGGAGTGGCTGACCACCGTGACGTTGCACGTCTCGCTGCACCAGCTCGGCAACGGCGAGTGGTACGACGACGGCACGGGCTACTGGACCTTCACCTCGCAGAACAAGCTCTGGTTCCGTCGCGGCGAGGGGGTCGACACGGCCGACAACGGCTACCCGTTCGGGTGTGCCGACGATCCAATCGCGGTGCACTTCTACCGGATCTTGGACTGGTACGGCACCGCCGGGCACAACCTGGGCCCGTTCCAGATGCTCACCCCGAGCAGCTTCGATCCGGCGTTGCACCAGGCCAACCTGGTGCTCACGGGCTACCACCCAGGCAGCACCGGCACCGCGGTGCTGAAGGTGGTCGCGCACGTCCGGCCGGACCGGGTCGAGCAGCGCATCGCCGACGGTGCGCACATCTGCGACCCCAGCACCGCCGAGCAGCCCAATCCGATCGTCTACGAGGGCGACGACCCGCACCTGCCGTTCTACGACACCTCGGCCTACCCGGTCCTGATCCCACGCGCCGGCGGGACTGACGGTCTGGCGGCGACCTTCGACGGCACCGGCCTGGACTTCTCCGACGGCGACATCCTGACCTCGCACGACGGCTTGTTCAACGACACGACCGGGCACTGGAGCCACGAGAACACCGACCAGTACACCGTGACCGGCGCGCTCACGCTCCAGTAGCACCCGGCGCGCTCGGCAGCGGCGCGATCGGCGGCCGCCTCCCGGCGTACTGCAGCCGCTCCATCCGCGTCAGGGCGCGCTCGGCCGCGGCGGTCCAGGAGCTGCCGTCCTCCGGGGAGGCGGCCCGACCAGCTGGGTCCAGAAGAGGTTCGCCGGGATCCGCAGGGCGGGGTACCACGGCAGCCGGGCCGGCTGGCCGACGTCGCGCATCCCGTGCCCGAGGTTCAGGTACGTCGCGACGCTGAGTGCCCGCTCCCGCTCGTAGCGCCGACGCCAGCGCCCGATGCCGGGAGCGCGGTCGTGCATGCCGATCAGGCCGGCGCCCAGCTGCCGACTCGACTCCTCGGGGGCCGAGAAGCCGGCGATCACGTTGGCGAGCACCCGCCGGCCTACGCGCTCGGTGCGGGGGAGCCAGCGCTCCTCCACGCCCATCAGCCAGCCGACGTAGGACCACAGGTGCATGATCGCGGCCGCGTCGTCGCGCGGGATCCGGATGCCGAGGGCGCGCGCCTGCAGCAGGTAGCTGGTGCTGAACGACCCGATCGTGCCGGCGCGGTCGTAGGCGTTGATCGGGACGCCGCGGAAGCTCCCAGTCCCAGTCGGGGTCACGCTCGAGCTGGTAGTTGACGAACGCGTGCATGACCCGCACGTGCACCGAGAGCCGCCAGCCCTCGCCGTGGCGGGACAGGCCGCTCGGCGCCGTGCAGGCGAACCACCACTGGCCGGTCTCGCCGACGCGGTTCAAGGTGTCGTCGAACCGGCCGGTGCGCACCAGCGGCTGCAGTGCGCCGCCGCTGCGGTAGCCGCCGAGCAGGGAGCCGAACGCGAGGATGTCGAAGCCGTCCTTGCCGATCCGGCGCGCGGCGGCCGCGCCCCGCGTCGAGCAGGCGGTCGTCGACCCACTCCGGCCGGGCCTCCAGCTGGTCGAAGAGCGTGCGCGAGGGCCGCCGGAGCGTCGGGCACGGCGTCCAGGCCGCCGGCCAGCGCTGCCGCGGAACTGCGGCATCGTCACGGTCCGTGCTCCTCGCGGACGGCGCGGACGAAGGCGTCGGCGAGCTCGTCGCGCCGGATGAGGCCGGCCGTCGAGGTCCTCGAGCTCGTCGCCGCGCATCCGGGCGCCCGGCCCGGCGAGGGCGAACATCGGGCGGGCGAAGCGCTCGGACCACGCGGGCGCCGAACCGTGGCGGCGGGGAACGGTCCCGGGCGTCGTGGGTGCTGAGGTCGTCTCGATCGACATACCGCCACGATAAAGTGAGCAAATGCTCGACTTCTACTCGCGTTCGGTGGGCTCGCGATCGTGACCGCGATCACGGCGGCGCAGGCCGGTGCAGGCCCGGTCGCGAGCCATGGTCGAGCGCATCCTCGACGCTGCGACTCGCGTCCTGTCCGGGACGGCTACGCCCAGATGAGCACGAACCGGGTCGCCGCCGAGGCCGGAGTGAGCGTGGGCTCGCTCTACCGCTACTTCGCGGACAAGGAGGAGATCTTCGAGACCCTCCGGCTGCGGGCCAGCGACGCGATCCTGGAGCGGCTCACCGCGGCGATCGCCGACGCCGCGCGGCAGCCGCCCGGCGTTCGGCCCAGGGTCGGGGTGCGCGCGGTGATCTCGGCGCTGGTCGACGCGCTCCAGGAGCAGGAGGCGGTGGTGCGCGCCCTGGTCAACGAGGTGCCGATGGGCACCCAGGCCAACGTGCTGCCCGAGATCGAGCGGGGACTGGCCACGTTCACCCGGATCTACGCCGCGCAGCAGCTCCCGGACCTGCCCGCCGCCGAGATGGACGCACGGATCTACCTGGCGATGGGCGTGACCCTGAACAGCTGCCTGCGGATCGCGCTGGAGAAGCCGCCCGACCTCGACGCCGACCACCTCGTCGACCTCGTGGTCGACATGCTGGTGCTGGGGCTCAGCCCGCGTCCCGGTTGATCTCGCACCCTCGCCGAGGTCTCGAGACGCTTGGTCTCGGCCCTCGGACGTCAGTCCTTGATCTCGCCCCGGGACGTCAGTCCTTGATCTCGCCGCTCGGTACGTCAGTCCTTGATCTCGCAGAGCACCTCGCCGTGGGAGACGGTCGCGCCGACCTCGGCGGACAGGCCCGTGACGGTGCCGGCCTTGTGGGCCTTGAGCGGCTGCTCCATCTTCATCGCCTCGAGCACCACCACGACGTCGCCCTCGGCGACCGTCGCGCCGTCCTCGACGGCGACCTTGACGATGGTGCCCTGCATCGGGCTGGTGACCGCGTCGCCGGAGGCGGCGGCGCTGGCCTTCTTGCCCGCCGACCGCTTCGGCTTCCTCGCCGCCGGACCGCTCGCGCCGCGCGATGCCGCCCAGGCCGGCCGGGATGCACCACCTCGAGGCGGCGGCCGCCGACCTCGACGGTGACCTTCTGGCGCTCGCCAGGGTCGTCGGCCTCGCCGGCTGCGCCGGCGTAGGGCTCGATCTGGTTGTCGAAGTCGGTCTCGATCCAGGTGGTGTAGACGGTGAACTCGCCCTCGCCGGACGGGGTCGAGGCGCCGACGTACGCCGGGTCCTCGATCACGGCCCGGTGGAACGGGATCACCGTCGGCATGCCGTCGACGACGAACTCGGCCAGCGCGCGCCGGGACGCGCTCGAGTGCCTGGGTGCGGTCGCGCCCGGTGACGATCAGCTTGGCGATCAGCGAGTCGAAGGAGCCCGGGACGGTCTCGCCCTTCTCGTAGCCGCCGTCGAGCCGGATGCCCGGGCCCTGGGGCGGCGCCCACTCGGTCAGCGTGCCCGGGGCGGGCATGAAGTTGCGGCCGCCGTCCTCGGCGTTGATCCGGAACTCGATCGAGTGGCCGCGGATCTCCGGGTCGTCGTAGCCGAGCTCCTCGCCCGCGGCGATCCGGAACATCTCGCGCACCAGGTCGATGCCGGTGACCTCCTCGGAGACGCAGTGCTCGACCTGGAGGCGGGTGTTGACCTCGAGGAAGGAGATGGTGCCGTCCCTGGCGACCAGGAACTCGCACGTCCCGGCGCCGACGTAGCCGGCCTCCTTCAGGATCGCCTTGGAGGACTCGTAGAGGCGCTTGAGCTGCTCCTCGGTGAGGAACGGCGCGGGCGCCTCCTCGACCAGCTTCTGGTGCCGACGCTGCAGTGAGCAGTCACGGGTGGAGACCACCACGACGTTGCCGTGCTGGTCGGCCAGGCACTGGGTCTCCACGTGGCGGGGATGGTGCAGGAACTTCTCGACGAGGCACTCGCCGCGACCGAAGGCGCCGACCGCCTCGCGCACCGCGGACTCGTACAGCTCGGGGATCTCCTCGAGCGTGTGAGCCACCTTGAGGCCGCGGCCGCCGCCGCCGAAGACGGCCTTGATCGCGACCGGCAGGCCGTTCTCCTTGGCGAACGCGACGACCTCGTCGGCGTCCTTGACCGGGTCCTTGGTGCCCGGGCGCCAGCGGCGCGTTCGCCACCTGGGCGATGTGCTTGGCCCGGGCCTTGTCGCCGAGCGCCTCGATCGCCGCGGGCGGCGGGCCGATCCACACCAGCCCGGCGTCGATCACGGCCTGGGCGAACCCGGCGTTCTCGGCGAGGAAGCCGTAGCCGGGGTGCACCGAGTCGGCGCCGCTGCGGTGGGCGACGTCGATGATCTTGGCGATGTCGAGGTAGGAGTCCGCCGGCGTCGAGCCGCCGAGGGAGTAGGCCTCGTCGGCGAGCCGGACGAAGAGCGCGTCGCGGTCGGGCTCGGCGTACACGGCGACGCTTCCGATCCCGGCGTCCTTGCACGCGCGGACGACGCGCACCGCGATCTCGCCCCGGTTCGCGATCAGGACCTTCTGCAGCGGCTTGGTGTCGGGCACAGGCTCTCCTCCGTGTCTGTGATCCTGCGGAGTCTATTGCGCGGCGCTCGGGCGCCCGTGCAGGGTCTCATGTCGTCCCTCGGGCCGGTCGGCGTCGCCCTGCCTGCGCGGGGCGCGACCCGGCGGAGTTAACAAACGTTAACCTGGCGATCTACGATGTCCCCATGACCTTCGAATTGTCCGAGGAGCTCGAGCAGTTCCGACGCACCGTCCGTGACTTCGCCGAGAAGGAGATCGCGCCGCACGCGGCCGAGTGGGACCGCAACCACCACTTCCCGGTCGAGGTGGTGCAGAAGATGGGCGAGCTCGGGCTGTTCGGGCTGACCGCGCCTGAGGAGTACGGCGGCGCCGGGCTGACCGGCGAGGACGGCGGCTTCACCAGCCTGTGCCTGGCGATCGAGGAGATCGGCCGGGTCGACCAGTCGATGGGCGTCACGCTCGAGGCGGGAGTCGGGCTCGGCATCAACCCGATCCTCGCCTACGGCACCGAGGAGCAGAAGCAGACCTGGCTCCCGGACCTCGTCGCCGGTCGCCGGCTCGCCGGCTTCGGCCTGACCGAGCCCGGAGCGGGCTCCGACGCCGGCGCGACCCGCACGCGGGCGCGGCTCGAGGACGGCGAGTGGGTGGTCGACGGGGCCAAGCAGTTCATCACCAACTCCGGCTCGGAGATCACCTCGCTGGTCACCGTCACGGCGCGCACCGGGGAGGTCGACGGCAAGCCGGAGATCTCGACGATCATCGTGCCGGCCGGCACCCCGGGCTTCACCGCCGAGAAGGCCTACGACAAGCTCGGCTGGCACGCCTCGGACACCCACCCGTTGACCTTCGACGGCGCGCGGGTTCCGGAGGCGAACCTCCTCGGCCACCGCGGCCGGGGCTACGCACAGTTCCTCGCGACCCTCGACGACGGCCGGGTGGCGATCGCGGCGCTCGCGATCGGCTGCATCCAGGCCTGTCTCGACGAGTGTGTCGAGTACGCCGAGGACCGCACCACGTTCGGGGTGCCGATCGGCCGCAAGCAGGGCGTCGCGTTCCAGATCGCCGACCTCGAGGTGATGCTCCAGGCCAGCCGGATGCTCACCTACAAGGCTGCGTGGATGAAGGACGCCGGCGCACCGATGGCGGAGTTCAAGCGGGCGGCGTCGGTCGCCAAGCTCTACGCCACGGAGTCGGCGGTGAGCGCGACCCGGATCGCCACCCAGGTCTTCGGCGGCTACGGCTTCATGGAGGAGTACCGCGTCGCCCGGCTCTACCGCGACGCCAAGGTGCTGGAGATCGGCGAGGGCACCTCCGAGGTGCAGCGGATGCTGATCGCGCGGTCGCTGGGCCTGCCGGTCGAGTGAGCCGCACCCCTTCACGGCTAACCTGTGCGCCATGAGGATCCTCGTCACGGGCGGCGCCGGCTTCATCGGCAGCAACTTCGTCCACCGCACGCTCGGGACCCGTCCCGACGCCGAGGTGACCGTGCTGGACGCGCTGACCTATGCCGGCTCGATGGCGTCGCTGGCCGGGGTCGAGGACCGGATCCGGTTCGTCGAGGGCGATGTCGCCGACGAAGCAGTCGTCGAGACCCTCGTCGCCGAGTCCGACGTGGTGGTCCACTTCGCGGCCGAGTCGCACAACGACAACTCCCTGGCCGATCCCAGCCCGTTCATCCGGACCAACCTCGTCGGCACCTTCACGCTGCTCGAGGCGGTCCGGCGCCACGACGCGCGCTACCACCACATCTCGACCGACGAGGTGTACGGCGACCTCGATCTCGACGACCCGAAGAAGTTCACCGAGGACACGCCGTACACGCCGAGCTCGCCGTACTCCGCGAGCAAGGCCGGCTCCGATCACCTGGTCCGCGCCTGGGTGCGGTCCTTCGGCCTGCGCGGCACCATCTCGAACTGCTCCAACAACTACGGGCCGCGCCAGCACGTGGAGAAGTTCATCCCTCGCCAGATCACGAACGTGATCGACGGCGTCCGCCCGAAGCTGTACGGCGACGGGCTGAACGTGCGCGACTGGATCCACGTCGACGACCACAACGACGCCGTGTGGCGGATCATCGACCGGGGCCGGATCGGCGAGACCTACCTCATCGGGGCCGAGGGCGAGATGAACAACCGCGACGTGATCGCGATGATCCTCGAGCTGATGGGCCAGGACCCCGACGCCTACGACCACGTCACCGACCGCTCCGGCCACGACCGGCGCTATGCGATCGAGGCGGGCAAGCTGCGCACCGAGCTGGACTGGTCCCCGCGCTACCAGAGCTTCCGCGACGGGCTCGCCGCCACCATCGACTGGTACCGCGACAACGAAGCGTGGTGGCGTCCGATGAAGGAGGAGACCGAGGCCAAGTACGCGCTCACCCAGCAGGTGATGACTCGATGACCGGCCCGATGACCGGTCCCGTGACGGGGCCCGGGCCGGGGGCGCTCGCGTCGTCGGCGAGGTGAACCGTCGCCTCCGGCGCCTCTCCGGTGAGGTCGCCAGGTTCTCCGCGGTCAACGTCGGCGCGACGGTGGTCGCGGTGTTCTTGTTCAACATGCTCGTGCACGGCTTCCAGGGCCTGTTCGACGGCGTGCTGAACCGGCACCCGATCAGCGCGTACCTGATCGCCAACAGCGTCGGCATGTTCGTCAGCTACTTCGGCGCCCGGCACTACGCGTTCCGGCACCGGCACGCCGCCGGCCCCGGCGGCGGGCTGCCGCGGTACGTCGCGATCAACCTGGCTTCGTTCGTGATCCCGGTGACCTGCCTGTGGTTCAGCCGGCACCTGATGCACTGGGACTCGATCTACGCCGACAACGTCTCGGGCAACGTCATCGGCGCGCTGCTGGGCAACGCGTTCCGGTTCTGGGCGTTCCGCCGGTTCGTCTTCAACATCCCGCGGCACCCGGTGCGCACGCTGTTCGCGCACGACAGCGAGCCCGGTGAGCGCGACCTCTCAGAGGTCGTCGACCCGTAGGCCCTGGAGGTACGCCTGCGTCTCGGCGTACGTCGGGAGCAGTCCGCCGTCGACCAGGTCCGCGAGCAGCGGCGCCTGCTGGTCCTTCGGCGACAGCGACGGCGTGAGGGGCGTCCCGTCGCGACCTTCGGTCGGCCACGCGATCCCGATCGCCGGGTCCAGCGGCTGCACGCCGTGCTCGCGTCCGGGGCTGTACGGCGCCGAGCAGAGGTAGCTCACCACGCTGCCGTCGGCCAGTGCCATGAACGCGTGCCCGAGCCCCTCCGCGAGGTACAGGGCCTTGCGCTCCCGGTCGTCCAGCACGACCGCGTCCCACTGGCCGAAGGTCGGGGACCCGACCCGGATGTCCACGACGACGTCGAGGATCGCGCCGGACATGCAGGTCACGTACTTCGCCTGGCTCGGCGGCAGCTGGGCGAAGTGGATGCCGCGGATCGTGCCGGCCGAGGACACCGAGCAGTTGGCCTGCGCGAGGGTGAAGCGGTGGCCGGTGGCCTCGACGAACCGGTCCGTGCGGAACCACTCCAGGAACACGCCACGGTCGTCGGCGTGCTGCTGCGGGGTGAGTGCGAACGCGCCGTCGATCTTCGTCTCGGTGATGAGCACGTCGGCACCCTACCGGTTGGTCGTGGCTACCCTTGCGGGCGTGCGATGGATGCTGACGGGTGCGAACGGCATGCTCGGGACCGACGCGGTGGCGCGGCTGCGGGCCCACGGGCACGAGGTCACCGAGCACACCCGCCAGAGCCTCGACCTCTCCGACGTCGACGCGGTGGTCGCGGCGGTGCGCGGCCACGACGTCGTGTGGAATTGCGCAGCGTGGACCGCGGTCGACGACGCGGAGACCGAGGAGGACGCCGCGCTCGCGGTGAACGGTGTCGTGCCGGGCATCCTCGCGGCCGCGGCGGCCGAGGCGGAGGCACGACTGGTGCAGATCAGCACCGACTACGTGTTCGCCGGCGATGCCACCGAGCCGTACCCCGAGGACGCGCCGACCGATCCGCGGTCGGCGTACGGGCGCACCAAGCAGGTCGGCGAGCGCGCCGTCCGCGCCGGCCTGCCCGACGCGCATCTGGTCGTGCGCACGGCGTGGTTGTACGGCGCACACGGGGGCTGCTTCCCCAAGACGATCGCCCGCGTCGCGGCCGAGCGCGGCGGCGTCGCGGTGGTCGACGACCAGGTCGGCCAGCCGACCTGGACCCGTGACGTCGCCGACCTGGTGGTGCGGCTGGTCGACGCCGAGGCGCCGGCCGGGACCTACCACGCGACCTCCAGCGGCCAGACCAGCTGGTTCGGCTTCGCGCGGCGGGTGGTCGCTGCCGCCGGCCTGGACCCGGACATCGTCACGGCCACCGACTCGGCCGCCTTCGCGCGGCCCGCGCCTCGACCGGCGTACTCCGTGCTCGGGCACGCCGCGCTGGAGCGCGTCGGCGTCTCGCCGATCGGCGACTGGGCCGAGCGCTGGGACGCGGCGTCAGTCGAGGTACTGGGCCTCGCCTGACTCGAGCAGCTCGAGGAGGTACTGCCCGTAGCCGGACTTCGTGAGCCCCTCGGCGCGCTCACGCAGCTCGTCGTCGCTGAGGAAGCCCTGGCGCCAGGCGACCTCCTCCGGCGAGCCGATCTTGAGTCCCTGCCGCTTCTCGACGGTGCGGATGAAGTTGCCGGCGTCGAGCAGCGAGTCGAAGGTGCCGGTGTCCAGCCAGGCGGTCCCGCGCTCGAGCACCTCGACCCGCAGGCGGCCCTGCTCGAGGTAGGCGCGGTTGAGGTCGGTGATCTCGTACTCGCCGCGCGCAGAGGGCTTCAGGTCGCGGGCCAGGCCCACCACGTCGTTGTCGTAGAAGTACAGGCCCGGGACCGCGTAGTGGCTGCGCGGGCGCTGGGGCTTCTCCTCCAGCGACACCGCGGTGCCGGCCGCGTCGAACTCGACCACGCCGTACGCCTGCGGATCGGCGACCCAGTAGGCGAACACCGTGGCCCCGTCGATGTCGCTGAGCCGGGACAGCGTCCGGCCGAAGCCGTGACCGTAGAAGATGTTGTCGCCGAGGACCAGGGCGCTCGCCTGGTCACCGATGAAGTCGGCGCCGATCGTGAACGCCTGGGCCAGGCCCTCCGGAGCGGGTTGCTGAGCGTAGGTGATCGCGATGCCGAACTGGCTGCCGTCGCCGAGCAGGCGCTCGAACCCGTCGGCCTCGTGCGGGGTGGTGATCACCAGCACGTCCCGGATCCCCGCGAGCATCAGCGTGGTGAGGGGGTAGTAGATCATCGGCTTGTCGTAGACCGGCACGAGCTGCTTGCTGATCCCGCGCGTGATCGGGTGCAGTCGGGTGCCCGTGCCGCCGGCCAGGATGATTCCGCGCATGGGAGTCAGTCTGCCGTCCGGACGCCCTCAGCCGACACCCGGTCCCCAGAACTCGTGCCAGACGAACCCGAGCTCGTCGAACATCAGGCGCAGCAGCGGCACGCTGATGCCGACGACGTTGTGCGGGTCGCCGCTGATGCCGGAGACGTACGCCGAGCCGCGACCGTCGATGGTGAACGCCCCCGCGACGGCGAGCGGCTCGCCGCTCGTCGACGTAGGCCTCGATCTCCTCGTCGCTCACCGCGGCGAACCGCACCTGGGTCGCCGCGGTGCGGGCCAGCCAGACCTCGCGATGGGTGTCGATGACGCAGTGGCCGGTGTGCAGCACCCCGGACTTGCCGCGCATGCGCTGCCAGCGCTCGATCGCCTCCGCGTCATCGGCCGGTTTGCCGAGGGCCTCGCCCTCGAAGCTCGAGCACCGAGTCGCAGCCGATGACCAGTGCACGCGGCTGGTGGGCGGCGACCGCGACTGCCTTCAGCTGGGCCAGCTTGAGCGCGAGGTCCGCGATCGACTCCGCGTCGACGCCGTCCTCGTCGACGCCGCTCACGACCACCTCGGGGTCGAGCCCGGCCGCCTGCAGCGTGCGGAGGCGGGCGGGCGACGCGGAGGCGAGGACCAGACGAGGGACGGCCATGTCAGCGGATCATGTCAGCAGATCGGGGCTCAGCGGGGCAGGCTGCTCGCACGCCACGCGCCCGGGCCCGGTCTCAGCGCAGGCCGGGTGCGCCGCTGCCGTGCGGCCCACAGGGAGCGGGGCTTGGGCTCGGGCTTTGCGGGGGTACCGCAGGGACGCGAGCACCGCGACGATCGCGGCGATCTCCTCGGGGGTCGCGTCCGGGTTGACGATCTCCAGCCTGGGTGCCGCTGCCTCGTCACCCGGTGTGGCAGGGTCTCGGGCGCGCTCACAGCGGGATGTTCCCGTGCTTCTTGGGCGGCAGCGTCTCGCGCTTGGTGGCGAGCAGCCGCAGCGCCTGGACGACCTCGGCGCGGGTGTCGTGCGGCGCGATCACCGCGTCGATGTAGCCGCGCTCGGCGGCGACGTAGGGGTTGGCGAGGGCGTCCTCGTACTCCTGGATCAGCTGCGCGCGCTTCGCCTCGACGTCGCCTCCCTCGGCGCCGACCTGCTTGAGGGTCTTGCGGTGCACGATGTTCGCTGCGCCCTGGGCGCCCATGACCGCGATCTGCGCGGTGGGCCAGGCCAGGTTGATGTCGGCGCCGAGGTGCTTGGACCCCATCACGTCGTACGCGCCGCCGTAGGCCTTGCGGGTGATCACCGTGACCAGCGGCACGGTGGCCTCGGAGTAGGCGTAGATCAGCTTCGCGCCGCGGCGGATGATGCCGTTCCACTCCTGGTCGGTGCCGGGGAGGAAGCCGGGCACGTCGACGAAGGTGAGCACCGGGATGTTGAAGGCGTCGCAGGTGCGCACGAACCGGGCCGCCTTCTCGGAGGCGTCGATGTCGAGGGTGCCGGCGAACTGCATCGGCTGGTTGGCCACGACGCCGACGGACCTGCCCTCGACGCGGCCGAAGCCGATCAGGAGGTTCGGTGCGAACAGCGGCATCACCTCGAGGAACTCCTGGTCGTCCAGGACGGCCTCGATCACGGTGTGCATGTCGTAGGGCTGGTTCGGCGAGTCCGGGATCACGGTGTCGAGCGCGTGGTCGAGGTCCGTGGGCTCGAGGTCGGCCCCCGTTCCGTCGGGTCCAGCGTCGAAGGACGGCGGGTCGTCGAGGTTGTTCTGCGGCAGGTAGGACAGCAGCGCCTTGACGTAGTCCAGCGCGTCGTCCTCGTCGGCACCCATGTAGTGGGCGTTGCCGGACTTGGTGTTGTGCGCCCGGGCGCCGCCGAGGTCCTCCATGGTGACGTCCTCGCCGGTGACCGTCTTGATCACGTCCGGGCCGGTGATGAACATGTTCGAGGTGCCGTCGACCATCACGGTGAAGTCGGTGACGGCGGGGGAGTACACCGCGCCGCCGGCGCACGGTCCCATGATCAGGCTGATCTGCGGGATCACCCCGGAGGCGTGCACGTTGCGCCGGAAGATCTCGCCGTACAGGCCGAGGCTGACCACGCCCTCCTGGATGCGGGCACCGCCGGAGTCGTTGATGCCGATGATCGGGCAGCCGGTCTTCATCGCCAGGTCCATGACCTTGACGATCTTCTCGCCGAAGACCTGGCCCAGCGAGCCGCCGAAGACGGTGAAGTCCTGGGAGAACACGCAGACCTGGCGGCCGTCGATGGTGCCGTAGCCGGTGATCACGCCGTCGCCGTACGGGCGGTTCTTCTGCAGCCCGAACGCGGTCGACCGGTGCCGGGCGAGCTCGTCGAGCTCGACGAAGCTGCCCTCGTCGAAGAGCTTCTCGACGCGCTCGCGGGCGGTCTGCTTGCCCTTCGCGTGCTGCTTCTCGACCGCCTTGTCGGACGCGGCGTGGACGGCGGCGTCGACGCGTCGCTCGAGGTCCTCCAGCTTGCCCGCGGTGGTGTGGATGTCGATGTCGACGGGGACGTCGGTGCCTTCTCCGGGTAGTGCGGTCACGCTTCGACTCCTGCTCGGGAGTGGCTCCTGCGGTGGTCCTGCGCCAATCTAGTGCCTGTGTCCGATCCCGCCGCGTCCTGGTCACCCCTCGATCCCTCCGCCCTCGCGGAAGCGGCGGGTCCGGCCTGGTCGGTGACCCTCCTGCCCAGTGCCGACTCCACGAACGCCGTGGCCGCCGCACACCCCGTCCCCGGCACCATCGTGGTCGCCGACCACCAGACCGCCGGCCGCGGACGGCTGGACCGGCAGCTGGGAGACCCCGCCCGGCAGCGCGCTGACCTTCTCGGCCGTGGTCGAGCCGGTGCTCGACGACGAGGACTGGCCGCTGCTGCCGCTGGCGGCGGCGCTCGCCGTCGCCGACGGCGTACGCCGGGCCACCGACCTCGACCCCCGGCTGAAGTGGCCCAACGACCTGCTGCTGGACGACGACGGGGCGGCGGAGGGCGGCGGGGAGAGGAAGGTCGCCGGGATCCTCCTCGAGCGGGTGTCGATCCCGGCAGACCCGTCCCGGGCCGTCGCGGTGATCGGCATCGGCATCAACGTCGCCATGTCCCGTGAGCAGCTCCCGGTGCCGACCGCGACGTCGTTGGCGCTCGCCGGGTCGCACGTGGACCGCACCACTGTCTTCGGAGAGGTCACCCGAGCGCTCGCGCACCGTGCTCGTCGAGCTCGCGCTCGACCCGGAGGCGGTGCTGGAGCGCTATCGCGGCGCCTGCACCACGCTCGGGCGGCACGTCACGGCGCACCTTCCCGACGGCGCAGGAGCTCACCGGGCGCGCCGAGCGGGTCGACGAGCACGGCCGCCTGGTCGTCGACGGGCGCACGGTCGGTGCCGGAGACGTCGTCCACGTGCGCCCGACGTGACATGATCCCCACGTGGCGATCAATCCCAAGCTCCTGAACGAGGGCGAGCGCGTCGTCTGGTCCACCCGCACGCACGTCAAGGCGCTGTTCGCGCCGGCACTGGTGCTGATCGTGGCTGCCGGGGTCGGCGGGTACCTCTCGAGCCTTCCCGACAGCCACCGCAGCATCTGGCTGACGGCCATCTGGGTGGTCGCCGGCGTGGTGATCGCGGTGTACTCGGTGTGGCCGTTCCTGAAGTGGCTCACCACGAACTACACCGTGACCGACCGTCGGCTGACCACGCACAGCGGCGTGATCAGCCGCACCGGCCACGACATCCCGCTTGCGCGGATCAGCGACGTCTCCTACGAGAAGGATCTGGTCGACCGCTTCTTCGGATGCGGCACCCTGGTGGTCTCCGACGCCAGCGAGCAGGGGCCGCGTCGCGCTCGCCGACGTGCCTCGGGTCGAGAAGCTGCAGCTGCAGCTCTCCGACCTGCTCTTCCACGGCTCCCAGCCGACGAACCCCATGCAAGATGACGGGACCTGAGCCGCTCCCGCAGGATCCGTCCGACCCGCCCACCGCGGCCGACCTCGAGCGCGCGATCCTCGGCGAGAGCCCGGCTCTGAGCGGCACCGAGGTCGCGGAAGCGGCGGGGCTGTCGCTGGACCAGGCCAGACGGCTGTGGCGCGCGCTCGGGTTCCCCGACGCGGCGAACCAGAACGCGTTCACGACCGCCGACCGGGATGCGCTGGTCCTGGTCGTCGCAGGCGGTCAGCCGAGAGCGGGATCGACTTCGAGACGATGCTGCGGCTCACCCGCGCGGTCGGGCAGACGGTCGCGCGGCTGGCCGACTGGGAGGTCGCCACCCTGTCGTCGTCGGTGGAGGAGTTCGCCGAGCGCGACGGCGGGTCCTCGGACCTGATGCGGGCATCGGTGCGCCTGGTCGAGGAGCTCAGCCCGCGCTTCGACCAGCTGCTGGTCTACTCGTGGCGCCGCCACCTCGCGGCAGCGGTCGCCCGGATCGAGGCGTTCGCCGCGGCCGACGAGGAGCCGGCGACCGAGGCGACGGTCGGCTTCGCGGACCTGGTCGCGTTCACCGCCTTGAGCAACGACCTCGACGAGAACGCGCTCGGTGACCTCGTGGAGATCTTCGAGACCCGCTGCGCCGACGTGATCGCCGACCACAACGGCCGGGTGATCAAGACCCTGGGCGACTCGGTGCTGTTCCTCGAGGTCGAGCCGACCCAGGCGATCGACATCGCGCTCGACATCATCGCCGTGGTCGGGCGCGACGAGCGGCTGCCCGACGTACGGATCGGGCTGGCGACGGGGCCGGTGGTGCTGCGGATGGGTGACGTCTACGGCCCTCCGGTGAACCTCGCGGCCCGGCTCACCGGCGTCGCCCGCCGCAACCGGGTGATCATCGACGAGCGCACCGCCGAGCTGCTCCCGGTCGCCGACTTCGAGACCCGCCGCCTCCCGGCCCGGCCGTTGCGCGGCTTCGGCGACGTCGAGCCGGTCACGGTGCGCCGCACCCGACCGCGCCACTGACCAGCGCCGCCATACGCGGCGGCTGGCTGCGCCCTACCAATTCAACGGCGTCTCGCTCGACGGCCCGCTCCGCTCGAAGGCCGCCTTCGCTCGTCCGCCTTGCCATCCACCACGTCTGACGACGCTGGTGCCCGATAAGGTCGCCCCGTGTCCAGAGCTCCCACCGTCGCCGTGATCGGCGGCGGCCAGCTGGCCCGGATGCTGGCCGAGCCGGCGGCTGCGCTCGGCATCCCGCTGCGGCTGCTGGCCGAGGGTCCCGAGGTCTCTGCGGCGCAGGTGATCCCCGACCACGAGGTCGGTGACTACACCGACCTCGCCACCCTGCGCCGGTCACCGACGGCTGCGCGGTGGTCACCTTCGACCACGAGCACGTGCCGACCGAGCACCTGCATGCGCTCGAGGCAGTCCGGCATCGCGGTGCGGCCCGGCCCGGACGCGCTGGTCCACGCCCAGGACAAGGCGGTGATGCGCGTGGCGCTCGACCGGCTCGGCATCCCGTGCCCGCGGCACGCGTCGTTGACCACACCGGCCGACGTGGACGCGTTCGGCTTCCCGTGCGTGCTGAAGACCACCCGCGGCGGGTACGACGGCAAGGGCGTGTGGTTCGTGACGCTCGCGAGGAGGACGCGGTCGAGGTGTTCGCCCAGACCGCGGACACCGGCGTCCGGGTCCTGGCCGAGGAGCTGGTCGACTTCCGCCGCGAGCTGTCCGCGCTCGTCGCCCGGTCGCCGTCCGGGCAGGTGGCGGCCTGGCCGGTGGTGGCCAGCGAGCAGCGCGACGGCATCTGCCGCGAGGTGATCGCCCCGGCGCCCGACCTCGACCCCGACCTCGCCGTCGAGGCGGAGCAGATCGCGATGACTGTCGCCGGTGAGCTCGGCGTCGTCGGCGTGCTGGCCGTGGAGCTGTTCGAGACCACGCGACGGCCGGGTGCTGGTCAACGAGCTGGCGATGCGCCCGCACAACACCGGTCACTGGACCCAGGACGGCGCGGTCACCTCCCAGTTCGAGAACCACCTGCGCGCGGTCCTCGACCTGCCGCTGGGTGCGCCCGAGGCGCGGGCACCGCTGGACGGTGATGGTCAACATCCTCGGCCGGCGGACGGCACCACGACCGGTCGGCTCTACGACGGCTACCCGCATGCACTCGCGCGCGACCCGCGGCTCCGGGTGCACCTGTACGGCAAGGGGCTGCGGCCCGGCCGCAAGGTCGGCCACGTCAACGCCTACGGCGACGACCTCGAGGACTGCCTCGCGCGGGCCCGGCATGCGGCAGCATGGTTCGCGGGCGAGCTAGGAGACGAGAGCGAATGACCCACGAGGAACTGCGCACGACGACGCACCGCGCGTCGGGATCGTGATGGGCTCGGACTCCGACTGGCCGGTGATGAAGGCGGCGGCCGAGGCGCTGGACGAGTTCGGCATCGGCTTCGAGGCCGACGTGGTCTCCGCGCACCGGATGCCCGAGGAGATGCTCGCCTACGGCAAGGCCGCCGCCGGCCGCGGCCTCCAGGTGATCATCGCCGGCGCCGGCGGAGCGGCCCACCTGCCCGGGATGCTGGCCTCGGTGACCCCGCTGCCGGTGATCGGCGTACCGGTGCCGCTGAAGTACCTCGACGGGATGGACTCGCTGCTCTCGATCGTGCAGATGCCGGCCGGCGTCCCGGTGGCGACGGTCGCCGTCGGCAACGCCCGCAACGCCGGGCTGCTCGCGGTGCGGATCCTGGCCGCGACCGACCGGCTCTGCAGCAGCGGATGGTCGACTTCCAGGAGTCGCTGCGCGACAGCGCCCACGAGAAGGGCAAGGCCGTGCGCGACCGGGCCGCCCGGACCCGCAAGACCGGCTTCTAGCGCCTACGCTGGGTCGAGGCGATCGACCTGGGCCAACTGGCCGAGCGCTTCGGCGAGGCTCTCGAGCGACCGACGAGCTGCAAGCACGTGTGTCGACCGACCGGGATCCTCGCCGACGCGCACTGGTGCGACGCCGAGACCGACGAGTTCGATGGCCTCGTCGGAGAGCCGTGCCCGCGCGGTCACGTCGAACCCATCGTGGGCCAGCGTGATCGAGACGTGCCAGGTGTGGGTGTTCATCAGGTGTCCCCTCGAGACGGCGTGTGCGATGCCGCTCAAGACAATCGTCTCTCGCGATGGCGCGGCAGAGCCGAAGGACAGCGCAGGTGGGGACCTCTGGGCCTACGACGACGGGACCGTCGGACGGAGTGTGGTGGTGACGGCTCACGAACTGGGAGGTCATCATGAGCACGCGCGTCGAGGAGATCCTGTCCTGGTACCCCACGGCCGACCCGCGGACGATCGCGAACCTGAGGCGCATCCTGCTCCACGGGCGGACCGGCGGGACCGGCAAGCTCGTGGTGCTGCCGGTCGACCAGGGCTTCGAGCACGGTCCCGGCCGCAGCTTCGCAGCCAACCCGGCGGGCTACGACCCGCGCTACCACGCGAGGCTCGCCCTCGATGCCGGTTGCAGTGCGCACGCGCTGCCGCTCGGTGCGTGCGAGCTGGTGGCTCCCGAGTACGCCGCGGACCTGCCCCTCATCTTGAAGTGCAACAGCTCCGACTCCCTGTACGTGGGCGCCGACCCGGAGCCCGCAGTCACCGCGAGCGTGGACGACGCCGTCCGTCTCGGCTGCGCGGCCGTCGGATTCACGATCTACCCGGGCTCGGCCGGCCGGAACCGGATGTACCAGGACCTGCGCGCGCTCGCCCGCGACGCGGACGCGGCCGGCCTGGCGCTGGTGGTGTGGTCCTACCCGCGTGGCTCGGGCGTCTCCGAGGTCGGCCGGACCGCGGTCGACGTCGTGGCGTACGCCGCCCACCTGGCGGCCCAGCTCGGCGCGCACGTCATCAAGGTCAAGCCACCGACGGAGACCATCGAGAGTGACGCCGCGCGGGCTGCTCTCGAGAAGGCCGGAGTGCCGCTCGGCTCCCTCGCCGACCGGGTGCGCCACGTGGTCGAGTCGGCTTTCGACGGGCACCGGATCGTGATCTTCTCCGGGGGCGCGGCCAAGGAGACCGCGGCCGTCCTCGAGGAGAACCGGCAGACCGCCCTCGGTGGCGGCTTCGGCACGATCATGGGCCGCAACTCCTTCCAGCGCCCGCACGACGAGGCGGTGCAGCTGCTCCACGACGTGATGGACATCCACGTCGGGACCACACCGGCCTAGCTGTCGCGGACGCGTCCGCGGAGGGCCTTGGTCCGGCCGCGCTTGACCTTCGCGTCGACGCGGCGGCGCTGCGAGGCCTTGCTCGGCTTCGTCGGCACGCGAGCGGCGGGCGGGGGAGCGAGCGCCTCGCGGACCCGGTCGGCCAGCCGCTGCCGGGCCGCGACCCGGTTGCGGTGCTGGGAACGGTGCTCGGACGCGGTGACGACGACCGTCGCGCCCAGTCGCTCGAGGGTCCGCGACCGCTGAGACTCGTTCAGCGCGGTCGGTGGTGCGCACGTCGAAGCGGAGCTCGACGCGGCTGTCGGTCGTGTTCACCGACTGCCCGCCCGGGCCCGGACGATCGGGAGAACTGCTCGACCAGCTCGGGTGCCGGGATGACGATCCCGCTCGGGAGGCCGGGACCGGCTGGCACCCTGAGGTCGCTGCCGGGCTCACTCACGCAGCAGAGCGTGGCTCATGCAGCGCGCTTGCGCCACTCGATCATCGGGCAGGTGTCCATCACCATCGGCACGCCGGCGGCCCAGGTGCGCTCGAAGGCGTCCTCGTCGACCACCCCGAGCTGGAACCACACGGCTCCGGCGCCGATCGCGACCGCCTCGTCGGCGAACTGGCCGGCCGACTCCGAGCGCCGGAAGACATCGACGACGTCGACCGGGAAAGGCACCTCGGCCAGGCTCGCATACCCCTGCTCGCCCAGGACGGTCGACGCCTCCGGGTCGCTGAAGCGCGGGTGGATCGGGACGATCCGCTTGCCGTCGCGCTGCAGCGCCTCCGCGATCCGGTACGCCGTCCGGCTCGGGTCCCCGGACAGCCCGACGATCGCCCAGGTGCGGGTGTCCTCGAGCATCCGGTCGACGGTCTCGCGTTCCTGCCAGGATCTGGTCATGTCCGTCTCAACCTCCTCCTCGTGATCGGCATTCCGGCTCGTACCCAGAGAAGAATCGTACCCAGAGTCGTACCCAGAGTCGTACCCAGCCACGTACCCAGGCCGCTGGCGGCTGCACGCCGGGAGACGAACATCACGGTTAGCGGTCGTTCACCCGGCCATAGGATCGGCCCATGCCCGATGACTTCCCGCTCTATGCCCCGTCCGAGGAGCACCGCGAGATCCGTAAGGTCGTGCGTGCGCTGGCCGAGGAGAAGATCGCGCCGCATGCCGCCGAGGTCGACGAGCAGGCGCGCTACCCGGAGGAGGCGGCCGCCGCGCTGCTGGCTGCGGACTTCCACGCACCGCACGTGCCTGAGCAGTACGGCGGTGCCGGTGCCGACGCGCTGGCGACGGTGATCGTGATCGAGGAGGTGGCCCGGGTGTGCATGTCCTCGAGCCTGATCCCGGCGGTGAACAAGCTGGGCTCGCTGCCGGTGCAGATCGTCCGGGTCGGAGGAGCTGAAGTCGACGTACCTGACCAGGCTGGCGCAAGTGGCGAGGGCGGCTTCTCCTACTGCCTGTCGGAGCCGGAGGCCGGGTCGGACGCGGCCGGCATGACCACGCGCGCGGTCCGTGACGGCGACCAGTGGGTGCTCAACGGCGTGAAGCGGTGGATCACCAATGCCGGGGTCTCGGAGTACTACACGGTGATCGCGGTGACCGACCCGGAGTCGCGCACGCGCGGATCTCGGCGTTCGTGGTGGAGAAGTCCGACGAGGGGGTGTCCTTCGGGGCGCCGGAGAAGAAGCTCGGGATCAAGGGCAGCCCGACGCGTGAGGTGTACTTCGACAACGTGCGGATCCCGGCGGAGCGGATGATCGGCGCCGAGGGCACCGGCTTCGAGACCGCGATGCGGACCCTGGACCACACCCGGGTGACGATCGCGGCGCAGGCGGTCGGGGTCGCGCAGGGGGCGCTGGACTACGCGCTGGAGCTACGCCCTGGAGCGCAAGCAGTTCGGCAGGTCGATCGCGGACTTCCAGGGTCTGCAGTTCATGCTCGCCGACATGGGCATGAAGGTCGAGGCGGCCCGGCAGATGACCTATGCCGCGGCCGGCCGCTCCGAGCGCGGTGACGTCGACCTGACCTTCTTCGGTGCGGCGGCCAAGTGCTTCGCCTCCGACGTCGCGATGGAGGTCACCACCAACGCCGTGCAGGTGCTCGGCGGCTACGGCTACACCCGCGACTACCCGGTCGAGCGGATGATGCGCGACGCCAAGATCACCCAGATCTACGAAGGCACCAACCAGGTCCAGCGGATCGTGATGGCCCGCCAGCTGCTCGCCGGGGTGCAGAGCGAGCTCTAGGGCCACGCATTCGCGCAGGTCACAGCCACGTCCGCAGCTTGTCGGGGTTGCGCACAGCCCAGATGCGCTGGATCCGGTCCTGGCCGAACCCGAAGGCGAAGACCGCCAGCAATTCCGGGCCGTCCATGGCCACGAGTCCGGGCTGGCCGTTGACGGTGCGCTCGAGCAGGTCGAGGTGCGCGACAAGGCTTGAGATGTGGGCCAGGTACTCCGCGACCTGTCGAGCGCCCTCGATCGGCACCGGGGAAGCGATGACGCGCCCGCCGCCGTCGGCGACGGCGGTTGCCTCGGGGTCCAACAGCCGTACCAGTGCACCGACGTCGTGCTCCTGCCACGCCTGCTTGAACTCGCCCACCAGGGCCGCCCGCTGTCGGGCTGGCACAGCCGTGTGCCGAGCGTGTCCGATGCGGCGGCGTGCGGACGACGCGAGCTGGCGACACGCGCCCGGGGATCGTCCGACAGTCCGTGCGACCTCGGCGAAGGAATAGCGGAAGACGTCGTGGAGCAGGAAGGCCACCCGCTCGGCTGGAGTCATGGAGTCGAGCAAGACCAGGAAGGCCATGTCGACGGACTCGTCCAACGTGATCCGGTCGGCCGGGTCGGTGCGCGCCGCATGGGTGGCGCTGCCGCCGGCCCACTCGGTTCGATCGGGCAGCGGCTCGGGAATCCACTCGCCGACGTACCGCTCGCGCCTTGTCCGGGCCGAGCTCAGCACGTCCAGGCAGATACGGCTGACCACGGTGTTGAGCCAGGCGCCAGGCGAAGCGATCTCCGCCTGTCGCGGGGCAGCGAGTTCGAACCAGCGCGCGTACGCCTCCTGTACCGCGTCCTCGGCCTCGGTCAGTGATCCGAGCATGCGGTAGGCAAGGTTGGTCAGCGCGCCGCGCTCGGCCATGAGGACCGCGAGGCGCGAGCCCGGCTCAACGGGCTGGTCCTCAGGGCGCAAGATCGGTCACACCCCTGCCGCTCGGGATGTCCAGTGGCACGGAGACCTGGTCGTGCGCGATCGACCACGAACCGCCGACCTTCCGGAAGCAGAAGGTCACCCGGACCCACATTCCGTTGGTGGTCACCCCGTTTGTGAGCGTGCCGCCCAACCGGCCGAAGCCGAAGGCGTACGCTGCCCCGTCGCCGACGATGACCCGCAGGTCCCGCACTTCGTACTGCACGTCCTGGAAGAGTGCGAACACCTTCTCCCAGTTGTTCAACTTCGCAGCGATTCCAACATGCTGCAGCGGTGGTTCGACGTCGAAGGACACGACATCGGGCGCGTAGGGCAGACTCAGCGCCTCCAGATCCTTGTCCCGAAGTGCGTCGACGATGTCCGCGATCCGCTGGCGGATCGCGGCCTCGTCCTTCTCGTTCGTTGCCATGTCCATCCCTTCCTCGACCTGACGATTCCTCTCCTTTCGACGTTCCAGGGCCCCGAAGTGTCACGCCACCGGGTGCTGAGGTCCTGACGGGCCGGACCGGTGTGGGACTGGTGGGGGTGCTGCGTGGGGGCACATGCCCGAGCCGGCGGTGGAGCTCGAGAGCCTGTCCACACGCGGCGTCGGCGACGCGACGTCGTCCCCGGCGAGCCGGTCGGCGGCAACGGCAGAGGCGGAGAGGAGCGTCGCAGCGGCGAGGCTGCCCCAGAGCACTGTCGGGCCGTGGGGCGCCAGAGCGGCGATGGCTGCCGGGGAGACGGCGAGGCCCACGCCTGTCGAGAGCTGGAAGCGAGCGAGGGTGCGTCCCAGGCCGGCGGCGGGGGCGAGGTGCGCGGCGAGCGCGGTGGCACTGCCGGCATAGAGGATCTCGCCCACGGTGCAGACGACGGACACCGCTGCGACTCCGGGGGCACCCCCGTCGCCTCCCAGTGAGGTGACCGCCAGGAAACCGAGGTACGAGGCGGTGAGCACCACGCCGGCGAGAGCCATCGTGGTCCGCCGGGAGAACCGGGACATGAGGACCGTGACCGGGACCTGCAAGGTGACCACCAGGACCGTGTTGGCCACGAAGATGGCTGCCGACCACGCTGCGGACGCGTGCATCTGAGTCACCAGTACCAGGGGGAGCGCGATCTCAGGGACGTTCAGACAGAAGGCATAGACCACGTTGGCGACCAGAAGTGCGCGCATCCGCGGCACGGTCGTGTCGGTCCTGACGTTGGCCGGAGTGGCGACCGGCTGCGCCCGGAGGTGCACCGACCACGCCAGGGTCGCCGCGCCGAGATAGGCGAGTCCGGTGACGGCTGCCAGCGCGCGCATCGCCGTGGGGCCGCCCGCCAGGCAGGTCATGGCGAGGAGTGCGCCCACGCCCTGGCCGGCGTTGCGCAGGGCCCGGCAGCCGGCGAGCGCGGTGTCGCGTTCGCGTCCGTGGGCGACCGTGGCCACGACCGCTGCGTTGGCGGTCGGGAATGCCTGGTTGCCGACCCCGAACAGGAGCGCCGCCGTCGCGAACAGCCAGGCGTGCCCTGCCGGGATGGTCAGCAGCACGGTGACGCCCAGCATCCGCACCGATATCGACGCCGCGACTGCAGAGCTGCGCGCGCCGCGGTCCAGCCATCGGCCCACCACGGGCACGAACGCCAGACCCGCGACGACGCCGACCGTCATGGCGACGCCGGTGACCGGCGCGGACAGGCGCAGCACCGCCACCCCGTAGAGCAGCAGGAAGGGCCGCAACAGGCCGCTGCCGACGGCGTCCACGGCCAGGGCGGCGGCGTAACGGGAGCCTCCGGAGGCACGGACCAGCGTGCGGGGCAGGAGCCCGGCGCCTGCGGTCACGCGTCGTCCGCGACTCGGTAGCCCTCAGGAGCTCGTTCCACATGGGCGAACCCCTGGTGGAGATGAGTGCCCGCCACCAGGAGGTGTTCGGAGCAGACGAGCTCGAGGAGCTCGGAACGCGTCTCGGCGGCGCGCACGGGATCGCTGTCCAGGGTGACCGATACGTTCGGGTGCCTGATCTGGACCGAAGGGAAGTGCACGGTGTCTCCCCAGGCGATGGCGCTCTCGTCCTCGGAGCCGAGGAGGTAGCCCGTGTGTCCGTGGGTGTGTCCGGGCAGTGCGACCGCGGAGATCCCCGGCAGCACCTCGCCACCACTCGTCGTGCGAATCCTGTCCGCGTAGGCGCCGAGGGCTCTGCGGGCGATCAGGAAGTTGCCGCGAGCCCGCTGGCTGGCACGGGCCAGGTTGGCGTCGTCCTTCCAGAACTCGACCTCTCGGCGGCCGAGGACCAGCTCCGCGTTCGAGAAGACGGCGCTGCCGGCCGAGTCCGTCAATCCTCCTGCGTGGTCAGGGTGCGCATGTGTGAGGAGGATGGTGTCGACGTCCGACGGATGTACGTCCGCCGACGGGAGGGCACGCGCCAAGTCGCCGCCCCACTGCTTGATGCCGCCGGCGCCTGCGTCGATGAGGATGGTGCGACCCGATCCCCGCACCAGGTAGCAGTTGATGTGCATCGGCGACTCGTCACTCAATCCTGCGTCGTGCTGCATCGCGGACGCCTGTTCGGGTTCGATGCCCTGGAGAAGATCGATGCCCGCCTCGAGATAGCCATCACTGAGGGAGGTGATCGTGTAGTCGCCGATCTGCCAGGTCGGGAAGTCGGCTTCGGTCATGTTCGGTACTCGCTCCGGGTCAGTTGAGGGCATGGACATTGGGCGCAGGGAAGGCGAAGCAACGGATACGGGCGACGAGTCCTGTCTGCTGCCGGAACGCCCCGTCCAGCTGCTGCACGAACCGATCCATGACCGAGGCGGGACGAAAGGTCTCCTCGCGAAGGAGGACCTCCACGAAGACGGGGTGGCCCCGGCCGTGTCGAACCTCGACGAAGATGACGTGCACGTTCTCGAGAGCGGCTCGCAGGGTGCTCGTGCAGAAGAAGGTGCACCGCTCGGCGAGACTCTCGAGCACCTCAGCTGCAGGCATCGCCTCCGAGGAGAGGTAGACGGTGACGTTCGGCATGGCCGGCTAGACGATGCCCGGGGATGCCGCGGATTGGACACCCGTCAGCCGAGGGGTCATCGGGACGTATGCGTGAACACCCTTCGGAAGAGCGGCAAGGACATCGGGTCCGGTGTCGGCCGAACGGGCGAGCCAGCGCCGCTCGGGGGATCTCTCCAGGTCGGTCGCGTGCAGGGCCGCAGCGGTGAGACCGAGGCGAGCCAGCGGCCCAGGACCGACCGCGCTCAGCAGCAGGTACTCGTCCGTGCTCACCTCCGGCGCCCGTTCGAGCCCGTCGTACAGGTTGCGGTGCCAGTCGGTGATGTCGGCCTGCCAACGGGCGAAGCTGCCGCCGCCCTTTCGCACGTACTCCTCGCTGTTCAGCACGTGCGGACCATCCACCGAATGGACAGCAAGGTAGGTGGGGCATCCGCTGCTCACCGCACGGAACCGTTGCGAGGTGTGGAACCCGGTGACGGAGACGAGTTTCGGCAGCTTGGATTCGGAGTAGAAGTCGTTCCACTCGGCCTCCCGGGCGGGCTCCGCGAAGCTGCACTCGACCGTGTAGAGCATGTGAACCTCCTCTGTGGTTCGACCTGTCGTCGATGTCGGGACGCGCGATCGGCGTCAGGGCTCCCAGTCCAGGACCGGCGCGAGGGAGCGAGCGAACGAGGAGCGGGGCAGCGAACGGAGCAGGTTGTTGCGCAGGAACACCGCCGCCGGCGACTGCCATTGAGCGGCCGCACCGATCCGATGTGCGCGTCGGGCGATCCGCTGGGTCCTCCGGCGGCGCAGGCGGTCGTACTCCTCGAGACCACGCTCGCCGCCCAGAGACCCGCCCAGAGACCCGCCCAGAGACCCGCCCAGAGACCCGCCCAGAGACCCGCCCATGGATCCGCCCATGGATCCGCCCAGAGACTTGGCGAGGACGACGGCGTCCTCCAGAGCCTGACACGCACCTTGTCCCAGGTCGGGCGTCATGGCGTGTGCGGCATCACCGAGCAGGGCGAGCCTGCCGGTCGTGTAGCTCTTGAGCGCCGGCAGCTCGTACAGGTCGTTGTGCAGTACCGCCTCCGGGTCGGCGGCGGCGAGCAGCTCGGGTATGGGGTCGTGCCAGTCACCGAAGCTCTCGCGCAGCGCGGCCAGCCCACCGCTGGGCGCCCCCTCGGGAGAATTCGCGACGGCGAAGCAGTAGACGCGGCCATCGACGAGCGGCGCGTAGCCGAAGCGCCGACCCGCGCCCCACGACTCCGAGAGACCATCGGTCGGCACCGGCGGCGTGACCATCCGCCAGGCTGCGTAGCCGACGTACCGAGGTGGATCTGTCTCGGGCCAGGCCGATGACCGCACCACGCTTCGGATGCCGTCCGCTCCCACGACCAGGTCGCCGACGGACTCGCCCGCGGAGTGCGTCACGGTCCCGTCGGCAGCCGCGCTCGTCACGGTGACATCGAGGTGCAGGACCTCGTCAGGGAGGGCAGCGCGGAGCACCGCGACGAGCTCGGCTCGGTGGATGATCGCCATCGGACCGTAGCGGGCTTGCAGCTGGGCCGTGTCGGTGCCGGACAGCAGTCGCCCCGACGCGTCGCGGATGGAGGTCTGGCCCGCCAGCACGGCGCGGTCACGGACGGCCTCGTCGACACCGAGCGCCTGCAGCGCCCGCATCCCGTTGGGCCACAACGACAGGCCGGCGCCGACCTCGGAGAACTCCGACGCCTGCTCCAGGAGCTCCACCTCCCAGCCGCGGTCCCTCAACGCGAGCGCCGAGGCCAGACCGCCGATACCCCCTCCGACGATGATCGCTTTCACGGCAACCTCCAGCTTCACGTGCAGTACGTCGCTGACCCTGCCCGGGCGACAGGTGCCGGCACATCCGCCACGTGGCCGATGTGTCGGCGGACACGCACTCGAATGCTGGCCGGATGAAGATCCTCGTCTCTCTCGACACGGTCGACCCTCCGGCCGGCCGGATCCAGGTGCTGGGCGATCGGCCGGGGCCGGCCGGTCAGGGTGAGTACCACCAGGTCGAGTTCGTCGGTTGGCTCGGAATGCTCCACGCCCTCAACGCAGCGATCGACGCGGCTCCGCCTGGATCACCGCGGACACCGTGAGGTGACGCAGCACTTCGCTGTCGCAGCGCCGCGGGGCCGAACTAACATCCGGCCCATGCCTGCAAGTCCGCCCACCCCGGAGCTGATCGGGCGCGAGCGCGAGACCGCTGCCCTCAGTGAGGTCCTTGACCGGGCCGCTCGGGGATGCCTCGCCATCGGCCTGGTCGAGGGCGAGCCGGGCATCGGCAAGAGCCGCCTGCTGGCGGAGGTCGTCAGGGACGCCGAGGCCCGCGGCATGCGGGTGTTCTCAGGACGGGCCGAGGAACTGGAACGCACCCGCCCGTTCGGGGTGATCACGCGTGCTCTCGGTGCCGCCGAGCCGACGCCTGGCCCTGCCCGCGCGGAGATCGCCGCCCTGCTGACGTCCAGGGGCGGTGACCAGGGCACGCTCACCGTGAGCAGTGACCCGAGCCTGCAGTTCAGGGTCGTCGACGCGTTGGCCGACCTGGTGGAGGAGCTCGCGCTCGACCAGCCGTTGCTGATCGGGATCGACGATCTGCAGTGGGCCGACCCGTCCAGCTTGCTGACCCTGGGCACGATGGCCCGGCGCCTGGCCTATGCGCCGGTGGCCCTGGTCGCCTGCTTCCGGCCTGCCCCGGTCGCTCCTGACTTCGAACGGGTCGCCCATGCCTTGAGGTCGTCCGGGGCGAGCCACCTCTTCCTGAGGCCGCTCGCCGACGAGGCGGTGGCCCGCTTGGTGGCCGACACGATCGGCGTGACCCCGAGCCCGGGCCTGCTGGCTGACGTGGCAGGGGCGGCCGGCAATCCCCTGTTCGTCACCGAGCTGCTCGCGGCGATGGCCGAGGACGGCAGCCTCCGCGTGGCGGAGGGCCGCGCGGAAGCTGCCACGATGACGCTCCCGCCGACCCTCCGCCTGACGATCCTGCGTCGACTCAGCTTCCTTCCTGGCCGCACCCTGCAGACGCTGCAGACCGCATCCCTGCTCGGATCCGCCTTCTCCCTCACGGACCTGTCGGTGGTCACGGGCCGGCCGGCCACGGAGCTGTCAGTGGCGCTGATGGACGCGATCCGGGCGCACGTCCTGGAGGACGACGGCGCGTCCCTGAGGTTCCGTCACGACCTGATCCGCGAGGCCGTGTACTCGGACCTGCCGGCGAGCGTGCGCCGCGGCCTGCACCGGGAGGCGGGCCAGCACCTGGCTGCACACGGCGCACCGGCCCTGCAGGTAGCAGGGCAGCTGGCCCGCGGGGCGGCGGTCGGCGACACCGATGCCACCGCGTGGCTGGTGACGGCTGCGCGGGAGGCGGCCCCGAGCTCGCCCGAAGTGGCGGCTGACCTCCTGGGGCAGGCCGCCGAGCTGATGCGCCCGCGCGAGGCTGGTCGGGACCGGCTGCTGGCAGAGCTGGCGGACAACCTGATGTGGACGCAGGTTGCCGAGGCCGAGAACGCATGCCGTGCACTGCTGGACCGCAGTCACGATCCGGAAGCCGAAATCCCGGCCAGGATCGTGCTGGGGCGTGCTCTCGTCGGCCAGGGGCGTGCGGCGGAGGGCCTGGCCGAGTTCGAGCGGGCGCTGGAGGAGCCCGGTCTGGCGAACCCGGAGCGCGCGCGGGTGCAGGCGTGGGCGGCGATGGCGAGGTTGTCGCTGGGAGACCTCAGCGGCGCGGTCGTCGAGGCCGAGCACGCCAAGACGGCGGCCCTGTCGGTGGGGGATCCACTGGCCGCGAGCATGGCCATGCTCGCCCTGGCCGACGCCGCGGAGTGGGGAGGGCACCTGCGTCGAGCGGTGCACATCATCGATCAGGCGGTGGGACGTGCAGACGAGAGCCCGGCCCGCCTGGGGCACCGTTATCCACTGCAGGTGGCCCGGGGACACATCCTGCTCGAGATCGACGAGGTCGACGAGGCAATGCGGACCCTCGAGGCCGGCCGACGGACGTGCGAAGAGCTCGGCGTTCGCTGGCACGCCGGCGAGTACCACGACATCCTCGCGCTCGGCCATTACCTCGCGGGGGAGTGGGACGACGCGCTGGCCGAGCTCGAGACCAGCGCGGAGATGGCCGACGAGACCGGCCATGCGTACACGCGCATCCTCGGACAGAGCGTGCAGGCGCTGATCGAGATCCACCGCAACGACCTGCGACGAGCCGCCGAGTCGATCCGGCGTGCGCTCACCCAGCTGGAGGCCACGGGACCGCGATACCGCACACACTGGGCGACGTGGGCCCGGGCTCTGCTGCTCGAAGCCGAGGGCCACACCGATGATGCGCTCGCGGTGCTCGGAGATGTCTGGGATCACTGCACCCGCTGTGGGCTGGCGCTGGAGCAGCCGGTGATCGGGCCGGATCTGATCCGGCTCGCCATCGCCGCCGGTGACCGGGGCCGGGCGGCGGAGGTTGCGGTCGCGGTCGGGGAAGTCGCTGCCAGGAACGACGTCGGTTGGCTGACGGCTGCCGCCGTGCGCTGCCGCGGCCTGGCCGACGACGACGTTGAGTCCCTGATCGAGGCCGCGGACGGCTACCGGACCACCCCGCGCACCCTGGAGCTCGCCCTGACCTCCGAAGAGGCCGCCGTCGCACTCGCGCGGGAGGGGCAGACCGGTCGTGCCCGCAGCTTGCTCGAACAAGCAGCAGTCGTCTTCGAGCGTCTGGGGGCCACCCGGGATCTCGCCCGCACGGATGCGACCTTGCGGGGGCTGGGTGTCCGCCGCCGCCGGCACGGTGCCCGCGGCCGTCCTTCCAGCGGATGGGCAAGCCTCACCCCGACGGAGCTCACCGTCGCCGAGCTCGTCGCGGAGGGCCTGTCCAATCCTCAGGTCGGAGAGCGGCTCTATGTGTCCCGCCGCACCGTGCAGACCCACCTCGCGCACACCTTCGCCAAGCTGGGCATCTCGTCGCGTTCCGAGCTCGCCGCCGAGGTGATCCGGCGACGTCATCCCGAGCAGACCGCCCAGGCGTGACACAGCGCTGACCGCGGCGTGGACGCCTGACCGTCCGTGACGTCGGCTGCAAAATCGGCTAGCTGGCGGATGTGGGGGGATCCGCCCCGATCGCACGATGGCGACGATCAGGGACGGCGACGAGCCATGGGGTGGCCCGCCGAGTCCCAGCACCGGCTGAACCTCTCGCTGCGAGCGACTGCGCGACGTACACAGCCCGGTGACCCAACGACCGGACCGGCATGGCCGCTCCGGCAGGAAGGGAAGCCTGATGTTGCACAGACTCCGGCAGTTCGCGGCCTGGCCCTGCGGTAGGCGCGGCAAGTGGCTGTTCCTGGCAGGCTGGGTGCTGCTGCTTGCCGTGACAGGCCCGCTGGCCGGAAAGCTGTCGGGTGTGGAGGTGAATGATCCGTCCGCCTACCTCCCGACCGGAGCACAGTCCACGCAAGAGCTGCAGCTCCAGTCGAGGTTCGTCCCCCAGAACGTGAAGCCAGCCGTGGTGATCTACCAGCGGTCTTCTGGCATCACCGCCGCTGACCGGGCCAAGGCCGCGGCTGATGCCCGCACCTTCGCCGCGTTGCCGGCGGTCGGGGGCCGGGTCACCGGCCCGGTGGTCTCGCGTGACCACGGCGCCATCGAGACGATCGTCGGGGCCCGCATCGGTTACACCAGCGCCACGCCCACCTTCGTCGACCATCTGAGGGCAACCGCGCGTCGCGGCGGACCCTGGGCTGTCTGCCCACGTCGCCGGGCCGGCCGCCGTCATCGCGGACGAGTTCGACACCGTCAAGAGCATCGACGGCACGCTCTTGCTGGCCACCGTGCTCGTGGTGGTTGCGCTGCTGCTGCTCACCTATCGAAGTCCGGTGCTTTGGCTGTTGCCCCTGATCTCCGCCGGAGCGGCGCTCATGGCGGCTGAGGGGATCATCTACCTCCTCGCCCGGCACGGCCTGACGGTGAGCGGGGACAGCGGTGAACTCCTGGTCATCCTGGTGCTGGGCGCAAGCACGGACTACGCCTTGTTGTTGACCGCCCGCTACCGCGAAGAGCTGCACCGCCACCGCGACCGCCACCAGGCAATGGCAGCAGCGCTCTGGAAGGCCGGTCCGGCGATCGTCGCCAGCGCAGGGACCGTCATCGCGAGCATGCTGTGCCTCCTGGTCGCCGACTCGGGAAACATCTCCGGGCTGGGACCGGTGGCTGCACTGGGACTTGCGGGTGGCCTGCTCGCCATGCTCACCTGCTGCCCGCCCTCCTGGTGATCTGCGGCCGGTGGGTGTTCTGGCCCGCTCGGCCCAGCTACGGCTCCGCCGAACCGACACGGTCACGGCCGATGGGCAAGGACCGCGCCGTCTCATTGCCCGCCGTCCGCGCGCAGTCTGGATCGTCACCGCTCTTCTGCTCGTCTGCGCCTCTCTGGGTGTCATGGGCTTCAAGATCGGTCCGCTCGACACGGCTCAATCCTTCCGAGGCACCCCGGCGTCGGTGACCGCCGAGCACATCGTGGCTCGACACTTTCCCGCTGGGGAGGGCGAGCCGATCGCGGTCGTCGGCACGGCTGCAGCAGCACCCGAGATCCGGGCTGCCCTGACCGGGATCGATGGCATCGCCGACGTCACGGCACCGGTGGTCAAGGGTGGACTGGCGTACCTGCAGGCGAGCATGTCCGCCAGGCCCGACAGTTCCGCGGCCTCCGCCACCGTCGACCGTGTCCGTGCCGCCCTCGCCTCGGTCCGCGGAGCAGACGCCAAGGTCGGCGGCGAAACCGCTCTCAACGAGGATGTGCAACGCTACGCCACCAGGGACCGGAATCTGGTCATCCCGCTGGTGCTCCTCGTCGTGCTGGTCATCCTCGGCCTGCTCCTGCGGGCGGTGGTCGCGCCGCTGCTGCTCACCGGCACGGTCATCGTGTCCTTCGGCGCCGCGCTCGGACTGTCCTCGCTGGCCTTCCGCCACCTGTTCGGCTTCGCCGGCGCCGACACCACACTGCCTCTCTACGCGTTCGTGTTCCTGGTGGCACTCGGCATCGACTACAACATCTTCCTCATGACCCGCATCCGTGAGGAAGCCACCCGCTGCGGCACCCGCCAAGGCGCGATCACCGCCCTGTCCGCCACCGGTGGTGTGATCACCTCGGCCGGCTTGGTGCTCGCGGCCACGTTCGCCGTCCTGGGGACCATGCCACTCGTGCTCCTCGCCGAGCTGGGCTTCACCGTTGCCCTGGGCGTCCTGCTCGACACGTTCATCGTCCGGTCCGTGCTGGTCACTGCGCTCACGATCGACGCCGGAGGCCGGATGTGGTGGCCGAGTCGACTCGCCCGGCTCACGCCACTCCAGGAGAGGTCCGCAGAGCCGCTGACCTCGGTCCGCTGACCGACCTCCGTGGATCGAAAGGAGGCCATTCGATGACCAGCACCACTCGGCACCAGCCGGCCGTCCGGGCGATGTACGTCGGCCTGTTCCTCACCGTCGTGGCGTTGATCGTGCCGTTCGTCGACCAGGACACCGGCCATGTCCTGGCCCACCACGTACGGGACGGATACCCGACCTACACGCAGGACAGGATCGACTCGGCCGTCACGCCTGGCTGGCCGTCCTGTCCGTGGTGGGAGCACTGGCCATCGTCAGCTGGGTCTGGACGATCTGGGCGGTCAAAGCGGGGCGGCCATGGGCTCGATGGGCCGCCACGGCGATGTTCGTGCTCGGGACCTCGCTGGCGTCGGCCGTGTCGCTCATCAAGGACACCTCCGGAGACGTCGGCCTCGCGCCACTGCTCGGGGCAGTCGACATTCTTCCCTGTGTCGCGGGATCGGTGGCCGTCAAGCTCCTGTGGAGAAGGTAGGTGACCGTGACTGAGCCACGTCAGCTCGAGACCTGGCGGGGCGAGGTGCGCCTCCTGGCCCGCGACCGTGACGCAACGTGTCGCGTCGGCGTGGCCATCGTCGAAGCCGCGGCAAAGCGGAGAGAGAGCGTCGGCTGTCACCTCCGCACCGAGTCACCCGTGGCGGTCGCCCGATGAGCGCGCCCGGACGAGCAAGGCCGGACGGGCGAGGGCTTGCGCTGCAATCACGTCCTCCGCAACGTCCGGTGCCCGCTGGGCAGCGTGGTCGGCACCCGACGACGCCCGTCCGTGACCTACTCGTACGTCAGATGAACTCATCCCCAACACTGGAGGTTCCATGCCCAAGGGCTACTGGGTCAGCGTCTACCGCACCATTTCGGATCCTGAGAAGCTGGCTGCTTACAACAAGCTGGCCGCTGTGGCCGTCGCGGCCGGGGGCGGCCGGACCGTCGTCCGTGGCGGTCGGGTCGTGGCGCATGACGCCGGAATGGCCGAGCGCACAGTCCTGGTCGAGTTCGACAGCTTCGAGCAGGCCGTCGCGGCGCGCGAGAGCGCGGCCTACCAGGAGGCGCTGGTCGCCCTCTCCGACGGCGTCGAGCGCGACTTCCGCATCGTCGAGGGCATCGACTGACCGAGGCCCAGGGGACCTTCGCTGCGCGGACGTTCCTGCCCGCCGACCTCGCCACCCGGCAGGCGTTGGGCTGGCCATCCAGCGTGCGACGACGACAACGTTCGATTCTCGACATCCAGGAGATTCTCGATGCTCAAGGCTTTGACCCGTGCCCCAGGGCAGAACGCAGTGTCGCGGCGCGAGGAGTTGCCCACCAGCGGGGAGGTCCGGAACCTCCCGCCCCAGTGGTCTGAGGTACCGGGGGCACACGGTGACGCCCACGACGCTGCGAGCGTCGCGCGCACCCCCGTTCCACCGGCTGGACCATCTGTCGACACGTCGGGGGAGCTCGGTCCGGCGCTCGGTCGTGTTGTGAGCGCCGCGTTGGACGAGGATCATGCCGCCACGGACCTCACCACGTTGTGGACGGTCCCTGCTGCGTCGATCGCTGAAGCCAGGATCATGTGCAAGCAAGAGGGGATCCTGGCGGGTATCGGCTTCGTCGAGGAGGTCTTCCACCAGGTCGATCCCGGAGTTCGCGTGCGGGCCACCGCGAGAGATGGGGAGGCCGTCCGCCCCGACGACATCGTGGCCGTGATCCACGGCCGGGCCCGTTCCTTGATCACGGGCGAGCGAACGGCGCTCAACCTGCTCCAGCGTGCGGCCGGCATCGCCACGCGGACGCACGTTCTCCTCGATGCGCTCGGCGGGACGGGGATCCTGCTGCGTGACACCCGCAAGACGGCGCCCGGCTTGCGACAGCTCGACAAGTACGCCGTGCGGTGTGGTGGAGGTTCGAATCACCGGATCGGCCTCAACGACATGATCTTGCTCAAGGAGAACCACCTTCGTGCTGCTGGCGGGCTGAGCGCTGCCGTCCGTGCTGTTCGGGAGAACCTGGCCTCCGGGGCCGCTGGGCGACTGTTGATCGAGACCGAGGTCACCACGTTGCGTGAGGCGGCGGAGGGCCTGGACTGCGAAGTCGACTGGCTGCTGCTCGACAACATGTCTGTCACCGACATGCGTCGTGCCGTCGCGCTGCGCGATGAGCGTGGATCGTCGACCCGGTTGGAAGCCTCGGGAAACATCGACCTGGCGAACATCTCGGCAGTGTCCACGACCGGCGTCGACGCCGTCGCCGTGGGCTCCGTGACGCACAGTGCGCCGGCGCTGGACTTCAGCATGCTCATCGTGTCGGTGGGCGGAACGCCCATCCAGCCGACTTCACCGACGACACGAGGCACGCGACGACCGCGCAACCAGGGACCGACGGAGGATGTGAGATGACTAGTGATGATCTGGCTGTGACGCAGCCTGACAGGTCCCAGTGGACACCCGACCTGGTGATCTTCGACTGTGACGGCGTCCTGGTCGACAGCGAGAAGATCGCGTTGCGCATCAACGTCGACATCGGGCCCGAGTTGGGGTGGGCGATCACACCGGACGAAGTGCTGTTGCACTTCATCGGAAGGTCCAATGCGTCTATCCGGGCTGTGATCTCCGAACGCCTCAACCCCGAGGCGGCGGTTCTGTGGGAAGAGCGCTTCCATGCCCGCCACCGAGTCGTCGTCGAGACCGACCTCAAAGCGGTCGCCGGGATCCATGACGCATTGGGGCGCATCGCCCTGCCGACCTGTGTCGCCTCCAGCGGCAGCCACGAAAGGATGCGTCACACGCTTGGCTTGGCGGGCTTGTACGACTATTTCGAGGGCCGCATCTTCAGTGCGACGGAGGTCGAGCGCGGCAAGCCCGCGCCGGGTCTGTTCCTTCACGCTGCCGCGACCATGGGCGCCGACCCGAGCAGGTGCGTCGTGGTCGAAGACAGCCGCTACGGCGTCGAGGCCGCACGAGCTGCCGGGATGAAGGCTCTGGGGTACTGCGGCGGACTCACGCCGCGCGAATGGCTCGAAGGTCCCGACACACGGGTATTCGAAGACATGGCCGTTCTGCCCTCGCTACTCGTCGCGCCCGTCCTCACCGTCGACACGAGGGACGCGATCGCGAATCGCGGGAGCAACGGAGGGGCGTGAATTGGGTAGTCAGCATTCAGTTGACGCCTGGGACGCGCTCGGCCTCGAGGTTCCCGTGATCCAAGCACCGATCGGCAGCGCGACGACCGCTGCTCTTGCCACCGCCGTGTCCGAAGCAGGAGCCCTCGGCTCCCTGGCGCTCACCTGGCACTCGCCGGCTGCTGCTGCCGACTGTGTTCGCAAGGTCCGCTCTGCGAGCGACGAGCCCGTGGCGGTCAACCTCGTGCTCGAGTGGGACGCAACGCGACACGTGGACGCATGCGTCGAAGCCGGCGCGCGCATCTTCTCCTTCTTCTGGGGCGATCCCTCCCCATACGTCGACCGCATCCACGGCGCGGATGGCATTGTCATGCACACCGTCGGTTCCGTTGACGAGGGCCGGCGTGCTGCCGACGCGGGCGTGGACGTGATCGTCGCTCAGGGCCACGAAGCCGGTGGCCACGTGCGTGGCCGGACCTCGACGATGGTGTTGGTGCCGTCCTTGGTGGATGCGGTTCCCGACATTCCGGTGATCGCCGCCGGGGGCATCGGTGACGGCCGCGGAGTTGCATCGGCAATGTGCCTGGGCGCACGGGGTGCGATGATCGGAACGAGGTTCCTCGTGAGTCGCGAAGCCAATACCCATGACCTCTACAGGACTGCCCTGATCGATGCCACCGCTGAGGACGCTGTGTACATGCAGCTCTTCGACGGCGGCTGGCCCGACGCCCCGCACCGAGCACTCGCAAACGCCACCTACCAGCGGTGGCTGGAGAGTGGCTCGCCCCCGGTGGGACACCGACCGGGTGAAGGTGAGACGGTCGCCCAGCGTGGATCCACGAAGCTCCTGCGGTACGGCGATGACATCCCGACACGCGACGCGACCGGATACGTCGGCGACCTCGCGCACTACGCGGGCCAGAGCGTTGAGCTCGTGCGTGAATCCACCGCGGCGGCACGGATCGTCGAGCACATCGGCCGAGAGCTGCGCGAAGCGTTGGACGACATCGCCGGACGGCTCTCGTGAGCGCACCCGGGCCCGGGCCCGGAGTGGGCGAAACCACGGACCCTCCGCTGTTCACCCCTGACAAGAGCGCGCATCCACGAGTGAACCGGCAGGCCGCCGTAGTCGGTGGCAGTGCCGGACGGCGCCCAGGGCACGGTGCCCGCGACGGCGGGTGGACATGATGCGCATTGTGGACGTGCGGGAGCGGACCATCGAGATCTCGCGCTACACGCATCGCACCACCGGGCCCGGGACCTTGACCACCAGCCTCGTGGCTGTGCAAACGGACGTCCGGCGGAACGGCGAACCCGTCGTCGGCTACGGCTACTCTTCTGCAGGCCGTTATGGCCAAGGCGGCCTGATCAGCGAGCGCTTCCGGCCGCGGCTACTCGAGGCCGACGAGGGCGATCTCCAGAGTGAGGATGCCAGCAACATCGACCCCACGCGCGCATGGGACGTCATGATGACGCACGAGAAATCAGGCGGCCACGGCGAAAGAAGCGTCGCGGTCGGCACACTCGACATGGCCATCTGGGACGCGGCCGCCAAGATTGCGGACCTGCCGCTTCATCAGTTCCTGGCTCAGCGCGTCGGCAAGCAGACCTCCGCACGTGCAGTCCCGGCTTATGCCAGCGGAGGCTACCGGTTTCGCGAGGACGATCTGGCGCGACTGGTCGACGAGCTGACGGCTTTCGCGCATGCGGGGTTCACCCTGGTGAAGATGAAGGTCGGTTCCGCCACGCTTCTCGAAGACCTGAAACGTGTCGAGGCTGCTCGTGACGCCCTGCCCGATGACGTCCGGCTCGCCGTCGACGCCATGAATGCGTACCGAGGCGAGGATGCGGTGTCTGCGGCTGAAGCGCTCCGTCCGCTGGGTTCTGGCCTGGTTCGAAGACGTCTGCGACCCGCATGACTTCGCAACTCAGTGCGCTGTCGCTGCTGTCTACGACGGACCTCTCGCCGCGGGCGAGGCGCTGTTCTCAGCGGGCGAAGCCCGGCTCCTGGCCGAGTATGGGGGGCTGCGCCCCGACCGGGACAAGTTGGTGTTCGATCCCGTGCACAGCTACGGACTGCCCGGTTACCTTCGGATCGTCCGTGCCATGACCGAAGCAGGATGGCCGCTCGAAGCATTCTGGCCACATGGCGGGCACCTGTTCTCACTTCACCTCGTGTCAGCCCTGGGGCTGGCTGGAGCTGAGATTACTCGAGGGCCTTTGCCCCGTTCAACGGCCCACCCGGCGGTGCGACGCTCGATGACGGCACCATTGCGCTGCCGAGCATGCCCGGGATCGGGTTCGAGTCCCAGGATTCCACCCGGCGTGAATTCGACAAGTTGGCCGGCGCATAGGCAGGCGGCGCCTCCGGTGACGAACTGGTTCCCGGTGGGTGTGGCACGTGTCCTCGCAGAACGAGCGGCTACGGCGCGAGCCATGGTCGACGACGCCGCATCGCCGGCGGCGGATCGTCACGCGGGAGGTCCGAGGGATTGGCCACGTGGCGCCGTCGACGGGACCGTGTCGGATGCTCTTGTGGTCGTCAGGCACCGCCTCTGCCCCGAAGGTGCAGCGCGCAGGCGACCGTTGCCGCAGCCACCGCGAAGGCAACGATGTTGGGGATCACGAGGGCGATGTCCGACGAGGCGATGCCGTAGGCGACCCAGAGCGCGAACCCGGGGAGCAGGATCAACAGGTACCCGATGGATACGTCGGCCGATGAGCGCCGTCGCAGCATCCGGCGGACCTGCAGCAGCGGTGCTACGGCCATGAGTACGGCCCAACTGGCGGCGGCAACAGCGAAGAGGGTCACCACGAGCGATTGTCCTTCCGACAGGCGCTCGTGCCGTGGGATCGCGTCCACTGGCCGGAGCTGGTGGGGGCGCAAACGCGACCGCCGCCAAGTCTATCGGGTGGCGCCCTTCGCGTGCCGGTCGCTCATCGCAGGGAGCACCACGCTCTTGCCTCGCGGTTCGGGTCGTGGTCGCCGGTTGCCTCGCCTGCAAGGTCTCCAGGCCGTCAGAGTCCCCGCGGAGCATCGATCGCCGGGCCAACGTCCGCCAGCTGGCGGATGTGCCGCGGCCGGGGCGATCGCAGGGTAGGTGGGTCAGCATCTACCCGCCGGACGACCGGCGGCTGATCCAGAAGGGAAGCCACACATGACGGTTGACGGTCGGTATGAAGTGCAGGTGAACACGCCCATCGGTCCGCAGCACGGGTCACTCGAGCTGGTGACCGAAGGAACCGAGGTGAGCGGAGTGCTGAGCACCGACAAGGGCAGCTCGGAGTTCTCCGACGGGATCCTCACCGGCGACGCGGTCGAGTTCACCGCCAAGATCCGAACCCCCATGGGGCGGATGAAGGCGCACGTGACCGGCACGGTCGAGGGCGACACCTTCGCCGGCACCGCGAAACTGCCGCTGGGCGTAGCCCACATCACCGGCACCCGCGCCTGACCCCGGCACCTGAGAGGAGAAACCCCATGACCGCGACTCCGCACGCCGTCGATCGTTCCGACTCGGCCGGCAGCACCGTACCCGGCTACTCGCTCGACGAGCGGGATCGGCGCTGGGCACTGGCCAACGGGTTGATGGACGAGTTCGGCCTGGACGCCCTGATCGTGTACGGCGACCGTGAGTTGGCCTTCCCCGGGTCCTTCGCGCCGGACACCTACTTCACGAACGAGCGTCCGGGCGCCATCGTCGTCCTGCCCCGGGGAGGGGAGCCGATCTCTCTGGTGGCGCTGCCCACCGTCGTGGAGGACCACATCCAGGCCGGCTACACGCGCACCCAGGGCTGGGTGCGCCCGGAGAACATGTATGTGGGCAAGCTGGGCTCCAACCTCGTCCAGGTGATCGAGGACCGGGGACTGGACCGGTCCCGGTTCGGGGTGATCGGGCTGGAGGCCTACCCGCCGTTCTACTTCGGCGGTGCGATGCCGTACACCACCTGGCAGACCGTGCTGGAAGAGCTCCCGCAGGCGTCCTTCACCCCGGTCGGTGACGCGTTCTTCGCCATCACCGCTGCCCGCAGCGAGGAGGAGCTGGAGGTCGTGCGCTGGTCGGCAGCGGTGGGGGAGAGGATGTGCCAGGCCATGCTGGAGGCCACCCGCCCCGGTGTGAAGGAGAACGAGATCTACGCCGCCGCGATGCAGGCCGGAGCCGCCAGCGTCGGCTTCAGCACCGGCATCTTGATGGGCTCTGGCCCGGAGTTCGTCGGCTGGGGTCCCCCGGCGTGGACCTATCGTCCCGAACCGCCGCGCACGATCGATGAGGGCGACGTCGTACTGGCCGAAGTGTTCTCCTCCTTCGGGATGCTGGAGACCCAGCACCAGCCCGCCATCGCTGTCGGCCGCGTGCACCGCGACTTCGAGACCGCGGCCGCAGCCGCCGAGGAGTCCTACCTGGCCGGGGTCGAGCACCTCGCCGCCGGGAACACTTTCGGTGAGGTCGTGGACGCCATGAAGGCTCCCCTGGGCCGGGCCGGCGGCTGGCAGGTGCACCCTGTCGTCCACAGCATCAGCCCGTTCGGTCTGATCGGCGTCGGCGACCGCATGGTCCAACTCCCCGAACGCAGCAGCTACGGAAGCGTCCTCGACATCCCGGCGCTCGGGTCGGACACCGTCCTGCGACCCGGGATGGTCTTCGCCCTCGAGCCCAACTGCGCGATCGGCAAGCGCGTGGTCAACCTCGGCGGCACCGCCGTGGTCGATGACGGCGGCGGGATCGCGCTCAACGACAACAGCACCCGGTTGATGCGCGCGCCGGGCCACTGACCACCTGGCAGCGGATGTCGATCGCGAACCAGCGCCACTCGAGGTTGCACACCGGTGAGAGGTTCGAATGACCACGACAGCTGCAGCGGCGCCCGACCGCGCCGCCGCGACGAGGCGCCCCGTCACGACCTCAGGGCTTGTGGTCCTGCTGTCTGCGACGTTCATGGCGCAGTTCGACTTCTTCGTCGTGAACGTGGCCGCCCCGTCGATCAAGCGGAACCTGCCCGCAGGGCAGGCCAGCCTCGCGCTGATCGTGGGTGGCTATGCGTTCGGTTACGCGGCGGCACTGGTGCTGGGGGGTCGGCTCGGCGACCTGTACGGCCATCGGCGGGTCCTGCGGCTGGGGATGGTGGCCTTCACGGCGGCATCGGTCCTGTGCTCAGCGGCCACCGACGCTGGCTTCCTGATCACCGCGCGGGTCGCACAGGGTCTGGCCGCCGCACTGATGTTGCCGCAGGTGCTGGCGGTCATCACCGCCGGCACGGACGCCTTCTGGCGGGCCCGAGCGATGGCCTGGTACAGCGTTGCGGCCGGTGCAGGCTCCATCGCCGGCCAGGTGCTCGGAGGCCTTCTCGTCACCGTCGATGTCGCCGGCCTGGGGTGGCGGCTGATCTTCTTGGTCAACGTGCCCATCGGCATCGTCGGGACCGTCCTCGCGGGTCGGTTGCCCAGCCGGGTCGGCGCTCGCGTCGAAGGCCGCTCGGCCCTCGACCCGCAAGGAGCGCTCGGGTTCGCGACCGGCCTCGCTCTCGCACTCGTCCCACTGACGATGGGACGTGCCTGGGGCTGGCAGTGGTGGACCTGGGTCCTCATGCTCGCCGCCGTGCCGGTGATCGGGGCGACCGTGCGCTGGCAGCGGGTGTTGCGCGTGCGCGGGGGACATCCTCTGCTGGACCTGACGCTGTTCCGGATCTCCACGTTCCGGTCCGGCTTCATCGCGAATGCGGCGTTCATGGCGTGCTTCGGGAGCTACATGTTCACCCTGGCTCTGCAGCTGCAGGGCCAGCTGGGCCTGACCGCCTTCCAGGCCGGTCTCGTATTTGCGCCTGCCGGAGCCGGCTTCTCGGTCAGCGCGCTGCTCGCGCCGCGGCTGGTGCGCCGCCACGGGCAGATGGCGATCGTCGCCGGCGCAACTGTTGCTGCGGGGGGACTGATCGCGCTCGCCGGTGCGACGGCGTTCGCCGGTGCTCATGCGTCGGTTGCGTGCCTCACCGTCCTCGTGGTGGTCATCAGTCTGGGCAACGGCGTCGTTCTGCCCTCGCTGGTCGGCGCGGGGCTCGGTGATGTGCCACCCCAGCTCGCCGGTGCAGGAGCGGGGGCCTTGGCGACTGGGCAGCAGTTCGCGAGCGCCGTTGGAGTCGCCGGGATCGGGACTCTCTACTTCGCGACGATCGGCACGGGTCCCGGCTTCGGCATGGCGTGGGCGGCCAGTGCGGACGCCGTGCTCGTCGTGTTGGTTGGCGCACTCGTGCGGAGACAGGCCAGAAGTCGCGGCGCCGATGCAGGCGGAAGACACCGAAGGACCTCGTGATCGTGACTGTTTGGTTGGTGCGGCCTTCACGGCGTTGGGGGGCGGAAGACGGCGAAGGGGTCGGTGATGTCGAGGGTGGACTGGCGGAAGCGGTAGAGGGCGGCCGGGCGGCCGCCGCCGGGGCCCGGGGTGCTCTGGTTTCCGGTCGGTTCGATCATCTGGCGTCGGGTCATGACGCGTTGCATGTTGGTTGCCCCGACGTCGTACCCGAGGGCCGCGCTGACGATCTTGCGGAGCTGGTTGATGGTGAATTCGGGCGGTGCCAGGGCGAAGCCGATGTTGGTGTAGCTGAGCTTGGCGCGTAGCCGGTCGACGGCTGAGTGGATGAAGTCGGGGTGATCGAAGGCCAGCCGTGGCAGGTTCGCAACGGAGTGCCAGGCGGTGTCGGCGGGGAGCTCGGGCTCGACAGCAGTGGGCACCAGGGCAAGGTAGCCGGTGGCCAGCACCCGGGCTCGCGGGTCGCGGTCGACCACGCTGTGGGTGGCGACCTGCTCGAGCCAGGAGATGTCGCGGACGTCGACCTTCGCTGCCAGATGGGCGGAGATGGCCTCACGCAGCCGCCGGTCGGGCCGGACTCCGCCGCCGGGGAGGGCCCAACGCCGGGCGTACGGCGCCTGCGCGCGCCGCCACAACAGCACGTTCAGGTCGCCGGCGCGCACCGACAGCACGACGGCCAGGACCTCGTGGGGGTAGGCCGGAAAGGGATCCACCCGGCACATGCTAGTGTTGGAGCGAGTTATCGCCTGATAGGCGAAAACATGGGAGGACATGGTGACCGTGACTGCGACACTCCAGCTGGAGACCTGGCAGGACGAGGCACGCACCGATTCACCTTTGGCGATCGCCCGATGAACCCGGCCCGAGGAGCAAGCCCCCTCCCGCCCTCCCCGACGACGCTCGTCCGGGACCAACTCGTACGTCAGATGCACTCATCCCCAACACTGGAGGTTCCATGCCCAAGGGCTACTGGGTCAGCGTGTACCGCACCATTTCGGATCCTGAGAAGCTGGCTGCCTACAACAAGCTGGCCGCTGCGGCCGTCGCGGCCGGGGGCGGCCGGACCTTCGTCCGTGGCGGTCGGGTCGTGGCGCATGACGCCGGAGTGGCCGAGCGCACCGTCGTGGTCGAGTTCGACAGCTTCGAGCAGGCCGTTGCGGCGCGCGAGAGTGCGGCCTACCAGGAGGCGCTGGTCGCCCTCTCCGACGGCGTCGAGCGCGACTTCCGCATCGTCGAAGGCATCGACTGACCCAGGCGCAGGGGGAGGCCCAGGGGGATCTTCGCTGCGCCTCGGACGTTCCTGCCCGCCGACCTCGCCACCCGGCGCGCGTTGGGGCGGACCATCCAGCGTGCGATGACCACAACGATCGATTCTCGACACCCAGGAGATGCTTGATGCTCAAGGCCTTGACCCGTGCACTCGGGAAGAACTCAGTGTCATGGCGCGAGGAGTTGCCAACCCGCGGGAAGGTCCGGAATCTCCCGCCCCAGCGGTCCCAGGTGCGGGATGCACGCGGTGACGCCCACGTCACTGCGAGCATGGCGCGCACCTCCGTTCCACCGACTGACGCAACTGTCGACACGTCGGAGGAGCTCGGTCCGGCGCTCGGTCGTGTTGTCAGCGCAGCGTTGGACGAGGATCATGCCGCCACCGACCTCACGACGTTGTGGACGGTCCCGGCTGCGTCGATCGCTGAAGCCCGGATCATGTGCAAGCAAGAGGGGATCCTGGCGGGTATCGGCTTCGTCGAAGAGGTCTTCCACCAGGTCGATCCCGGAGTTCGCGTGCGAGCCACCGCGAGAGATGGGGAGGCCGTCCGTCCCGACGACATCGTGGCCGTGATCCGTGGCCGGGCCCGGTCCCTGATCACCGGCGAGCGAACGGCGCTCAACCTGCTTCAGCGCGCGGCGGGCATCGCCACGCGGACGCGCGTTCTCCTCGATGCGCTCGACGGGACCGGGATCCTGCTGCGCGACACCCGCAAGACGGCGCCCGGCTTGCGACAGCTCGACAAGTACGCGGTGCGGTGTGGTGGAGGTTCGAATCACCGGATGGGCCTCAACGACATGATCTTGCTCAAGGAGAACCACCTCCGTGCTGCTGGCGGCCTGAGCGCCGCCGTCGGTGCGGTTCGCGAAAACCTGGCCTCCGGAGACGCTGGGCGACTGTTGATCGAGACCGAGGTCACCACGTTGCGCGAGGTGGAGGAGGGCCTGGACTGCGACGTCGACTGGCTGCTGCTCGACAACATGTCTGTCACCGACATGCGTCGTGCCGTCGCACTGCGCGATAAGCGTGGATCGTCGACCCGGTTGGAAGCCTCGGGAAACATCGACCTGGCGAACATCTCAGCAGTGTCGACGACCGGCGTCGACGCTGTCGCCGTGGGCTCCGTGACGCACAGTGCGCCGGCGCTGGACTTCAGCATGCTCATCGTGTCGGTGGGCGGAGCGCTCATCCAGCCGACATCACCGTCGACCAGCATTCAGTCGACCCCTGGGACGCGCTCGACCTCGAGGTTCCCGTGATCCAAGCACCAAACGCGCGGGACCGGCGCCGCCGAAGTCGTGGCCTGCCAGGCGCTCCACCCAAGTGCGCCTACTGGCGACCCTGCGAAACTTCACAAGAAGCCGTCAGCAACGCCTCGCCCCGCTCGCGTCAGGACCACCGTTCTCAACGGCAAGCGCACCCGGCAGAAGTCCGTATCGTCTCAGTCGACGACCGGTGTGGGTCGGAGCGGCCTTGAAGGTTCGGGCCGCGTTCTTGGCTGAGCGGTGGTCGGATCCGCGGTCCGGTGGCCATCATCGGTGTGAGTAGGAACAGCGTCGCCCCGAGTGCGGCGACCGCCGCCATCGCTCCGCGGAGCCCGACAGTTCCTGCCCAGTAGCCGACGTAGACCGGCCCCAGGAGGAACCCCAGGTAGGCGACGGTGGTCACGATCGACGTCACTCGCGCGCGGTGACTCTCTGGAACCTGGGTTGCAGCGATCCCCAAGATCGTCGGAAACAGGACCGCGGTTCCTGCGGCGGCGACCACCAGGCCGAGCAGCGCAACTGTCAGGTTTGCTGCGGTCGCCATGATGAGCGCTCCGGCGCACGCCACCACGGACCCGCTCACAAGGACGAGCCGTGCATGCGTCGCGCCGATCCCTCCGGCCGCGAACCTGGCGATCGCCACGGTTGCAGCGAACACGGCCGGCCCGAGCGCGCTGCTGTCGGCGCCGGTATGGAGTACGTCGGTGAGGTACACGGCGCTCCAGCTTTGATGGGCATTCTCGCTCGCGAACGCGAGTCCGCCGAGCGCGCCGAGGCCGAGCAGCGATGCCAGATGCAGTGCCTGGGGGCGACGGCTTGGTTCGGTCCAGGTGATTGCCGGCGACGTCGGGTCAGCACCTGAGTCGGGGACACCTGCGAGGCGTGGGTCCGCTCTGGGCCGGCGCAGACTCACGCGAACCTGGCTTGCGGCGAACATCGAACCAACGGTCACGAGCGAGAAGACGCTGATCAGGGGTGCAGTGGCTCTCTCGAGGACCCCGGTCGTCAGGCTCGAGATGACGACGAACGTCGAGAAGACCGCGTGCGCTCTCGTGATGAGGGGTCGACCCCGTGCGCGTTCTGCGCGGCCGGCCATGGTGTTCATCGCCACGTCCGAGGCTCCGGAGGCCGCGCCTACGAACGTCGTTGCCGCGGCGAGCGAGAGGAGATCACGCCCGGCCGCGGCGACGAGGAGTCCGGAGGCGCCCAGACACACGATCGCTGGCGCGGCCAGCCACAGTCCCCAGCGGTCGATGGCCCGCCCGGTCAGCACCATCGCAGGAACCGCACCCGCGCCGACGGTCAACAACACCATTCCTAGTTGGGAGTCACTGAGTCCGGCTTGCGCACGGATCCGGGGGATGGATGCCCCCCACGCCCCCCAGAAGGCTCCGAAGGCTGCGAACGCCGAGAGGGTGGGGAGGACCAACCTGCTGTGAGATTCCGGAACAGCAACCATCTGTGTAACGATACACACATGGCCTCGACCCACCCACCCGGCAGTCGCCGAGCGACGTTGGCACTCGTTGCGAAGCGCGCCGGCGTCTCGACGATGACCGCCTCCTACGCGTTCAGTCGCCCGGGCCGGGTCTCGGCGGAGTCGTTGGCGCGAGTGCGCGCCGCGGCCCGGGAGCTGGGCTATGCCGGACCGGACCCGACAGCACGGTCCCTGCGTCGGGGCAAGACCGGAGCACTCGGTGTGGTGCTCGGCGAGCACCTCACGTACGCGTTCGAGGACCCGCAGGCTGCAGCGTTTCTGGCAGGGGTGGCTTCGGTCTGCGCGGACGTCGGCGACGGAATGACGATTCTCCCGGTCAGTGGATCCGCCGACGAGGTGGGTCGCGTGGCCGCCGCGTCTGTGGACGGTTTCGTCTTCTGGACCACCTACGACGGGTCTCCGGTCGTCGATGAAGCCTTGGCCACGCGCCGGCCGGTCGTGGTCCACGGTGGGCCGGCCGTCGATGGCGCCATGCTGGTGAGCATCGACAATCGCGCTGCTGCGCGTGCGATCGGTCGGGTCGTGTTCGCCGGCTCGTCGCGCCCGGCAGTCTTGAGCTTTCCCCTCACTGGCGCGCGAGAGCCTTCGATCGTTTCGGGCCCGGATCCGGACGCGGCAACCTTTCCCGTGACTCGAGACCGGCTGCGGGGTTACCGGGATGCGGTCGAAGACCTGGGCCTGGGTTGGTCTGAGGTCACGGTCGGGGTGTGCGCCGTCAATCGGGCGACCGAAGCACAGGCGTTGACCGAGCGGCTGGCCGCACGCGGTTCGTTCGATGCGATTGCAGCCATGGGTGACGAGCTCGCGCACGGCGCCCTGGCTTCATTGCAGAGCCAGGGCCGCCGGGTTCCCGACGACGTCGTCGTGAGTGGCTGGGATGACGGTGCCACCGCCCGTCAGGACAGTCTGACTACGATTGCCCAGTCGTTGTACGACCAGGGAGCTGGTTGTGCACGCGCTGCCCTCGCCGGAAAGGTAACTGACTTCCGCGACGCCTGGCGCATTGTCCAGCGCAGTTCCACCCGAGCGCATTGAGCTGGGTGCCGCGCTGCTGCCTAATGGTCCAGGTGTCAGGTGGGCGGCGGTGCGAACGTGGGTTCGTGCACCACATTCGCAGTGGGTTGGCACCGGCTCGGCGGGGGGGGGGGGGGGGTCAGTCGGAACGTTTCTGTCCGAACGCTTCACCGGTCCCGTTGCGAGCTCCGTCATACCGCCGGCAACCGGCTTCGACGACTTCGATGTTCGCCTCCGCCCAGGAGTGAGTGCAACCAGCACCAAGCTCACCCACTGGTCGCTCAGCCGGGCAAGCAGGTCGCGGGTGGTCGTCGAGTCGTCGAGTCGTCCAGCGGATCCTTGTGGCCCGCCAGCTACTGGCCGGGGTTCAGACCGAGAGCTGAGTGGCGTCCGCCTCGCCGTCGCCGATCGCGAAGCTCGGCGCCCAGGGTGCGTCGGCGAGGCCGACCCGGGCGATCGCCTCGCCGGCGGCGTGTGCGAGTGCCTCGAGCCGGGCGACCTCCTCGGGCAGCGGCGTGCGCGCGGCGGACCAGTAGGCGCCGATGGCGGCCACCGGTGCCGGCGTACCGACCGGGGCCATCGCCAGGCTGCGCACGAACGTGGGTCGGTACGCCGCGAGCGGGATGCGTGCGTCGACCTCGATGTCGGGCACGATCGCGGTCTCGCCGTTGATCATCGCCCACCCGCTGATGCAGGCCGTGAGCGGGAAGCGCTGGCCCTTCCACAGTGGTGCGATGGCGTCCTCGTCGGCGTAGAAGCAGTGCTCGCCGTCGCGGAGCACGAAGGTGGCGCCCTTGGCGCCGGTGAGGGTGCGTGCGGCCGTCCGCACGACCAGACCGACCTCGGTCACGTCCTGGGCCGCGTCGAGCCGGTCGAGGATCTCCTGGGGCACCGCGGTGTCGGCCATGAGGCCGATCCTCCCAAACCGGACGAACCGCTGTCACGGTGGTCTGGACACCTTCACCGGGTGGCGAGCACCTCCTCGAGCGACCGGCGCGGCGTCCGGGGCAGGTCGCTGCGTCCGATCTCCTGCCAGCCGACGCGCGCGAGCATCTGCGGCACCCGCGCGGGCGGGGCCATCAGCTGCTCGAGGGCGATCCTGGTCTGCTGCACCTCGACCAGCTGGCTGAGGGGGACCACCGAGAGCCCGGTCGCCGTCGCCTGCAGCCACAGTGCGGTGAGCGACGCCCCGGTCCGGAGCCACGACAGCGGCCCGTCGTCCGGGGTGCTGACCACGAGGACCCGGTCGGTGCCCCGCAGCACGGACTCGTCGGAGTTCGGGACGAGCCCCGAGCCGAAGCGGGTCGGTCGTTCGCCACGGACGCCTTCCGGTTGCGGAAGGACGGCCTCCGGGACACCGGCGGACTCGTCGTGGTCGATCCAGCTCTCGGTCTCCTCAGCGATCCGCGGGTCGGCGAGCTGACGCCGCCGCGCCTCCTCGAGCAGCTCCTCGACCTGGGCCCGCAGGGCGGGGTCGGTGACCGGCAGCACGGCCGCACCCCACGGGCGGGCGGCGTCGGCGAGATGCTCCAGCTTCTCCTCCGGCACCGGCCACGACGTGAACCGCCGGCGGTCGGTGTGACGGGTCGCCAGCAGCTCGAGCCGGTGCTGGGCGTCGGCCGAGGGCGCTCGGAGCTCGAGCTCGAGCGCGGGCGAGCAGGTCGGAGTCGGGGCCTTCGGGCAGGTGCTGGATCGCGGTCTCCGCGCCGAGGGCGTCGGCTGCGACCGACGCGTAGACGAGCGCACAGCCGCAGCTGATCACCAGGTTGCGCCCGAGCGGGTCGGAGACGGGAAGGCCGCGGGACCGGTCGGCCCACAGCTCGAGGGTCGCGGCGCCGGCGGCGGACGTCGTGCCGAGCCGCCACCGCCACGGCTGGGTGTTGTGCACGCTCGGTGCGAGCCTCGCCAGGTCGACCACCCGGCGCATCAGCGCGACCTGGTCCATGACGTGCCTCCTCGCCCGGTGCGGCTGAATCGGCAGCGTCACGGGAGTCGCACAGGGGTCGACAGGGTCGTCGGTCCCGGGGTGCGCTGCGTCGGTCCCGGGCTGCGACACAGAAGGTGTCCGGACGCAGGACGGGCCGGCGCCGAGGGCGCCGGCCCGTTTGCCCTGACGTCGCGGGTTGGCCCGCCCCCCGAGACGGGCCAACCGGCTCCTGGTCCCCCAGAACCGTCGTCCTCGGGCCCAAGAGCGCGTGCGCGCGAGCCTGATACATCCCGCGCTCACCTACTGGACGTACGGCGGGCCGTTCGGTTGCGTCGCGCGCGGAGAGTCGCGACGTCTGCGGACGCGACTACCAGCCGGCCCCGAAGCACTGGAACGGCACCACGCCGTCGGACTCGGCGACCACCTCGGCGAGCGCGTCGGCGGGCGCCGTGCCGGCGGCGAGGAGCCGGTGCCAGTGCGCGAGCGCGTCGCAGGCGACCTCGTCGGCGACGAGGGCGGGGAGGAGAGCACCGTGCGCGCGCCCGGCGTGCAGCCACGCGGCGGTCATCCCGACGGTCTCGTCGCCGCGGAGCACGGAGACCTGGCCGAGCTCGCACGCCGAGAGCACCACGACGGCCGGGGTGCGCTGCAGCAGGTCGATGTCGTGGCCGAACCACGGCCCGTCGGCGAGCTCGACCGCGGAGAAGAGCGGGTGGTCGCCGGAGTGCACGCCGTGGCCGGCGAGGTGGAGCACGTCGACCCGCGGCGGCGACCTCGCCGACCTTGGCGGCGTTCGCGTCCTCGCCGTGCAGCACGTCGGCGGCGGGCCACTCCGCGGCGGCGCGGTCGACCTCCTCGAGCGGCGCGCGCGACGCGGGGCCCGGCGACCAGGCCGATCCGCGTCGGCCTCCGGCGGCGCTGCTGCGACGAGCTCGAGCCAGCGGGTCGCCGAGGTCGGCACCGTCAGCGGACGACCCTTCAGGCCGGGCAGCAGGGTCCACGGCGTGCCGGCGAGGAGCGCCGACGGCGTCAGCACGACCCGGCGATCGCCGATCAGCGGCAGCAGCGGGGTGACCAGCTCGTCGGCCACCGCCGCGAGGTCCTCGCGAGCGACGCCTGCACGGTCTGCCCGAACGGACCCGCCCGGGTTGTGCGCGGCGAAGTCGAGGTCGGCGGCGATCCGGTCCAGCTGGTCGCGCACCCGCGCGGCGCCGTCGAGCGGTACGACGCGCGGCGTCGTCACCGGTCACGACCAGTGCGGTGACCTCGTCGCCGAGCACGATGTGCGCGACCAGCGCGGCCCGGTCCTTGCGGAGCCGTGTCTGGAGGGCCTCGAGGGCTCGCGGGCTCGTCGACCGAGCCGTCCTCGGCGGCGTACCAGGTCTTCGACCGGATCCGCTCCCGCAGCTCGCGCGCCTTCGCCGTCTCACTGGGGTCGAGCAGGCGCAGCGCGGTGAGGTCGGCGGCCAGCTCCGGGTCGGGCGGCGGCCGCAGCGACGTCACCCTCGACGCCAGCGACCGCGCCCGCTCGGACCACTCGAAGACGACCGCCGGTCGGCCGTCCTCCAGCGCCAGCTCGAGCCCGAGCCGCGCCAGGGTGTTGCCGTGCCCGACCATCGTGCTCTGCAGGTCGAGGCTCCCGAACGACGCCTGCCAGGAGTGCAGGTCGGTCAGCCCGGCGCGCACGTGGTCGAGCGCCCGCTTGCGCTGCCCGCGTGCCCGGGCCAGCTCGGCCCTGACTTCGCGCGCGAGCAACCGGGTGCCGATCGGGGTGTCGTCGGTGATCCGGATCTTCCGCAGGCGGGCTGCGGCGTCGTCCGAGCTCCTCGCGGCGGATGCAGAGCCGGACGACGTGCAGGGCGAGCTGTTCGGCGTCGCGGTGGTGCCCGTGGTCGCGCAGCTCGCGCGATGAGCTCGTCGGCGTCGGCCGCGATCCGACGGGCGGCGGCCGCTGCGTCATGAACGTCGCAGTCAGGGCGAGCGCATCTGCGCCGGGCGGCCCAGGCCTGGCTGTCGTGCTTGACGAAGCGGCGCTGCGGCCTGAGCGCGACCGCCGCGGGCGGTCGTCCGGGTCGTCGTGGAGCAGCGTCCTCGCGAGAACGAACTCGCACTCGGCCTGGAAGCGTTGCAGACGTTCTGCGCCGTAGGCGCGGCGGCGGACTCGAGTGCGTCCACCGCCTCTGCGGGCCGCCCGGCCGCCAGCAGCACCTCGGCGCGGTCCTGCTCTCCCACCGCACGAGGGACACGCGAGAGGTCCGCGAGAGTTCGTGCCGCCGATGCCATCCGGGACAGCGCGGTCGACCAGGTCGCCGGTCTGAGCAGGTGGGCGTAGCCGAGGTTGTGCTCGGCCTTGCCGCCGTCTCGCGATTGCCCAACGACTCGAAGATGTCGATCGCCTCTGCGAGGTCGGAGGCTGCATGCCAGGGTCGTGCCGCTGCAGGTAGGCGTTCCCTCGGTTGATGAGGGCGAGGCCGAGGCGCTCGGGGTCGTCGCGGAGCCGCGGGATCGCCTCGGAGAAGGCAGCGACACTCTCGTCGCCGTTGCCGGCGCGGATGTGGAGCAGGGCGAGCTGTTGCCAGACTCGTCCGACGGTGTCCGTCGCGGAGCCCGTCGACCGCGAGGAACTCCCGGCACATCTCCAGGGCGACACGTGGGTCGCCGAGCTCGGCTTCCACGTACGGCGCGGGAGAGCCGCACGGTGGCCTGCTGGTCCGCGATCCTGGGCCGCTGTCGAGCGCGTGCGAGAGGGTGCGCCTGGCGCCGGCGAAGTCGCCCGCGCGAACAGACCGCATGGCCTCGACGCGCAGTTCCTCCGACGGTCGGCACCGCCTCATCATGGCGTGAAGTCGGTGCAGTGCCGCCACCAGCGGCCACGCCGCGGGCCGCGGACGGCCGGCGCTCGTCCGGGGCCCGGCGTCCGGGTCAGCATCGCCCACAGCCCGGCGGCGACCCTGCCCGCGAAGCAGCGGGGCGGCGAAGGACGTTCCGCTCCAGAGCGCGAACTGCCCGGTGAAGTCGTCGGGGTCGACCGACTCGCGCATCCGCTGGTACGCCTCGGTGCGCGCGATCGGCTGCAGCCCGCCCTGGAACGGCGGAGTGTGCTCAGGACCGCGGCGCCCTGGACGTAGCGCGCGGACCCAGGGGCCGGTGTTGCTGAACAGGGCTTCGGTGCCGTTCGGGTTGAGCGCGCCGACGGAGACGATCGGGACGCGGTCTGTGCGTCGGCGGCTGCGGGCCCGTTTCCGTCGACCCACGGCGCGAACGCCGCCGGGAACATCGGCCGCGCGGTGGCGTCGTTGCCGGCCGAGCAGACCACGGAGGTGCCGCAGTCGCCGAGCAGCGCGAGGATGTCGTACATCGTCGGGTCGAACAGCACGTCCTCGGGCGTCTCGTGGTAGTAGCCCATCGAGAGGCTGAGGACGTCGATCGGGTGACCCCGCCGGCTCGCCGTCGCGGTGGCGCCGGGCGAGCTCGGCGATGTCGCTGAGCGCGTCGACCAGGTCGCTCTCGACGATCGGCCCGTCCGACCCGACGATCCGCCAGGCCACGATGTCGGCGTCCGGGCAACCCTGGTGGATGAGTCCGCAGATGAACGTGCCGTGGCCGGAGCAGGGGTCGATGCTCGCCGTCGAGCGGGCCGGACTGATCGGGCCACTTCTCCGGGATCGGTCGGGTCGTCGACGTAGCCGATCGGCTCGCCGTCGAGCGTCGACGTCCGTGCTGCACGATGGCGTCGAGCCACGGGTGTTTGCCGCATCCGGTGTCGAGGGTCGCGACGACCGGGCGGCGGCTGCCGGTGAAGTCGGAGTCGGGCCGGCGGGCCGGCGGTGGTCCGACGTACGCGACGGGCTGGCGGCCGCCGCTGCCCGCGCGTAGGCGATAGCTCGACCATCGCCCCGCTCGAGTCGGGGCCGTGGAACGGGTCGGGGACGTGATAGGGGTCTGGGACGTGGTGGGGATCGGGGACGTGGTACGGGTCCGGTCCGATCGGCGCGCAGCGTGACCAAGTGGTCGAGCCCGACGCCCCGCATCGCCTCGATGCCGAACCGGGCCCGTGCCTGCTGGAGCAGCACCCAGCCGTCCGGGGCCAAGGTGGCGCGCCGGTCCTTGACCTGCAGCTCGACGCGCACGACGCCGAGCCTGCGGCGGTGCTCGGCGAGCTCACGCTCGGCGTCGGACGTGTCGAGGTCCCAGCCGAGGTCCTCGGCGACCTCCTCGAGCTGGCTGATCTGGGCGTGCGACGTCGCCGCTGCGCGAGATCGGTCAGCCGCGGCCCGACGTACACGGTCGAGCGCGGGGTGACGCCCTTGATCGTGAGCGCGGTGCCGGGGTCGAGCACCCGGCCGTCACCTGGTCGAGCACGTGCCGCGGCGGGAAGGCCGGCTCGCGGTAGTGACTGTGGCGAACCCGGGCGCGGCCGGCGCGAACGGTGACGTCCCGCGAGCGTTCGTCGTGGGAGGGGTTGTCGTCGCTCTGCGCCATCAGGGCCTCAGATCCAGAAGGGCGGCGTGGCCTGCGGGCGGCCACCGGACTCGGTCACGAAGGTCATCCTGCACGCACCCGGCGGGCGCGACCGGGAACTCGAAGCGACCCGAGTCGCTCACCTGCGCCTCGAGCACCCCGCGACTTGCGGAGCACCGAGGACAGCATCACCGTCATCGGCTGCGGCGGGGAGACCCAGCCGTCGAGGCGGGCCTGGCGGCCGCGGCGGGAGACCCGCAGCTGCACCCGGAAGCCGGGGCCGAGGTACTCCAGCGACCAGGTGCCGGTCTCGTCGGGGGCGCGCAGCAGCGTCGCGACGCTGCGTACGCCGGCCAGCGCCTCGTCGCTCTCGACCAGGGTGAGCAGCTCGTAGTCGAGGTCCTCGGCCGCGAGCCGGGCGAGCACGCCGTCGGCGAGGTCGTCCGGGGGAGGGTCGAGGCGTCTGCCAGAGCTGCGCGACCTCGTCCAGCAGCTCGTCGTCGGACCGGGGTGCACCGGTCGTCTCGTCGTTCATCGGGTCCCCCCAGCCTCGTCAGCTCGTGGCGCAGCTTGTCCAGGCACCGGCCCCGGGTGGGGCCGATGCTGCCGACGGGCATCCCGAGCGTGCTGGCGACCTCGGTGTAGTTGGGCCGCGGGACCGGCGGCCACGATGCGCAGCAGCTTCTGGCAGCGCTCGGGCAGCTTGCCGCAGGCACTCGGCGCAGGAGCCGGCCTCGTCGTCGAGGATCACCTGGTGCTCGGGCGACTCCTCGTGGGGCAGGCCGTGGGCGAGCACCTGGTCGTCGACGGGCCGCTCCCGGGTCGCCTGGCGGCCGGCGCGCCACGCCTCGCGGCGCGCCGACGTGCACAGCCAGGCGGCGATGGCCTGCGGGCTGGTGATCGAGTCGGCGTGGTCGACCAGCGCGATCCAGGTCGTCTGGACGACGTCCTCGGCGCGGTCGCGGTCGAGCCCGGTCGCGCGGACGACCTGCCACAGCACCGGGCTGAGCAGCCGGACGAGGTCCTCGAGCCCCGCGCTGTCGCCGTCGCGCCAGCGCGTGAACGCGGCCGCTGCCGCCCCCCAGGGCTCCGGAGCCTGTGCTCGCCGCGTCTCGGGCACCTCGGACACAGTCATCACACCTTCTCAGAGACGCCCCCGTGTCGTCTGATACCTGCGAAATCTAGCCCGACGATGCCCGTGCGTGAAGCACGACGCGGTCGGAGCCACCCCGAGAACGAGTTCGAGCAGGTGCTCGGGACGTCAGCCGCGAGCAGGCCGCGAGCAGCTCCTGGTTGAACGCCGGCAGGTCGTCCGGCTTCCGGCTGGTGACCAGCGAGCCGTCGACGACGACCTCCTCGTCGACCCAGGTCGCCGCCGGCGTTGCGCAGGTCGGTCTGCAGGCTCGGCCACGAGGTGAGGGTGCGGCCGCGAGACCACGTCCGCCTCGACCAGCGTCCACGGCGCGTGGCAGATCGCCGCCACCGGCCGCCCGGTCTCGACGAACGCCCGGACGAAGTCCGACGGCCTGCTTGTCCAGTCCGCAGGGCGTCCGGGTTGGCGACGCCCGCCGGGGAGCACCAGGGCGTCGTACGCCGTCGGGTCGACCTCGGCGACGACGTCGTCGACCTCGTAGGTGCCGCCCTGTCGAGATGGTCGAACGCCTGGACCCGGCCCGGGCTCCGTCGACACCAGTCGCGGGGTGCCGTCGGCCTCCTCGACCGCCTGCCAGGGCTCGGTGAGCTCGATCTCCTCGACGCCCTCCGGGGCGACCAGGAAGGCAACCGTCTTGCCACTCAGCGTCCTGCCGGATCTGTTCGGCGCGATGTTCCTCTCCTCACATCGCTGCGCCGTGTACTCGTGCACCTCCGCCAGTCGTACCCTCGAAGCAGGAGACGGATGCACTCGACGGCGACGGGTACCCGCCGGTCCAGCCGCACAGCCGCAGAGGAGGCGCGTGATGTCCGAGACGCCAGACGGTGGCGACCGCGAGGTCTACGGCGAGCAGAGCGTCGACGACGAGACCCAGCTCCAGCCCGAGGACACCCTGGACTACCACGGACCCGAGGACGCCCTCGACGAGGGCTACTCGCCGCCCGATCGCGAGCCCGCCCACCTGCGCCACGGGATGACCCGCGAGGAGGATGCGCCGCGGTGAGACGCTCGAGGAGCGGCTGGCCGAGGAGGAGCCGGACGTCGATCCGTACGCCGACGAGAACGACTACGGCACCGCCGACCCGCGGGCCGGCCGGTTGGTCGCGCCGGACGAGGGATCCGGCGAGGACGAGGAGTCCGACGAGGTGGCCCGCGACATCGGCATCGACGGGGCCGGTGCGAGCGCCGAGGAGGCGGCGGTCCACGTGATCGACTCCGAGGACGGTCCGGAGACCGAGCCCGGCTACGACGTCGACGAGCGCTCGACGAGGACGAGACCCGGACCCGGAGACCCGGCCCTGGTGACCCGAGGACACGTGACCAGCGGGCAGGTGACCGGCGCCCTCGTCGAGATCGCGGTCCCCGACGGGACGGCGGAGGCGTGGCTGAGCCGCCCGACCGGCGCGGACGCGCTGCCGGGGGTGTTGTTCTTCATGGACGCGATCGGCCTCCGCCCGCAGATCGAGCAGATGGCGGAGCGGATCGCCGGGTGGGGCTACGTCGTGCTCGCTCCGAACGTCTTCCACCGCGCGGCTCGGTCGCCGAGCTCGCCCCCGAGGCGACCTGCGCTCGGACGACGCTCGAGGGCTTCGTCGCCGGGGCGTTGGCCGGGTCCGCGGCCTGACCGCCGACCTCGCCGAGCGGACATCGCCGGCGTACGTGGACGCGCTCCTGGGCCTGCCGGGGGTGACCGGGCCGATCGGGAGCACCGGCTACTGCATGGGCGCCCGGCTCGCCGTCCGCACGGCGTGCCTCCGCCCCGACGCCGTCGCCGCGTGCGCCGGCTTCCACGGCGGCGGGCTCGCCACCGAGACCCAGGACAGCCCGCACCTCGGGCTGCCGCACGCCCGCGCCTCGTTCTGCTTCGGGCACGCCGACCACGACCGGTCGATGCCACCCGAGGCGGTTGCCCGGCTCGACAGGGCTCTCGAGGACGCCGCCCTCGACCACGTCAGCGAGGTCTACGCCGGAGCGGCCCACGGCTACACGATGGCCGACACCGCGTCGTACGACGAGGCCGCCGCCGAGCGGCACTTCGCGGCCCTCGAGTCGCTGCTCAGAAGATCTCTGGGAGCTCGCTCGCCCGTCCGGTGAACTCGGGGTCGCGCTTCTCCAGGAAGGCGGCCACGCCCTCCTTGCCGTCGCCGACCGAGGTGTGCCACATCGCGAGGCTGTCGGCCCGGTGCGCCTCGAGCGGGTGCGACGCGGCGGCGTTGCGGTAGAGCAGCTGCTTGGCCAGGCCGAGCGCGACCGGGGACCGGCCGACGACGAACGACCGGGCCAGCGCGTGCGCCGCCTCCAGCAGCTCGTCCGGCTCGTGCACCGAGCGGACCAGCCGGCCGGCCAGCGCCTGCTCGGCGGTGAGGATCTCCGCGGAGTAGACCCACTCGAGCGCCTGCTGCAGCCCGACGATCCGGGGGAGGAACCACGTCGAGGCGGCCTCGGGGACGATGCCGAGCCGGCCGAAGACGAAGCCGATCCGGGCCTTCGTCGAGGCGAGCCGGATGTCCATCGCCAGCGTCATCGTCGCGCCGATGCCGACCGCGGGGCCGTTGATCGCCGCGATCACCGGCTTGGGGCAGTCGTGGATCGCCAGGGTCACCTTGCCGCCGGTGTCGCGGACACCGCTCTGGAAGGGCTCCTCGGTGAGTCGCTCGCGCAGGTCGGCCGGGGTCGGGTCGGCGGTCTCGTCGAGGCCGAACACGTTGCCGTCGGCGGAGAGGTCCATCCCGGCGCAGAACGCGCGCCGGCGCCGGTGACCACGATCGCCCGGATGTCGTCGTCGCGAGCGGCGTCGCGGAAGAACTGCTCGAGCTCGGCGGCCATGGTGACCGTGAACGCGTTGAGCGCGTCCGGGCGGTGCAGGGTGAGCGTCGCGATCCCGTCGTCGTCGACGGCGAGCTCGAGGGTCTCGAAGTCGGGGTGGCCGAAGTCGGGGGAGGTGGAGGTCATGGGGCGAGTCCTGTCGGCTGGCAGAGGCGCTTGGGGATGTCGCGCGGTGCGGTCGGTCTTGATCAGTCCAGCAGCTGCCTGGGCGCGCTGGGTGTCCCAGTGCACGGCGAGGTCGCGGATCGGCATCGAGCAGGTCAGCCCGTCCTTGCCGTTGACCCGGGTCATCGCCCAGGCGAACCGCGCCAGGTCGAGCACCCCGGAGTCCTTGTCGACCTTCGAGCGACGACGTGCCGGCCATGTTGATCCGCCAGTAGCGCACCGGGTTGAGCACCGTCCACGGCGACTTCACCTCGTCGCCGATCGCGCTGACCACCTCCCGCTGGTGCTTGGCCCGGTCGATGTCGCCGATGCCCGAGGTGTGCCGCGACCGCGCGTAGCCGAGGGCGGTGATGCCGTCGACGTGCTGGCAGCCCTTCTTGATGTTCAGGTTCGCGCGCCGGTCGACCATCTTCTTCGTCGGGCAGATCTGCATGCCGCCGACGGCGTCGACGGAGTTCACGAATCCGCCGAACCCGATCTCGACGTAGTGGTCGATCCGCACGCCGGTGTTCTGCTCGATGGTCTTCACCAGCAGCGGCGCGCCGCCGTAGGCGAACGCGGCGTTGATCTTGGTGGTGCCGTGGCCCGGGATCGGCACGATCGAGTCGCGCGGGATCGACAGCAGCAGGCTCGGCCCGTTGCCGGTGTGCAGCAGCATGATCGTGTCGGTGCGCTGGCCGACGTCCCCGACGCCGCCGGTGCCGAGCTTGCGGTTCTCCGCCTTCGACAGGCCCTTGCGGCTGTCGGAGCCGACGAGGAGGTACGTCGTGCCGGGTGGCTCCGCCGGCCGGGCGCCCGACGGCGATCGCGTCGACCTGGTCGATGCGCTTCCACGCGAGGATCGGCACCACGACGAGGTAGGCGAGCCAGGCGATCAGCACGAGGAGCACCACCTTGCCGTAGGGGAAGTCGGCGCTTCCGGCGGGGTGCCGCGGGCGCCGGCGCCGGCGGGCGGCCGGGGGCGCCGCGGAGGCGCTGCGGTCACGCCGTGGCGTCGGCGATCCCGGCGGCGGTGGACCCGACTGCGAGCCGGACTCGGACCGCGGCTGGCGCGGCATCACCCGGGTCGGCTCGGGCTCGTCGGCGTCACGACGCGGCGGACCGGCCGGATTTCTCGCCGTAGAGCCAGTCGTACTCCGGCGGATCTGAGCGGTCCGACATGGCCGAGACGGTACAGGGCGCGGCCGAGGACGGCCGCACCGCGGCGGCCCCGCCGTCATCGGCTCGCGCGGAAGGCGGAGATTCTCGCGGCGCGCCGTGCCTGTGTGACGCGTGTGACTGGTGATACTGGGCGCCATGCAGTCGCAACTCGCCGGCGGCGCCGTGCGATCCTGGGCTCGAGACCGGGGCGGACGCCCGCGCGCAGCTGGGCCGGATCAGGTTCCGGCGCGCGTTGGCGCTGATGGTGATGACGCTGGTCCTGCCCGGATCGGCCCAGCTGGTGGCCGGGCGCAAGCAGGTCGGCCGGGTCGCGATGCGGATCTGGTTCGGCCTGCTCCTGACCGCCGGCCGTTCGTGGTCCTCGTCGAGCTGTTCTCGCACAGCTTCGTCTTCTGGTTCCTCTCCAACCCGCTCATGCTCGGCCTGGTCCGGTTCGTCCTGATCGGCCTGGCGGTCGGGCTGGGCGCTGCTCCTGATCGACGCGTGGCGCATCGGCGAGCCGCTCGCCCTGCGGCAGAAGCAGCGGCTGGCGATGGTCGGCATCAACGGGGTGCTGTGCTTCTCGGTCGCCGGCAGCCTGCTGTTCGCCTCGCACCTGGTCAACGTGCAGAAGGACTGGCTGCTGCGCGATGTTCTCCACACGGCCCGGCCACCGACGCCCACGACGGCCGGTACAACGTCCTGCTGCTCGGCGGCGACTCCGGTGCCGACCGCTGGGGCCTGCGGCCGGACAGCATCACCGTCGCCAGCATCGACGCGGACACCGGCAGGACGGTGCTGTTCGGGCTGCCGCGCAACATGCTGAACTTCCCGTTCGCCAAGGGCTCGATCATGGCCGAGCAGTTCCCGCACGGCTACAACTGCGGCGTCGAGTGCGAGCTGAACTCCCTGGCGACCTGGGCGGCCGACCACAAGGCGCTGTTCAAGGGGTCGCGAACCCCGGGGTCGAGGCGACCACCGAGGCGGTCGAGGGCATCACCGGCCTGAAGATCAACTACTACGCGATGGTGAACCTCAAGGGGTTCCGGAAGATGGTCGACGCCGTCGGCGGGGTCACGCTGAAGGTGCGGGACCGGATCCCGATCGGCGGCGTGGGCGGGCCGGTCACCGGCTACATCAAGCCCGGCAAGCGCAAGCTGGACGGCTTCCAGACGCTGTGGTTCGCCCGGTCGCGCGAGTCCGCCGACGACTACTCGCGGATGGCGCGGCAGAAGTGCGTGATGAACGCGATGCTGCACCAGCTCAGCCCGCAGAAGGTGGTGCTGAAGTTCGAGAAGATCGCCAAGGCCAGCGAGGAGCTGATCACCACCGACATCCCCTGCTCCGAGGTCGACCGGTTCGTCGAGCTCGCGCTCAAGGCGCGCAGCCAGCCGGTGCGCACGGTGTCGTTCGTGCCGCCGATGATCAACACCGGCGCGCCCGGACATCGCCAAGATCCAGCGATGCCGTCCAGGACGCCCTGCACCCGAAGAAGGCCACGAAGACCAAGGCTGCCGACGACGTCGGGCCGCCGGCCCGGCAGCCGGCCGAGTCCAGGGCACGACCGGCGGCGCGATCGGCAGCATGCACGACGGGCTACGCCGCCAACCAGGCCGAGGACCTCGGCTCGGCCTGCTGAGGCCGGTCACGCGCGCACGGTGGACCGGCCGGGTAACGTCAGGCGTGCCCGGGCGTGTCGCTCCACCGACGCACGTCGTCGCCGTCGTGGTGACCTGGAACCGGCGCGACCTCCTCGAGGAGTCGCTGGCCGCCGTGCGCGCGCCAGACCCACGCGCCGACCGCGATCGTGGTGGTCGACAACGCCTCGACCGACGGCACCGCGGAGCTCCTCGACTCGGCGTACGCCGACGGGCGTCGGGCCTCGACGTCGTCCACCTGCGGGAGAACACCGGGGGAGCGGGCGGGTTCGCGGTCGGGATCGAGCGGGCGCTGGCCCACCAGCCCGACCTGGTCTGGCTGCTCGACGACGACACCGTGCCGACGCCGACCGCGGCCGAGGAGCTGGTCCGGGCCTGGGAGAGCTACCCCGGCCGAGCGCCCGGCCGCGTGCTGGCGAGCAGGGTGGTGTGGACCGACGGCCGCGACCACCCGATGAACACCCCGCGGCCGCAAGCCCGGCGCGATCGGCGGCCGAGACGCCGCGGCCGCGCGGGTCGGCGCGGTGCCGATCCGCTCGGCCTCGTTCGTCTCGATCATGTGCGACGCCGACCGGGTCCGCGAGCGCGGCCTGCCGGTGGCCGACTACTTCTTGTGGAACGACGACTTCGAGTACTCCACCCGCCTCATCCGGGGCGGCGTCGGGCTGTACTGCCCGGCGAGCGTCGTGGTGCACAAGACCCGAGGCCTTCGGCTCGACCGACGCCGACCCGGGCGAGCGGTTCTTCTACGAGGTCCGCAACAAGGTGTGGATGTTCGGGCGGTCGCGCGGCCTGAGCCTGCCCGAGAAGGCGCTGTACGGCGCCTCGACGGTGCGGCGCTGGGCGCGCACCTTCGCCGGGTCCTCGGACCGGCCGGTGCTCCGCGGCGGGCGCTGCGCCGGGGCCTGCGGGCGGGACTGCGCCGGCCGCGCTCGAACGCGGAGGTGCTCGCCGACGCCCGGCCGCCGCTCGCGGCGCGGGGGCGGCCGGCAGCCGTTCACGCTGCTGGTGAGCACCTAGGGCCGGCGACGACCCCGAGCCTTCCTCCGCGAGGCCGTGCGTCTCCTCGACGACGGCCCAGACCCGCCCGCCGGACGAGGTGGTGCTGGTCCAGGACGGGCCCGGTGCCCGGCCGCGCTGGCCGCGCGAGATCGAGGACCTCGTCGCGACCGCTGCCGATGCCGGTGGTCCACCTCGAGCTGCCGGACAACCTCGGGCTCGGCCCGGCCCTGGACGCGGGCCTGGCCGCGAGCAGCCACGAGGTCGTCGCGCGGATGGACGCCGACGACGTCAGCGTCCCCGAGCGGTTCGAGCGCCAGGTGGCGCTGATCGAGGCCGGGGCCGACATCGTCGGCTCCGGGCTGCTGGAGTTCGGCGCGGTCGATCCACGACGTGGTCGGCCGGCGTACGCCGCCCACCGATCCCGACGAGATCCGGCGGGTGATCCGGTTCCGGGACCCGTTCAACCACCCGACCGTGGTCTACCGGCGCAGCGCGGTCCTGGCCGCGGGCGGCTACGCGGACCTGGCGCTGCTGGAGGACTACCTGCTGTTCACCCGGATGGTCGAGGGCCGGGGCGGCGCCGGCCAACCTCGCCGAGCCGCTGGTCTACTACCGGGTGGGCGAGGGCGCCTACGCCCGGCGCGGCGGGACGGCCCTGCTGCGCAGCGAGGTGCGGCTGCAGCGCCGGTTCCGCGAGCTCGGCATCACCTCCCGCGCCGAGTTCGTGCGCAACGTCGGCGGTGCGCGGCGGGTACCGGCTGGTGCCCGAGGGTGTGAGAAAGGTCGCGTACCGCCGCCTGTTGGCGAACAGGACCGGGCGCGCCGCACGACTGACCCGGCTCTAGGCCTTGTCGCGGCGCTGCAATCCGTCGTGTGAGGAGTGTGTGTGGACCCCGATCTCGTCGTCGTCGGATCCGGCTTCTTCGGGCTGACCATCGCCGAGCGCTGCGCGACCGAGCTCGGCCTGCGCGTGCTCGTGCTCGAGCGACGCCACCACCTCGGCGGCAACGCCTACTCCGAGACGGACCCCGAGACCGGCATCGAGGTGCACGTCTACGGCGCGCACCTGTTCCACACCTCGAACGAGAAGGTCTGGGAGTACGTCAACCGGTTCACCGCGTTCACCGACTACCAGCACCGGGTGTTCGCCAAGTACCAGGGGCAGGTCTACTCGTTGCCGATGAACCTCGGCCTGATCAACCAGTTCTTCGGCAAGCGCACACGCCGGACGAGGCCCGGGCGCTGATCGCCGAGCAGGCCAGCGAGATCGACACCGAGGAGGCGCAGAACCTCGAGGAGAAGGCGATCTCGCCTGATCGGGCGACCGCTCTACGAGGCGTTCATCAAGGGCTACACCGCCAAGCAGTGGCAGACCGACCCGAAGGAGCTCAGCGCCGGACATCATCACCCGGCTGCCGGTGCGCTACACCTTCGACAACCGCTATTTCAGCGACACCTACGAGGGGCTGCCCGGTCGACGGCTACACCGCCTGGCTGCGAGCGGATGGCCGACCACCCGAACATCGAGGTGCGGCTGAACACCGACTTCTTCGGCACGACCCGAGCTGCGCCGACGAGTTCAAGGGCAAGGTGCCGATCGTCTACACCGGCCCGGTCGACGAGTACTTCGACAACTGCGAGGGCCGGCTGTCCTGGCGGACGGTCGACTTCGAGCCGGAGGTGCGTCGACGTCGACGACTTCCAGGGCACCTCGGTGATGAACTACAACGACGCAGGACGTGCCGTTCACCCGGATCCACGAGTTCAAGCACTTCCACCCCGAGCGCACCCACCTGCCCGGCAAGACCGTGATCGTGCACGAGTACTCCCGATTCGCCGAGGAGGGCGACGAGCCGTACTACCCGATCAACACCGCCGAGGACCGCGAGAAGCTGCTCAGGTACCGCGACCTGGCCAAGCAGGAGCCGATGGTGCTCTTCGGCGGCCGGCTCGGCACCTACAAGTACCTCGACATGCACATGGCGATCGGCTCGGCGCTGACGATGTTCGAGAACAGGCTCAACCCGCACTTCGCGGACGGCGCCGAGCTCAAGTCCGGAGGCGTCGATGAGTAGGACCAGAGGCACGCTCCCGGCACGACCGTTCGGCGGGTGCTGCAGCGGTTCGTGCTGCCGGCCGACCGCGACCTGGACGTCGTCCCCCTCTACGTCGACACCGAGCCGGCGATGCTCGACGCCGACAAGGAGACGATCGGCACCAACAAGGGCGCCCAGAAGGTCAACAAGGCCGCCTGCCCGGCAGGCGATCTCCTCGGGGACGGCGCTGCACCCCGACGCGATCCTGGACCGTCGCCGGCTCCGGGTGGACGCGTCGCAGCGGATCTCGCTCGGCACCTACTTCAACGGCTTCCCGGCCGGCTACTGGCGGCGCTGGACCGTGGTCGGCGAGGTGCGCCTCGACCTCACCGTGAGCGGCGCCGGCGCCAGCGTCATCGTCTACCGCTCGATGGCCAACGGCCGTTCCCAGCGCGTCGACGGCTGGACCTGCGAGACGTCGGGCCCGAGCTCGGTCTCGTTCGACCTGACCCTGGTCCCGTTCGTCGACGGCGGCTGGTACTGGTTCGACGTCGTCGCCGGCGACGAGGACGCGGTCGATCGAGGAGGCCACCTGGAGCGCCGAGGTGCCTGCCGACCGCGCCGAGGTCGGCACGGTGACCGTCGGCATCACCACGATGAACCGGCCCGGACTTCTGCGCCGCGCTGATCGGCCAGATCGGCGCCGACGACGACGTGCGGGCGCTCACTCGACGAGGTGCTGGTGATGGAGCAGGGCACCGACAAGGTGGTCGACGATCCCGGGCTTCGCCAAGGCCGAGGCGCTGCTGGACGGCAAGCCTCCGCGTGATCGAGCAGGGCAACATCGGCGGCTCGGGCGGGTTCGCGCGTGCACAGTTCGAGACGCTTGAAGGCCGGCCGGTCGAAGTACGTCCTGTTCCTCGACGACGACATCGTCGCCGAGCCCGAGAGCATCCTGCGCGCGGTGACCTTCGCCGACCTCGCGCGCCGCCCGTCGATCGTCGGCGGCCACATGTTCAGCATCTACGCCAAGGCCCAGCTGCACAGCTTCGGCGAGATCATCAACCGGAACCGGTTCTGGTGGATGTCGCCCGAAGTCGGCACGAGGAGCAGTGGGACTTCGGTGCCCGCAACCTGCGCAGCACGCGCTGGCTGCACCGCCGCCTCGACGTGGACTTCAACCCGTGGTTCATGTGCCTGATCCCGACGCGAGGTGGTCCGCGAGATCGGGCTCAGCCTGCCGCTGTTCATCAAGTGGGACGACTCCGAGTACGGCCTGCGTGCCCAGGCGGCCGGCTTCCCGACGATCACGCTGCCCGGTGCGGCGGTCTGGCACATCCCGTGGACCGACAAGAACGACGCGCTCGACTGGCAGGCGTACTTCCACCAGCGCAACCGGTTCGTCGCGGCCCTGCTGCACTCGCCGTTCCCGCACGGCGGTCGGCTGATCCGGGAGAGCCTGAACCACCAGATCAAGCACCTGTTCGCGATGCAGTACTCCACCGTCGAGCTGCGCCACCGGGCGCTCGAGGACGCCCTCGCCGGACCGGAGCGAGCTGCACGCCGAGCTCGGGACCAAGCTGGCGAGGTGCGCGAGTTCCGCGCAGGCCTTCCCCGACGCCCAGGTCTCCGCGCGACCCGGACGCGTTCCCGCCGGTGCGGCACTCCAAGCCGCCCGCCGCAAGCGACACCTCTGAGATCCCCAGCCGGCCCTCGCAGCTGGTCTCGGCGGTGCTCGGCGGGATCCGCCAGTTCCGTGGCGCCCGGCCGCTGTCGCGGGAGTTCCCGGAGAGCAACATCCCGGCGATGGATGCCCGGTGGTACCACCTCGCCACGCTCGACTCGGCGATCGTGAGCATGCCCGACGGCACCTCCGCGGCGTTCTACCAGCGCGACCCGGAGCAGTTCCGCGACCTGCTTCCGGCGTACCGTCGAGATCCACGAGCGGCTCTACCGCGAGTGGCCGGCGCTGTCGCAGCGCTACCGCGACGCGCTTGGCCGACGTCACCTCGCCGGAGACCTGGGCGTCGACGTTCGCGCGCTTCGACGGAGGACCGCGACGTGAAGGCGGCAGACAAGGCCGCGAGAGCGAGGCGGCGCAAGCGCAACACCGCAGGTCGACGAGTCCGGTCGGCGACGCAACGCCGCGCGCAAGGCCCGCAAGCTGATGGAGAAGAAGTCCGACTCGATGCCGGTCGTCGAGCCGCGACGGTCCCCGCACAGGAGCGGGTCGTCGACGCCGAGCTGGTCGACCCGGCTCCGCACGGCGGCATCCTCGAGGTCTTCCAGCAGCGCTACCTGCTGCGGCTGATCGTCGGCCGCCAGCTGGCCCAGATGTACGCCGCGTCGCTGCTCGGTCTGCTGTGGTCCTACATCCAGCCGGCGCTGCGCTTCGTCGGTCTACTTCTTCGTCTTCGGTGTCGTGCTCGACCGGCCACGGCGGCACGCCGAACTTCGCCCTGCGGCTCTTCACCGGCATGGTGTTCGTGCACTACTTCACCGAGACCTGGACCGGCGGCACCCGCTCGATCTACCAGAACCGCAGCCTGGTGATGAAGATGCGGGTGCCGCGGGAGATCTTCCCGGTCGCCGTCGATGATGGTGGCGGCGTACCACACCGGCCCGCAGGTGCTGATCCTGGCGGTCGCGTGCGCTGGTCGTGGGCTGGCACTTCTCCCTGACGGCGGTGGCCGCCGGCTGCGCTCGGGCTGGCGATCCTGATCACGTTCTCGATGTCGCTGGCGCTGATCTTCTCGGCGCTGAACGTGCTTCTACCGCGACTTCCAGAACATCGTGCAGACGGTCACCCAGTTCATGCACTTCCTGGTGCCGATGATGTACCCGTACTCGATGATCCACGAAGCTCGGCGGAGAACCACCGGTGGGCCTACGAGCTCTACTTCGCGCAACCCGCTCGCCGAGGCGGTCCTGCTGATGCAGCGGATGTTCTGGGCGCCGACCGTGCGATCCGGCGAAGATCGGCCGACGAGTTCCCCTCCGACCTGTGGGCGCGCGGGCTTCATCATGCTGGCGGCCTGCCTGGTGCTGCGTGGTACTTCGCGCAGCGGTTCTTCACCCGCCTCGAGGACAGATTCCCGGAGCGTCTCTGATGACCCGCGTCGATCGTGGTGGAGCACGTCACCAAGGACTTCACGATGCAGTACCACCGCACCCTGAAGCAGATGGCGGTCGCCACCGTGCGCGGACTGCCGCTCAAGGAGACGGTTCCGGGCGGTCAACGACGTGTCGTTCACCGTCGAGCAGGGTGAGTCCATCGGCCTGATGGGCCTCAACGGCAGCGGCAAGAGCACCCTGCTCAAGCTGATCAACGGCGTGATGCGTCCCGACAAGGGCAGCATCCGCACCCGCGGCCGGATCGCCGGGCTGATCGCCACCGGTGCCGGGTTCCACCCCCAGCTCAGCGGCCGCGACAACCTCTTCCTCAACGGCGCGATCCTGGGCATGAGCGAGGCCGAGATCAACCGCAAGTTCGACGCGATCGTCGACTTCGCCGACATCGGCAAGTTCCTGGACACCCCGGTGTCGCACTACTCCTCGGGCATGTACGCCCGCCTGGGGTTCTCGATCGCGATCCACGTCGACGCCGACATCTTCCTGGCCGACGAGGTGCTCGCCGTGGGTGACCGGCCGTTCAAGAAGAAGTGCATGGCGCAAGATGCAGGAGATCCGCCAGCAGGGCACCACGATCTTCTACGTCAGCCACGCGACCGCCTCGGTGCGGTCGATGTGCGACCGCGTCCTCGTGCTCGAGTCGGGCCACCTGAACTTCGACGGCGAGGTCGACGAGGGCATCCGCTACCTGCAGTACGACGACGACGAAGAGACGGACGAGGCGCTCGGCGACGCCGAGCTCGGCGCCGACGTCTGAGCTGCGAAACCGTCACCCGCGGCTCGGCGCGCAGGTCCTGCGGGAGCCCGAGAAATGCATTGAATAACACCGTTGTAATTCACGAATTACACCGTTGTAATTACGCCGGAATCGGTTGCGCACCCCCCTGTTACTGATGTGAAACTTGGTACTCGTGTGAATACTTCCCCCTCACATGGAGTCCATTTCGATGCGTTTCACTCGAGCTCGTTACGTCACTGTCTGCCAGCAATTCCTGGTGACAGCAGTGGTGCTTGCCGTCGGTCTGTCCGCGGCCGGGGTGATGACCCTGCAGATCGTCGTCCCCGAGGAGCGCGGACCCCAGGCGAGCGCGCTCGCTCCGGCGATCACGGTGTCCGACGGCTACGCCGACACCGCGCCGGTGACGCCGAAGGTGCGGGAGGTGAAGGTCACGGGCGTCGAGCCTCGGCGCCGCGACGCGAGATCCCCGGAGTCGTGACGAGCACGCCGGACGCGCCGGCGAACACGCCGCCTGATTCTGGGCCGGCCGCTCCGAAGAAGCTCGCGGCGCTGTCCGACGCCGACCGCGGTGCACGGCTACGCGACCGTCGGGGTGACCTGGCAGGCCGGGCACCAAGCTCGCCGGAGGACCAGATCTCGGTCCAGGTGCGCACCCGCACCGGCGGCACCTGGTCGGGCTGGACGACCGCGGCGTACCACGACGACCACGGGCCGGACCCGGACAGCCGCCGAGGCGCGCAAGGTCCGGCCGGGCACGGACGCGGTCGTCGTCGGCGACGTCGACGAGGTCCAGATGAGGGCCGAGACCGCCGACGGCTGGCGCCGGCCGACCTCGAGCTCGCGGTGGTCGACCCCGGCACCGGTGCCATGACCAAGCAGCCCGCGGCGATCGACACGACGAAGCTCGGCTCGCGGCGCGGCCGTGCCGGCGACTCCGTGGCGGCAGCGGCGACGCCGGCGACGACGTCGACCAGCGGTGACGCGGCTGCGCTGATCGGCGATGAACGTGACGCGCCGAAGCCGACGATCTACTCGCGCGCCCAGTGGGGTGCCAACGAGGCGCTGCGGGACAAGAGCTCGCTGCACTACGGCACCATCAAGACCGGGTTCATCCACCACACGGTCAACGCGAACGACTACACCGCGGCGCAGGTGCCGGCGCTGATCCGCGGCATCTACGCCTACCACACCCAGTCGCGGGGCTGGAGCGACATCGGCTACAACTTCCTGGTCGACCGGTTCGGCCGGATCTGGGAGGGGCGGTACGGCGGCGTCGATCGGCCGGTCGTCGGCGCACACACGCGCGGCTACAACGAGTACTCCTTCGCGATGTCGGCGATCGGCAACTTCGACATCGCCCAGCCGCCGAAGGCGGTCAAGCGGGCGTTCAAGCAGCTGTTCGCGTGGAAGCTGTCGATGAGCAACATCCGGGCCGACGCGACCCATCTGTGGGTGAAGGACCGGTTCCTCAACGCGATCAACGGACACCGCGACGTGGGCAAGACCGCGTGCCCGGGGCGATACCTCTACGCCAAGATCCCGAAGATCCGGGCCGGCGCCCAGAAGATCCAGGACGCTGCCCAGGTCCCGACGGACCCGGCCAGCCTCCCGGCACTGCCGCCGCCGAGCGGCGTGCCGGATCCGGCCCAGGCGCCCGCGCCGGCGGCTCCGCAGCCGAGCATGTCGATGCCGGTGCGCAACAGCCTGACCGGCAGCGGTTGGCCCGACGTCGTCGGCATGACCAGCACAGGTCAGATCCAGATCGTCACGACCGAAGGCATCATCGGCTTCGCGCAGCCGGTGCTCAGCAGCGGTCCGTGGGCGAAGATGGCGAAGATCGCGGCCGTCGGCGACGTGACCGGGGACGGCAAGGGCGACGTGCTCGCGCGCAAGAAGGGGTCCAAGGTCACGAAGGTCTACCGCGGCGACGGGGCCGGCCACATCGCTCGCAAGGGGATCGCACGGACGAAGGCGTTCAAGCACTACGACCTGGTGATCGGTGCCGGCGACTTCGACCGCGACGGTCACAACGACGTGATCGCCCGGAACCGGAAGTCCACCGCACTCGTGCTGCTGCGCGGAGCCGGCAACGGACAGTTCCGCGACCCCGTGGTGCTGAAGAAGCACTGGCACTACCAGCTCACGGTGGGGGCCGGCCGGTTCGACCACGGCAAGAAGCCCGACCTGATCGCGATGAAGCCCGGCGGGGCGCTGTACCTCTTCCCCGGCCGTGCCAAGGACCTCAAGCTGGGCAAGCGGGTGCCGATGCCCACGTTGCCGGCCGACACGGTGGCCCTGTACGGCGGCGGCGACCTCACCGGGGACAAGGCCGCGGACCTCGTCGTACGCCGGGCCAACGGGCTCAGCACGATCTACTCCGGCACTCGGTCGGCGGCTCTCGGACGGGCCTACGGGTCCTACGCCGACCTCGCCGGCCTCAGTGGGGCGACCTCCGGTCAGGTGCTCGGCGGAGGTGCTCCCGAGGTGCTCGGTCGCGACGCCGCGGGCCATCTCGCGGCGGTGGCCGGCAACGGCCTGCGCAACGTGAGCAGCGTGATCACCACGAACCTCACGGTGCCCGGCACCAGCCAGGTGCTCGACGTCGGTGACTGGGACCGCAACGGGATCCCTGACCTGATCACGCGGGACTCCGGGGACGACCGCCTCGTGCTGCGGCCGGGTCTCGGCGGTGGGAAGTTCGGGCAGGGTCGCTCGCTCGGCACCGGGTGGTCGAAGGTCGGCAAGCTCGCCGCCGTCGGCGACGTCACGGGTGACGGGTTCCCGGACCTGGTCGGCCGACTCCCGTCGACCGATGCCTGGACGATCTTCCCGGGCAACGGTGCGAACGGCTTCAAGCCTCCGGTGCTCGCTCCGTCGGCGCTGCGCACCTTCAACCAGATCGGTGCTGGAGCCTGGCCGTTCTCCGGCACCCTGTTCTCCTCGGTCGACCGGTCGTTCGTCCCGCTGACCTCCGGCGACGCGGCGTCGCTGGTGGCCGCCGCGAACGGGGACGCGCACGCGAGCTACGACTACTTCATCGGTGCCGGCGACGTGAACGGCGACCAGGTGGCTGACCTCCTGGCGCGCGAGACCGGCACCGGCACGCTCTGGCTGCTCCCGGGGAAGACATCGGGCGGCTTTGCGCCGCGGGTGTGGGTGGCAGCCGGATTCGGCGGGTATCAGCTGCTCGGCTGACCCGCACGCAAGGAGCCGGTGGCCCGCTCACTCTGGGAGTGAGCGGGCCACTGCTGCGTCGTCGGGGTGGGCGAGCAGGACCAGCGAGCCCGAGCCGGCGAGCAGGCCCAGCACGAGGCGCTGCCCTGCCGCCGAGAGTGGGTCGAGGTCGGTGAGCACCCGGCGGTCGTCCGGGGCCGGGACGTCGAGGTCGGTGGCGTCGACCGGGGAGAACACGTCGCTCTGCCCCGGCCAGAGCACGCCGTGGTCGAGGACCCCGTCCGGCAGCGGCTCGGCGAACCGGGTCGCGAACGGGTGCAGGGCGCAGGCGAGCGTCGTGCGCGCCACCGCTGTCGAGGCGCGTCCGGTCCGACCACCGCCACCTCGGCGCCCTCGTCCTCGGTGACGTCGCAGGCCGCACGACCAGGCGGCTGCCAGGAACACCGGCGCCCAGCCAGTGCGGCGGCAGCGTCGATGCGGATCGCGTCACCGGGGTCGAGCATGAGCTCGTCGGCGTACAGGTTCGCGGTCTTGCTCACCCAGTTGGCGAAGGTCGTCACCGACAGCTCGGTGCGCTCGCCGGTCTGCGTCGTCGTAGAACGTGACGAGCGGTCGTCCCGGGTCGGCGCGCAGCCGCCGGGCCAGGAGATCGGGGAAGGTGGTCACGGGCCCCACCGTAGGTGCCTGGTCGGCAGAGCGGTCCGGACAGGACCCGGCATGATTCGACCCATGAGTGCGCAGCTGTGGGCCGTGGTGCCGGCCGGTGGCGCGGGGACACGGCTCTGGCCGCTGTCGCGCGCCGGGTCGCCGAAGTTCCTGCACGACCTGACCGGCTCCGGACGCACGCCTGCTGCAGGCGACCCACGACCGGCTCGCGCCGCTCGTGGACGACCGGCTGCTGGTGGTCACCGGCGTCGCGCACCAGGACGCCGTACGCCGCCAGCTCGACGGGCTGCCCGCGGAGCAGGTGATCGCCGAGCCCGGTCCGCGGGACTCGATGGCGGCGATCGGTCTCGCCGCCGCGATCATCGAGCGCCGCGATCCGGATGCGCTGATCGGCTCGTTCGCGGCCGACCACGTCATCGCGGACGCGGCCGCCTTCCGCGCGTGTGTCGCCGAGGCGGCCGCGGTCGCCGAGACCGGGCTGCTGGTGACGATCGGCATCGCGCCGGTGCGGCCGTCGACCGGGTTCGGCTACATCCACCTCGGCGCGCCACTGCCGGGCTTCGCCACGGCACGCGCGGTCGCGGAGTTCGTGGAGAAGCCGGATGCGGTGCGCGCCGCGCGAGTACGTCGCCTCGGGGGAGTACCGCTGGAACGCCGGGATGTTCGTCGCCCGGGCCGGCGTGCTCCTCGACCTGCTCGCCGTCGAGCACCCCGAGCTGGCGGCCGGACTGAGGGCGATCGCGGCGGCGCCGGACCGCCTCGAGGAGATCTGGCCCGGGCTGACGAAGATCGCGATCGACCATGCCGTCGCCGAGCCGGCGGCAGCCGCCGGGCGGGTCGCGGTGGTGCCGGCCGACGTTCGACTGGGAGGACGTCGGCGACTTCGCCGCGCTGGCCGACCTACGTCCCGGGGGACGGGCCTGAAGGTCCTCGGGGACGCCGGGCGCGTCCTCGGCCTCGACAGCACCGGGCTGGTCGTGCCCGAGGGCGGCCGCACGGTCGCAGTGCTGGGCCTGGAGGACGTGGTCGTCGTCGACACCGGTGACGCGGTGCTGGTCACCACCCGCGAGCGCGCTCAGGACGTCAAGTCGGTCGTCGAGGCGCTGAAGAGCAGACGGACCGACCGGGCTCTAGTCCTGACCGCGAGCGGCTCACATGATCCCGGGCTCGGGCGACTCCTGCGTTGGTCCACTTGTCGAAGAAGTCGCTGACCACCGAGCCGCTCACGGCGCCGCAGTACTGCCAGTTGCCGCGCTGCTTGGACTGGTCGTTCGGCTTGTCGGCATCGGCCGTCCAGCGGGTCAGTGCGATGTGCTTGCCGTCGGGGAAGGCGGCGCCGTCGGTGGCGGTCCAGGGCGCCGCGATGAAGCGCACGTTGTCGTCCTGGTACTTCTCGCGCGATCGCCCGGAGGTCGTCCATCTCGTTCTTGTCCTTGGCGGCGGTGTCGTCGTACCACGCGATCGACGTAGCCGTGCTCCTCGTTGTGCACCAGCTCGGCGACCTCGGGCCGGTCGGCGGAGGTGTAGAACGTTGCGCCCGAACGCGGCCGGCTGCGGCCGGTGCTCGCCGAACGCCGGCGGGGCGTCCGGGTAGGTGATCGGCGTGCCCTCGGGGATGTGGTTCTGGTTCTTGTCCGTCGGGGTGGTCTTGATCGGGTCGCACGCGGCGGCGGAGGCCGTCGCGCCGATCTTCGCGATCGCGGTGCCGGCCAGCTTGGCCGTTCTTGTGGCTGGTCCTTGAGGTAGGGGATCAGCGCCGCGAGCGAGCAGTCCGAGGACCACGACCACGCGCAGACGCCGAGGATCGCCAGGCTGCGCAGGCGCTCCTTGCGCGCCTGCTCCTCGCGCATCTTCTCGACCATGGCGCGACGCTCGACGTTCTTCGGGTTCTTCTTGGCCACGGGTCTGCTCTCTGTCGGTCGGGTGCTCGGCGGCTCGGGCGGCGGACGGCGGGAAGTCTACGAAAGCGGAGCAAGCACGGTGGCCGAGTCCGCGGAAAGGTCGGTCACGACCCGCCAGCCGTGACGCGAAGGCGAGGGCGGCCAGCCGGGCGTCCGCCGGATCCGCGGACACCTCGACCCTGCTCGGCGTGCTCGTGGCGGCCAGGCCGCACTCGGTGAGAGCGCAGGACGAGGTCGTCGGCCGCGGCGGGCGAGCCGAAGGCGTGCTGGTCGCGGCCGCCAGCGGCGGCGACCACGGCCTCACGGCTGCCGAGGCCGAACATGTCCGTGCCGGTCTCCCGGACCAGCGCGCGCGCACCCGGGCCGTGCTCCCCGCGCGGCAGCACCCGGTCGCGCGAGCCCGCGGACCACCGTCAACGGCCGGCCGCCGAGCTTGCCGGACGCAACCTCGGCGATGCCGGCGATCTCGTCGGCGACCGCGGGAGCGGTGACCTCGAGCGTGATTGCCGTAGGCGTCGACGCGCTCCGGCGAAGGTCTCGAGTGGCTCGATGCCGGCCGCGCCGATGGCCAGGTCGGTCTGCCCGTGCCGCCAGGCCCGCCCGGCGGTGTCGCTGACGACGACGGCGACGTTCGACCCCGGTCGCGGCGGCGAGGTCCTCGCGGAGCCGGCGGGCCTGGCGTCGGGATCGACCGGGCAGCAGCACCACCGACCCGGGCGCGACGTTCGACGCGTCGACGCCGGCGGCGGCCATGACCACGCCGAGCCGGGTCTCGACGATGCTGGTCGGACCCCGGCGGGCGACCACGCGCACGGTCTCGTCGCGGATCGCCTGGTCGCGGTCGCGTCCGGACCACCCGCCCCTCGGCCTTGCTCACCACCTTGCTGGTCACCACGAGCACGTCGCCGTCGCGCAGGTGCGCGTGCTGACCAGCGCGGCCAGGTCGGTGCCGGGCCCTGACCTCGCCGATGCCGTCGGGCGCGAAGACCTCCAGGCGACGTAGCCGGCGTCCACGAGGTCGATCCCGGGCAGGTCGAGCGCCGCGACCATGTCGGCGGTCGCGTCGTGGTCGGTCATCAGCAGCGGTACCGCGCGGCAGCGGATGCCGGCAGCCTCGATCCGCGCGACCTGCCTCTGCGTCGCGGTCGTCGACCAGCCAGCCGTCGATGACGCCGTCGGCCCCACCCCGATTGGACGCGGGCGCCGTAGTGCTCGGCCACGCCGGCGGCGGACACCTCGACGCCGATGACCTCAAGCAGCTGGCGGGCCATCCCGCGGACGTGGTCGTCCCCGATGATGCCCGAGACGCCGACGACCGGGGCGGCGGTCTTGCGTCAGCGCGTCGCGGACGCCGGGGACCGCGAGGATGGTGCCGACCGAGACCACCGGGTTCGACGGGGGCAGCAGCACCAGGTCGGCGTCGGCGATCGCCTCGAGCACGCCGGGCGCCGGCCGTGGCCGTGTCGGCCCCGATCGGCACCACGGCGTGACGCCGGCACGGCGGCCTGGTGCCGGATCCAGTACTCCTGGAAGTGCACGGCCCGCCGCTCGCCGGTGTCCGGGTCGTCGATCACCACGTGGGTCTCGACCCGGTCGTCGCTCATCGGCAGCAGCCGGACACCGGAGGTGCCCAGCGCCGGCAGAGCGCCTCGGTCACCGCCGAGAGCGGATAGCCGGCCTCGAGCATCTGGGTGCGCACCAGGTGCGTGGCCAGGTCGCGATCGCCCAGGCCGAACCAGGTCGGCTCCACGCCGTAGGCCGCCAGCTCCTCCTTCGCGTGCCAGGTCTCGTCCGTGCGGCCCCAGCCGCGCTCGGGGTCGATGCCGTCGCCGAGGGTGTACATCACGGTGTCCAGGTCGGGGCAGACCTTCAGCCCGTGCAGCCAGAGGTCGTCGCCGGTGTTCGCGATCACGGTGACCTCGGTGTGCCGATCCGGAGCGCTCCACGGTGGCGCAGCACGCCCTGCAGGAAGCGGGCGCCGCCGACGCCGCCGGACAGCACGGTCACCTTCGGCGGGAGCTCCGGGAAGGGGTCCGGGAGGTGGGGCCGGGTCATGGCAGCAGTGTGCCTTCGCGCGTTCTCCATATCAGATCCGGGCTTGACTTAAGGTGTGCGACAGGCATGTAATCACATCATTGTGATTTTCAACTCCGACGCACGTCGGTGAGGAAGATCACCACCGGAAACCACTCACACACGAATCGCGGTCCGTCAGGGTCGCGGGGGTCGAAGGGGAAGACTGTGCGAGAGCTGTATCTGCTCGAGGGGGACCTGGACGAGAGCGGTTGGCAGGAGCGCGCCCTGTGCGCCCAGACCGACCCCGAGGCGTTCTTCCCGGAGAAGGGTGGTTCCACCCGCGAGGCGAAGCGCGTGTGCCTGACCTGCGACGTGCGGCGGCGACTGCCTGGAGTACGCCCTGCAGAACGACGAGCGCTTCGGCATCTGGGGCGGCCTCTCCGAGCGCGAGCGGCGCAAGCTCAAGAAGCGCGCCGTCTGAGCGCTGGCGCCGCCCGGCCGGTGACCATGGGCCCACCCCCTAGGCTGGCCCCTCGTGAAGGTCACCGCGCTCCTGGTCAGCCACAACGGCGCCCGCTGGCTGCCCGCGGTGCTCTCCGGGCTGCGAGCAGTCGACCCTGCAGCCCGACCACGTCGTCGCCGTCGACACCGGCTCGACCGACGACTCCGCCGCCCTGCGTCGAGTGCCGCGCTCGGACCCCGGGTCGTGTCCCTGGACGCCCGCACGCCGTACGCCGCGGCGGTGCGCGCCGGCGCTCGGCAGCGCGCCGGCCGCCGAGCCGGACGAGTGGGTGTGGCTGCTGCACGACGACGCCAACCCCGCACCGCAGTGCCCTGGCCGCTCTGGCCGAGGCGGCCGCGACCGCACCCGGCGAGGTGGCCGTCCTCGGCCCCAAGATCCGCGAGTGGCCCTCGCTCAAGCGACTGCTCGAGGTGGGCGTCACGCTCACCGGCACCGGCCGCGGGAGACCGGGCTCGAGCGCGGTGAGTACGACCAGGGCCAGCACGACGAGTCGCACCGCGTCCTCGCGGTGAACACCGCCGGCATGCTGGTCCGCCGCGACGTGCTCGAGGCGGTCGGCCTCGACGACGACCTGCCCGTGCTCGGCACCGACCTCGACTTCGGCTGGCGGGTGGCGCGCGCCGGTCACGCGACCATGGTCGTTCCCGACGCCGTCGTGTTCCACGTGGAGGCATCTCGTCGCGGTCGCCGCGAGTCCCAGCTGGTCGCATCACCCCGGACGCCAGGACCGCGAGGGGGCGCAGTACACCCTGCTGGTCAACAGCCCGGCGTGGACGATCCCGTTCCGGTCGGCCCGGATGGTCATCGGCGGGCTGCTGCGTGCCCTCGGGCTGCTGCTCGTGCGCGCTCCCGGAGAGGCAGCGCGACGAGATCGTCGCGCTGTTCAACGTGCTTCAGCCACCCGCGCCGGGCGTTCCGCGCGCGGCGAGTCCCGCGCCGGCGCCGCGCGCGGTGCCGCACCAGGAGGTGCGCCCGCTGCTCGCGCCCTTCTGGCTGCCCTACCGGCACGGTCTGGACTACCTCACCGACGTCGGCGTCGCGATCGCGCACAGCGTCCGGGACGAGGCCGAGCGGCGTCGGCCGGTCGGGGCGCGAGGAGACGGCCTGGTCCTGCGGCTGCTGCGATCGACCACCTGCGTGGGCCGTCGTCGCGAAGCGTCGTGCTCGCGCTGGTCGCGGGTCGCGACCTGCTCAGCGGCGGCCCGCTCAACGGCGGTGCGCTGCTGCCCGCGCCCGACGGCGTCGGTCACTGGTGGCAGGCCTGGGGCGAGCAGCCAACCAGACCCTGGGCACCGGGACGGACGCCCCCGGGCCGGCGTACCTGCTGCCGCTCGCGCTTCTCGGCACCCTCCTCCTCGGCCACGCCGGGCTGGTGCGTGGACCTGTTGTTCGTCCTGGCCGTGCCGCTGGCGTTCGTCGGGGCGCTCCGGTTCCTGCGCCGGGTGACGGCCGGGCCGTGGGCGCCGCTGTGGGGCGCTGCGGCCTACGCGTTGCTGCCGGTGGTGTCCGGGGTCGGTCGCCCAGGGCCGGCTCGGGACCGTCGCCGGCGCGGTCGTGCTGCCGTGGGTGGCCACCGCCGCGCTCGGTCTCGGCGCGACCGACGACGCGAGCGCGGCGACGCCCGGAACCGGCGGTGGCGGGCCGCCTGGCGCACCGCGCTCTGGCCGCCGGCCTGCTGGTGTCGTTCGTGCCGCCGGCCTGGCTGGTGTTCGCTGGTGCTGGTGCTGTTCGCCGCCGTGGTCGGCGCGGCTCGCGGACGGGTGCGCGAGCTGGCGGTGGTCGTGCTGGTGCCGCTGGTCCTCGTGCTGCCCTGGGCGGTCGCCACCCTCGCCGAGCCCGGGCGCGTGGCTGGTCGAGGCCGGGCGGGCCGGCGGCGATCCCTGACCGACCCCGGCACTGCGCGACCTGCTGCTCGGCCGCGCCGGTGGTCCGGGTGAGGCGCCGGCGTGGCTCACGGTCGGACTGCCGCTGGCCGGCCTGGCGGCGTTCCTCCGGCGCGACACCCGCGCCCGGGTGCTGCGCGTGTGGGTGGTGGTCCTGGCGGCCGCGATCGTGCTGGCCGCCGAGTCCCGGGTGCCGGTGACGCTGCCCGGCGTCCCGATCGAGTTCCGGCCCTGGCCGGGGTTCCTGCTGCTGCGTGGTCCACGGCCGGCTTCGTGGTCGCGGCGGTGATCGCCGCGGACGGTGCCGTCGAGGTGGTGTCGCGGGACGAGCTTCAGCTGGCGACAGCCGGTGGCGGCGGTTGCCTGCGTGGCGGCGCTGGCCGCGCCGGTGCTCGGAGCCGGCTGGTGGGTGCTGCACGGCAGCGACGCGGCCGGTCCAGCGGGCCGGCGCCGCGGCAGGTGCCGACCGTACATGCAGGAGCTGCGCCGGGCGCACGACACCGAGCGGCGTGCTCGTGGTCCGCGGGCGGCCTGCGCACCGGGATCGAGTACCAGTTGCTGCGCTCCGGGCGTGCACCAGCTCGGTGACGACGGCGTGCTGGCGCTCACGACCCCGAGCCGGCGGTTCGCCGACCTCGTCGTGCGGCTGCTCTCCTCTGCCGCGCGCCGAGGACGCGGCCCTGCTGGCGTCGTACGGCGTGAAGTACGTCTACGCGCCCGCACCCGTCGCCGACGTCGGTCAGCGGCGGGCTCGACGCGGCCAACGGTTTCGGTGGCGCGAGCGCACCCGGTCGCGGCTCGCGCGCCTGGGTGGTCCAGACGCGACCCTACGTCGCTCGACGACCCTGCCCAGGCGCGACCGCTGCGGCCGGCTCTGGGTGCTGGGCGGCCTCCTCGGCCTCGTGCCACTGTCTGTGCTCGCCGCACCCGAGCGGAGGCGGCGCCGATGAGCCCCGACCGGGCCACGTCCAGCGCCGGAGCGCCGCGCGGCGCGATCACCGACCGGTCGGCGCGACCGGCACGTGGCCGGCTGATGGTCATGGTGGTCGCTCTGACCGCAGCGTTCCTCGTGCTCGCCGGGACGACGCCGCGAGGGCATCGGGCGCGCACGCGGCCACGTTCCACCGGTGCCGAGCTCGAGCAGCGCACGTTCTCCTGCACCGGAGGCATTCCCGAGCGACCGCGAGCCACGGCACGGTGCCGGCGAGGCGTCGCCTCGCCGACGACGTCGGGCCACGACCCGGTGCGCTTCGACGACGACAGCAGCGTCGCGCTCGACGCGTTCGCGGCCAGGAGTCGCGCACGAAGGACTGGCTGGCCTGGCTGCCGTGCCCGGAGCCGCGAGCCCGGTGGTGGTTCGTCGGCGCCGGGGGCGCAGCCGTCACGCACGACACCGTGCTGACGGTCGACAACCCCCGGCCGGGCCAGGCGGTCCTCGACATCGACGTGTTCGGCCCCGACGGACCGGTGGAGAGCCCCGGTCTGCACGGGCATCACGGTCGCCGGCCGGAGGCGACCAGGTGTCGACCTCGCGAAGCTGGCGCCGGCGGTGGGAGACCTCGCGGTGCAGCGTGGTGGCCACCCGCGGGCTGGTCGCGGTCTCGGCGGCCGACCGGTTCGCGCCGGGCGTCGTCGGGAAGGCGGTGCGGGAGTGGATGCCGGCCCAGTCGGCTCCGACGACGTCGCGGTCACGCTGGCCGGCCTGCCGGCGAAGCCGGATCGGGCGACCCTCGTCGTGGTGAACCCCCGGCGCGTCGAGGCGATCGTCTCGAATCGAGGTCATCGGCGCCACCGGCACCTTCACCCCGAAGTCCGGCGCGACGCTCACCGTCGCCGCCGCACTCGGTGGCCACGGTCTCCGTGCCGGTCGATCTTCGACGGGAAGCCGCTGGCGGTCCGGGTGACCGCGACCGCGTCCGGTCACCGCCGCGGTCCGGACCGTGACCGGGACGGCGACGTCGCCTTCGCCGCCGGCGGTCGGCCGATCCGGGGCACGACCTGGCCTTCGCCGGTGCCCGACGGCCCGGCGGGCGCCGAGCTGGTGCTCTCCTCGGTCGGCCGGAAGCCGCGGTCGGACTCGCAGCCTTCGACGCGCTCCGGCACGTCGCTGCTCGGCAGGACCGTCGCGGTGCCGGCCAGGCGTCGAGCGTCGCGGTCCCGCTGCCCGCACGGCACGCGCTACGTGCGGCTCGTCTCCGACCAGCCCGGATGCGGTCGCGGGGTTCTCGGTCACGGATGCGGCCGGAGTGGCCACCGCGGGCGTGGTCCCGCGCGATCCGGTCGGTGCGGCTGCCGGTCGTGCGGCCCGGCTGGTGAGCCGGCCAGGTCGAGCCTGCGCGCCTACGTCCTCGCCTCGTAGCCGGGGAGCACCTCCTCGGGCGGGACGCCGAGGACGTCGGCAACCTGCTCGACGATCACGGTGAGCAGCAGCGCCTCCAGCTCGCGCAGGTCCTCGGCACGGTGCTCCAGCGGCCGGCGGAAGAGCACCAGCCTGGCGGCGACCGCCGGACGCCTCGACGTACGACGGCAGCGGCACCGTCTGACTGCCGACCAATGCGGCGGGAGCACCGGGACCTCCTCGACCGCGAGCTCGACGTCGCCGAGACGGTCGGGCCAGCGGCCGACGACCGTCGCGCATCACGCGCAGTGCGACGGGTCGAAGCGTCTGGGCCGGCGCCGGAGCGCCGGCGGGCCGCATCCCGGGGCCAGCGGGCGCTGTCGCCGAACGCCGGTCCGCGCAGGCCGCGACCGTGGCGGTCGCGTGTCCGGGCCGGGTGCGGCGACGTGGTGCGGTCGCGCTGCTCGGCACGTCCGCGAGCCTAGCCCGGCGCGGCCGCGTCGCAGGGGTAGCCTCGCCGCCGTGAGTCTGCTCCGTCGCTGTTCGCGCACCGCCTGCGGGCGGCCGGCCGTGACCACGCTCACCTACGTCTACGCCGACCAGACCGCCGTGCTGGGCCCGCTGGCGACCTACGCCGAGCCGCACGCCTACGACCTGTGCGAGCAGCACAGCGAGCGGCTGAGCGCGCCCCGCGGCTGGGAGGTGCTCCGGCTGGCTCGCGGAGGACCCGCACTGCCCACTCCAGCGACGACCTGCTCGCCCTCGCCGACGCGGTCCGTGAGGCCGCCGCAGCCCCGCCGATCGACCGCAGCGAGCGGGCGCCCTTCGAGATGCGCGAGGTCGCCCGCAAGGGACACCTGCGGGTGCTGCGTTCGGAGGACTGACGCGTCCGCCTAGGGTTCGGCTCATGGCGACCGAGCAGGACCTACACCTGAGGGCGATCTTCAAGGCCTACGACGTGCGCGGCACCGTCCCCGACCAGATCGACGCCGACCTCGCCCGACGCGTCGGCAACGCGTTCGTCGCGGTCATCGGCGCCACCCGGTCGTCGTCGGCCACGACATGCGGCCGTCCTCGCCCGAGCTGTCCCGTGCGTTCGCCGACGGCGCCGGCGCGGCCGGGGCCGACGTGGTGCTGATCGGGCTGGCCTCCACCGACGAGCTCTACTTCGCCTCCGGCCAGCTCGGTCGACCCGGCGCGATGTTCACCGCGAGCCACAATCCGGCGCAGTACAACGGCATCAAGATGTGCCGGGCCCATGGCCGTGCCGATCGGCGATGGAGACCGGCCTGGCCGAGATCCGCGACCGGGTCGCCTCGGGGGAGCGACGGCTGACCGCCGAGCAGCCGGGGCCGGATCGCCGAGCAGGACCTGCTGGCCGAGTACGCGGCGTACCTGCTGGCCCTCGGCGCCGGTGCGCGGGCGTCGTCTCAAGGTCGTCGTGGACGCCGGCAACGGGATGGCCGGCCTGACCGCGCCCGCGGTGCTCGGCCGGCGTCGACGTCGAGGTGGTGCCGCTGTACTTCGAGCTCGACGGCACCTTCCCCAACCACGAGGCCAACCCGATCGAGCCGGCCAACCTGGTCGACCTCCAGCAGACGGTCGCGCGAGTCCGGCGCCGACATCGGGCTGGCCTTCGACGGCGACGCCGACCGTTGCTTCCTGGTCGACGAGCGCGGCGAGCTGGTCAGTCCGAGCGTGCTCACCGCGCTGATCGCGGCCCGGGAGCTGGCCAAGCAGCCCGGGTGCGAGTGATCATCCACAACCTGATCACCTCGCGCGCCGTCCCCGAGATCGTCGTCGAGCACGGCGGCGCGCCGGTGCGGACCCGGGTCGGGCACTCCTACATCAAGGCGACGATGGCCGAGACCGACGCGATCTTCGGCGGCGAGCACTCGGGGCACTTCTACTTCCGTGACTTCTGGCGCGCCGACTCCGGCATGCTGGCCGCGCTGCACGCGCTGGCGGCGCTGGCCGAGAGCGACGCCCCGCTGTCGGAGGTGCTGGCGCCGTACTCCCGGCACTGCGCGAGCGGCGAGATCAACACCGAGGTCGCCGACCAGGACGCGGTGCTGGCCCGGCTGGAGGCGGAGCTGGGGCTCGCGACCCGGGGTGAGCCTCGACCACCTCGACGGGCTCAGCGTGCTGCACGACGACTGGTGGTTCAATGTCCGCGCGTCCAACACCGAGCCGCTGCTGCGGCTCAACGCCGAGGGCAAGGACGCCGAGACCATGCACCGGATCCGCGACGAGGTCGCTCGCCGTGATCCGGTCCGAGAGCAAGGAGGGAGCCGATGAACCTCGACCCTGGCCTGCTCGACCTCGATCGTCTGCCCGGCCTGCCACGCCGGCGCTCTCCGTCGACGAGGCCGCCGAGGAGCTGGTGTGCACGGGGTGCGGCCTGGCCTACCCGGTGCGCGACGACATCCCGGTGCTGCTGGTCGACGAGGCGCGCCGGCCGTCCTGAGCGGCCGGTCCGCCTGGTAGCCCGGTGATGTCACCCGCCTTCGACGACGGCCTCCTCGACGACGAGGCGGCCCTCGCGCCGTGCCGACCACGGACCTGCGCCGAGATCGCGGAGGCCGGTGCCCGGGTGCGGCTCGAGGCGGTGACCGTCGGCGGAGTCGCTCGCCGCGGCCGTGGCGCGGCTCGCCGAGTCGCCGCCGCGCGCGATCGTGGCCGCCGGACCGGACTCCCGGCTGCTGCGCGCGGTCCTCGAGCCGACCTGCCCGGTGCCGTTCGTCGCCTGGCCCGGCGCCGGTCTGCCCGGTTGGGCGGGCGCGCTGGACCTGGTCGTGGTGCTCGCGCCCGACGGTGCCGACGCCGGCACGGCGGCCGGCGGTGGCCGAGGCCGTCCGGCGCGGCTGCCAGCTCGTGGTCGCGACGCCGGAGGACTCACTGGTCGCCCGCCACGTGCCGGGCCGGTACTCCACCCTGCTGCCGACCGTGACCGGCGACCAGCTCGCGACCGCGGTGGTGATGCTCGACCTCCTCGACCGGCTCGGCCTCGGTCCCGACACCGACGCCGACGTGGTCGCCACCGCGCTCGACGACGTGGCGATCAGCTGCAGTCCCGCACCGCGACCTCGCGGTCAACCCCGGCGAAGCTCCTGGCCAGCGGCATCGCCGAGACCAGTCCGCTGCTGTGGGGTGGCACCGTGCTCGCCGCGCGGGCGGCGCGCCGGATCGCCGAGTCGCTGCGTCGAGCCAGCGGCCGGGCCGCGCTCGCCGCCGACGCCGAGCACCTGCTGCCGGTGCTCGCGGCCGCCCCGATCTCGGACGTGTTCGCCGACCCGTTCGCAGACGGTGACGGCGAGCCTGCGCCCTTCGCTGGTGGTCCTCGACGACGGTTCGGTCGACCCGGTGGTGCTCGAGACCCGGGATCGTCTCGCGGAGGCAGGCCGACGAGCGCGGCGTACGCGTCGAGGCGGTCACCACCGAGGCCGCCGGCGACGTCGCCCGGTACGCCGCGCTGCTCGCAACCGGCACCTTCGCCGCGCGCTACCTCCGGCTGGGTCGCGTCGAGGGCGACTGAGCGAGGACCCGCCAGTAGACTCCCCGTCCATGTCGACCGAAGGCGGGACCCGGGCGGTCGTCGCCGCGCTGCTCGCGAACCTGGGCATCGCGGTGACCAAGTTCGTCGCGTTCTTGCTGACCGGCTTCTCCTCGATGCTGGCCGAGGCGATCCACTCGGTCGCCGACTCGGGCAACCAGGGGCTGCTCCTGCTCGGTGGCAAGAAGTCGCGCCAGCGCGGCGACCGCGGAGCATCCCGTTCGGCTACGGCCGTGAGCGCTACATCTACTCCTTCATCGTCGCGATCGTGCTGTTCAGCGTCGGCGGCCTGTTCGCCCTCTACGAGGCGTACCACAAGTGCGCACGAGGTGCATGCAGGTCACGCCGACGATCGGGCGACGACTGGAAGCGGTTCGTGCCGATCGTCGTGCTCGTCGGTCGCGATCGCTGCTGGAGTCGCTCTCCTTCCGCACCGCGATCCGCGAGACCGACAAGATCCGACGCGGGGCGTCGTGCTGGAGTTCATCCGGCGCGCCAAGGCAGCCGGAGCTGCCGGTGATCCTGCTCGAGGACTTCGCGGCGCTGCTCGGCCTGGCGCTGGCCTTCCTCGGCGTCGCCCTGACCCTGATCACCGGGAACGCTGTACTTCGACGCCGCCGGCACCGCCCTGATCGGGGTGCTCCTCGTGCTGGTCGCGATCACCCTGGCCGTCGAGACGAAGAGCCTGCTGCTGGGGGAGTCGGCGTCGGAGAACGCGCAGCGGGCGATCCTCGACGCCCTCCGCGGCACCGACGGTGTGGAGCGCGTGATCCACATGAAGACGCTCCACCTCGGCCCCGACGAGCTGCTGGTGGCGGTGAAGGTCGGCGTGCGGGCCGCGGACTCGGCAGCCGACATCGCCGCGGCGATCGACCGGGCCGAGCAGGCCGTGCGCCGCGCCGAGCCGACCGCGACGTCGATCTACATCGAGCCCGACGTGTTCCGGGCGGACTACGCTCCGGCGGAGCGCCCGTCTGGTTAGTATTGGCTCGCGCCTTTCGCACGAGACCGTGGCCAGACGCCCTGGACAGGCTTCCGCCTGCCTTCAGCCTCGCCCGAATCCCTCGATACCTGCAAGGAACTTCCATGGACTACAAGGTCGCTGACCTTTCCCTTGCCGACTTCGGCCGCAAGGAGCTCACCCTCGCCGAGCACGAGATGCCCGGCCTGATGGCGATGCGCGAGCGCTACGGCGACGCCAAGCCGCTCGCCGGAGCCCGGATCGCCGGCTCGCTGCACATGACGATCCAGACCGGCGTGCTCATCGAGACCCTGGTCGCGCTCGGCGCCGAGGTCCGCTGGGCCTCGTGCAACATCTTCTCGACCCAGGACCACGCGGCCGCGGCGATCGTGGTCGGCCCGAACGGCACGCCGGAGGACCCCCAGGGCGTCCCGGTCTTCGCCTGGAAGGGCGAGTCGCTGGAGGAGTACTGGTGGTGCACCCGCCAGATCCTCGACTGGGCCACCGAGTCCGACCCGAGCCGGCAGCCGAACATGATCCTCGACGACGGCGGCGACGCCACGCTGCTGGTGCACCTCGGCGTCCAGGCCGAGAAGAGCGGTCAGGCTCCCGACCCGGCCACGGCCACCAGCACCGAGCAGCGGGTGATCTTCGAGGTGCTCAACGAGCAGCTCGCGGCGAACGCCACCTACTGGACCCCGATGGCGAACTCCATCAAGGGCGTCACCGAGGAGACCACGACCGGCGTGCACCGGCTCTACGACATGATGAAGGAAGGCACGCTGCTCTTCCCGGCCATCAACGTCAACGACTCGGTCACCAAGTCGAAGTTCGACAACAAGTACGGCTGCCGGCACTCCCTGATCGACGGCATCAACCGGGCCACCGACGTGCTCATCGGCGGCAAGGTCGCCGTGGTCTGCGGCTACGGCGACGTCGGCAAGGGCTGCGCGGAGTCGTTGCGGGGCCAGGGTGCGCGGGTGATCGTCACCGAGATCGACCCGATCTGCGCGCTCCAGGCGTCGATGGACGGCTACCAGGTCGACACCCTCGAGAACGCCCTCCCGCTCGCCGACATCGTGATCACCGCGACCGGCAACAAGGACGTCGTCACGGTCGACCACATGCGGGCGATGAAGCACAACGCGATCATCGGCAACATCGGTCACTTCGACAACGAGATCGACATGGCCGGTCTCGAGGCGCCGGGGGTCGCGGAGCGCACCAACATCAAGCCCCAGGTCGACGTGTGGACGTTCCCGGGCGGGCGCTCGATCATCGTCCTGTGCGAGGGACGGCTGATGAACCTCGGGAACGCGACCGGCCACCCGTCGTTCGTGATGTCGAACTCCTTCACCAACCAGGTGCTCGCCCAGATCGAGATCTTCACCAAGACCGAGGACTACCCGGTCGGCGTCTACGTGCTGCCCAAGCACCTCGACGAGGAGGTCGCCCGGCTGCACCTCGGACGCCCTCGGGGTGAACCTCACCACGCTCACCGACGATCAGGCGAGCTACCTCGGGCTCCCGGTCGAGGGTCCCTACAAGTCCGACCACTACCGATACTGAGCCGTTGACTCAACCGGACCAGGCCGGGCGGGCGCGCATCCTCGTCGTCGACGACGATGCCGCGCTGGCGGAGATGCTGACCCTCGTGCTGCACAACGAGGGCTTCCACAGCCGGATCGTTGCCCGCGGTGACGAGGCGCTGGCAGCGTTCCGCGACTACAAGCCCGACCTGGTCCTGCTGGACCTGATGCTGCCCGGCACCGACGGGATCGAGGTCTGCCGGCAGATCCGCGCGCGAGTCCGGCGTGCCGATCGTGATGCTCACCGCGAAGAGCGACACCGTCGACGTCGTCGTCGGCCTCGAGACCGGGGCCGACGACTACATCGCGAAGCCGTTCAAGCCCAAGGAGCTGATCGCCCGGATCCGGGCGCGGATGCGGCACGTCGAGCCGCCGGCGCCCGAGGAGATCACCGTCGGCGACCTGGCGCATCGACGTCGCCGGCCACAGCGTGACGCGGTGCCGGTGCGTCGATCCAGCTGACCCCGCTCGAGTTCGACCTGCTGGTCTGCCTTGCCCGCCGGCCCTGGCAGGTGTTCACTCGCGAGATGCTGCTCGAACAGGTCTGGGGCTACCGGCACGCCGCGGACACCCGGCTGGTCAACGTGCACGTCCAGCGGCTGCGCGCGAAGGTCGAGCACGACCCCGAGCACCCGGCGATCGTGCTGACCGTCCGCGGCGTCGGCTACAAGGCCGGCAGCGTCGGAGCCGGTGAGGGCGGGCCAGTGGCGAGCCCGGCCGGACTGGCCCGGCGGGCCGGGCGCCGCCCGGCTGAGACCCTGCCGGACCGTCGCCGTGGCGGCGCGCTCGCCGGGCTGCTCGGCGGCGCCCTCACGCTCTGGCGCCGGTCGATCCGGACCCGGGTGGTCGGTCACGATCGTCGTGCTCGGAGCGCCTGGTGGCGGGATCCGTCGGCTGGCTGCTGATGCGCCAGATCTCCGACGGCCTGGTCCAGAGCCGGGTGAGCGCCTCGGTCGCCGAGGCGGTCAGCGAGACCGACGTCGGCCAGGGAGCGCCTCGGCTCGGCCGGCGGCACGGACTTCGACCCGTCGACCCAGCTGAGCCAGCTCGCCGCGACGCTGGTCTCCCGCGGCGAGGTCCGCGGGTACGACGTCGTCGTGCTCGGGCCGATCGGCGACCGGAGCGCAGGCTCGACCTGACGACCGGCGTCCAGGGCCACCCACGGCATCTCCGTGGACAGCGTGCCGGCACGGCTGCAGCGCGCGGTGGCCAGGTCGGCCGGCACCTCGTGGACCTTCACCCGGCTCGCGGCACCGACGGGGCCGGGCAACGGGCACGCCGGCGGTGGTCGTCGGCTCGCGGATCGTGCTGCCCTCGGACGGCGGCACCTACGCGCTCTACTACCTCTTCCCGATGGACGACGAGCAGCGGACGCTCAGCCTGGTGCAGCGGTCGCTGCTCACCTCCGGTGCCCTCCTCCTGCTGCTCACCGCCGGCATCGTGCTGCTGGTCACCCGCCAGGTGATCACCCCGGTCCGGCTCGCGCGGCGGGTGGCGGAGCGGATCGCCTCGGGCCGCCTCGAGGAGCGGATGCACGTGCACGGCGAGGACGACATCGCCCGGCTGGCCACCTCGTTCAACCAGATGACCGACGCGCTCCAGCAGCAGATCCGGCAGCTGGTCGAGCTGTCGCGGGTCCAGCGCCAGTTCGTCTCCGACGTGTCCCACGAGCTGCGCACGCCCCTGACCACCGTGCGGATGGCCGGCGACGTGCTGCACGACTCGCGCGCAGCGTTCGAGCCGGTCGCGGCACGCGCGGCCGAGCTGCTGCAGAAGGAGCTCGACCGATTCGAGAACCTCCTCGCCGACCTGCTCGAGATCAGCCGGTTCGACGCCGGTGCCGCCGGGCTCGAGCTCACCGAGGTCAACCTCGCCGACGTCGCCCACCGCGTCGCGGAGCAGTCCGCGGCGCTGGCCCGCCAGCGCGGCGTACGGCTCGGTCGTCGAGGCGCCGACGCCGTGCGTCGCCGAGGTCGACGAGCGGCGGATCGAGCGCGTGCTGCGCAACCTGGTCAGCAACGCCATCGACCACGCCAACGTGCGCGGGGACGCCCGCGTCGTGGTCCGGGTCGCCGCCGACACGCAGCGCGGTCGCGGTCACGGTCCGCGACTACGGCGTCGGCCTGGAGCCGGGGCAGTCGGCGATGGTGTTCAACCGGTTCTGGCGGGCCGACCCGGCGCGGGCCCGGTCCACCGGGGGCACCGGGCTCGGACTGGCGATCTCGCTGGAGGACGCCCAGCTGCACGGCGGCTGGCTGCAGGTCTGGGGGGCGCCCGGGGCGGGTGCCCAGTTCCGGCTCACGGTGCCGCGGCGCGCGGGCGACCCGATCTCGCACAGCCCGCTGCCGCTGGTGCCCGACGACGCCCCGGCGCCGCCGAGCGGCACGACCGCGACGCCCGCGCGAGGGGTCTCGTCGACCGCGCACGAGGTCGGAGGTGCGCGATGAGGAGACTCGTGCTGCGGGCGCTCGCCGTCGCGGCTCCGGTGGTCCTGCTCTGCGGGTGCACGACGCTGCCCGACTCGGGCGCGGTCCACACCCGCCCCGCCAGCGCGCAGGAGACCAACGAGCAGGTCCCGTACTTCACGCCGCGGGGCCCCGCCGACGGCGACAGTCCTGACGCGATCGTCCACGGGTTCCTGCTCGCGATGCAGGCCAACCCGCCGAGCACCGCGGTGGCACGCAGCTTCCTCTCGAGCGCTGCGAAGAACACCTGGACCCCCAGTCGGGGCACCGTGGTCTACGACTCCGCTCCGGTCGAGACCCGTGGGAGTGAGGCGGTCGTGCGCCTGCGCGGCGCCTACCGGCTCACGTCGTACGGCGCCTGGGTGGACGGCACGAGCCCGAGCACGCAGAACGTGTCCCTGTCCCTGGTCCAGGAGGAGGGACAGTGGCGGATCACCAACCCACCCGACGTGCTGGCGGTGCCGTCGACGTACTTCTCGAGCCTGTTCGCGCCGTTCGACCTGTACTTCTTCGACCACAGCGGCACGGTCCTGGTGCCCACCCGGGTCTTCGTCCCGCGAGGCGAGGCGACCGGCGACCAACCTCGTCCGCGGGCTGCTGGAGGGGCCGCCACCGGACCAGCGCAGGGTGGCGACGACGGCCTTCCCGGCGGGTCTCGATCTCGACGTCGGCGGTGTCTCGGTCAACGCCGCCGGAATCGCCGAGGTGCCGCTCGGGGAGGACCTGCTCAAGCTGTCGCCGACCGAGCTCAACCGGGTAGCCGTCCAGCTCGCGTGGACCCTGCGCCAGGTCCCCGGCATCACCCGTCTCAAGCTCACGGTCGACGGCGCTCCCGTGACGCTGGCCGACGGCCGGACCGACCTCAGTGTGAACACTGGTCAGGAGTACGGACCGGCGGCCTCGACCCGCCGGGACCTCCTCGCGATCAGCGACGGTCGGGTGGTGCAGGACGACGGCGACACCGTGAACCCGATGCCGGGCCCGTTCGGCCAGACGGGCTTCGCCCTGAGGTCACTCGCCTGGAGCACGCGGAACCACGTGATCGCAGCGGTGAGTGCGAGCGGCCGGAGAGTGTTCGTGGCACCGGACAGCGGCGGTCGATCGGCCGCTCGCGTCCGCACGGTGCTCGCCAGCGGGGCCAACGTCCTCAGGCCCGCTTTCGACCGGTTCGGCGGGCTCTGGCTCGTCGACGCCACCAGTGCCGGCGCGGTCGTGCACCTGGTCCGCAACGACAAGGAGCGCGAGGTCACGCGTCCCCGGGGTCACGGGGCAGTCGGTGAGCGCGTTCACCGTCACCCGCGACGGCACCGAGCTCGTGGCCGTGCTCGGGACCGGGTCCAACCCGACCGTGCTGGTCAGTGGCCTGGTGCGGGACGCCCAAGGGCACCTTCGCCGCGCCCTCCCGGCGCGCGCACTGCAGGTCAGCGGCGCGGACCTGGGGCCGGCGCGCGACGTCAGCCAGGTCGACGTCACGGCCGTGGCGGTGACCACCCGGCCGGACTCGGGATCCGACCAGATCGCGGTGGTCGAGCTCGACGGGTCGCCGCGCGTGGAGGGCCAGCTCGGGCCGACCGTGCCCGCGAGTGCGCCGGGCGCCGTCGCGTCGTTGCTGGCCAGTCCGGACTCGGGGTTGCCGCTCCGCGTGGTCGGCGTCGACCACCGGCTGCTACACCTACACGCTGACCGACGCCGGCCGGTGGGTGCGCAGCCCGCTCACCGCTGTCGTGGCAGCGGCCTACGGCGAGTAGCCGGACCTCCGTCCACAGCCGGCCGGGCAGCCTGGAGCGCGGCGCCGCACCGGCGCGATCACGATGCGAGCAGGTGCTCGACGACTGGCTCGACCTCGCACTCGGACGCGAGTGCGCGTGCTGTGGCCGGCCGGGGCGGCTGGTGTGCCCGACGTGCCGGACCGCCCTGCCGACCGGGGCGACGCCGGTGCGGCCCGACCCGTGCCCCGAAGGGACTCGCGCCGGCGTTCGCCGCGGCGGAGTACGCCGACCCGCTGCGCCGGATGGTCCTGCTGCACAAGGAGCGTCGGATGTTCGGGCTGGCCCGTCCGCTCGGTGAGGTGCTCGCCGGACCGGTGCTCGCCGCGACACCGGCGCGTGGCAGGACGGTGCTGGTGCCGGTCCCGTCCCGGCCGGGCGTCGTACGCAGCCGCGGGCACGACCCGATGCTCCGGGTGGCCCGGGTGGCGGCCGGCGTGCTCCGCGCCACCGGGACGGACGTGACCGTGATGCGGATCGTGCGTCAGCGCGGGCCGGTCGCCGACCAGTCCGGGCTCGGCGCCGCCGACCGGGCCGCCAACCTGGCCGGGAGCATGGTCGGCGCGCCCCGATGCGCTGCGGGCGCTGGCTCGGACCGGAGTGGCGGTCTCGGTCGTCGTCTGCGACGACGTGATCACGACCGGCTCGACGGCGCGGGAGGCGCAGCGGGCTCTCGAGGCCGTGGGGCTGCCGGTTCTGGCGATCGGCTGCGTCGCCGCCACCCGACGACGGGTTCCGCTACCGAAATGTGAGGGCGGCGGCTAACGTCTGTGTATGGAGTCCGTCCGGGTCCGTGGTTGCGTCAGGCAGGTCACGGGCCGGACACGTCTCAGTGCTCGTCACTGGGACCGACGCCGGCTCGAACCGGTCCGACAAGCCGATGCCAGTCGCAGGCGAAACGGCCCACGTAAGGCGCCCGCCGTCCCTGGTGACGGTGCGCGCCGATCACGGTGCGGCTTAGTCGTAAGTCCTGCCCGTCGTCCCGCGCCAGATGTGCGGTCCCGACGGAGAAGGCCAGTAGTGGCAGAAGAGCTGCGAACGCCTCAGCAGGCGGGTGTGGGGTCGAAGACCAGGTCGGCCGGACGGGCTCCATCCCTCATCCCGGCCCTGATGTCGGGCTAGCACGGACACAGAGAGGGCGGTTGCCCGCCCTGAAAGTGGGAGGTCTGCATGGACGTTGTGGTCAGCAGTCGGCAGTGCGAGCTCTCGGAACGGTTCCGGTCACACGTGGAGGACAAGCTCACTCGTCTCGAGAAGCACGACCACCGGATCATCCGGGTGGAGGTGCTGGTCGAGCGCGAGCGCAATGCTCGTCAACCCGAGCGGCAGAGCCAGGCCGAGCGTCAGATCAGGGTGGAGCTGACCGCCAAGTCCAAGGGTCCGGTGCTGCGGGCGGAGGCGTCGGCCGAGGACAAGATGGCCGCGCTGGACCTCGCGCTCGACAAGATGTCGGCTCAGATGCGCCGCGCCGCCGACCGGCGCAAGGTGCACCGCGGCCAGCGCACGCCCGAGTCGGTGGCGCAGGCGATGGCCCGGGCGTCGAACGGGGTGGCCACGGAGCCCGACGCGGCCGAGACCGAGCACGAGGTCGGACCGGTCGCGATGACCGGCGACGGACCGCTCGTCGTACGCGAGAAGACCCACCCGGCGAACCCGATCACGCTCGAGCAGGCGCTCTACGAGATGGAGCTGGTCGGTCACGACTTCTACCTGTTCGTCGACAAGGAGAGCGAGCGTCCGTCGGTGGTCTACCGGCGTCGCGGCTACGACTACGGGGTGATCTCGCTCGAGCTCGGGCAATCCTGATCGCTGTCAATCGGCCGAACGGTCAAGACAAGGTCCTCTGATCTGACATGATTCACGGGTGCCCGATCAGCAGCCCCACGCCGAAGCCGTGCGCGTCGTCGTGGTCGACGACCAGGAGCTCTTCAGACGCGGGCTGACGATGCTGCTCGGCGTCGAGCCGGGCATCGAGGTCGTCGGCGAAGCCGGCGACGGCAACAGCGCCATCGAGCTCGCGCTCGAGACGGTCCCCGACGTCGTCCTGCTCGACGTCCGGATGCCCAAGCGCAGCGGCCTCGAGGCGTGCATGCGGATCAAGGAGCAGGTGCCCTCGACCCGGATCATCATGCTGACCGTCAGCGACGAGGAGGGCGACCTCTACGAAGCGGTGAAGAGCGGCGCGTCGGGATACCTGCTCAAGGACTCCTCCATCGACGAGGTCGCCCAGGCCGTGCGCGTGGTTGCGGAGGGGCAGTCCCTGATCAGCCCGTCGATGGCGGCGAAGCTGATCGACGAGTTCAAGGAGATCTCCCGCGCCGACCGCGACGCCGGCAGCGCGCCGCGGCTCACCGACCGCGAGCTCGAGGTGCTCCGCCTGGTCGCGAAGGGCCTCAACAACCGCGAGGTCGCCAAGCAGCTGTTCATCAGCGAGAACACCGTGAAGAACCACGTCCGCAACATCCTGGACAAGCTGCAGCTGCACTCGCGCATGGAAGCCGTCATGTACGCCGTCAAGGAGAAGCTGCTCGATATTCCCTAGCCGGTCTGTCGGTCGGCTCCTCTAGCCTCGCGCCATGCAGTCGCTGTCCCTGGCCCAGGCACGACGTGTGGCACTGGCCGCCCAGGGCTTCCTCGACCCACGGCACGCGACTCCCGACCTGCGCACGCTGTCCCGCACGCTCCGGCGCACCGGGGTCCTCCAGATCGACTCGGTCAACGTGCTCCAGCGCGCGCACTACATGCCGCTGTTCAGCCGGATCGGCCCCTACGACACCGGCGCTGCTCGACCGGGCCTCGGGCAAGGCGCCGCGCCGGCTGGTGGAGTACTGGGCGCACGTCGCCGCGTTCATGCCGGTCGACCTCTGGCCGCACATGCAGCACCGGATGCGGCACTACCGCGACGAGGGCCATCCGTGGATGGACGGTCGCGACGACACCCTGGTCGACGAGCCTGATGAGCCGAGATCCGCGAGCAGGGTCGGCGCACGTCTCGCGAGCTGGACGACGGGCTGCCGCGTCGCAAGGACCACTGGGGCTGGAACTGGTCGGAGACCAAGAAGGCCCTGGAGTACCTCTTCATGGCGGGCCAGCTCGCCGTCGCCGGGCGCAACGGGCAGTTCGAGCGGCTCTACGACCTCCCTGAGCGCGTGATCCCGCGCGACGTGCTGGCGCTGCCCACGCCGACCGACGAGGAGGCGCATCGTGAGCTCGTACGCCGGGCCGCGCGGTCCCACGGCGTCGCGACCGCCCGCGACCTGCGCGACTACTACCGCATGCCGGTCGCGCACGCGGAGCCGGCGATCGCGTCGCTGGTCGAGGACGGCGAGCTGGTGCCGGTGCGGCGTCGAGGGTCGCCCGGGCTATTTCCTGCACCGCGATGCGCGGGTGCCGCGCCGGGTCGACGCTCGCGCCCTGCTGAGCCCGTTCGACCCGCTGGTCTGGGAGCGGGCTCGCACGGAGGCCCTGTTCGAGTTCGTCTACCGGATCGAGATCTACGTTCCCGAGCACAAGCGGGTGCACGGCTACTACGTGCTGCCGTTCCTCCTCGGCGACCGGATCGTCGCCCGGGTCGACCTCAAGGCCGACCGCCGGGGCGGGCTGCTGCACGTCCACGCGGCGTACGCCGAGCCGGGCGCGCCGGACGAGACCGCCGAGGAGCTGGCTGCCGAGCTGCGCTCGCTGGCGGGCTGGCTGGGGCTGACCGACGTCTCCGTCGCCGATCGTGGAGATCTCTGCAGCGGACTGCGGATGGCGCTTCGAGGAGGGGGCGCCGCCCGGACTCGGTCCACGAAAGCACCTCGGAGGCGCCGGGGATGCGTCAATCGCTCGTGCCCGGCCCGGCGTCCCCGCCCGCTGGGTAGAGTTGGCAGCCGCACCACCGCCCTGCAACGCACTTCATTCCTGGGAGCCCGCACCGTGCCTGCCATCGTCGACAAGATCCTCCGCATCGGCGAAGGGAAGATCCTGCGCCAGCTGGAGACCATCGCGAAGGCGGTCAACTCCATCGAGGACGACTTCGTCGCGATGACCGACGAGGAGCTGCGCGGCATGACCGACGAGTTCCGCAAGCGCCTCGACGACGGGGAGAGCCTCGACGACCTGATGCCGGAGGCGTTCGCCACGGTGCGCGAGGCGGCCAAGCGGGTGCTCGGCCAGCGGCACTTCGACGTCCAGGTCATGGGTGGCGCCGCGCTGCACCTGGGCAACATCGCGGAGATGAAGACCGGTGAGGGCAAGACCCTGGTGTCCACGCTGCCGGCCTACCTCAACGCGCTGACCGGCGAGGGCGTGCACATCGTCACGGTCAACGACTACCTGGCCAAGTACCAGATGGAGTGGATGGGCCGGGTCCACCGGTTCCTGGGCCTGACCATCGGCGTGATCCTCCCCGAGATGAGCCCGCCCGAGCGGCGTGAGGCGTACGGCTGCGACATCACCTACGGCACCAACAACGAGCTCGGCTTCGACTACCTGCGCGACAACATGGCCAACGCGCTCGAGGACTGCGTCCAGCGCGGCCACCACTTCGCGATCGTCGACGAGGTCGACTCGATCCTGATCGACGAGGCCCGCACGCCGCTGATCATCTCGGGTCCGACCCAGGACGAGGTGAAGTGGTACGCCGAGTTCGCGAAGGTCGCGACCGACCTCGTCCGCGACACCGACTACGAGGTCGACGAGAAGAAGCGCACCATCTCGATCCTCGAGCCCGGCATCACCAAGGTGGAGGACCACCTCGGCATCGAGAACCTCTACGAGTCGGCGAACACCCCGTTGATCTCCTTCCTGAACAACTCCATCAAGGCCAAGGAGCTGTTCCACAACGACAAGGAGTACGTCGTCCTCGAGGGCGAGGTGCTCATCGTCGACGAGCACACCGGCCGGATCCTGTCGGGCCGGCGCTACAACGACGGGCTGCACCAGGCGATCGAGGCCAAGGAGCAGGTGACCGTCCGCGAGGAGTACCAGACGCTGGCGACGATCACGCTGCAGAACTACTTCCGCCTCTACGACAAGCTCTCCGGCATGACCGGCACGGCGATGACCGAGGCGTCGGAGTTCGACAAGATCTACAAGCTCGGGGTGGTGCCGATCCCGACGAACAAGCCGATGATCCGCCTCGACCAGCCCGACCTCGTCTACCGCACCGAGGCCGCGAAGTTCAACGCGGTCGTCGACGACCTCGTCGAGCGCCACCGCACCGGTCAGCCCGTGCTCGTCGGCACCACCTCGGTGGAGAAGTCCGAGCTGCTCTCCGGACTGCTCAAGCAGCGCAGCGTCCCGCACACCGTGCTGAACGCCAAGCAGCACGAGAACGAGGCGAAGGTCGTCGCGTTGGCCGGCCACAAGGGCGCGGTCACGGTCGCGACGAACATGGCCGGACGAGGCACCGACATCATGCTCGGTGGCTCGGTGGAGTTCCTCGCCGACCAGGAGCTGCGAAAGCAGGGTCTCGACCCGGTCGAGAACGCCGAGGACTACGAGGCCGCCTGGCCGGCGACGGTCGAGCGGATCAGCAAGCAGGTCGCGACGGAGCACGACGAGGTCAAGGAGCTCGGCGGCCTGTACGTGCTGGGCACCGAGCGGCACGAGTCGCGCCGGATCGACAACCAGCTCCGTGGACGATCCGGACGCCAGGGCGACCCGGGGGAGTCCCGGTTCTACCTGTCGCTGGAGGACGACCTGCTGCGACTGTTCAACGCGGCCTTCGTCGACCGGGTGCTGCAGGTGCTCAAGGTGCCCGACGACGTGCCGATCGAGAACAAGTCGGTGACCCGCTCGATCCAGTCCGCCCAGGGGCAGGTGGAGAGCCAGAACTTCGAGTCCCGCAAGAACGTCCTCAAGTACGACGACGTGATGAGCCGGCAGCGTGAGGTGATCTACGCCGAGCGGCGCGAGGTCCTCGAGGGCGCCGACCTGCACGAGCAGATCCGGACGATGATCGACGAGGCGGTCGCGACGTACGTGGTCGCCGCCACCGAAGGCTTCCCGGAGGAGTGGGATCTCGACGCGCTGTGGACCGCGCTCGGCACGCTCTACCCGGTCTCGCTGCGCTACCAGGACCTCGAGCGCGAGGCAGGCGGCCGCGACGGCCTCGACCGTGACGAGCTGCTGGTGACCCTCCAGGCCGACGCGCAGAAGGCCTACGACGCCCGTGAGGCCGAGGTCGGCGACGAGGTCATGCGTGAGCTCGAGCGCCGGGTGCTGCTGTCGGTGCTCGACCGCAAGTGGCGCGAGCACCTCTACGAGATGGACTACCTGCGCGAGGGCATCGGCCTGCGTGCCTACTCCCAGCGCGATCCGCTCGTGGAGTACCAGCGCGAGGGCTTCGACATGTTCAACGCGATGAAGGAGGGCATCCGCGAGGAGACCGTCGGCTTCCTGTTCAACCTGGAGGTCCAGCTCGAGGAGGAGGACGCCGACCACGGCGACGTCGAGATCCCGCCGGGCATGGAGATCGAGCCCGGGCACGAGGGTCACAACCACCCGCCGCGGTTCCGTCCGATCGGCACCGGGGCTGCCGAGGAGGCGGCTGCACACGCGCCGCTGATCCGGGCCAAGGGCCTCGAGGCGCCGTCGACGCCGGCGAACCTGACCTACGCCGGCCCCTCGGAGCAAGGTGAGGTGGAGCTGCACGGTCAGACCGTCAACAACGCCGACGACCCGTACGCGAACGTCGGCCGCAACGACAAGTGCCCCTGCGGCTCCGGCAAGAAGTACAAGATGTGCCACGGCCGTCCCGGTGGCGCGGGCCCGACCGGCCAGGCGGTCCGGGGAGGCTGATCACCCGAAGTCCAGCACCGTGCAGCGCCAGCGGCCCTCGATCCGCTCGATGCGGGCAGCGATGGCGCGGGAGCGTTGCCCGTGGCGCACGTGGATGCTCAGCTCGGCCGCGTCGTCGTGCGGCCGGGACAGGTGGACGCTGCGCACCGTCGCCCGGACGCGTCGGAGCCGCTGGTCCCCGGGGGTGGTGCGCTGCAGGGCGTGACTGCGGTGCATGAGGTCGGCGTAGACCCACTCGGTGGTCCAGCGCATCAGCTGGTGCACGCCGCGGTCACCGCCGATCACCTCGACCACCGCCTGGGCGAACCGGGCGGAGAACGCGTTGAGCTCGCGCTCGTCGCCGGTGACCACCCGGAGGCTGGGCCGCTGGGGCAGGTCCGGGGTGAGGTCCAGGTCGAGGTCCAGCACGCCCTGGGGCTGGGCGAACGGCATCGCCGGCCCGTCGAGGGCGGGTGGCGCGATCGTGTGCAGCCGGGCGACCCCCTGCCGATGCCCCCGGCCGTGATCGGCAGGCTCGGTCATCGGGCTGAGGGCAGCCCCTGCGTCGGTCCTCGGTGTCATCGGTCCTCCCGGAGCGGTGTGCTGGCGGATGTTGTGGCGGATGCGCTGGCGGATGTGCTGGTGCGCAGGTCGATCGCGAGGTGCTCGCCGGGCAGGATCAGGTCGGGATCGTCGCCGATGACGTGCCGGTTGTCGGCGTACACGCGGGCGACCGCGGCGGCGACGACGGAGTCCGGCGCGCCGTCGGGGAGCGCGGCGCGCGCGATGCGCCACAGCGAGTCACCGGCGCGGACCACGACGACCTCGGGGCGCTGAGCTCGCGCCCGGACGGCGTGATCGACGGGGTGATCCTCGGCGTGATCCTCGGCGTGATCCTCGGGGCGATCGTTGGTGCGGTCAGGCAACGGCAGGCCGTCGAGGACGGTGACGACCGCACGGTCGCCGTCGCCCGGCTCGCTCGCCGGGCCACTTCCCGACCCGGCCGTGGACGCGCCGGCCGGTGCCGCCACGCCGGAGAGGCTCACGAGGAAGACGCCGAGGAGCCAGCGGCGCAGGCGCGGCGGACATCCCGCACTGCGGGCCAGCCGGGTGCGGCCGCTGGTGCGGGCCTCGACGGCCACCGACAAGACCACCAGCAGCACCCAGACGCCGGCAGCAGCGAGCACGCCCACGGCGGCGCGCGTCAGCACCGTGTCGAAGTCGGACCCGAGAGAGTTCACCGCGCAACCTTTGCGTTTGCTTTGGTTTGCTTGTTCTAGCGCTCGGATTCGTCAATGGTCAACTGGTTGTCCACAGTCAGGTTTGATCGCTCGGGCCAGCGGGCATCGGAGGTCATGCGCAGCACGGACAACCGGGAGGGACCGGGCGACGGCGCGGAGGGACCCTGGGTCGCGAGCGTCCTCGGCATGCTCGACGACCTCGAGATGCAGGCCGAGGGCCTTCATCTCGCCGAGCGGGCCGTCGAGGTCGGCGAGCTGTCGGTCGCCCAGTACGCCGAGATCGAGCTGATCGGCCGGCTGCACGCCTCGGTCGGCCGGCAGCTGGTCGTCGGCACCGTCGACGGCCTCGACCTGCGCGGGCGACTCACCGCGACCGGCTCGGACTGGTTCCTGCTGACCGACGCGGGCGGGGTGTGGTTCACCCACGTGCCTGCCGTCGCCGTCCTGCGTGGCCTCGCGCCGGGATCGATGCCGGTGGAGGCGCGCGCGCTCACGTCACGGCTCTCGCTGCGCTCGGCCCTGCGCAGGTTCGCCGAAGACCGCCGGCCGGGCACCGTGCACCTGCGGGGCGGACGCACGCTGCAGGGCAACCTCACCCACGTCGGTGCCGACTTCGTGGTCGTGCGCCAGGGGGAGACCGGCGAGACGGTCACCGTCCCGCTGGCGGCGGTGGCCGTCGTGCAGGGTCGGCCCGAGGACGCCGGATGAGCCGATCAGCTCTCGACGTAGGGATGGTCCTTCACGAAGGTGCGGGTGTCCTCGTAGGCGCGCTTGATGTAGGCCTCGAGCTCGGAGGACTCCACGCGCCACTGGCCGCGACCCCCGATCTTGATCGCGGGCAGGTCGCCTCGGCGCACGAGTGCGTAGACCTGGGCGCTGGTGGTGCTCAGGACCTCGGCCACGTCGGCAAGCGTCAGGAACCTCGGGGTCGGCGCCATGTCTCCCACTCTGCCACCAGTTGCGCCCGGATGCGATGTCTTGGTTCCGATCGCCTGTGGAACGCCCCACCAGCCCCACGCCCAGCAGCCCCTCGGGAAGGCGCCCGCCGATGACCGTCGTCCGCACCAGTCCTGGCCAGCGTCCTGGCAATCCCGGCGCCGCGCTCCCCGACGCGCCACCGCAGGCCACGCGCGCACGGTCCGCGGGGTGGCGCGATCCCCGTCTGGTCCTCGGCGTCGTCATCGTCGCGGTCTGCGTGCTGCTCGGCGCCCGCCTGTTCGCGGCGGCCGACGACACGACGGCCGTGTGGAGCCTGCGCCATGACGTTGCCTCCGGCGCCGTCCTCGATCGGGCAGACCTCGCCGTGACGAGGGTGCACTTCGCGGGAGCGGGCGCCGACCGGTACCTCCCGGCGTCGGCGGAGCCCGCCTCCGGGAGCGTGGCGCTCCACGATCTCTCCGCCGGCGAGCTCCTGCCGCGCTCGGCCGTGGGTGACGCCGGCGGTCGGGCGCTGGTCGAGGTGCCCCTCAGCGTCGCGCCCGACGACCTGCCGGCCAGCGTGGTCCGCGGCGCCACCGTCGACGTGTGGGTGACGGCGAGCGGGTCCGCCACCGACGGTCGTGCCCGGGCGCGGCTCGCACTCGAGGACGTCGTGGTCGTCGCCGTTCCGGAGCGGGGCGACAGCCTGGCGCCGCAGACCACGCAGCAGGTGATCGTCGGAGTCGACCGGGCGGACACCGACGTGCTGGCCGACGCCCTCGGGCAGCTCGCCGACGGCCGGGTCGTGGTGACCCGTCAGGCGGGACCGTGAACGACCGGCGTGTCTGCGTGCTCGTCCTCGCCGCCGGGGCCGGCTGGGAGGCCGGCAGCCTCCGGGCCCTCGGCGAGGCCGGCATCGTGGTGGCGAAGCGCTGCGTGGACCTCCCCGACCTGATGGCGTCCGCGGCGGCCGGAGGTGCCGATGTCGCGGTGGTGGCGGGCGACCTGCCGCACCTCGATGCCGAGGCGGTCACGCACCTGCTCCGTCACGACGTCCGCACGCTCGCCGTCGCCGCGGACCCGGGCACCGCCGATCGACTCGTCCGGCTCGGCGTCATCGAGGTGATCGCGCCCGACGCCCTCGACGTGGTCGCGGCGGTGGCGCGGGTGTCCGCACACGACGTGGTGGTCGACCCGGAGCCGGTGCTCGCCGCTCCTGACCTCGCTCGCCCCGACGGTCGCGGCCGGGTCCGTGCCGTCTGGGGTCCGGCAGGAGCGCCGGGACGCACCACGGTCGCGGTCGGGATCGCAGGGGCGCTCGCCGCCTCCGGTGACCCGACGGTGCTCGTCGACGCCGACCCCTACGGGGGTTCGGTCGCACAGCACCTCGGCGTGCTCGACGAGTCGTCCGGCCTGCTCGCGGTTGCGCGGATGGCGAATGTCGGCACCCTGGAGGAGGCGGCGTTCCTGCGATCGTGCCGGCGGGTCGTCGGCCGGCTCGACGTGCTCACCGGGTTGCCGCGACCCGACCGCCGCGTCGAGGTGCGTCCCGGTGTCCTCGGCTCGGTGCTCGACACGGCGGCCGGGCTCGCCGACGTCGTCGTCGACTGCGGGTTCTGCCTCGAGGACGCCGACCTGCCCCAGTCGCGCGACCGGATGACGCTCGACGCGCTGGCCGCCGCCGACGAGGTCGTCGTCGTCGGGTCGGCCGAGCCCGCCGGTCTCGCCCGGCTGGCGCGCGGGCTGGTGGAGCTCCGCGACCTGGTGCCCGGCACGCCGATCCGGGTCGTGGTCAACCGGATGCGGGCCTCCCTCGGCTGGCACCGGCGGGAGATCGTCGGCATGGTCGAGGGCTACGCCGGGGCGGTGCCGGTCCACTTCCTCCCCGAGGACCGCGAGACCGTCGACCGCGGCCTCGTCGCGGGCCGCGCGGTGACCGAGCTCGGTGAGTCGCCGCTGCGCGAGGCGCTCGAGGAGATCGCCGTCGCGATCCGCGGGGAGGGCGTCGCCGCGGCCCACCGGCACCGGCGAGGTCTCCGGCGGCGGGTCCGCAGCTGAGGCGCGGCTAGGCCCCGAACAGCAGGTACAGCCCGGTCGCGGTGTAGGCGACCATCACGACGAGCAGGCCGAGCTGACCGACGACCTGGTGTCGCTTGGGCAGCAGCTCGAGCGCACGGTCGTGGGCGGCGATCACGCCGACGATGTGGCCGCAGACGACGGCCAGCACCTTCACGTCGGCGAGGAACGACGGATGGTAGGAGAGCCAGTAGTCCACCGACCAGTTCGCCGTGCCGAGGAGGTTCTGACCCTTGCCCATCGGATCGCTGAGCTGGAGCAGGGTGAGCTGCCCCTGCTCGACGAAGAAGCTCAGGTAGTGGGCGGTCATGTAGCCCACGATGATCGGCACGACGGAGTGCGCGAGCAGGGACGGCAGGGCCCGGTGCGCGGGCCCGGTGTCCGGGTCGACGCTCGTCGTCCGGGTCGCGATCGTGAACGACACCCCGACCGCGGCGCAGAAGCCCAGCAGGGCGAGGGTGTTGAGCAGCTCGACGTTGCCGCCCAGGCCGTCGACGAACCGCACCCACCGCACGGTGTCCTTGTAGGAGTCGAACGCCGTCGAGCCGAACAGCACCGCGACCATCGCGACCAGTCCCGGTCGGGCGGTGGTGGTGGCGAGGTTCGCCAGCGGGCTGCGCCACACCAGGATGCCGTCGGCGCGGCGGGCCCACGGGGACAGCTTGGCGAGCAGGTCGGAGTACGCCTCGAACGGGTCGGCGTGCGACAGCCAGGTGTCGCCGAAGACCGCAGACCCGATCAGCATCGCCGCGACGTAGACCGCCAGCCACAGCCGGACCGGTCCCGAGGTACGCCGACTCCGGGTGGACCAGCTCCAGCCACACGAAGGCGAAGAGCCCGACGGCGGCCGGCCACGATCCGAGCCAGGCTGGGTAGGCCGTGATGCCGCGGGCCGGGTCACCGCCGGTCGCACGGGCGAACAGCAGGTTCAGCGTGCGCATCGGGCTGAGCGCCCGGAAGATCCGGCCGAAGAGCAGCGAGGCCGGGACGATGCCGACCCACAGCAGCACGTAGAAGCTGCCGAACACCGGGTTGGTGACCAGGTCGGGACCGGCGACCAGGGCCCACACGAACCACCCGGTGAAGGCCAGGCCGAGCAGGCGCAGCGCCCACGCCCAGCCGGCGGAGTCGAGGAGCCCGGCCAGGGGCGAGGGGAGGGGCTTGCCGGAGCGGGCGGCGCGGTCGGTGGACCCGGCCACGTCGGCGTACCGGGGCTTGCGCCAGGCGAGCACCAGCACACAGAACGACACGATCAGCGCGGCCGTGCCGCCGGCGATGGCGAGCGGCGGCGGGCACCGGGAGGTCCTTGGCCCCGCCGAGGCCGTGCAGCGGCGCGACCGGACCGACGATGAGCCCGACACCGAGCCCGGCTGCCACCTACTTGACCTCGAGCTGCACGACCAGCTTGCCGAGGTCCTCGATCTCGGCCTCGATCACGCCCGGCTTGTCGATGCTGATCTGCACCTGGGACTTGCCGGCGGGGTACTCGATCGCCTTGGCCGGTGCGCTGTGCACGTGCAGCTCGCCGGCGTCCGTGGCATCGATCACGAACACGATCGGCTGGTTGCGCTGCACGGTCACCTGCTCGCCCGACGGGGAGACCGAGTCAGCCGTCGACCGTGACGTCGATGACCTTCGCGTCCGACGGTGGCGCCGACGCCTGGGCGGCGGGGGTCGCGGTGAGCTGCTCGTCCGCGCCGGTGCCCGTGTTTCCGCCCGAGCTCCCGCCACACCCGGAGAGGGTGAGCGCGATCGCCGCGACCAGCGCGGCGAGGGACATCAGGCGGCGTGGACCGGGCTTCATCTGTTTCCTCCAGCGAGCAAGACGTGCGGCGGTCGCCGCGGGACCTCTGTCAGAATCCCATGCGAGGCAGTGGCGCCTCCGATCGGGCCCTGCTTCCAGGACCCCTGTATCCAAGAACACCGTGCTGAGACGACGCTGAGAGGTCGACGCAAGATGACAGAGCGGTTGCGCCCGAGCGACCTGGCCCTGCTGGCCCAGGAGACCTCGCGGACGCCGATGCACAACGCGACGCTCGAGATCTTCGACCCCCAGGAGTCGGGCTTCGACTACGACGCACTGATCGCGCACATCGAGGACCGGATCACGTTCGTGCCGCGCTACCGCCAGCACATCCGCCGGGTGCCCGGCCGGCTCGGCAACCCGGTGTGGGTCGACGACCCGGACTTCGACCTCGGCTACCACGTACGTCGCTCCGCACTGCCGCGCCCCGGCAACATCGACCAGCTCCGCGAGCTGACCGCCCGGATCATGTCGCGCCGGCTCGACCCGGCCCGCCCGCTCTGGGAGGCGTACTTCGTGGAGGGCGTCGAGGGCGGACGCGTCGCCGTGCTGACCAAGTCGCACCAGGTCCTCGTCGACGGCATCTCCACGGTGGACCTCGGCCAGGTGCTCCTCGACGTGGACCCGGGTCCGAGGAAGGTCGTGCCGGAGGACTGGAAGCCGGCGACCGAGCCGTCCGCGGCCACGCTCGTGCTCGACGCCATCTCGGAGACCGCGCGCAGCCCCCAGGCGCTGCTCAGCACCGGGCGCGGCACGGCGCGCGCAGCGCTGCGCGTGCTGGAGCTCGCCGGCGGACGGGTCGGGTCGATGGCCGGCGCGCTGTCGAACCGCCGGGCCGCGCCGGAGAGCCCGTTCAACGTCGACCCGGGCGAGCAGCGTCGCGTGGTGCTGGTGCGCACGGCGCTCAAGGACTACCGCCGGGTGCGCCGGGTCCACGGGGGCACCGTCAACGACGTCATCCTCGCGACCCTCACCGGCGCGATCCGCGCCTGGCTGATGACGCGGGGGGAGATGGTCGGCGCCGGCCGCAGGATCAAGGCCCTCGTGCCGATGAGCGTGATCGACGAGGACCTGGAGCCGACCTCGCTCGGGTCCCAGGTGATCGGCCACCGGCTCAGCCTTCCGGTGGGCGAGTCCTCGCCCGTCGTACGCCTGCACCAGGTGTCCTATGCCCTCAAGGCGCACAGCGAGACCGGTCGTGCGGTCGCCGCCGACCGGATCGCCGGCGTCGCCGGGTTCGCGCCGACGACGTTCCACGCGCTCGGGTCCCGGGTGGCGGCCGAGGAGTCCCAGGGCGTGAACCTCGTCGTCACCAACGTCCCCGGGCCGCAGTTCCCGATGTACCTCGCCGGCGCCGAGATGGTCGAGACCTACCCGGTGCCACCACTGCAGCCCGGCTTCGGGATGGCGGTCGGTGTCACGTCGTACGACGGCGGCGTCTACTACGGCATCTGCGCCGACCGCGACGCGCTGCCGGACATCGACGTGTTCGGGCAGTGCGTCCGCGAGGCGCTCGACGAGCTCGTCGACAGCTCGAGCGACAGCCGCCAGCGGGCCCCGCGGGGACGCAAGAAGTGAGGGCCAGATCGTGAGGACCTACGTCCCGGCGACCCTCGCGATCCTGGCCGAGCTCGCCGCCCGCGGCGAGCTGCCGCCGGCGGGGGACCGCTTCGTCGCGGCCGACGAGTCCGAGGAGGCCGAGTACGACGCGCTGGCCGAGGCGGCTGCGGCCTCGGCGGACCTGCTCGGCGCGCCGGGCCGGCGGGTGGTGATCGTGGCCGACCTCGCGGATCCGGACGGCGCGGTGCCGATCGTCGTCGTCGACGCAGTGCACGCAGACACCGAGGACGTCGACCCTTCTGCCGACGAGCTTCCCGAGCTCGGCTGGTACGCCGTGCAGGAGATCGAGGACCTGCTGGGGTAGGCGGTGTCCGGCTCGTCGCTCGTGTGGGTCGAATTCGGTGGCGCGCCGTCGAGGATCGTGGCACAACTGGGCGCCATGACCTCACGTCTCACGGAGTGCGTCGTCGACTGCGGCGACCCCGTCACGTTGTCCCGGTTCTGGGCAGCGGCCCTTGGGTACCAGGTGCTCGAGGAAACCGCCGACCTGGTCGAGATCGGCCCCGGTGGCCGCACCGACGCCGAGCTCGTCGCGGACATCCGGTCCGGTCCGGCCGTACCGTCGCTGCTCTTCGTCCGGGTGCCGGAACCGAAGGCCGTCAAGAACCGCCTGCACCTCGACCTCTCGCCGATCGACAGCGACCGCGACAGCGAGGTGTCCCGGCTGGAGGCCCTTGGCGCGAGGCGCACTGATCTCGCACCTGACGGCTCGAGCTGGGTCGTCATGACCGATCCCGAAGGCAACGAGTTCTGCGTCGTGCGCAGTCTCGCCCCCGGTCACTTCTCGCTCTGAGCGATCCCCGCGTCTCAACAGCGCCGTGCCTGGCGCCGCTGGACGGAGCCGACCGGGGCACGAGCGTGCGGGTGCGCGTTCAGCGGCAGGTGCGGACGGATCTCTTGGCCGCTCGGAGCGTTACATGTAACATGGTGTCATGGCCGTACGAGAGCGGGTGAGCGCGTACCGGGCCCGGATGCGAGCCCAGGGACTGAGGCCCGTCCAGATTTGGCTTCCCGACGTACGGTCTCCGGATTTCGCCGCTGAGGCCCACCGCCAGTCCGCACTCGTTGCGGCCGCTGACCGCTCGAGTGACGACATGGACCTCGTCGAGGCTGTCTCCGACGACTGGGACGAATGAGACGCGGGGACATCGTCACCGTCGCCGGTGGTGCCTACGCGAACAAGCCGCGGCCTGCTTTGATCGTGCAAGACGACCGGTTCGACGCAACCGACTCGCTGGCGGTCTGCGCGTTCACGACCACCGAGGTCGAGGCGCCCCTGCTGCGGGTGCCGGTCTCAGCCGACGAGGAGAACGGTCTCGATCGGGACAGCTTCCTGATGGTCGACAAGATCACCACCGTCCGCAGGAGCAACGCACGCACGGTGATCGGAAGGCTCGAGGCCACGACGTTGGTCGAGTTCGAGAGGCGGCTGCTGGTCTTCCTCGGCTTCGGAGCCTGAATCGCCCTCCCGGCGGCAGAAGGGGGCGTTCGAGCTGCCTAGCGGAGGGTCTCAATGCGGCAACGGGGGCCCGGGGCCTTGGCCAGACGGACATCTCCTGTGAGGAGATCGGCGTCGAGGGCCTCGGCGAGGGCAACGTACGCCGCGTCGTAGACGGTGAGGTTGGCTCTCAGCTCCCAGCACCGCGTCAGGAGTGGCCGATGAGGTGCCCGCTGGACCGGGAGGTCGACCAGATCGGCCAGGGCGAGGTCGGCGCGTCGTACGTCGAGATGGCCGCCGGCGAGCTGCCCGCGAAGGACGGAGGCAACCTCGAGGTCGATCAGTTCCGGGGCCGCCAGGTGTTCGCCACGGAGTCTCGTCCGGGCCTTGTCGCCATCCCTGCCGTCGTCAGCGAGCGCGACGGCAAGGACGCTCGCGTCAACGACGAGCACGTTCGGAGCGGAGCGCGCTCACCGACGCCTTGAGGGAAATCGACCCGCCCGATCTCCCCGAGGCTCGGTCCAGTACCTCGTCCAACGTTGGGCGGCCGGCTTCCTCGATGAGGTGCGCGCGCAGATACTCCTGCAGCGACTGGTGCGCGGCCGCTGCACGCTGGCGGAGCACCGCATGCGTCTCGTCAGGAACGTCCTTGATCTGAACACTTGGCATGGCGCCATTATGGCGCTAGTGGCGCCACAATGGAAGCGCACGACCCGCCGCCGACCGGTGAGATCCGCACGGGAAGGACTAGCACATATGTTCGATTGTGTGCTATCCTCGAATCAGCACGATCGGCCGAGGTGCCCCGCGGGAGCGGCGGCGAAGGTCGGTCGGGTGAGCCTCGCAGATCGGTTTCGTGATAGCACCGGGGTCCGGTGCCTCCGGCGAGACGACGGGCAACCAGTCCACGTCCCGGAGCGAGCGATGACCGCACTACCTGTCCCACAGCACCCGATCCTCGGGTGCCTGGCGGAGCTCGAGGGCGCGCTCGACGACGTGGCGGACGTCCAGGCGATCTACCTCTCGGCCGTCGGCAAGGCCGAGGCGATGCGCCGACTGGCCGTGATCGAGGCGCGGGTCGCCGGGCTGCGCCTGCAGGTGATGGCGGCGGCCGACGACGTCGCGGAGGAGACCGGTGCGCGCGACGTCGCGGCCTGGTTCAGCCACCAGACCCTGACCGAGCCCGAGGCAGCCCGAGCCGACCAGCGGCTGGCGCGCAGCCTCGACCGCGACCGTCCCGAGCTCGCGACCGCGCTCGCTGCCGGGCGCTGCTCGCTCGCACAGGCCCGGGTGATCGCTCAGGCGCTGGACGAGCTGCCGGCCCGGGTCGGTGACGACGTGCTCAGTGCGGCCGAGACCACCCTGGTCGGGTACGCCGAGCAGTTCCGGCCCAGTCAGCTGCGCCGCCTCGGCCGGCACATCCTCGACGTGGTCGCGCCCGAGATCGCCGACGCCGAGGAGGGGCGGCGGCTCGCCGACGAGGAGCGGCACGCACGGGAGAAGACCCGGCTGGCGCTCCGCCCGCTCGGCGACGGCACCACGCGGCTCTCCGGTCGGTTGCCCGACGCCGCCGCCACTCGACTGCAGACCTACCTGGAGGCGTTCACCTCACCGCGCCGCGAGCACCCCGACGCCCAGGTGCCGCCGGCCGACCGGATGCCCTACCCGCGCCGGCTCGGTCTCGGGTTCTGCGCATTCCTGGAGAGCGTCGACCCGGCGACGCTGCCCGATCACGGCGGCGACGCCACCACGATCCTGGTCACGATGACCCTCGACCAGCTCCGCGCCGAGCTCGCTGCTGCGGAGGTCCTCGACGGCGCCGACGGCACCCTGATCACGGCCGGCGAGGCGCGCCGGCTCGCGTGCACCGCGCAGATGATCCCGGTGGTGCTGGGCGGGAGGTCGGAGATCCTCGACCTGGGCCGCGGTCGCAGACTGTTCACCCCGGCGCAGCGCAAGGCGCTGCGGCTGCGTGACCGGCGTTGTCGCGCCGAGGGCTGCACGATCCCGGCGGCGTGGTGCGAGGCGCACCACCTGACCCCCTGGACCAGCAACGGCCGCACCGACCTGAGCAACGGGATCCTGCTGTGCAGCCACCACCACCATCGCGCCCACGACGACCGCTATGCCGCCGACCGGCTCCCCAACGGCGACCTCCGGTTCCACCGGCGGACGTGACCGGCAAGCGTGGTCTACGCCCGTTTCGCCGGCGCCGGATCGTCTGACAACATCGCCAGCATGGACGCGATCACCCACCCGCCGGCTCCCACCAACGAGCCGAACCTGAACTACGCCCCCGGCAGCCCCGAACGGGACGCCGTCGAGGCCGAGCTCAAGCGCCTGCAGTCCCGCACCATCAACCTGCCCGCCACGATCGGCGGCCGCAGGCGGATGGGTGGCGGCGCGGAGTTCCAGGTGGTCCAGCCGCACGACCACGCAGAGCGTGCTCGGAGTCGGCGCGGCACGCCACGCAAGGCCGACGCCGAGGCCGCCGTGCGCGCCGCAGCGAAGGCGGCGCCCGGCTGGCGCGCGCTGCCCTTCGACGAGCGCGCCGCGATCCTGCTCAAGGCGGCCGACCTGCTCGCCGGGCCGTGGCGTGCGCGGCTGAACGCGGCCACGATGCTCGGCCAGTCGAAGACCGTCTGGCAGGCCGAGATCGACGCCGCCTGCGAGCTGATCGACTTCTGGCGGTTCAACGTCCACTACGCCCGGCAGATCCTCGCCGAGCAGCCGATCGCGAACAGCCCCGGCGTGTGGAACCGCACCGACCACCGGCCGCTGGAGGGCTTCGTCTACGCGATCACGCCGTTCAACTTCACCGCGATCGCCGGCAACCTGCCCACCGCGCCCGCGCTGATGGGCAACACCGTGATCTGGAAGCCGTCGCCGACCCAGCAGTTCGCCGCGCACCTGACCATGCAGCTGCTCGAGGAGGCCGGGATGCCGCCGGGCGTGATCAACATGCTCCCGGGCGACGGCGCTCGAGGTCTCCAAGGTGCTGCTCAACCACCCCGACCTGGCCGGCATCCACTTCACCGGCTCCACCCCGACGTTCCAGCACCTGTGGCAGGAGCGTCGGCAGCCAACCTGACGTCCTACCGCTCCTACCCGCGGATCGTGGGGGAGACCGGTGGCAAGGACTTCATCGTCGCGCACCCCTCGGCCGACGTCGACGTGCTGCGGGTGGCGATGATCCGCGGCGCCTTCGAGTACCAGGGCCAGAAGTGCTCGGCCGCCTCGCGGGCCTACGTGCCGAAGCTCGGTCTGGCGGAAGCTGAAGGGACCAGCTGGTCGAGCGAGACCGAGGCGCTGACGATGGGCAACGTCACCGACCTGTCCAACTTCATGGGCGCGGTGATCGACGAGCGCGCGTTCGCCAAGCACAAGGCCGCGATCACCCGGGCGAAGCGCTCACCGAAGCTCGACCGTGCTCGCCGGCGGCCAGGTCGACGACTCGGTCGGGTACTTCGTCCGCCCGACGATCGTCGCAGTCCACGGACCCGACGGACGCGATGTTCTCCGAGGAGTACTTCGGACCGATCCTCGCCGTGCACGTGTACGACGACGCGCGGTTCGAGCGGGTCGTCGACCAGATGGAGTCGATCGCGCCGTACGCCCTCACCGGCGCGGTGATCGCCCGGGACCGGCACGGCGATCGACTGGGCCACCGAGCGGCTCCGGTTCGCGGCGGGCAACTTCTACGTCAACGACAAGCCCACCGGGGCTGTCGTCGGCCAGCAGCCGTTCGGCGGCGCCCGGGCCTCGGGCACCAACGACAAGGCCGGTGCGGCGGCGAACCTGATGCGCTGGACCTCACCGCGCTCGATCAAGGAGACGTTCGTCCCGCCGAAGGACCACCGCTACCCGCACATGGGCTGACCGACGACCCTGAGACACTCGATCGGTGAACAGCTGGCTGATCGTCGAGCACATGGGCAAGCTGCATCCGCTACGAGCACGTCCTGGTGCTGGTGCTCGCCTTCGGGCCGCTGTTCTGCTGGCTCGTGGTCGCCGTCCGGGTCGCGCGGAAGCGTGCCGAGGACGATGACTGGAGTGAGTCAGCCAGCTCCGCTCGGCCAGCCACTTCACGGCCGACCTTGTTCTCGGCGCGCAGCGCCTTGAGGCAGCATGTCGCCGACGAAGCCCTCGAGCTTGCCGCCGATCAGCGGGATCGCGACCTTCACGTCGACCGAGACCGTCTCGGTGGTGCCGGTCGCGTCGCCGACGAGCGTGATGGTGCCGTTCATGTGGCCGGGCTTGCCGGGGATGCGTCACCTCGAGGGCGCCATCGGTGGGGGAGGACCAGTCCTCGCGCTGGTGGACGTTGATCTCCTCGCCCGACGAACTTCTGCGCGAACGACGGGATCCCCGTCCGCCGGCCGGTGCTGGTCGACGACGACCGTCATGCCGTCTCCCTGCGGCGTGATCGTGATGTCGTGGCGGTGGTAGCTGCTGGTACTCGCAGACCGCCTCGCGGAACGCCGGGTCGGCGAGCATCGCGTAGACCTGCTCGGGCGTGGCGCCGTCGTAGCGCATCTCGTGACGTGACCGAGCTGCTCATCCGCGCTCACCCGCCAGCCAGGCAGCGCCGACCACCTGTTCCTTGTCGAAGCCCTCGGTCGTCAGCTCGGCCACCAGCTTCTCCAGCTTGCCGCCGACCAGCGGCACGCTCGCCTTCACCTCGAGGTCGTAGGTCAGCGTGCTGCCGGTGCCGTGTCTCGGCGATCGTCGCGGTGCCGGTGATGCTGGGTGGGCTTGCCCGGCGTCTCGACCTCGTAGCTGGCCCGCGGTGCCCTGCCAGGCCTGCGTGTTGATCGCGCGCGTGGAGTCGCCGACGAACTTCTTCGCGAACGACGGCACCCCGGCCACCTCCTGCTCCTGGTCGATCACCACGTGCGTGGTCTCGCCCTCGGTGCCGACCGTGGCGGTGCTGGACAGCGCGCCGGTCGCCGCGGCGACCCGGTCCCAGAACAGCGGGTCGGCCATCATGGCGAGCACGTCGGCCGGGGGTGCGTCGTAGGCCAGTTCGTGGCGGAGTCTCATGGCAGACATCATGGCCCAACGCGTTCCCGGTTAGGTTGGCGTCCATGAGTACCCAGCCGGCCAAGGACGTCCGCTTCGGTGAGGAGGGGGCGCTCCTCACCTACGGCAGCTACCTGCATCTCGCCGAGCTGCTCGACGCCCAGCACCTCGAGTCCGACCCGCCGGCGCACGACGAGCTGCTGTTCATCACCATCCACCAGGTCTACGAGCTGTGGTTCCAGCAGCTGCTGCACGAGGCCGAGACGGTCCGCGACGCGCTGGTGGCCACCCGGGCGGCCAGCGGCGGCCGCGACCTGTGGTTCGCCCGGCACCTGCTGAGCCGGATGCACGTGATCGAGCGGGTGCTGGTCCAGCAGGTCGACGTGCTCGAGACGATGACACCGCAGGACTTCCTGCAGTTCCGGCAGCGGCTGGCGCCGGCCAGCGGGTTCCAGTCGGTGCAGTTCCGTGAGCTGGAGTTCCTCTCCGGAGCGAAGGATCCCGGCTACGTGCGCCGCTTCAAGGGGCTGACCGACCTCGAGCAGCAGCGGCTGGCCCGACGCCTCGAGGAGCCGACGCTGTGGGACGGCTTCGTGCACGTGCTCGGCGAAGCCGGTCTCGACACCTCCTCGGACGAGGCGATCACGACGTCGCTGCGGTCGGTCGCGCACGACCGCTCGTCGTACGCCGACATCTGGGGCCTCGCCGAGGGCCTGCTCCAGCACGACGAGCTGGCCGCCGGGTGGCGCGCCCGGCACGTCGTGATGGTCGAGCGGATGATCGGCGTCGAAGACGGGCACCGGAGGCTCCACGGGGGCCGAGTACCTCCGGTCGCGCCTCGACCTGAAGTACTACCCGCTGCTGTGGGTGTTGCGCTCGGAACTCTGAATCGTCTCGCATCCGAGATCATTCCCGGCGCGTCGCGTGTTGTGAGGGCCCACCCGGCGGTCCTAATCTCGAGCAGGTGGCACAACGGAGTGCACCCGACGTGACGAAGGTGGGACCTGGGTGTCGACGACACTGGAGGACAGCAAGTCCGAGCTGCTGAACAAGCTCTGTGCGTACGCCGAGCAACACCGCGGCGGCAAACGCGCTCCGGACGGCCCCTCGATACCGACGCTGCTGCGCGCCTACTTCAAGCACGTCGCGCCGGAGGACCTGCTCGACCGCAACGAGGTCGACCTGTACGGCGCCGTGATGCACCACCTCAGGACCGGGGTCGAGCGTCCGCAGGGGACGGCGAACGTGCGGATCTTCACCCCGGCGGTCGACGCCGAAGGGTGGTCCGCCGAGGGGCACTCGGTGGTCGAGGTGGTCACCGACGACATGCCGTTCCTGGTCGACTCCGTGACGATGGCGCTCAGCCAGGCCGACCACGACGTGCACCTCGTGATCCACCCGCAGCTCGTGGTCCGCCGCGACGTTGCGGGGCACCTCCAGGACGTGCTCGACGAGCACGCCGACGTGAGCCCGCACGACGTCGCCCGCGAGTCCTGGATGCACCTCGAGATCGATCGGGTGCCCGTCGAGGAGGTCGAGACGACCGAGCAGCACCTGATCAAGGTGCTCAGCGACGTGCGCGAGGCCGTCGAGGACTGGCCCAGGATGCACGACCGGGTCCACCAGATCCTCGAGGAGCTCCAGCAGAACCCACCGCCGCTGCCCGCCGAGGAGCTGGCTGAGGGCGAGGCGTTCCTGGGGTGGCTGGCCGACAACCACTTCACCTTCCTCGGCTATCGCGAGTACCGCCTCGAGCGGGATGGTGACGACGAGGTGCTGATCGCGCTGCCGGGCACGGGCTTCGGCATCCTGCGAGCAGATCCGGTCGCGGCGACCGCGCTGCCCGAGCCGGCGGCTGCGAAGGCGCGGGAGAAGACCCTCCTCGTGCTCGCCAAGGCCAACTCCCGCGCGACCGTGCACCGCCCGGTGCACCTCGACTACGTCGGGGTGAAGAAGTTCGACGAGCACGGCGAGGTGGTCGGCGAGCGTCGCTTCCTCGGGCTGTTCTCCTCCGCCGCCTACACCGAGTCCGTGACGCACATCCCGCTGGCCCGCGAGAAGGCGCGACGCGTGCTGGAGCTCTCCGGCTACGACCCGATGAGCCACGCCGGCAAGGCGATGATGGACGTGCTGGAGACCTATCCGCGCGACGAGATCTTCCAGACCTCGGTCGAGGAGCTCGCTCCCATCGCCTCGACGGTGATGCACACCCGCGAGCGGCGCCAGCTCAAGCTGTTCCTCAGGCGCGACACCTACAACCGCTTCTGGTCGTGCCTGGTCTACCTGCCCCGCGAGCGCTACAACACCTCGGTCCGCGAGCGGATCGCCGCCATCCTCAAGGAGCAGCTCCACGGCGACTCGCTGGAGTACACCGCGAACATCGGCGACTCCTTCGCGGCCCGCCTGCACTTCGTGGTCCGGCCGGTCCCGGGCGAGAAGATCGGTGAGGTCGACGTCGCGGACCTCGAGCGACGGTGTGCCGAGGCGGCGCGTTCCTGGCGCGACGACTTCGTCACCGCCGTGGTCGCGGAGTACGGCGAGGAGCAGGGCTCTCGCCTGGCCCGGCGCTACGCCAACTGCTTCCCCGAGGCCTACAAGGAGGACTACAGCCCGCGCACCGGTTCCGCGGACCTGGGGCGGCTCGAGGAGATCAAGGACGAGGGCGCCATCGGCCTGTCCCTCTACGAGCCGATCGACGGCGCGCCCGGCGAGGCCCGGCTGAAGATCTTCCGCGTGGGTGCGCCGCTCTCGCTCTCCGAGGTGCTGCCGACGCTGTCCGCAATGGGCGTCGAGGTCGTCGACGAGCGGCCGTACGGCCTCGAGGACCTGCCGCGACCGTCGTTCATCTACGACTTCGGGCTGCGCTACGCCGGCGGGCTGCCGGCGAATGCCCGTGAGCTGTTCCAGGACAGCGTGCTCGCCGTCTGGGACGGGCGCAACGAGAGTGACGGGTTCAACGCGCTGGTGCTCGCGGTCGGGCTGACCTGGCGCCAGGCGATGCTCCTGCGTGCCTACGCGCGGCACATGCGGCAGGGCGGCACGCCGTTCGCGCAGGACTACATCGAGGACGCGCTGCGCATCAACGTGGACATCACCCGCAAGCTGGTGCAGCTGTTCGAGGCGCGCTTCTTCCCCGGCCGCGACGCCGACATCGCTGCGGACAGCGAGGGACGAGCGGCGAAGTGCACCGACCTCGAGGAGCGCATCCTGCGGGCTCTCGACGACGTGTCCAGCCTCGACCACGACCGGATCCTGAGGTCCTACCTGACCGCCATCAAGGCCACCTTGCGGACGAACTTCTTCCAGGAGGCCAAGGGCGGCGGTTCGCACCCGTACGTCGCGCTCAAGCTCGACCCGTCCGCGATCCCGGACCTGCCGGAGCCGCGGCCCAAGTTCGAGATCTTCGTCTACTCCCCGCGCGTGGAGGGCGTGCACCTGCGGTTCGGCGCGGTCGCCCGCGGTGGCCTGCGCTGGTCGGACCGTCGCGACGACTTCCGCTCCGAGGTGCTCGGCCTGGTCAAGGCGCAGATGGTGAAGAACACCGTGATCGTGCCGGTCGGAGCCAAGGGTGGGTTCTTCCCGAAGATGCTCCCCGACCCGGGCGACCGGGAGGCGTGGATGGCCGAGGGCATCGCCTGCTACAAGACCTTCATCTCGGCGCTCCTCGACGTGACCGACAACCTCGTCGACGGGCCGGACGGCCGGGTGGTCGTGCCTCCCCGCCAGGTCGTGCGCCACGACGGCGACGACCCCTACCTGGTGGTCGCGGCCGACAAGGGCACCGCGACGTTCAGCGACATCGCCAACGCGGTGTCCGCCGAGTACGGCTTCTGGTTGGGCGACGCCTTCGCGTCCGGTGGCTCGGTCGGCTACGACCACAAGGCGATGGGGATCACCGCCCGCGGGGCCTGGGTGTCGGTGCGCCGGCACTTCCGCGAGATGGGCGTCGACTGCCAGAAGGAGGACTTCACCTGCGTCGGCATCGGCGACATGTCCGGTGACGTCTTCGGCAACGGCATGCTGTGCTCGGAGCACACCAGGCTGGTCGCAGCGTTCGACCACCGCGACATCTTCCTCGACCCCGACCCGGATCCGGCGACGTCGTACGCCGAGCGCAAACGGCTCTTCGACCTCCCGCGGTCGTCGTGGAAGGACTACGACGCCTCGCTGATCTCGGCCGGCGGCGGTGTCTTCCCGCGCTCGGCGAAGTCGATCAAGCTGAGCGACGAGGTCCGCCAGGCGCTCGGCATCGACGCGGCCGCGCTGACGCCCGGCCGAGCTGATGCGCGCGATCCTGCTCGCGCCGGTCGACCTGCTCTGGAACGGCGGCATCGGCACCTACGTCAAGGCCACCAGCGAGTCCGACGCCGACGCGGCCGACAAGTCCAACGACGCGATCCGCGTCGACGGCGCGGATCTCCGGGCGCGGTGCGTGGGCGAGGGCGGCAACCTGGGCTTCACCCAGCGCGGCCGGGTCGAGTACGCCGTGCAGGGGTGCGGTGGCGCCGGCGGCCGGATCAACACCGACTTCATCGACAACAGCGCCGGCGTGGACACCTCCGACCACGAGGTGAACATCAAGATCCTGCTCGACCGGGCCGTCCGTGACGGCGACCTGACTGCGAAGCAGCGCAACGAGCTGCTCGCCTCGATGACCGACGAGGTCGGACACCTGGTGCTCGGCGACAACTACGACCAGAACCTCGCGCTCGCGAACGCAGCGGCGCAGGCTGCGCCCCTGCTGCACGTGCACGAGGACTGGATGCGCACGCTCGAGCGCCGGGGCCTGCTCAACCGGGCGCTCGAGGCGCTGCCCGCGCGGCGTGAGGTGGCCGGTCGGCTCGAGCGCGGGGAGGGGCTCACCGGCCCCGAGCTGTCGGTCCTGCTCGCCTACACCAAGATCGTGCTCGCCGACGAGCTCCTCGAGAGCGACCTGCCCGACGACCCGTTCCTGCGCGGTGACCTGTACTCCTACTTCCCGAGCAAGATGCGCCAGCACTACCGCACCCAGATGGAGGAGCACCCGCTGCGCCGCGAGATCGTGGTCACCGAGCTGGTCAACCAGCTGGTCAACAACGCGGGCATGACCTACTTCCACCGGCTCAGCGGCGAGACCGCGGCTTCGGCTGCGGAGCTGACCCTGGCGAACTTCCTGGCTCGCGAGATCTTCGGGGCCCGCTCACTGGGGCGGGACATCGCCTCGTTCGACAACCAGGTCGACGCCGGCGTCCAGACCCGGATGCGGATCGAGGTGCGCACCCTGGTCGAGCGGGCGAGCCGCTGGCTGGTCAACAACCGCCGCAGCCCCCTGGACAGCGAAGAGATCGTGGGGGACTTCGAGGTCGTGGTCGAGAAGGTGATGGCCGAGTTGCCCGCGCTGATGACCGGCCGGGAGCTCGACGCGTTCGTCAGCCGGCGCGACACCCTGGTCGCCCGTGGCGTCCCCGAGGACCTGGCCACCCGCGTTGCGGTCTGCCCGCCGGCGTACATGGTCCTGGCCATCGTGCAGACCGCCGCCCGCACCGAGATCGACCCGCTCGAGGTCGCGCGGGTGCACTTCGCCATCGGCGAGCGGCTGGGGTTGCCGATGCTGGTCTCCCGGATCCTGGCGCTGCCCCGCGAGGACCGCTGGCAGACGATGGCGCGCGCGGCCCTGCGCGACGACCTGCACACCGTGCACGCCCAGCTCACCGCTCAGCTTCTCGCCGCGACCGAGCCCGACGCCGACGCCGCGGCCCGGATCGAGTCCTGGGAGGCGAGTGAGGGTGAGGCGATCACCCGCGCCGCGCAGACCTTCGACGAGATCTGCTCCGACGAGACCGCCGATCTCGCGCGGATGTCGGTCGCGCTCCGGGTGGTGCGCTCGCTGCTCGCCGCCGCGTAGCCGCTGCTACTCCACCAGACGGACCGGGTCGCCGGCGATGGACGCCGTCCAGGTGGTGGCGTCGGTGACCGAGCCGGTGCCGAAGCCGACCTCGACGCGGAACCAGCACCCGCCCTCCTGAGCGTAGTTGCAGCTGTAGCTCGGAGGGATCGGCACGCTGATCGTCTCGCTCTGCCCGTCCCAGCCGGCCGAGCTGCGGATCCCGCTGAGCGAGCAGGTCGGCAGCGTCACGTTCTTGAACCCGCTCGCGGTGCAGTTGCTCAGGTTGCTCCCGGTGGCATCGGTCGGCCGCAGCACCGTCATGGTGCCGTTGCTGGCGGCGTCGCCGACGTCGAAGAAGCTGAACACGAGGGTCTTGCCCGCGGCCCCGGGCAGCACGCGGATCAGGTTGAACACCGGCGTGCTGGAGCTCGCGTTGGCGAAGATCGGCATCCGGTCCCATGCGGCGATCGAGACCGCGCCGGTGCTCGCGCCGAACACGCGCACGGCGAAGCGGTTGCTCCCGTTGCCGTTGACGCTCGGGTCGTCGCCGGTCTGGGTGATCACGTGGCTGCTCGCCGGGTTCGCCGGCTGGTAGCTGCCGGTCGCAGGGTCGACGGTGCCGCCGAGGGCCACGTTCGTGCGCACCTGGAGGTAGTAGTCGCCCGCGCGGGTCGGGGTGAACGTGCACAGCGGCACCCACTGGTGGAACACCCGCGCCAAGGCAGGGTCGTAGCCCGGCATGCCTTCACGCAGGCTGTTCACGTTGACCTCGGAGTTCACGTATCCCGGGTACTGACGGGTGCAGCCCGCCACCGGAGTCGCCGTGAGCGGGTTGAGCTGGTCGGAGGGCTGCCGCAGCGCGTAGGACGTGATGGTGCCGCGCTCGGGGCCGCCACCGCTGCGGTGCCCGTTGTTGCGGTCGTCGCCCGAGCAGTACAGCCCGGGCGCTCCGGCGTACCGGGTCGCCGCGTCGGTGGTCGCGTACGGGTTCCAGTTGTTGCGGTTGCGGCCCCGCGGGAAGTTCCCGGTGGGGGCGTCCGCGCACTCGCTGCCGCTGGAGACGTACGCCGGGTCGTAGAGCTGCACCTGGAGCGACTGGCCCACGGCTGCCTGCTGCACCCGGACCATCAGGAAGTACCCCTCGGGCCGGTACTCCAGGTTGCGGCCGTCGGCGGAGCAGCCCGACTCCCCGCCCTCGCAGCGGCGGACGTTGTACTGGTCGCCCTGGGTCTTGGTCACGTCCGGTCCGTGGATCGACATCCAGAACTGCGGCGTGCGCACGCACGAGGCGCCGGCCGGCACAGCGAGCTGCGACACGATCGGTCCGGCGCCCGGCGTACCGTCCGGCTCGTTGCCGAGGGTGTTGCACGGGCTGGCCATCGGCTGCGGCCCGGTGTAGTCGGCCACGGTGTGGCGCGACACGGCGGTGCGCGGGAGCCCGATCAGCTGGCCGAAGACGTTGTCGACCGTGCTGGTCACCGTCACGTCGAGCTCGCTGGGACGATCACCGCGCTTGACCGTGATCGCACTCGCGTCCGGGAAGCCGTTGCGGGCGGCGACGTCCCGGGCGATCACGGTGGCTTCGTCGAGATCCTGGGGCATCCAGGTGACACCGGCGAGGGCCGCTGCGTCGGCTGCCTTCTGGGCGCGCTGTGCCTCGAGGTACCAGCGGGCGACGTCGACGGAGATGGCGGCGAGGCCGAAGAAGACTGCGGATGCGAAGACCGCGACGATCACCGCCACCACACCGGCTTCGTCGCGCCGCGCGCGCTGCCGTGCCCGGTTCATGGGTGCGGGTGCGGTCGGGTGGACTTGCAGGTGTCGTCCGACAGCGGCTCGAACTTCATCACCGCGCGGTCCGAGATGCCGACCGAGCCGAACAGGCCGGTCACGGTCCGGTGGGTCGCGTGGATGTAGACGCCCATGGTGTCGGACTCGTTGACGCAACCGTCGATGGTCCTGGAGTCCCAGGCCCCGCTGGCGTAGCGGAACGCGTCGGCGGAGTCGCGCCAGACGAACTCCACGCAGTTGCTCACCCCGGAGCACGACGAGGGCATCACGGTGGAGCCCTCGGCACCGGGCAGCCCGGCGCTGTTCGCCTTGTAGACCAGGATGTAGTCGATCGAGTCCTTCGGCATCGCCGATCCGGCTCGCTGGATCGCGTCGGCCGCGGCCTGCGCCAGTGCCGGCGAGCTGGCCGGAGTGCACGGCGGCGCCTCGGGTCCGGTCTCGCAGACTCCGGGTCCGGCGCCGGCAGCTGCCGAGGCCACCCGGGCGCCTGTGCGTGAGGCCGAGGTCACGGCGACGTCGTCGCGGACCAGCATGGTGACCTCGACGATGCCGAACAGCATCGAGGCGATGATCGGGACGACCAGTGCGGCCTCGACCGCGACCGCGCCGTGCTGGGAACGGCGACGCTTCGGGGGGTGCTCATCGGGACATGGCCCATCTCCTCAACATGCCCCCAAGGCATCTCCACGGTAAGCCAGATATGAGGAGTTTGTCCGAATCGCTGGGCGGCGCGGGACCAAGGTCACCAGTGGTCCGCCCGAACGGACGAGGGCCCTACTAGGGTCGGAGCATGGCTGCGATCGAGGTGCGCGACCTCGCGATCTCCTACGGCGAGGTCCGGGCGGTGGACGGGGTCACCCTGGACATCGAGCGAGGGCGAGTTCTTCGGGATCCTGGGTCCCAACGGCGCCGGCAAGACGACCACCCTGGAGCTGGTCGAGGGTCTGCGTCGGCCGGACCGCGGGGAGGTCCGCGTGCTGGGGCAGCGCCCGTGGCCGCGCAACCCGGACCTGCTCCCGCGGATCGGCGTCCAGCTGCAGACCTCGGCGTTCTTCGAGCGGTTGACGGCGCGCGAGCAGATCCACACGTTCGCCGCGCTGTACGGCGTAGCCGGCCGGTCCGCGCCGACGACTGGCTGGATCGCGTCGGGCCTGGACGACAAGGCCGACGCCCGCACCGAGGACCTGTCCGGTGGCCAGGCCCAGCGGCTCGCGATCGCGTGCGCGCTCGTGCACGAGCCCGAGGTGGTCTTCCTCGACGAGCCGACGGCTGCGCTCGACCCGCAGGCCCGCCGCAACCTGTGGGACCTGCTGTCGGGGCTGAACGAGTCCGGTCGCACTGTCGTGCTCACCACGCACTACATGGACGAGGCCGAGGCGCTCTGCGACCGGGTCGCGATCATGGACCACGGCCGGATCCTCGCAGCTGGACACGCCGGCGGCGCTGATCCGCGGCCTCGACGCCCCGGTGCGGATCTCCGTCTGGCCCGGCGCTCCAGCGTCGACGAGGCGCCGCAGGCCTGCCGGGCGTGGACGAGGTCGCCGACGGCGCGACGGGACGGTACGCTGACCACGCGCGCGGCCGCGCCGGTGCTCTCGGCGCTCGCGGCCCGCGACGCACTCGACGGTCTCCAGGTCCGAGGGAGCACCCTCGAGGACGTGTTCCTCCACCTCACCGGCCGGGAGTACCGCGCATGAGCGTCGAGACCGGAGCCGCCCGGACCAGGGCAGATCGGGCCGGAGCCGATCGGGCCGGGGAGACGCCGACGGAGGCACGCTCGCCCGGCGCCGCCTTCCGGGCGCTGTCGATCGGCGATCGCGAAGGGATTCATCCGTGATCGCGACCGCGGTGTTCTTCTCGGTGGTCTTCCCGTTGATGTTCCTGTTCCTCTTCGGCGGCGTCTTCGCCGACCAGGGGCAGAGTCGCGGCGACCTGGTGCAGATCGGCGCCGTGTCGCTGCTCGACCAGATGCCGGCCTCGGCGCCGCAAGGCGTTCGACGAGTCCTTCGACGTCTCGCACAGCACCGACCGGGCGGACGGCGCTGGAGAAGGTCCGCAAGGGTGACGCGGATGCGGCGATCGAGATGACGGGTCAGACACCTGGTCGCGCACTACACCCAGACCGACCAGGTGAAGGCGGCGATCACCCAGGGCACGCTGAAGGCGTTCGTGGACGCGGCGAACGCCGCGTCGGCGGACGCGCCACCGGCCTACGGGTTCGAGGCCGAGCGGGTCGAGGACGAGTCGCTGAAGACGATCCAGTTCGTCACACCCGGCCTGCTCGGCTGGGCGGTGGCGATGAGCGCCGCCTTCGGGGCCGCGGCGACCCTGCAGGGGTGGCGGCAGTCGAAGCTGCTGCGTCGGCTCCAGCTGCTGCCGGTGCCGACCCGGTCGATCGTCGGGGCCCGCGTCGGTGTGACGATCGCGATCGCCCTGGTGCAGATGGCGATCTTCGTCGGTCTGGCGCCGTCGTTGCTCGGGCCTCCGGCTGACGGCGCGTGGTGGATGGCGCTGCCGCTGCTGATCGTGCGGCACGCTGTCGTTCATGTCGATCGGCCTGCTGGCCGGCGCGATCGCGAAGACCACCGAGGGCGCGGTCAACATGGCGAACTTCATCGTGCTGCCGATGGCGTTCCTGAGCGGCTCGTTCTTCCCGCTGGACGGCGCGCCGGCGTGGCTCCAGGCGATCTCCCGCGCCCTGCCGCTGCGCCATCTCAACGACGGGATGCTCGACGTGATGGTCCGCGGCCAGGGCCTGGACCGCGGCGTTGGCGCCGATGGGCATCCTGCTCGGGTTCACCCTCGTGCTGACCGCGGTCGCGGCCCGACTGTTCCGATGGGAGACGACATGAGTGAACCCTGCCGACCTGTCCGCTGCCGACCTGGTGCGCCGGATCGCGGCCGGCGAGCTCACCGCTGCCGAGGCACTGGATGCCTCGCTGGAGCGGATCGAGCGGCGGAACCCGGGCGTGAACGCGTTCTCGGTCGTCCTCGCCGAGCAGGCCCGAGCCGACGCGGCTCGGCTCGACGCCGAGCGGGCCGCCGGCGAGCCGATCGGCCCACTGCACGGCGTACCGGTCGCGATCAAGGAGGAGATCGACGTCGCCGGGTGCGTCACCACCTTCGGCGGCCGCGGCAACTCCACACCCGCGGCCGACGGACGGCGAGGTGGTGCGCCGGCTCCGTCAGGCGGGCGCGGTCGTGGTCGGCAAGACCCGGATGCCCGAGTTCGGGCAGTGGCCGTTCACGGAGTCCGTCGACGGTGGCATCACGCGCAACCCGTGGGACCGCACCCGCACGCCGGGTGGCTCGAGTGGCGGCACCGCGGCCGCGGTCGCCCTCGGGATGGTTCCGGTCGCGATCGGCGGTGACGGTGGCGGCTCGATCCGGATCCCGGCCGCGTGTTGCGGGCTCTTCGGGCTCAAGCCGACGCGGGGCCGGGTGACCAGCCATCCGACGCCGCACCTGTGGTGGGCGCTGGGCACCACCGGCCCGCTGACCCGGACGGTGCTCGACTCGGCGCTGGTCTACGACGTGATCCGCGGCAACATGGCCGGCGACCTGTTCACCGCGCCCGAGCCCAGCGACGACGTTCATCGCGGCCGCCGGCGTCGGCGCCGGGGCGACTGCGGGTCGGCTGGTCGTCAAGCGCGGTGACCCGCGGCGTGCGGGCCGGCTCCGGAGCACGTCGCTGCGGTCGAGGAGACCGCCCGCGTGCTCGCCGGGCTCGGCCACGACGTTCGCGAGGTCGACCCGCACTACCCCGATCCCACCGCGGCGTTCGTGCCGCAGTTCTTCGGCGGCGTGCGCACGGAGTCCGATGCGGTGGAGCACTTCGAGCGGCTCGAGCCGCGCACCCGGCAGGTCTACCGCCTCGGCTGCTGGGTCAGCCGGGCGGTGATCGACAAGGCCGTCGCAGCGGGGGAGCGGGTCGCGGAGAAGGCGAACCGGATCTTCGACGTGACGATGCAGGGTGTCGACGTGCTGCTCACGCCGACGATCGGTCCGCGGCCGCGCAAGGTGGGTGTGCTCGACCGCGGAGGACCGGTCCGGCAACGTTGCGGTCGACGCCGATGATCGCCTGGACCGCGCTGTGGAACGTGACCGGCAACCCGGCGGCCTCGGTCCCGGCGGGACTCGCGGCCGACGGCCTGCCGGTTGCGGTGCAGCTCGTCGGCAGGATCGGCGAGGAGACCACGCTGCTGGCCCTGGCGGCCCAGCTCGAGCGCACCCGGCCGTGGCCGCTGCTCACCGACGGTCGGGACCTCGGTCCCGGTCTCGGCGACGATCGGGTGGAGTTCGGTCGCCGAAAGTATGAACCTCGTTCGTCGGGTGGTGGCGGGTCTAGCCCGGTGCGGTCGATCCGGCCCGGTTCTTTGCGTCTGCTCGGCGGTCCTGCGTCTACTGGATGGTGAGGGAATTCTCCACGTCTGTGGGGGATTCGAGGGGAGCTCGGCCACCAGCTGGTGGTCGAGGGGGATCGAGGCACCGCGCCTGGTCATGCACGAGCGCGGCGGTGCCCAGAGGAGCGACACACCATGAACAAGCCAACCGGCATCGCGCGCGCCGCCGTGTCCGTGCTCGTCGTGGGCCTGGTGGCGATCGGCATTCCGCTGCTCGTCGCCGGCCCTGCGTCCGCGCACACGCCGAGCTTCAGCAAGAACTGCCACGAGCTCACGGTCTCGGGCAGTACTACGAGTCGCAGAACGAGAACGTGCTCGGCATCAAGATCGACGACGGGGACTGGACGCTGAAGCCGTTCAGCACCAGCGCCACGCTCACCGTGGCGCTTCCGCAGGACGGCCAGCCGCACGCCTACTAGGCCTACGTGCACACCAACAACTCGACCAGGCCTACTCCAAGCACGACACTCTGGCAGACGGCCTGCGGCACCACGCACGTCACCGCGGTGCAGTGGACCAAGACGGACCCGACCTGCTCGGTCGACGGCGCGCTGGTAAAGAAGCAGGAGCCGGCTGGCGTGAAGGTGGTCCAGAGTCCCTCCGGCACCGGCCCGGGTCACTACACGCTGACCTTCACCGCCCTGCCTGGCTACACGCTCGACGGTCCGACCAGCCAGGTCATCGACGTGCTGTCGAAGCTCAGCGGCGACCAGTGCGCGGAGATCGTCCAGCCGGTCGCCCCGACGGTCACCAACCCGGCCTGCACGGGCCCGGCAGCAGCACCGCCGGGTCGATCACGTTGCCGTCCGACGGTGGCGGGATCACCTACTCCAAGGCCGACAACGTGGTCACCGCGACGGCGGACTCGACGCACAAGTTCGTCACCCTGCCCCAAGGCTGGACGCTGGTCGACTCCCACCACGCGACGTACACAGTGACGTTCAGCGAGCCCGGAGACTACCCGGAGTGCCTGGTCGAGCTCCCACGCCGGTGCCGCCGGTGGCCTCCGTGCCGGACTGCGACACCGACGGCGACCTGGTCGTCAGCCCGGTGGAGCACGTGTCGTCCGGGTGGACGGCGACGTGGTCAGCTCGACGACGCACTTCGGTCCGGGCACCTACTCGCTGAGCTACACGGCAGCGACCGGGTACACCTTCGCCGACGGCACCGTGAAGACGTTCCCGGTCGACGTCGGGGCCAAGACCCTGGACTGCCCGGCGACGCCGGTCAGCCCGACGGTGACCCAGTCGGTGTGCACCGGTCCCGGGACGCACAGTGACCCGGTGGTGACCTTCGGCGACGTCGAGGGCGACCACATCACCTACGCCTACGACGACCAGACCCACGTCGTCACGGCGACACCGGACTTCGGCTACGTGCTCGTCGACCTGCCCGAGGGCTGGGTTGCCGGCGAGGGTCCGGCGACCTTCGTGGTCGACTTGGTCGACCCCGGTGCGTGCCTGGTGGAGACGACCGTGGTCAGCCCGTCGGTGACGCAGTCGGTCTGCACCGGCAACGGGACCAAGAGCGACCCGGTCGTGACCCTCGGCGACGTCGAGGGCGATCACGTGTCCTACGTGTACGACGCTTCCAGCCACGTGGTCACGGCGTCGCCCGACCAGGGCTTCGAGCTGGCGGATCTGCCGACCGGGTGGTCCGGTGAGGAGAACGGGACGGCGACCTTCCAGGTCGTGCTGACCGATCCCGGCTCCTGCGCGGTCATCGTGTCGCCGCCGACCACGCCCACCCACACCCACGTGCACGTGCCCAGCACGCTGCCCAACACGGGTGGCCCGAACCAGTGGCTGGCCGCGTCCGGCCTGGTGCTCCTGCTCGGAGGTGCGCTCCTGGTTGCCGCCGACCGTCGCCGCCGCGCCGCGGTCACGCTCGACGAGGAGTGAGCACACGTGCCCGGGACCGCGCCGCGGTCCCGGGCACCTGTGCGTCCGAATGAGCCAGGCGCCGGTCAGGAAGCCTTCCGGCCGGCTTGGTGGCCGGTCGTCTCAGTGCCCTTGCGCACGCCGAGCTGGTCGGCGAAGACGATGATGTTGCTCTCGTACTCGTGGCCGTTCCAGCCGGTGCAGGTCACCAGCACCAGCCGGATGTGCTTGCGCTTCTGGCTGAACAGCTCGGTGCGGTGCTCGGCGACCTCGGCCTTGGTGTAGACGAAGACCTTGGTCGCCTCGTAGTCGACGGTGCCACGAGGGGTCCGGATCCGGATGAGTGCCCCGGGGCGCAGGTCGCCGAGCGCGTTCATCACGCCACCGCCGGTGTGCACGGTGTGACCGGTGACCAGCGTCTGCCCGGAGGTGGCGCCGGGCTTGGCGCTGCCGGTCCACCAGCCGACCTCGTGCACGTCGGCCGGGGGATCGAGGACCCCGTCGGACTGGAGGTCGATCGGGATGACCGGCGCCTTGAGCCCGATGTCGGGGACCAGGAGCAGCTCGGGTTTCGAGGGCCGCGCCAGCGGCTCGTACTGCGAGTCGCCGGTGCCGGTCGCCGGATCACCGGCGATGCCGGGGGAGGGAATGACGAAGCCGACGACCACCATCGCGAGGAAGAGCACGAGGAGTCTCGTGCTCAGTCCCGCGACGCGGTCGCCGGCTCCGTCCCTTGCCACGTTCCTCGGGCTACTTGCTGAGCATCCGGCGGTAGCCCACCAGGCCCGCAGAGCCGGCCAGCAGCATCAGCGCGGCGGTGGCCGCGAGGATGTTGCGGCGGTGTGGTCGGAGTGGCCCTGGAGGCCCGCGTCGACCACGTTGGGCACGTGCGGGTTGTTGCCGCCGTTGTGCGGGTTGCTGGTGTTGCCGCCACCGCTGGGGGTGGTCCCGCGGCTGTTCGGGCCGCAGTGCGAGCGGGCCAGGTCGAGGACGTTCGACCCGAGCAGCTTCAGCTCCAGCGCGGTGACCTCGATGGTGCCGGTGGAGGACGGGGAGACCGGGACCTGCTTGTTGACGGTGCCCGCCACCAGCGGCTCCAGTGCGTCTGCCACGGCGGGCAGCAGCGACTGCTCGAGCTGGTCGAAGATCGTCGACGTCACTTGGGTCTGCAACGTGGACAGGATCGCGTTCAGCGGGTCCAGAGCCCCACCCAGGGACGCGGTG
>CAVSVQ010000003.1:0-67464 GCA_963731485.1 uncultured Actinomycetota bacterium
CGGCCAGTCTGCCGCGCCCCTCGCCGAGTCGGGGGCAAGCACGGGTGAGTGAACCGCAACCTCGGATCGCATGGGCCCCTCGCAGCACATCGCCTCGGTACGCCGCCGGGATACCCGCGGACGGCGACAACCCGGGAATAGTTGGATTGACCTTGGCTCTCGGGCTCTGAGAGGACGATCTACTGCGGTTCGAGCAACTTCCTCTCCTCGACGTCCCTTTCACCGAGGTGCGTCAAGAACGTACCGGTCGCCGTTCAGGTGGATGAGGTCCTTGCCGTCGAGTCCGTTGAGCGTGCGGCGGATCTGCGCCCTCATCGTTGCCCGCGCCCAGGACTTCAGTTCGTCAACGTCGCGCCCTCAACCCCGCGCCAGTAGAGGAGGAGCGAGCAAGTGATCGGACGCCTGCAGTTGCTTCAGCACTCGCGGGAAGCCGTCGAAGACCTGAATCAGCGGGACGTCCTTCGACACCAGGTCGACGATTATCCCGTGCGCCTCGTTCGGCGGACACGTTGTGGTAGAGCCGCACAGTTCGGCAAGCACCCACTCCATGTTCCTGACGACCAGCGTCGCGTCCTGCTGGTTCGGGTCGATGCCGTCGCCAAGGTGTGCCACGTCCCGCTTGTTCCGCACGTCGTAGATCAGCCGAAGCGTGCGCGCGATGTGGAACCGCACGCTCTCGGGCGCTAAAGACGTACGCTCTGCTCCAATCATTGCCCATCAGAGGGTCGGCACCTTCGGCAGGTTGTCGCCGAGCGGCTGTGTACTGCTGGGTCGTCGCCCACTCGAGGATCCGGAACACGGCCTCCGAGAACCTAGCACCCTCGATCTCGGAGGGCCGCAGGTCGTCCCGGTAGAACCGACGCTTCGCCTCGGCGAACGCCTCCAGCAGTTCCTTCACAAGTTCGGCGGGGATGCCAGCCGCGATGAAGCCCTGCTGGACGCGAACGTCGAGCGTCGGTCACGACTCGCCCAGCAGGCTGTCCACGAACGCAGGGAAGGCGCTGATCCCCCCGGACTTCGCCCGGATGCGGCGGTTCGTGCCGCTGCCGGTAATCAGGTAGCCGCTAAGCACCTTGATCTGCGACGAGAAGTTCGCCGGGTCGTAGCACTTGAGGCGCTGGGCCTCCGCGCGGACGAGTTCCACGGAGGTCTCGGCCTCGTCCAGACCGAAGCCGCGGACGATGGTGAGGATCTGCGCGATCGCCCGGGTCTTGTCGGCGTTGTTTTGCCCAACTTGATGCCGGGGAGGCTGACCTTCAGTGCACCGTCGTCGAGATGGACCAGCTCCTCCAACTTCTCACGGGGGACACCCGTGTGGGGCTCCACCTTGTCGAGGATCGCGCCGTCGGCCGCGGTGATCTTGGCACCCGTCGCCGTTGGAGCCCCCGCCGCCCGAACCGGTGGCACCGCCCGCCGAGCCAGACTTCCCCGTCTGGCCAGCACGCGGCGCAGCAGCAGGGGAACAGCCGCGACGACCGGCGCGGGCGCCAGCAGGCGCACCGCCTCGCGGAACGCGGCCTCCTGAATCTTCTCGGGCAGGCCGGCGTCCTCAACGGCGGCCCACGCCTTCTTGAGCGTTTCGCTGACTTCCATTGCAGCACTCCTGAAAGTAGGTGGACGCTCAGCGTACCTCATGAGATGGATAGCGTGGGATGGTCCCGTGCGTCGGCGTGTCCATAGATGTGCGGCAAATACGAGTGGGCCATGCCCATGAGCGTGCGAATACGCAGTTCAAACGCATATCTAAATCGATCCATGGGGAGATGGGATGCCATCCCCATGCATGGGCTGCGATGCCGACACTTCATTGCCACACCCTAGTCCGAGGGTTAATGGGGCCGACGCCAGGCGCAAGATGCGACGTCGTATGCACGTGCAATGCGTTAGCCGATGTGAAGCCATTGCCGCCTCATCCATGTGGTGCGGCACGGGGGTGTGCGCCCTTCGTCGTTGAATGCAGCGACCCCCGCTCACTTGCTTTGAGCGGGGGTTCGGCTTGCTGTCGGGGCTTGCTGTCGGGGCTTGCTGCCGCAGGTCGGCGAGTCTGGGACGAACACACACAGACGCCTGTTGGATCGCCGTGCGCACCGGGTCGCGGGGGTCGTACTGCTGCAGCAGCGTCATCGCACCGAAGGTCGCGTCACAGACCTGCCCAGCTGGTAGCAGCGGGCCAGAGATGGCGTTCTCAGACAGCCCGATCGAGCCCATCCGCTGAAATTCTTGCGGACTCTGTGCGGACTGGGAGGGGCCACACCCCCTCTGACCTGCGCAAACGCGCCGATTCACACGTTGAAGCGGAACTCGACCACGTCACCGTCCTGCATGACGTAGTCCTTGCCCTCCATCCGCACCTTGCCGGCGGCCTTTGCCGCCGCCATCGAGCCGGCGGAGACGAGCTCGTCGAACGACACGATCTCGGCCTTGATGAAGCCCTTCTGGAAGTCGGTGTGGATCACACCGGCCGCTTCCGGGGCGGTCGCGCCCTTGGGGATCGTCCAGGCACGGGCCTCCTTGGGGCCGGCGGTCAGGTAGGTCTGCAGGCCCAGGGTGTCGAACCCGACGCGTGCGAGCACGTCGAGACCGGGCTCCTCGACGCCCATCTCGTGCAGCATCTGGCGGGCCTCCTCGTCGTCGCCGAGCTCGACCAGCTCGGCCTCGAACTTGGCGTCGAGGAAGATCGCCTCGTGCGGGGCGACCAGGTCGCTCATCTGCTTCTTGAGGTCCTCGTCGCCGAGCTCGTCGGCGTCGCAGTTGAAGACGTAGATGTAGGGCTTGGACGTGAGCAGCATCAGCTCGCGGATCAGCTCTCGGTCGATGTCGGTGGCGATGATCGGGGTGCCGGCCTCGAGCGCCTCGAGCGCCGCCTTCGCGGCGGCGACGTTGGGCAGCAGCTCCTTCTTGCCCTTGGCCTCCTTCTCCAGCCGAGGGATCGCCTTCTCGACGGTCTGCAGGTCGGCGAGGATCAGCTCGGTCTGGATGATGGAGATGTCCGACGCCGGGTCGACCTTGCCGTCCACGTGGGTGACGTCCTCGTCGCGGAACACCCGCGTCACCTGGCAGATCGCGGAGGACTCCCGGATGTGGCTGAGGAACTTGTTGCCCAGCCCCTCACCCTGGGACGCGCCCGCGACGATGCCGGCGATGTCGACGAACTCGACGGTCGCCGGCAGCTCGCGTGCGGAGCCGAAGATCTCGGCGAGCTGGTGCAGCCTCGGATCGGGTACGCCGACCACGCCGACGTTCGGCTCGATGGTGGCGAACGGGTAGTTCGCAGCGAGCACGTCGTTCTTGGTCAGGGCGTTGAAGAGCGTCGACTTGCCCGCGTTGGGGAGTCCGACGATGCCGATCGTGAGAGCCACCCGCGGAGCCTAGCGAGCGCCCGACGAGCGTGCTCGTCGAGGCCGCGTCGGTGACGTCGGGTTGACGAGCGAAGCGAGGATCACGGGGGGCGAGTCTACGGGCGCGCAAACCCTCGGCAGAAACCGGCGACCGGAGTAGCGTCCGACGCATGGCTGAGATGAGCATGAACATGGCAATCCACGGCGCCGTACGCCGCGACCTCGACCGCTTCCTCGCCGCCCTCGGCTCCTTCTCCGACGGCGACTCGGCCCGGGCGGCCGGTCTCGGCAGGGCCTGGGACAACTTCGACGACCAGCTGACCCGGCACCACGAGGGTGAGCACGAGATCGCCTGGCCGGCGTTGCAGTCGATCGGGGTCAGCAAGGAGCTGCTGGACACCTTCGACGAGGAGCACGACGCGCTGGCCGCAGCGCTGGCCAGCGCGCGCGCCGCGATGACGAAGCTGCGCAGCTCGGGCTCCGCCGCGGACGCCCAGGCAGCGCGCACGGCGTTCGAGAACCTCAAGACCGTCGCGGTGACCCACCTCGAGCACGAGGAGGCCGAGGTCGAGCCGGTGTACCAGGCCCACAAGGACTCGCCCGAGATGAAGGCGATGGGCCGCAAGTTCGGCCAGGTCTCCCCGGCCGTCGGCGGGCGCTTCTTCGCCTGGGTCATGGACGGAGCCAGCGCCGAGGAGAAGGCGGCGATCACCGACAGCGTGCCGAAGCCGGTGCTGACGATCATCGGCGGCATCTTCGGACGCGGCTACCGGCGCGACGTCGCCACGGTGTGGCGATCGTGACCGACGCCGATCTCGGCACCCGCTTCGCCGAGGCGATCGCGGGCCGAGACACCGCCGGTCTGGTCGCCCTGTTGGCAGCCGACGTCGACTTCAAGGCGCTCACGCCGCGGAAGTTCTGGGAGGGCAGCACGCCCACCGAGGTCCTGGACACGGTGTTCGGCAACTGGTTCGAGGAGGAGGACCGCATCGACGCGCTCGTGGACGTCGCCAGGGGCGAGCCGGTGGAGGACACCGAGCACGTCGGGTACCGCTTCGCGATCACCAACCCCGACGGAGCCCACACCGTCGAGCAACAGGCCTACTACCGCACCGACGGCGACCGGATCAGCTACCTGCGGATCGTCTGCTCGGGATACCGGCCCGTCGACGGCTGATCACCGGGGCGCTCGCACGTTCAGGTGCCCGACCCGCTCAGCAGCTCGCCGCGGTGGCGCCACGACCAGCTCAGCACGGTCGCCGAGAACACCAGCGTGAGCGCGACGATCACCGCCTCGAACGCCCCGCCGCCGCCCTTGGTGAAGATGCCGTTCTCGACGTCGTACAAGAAGTCCATGCCGAAGAGGTAGAGCCCGGCGCTGCCCGCGCACATCAGCCACAGCAACGCGCTCGGCCGGCGCAGCCGCAACGTGACCAGGGCGAGGACGCAGGCCACACCCAGCCAGAGGTCGGCGAGCGGGAAGGCGTTCTCGAACTCGTAGTACGCGTGGCGGTGCTCGCTGGCGATCCAGTCGCGTTGGGTGAACCAGATCGTCCAGTACGCGACGTCGAGTGCGATCGCGACGACCAGCATGACCTCGATGAGACGCCTACGGCATAAAGAGGCACGCATCGCCCAGTCAGATCACGCGGCGACCGGTGCGCATCCGCCAGCGGACCTCGGCCATCGCGAAGCGGGCCGGCAGGGCCCGCACCCACCGCGGGATCCGCGGGTAGACCGCGCGCACGGCGCGCCAGAACCGGTCGTAGCGGCGCTGGTCGCGCGCGCTCCAGGGCAGGCCGAGCGCCTCCCGGGCCGCCGGGCTGAGGTTGCCGCGGGTGACCAGGCTGATCAGCGGGGACAGCGGCTTGACGAACCACTTCGCGTCCCGCGTCGACAGCAGCGCGCGCGGCGTACCGCCGGATCTGCGGGATCGGAGCGGAACTCGCCCTGCATCCGCTCCCAGTAGGCGTCGAAGTCCGCGCGGGTCGGCGGCCACATCTCCGGCTTCACCTGCAGGGCGGTGCCGTAGACCCAGCCCTCGCGGTAGAGGTGCTCCAGCGTGACCGGGTCGAGGGGGCCGAAGATGCGTTCGTACATCTCGCGGGCGACCTCGGCGAGGGTCGCGGCCACCCACAGCTGGAGCTCCGGATCGAAGGCGCTGTAGCCCTCGCCGCGCACCGGCGCGTGCGCCCGGTTGACCATCCGGGCGACCTGCCTGCGCTCCTCGTCGGTGCCCAGGCCCATCACGTACACGTAGGTCAGCGTCGTGCGCAGCCGGTCGACCGGCCGCTGCATCGTCGTCGAGTGCTCGGCCACGCCCTTGCCGACGCCCCAGACCGCCAGCTGGTACATCACCGCGGAGCCGGAGCCGAGCATCAGGCCGACCTCGTGGAGCAGGTCGGACAGCGTGAGCGTGGGCTGTCCCCCGGGAGCGGGCGCCGGTGCCGGCGTGGGCGCGTCAGCACTGGCGGTCATGTGCAACAATGAAACACGAGTTGTTGCATCGATGCAAGAGTGGGAGGCCATGGCAACCGACGTCGACATCCTGGAGGCCGCGCTCGACCAGCTCGCCCTGACCGGCATCCGCCGGACGAGCGCCGACGACGTCGCTCGAAGGGCGGGGGTGAACCGGGCGACGCTCTACCGGCGTTTCGGCAGCCGGGAACAGCTGTTGGCCGCGGCGTACCTGCACGAAGCGGGACGCATCCTGGAGGAGCTCACCAGCCGAGTGCCCGAGGTCCCCGCCGACCGCGACGCCGACTTCGACCCCGCCACCAACGTCGTCGCGATGTTCACCGAGGCAGTCGCCCTGATGCGCGGCCATGTCCTGCTGCGGCGGATGATCGAGATCGACCACGACCAGATCGCCCGCAGCATGACCTCCGGCGCCGCCGACGTCCTCGCGTTCGCCGCCGACACGATCGCGCTCTGGGTGCGCGAGCTGCACGAGTGGCGCGGCACCGAGCCGCCCGCCGACTCGCTGACGATCGGGCAGACCCTGGCCCGGCTGATCCACTCGCTGGTGCTCACCCCGACCGGAGGGCCGGACCTGGACTCCCCCGCGGCCGCCCGCCGGTACGCCGCGACGGTGGTCGTCCCGCTCGTGCTCGGGCCCGCCGCGGCTACGACAGCACCGTCGCAGGCGCCGGGATCCGCGCGCCGTTGACCACCGCCAGCTGGCCCAGGGTGTAGCGCCGGAGCCGCGACAGGGCCGGCAGGTCGAGCTCCTCGCAGACCCAGTCCCAGTGCAGCGAGCACCAGGCGCCGGGACGCAACGCCTGCACGCGGGAGTCCGCCGTCGTCCGGACCAGCTCGTCGACTGCCTCCCCCAGGCTCAGCCGCTGACCGTCCCAGACCAGCGGCCGGGACCGCACCACGGCCGTCCCGGTGCCGACCGAGCGCACCTGTCCCCACCGGATCCGGCACCGGTCGAGGACCCGGAGCGGCTCGTCGAGCCGGCCCTCGCGCAGCAGCCCGAGCCAGGGGTAGACGCCGAACACGTGGAACGAGTGGTGCGGCACGGCGCCGTCCGGCACCGGCGCCACCAGGTCCGCCCACACGGCTCCGGCGCGCTTGCGGAACCGGTCCTCGAGCGAGGCACCCAGCAGGCGCGGACCGACCCGGTCCAGGAGCGCGTTCCCGACCCAGTACGCCGAGACCACCCGGTCGTCGAGCGGGTCCGCGATGGCGTTGGCAGACGCGATCAGCGACAGGTAGGGCCAGGCGCCCTCGAAGCCACGCAGCAGCCGACGCAGGCCGCCGTCCGCCACCCCGGCCGTGACCTGATCGAGCAGCTGTGCCGAGGCGTCCGGACCGCAGTAGCCGAGCTCGTTGGGCGGATAGGCGTAGCGCGCGAACCGCAGGGCACCGTCCACGGCCGCACCCGTGGTCCCGTCCAGGGCAGCTCCGGCCGGCCCGGGCATCTCAGGCCACCGCGGGCTCGGGTCGGGCACGCCAGCCGGTCCACACCGCGACCACGCCACCGACCACCAGGACGGCCAGCCAGTCCAGACGCGGGCCCACCGCCACCCCGTGGGCCATCGCGTCCAGGACGGCGGTCAACGGAGCTGCCAGCACCAGGACCGCCGTGACGTCCACCGCGTGGGCGCGCTGGAGCGCGAGGAACCAGGTGCCGACGTACCCGGCGAGCAGCACTCCCGTGAGCAGCACCCACCCGACCTGTGCCGCCGTCATCGACACGAGCACCCCCAGGTCGCCACGGATCGCCATCCAGCCGAGCAGCGCGACCGAGCCGAGCCCCATCCGGGCGACGCCGACCGTCCACGCGGAGAGCCCGGCCAGCAGCCGCTTGGCGAGGACGACCTCGACCGCCCACATCACGGTGGCCGCGAGGATCATCGCCTCCGGGGCACCGAAGCCGCTGACGCCGCCGACCAGTCCGACCTGGCCGACGACGAGGAGCCCGATCGCGAGCACGTGGCCGACACCCAGCCGCTCGCCGAGGAACACGAGGGCCAGCACCGCGACCCAGACCAGCAGGGTCTTGTGCAGGAAAGCCGCCTGCGGCGACGTCGCACGGGACAACCCCTCGAAGAACAGCACGAACGGCACGCTGCCGCCGACGATCCCGACGACGGCCAGCCCGGCCCACTGCCCGCGGGTCGCCGGCCGGGTCAGCCGCGCGCCGGTGCGGGAACCGGCGGCGACCACCGCCGCCAGCACGAGGGCGGCGACGGTGTTCTTCGCCGTCGTGTACGCCGTCGCGTCGCCGAACGCCCGGACGCCGTCGGCGTTCAGAAAGACGGCGAACCCGCTGATCGTCGCCGTGGCGAGCGCGAGCAGGATCCCGGCGCGTCGCGTCCCGGTCGTCGGAGATGCCGTCCGACTGTTCGTGGTGGTGGTCATCGGGGTTCCTCCTGTGTTGCGTTCCGGATGTGCTCGGCGTCGCGTCGCTCCTCGTCGGTGAGGTGCGCGAGCGCGAACCCGGAGTGGACCTGGAGCCAGTCGCCGGGCGCGACCGGACCGTCGAGCGTCAGGAGTGCGACCGTGACGACCCGCTCTCCGACTCGGACTCGGGCGGTCCGGTCGTCCGGGAGGTCGAGCACCTGGGCGATCTCACCGAGGCACATCACCGACCTCCTTCCGCGCGGGCGCTGCCAGCGCGCAGACCCGGACTACGGCGTCCGGCACGGCCGTCGCGACCGCCTGCGAGAGCGGTGCGCCGTGGTCGAAGCACGCGCCCTCGACGCCGACGACCACGAGGCGCTCGGGCAGCCGGCCGAGTGCCCGTCCGAGCTCGACCATCTCCGCGAGGCCCACGGCGTGGGTGCCGGCGCGCCCGCTGCGCGCCCAGGACGGTGCCCCCAGCGGTGGCCGCGCCTGCCCGGTCTCGAGGACGTGCAGCGAGCCGGCCGGTGCGTCCGAGCAGACCGCGTCGACGACCACGACCGGGGTGTGGCCGGCCCACAGCTCCAGCAGCGCGGTGGGGTCCTCGTGGTCGACGACGGTGACGTCGGGCAACCGGGCCGCCACGGCGCGGGCGACCGCGGCACCGACGGCGTCGTCACCGCGGTCCGGGCTGCCCAGGCCGATCACCAAGGGTCCTCGCGAGGGCGCGCTCATGCCCGCTCCACGGTCAGGTCGAGGAAGTGGGTGGCGCACGAGATGCACGGGTCGTAGTTGCGTACGGCGTGCTCGCACCGGTGCTGCAGGGCGTGCTCGTCGAGGTCACGCCAGGCTCCGACCATGCTGCGCAGGTCGGTCTCGATGCTGGTCTGGTTCTGCGAGGTGGGCGGCACGATCCGGGCGTCCTGGATCAGCCCGGCCTCGTCGAGCACGTAGCGGTGGAAGAGCACGCCGCGCGGCGCCTCGCTGGCGCCGTGGCCGACGCCCGCTCGCGGCGGCACCGGCACGCTCGCGACGCCGCCGCCGGTCCATCCGTCGACCAGCCGCAGCGCCTCGTCGCAGGCCTCGACCAGCTCGACCGCCCGGACCACGATCGACCGGAAGGGATTGCGGCAGCTGTTCCCGAGCCCGGCCTCGTCGGCGGCTCCGCGTGCGAGCGCGGAGAGGCGGTCTGCGTTCAGGGTGAACCGGGCCAGCGGGCCCACGGCGTACGTTCCGCGCACGCCGTCGTCCAGCCGGGCGTGCAGGGCCGTGGAGTGCGGCACCTGCACCTCCTCGATCCGGGTGGCGAAGTCGCGCACCGGGAAGCTCACGCCCGCGGTCGTCACCACGTCGCCGGTCTCGATCGGGTACCCGCTCTCCGGGCGCAGCGCGAGGTACTCGTAGGGCTGCTCGAAGTCCGGGAAGTCGAACGTCGAGACCCACCGCACGGTCGCGAGCGCGTCCTCGAGGGCCTGCTCCAGCAGCGGCCGGATCGCGCGGAGCTCCCCGACGCCCGGCAACCGGTAGAAGCCGCCGACCCGCACGTTCACCGGATGCACGGAGCGACCGCCGACGACCTCCATCAGCCGGTTGCCGGCCCTCTTGAGCGCGAGCCCGCGCTCGACCTCGGCCGGATGGTCGGCGGCCATGTCGACCGCGCCGTCGTAGCCGAGGAAGTCGGGCGCGTGCAGGAGGTAGACGTGCAGCGCGTGGCTCTCGATCCACTCCCCGCAGTACAGCAGCCGGCGCAGCGCCCTGATCTCGTCGGTGACCGCGACTCCGCAGGCGTCCTCGATCGCCCAGCACGCGCTGGTCTGGTAGGCGACGGGGCAGATGCCGCAGATCCGCGCGGTGATGTCCGGAGGCTCGGTGTGGGCGCGCCCGCGCAGGAACGCCTCGTAGAACCGGGGCGGCTCGTAGATCCGCAGCTGTACGTCGGCCACCTCGTCGTCACGGTAGGCGATGTGCATCGCGCCCTCGCCCTCGACGCGGGCGAGCGTGCCGACATGGATGACGTGTCCGCCGTCTCGCAGCTTGTGCGTCATCGGCGCACCTCCTCGCTCCCCTCGGCCGCGTGCCGCTCGGCCTCCTGCCGGAACGGCTCCGAGGCAGCGGCGAACGTCCGGAACACGCGCACCACCTCCGGCGCGCTCATCCCGAGCTCGCCGAGACGGGTCGCCATCGAGGCAGTGTTCGGGCTGTCCTGGGGGCCGAAGCAGCCGTAGCACCCGCGCGCGAAGGCCGGGCAGAGTGCCCCGCAGCCCGCCTGGGTCACGGGACCGAGGCACGGCGTGCCGTGGGCGACGGTGACGCACAGGTTGCCGCGTCGCTTGCACTCCACGCACACCGAGTACGCCGGGATCCGCGGCCGGCGGCCCTGGATCTCGGCGGCCAGCAGCTCGAGCAGCTGGCGCTTGTCGACCGGGCACCCGTGCAGCTCGAAGTCGACCGGGACATGGGCGGCGATCGGCGTGGACCGGGAGAGGGTGGCGACGTACTCGGGGTGGGCGTAGACGACGGAGCGGAACTCGGCGACGTCGGCGAAGTTGCGCAGTGCCTGGATGCCGCCGCTGGTCGCGCAGGCGCCGATCGTGACCAGTCGGCGGGACACCGCCCGCACCTGCTGGATCCGCTCGGCGTCGTCGGCCGTGGTGATCGAGCCCTCGACCAGCGAGACGTCGTAGGGGCCCTCCACGACCGCGCGGGTCGCCTCGGGGAAGTAGGCGATCTCGATCTCGCCGGCGAGCGGGATCAGGTCGTCCTCGCAGTTGAGCAGGGAGAGCTGGCACCCGTCGCAGGACGCGAACTTCCAGACCGCCAGCTTCGGGCGGCTGGTCCGCGTCGGTGTCGTGGTCGCGCTCGTCACGTCACAGCTCCGCTCGCGCCATCAGGGGTGCCAGCCGGTCGTAGCCGAGCACCGGTCCGTCGAGGCAGCAGAACAGCTCACGCAGCTGGCAGTGCCCGCACAGCCCGATCCCGCACTGCATGTTGCGCTCCATCGACAGGCGCACCCGCTCCGGGGCGACGCCCCGATCGACGAGGGCTCGCGCGGAGTGCCGCATCATCACCTCGGGCCCGCACACCAGGGCGAGGGCGTCGGCGGCGTCGAAGACCGCCCGTTCCACCAGTTGGGTGACCAGGCCGACCCGGCCTCGCCAGGACGGGGACCCGGCGTCCACGATCACGTCGACGACGACGCCGTGCTCCTCGGCCCAGACGCGCTGCTCCTCGGCGTACAGGATCTCCTCGGGGTTGCGGGCGCCGTAGAGCAGCAGCACCCGGCCGAACTGCTCGCGGGTCGCGGCGATCTGCAGGATCGCGGGCCGCAACGGCGCGAGGCCGATGCCGCCGGCCACGATCACCACGTCGTGGCCACGAGCGCGCTCGAGCTCCCAGCCGGTGCCGTACGGACCGCGGACGCCGAGCACCGCACCGAGCGGCGCCGAGGCCAGCACACGCGTGACCGAGCCGACGTCGCGGATCGTGTGGCACAGCACCTCCGGGCGCGTCGGGTCGCCGCTGATCGAGATCGGCACCTCGCCCACACCGAAGGCGAGCATCATCGTGAACTGGCCGGGAGCGAAGGTGAAGGGGACACCGTCGAGCGGCGCCAGCTCGAGGGTGCGCGTGTCCTGGGTCTCGCTGCGGGTGGACGTCACCGAGAACTGCCGCGGCAGCATGTCCCGGCTGGGACGGAGCCCGGTCATGGCGAGATCCCGTAGAGGTCGAGCAGGCGCACCCGTGCCGACTGCAGCCGCGACGCCATCACCTGGACCACTCGCTGCAGCAACACGTAGCCCAGGGCGGTGTCCTGCTCGCACTTGCTGCGCAGGCACAGCCCGTCGAAGGCGACCGCCGTGGTGTCCTCGGTCGCTCGGGCGTCGAAGGTCCAGCGGTACGGCGCGATCAGCCACGACCAGCCGATCACGTCACCGTCGTGCGCGGTGTCCAGCACGACGTCGGCCGTGGGCGTCCGCATCTGCAGCGAGACCCGCCCGTGCCGGACGACGTAGAAGGCCTCGGCGGGCCCGCCCTCGCGGAAGAGGAACTCCCCCGGCCGGAAGCGCACGTTGGTCGCGCACCCGGCGAGCAGCTCGAGCGTGTCCGGACCGAGACCGGCGAAGAACGGGTGGTCGGGGAGCGACTGTGCGATCGACCTCATGGTCGGGCCTCCTCGTCCGCGGCGCGCTGCAGGGCGGCCACCTCCGCGGTGAGGTCGATCCCCACCGGGCACCAGGTGACGCAGCGACCGCAGCCGATGCAGCCGCTCGTCCCGAACTGGTCGATCCACGACGCCAGCTTGTGCGTCAGCCACTGCCGGTAGCGGGCCCTCGTCGACGCCCGGACGTTGCCGCCGTGGAGGTGGGAGAACTCCGCGCTGAAGCAGGTGTCCCAGACCCGTGTCCGTTCGGTGCGGTCACCGGTCAGGTCGGTGTGGTCGGCCACGGTGGTGCAGAAGCAGGTCGGGCACACCGCGGTGCAGTTCCCGCACGCCAGGCAGCGCTGGGCGATGTCGTCCCACACCGGGCTGTCCGCGCTCGCATGGAGGAGATCCTTGAGGCCGTCGGTCTCCATCGTTCGCCCCATCCGGTCGCTCGCCAGCTCGGTGAGCTGTTCGGCGAGCGCGACATCCTCGGCGCCCGCGGCGCGGGCGCCGACCTCCGCGAGGACCTCCGCGCCGCGCTCGCTGCCGACCTCGACCAGGAAGCGGTGGTCCCCTCCGTCGAGGAGCTCGGTGAGCGCGAGGTCGAACGCTGCGCCGTCACCGGCGCGGACCCGGGGACCGGTGCCCATCGACGCGCAGAAGCAGGTGCCGCCGGGCTCGGTGCAGCTCACCGCGACGACGAAGGCGTCGGCACGCCGGGCGGCGTACGCGTCGTCGACGAAGCCGCGATCCCGCAGTACCGCGTCGTGGACGGCCACGGCATGCAGGTCGCAGGAGCGCACGCCGAGCAACGCACGGGGCCGGTCGTCGGCGAGGTCGGCGGTCTCGGCCTCGAAGCCGGTCTCGGTGCGCCGTCCGCGCCAGAGCACCTCCTCGGCCGGGAAGAACACCTGCTTCGCCGACTGCGCGGGCGCGGCGTACCCGAAGACCGCGTCGTCGTCGCGCCGGCGCAGCCGGTAGCGGCCCGCCTCCTGGTCGTCACCCCACCCGATCGGCAGCTCCTCGACCGCGCGCACCGGCGCCGTCACGACGACACCGTCGCGCACGGTGGGGCCGAGCACGACATGGCCTCGCCGATCGAGCACGTCGATCAGCTCCTGCAATCCGGCAAGGTCGATCAGCAGGGCATCCACGACGTGTCCCTCCTGTCCTGCCTTCTCTCCTCCGAGTGTCGATCCGTCGGCCCACCCGGAACAGGGACCTTGGGCCTCGCGGAGGGCCCGAGCGGACTGCCCTCGGGCGTGCCTCGGTCCCGTCTCCTCCCGGACGGGAACCGGATCGCGACAACCCCCTAGGGCGTGCCTCCCAATCCTCTGCCGTCGCGAGCGACGTCAGGCGTGGTGGCTGGCAAGGCGGAGGAGGGAGGCGGCCCGCCAGCGTTGATTGGCTCTGGGGCCGCCGACTGACGACAACGCAGTCCAGACGCCGCGGAAGGCGGCGCGCAGCAGGCAACGGGATTGGGAGACACGCCCTAGTCTCGGCACGTGCGGATCGCCACCTGGAACGTCAACTCCCTTCGCTCCCGCATCGACCGGGTCGAGGCACTGCTGCAGCGCCACGACGTCGACGTGCTCGCGCTGCAGGAGACCAAGGCGCGCGAGGACCAGCTCCCGCTGATGGGACTGCAGTCACTCGGCTACGAGGTCGCCGCCGCCGGCTTCAACCAGTGGAACGGCATCGCGGTGATCTCGCGGGTCGGCCTCGACGAGATCGAGGTCGGCTTCCCGGGCATGCCGCGGTGGGAGGAGGTCGCCGAGGCCCGCGCGCTCGGCGTGACCTGTGGCGGCGTACGCGTGTGGTCGCTGTACGTGCCCAACGGCCGCAAGGTCGACGACCCGCACTACGTCTACAAGCTCGAGTGGCTGGCGCGGCTGCGCGACGCCGCCGCCGCCTGGACCGACGGTCCGACGGCGCTGGTCGGCGACTGGAACATCGCACCGCTGGACGAGGACGTCTTCGACATGGCGCAGTTCGCGAAGTCCACCCACGTGACCAAGCCCGAGCGCGACGCGTTCCAGGCGATCCTCGACGCCGGGTACGTCGACGTCGTCCGACCGCACAACCCGGGGCCGGAGGTCTACACCTACTGGGACTACTACCGCCAGCGCTACGAACGCAACCGCGGCATGCGCATCGACTTCGTGCTCGGCTCGAAGCCGTTCGCCGACCGGGTCACCGGCGCCTTCATCGACCGCGAGGAGCGTGCCGGCCAGGGTGCCTCCGACCACGCGCCGGTGATCGTCGACCTCGCCGACTGATCAGCCGCAGATCCGGCCGTCCGCCGGGATCGCCGAGCCGCAAGCCACGTTCTCCCAGGGGATGTCCAGGGCGTACTCGGTCCCGTCCGCGCGGTAGTCGATCCTGGTGTTCCTGATCGCGGCGCCGCGGGAATCGACCTTCATGACCGTCAACAGCTCGGTGTAGGCGGCATCACTGCCCTCGGCGTGGATCTCCTGGCACGGGGTGGTGACCGGTCCACGCAACGTGTCGGTCAGGCTCCCCCGCAACCGGAGCCCTGTGTCGAGCAACCGTGGCCTGCCCAGCTGAGTCGCGATCACCGACCAGCCGATGCTTCCCGGCGACGAACGTTCGGCCTTCGGGGGCGCGACCCGGAACACCGCACGGACCTCCAGCGGCTCCGGATCGGCGTCGAAGTGCACCCGCTCGACAGTGATCGCCTCGCCCGGCTGCCGGGCGCAGAGCACGAAGCCGCCGAAGGTCGCCCATCCCCCGCCCGCCGGCATGTCGACGGACTGCCCGCCCTCGCCGACGAGAACGGAGAGCGGACCGCCGGGCCCGCGGCCGTCGGTCGAGGAGTCCGTGCTCCCGCACGCAGAAGCGGCGCCGGCCAGCAGCACCGCGGCCAGCACGCGGAGCGACCGGTGCCGCCGACCGACCACACCGAGTCGCTTCATGGCCCGAGTCCCATCCAGTCTGCCGGTGTCGGCGATGCTCCAGCGACCGCAACGTCACCCGGAGCACGATCTGTGTGGGTCCATCAAGGAGGGCCGGCCTGCGGCTGTCAACACCGCGGCCCTCGCGGCGGGCACCTGCTACCCCTCGAGGCGGCGCCGCTCGACGTACGCCGAACCGGTGACGACGCTCATCGGCGGCACGTCCTTCGCCACCGTCGTGCCAGCGCCCACGACGGACCCGCGGCCGATCCGCACGCCTGGCGCGATCGTCACCGCGGCGCCGATCCAGACGTCGGGCTCGATGATGATCGGCGCGTAGGTGATGAAGTCGTAGCGGTCGGCGAGCTCGACCGGGTGCCCCGAGGTGGTGAGCGTGACGTTCGGGCCGATCATCGTGCGGTCGCCGATGCTGATGCCGCCGAAGTCGGAGAAGGAACAGCCCTGGTTGACGAACACCCGCTCGCCGAGCTCGATGCGGAGCCCGTGGTCGGTGAAGAACGGCGGGTAGATCCTGACCGTCGCGGGCACGGGCCGGCCGAGGATCTCGCCGAGCAGGGCGTTGCGTGCCTCGAGGTCGCCGAACGGCAGCACGTTGAGGCGCGCTGTCAGCCCCATCACCGCCTCGACGCGCTCGGCGAACCGCCGCGACTCGGGCGTACCGGTCCTCAGCCGTCGCTCCTCCAGCACAGTCCCGATGCTGGCACAGCGCACCGACGGATCATCTGCGCCATCCCGCGCACCAGCCTGCCGGGTGGCGCCCTCGTCGCCGGGCATGCAAATGTCGCTGCCGTGGCCGATGGGGCGAGCCGGTGCCCCACCAGCCACATTCGCATGTCCGGGTACGTCGACGGCGGCACGGCGCCTCAGTGCGCCTTCGGCGCGCTCCGACTCCCACGGGCAGCGGAAGACCCGCGCCGCGTGAGAGGCTGCGGGGCGTGAGCCAGCTCGAGCGGGTCCTCGGTGTGTTCGCGCTCGGCTTCCTGGCGATCGGCCTCGTGCTCGGCTTCCAGGGTGTCGGGGGCGGGTGCGGCTCGGTGTTCCACCATCCCGGAGGCTGCAGCAGCGCGCTGTCCGGCCACGTTGCGCTCGTCATCGCCTTCGTCGGGACGGGGCTGACCTCCGCGATCGCCTCGGTGATCGCCACCGTGTCGGGCGCGGGACCGCACCGGGCGGACCAGCCCGGGCCGCGACCGGACCGCCGCCCCGAGAGCAGCACGCAGACACGCGAGGGTCAGTCCCAGCAACGCTGACGCCCCGCGGTTGTGTCGGACCCGCCTGTCACTCTCGCTCCATGGACATCGTGCTTCCCCTGCTGACCCTGGTGATCGGGGTCCTCCTCGGTGTCCTGGGGTGCGGTGGTCGGCCGCCGCGGCGGTGCGGCCGGCCTCGACCGGGTCCGCGGGCACGTCGAGGACCGCGCGGCCGTCATCCGCGACGGCCTCGACCGGCTGCACGAGCGGATGCGCGACCTGGAGCACCAGCGCGTGTCCTGGCAGAGCACGCTGCACCAGCAGGTCGACGAGGTCCGGCACTCCACCGACACCCTGCGCCGCGAGACCACCGCGCTCGCGACGGCGCTGCGCAAGCCGCACGTCCGCGGCCAGTGGGGCGAGCTGCACCTGCGCCGGAGCGTCGAGCTGGCCGGGCATGGTCGAGCACTGCGACTTCTCCGAGCAGGTGCACCTGCGCGGCCGCGACGGGCGCTCCAGCGACCCGACCTGGTCGTCCACCTCGCCGGCGGCAAGAGCGTCGTGGTCGACGCGAAGGTGCCGTTGGCGGCCTACCTCGACGCCCTCGCCGACCGACGACCCCGACGAGCAGCAGGCGCACCTCGCCCGGCACGCCCGCCAGGTGCGCGGCCACGTCGACCAGCTCTCCGCCAAGGCCTACTGGCGAGCGCTCGACCAGTCACCCGAGTTCGTGGTGCTGTTCCTGCCGGCGGAGTCCTTCCTCTCCGCGGCGCTCGAGGCCGAGCCCGGCCTGCTCGAGTACGCCGCCGCGCGCAACGTCGTGCTCGCGACGCCGACAACCCTGATCGCCCTGCTGCGCACGGTCGCCTACGGGTGGACCACCGAGACCCTCGCCGAGCGCACCCGCGAGATCCACGAGCTCGGCCGTGAGCTCTACGCCCGGCTCGGCGTGGTGGGTCGGCACCTCGACAAGCTCGGCCGCTCGCTGAAGGGCAGCGTCGACGCCTACAACAGCGACCGTCGGCTCGCTGGAGACCCGGGTGTTCGTCACCGCGCGCCACTTCGCCGACGTCGCCGACCTCGACGAGCAGCTCCCCGGCCCCGGGCCGGTCGAGGACGCTCCGCGCGCCGCTCACCGCGGCCGAGCTGCTCGAGGCCGTCGCCGAGGAGCGGCCCGAGCTGCCCGATCCCGGGACCCCTGCGCCCGGCGTGGCGCAGCTGAGGGATCGCCGTGCCGACCTACCGTGAAGGGGTGAGCGCACCCACGCTGTGGGAGGAGGGCCGCTGGTCCGGACGCCGGGTCACGCGGTTCTCGATGTTCGTCGCCGGCTCTGCTGGTCGCCGCCGACCTGCGTCGCCACCGGGCGGCTCGAGCGCGGTCTTCGACAGCGGCTTCGTGGTGCTGTGCGTCGGCATGGCGCTGGCCGTGCGGCCACAGGACTTCTTCCGGGTCGGCGTCCTGCCGCCGATGCTGCTGCTCGGCGATCTCCGTGGTCCTCGGCCTCGGCCACCGCAGCGCGATCGCCGCGGCCGGCGACGGCGTGGTCCAGTCGGTGATCTCCGGGCTCGCCCACCACTCCGGGCCGCTGCTGGCCGGCTACGCGCTGGCGCTGGCCGTGCTCGGCATCCGGCTCGCGCGTGCTCCAGGCGCCACGCGAAGCGGCTCACTCGAACCGGGTCGCGTCCCCGGCGCCGTACCTGCGTGATCTCCGGCACGCCGGAGGAGAAGTCGACGACGGTCGTCGGCAGCGAGCCCGCCTCGCCCTCGATGACCGCGTCCAGCAGCTGATCGAGCTCGTCCTTGACCGACCAGCCCTCGGTCATCGGCTCGGCTGTGCCCGGGCAGGAGCAGCGTGGTCGAGATCAGCGGCTCCCCGAGCGCCTCGAGCAGCGCATGCGCCAGCACGTGGTCGGGGATGCGCACCCCGACCGTGCGCTTCTTCGGCGCCATCAGCCGGCGCGGCACCTCCGAGGTCGCCGGGAGGATGAAGGTGTAGGGCCCCGGGGTCGCGGCCTTGACCGCCCGGAAGACCGCGTTGTCGATGTGCACCAGCGGGCCCATCTGCGCGAAGTCGTGGCACAGCAGGGTGAAGTGGTGCTTGTCGTCGAGGTGCCGGATCGTGCGCATCCGGTCCAGCCCGGCGCGGTTGCCCAGCTGGATGCCGAGCGCATAGCCGGAGTCGGTCGGGTAGGCGATCAGGCCGTCGTCACGAAGCAGGGCGACGACCTGCTCGATCAGCCGCGGCTGCGGGTTGACCGGGTGGATGTCGAAGTAGCGCGCCACGACTCAGGAGCCGGCGCCCTCCCGGGCGCGCAGGTCGCGACGGAGCTCGGGCGGCAGAGCGAAGATCAGGGACTCCTCGGCGGTGTGCACGGCCTCCGCGTCGGGGTAGCCGTGCTCGGCGAGGAACGACAGCACGCCCTCGACCAGGTCCTCGGGCACCGACGCTCCCGACGTCACGCTGACGGTGCGAACGCCCTCGAGCCAGGCCGGATCGATCTCGCTCGCGTCGTCGACCCGGTACGCCGCCTTCGCACCCGACTCGAGCGCGACCTCGGCGAGCCGCACGCTGTTGGAGGAGTTCGCCGAGCCGACCACGATCACCAGGTCGGCGTCGGTGCTGATCTCCTTGATCGCGAGCTGGCGGTTCTGGGTGGCGTAGCAGATGTCGTCGCTGGGCGGGTCGAGCAGCTGCGGGAAGCGCTTCCGGATCGCCTCGACCGTGGCCATCGTCTCGTCGACCGACAGGGTCGTCTGCGACAGCCAGGCCACCTTGGCCGGATCTCGCACGACGATGCCGGCCACGTCGTCGGGGCTCTGCACCAGCTGGATGTGCTCGGGCGCCTCGCCGGCGGTGCCCTCGACCTCCTCGTGGCCCTCGTGACCGATCAGCAAGATGTCGTAGTCCTCGCCGGCGAACCGCTTCGCCTCGTGGTGCACCTTCGTGACCAGCGGGCAGGTCGCGTCGATGGTCTTCAGGCCGCGCGCCGCCGCCTCCGCGTGGACCGCCGGGGACACGCCGTGGGCGGAGAAGACCACGGTGGCGCCCTCGGGGACCTCGCCGAGCTCCTCGACGAAGACCGCGCCGCGGGACTCGAGGTTCGCGACGACGTGCTTGTTGTGCACGATCTGCTTGCGCACGTAGACCGGGGCTCCGTACAGGTCCAGCGCCTTCTCCACGGTGATCACGGCCCGGTCGACGCCGGCGCAGTAGCCGCGTGGCGCTGCGAGGAGCACGGCGCGCTCGGCGTCCGCAGGTGCGAGCACGGACGGCGTGCCGAGGTCGGTGGTCATGTCGCCCAGTCTACGAAACCGTGGTGGGCCGACTCAGGCCCGGCGGCGGAGGCCGAGCGCGATCAGCACGCCGACCACGGTGAGCCCCGCCGCCAGGTAGCCCGCCGCGCCGACGTGCGTCTCGGTCACGGTCGCCTCGATCACGACCGCGCCGACGACCTGGCCGGCGATCACCGACAGTCCGAGGACCAGCACGCCGTGCACCCGGACCAGCAGCGCGGCCAACCAGATGAAACAGATCCCGAGCAGGCCGCCGAGGTAGAGCCACGGCTGCGCCGGCAAGGCGCCGATGTGTCCGTTGCGCAAGAAGCTGAGCGCGAACGCCACCAGCAGACCTGCCGTCCCCACCGTGAAGTTGTTCAGCGTGGTCACCCACGGCCCGACCACGCGCGACACCCGACCGTTGATCGCCTGCTGGACCGAGGTCCCGGCTCCGGCGACCAGGGCGAGCAGCGCCAGCGAGACGACGGCGAGCGAGAAGCTCGCCACGGAACGCTCGGCCGTCGCGATCACGACGGCTGCGACGGCGAACAGCGCCGCCACCGCGCGCGGCACGCTGAGCGGCTGGTGACCGGCGGGACCGAAGCCCAGGTGGTCGACGAGCAGCGCGCTCGCCGACTGACCGGCGGTGACGGCCACGCTGAACAGCGCGACGCCGATCGTGCCGACCGCCAGGCCCTGACTGGCCACCAGGCAGGCACCGAACAGCCCTCCGAGGAGCTCGGCCGGGACCAGCCGACGCCCGCGGACGGCGACGAGGAGCACCCGGGCTTGCCGTCGCAGCCGCGGGGTCGACGCGGTCGCGAGCACCAGCGCAACGAGACCGGTGCCGAAGCTGATCACCGCTGCGAGCACGCCGGCGCGCATGCCGGACCCGATCTCCTGCGCAAGTCGGCCGTTGATCTGCGACTGGACCGCGACCAGCGCCCCGGCCCCGAGCATCAGCGGCACTGCGGCCAGCCTGAGCGCCCGGGAGGGTGGGGAGTCCGCCGCCATGGCGGCATCCTGCCATCGCCGTGGACCACCGTCCCCGGGGGTGGACTCGTCTAGGGTCGGCCCGTGGCACTCGAGACCTCGCCGGAGCAGCCGGCCCCGGTCCGGCAGATCGTCGGCGCGATCGCCGGCTGGGTCGACCGGCTCGGCGCCGTGTGGGTCGAGGGTCAGGTGATCGGGCTGAACCGCCCGGCCGGCTCGGGCACCGACTTCATCCGGCTGCGCGACCGGCTGGCCGAGGTGTCGGTCGACCTCACCGCACCCCGGGTCGTCGTCGACTCGCTGCCCAGCCCGCTGGTGAACGGCGCCCAGATCGTGGTCCACGCCAAGCCGACGGTCTATCCCGGCCGCGCCTCGCTGTCGCTGCAGGTGCGCGAGATCCGACTGGTCGGCGAGGGCGAGCTCCTCGCCCGGCTCGAGCGCCGCCGCCAGCTGCTCGCGGCCGAGGGCCTGTTCGCTCCCGAGCTCAAGCGCGCCCTGCCGTTCCTCCCCCGCCGGATCGGCCTGGTCACGGCGCGTGACTCGGCCGCCGAGAAGGACGTCGTGGAGAACGCCCGCCGCCGCTGGCCCGGCGTCGACTTCGCCGTCGAGTACGCCGCGATGCAGGGTCCCAACGCCGCCGGCCAGGTGATCGACGCGCTCCGCTCGCTCGACACCGACCCGGACGTCGACGTCATCGTGATCGCCCGCGGGGGTGGCTCCGTCGAGGACCTGCTGCCGTTCTCCGACGAGGCGCTGATCCGGGCGGTGCACGCCGCGACGACGCCGGTCGTGTCCGCGATCGGGCACGAGCCGGACTCGCCGATCCTCGACCTGGTCGCCGACCTGCGGGCCTCGACCCCGACCGACGCCGCGCGCCGGATCGTGCCCGACGTCGCCGAGGAGGCCCAGCGCGTTCTCCAGGCGCGCGAGCGGATCCGCCGCTGGATGCGACACCGTCTCGCCAGCGAGCAGCAACACCTCGATGCCCTGCGCGGCCGGCCGGTCCTCGCCGACCCACGCAGCGGGCTGACCGACCGACGCGACGACGTCGTCGCCCTGCGCGCCCGCAGCAGGCGCGTGGTCGGCCACGTGCTCGACCGGGCCGAGGACAACCTCGGCCACCAGCTCGCCCGGGTCCGTGCGCTCTCGCCGCTGGCGACGCTGCGCCGCGGCTACGCGGTCCTCTCCGATGCCGACGGCAACCTGTTCAGCAGTGTCGACGGGCTCCGGCCGGGGCAGCACGTCGCGATCCGGGTCGCCGACGGCCGGATCACCGCGAGCGTCGAGGAGAGCGAGGCGATCCCGCTGCCCGAGATCGGCGGCACCGACGACCCGACCACCGCCGAGGAGACCCATGGCTGAGCCCGACAAGCCCGACACGTCCGCGCCGGACCTCAGCTACGAGGAGGCCCGCGACCAGCTGGTCGAGGTGGTCCGCACCCTCGAGCAGGGCGGCACCACCCTCGCGGAGTCGCTCGCTCTCTGGGAGCGCGGCGAGGAGCTCGCCCGGATCTGCCAGGCCGCGCTCGACGGCGCCCGCGCGCGGCTCGACGCAGCGCTCGGCGAGGACGAGGACCAGGGCTAGACGGGACCAGGACCAGGGCCAGGAGCAGGGCCCTCAGCCGGCCGGCACGACCTGGGACGACAGCGACCCGGCGAAGTCACGGATCGCGCCGTCCGGTGCCGAGCCGTACACGAGCACGCGCTCCTGCCCGCCCGACGGAGTCGCCAGGGTGCGCACGACCGCGTAGTCGCCGCCCGCGTCCGTCCAGCTCTGCCAGGTCTCGCCCTCGATCGTGACGTCGTCGCCGCGCTCGGCGTTCTCGTCGACGTACTCCTGCACCAGGTCCTCCGTCGAGGCCGCCGACTCCGCGAGCCCGACGAACTTCTTCGACCCGGTCAGCATCCCCATCCGCCACAGCGGAGCGGTCCCGGACTCGTACGCCGCGGACGTCGCTCGCCACCCGTCCGGGAGCCGTGCCGGCGCCATGACGGCGAGCTTGCCGTCGGCGCGGCCCGACTTGACCCAGGCCTGCCAGTCGGCGGCCGGGAGCGGCGTCGGCTCCTGCCCGGCCGAACGAATCACGACGACGGCCACGACGAGGCCGACCACGACGACGAGCGCGCCCGCCATGCCCGCGACCGTGCGCGGCGGGCGCGGCGGGCGCGGCGGGCGCGCGGCGCGGGGCGCTGCGGGCGGGTCTGGCTCATGGCGCACATCCTGCCAACCCCCGGACGAGCACCTGGACCCCGGCACCCCGGGATCCGCATGTTCGGCTGTGTCAGCCGCTAGAGACCGCAGATACGGCATACTTTCTCCGTGCCCAGCTACCGAATCGCGGAAGCCGCCGAGCTGCTCGGCGTCAGCGACGACACCATGCGTCGCTGGATCGACCTCGGCCGCATCACCGCCCACGCCGACGGGGGCCGCCAGGTCGTCGACGGCGAGGAGCTCGCCGCGCTCGCGGTGGCCCTCGCCGAGGACGCCCGTCGCGACGCCCCCCGCGCCGACGTCGTCAGCGCCCGCAACCGTTTCCCCGGCATCGTCGTCGCGGTCAAGAAGGACGCGGTGATGGCCCAGGTCGAGATGATCTGCGGGCCGCACCGGGTCGTCTCCCTGCTCAGCAGCGACGCCGTGGAGGACCTCGGGCTGGCACCCGGCGTCCGCGCCATCGCGTCCATCAAGTCCACCAACGTCGTGCTGGAGCGTCCGTGAAGAAGTGCGCCCCGATGCTGGTCCTCGGCCTGGTCCTCGGTCTGGTCCTCTTCCTCGTGACCGCCTGCGGCAGCGACTCCCCGAGCGGGCGGACGCAGACCCTCACGGTCTTCGCAGCCGCGTCGCTGACGGGCACCTTCACCGAGCTCGGCAAGGACTTCGAGGCCCGCCACGACGGCGTCTCGGTGAGGTTCAGCTTCGGCGGCTCCTCCGACCTGGTCGAGCAGATCCGGGCCGGCGCGCCGGCCGACGTCTTCGCCTCGGCCGACACCACCACCATGGACGAGCTCGGCTCGACGGCGACCGGGCCGACCGACTTCGCGTCCAACACGCTCCAGATCGCCGTGCCGCCGGGCAACCCGGCGCACGTCACCAGCCTCGCCGATCTGGCGAAGCCGAGCGTGCAGCTGGTGATCTGCGCCGCCGAGGTGCCCTGCGGGGCGGCCACGCAGAGGGTGGCACAGGGTGCGCACCTCGCTCTGGAGCCGGTCAGCGAGGAGCAGTCGGTGACCGACGTCCTCGGCAAGGTCGCGAGCGGTGAGGCCGATGCCGGACTGGTCTACGTGACCGACGTCCGCCGAGCGGGTGACCAGGTCGAGGGGGTGAGCTTCCCGGAGGCCGCGAGCGCCGTGAACGTCTACCCGATCTCGGTGCTGAAGGACTCCGAGCACGACACGCTGGCCAGGCAGTTCGTCGCCTTCGTGCTGGGCGAGGACGGTCAGAAGGTGCTCGCGGACGCAGGGTTCGCCGCGCCGTGACCGGTCACGTCGGGTTGCCACGCTGGCTGTACCTGCCGGCCGGCCTGGGGGCGCTGTTCGTGCTGCTCCCCTTGGCCGCGATGGTCGCGCGCGTCGACTGGTCGCAGTTCGCAGAGCTGGTCACCTCCGCGTCCGCACGGGACGCGCTCTGGCTCAGCCTGCGCACGAGCGCCGCCAGCACCACCGCCTGCGTGCTGCTCGGCGTGCCGATGGCCGTGGTCCTGGCCCGCACCGACTTCCCCGGCCAGCCCGTCGTCCGCTCGCTGGTGCTGCTGCCGCTGGTCATCCCGCCGGTGGTCAGCGGGATCGCCCTCCTCCACACGTTCGGGCGCCGCGGCCTGCTCGGGCACGCGCTCGACGTCCTCGGCATCGACGTCGCGTTCACGACGCTCGCCGTGGTGATGGCCCAGACGTTCGTCGCGATGCCCTTCCTGGTGATCTCGCTCGAGGGTGCACTCCGGACCGGCGGCCAGCGCTACGAGACCGTCGCGGCCACGCTCGGCGCCGGGCCGGCGACCGTGTTCCGTCGGGTGACCCTCCCGCTGGTGCTGCCCGGCCTGCTCAGCGGCGCGGTGCTCGCGTTCGCCCGTTCGCTCGGCGAGTTCGGCGCGACGATCACGTTCGCCGGGTCGTTGCAGGGCACGACCCGCACCCTGCCGACCCAGATCTACCTCGAGCGGTTCACGGACCCGGACGCCGCGGTCGCGCTGTCCCTGGTCCTCATCGTGGTCGCGGTCCTGGTGATCGCGCCGGCGACCAGCCGGTCGGTCCGGCGCGGGGGCGCCGGAGTCGGCCCGACAGGCGGCCCGGAGCGGCCCGGCAGCGGGGCGCAGTGAGCGCGCTGGAGTACGACGCGACGGTGGCGTCGCGCGACGTCGCCGTCCGGCTGGAAGTCGCGCCGGGCGAGACCGTGGCGCTGCTCGGGCCGAACGGCGCCGGCAAGTCCACGGTCCTCGGCGTGGTCGCAGGACTCCTCAGCCCCTCCTCGGGCCGGGTCGCCCTCGGCGGCCGCGACCTCGTCCACGCACCCGGCCGGTCGGTCCCACCACACCTGCGGAATGTCTCGCTCCTCGCCCAGGACCCCTTGCTCTTCCCCCACCTGAGCGCGCTCGAGAACGTCGCCTTCGCCCCACGCGCACGCGGCGTGCCACGCCAGGCCGCGCACGCGACCGCCCGTCACTGGCTCGATCGGGTCGGGGTCGGGGAGCTCGCCGACCGCAAACCGCACCAGCTCAGCGGCGGCCAGGCCCAGCGGGTCGCGATCGGTCGCGCACTTGCCGGCGACCCAGAGGTGCTGCTTCTCGACGAGCCGATGGCCGCCCTCGACGTGGCGGTGGCGCCTGCGCTGCGGCAGCTGCTGCGCGAGGTGCTCGCGGACCGGACCGTCCTGCTGGTCACGCACGAGACCCTCGACGCCCTGCTGCTGGCCGACCGGGTGGTCGTCGTCGACGGCGGCCGCGTCGTCGAGACCGGTACGACGAACGAGGTGCTCACCCGTCCGCGCAGCGCCTTCGCAGCGCGGATCGCCGGGCTCAACCTGGTCGCCGGCACCTGGGACGGCGTCGAGGTGTCCGCGGAGCCCATGGTCGTGCGCGGGATGACCGGCGAGCCGGCGCCGACCGCGGGCCAGGAGGCGGTCGCGGTGTTCGCGCCGAGCGCGGTGTCGGTCTTCCGGGAAGCTCCGGGCGGAAGCCCCCGCAACGCGTTCGCCGCGACCGTCACCGACCTCGAGCCCCTCGGCGACCGGATCCGGGTCCGCACCGACGCCTCGGGGCGCCACCTGGCGGCCGACGTCACTCCGGCCGCCGTGGCCGACCTCGCACTCGGCCCCGGATCGACGGTCGAGCTCACGGTGAAGGCGACCGAGGTGACCGTCTACGCCGCGAGCCGCGCCCGCGGCGCGACGGACCGATGACTGACCCCGAGCGCCGGGTTGCCAACGGGCGGTCTGCGCTGCGGCTCCCACGCTGACAAGGCCGGGCGCTGGTCGCGCCCGTGCGCACACGGGCCCCGTGCACCGGTCGGCACGCCAGTGACAGTCACGGGCGCGATGCCCGGCCCTGACTGAAACGCTCGCAGCGTCAGGCCGCTCCGGTGTCTGACGTATCCGCTCCGGGTCGAGCGCATCGCCGAGTCTCAGATGCATGACCGCGTTCGATCCATCCCGTCCAGAACCAAGGAGTCACCATGACCGAAGCCATCACCGTCGTCCTGGTCCACGGAGCATTCGCCGAGTCGGCGAGCTGGTCCGGTGTCATCGCACTGCTGAAGGAGCAGGGAGTCGCTGTCGTCGCGACGCCGAATCCGCTGCGCAGCGTGACCACGGACGCCGAGAACGTCCGCCGGGCCACCGAGGGGATCGGCGGGCCGATCCTGCTCGTCGGCCACTCCTACGGCGGCGCGGTCATCACCGAGGCCGCTGTCGACAACCCGCACGTCGTCGGACTCGTCTACGTCGCGGCGTTCGCCCCCGACCATGGTGAGAACTCCCTGCAGCTGACCGATCAGTTCCCCGGAAGCACGCTCGGCGGGACCATCCGGCCGTACCCGCTCGGTGACGGGACCAACGACCTGGTCGTGGACCGTGAGCTCTTCCCGGGTCAGTTCGCGGCCGACGTCCCGGCTGCGGATGCAGCGGTGCAGGCACTCACCCAGCGTCCGGTCCGCGACTTCGCCCTCGGCGAGCCGCAGCCCGCGCCCACCCCGGCCTGGAAGTCCCTCCCGTCGTGGTTCGTGTTCGGAGACGCAGACAAGAACATCCCGGTCGAAGGGTTGCGGTTCATGGCCGAGCGGGCCGGCGGCCGCGTCGTCACCGAGGTCCCCGGTGCATCCCACTCGGTGATGGTCTCGGAGCCGAAGCAGGTCGTCGCCGTGATCACTCAGGCGCTCGACGACCTGGCCGGGTAGGCCCCTCCCCCGGTGACGCGCCGTGCCCTCGCGAGCGACGTCGCGGGGTCCCGCGTCCAGAACGCGAGCGCGACGCCCTTGGATCGAGGTGTCCTCACGACAAGCCCGATAGCATCGGCCCATGTCGGAGACCCCCATGCCCGAAGAGCTCACCGTCGCTCCGTCGTCGCCCGACCGCAACCTGGCGATGGAGCTCGTGCGGGTCACCGAGGCCGCGGCGATGGCGGCCGGCCGCTGGGTCGGCCGCGGAGACAAGAACGGCGCGGACGGCGTCGCGGTCAACGCGATGCGCACCCTGATCTCGACGGTCAGCATGAACGGCATCGTCGTGATCGGCGAGGGCGAGAAGGACAACGCGCCGATGCTCTACAACGGCGAGAAGGTCGGCAGCGGCTGCGGTCCCGAGTGCGACGTCGCGGTCGACCCGATCGACGGCACCACGCTGACCGCCAAGGGCATGGCCAACGCGGTCTCGGTGCTCGCGGTCGCCCCACGGGGCTCGATGTACGACCCGTCCGCGGTGTTCTACATGGAGAAGCTCGTCACCGGCCCCGAGGCGGCCGACGTCGTCGACATCCGCTACCCCGTCGCGGAGAACATCCACCAGGTCGCCAAGGCCAAGGGCAGTGCTCCGGAGGACGTCACCGTGGTGCTGCTCGACCGGCCCCGCCACGAGGAGATCGCCCGCGAGATCCGCGACACCGGTGCCCGGATCAAGTTCATCACCGACGGAGACGTCGCCGGCGCGATCATGGCGGCCCGCGCCGACACCGGGATCGACCTGCTCCTCGGCGTCGGCGGCACGCCCGAGGGCATCATCGCGGCCTGCGCGCTGAAGTGCATGGACGGCGTCATCCAGGGCCGGCTGTGGCCGCACGACGACGAGGAGCGCGAGCGGGCGATCGACGCCGGGCACGACCTCGAGCAGGTGCTCTACACCGACGACCTCGTCTCCGGCGACGACTGCTTCTTCGTCGCGACCGGCATCACCGACGGCGAGCTGATGAAGGGCGTCCGCTACCGCGCCGGCGGTGCGTCGACCCACTCCCTGGTGATGCGCAGCCGCAGCGGCACGATCCGGCAGATCATCAGCGAGCACAAGATCAGCAAGCTCAAGGCGTACGCCGACGTCGACTTCGAGCGCTGAGCGGGCCCGGCCAGGCCGTGGCTCCCAATCCCCTGACCACGCGAACAGCGGGACCGGAGCCGGCCGGGATGATCGTCGTCGTCGGAGAGTCGCTCGTCGACATCGTCGACTGACCCGACGCGACCCGCGTGAGACCGTCGGCGGCTCGCCCGCTGAACGTCGCCGTCACCCTGGCCGGGCTCGACGTGCCGACCATGCTGATCACCGAGGTCGGCAGCGACGAGCGCGGGCGGCGGATCGTCGAGCGCGTCGAGTCCGCGGGTGCCGAGCTGATCGCCGCGCCCGCGCCGACCGGGCGCACCGCGACCGCGACGGTGCGCTGCGATCGGACGGCGAGGCGACGTACGACTTCGACCTGGGCTGGGCGCCTGCCGCACCAGGAGCTGCCGCACTGCGACGCGCTGCACGTGGGCTCGCTCGGCACGGTTCTCGAGCCCGGCCGCGACAGCGTGCTCGACCTGGTCGACCAGGCGTGGGCCCGCGACGTGTTCGTCAGCTACGACCCGAACGTCCGGGCGCCGTTCGTCGAGGATCCGCGCGCAGGCCTGGCGAGACGTCGAGGCGCTCGCCGCCCGGGCGCACCTGGTCAAGCTCAGCGACCAGGACGTCGACATCCTGCACCCGGCGCCGACCCCGAGGACATCGCCCGGTCGCTGCTCGACGGCGAGCGCACCGAGGTCGTCCTGCTCACCCACGGCGGCGAAGGGGCGTCGGCTTCGTCGGCGACCTGGTCGTCCGGGTGCCGGCCCGCCGATCAGCGTGGTCGACACCGTCGGGGCGGGTGACGCGTTCATGGCCGCGATGCCTGGCCGTGCTCTGGGAGGAGTCGGCGCTCGGCGCGCTACGGTGCCGGGGTGCCGACCGATGCCGGGCGCCTCGAGCGGGATGCTGCGGGCGGCGGTGGAGGTCGCCGCGGATCACCTGTTCGCGACCGGGCGCAGCGCCACCGACGCGTCCGTGAGCTTCGGTCCTGACTGGCCCGCCTGACCGCGTGCCCGTCGCAGGGCGTCGCGGACCGCGTCGAAGACGACCGGGTCGAAGGCCATGCCCGACGTGGCTGGTGGGCACCTCCACCGGCTCCGCCGCCGGGTCCAGGCAGGCGCGCCAGTCGACGATGCCGTCACGGCGTGAGTAGATCGCGGTGAAGCCGACCTCGGGGTCGAGCGGCGTCCTGGCTCTCCTCGAAGCTGCTGCGCGCACACTCGCCGCCGATGCAGTCCGCGCTCATCAGCCCACCGAAGCCGGCGCGCGCGAGGCGGGTCAGCATCTCGGCGTCCCAGGCGAGGATGCCGTGCACCGCCGCGGGCGCCAGGATCGGGCTGCCCATCGACACGATGCCGTGCGATCAGGTCCGGCCGCCGGGCGGCGAGCCCACGCGCGAGCATGCCACCGAGGCTGTGGCCGACGATGCTGACCTTCCGGCCACGCCGGGTCGCGATCGCCTCGATCCGGCGCTCGAGCCGGTCGGCTGCCTCGCGGGTGCAACCCACGTTGACGTGGATCTGCGAGCGGTAGGTGCGGTAGCCGGCCCGCCGGAGCATCGCGGCCATCGCCTTGAGGGTGCCGTCGCCGGCCATGAATCCCGGCACCAGCAGCACCGGCTCGAGGCCGTGCGGACGGTGGGCACGGGCGTACGGCGTACCGGTGCGGGCCGAGCGGTCGGCGCGCCGGGACCGGTGCGACGAGGCGGGCCGCCTCGATCGCAGCGCTGCCCTCGCGCGCCAGCGCCCGCAGGCCGCGTGGGCCGGCGAAGCCCTCCGGCCTCAGGAAGTCGCCCATCGGTGAGTTCACGCTGTCGAAACTAACGGATCGAGTGGTCTTCAGCACGTAGATCAACGATTCCGAGCCCCGCGCGTGTCCGGGTATCGACGCGACGTAGAATGTCGCGTCTTCCCGACCGAGAGGCGCCGCATGCCGCGCATCCGCTCCCGACGTCCCGCCACGCCCTCCTGAGCCCGCGGAGGTCGTGGTCTCGGCCGAGCTGCGCGCGCCGGTGAGCACCGGTGTCGAGCTGTGCTACCAGACCTTCGGCGACCCCGGCGACGAGCCGCTGCTGCTGGTGATGGGGCTCGGCGGCCCGATGACCTGGTGGGACCCGGCGTTCTGTCGGCTCCTCGCCGAGAGCGGCTTCTACGTGATCCGCTACGACAACCGGGACGTCGGCCGCTCGAGCCGGGGCACGGGCCGGGTGACGAGGGGGATGCTCGTCCAGGCGTTCCTCGGACGGCCGGTGCGGGCGCCGTACTCGCTGCGGGACCTCGCCGACGACGGGGTCCGCCTGCTCGACCACCTCGGGCTCGAGTCGGCACACGTCGTCGGTGTCTCGATGGGCGGGATGATCGCGCAGACGATGGCGATCCACCATCCGGCCCGCCTGCGGAGCCTGGTGTCGATCATGTCGACGACCGGCCGGCGCACGGTCGGCTGGCTCGACCCCCGCCTGGTGCCGATGATGCTTGCGCCGCCGTGCGACCACGGTCGAGGAGTACCTCGATGCCGCGGTCAAGGGAACGACAGCTGATCGGCTCGCCGACCTACCCCGAGCCCGAGGAGTCGGCGCGCGCACGCGCCCTGGAGACCTGGGAGCGCGGCCTGAACCCGGCCGGCGTGATGCGGCAGATGCTGGCCGTGCTCACCCAGCCGAACCGCGCGCGCGCATCTGCGCTCGGTGCGCATCCCGACCACGGTCATCCACGGCATGGCGGACCGGATGGTGCACGTCTCCGGCGGCCGGGCGACCGCGCAGGCGATCCCCGGCGCCCAGTTGCTGCTGGTCCCGGGGATGGGCCACGACCTGCCGCCGGAGCTGTTCGCGACCTTCCGCGACGCCATCCGGGCCACCGCGGATCGGGCCTGATCAGAGCCGCTGCCACGCGCGACCGAGCCGGTGCGACACGCGCGGTCTCTGGACAAACTCGCGATTCCGGAAGAAGTTAGGGGCAAGACGTTCTCGGGAGGAACGCATGCCCACACACCATCCTCGGGGGCCGGCCCGGATCACCAGGAGCCTCGCGACCGGCGCGGCCCTGGCCCTGACGGCGGCTCTCCTCACCGGGTGCGGCGGCGGCTCGGGGAAGCCCACGCTGACCTGGTACATCAACCCCGATCCGAGCCGACCGGCCGACTTCCAGGGGGCGTTCGGCCAGGCCGGTATCGCCGAGCGCTGCAGCACCGACCAGTACACGATCAAGGTCCAGCAGCTCCCCGGTGACGCCACCCAGCAACGCATCCAGCTCGCGCGGCGGCTGGCCGCGAAGGACACGGGCATCGACCTGATGAGCCTCGACCCGGTGTTCACCGGCGAGTTCGCCAACGCCGGGTTCCTCGCCGCTCTCCCGGACGACTTCGCGACCCGCCTGAAGGATGCGACCCTCGGTGGTGCCGTCGACGGAGCCACCTGGGACGGCAAGCTCGCGGTCGCTCCGCTGTGGGCGAACACCCAGCTGCTCTGGTACCGAAAGTCGTTCGCCCAGAAGGCCGGACTCGACATGACCCAGCCGGTGACCTGGGACCAGATCATCAAGGCGGCCAGTGACAACGGCGGCACCGTCGGCGTCCAGGCCAACAAGTACGAGGGCTACGTGGTCTGGATCAACGCCCTGATCGAGGGAGCGGGCGGGCAGATCGTCGAGGACACGTCCAAGGGCTCGGACGCGAAGGTGACCGTCGACTCCGACGCCGGGCGCGCTGCCGCGAACGTGATCGACGAGCTGGCGCACTCGAAGGCCGCCGAGGGCGACCTGTCGGTGTCCAACGAGGGCACCGTGCTCGGTCCGTTCGCCAGCGACCAGGGTGCCTTCCAGGTGAACTGGACGTTCATCTACGCCAACTACAAGGGGGACAAGGCAACCCTGGACGACCTCGGCTGGGCTCGCTACCCGGAGACGGTCGCCGGCAAGCCCTCGCGTCCTCCGCTCGGCGGGATCAACATCGGCATCAACAAGGCCAGCAAGCACCTCGATCAGGCCATCGCCGCCACCGAGTGCATCACCTCGACCGAGAACCAGGTGACCTACGCCGTGGAGACCGGCAACATGCCGGCCAGCAAAGCGGCCTACCAGTCACCCGAGCTGGCGAAGGCCTACCCGGCTGATCTGCTGCAGGCGTTCAGCGACAGCATCGAGGCCGCCGGGCCGCGCCCGGTGACGCCCTACTGGAGTGACATCTCCAGCGCGATCCAGTCGACCTGGCACTCGCCGAGCTCGGTCGGCCCGGCAACGCCGAAGGACTCCGCCCAGTTCATCACCGACGTGCTCAAGGGAAGGAAGCTGCTATGACCGCCACCGCGGTGCCGCCGCGTGCGGAGGCAGCAGCCCCCGCCAGCGACCGCGCCGTCGCCGAGAACCGCTTGGGCATCCGGCTGGTCGCACCGGCCGTCGTCTTGATGGTGCTGGTGACGGCGTACCCGATGATCCAGGCGCTGTACCTCTCGCTGTTCAAGTACCGACTCACGGTGCCCGACGACAAGTCGTTCACCGGACTGGGCAACTACGTGACCGTGCTCGGCGACAGTCTGTTCTGGAAGGACATGCTCAACACCGTGATCATCATGGTCGTCACGGTGGCGATCGAGCTGGTGATCGGCTTCGCGTTCGCGATGGTGATGCACCGGATCGTGTTCGCACGCGGAGTGATGCGCACGGCGATCCTGATCCCCTACGGGATCATCACGGTGGTCTCGGCCTTCGCCTGGCAGTTCACCTTCAGCCTCAACAACGGCTTCGTGAATGGCTGGTTCCACTGGCTTCCCTGGATCGGCACCGACACCAACTGGTTCGGCGACCACTGGCACGCGATGTTCGCGATCATGGCCTCCGAGGTCTGGAAGACCACGCCGTTCATGTCGCTGTTGCTGCTGGCCGGACTGTCCCAGGTCAGCGAGGACATGATCGAGGCTGCCAAGGTCGACGGGGCCACCTGGACCCAGCGGCTGGTCAAGGTGATCCTGCCCAACATGCGGGCGGCGATCATGGTCGCGGTGCTGTTCCGGGCGCTCGACGCGTTCCGGATCTTCGACAACATCTTCATCATGACCAAGGGGGCGCAGAACACCGAGTCCTCGTCGTTCCTGACCTATCGCCAGGTGATCGAGCAGTTCCAGCTCGGCATGGGTTCGGCGCTGTCGGTGCTGCTGTTCTTGTCGGTGCTCCTGATCGCCTACCTCCTGGTCAAGCTCTTCCGGGTCGACCTGGCCCAGGCACGACAGGAGGCCTGAGATGAGACAGCGGATGGGTCCCGGCCACTGGGTCGGTTTCGTCGTCATCCTGGTGTGGTGCCTGCTCCCGGTCGTGTGGATCGGCATGGTGTCGCTCAAGCCGGTCGCGGAGACGACCACCGGGAGCCCGCAGTTCTTCCCGAAGACGTGGACGATCCAGAACTACAAGGACATCCTCGACAACAACGACTTCCTGCGGGCGCTGCTGAACTCCTTCGGCATCGCGATCATCGCGACCATCCTTGCGGTGATCTTCGCGACCCTCGCGGCGTACGCCATCGCACGCCTGGAGTTCCGCGGCAAGCGCCTGGTGCTCTCGATCGCGCTCGCGATCGCGATGTTCCCGGTCGTGTCGCTGGTCGGTCCACTGTTCGACATGTGGCGCACCTTCCACCTGTTCAACACCTGGCCCGGCCTGATCATCCCGTACATGTCGTTCACGTTGCCGCTGGCGATCTGGACGCTGTCGGCGTTCTTCCGGGAGATCCCCTGGGAGATGGAGCAGGCGGCCCAGGTCGACGGGGCCACCTCCTGGCAGGCGTTCCGCAAGGTGATCGTGCCGCTCGCTGCGCCCGGTGTCTTCACCGCGGCGATCTTGACCTTCTTCTTCGCGTGGAACGAGTTCGTGCTCGCGATCTCGCTGACCTCGACCACCTCGGCACGCACGGTGCCCGCCCAGATGTCGTTCTTCGTCGGGTCCGACCCGTTCAACCCGCCGTACTCCCAACTGGCCGCCGCCGCGGTCGTGGTGACAGTGCCGGTGGTGCTCATCGTCCTGCTGTTCCAGCGCAAGATCGTCGCCGGCCTGACCTCCGGCGCAGTGAAGGGGTAACGCAGATGGCTGCGATCGAGATGGTCAACATCGTCAAGCAGTACGGCGACGGATTCCCGGCTGTGAACGACGTCAGCATCGACGTGCAGGACGGGGAGTTCATGATCCTGGTCGGGCCGTCCGGGTGCGGGAAGTCGACGCTGCTGCGGATGATCGTCGGTCTCGAGGACATCACCTCCGGCGACATGGTGATCGGCGGCAAGCGGGTCAACGACCTCGCGCCGCGCGACCGCAACCTGGCCATGGTGTTCCAGAACTACGCGCTCTACCCGCACCTGACCGTCTACGAGAACATCGCCTTCCCGCTCCGCCTCAAGGGGGGACTGCCGGAGTCGGAGATCGACGCGAAGGTGCGCGAGGCGAGCGCCACCCTCGAGCTCGACGAGCACCTCGAGCGCAAGCCCGGCAACCTTTCCGGCGGCCAGCGCCAGCGGGTGGCGATGGGACGAGCGATCGTCCGCAACGCGGACGCGTTCCTCTTCGACGAGCCACTGTCGAACCTGGACGCCAAGCTCCGCGGCCAGATGCGCACCGAGATCGCCAGGCTGCAGAAGCGCCTCGGGATCACGACGGTGTACGTCACCCACGACCAGACCGAGGCGATGACGCTCGGCGATCGCGTCGCGGTGCTGAAGCGCGGCGTGCTCCAGCAGCTGGCGACACCGCGTGAGCTCTACAACGAGCCGGTCAACCTGTTCGTGGCCGGCTTCATCGGGTCTCCGCCGATGAACTTCATGCCGGCGACCGTGACCGGCTCCTCGGTCGAGCTGCCGTTCGGCACGGTCGCACTCTCCGCGGACAAGGCCGAACGGGTCCAGGACAAGGGTCTGCTGATCGCCGGGATCCGCCCGGAGCACTTCAACGACGCGGCCGTCGTCGAGAGCTCGGTCGCGAGCCGTGGCTCGACCTTCCGCGCCACGGTCGACGTGGTCGAGTGGCTGGGCAACGAGGCCTACGCCTACATCCCGTTCGAGGCTCCGCCGGAGGTGTCCACCCAGCTGGCCCAGCTCGAGAAGGACCTCGACAGCGAGGCGATGCGCACCCAGCTCGTGGTCTCCCTCGACGCGAACAGCCGGATCAGCAAGGGCGAGGAGGCCGAGATCTGGATGGATCCGTCCCACATGCACCTGTTCGACCCGGCCAGCGGGGAGAACCTCACGCTCGCCTGAGCCGGCTCCGCCGGCTCTAGGCTGAACCGTGCGCGTTCTCGCCAGCAGTCCCAACCCGGCTCTGCTCACCTTGCCGTGGGGCGTGCCCCTCGCGGAGTGGACCGAGCACGTCGTGCCGGTCCCTCGGGGACTCTCCCGCCACGTCGTGCGGGTGATCGGGCTCGACGGGACGTTCTACGCCGTCAAGGAGACCCAGGAGGAGGTCGCGAAGCGGGAGTACCGGATGCTGCGCGAGCTCGGGCGCCGTGGCCTCCCGGCGGTCACGCCGGTCGCGGTGGTGTCCGAGCGCCCGCACGACCAGGGCGCGGCCCTGGTCACCCGGCACCTGGCCTTCGCGCTGTCCTACCGCACGGTCTTCACCAATGGGCTGCCGGCCGGCGGGGTGCCACTGCTCGTCGACGCCCTGGTCGTGCTGCTGGTGCGGCTGCACCTCGAGGGCTTCTACTGGGGTGACGTCTCGCTGTCGAACGTGCTGTTCCGCCGCAGCGCCGGCGAGTTCGCGGCGTACCTGGTCGACGCCGAGACCGCCGAGCTGCATCCCAGCCTGTCGGACCGGCTGCGCGAGTACGACGTCACCGTCGGGTGCGAGAACGTCTTCGCCGAGCTCCTCGACGTGCAGGCCGCCGTACCGGACCTCGCCGGTGAGGTCGACCCCTTCGCGGTCATCGCACGCATCACCGAGCGCTACCAGTCGTTGTGGCACGAGCTCACGGCCGAGGAGCAGTTCGGGGTCGACGAGATGTGGCGTCTCGAGCAACGAGTGGAGCGGCTCGGCGAGCTCGGCTTCGACGTCGAGGAGCTGGCGATGAGCACCGACCCCGGCGCCGCCACGGTGTTGGTCCAGCCACGGGTCGTCGAGGCGGGCCACCACGCTCGCGAGCTGTCCCGGCTCACCGGCCTCGACGTCGAGGACAACCAGGCTCGGCGGCTGCTGAGCGACCTCGCTTCGTACATGGCCCACCACGGACTGACCGACCGCGTGAGCGCCGCTCGTCGCTGGCGCCAGGAGGTCTACGACGAGATCGCCGCCATGGTGCCGCCCGAGCTGAGCGGCCGCCTGGAGCCGGCCGAGGTGTTCCACCAGATCCTCGAGCACCGCTGGCTCCTCTCGGAGCGAGCGGGTCGGGAGATCGACATCTTCGAGACGGCGCGCGACTACTTCGCGACCGTGTTCAGGGGGCTCCCGGAGGAAAGGCTGAGCCCACCGGACTGACCCCCGGGCTCACGGGTGCCGGTAGCGCCATCCCGGGGTCTCGTCCTCGCCGGGCATCGGCTTGCGCACGACGCTGACGCCGCCCATGATCGCGAACCCCTTGACGTGCACCGTCGGCGAGTCGGCGGTCAGTCGGAGATCGGCGTCGGAGCGAGGCGCGGAGTAGCCACCCATGATGCCGACTCCGTGGACGACGACATTGGTCGTGTGGTTCACGACGATGTTCGCGCCGCCCATGAACGCATTGATCGTCAGCGTCACCTCGCCCGCGGAGAACCGTGCCTGCCGGAGGTCCAGCTCGGCCCCACCCATCAGGCAGAACACGCTGAACTGCTCGGGCACCGTCCAGCTCCCGCGGCGCTCGACACCGCCCATGATCGCCACGGCTCGCTCGCGGTCGATGCCCGTGGTCGCGGCGGCGTTGACCGGCGTGCCCGGAGCCAGGTCGTGGGTGATCGGCACCAGGTCGGCGAAGGTCTTCGCGGCGTACGTCGCGTCGAGCCGCTCGTCGAGCTCGGTCAGGTCGATCCGGCCGTCGCCGGCGGCCTCGCGGAGGATCTCCGCGACCCTGTTCCGGTCGGCGTCCGAGATCCGCATCCGCGACGGCTCCAACCCACTCACGCGGGCCAGCCTATGCGGAATTCGCGGTGACCGGTGGCCGGCCCCCGCCGTACGCTCCCCGGGATGAGCCGCCGATCCGTCCTGGCCTTCGTGGTGCTGCTCGCCGGTCTCCTCACGGGAGCCTGCGACAGCGACGGGCGCCCGGCCGTCACGGCGGTGCGCCCCCGCTGGCACGCGGTCGCCCTGCCGGCACCCCCCGGCGCACCCGGTCGGCTGGTCGTGCGTGACGCGTCGACGTGCGACGGCCGATGGTTCCTCGTGGGCGCCGTGGCCGACGCCGACGGAGCCACCCGACCGGCCGCCTGGACCAGTGCGGACGCCCGCACCTGGGTGTCGATGCCGCTGGACCCGTCGTCCTACTACGCACGCCGGGCGATCCTGTCGTCGGTCGCCTGCCAGGGCAGCCGGGTCGCAGCAGTCGGAGCGAGGTCCGGAGGTGCGCACGGGAACCCGCGGGTCACGTCGTGGTACCAGCGGCCCGATGGTGCGCTGGTCGACATGCGGGCTCCCTTCGAGCTCTACGGCGGGCCCAACGCGATCCGGGTGGGCCGGATCGCCGCCGGGCCGCACGGGTGGCTCATCGTCGGCGACCGGGTGAGCGGTGCGGCGGTGTGGACCGCCACCGACGCCAGCGACTTCACGATCCTCGACCACGACCCCGCGCTGAGCAGCGACACCCGCACGAAGACGAGCGCACTCGACCAGGTCTGGGACGGCGCACAGTGGACCGTCGTCGGCCTGGCCGAGTCCGCCGGCCGCGTCTCGGCCGCGCCCTCGGCGTGGACGTCGACCGACGGTGAGCACTGGAGCGGGCAACCCGTTCCGGCCGGGACGGACGCGTTCGCGGACCTCGAGCTGGTCGCCCGCGACGACGGCGATCTGGTCGCCCTCGGCCTACGCAGCAACCGCTTCGGGGTGTGGCGGCGATCCGGCTCCGGCTGGAAGGCCGACGACACCTTCGGCGCGTTCGCAGACCAGGTCACCACAGCGCCCCAGGTCACCGGCCTCGCCGTAGGCTCAGGCGCCGTCGTCGGCGCGGTGAGCGACGGCGCGCGCTACCGGCTCTGGTCCAGCCCCGGGGCGGCATCCGGGGACCGACGGTGGCGGCCGGTCGTGGCGCCGACCGACCCGGTCGCGACGGGCGACACCGCGTTCACCGTCGCCGCTGACGACGACACGGTCCTGCTGCTGTCCGACGACGGCACTGCGGCGGGGGTGTGGGTCACGCCGTGGAGCGCGTTCACGCGGTGAACCGGACCGCGCTCAGTGGCACTTCTGCACGATGTAGGCCGTGACCTTCTGGCTGTCCGCCGACAGCTTCGGCCCCAGCTTCGCCAGCTCCGCGGCGCTCTCCTGGGTCGGGTCCGCCATGATCCGCTGCGCCTTCTCGAAGGCGTCGCTCAGCTCGGTGAGGGCGTCCTTGACGTCGCCCGGCGCTCCGTCCTTGAGCGCGTCGAGCTCCTTGACCAGTGACTCGACTGCCTTGGCGCCGCCGGTCCCGCTGTAGAGCTCGGCCTGGGCGTCGGTGATCTTCTTCGCGGTGTCGGCGAACCGGGCGCACGGGACGGTGAACTCGGTCATCGACGAGGACGGCTTGTCGCCGGACCCTCCGCACCCGGTCAGGGTCATCAGCAGGGCCGCGGCGGCTGCCGCGACGGCATACGGACGCGTTCGCATGGTGTGCCCTCCAGTCCGGGTGCGCGAGCTGGGTCTAGTTTGACGACATGCGCCGGGTGTTCGCTCTCGTCACCGTACTGGGTCTCACGACTGTCGGATGCGGTTTCAGCTCGGTCGATCCGCACAGCACGGTGTCGGTCTCGGGGCAGGCCCTGGACTCCTCGGGCCGGCCCCTGACGCACGCGAAGGTGCTGCTGATCAGGCAGGCCGACATCGGCCAGGTGATCTTCGGCAGCATCCTCGCCGTCGGCACGTTGTCGGCGATCTGCTTCGCGCCCGACCCACCGGCGATCTGTGACAAGGCGCGGACCACCACGACCGACGCCGAGGGCCGCTACCACTTCGACGTGAAGGGATCCGACACCCAGGGAACCCTGGGCACCGAGGCGACGATGAACGTCGTCTTCTCGGGCAGCTCGGCGAAGAGCAGCACCACGGTCAGCTTCGTCGCCGAGGACAACACCGTCACCGTGCCGCAGGCCCGGCTCTGGGACCTCGCCGCCAAGGCCACGAGCGGTCCGGACGGGTTCGAGCTGTCGTGGCGGCCGCTGCCGAAGGCCGCCGGGTCGAAGACGAGCTACTCCGCCCAGCTCTACGACGCCGGCACCGGCAAGGTCCTCTGGTCCCAGTCCGCCTCGGGCAAGCGCACCGCCCTGGACGCACGGCTGTTGGAGGACCACGACGGCGCCATCGCGGTGAGTGCCGGCACCGAGCTCTCCGGGGGCAGCGGCGCGGGCAAGGTCCGGGCGAGCTACCTGTCGCCACAGCTGTCGGCGACCTCGTCGTCGGGCGCACCGCCCTCGCGCGGTCGCCGCTGCGCGCCCCTGGTCGGCACCGGCCCACGCACGACGGCCTACCAGAGCCCGTGCCCCGAGACCGACGGCGACCTGGGGGCACCGGCCGGGTTGACCGCTCCCGGGGATGCGACGGTGACCGGCGTCGTCGTCGACCTGGGTCGAAGCCGCCCGATCAACCTGGTCGTCGCGCGCGGTTTCAGCGGACAGTTCCTGGTCGAGACCTCGACGGACGGGAAGAACTTCCGCACTCTCGCCACCGGTTTCGGCCAGGCCTACGCGTTGAAGCCCCCCACGCGCCCGGTCGCCCGCTACGTGCGACTCCGATCGCCCACCGGCCTCGACCAGAGCCTGAGCTCCGAAGTCTCGGTCTGGTGATCGCAGCGCGTCGGGCGGTCGTGGCGGAGCTCCGCGACGACCGCCCGACGAGTGCTGCCTAGAACCAGTCACATCCTGCGTCGGCCCCGATGTGGTGGCCGTAGGGCGAGAGGAAGAAGGCGATGATGTCCAGGCCCCAGTCCGGCAGCGACAGCCCGAGCAGGTTGATGTCCGGGGTCAGCAGGTACGCCGGCGGGCTGTGGCCGTCGTTCGGCGGCGCCGGGAGCGTGAACGTCGAGGTCGCCGTCGTGTAGCCGGGCGCCGGACGGGCGGTCACGCTGATGGTGCAGTCCACCACGAGCGGCACCTCGAACACCGGGATGCTGAAGATCGCACCTTCGGTGTTGGTGTTCACGTGCCACCTCGGCACCACGTTGCCCAGCGGGATCGACACGTACGGGATGTCGACCAGCGTGACTCCGACGTGCCCGATCGGGTCGGGCAGGTCGAAGCCCAGGTCCAGGTGGTCCTGCACCGACACGGTCAGGTTGCTCTGCTGCCCGAGGGTGAAGGAGCTGAAGTTGCCGCTCAGCCCGGTGGTGAACCCGAGCTCGGCCTTCACGTCGCTGAACGAGGTGAACCCGAGCGTGATCTGGTGCACGGCCAGGTCGACGTCGAGGTTCCCGGTGTTGGTGAACCCGCCGCCGCTGAACCCGAGGTCGGCGCTGACGTGCACGTTCCCGGCCGCCTGCAGGGTGAAGGCGCCCGTCGCCGGCGAGGAGGTGATGTGCAGCGTCTTGCCGCTCAGGTCGCCGGTCACGGTCTTGCCGAGGTCGGTGACCATCAGCGAGACCGCGGCGTTGGCGTCGACGGGGTCGGCGATCGCCGCCGTGGCGTAGGCATCGATGTCCATGCCGGCGCTGCTGGTGTTCATCGTGAACACCGGAGCGTCGACGTCGGTGCCACCGGAGGACCCCGAGTCCTTGCCGATGTGGATGTCCACGGCGGACGGCACGTCGTGCAGGTGCACGGAGGCGGCGAAGTTCAGGTCACCGACCTTCTTGTACGCGGCCGTGATGTCGCTGATGCCGTGGTCCATCGCGATCCCGACGTCCTTGGTGTCGGCACCGAAGCTGGTGTTGACGGCGATCGACTTCGGGATCTCGCTGATCGTCAGCTTGGCGTCGTCGGTGTTGCCGTACGTCGCTTCGGCGGTCAGCGCGCCCAGGTCCTGGTTGGCCGTGTAGTTCAGCGACATCGTGTGGTTGCCACTGCCGTCGGTGTCGCTCAGGAACGGACCGAACTGGAAGTCCACCGGGCTGGCCGTCGGCACCACCTGCTGCAGCTGCAGTGAGAGCGGCACCGGTGCGAGCGTGGTGAGGATGGCGTCCACCGACAACGTCGAGATGGTCGGGTGGTACCCCGTCACGGTGTACGTGCCGGCCGGCGTGTTCAGGTCCAGGCCGTCGGGCAGACCGGTCAGGTACAGGTGTGCCCCGTAGGCCTTGCCACCACCGACGTCGGCGTCGCGGATGGCGACTCCGTGCGGCGTCGGGATGGCCGGCAGGGCGGCCACTGCGGCCGGCGTACCGGCCTTGACCGACACCGTCAGGTCGGGGTTGCTGTCACCGGTGTAGGTGACCCGGCCACCGTCGCTCTTCAGGTGGATCTGCGCAGGCAGGTTGTCGAACTGGCCGGACGCGACCAGCTTCGTCGAGGGCAGGGTCACGTCGGCACCGAAGTTGAAGGTGCCGTGGTTGCCCATGTTCAGGTCGGCCTCGAAGCCGCCACCTGCGGCGTCGGTGATCTTGCTGAACGCGGCCTTGGTCAGGTTGCTGATGTGCAGGCTGGCGTCCAGGGCACCCGGTGCGGCACCGGAGGTCTGGTCGAAGAACGCGTTCAGGTGGTCACCGGCCAGAAGGTGGTACGAGCCGTGGTTGGTGACCCGCGCGTCGATCGAGCCGATGCCGGGCGCGGGCGCCTGGAACAGCACGTTGCCTCCGGCCCAGGACGCGTCCCAGTGGATCGGGATCGAGCCGATCGCCAGGCTCGCGTCGAAGTTGCGGGTCCCGCCGATCGTCGACGGCGTCAGGTGTGCGACCGCCGAGACGCTCGTCGTGGCCGCCGAGGCGTCCCACTGCAGCTTGGAGGCGCCGCCGTCGAAGAGGAGGTCGATCTGTTGCGGGACGCCGTGGATGTCGACCGCCACGCTGTCGCCGTTGGCGCGGTCGAGGTTGGTGTAGATCTGGCTGATCGGCGAGCTCGCGTCGTAGGACACCAGGTCGTCGACCTGGTCGATCTTGATGTCCGCCGGCACCTTGTCGATGAAGCCGGTCATGCTGATCGACGGGGTGGTCAGGTAGGCGCGCAGCAGTCGGGCCGAGGTGTTGCGGATCTCGGCGTGCAGCTCCTGGTTGGCCGTGTCGACGGTGAGCAGCTGGAGCCCGGTGTACTGCAGCTCCGCGTGCGTGGTGTCGACCGTGTTCGTGTCCAGGTAGACGTGGTCGTCACTGGTCGGCGGGCTCGCGAAGACCCCGTCGGTGGCGTACTGGAAGAAGACCTGGCCGAGGTACGACGAGCCGGCCGCGTCACCGGCGGCGGTGCGCGCGTCGAAGACGATCGGGTTGATCCCGCCGATCTTCATGTACTTGGGCAGGTCGCTGATCAGGGCGTGCAGGCCCAGGCCGCCAGGCTTCTCGGAGTAGTTGGCCTCGATCGATCCCAGCCGCGAGTCGGCGTCGTAGGTGATCTCCGGCGTGCCGCCCGAGGTGTTGAAGGCCAGCCCGATGTTCTTCGGCAGGTCGGTGAGCTTGACGTTGCCGTACATCTGCGTCGCGCGGTCGGTGAAGCTCGCGGTGAGCAGCGGGATCACGCTGGATGCGCTGTAGTCGGCGGTCCCGTTGTCCGGGTCGAAGCTGACCGCCATGGTCGACGGCAGCGCGCCCACGTGGGCGTTGGCGAGCACGTTCGGCCCACCATCGGCGGAGTCGTCGATGTCCGCGATCGCGTCGAAGGTCTGCCCACCCGGCGTGAGGCCGAGCGCGACGTTGGTGTCCTCGTGCCCGTCGAAGTGAGCCGAGGTGAAGCCGCTGAGCCGGAAGTCCAGGCCGAGCTGGTCACCGCGCTTGTAGACGGTGGCGTGGTCGGTTCCCGGCATCGGCAGGATCGAGCCGTTGTTGCGCGTGAGGGTGGCCTCGATCAGGTCGATGCCGGTGTTCGACGTGAAGTCGTAGGCGCCGGTCGCCTCGGTCGAGGTGAACTGCAGCTGAGTCGGGATGCCGGTCGCCTTCGCGACCAGGTTGGTCTCCACCCCGGCCTCGTCCTTGTCGTACATGCCCAGCTCGACGTCGGCGAGCTCGTCGTCGGCGGTGTAGCCGATCTTCTGCTCGGCCGCGGTGGTCAGGTTGGTCACGTGGATCGACTTGGGCACCTGGTGCGCCTTGGCCGTGATCTGCTGCTGCAGCACGTTGTCCTCGAGCGTCTTCGTCGAGAACGAGACCTCCGGGATCTTCGCGTTCGCGGTGTAGGTGATGTCCTGCGAGCCCTGCATGGCCACGTTCACGTGGGTGGGCACGCCGTGCACCTCGTAGACGCTCTGCGTGTACGAGCCGGGGTGGCTGGTGTCACCGGTCGCGGTGTCGCTCGCCTGGACCAGGTCGATCGGCGCGCTCGCCGAGTAGTCGATGGTCTGCTTCTCGCCCTGGTGGACGAGGTCGACGGTGACCGAGGTCGGCAGCTTGTCCACGGTCGCGGTGAACTGGCGGTTGCTCTTGGGCGTGGTCGTGGTCGTCGCCTGGTTCACGACCGCGTCCACCCGCGTCGGTGTCGACGAGGCCACCGTGAACACGTCCTCGTCCTGCGCTGCGGAGTGGGTCAGGTGACCGCCCACGGTGAACGTGGCCGGGAACGGGTTCATCTGGACGGACCCGGCCATCGGGTCCTCCTCGGAGGGCAGCACGCCGGCGGACCCGCCGACCAGCGACTTGACCGCGAACGTGAGCGCCTCCACCGAGCCGGGGTCCTGGCTGGTCACGTCGGCGCTGACCTGGATGTCCCCGGTGATCGCCGTGAGCGCGTGCTCGAGCTTGAAGGTCGTGTTCGTGTTCCGGGCCAGCGTCGAGGCGCGGCCGTCGTACCCGAACTCGATCCGCTTCTTGACGAACGGAGTGTCGTAGACGGCGAAGACGTGCGCCGGGAGCGGGCCGCTGTTCGGGAACAGTCGGGTGACCGCGAAGCGCGCGCCGACATCGCCCGAGGGCAGGTTGACCAGCGGGATGAGGGTGCCCGTGACGTCCGGGAAGTTGTCACCGGTGACGTCGGCCGGGATCGGGACCCCGACCGGAAGCAGGATGCTGCACCTGAGCGGCATCGTCGGCGACTCGGCGCAGATCCGGTAGAAGACCGAGGACAGCAGGTTGACGACGGGGAGGGTGAACAGGGTCTGCTCGACGTTCGCGACGATCTGGAGCAGCTCGTCGACCGCCTGGAGCAGGAGCGGGACCAGTGGGAGCCCGAGCAGGGTGTCGACCACGGGGACCCCGGTGGGCACGACACTCGGCGCCACCGCCTGCGGAGTCGAGCTCTGCGGCGTGACGCTCGGCTGCGCCATCAGGGTCTTCAGCTCCGGCGAGGCGGAGCCGAGGTCGTCCTTGGCCACCGAGGTCTGCGGGGCGCTGACCTCTGCGTCCGGCTGGTCCGTGGAGGTGAGGCTCGGCTCCGAGGAGAGCCCGCTGACCATGTTGTCGAGGGCCTGGGAGGTCTGGTCCTTCTTCAGCGGGAGCGTCTTGGTGGGGTCAGGCTCGGCCGTTGAGTTCACCTGGTCGCGAAGCTTCTGGATCGCCTCCTTGCCGAAGACGATCATGTTCACGCTGGTCGAGGTACTTGTTGTACTGCTCGACCGACGGCGACTCGCCGCCCTTGCCGAGGAGGTCGTCGACGAGGCACGCGCCGAGCCAGGCCCGGACCTCGGCGGACATGCCGTGGAAGCCCTCGGCCAGGATGTCGGCCGGCACCGTCGTGCGCTCGACGAAGGACTTGGTCCAGGACTTGTCGGCCAACCGGGCCGACCAGAGCTCGACGAAGCGGTCGCGGTTCTCCGCGGTGGCGTCCGGAGAGTCCGGCGGGCTGTCACAGCTGGCCAGCCGGACTGCCGCTGCGGTGGCGGCGACCGGAGCCGGAGCGGCCGCGGCCGTCGCCGCGTTCCCGAGAGACCCGACGAACGCCGTGCTCGCGATGACGACGGCAACAGCCCAAGACTTGAATCGCACCTGAATCACACCTGCCCCACGCAGTAGTTCCTGATTCGGCCCAAGAAGGCGCCCCAACAGCGAGAGTCACTATCGACCTGTCAGAGGGGGCTGGCAACGACTCCGATACCACCCGGTAACAAGCGGGCAGACGCCTCGCCGCTGCTGAAACCCACCCATTTCACCAGCGCCCGAATCCGCCGAAAGGACCATCAATCCCGGTGAATGGTGCAGCAGGCGTCCGGCGCCAAATAGTCCATCTGGGCTATCCGAATCGAGCCGAACGGCTGACTGGTCCGGCCTCATTTCCGGCTCGATGCCCGGGCTCGACGAGACCGCCGGAGGCCGGCCCCGGTGCCCCGACTAATCTTCCAGCGTGACATCAGCACCCTCCGCAGGACCCGACTTCCGCTACTCCGACCTCCTGCCGGCCGGCCGCGGACGACACCCCCTACCGGTTGGTGACGACCGAGGGCGTGTCGCACCTTCGAGGCTGGCGGCCGCACCTTCCTCCAGGTCGAGCCCGAGGCGATCCGCCGGCTCACGGCCGAGGCGATGCACGACATCGCGCACTACCTGCGCCCGGCCCACCTCGCGCAGCTGCGCAAGATCATCGACGACCCGGAGTCCAGCGGGAACGACCGGTTCGTGGCACTCGACCTGCTCAAGAACGTCAACATCTCCGCGGGTGGCGTGCTCCCGATGTGCCAGGACACCGGCACCGCGATCGTGATGGGCAAGAAGTCCGAGGGGGTGCTCACCGGCGCCGACGACGGTGAGGCGATCAGCCAGGGCGTGTACGACGCCTACACCCGGCTCAACCTCCGCTACTCCCAGCTCGCGCCGCTGACGATGTGGGAGGAGAAGAACACCGGCACGAACCTGCCGGCCCAGATCGAGCTCTACTCGACTGCACAGGGCGAGAACGGCCCGGAGTACAAGTTCCTGTTCATGGCCAAGGGCGGCGGCTCGGCGAACAAGTCCTTCCTCTTCCAGGAGACCAAGGCCGTCTTGAACCCGACCCGGATGCTGGAGTTCCTCGACGAGAAGATCCGCTCGCTCGGCACCGCCGCCTGCCCGCCGTACCACCTCGCCGTCGTGATCGGCGGCACCAGCGCGGAGTTCGCCCTGAAGACCGCGAAGTACGCCAGCGCGCACTACCTCGACAACCTGCCGACCTCAGGTTCGATGAGCGCCCACGGCTTCCGGGACCTCGACCTCGAGGAGGAGGTCTTCAAGCTGACCCAGTCCTTCGGGATCGGCGCGCAGTTCGGTGGCAAGTACTTCTGCCACGACGTCCGCGTCGTCCGGCTCCCGCGGCACGGGGCCTCGTGCCCGGTCGCCATCGCGGTGTCGTGCTCGGCCGACCGGCAGGCGCTCGGCAAGATCACTGCTGACGGTGTCTTCCTCGAGCAGCTCGAGACCGACCCGGCCCACTACATGCCGGACGCCGGTGTCGCCGAGGACATCTCGGGCGGGGAGGTCGTGGCGGTCGACCTGAACCGGCCGATGAGCGAGATCCTCGCCCAGCTCTCCCAGCACCCCGTGAAGACGCGGCTGTCGCTGACCGGTCCGCTGGTCGTGGCGCGCGACATCGCGCACGCGAAGATCAAGGAGCGGCTCGACGCCGGCGAAGAGATGCCGGCGTACCTGCGGGACCACCCGGTCTACTACGCCGGTCCGGCCAAGACGCCCGAGGGTTTCGCCTCCGGGTCGTTCGGTCCGACCACCGCCGGCCGGATGGACTCCTACGTCGCGCAGTTCCAGGCCGCCGGCGGCTCGATGGTGATGCTCGCCAAGGGCAACCGGTCGAAGGTCGTCACCGAGGCCTGCCGGGAGCACGGCGGGTTCTACCTCGGCTCGATCGGCGGTCCGGCTGCCCGGCTGGCCCAGGACTGCATCAAGTCGGTCGAGGTGCTGGAGTACCCCGAGCTCGGCATGGAAGCGGTCTGGAAGATCGAGGTCGAGGACTTCCCCGCCTTCATCGTCGTCGACGACAAGGGCAACGACTTCTTCACCGACCCGTCCGGGGCGGTCACGGTGCCGCTGAGCGGCATCCGGGTGCGGTCCAGGGAGCGCTGAGGGCGGCCCCACGCGCTCGGTCGGCCGCGGGAACCGGGCGACGACCCGGGTCGAGGTGCCGGCTCGGCGTGCTGTCCGCCGAGCCGACCCCTTCGACCACTCAGGTCAGTGCTTCTTGTGCTTGACCTTGACCTTGACGTACCCCGAGGTGCCCGCCACGTAGTTCGCGTCGCCGGCGTAGACCGCCCGCACCTTGAACTTGTGGTGGGTCTTGCTCCTCCACTTGAGCACGGCGACGCCGTTCACGAGCTCGCCGCGGGCCAGGATCCGGCCGTTCGGCCGCCGGATGGTCACCCGGCCGGTGGCCGCGATGCCGGCCACCGTGGTGACCTGGACCGTCGCCTTGATCTTCTTGCCCGGATGCACCTTCGTGTGGTTGAGGGTCAGCCCGACCGTCGGGAGCGTCTTCGAGACGGTGAGGTTGACCGGCGCCGACACGCCCGCGTCGTGGGTGTCGTCCCCGGCGTACTCCGCGTGGATCGGGTAGACCCCCGCCGCGTCGAGGGCGAACGTCAGCTGCGCCGTGCCATCGGCGATCGTGCCGGACGCGAGTGTGGTCGCACCCTGCTTGAGCACCACAGCGCCGGACGCCGGCGAGCCGGCACTGTCGGGCACCGTGACCGTCGCGGTCACCTGCTGGCCACGCTCGGCCGGGTTCGGCGCGAGCGCCAGCCCGACCGTCGGCGTGTCCTTCAGCTTGACCAGCTGGGTCTTGTCGCCGAGGGCGTTGTGGAAGTGGACCACCATCGCGCCCATGCCGCCGTCCTCGGCGTACGCCGCGCTGTCGCGCCGGAGGTTCAGCACCGACGACTCGGCGTCCGGGTAGAGCAGCGGGCTCGCCGAGCCGTCGTAGCTGCCGAACAGCGCCACACCCGGGTTGAGCACGTCGAACGACAGCCACTCGGGATCGCCGACACTGTCGACCGGTGCGCCCTGGTAGGGGCTGAAGGAGTAGACCGCGTAGTTGATCCGCGACTGGTCGGAGGCAAGGCCCGGGATCGCACCGAGCCAGACCGGCATCACGAGCGTGTCGCTGTCGAAGATCGCGGTGTCGGTGTCACCGAGCGACGCGTTGGTCAGCTCCACGTCGGTGATCGCGCCCGCGTTCAGGTCGTACAGCTCGGTGACCATGACGTCGCTGGCGTCGGAGAGCCGGGTGTTGAACGCCACCACGTCGGGCACGCCGTCACCGTCACCGTCGATGTAGACGTCGAACTCCTCCGCCGACGCCGGGGTGCGCCAGCGTCCCTGGGTGTTGATCGCGAAGTAGGCGTACCCCTCGTCCAGCGGGTTCTGTCCGTTCGCGGTCAGCTGAGGTGCGTCCGAGGTGGCGCCGACCGCCTTCAGGTCGGCGGCCCGCTCGTCGGGGAAGTTCACGCACCCGTCGGTCACCGGACCACCGCAGTCGGGCGCGAGCCCGCTCTTGGCCTGGAGCTCGAACCCGGCGACGAGGGACTGGATCGTCTCCGCACCGCTGCCCTGGTCGACCGACTGCCCGGTCAGCGGCAGCAGCGCCTCCTGGACGTCACCGGCGGGCATGGTCAGCGAGCCGGGCTGGGTCATCGCCGACGCCGGCCGCGGGGCGACGTACGCCGGGACCCGGAGGTCCGGTCCGCCGCCGGTGGCGGTGAACTCCACGAGCCCGCTCGCGTCGGCCTGGAACTGCCGCGCGAGTGGCGTGAACCCTGGGACCGCCTGCAGGAGCGGCATCGTCGGGTCGATCGTCTTGGTCATCGCCGACGGGTCGAGGTGCAGCGTCAGCGTGACGGTCGTCGATGACCGCGGGTCGAGCGTCACCGAGTCCGTCGACAGCGTGTAGTCGACGCCCGGCACGGTCGTGCGGTCCTCGAACGACACGTCGTAGCTGCGCGTGGTCAGACCGGTGTTCTCCACCTTGATCGTCTTGTGCAGCGTGGTCTCCCCGGTCAGCGCTTGCGGACCGAACGATGCGCTCACGGCGCCGCCGTCGTCGGTGACGTAGGCGAGCGTGTCGTTGTCGAGCGCGTTGTCGACCTGGATGCGCCCGGACCCGACCCGCTGCGGTGCGTAGGTGTCACCCGTGTGGTTGTCGCCGGTGAACAGGTCCTGGCCGGCGGTGTTCATGATGTCGGCCTTGACCTGCTTGGCGTTCCAGTCCGGATGGGCCGTCTTCACCAGCGCGGCGGCGCCGGCAACCATCGGGGTCGCCATCGACGTGCCGCTCTCGTTCTCGCCCTCCGTGCCGGTGCCGCTGCTGGTCGAGAACACGGTGCCGCCCACCGCCGTGACGTCCGGCTTCACGTTGCCACTGTCACCGATGCCGCGGGAGGAGAACGACGCGAGCGTGTCGTCCAGGCCCGGCAGGCTCTGCGCGAAGCTGCCCGCGGTGGTGCCACTGATCGTCACCGTGTTGTGGGCCTCCAGCTCGGTGCGGATCGCGTCGGCGCCCGACTTCGCGACCATGACGCCCGGGATGGTGTCGCTGCCGGTGATCCCCGAGGAGAAGTTCTCGGAGTCGTCGCCGAAGATGAAGCCGATCGCGCCGGCGTCCGCGAGGTTGCCGCTCCGCGTCACGGATCCGCAGGGCCGGGAGCTGTCGTCGTCGGTCCACTCGACGAACGCGATCTTGCCGTTGACCGCAGCCGCATCCGTCGAGTTCAGCGGGTTGCAGCCCTCGAGGTTCGTCGGGTCCGTCACCTGGGCGACATCGCCCGACAGGTCGTCGTCGTTGGCCCAGTCGTAGGCCACCGAGCGCTCCGCCGGGAGGTCACCGGCGATCGAACCCGGTGCCGACACCGTCAGCGCGTCCACCTGGGCGTACGCGTCCTGGCTGGCCGCGACGGTCAGCGCGCTCGGGGCGTTGCCCGGCGAGCCCCCGACGTCGTACACGTCGTTGGCGTTGCCGGACGCCACCACCATGGTGATCCCGAGCGCCGAGGCCGCCTCGGTGGCGATCGAGTCGCCGTCCTCCGGCGAGCCGAAGTCCGAGCCGAGCGACATGTTCACCACGTCGACGTGGTCGGAGGTGTCGCCGTCGCCGTTGGGGTCGGCCGCGCGGTCGATCGCCGCACCGACCAGGTCGGTCGAGCCGGCGCAGCCGAAGACCCGGAAGCCGTAGAGCTTCGCCTCGGGGGCCATGCCGGGGCCGATCTTGAGAGAGGAGAACGGCGTGCTGGTGTCGTAGCTCCCGGCGTAGGTCGCACCGCCGGTCGTGACGCCGTAGCCGGCGACCGTGCCCGCGACGTGCGAGCCGTGGCCCTCGCAGTCCAGCGGCCAGGAATCCGGGGACGGGATCGGGTTGAAGGCCGGGTCGTTCGGGTCGGCGTTGTAGTCGTCGCCGGCGAAGTCGTATCCGCCGATCACCTTGTCGCCGGGGAACTCACCTGCGGACACGGGCTCACCGAGCTGAGCCTGGGAGTCCTCGTACTCCGCCACCGTGCCGGCGCCGCCGAAGTTGGCGTGGGTGTAGTCGATGCCGGTGTCGATGATCGCGACCGTGCTGTGGGCGCCGAGGTTGCCGTGCGACTGCCATGCCTGCGGGGCGCCCTGCAGCGGGACCGCGTAGGAGTTCGACGGCGCCTTCGGCGAGACCGGGTAGACCGCACTCACGCCGGCCAGCCTGGTCAGCGCCTGGTAGTTCTTCACGTCCGTCACGACCGTGACTCCCGCGAGCACGGCGTGCGAGCGGTAGAGCACGCGCGACTTGTCCGGCAGGTTGCCGATCACCTTGTTCTGCGCGCTGGTCACCGACCCGAGCTGGGACTTCGCGGCGGACTTCGCGGCCGACTTGCCCCGGCCGAGCGCGGCGTGGAACGCCGCTCCGGTGCTCTTCTTCGACAGCTTCAGCATGAACGCGTAGCGGCCGCTCTTCGGCACGCCGGCCGGCAGCGCGTCACCCGGCTCACCCGGCTGGACCTTCGCGGTCACCCCGCGAGGGCGGGCGCCGTCGAGGGCGCCCTTCGGCAGCTGCTTCTTCGAGACCTTGACCCCCGGCGTGCCGTGGCCGCGGTCGGCGGCGTTGGCGGCCGGCGTACCGGCAGCGGCCAGGCCGGCGATGGCGAGGGCGCCCGAAGCGAGCGCGGCGACGATCCGGGACCTGCGGATGTTGCGAGTCATGCCCGTCCTCATGACGAGGGTGCCCGAGCTGTCCGAGGGTCGAGGTCCCTCTGGTTGAGGTGCCGACGCACCCCACTCAACCTCGTCGGAAGGAAGACAACCACAAGACTTGCGGTCTCGTCACCACCCAACCGCCGAGTGTCCGGTTTGTTATCGGAAGTCGAGCAAAGTCTGGCTGTTCGGTCGTGGTGGCAGGCACGGTGGTCGGCGCTCGCCCGGCTCCCTACCGTTGCCCCATGGAGTACGTCGAGATCGCGCGCGCCGAGTCTCCGCGCGGCGAGGTCGTGCTTCGCGAGCGCCGCGAGGACAACACGGCGACCGTCCTGGAGCTGCGGGTCAACGGCGTCTTCGTGATGGACACCCTCGAGACCACGACCGAGCGCGAGCTGGCGAACGCCGCGCTCGCGATGTCGGACCGGCCGGCACGCGTCCTGATCGGCGGCCTCGGCCTCGGCTTCACCCTGCACGCCGTGCTCGCCGACGCGCGGGTCGAGTCCTGCACCGTGGTCGAGATCGAGGACGCCGTGGTGGACTGGATGCGCGACGGCACGATCGCGCACGGACCGACGTTCCTCGCCGACGAACGGGTCACCGTGGTCGTGGGCGAGGTCGGGGTCGCGCTGGCCGAGGCCGGCGACGCAGGCATACGACCTGGTCCTGCTCGACGTCGACAACGGCCCGGGGTACCTCGTCCACGATGCCAACGAGGCGCTGTACCAGCAGCCCTTCCTCGAGGTCGCCCGGAGAGCGACGAGCGGGGCGCTGGTGATCTGGTCAGCGGCCGAGGCTCCACAGCTGGGAGCAGCGATGGAGGCCGTGTTCGGCAACGTCACCGCCACGCCCTACGAGGTGCGTCTGGGGGACCGCGACGAGAGCTACTGGCTCTACGTCAGCCGCACGTGATGGCTGCTTCGCTCCTCGACGCCCTCGCTTCGCCGGCAACAGAGCGAGCTCTGAGCGGCTCCGCTCGTGCGGCTAATGTCGAGGCCATGGACGGTGACGCGCAGTACCGGATCGAGCACGACTCGATGGGCGAGGTCCGCGTCCCGGCCGACGCCCTCTGGCGCGCTCAGACCCAGCGCGCGGTGGAGAACTTTCCGATCTCGGGCACGAGGCTCGAGTCGCGGCACATCCACGCACTGGCAGCGATCAAGGCCGCGGCCGCCGCGGTGAACGCCGAGCTCGGTGTGATCTCCGGCGACCAGGCAACCGCGATCAGGGACGCCGCTGCGGTGGTCATGTCCGGGGACCACGACGACCAGTTCCCCCTCGACGTGTTCCAGACCGGCTCCGGCACCAGCTCCAACATGAACATGAACGAGGTGCTCGCGACCCTCGCCTCCCGCGCCGGGGTCGACGTGCACCCCAACGACCACGTCAACGCGAGCCAGTCCAGCAACGACACCTTCCCGACCTCGATCCACGTGGCCGCGGCGATGGCGGTCGTGGAGGATCTGCAGCCTGCGCTCGGCGTCCTCGCCGCGTCGCTCGAGGGCAAGGCCGACGAGTTCGCCGACCTGGTGAAGTCCGGTCGCACGCACCTGATGGACGCAACCCCGGTGATGCTCGGCCAGGAGTTCGGCGGGTACGCCGCCACGGTGCGCCTCGCGAGTCGAGCGCCTCGACGCGGTGCTCCCCCGCGTGCGCGAGCTGCCGCTCGGTGGCACGGCGGTCGGCACCGGCATCAACACCCCGCCCGGCTTCGCCGCGGCGGTGATCGACGAGCTCGGCACCCTCACCGGCCAGCCGTTCGCCGAGGCCCGCAACCACTTCGAGGCGCAGGGCACCCGGGACTCGCTGGTCGAGCTCAGCGGCGTGCTGAAGACGATCGCCGTCGGGCTCACCAAGATCTGCAACGACCTGCGCTGGATGTCCTCGGGGCCGACCACGGGCCTCGCCGAGATCCGCCTGCCGGACCTGCAGCCCGGGTCGAGCATCATGCCCGGCAAGGTCAACCCGGTGCTCCCCGAGGCGACCCTGATGGTCTGCGCCCAGGTGATCGGCAACGACGCGACCGTCACGGCCGCCGGCGCGAGCGGGCAGCTTCGAGCTGAACGTGATGATGCCGGTGATGGCGAGAGCGCTGCTCGAGTCGGTCCGCATCCTCTCCACCTCGACCCGACTGCTGGCGACCCGGTGCGTCGACGGCATCACCGCCGACGCCGAGCGGATGCGCCGGTACGCCGAGTCCTCGCCCTCGGTGGTCACGCCGCTGAACAGGTACCTCGGCTACGAGGAGGCCGCCAAGGTCGCCAAGGAGTCGCTCGCGGGGGGCCGGACGATCCGCGAGCAGGTGCTCGGAGATGGGGTACGTCGAGCGCGGCGTGCTCACCCTCGAGCAGCTCGACGCAGCCCTCGACGTCGAAGGGATGACCCACCCATGACGCGACCGCAGAAGACGATCGTGATCACCGGTGCCAGCGACGGCATCGGCCTCGAGGCGGCCGGCCAGCTGGCCGCGCAGGGCCACCACCTCGTGATGGTCGGCCGCACGCCGGCCAAGCTCGACGGCCGCGGTGAAGCGGGTCCGCGACGAGTCGCCGGACGTGCCGGTCGAGTCGTTCCTCTGCGACTTCGCCTCGCTGAGCCGACGTCCGCGGGCTGGCCCACGAGCTGCTCACGGCGTACCCGCGCATCGACGTGCTGGTCAACAACGCCGGCACCGTCTTCGACAAGCGGACCGTGACCGGGGACGGCCACGAGGCGACCTTCCAGGTCAACCACCTCGCCGGCTTCCTGCTCACCGAGCTGCTGCTCGACCGGATCGTGGCGAGCGCCCCGGCGCGCATCGTGATCACCGCGTCGGCCGGCCACTACGGCGGCACCATGGACTTCGACGACCTCGGCTTCGAGCGCGGCTACCAGATCATGCGCGCCTACAACCGGTCCAAGCTGGCCAACGTCGCTCCACACCCGCGACCTCGCCCGTCGCCTCGAGGGCACCGGCGTCACCGTGAACACGCTGCACCCGGGCGCGGTCGCGACGAACATCTGGAGCGGCGCGCCCTGGTTCGCCCGCCCGGTGCTCGAGCGTCGGCAAGCGGCTCTTCATGGTCAAGCCCGCGACCGGCGGCGAGCGGCTCGCCTACCTCGCCGACCGGCCCCGAGGTCGAGGGCCGCACCGGCGGCTACTACCAGCAGAACGCCCTCAAGGAGCCCGCAGCGCTCGCCCTCGACGATGCCCTCGGCGCACGGCTCGACGCGGTCAGTCGCGAGCTGGTCGGCCTGGTCACGACCACGGACTGAGCTGGTTCGACTGGGCTGGTTCGACTGAGCTGGTTCGACTGGGCTGGTTCGACTGGGGCCGTTCACGGGTGCGACCGGAGCCAGGTCGCGATCCGGTCACCGACGACCTCGGGCCGGATCGTGCTCAGATGGTCGGCGCCCGGCACGACCTGCACGGTCGTCGGGTGTCCGCCGTGCTCGAGGGCGGCGGCGAACTGCGTGGTGAAGCTGACCGGCACCAACGGGTCCGTCGCGCCGTGCAGCAGCAGCACCGGTACGTCGGGTCGCAGGCCCGCGCGTTCGACGGGGTTCGCGCTCGCCCAGGCCGCCGGGTCGTCGTCCGGTCCGTCGCCCATCAGGGCGCGGGCGACCTCGGGGAGCCTGCCGATGTCGTAGGGACCGCTCAGGCCGATCAGGAGGTCGGGCGCCACCACGGTGGAGCCGCCGCACGACGGCGCGTAGTCGGCAACCGTCAGCACCGCGAGGGCCGCGAGGTGAGCGCCCGAGGAGTGCCCGAGCACGGCGATCGGACCGGGGACGACGCCGCTCGATCGCGTCTGCTCGACGGCAGCAGCAACGGCGCAGAGCACGTCCTCGACCGGATCTGGGTAGTGGACCCCGTCGACGGCCGCGCGGATGTGCACGGGCACGGCGGCGATGCCGGCCCCCGCGAGGTACCCGGCAAGCCCGGCCAGGCCGGCCGGATCGGCCGTCTCCCACCCGCCTCCGGGCACGAGGACGACCAGCGGCGCGTGGTCAGTGCCCGCGGGCAGGTACACGTCCTCGGTCAGCCCCGACGCGTACTCGACCGTCGTCGGTCGTGGGCCGGAGGCCTCTGGCCGGGAGTCGCCGCACGCGATCAGGGAGGCGGCGACCAGCGCGAGGAGGAGGGTGCCCGAGACCGACGTCCAGCGTCCTGCGGGCCCCATCGGGTGCCACCTCCGCCTCCAGTGTCGGACGGTCCCGGAGCCCGGCGCCAGAGGACTTGGTCACGCGGTGAGAAGGACGCCGGCGGCAGGCCTAGTGCTCGCGCCCCAGGACGTACGGCGTCGTCCCGCCCACGACAAGGAGACCGAGGCGTTCGAGGATGGGTCGGCTGTCCTCGGAGGCATCGACCTGGAGCAGCGTGAACCCGGCCTCGACGGCGAGCTGCGCCCGCCGGGCCACGAGCGCCCGATAGATGCCGCGCCCTCGGTACGCCGTGAGCGTGCTGCCACCCCACAGGCCGGCGACACGGGTACTGGCGAACGGCGCGAGCCACGCCGCGCTCACCACGAGGTCACCGTCCTCGACCATCAGGACCTCGGTCGGAGGATCGGCCTGCGCGCGTCCCTCGAGGTCCTCGGCCAGCCAGGACCAGTCCTCGCCCCAGACCGCGGACTGCAGCCCCGCGATCCGCTCGAAGTCGGACCGGACGGTCGCGCGCCGCAAGGTCAGGTCCGCGGGTAGCGTCGGCTCGACCGCAAGCAGGCCCGCCTCGCCCATCACCAGTGCCTCGTGCGCCTCGGGCACCGCCCCGTGGTCGACCAGGAGACGGGGCAGCGCGGGCGGGTCGTGGTCGAAGGCCTTCCACTCGAACCACCGGCCGTGCCCGGAGAAGTAGGAGACCGTGCGCTCGACCAGCCCGCGGAGCTCGGCGTCGCTGGGCCGGACGCGGGTGTCGGTGAGCATCACGAAGCCGGCCCGGCCGGTCAGGCATCGGGTGAGTGGTCCGTCCCGCTCGCCGGACCAGCCCGGCGGAAGCCGGCGCGGGAAGGACCCGCGGACCGCCACGTCGTACGCCTCGAGCAGCTCGTCGGGAGTCACCGTGGACGTCGGCCCGGGATCAGTACCAGCCGTGGGCCTGCTTGAAGGACCAGGCGGCGCAGGCCGAGCCGTAGCGGTTCTTGATGTAGCCCAGGCCCCACGGATCTGGGTCTCGGCGTTGTTCTGCCAGTCGGGGCCGGCCGAGGACATCTTCGAGCCGGGCAGCGCCTGCGGGATGCCGTAGGCCGAGGAGTGCGGGTTGTCGGCGTGGACGTTCCAGTGCGACTCCTGCTCCCAGATGTTGTCCAGGCAGCCGAACTGGGCGGTCGACAGGCCGTAGAGCGGCATCAGCGCCCGCGCGAGCGTCTTCGGGTCGGCCATGGTGAGGTCCTCGGACTTGGTCACCGCGCGACCCCGGTCGCGTCGGACAGTGCCGCGGCCTTCAGCGAGTCGGCCTGCCGGACGCCGGTCGCCGGTCGGAGCGCGAGGCGGACTGCTCGCGCGCCGGCGAGGTCGGCCGCGGCTGAGCTGGCAACGTGCCGGACGCGGAGAACCTGACCAGCGCGCCGTCGGCGCTCGGATGCGCCCTTGGCGGACATGCCCGCCGGTCGACGGACAGACCGGTCGCGACCACGGCGACGCCGGAGTAGTACGACAGCGTTGCGGGCGCCCGTGCGGACACGCCTGGGGGGTGCGCTCCGGTGCTTCGGAACGTACTTCTCGGGCAAGGCAACGACTCTCGGGTGGACGACAGGGGACCGTCATGCAGCGCCGGGGACGCCGGGAAGAGGCACCACCATGACCCACAAATCGGACAGGTGCAAGTTGAACGCGCCGCACGAGACGGGTGTGACGGATGTGGCGCCGACGGCGGGACCAAGGTCCCGACGCCCTACATCGTGACGTGCTCGAGCATCTCGGTGACCAGCGCGGCGATCGGCGAGCGCTCGGAGCGGGTCAGCGTGACGTGGGCGAACAGCGGGTGCCCCTTGAGCCGCTCGACGACCGCGACGACGCCGTCGTGCCGGCCGACCCGCAGGTTGTCGCGCTGGGCGACGTCGTGGGTGAGCACGACCTTGGAGTTGGCGCCCATCCGGGAGAGCACGGTGAGCAGCACGTTGCGCTCCAGCGACTGCGCCTCGTCGACGATCACGAACGCGTCGTGCAGCGACCGGCCGCGGATGTGGGTCAGCGGCAGCACCTCGAGCATGCCGCGGTCGAGGACCTCGTCGATCACGTCGGGGCTGGTCACCGCGCCGAGGGTGTCGAAGACGGCCTGGCCCCAGGGCGACATCTTCTCCGACTCGCTGCCCGGCAGGTAGCCGAGCTCCTGGCCGCCCACGGCGAACAGCGGCCGGAAGACCACGACCTTCTTGTGCTGGCGGCGCTCCATCACCGTCTCCAGCCCGGCGCACAGCGCCAGCGCGGACTTGCCGGTGCCGGCGCGGCCGCCGAGGGAGACGATGCCGATGTCGGGGTCGAGCAGCAGGTCCAGGGCGACCCGCTGCTCGGCCGAGCGGCCGTGGATGCCGAAGGCCTCCCGGTCGCCGCGGACCAGGTGCACCCGCTTGTCCGGGCCGACCCGGCCCAGGGCGCTGCCCCGCTCGGAGATCAGCACCAGCCCGGTGTGGCAGGGCAGCTCGCGGGCGTCGTCGAGGTCGAGCACCGTGCTCGTCGTACAGCTCGTCGAGGTCGTCGGCGGCGACGTCGAGCTCCTCCATCCCGGTCCAGCCGGCGTCGGACTCGTGCACCTGCTCGCCGCGGTACTCCTCGGCGTCGAGGCCGACCGCGGAGGCCTTGATCCGCAGCGGCAGGTCCTTGGAGACCAGCGTGACCTGGTGGCCCTCGTTGGCGAGGTTGCGCGCGACCGCGAGGATCCGGGTGTCGTTGTCGCCGAGCCGGAAGCCCGACGGGCAGCGAGTCGGGGTCGGTGTGGTTCAGCTCGACCCGGATGCGTGCCGCCCTCGTCACCGACCGGGACCGGCTCGTCGAGCCGGCCGGCCGAGACCCGCAGCTCGTCGAGCATCCGCAGCGCGCTGCGGGCGAAGTAGCCCAGCTCGGGGTGGTGCCGCTTGCCCTCCAGCTCGGTGATCACCACGACCGGCAGCACCACCTCGTGCTCGGCGAACCGCCTCATCGCGCCCGGGTCGGCCAGCAGGACCGAGGTGTCGAGGACGTAGGTACGGCGACCGTCGGGGGCATGGCTGTGGCGCGCTTGGCTGTGGCCACGGGTGTTCCCCTCACCAGACCGGACCGCGCACTCGGCGCCCCGGTCCTCAGCAGTAGTGCCTGGACCAGGACGAGCAGCGCAGGTCTGAGTGCGGACCCCTGCTGGTGCAGTGGTCGTGATCGCTCACGAACTTCGCCTCCTGGCGCGACCGCCCGGTTGGCGAGCCCGCTACCGGGAAAGTACGGCGGACAGATCGCCCGAACCGGTCGACACGCCCGAACGGAGGGTGAACGCTTGACCGCGACACGGGCACGGTCGAGCGTCGTACCGCTTGGTGGGCCCGCGCATCCTTCCCGAACAGAACGTGTGCTTCCCGAATGCGATTTCGTTCGGGAAGCACCAGTTTCACAACAGAAGTTGTGAAACCGCAGGCCTCAGGCGCCGTACCGACGCTCGCGCTGCGCGTAGGCGCGGACGGCGCGCAGGAAGTCGACCCGCCGGAAGTCGGGCCAGTAGGCCTCGCAGAAGTAGAACTCGCTCTGCGCGCTCTGCCAGAGCAGGAAGCCGCCGAGCCGCTGCTCGCCGCGACGTGCGGATCACCAGGTCGGGATCGGGCTGGCCCTTGGTGTAGAGGTGCTCGGCGATGTGCTCGACGTCGATGACCTCGGCGAGCTCCTCCAGGGTGCGGCCCTGGGCGGCCTGCTCCACGCAGCAGCGAGCGCACCGCGTCGGCGATCTCGCGGCGGCCGCCGTACCCGACGGCGACGTTGACCAGCAGGCCCGTCGACGTCGCGGGTGGACTCGGCGGCGGCCTTGAGCCGCTCGGCGGTCTCGGCCGGCAGCAGGTCGAGCGCGCCCGACCGGGTGCAGCCGCCAGCGGCGCTGCTCGGCGAGCGTCTCGACCGCGTCGCCGATGATGCCGAGCAGCGGCTCGAGCTCGGCTCGGCGGGGCGGTTGAGGTTGTCGGTCGAGAGCAGCCACAGGGTGACCACCTCGACGCCGATCTCCTCGCACCAGCCCAGCAGCGGCTCGATGTTCGCGGCGCCGGCGCGGTGCCCCTGCGCGGTGTCGGCGCCGACGGCCTTGGCCCAGCGCCGGTTGCCGTCGAGCATCACCCCGACGTGCTTGGGAAGCTGGTCGGCCGGCAGGCGGCGCACCACCCGCGCTTCGTACGCCGGGTAGAGCACCCGGCGCACCGCTTGCTTCCAGTCGGCCACCGGGTCAGGTTACCGCCGGTCCCTGAGACCGACCGGGAACCACGCTGCTGTGTTCGACGTCTCGTCACGCCGCAACCTACGGTCACGTAACCTTGGGCCATGAACGACATGGTCCGCCGCCTCGACGACGCCGTGGATCGCGCCGTCGACCGCGCTGTGGACGCGTCGACCGGGCCACCGAGCTGATGTCCGACAAGCTCGCCGAGGTCAAGCCGAAGCTGCGGGGCTGGCTGCACGCCGCGACGGCTGCCGCTCGCGCTGGCCGCCGGCGTCGTGCTGATCGTGCTCTCTCCCACGTCGGCCACGCGAGTCGGGTCGGCGGTCTTCGCCGCGACCGCGCTGCTGCTGTTCACGGTCGTCCGGGATCTACCACCGCGGCACCTGGTCGCCGCGCACGTGGGCGTTCCTGCGCCGCTTCGACCACGCCAACATCTTCGTGCTGATCGCCGGCTCCTACACGCCGTTCGCCCTGCTGTTCCTGCGATGGCCCGGCCAGGACGACCCTCCTGGTGGTGATCTGGTCGGCGGCGCTCGCCGGGATGTTCTTCCGGATCTTCTGGATCGACGCGCCGCGCTGGCTCTACACCCCGATCTACATCGCGCTGGGCTGGGCGGCGGTGTTCTTCATCCCCCAGTTCGTCGACGGTGCGCATCGCTTCAGCGCCGGCATCGCGATCGCCGTGCTCGCGCTGGTCGCCTCGGGTGGCGTGCTCTACACCCTGGGCGGCGTGGTCTACGGGCTGAAGCGGCCCGACCCGTCCCCGCGCTGGTTCGGCTTCCACGAGGTGTTCCACACCTTCACGATCGCTGCCTTCGTGTGCCACTACGTCGCCGTCTCCCTGGCGACCTACGAGCTCCGCTGACGCACAACCCAGCACCGCCGAGGCGTCACTTCTTCACAACCCACAACCGCCGAGGCGTCACATGTCGCGCCCGATCGCGACGCCTCGATGCGATCCGGGAGGCAACAACTGACGCCTCGGCGTACGGGGGAAGGCAACAACTGACGCCTCGGCGTACGGGGGAAGGCAACAACTGACGCCTCGGCGGGGTGCGGCCGATCAGGTGAGCAGCAGTGAGAGGAACACCACGAGCGCGACGGCCACGACTGCGCCGACCAGCGCGAGCGCGACGGTCGGCACCTTCGCGGTGAGCCACTCCAGGGCCCGGTAGAGGACGGTCAGGGCGAGCAGCGCGACGGTCACGTGCAGCAGCACGGCCAGGGACACCCCGACGACGGCGCCGGCGATCCGGAAACGACCCCAGGCCAGGGAGAGCACCAGCGGGACCACAACGGCGCCGGCCAACCCGCCGGCCAGCTCGAGGAACCAGCCGCGGTCCCCCATCCACGGCAGCCCCGGGACGCCGGCAAGCGTGCACGTCGAACAGGTCCAGAGTCGCGCAGAAGCCGAGCACCGTGACGACCAGCACGGTCAGGGCGGCGGTCGACCGGTAGCGCCAGGTGAGCCCCTTCGACCAGCCGGTGCCGCTGCCGCTCGAGCATCGTCACGGTGGTCGACCGCCGACCAGACCAGCCAGCGTCGGATCAGCGCGGTGCCGGCGTCGGCCATCGCGTCGCGGAGCACCCGGTCGGCCTCGGCCCGCAGCACCACGTGCCTCGGTCGAGACGTAGGTGACGTCGTCGGGCGGGTGGATCAGCCCGTCGTGCAGCAGCGTCGCCGGCAGGTGCAGCCCGGTCTTCGGCACCAGCCAGGTGAACAGCGCCGGCACCGAGGTCAGGTCCGTCCGGAAGGTGCGGGTCACTCGCGGCACCAGCAGCTCGCCGAGGTGCCGGTCGCGGTAGGCGATCCGGCGCTGCATCGCGAACTGCTCCTCGCCGTGCTCCTCGACCCGGGCGAGCACGATCTGCGGGTCGGCGTTCGGGTCCGGTGGGCACCTCCGGGTGGCCGGACTCCGCGTCGAGGCCGCCGTCGTAGAACCGACGAGCCTGCTGGGTGACCGGCTGGGCGATCTCGAGCCTCACAGGACCAGCTCCTCCGGGATCGGTGACGGGGCGCTCGCACACCATGCTCCGGCACACGTACGCCGCGGCGCGACCGTCGACGAGGTCGCGCCCCTCGAGCAGCGGGATGCCGTCGGCCCCGGGCGGCACCACCAGCACGACCGAGCCGAGCGACCGCCGCGCTCGCGCCGCGAGCGCCGCGCCGTCCGGGTCACCGGGCTCGGTGACGACGACGATCTCCGTCGGGCCGTCGAGCGACGACAGCGGCTGCGGCGAGCGACCAGCCGGCGAACCGCGGTGCTCGCTCGGCGAGCAGCCGGACGCGACGCGAGCGCGGCCTCGGCGGCGTCGCGGTGGCGGCCCGATCCGGTGAGCGCGGCGTACCGGACGCAGGGCGTGCGGTCAGCGCCGAGTGGCCCGACGGGCTGGCGTTGTCCGACGGGTCGCGCGGCCGGGCGATCAGCGCCTCGGCGTCGGCGGCGGTGTCGTGGAAGCCGCCGTCGGGAGCTGCGAACTGGTCGAGGGCCACGTCCAGCAGGAGGCCGGCACGCTCGAGCCAGATACCGTCCGCCGGTCGCCTCCGCCAGGGCGAGGAAGCCGTCGGCCACGCAGCCGTAGTCCTCGAGCACGCCGGCGTGCGCCCGGCTACGCCGTCGCGGGACACCCGCAGCAGGCGACCGTCGACGCACGTGCAGCTCCCACAGCAGCTCGCCGGCCCGCAGCGCCGCGTCGAGGAACTGCGGCTGCGTCGAGCAGCCCGGCCGCCCGCGCCAGCGCCGTGATCGCCAGCCCGTTCCAAGCCGCGACCACCTTGTCGTCGCGCGCCGGCCGCTCTCGTGCCGACCGCGCGGCCGAGGAGCGCGGCTCGCACGCGCGCGCCACCGGTCGGCGTCGTCGGGGTCCGCCGGCAGCTGCAGGACCGAGGCGCCGTGCTCGAACGTGCCCGCCTCGGTCACGCCGAGGAGCTGCGGCGGCCCAGGCGCCGTCGTCCTCGCCGAGGACGTCGGTCAGCTGCGCCGGGGTCCAGACGTAGAACGTGCCCTCGACCCCCTCGGAGTCGGCGTCCAGCGCCGAGGCGAAGCCGCCCTGCCCGGTGCCGAGCTCGCGGATCATGAAGTCGCCGGTCTCCAGCGCGACCCGGCGTGCGAGCGGTCGCTGCCGGACACGGCGTACCACGACGTGTAGGCGCCGAGCAGCAGGGCGTTGTCGTAGAGCATCTTCTCGAAGTGCGGCACCACCCAGCGGGCGTCGACGGAGTAGCGCGCGAACCCGCCGCCGAGCTGGTCGTGGATCCCGCCGCGCGCCATCGCCTCGAGGGTCCGCGGCGCCATGTCGCGATTCGCCCGACCCGCAGCAGGAACTCCAGCACCATCGACGGCGGGAACTTCGGCGCGCCGCCGAAACCGGCGTTGACGGTGTCGAACTCGGCGGCAGAGCCGCGCGACTGCCGCCTCGATCACTGCCACGTCGATCGGCGCAGCGCCCGGCGAGCGCGTCCGCGAGGTCGCAAGGTGGGCGGCGATGTTCGCCGCGGTGGCGTCGACGTCGTCGCGGCGCTCGCGCCACGCCTCGGTGATCGCGCTCAGCAGCTGCACGAAGCTCGGCTGCCCGTGCCGCGGCTGGTCGGGGAAGTAGGTGCCGGCGAAGAACGGCCGGCCCTCGTGGTCGAGCACGCAGGTCATCGGCCAGCCGCCGTGCCCGGTGGTCGCGACGGTCGCCTGCATGTAGACCGCGTCGACGTCGGGCCGCTCCTCCCGGTCGACCTTGATGCTCACGAAGTGCTCGTTGAGGTACGCCGCCGTCGCCTCGTCCTCGAACGACTCGTGCGCCATCACGTGGCACCAGTGGCAGGCGGCGTACCCGACGCTGAGCAGAACTGGTGCATCACGGCGCTTCGCTTCGGCGAACGCCTCGGGTCCCCACTCCCACCAATCCACCGGATTCTCCGCGTGTTGGAGCAGATACGGGCTCGTCGCGTTGGCGAGGCGGTTGGCCATTTCCCATGACTCCTGACGAGTGGCACGTGCATCACTTTTCCTCGAGTGATGCACGAGAGTGATACACGAAGCGACTCGGGAGCGTGACCGACTCGGCTCCTGTCCAGCCTAGGAGGGTCTCGGTGGCGCACGCGTACGAAGCCGACGCTGCTCGCGCAGGGCAAGCCGCGCACGCTCGGCGGCAGCGCGCGGCCGTGGCGGGTGCGGCTCTACGCACCCGGCACCGGGCGGCAACAAGTACCAGGTGATGTTCAGGGCGCCGGCCGGCGAGGGCGAGCCGTGGAAGCGGGTGCTGCGGCGGGCCAGCCTCCGAGGACGAGGCCCGCAAGATCTTCGCCCAGGCCGAGGCCGCGCTCGACACCGAGCAGGCGACGCCCGTCGGCGCCGACGTGCGCGCGTCGCGGACGATCCGGATGCTCGGCGAGGAGTACCTCAAGGACAGCGATCGAGCGCGGCAAGCAGCCGCGGACGATGGAGGGGCGCGAGTCCCGCCTCAACGCCCACATCCTGCCGACGATCGGCGACGTGCCCGGTGGCGAAGTGGCGCGTCGAGCACAGCCGCAAGGTGATGGAGAAGGGCTCGCAAGACGCTCTTCTCCCAGCGCGGCCGCGAGGACCTCCGCGGCCAGCTGGCCGCGATGCGCAAGCTCGCCTGGCGACTGGGCTGGCTCGACCGCAGCATCGACCCGCTGGACGGCCTGGAGATCGGCCGGGCCAACGTCCTGCACGGCGCGACGGCGCAGTACGTCGACCCGCGCCTGCGCCCGGAGACCCGTCAGGTGCGAGGCGATGGCCGCACGCCGCCGACAAGCTCTGCGGACCCGAGGGAACCGACCCGCTGATGACGCGCCTCCCGCTGTTCGGCACGAAGATCCGCGTCGCCGGCTTCGGCGGCCTGCGCCTCGGCGAGCAGAACGCGCTGCGCGCGATCGACGTCTTCTTCGACCGCGGCTACGTCCACGTCAACGGCTCCTGGATCACCCCGCGCGCAGCGCCGGGCTTCCGCGGCCCGGTGAAGAACCACACGCTCCACGAGGTCCCGCTCCCCAAGTCGCTCATGCACGACGAGCTCCTCCCCCGCGTCAAGGAACTGCTCGGCCTGCCCGCGAAGGCGTCGCTCCAGCAGGTCATCAACGCCCAGGAGGAGGAGCGCCAGCGCCGGGCCTCGCTCGCGGCCCGCGAGAAGGACAGGAACCTCGCCTGGTGGAACTACCCCGTCCCGCCCGAGGACGAGCTGTGGCTCTTCGTCGACACCGTCACCGGCCTGCCGGTGAAGCCCGAGATGCACAACGAGCGCTGGCACCGCGTCCGCGCGTGGGTCGAGGAGAACGACCCCGACAACGCCTGGCCCACGCACGATCGTCTACCGCAACCTCCGCCACCACGCCGCGACCAAGTGGTTCCACGACGAGCTCGGCGAGCCCTGGGAGGTCGTCGCCCAGTACCTCGGCGACAAGCTCACCACCGTCCTCAACCACTACGTCCGCGCCGGCGAGGACGCCCTCCGCGACTCGGTCAGCAAGCTCGCGAGGCTGTAGGCCGACGAGTGCTCGCAAGGCTCGCCAATGGACCACGAGGACGCGATCAGAACGGTTGGCAGGTCGACGGCCGAGACCTCCCATTGCCCGCAACCGGTTCGTTCTGCGAGACGGCCTGTGTCGCAGGCACCAACCCGGAGGCCCGCTGCATTCCGCCCAGAAAGCACCAACCCTTCCCCACGCCACCCTGGGGCCTCCTCTTCCCAGCGCGCGAAGGTCGGGAGGGGACCCGGACAGATCGCGTACCCACTCCTGGCAGCCACGGGGGTTCCTTCCTACACACGCCGGAGCCGCTTCCAACCCCGAAGGTGCGGGTCGAAGGCCGGTTCGACCTCGCGGCGACCCATCCGATGGCCGTTGCGAGGATGACCTGGCCTATGATTAATCGCCGACTACCTCAGTGGGGGACGAGATGGATCTGTGGCTATCAGCGATTATCAGTGGGTTCGTTAGCGGAATTGTGGGTGGGGCTGTTGGAGCGACCGTTGCCATCAAGAGTTGGTCCGTCCGCCAGCGAAGTCAGGGAGCAAGCTCCCCGAACATCGCTTCCGGAAGGGACACCAGAGTCCGTTGAGCTGGTCGTGGTTTTGGCCGCGTCAGCACAGCGCGTCTGGCCATAATCTGACCGCTGGCAACGATATCAATATCAACCTGAGCACACCTGCGCTCGACCGTCTCGAGAGAGGACAGTGCGCACCCTGCGAGTTCGGTTCTCAAGATGGCAGCGCGATTTGTGCATGTCTATGAGATGCACGGAGTGCTTCGGACGGAAATTTCGGAGTTCATTGCCCATTGCGGCGGTCCATCCCTCGCCCTTCGTGACCTGACAAACGATACCGCCCTGGTGGACCGTCTGGATGCGGAGCTACTGGACTTCACAACGAACGTGTTCGCACTGCACGGCGACTATCTGCGAAGACCAGAGTCTGAACATCTGTATCCGAGGCGATCGCTGTACAAGATGGTGGACTGCTTCCCCCATCTTCTGCTCGTGGAGGCCCTGTCGCCGCCCACAGGGCCGGAGGTGCTGCCGCTCGGACGCGATCAGGACCAGTATCTGAACAGAGACGTGCTGTATCTGATTTCGACGCGCTCAATCTCCAACGACGAGCAATTTTACGTCCGCGATGACGATCTCCACGTTGGGGCCATACTGATGACACGCATCGCGGAGTTCCGCGACCGTGATATCTGGCGGTATTACCCCATCGACGCCATGCCCTGGTACTACTGGAAGTCGCGTCGCGACCTGCTCTCCGGCCATTCAGTCGCTCGCCTGGAATGCGAAGTGCCTGTCATAGGGAAGGTCGCATACTTAAGATGAAGTCGTTCGACTGTGCGACGGACGCCAGTTCCCCTCAATCCTGGCGTCCGATGACCACTACTCCCCCGTCCGCACATTCCGCCCCGACGACATCTTCTTGTGGCATCTCCCGCACTATTACTCGCTTCACCGACAAGCACAGGAGTGGTTCTAACACCTATCACTTGCCCGACAAACTTGCCAAAGCTCAACACGCACGTCTAGCCCTAGCCCAGACCTAGTCCGACGAACGAGTGAGCCGCATTTCGCCTGAGCTTCGGGTTGGAGTCGCATGGAGGACCCGCTGGTTGGGCGTCACAGGAACCCGACACACTGCTGCGACAGGCGAGCCTGTCGACCTCTTCTGTTGGAATTTTCATCCTCCCCTCGCGGCAGCCTGGATCTGTCGGAGCTCGCGCGTGGACTTTCGTTGCTGCGCCACGTCGAAATTTCCACAACCCGCCGCTCCACGGCTCGGCACCAGAGCCCGCCGGCGCGCCACGACGCCGGCCGACAAGCAGACCGATGCCGGCATGCGGGTGGTCCGCGGCGCTCACCCAACCGGCCCGATGTGCGTCTTTGCGCCGCCCAAGCGCTCGCTCCTATGCCGATGAGCGGGTGTCGCAGAGCGATCGCACTTTCGTGGTGGGAACATGGTGCGTTCGTTCGGCCCAGGGCCGTCCCCTGCTGGAGGAGGCGAAACCATGAAGAGTGGCGTCCGCGAAGCGACCCTGTTGTCCATGGTCGTGCTCGGCGTGGGCTCCGCTCTCGGCCTCGGCCCATTTG
>CAVSVQ010000004.1:0-1140015 GCA_963731485.1 uncultured Actinomycetota bacterium
GAGGGCGGGTGGCGCAAGGGCCGCCCAGCCTCGGAGGTGCGGCACCTTCCACTGACCCCCGAGGTACTGGCCGCGCATCTGACCGGCGACGTCCACATCGGCCTCTATCCGATGCTCGCCGGCGACCAGACCTGCTGGCTTGCCGCGGACTTCGACGGACAGGCCGCCATGCTCGACGCGCTCGCCTACCTCAAGGCAGCACGAGCCGTTGGCGCGCCTGCCGCGCTTGAGGTGTCCCGGTCCGGGATCGGCGCGCACGTATGGATCTCTTCACCGACCCGGTCCCAGCGGCCACCGCACGCCAACTCGGGACGGCTCTCGTCCGCGAAGCGATCGCCATCCGTGGCCGGATGGACCTGCGCTGTTACGACCGGCTCTTCCCCTCCCAGGACGTGCTGCCCGGTCAAGGACCCGGCAACCTGATCGCGGCCCCACTCCACGGCAAGTCACGAAAGCTCGGCACCACCGTCTTTCTCGACGTGGCCACGCTGGAGCCGTTCGAGGACCAGTGGGAGTACCTCTCCACCCTGGAGCGCCTCACCCCGAAGCAGGTCACAAAGCTCGCCTCTGCGCTCCGGGAGCCGACGGTCGGGGCACGCGTCGACCGTGCCCAGCCCGCCCGGTCGACCAAGACCCAACCGAATCCGGCACCGATCGTGCATCTGAGCCTCGGCGGCACGGTGCGAATTCCCGGCTCGGAGCTGAGCCCCTCGCTGTATGCGACCTTGAAGCACGCAGCATCTACGTACAACCCCGAGTTCTACGACCGCCAGCGCCGCCGCCAATCGACGTGGAACGTCCCACGCATCATCACCTCCTACGACGAGACGCTCGACGACCACCTCGTCCTCCCACGAGGGCTACGCGACACGGCGACGCGACTCATCGAGGGAGCCGGCAGCAAGGTCGAGGTCGAGGATCAGCGAGTCGCCGGAGATCCTTTGGACCTCTCCCCAACCTTCGATCTCAGGCCGCAGCAGCAGGAAGCAGTGGAGGCGGTGCTGCCGCACGAGTTGGGACTCCTGGTCGCTCCGCCCGGCTCCGGGAAGACCGTCATGGCCTGTGCCGTCATCGCCCAGCGAGCCGTTTCCACTCTCGTGCTGGTCGACCGCAAGACGCTCGCCGATCAGTGGCGCCGCGAGATCACCGACCTCCTCGGCCTCAAACCCGGGCAGCTCGGCGGCGGCCGTTCCAAGCTCACCGGCATCATCGACATCGCCACCTTGCAGACCCTCGCCCGCCGATCCGACCTCGCCGACAAGCTGGGCGCCTACGGCCAGGTCATCGTCGACGAGTGCCACCACGTCCCGGCAGCCGCGTTCGAGGCCGCCGTCCGCGCGATCCCAGCCCGCTATTGGGTGGGGCTCACCGCCACGCCGTACCGGCGCGACGGCCTCGATGACCTGATCGGCTTCCAACTCGGCCCGGTCCGCCACACCTTCACTCACGCCGACCCCGACACCCTCGAAGGCGCCGGTGCCGACCGGCCCCGCCCCGTACTCATCGTCCACCCCACAGCATTCCAGTTGTCGGAGCCGGTCGACTTCGCCATTCCGGGCGCGATCGCGAGCGTCCACACGGCACTCGCAGAGGACGGGGCGCGCAACGAGCAGATCCTCGCCGATGTGGTCGACGCCCTGGGGCGCGGACGACACTGCCTTGTCCTGGCCCAACGCACCGGCCACGTCGACCACCTCGCAGCAGCGCTCACTGGACAGGGGCTGGATCCAGTGGTTCTCAAGGGAGGGATGGGCGCCAAGCAACGCGCCGCGGCGACGGATCGGCTGGTCCCCACCGATGACGGCCCACCTTTGCTCGTCGTTGCCACGGGCCACTTCGTCGGGGAGGGATTCGATTGTCCAGCACTCGACACGCTCTTTCTGGCCGGGCCGATCTCGTTCAAGGGACGCCTCGTCCAGTACGCCGGCCGCGTCCTCCGAGCCCATCCGGGCAAGCAGACCGCGGAAGTCCACGACTACCACGACATCGAAGTTCCCGTCCTCGCGGCCGCGCTCACCAAACGCGCACCCGGCTACCTCAGCCTCGGATTCCCCGACCCCCGCAAGCTCGCTTAACGTCGGCCGCGGCTCCAGCAGGAGTTCACCCGCGCCCGACTCCCGTGACTTGGCGATCTTGACAGATGCCTGACTACGAAGATGTCACCCATCGGCGCGAGGTCCATCGAGGATCTGCAACACCGGATCCAGCAATCGGTCGACTGAAACCCCGGCAAAAGGAAGAACGACAGTTCCGGAAAAGGTCGACTCCAATCTCTGCAAAAGGTAGACTCGCGCCATGGCGACCTACCTGCCCCGCATCGCCGACGTGGAGCTGGAGCAGCGACTCGGCTACATCGGCGCGGTCCTGATCGACGGGCCGAAGGCATGCGGCAAGACCGCGACCGCGAGCCGACACGCACAGACGGTGATCCGGCTGGACGAGGATCAGACAGCGCGCACCTGGGTGAGACTTGCCCCTGAACGGCTCTTCGACGGCCCCACCCCGATTCTGTTCGACGAGTGGCAGGTCGAACCAACGATCTGGAACAAGGTCCGGCGTCAGGTCGATGACCGGGACGGCAAGGGCCTCTTCATCCTCACCGGATCAGCGACACCCACCGACGACGCAACGCGGCACTCAGGCGCCGGACGTTTCTCGGTGATGAAGATGCGACCGATGAGCCTCTTCGAGTCCGGTCACTCCACCGGCGAGATGTCGCTGGCCAGCCTCCTCCGGGGTGAGCGCCAGAGGGCTCGGCACCCACCTCAGCTTCGATGAGCTACTCAACCGCATCGTGATCGGAGGTTGGCCCGAACTCATCGGAGCCGACGAATCGAGCGCTCGACGCTGGCTGCGCGACTACCTCAGCAACATCGTCGAGGTGGACATCCAGAAGCTCGGTTCGCGGCGCGACCCAGCCAACCTCCGAAGACTGCTGGAGTCACTCGGGCGCTCGGTTGGCCAAGCAGTCAAGGGCATCGAACTCGCAAAAGATGTCGGTGGAGAGGACGGCCCCATCGCGAAGGAAACCCTGACGGCCTATCTCACCGCTCTCGACCGGCTCCACCTGCTCGACAACTCGCCAGCCTGGCTCCCCCACATGCGTTCGCGTGCCCGGCTGCGCAGCGCGCCCGTCCGCTACTTCGTCGACCCATCCCTCGGCCCCGCTGCACTCGGCATCGGCACCAGCGAACTGATGGCAGACCTCAACGCGTTGGGCCTCCACTACGAAGCCCTCGTCATCCGCGACCTCCGGATCTACGGGCAATCCATCGACGCGCGCGTCGAGTCCTGGCGTGACGCCAGCGGCCACGAGGTCGACGCGGTCGTCAGCGTCGGGCCGAACAAGTGGGGAGCCTTCGAGGTGAAGCTGAGCCCCGACGCGGTCGATGAAGGGGCAGCAGCCCTCCTCCGCTTCAAGTCGAACGTGGACACGTCGCGGCACGGGGAGCCTGCCTGTCTTGGCGTGATTACCAGCACCGGCGCTGGCGGTCTCCGCGAGGACGGGGTCCACGTCATCCCGATCGGCTGCCTGGGGCCGTAACGTGTCCGGTGTTCGATTGACCGAAAGCCGAACACCGAGGACCGGTCACGGCTGCCACTGGGTCACCAGTGATGGGGCCAAAGTGATGCACGAAAGTGATGCACGAAGCCCCGGAATCGGTGTCCAACGGCGGTATTCGGCGAACCGACGCGAACCGCGACACCCCCGCTGACCTGCGGTTTCGTCGAAATTCGCTGACAGCCGCCAACCGGGGAACCTCGTGGCACCAGTGGCAGGCGGCGTACCCGACGCTCAGCAGCACCGGGCAGGTCACGTCGCCGCGCCTCCGCGAACGCCTCCGGCGCCCACTCCCACCAGTCCACCGGATTGTCCTTGTGCTGGAGCAGGTAGGGGCTGGTCGCGCTGGCGAGACGGTTGGCCATGGCGTCTGACTCCTGACGAGTGGCACGTGCATCCGACTCTCACGAGTGCTGCACGGTCGATCTGCAACAGGTCTCCCTGCCTCCGGTGGTACCAGCCTAGGAGGCGGGCTCGTGGGCACACGGCCCTCATCGACGCTGGTTGCCGCGCGGCAGGCTGGCAGCCGGGTGTGCTGGCTCGCGGCCATGGCGGAGGCGTCCCCTGGGCCGCTGTCAGGGAAGACAGGTCGGCGGGGCACCGACCGCGACATCGCCGCTCAGCGCGACAACATGACCGTGCGACTGCATGATCGCGATGACGAACGTCGCACCGGCAGGGAGCCGGTCGAGGTGCAGGCGCAGAGACGTGTCACCGAACCGGCGCGAGGTGCCGAACGAGACCGGCTGGTTCGGGTCGTCGGGGCGGGTGCTCGGCTGGGTCGGGAGACGGTCGTACGTGGCACAGTCCGGCATCGAGTACGGGTGCTTGATCTTCCCGTCCGGGGTGATGTCCAGCGTGGTCCCCGGACCGGAGAGCACCTTCGCGGGGATGCCCTGCTCGTCGAGCGAGGCCTGGAGCGCGGCCGGGTCGTGGAACTGATCGAAGTCGATCGCGACCTCGAAGGATCCGTCGCTGTGCCGCTCGACCGCATAGGCGGAGGCACCGCCCAGGCCGCCACCGGCGAGGAGCATCGGGAACGCCACGACAACAGCAGCGATCGCTCCGGCCACCGCAGCGCCGAGGACCAGCCGCCGACGGCGGCGCGCGACCACCGACACCCGCGGCGTGGAGAGGATGTCGCGCAACATCTGGTCGGCGGCGTCAGAGGACGTGATGATGCGCGCGTCAGCGGTCGGGTCGGCGTCGCGCAGGAGTGTGCTGGTCATGATGTGGTTCCTCTCGTGGTGGTGGGGGCCAGGGCGACGGCGCGGCCGTCGGGTGCGTCCTGGTCACGGCGCAGGATCTTCGCGATCCGACGGCGGGCCCTGTGCAGCCGGACGCCGTAGCTGGCCGTGCTGCATCCCAGGGCCCTGGCTGCGTCCGCGGCCGGGAGCTGCTCCCATTCGGCGAGCATCAGTGCTTCCCGGTCCCGCGGGGCGAGCTGGTCCAGCGCGGCGCGGACCCGCATGCGCTCTGCGACCCCGTCCGCGTGGTCGGGACTCACTGTGGGCGGCGTCGTGCGCCTGAGCCGTTCAGTGAGACGCCGCGCCCGGTCGCGACGGCGGTACTCGTTGGCCACGACGCGCCGACCGGTGGCATACAGCCAGGGCAGCGGGTCGTGCGGGACCTCGTCGAGCCTGCGCCACGCGGTGAGGAAGGTTTCGGCCACCACTTCGGCGGCGAGGTCCGAGCCCACTCGGCGGATGGCGTACTTCGTCACCGCGGCGTAGTGGGCCCGGAACAGGTCTTCGAAGCGTTGCTGTTCGGTCGTCACACCTGTCCTGTGTCCGGCACCGGCCAAGTCTTTACACCCGCGTGCTCGAAGGACAACCGGATGTTGCCCAGCACGGTCCGGCTCGTCGCGGTCGCCACGCGGCTCACGTAATCCTCGCCGCACCCGTTCACCGGAGGTCCAGCACGATGTCCTTGAGCTCCGACAGGGTCCGGATCCGGTGACGGGCGCCGGTGAAGTCCTGGGCGCAGGTGAAGTCGTTGTGGACGACGGCGCAGTCGATGCCGGCCGCGACCGCCGAGCGCAGCCCTCGGGACGAGTCCTCGACCACCAAGGTCTCCGCCCTGGTTGCTCCGAAGCGCTCCAGGCCGGCCAGGTAGGGCTCCGGGTGCGGCTTGGCGCGGTCGTAGTCCTCACGAACGAGGACGAAGTCCATGAACTGCACGATCTCCCGCCTCGCGTGGATGAGGTCGAAGTCCGTACGCTTCGCCGTCGTCACGATCGCCATCCGGACGTGCGGTGCGAGTCCGGCGAGGGCCTCGACGACACCGTCGATCTCGATGGCTTCGGTCCTCAGGTACTCCTGGTAGTACCCGTCGCGCAGCCCACGCAGCCGGTCGATGGTCTTCTCGTCGACGCCCGCGGCCCTGGCCCGGGCCCAGGTGCCGGACCCGGCAGCCATGTCATGGAGGTACTGCTCCCGGTCGAGGACGAAGCCGACGTCTGCCAGCGCGCGCTCGCCGGCCCGGTAGTACCAGGGCTCGGTGTCCACCAGGACGCCGTCGTGGTCGAGGAGGACGTACCTCTTCACCCTCCTCGGCCCTTCCGACCTCCGGCATCGTCGGGGTCGCCGCTCGAGGACGGCTCCCCGAGGACCGGCCGGCCCAGCGATCGACTGCGTCCGCGGAACTCGGCGACCACGGTGTCCCCGCGGCGGACGGTGACGTCGTATATCCCGGCGCGCCCGCGGCGTACCACCTCGCGCGCGTCCGCGACGAGCACGTCGCCGAGGTGGGCGGGCTCGAGGAGGTCGACCTCGAAGCCGGAGGCAACGGTGACGGTGCCGTGGCTGTTGCAGGCGACGGCGAACGCACTGTCCGCCAGCGTCGCGATCAACCCGCCGTGGCACAGGTCGTGGCCGTTGACCATGTCCGGGCGCACCTCCATCGACAGCCGGGCCGCACCGGGTCCGGCACTCACGAGCACGATCCCGAGCGAACGACTGGCCGCATCCGTGGACCACAGGGCGTCGGCGCACGCGCGGGCGAGCCCGGCGGCGTCCGTGTGGTCGGTCACCACGCCATCACCTCGCTGTCCGCCGCCCGGAACAGTCATCGTGGCGGGCGTCGGTCGACGATCCGGCGCATCTTCCCGACCGACCTCTCGACGGTCTCGGGCTGGACCACGTCGACGGCGATGCTGACACCGATCGAGGACTTGACCAGACGCGCCAGCTCTCCGCCCGCTTCGTCGGCCGTCTCCCGGGCGACCCCGTCGCGGTGCTCGACGACCACGGTCAGGTCGTCGAGCGTGCCGGTGCGGGACAGCACGCACTGAAAGTACGGCGACAGCGCCGGCAGTCGGAGGACGAGCTCCTCGATCTGGGTCGGGAAGAGGTTCACGCCGCGCAGGATGATCATGTCGTCGGTGCGACCGGTGATCCGCTCGATCCGTCGCATCGTGCGCGCGGTGCCGGGCAGCAGGCGGGTCAGGTCGCGGGTGCGGTAGCGGATGATCGGCATCGCCTGCTTGGTGAGCGAGGTGAGCACCAGCTCGCCCTCCTCGCCGTCGTCGAGCGGCTTCCTCGTGATCGGGTCGATGACCTCGGGGTAGAAGTGGTCCTCCCAGACCGTCAGGCCGTCCTTGGTCTCCACGCACTCGCTCGCGACACCCGGGCCGATCACCTCCGACAGGCCGTAGATGTCCACCGCGTGCATGTCCATGCCGCTGCTCGATCTCCTGGCGCAGGTCGTCGGTCCACGGCTCGGCCCCGAAGATGCCGACCTTCAGCGACGTGCTCCGCGGGTCGATCCCCTGCCGCTCCATCTCGTCGACGATCGACAGCATGTACGACGGGGTGACGGTGATGATGTCCGGCTCGAAGTCCGCGATGAGCAGGACCTGGCGCTCGGTCATGCCGCCGGACACGGGCACGACCGTGCAGCCGAGCTTCTCGGCTCCGCCGTGGAGACCGAGCCCGCCGGTGAACAGCCCGTAGCCGTAGGCATTGTGGAGGACGTCCCCCGCTCGCCCGCCGGCCGCGCGGATGCTCCGCGCAACCACGGTCGCCCAGGTGTCGAGGTCGTCGCGGGTGTAGCCGACGACGGTCGGGCGGCCCGTCGTACCTGAGGAGGCGTGGAGGCGGAGCACCTGTTCGCGCGGCACGGCGAACATCCCGAACGGGTAGTTCTCGCGCAGGTCTGCCTTGGTGGTGAACGGAAACGTGGCCAGGTCGTCGAGAGACCGGACGTCGTCGGGGTGGACACCGGCCGCGTCGAACGAGCGCCGGTAGTGCGCGACGTTCTCGTAGGCGTGTCGCACCGACCATCGGAGCCGGTCGAGCTGCAGGCGGCGCAGCTCGTCGACGGAGCAGGTCTCGACCGGCTCCAGGTCTCCGGGACGCGGGCTCAGGTCGTGCATAGGGGCCAGCCTGCCACTCCGTGCCCCGCCGGGCCCGGCGATCGTGGTCAGGCCGCGCCGCCGAGCTCGGACTGGATCTCCTCGAGCGAGCGGCGGCGGGTCGCGGGCACCTCGAGGGCGAAGAAGGCCAGCGCGAGCACGCCGCCGTACGAGTGCCCGAACCCGGCCGGCGGCTCAGTCCGGCGTCGAGAACAGCGTCAGCTGTGGCCCCTCGGGCGGTTGGGTGCGCGCGTTCACGTCGCCCCACGGTGTCTCGCGGGCGTCGGCGAGGAGCTCCGCGCCGCCGGCGGCCAGGTGCGCTGCCGCCGAAGCGGCGTCAGGTACGGCGAGCGCGAGCCGGACGCCGCCGCTCGAAGCCGTGACCGGGTGGCCGACCTCGACCGAGTCGACGAAGGCAGCGTGCTCCTCGTCGATCAGCTCCAGCGTGGCCCGGCCGACGTCGAAGACGACGCCGTGCCCGTTGAGCTCCCAGGACTGCGCCTCGGGCAGGCCGACGACGTCGCGGTAGAACGCGCGCAGCCGCTCGAAGTCGCGCACCGTGAGCGAGACGCGGAGCTCCATCGGAGGTGTCGCCGCGCTCAGTGCGCCGTGTGGCCGTTCTCGCCGAAGGCGCCGTGCTCGGCGTTCGAACGGGCCTTGCGCAGGTGCTTGGCCAGGCTGAAGCCGAGGAAGGTCACCGCGCCGGCGAGCGCGAGGAAGAGCACGAGGTACCACCAGCCGGCACCGATCTGGTCCTCCGACGGGACCTTGTCGGCGAGCGCGGTGAGACCGGACGCGAGCAGGTCGACGGTGTTCATGACTCCAGTGTCGCAGGTGCCCGGATCCCGGCGAACAGGTCGTCCTCCGGAACCGCCGACGGCACCTGGCTCTCGACCAGCTCGAAGTCCTCGGTCGGCCACACCGCCTGCTGCACCTCGAGCGGCACGTGGAACCACGGACCGTCGGGGTCGATCTGGGTCGCGTGCGCGATCAGCGCCTGGTCGCGCACCGGGAAGTACTCCGCGCACTCCACCCGGGTGGTGATCCGGGCGTCGTGCGCCGGGTCGGCCTTCCACTCCTTGAGCCGGTCGCCGTACGGCGACTCCAGCCCGCGGCGCAGCATCTCGTCGTGGATCGCCTGGGCCTTCGGCCGGTTGAAGCCGTGTTGGTAGTAGACCTTCAGCACCTGCCACGGCTCGCCTGCGTCGGGGTAGCGCTCCGGGTCGGCGGCCGCCTCACAGGCGTACATCGACACCTCGTGGCAGCGAACGTGGTCGGGGTGGGGGTAGCCGCCGTTCTCGTCGTAGGTCGTGAGCACGTGCGGGCCGGAAGGACCGGATCAGCCGGACCAGCGGCTCGGCCGCCTCCTCCAGCGGCACCAGGGCGAAGCAGCCCTCCGGCAGCGGCGGCTTCGGGTCGCCCTCCGGCCAGCCGGAGTCGACGAAGCCGAGCCAGTCCTGGGTGATCCCCGAGGATCTCGCGGGCGCGGTCCATCTCCTGCCGGCGGATCTCGGTGATGTTGGCGAGCACCTCGGGCCGGTCCATCTTCGGGTTGAGCACCGAACCACGCTCGCCGCCGGTGCAGGTGACCACGTGCACGTCGACGCCCTGAGCGACGTACTTGGCCGTCGTCGCGGCGCCCTTGCTGGACTCGTCGTCGGGGTGCGCGTGCACGTGCATGAGCCGGAGACCGGACTGCCCGGGGTCAGACATGTCGCCCATCCTAGGATCGAGGTCGTGAGTGACCCCACGGAAATAGCGACCGAGAGCCCTGCCCCGGGCCCGGGCCTGCCCCCGCGGTACGGCGGTCGGCCGCGTCGTCGGGTCCTCCCCGTCGCGCTCGGAACGCTGTTCGCCCTCGTCCTGCTGGCCTGGGCCATCTGGGCCGGGCTCGCCAGCGACAACCAGGCGATCGATGCGAGCGTGACGTCGTACCGCGTGGTCGACAGCCACCAGGTCCAGGTGCGGATCTCCGCACACTTCCGGGACGCGAAGGCCGGCGGGACCTGCCTGGTCCGCGCGACTGCCGCGGACCACAGCGTCGTCGGGCGAGCTGAACCTCACCGCCGACGAGCTGCGCGCCGCGCAGGGCACCTGGATCCCGCTGCGGACCGAACGGCGAGCCACCACGGCCGAGCTGGTGCGCTGCAGCGACTGAGCTGCGCGGCCCCTCGGGCGCGCTTGCTAGGCTTGATCCTTCTCCGCCCGGCGGTCGAGCCATCCCGCGAGGGTGACGGAGAGCCGAGACAGACCGTCCGACACCAGTGACACAGGAGTGACTGCCCATGACGCAGGCTGACGAGCGCGCCCACGTCTGGCTGACCCAGGCGAAGTACGACGCGTTGCACGCGGAGCTCGAGGAGCTCCGCGGCCCGGGGCGGGCTGCGGTCGTGCAGAAGGTCAGCGACGCTCGCGACGAGGGCGACCTCAAGGAGAACGGCGGCTACCACGCCGCCCGCGAGGAGCTCGGCAAGATCGACGGCCGGATCGCCCAGCTCGAGGACATGCTCAAGCGCGCCCTCGTCGGCGAGACGCCGCCCGACGACGGCGTCGTCGAGCAGGGCATGGTCGTCACCTACCGGTTCGTCGGCGACGACGAGGACGAGCGCTTCCTGCTCGGCGCCCGCGAGATGAAGGGCGAGGACGACGACCTCGAGGTCTTCTCCCCGCAGTCACCGCTCGGCGAGGCGATCAACGGCAAGAAGAAGGGCGACACCGTCGAGTACGTCGCTCCGAACGGCAAGACCCTCAAGGTCGAGATCGTCAACGCGGTGCCCTACCAGGGCTGATCCGGAACCCGGCCGGCGACCCGCTCAGGACGTCTGGTCGACCTGGTAGCCGTGCGTCGCGCAGTCGGGCCAGCACCGACTCGGCGTGGTCCGGCCCGCGCGTCTCGAGCTGCACCTGCACCTCGACCTCGTCGACGCTGAGGAAGCGCGAGGTCCGCTCGTGGACCACCTCGAGCACGTTGGCTCCCTGGTCCGCGAGCTCGACGAGCAGCCGCGCGAGCCCGCCGGGCCGATCCGGGATCCGCACCCGCACGTTGAGGTAGCGGCCCGCCGAGGCCATGCCGTGCCGGATCACCTTGCCGAGCAGCAGCGGGTCGACGTTGCCGCCCGACAGCACCGACCACCGATGGTGTCGGGAACGCGTCGGGATGGTCGAGCACAGCGGCGACGCCGACGGCCCCGGCCGGCTCGACGACGAGCTTGGCCCGCTCGAGCAGCAGCACCAGGGCCTGGGAGATCGACTCCTCCGACACGGTGATCACCTCGTCGACGTGCTGCGGTGATCTCGGCGAACGGGACCTTGCCGGGGCAGGCGACCGCGATGCCGTCGGCCATCGTGCGTCATCGACGCGAGCGCGACCGGGGCTCCCGCCGCCAGCGACGCCGGGTACGCCGCGGCCCCCTCGGCCTGGACGCCGACGACGCGGACGTCGGGTCGCTGCTCCTTGATCGCGTGGGCGACGCCGGCGATCAGACCGCCGCCGCCCGTCGGCACCAGAACGCTGGCGGCCTCGGGCGCCTGCTCGCAGGATCTCGAGCCCGGTGGTCGCCTGCCCGGCAACGATGTCGGCGTGGTCGAACGGGTGGATGAGCACGGCGCCGGTCTCCTCGGCGTACTCGATCGCGCGGGCCAGCGCCTCGTCGAGGATCGCGCCGTGGAAGATCACCTCCGCGCCGTAGCCGCGGGTGGCGTTGAGCTTCGGGATCGGCGCCCCCTCGGGCATGAACACCGTCGCCCTGATGCCGAGCATCCGCGCCGCGAGCGCCACCCCCTGCGCATGGTTGCCGGCCGAGGCGGCGACCACGCCCCGCGCCCGCTCCTCCTCGCGAGAGCCGCGACATCCGCACGTAGGCGCCGCGGATCTTGAACGACCCGGTGCGCTGGAGGTTCTCGCACTTGAGCAGCACGGGTCCCCCGACCGCCGACGACAGCCAGCGCGACTCCTCCATCGGCGTCCTGATCGCGACCCCGCGGAGCAGCTCGGCAGCGGCTGCCGACGTCGGCCACCGTCAGGGCGTTCACGCGTCCTCCTCCGCCTCGTCGCCGAGGATCACGCGCACCTCGGGTTCCTCGTCCACGTAGGACGCCAGGTGCTGCACGACCGCGTTGAGCGCGGCCGCGATCGGCACCGCGACCAGGGCTCCCACCACGCCGGCGACGAGGACCCCGCACGCGATCGCCAGGATCACTCCGAGCGGATGGACCGACACGAAGCGGCCCATCAGGAACGGCTGCAGCACGTGCGCCTCGATCTGCTGCACCAGCACGACACCGCCGAGCATGAGCAGCGCGACGATCGGGCCCTGCGCGACCAGTGCGACCAGCACCGCCACCGTCCCGGACAGGAACGCGCCGACCAGCGGGACGAAGGCGCCCGAGGAAGACCAGCACGCCGATCGCGCTCACCAGCGGCACCTTGAGGATCAGCGCGATCACCATGATCCCGATCGCGTCGGTGCCGGCGACGAGCACCGTCGCGCGCACGAACTGGGTGAGCGAGCGCCACGCGACCCGGCCGGAGGAGTCGGCGCGCGAGCGGGCGGCGCGGGGGAAGATCCGCACCACCCAGGCCCAGATGAGCTGCCCGTCGGCGAGGAAGAAGTACGTCGAGAACAAGATGATGAAGAAGCCGGCGAGGATGTGGCTCGCAATCGTGCCGAGGTCGCTGGCCCGACTCGCGAGGTCCTTGCCCTGGGACTGGATCCAGTCCTGGGTGTTCGCGATGGAGTTGTCGATCTGCGAGTCGCTGGCGTGCAGCGGGACCGGTCTGGAGCCAGTCCCGGATCTCGCCGAGGCCGTCGGACACCTTGCCGGAGAGGTTGTCGATGCCGGAGGCGACCTGCTGGCCCACGAACGTGAGCAGCAGCGCGACGATCGCGAGCCCGCCGATCACGACCAGGAACGCCGCCAGCTTGCGGGGCACGTAGCGGCGCTCCATGAAGCCGACCAGCGGGCGCGGTCAGCGCGGCGATGAACAGCGCGATCACCACCGGGAAGACCACGACCACGAAGAACTTCAGCGTCCACAGGAGCATCAGGAGCGCGGCCGCGATCACGATGAACCGCCACGCCCAGGCCGCCGCCAGGTCGTAGGCCCACGGGCACCTGGGCGCGGGAGAAGTTCGAGGGGCCGGTCTCGATCACCGGCTCGTCGCGGCGTCGCGCCTCGCGGACCTGCTCCCACTGGTGGGTGAGCTGTTGGAGGAGCCGCTCGCGCAGCCGCTCCTCGGCGTCCTGCTCGCGCTCCTTCTCCGCTTCCGCAGCCGCGAGCTCGGCCTCTTCCTCGGACGGGTGCTCCTGCTGCCCGTCCGCTGCCTACCGCTTCATCGCCACGCCGACAGGCTATTGCAGACCAGCCGCCGCGCCTGCTCGAGCGCGTCGCGGCGTCGCCGCTGAGTGCGATCAGGCCCGGCCGCCGCGAGCACGTAGTCGGTGTCGACGACGACCCGCGGGTCCTCAGGCAGCTGCCAGCCATCGGGATCGGGCCCCGTGACCGGCGCCGAGGACGCGCCGGACCGCGTCGTCACCGCCGGCCCGCAGGACACCGCCCGACCCGACCAGCAGGTCCACCGCACGCAGGTCCTTCCCCGTGCGCTCGACCACCCTGCCCTCGGGTGAGAGCACCACCCGGGAGCGGCCGCGTGCCGGCGCATCGCCAGCAGCGCCGCGGCGGAGGCCAGCGCTTCGTCGCCGGCGCGACCGTCCGCGTCGCCGGGCAGGTACGCCGGGTCGGCGGCCCGGCGTACCGCGTCGACGGGGAGGTCGAGACCTGCCGCGGCCGCCGCCTGGGCCGTGGTCGCCGCACTCCACCGCATCCCGAGGTCGCCCTCGACCGTGCGGGTGACCGGGGTGGTCGCGACCACCTCCCGGGAGAGCCCCGCCTCCTCGGGGTCGAGGACCACCACCGAGTGCACGTCGGTCGTGGCGCCGCCGATGTCGACCACCACGACACCGCTGCCCGGCGCCGTGGCGCCGAGCTCGGCGGCGAGCAGCTCGACCCCGGTGAGGACGACGTCCGGGGTCGCGCCGAGCACCATCGAGGCGAAGGTCTGCCCAGTGGCTGTGGCTCGCGAGCTCAGCTGCTTGCCGCCGATCACGTGGTCCAGGAACATCTCCCGGATCGCGCGGCGCGCCGACTCGGGGGCGAGGGCGCCGATCCGCGGCACCACGTTGTCCGCGACCACGTGCGGGACGCCGGCCAGCAGGTCCTCGACGTCGGGCCGCGCGTCGGCGTTGCCGGCCACCACGACCGGGCCGCGCCAGCCGCTCGCCGCGATGTCGCGGGCACCGGCCACGACCGCGTCACGGTCCCCGCCGTCGGTGCCGCCGGTGAGCAGGAGCACGTCGGGAGCCGCCTCGCCCAGCGTCGCCTCGAGATCGCCGGTCGGACCGGTCGGCGCTGAGCACCGCGACCACCTTGCCGCCGCTGGAGAGCGCGACCCGGCGACCGGCCTCCGCGGTGACCAGCGCCTCGTTGCCGAGCACGGCGATCCGCAGGCCGCCGCCCGCGGACGAGCACGCGAGCGTCCGCGCGTTGCCGGCGCTCGGGATGGGCGGCCGTCGAGCACGGCCAGGCACGCGTCGTACCCGTCGAGGACGTCGCCCGCTCCCGTCGGATCGGGGAGCGTCGTGGGGTGCTGGGTGGTGGCGAGCAACCGGCCGGCCGCGAGGTCGACCAGCGCGGCCTTGGTGAAGGTGGAGCCGAAGTCGACGCAGACGACCAGGCTCGTGCCCGATCCGGTCACGACGTGAGGACGTAGATCGCCGCGACCACGAGGCCGAGCACCAGGCCCGCCGAGATCAGCATCGGCGTGAAGGCGTGCGAGAGTGGCCGGCCCTCGCGGATCGCCCGGTCGGCGGCGAGGTAGCGCAGGTAGCCGCCGATCGCGGCCACCGCTCCCCCGGCGAGGAGGACGCACGCCATCACCAGGGAGAGCACCCCGTCGTCGAGGAAGTGCGAGACGGCCACGGCCGCGGCCACCAGCCCGATCGCCGTGCGCTGGTAGGCCAGCAAGGTGCGCTCGTTGGCGAGGCTGAACCTGACGTCCGGGTCGGTCATCGGTGCATCCCCCTTCAGCCCAGGCTCCGGTCGAGGTCCTCGAGGAGGTCGTCGACCGTCTCGATGCCGACGCTGAGCCGGATCAGGTCGCCGGGCACCTCGAGGTCGGTGCCCGCGACGCTCGCGTGCGTCATCCGGCCGGGGTGCTCGATCAGCGACTCGACGCCGCCGAGCGACTCCCCGAGGGTGAACACCTCGGCCTTCGCGCACACGTCGAGGGCCTGCTCCTCGCCTCCACCGACTCGGAAGGAGACGATCCCGCCGTACCGCTTCATCTGCTTCGACGCGACGCCATGACCGGGGTGCGACTCCAGCCCGGGGTAGATCACCTCGGACACCCGGGAATGGGCGGACAGGAAGTCGACGACCTTCTCCGCGTTGTCGCAGTGTCGATCCATCCGGACGCCGAGCGTCTTCAGGCCGCGCAGCACCAGCCAGGCGTCGAACGGCCCGGCGACCGCACCCATGGCGTTCTGGTGGAAGCCGATCCGGTCGGCGACCTCGAGGTCGCGCACGACCAGCGCGCCGCCGACGACGTCGGAGTGACCACCGCAGTACTTCGTGGTCGAGTGCACCACGACGTCCGCCCCGAGGGTCAGCGGCTGCTGCAGGTACGGCGACGCGAACGTGTTGTCGACGACCAGCAGCGCGCCCGCGTCGTGAGCGATCGCCCGCGAGGGCCTCGATGTCGCCGATGTTGAGCAGCGGGTTGGTCGGCGTCTCGACCCAGACCAGCGTCGTCTGCCCGGGCCTGATCGCCGACGCCACCGCGTCGAGGTCGGAGACCGCGGCCGGGCTGTGCTCGAGCCCCCACGGGCGGGCGACCTTGTCGATCAGCCGGAAGGTGCCGCCGTACGCGTCATCGGGGATGACCAGGTGGTCGCCGGGCTTCGTCAGCGCACGCAGCAGGGTGTCCTCGGCGGCGAGTCCGGACGCGAACGCGAACCCGCGCTCCCCCTGCTCCAGCGCCGCGAGGTTGCCCTCGAGCGCGGTGCGGGTCGGGTTGCCGGACCGGCTGTACTCATAGCCGCCGCGCAGGCCGCCGACGCCGTCCTGCTTGTAGGTGCTGGTCGCGTAGATCGGCGGGATCACCGCCCCGGTCGCCTCGTCGGGCTCGTAGCCCGCGTGGATCGCACGCGTCTCGAACCCGGCCTTGCTCCTGTGCTCCTGGGTCACGCTGGCGAGCCTACTCAGGTTGCTGCGTGATCCTCGCGGCGATCTCCGGTACGTCGATCGACCCCTCGGCGACCGCCATGACGAGGTCGAAGGCTTCGTCCTGGGACACCGCGAACGGATGGCCGTTCAACCGCAGGAACGCACCAGTCGCCAGGAGGGCAAGCGGCTTGTTGCCGTCGACGAGAGGGTGGTTCTTGGCGAGCGAGTGCATGAGCGCCGCGGCCTTGAGCTCGAGCGTCGGATAGGCGTCCTCGCCGAACGCAGACGCCCGCGCGCGGGCCGCAGCCGCGTCGAGCAGACCGACGTCGCGCACCGGCCCGGCACCAAGACGATCGACCAGGTGGAGCAGCTCCTCTACGTCGAGGTACTCCGTCACACCGAGCCCAGGCGGCGGAGCGCGTCGTCGTACTCGACGAGAAGCTCGGTCACGATCGTGTCGAGCCGGGCGCGACGGTGCGAACGCTGGTGCTTCTCGAGCACCGCGCGCTTGACGATCTCCTGCCGGGACAGTCCTTCAGAGGCACTGAGCTCACTCAGCGCCTGCTCGAGCTCCTCGTCGATCCGCAGCGTCATCGCCATGCGGAGATGGTATCACTTTGGTACCGGATAGCCCGGGAGATTCCGGGTCGTTGGACCTCACATGCACCCGCACTCGATCGCGAGGGGGGCTGCTGCTGCCCTCGCCGCCACCCTGGTCCTCACCCTCGCCACACCGGCCCGGGCCGACGTCGCGCCGGGCGGCGCGGACGGCCCGCTGGCCCAGCTGCTCAGCCCGAGCATCGAGGACCCGCTGGTCGCGCTGCTCGCGGCCTGGCCGACGCCGTACCGCCCCTACACCGGCCCGATCTGCGCGGACGGCGACCCGCAGTGCATCGTCGACGTGATCGCCGAGATGCAGGACCGGCTGGCGCCCGAGGCGGCCGCGTGCGACCACGACGCGATCTTCGGGCTCGCCTACCTCCGGGTCACCCAGAACGTGAAGGACGCCGCCGACCACGGGTACTTCCACGACCGGTCCTGGCTGACCCAGATCGACGCCGTGTTCGCGCACAAGTACTTCGACACGCTCGATGCCTGGAACGTCGGCGACCGGGCCGGGGTGCCGCCGGCCTGGCGGATCGCACTGCAGGCCAGCGACGACAAGACGATGTCCGGGCTCGGCGACTTCATGCTCGGCATGAATGCGCACATCAACAACGACTTCCCCTACGTGCTGGAGAAGGTCGGGCTGACCGCGGCCGACGGCTCCTCCCACAAGCCGGACCACAACGCCTACAACGACCGGCTCGACCAGCTCTACCACCCGGTCTTCGACGAGGAAGCCGCCCGCTTCGACCCGCGCTTCGACGACGTCAACGTCGGCCCGCTCGACGAGCTGGCGGTCAGCACGATCATGCGCGGGTGGCGGGAGATGGTCTGGCGGCACGCCGAGGCGCTCGCCGCCACCCGTAACAACCCCGCGCTGCACAAGCTGGTCGAGAAGGAGATCGCCGACTACGCCGCCACGCAGGCCGAGATGATCGAGCTGGTCCCGATCTTCCGTGCGCCGTCCTCACCGCAGCGGGACTCCTACTGCACCACCCACCACGGCTGACCGAGACGCTCAGCCGTCGTAGTCGAGGTCGAGGTGGTGCGTGCCGTCCTCGTCGATCCGGATCGCACCGGTGCCGCTGACGCCCGCCAGCGCGCCGGTGCCGCTGCCCGGCACGATCACGACCAGCTCGTGGAGCCGGTCGGGGTTGCCGTCGGTCGTCGCCGAGTGCGCCAGGTTGAGGCTGCCGGCGCGACCGTCGAGGCTGCCCTCGAACGACTCCATCGCCAGGTAGGTGCCGACGCCGCGGGCCTGGTCGAACGCCGAGGTGAACAACGTCTCTGCACGGCCGGTGAGGCCACCACTGAACTGCTTGACCATGCGCGCCACGCCCACCGGCGTGCCGGTCGTGACGTCGGGCGGCGGCAGGTCGGAGGGCTCGAAGGACGCGACGGTGAACGTGGCTGTCGTACGCATGCCGCGACCCTAGGCGGCGACACCGACGTCACCGCTCGGTAAGCCCCGACACTGGGGGAACACGCGCACGTGAGGCACTGTTGAGACAGGTGCCGGCACTGAGACCGGCAGCTGAGGAGCGAAGATGCTGTTCAACAAGTTCAAGACCCAGGTCGTCGACGCCGAGAACGCCCTGCCCGGCCGGCCCGAGCGCCCGTTCGGGCTCGCCGAGCGGCACCGCGTCCTGGACGCGCCGCTGGTCACTGACGAGGTGCCCGAGGGCTACGAGGTCGCGCTGTTCGGGCTCGGCTGCTTCTGGGGCGCCGAGGAGGTCTTCTGGCAGGTCCCCGGCGTCTGGTCGACCTCCGTCGGGTACGCAGGCGGCACCTCCCCCAACCCGACGTACGAAGAGGTCTGCTCGGGCCGCACCGGCCACACCGAGGCGGTCCGGGTCGTCTACGACCCGGCGAAGGTCTCCTACGCCGACCTGGTCGCCGCCTTCTACGAGGTGCACGACCCGACCCAGGGCATGCGCCAGGGCAATGACATCGGCACCCAGTACCGCTCGGCGATCTACACCAGCTCCCCGGAGCAGGCGCAGGTTGCCGAGGAGATCACCGAGCGCTACCAGCCGGAGCTGACCAAGCGTGGCTACGGCGAGATCACCACCGAGATCAAGCCCGCCCCGGAGTACTACTACGCCGAGGACCACCACCAGCAGTACCTGATCAAGAACCCCTTCGGGTACCGCTGCCACTCGGCGACCGGGATCAAGGTCCCGCGAGGCTGAGCCGGCCTTCGTCCCGCTGCGATTCATGTCGCAGCGGGACTTGCATTCCGTACCCAGGTACGGGTTTACCGTCGGCGCATGAACCTGAACGTGCTCGACGACTGGGTCCCCTCCGCCTGCACCCTGCCGACGGCCGAGCGGCCACTTCGCGTCGCCGAGTTCGACGACTTGTTCCTCGATGGCGGTCTGGGCATTGCCTCGTCGGACGCCGACCGCGTCGTGATCGGCCTGCGTCCGGAGGCGGCGGACCGTGCCGCCGCGCTTGCCGTGAAAGAGACAGCCTGCTGCTCGTTCTTCACCTTCGCGCTGACCGTCGCCGCGGGCGAGGTCTCGCTGACGATCTCTGCAGATCCCGCCCACGCCGCCGTGCTCGACGCCCTCGCCGGCCGGGCAGAGCGCCTCATCGACGGGGCCCGCCAGTGACCGCCCTGCGCTCCGGGCAGGTCGCCGACCTGGTCGGCATCAACGTGGAGACCCTTCGATACTACGAACGGCGCGGCATCATCGCCGAGCCTGACCGAACGCTCGGCGGCCACCGCCTCTACCCGGAGGAAACCGTGACCACCTTGCGGGTCATCAAGGCCGCCCAGGCGCTCGGCTTCACCATCGACGAGGTCGCCGAGCTCCTCGAGGCCGGCCAGCACCGACACGGCGGCGGACTGCAGGCCAAGACCGACGCCAAGCTCGTGGAGGTCGAGCGCAAGATCGCCGACCTCCACGTCATCCGGGACAGCCTGCTCGCCGCGCGCGACGCCGGGTGCGACGACCTCGTCGCCTGCGCAGGTGCCGATGGCTGCCCGATCCCGTTCATCCAGATCACCACCCGCGACGAGACGAGCACCTCATGAAGTTCACCCCCGAGGACCGACATCTCGCCGGCGCAGCCGCCGCTGCCTGTGCGGTCTGCTGCGCTGCGCCCCTGGTCGGGCTCCTCGGGGTCGCGGGTGTGGCCGCGACGGCCTTCACACTCGCCGTCGCCGGACTGGCCTTCGCTGCCACCGTTGCTGCTGTTGCCCTCAGCGCCGCTCTTGTCCGTCGCCGCGCCCTGCGGCGCCGGACGTGCGCACCCGCCCCGGACGCCTGAACCCATCGACCTGCTACTGGGCGCCCGAGACTTTCCGAAGGATGTCGGATCGGGCTTTCCTCGTTCGTGGAGTGGGTAGAGGGTGGCCGCAGGTGCCCCCCGCGAAGGAGCAGACATGCCGGAGTACCTCATCTACTTCAACCAGCAGTGGGTCGGCGACCACACCGAGGAGTGGTTCCGCAGCCGCGGGCCGCTCGCCATGGCGGTCGTCAACGAGATGGAAGCGGCCGGCGTGCTCGTGTACGCCGGCGGGCTGGAGGAGGACGTCGACCTGGCCTTCAGCGCGGACGCGACCAGCGGCACGCTGACCTTCACCGACGGGCCCTTCGTCGAGACCAAGGAGTACCTCGGCGGCCTCACGATCGTGGACGTTCCTGACGAGGATGTCGCTCGGGTGTGGGCCGGCAAGGTCGCCGAGGCGTGCGGCTGGCCGCAGGAGGTCCGTCCGTTCAAACCGCTCCCGGACGTTCAGTCGTGAGCGTCGAGGAGCAGGCCTCGCCAGGTCCGGCGCCGCCGGCGACGCTGCACGAGCCCGGATCGCGCTGACGTCACCGCGACTCGACCGCCAGGCGAGCGCCGAGCACGGCGAACGAGGCGGCGAAGGCCTTCCGGATCCGGGCGACCAGCCGTGGCCGGGACAGGACCCGGTCGCGCAGCAGCGCCGCGGTGGCGCCGTACGCCGCGAACACCACCATCGTCATCGCCATGAACACCGTGCTGAGCACGAGCATCTGCACGGTGGCGGACCGGCCCGAGTCGGAGACGAACTGGGGCAGGAAGGCGAAGAAGAAGATCGTGAGCTTGGGGTTGAGGAGGTTCACGGTCACGCCGGAGACGATCACCGCGCGTCGCGAGCCCGGCTGCGGCGCGTCCTCGACCCGCAGCGCGCCGGTGTCGCGCCACGTCGCCCACGCCATCCACAGCAGGTAGGCGACGCCGAGGTACTTGACCGTCTGGAAGGCCACGCCACTGGCATGCAGCAGCGCAGCCAGTCCGGTGATCGCCGCGACGAGGTGCGGCACCGTGCCGAGGGTGCAGGCGAAGGCGGCGAGGAGCGCCGCCCGTGTGCCGCGCGCCAGCCCGGCCGCGATCGTGAACAGGGCGCCCGTGCCGGGCGTCGCCACGATCACCAGGGCCGTCACCAGGAAGGCGGTGTTCATGCGAGCGATGTTCCCAGCGCGCCGACGCGCACAGCAATCGGTTTGCCCGCCACCGTGGACGTCGGCCCGCGCAGGTGGCGGCAGTGGGCTGCGCGCTCGCCTCAGCTCTCGGGACGCGACGAGCCCGTCGACTCGAGTCGGTCCAGACGCTCGTTGAGCCGCGTCAGCTGGGCGAGGATGTCCGCCAGGACGGCTTCGGCCTTCTCCTCCTCGGCCTCGATCTCCCGCACCTCACGCAGCACGTCGAGCTCGGAGAAGAACCAGGTGACCACGGTCGCGGTGATGACGCCGACCAGGGCGAGGCCGATGACCATCAGTGCGCCCGCGACCACGCGGCCCGCCACCGTCGCCGGATGGTGGTCGCCGTAGCCGACCGTGGTGATCGTCTCCATCGCCCACCACAGCGAGTCTCCGAAGCTGCGGATGTTCGAGCCCTCGTGGTTGCGCTCGACCAGCCAGAGCGCGAGCGAGGAGGCCACCACGATCGTCGAGGTGACCACCGTGACGGCGAAGACCACGCGGAGGTGGAATCCGCGCAGCGCCCAGACCGCTGCCGACCTGCTCCCGCGCTGTGCCACGCTGTCCACCCTTCTGTCCGGGAGCAGTATCGTGCACGGACGTGGTCGCACACCCTCCGGAGGACGCGGATGAGATCCGTCGGCGCCGTGGCCCTCGGCCTGACGGTCCTGGTCGCCAGCACCGGCTGCACTGCCGGAACCCAGAACGATCCGGTCGTCCCCGACCAGGAGGTGCTGACGCGCGAGGCCGACGTCGCGCTCGCACTGCTCGCGAAGGCACCGCACGAGGGCTATTCCGCCGAGCCGGTCGCGTCCGGCCACGACCGAGCCGACGACAAGGGCCGCGAGGTGTCCCAGAAGGTCAACGGCCGCGCTCTCTTCCAGATCGCCTGCTCGGGCTCAGGCAGCATCACCGTCACGATGCCCCGGCAGCACGTCAGCCAGCTCGTCCGGTGCGGCGGCCCGGCCGACGACTTCCCCTTCCGCGGGCGGCTCGACGCACTCCTGGTCGGCCAGCGCGACACCACGGGCACCTACGCCTGGCGGATCCTGGCGTCGTCCGGGTAGGTCGGAAGCGCGATGTCACAGATCTCCTCTTCCCGGTGTCTCCATGCACGACCGGGCCCCAGCGGAAAACCAGGCTCGGGGCCACCCCGTGAGGAGGAGACCGAGATGAGTACGACGACGTACGCCACCACCGAGGAGCGCCGGAGCGCCGTGCGGGTGCCACTGGTCGAGCCGCGCACGCCGTTCGACCGGCTGATCGCGTGGTACTGCCGGCGCCACTTCGGCGAGGTGCTCGACAACGCGCTGGCACTCATGCACAACCGCAAGGTGCTCAAGGCGCTGTTCGGGTTCGAGAAGAAGGTCGCCGGGTGGGACCGCCTCGATCCCGACCTGCAGACGCTGTCCCAGCTCGCCACTGCGTCGGTGATCGGCTGCAGCTGGTGCATGGACTTCGGCTACTACGCAGCCCACAGCGCCGGCCTCGACACCAGCAAGCTCGCGCACGTGCCGACCTGGCGCGAGTCCGACGTGTTCACGCCGCGTGAGCGCCGGGTCCTCGGGTACGCCGAGGCGATGACGGCGACGCCGCCCGAGGTCACCGACGAGATGACCGAAGCGCTGCGGCGGGACCTGGGCGACGAGGCGTTCCTCGAGCTCACGGCGTTCGTAGCCGTGGAGAACGAGCGCTCCCGGATGAACAGCGCACTCGGCCTGACCAGCCAGGGCTTCAAGGACCAGTGTGAGCTGAGGCCGGCCGGTGGCTGACGATCCGCGCCCCGGCTCCGGCGAGGACCCCTTCGTCACCCATCGCGGGCTGCTGTTCACCGTGGCCTACGAGATGCTCGGCAGCACCGCCGACGCCGAGGATGTGCTCCAGGAGTCCTGGCTGCGTTGGGCCGCCCGGCAGGAGGACACGGACCAGGACGTGGTGCGCGACCCGCGCGCGTACCTCGTCCGGATCGTCACCCGGCAGTCACTGAACCGACTGCGCACGCTGCAGCGCCAGCGCGAGACCTACGTCGGACCGTGGCTGCCCGAGCCGCTGGTGACCACACCGGACGTGCTCGAGGACGTCGAGCTGGCCGAGTCGGTGTCGTTCGCGATGCTGCTCGTGCTCGAGACACTGTCACCGCTCGAGCGGGCCGCGTTCGTGCTGCGCGAGGTGTTCGGCTTCGACTACGACGAGATCGCCGACGCGACCGACCGCACTCCCGCGGCCGTGCGCCAGCTCGTCGCCCGCGCCCGCAACCACGTGCAGGCGCGGCGTCCACGGTTCGAGCGACCCGCGGAGATCGAGGAGATCACCGGCCGGTTCTTCGCCGCCGTGGCCGGCGGCGACCTCCAGCCGCTGATGGACCTGCTCGCTCCGGACGTCGTCCTCCTCAGCGACGGTGGCGGCAAGAAGCAGGCCGCGCTCCGGCCGCTGCACGGGCCCGACAAGGTGGCGCGCTGGCTCGTGGGCGTGACCAGGAAGACCCCCGTCACCGACGTGAAGTGGGTGGTGGCCAACGGCAACATCGCGGTGCTCCTCTACGCCGACGACGAGCTGGACTCGATCGGCACCCTGTACGCCGTCGACGGCCGGATCACCGAGATCTACCTGATCCGCAACCCCGACAAGCTCACCGGGATCGGACTGCCGCGCACGATCAGCGCGCGATAGCGGACCGTCTGCCGAGGTCTCGGCGCGAGCCGCTCGACGTCGACGCCGAGGTGCTCCCCGGTCCGGTCAGGCGGCCGGTCAGGCGCCGGCGACGGGCGCGTCCACCCACCGGCGTCCCCGGTGGAAGAGCTCGGCCTCCCCCTCGGTGAGCTCGGCGACGATCTCCTCGGCGATCGGCACCGCGATCGCGGGCACCGCCAGCGACAGCGTCGCGACGTCGGTGTAGTCGATGTTGGTCACCTTGGTGCCGCGCGAGCGCAGCTCGTGCTCGAGCCGGCCCGCCGCCGCCAGGTCGACGGTGACCTCGCAGAGCTCCTGCTCCACGCGTTGCACCAGCGGCGTCACCTCCAGCGCCGCACGCACGGCGTCGGCGTACGCCCGGCTCAGCCCGCCGGTGCCGAGGAGAGTGCCACCGAACCAGCGGGTCACCACGGCGACCACGTCGGAGAGCTCCCGGCCGCGCAGCACCTCCAGCATCGGCCCGCCCCCGGTGCCCGGCGGCTCGCCGTCGTCGTTGGACCGCTCGATCGCGCGGTCCGGGCCGAGCACGAACGCCGAGCAGTGATGGCGGGCGTCGTAGTGCTCCCGGCGCTCCTGCTCGATCACGCTGCGCGCGGAGATCTCGTCATCGACGCGCTCGAGGGTGCACAGAAAGCGGGACCGGCTGACCACGATCTCCGCCGACCCGTGGCCGGCAATCGTGAGGTACGCCATGGCTTCCTGCTCTGCCGGTCCCGGCGTGCCGGGACAGTCCGGGCGGTGGCGGGGTACCCCTCCCAGGATCACCCCGCCACCTGATCCGTCGTGCGCAAAGCCCGAAGGCCCGCGCTGCACCCGAACGGATCCCGGTCGCATCCATGTGGGGTACGGACTGCGCGACCGGTGCACACACTCTAAGCCATCCGGACAAAGCGCACTAACGGAAGGCGGCAATGAAGGTCAGCAGGTCTGCACGGGTGAGCACGCCGACCGGGCGACCGTCCTCCTGGACCAAGAGAGCGTCGGCCGACTCGAGCGCGGCGATCGCCTCCTGGACGCCTTCGGTCGCGCCGATGGTCGGCAGCGGCGGGCTCATGTGGCTCTCCACCTGGTCGGCGAGCCGGGCGTCGCCGGCGAACAACGCGTCGAGCAGCGCGCGCTCCGAGACCGACCCGGCGACCTCGGCTGCCATGATCGGCGGCTCGGCCCGGACCACCGGCATCTGCGAGACGCCGTACTCGCGGAGGATGCCGATCGCCTCGGCGACGGTCTCGGTCGGGTGGGTGTGCACGAGGTCGGGCAGCGCTCCGGTCTTGGCACGCAGCACCTCTCCGACGGTCTGCTCGTCCTTCGCCTGGAGGAATCCGTAGCGGGCCAGCCATTCGTCGTTGAAGACCTTGGTGAGGTAGCCGCGACCGGAGTCCGGGCAGCAGCACGACGATCACGGCGTCGGCCGCGCCGGGCTGCCCTTCGAGCTCGCGGGCGACCTGAGCCGCGGCGAAAGCGGCCATGCCCGAGGACCCGCCGACGAGCAGGCCCTCCTCGCGCGCCAACCGCCTGGTCATCGCGAACGAGTCGGCGTCGGAGACCTCGATGACCCGGTCGGCGACGGCCTTGTCGTAGGTGTCGGGCCAGAAGTCCTCGCCGACACCCTCGACCAGGTACGGCCTGCCGGTGCCGCCGGAGTACACGGAGCCGGCCGGGTCGGCGCCGATGATCGACCTGGATCTCGGAGTTCGGCACTCGCTCCTTGAGGAACCGGCCGACACCGCTGATCGTGCCGCCGGTGCCCATGCCGCACACGAAGTGGGTGATCCGGCCATCGGTCTGCCGCCAGATCTCCGGCCCGGTGTCCTCGTAGTGCGATCGCGGGTTGTTCGGGTTGGAGTACTGGTCGGGCTTCCAGGCGCCGGGTTGCGAGGACAGCTTGTCCGAGACGCTGTAGTAGCTGTCCGGGTGCTCCGGCGCGACCGCGGTCGGGCAGACGACCACCTCGGCGCCGTACGCCTTCAAGACGTTGCGCTTGTCCTCGCTGACCTTGTCGGGGCAGACGAACACACACCGGTAGCCGCGCTGCTGGGCGACGAGGGCGAGGCCGACGCCGGTGTTGCCCGACGTGGGCTCGACGATGGTGCCGCCCGGCTGCAGCGCACCGGACGCCTCGGCGGCGTCGATCATCCGCGCTGCGATCCGGTCCTTCACGGAGCCACCGGGGTTGAAGTACTCGACCTTCGCGAGCACCAGGGGGCCGCTGGTGGCAGCCTCAGCAGGGCGGTCGAGGGTCCGGCCGAGCTTGACCAGCGGGGTGTTGCCGATCAGGTCGAGGACGGAGTCTCGCGTAGTCCATGGCAGGCAACATATCCGTCGACGCGGGGCAGAAGCCGCGGATGAGTATTACATCGATGTGATTTGCAAGCACCGACACGCCCCTTGAGGCACTTTTTTTCACACGAGCCCCAAATTTCTTCGAAATTCGGGCATACTTCCTGCCGTGCCCAAGATCATCGAAGCGCCTCGGCGCAGCCTATCGCTCGGAGTCGTCGCCGCCGCCATGGTGGCCAGTACCGCTGATCGCGGTCGCGCCCCGCCCACGCGATGAAGGCGCCGGAGGACCGCGACTCGGTGGCGCCCGAACGTCTTCTTCCCGGCCAAGGCGCGCAAGGCCCGTGACCTCAAGACCTCGGGCAAGCACCCCGGGACCGAGATCAAGGCCCGCTGCGGCAGCAAGGTGCTCGCCGCGACACCCGGCTACGCCCTGGTGTCGTCGTCGCGCAAGAGCGGTCCGAACCTCGTCAGGGTCGTGACCAGCCCCGGTCGGCTCACGACCTTCTACGGCTACATGCGATCGGCGACGGTCACGACCGGCCAGCTCGTCCAGGCGGGTCAGCTGATCGGCCGCGTCGGCGACCTCGGTGCCGCCCGACGATGCTCGCTGTACTTCGCGATCAACAACAACAAGAACAAGAGCAAGAACCCCTCCCGCTGGCTGGCCAAGCGCGTCGGCAAGCCGGTGCCGACGACCTCGCTGTACGGCAACTGGGGGATGTCGTGGCGCAGCTTCAACACCCTCGGGGCGAGCCACACCAAGAAGGGCAGCGCTACGCGACCTACGACGTCCGGACACCCAGCAGGTCGCCATGCTCCGCGACCGCTACCACGTCGACGTGGCCGGGCTGCAGGAGTTCCAGAGTCCGCAGCGCGAGAGCTTCCTCGCCGCCTCCGGCGGCACGGGAGCTACCCGGACGACGCGACCCTGGCCGACCACCTCCGGGTACGGCCTCACCGAGAACTCCATCATCTGGCGCAACTCCACGATGGAGTTCGTCAGCGGCGAGATGATCGACGTGCCGTACTTCAACGGCTGGAACCCTCCGCGCAAGATGCCGGTCGTGGTCCTGCTGCGCAACCGGCGACCGGCCGGGACGGCGTACTTCATCAACGTGCACAACCCGGCCTCGGGGTCGGGTACGGCGACCAGACGGCCAACCGGCGCAGGCCATCGCGATCGAGCGGGCGAAGATCATCGAGCTGCGCGCCACCGGCCGTCCGGTGTTCCTGACCGGTGACTTCAACGACCGCCGGGCCGCGTTCTGCCCGATGACCTGCGGGCAAGCTGACGATCACCCCGGACAGCGTCCCGTCCTACCGTGCTGCGCCGCCGCACGAAGATCGGCATCGACTGGATCTTCGCGGCCGGCCCGGCCCGGTTCACCCGGTACGCCCGCGACTGGCCACCCGAAGGGCCCGGCTCACCGACCATCCGATCGTCTGGGCGCGCGTGCACCTGCTCGGAGCAGCCGAGCGACCGTCCGTGAGGAACGAGCGCCGCGTCCTCCCGCGGGATCGGACGCGGACGGTCCGTAGGATGACCGCGTGGGGAAAGCAGCTGCTGCGCGGAAGCTGGCCTCCGCCGCCGCGTTCGGCGGCGGCGGCGTCTCGGTGCTCGGCGCGCTCTCTTACGGGCTGCTGCGGGCTCGAGGCCAAGGTCGCCCGCAAGGCGATCGGCCGGATCGACGCGCCGGTGCCCGACGCCACCGGGTGGTACGGCCGCGGGCGCCCGGGCCCGGCGATCAAGATCGCGCTGCTCGGTGACTCCAGCGCCGCCGGCTACGGCGTCGACAAGGTCGAGGAGACCCCGGGCGCCGTGCTCGGCTCAGGTGTCGCCGCGGGCGCGGACCGCCGCGTGCACCTGCGGGAGTTCTGCGTCTCCGGCGCCAAGTCCATCCAGCTCGCGAGCCAGGTCGATGCCGCGATCCCCACCGAGCCCGACGTCGCGGTGATCCTGATCGGCGCCAACGACGTCACCAACCAGACGCTGCCCTCGGAGTCCGTCCGCTACCTGAGCGAGGCCGTCCGCCGGCTCCACGAGCCGACGTCGCCGTGGTCGTCGGCACCTGCCCGGACCTCGGGACCGTGCGCCCGATCCCGCAGCCGTTGCGCCAGATCGCCCGCACCTGGTCGCGCCGGCTCGCCGCGGCGCAGGCGATCGCGGTCGTCGAGGCGGGCGGCCGGGCGGTGTCGCTCGGCTCGATCCTCGGCCCGGAGTTCGACGCCTCCCCCGCGCTGCTCTTCGGTCCGGACCGCTTCCACCCCTCCGCCGCCGGGTACGCCGCGCTGGCCGGCGTGCTGGTCCCCTCCACCCTCGCAGCGCTCGGCCTCGGCCCGGACCGACGAGGAGCTGCCCGGAGGCGCGGCGCGGCGAGGGCGTGCTGCCGATCGGCCGGGCCGCCGTCCAGGCGACCAAGCACCCGGGCACCGAGCTCGACGCGACCGAGGTCGACGGCGCGCACGCGCGGCTCGGCTGGTCGCTGGGTCACGCTGATGCGGCGCCGGCGGCCGGCCCCTGTGGACGCCGAAGCGCCCGACCCGGAGGAGGTCTCGTCCGAATCGGGCGCTGGCAGCTGATCGGGGTCGGGCTCAGTTGCTTGCGCAGAGATCGCGAGGATCCGCAGCAGCTCGATGTAGATCCACACGATCGTCACGGTCGAGACCGAAGGCGGCCCGCCACGACTCGCGCTCCGGCAGGCCGGCGGCGATGCCGCGCTCGATGAAGTCGAAGTCGAGGATCAGCATCAGCACACCGATGCCCAGGCCGATGACGCTGAGACCAGGCCCAGTCGTGCAAGCCGTTGAACCCGAGGCGCTGCCGAAGAGCCCGAGGACGAAGTCGAGCATGGCCACCGCGACGAAGCCGAACATCGTGCCCACGACCCACTTGCGGAACTTGTCGCCGACCTGGATGTTGAAGTACCGGTACGCCGCGAGCGTGCCCGCGACCGCGGCGACCGTGCCGAGGACGGCCCCGACGACCACGCCGCCGTAGAACAGCTGGAACATCTTGCTCATCGCGCCGACGAAGACGCCCTCGAGCACGGCGTAGGCGATCACCAGCGCCGGGCTGATCACCCGCTTGAACGAGTTGACCAGGCTGAGCACGAAGCCGCCGAGCGCACCGACGATGCTCAGGGTGTAGAGCAGCCGGGCCTTGTCGGAGTCGAGCTGGTCGTTGCCGAACGCGTCCTTCGAGATGACGTCGCCGGTGAGCACCCAGGTGGCGGCCGCCGCGAGCACGATCGACACCGAGGGTGATCGCGGTCTTCTGGACGACCGTGTCGATGGTCATCCGGCCGGTGCCGACCTGGGTGTGGGTCATCGGGGTGGTGGAGTCGAAGTCGGCGTACGCGACGCCGCCGCGTCCGTTGAATCCCGCCGAACGGGCGAAGACGGGGTTGTTGCTCTGCATGGTCTCTCCTTGAGGCCGAGGTGACTCGATCGTATCTGGCCGTCCCATGCGGAACGAGCCAAGGCGGTACCGGTGTTCCCGGCGGCAGGCTCAGGGCCGCGGTGTGATGGTGACCTGGATCTCGTCGGCGGTGTGCGTCGTGATGTCGACGTACGAGCCGTGCACGCTCACCGCCCCGTCGCTGACCGTCACGTCGAAGCCGTGCGGCGCAGTCAGGGGGCTGACGAAGATCCGCGTCGGCGCGTGGATCGTGGGGTCCGCCGTGTAGCTCATCGTGAAGTGGCCGGTCGCCCGGTCGTAGTCGTAGGCCAGGTCGGTGCCCGCGGTTGCCTGCGGGTAGGTGCGCACGAGCTGGCGGAGCTTGTCGGCCTTCACCGTGGACAGGTCGGCGTCGTCGGCGAACAGCCCCTGCGCGGAGTCCGCGGTGGTGGGGTCGTCCCAGTGCTTGTAGGCCCAGTACATCCAGCCCATCTGGTGCTCGTCGGCGACGTCGGCGTCGATGCCGATCGCGTTCACGTCGTCGGTGGCACCCCACTCCGACATCAGTGGCACCGCCTGCATCTTCTCCGACTGCTGGAGCGCGTTCTTCTCCCGGTTGTCGGTGAAGCTGCGGCAGGCGTTGCTGTTCACCAGGGGCACGCCGGCGCTCTGCAGGAACACCCAGGTGCAGTAGTTGTGCCAGGAGAAGCCGAGGTTCTGCTCTCCTCCGGCCGGCGCGGTGAAGTACGTCGGGGTCTGCACGCCACTCGCGAGCTGCTGCGGCTCCCACCAGACGATGTTGTGCGGGTCGACCTGGCGGACGGCGGCGAGGCCCTTGGTCATCATCGGCTGGAGCTCGAGGCCGTAGGTCTGCGGGCAGCCGAGGAGCATGCACGTGGGCCACTCGAGGCCGGCGGACGGCTCGTTCATCAGGTCGTAGCCCATGGAGTAGGGCTGGTCCTGGTAGTGCTGGGCGACGAGCTTCCAGAAGGTCGCCCAGCTGTCCTGGAGGCCGCCCTTGTTGGCGTAGAATTGGTCGAAGACGGTGGCGACCTCGGGCGTCCAGTAGCCCTCCGGGAACGGCACCGGCACGTACGGGAGCAGCGAGTACGGGAACGGCCGCTTCGCCGCCCAGTCCGGTACGCCCTCCCCGCCGTACGTCTCGTGCCACATGTCCTGGTGCTGGTCGAGCTGCGTCCAGATCCCACGGTCGGCGAGCAGCCCGACCACCCGGTCGACCTTCTGGAAGTACGACGGATCGGCGACACCTGGCTGGTCCGGCGTGACGCCGGCCCACAGCACTCCGACCCGCGCACCGTTGAAGCCGTAGGTCTGCAGCCAGTCCGCGTCCGCGGCGGTGAAGCCGGCGGGCGTGTCCGGGGGCGCGTAGGGCGGGCGCTTCCAGACCAGGTTGACGCCGTGCACGACCACGATCCGGCCGTCCTGGTCGACGAGGAAACGGCCCTCGCGGTGCAGCCGCGGGATGGCGTCGGGCTCGGCGGTCGCCGTCGCGGTGCTGGTGCCGGCGAGGGTCAGGCCGACCAGGCTGGCGAGCAGGACGGCCGTGAGCTTCCTCATGCTTTCTGAAACGAGTTCTCGTGCCCCGGGTTACCCCGGGTGCTCGACCAGGGGCATCGATGTCGCATGATCGTCGGGTGACCGACGCGGCCCGCACCGAACCCGACGACCTCGACGACGACCTCCTCGTCGACCCGGCCGCTCCCGTGGTGCCTGGCCCGCAGCCGATCGGGTACGACGAGTTCGGGATGCGGTTCATGGAGCTCGTCCTGCACCGCGACCGGGTGATGGAGTCGATCAACCGGGTGCTCGGCGAGGACTTCCGATTGGGTCCGATCGGCGCCGGCCCCGGCCGCAAGGTCGCCAAGGTGACCGCCACCGGGACCTTCGGCCAGGCCTACGGCGAGGCACTGACCGACGTGGTCGGCTACGAGGTCAACCTGCCGGTCAACGTGACCTTCCACCTCGACCTCGGGGTCGACGTGATGCGCTTCGACGCCGAGGTGCTGCTGCCGCTGCGCCTGACCATGGAGCTCGTCGAGCCGCTGACGATCCTGTGGCACATCGCTCCCCCGCTGCCGGACCAGGTGTCGATCAACGTCGAGTCGGACAACCGGCGCGCGGCCGTGCTGCAGAAGCTGACCGGGCTGGACGGCGAGCTGCGCCGGTTCATCGTGCGGTTCGTCGAGCGCGAGCTGGACAAGCCGCATGTGCGCAAGGCGATGCGGATCGACCTGGTCACCCTCATCGACAACGCCTGGCCGCACATCGCCGCCCAGTTCATGCCGAACGGCCCGGAGGACCGGGGATAGCCGACTCGCTCGCCGGGCGACGGGCACGTCGGAGCCCGACCAGGGCGACCGCGAGCACCAGGGCGAGCAGCACCGTGTTGGTCGCCAGCTTGGCGGCCAGCGGCACGTGGCCGAGCGGCTCGGTCCAGAACGCGGGCACGCCGATCGACAGCAGGTCGCCGGTCACGGCGGCCACGACGTGGACACCGGACCAGCCACGGCGACGGCGCTGCCCCGGCGACGCGGCCCCGGGTACCGGGAAGTCGCACGGCGATCGCGACCAGCCCGAGGACGACCACCGCCGTGCCCAGGCCCTGGCCCAGCGAGATGTGGAAGTCCTCGTGGTCGAGCTGGTCGACGAGGATGAACGCCGACCCCGCGATCCACAGCATGACCATCACGATCAGGCCGCGCACCCGGAGCCAGGGCTCCTCCCGGCGTTCCGGCCACCAGGACTCCGCCAGCGCGACCGGAGCCGCGATGCTGCCGAAGACGTGTCCGGCGACGAACGTCAGCGCCATGTAGGCGCTGGTGCCGAGCCACGGCAGGAACGTCGGCTCGCGCATCGACGACCAGTAGGGGATCTCCCGGTAGTCCGGGGCGAACAGGCTCTGGTCGACGAGTCCTGCTTCGATGAGCCCGAAGGCCGTGGCCAGCAGCAGGATCGTCGGCCAGCCCCGGCCCAGGCGGCGAGCGACGTCCCGGATCAGGACCGCCGGCGCTCCGTAGAGCGGGGCGAAGAACACGACCCCGAAGATCAGGGCCGCGGGGTTGCCGATCGTGTCGTCGTACCCGATCAGGTACTCGGCGGTGACCGGCGCCAGCAGCAGCACGAGGAAGACCGGCGCGAGTCGTCTGGACACGTCTCGACGCTAGTGATGCCGGCTGGGCAGCGCAGCCGACGAAGGTCTCGGACGGCAGCGGCGAAGGTATCGCCGAACCTCCCCGGATCCCGCGCCCGCGCGGCGTACGGTCGGTCCGTGATCAAGTACCTCGGCTCGAAGCGGACGCTGGTGCCGCTGCTCGGCGACATCGCCGAGCGGGTCGAGGCGCGCACGGCGGTGGACCTGTTCACCGGGACCACCCGGGTCGCGCAGGAGCTCAAGCGCCGCGGGATCGAGGTGACCGCGACCGACCTCGCGACCTACAGCCAGGTGCTGAGCGACTGCTACATCGCCACCGACGCCGCGACCGTCGACGTGCAGGAGCTCGACAACGAGCTGAAGCGGCTCGCCGCGCTGCCCGGCAAGCCGGGCTACTTCACCCGGACGTTCTGCGAGGAGTCCCGATTCTTCCAGCCCAAGAACGGCGCCCGCGTCGACGCGATCCGCAACGCGCTCGACGCCGACCACCGGGGCTCGCCGCTCTTCCCGATCCTGCTGACCAGCCTGATGCTCGCCGCCGACCGGGTCGACTCGACCACGGGCCTGCAGATGGCCTACCTCAAGGAGTGGGCGCCGCGGTCGCACCAGGACCTCGACCTGCGCCGTCCCGAGCTGCTGCCGGGTCCGGGCGCCACCGTGCGGGCGATGCGATGGAGACCGTCGACCGCCTCGACCCGGTCGACCTGATCTACCTCGACCCGCCGTACAACCAGCACCGCTACTTCACCAACTACCACATCTGGGAGACCCTCGTCCGCTGGGACGAGCCGGCCGCGTACGGCGTCGCCCGCAAGCGCGTCGACTGCCGCGACGACTCGACCCGGAGCGTCTTCAACGACAAGCGCGACATGCCCGCGGCCCTGGCCGACTTGATCCGGCGGGCGCGCGCCGAGGTCGTCGTGGTGTCCTACAACGACGAGTCGTGGGTCCCGCCGGACCGGATGACCGCGATGCTCCGCGACGCCGGGCACGAGCACGTCCAGGATGCTCGCCATCGACTCCAAGCGGTACGTCGGCGCGCAGATCGGGATCTTCAACCCCGTCCGGCGAGAAGGTCGGACAGGTGGCACGCCTGCGCAACGTCGAGTACGTCTTCGTCGCAGGTCCGCGCGACCGGGTAGAGGCGGCGGTGGCACCGGGCTCGTGAAATCCCGGCCATCGGGTACCACGGGTGCGGCCAGACCCCGCACGAGGAGGACCCGTGGACTCGAACGTCGTCGACCTGATCATGAACGACCACCGCGAGCTGGAGCGGATCTTCGACGAGCTGATGACCCAGCCGGACAAGAGGCCGACGCTGGTGCCGGTGATGATCACGCTGCTGACTGCGCACAGCCGGGCCGAGGAGTCGGCGGTCTACCCGGCCGCGATCGAGGCCGGCGGGAGTGAGGACGTCGAGCACAGCCAGGAGGAGCACCTCGAGGCCGACCAGCTCGCGGCCGCCGTCGCCGACACCGACTACGACTCCCCCGACTTCCCGACGAAGCTGCAGGAGCTGGTCGACGCCGTGAAGCACCACGTCGGGGAGGAGGAGGCCACCGTGCTTCCCGGAATGCGCGAGCGGATGGAGCCGGCCCGGCTCGACGCGCTCGGCCAGGCGTTCCTGCAGAGCCGTGCCGAGCACCTCGGCGACATGCCCGACGACCTCACCAGGGACCAGATGGAGCAGCAGGCCGCGAACGCCGACATCTCCGGCACGTCCGGGATGAGCAAGGACGAGCTGAAGTCGACGCTCGAGGAGCACGCCGACCTGTGACCACGGGCTAGGTCTCGAGCGCGCGCATCGCGTCGGCGACCGCGGGGCGTGCCCGCCGTCGGCCGCCAGCCCGGCGACCACGCCCGCGCGGTCCTCGGCGCTGCGGTTCTGGCTGAGCTTGGCCTTGGCCTCGACCCGCTCGACCCGCAGCTCGACGCCGACGATCGCGCGCAGCTGCTTGTCGACGTACGCCGCCGGTGCATCGGTCACCGCCCACGGTTCGGGCCGGCCACCCTCGTGGAGCGAGGTGAGCCTGGTGACCACGTCGCGCAGCCACGCCGCGTCGTGGTGCACGGTGACGGTGCCGGTCAGGTGCACGGCGCTGTAGTTCCAGGTCGGCACCACCCGGCCGTGCTCGCGCTTGCTCGCGTACCAGGACGGCGAGACGTAGGCCTGCGGACCGGCGACGATCGCCAGGGCCGGTGTCCGCTCGCCGATCGCCGTCCAGTGCTGGTTGGCCCGGGCCATGTGCAGCAGCAAGCGGTCGCCGTCGCGCACGAACGGCATCAGCGTCGCGACCGGGTAGCCGTCCGCGCCCTGGGTGACCAGCTCCGCCGTGCCGACGGCGTCGAGGAACGCCGGTACGTCGCTCTCCGGCATCTGGTGGAAGTGCGGCACGTACACGTCCGCAGGATGTCACGGCAGCGGTCCCCGCCGCCGCAGGATTCCTGCGGGATCGCCGAGGCTCAGGGCACCGGCAGCGGCACCGGGTCGGCCAGGCCGAGCTTCGCGGCCTCCTGCCGGAGGTAGTCGCGCACGTCCGGGTGCGCGGCCCGCTCGATGATGTTCGCGGCCTGGTGGCGCTGGTCGAGGCCGAACACGTCCGCGACGCCCTGCTCGGTCACGACCGCGGTCATCTGGAACGACGTCACCGGGTGCTCGATCAGCGGGACGATCGTCGAGACGTCGGCGCGCGGGTGCCAGGAGCGCAGCGCGATCAGGGCCTGGCCGCCCGGGCTGTGCATCGCACCGACGATGAAGTCGGTCTGACCCCCGAAGCCGGAGTAGATCCGGTTGCCCCGCGGACGCGTTCGCCTGGCCGAAGAGATCGACCTGGAGCGCGGTGTTGACCGAGACCATCGCCGGGTTGCGGGAGATCAGCGCCGGGTCGTTGGAGGTCTCGGTGCGGATCATCCGGATCCGCGGGTTCCGGTCGACCCACTCCAGCAGCTCGGCGGAACCGAACAGGAACGACGCGTGGATCGGGGTGTCCTGGTCCAGCGCACCGGCGCGCTCGAGCACGTGCACGCTGTCGGAGAACATCTCGGTCCAGACCTTGAGCCGGCGTCGTTCCGAGAGCCCGCAGAGGGTGGCGTCCGGGACGGCACCGATGCCGGCCTGCAGCGTGGCGCCGTCGCCCACCCGGGCCGACACCAGCGCGCCGATGGCCGCGGAGACATCGTCGATCTCCGGCGCCGGGGCCGTCGGCAGCTCCTCGTCGGCATCCATGAAGAGGTCGATCAGCTCGACCTCGATCTCCGCGTCGGCGAAGGTCCAGGGCATCCGGTCGTTGATCTGCGCGATCACCTTGGCACCGCGGGCACGGGCGGCCTCGACCGCGGCCGGGAGCACGTTGACCTCCACGCCCAGGGACACCCGGCCGCCGCGCGGGCGGGTGGTGTGCAGGATGACCAGGTCGGGCGGCATCGTCGTGCTGAACAGGTGCGGGACCAGCGACAGCCGGCACGGCACGTAGCTGAGCCGGGGGCTCTTGCGCATCCCGACGCCCACGAACGGGGTCTCGTAGGTGACGCCCTCGCGGTCGGGCAGTCCCGGAGGAGCGTTCAGGACCCAGAGCCGGTAGCGCTCCAGCTCGGCGTCGACGAGGCGGAGCGTGTGGAACGGCACGGCGTGGTTGCCACTCACCACGATGCGCGGGTCGGCGGGCAGGCTGCGGAGGACGTCAATGAACTTCACGCTTGCATCCCAACAGGTCGACGGTCCCGGCACCACCCGCGTAGGTCCCGAACTCGGTGGCCCTTCGGACCCGTCAGGTCGTCCCCGGACGCAGGTCCACGTCCCGCCCGGTGGCGAGGTCGCCGCACTCGAGCAGGGTGGCATCGTGCGCGGCGAGGTACGCCCCGGCACCGCTGTCCCCGCCGAGCGTCGCCGCCAGCGCCGGCCAGTGCCGCCGGCCCACGAGCACCGGATGGCCCGGCCGACCGTCGTACGCCGCGCGGAGCAGGGTGTCGGGTCCGGTGCCTGCGCCGAGCAGCCGCGCGGTGACCTCGGCACCGACGTCGGGCAGGTCGACCAGGGTGATCGCCAGGACCTCCACGCCGCTGTCCATGTGGTCACCGAGCGCGGCCAGGCCGGCACGGAGGGACTCCCCGAGACCGGCCGCCCAGGCCTCGGCGACGACGCACTGGACACCGGCGAGCCCCTCGAGCAGGCGCGCGGCTTCCTCGGCGCCGGAACCGAGGACGGCCACCACCGGGTCGCAACCGGCTCCGGTCAGCGACGCGACCGCGCGGCGCAGCCAGCTCGACCCGTCGGGGTCGACCACCGTCGCCTTGGGCTGCCCGAAGCGGGTGCCCGCGCCGGCGGCCAGCACCAGGCCCGCCGCCCGCCCCGTCACGTCAGGCCGCAGACCAAGGACCCGACCTCTGCGTCGTGGATCGGGGCGTCCAGGTCGCGCAGCGGCGCCCCGCTGCGGCCCTCTCGCACGGCGACGATCTCGGCAGCGATCGACACCGCGGTCTCGGCCGGCGTCCGCGCGCCGAGGTCCAGGCCGACCGGTGCGCGCAACCGAGCCAGGGCGGGCTCGTCCACGCCGCGCTCCCGGAGCCGGGCCACCCGGTCGGCGTGGGTACGTCGGCTGCCGAGCACACCGATGAAGCCGGCCTCGGTCTGCAACGCGACCTCGAGGAGCGGGATGTCGAACTTGGGGTCGTGGGTCAGTACGCACAGGACCGTCGACGGATCCACCTGCTGCCCGGCGAGGTACCGGTGTGGCCAGTCGACCACGACTTCGTCGGCCTCGGGGAAGCGTGCCGGGGTGGCGAACACCGCGCGGGCGTCGCACACGGTCACCCGGTAGCCGAGGAACCGGCCCATCCGCGCCACCGCGTCGGCGAAGTCGACCGCCCCGAACACGATCATCCGCGGAGGCGGCGCGAACGACTGCACCAGGACGAGCCCGTCCCGCTCGCGCGCGACCAGCTCGGCGCGGTCGCTGCCCGCGACCGGCAGCGACATCAGACCCGCGATCTCGTCGGCGACGTCGCCGGTCAGGTCGCCGTGACAGGCGCCGGTGACGTCCAGCAGCAGGTGGGTCGCCCGGTCGACACCGAGCACGGTGGCGAGGACGGCCGGCTCACCGCGATGCAGTGCCTGCAGCAGCCGGTCGAGCGCGTCCGCGGTCGACCGCTCGACCGGCTCGACGTACACCTCGAGCTCGCCGCCGCAGGTCAGCCCGACGGCGAACGCGTCCTCGGCGCTGACGCCGAAGCGGCAGACCTCGGGCACGCCCGAACCGAGCACGCGGAGCGCCGCCTCGTGCACGGCACCCTCCACGCATCCGCCCGAGACGCTGCCGAGCACCTCCCCGGCCTCGTCGACCGCCATCACCGCACCGGCGGGACGCGGGGACGAGCTCCACGTGCGGATGACCGTGGCGAGCGCGAACCGCCGGCCCTCGGCGCGCCAGGCGCGCAGCCCGTCGAGCACCTCACGCATGGCCGCGCCCGCTCACATCCGCTCCGCGCCGGCCTTGATCGCCTCGCGGATCCGGTTGTAGGTGCCACAGCGACAGATGTTGCGGATCTCGTCGAGGTCCGCGTCGCCGATCTCGTGTCCTGCCGCCCGGGCCTGCCGGACCTTGGCGACCGCAGCCATGATCTGGCCGGGCTGGCAGTAGCCGCACTGGGCGACGTCGTACTCCAGCCAGGCCTCCTGCATCGGGTGCAGCTCGGCGCCGACCGTGTCGGGCAGGCCCTCGATCGTGGTGATCTCGTCGTCCGGGCCGATGTCGCTGACCTGCACCGAGCAGGGGTTGAACGCCTTGCCGTTGAGGTGCGACGTGCACGCCTTGCAGACGTTGATGCCGCAGCCGTACTTCGGCCCGTGGACCCCGAGGAGGTCACGCAGCACCCAGAGCACGCGGACGTCGTCGTCGGCCTCGACACTGACCGACCGTCCGTTGAGGACGAAGGTGTGCAGACTCATCGATGCTCCTCAGTAGGTGTGGTCGCGGCCGTCGGTCGGCGATGCCGGGACTGGGTGGGACGAACGACTTGGGCTCGAAGGCGAGCGGTTGGTCGTGGTTGATCGGGAACTTCGTCGGGACCGTGCCGGTCGCGCGCGCGTAGGCGCAGGCGACCGCGGCCACGGTCGCCGCGACGCCGGCCTCGCCGGCGCCTCCGGGCTCGCCCGTGGTCGGCGGCATCACGATGCACTGGAACTCCAGGGGAGCGTTCCACTGCCGCGTGTAGAAGTAGTTGTCCCAGCTCGCCTCGAGGAAGTGGCCCGTCCGCAGGTGCAGGCTGCTGGTCAGCGCGAGCGCGATCGCGTCCGATGACGCCGCCCATCATCTGCGCCTCCAGACCGCGCGGGTTGATCGGCAGGCCCACGTCGATGGCGATCACGACCTTGGTGACCCGGGGGCCGGTGACGCGCGTGGTAGATCTTCCGGTTCACCGTCTCGGGACGGCAGTCGATCTCGACCAGCACCGCCGACGCGCCCTTGTACTCGGAGTGGATCGCGATGCCCTGCGCCGTGCCGGCCGGCATCGCGCGACCCCAGTTGCCGGCCTCGGCGACCTTCTTCAGCACCGCCTTGACCCGCGCGTTCTTCAGGAACGCGAGCCGGAACGCGAGCGGGTCCTTGCCCAGCTTCGCGGCGAGCATGTCGACGACCAGCTCGTTGGCGCAGGCCACGTCCGGTGAGTAGATGTTGCGCATGCTGCCGGTGTTGAAGCGCTGGTCGGTCTCGTTGAGCAGCTGGGTGACGACGCCGAAGTTGTAGGGCAGCTCCTGGGTCAGCGTGAAGATCGTCTCGGCGAAGCCGAGGTTGCCCAGCCCGGTCGGCAGCTTGTCGAGGTTGTGGGTGATCATCTCGCCGAGCCCGTGGCCGAAGTCGGTGGCGACACTGGTGTGCCGCTGCTCGAAGGTGAGCACCTGACCGGCCAGGTACGTCGCCCGGATCCGCGAGGTGGCCATCGGGTGCACCCGGCCCTGGCGCGGCTCGTCGGCGCGGTGCCACATCAGCCTGACCGGCTTGCCCATCGCCTTGGAGACCTTGGCAGCCTCGATCGCACCGTCGCTGAACAGCTTGTGGCCGAACGAGCCGCCGCCGGTCACCACGTTGACGGTGACGTCCTTGGCCGACAGGCCCACGGCCTTGGCGATCTCGCCCTGCGCCACGATCGGCGACTTCAGGCCGGACCACACCGTGGCCCTGTCGGGCCGCACGTCGGCGATCGCGCAGTTCGGCTCCAGGGCGGCGCTGCTGCGGAACATGAACGTGAAGTCGGCGTCGACGGTCCGGGTCAGCAGCGGCACCTTGGGCACGAGCAGCGGGATCTCGGCCTTGCGGAGCCGAGCCAGGATCGTCTCGTCGGACTCCCCCTCGATCGGTCCCGGGTTCCACTCGACCTCGAGCGCGCGCACCGCGTCGATGCACTGGCCGAACGTCGCAGCGCGCACGGCGACACCGGTGTCGACCATCGCGACGTCGGTGACCCCGGGCATCGCGAGCACGCGTCGCCTTGTTGCAGGACGGCCTTCGGCGAACCGTTGAGCGTGGGCGGACGGCACACCATCGTCGGCAGTGCGTCGGGCACGTCGAGGTCGATGGTGAACTGCTTGCGGCCGGTGACCGCGTCGAGCGCGTCGACCCGGCTCTGCGGCGTCCCGATCACCCGGAACTCCTTGGCCGGGGTCAGGTCCACCGACACCGCCCGGGTCGTGGGGCTGGCGGCCTTGGTCGCGAGCTCGCCGTAGGAGATCGACGAGCCGTCAGGTGCCGAGCACCTTGCCCAGGCGCGTGGTCAGGAAGCTCGACGGCGTACCCGAGCTCGAGAGCCGCGGCTGCCAGCAGCGCCTTGCGTGCGACCGCCGCGGCGACCCGCACCGGCGTGTAGGTCGACTCGGTCGTGTTGGAGCCGCCGGTCAGCTGGTTCCAGACCAGCTCCGGCCGCGCCGGCGCAAGCGTGACGTGCACGTCCTCCACCGGCAGGTCGAGCTCCTCGGCGATGATCATGGCCGTCGAGGTGGTGATGCCCTGACCGACCTCCATCCGGGGCAGCTCGAAGGACGCGGTGCCGTCCTCGTTCATGACGATCGTGATCAGTCGTGGACGTCGGCAACGCGGCTTGGGTCTGCAGGTCGCCGAGGTCGTAGAACTCGGGCACCTGGGGCAGTGAGGGCACCGCTCCGTACGCCGGTTTGCCCAGTCCGAGGTCGGCCGCGACGGCGAGCGTGGCGCCCCCGACGACGAAGCCGATGAACCGGCGACGAGACAGTGCAGCTTTCGGGTGGGCAGGCTCCACGAGATCGCTCATGCGCAACTTTTCCCTTTCCGAGCCCATCGAGGGAGGGGTTCGCGAGTCGGAGGGTCTGCGCAAATCAGACACCGTCCGGGCACCTGGACGCAAGGGACCGTCCCACGAACGGCACCTGCGAGGCGGCGGGTGCCCGGGAAGCGGCTGGCTCAGGCGATCGTGCTGTGTCGGTCGGTGCGGAAGTCGGCCTCGATGTCGTCGACGAGGTTGGCGAGGTACGCGCGGCGGAGGTCACCGGGTATCTCGACGCCGCTCCTGCGTGCGGCGGCGTACGCCTCGACATAGGTCATCAGGTCGTCGACGGGCATGCTCCGGATCAGGGCCGCGTCGTGCTCGGACAGCAGCGCACAGAGGGCGTTGAGGAGGTCGACACGCGGCGATGTGCTCATGGTCCCGTCCTCGTGGTTGCGCTGCGCTCGGACGCTATCGCGCCCCGGCTGGCAGTGATAGCCGAACGAGTGCCAGCGTCGGGTGCCCCGGGTGGGGGTCGAACCCACACTGTGCGGTTTTTAAGACCGCTTCCTCTGCCGATTGGGATACCGGGGCGTCGTACGTCGGGATCAAAGGTAGGTCTTGCGGGCGTGGATCGCGTGCGCGCCGGCGGCGCGGTCGAGGAACAGCAGGCCGTCGCAGTGGTCGATCTCGTGCTGGAGCGCACGCGCCTCGAAGGCGTCGGTCTCGATGGTGACCTCGGTGCCGGTGCCCGGCTCCTGGCCGCGTACGACGATCCGGGTCGCGCGCTTCACGTCGCCGGTGAAGTCCGGGACGCTCATGCAGCCCTCACGCGCCTTCTCGTTGCGGGAGGAGTCGACGACCTCGGCGTTGCAGAGCACGAACGTGCCGTGACTGGTCCGCGTCTTCGGGTGCTCGGAGACGTCGACGCAGAAGACCTTCGCGCTCACCCCGACCTGCGGCGCGGCCAGGCCCACACAGCCGGGCGAGACTCGCATGGTGGCGACGAGGTCGGCGGCGAGCTGCACCACGTCGGGCGCACTCGGATCCACCACCACCCCCGGGCGCGACAGCACCGGATCGGGGGCGCGGACCACCTCGAGCACCCGACCCTCGACAGGCTCGCTCACGGCCGGACCGTCACAGGTCGTCGCTCTCCAGCGGGAGCAGGGACACCTCGACGCCGAGGCCGGCGGCGACCTCGCGCAGCGACGCGGCGAGAGCGTCCGGATCGACCGCGGTCGGCAGATCGACTTCCGCACTCAGCACGTAGAGCTCGCCGGCGAGCCGGGTGGTCAGGTCCGTGATGTTGCCGCCGACCCGCGCGACCTCGGCCGCCAGACTCGAGACGATCCCCGAGCGGTCGCCTCCGTGGACGCTCAGCAGGTACGACGCACCCGTCGCCGCACCCGACTCAGTCGGCACCTGCCGCACCGACACCGAGAGCGATCCGTCGGCGGTGAGGTCGGCCAGCGCTTCCTCGACACTCGCGGGCTCCGCGTCACCGGCGGTGATGAGCATCATCGCGAAGTGGCCGCGCAGCAGCGTCATCGTCGAGTCCTCGATGTTCAGCCCGAGGCCGGCCAGCGCCCCGGTCGTCTCCGCGATGATGCCCGGGCGGTCGTGCCCGAGGACGGTGATGGCGAGCAGCGGCATGGGACGAGTGTTTCATCCCGGGTGCGTGGTCGGCTCGGGTCTGTGCCGGGGTCGTTCGTGGTGGCGACGACGAGCTGGGCGGGGTTTCGCTGTCGGGTGCGGTGTCTGCCGGGGTGGTTCTTGGCAGCGACGACGCGGGCTGGGTCGCGCTCGTCGGCTGCCGTCTGTGCCGGGGTGGTTCTTCGGCGGCGACGACGAGCTGGGCGCGGCCTGGGTCGCGCGGTCGGCTGCGGTCTGTACCGGGGTCGTTCTTCGGCAGCGACGACCGGGGTGGGCCGGGTGCCTCGGTCGGCCGGTCGGGCGCGGTCTGTGCCGGGGTCGTTGCTCGGCGGCGACGACGAGCTGCGGCGGCCTGGGTCGCGCGGCCGGGCGCGGTCTGTGCCGGGATCGTTCTTCGGCAGCGACCGACGAGGTCCGGCGGGTGGCGGGGTCGGGTGGTCGGGTTCCGGTCTGTGCCGAGGTGGTTCCTTGGCGGCGACGACGGGGTTGGGCGGGTGGCTGGGTCGGGTGGTCGGGTGGCTGCCGGGTGGTCGATCCGGGTCGCGAAAGTTTCTCGAGAAAGTTCGAGAATTCCCTGACGGACAAGGGGATCTGGGGCCGAAAGTGTCGGTGGGCGCACCTAGATTCAGGTGCATGGACTCGGGCACCCAGACACTCGACGCGGCAGGCATTCTTGCGGCCGCCCGTCGGGCCCGGGCCGAGGCCAATGCTGCCGAGGCCCGGGTGCTGGCGGCCGCAGTGCAGTGGGCGCTGGCCCATCAGGTGACCGATTCCGAGGATGCGGCGACGTGGCTGGTCGAGCACGGCCGCGACACCGGGATCCCGATCGCCGGGCAGGGTTGCCCGTTGGTCGCGCAGTTCGCGGTCGCCGAGCTCGCCACCGCCCTGGGCCTCTCCGCCGGCTCGGGGCGGCGGCTGGTCGCCGAAGCCCTCGAGCTGGCCTGCCGACTCCCGCGGATCTGGGCCCGCGTCCGGTCCGGGACGTTGCCGGCGTGGCGGGCCCGCCGGATCGCCGAGGAGACCCTGTGCCTCTCCCCCGAGGCCGCCGAGCACGTCGATGCCCAGCTGGCCCGCTACGCCCACAAGACTGGTCCGGCCCAGACCCAGCGGCTGGTCGATGCCGCGATCGCCCGGTTCATGCCGGAGCTGGCCGCCGAACGCCGCCAGGCCGCTGCGGACGGGCGGCACTTCGACATCGACCTCGACCAGATCTCCTTCGCCGGCACCGCACGTGTCGATGCCGAGCTCGACCTCGCCGATGCCCTCGACCTCGACGACGCCCTGCGCGCCGGAGCCGCCCAACTCGCCACCCTCGGCTCCGAAGACCCCCTGGACGTGCGGCGCTCGGTCGCCGCCGGCGACCTGGCCCGGCGCCAACTCGCCCTCGGCTTCGACACCGAAGCCGGTGGGAGCGGTGGTGGGAGCGGCGGCGGGCAGATCACGGCCAACCCCGACCCCGGCCGGTTCGGGTCCCAGAGCGGGCGCGGGATCGCTGGACGGTCTCGTGGGCGGTCGCGTGGGCGGGAGGTGGTGCTCTACGTGCACCTCTCCCACGACGCCCTGACCTCCGGTGACCCGGACATCCCGGTGCAGGTGAGCGGGGCCGGGGGCTGGGCCGGCGGGCAGCTGCTCACCACCGGCCAGATCGCCGAGTGGTGCCGCCGACCCGACACCACGAGGGTGAGCGTGAAGCCGGTGCTCGACCTGGCCGCCTACACCGCCGTCGACGCCCACGACCCACCCGCTGCGATGGCCGAACAAGTCCGCCTGCGCGACCGCACCTGTGTGCACCCCTGGTGCCAGCGACCCGCCGGAGGCTGCGACCTGGACCACCTGATCCCCTACATCCCGCTCGAGGAGGGTGGTCCGCCGGGGCAGACCAACCCGCTCAACCTCGCGCCCCTGTGCCGGTTGCACCACCGGATGAAGACCCACGCCGGCTGGACCTACACCATGGTCGAACCCGGAACCTTCCTCTGGCACGGACCCCACGGCCACACCTGGCTCCGCGACCACACCGGCACCACCGACCTCACCCCCGCCGAGGTCGACCCACCACCCCGACGAACCAGCTGACCCCACACCCGGCAGACACCACCTGCCGGGCCAACCGGCACGCCCCAGGGGCCGATGGACGGTCAGGACGCAGGCTCGGCGAGCTCCTTGGCCCTCGAGAAGACGGCGTCGAGCATGTCGGTGGTCAGCCGGCCGGTGAAGGTGTTCTGCTGGGAGGGGTGGTAGCAGCCGAGCACGGTGACCGAGCCGAGGTCCCCGGTGAGCGCGACCTCGGTCGCGTGCCCGAACTTCGGGAGCGGTCGCGGGACGGCGTAGCCGGCTCCGCGCAGCGCCTTGAGCGCCGCGGACCAGCCGAACGAGCCCAGGCAGACCACCACCGTCACCGACGGCGCCACCAGCTGCAGCTCGCGGGCGATCCAGGGCTCGCAGGTGTCCCGCTCCTCCGGCGTGGGCTTGTTCTGCGGTGGTGCGCAGCGCACCGCCGCGACCATCCGCCCCCCGATCAGCACCTGTCCGTCGCCGGAGTGCACCGAGGACGCCTGGGCCGCGAGCCCCACCCGGTGGAGGGAGGCGAACAGCCAGTCCCCGGAGCTGTCGCCGGTGAAGACGCGGCCGGTGCGGTTCCCGCCGTTCGCTGCCGGCGCGAGCCCGACGACCAGGATCGCGGGCGTCGGCGAGCCCCAGCCGGCGATCGGGCGGCCCCAGTACGGCTGGTCGGCGAAGGAGGCTCGCTTCTTCCCGGCCACCTCCTCGCGCCAGGCGACCAGGCGCGGACAGGCCCGGCACACGGATACCCGGGCGTCCAGCTCGGCGAGATCGCCGGTGTCCGCGAGGGCGAGTACGTCGGCCGCCGACCGCGCGACCGGGGTGTCCGGCGCCGCTGGGTCGTCGGGCCACCCAGTGCCGGGTGGCACCGGGCTCGGGAACACCTTCCCCGTGAGGGGGTGGGGCAGCTCAGTCCTCATCAGGGACCGGCTGCGGCATCGGGCCGTACACCGAAGCCTCGTCGTGGTGACCGGTACCAGCCAGGTCGCGGCCGTCGGCCTCGGCCTCGCGCCGCTTGCGCCGAGCCTTGCGGATGCCGCGGTCGTCGCGGAGCGGGAGCTGGATGGACTCCTCCGCGGGCAGCCCGGCCTGGAGCTCACGTCCGCGCTCCAGCTCGGAGTCCAGCTCGGCCCCCAGCAGCAGGGCGAGGTTGGTCAGCCACAGCCACAACAGCGCGACGATGACCGCGGCGAGAGAGCCGTAGGTGCGGTTGTAGGAGCCGAAGTTCGCCACGTAGTACGCGAAGCCCACCGAGGCGGCGACCCAGACGATGATCGCCACGAAGGCGCCCGCCGAGACCCAGCGGAAGCCGGGCTGTCGCACGTTCGGAGTCAGGTAGTAGAGCAGCGCCACGGCCAGCATCACGACGACCGCGAGCCCAGGCCACTTGGCGATGCTCCAGACCTGGAGCGCGCTGTCTCCGACGCCGAGGGCACTGCCGACCTTGCTCGCCACCGGCCCACTGGCGACCAGGATGACCAGTCCGACGGCGCAGAGCACCACGGTGACCACGGTGACCAGCAGCAGCAGCGGACGCAGCTTCCAGAACGGCCGGCCCTCTTCCACGCCGTACACCCGGTTCATCGCGCGGCTGAACGCGCCGACGTACCCGGAGGCCGACCAGAGGGCACCGGCCAGACCGAGGGCCAGCGTGTAGCCCGCCGCGTCGGAACGGCTGAGCTGGTCGATGAGGTCTCCGATCGAGCTCAACGTCGAGGGGCCCACCAGCGGATCGACGACGTCGAGGATGGTGCTGCGCACCTTCTGGTTGTCGGTCCCGACCAGGCCGAGGATCGACACCACGGCCAGGAGGCCGGGAATATCGCGAGCACGGCGTAATAGGTCAATGCGGCCGCGAGGTCGGTGCACTGGTCGCTCCGGAACTCGCCGATCGTCCGGCGCACGACGTAGAACCACGACCGCTTGCTCAGGTCGCCGAGCTCGTCCGGCTTGCCGGAGTCGTGCGGGGTCGGGACGTCGGCCCGCGCAGTTTCGGCCATCTCGATCAGCTCCTTTCCCCGATCGCGACCGTCGACCAGGCGATGCCGTCCAGGATGTCGGACTCGGACACGATCAGCTCCTCGACCGTCGTGCGCTCCAGTACCCCGTCGAGGATCAACGCACCCGCCCCGATCACATCGGCACGCCCCGGGTGCATGTAGCCCAGCGCACGGCGCTCCTCGACGGTCATGCCGACCAGGGAGAGGACCGTGGCGTGGAGGTCGGCGCGCGCCAGGCGGGCCAGGTGGATCCGGCTGCGGTCGTACGCCGGCAGGCCGAGGACACCGGCGGCCACGGTGGTCACCGTGCCGGCCACCCCGACCACGGTGCGGGCCGCTGCCGGGTCGACCCGGCAGCCGTCGAGCGCGGCGCCGACGTCGGCGCGGAGCGCGTCCACCTGCGTCGAGGTGGGCGGGTCGTCGTGCAGGTGCCGCTCGGTCAGCCGCACCGACCCGATGTCGAGGGACTCCGTGAGGAGGTCGGTGGCGCCAGTTCCCAGGATCAGCTCGGTCGACCCGCCGCCGATGTCGAGCACGAGGACCGGGTCGGCGGCCGCCTGTCGGCGGTCTGGCCCGGCGAGCCCGCGGAGGACGCCCTCGAACGAGAGCCGCGCCTCCTCGTGACCCTCGATCACCTCGGGCTACGACGCCGAGACGCTCCTGCACGCCGGCCAGGAAGTCCGCGGCGTTCTCGGCGTCGCGTGCCGCCGAGGTCGCACAGAAGCGCAGCAGCTCGGGACGATGGTCGGCCACCAGGCCGGCGTACTCGTCCAGCGCGGCGAAGGTGCGCGCCATCGCGTCCTCGGCGAACCGGCCGGTGCGGTCGACCCCCTGCCCGAGCCGGACGATCCGCATCTCGCGAACCAGCTCGGAGGCTGCACCCGAGTCCGGGTCGAGGTCGGCGATGAGCAGCCGCAACGAGTTGGTGCCGCAGTCGAAGGCGGCGACGCGAGTCACGACTCCTCGGCCTCCGGCACATCGGCGTCCGGCTCGACGCACGGTCCGGACGACCACCAGTCGCCGAGGGCGTCGAGCACCTCGTCCCCGAGCGGGTTGACGCCGTGGCCCTGGGCGAGTGCCTGGGCCGCAAGGACGTGCAGGCACTTCACCCGTGCCGGCATCCCGCCCGCGGAGACCCCGGCGATCTCCGGCACGCTCTGTCCGCTCTCGGCGGCGATCGACTCCCGCGCCGACAGGTAGGCCTCGTGGGCCCGCGTGTACGCCGCCGCGAGCCCGTCGTCCTCCGCGAGCCGGTCGGACATCTCGCGCATCAGGCCGGACGCCTCGAGGGTGCCGATCAGCGACGCGGCGCGCGGGCAGGTCAGGTAGAAGGTGGTGGGGAACGGCGTGCCGTCCTCCAGCCGCGGCTCGGTGACCACGACGTCCGGGTTGCCGCACGGGCACCGGTGGCCCACGCCGTGGATGCGCGCGGCGGCCGTCCCAGCTGCGCCGCGATCGCCCGCTCGTCGCGTGGGTCGATGCTCATTGACGTCACCCGGAGGTCACTGTGGCTGTCATTGGGGCGTGATCTTGGTGGCCGGCGTCGGGGTGATCTTCTTCTCCGGGTGATCGGCCGCCTCGAGGGACGCGTACGCCTTGCTCCACCACGCCTTCGGCTTGGCCTGCGCGATGCTGGTCGGGTCGGTGAGCGCGTCGTCTCCGGTCAGCGGGTTGCCGTTGGAGTCGAGCACCTGGTAGCTGGTCTCTCCCGGGAGCACCCAGCCGAAGCGCTTGCGCGCCTGCGCCTCGACGTACGCCGGGTCCTTCCAGCGCTTCTTCTCACGCTCGGACTCGGCGATGCCCGCCTTGGAGGTCGCGATCTGCTGCTTCAGCTGGTTGATCTGGTCGCGTTGCTGCAGGTAGGCCCGCATCGACGAGGCATAGGAGATCACCAGCACGGCGAAGACGACCAGCAGGATCGCTGCCCGGTTGGTGAACCGCGCGCGTGCGGCCGGAGCCTCGGCCGCCTGCCGGGTCCGGGTCGCCCCGCCCCGGAGGCCGGGGCGGGTGTTGCGCGGGCGTGCCCCGCGCTGCGGTGGACGGCGGCTCGGCGGCATCAGCAGCCTGGTACCTCGGGAAAGCCCCGGCGCCGGCGTAACGGGCCGCGTCGCCGAGCTCGGCCTCGATGCGGAGCAGCTGGTTGTACTTCGCCACCCGCTCCGAGCGCGCCGGAGCACCGGTCTTGATCTGGCCGCAGTTGGTCGCGACGGCGAGGTCGGCGATGGTGGTGTCCTCGGTCTCGCCGGAACGGTGGCTCATCATGCAGCGGAAGCCGTTGCGGTGCGCCAGGTCGACCGAGTCCAGGGTCTCGGTCAGCGAGCCGATCTGGTTGACCTTGACCAGCAGCGCATTGGCCTGGCCACCGTCGATGCCGCGCTGGAGCCGCTCGACGTTGGTGACGAAGAGGTCGTCGCCGACGATCTGGACCTTGTCGCCGAGCTCGTCGGTGATCGTCTTCCAGCCGTCCCAGTCCTCTTCGTTCAGCGGGTCCTCGATGCTGACGATCGGGTACGACGCGACCAGGTCGGCGTAGTACGCGGTCATCTCGGCCGCCGACTTCTGCCCGCCTTCGAAGGAGTAGGCCCGTCGCCCCCCTCGGAGGCACGTAGAACTCGCTGGCGGCCACGTCAAGAGCGAGCGCGACGTCCCGGCCGACCTTGAACCCGGCGCTCTCGATCGCCGTCGCGATCAGGTCGAGGGCGGCGCGGTTGCTGTCGAGGTTGGGCGCGAAACCACCTTCGTCGCCGAGGCCGGTCGCGAGGCCCTGCTTCTTCAGCACCGCCTTGAGCGCGTGGTAGACCTCGGCGCCGTGGCGCAGCGCCTCGCGGAAGGTCGGGGCGCCGATCGGCGCGATCATGAACTCCTGGATGTCCACGTTGGAGTCGGCGTGCGAGCCGCCGTTGAGGATGTTCATCATCGGCACCGGCAGCAGGTAGGCGTTCGGGCCGCCGACGTACCGGTAGAGCGGGAGGCCGGCGCTCATCGCAGCCGCGCGGGCGACCGCGAGCGAGGCGCCGAGGATCGCGTTCGCGCCGAGGTTCGCCTTGTTGGGGGTGCCGTCGAGGTCGAGCATCTCCTGGTCGACCAGGCGCTGGTCGCTGGCGTCGAGGCCGACGATCCGCTGGGCGATCTCGGACTCGACCGCCTTGGCCGCCGTCGAGCGTGCCCTTGCCGCCGTAGCGTTCACCGCCGTCACGCAGCTCGACCGCCTCGAATGCCCCGGTCGAGGCGCCGGACGGGACCGCGGCACGGCCGAAGCTGTCGTCCTCGAGGATCACCTCCACCTCGACCGTGGGGTTGCCGCGGGAGTCGAGGATCTCGCGGGCGATGACGTCTTCGATGGCGGCCAATTCAGGTGCTCCTGGCTGGGTTCTCGATGCGGGACAGCATGGTTCGGACGGGCGAGGTTCAGCCTATCGGGGCAGCGGCGCCATCCCCGGTACCGCCCGGTCGTCGAGGCGTCACTTCTTCCAGGTCGGGGCGTCAGGAGGAGAGAGTGCGCTCGAACAGCTCGCGGAGCTCGGCCGCCAGGGCGGGCTCGGGGATGGTGAGGTCGACCTGCGGCGCGTCGCACCGCACTCCGTAGCAGAAGGCGTCGGGGTGGCTCGGCGCGTCGGCGAGCCGGGCCAGGCGGTCGCCGGCCAGCAGCTCGCGCCACCGGGAGGCGTCGTCGTCGGGCAGGTCCGCCAGGTGCAGGCTGCGCTCGCGCACGAGCCCCCCGAAGCCACCCGTGCGGCGGACCGAGAGGCGAGGCGAACCGGAGGCTGGGGGCGATGGGGCGCCTGGGTGCTCGTCGACCCCCGAGGAGGGCGTTGGCGTGACCCCCACCGTGCGCCAGGCCTCCTCCACGGCACTCGCCTCTGACGAGCCGGCACCGAAGCGCGCCAGCGCCGCGTCGTGGGTGAGGCCGGCGAAGGTCGCGAAGTCGCAGTCCGGCTGGATCGGCGCACCCGGTGAGCACGTCGTACCAGATCTGCCCGGGCGCCTCCCAGGCGTTGCCACCGATCGAGGTGGCGACCAGGTAGAAGGCGCGGTTGGGGATGCCGGAGTTGAGGTGCACGCCGCCGTTGTCGTCGGTGGTGTCGACGTAGCCGGACATGTCGGCCGGTTGCGGGTCCTTGCCGAGCCGCGGGTCGTCGTACGCCGTGCCGGGCGCCTTCATCGAGCGCAGGGCGACGCCCTGGACTCCGGGAGCGAGCAGGTCGGCGCCGATCAGCCAGTCGGCCTCGTCGGCGCTCTGGCCGAGGGCGTGCTGCTTGACCAGCGAGCCGAAGACGTCCGAGACGCTCTCGTTGAGCGCGCCGGACTGGCCCTGGTAGGCCAGGCCGGCCGTGGACTCGGTGACCCCGTGGGTGAGCTCGTGGCCGATCACGTCGATGCTGCGCGTGAAGCCGAGGAAGACGGTGCCGTCGCCGTCGCCGAACACCATCTGGGCGCCGTTCCAGAACGCGTTGTCGTAGTTGCGGTCGTAGTGGACGCTCGCGACGAGCGGCAGCCCGCGCCCGTCGATCGAGTTGCGTGCGAACACCTCCCGGTAGAGGTGCCAGGTGTCGCCGAGCCCGTCGTAGGCCTCGTTGACCGCCTCGTCGCCGGTCGGGTCGTCGCCCTCCTCACGCACCACCTCGCCCGGCAGCGTGGTGCCGTGGCCGGCGTCGTGGATGGTGCGCCGCAGCGTCGTGCTGGCCACCACGGCCGGGCCGGACGGGCGCGCGGGTCGGCTGCGCAGGAGCGTGTCGTGCTCGAGGGTGCGGCGGGCGTGGCCGGCGAGGTCACCGCCGGAGTCGACGAGGTGCTGGAGCAGGTACGGCGGCACGATGCCCTGGCAGCCCCGAGAGCGGTGGTCCATGGATCCGACGGTACGCCGGTGCGCGGACGGGATGGGCCAGGTCCGACTGCGCGCGGGCGGTTGAGGAGGCCATCCCCTTTGGCGACGTCCCGAGGTCCGTCGCGGGTTTCCGGTCCTGACTGGCCGCTCCGCAACCGGTCAGGAGGAGCAGAGGCAGAACGGGTGCCCGGCGGGGTCGAGGAAGACGCGGAAGGTCGTCCCGGGCTGGTGCTCGTGCTTGGTCGCACCGAGCTCGAGGACGGCCGCCTCGGCGGTGTCCAGGTCGTCGACGTCGACGTCGAGGTGCATCTGCTGGGGGACGTCCTGGCCGGGCCACTGCGGCGGGTTGAAGCCCTCGACCCTCTGGAAGCCGATGGCGTCGCCATAGTCGGCGCGGATGAAGCACATGTCCGGCTGGTCCTGCACGACCGGCCAGTCGAGCAGGGCGCCGTAGAACGCCGCCAGGCGCTCGGGGTCGGGGCAGTCGAGGACGACGACAGGGAAGCGTGCGATAGCCATGACCGGCACTGTAGGCGCGGCCCCCGAAAGGTATGCGTCCGCGATCTGGGAGACCGTGACGCACCCGGGCCGGCGGACGACTCGCGTCAGCTCGCCGCGACGTCTCGGCGAAGCCGGGGTGCCGGACCGAAGAGGGTCTGCTCGTCCCCGATGCGGACGAAGCCCGCCGATGCGTAGAACTCCGCTGCGTGCTGATTTCCGGTCACTTCGATCCACGGCACTCCGGAGCGAGTGGCGTCGAGGACCGCGTCCCGCACCAGCAGTGTCGCGACACCCTGCCGCATCGCGGTGGGGTCGACGAACAGGTCCTCCAGCTCCCGCCCGCCGTCGATGTCGACGACGGTCACGAACCCCAGAACCCGACCGTCCTGGTCGACAGCCACCCGGGTACGGCGCTCGGCGACGCCATCGCCGGCCCAGTGCAGTGCCTCGGGATGGGCGATCAGGTTGGCGCGGTCGTCGTGGTTGCTCAGGGACGAGCGGCGATAGATGGCACGCAGGACCTCGAGATCATCCTCGGTGGCCGTCCGGGTCGAGAGGTGCTCCACGACCAGGCAGCCTACGGGGTCCGCGCCTCACCCTGCGGCCAGCCGGCGTACGGCGGCCCGCAGCGCCTGCTCCGGGTCGACGCCCGCCGCGCGAGCCTCGGCCGCGATCGCGAGCAGACGGTCACCGAGGTCCGCGGACGACGGGTCCACCTGCGCCGGGGCGCCCGCCCGCTCCAGCCGGTCCAGCGCCTTGACCGCACGCAGCAGCGCCGGGAGCTCCTCGGGCACACCGTCCATCAGGCCGGAGCGCTGCTTCTCCTCGGCCTTGATCCGCTCCCACTGCTCGTTGATGGCGACCGGGTCGGCGGCGTCCGAGGACCCCGGGGCGAAGACGTGCGGGTTGCGTCGGCGGAGCTTGACCACGAGGTCGGCCGCGACGTCGTCGATGTCGAATCTCCCCTGCTCCTCGGCGATGACCGCGTGGAACAGGATCTGCAGCAGCAGGTCGCCGAGCTCCTCACGCAGGTGGTCGTCGTCGCCGGCCTCGATCGCCTCGAGCGTCTCGTAGGTCTCCTCGAGGAGGTAGCGCGCGAGCGAGGTGTGGGTCTGACCTGCCTTCCAGGCGCACTCACGCCGGAGCCGCGCCATCACCTCGACGAGCTCGAGGAGGGCCGACTCGCTCATGCCGGGCTCGCTTCCCGGCTCAGCCGCACCTCTGGTTCTGCGGGAGGCCGGCGACCCAGGTGGAGTCCGGCTGGTTGGACCGGGACTGCTTGGCGAACGAGGACACCGGGCACCGAGAGCGACGGGTCGACCGAGCCCGGCGACGCCGGACGAGTCGGCGCCGTACTGCGGGTTGACGTCGACCTTCACGGTCTTGCGGAAGTCGTCCTGGATCTTGCCGATCGCCTGGTTGACCTGGTCCTGGCTCGGGTTGGCGACGCCCTGGTCCGCGAGCTGCCGCTCGAGCGAGCTGCGTAGACCTCGAGCTGACCGCGGTAGACGTCCTCGATGAGGTCGCGGAAGCGAGTTTCGGTCCTTCGGCGGGGCCATCTTGACCACCGACTCGAACTGCGACCATCGCGTTGCGCAGCGTCGACGGGTCGTAGGACAGGTCGTCGCGCTTCGCGAGCTGACGGTTGAGCTCGGCCTGCACCAGCGAGATTGACCATGCCGGTGCGGATCTGCGACGTGGCAACCTGCTGGACGCCCTGCTGGGCCTGGGTGGGGTCCTCGGCCGCCTTGTCCAGGGTCGTGCACTGCATCCGGGTGAGGAAGTCGACGTCGGAGGTGGGCACGGTGCTGCCGCCCACGCGCGCGGCCACGTTGCCGGTCTGGGCGCAGCCGGTGAGCGCCAGCAGCGTCGTGCCGGCCACGGCGAGGAGGATCAGGCGGTTGGCCTTCACGTCGTGCTCTCCTGTCTCTCGGGCTGCTGCCCGGGCTGCTTCTCCGGCTGAGGGTCGATCACGTCGTCGATCACGCGCGTCGCCCACGCCAGCAGCTCGTCGTCGCGGAGCGGCGGGGCCCCGAACGCCGCCGGCTGCGGACGCGGCACCAGCATCGTACGCACCCCGGCCTTGACCAGGCTGCCGGGGTAGACGCGGTTGAGGCGTACGACGCGCGAGTCGGGCAGCTCGACCGGGGCGAACCGGACGTACTTGCCCTGCACGGTGACCTCGCCGACCCGGGCCTGCCGGCAACGGGCCCGGAACCGGGCGACTGCGAGCAGCCGCTCGACCGGCGGCCGGCGGCTCGCCGTACCGGTCGCGCATCTCCTCGCGCAGCAGGTCGACGTCGTCGTCCTCGCGGACCTCGGCAAGTCGCTTGTACATCTCCAGCCGCAGCCGCTCGCTGGGCACGTAGTCGTGCGGGAGGTGCGCGTCGACGGGGAGCTCGATCCGGATCTCCTCGAGGCTCGTCGTCCGGGCTCGCCGGACCGTCCTGCCGGAACTCCGAGACCGCCTCGCCGACCAGCCGGACGTAGAGGTCGAAACCGACGTCGGCGATGTGGCCGGACTGCTCGCCGCCGAGCAGGTTGCCGGCGCCGCGGATCTCCAGGTCCTTCATCGCGATCGCCATGCCGCCGCCGAGGTCGGAGTGCTGGGCCAGCGTCGCCAGCCGCTCGTGCGCGGTCTCGGTGAGCGGCTTGTCCGGCGGGTAGAGGAAGTAGGCGTAGGCGCGCTCCCGGCTGCGGCCGACCCGGCCACGGAGCTGGTGCAGCTGGGAGAGGCCGAGGGTGTCGGCCCGCTCGATGATCATCGTGTTGGCGTTGGACACGTCGAGCCCGGACTCGACGATCGTGGTGCACACCAGCACGTCGAACGCGCTTCTCCCAGAAGTCCAGCATCACCTGCTCGAGCTGGTGCTCGCCCATCTGGCCGTGGGCGGTCGCGACCCGGGCCTCGGGCACCAGCTCCTGGATCCGGGCCGCGGCCTTCTCGATCGCTGCCGACCCGGTTGTGGATGTAGAAGACCTGGCCCTCGCGCAGCAGCTCGCGGCGGATCGCCGCGACCAGCTGGCGGTCCTCGTAGGCCCCGACGTAGGTGAGCACCGGGTGCCGCTCCTCCGGCGGCGTGGTGATCGTGGACATCTCGCGGATGCCGGTGATCGCCATCTCGAGCGTGCGCGGGATCGGCGTCGCCGACATCGACAGCACGTCGACGCTGGTGCGCATCCGCTTCATCAGCTCCTTGTGCTCGACCCCGAAGCGCTGCTCCTCGTCGACCACGATCAGGCCGAGGTCCTTGAACCGGATGTCCGGGTTGAGCAGCCGGTGGGTGCCGATCACGATGTCGACCGAGCCGTCGGCGAGCCCGGCGATGACCTCGCGGGCCTCCTTGTCGGTCTGGAACCGGCTCAGCGCCTTGAGCGACCACCGGGAACGCGCTCATCCGCTCCGCGAACGTCGAGAAGTGCTGGGTCACCAGCAGCGTGGTCGGGCACCAGCACGGCGACCTGCTTGCCGTCCTGGACCGCCTTGAACGCCGCCCGCACGGCGATCTCGGTCTTGCCGTAGCCGACGTCGCCGCAGACCAGCCGGTCCATCGGGACGGTGCGCCGCATGTCGGCCTTGACCTCGTCGACGGTGGTCAGCTGGTCGGGGGTCTCGTGGAAGGGGAAGGCGTCCTCGAGCTCGCGCTGCCACGGGGTGTCCGGGCCGAAGGCGTGGCCCTGGGTGGCCTGCCGGGCGGCGTACAGCTTGATCAGCTCGGCGGCGATCTGGCGCACCGCCTTGCGGGCGCGGCCCTTGCGCTTGGCCCAGTCGGCGCCGCCGAGGCGGTCGAGGCTGGGCTGCTCGCCGCCGACGTAGCGGGTCACCTGGTCGAGGGCGTCGGCGGGGACGTAGAGCCGGTCGGCCGGCTGACCCTTCTTGCTGGCGCCGTACTCGAGCACGAGGTACTCGCGGACGGCGCCCTGGACCTCGCGCTGGCGCATCTCCAGGAAGCGGCCGACGCCGTGCTGCTCGTGGACCACGAAGTCGCCGGGCTTGAGCTCGAGCGGGTCGATCTGCTTCTTGCGCCGGGCCGGCATCTTGCGCATGTCGCGGGTGGAGGCCTCTGGCCGGAGAGGTCCTCGCCGGTGAGCACGACCAGCCCGGGTCGGCGAGGACCAGGCCGTGCTCGAGGCAGCCCTGGGTCACCTCGACGACTGCGCCGGCGCGCGTCGCGGTCCAGGATCGTCGATCAGCCGGGCGGCGACGTCGTGCTCGGCGAGCACCTCGACGGTGCGCTGGGCCGGCCCGTGGCCCTGCTGGACGACGACGACCCGGCGGCCCTCGGCGAGGTGGTCGCCGATGTCGCGGACCGCGGCCTCGATGTCGCCGCGGTACGGCTCGACCGCGAGTCGCGCCGACCGCGCGGGACTCGACCGCGCCCGCCTCGACGTCGACACCGGCGCTCACGACCTCGCCGAGCGAGTCCCGCAGCGGCGTCTCGACGGCTCGACGTCCGGGACCGCGATGCCGAACGGGCTCAGCCCCCACCACGCCTTGCCCTGCGCGAGCGCTGGCGGCGCGGACGTCGGCGAGGATGCGCAGCGAGGCCGCGCCGAGGTCGACCGGACGCCTGCGCCACCGGACGCCGCAGCCGCCCAGCTCGCCCCGAGGAACTCCTCGCTGGTCGGCGACCAGGTCGTGCGCCCGGGTGCGCACCCGCTCGGGGTCGAGCACCAGCACGTGGGTGCTCGTCGGGCAGCAGGTCGACGAGCAGCTCCATCTCGTCGACCAGCGCCGGCGTCAGCGACTCCATCCCCTCGACCGCGATGCCCTGCGCGAGCTTGTCGGTGATCTCGGCCAGCTCCGGGTGCCGCTCGCCGAGCTCGGCCGCGCGGCGGCGGACCTCGTCGGTGAGCAGCAGCTCGCGGCACGGCGGGGCCCAGAGCCGCTCGGCGCCCTTCTCCGTCGAGGGCGAGGGTGCGCTGGTCGGCGACCGCGAACGGCCGGATCTCGTCGACCTCGTCGCCGAAGAACTCCACCCGCAGCGGGTGCTCCTCGGTCGGCGGGAAGACGTCGACGATCCCGCCGCGGACCGCGAACTCGCCACGCTTCTCGACCAGGTCGACCCGGGTGTACGCCGCCTCGGCGAGCCGGCGGACGACGTCGTCGAGCTCGACCTCCTGACCGGCGACCAGCTCGACCGGCTCGAGGTCGCCGAGGCCCTTCACCTGGGGCTGGAGCACGGAGCGCACCGGGGCGACCACGACCTGCAGCGGGCCCGCCGAGTCCCCGGGTGCGCCAGCCGGCGCAGCACCGCGAGCCGCCGGCCGACGGTGTCGCTGCGCGGGCTCAGCCGCTCGTGCGGCAGCGTCTCCCAGGCGGGGTAGAGCGCGAGCGACGCCGGGTCGACGACGTCGGCGAGCTCCTCGACGAGGTCCTCGGCCTCGCGCACGGTCGCGGTGACGACCAGCACCGTGCGGCCGGCACGGGCCAGCCCGGCCACCACGAACGGCCGCAGCGCGGCCGGACCGGTGAGGTCGAGCGTCGGCGCCCGGTCGTCGCGGGCATCGGCGACCGCGGCGGCGAGGGTGGGTTCGGCGAGGACGGCATCGACGAGGCCGGCGAGACGCAACGGGTGCTCCTGGGGACGGTCGGGGACGCAGACGTGCCCCCGCTCGGGAACGAGAGGGGGTGCGGGACCAGCGTACGCGCCGGTTCCGACGGACCAGAACGCAGCGAAGCGGCGGCCGTCGCGAGGCCCGGAGCAAATCAGGTGCGACACCGTCCCGGAAGCGGGAGGGTGCCACGGTGACCTCCTTCATCTCGCACACGACGATCGACTGCTCCAACGCCTACCAGCTCTCGGAGTGGTGGAAGCAGCTGCTCGGCTACGCCGATCTTCCCGACGATCCGAACGAGCCCGGCCACGTGGAGTGCCTGATCCAGCGCCCCGACGGGGGCCACCAGCTGTTGTTCATCGAGGTGCCGGACACCAAGCAGGTCAAGAACCGGCTGCACTTCGACCTGCGACCGCAGGAGCGCACGCGTGACGAGGAGGTCGCGTGGGCCCTGAGCATCGGCGCGACGCTGTTCGAGGACCATCGCGACATCCACGGCCCGGGCACCGGCTGGGTGGTGCTGAAGGATCCCGAGGACAACGAGTTCTGCATCCTGCGGAGCCGTGCCGAGCTCGCCGCCGCCGGCCAGGAGTGATCACTCCGCCCCCACCGGACCTGGTCCGGACGTCCACCGTTCAGTCATCGGTCGCCGGGCGCTGTGTACTCCTACCACCACGACCGGGGCTACGTCGTGGACGTCGCGGTGGCCACCAACACCTACGCGGCCGGAAGCGGTAGCCGGACGCAGCCGGTCCTGGAGCGACCCGTTCCGGTGTGATCGTCGAGTTCGGCGCCGCCGAGGCGATCCGGGCTCCCGCGTGACCGGCAGACAGGGGACCAGGGTCACCCGACGGACGACCGATGGCCCTGCCCTGGGCCGGCCCGTCCGCGGAGACTTCGAATGTGACTGGTTCAACCGGGCTTGATGTGTCGCTCGGTGGCCACCAGTCCGCGTTGGCGGACCCGGTGGGCGTGCTCGCGGTCGTCGCCGACCCGGTGCGCTGGACCGTGCTGCGCCGGCTCGTGACCGGGAAGGCGTGCGTCTGCGAGCTGCAGGAGCACGTGAGTGTGGCACCGAACCTGCTGTCGTACCACCTGCGCGTGCTCCGGGAAGCCGGCCTGGTCACGACCAGCAGACGCGGGCGCTGGGTCGACTACGAGCTCGCGCCGGACGCGGCCGAGCGCGCGGCCATCGCCCTGCCGTTCGGTGGGTCGCGATGAGCGTCCTGCAGCGGATGCCGACCTCGTCGCGCGCGAGGGCCGTCGTCGTGGCCGGCGCCGGAGCCGGCTGGGTGCTCGCCTACTGGGTCAACACCCAGGTGTGGGACTGGCTGCTGTATCGGGTCCTCGACATGTCGCCACGCGATCGGTTGACCGAGACGCTGCACTTCTTCGGCTACGACACGGTCAAGATCGCGCTCCTGCTCTCGGGCATCATCTTCGTGATCACGGTGGCCCGCTCGTACATGAGCGTCGAGCGCACCCGGGCCCTGCTCGGTGGCCGGCGCGAGGGCGTCGGGAACGTGATGGCCGCGGGCCTGGGTGTGGTGACCCCGTTCTGCTCCTGCAGCGCGGTCCCGGCCTTCATCGGTTTCGTCGCGGCCGGCGTGCCGATCGGGGTCACGCTGTCCTTCCTCATCGCCAGCCCGCTGGTCAACGAGGTCGCGATCGGGCTGCTGCTGACGATGTTCGGGGTGCAGGTGACGCTGGCCTACGTCGCCGCGGGGGTGAGCATCGCGATCGTCGCCGGCTGGGTGCTGGGACGCCTGGGCGTCGAGCGCTGGGTCGAGCCGTTCGTGTTCGAGACCCGCCTCGGTGGCGAGCTCGTCGACTCCACCGGCGAGCTGAGCTTCGACCAGAGGCTGCAGATGGGCGCCGAGGAAGTGGCCAGCATCCTCCGCAGGATCTGGCCCTACCTGTTGGTCGGCATCGGGCTGGGCGCGGTCATCCACGGCTGGGCGCCCGAAGATCTCTTCACCCGCTACGCCGGGGCGGGCAACCCGTTCGCCGTCCTGGTCGCGGTGCTCATCGGCATCCCGCTGTACTCGAACGCGGCCGGCATCATGCCGCTGGTCGTGGCTCTGCACGACAAGGGCCTGCCGATGGGGACCCTGCTCGCCTTCATGATGGCCGTGGTCGCGCTGTCGCTGCCCGAGCTGATCCTGCTGCGTCGGGTGCTGAAGGTTCCGCTGCTGGCCATCTACGTCGCCGTCGTCGCCAGCGGCATCGTCGCGGTCGGCTACCTGTTCAACGCCCTGCTCGCCTGAGCAGGGCCTCACCGAAGGAGTCCGCCATGCTGGTCAAGGTCCTCGGACCCGGCTGCAAGAACTGTGTCGCGCTCGAGAAGGCCACCCGGGAGGCCCTCGACCGCCTCGGCCTCGACGCGACCGTCGAGAAGGTGACCGACTACGCGACGATCGCCCGGTACGGCGTGATGGCCACCCCGGCTCTCGTCGTCGACGAGAAGGTCGTGTCCGCGGGCCGGGTCCTCACACCGACCCGCATCAGCGAGCTGATCGCGGGCCTGTCCGGCTGACCGGGTCGCTCTTCTCGTCGTTCAGATGCCCAGCTCGCGGAGCAGGTTGCTGACCCGGGTCTGCAGGTCCTCGCGGATGTTGCGGACCTCGACGAGGGTCGCACCCGCAGGGTCGGCGACGTCCCAGTCCTCGTAGCGCTTGCCCGGGTAGATGGGACAGGCATCTCCACAGCCCATGGTGACGATCACATCGGCGGCGCGGACGACGTCGTCGGTCAGGGGCTTCGGGTAGGCCTCGGCGAGGTCGATCCCCCGCTCGGCGAGGACCTCGACCACCTGTGGGTTGATACGGTCGGCCGGCTTCGAGCCGGCCGTGCGGACGTGCACGCGGCCGCCGGACATGGATTCGGCGAGCGCTGCGGCCATCTGGGACCGGCCCGCGTTGTGCACGCACACGAACAACAGCTCGGGGACCGGCTTCGCGACGCGTCCTTCAGCCTGGGCCGCGGCCCGCAGCTGCTCCTGGGCGAACCGCTCGACCAGGACCGGGAGGAACTCCGTGATGCGAGCGGTCGGCTCCAGCTCCTGCCGCGCCGCGGTCACCGCCTGCTCGATGGACTCAGCCGAGAAGACGTTGTCGAACCTGTACGACAGGTCGGCGACGATGCGCGCGTACTGCGCTTCGAAGTCGGTCCGGATGCCGAAGTCGTCGGTCATGGGGTCTGCTGGATCCGTGACATCGACATGAATCTATTTTCACGACGATCGATGTCTGGCCGCGACAACCGGCATGCGTCGAATCGGTGAACATCGGGGAAACGCGCCGCCGCACCCGGCGCCTCAGACCGCCCAGGGGCCCTCGGGCGCCTGGACCCGGGCCTCGTCGGCCTCCTGGTCGGTCGAGCTTCTCCTGGGACTGCCGCTCGGCCTCGACCCGGCGCAGGTAGTGGTCGACCTCCTCGTCGATCCGGGCCTGGTCCCAGCCGAGCGGACCGGCCATCAGCTCGGCGACCTGGCGGCGCGCAGAGCACGCCGCGGTCGAAGGTCTCGATCGAGATGCGGGTGCGCCGGGTGAGCACGTCGTCGAGGTGCCGGGCGCCCTCGTGGGTGACCGCGTAGACGACCTCGCCGCCGAGGTAGTCCTCGGCGTGCACCAGCGGCTCGGCCAGCTCGGGACTGCTCGATGAGCAGCGGGAGCACCTCGTCGACGCAGGCCGCCGTAGCGGCCGAGCAGGTGGTCGATCCAGCGCGAGGTCGAGGCCGGACTGCGCGCGCGAGCGCCACCCGCTGGTTGGTGCGGGTCTCGAAGCCGCTGGGCGCCGAGCAGCGGCACCCGGTCGGTGATGCTGGGCCCGGCGTCGCCGACGGTCTAGCGCAGCGTGCGCGCGCGACGTCGACCGCGTCGCGCGGCCATCACCCGGTAGGTGGTGAGCTTGCCGCCGGCGATCAGCACCAGCCCGGGCACCGGCGCGACGACGGTGTGCTCGCGGGAGATCTTCGAGGTCGGCCTCGACCTCGCCCTTGAGCAGCGGCCGGAGCCCGGCGTACACGCCCTCGACGTCGTCGTGGTCGAGCGGGGTGCGCAGCAGCTTGTTGACGTGGCTCGAGCACGTAGTCGATGTCGGCGCTGCGACGCGGCCGGGTGCGCCAGGTCGAGGTGCCACGGCGGTGTCGGTGGTGCCGATGATCCAGTGCCGTCCCCAGGGGATCACGAACAGCACCGACTTCTCGGTCTTGGTGATGAACCCGCACTCGGAGCGGATCCGGTCGCGCGGCACCACCAGGTGGATGCCCTTGCTCGCCTCCACGTGCATCGCGCCGCGGCCGCCGACCATCTCCTGGATCTCGTCGGTCCACACCCCGGCGGCGTTGATCACCACGCGGGCGCGGATCTCGAGGTCGACGTCGTTCTCCAGGTCGCGGGCGCGGACGCCGACGACGCGGTCGCCCTCGCGCAGGAAGCCGGTGACCTTGGTCCGGGAGGCGACGTGGGCGCCGTACGCCGCGGCGGTGCGGGCGATCGTCATCACCAGGCGCGCGTCGTCGACCTGGCAGTCGTAGTAGCGGATCGCCGCCGGTGAGGTCGTCGGTGCGCAGGTCCGGGCGCGATCCGGGCGACCTGCTTGCGGAAGAGGTGCTTGTGCTTCGGCACGCCCATGTCGTACTTGCCGGCCATCGCCATCCCGTCGTAGAGCGCGAGGCCGGCGCCGACGTAGGGGCGCTCCCAGGTGTGGTGCAGCGGGTAGAGGAACGGCACCGGACGGACCAGGTGCGGCGCGAGCCGGGTGAGCAGCAGACCGCGCTCCTGCAGCGCCTCGCGCACCAGGCCGAAGTCGAACATCTCGAGGTAGCGCAGCCCGCCGTGGACCAGCTTGCTGCTGCGGCTGCTGGTGCCGCTGGCGTAGTCGCGCTGCTCGAGCAGGCCGGTCGCGAGGCCGCGCGACACCGCGTCCAGCGCGATGCCCGCCCCGGTCATGCCGCCGCCGACGACGAGCACGTCGAGCTGCGTGCTCGGCCATCGCCGCGAGCGAGTCGCACGCTGGGACGGGCCGAGGTCGGAAGCGATGCTCATGCGCGTCCGTGCTTCACCTCGGACGCGTGCGCATCCGGATGGCCGTGTCGATCTGATCGCTCGCTCACTACTGGACGACGACCTCGATCCGCTGGAACTCCTTGAGCTCGGTGTAGCCGGTGGTGGCCATCGCCCGGCGCAGCGCGCCGACGAGGTTCATCGTGCCGTCGGCGACGCGGGAGGGACCGAAGAGGATCTCCTCGAGGCGTGCCGACGCTGCCGAACTGCACCCGCTCGCCACGCGGCAGCTCGGGTGGTGCGCCTCGGCGCCCCAGTGGAAGCCCCGGCCGGGGGCGTCGGTGGCGCGGGCCAGCGGGCGAGCCGACCATCACCGCGTCGGCGCCGCAGGCGATCGCCTTGGCGATGTCGCCGCTGCGGCCGATCGAGCCGTCGGCGATCACGTGCACGTAGCGGCCGCCGGACTCGTCGAGGTAGTCGCGCCGGGCCGCGGCGACGTCGGCGACCGCGCTGGCCATCGGCACCGCGACGCCGAGCACCGTGCGGGTGGTGTGCGCGGCGCCGCCGCCGAAGCCGACGAGCACGCCGGCCGCACCGGTGCGCATCAGGTGCAGCGCCGCCTGGTAGGTCGCACAGCCGCCGACGATCACCGGCACGTCGAGCTCGTAGATGAACTCCTTGAGGTTCAGCGGCTCGGCCTGGCCCGAGACGTGCTCGGCGCTGACCGTGGTGCCGCGGATGACGAACATGTCGACACCGGCGTCGACGACGGTCTTGGCGAACTCCTTGGTCCGCTGCGGCGAGAGCGCGCCCGGCCACGGTGACCCCGGCGTCGCGCACCTGCTTGAGCCGCTCGGCTGATCAGCTCGGCCTTGATCGGCTCGGCGTAGACCTCCTGCATCCGCGCGACCGCGTCGGCGCGGCTCGAGCGCGGCGATCTCGGCGAGCAGGTCGGTCGGGTCGTCGTAGCGGGTCCACAGGCCCTCGAGGTTGAGCACGCCGAGACCGCCGAGCCGGCCGAACGCGATCGCGGTCTCCGGCGACATCACCGAGTCCATCGGCGCCGCCAGGATCGGGCAGCTCGAAGCGGTAGGCGTCGATCTGCCAGGCGGTGGAGACCTCCTCGGGGTCGCGGGTGCGCCGGCTCGGCACGATCGCGATGTCGTCGAAGGAGTACGCGCGGCGGCCCCGCTTGGCCCGGCCGATCTCGATCTCAGTCATGCGGGGTCCCTGCGGCGTCGTTCGCGGACGAGCGAGGCGTGGAGGTCGAAGAACGTCGGGGGGTGCTCACTCGTGGATTCTGTCATCGTGGAGGCGAGCGCCGTCAGCGCCCGGTGTAGTTGGGCGCCTCGACGGTCATCTGCGACCTCGTGCGGGTGGCTCTCGTTGAGCGAGGCCGAGGTGATCCGGATGAACCGGCCCTTCTCCTGCAGCTCCGGGATGGTGCGGGCACCGACGTAGAACATCGACTGGTTCAGCCCGCCGACCAGCTGGTGGGCGACGGCGGAGAGCGGGCCGCGGTAGGCGACCTGGCCCTCGATGCCCTCCGGCACGATCTTGTCGTCGCTGGCCACCTCGGCCTGGAAGTAGCGGTCCTTGGAGTAGGACTTCTTGCCTCGGCTCGACATCGCGCCCAGGGAGCCCATGCCGCGGTAGGACTTGTACTGCTTGCCGTTGACGAACACCAGGTCTCCCGGGCTCTCCTCGCAGCCGGCCAGCAGCGAGCCGACCATCACCGAGTCGGCACCGGCGACGATCGCCTTGGCGATCTCGCCGGAGTGCTTCAGGCCGCCGTCGGCGATGACCGGCACGCCGGCCGGCTTGCAGGCGAGGCTGGCCTCGTGGACGGCGGTCACCTGCGGCGCACCGACACCGGTGACGACGCGGGTGGTGCAGATCGAGCCAGGTCCGACCCCGACCTTGACCGCGTCGGCCCCGACCTCGACGAACGCCTGGGCGCCCTCGCGGGTGGCGACGTTGCCGCCGATCACCTGCACGTGCCGGGTGGCGGGGTCGGACTTCAGTCGGGCGACCATGTCGAGCAGCAGCCGCACGTGGCCGTGGGCGGTGTCGGCGACCAGGACGTCGACACCGGCCTCGACCAGCGTGGTGGCACGCTCCCAGGCGTCACCGAAGTAGCCGATCGCAGCACCGACCATGAGCCGGCCGTGCGCGTCCTTGGAGGCGTGCGGGAACTGCTCGGACTTCACGAAGTCCTTGACCGTGATCAGGCCGGCGAGCCGGCCGTCGGCGTCGACGATCGGCAGCCGCTCGCGCTTGTGCTGGCGCAGCAGCGCGGTGGCGTCCTCGCGGGAGATCCCGACCGGCGCCGTGATCAGCGGCATCGGGGTCATCACCTCGTCGACCTTGGTGGTCGCCCACTCCGCGACCGGAGTGAAGCGCAGGTCGCGGTTGGTGATGATGCCGAGCAGGCGGTTGTCGACGTCGACCACCGGGAGGCCGGAGACGCGGTACTCGCCGGCGATGCTGGTCGAGCTCCTCCAGGGTCGCGTCGGGGCCGATGGTGACCGGGTTGGAGATCATCCCGGTCTGGGTGCGCTTGACCAGGTCGACCTGGTAGGCCTGGTCGTCGATCGAGAGGTTGCGGTGGAGCACGCCGATGCCGCCCTGCGCGGGCCATCGCGATCGCCATCCGCGACTCGGTGACGGTGTCCATCGCCGCGCTGACCAGCGGCACCCGGAGCGTGATCTCGCGGGTGAGCCGGGTGGTGGTGTCGATCTCGTTCGGGGTGAGGTCGGTGGCTCCGGGCAGGAGCAGGACGTCGTCGTAGGTGAGGCCGAGAGCCGCGAACTTCGCAGGCACTTCGGCGGGGCCGCTCTCGTCGAAGGGCGGCGCCGGAGGTCATGCTCCAGTCTAGAGGGGCGAGTGGTCACCGATCGGGCGCACCCCGGCGAGGCTCACGTGCACGCTGAGCCCGTGCTCGGTGAACCGGATCCGGCCACGCATGCCGGCGGCAGCGAGCACCGGCACCACGCCCTCCTCGCTGGCCGGAGCGAGCAGCACCATCTCGGCCGCAGCCCCGTGCTGCGGCCAGAGCGCTGAGCCGGCGGAGCAGCTGCCGCGCCGATGCCCGAGCCGTCGCCAGGCGGGCGCGACCTCCAGGCCGGCCTCGACCGCCCCGTCGACGAGCGCATGCAGGGCCGCAGCGCCGACCACGTGCTCGCCGATCCGGGCGACGACGCCGGTGTCGGTGACGTCGTACTCGACGACCGAGGTGGACGCCGTTGCCGGGGGCGGAGCGTGCTCATGGGCGGCGAGGGACCGCCCCCGGCGCGGCTATCTCGGTGAGGACCTCGGCCCGGACCTGCTCGGTGGCGGACCAGGTGACACGCGGTCCCGAGGAGACCCGTCAGCGCGGAGGGAAGGCTGGTCGGGGTCGTCCAGCACCGTCATCGCGGCGCGCAGCCAGGCCGTCGGCTGGTCGACGAGGTCGTGAGTGGCGCAGGGGACGACGCTCACCTCGTCTCCCCCCGCGCCACTCACGAGCTCCACGACCGCTGCAGCGGTCCAGGCATCCGGCGTCTCGACGACGAGGTCGTCGGTCACCGCTCCCAGCTCCGGGATAGATCTGCAGCGCCAGGATGTTCACCTCGGCGTCGCCGCAGTGCTGCGCAAGCCGTGCGAGGGCGCCCGGGCGCGTCGGCGAGCCTGGTGCGTACCCGGTAGAACATGCCCCGAGTCGTGCGGCGCCGTGTTGCTGGCCGGCTGCCGCCACGTTTCACGCAGATCAACAACCGCTCACGCGTGGAAGACTGGACGCATGGACGCGCAAGCCCGACATCGGTGTCGGCGGCGTTCGCCGCCGTGCCCCGGGCGGAGTTCCTGCCCGCGCGGGAGCGCGGCCGGGCGGCGTACGACGGCCCGATCGCGATCGGCCACGGCCAGACCAACTCCCAGCCGCGCACGGTCGCGGCGATGCTCCGGCTGCTCGAGCGTGCGCCCGGGCCAGCGGGTGCTCGACGTGGGCGCCGGCTCGGGCTGGACGACCGCGCTGCTGGCCCACCTGTCGGGCCGACCGGCCTGGTCGTCGGCGTCGAGCTGGTGCCCGAGCTCGCCGCCTGGGGCGAGGAGAACGTCGCGCCGGACGAGCGGACCGTGGGCGTCGGTCCGGGAGGCGCTGCCCGGCGTGCTCGGCGTCCCCGAGCTGGCGCCGTACGACCGGATCCTGGTCTCGGCGGAGCCCGGCCGGATGCCGCCGGAGCTGCTCGACCAGCTCGCCGACCCGGGCCGGATGGTGCTGCCCGTCGGCGGGCGTGATGACCGTGGTCGACCCGCGCGGGCGGCGCGGACGAGATCACCGAGCACGGGCACTACCGGTTCGTCCCGCTGCGTGAGCCGGCGGCCGTCAGGCCTCGGCGCAGCGGCCGGATCGGCCGGCGCTCGTCCCGGCTCCCAGCCCGGCGGGCCGAACAGGTAGCCGAGCCGGTCGCGCCACCGGGTCGGCCGTGCGCACGTCGCGCACGATCTGGGCGTAGTCGCCGTACTGCAGCTTGAGCAGGTTGTAGGTCTCCACCGGCTTGGTCAGCCCGTACGTCGGGCGTCTGCCGTCTCCTCGACGAAGGTGCCGAAGAGCCGGTCCCAGACGATGAGGATGCCGGCGTAGTTCTTGTCGAGGTACTCCGGGTCGGAGCCGTGGTGCACCCGGTGGTGCGACGGCGTGTTCATCACCAGCTCGATCGGCCGCCAGAGCTTGCCGATCAGCTCGGTGTGCATGAAGAACTGGTAGATCAGGTTGAACCCGAAGGCCACGTAGATCGTCCAGGGCGCGAACCCGAGGAACGGCAGCGGCAGCCAGAAGAAGAACTCGAACCACGGGTTCCACTTCTGCCGCAGCGCGGTCGCGAAGTTCATGTACTCGCTGGAGTGGTGCGCCTGGTGCGCGGCCCAGCCGATGTTCACCCGGTGCACGAACCGGTGCGAGCCAGTAGTAGGCGAGGTCGAGCCGACGACCAGCGAGCACCCAGTACCACCAGGAGTCGGTCGGCCAGCCGCAACGGCGCGACGTAGACGAACACCGGCGTTGTAGACGAAGAACGCGCCCGACCTTGAGCGCCAGGCGTGGAGACCAGCGAGCCGAGGCCCATCGCGATGCTGGTGCGCGGCATCCTTGGCGCGGTAGCCGGTGACCGTCCTGCCCTCGAACGCCGGTCGTGGTCGAGCCACCGCAGCGCCGCGAGCTCGATGAGGATCGTGAGCAGGAAGAACGGGACCGCGTAGGTCACCGGGTTCTTCAACGGGTCGAGCACGTCGTGCATCGGGTCCTCCTCAGATATGACTCGCCGGTAAGTTACCACGCGTTCATATCTCTGGCTAGGCTGCCTCGGCATGACTCACTCGGGACCCGGTCCAACGCCGGCACCAAGGGCGTCGCGCGCGCCGACCGGGAGGAGCAGATCGTCGCGGTCGGCTGCCGGCTCTTCGGCGAGGCCGGCTTCGCGGCGACCTCGGTGGCCGACGTCGCCGAGGCCGCCGGGATCTCCAAGCCGCTGATCTACAACTACTTCGGCTCCAAGGAGGGCCTGTACGCCGCCTGCGTCCAGCACGCGGCCGCGATCGCTGACCGCAGAGATCGAGCGCACCGCCGGCGAGCGGCACGGTCGGCCTCGCCCGCGCGGTGGTCACCCTGGACGGGATGTTCCGCGTGCTGGCGCCGCAGCCCGTGGCTGTGGCACCTCGTCTTCGACCCGACCGCCCCGCACGACCCCGGCCACCGAGGAGGTGCTCGCCGCCTACGAGCGCCGGATCTTCGACTTCGGCACCGAGGGCGTGGCCGAGCTCCTGCGCCTGGCCGGCAACGACGACCCGGTCGACGTCTCGGCGATGCGGGCCGTCTGGGAGAACGTCTTCCGCACCCTGGTCAGCTGGTGGCTCGAGCACCCCGGCGAGTCACCCGACGCGATGACCGAGCGCTGCGTCCGGCTGTTCAGCGCGGTGTTCGGCGAGATCGACGTACCGGACGACCTGCCCGGCCTGCACGCCGCGACCGCTGACCGCTCGAACGAATACTGCCGCTTCCCGAACGCAATTGCGTTCGGGAAGCGGCAGTTTCACAACGGTAGGTTGTGAATCCTGTTGCCTCAGTGGCCGTGGCCGTGGCCGTGACCGGCGGCCTCGGGCTCGTCCTCCTCCTCGGGCTTGTCGACCACGAGGGTCTCGGTGGTGAGCAGCATGCCCGCGATCGAGGTGGCGTTGGTCAGCGCCGACCGGGTGACCTTGACCGGGTCGAGGACGCCCTGGGCGACCAGGTCGCCGTACTCGCCGGTGGCGGCGTTGTAGCCCGGTGCCGGGGCCGGCCTCGCGGACCTTGGCGACGATGACGTAGCCGTTCTCGCCGCCGTTCTCGGCGATCCAGCGCAGCGGCTCGTCGACCGCCTTGCGGACGATGCGGACGCCGACCGCCTCGTCGCCGGTCAGGCCGAGGTCGTCGTCGAGGGCCGCAGCGGCGTGGATGAGCGCGGAGCCGCCGCCGGCGACGATGCCCTCCTCGATCGCGGCACGGGTCGCGGAGACGGCGTCCTCGATGCGGTGCTTCTTCTCCTTCAGCTCCACCTCGGTGGCGGCACCGACCTTGACCACGCAGACGCCGCCGGCGAGCTTGGCGAGCCGCTCCTGCAGCTTCTCGCGGTCCCAGTCGGAGTCGGTCGCCTCGACCTCGGCCTTGATCTGGTCGACCCGGCCGGCGACCTCGCCGGCGTCGCCGCCGCCCTCGACGATCGTGGTGTTGTCCTTGGTGACCACGACGCGGCGGGCCGTGCCGAGCACGTCGAGCCCGACCTGGTCGAGCTTGAGGCCGACCTCGGGCGCGACGACCTGGCCGCCGGTGAGGATCGCGATGTCCTGCATCATCGCCTTGCGGCGGTCGCCGAAGGCCGGCGCCTTCACCGCGACGGCGTTGAAGGTGCCGCGGATCTTGTTGACCACCAGCGTCGAGAGCGCCTCGCCCTCGACGTCCTCGGCGAGGATGAACAGCGGCTTGCCGGCGTCGATGACCTTCTCCAGCAGCGGCAGCAGCTCGGCGATCGCGGAGATCTTGCCCTGGTGCAGCAGGATGTAGGGGTCGTCGAGGACGGCCTCCATCGACTCCGGGTCGGTGACGAAGTACGGCGAGAGGTAGCCCTTGTCGAACTGCATGCCCTCGGTGAAGTCGAGCTCGGTGCCCATCGTGTTGGACTCCTCGACGGTGATCACACCGTCCTTGCCGACCTTGTCGAAGGCCTCGGCGAGCAGCTCGCCGATCTCGCTCGTCGCGGCTGGAGACGGTCGCGACCGCGGCCATGTCCTCGACCGAGTCGACGTCGCGGGCCGCCTTGGCCAGCGCCTCGCCGAGGGCCTCGTTCGCGCTGTCCATGCCGCGCTTGAGCGCCATCGGGTTCGCGCCCGCGGCCACGGCGCGCAGGCCCTCGTGCGACCATCGCCTGGGCGAGCACGGTCGCCGTGGTGGTGCCGTCACCGGCGACGTCGTTGGTCTTGGTGGCGACCTCCTTGGTCAGCTGGGCGCCGAGGTTCTCGAACGGGTCGTCGAGCTCGATCGTCACGCGCGACGGTGACACCGTCGTTGGTGATCGTCGGGGCGCCCCACTTCTTGTCCAGCACCACGTAGCGGCCCTTGGGGCCGAGGGTCACCTTGACGGTGTTCGCGAGGGCGTCGACGCCCGCGCTCGAGGGCGCGGCGGGCGTCCTCGTCGAACTCAAGAATCTTGGGCATTGCTATGCTCTCTCAGACGAGGGAATGAGTCGCGGGCACGTCATGGCGACGTCGAACGGACGGTCCGCGTCGAGCGGCACGCCGCAGCCGGACATCGAGGAGTCAGGAGATGACGGCGAGCACGTCGCGGGCGGAGAGGATGAGGAACTCCTCGCCGGCGTACTTGACCTCGGTGCCGCCGTACTTGCTGTAGATCACCTTGTCGCCGACGTTGACGTCGAGCGGGACCCGGTTGCCGTTGTCGTCGATGCGGCCGGGACCGATCGCGACGACCTCGCCCTCCTGGGGCTTCTCCTTGGCGGTGTCCGGGATGACCAGGCCCGAGGCCGTGGTCTGCTCGGCGTCGAGCGGCTGGACGACGATCCGGTCCTCGAGGGGCTTGATGTTGACCGACACTTCTGATCAACCTCCACGTATCTGTTCGTCGGTGATGAGATCACGTTGTGGCGCCTGCGTAGTGTCGGTACGCCGTCGCGGGGGTCGCACCTCGAGCACACGCGCTGGCACACTCACGGGGAGAGTGCCAATGCAGAACTTAGCACTCGCCCCGACCGAGTGCCAGCGCGGGTTCCCGGACCCGATGGGGCAGAATGCCGCCGAGTGGACCTCGAGGCCTTCGGCTGGCTGCTGACCGAGCCGGGCCAGCGGCTGCTCGCCAGCGAGCGGCGCGAGGCGCCCCGAGGACCCGCTGCGCGGCGAGCACGCTGCTGCGCCGGGAGGCCGGCCTCGGCCGAGCACGGGTCGCCGCCGCGCTGACCCAGGCCGAGCTGCGCCGCGCGCGCGGTCGCCAAGTTCGGCGACCTGGCCGGGCGGATGTACTTCACCCCCGACGGCCTCGAGCAGGCCACCCGGATGCCCGGTCGCCGACGCACCGGGCCGCGCGGCTGCGCCGCGGCCCGCTCGCGAGTCGGTGATCGACCTCGGCTGCGGCATCGGCGGCGACCTGGTCTCGCTTCGCCCGCGCCGGGATCACCTCGCCGGCGTCGACCTCGACCCGCTGCGGGTCGAGGTGGCCCGGGCCAACCTCGCCGCGCTCGAGCCTCGGCGGCGCGGTCATGGTGGCCGACGCGACCGACGGTGGACCTCGACTCCGTTCGCCGTCGCGTTCGCCGACCCGGCGCGGCGCACGCGCACGGGCCGGACGTTCTCGCGTCGAGCGACTGGACACCGCCGTGGTCCTTCGTCGAGCGCTGCTGCGCCGCGACTCGTGCGTCAAGGTCGCCCCCGGCATCCCGCACGACCTGGTCCCCGGAGGCGTCGAGGCCGAGTGGGTCAGCGACCACGGCGAGGTCAAGGAGGCGGCGCTCTGGTCGGGCGGACTCGCGGCCACCCGGCGCCGTGCGACCGTGATCGGGGACGGCGGCCTCGCCACCCTGACCGACGAGGACCTCCCCGACGAGGTGTCGGTGCGCGAGGTCGGCCGGTTCCTCTACGAGCCCGACGGCGCGGTCATCCGCGCCGGACTGGTCGGCGCGGTCGCCGCGGGCGTCGGCGGCGGCCTGGTCGACGAGCACATCGCCTACGTCACCGGCGACGAGGCCTTCCGGACGCCGTTCGCCCGGTCCTACCGGGTCGTCGAGGAGCTGCCCCACCGGGAGAAGCCGCTGCGGGCGGCGCTGCGCGAGCGCGGGATCGGCCGGCTGACCATCAAGAAGCGCGGCGTCGCGGTGGTCCCCGAGGAGCTGCGCCGGCGCCTCGACCTCGCCGGCGACAGCGAGGGCACGATCGTGCTCACCCGCGTCGCCGGCCACGGCATCTGCCTCCTGGTCCAGCCGTTCTGACGGCTGCCGCGCGAGGCGGCTACCTCCAGACCTTGACGTAGTCGACCTGCATCGTCGCCGGCACCGGCGTCGTCTCGTCGGGCTGGTTCCAGTCCGCCCCGCCGATGGCCTGGGTCAGGTTGATGATGTAGCGCTTCCGGAACGCACGGTCGCCGGAGGTGTTGACCAGGCAGGACTTGCCGTTGACGAAGGTCTCGATCCGCGAGGCGCGACCACTCCACGGTGAAGGTGTTCCACTCCCCGCGGTTCGCCGCGCAGTTGGCGGCGTTCACGCCGTACAGCACGCCGTAGTTGTCGGCCGAGTAGTGCAGGTAGGAGCCGACGGTCGTCGGGTACGCCGAGAAGCTCTCCGCCACGTCGATCTCCCCGGAGTCCGGCCAGTTGATCGTCGGAGTACCGGTCGTCGGGCCACAGCCAGAACACCTCGTGCAGACCGGGCGCGCTGGTCGCCGTGGTCCTGATCCGCGCCTCGAACCGTCCGTACTGCTGGCTGAACAGGTGGTAGGTCGACACCGACGCCGGACATGTACCGGGTCGGCGACGCCGCCACCGCGCAAGGGCCGGCGCGTCGAGCTTGCACCAGCGTCAGGTTGAGCGCGCCGCTCGGCGACGTTCACGTTCGCCGGGTCGTCGCGGTAGCAGGCGTGCGGTGTCGCTCGACCCGGTCAAGAAGCTTGGTCACCGGGACCCACTTCGTCCGATCCAGCGTCGTCCCGGCGAAGTCGTCGACGAACGTGCACCTCCAGTAGCCGAAGGCGTGCGCCTTCTTCACCTTCGCGCCACAGGCGTCGGTGGCCGGTGCCCACGCCGCGGCCGCGGACGGTGCGAGTGACGATCGGCACGGCGAAGGTGCTGAGGACAGCGAGCAGCGCAGCAGTGACCAAGGACTTCATTTCCCCACGAACTCCGTCTCCCCCGAGCGGCGGTGGCGGAGCCAGAGAGAGACCTGGGAGGCCTCTCTGGCTCGCCGGTCAGGACGAAGCGTAGGGGTTTCAACGGTTTTGCACCAGAGTCGAATTCTGGTTCGGTGAGGTTGGCGATCACCACCGGGGCCGGCGTTACCGCTGGGACCACAGCAGCTCATCGAGCTTCTGGTAGCCCTCGACCACCCCGTGCTCCATGCCGCCGGACACCATCGCGTCGCGGTCCTCGACACTCTCTCCGACGCTCACCGCACGCAGCCGGGTGCGCCCGCCGTCGAGCTCCTCGAGACTGAGGATCTCGAGGGCCACGGCGTCGGGGGCGCCCTCGTAGGTGAAGGTCTGCACGATCCGCTCGGGCGACCGGAGCTCGTGGAACGAGCCGTAGAACGCGAACTCCTCCTCACCTCGGCCGGAGACGTACCGCCAGCTGCCACCGGTGCGCGCATCCCAGTGCTCGACCCGGTTGACCAGGTCACGCGGACCCAGCCAGGCCATCGCGAGGTCTGGGTCGACGTGCGCCTGGTAGACCCGCTCGGGAGGCGCGTCGAACTCGCGGACGATCTCGATCAGCGGCAGCCCCGGCGGGACGTTGATCGTGGTCTCACGGGCGGACGCGGTCACGAGACAGCTCCTTCGTCCCGGTCCGGTCCCGCCATCGCGGCGAGGACGGCATCGAGGCGTCGGTAACGCTCCTCGGCGGTGCATCGGTAGCGCTCGATCCACGCGGTCATCAGGTCGAACACCTCGGCCTCGAGGTGGACCGGCCGGCGCTGTGCGTCCCGGCTGCGACTCACCAGTCCGGCCTCCTCGAGCACCTTCAGGTGCTTGGACACCGCCTGCAGCGACACGTCGTAGGACGAACCCAGCTCGCTGACCGTCGCGTCCCCCGACGCGAGGCGGGCCACGATGTCGCGGCGGGTCGGATCCGCGAGCGCAGCGAACACCCGCGACAACCGCTCCTGCGGCACCGGCGCCATCTCCCGCTCCTTGTGCAACCAACTGGTTGATCAAGAATGCGTCGAACTCAGTCGCGTGTCAACGGACCGGTCGGCCCCGGAGAGGTGAGCTCACTGCCAGACGTGCACGTAGTCGACCTGCATGGTCGCGGGGACCGGCGTGCCGTCGACGAGCTGGTTCCAGGTCCCGCCACCGATCGCCTGGGTGAGGTTGATCATGTACCGCTTCTGGAAGGCAGGGTCGGCGGAGGTGTTGACCAGGCACGATCGACCGTTGACGAACGTCTCGATCCGCGTCGGGCTCCACTCCAACGTGAAGGTGTTCCACGTGCCGCGGTCCGCCGTGCAGTTCGCCGCGTTCACCCCGGCCAGGATGCCCTGGCTGTCGGCCGAGTAGTGCAGGTACGAGCCCGACGATCGACGGGTACGCCGAGAAGCTCTCGGTGACGTCGATCTCGCCGGAGCCCGGCCAGTCGATGGTCGAGTAGCGGTCGTCGGGCCACAGCCAGAACGCCTCGTGCAGACCGGGGGAGGCCGACGCTGTGGTCCTGATCCTCGCCTCGAACCGGCCGTACTGCTGACTGAAGAGATGGTAGGTCGACACCGAACCGGCCATGTACTGGGTCGGCGCCAGCGCGAGCCCGCACGGCGCGGGGGCGTCGAGCTTGACCAGGGTCAAGTTGAGCGCGCCGTTCGCGACGTTCACGTTCGCCGGGTCGTCGCGGTAGCACGCGTAGTCGCTGCCCGACCAGGTGACGAAGGCCGTGTTCGGGACCCACTTGGTCCGATCCAGGGTGGTCCCGCTGAACTCGTCGGCGAGCGTGCACGACCAGTAGGAGCCGTCCGCCTTGCGCGGTCGGACGCCACACGCGTCCGACGACGGCTTCGGCGACGGCTTCGGCGAGGGCTTCACGGTTGCCTTCGACCCCGTCCCCGCCATCGTGACCCGGAACTTGCGGCTCCGGCCGTTGCTCCTGACCCGGAACTTCGCCCGGCCGCCCGGCGTGACGACAAGCGTCGCCGCGTAGTGGTGCCGGTGCGCGCGGACGGTCTTCACCCGGATCCAGCCCGACGCCGTGCGCCGGTAGAACCGGACCTTCGGCGATCGCGTCGCGGTGCGTCCGGACACCCGGACCGTGTCGGTCGCGGTCTGCCGGAACGAGACCGTCGGCGAGGACTTGCGGCCACCCGACCCGAACGCCGGCACCACCGCGGCCAGCGACGTGGCCACCACGGCGGCCAGGACGAGCGCAACCCCACGTGCGCGGATGAGACCCATGTCGATCCTCCCCAATCGGGGACCCCGAGATCCCCCACTTGATCTCTGTGACCCACCGTACCGGATATTTGGGATAAATAGAACTAAACGGGTGTTTCGGACATTCACTCTCCGAGGCAACCGCACACACCGTTCGGGCGTGAAGGAGGTGAGGCCGGCGACAACCCGGCGAGAGGATGGCGACACGGTGCGGACGACCGAGGGGGTGCAGGTGCGCGGTGGGCAGACGTGGACTCGGCAGCAGCGCACCGAGGCCGGCGCCGAGTTCGGCGACTGGATGGCAGCACGACAGGCCGGGCTGATGCGCACGGCGTACCTGCTCACGGGGAGCCAGCACGCGGCGGAGGACCTCGTGCAGGCCACGCTGACCAAGCTGTACCTGGCCTGGGACCGGATCGCCGACCGGCAGCAGATCGACGCCTACGCCCGTCGCGCACTCGTCAACGAGCACCGCTCGACGTGGCGGCGGGCGCGGCGGCGGCCAGAGATCCTCGCCGAGTCGCCACCGGAGGTGGTCCGCGAGGCGGACGAGTACGACGGGCAGCAGCGAGGCGGTCTGGCAGTTCGTCCAGGGCCTGCCGCCGCGTCAGCGCGCGGTGATCGTGCTGCGCTACTACGAGGACCTGTCCGAGGCGGAGATCGCCGACCTTCTCGGGATCAGCGCCGGCACCGTCAAGTCGCAGGCGAGCAAGGCACTCGCCTCGCTGCGGGAGCGCGTGCCGGGCCAGGAGGAGGACCGATGAGCATCGACCAGTCCCGAGCCGAGCACCTGCTGCGGGAGGTGCTCGGCGTCCGAGCCGCCGAGGCGTCCGCCACACTCAGCCTGGCGGACGTCCGCCGCTCCGCCGCGAGTCAGCGCTCCGGTCGACGCACCGTCCTGCTCGTCGCCGCGGTCGTCGTGGTGGTGATCGGCGCGCCCACCGCCTTCCTGCTCCGTCCGGACGCAGGGACGCCGAGCCCGGCTCCCTCCCCGACCCCGACCGGTCAGGCCACCGGGTCGCCGACCCCGCCGTCGACGTCGAAGGAGCCCGCGGGAGGTGCAGCGCTCCGCCTGATCCCGCAGGGCCGGGCGCCCGGGATCACCTACCTGCACGCCGGCACCATCCATCTCCCCGACGGCTCCACGACCGACCTGCCGGACCCGACGGCACCCGTCACGGACTTCACCGCCTACCACGGCGGCTGGCTGGTGGGTGTCGGGTCCGGGGAGGACCGGGTGCGCTGGTACGACAACACCGGCACGCTCCGGTCCGACGAGCCCGGGCTCGGCTTCTTCGCGGTGAGCGAGGACGGCACCCGGACCGCCTTCGCGCAGACCGGAGCGATCCGCGTGGGGATCTCCTCCGGCATGGGCAACGGCGAGCAGACGGTGGCGACCGGCGACGCTCAGGCGCTGCGACCGGTGGGGTTCCTGCGCAACGGGGACCTCGTCTACCAGGCACGGCGAGGGCACGGTGGCGGTGGGCGACGGCGAGACCATCCCGGGGATGATCCGGGCACACGCCGTCTCGGCAGCGGCGGACCTGGTCGCCGGCGAGGACGCGGGCGGCAACACCGTGGTGGTCGCCGGCGACGGCCGGCAGGTGTGGACGTCGGACACCTGGTCGGTCTGGGGGTTCAGTGCGGACGGTCGCTTCGCGGCCGCGACGCACACCGACGCGCAGCCCGACTACAACGCCTTCGCGATCCTCGACGCGCGCACCGGCCGGGTGGTGGCCGAGCACGACTCCCTCCCCCGCGGTGACGCCATCGGCGGCACCCCGGTGATGGACGAGGACGGCAGCCTGCTGGTCGCGGCCACCTCCGGCAACCTGCAGCAGACCGTCCTTCGGCTGGACCGGGACGGGACCCTCACCCGAGCCACCCGACTGTTCGGCCCGGCCGCGTCGTCGGACACGGAGTTCATCGACTTCGCGGCCCGCCCCTAGGACACGGCCGGACCTGCTGTCGGACCGCATGCAACCTTTTCGGCCGTGACCTCGTAGGGAACGGTCGAGGAGGTGCATGATGCTCACGTCTGTGAGGGGGGTGACCCGTGGAGATCCGGCCCGACGCCGCCCGCGCGGACTTCGAGTCCTGGATGGTCGCGCGGCAGGGCCGGCTGCTGCGTACGGCGTACCTGCTGACCGGTGACGTGCACGCCGCCGAGGACCTCGTCCAGACGGCGCTGGCCAAGCTCTACCTCGCGTGGGACCGGGTCTCCGGCGCGGAGTCGGTCGACGCCTACGCGCGCAAGATCCTGGTCAACGAGCACACGACGACGTGGCGCCGGCTGTGGCGGCACCGCGAGGTGGTCACCGACACCGAGCGCGCACGACGTCCCGGTGAGTGCCGGCGAGGAGTACGACGGCGTCGCGCGACGCTCTGTGGGACGCCGTCCGGGCGCTGCCCGAGCGGCAGCGCGCCGTCGTGGTGCTGCGCTACTACGAACAGCTCTCCGAACGCGAGACCGCGGACGCTCTGGGCATCTCTGTCGGCACGGTGAAGTCCCAGGCGAGCCGCGCTCTGGGCGCGTTGCGCGAGCACCTCTCGACTCGTGGGGCGACCGCGACGACCTCACCGGATGGGAGGCACCACCGATGAGCCGACACCGGAGGCGAACGACGACCTGTACCCGCAGCCTCGAACGCGAGGCCGACCAGTTCGCCCGCCGCGGCGGGACCGAGCTGGACCTCACCAGGTGCTGGCGCGGGCCGGCGAGATCAGGCGGGGCCGGCGGATGCGCGCCACGATGGTGATGGCGGCCTGCGTGCTGGCGATCGCGGTCCCGACCGGTCGCGTCGGTCGCGATCGCGGCGACCACGTCGCAGCCGGCGCCCGGCCGGCCCACAAGGTCGACCGGCGCCGATCACGCTCGCCGGGCTCGACAGTGGCGCGCAGCCGCGGACCGGCTGGGTGCAGGGCAACGTCTGGCACGGCCCAGCCGGCAACGAGACCGAGTGGACCGGGGGACGCGTGACCGCCATCGCCACGCTCGGCGACGCGCTCCTGATGGCCACCTCGAACGACCAGGGGAAGCAGCAGGCCAGCCTGGTGCCGCCGACCGGTGACACCGCGGGATCGGTGCACTCGTGGCCGATGGAGGGAGGCTTCGCGCTCTCGGGAGACGGTCAGCTGGCTGCGTTCGTGCAGCCGGACGGCACCCCGGTGGTCGTGTCCGCCGGGCACGGCCAGCGTTCGTCAGGTCGACAAGCTTCCGCGCGTCCAGCGCGGCAGCGCCTTCGACGCTGTCGGGTTCGGCGGTCGAGGGCTGCCGCGTCGACGTCGAGGCCCCGTGCCAGGTGTGGGTGACCAGCCACGGCTCGTCGCCGGAGAGCTGGATCTCCACCTTCCGCGGTGCCGCGCGGAAGGCCCTGCCGAGCGTGCGCTGGGTGGCCGACGTCGATCGCACCGGGACGATGGCCGCTGCCGTCATCGACGTACGTGAGGACCTCACCACCTGCTCGGCCGCTGTCGACGTCGTCGGCGGCGGAGCCCAGCTCTGGGCGACCTGTGACCACCGGCTCGTGGAGTTCTCCCCCGACGGTGCCCGCATCCTCGCCACCGGGTCGGTGGGCGACGGCATCGGCGAGACCCAGCTCGCGGTCCTCGACGCCCGGACCGGCGCCGTGGCACTCGACCTGGGGACCGTCGACCAGGCGTTCATCGGCCAGATGGTCTGGGAGGACGACACGCACGTGCTGGCCACGGTGTTCGAAGGCGGTCGCTGGGCGGTGCTGCGGATCGGACTCGACGGGAGCCGTGAGTACGCCGTACCGCCGGTGTCGGGTGAGGACCTGGACTCCCCGTTCGTACTGCCCTCCCGCTGAGCTCGCCGTCGCCTGCGCGACACTGGTCGCGGGAGGTGGCCGTGGCCTGGGTCGAGCACGAACGACGCCGTGCCCGGGCGATCGCCGCCCTCAGCGTCCTGGTGCTCGTGTGCGCGGCCGGCGTGGTCGCCTACGAGAAGCGCGACCGCCGGGCCGTCGTTCTCGCTCGACTGCCTGCCGTTCACCCCGCCCGCGGACGTCCCCGCCCTCAACCGCCTGATCGCGCAGTACCGCTCCGTCCCCGGGTTCGTCGGCGCCGACGTCGGAGCCGACGTCCTCCTGCAGGACGGCCGCCGGCTCTGGGTCTTCGGCGACACCCTGCGCCAGGAGGACTTCGAGGGCGAGCGTTTCGTCCGCAACTCCATGCTGCTGTTCTCACCGGGCTGCGCGACCGTCGTGATGCCCGCGGACCACGGCGCGGTCGTGCCCGATCGTGCCGACGGCGTCGGGTACTGGCCGATGGACGTCGCGGCCATCCACCCGGAGGGCTACGACATCGTCGGCGTCAGCCTGTTGCGCGTGCGCACCACCGGCCCCGGCGTCTTCGACTTCGAGGTGCTCGGCCCGGCGATCGCACTCTTCGAGGTCCCGGTCGGGGCACCCCCGCAGCTGCTCACGGTCCGCGACCTCGGCCCCGACGACCCGGACCTCTCCCGGCCGCTCTGGGGCGCTGCCGTCGAGCCCGTCGGCGACACGGTCTACATCTACGGTACGGCGCAGCCGGCCGGCTCCCAGACCTTCGGCCGGTCCCTCAGTGTCGCCCGCGCCGCGCTGCTCGACGTCGACGACCAGTCGCACCTGGCAGTACTGGGACGGTCGCCGCTGGCAGACGCGGGCCGACCGGGCGGCATCGGTCATCGCGGCGGTCGGCGGCGTCTCGCAGGTGCTCTCGGTGTTCGTGCGCGACGGCACCTGGTACGCCGTCAGCAAGCGCGACGACGTGTTCGGCAAGGACCTGGTGATCTGGAAGGCGCCCTCGCCCACCGGCCCGTTCGTGCCGAGCGGCCCGCTCGCCGAGCTCCCCACCGACCCGGCCGACGGCCGGTTCCGCTACCTGCCCCTCGCGCATCCCGACCTGCTGCCCGAGAACGGCAGCGTGGTGGTGTCCTACAGCCGGAACGTCGCCGATCTCGAGCGCGTCGTCGAGCACCCGACGCTCTACCGCCCGAAGTTCCTCCGGGTGCCGCTGCCGTGATCGAGGACGCGCCAGCGGACTCGATCGTCGGTGATTGAGCAGCGACTTCGGCTGAGCCCGCGAAGCCGAAAGGGAGCGTGCCGAAACCGGGTGAGAAGACCCGCAGACGGGTCTCGCTACGCCAGCACCAGCTCGACACTCATCGAGGAGTCGGCCGGCAGGTCGAGCGCCGACGGAGTTCGTCCGCGGGCCACCATCTCCGACCCCAGGGCCGCGACCATCGCACCGTTGTCGGTGCACAGGCCCGGTCGCGGCACGCGCACCCGGATGCCGCGTTCGGCCGCGCGCTCCTCCGCGAGGACGCGCAGCCGGGAGTTCGCCGCTACCCCGCCGCCGATCAGGATGTCCTCGATCCCCTCGGCCGCGGCGGCGTCGACCGCCTTGCGGGTGAGCACGTCGCACACAGCCTCCTGGAACGAGGCGGCGACGTCGGCGACGGGGACCGGCTCGCCGGCGGCCTCACGAGCCTCGACCCAACGGGCGACCGCGGTCTTCAGCCCGGAGAAGGAGAAGTCGAAGCGGTGCCGCTCGAGGTCGCGGCGCGAGGTCAGGCCACGGGGGAAGTCGACGTACACCGACGATCCCTCACGAGCCGCACGGTCGATGTGCGGGCCGCCGGGGAAGGGCAGGCCCAGCAGGCGGGCGACCTTGTCGAACGCCTCGCCGGCCGCATCGTCGATCGTCGAGCCGAGCGGGGCGACCGAACCGGTGACGTCGTCCACACGCAGCAGCGAGGAGTGCCCGCCGGAGACCAGCAGCGCCAGGCACGGGTCCGGCAGCGCGCCGTGCTCGAGCTGGTCGACGGCCACGTGCGCGGCGAGGTGGTTCACGCCGTACAGCGGCTTGCCCAGCGAGAGCGCCAGCGCCTTCGCCGACGCGACACCCACCAGCAGCGCGCCGGCAAGTCCGGGCCCCGCCGTGACGGCGATCGCGTCCACGTCGTGCAGCGCCACCCCCGCCGTGGCGCACGCGCGCTCGAGGGTCGGCACCATCGCCTCGAGGTGGGCCCGCGACGCCACCTCGGGGACCACACCGCCGAAACGGGCGTGCTCGTCGACCGAGGACGCGACCGCGTCGGCGAGCAGCGTGTGACCCCGCACGATGCCCACACCGGTCTCGTCGCACGAGGTCTCGATGCCGAGGACGAGGGGCTCGCTCACGTGATCATTGTGACGGGTGGGCAGGCGCGCTCCTCGCGCTGGGTCGCGCCGACACGACGGCGGACTCCCGAACCCGAGCGGCGATCTGCGGCGAGCTAGAACCCGCAGCCCTTGAGGAGCGGCCGCCGCATCACCACAGCGGCGGCTCCGTCGCGGTAGTAGCGGGCGCGCCGGTCGATCTCGACGAAGCCGCGCGCGGCGTAGAAGGCGAGCGCTCCCGCGTTGTCCTCGCGGACCTCGAGCAGCAGCCGGTTCGCGCCGGCGCCGGGCGCCTCGGCGACGACCTCGGCGAGCAGCGCGGAGGCGACGCCGGACCGCCGCACCTCTGCGAGCGACGCCGATCCGCTGCAGCTCGGCGATGTCACCGGCGTAGGACGCCACGGCGTACCCGACGATCTCGCCCGTGCTGCTCGGCGACCAGGTAGCGCACCGTCGGCAGCGCGCCCTCGATGCCGTCGCGGACCAGCCAGGCGCTCCACGCGTCGTCACCCTGGCACGCTGCCTCGAGCGCGACGACCGCGTCGGTGTCGGCGGCGGCGGCCGCGCGGATCACGACACCTTCTTCGGCCGGTGCGGCTCCATCGCGTCGGGGCGGCGCAGGTACAGCGGCTCGGGGTCGAGCAGCTCGAAGCGCTCGCGCACGACCACGTCGCACGAGCACGGCGGCGCTCGGGTGCTCGGGCCGGCGCGGATGCGGGAACGCCTCGGGGTAGAGCACCGCGCCCCGTCCGACGACCGGCTCCTCGGTGGCGGCCGATCGCCGGGTGCACCACGAGCGGGCCGTGGACCCTGCTGCCGTCGCGCGTACGCCGCGAGGTAGACCTCCTTGCGGCGGGCGTCGGTCGCCACGACGAAGTCGTCGAGGCCGGGGTCGATCGCCTCCGCGGCGAGGACGTCGAGCGAGCAGACGCCGTAGACCGGGACGCCGAGCGCAAGGCCCATCGTCCGGGCGGTCACCAGGCCGACCCGGAGCCCGGTGAACGGGCCGGGGCCGACGCCGACCGCGATCGCGGTGACGTCCTGGCTGATCGCACCCGCGCGAGCAAGGACGTCGGCGATACCGGGCGCGAGCATCTCGCCGTGCCGCATCGCCTCGCCCGCGGCGAACTCCGCCACCACCCGGTCGCCGTCGTGCAGAGCGACGGTCACCTGGGCGGTGGCGGTGTCGAAGGCGAGCAGCACGGGCCCGAGGCTACGCGAACGAGCGGAGCCACATCGAGCTTGCTCGTCTGTGGCGTAGCGAGGAGCGTTGAGGAGCGTAGCGACGATCACGCGAACGAGCGGAGCCACATCGAGCTTGCTCCGTCTGTGGCGTAGCGACGATCACGCGCTCCCGAGGACCCCCCGCAGGTCGACGTCCTGCCACCGGCGGCCGACCGGCGTCACCGTGACGGTGCGGACGTCGTCGGCCGCCCGCTCGAGGCGCAGCTCGAGCCGGTCGCTGCTGAGCGCCTCGGCGAGGCCCGAGCCCCACTCGACGACCGTGACCGCGGTGTCGAGGTCGGTGTCGAGGTCGAGGTCGTCGAGCTCCGCAGAGTCGCCGAGGCGGTAGGCGTCGACGTGCACCAGGTCCGGACCGGTGCCGAGCGACGGGTGCACACGGGCGATCACGAAGGTCGGCGAGGTCACGGCTCCGCGGACGCCGAGAGCGGCGCCGAGGCCCTGGGTCAAGGTGGTCTTCCCGGCACCCAGGTCGCCGGTGAGGATCACGAGGTCGCCGGCACGCAGCACCCCGGCCAGCTGCTCACCGACCGCGCGGGTGTCCTCGGGCACAGGCAGCGTGAGGTGCAGGGGCAGGAGGTGAAGCATGCGCAGCCGCGGCCCCTGGCGCTCGACCTCGACGTACGCGTGCTTGTGCCAGAACGCGATCGTGGCCGGCAGCTCGGCCCGCGCCTCGAGGACCAGGCCTCGCTTGCCCCGCTCGGACGCCGCGACAGCGGCGGCGTCGGCAAGCATCCGGGCGACGCCGTGGTGCCGGGCACGCTCGAGGACGCCGACCCGGCGCAGCCCGAGGAGGGGCCCGCTCGTCGGAGAACAGCATCGCCCCCACCGGCTCCCCGGCGTAGGTCGCCAGCAGGCCGCCGTGCTCGGCCAGCGCCCGGCCGACCGACTCGACGGTCTCCTCCAGCGCCGTCGACGGCGGGTCCAGCACCGGTCGGCCCGCGAACGCGCCATGGATCACCGCGACGACGTCTCCGGCACGGGACGCGTCGACCTCGAAGACCTCGGTCACTCGACCCACCGCCGCACGGCGCGACCGGCGTGCCGCCGATGCGGGTGACGATCTCGTAGGAGATGGTGCCGCACCACTCGGCCCAGTCCTGCGCGGTCGGCTCGCCGTCGCGACCGGTGCCGAGGAGGACGACCTCGTCGCCGGCCTCGGCATCGGCCGACGCGACGACGAACTGGTCCATGCAGATCCGGCCGAGGACGGGGCAGCGCTCGCCTCGGAGCTCCACCGCGGCCGTGGACGAGGCGTGCCGCGGGATGCCGTCGCCGTACCCCAGCGGCACCAGCGCGACCCGCATCGGCCGGTCGGCGACGAACGTGTGTCCGTAGGAGACCCCCGCGCCGGCCTCGATGTCCTTGGCCAGCACGACCCGGCTCCGGACCGTCATCGCCGGCACGAGGCCGAGCTGGTCGCTCCCCATCACCTCCGGCGCCGGGGCGAGTCCGTACGCCGCGATGCCGAGCCGGACCAGGTCGAAGCGGGCAGTCGGCCGCAGCAGCGCGCCCGCGGAGTTCGCCAGGTGCCGCACCTCAGGGGCCAGCCCGGCCTCGTCGGCGAGGTCGAGTGCCTCCCGAAAGGCCTTCTCCTGCTGGTCGTTGGCCGGGTGCTCCGGCTCGTCGGAGCAGGCGAAGTGCGACCAGACGCCGGTCACCGTGACCCGCCCGGCGCGCTCGTGCTCGTGCGCGGCCCCGAACAGCTGCGCCCACAGCTCCCGAGGAGCAGCCGCCCCGCGACAGCCCGGTGTCGACCTTGAGCTGCACCCGCGGGACGCGGCGGCATCCCGACCGGCGGCGACGATCGCCGCCAGCTGGCTCGCGGAGTACGCCGTGACGTCGACGTCCGCTGCGATCGCCGGCCGGTAGTCCTCACCCGGGACGGCCAGCCAGCTCAGGATCCGGCCGGTGTCGCCGGCAGCACGCAGGGCCAGGGCCTCGTCGGCGGTCGCGACGCCGAGCCACTCCGCTCCCGCCGCGCGGGCGGCCCGCGCCGCCGGGACCATCCCGTGGCCGTAGCCGTCGGCCTTGACCACGACCATCAGCGCGGGGCCGGCACCGTCGGCCGAGACCAGCTCGCGGAGCCGGCGCACGTTGTGCCGGATGGCGCCGAGGTCGACGACGATCTCGGCGCGCTCAGTGGGCTCGGGTGCGGCGGTCATGGCGGGCCCCATCCTCGCATCCGACCGGTCGTGCCTCTCAGTCGACGAGCGACCGCACGACCGCCGGCACTGCGTCGGCGACGCGCCTCGGGCGTGACCGGCCCGCCGTGTCCGGCGAGCATCGCTGCCGCTCCGTGCAGCCAGGAGCCGACCGCGGCCGCGTCGAACGGGGTCAGGCCGGCCGCGAGCATGGAGCCGACGACACCGGCGAGGACGTCACCGGACCCGGCGACCGCCAGCCACGGCGTGCCACTGGTGGTGACCGCGCACCCGGCCGTCGGGTGCGGCGGTGAGGGAGTGCCGGCCCTTGAGCAGCACCACGGCGCCCAGCTCGGACGCGGCGCGGCGGGCGTGCTCGAGCTGGCGCGCCTCGACGTCGGCCCGGTCGACGCCGAGCATCTCCGCCAGCTCGCCCGCGTGCGGCGTCAGCACGAGCTCGCGCCCGTGGCCGGGCTCCACGTGGCGCAGGGCGTCGGCGTCGACGACCACAGGCACGTCATCGGCGAGCGAGCGCGACAGCGCTTCGGCGGCGCGATCTGCTCCCCCGGACCCGACCACCCAGGCCTGGACCCGACCCTCGCTCGCCACGACGCCGGGGTGCCGGGCCCGGACGGCGTCGGCCGCGTCCCCGTCGTAGCGGACCATGCCGACGAGCCCCGACGACGCCCCCGAGGTGCACAGCACCGCCGCTCCCGGGTAGCGCTCCGATCCGGCCCGGATCCCCGACGACGCCACGGGTGTACTTGTGGTCGAACGGCTCCGGGACCGGAAGCAGTCGCGCGACGTCGGCGGCCTGCAGGGCGATGACCGTCGGGACGGGCAGGTCCAGGCCGATGTCGACCAGGGTGACCACCCCGGCCGCCTCGGCGGCCGGGTCGAGCAGGTGGCAGCCCTTGTGGGTGCCGAAGGTGACCGTGACGTCGGCGCGCACGTGCGGGCCGTCGACCTCGCCCGTGTCGACGTCGACGCCCGAGGGCACATCCACCGCCACGACGACCGCTTCGGGGAACCGGGCGACCGCGGCCTCCGCCTCCGGTCGCAGGCCGGGCGTGCCGCCGATGCCGACGATGCCGTCGACCAGCACGTCGGGCCGACGGGCCTCGTCGAGGGCGACCACCCGGCCGCCGCGTGCGAGCAGCGTCGACAGCCCGGCTTCGTGCACCCGCGAGCCGAGGAGCACGGCCTCCACCTTCGCGCCACGCCGCGCGAGCAGCGAACCGGCGTACAGGGCGTCGCCGCCGTTGTCGCCGGACCCGACCAGCAGCAGCACCCGCGCGCCGTACACCCCGGCCCCACCGTCGTCACGCAGCAGGTCGGCCACCGCCGTCGCCACGCCGTACGCCGCCCGCTGCATCAGCGCCCCGTCCGGGACCTGCGCCATCAACGCCGCCTCCGCCGCCCGCACCTGCTCGACGCTGTGTGCCGCTCTCACCCGCCCATTATGTTGAGTTGGGAGTTGGCGAGTGTCGAGTTGGGACTCTCCGTGGTCGCCTCGCGCGGAAACTCCGCACTCAACCCGCAGAAAGTCCCAACTCAACGCTCCAGGACGACCACGGCGCTGGCGATGCCGCCGTCGTGGCTGAGGGAGAGGTGGGTCGAGGTCGCGCCCAGGTGGTCGGCGCGGGCGAGCACGGTGCCGCGCAGCTCGAAGTCGGGTCCCCGGAGGGGAGCGAGACGACCTCGGCGTCGTGCCAGTCCAGACCGCCCGGGGCGCCGAGCGCCTTGGCGAGCGCCTCCTTCGCGGCGAAGCGCGCCGCCAGCGACTGGAGCGGCAGCACGGCCTCGGCCGGCGTGAACAGCTTGTCTCGCAGCGACGGAGTCCGGGTGAGTGCGGCCTCGAAGCGCACCAGCTCGACCACGTCGATGCCGAACCCGACGATCATCGGGCCCGGACCTTCCTACTCGACCGTGACGGACTTGGCGAGGTTGCGCGGCTGGTCGACGTCGTGACCCATCCGGGTGGCCAGCTCGCAGGCGAACAGCTGCAGCGGCACCGTCGCGACCACCGGCTGGAGCAGCGTCGGCACGGTCGGCAGGCCGATCAGCACGTCGGCGTACGGCGCCACTTCCTCGTCGCCCTCCTCGGCCAGCACGATCGTCAGCGCCCCTCGCGCCCGGATCTCCTGGATCGCGCTGATCATCTTGTCGTGCAGCTGGTCGCGACCCCGGGGAGGCACCACGCAGAAGACCGGCAGGCCCTCCTCGATGAGGGCGATCGGGCCGTGCTTGAGCTCGCCGGCGGCGAAGCCCTCGGCGTGGATGTAGGCCAGCTCCTTGAGCTTGAGCGCTCCCTCGAGCGCGACCGGGAAGCCGGCGTGCCGGCCGAGGAAGAGCACCGACCGCGTGTCCTTGAACCGCTCGGCCAGCGCATAGATCGGCGTCCGCCCCGTCGAGCACGTCCTGCACGTTGTCCGGCATCTGCGCGAGCTCGGTGACGATGTCGGCGATCTCGTCGCCGAACTTGGTGCCGCGCACCTGGGCGAGGTACAGGCCGAGGAGGTAGCAGGCGATCAGCTGGGTCAGGAACCCCTTGGTCGAGGCGACCCCGATCTCCGGCCCGGCGTGGGTGTAGATCACGGCGTCGGACTCGCGCGGGATCGTCGAGCCGTTGGTGTTGCAGATCGCGAGCACCTTGGCCCGCTGCTTGACCGCGTGCCGGATCGCCATCAGCGTGTCGGCGGTCTCACCGGACTGGCTGATCGCGACCACCAGGGTGGTGCGGGTCAGGATCGGGTCGCGGTAGCGGAACTCGTGGGCGAGCTCGACCTCGCACGGGATCCGGGTCCAGTGCTCGATGGCGTACTTCGCGACCATGCCGGCGTAGTTGGCCGTCCCGCAGCCGACGATGATGATCTTGTCGATCTCGCGCAGCTCGTCGTCGGAGATCCGCACCTCGTCGAGCTGGAGCGGCCGTCCTCGTCGTGCCGGCCGAGCAGCGCGTCGGCGATCGCGTGCGGCTGCTCGAAGATCTCCTTGCGCATGAACCAGTCGAAGCCGCCCTTCTCGGCGGCCGCGAGGTCCCAGTCGACGTGGTAGCGCCGGCCCTCGGCCGGGTTGCCCGCGAAGTCGGTGACCTGGACGCCGTCGCGGGTGATCGTGACCACCTGGTCCTGGCCCAGCTCGAGGGCCTCGCGGGTGTGCTCGATGAACGCGGCGACGTCGGAGCCGATGAAGTTCTCGCCGTCGCCGAGCCCGACGACCAGTGGGGAGTTGCGCCGGGCGGCGACGACCCGCGCGGGGTCCTCGGCGTCGACGGCGACCAGCGTGAACGCGCCGTCCAGCCGGCGGCAGACGCGCTGCATCGCCGCGGTGAGGTCGGCACCGGACTCGACCTCGGCCTCGAGGAGGTGCGCGGCGATCTCGGTGTCGGTCTCGGACACCAGGTCGTGCCCGGCGCGCTCGAGCTCGTCGCGGAGCCGGGCGAAGTTCTCGATGATCCCGTTGTGCACCACCGCGACGCGGCGGTGCGCGCCGAGGTGCGGGTGCGCGTTCGTGTCGTTCGGGGCGCCGTGGGTGGCCCAGCGGGTGTGCCCGATGCCGGTGGTCGACGGCGGAAGCGGGCGTCTCCTCGATCGCCTTCTCGAGGTTGGCGAGCTTGCCGGCACGCTTGTCGACGCTCAGGATCGCCGTCCTCGGTCGATCACCGCGATGCCGGCGGAGTCGTAGCCGCGGTACTCCAGCCGGCGCAGGCCCTCGACGACGACGTCCTGCGCCTGCTGCTCGCCGACGTAGCCCACGATCCCGCACATGGGTGGAAGTCTAGGCCGTGTCGGGGGTCACTCCCCGGTCGCCGGTCGCCCGCCGCGCACGGCGGCTGGAAGAATCGTGGCATGGCGAACGGCGGGCACCCCAACGAGGCCTCGCCGTACGTCGAGCTCGACCGAGACGCCTGGGCCGAGCTGGGCGGCGAACACCGACCAGCCGCTCTCCGGGCTCGAGATCGAGCGGGTCCGCGGTCTGGGCGACCAGCTCGACCTCGACGAGGTCCAGCAGGTCTACCTGCCACTCTCCCGCCTGCTCAGCCTGTACGTCGAGGCGGCCGGCATGCTGCACCGCGCCCAGGAGGAGTTCCTCGACCAGCCCCAACCGCCGCGGACGCCGTTCGTGATCGGGCTGGCCGGCTCGGTCGCGGTCGGCAAGTCCACCACCGCCCGCGTCCTGCAGCAGATGCTCGCCCACTGGCCGGCGCACCCCGAGGTCGCGCTGGTGACCACCGACGGATTCCTCTACCCCAACGCCGAGCTGGAGCGACGCGGCCTGATGCAGCGCAAGGGCTTCCCCGAGTCCTACGACCGCAAGGCGCTGCTCAGGTTCGTGATCGACATCAAGTCCGGCAAGGACGAGGTCGAGGCGCCGGTGTACTCCCACCTGACCTACGACGTCACCGACGAGAAGGTCACCGTGAAGCGGCCCGACATCGTCATCGTCGAGGGCCTCAACGTGCTCCAGCCGCCGCCGGTGCGCCCCGACGGCCGCACCGGCCTCGCGGTCAGCGACTTCTTCGACTTCACGATCTACGTCGACGCGGCGACCAACGACATCCGCCAGTGGTACACCGAGCGGTTCCTGCGGCTGCGGGAGACCGCGTTCCGCGACCCGGCGTCGTACTTCTCGAAGTACGCCGGCGCTCTCCGGCGACGACGCCGTCGCCGAGGCGGGCCGGATCTGGGACGAGATCAACGGCCCGAACCTGGCGCAGAACATCGCCCCGACCCGCTCGCGCGCCACCCTGGTGCTGCGCAAGGACCACGACCACTCCGTGCGCTGGGTGCGGCTGCGCAAGCTGTGAGACCGCAGGCGACGTTCAGCGCTCGTCGGTGAACCGCGGCTTGCGGCCCTCCTTGCGCGCGGCGGTGGCCTCCTCGAAGTTCGAGGTCAGCAGCCGGACGTAGAGCTGGCCGAGACCCTCCAGCTGCAGGTGGGACTCCAGCGAGCCGGCGTCCAGACTCGACCACAGGCTGCGCTTGGTGAGCTCCACGCCCGGCCGGGAGAACTCGGCGATCCGGGCGGCGAGCCCGACCGCCTCGTCGAGCAGTTCGTCGGCCTCGACGAGCCGGGACACGAGGCCGATCCGCTCCGCCTCCGCGGCGTCGACGTCACGGCCGGTCAACATGATCTCGGCTGCTCGCGACTGCCCGATCGCCCGGGGCAGGAGGTAGGAGAGACCGAGCTCGCTCGCGGTCAGTCCGTTGTTGATCCCCGCTGCGCGGAAGTACGCCGCCGGCGAGGCCAGCCTGATGTCGCACGCAAGCGCCAGGCAGAGCCCGCCGCCGATGGCAGCGCCGTTGACCGCCGCGATCACCGGCTGGTGCAGCCGGCGGAGCGCGAGGATGACGTCGTCGAGCAGCTCCATCGTGCGCAGCGCGTAGGTCGGCCGGGTCAGCCCTTCGACGTAGGGCACCGGACCGACGGACTTCTGGTCGGCGCCGGAGCAGAAGCCACGGCCGGCGCCGGTGAGGACGACCGCGCGCACGGCGTTGTCGTGCCCGAGCTCGTCGAGCTGCTCGCGCAACGGCACCATCACGTCGAAGGCCATCGAGTTCATCCGCTCCGGCCGGTTGAGGGTCACGACCGCGACCTCGGGCGTCGGGCGGGAGACCAGAACGAAGTTCACCCGCGGGACGCTAGCGCCTCGGGCGACCGGGTCGCGAGGCCGTCCAGGACGGCGAGAGCCGGCCTGACCAGACAACCGGTTGGCCGCGGCGACCTCGCGCCCCCTACGATCTCGCACATGTTTGCTGCCCTCGGTCGTTTCGTAACTCGCTTCCCGTGGTTCGTCATCGCCGGCTGGATCGTGCTCGCGGTGCTGGTCGTGTCGCTGGCTCCCGCGCTGACCTCGACGCAGGACGAGTCGGAGTTCCTCCCGAAGCACTACGAGTCGATCCGGGCCGCACAGGTCCAGGACGAGGAGTTCCCGTCGCAGATCCAGACCGGCGCGATCATGGTCTTCGACCGCACCGACGGCGGCAAGCTCACCGCGGCCGACTCCGCCAAGGTCACCGAGATCGTCAAGGCACTCGACAGCCGGATCAAGGACGAGAAGGTCCTCGGCAAGGTCTTCTCGACGGCGAGCGCCCAGCCTCCGTCGGAGAACAAGCTCGTCCAGCTCGGCGTCGTCGGGCTCACCAAGGACGCCAGCGGGTTCGACACCCCTGCGATGGACGCCGCCAAGCAGCTGCGCAAGGACGCCAAGCCACTGGTCGCCGGCACCGGCCTGCGCGTGCAGATGACCGGAGCGGCTCCGCAGCAGCTGGACTCCCAGGAGTCGGGCAACAAGACGCTCGCGATCGTGGGAGCGGCCACGATCCTGCTGATCATCGTGCTGCTGGCCCTGATCTTCCGCAGCATCATCATCTGCCTGATGCCGGTGTTCACCGTGTTCGTCGCCTCACAGGTCGCGATCGGCCTGATCGCCTGGGCGAACGACCTCTTCGACCTCAAGGCCGACTCGTCGATCGAGGTCATCCTGATCGTCGTGCTCTACGGCATCGGCACCGACTACATCTTGTTCTTCCTGTTCCGCTACCGCGAGCAGCTCCGCGGCCGGAGCCGACACCAAGGGTTCCGTGGTGCACGCCCTGGAGCGCGCCGGCGAGGCGATCGCCTCCGCCGGTGGCGCGGTGATCGTGGCGTTCATGGCGCTGGTGCTGTCCTCGCTGAGCATCTTCCGCTCGATCGGGCCGGCCCTCGCGATCGCGGTCGCGGTGACGCTGCTCGCCGCGCTCACCCTGGTGCCCGCGATCGTCACCCTGCTCGGCCGGAAGCTCTTCTTCCCGTCGAAGAAGTACCTCGTAGGAGCCGGAAGCCGCCCGCTTCGCCGCGATCGGGCGCCGGCTCGGGCAGCGGCCGGTGGTGTTCGCGAGCGCGTCCGGACTGGTCCTGGCCGTCCTCGCCATCTTCGCGCTCGGCTTCAACCCGACCTTCGACTTCAACTCGAGCCTGCCGAAGAACGTCGAGTCGACCAAGGCGCTCGACACGCTGCAGAAGGGTCTCCCGTCCGGATCGACCGACCCGCTCACCGTGGTGCTGGTGTCCGACAGGACACGACTCGCCCAGGACGCCCTCGCGTCGTTCCAGCACGCGCTGTCGGAGGCCAAGGGCGTGGCCGACGCGCCGAGCCGGGTGTCGTCGTCCAAGAGCGGCAAGGCTGCCACGTTCAGCGTCGCCCTCGACCACGACCCCGGCTCGCGACGCAGCGATCGCCAACGTCAAGGGCCCGATCCGCACAGCGGCGCACGCGGCCGCCGGCGCCGGCACCACGGCGTACGTCGGCGGCACCACCTCGGTGTTCGTGGACATGAAGAAGGCGATGAACCGCGACTACGCCGTGGTCTTCCCGATCGCCGCGCTGGTGATCATGGTGATCCTCGCCCTGCTGCTGCGCAGCCTGGTGGCGCCGTTGTACCTGATGGTGTCGGTCGGGCTCGGCTTCGCCGCGACCCTCGGCGCCACGGTGATCATGATCCAGCACATCAAGGGCGACAACGGCCTGATCTTCCTGCTGCCGATCTACATCTACCTGTTCGTGGTCGCCCTCGGCACCGACTACAACATCTTGATGGTCGCGCGGCTGCGCGAGGAGGCGCGGGAGGGCCGCAGACCCACGCGAGGCAGCGGCGGAGGCGGTCAAGCACGCCGGACCGACGATCGCCGCGGCCGGCGTGATCCTGGCCGGCACGTTCGCCTCGCTGATGCTCGGCGGCAACTCGTTGATCGTCTCGATGGGCTTCGCGCTCTCGTTCGGCATCTTCATCGCGGCGTTCGTGATGGCGATGTTCTTCACGCCGTCGCTGACCGCGCTGATCGGGCACGCCGCCTGGTGGCCCGGCCACGGCGACGAGACCGCCGCAGGAGCACGAGGCGCGCGTCGGCCACAGCTGACACGCCGGGGCGGTCGGCAGGCGCCAGTCGCTCGCGGACCACGTCGGCCAGCCGGTTCGCCACCGCCGCGGCCTGGTCTGCCGTCTCCGCCTCGACCATGACCCGCACCAGGGCTTCGGTGCCCGAGGGGCGCAGCAGAACCCGGCCGCCGTCGCCGAGCTCGGCCTCCGCCTCGGAGACGAGCCGCCAGCAGGGCCGGGTCGTCGGAGACCCTCGCCTTGTCGACGCCCGGCACGTTGACCAGGACCTGCGGCAATCGGGTCATCACCGCGGCCAGGTCGGCGATCGACGAGCCCGTCTCCGCCATCCGGTCCAGCACCTGGAGGCAGGTGAGGATGCCGTCGCCGGTGGTGGCGAAGCTCGCTCATGATCACGTGCCCCGACTGCTCACCGCCGAGGGTGAACCCACCCGCCTTCATCTCCTCGAGCACGTAGCGGTCGCCGACGGCGGTCTGGCGGACGTCGATGCCCGCGGCCGTCATCGCCCGGACGAAGCCAAGGTTCGACATCACCGTGGCGACCACCGTGTCGTCGTGCAGCCGACCGCGCTCACGCATCGCCAGCGCGAGGATCGCCAGGATCTGGTCGCCGTCGACGACGTTGCCGGCCGCGTCGACCGCAAGGCAGCGGTCGGCGTCGCCGTCGAGGGCGAACCCGACGTCGGCAGCATGGTCCACGACCGCCTTCTGCAGGACCTCCAGATGGGTCGAGCCGCATCCGTCGTTGATGTTCAGGCCGTCGGGCTCGGCGCAGATCGCGACCACGTCGGCCCCCGCGTCGCGCAGTGCCTTCGGACCGGCCAGGTACGCCGCACCGTGAGCGCAGTCGAGCACCACCCTCGGCGCCCGGCCGGAGCGGCCGAGGTCGCCGACCGTGCTGTCGAGGTGGGCGGCGTACTCGCGACCGCGGATCGGTGCGGGCGGACCCGCCCGACCTCGGCGCCGACCGGCCGCTCCCACGGCTCCTCGAGCCGCTGCTCGATGGCGTCCTCGATGGCGTCGTCGAGCTTGACCCCGCCCCGGGCGAGGAACTTGATGCCGTTGTCGGGCATCGCGTTGTGTGAGGCGGACAGCATCACGCCCAGGTCGGCTCCGAGGGACCCGGTCAGGTAGGCGACCGCCGGGGTCGGCAGCTCACCGAGGAGCAGGACGTCGACCCCCGCGGAGGCGAGGCCGGCGACGACGGCGGCCTCGAGGAACTGGCCTGAGATCCGGGTGTCCCGGCCGACGACCGCGAACGGACGGTGGCCGGCGAACGTGCCTCGCTCGGCGAGCACGTGGGCTGCCGAAACGGAGAGGTCCAGGGCCAGCTCCGCGGTCAACAGACCGTTCGCCAGGCCCCGGACCCCGTCCGTGCCGAACAGCTTCGCCATGGTCGAGCGAAGCCGGTCAGCGCTTGCTGTACTGCGGCGCCTTCCGGGCCTTCTTCAGACCCGCCTTCTTCCGCTCGATCACGCGGGCGTCGCGGGTGAGCAGGCCGGCCTTCTTCAGGGACGGCCGGTTGGCCTCGACGTCGATGGCGTTCAGGCAGCGGGCCACGCCGAGGCGAAGGGCGCCGGCCTGGCCGGTGATGCCACCACCGTGGATGCGGGCGATCACGTCGAAGCGACCCTCGAGCTGGAGCGTCGCGAACGGCTCGTTGACCACCTGCTGGTGCAGCTTGTTCGGGAAGTACGACTCCAGGGTGCGGCCGTTGACGGTCCACTGGCCGGTGCCCGGGACGATCCGGACGCGGGCGACGGCCTCCTTGCGTCGGCCGGTGGCCGCGCCGGGAGCGATGGTCGCCGGACGGGCCGGCGTCTCCAGGTTGGGCGCGCTCTCCGACGAGTAGGCGACGCCCTCCTCGTTGACCTGGTAGGTCTCCTCGGCGTCGGCAGCCCCGGCTCGGCGTTCTCGTTCACGTTCTCAGTCACGTCTTGGTTCCTCGATCTCGCTTCGATAGTCGCTTACTGGGAGATCTGGGAGATCTCGAACGGCTGTGGCCTTCTGGGCCTGGTGGGGGTGCTCCGGGCCGGCGTACACCTTGAGCTTCTTGATCATCTGGCGACCGAGGCGGTTCTTCGGGAGCATGCCCCACACGGCCTTCTCGACGGCCTTGCGGGCGTCCTTCTCGAGCAGCTCGCCCATCGGCGTCGCGGTCAGGCCGCCGGGGAAGCCGGAGTGCCGGTAGGACAGCTTCTTGGTCGCCTTGCTGCCGGTGAGCGCCACCTTGGAGGCGTTCACGACGATGACGAAGTCACCGGTGTCGACGTGGGGGGCGAAGATCGTCTTGTGCTTGCCGCGGAGCAGGTTGGCGGCCTGGACGGCGAGCCGTCCGAGGACGACGTCGGTGGCGTCGATGACGTGCCACTCGCGCTGGATGTCCGCGGGCTTGGGGCTGTACGTACGCACGTGTCTGCCTTGCTTCCTCGTTCGTGGACCGTCCGGGGGCCCCGGACGGTGGTGCTGCTGCGGCTTCTGACGAACACTGCCCGGCTCCTCGCGAGCAAGGGACTGATCCGGGTCTGCACCGTGCCCCGTGCGAACGGGTACGACGCGGCAGGAGTCGCGACCGACAAGATTACCGGTGCACGTGGGGCGCGGTCAAAACGAGAGACGGCGTTGGCGGCCTCTTCCCGGTGGGGCATAGGTTAGTGGCGGACCTGCACCGCCCGCCGCACCCGCGAACGATGCCCCCGAGAAGCTGCTCTGACCGAGCCGAGAAGCTGCTCTGACCGAGCGAAGGAGCCCCTTGTGTCCGACGACGCCACCACCTCCGGCAACCCGGCCGGCGACCAGACCCTGACCGTCCGTGACAACCGGACCGGCCAGGAGTACGAGATCCCGATCGCCGACGGCACCATCAAGGCCGCCGATCTGGCGCAGATCAGGACCAGCGACGACGAGCCCGGGCTCGCGACGTACGACCCCGGGTTCGTGAACACCGCGTCGTGCAAGAGCGCGGTGACCTTCATCGACGGCGACAAGGGCATCCTGGAGTACCGCGGCTACCCGATCGAGCAGCTCGCGGAGAAGTCGAACTTCCTCGAGGTGGCCTACCTGCTGATCCACGGCGAGCTGCCGAGCAAGCAGCAGTACGACAGCTGGGTGCACGAGATCACCTACCACACCTTCGTGCACGAGAACGTGCGCACCTTCATGCAGGGCTTCCGGTACGACGCGCACCCGATGGGCATGCTGATGGCCTCCGTGGGCGCGCTGTCGACCTTCTACCCCGAGGCCGGGAACATCGCCGACCCGGACAACCGGCACATCCAGATCGTCCGGATGATCTCCAAGATGCCGACTCTGGGTGCCTGGGCGTTCCGGCACGCGCAGGGCAAGCCGTACGTCTACCCCGACAACGAGCTCGGCTACACCGCCAACTTCCTCTCGATGCTGTTCAAGATGAGCGAGCAGCGGTTCGAGGCCGACGAGCGCCTGGTGAAGGCCCTCGACGTGCTGTTCATCCTGCACGCCGATCACGAGCAGAACTGCTCGACCAATGCGGTCCGCTCGGTGGGCTCCTCCCAGGTCGACCCCTACTCCGCGGTGGCGGCGGGCGTCGGGGCTCTCTACGGGCCGCTGCACGGCGGCGCCAACGAAGCGGTGCTGCGGATGCTGCGCCGGATCGGGTCGATGGAGAACATCCCGGCGTTCATCGAAGGCGTGAAGAACGGCAACGAGCGGCTGATGGGCTTCGGCCACCGCGTCTACAAGAACTACGACCCGCGCGCCAAGATCATCAAGCAGGCCTGCGACGACGTCTTCGAGGTCACCGGCGTCAACCCGCTGCTCAAGATCGCCCAGGAGCTGGAGAAGATCGCCCTCGAGGACGACTACTTCATCTCGCGCAAGCTCTACCCCAACGTCGACTTCTACTCCGGCCTGATCTACGAGGCCTTCCAGTTCCCGCCGGAGATGTTCACGGTCCTGTTCGCGATCGGGCGCACGCCCGGCTGGCTGGCGCAGTGGCTCGAGCTGGTGCAGGACAAGGAGCAGAAGATCGCCCGGCCCAAGCAGATCTACACCGGAGCACGCACACTCGACTTCGCGCCGGCCGCCCAGCGCTGGGCCTAGCGGTTGCCCGGCTCCCTGTCCTGAGGCCCGCGCAAGCGTGCCTTCACCGCCTCGCAGGCACGCCCCGATCCCTGCTCCCAGGGGAGTGACGGCGTACCCGTCGAGGTGGGGCCACGACTCGGAGCGCATCCGCAGGTCGGGTCGGTGGTAGCGCGCGACCGGCGACTGCTGCGTCACGACGGGAGGCCGGTGGCGGGTGACGCGACGAACCTCACCGACGACCTCGTTCACTGTGACGGAACGACCGCTCACGAGCAGCTTCAGGTGGACGCCCGCGGACAATGAGGCCACCGCGTCGAGCCCGCCGACGACCATCGCCGCGGCGTCGTCGGTGTAGAGGTAGTCCCGCATGGTGTCCAGCGGCACGTAGAGCGACAGCGGTGTCCCGGTCGCGTGGGCCCTGCACAACTGGGAGACCAGCCCTTGTGGTTTGTCGAGGTTCTGCCCAGGCCCGAACAACGTCGAGATCCGGCCGACGAGCAGGGGAATGCGGGTGCGCTCGGCGAACGCGGTGAAGATCGCCTCAGCCTTCAACTTGGCTTCGCCGTACGGCGAGAGCGGACGGGGTTCGGTGGCCTCCGTGAACGGGGGGTCGGCCGAGCCGGCGTACACGCCACCCGCGGACGAGGCGAAGAACAGCGCGCGTGACCCTCGGTCGCTCGACCCCGGGTCCCAGCGGCCCAGGAACTCCCGGAGCACCCAGAGCTCCTCGTCGATGTCCTCCTCCGCGGACGCGATCACGCCCGAGCCGGCGCACCAGGCGATCCGCCACCCGTCGGCAGGCAGCCGAGCGGCCGCGGCGAGGAGCGCCTCGACGGCCTGCTCGGGCTCGGTCCACGGGATCCTGGCGGTCATCACCGGGATCTGCGACCGGTCGAGTGCGCGGCACACGGCGCTGCCGAGCAGTCCGGAGCTTCCCACCACCCACGTCAGCGGTGGCCGGGAGCGGCCTGTCTCAGCGGCAGCGTCAGGATCGCTGGTCGCGCCCAAGCGGCCCCTCCGCCGGGTCCTGCGTGATCAGGTAGAGGGGCTTGCCGAGCGCGGAATTCACGGTCACGCCGATGTATTCAGCAACCACGCCGAGAGAGAACAAGATCGCTCCCGAGCTGATCAGGACGACCACGATCATCGAGCTCCAGCCCTGGACGGGCGCGGGCTTCACGATCTGCTCCACCACGATGTAGCCGGTGAACAGGAACCCCAGGGCTGCCATGGCCACGCCCAGGAGGCTGACAGCCCTCAGGCCCCGTGTACCCGCGGTCAGCACCATCCTCCAGAAGTGGCCGAACAGTCGGCGTACGGAGTAGCCGGACGTGCGCTCACCCTCGTCGCGGAGCTCCACAGGGGCACTGGACGCCCCGCCGACAACCCAGCCGAGGGCGATGTCGAGGTAGACCCCGGACCCCGAGTAGGCCGCGATGCTGCGGGCCACCTCTCCCAGGATGAGCCGGTAGCTCTGAAACAGGGAGGCATCCGCACCTCCGCTGATCATGTTGATCAGGCGCTTGGCCAACCGGGAGCTGAGATTGCGGAATGCGGAGTGGTGCGGCGGATTCGTCGGCCGTGCGTAGACGACCCGAGCCTGCTCATCGAGTGCGACATCGAGCATCCCTGGCATCGCGGCCGGGTCGTGCTGGCCGTCCTCGTCCATCGTCACCACCCACTCACCGCCCGACGAGGCGATCCCGGCGAGGGTGGCGGCGTGCTGACCGAAGTTGCGGCTCAGCCACAACGTCCGCACGAACGAGTGCCTGGAGGCGAGCTCGCGCATCACGCGCGGCGAGTCGTCCTGGCCACCGTCGTGCACCAGGAGCACCTCGGTGACACGGAAGGGGCGTCCTTCGGCCGTTGTCCCGATCTCGGTGTACGGCTCGAGCTCGGCGACGACGTCGACCAGGTGCGACTCTCCCCCGTACACCGGGATGACCACGGAGATCTGGTGCTCGCGCACAGGCAGGGGCGGCCGGGACGTCACGCAACGTGACTATAGTCAACGCAATATCCACGAGCTGAACGAGTGCCGACCGTAGCGGTTCCCGCGACCCGACGGCCCGGGACGAGCCTCCGCAGGGGCAGATTCCCGGCCTGGTCCGGCCTCCTGGACCATTCCCGGACCTGCGGAGGAGTCCCGTGGCGCCACGCGTTTCGATTGTCATCCCGTCGTGTCAGAACGAGGCCTACATCGCCGAGACGATGAGGTCCGTGCTGGCGCAGACGTTCACGAACTTCGAGCTCATCGTCGCGGATCACAGCTCGACCGACCGCACGTGGGAGATCCTTCAACAGTTCGCCGGGGACCCGCGCGTCCGGCTCCTGGTAACGCCACCCGGTGGCGGTGCGGAGCGCAATTGGAACAGGGTCACCGAGGAGGCGCAGGGTGAGCTGCTCAAGCTCGTCTGCGGCGACGACGTCCTCTACGAGGACGCGCTCCAGACGCAGGTCACTGCGTACGACGCCCACGGTCCGGACGTCGCGATGGTCGCGTCTGCGCGGGACATCGTGGACGCGTCCGGACGACCGGTGGTTCGCAATCACGGCCTCGCCGGCTTGTCGGGACGTGTGCGCGGCACCGACGCACTCCGACGCGGCGTCGTGAAGGGCGCGAACATCTTCGGCGAGCCGTGCTGCGTGCTGATCAGGCGCGACGTGCTCGAGAAGGTCGGCGGCTGGCACGGGAATCCCGGCTTCATGATCGACCAGGGCACCTACTCCCGCGTGCTGCTCGAGGGCGACCTGGTCGCGGCGCCGGGTCCCATCGGCGCGTTCCGGGTCAACGCCACCCAGCTGAGCGTCGACATGGCCAGAGAGCAGGCCGCGTCCGCGGCGACCATGCACCGCCAGCTCGCGGCGATGGCACCGGGGACGCTGAGTGCGTGGGATGTGCGCCGCGGGAACGCCATGGCGCTCCTGCGCTCGTTCCAGCGGCGCCTGTTCTATCTCTACCTCGGCCGGCGGATGAAGCCTCAGGACGGCTTGACGGCCAGCAGGCAGAACTCGTTGTAGATGAACGGCTTCCCGGCCCATCGCGGGAAGGGGAAGCTGAACCACTCGCCCGGCGCCAGCCCCGCGTCCCGGGCCAGCTGCTGGAGGTCCTCGCCGGTCACCCACCGCACGTGGGAGGGGTCGCTGGCGTAGCCGCGTTCCTGGGGACACACGAAGAACACCTTGCCGCCCGGCCTCAGGTAGGGCAGGTACTCCTCGACCAGGGCGAGACCGGTCGCGGCATCCATGTGCTCGATGACGTGGGCCAGCAGCATCCCGTCGAACGCCTCGGGCTGCCGCAGGTCGCTGGCCCCCCACTCCTCGACCGTGAATGCGGTGACCCCACGCTCCCGAGCCACCGCGATCGAGCCAGCGTTGTGGTCGACTCCGACGGAGCCGGCGCCCAAGGTCTCCAGGTTGCGGCCGATGCCGCAGCCGACGTCGAGGGTACGGCCGAGCCGCTGGCGGCGGAGGTTCCACTGGTAGGGCGCCTGCACGTTCAGCGCCCGTTTCCACCAGACCTGTTGCTTGGCCTGGAGGCGACGGGCGTAGGCCTCGCCGGAGGTGTCCGAGATGTCAGCCACGTTGCCCTGCGCTCCCAGTCGTCGACGGCGTCGAGACACACAGTCTAGTGTCGAAGATGTCCGTGCCGGCAGGTCACCGCGGCGCGCCAGCCAGGACCGGCGACCGCCGATCGCGACGGGTCGGGGGTGCAGGTCCTGCTGATTCCTTCTCCGGTCGGGCCCTCAGGCGTGCTCCAGCAGGGTGCGCAGCACCTGCGTCGCGGAGCCGACGTCGCCCAGGGGCGTGGCGTGCTCGACGTCGGTCGCGCTGAGCACGCTGCCGGGTTCGTACAGAGCCCAGATCGGCGTACCGCTGCCCCGGTAGTCGGCCAGCTTGGCCGGGAGGTACGGGTTCGGAACGTAGTGCGGGCTGGTGGCGTAGTCGTTGATCACCAGCAGGTCGAACCGCGTGGTCAGGTTGAGGTACTCCAGGTAGCCGAACATCGGCGCGACCCGGATCACGTCGGCGAGGCCGAGCTCGAGCACCTCCTCCGTGAGCACGTCGGGCTTGCTGGTGAACACGTGCAGCTGCAGCCGGTCACGCTCCGCCAGGCTCAGCGCGTCCAGCGCCCCGGTGATCTCGGTGAGCCCACGGTTGGGGTAGAAGTTCCCGAAGTAGCCCAGGTGCAGCTTGCCGGGCTCGAGGGAGTACGACGGCTGCGCGAGCCGGTAGAGCTCGGGCGACGGGACCGGGTGGTGGATCACCCTCGAGATCCCGGCCGCGCGCGCGGCCAGGGCGGGGTCGGCGCAGTAGCCGAGCATGAAGTCCAGCTGGTGCTGGTTGGTGAACACGATCTCGTCGGCGAACGCGTAGGCGACCAGCTCTGCCCAGCCGAACAGCCGGTCGGTGTCCGGGACAGCGTGCTCGTGCCGGCGGAAGCCGGCCGACAGCTCGGCGCGCAGCCAGTCGTCCTCGACGTCGCCGTTGCGGGTCTGGCCGTAGGCGTTCTGCAGGAGAGGGTCGGAGAACTCAGCGACCCAGCGCAGGTCGGGAGACCGCAGCTTGAGGATGGCCGCGGCCACGTGCGAGGCCGGGGGCATCGCCCGGCTGTACACCGAGCGGTACGGCCCCTTGGCCGCCTCGAGGTCGCCGACCTCGCGGAGTACAGCGGCGGTGAATGCGACCACCGAGGACCAACGATGGTCGTGCCGCTTGCCGGGGAGGATGCGGGCCTCGTCGAGGACCTCCGCCGGGATCCTCATGCCGGCGTCGTCGCGCCGCGCCCGGCTGCTGAGGTCCTGGGAGACGACGTCTGTGACCACGCCCCATTCCCGCAAACGCCGGGCGGCGACCAGGCCGCTGGTGTCGATGAACGGCACGAAGTTGTGCAGGACCGCCAGGTCGCGCGCCCGGCCGCGGTTGACCACGGACCAGGGCAGGTCGACGCCGCGCTCTCGGGCCCCGGCGACGACCTCCCCGTGCCGCTCCGGCTCGGCCATGAGCGTCTCGCGGATGCGCTCGGCCGCGGCGAGGACGGCGCGCTCGACGAATTCTGCGTCGCGACCGCGGACGAGCCCCCGCTGGAGGGCCTGGATCAGGTCGAGCCGGTCGGCGAGGCCCGCCTCGAGTCGCGGACCGCCGGGCCGCGGGTGACAGCCTGCGACAACCAGCAGGTCGTCGATCAGACCGGGGAGTGTCCGGACCGACTCGTCGATGACCACGGCGCACCCACCGCGCGCGGCCGCGAGGCCCGCACGCTCGGCCTCCACAGCCGGGGCGCCGGGGACGCTGAGCAGGCGGGCACCGCCGCGGGCTCCCAGGGCGGCCAGCACGCCGGCGACGTCGAGAGCGTCTCCGGGGTCGCCCCGGCGGTCGACCACGAGGACCTCCGCGCCCGCGTCGCCCGAACTCCAGGCGAGGACCGTCTCGAGGCACTCGTCGAGTGCCTTGCCCCGGGAGACCAGCACCACGACGGAGGCCGTGACTGCTGCCGAGTCGGGACCCGAGCCTGGTGCCACAATGGGCCGACGAGACCCGGCGGCCGACTCGTCCGTCACGCGGCCACGGTAACAAAGGAGCGACCATGGACCCCGGACCGAGATCCCATGAAGGGCGCGACGTCGCGGTCGGCCCGGACAGGGAGGTCGCAGCGCGGGTCTTCGGCGAGCGGTTCGACAGCGCGCTGATCACGTCGTACGACGCCTTCGGCCGCGATGTCGACCTCCGCGAGGTGGCGACGCTGGGCATCGTGGTCGGGCCGAGGATCGAGGAGGTCCTCGAGGTGGTCGAGGCGCAGCAGGACGCCGGCCTCTGGCCGCGGCGGGTCCTGCTCGGCCTGCCTGCCGACCTGTCGGGCCGGGACGCCCTCGACGCCGCCCTCTCCCGTCGACCGTCGGTGGCGGTGTCGTCGGTGGCGGAGACCTCGCGTGGCCTCCTGCTGACCCTCGACGACGCAGCGAACGTCGCGGCGGACGACCAGCGACGTGCGCTCGCGAAGATCACCGCTCACACTCTCGCGCCCACGGCGCGCGAATCCGCCGGACGACCTCGGTGGTCGTCGCTCCTCCTGGCCAGGCGGCGGCTCGTCGCGCTCGTCGGCGGGGCCGTGCTCACGACCACGCTCGTCCTCCTGGCGCTCCTCGTGGCGATCGGCAGGAGCGGTGCCGGGGCTTCCGGAGTCGAGATCGTGCTGCTGGTGCTCGTCCTGATCGCGCAGGCGGCAACCCTGCTCGGCACTGCCTACGGGGTCCGGCTCGCGCGCGCGAGCCGGGCCGAGCAGCAGGAGGACGGCAGGGTGTCGCGCGAGCGCACCGACCGGTTGGTCACCCTGACGGGGAAGGCGGCGAGCCGGGAGGAACAGGCACTGCGCGACATCGCGCGTCTCGAGCGCGAGATCCTCGCCCTGGGCCGGTTCCAGTCGCGCCTGCGCGTGGAGCTGCGCGACCGGTCCTGAGCGCGTCAACCCTTGCGCTGCTCGAGCGCGCGCCGCACCGCAGCCGGCAGCGCGACCAGGGCCCGGCCGGCCTTCCAGGTCGTGCTGGCGCGGATCTGGGCCAGCTCGGCCTCGGACCTCACGGCGCGCTTCTCGGACCTGACGGCGCGCTTCTCCGCACGGGCAGCCCGGCGCTCGGCGCGCTCCGCCCGGCTCATCGCCTCCTGGAGATCGCGGTTCATCGCGGCGTACAACGAGCGGCCCAACCGGATGCCGTGACCGTGCACCCGGGACAGCTCGCCCTCGAGCCGCCGCAGTCCCTGCTCGAGACGGGCGGAGTCGGGCACCTCACTCATGCCTTCCGCCAGTACACGCCGGCCCAGTCGATCTGCTCGAGCGGCTCGGTGATCTGGTGCTTCTCCCGGAAGTCCTCGATCGCCTCGGCGCACGCGGGCACCGCCCCGTAGTCGTCGATGATGCAGAACCCGCCCGGGCGACCTCGGGGTAGAGCGCGCTCGAGCGCCTGCATCGTCGACTCGTACATGTCGCCGTCGAGGCGCATCAGCGCGAGCTGCTCGATCGGGGCCGGTCGGCAGGGTGTCCTTGAACCAGCCGACGAGGAACCGGACCTGGTCGTCGAGCAGGCCGTAGCGCTCGAAGTTGTCGCGGACCTGCTCGCACGCAGATGGCGAGGCGGTCCCGCTTGTGGTGCTGGTCGCCGGCGTCGGCCGGGAACCGCGTGCGTCGGGCCCGGGCAGGCCCTCGAAGGAGTCCGCGACCCAGACGATGCGGTCGGTGACGCCGTACGCCTTGAGGATCGCTCGCATGAAGATGCAGGCTCCGCCGCGCCAGACGCCGGTCTCGATCAGGTCGCCGGGGACGTCGTCGGCGATCACGGTGCTCGACGCAGTGCTGGATGTTGGCCATCCGCTTCAGCCCGATCATCGACTCGGCGTCGGCCGGCCAGTCGTGCCCCTCCTCGCGGAGCGATGGGTCGAACTCGCCGTGCTCCACGAGCCGGACGTCGCGGTCCTTCAGCTCGTGGCGGAGCAGGTCGAAGAGGTACTGCGGGTAGGACGTGCGGTGCAGGTCCACGGTCGCGTTGCGTCCCTCGAACCCGTAACGGGCGAGGACCGTCGCGATGAGGTCGAGGTACAGGTCGGCGGCCGGCGTGCGCACCATCCTGCGACTCTAGCGAACCTCGGCCGGCGCCGACGCGTGCGGATCCGAGGTCAATGCGCCGCTCTGCGCCTTCTGATCTCGACCGCCCGGCGCAGGAGCAGCGAGGCGATGCCACCGAGCTGGTCGGGACCCGGGAGGGCGTCCGACCCGGACCACTGGTCGGCGTCCAGCGCACCGGGCTCGAGCAGCAGCGGTCCGGCGACCGTGAGCACCAGGACCGAGTCGAGGCGGACGCCGGCCAGGGCGTCGGGCGTCACCGGGCCGAGGAGCCAGGCGAGGTTGACGGCGCCCGGCTGGTCGACCGGAAGAGTCGCGCGGCACAGGAGCAGCACCACGTCGTCGAGGTAGCAGCTGGCACGTTGGTGGGTCTCGAGCCGGTCGACGACCACGTCCTGCCCGAGCCGCCGAAGCGCCTCTGCGACCCCGTCTGCGAGCTCCAGGTCGGGCGAGCCTTCCTGGCGCAGCGGCACCGGCGTCTTGACCGCCCACCGCAGGCGCGGCTCGCCGGATCCGTCGACCGACGTATGCGGCCGGACGACGACCGGTGCGGGGATGCGGACATCGCCCGGGTCCGAGACCGGCGACCCCGGTGTCAGGTGGGCGACGTGGTACCCGAGGCGCGCGAGGACCCCGAGGTCTGACGGCGGGGCATCGGCGGCCCATCGGCTCATCCAGCTCCGCCGGCTTTCGTGCTCGTGGTCGTCCGGGAGGCTGCGTCGACGGTGATGGATGACAACAGCATCCGTGGCGACCCGGAACCGCCTGCTCCCACCGTCGACCGCCCGCAGGCACAGGTCGACGTCGGCGTACCCGTGGGCGAACCACGGGTCGAAGCCGCGCAGCGCGATGACGTCCTCGGCGCGCATTGCCAGCGCGGAGGCGGAGACCGCGGGCAGCGCCAGCGGCGCCGCCGCGCGAGCATCGTCGACCGAATGGCCGGCCAGAAGAGGCGAGGGCAGCGCCGGCAGACCGGAGAAGGCCCAGCCGGCACACTGGACGGATCCGTCGCCGTCGAGAAGCAGCGCCTGGCAGCCGAGAACCTCGTGGTCGTCGAGCGCGTCCAGCATCGGGCGCAACCAGCCGGGGAGCACCTCGGTGTCCGCGTCGAGGAACACAACCCGACCGCCGCTCGACGCGGCGAACGCGACATTCGCCCCGATCGCGAAGTCGAGGTTGCGCGGCAGCGACACGATCCGCACGCGCGCGTCCGAGTCGTAGAGCGCGCCCAGGATCGCCCGCACGCACCGACGTCCGCCGTTGACCACGACCACGACCTCGATCGCGGTCTCAGCGAGGTCGGCCGAGCCGAGCACCGAGTCGATCGCGAGCTGGCTGTCGACCCAGTCGACCGCGACGACGCAGATCGAGGTCAGGTCGGTCCGGCGGGCCCCGCTCCGCGCGACGACCGCCTCCCAGTCGACAAGGTTCTTGTCGAGGACGACGAGCTCCCACGCGTTGGGCTCGGTCGTGGTGATCCGGTCCACCGCGGCCGGGTCGTGGTCGTAGCGGACACCGACGAACGGGACCCGGGGTATGTCGGTCAGGCGGGCCACGCGGATCACGAGGTCGTGGTCGACCCACCGCCGCAGCGACTCGTCGAACCGGCCCGCTTCGATCGCAGTGCCGGTCCGGACCATGAACCCGTTCAGGTCGATGTGGTTGCGCACGAGCAGGTGGTCCAGGCCGCCCTCGAAGGCCAGGTAACGACCCGACCCCGGCTCGGTGGGCTCGACCATCGTGTCGATCACCGCGTGCCCGGCGCTCGATCCCGTGTCCTCGAGGTAGCCGAGCATCACTTCGAGGAAGGGCGGCACCCACATGTTGTCGGAGTCGAGGAACGCCAGCCACTCGCCGGTCGCGGCGTCGATGCCGGCGTTGCGGGCGGCACTCACCCCGGCAGGATCCTGGCGGAGCAGCCGGATCCTCGGGTCGGCGGCCGCGACCCCCTCGACCACGTCGGGCGTCTCGTCGGTCGACCCGTCGTCGACGACGATCAGCTCCCAGTCGGTCAGGGTCTGCCCCTGCACGCTCGCGATCGCCTCTTGGACCTGCCGCGGCCGGTTCCGCACGGGCATCACCACGCTGACCGACGGCAGCCCGTCCGACCGCGCGGCCCGGGCCCGTCCGAGCCACTCCGCGACGAACCGCCGGTCGGCGGCCTCGTCCCACGGTCCTCGCCGTGGCGTGGACCGGAGGTCCTCGAACCGGCGGAACTCCCGCGCGGTCTCGTAGGCCGAGCGCCGCGCCTCCGCCCAGGTCGGGGGGGTCGTCCGCCGGTCCGTCGGCACCGGCAACCGGTCGTCGTCACCGGCACGGGCGACGAAGTGGCCGAGGGCTCCTCCGGGGTGCCGACGCGCCTCGGGAACCTGTGCGAGGTAGGCCTGCTCTGCGAACAACGGGCCGGGCCCGTGCTCACCGCCGCCCTCGTCGAGATACGCGATCAGCGTGTTGCGCCGGCTGCGAGGGCGCTCGCGACCGAACCACTCGGGCTCGAAGAGCGGGTGCGGCGACAGCCCCAGCCGATGGCCCTGCTGGAGGAAGTCCCGGGCGGCCTCCTCGTCCGAGCCGAACGTGGTGCCGGTCTGGATCTCGTAGTACGTCCGGTCGAAGAGGCCACTGGCGAGCACGCGTTCCGCGGGCGTCGCGGGTGTCGCCGCAGACCCGTCGTGACCGGGAGCCGACGCGGGACCCGCAGTGGCACCTCGCAGTCGCGAGGCCGCTCGACGGACGCCGGACCGCCATCTGGAACCGGTCACCGGTCTCGTCCCGAGCGGGCGTGAGCGGCGCCCGAGGCACGGGCGCCTGTCCCGGGCCCGATCGGACCGACCACTGGGGGCAGGGTCGCGTCAGCCGGCGAAGCGTCCATGGGATCGGGAGTCTAGCGAGCGGGTCTCCAGCGTCGCTGCCCGCGGGTCGCGGGGTGCTCCCGCCTGCGGCCGCGGAGAACGCCCGCACTAGGATGCCGCAGGTGCGAATCAGCGTGATCGGGTGCGGCTATCTCGGAGCGACCCACGCAGCGGGCATGGCCGAGCTCGGCCACGAGGTCGTCGGTGTCGAGGTCGACGCGGCGAAGCTCGAGCAGCTCAGCCGCGGCGCCGTACCGTTCTTCGAGCCGGGGCTGCCCGAGCTCCTCAGCAGGCACGTCGAGACCGGCCAGCTGAGGTTCACCGACGACATCGCACAGGCCGCGGCCTTTGCCGACGTGCACTTCCTCTGCGTCGGTACGCCGCAACGGGTGGACAGCATCGCGGCTGACCTGACCTATGTCGACGCTGCCGTCGACGCTCTCGCGCCGCACCTCACTCGTCCGTGCGTGCTCGTCGGGAAGTCGACGGTGCCGGTCGGCACGGCGGTCGGCCTGGCTGAGCGCGTCGCCGCCAACGCCCCTGCTGGGGACGCTGTGCGACTGGCGTGGAACCCGGAATTCCTCCGAGAGGGGTTCGCGGTCGAGGACACGCTGCGGCCGGACCGTCTGGTGTTCGGCGTCACCGAACCGGACGGAGCGGACTCCCCGTGCTCGCAACGCTGCGACAGGTCTACGCCGCGGCCCTGTCGTCCGGAACCCCCGAGGTGGTCACCGACCTGCCGACCGCCGAGCTCGTGAAGGTCGCCGCCAACGCCTTCCTGGCCACGAAGATCTCGTTCATCAACGCGATGGCCGAGATCTGCGAGGTCGTCGGTGCAGACGTGGTGCGCCTTGCGGACGCGATCGGTCACGACGAGCGCATCGGGCGCAAGTTCCTCAACGCCGGCATCGGCTTCGGCGGCGGCTGCCTCCCCAAGGACATCCGGGCCTTCCAGCATCGGGCTCACGAGCTCGGCGTCGAGGACGCGACCGCGTTCCTCCGCGACGTGGACGACGTGAACCAGCGTCGCCGGGCCCACGTGGTCGAGCTTGCCCGAGCCGACCTCGCCGAACACCCGGGTGGGAAGGTCGCGGTGCTCGGCGCCGCGTTCAAGCCGCACAGCGACGACATCCGGGACTCTCCCGCACTGTGGATCGCGCGCCAGCTCCACGAGCTCGGCCACCAGGTGGTGGTCCACGACCCCGAGGCGATCCCGAACGCACGGATCCGTTACCCCGAGCTCGGCTACGCCGACGACGTCGCTGCGGCGCTGCACGAGGCCCACCTCGTGCTGCACCTGACCGAGTGGGACCTCTACCGCTCGCTCGACCCTGCGCTGGCCCACACCTGGGTGGCGCGCCCACACGTCATCGACGGGCGCAACAAGCTCGACACCGCACGCTGGCGCGACGCCGGGTGGACCGTTCGGTCCATGGGCCGACCGTGACCTGCCCGGCACCTGCCTAGCCCACGCCGCGGGCCGACCGGATCCTGAGCGCGTCCTCGAGCAGCGTCTTCGCCCGGGCAGCGAACGAGTGCCGCTCCGCTATCGCTGCGGCGCGCGCGCGGCGCTCCTGGTCGTCCCCGAAGACCATGTCGAGGTCCGGCACGTCGAGCAGGGCAGAGAGCTCGTCAGGACTGTGCACGACTCGCACCGAGTCCCCGAAGACGTCCTCGACGCCCGCGGCGTCGTCGGTGACGACGCGCGCCCCCGCGGCGACCGCGTCGAACAGGCGGTTCGACAGGAATCCCAGCCGGTGCATGTCGCTCCAGTGGTCGTTGAGCACGACCCCGGCGGAGCGATAGGCGGCTGCGACCTGCTCGTTGGGCACGTAGGTGCCGCGGACGAAGCGGTCCTCGACGATTCCGTCCCAGCCGGACCCGTAGATGCTCAGCGGGAGGCCCTGCGAGGCAGCACCGACCACGAGGGGCCGGGCATGTCGCCGGCTGTTGCCGATGAACAGCACGCGATCGCCCGTGTCCGGTTCGGCGACGTCCGGGTGGAAGAGCGCCGGATCGGTCGCCTGCAGCAGCGGGACTGCGGGCGCTCCCCACTCCTCGGCCATCACCCGCGCGAACGGCACGCTTGCGACGTAGATCCGGTCGTAGCCGACGTGCTCGGAGCGCTCGACCAGGTCCGGGTGGCTGATCAGCCACATCAGGTTCACCCGGTCCACGACAGGCGGGTGCGGCTCGAGTCCCCGGAGCAGGAGATCGACGTCGTCGACGACGTCGCCCGGACGGTCGAAGGCACCTCGCGCGTCGATGACGACCTCCTGCCCGAGGTCGCGAAGCGCCACCGCGAGCCGCCGCGCGAAGTGGGTGTCCCCCCACTTCTCACCCTCGGGACCGTACGGCGCCGCGTGCTTGATCGCCCATCGCAGTGACGGCGTGCCCTCGACCACCGTCACCTGGCGGGTCACGATCGGCTGCGCCACGCAGAGGCGTCGGTCCCGGGCCATGCGGGACTCGATCCGGTGCCCGACGATGTCGAACCCGCGCCGACCCCAGACCTCGATGTCGTCCTCAGGGAAGCGGCCGGCCCAGCGGTCGAGCATGATCCTGCGGTTGGCCCAGGACCGCGAGAACCGGCCCGGGGTCTTGGACTCGTGGTGGACCACGCGGGAGTCCGGCCGCACGACGAAGTGACCGGGCCGGGTCGCCTCCAGCCGCAGGCAGATGTCGATGTCCTCCATGCCGTTGCGGAAGATCGGGTCGAACCCACGCAGGGCGACGACGTCCGACCGACGCATGGCCAGAGCCGCCCCCGTCAGGGCGTGCAGGCGCTCGTGCTCCAGGCCACGGGCATCCTCGAGCGGGAACCCCCGGAGGAACTCGTGCGGCAGGCCGTTGCCTCGCGGGAAGACGACTCCGGCGGATTGGATGCTGCCGTCGGGATAGATCAGCAAGGACTGCGCGGCGAGGACGTCGTCGTCCCGGAGCGAGTCGACCAGGGGCTCCAGCCAGCCGGGTTCCACCTCGGTGTCGTTGTTGAGGAAGACGACCGTGCCACCTCGAGTGTGGGCGAAGCCGACGTTGTTGCCGAGTGCGAAGCCGTGGTTGACGGGCGCGGCCACGACCCGAACACCCTCGAACCGGAGGGGAAGGGACTGCAGCACCGCCGATGCGACCACCCCCGACCCGTTGTCGACGACGACCACCTCCACGTCGGGACCTTCCGACCGGGCCTCGACGACGCGACGGACGGCGAGCGAGGTCATCTCCCAGTCGCGGTAGGTCGGGACGACCACGCTGACCAGGTCCTCGTCGACGTCCGCGCGCTCGAGCGTCGCCCAGTCGACGAGATGGTGGTTGAGCACCACGTTCGGCATCGACACCTGGTGCGCGTAGTCGACCATGGGCCGGTCGTTCGGAGGGAGGTCACGAACCGTCACCCGCTTCCCCGAGTCGAGCACCACGCCCAGGGCGGGGGCGAACCCCGGGTCGCCGAGCTCGCTCAGGCGGAGCAGGAAGTCGAGAGCGTGCCCGCCGGACAGCGACTCGTCGAATCCTCCGATCTTCACCGCGAGCTCGTGCGAGACGACCACGGTGTCGAGCGCGGGCGCCGCACCGGCGAGGAGGCGTGCCCGGGTCCCCGGCCGTGCCCACGGGCGGGGAGACCGCTCCGGGCGCAGCTCGCGCATCGCGTCGTGCGCCCACGTCCCTCCTGCCGCCGCGAGCGCCCGCTGGACCGCGCTCAGCCGGCCCGGGAGCCACACGGCAGCGTCGGACATCCACGCCACGTGGGTGCCTCGAGCAAGGTCGAGCCCCGTGTTGCGTGCGGCCCAGACACTCTGCTGCGGTTCGGGGTGGACCTGGATGCGCGCGTCGTGCGGGATCCCGGCCGTGGCCCGGTCGACGCGGTGCCTCACCCCGAGCACGATCAGCTCCCAGGCCGTCGTCGTCTGGGCTCGCAGGCTCTCGATCGCCGGACCCAGGTCGCGGTCCGGCTCGGCGACGAGGATCACGGTGGTGGTCCCGATCCTGGGATCCTGCAGCGGAACGGCCTCCTGCGCGGCGATCTCCCGCAGGCGCGGACCGCCCCACGCAGGGAGGCCGACCCGCCGGCGGGCGACCCACCGCTGCGCGTCCGCCCAGATCCAGTCGACGAGCCCCCGCGGCTGGGTGTCGGGCTCGGGCGAGTACCAGTCATTGACGCGTGCGCCTCGGGCGGCCCCGACCTCACAGTAGTGGGCGATAGGCCCGCCAGCGTGCTTCAGCGAGTCGGGCTGTGCGGCTACGTACCGCGCGACGTCGAACAACGGGTGCACGCGCTTGCGGTAGCGGCGCTCCCGGACGTACACGACCAGCGGATCCTCGGCACCCTCGTCGTCCAGCTGGAGTCGTGCGGCAGCGAGGCCCGGCGAGAAGAGCGGGTGCGGCGAGAGCCCGGCTTTGCGGCCGGTTGCGAGGTAGTGCTCGACGGCCTCTCGGCGTCCGAACGGGCGGTCGGCGCACAATGCGTACCACTCGTGGTCGAACAGCGGGGACCCCACCAGCAACGCGACCCGGGGGTCTGGTTCGCCACCGAAGGGCGCGGCGTCTGCCCGGACCCGGGAAGCGCGCCTCCTGAGGCGGCGCACGACTCCTGCGACCGTCGGCATCGGCGACCTTCCTGGCTCGAGATCGGTTGGTTCCGAGGGAACACAGTATCGGTGCGGCCCATCCTGATACTGCCTCGGCCAGCACCGACCTCCGCTCCAGCCGGCGCTCGTCTCGGGTCGGGTCCGGCAGGTTCGTGCCCACGCAACCACGGTGACCTGCCACACAGCCCCTCGCCCACCGTCCGGTGTCGACGCACGCGCCCGTGACATCATGGCCAGCGCCCACGCGAGACCCGAAACCTGGAGGGGCATGCGCCCGCGAAGCAACGACCTGCACGCGATCCGTCGGCACAGCGGGGTCATCGTCGTGATCCTCGCGGTGCTCCTCGGGATCGGTCTGCGGGTGGCCGGGTGGACCTGGGGCTTCCCCGTGGACCTGCACCCCGACGAGTGGGTCATCACCGAGGGCGCCCTCGACCTGGTGCACCGCAGGTCGTTCGAGCCGTCGATGTTCTTCCGGCCGGACCACGTCGAGATCCAGCTGAGCTATCTCGCCTACACCTTCTACTCGCACGTCTTCTTGCACATGCCGGTCGAGGGTGGCTACGCCCGGCACCCCGAGCACTTCCTCCTGATCTCGCGAGCGATCACGACAGCCTTCGGTGTCGCGATGATCGTGCTGGCGTTCCTCATCGGAAGGCGCATCCACCGCACCGTCGGTCTGATCGCCGCCGTGCTGTTCGCGCTGTTCCCACCGTTCGTCGAGAACTCGCAGTACGCCACCCCGGATGTCCCCCTCACCGCGGCGCTCATGCTGGTCGTGCTCGGCTGCATGCACTATCTGGCTGCGCCGCGCTACCAGAGCCTGCTGGTCGCGTCCGCGGCCACCTCCGTGGCGATCGCGATCAAGTTCCCCGGCGCGCTCGGCACCGTCACGATCGCCGTCGTGGTGATCTGGGCCGCCGTCCGGGACCGGGAGTGGCTGCGGATCCCTCGCGACGGTGCGATCTCGATCATCGCGGTGATCGGGTTCCTGTTTGCGATCTCCCCGGTGCTGTTCACCAATTCCCGGGCGGTGATCGAGTCCCTGAAGGACGAGTCCGGCGACACCCACATGGGGGCGCAGGTGTACGGCTGGAGCGGCAACGTCCAGTTCTACGCCCACTCCTACCTGCTGTGGGCCGGAGTCGTGGTGACCGTGCTCTCGCTGGCCGGGCTGATGGTCGTGATCAGGAAGCGGGTGACCCAAGCGGTCCCCCTCGTGGCACTCGGCGTCGTCTACTGGCTGGGCCTGAGCGCCGTCGCGCTGCACTGGCCGCGCTGGGGACTGCCGATGTTCGCCACCCCGCTCCTGCTGGCGGCGGTCGCGTCCTACTACGGATACGTATGGCTACGGGACCGCGGCACCCTGGGCCGCTGGCTCACTCCCGTCGCGACGGTCCTGGCAGTCGTCGCTCTGGGAAACATGGTCGTGAACGGCGCGGCGTTCGCCGCCCGTTCGATCGGACAGGACACCCGGATCTCGATGCAGCCGCAGCTTGCGGCGCTCGGGATCACGACGAAGAACTCGATATACGAGGGCTACACACCGCTGCTGCCCGGAGCGCCCAAGGAGATCTTCACCGAGCTCAAGGACGTCGGCGGGCGGCTGGTGCCCACCGCACCGACCAAGCAGTACGTCGTACTGAGCTCGTGCATGGAGGAGCGCTACCTGGCCAACCCGAGCGCCACCGCCCAACGCGCGTTCTACGGCCAATTGGAGGCCCAGGCTCCCGTGGTGGCCACGGCCCGGGCCGTGCCTGGTTGGGAACACTCGTCCTTCGAGGTGCTCAACATGGTCCGCGCCCCGAAGCCGTTGTCGCACTGGCTCAGCGGTGGTCACACCGGGTGCGACATCGACGTCCGGCGGCTCCAGGCACCCTGAGAGCAGCGTCCAGTGAGGTCGCAATCATGGCCAACCTGTGACACACCGCACACCACCGGGCGTAGCCTGCCGACATGCGCACCTCACTCCTCCTCGCCGGGTTCGCCGTCGTGTTCGCACTCGTCGGTCCGGCCGCTGCTGCGACGGTTCCGGGCAGCAGCCACGACGACTCCCTCGTCGGTACGCCGACCGCCGACGTGATCAAGGGACGCGCCGGTGACGACTCCCTCTGGGGCCGCGGTGGAGCCGACGTCCTGCGCGGCGGCGCGGGCAACGACAAGCTCTACGGCATGCGTGGCGCCGACAAGATCAAGGGCGGCCGCGGCGCGGACCGTTCGTACGGGCAGCGGGGGAAGGACATCATCGTCGACGCCCACGGTCAGGACGCAGACGTGATCAGCGGCGGCCGCGGCGCGGACCACATCTTCGCCAACTACCAGGACACCGTGCTCGGCGGCGCGGGCAACGACGTCATCGAGTTCGTCTACCCCGGCACCGCGAAGATCTCCTGCGGTCCCGGCGACGACACCGTGATCTTCAACGAGCCGTATCCCGACGTGGCCCTGTTCGACTGCGAGCACGTCGAGGTCAGGTCGGCGGGCTAGGAAGGTGCCCCCGGGTCTCGGAGCAGCCGGCGTTCCTGGTCGGCACTGAGCCCGATACTGCCGGCCCGGTCCGTCGGCGGACTGGGCGTGCCTTCACGCTGCAGCCAGGCCCACGTGTCGGCCACCGTCTGGTCCATCGGGCGGCACCGGAGGCCGGCGTGGTGGGCGGCGGCCACGTCCGCGTCGTGCAGGCCGGCGAGCTCCCCGGTCGGTGGCACCCAGATCGGCAGGTCGGTCCACCCGCTGACCCCCGCGGACGCGATCGTCTCCGGATCCAGCCACACCAGCTCAGCGTCCGAACCGGTCACCGCCACGCACTCGTCGAGGAGGGCACCGATCGTGCTGTGCCCGGGCCTGCTGACCGAGTTGAAGGCCCCGTGCACCCCGGTACGGCCGGCCTCGAGCACCCACTCCCCGAGATCCCGAGCGTCGACGTACTGGAGCGGTCGTTCGCGCGGACCGGGCGCCGGCACCTGCCCGCCCGCCGCGATCCGGTTGAGCCACCACGGCAGCCGGCCGACGACCTCGTAGGGACCGAGGACCAGGCCGGCCCGGGCGAGGAGGACCTCGCCGTCGAATCCCTCGAGCGCGAGCTCCGCGCCGCGCTTCGCCGCCGCGTAGTCCAGCGCGTCGGTGCTGTCGGGGTCACCGTCGACCACCGGCGCGGACTCGGCGGACCCCGGAGTCATCGGCCAGGTGTAGACGGACCGGCTCGAGATGTAGGTGTAGTGCCTGACCCGGCCGGCCAGGAGCCGGGCGGCGTCGCGGACCGCCACCGGCTCGAAGGACCACGTGTCGACCACCGCGTCCCAGGTGTCGGCGCCGAGGGCGTCACGGAGCGCCGCGACGTCGCGTCGGTCGGCGTGCCGGGCGTCCGCGCCCGGGACCGCGTGCCCGCTGACGCCACGTGTGAGGGTGGTGACCTCGTCCCCCCGGGCGAGCGCGGCCTCGACCACAGCCCTGCCCACGTGGTGGGTCCCCCCGAGCACCAGAGTCCGCATGGCCCGATGCTCGCCGTCGCGACGAGGGCGCGGCAAGGGCGTTCGCGCTCGGCGTAGCGCTGGTCAGCGCCGCGAGGGGAGCAGCGGAGCGATGGCACGGGCGAACGCGGCGGCCATCGCCTCCGGCGGCCGGGCCCTGGCCGCTGCGAGCGCGTGCTCGCGCATCGCTTCGGGATCGTGGCGCACCGCGGCCACGACCTGCGTGATCGCCTCGGCGAGCGAGGCGCGGTCACCCGGCGCGAACAAGCGCACGTGGGCGCGGTGCTCCGAGCCGCACAGGGCTCCGGCCCGCGGGGCGACCACAGGGAGCCCGAACGTCTCCGCGAGCAGGAACGCCCCCGAGTTGAGGATGTCGCGGTACGGGAGCACGGCAAGGTCGGCCGCCTTCATCCAGACCTGGATCTCCTCGTCGGGGACGTGCTCGAAGCTCGCGGTCACCCGCGGGTCGCGCTCGCACCGCTCGCGCAGCAGCTCGGCGGCGGGGCTCGGGGTCACCCGGCCCGCCACCAGGAGCTGGAGCGCAGGGTCGCGGGTGCCGAGGTCGTCGACGACGTCGACCAGGGTGTCGAGGTTCTTGTACGGGCGGATGCCGCCGAGCGCCACCAGCGCCACCTGGTCGGCGCGGAGACCCAACCGCGCGCGGGCCTGCTCCCGCGGCATCGAGTCCGGGTAGCAGCCCAGGTAGCTCGCGTGCTCGATGACGACGACCTTCGCCGGGTCGAGGTGGTAGGACGGCGCCACGAGCGCAGCGGTCTGCTCGGAGAGCACGTGCACCAGGTCCGCGCGATCAGCGAGGAATTGGGAGAGCTCGACCTCCGCCCAGCGGTGCGCGTGCTCGTGGGGCAGGACGTTGTGCAGCGTCCACACGAGCCGACCTCCTGCGTCGAGGAAACGGTCGAGCAGCGCTTCGAACCGGTCGAGGAGCAGGCGGGACCGGAACGGGCCACCGGCGCAGGCCAGGATGGGCCCGGTCCAGTGCACGCTGAGCACACCTGGGTCGCCGGGTCCCTCGGCGCGGGCGCGGAGGTGCTGCCAGAGGTCAGGCACCCGCACGGCTTCGGCGTCGACGTCGGCCAGCCGCGCGTGCAGCATCGCCTGGAACGGGTTGGCCGCGCTGTAGTCGGGATAGACGAAGAGCTGGTACGACGGACGGTTCTCGCTGTCGACCGACCCGGTGGCGTCACCGGTCATGCGCGACGCCGATGCACGCGCCAGACGACGCGTGCGGTGAGCCTGATCAGGCGGGAGCTCTGGTACTTCTCCAGCTCGGCGCGTGCCCGGTCGCGTTGCGCGACGAGGCGGACGCGGCGGCGGCGGAGCCGGCGGCGGTGCTCCGCCAGCTGGTCACGCGCAGCCACCAGCTCCTCGCACCGGGTCGTCAGCTCCTCGCAGCGCGCCTGCAGCGTGCGCACGTCGTGGTCACGCCGTGCCAGCTCGGCGGCACCGAGGACGAGCTCGGACCGGAAGATCGCGCGCTCCTCTTCGAGCAGAGCGGCGAGGTGGGCCGCATCGGCGTCGGGTCGGTCCTCGGAACTCACGGCTCACTCCTCGAGCAGCGACGCGGGGCTCACGCCACCACGGACGTCGAGCGCCCACAGGGGCAGGCTCTCGCCATGATCCCATGCGCTCACCGAGCGCGCTGGACCCGACCCTCGTCCCAGACCGGGTCGGCCGACTCGTAGACCGAGCCGTCCTCCCCGAAGACCAGGAACCGATCAAAGCCGCGCGCGAACCAGCGGTCGTGGGTGACCGCGAGGACGGTGCCCTCGAACTGAGCCAGACCGTCCTCGAGCGCCTCGGCCGACTCGACATCGAGGTTGTCGGTCGGCTCGTCCAGCAGCAGGAGCGTGGCTCCGGAGAGCTCCAGGAGCAGGATCTGGAACCGGGCCTGTTGCCCTCCGGACAGCGACTCGAAGGTCTGCTCGGCGGCGTGGGCCAGCTCGTAGCGGTCGAGCACGCGGGACGCCTGCTCGCGCGCCATCCCCTCCCGGTGGGCGTCGCCGCGGTGCAGGATCTCGAGCAGGGTACGGCCGACCAGCTCGGGGTGGGCGTGGGTCTGCACGAACCAGCCGGGTCGCACTCGCGCACCCAGCTTCGCCCGGCCGGCGTGCCGGACGGGCTCGATCGGCACGTCGTCGACCGGCTGGTGCTCGACGTCGGGGTCGGACCCACCGATGGCGAGGAGCCGGAGGAAGTGGGACTTGCCCGATCCGTTCGACCCGAGGACCGCCACCCGCTCGCCGTACCAGACCTCGAGGTCGAACGGCTTCATCAGACCGGTGAGCTCCAGCTGCTCGCAGACGACGGCGCGCTTGCCGGTGCGCCCGCCCTTGAGCCGCATCGAGACCTGCTGCTCGCGCGGGATCGCCTGCGGCGGCCCGGCCTCCTCGAACTTGCGCAGCCGGGTCTGGGCGGCCTTGTACTGCGCGGCGAGCCCGTCGTTGTACTCGGCCTTGATCTTGTACCGGAGCACCAGCGCCTTGAGCTTCGCGTGCTCCTCGTCCCAGCGCCGCCGGAGCTCCTCGAAACGGGCGAACCGCTCCCTGCGGGCGTCGTGGTACGACGCGAACCCGCCGGGGTGGGTCCAGACGGTGTTGCCCGCGCTGTGCCCTCCGCCGGCCAGCTCGACGGTGATCACCCGGGTCGCCGTGTTGGCCAGCAGCTCACGGTCGTGGCTGATGAACAGGATCGTCTTGGCCGAGTCCCGGATGCGCTGCTCGAGCCAGATCTTCCCGGGCACGTCCAGGTAGTTGTCCGGCTCGTCGAGGAGCAGCACCTCGTCAGGACCCGCGAGGAGGTACTCCAGCACCAGCCGCTTCTGCTCCCCTCCCGACAGCGTGCTGAGCGCGCGGTACTTCGCCTTGTCGAACCCGACCCCGAGAGCGGCGGTGCAGCAGGTGTCCCAGACGACCTCGATGTCGTAGCCGCCGGCATCCCCGAAGTCCGCCAGCGCCGCCGCGTAGCGCATCTGGGTGGCTTCGTCGTCGGTCTCCATGAGGAGCCGCTCGAGCCGGTCGACCTCGGCGGCCGCCGCGCGCACGCGCAGCTGGGGACACGGACAGCAGCAGGTCGGCGACCTCGGGATCGGGCCCCAGGCCCTGACCCACCGCCTGCCGCATCACGCCCAGGCCCCCCGAGCGGGTCACGGCCCCGGCGTGGGGAACGAGCTCCCCGGTGATGATCCGTAGCAGCGTGGTCTTCCCGGCACCGTTGGCGCCGACGAGCGCAGCCTTCGCGCCCTCACCGACCCGGAACGAGGCGTCGTCGAGCAGCACCCGGCCATCGGGCAGCTCGTAGCGCACTCCGGCGACGTCGACATGACCCACGAGAGGCGATTCTCCCCGTCGTGCCGTCCGGGCGCGACCCGATTGTCTGCTCCTCGATGCGCACCGGAGGTGGGGCCGGGCCGACCTCTCGGTCGGCTCGGCCCCACCTGTTCGGGTGGGCGCGGTCAGGGCAGGGTCAGCCCCGAGTCAGCCCAGGGTCAGGGCAGCGTCGTCGATGACGAACGACGTCTGCAACGAGACGTCCTCGGTGCCGCTGAACCTGATCGTCACCGTCTGTCCCGCGAGCGAGGAGACGTCGAAGGACCGCAGGGTGTAGCCCGAGGCCTTGTTCAGGTTCGAGTACGTCGCCAGCGTCTTCGTGCCCGCCTTCACGGTGAGCTTGTCGTACGCCCTGGTGCTCGTCGTCTCCGAGGAGTCGATGTGCAGGTAGAACGACAGCGTCGCCCGACAGCCCGAGGGGATCGTGACCGACTGGGTCAGCGTGTCGGTGTGGTTCGACCCGTAGCCGTCCAGCCACGCCTTCCAGCTGCCCGAGTGCGCCGGCTCACTGGCGGAGCTGTCGATGACACCTGCCGTCGCCGACCACGGCGAGGCGCTGCCGGTCTCGAAGCCGGGGTTGCCGAGCTTCTGGCCGGAGCAGCCGCCACCGCTGCCGGTGATCGCGAAGGTGAAGCTGGTCGAGCCCGTCGCCCCCGTGGTGTCGCTCGCGGTCACGGTGGTGCTGTAGGTCGTCGCGGTCGTCGGGGTGCCGCTGATCCGGCCGGTCGAGGAGTTGATCGACAGGCCCGCCGGCAGCCCCGTGGCCGACCAGGTGAGCGTCTGACCCGACTGTGAGTCCGTCGCCGACATCTGCAGCGACGTGGCGGTCCCGACCGTGCCGGTCTGGTTGCCCGGGTTGGTGACCGTCACGGTGTTCCCGGTGCTCCCGCCGACGATCGGGTGCGACAGGTCGCACCGGTTGGTGTCGTTGGACCAGCTCGACTGCTCGGCGAAGGTGCCGAAGGAACCGAAGGAGACGTTCGCAGCAGCACCCTGGCCCGAGCTCAGCCAGGCGCACTCGTCGGAGTTCTCCTGGCCGTTGTAGCTGCCGCCGGTGTGGTTGGTCCAACCGCCGGCGGGGTTCTGGTCGGACATCATCTCGTGCCACTCGTGGCCGAGGGTCATCGTCCAGCCGTCGAGGTTGCCGGCCGAGCCGGAGTTCACGAAGCCGACGCCGCAGCTCGCGCCCGCGTCGATGTTGTAGGGCTGGTTGCTGAACGCGATGTCGCCGTACGGCGAGCTGACCGGGATGTCACCGTTCCAGTCGTGCCAGGCACAGTAGGAACCCTGGTAGTGGTCCGGGTTGGTGCCGTGCGGGGACAGGATCACGTAGTAGGCGTAGCGGTTCGACGCCGCGGTCGTGTTGCCGAAGTGCGCAGCCGCGGCCACCGCCTCCTGGCCGAGCTGGCTCGCGGTGGCTGCCGACGGCGACGCCTTGGAGTTGTCGTACCAGACGCCGGAGAGCACGCCGCCGCTCTGGTACGGGACGAAGGCGGCGTTCGACGGGCAGCTGGTCGCCCCCGCGGTCACGTTCGGGCCGTCGCACCACTGGGTGAGGTCCGCCGACCAGAGCTCGTTGTTGGTGCCGATGCCCTTGAACATGTTCTGCGCCGCCTCGGCCGCGTGGTAGCTGTCGCCGGAGAAGCTGCTGATCCCGTTGTTGACCGTCTGGGTGCCCCACTGGGTGCCGTAGAAGACCAGGTAGACCTTCGAGTGCCCCGACTGGACGCCGATGCCGTCGACGCCGCCGCCGTACGACAGCGTCTTCGGCCCGGTGGCCGCGATGTTGGCGTGCTGCCAGGCCTTCATCTTGGTATTGGTCTCGAGCGTCGGCACCGCGCCGTGTCGGTACGGGTGGTTGTGCGACGGTGCGTACGGGTTGGGTGAACCCGACGCATTCGCCGGCGAGGCGAGGATGCCGGTGGCGGCGATGGCCGCCACCGTTCCCAGACCCGCGACCAGTGCGGTACGGCGGAACCAGCCGTTTCGTGCCATGGAAATTCCTTCCGGGGCCCGGGTGGGGCCCGCTGTGACAGAGCCGCCGGGGGTGGCGGCCACTGGGAATCTGGCACTACCTGTCGGCGTGCGTAAGCCTCAGGAACATGCACTGCACGAACCTGTGGTTCTCCGGCCCGCCCGAACTGGCCCCGGAAGACTTACGGTCTGACCCAGGTTTCGACAGCCAGTCGTCCGGGGATCCTCACTGAGCGAGCGCGGCCGTCGCGCCCTCCCCGGCCCGGACCGAGGCCTCGTCGAGCAGGACCCGCCCACCGGGCAGCTCGGAGCGCACTCAGGCGACGTCGAGGTGACCCACGGGAGGCGACTCTCCCCGCCGTCGGCGTCCGCTGCGCCCGGTCATCCGTGACTGCCGACCAGATTGAGACCGACCACACCGAGGACGATCAGGGCGAGCGAGGCCGCCTTCAGCCAGCCCATCGACTCGTCGAGGAACCAGAACCCGATCACGGCGACGGCCGCCGTGCCGAGACCGGCCCAGACGGCATACGCAACGCTCACGGGTATCGATCGCACCACGACCGCGAGCAGCCAGATCGAGAGGGCGTAGCCCGCGACGACCACCGCGCTCCACAGCGGCTGGGTGAAGCCGGCTGCGCGAGGCAGGACGGCAGTCGCCCCAACCTCCACGCCGATCGCCACCATCAACAGCACCACAGCGCCGAACACCTGGTCCATCTCCTTCGAGCTCCGGCGGCTCGGGGGCTCGCTGGCGCGCCGACCCAACCGCCGTGACGTATATGTAGCGGTCGCTACATATACGAATGTAGCAGATGCTACGTTTGTCGTCGTGCGAGTATCCGCCCGCGACGAGCTGCTCGAGAAGGTCACCGACCACGTGCTGGAGCACGGCCTGATCGGTCTGTCGCTCCGTCCGGTGGCGGCCGCCGTCGGCACCAGTGACCGGATGCTGGTGTACCACTTCACCAGCCGGGACGCGCTGGTGTCTGCCGTCGTGGCGGAGGCCACCGAGCGGGCAGTGGGGGCGGTCGACGCGTTGCCCGGGGCACCGACCGTGCGCTCGGGGGTCAACCGGCTGTGGGCGGCGTACCGCACCGAGCCGCTGTCGAGCTGCCTGGACGTCTACTGCCAGGCCGCAGCAACCGGCCTGATCGGCCAGGAGCCCTACCTCACCGACGCTCGCGCGAGCAACGAGGCCTGGTCCGCCGCCCTGCGCGACTACTTCGTGCGCTGCGGTGCGTCACGGCGACGCGTGGCGCGCCTGGTGACGTTGGTGGACTCGGCGCTGTACGGCTTCCACCTCGACCTCACAACCGACCGCCCGACCGAGCTCGCCCGTGGCGTCGACGACCTGGCCATCGCTGCACAGGGCCTGGCCGACCTGCGACCCTGATCAGTCCAGCGCGGCGCGCCCGGCCTCGAGCCGGGCCACCGGGACCCGGAACGGTGAGCAGGAGACGTAGTCCAGACCGACCCCGTGGAAGAAGTGGATGGAGTAGCGGGTCACCCCCGTGCTCGCCGCACACGCCGACGTGCAGGTCCGGCCTGGTCGACCGGCCCTTCTCGGTGCCGATCCGCACGAACTCCCCGACGCCGAGGATGTCCAGCGACTCGAACGGCGAGACGTCGAAGATGCCGTTCTCGAGGTAGGTCGAGAAGAAGGATGCCTCGACGTCGTCGCGGGAGAAGCCCCAGGTCATCTGGGTCAGGTCGTTGGTGCCGAACGAGAAGAACTCCGCCGACCGTGCGACCCGGTCCGCCAGGATCGCGGCCCGCGGGAGCTCGATCATCGTGCCGAGCTTGTAGGGGACCTGGCCGCGTTCGGCGATCACCTCGGCGGCGATGGTCTCGAGGTGACGCTGCACCACCTCGAACTCCCGAACGCTGGCGACCAGCGGGATCATGATCTCGGGCTGCGGGTCACCGCCGGCGTCCTTCCGGTCGGCCGCAGCCTCGAGGATCGCCCGGGCCTGCATCTCGAACAGACCCGGGATCAGGATGCCCAGGCGGACCCCACGCAGGCCGAGCATGGGGTTCTGCTCGTGCAGGCGGCGTACGTGATCGAGCAGCACCCGGTCGCGCTCGTCGACCTGCCCGGCGTCCTCCTGGCGGGCGACCTTGACCGAGAGCTCGGTCAGGTCGGGCAGGAACTCGTGCAGCGGTGGGTCGATCAGGCGGATCGTCACCGGGAGGCCGTCCATCGCCGCCAGGATCTCGGTGAAGTCCTGGCGCTGCAGGGGAAGCAGGGCGGCGAGTGCGGCCTCCTGGTGCCTCGACGGTCTCGGCGACGATCAGGTCCTCGACCAGCTGCCGGCGCTCGCCGAGGAACATGTGCTCGGTGCGGCACAGGCCGATGCCCTCGGCCCCGAACCGGCGCGCCCGGGCCGCGTCCTCGGCGGTGTCGGCGTTCGCCCGGACCCGCAGGCGTCGCGCCCGCGTCGGCCCGGGTCATTGCCGCCGAGACTGCCCCGACCAGGTCGTCGGCCTCCGACGCGGGCTCGCCCTCGAAGTGGCGGACGATCAGCGAGTCGCTGACCGGGACCGCTCCTGCGAAGACGTCTCCGGTGGTGCCGTCGATGGAGATCAGGTCACCCTCCTGCACGATCCGGCCGTCACGGTGCCGTGAACTGCGCGCTCGCGGACGTCGACGTCGAGCGCCTCGGCCCCGCACACGCAGGTCCGGCCCATGCCGCGGGCGACGACAGCGGCGTGCGAGGTCTTGCCGCCCCGGCTGGTGAGGATCCCGTGTGCCGCGACCATGCCCGGCAGGTCGTCGGGGTTGGTCTCCTTGCGGACCAGGATCACGTCCTCGCCCCGCGCGGCCCACTCCACCGCCCGACGCCGAGTCGAAGACCGCCTTGCCGACCGCTGCTCCCGGGGAGGCTCCCATGCCGGTGGCGAGCAGGTCGTGGCTCGGCGCTCCTCGTCGAAGCGCGGGAACATCAGCTGGGCGAGCTGCGCCCCGGTGACCCGCTGGAGCGCCTCGTCCTCGTCGATGAGGCGTTCGGCCACCATGTGCCGCGCGATCCGGAACGCCGCCTCGGGGGTGCGCTTGCCGACGCGTGTCTGCAGCATCCAGAGCTTGCCGTGCTCGATGGTGAACTCGATGTCGCACATGTCGCGGTAGTGCTTCTCGAGCACGTCCATGATCCGCAGCAGCTCGTGGTAGGGCTCCTTGTCGATGTGCTGGAGCTCGGCGAGCGGCAGGGTGTTGCGGATGCCGGCGACGACGTCCTCGCCCTGGGCGTTCTCGAGGTAGTCGCCGTACACGCCCTGCTCCCCTGTCGACGGGTTGCGGGTGAACGCGACACCCGGTGCCGGAGCGCTCACCGCGGTTGCCGAAGACCATCGCGATCACGGTGACCGCGGTGCCGAGGTCGTCGGGGATGCGCTCCTGCCGGCGGTACAGCCGGGCCCGCTCGGTGTTCCACGAGTCGAAGACGGCGTTCACGGCCAGGTCGAGCTGCTCGCGCGGGTCCTGCGGGAACGGCCGTCCGGCGTGCTCCTCGGTGAGGTCCTGGTACGTCGCGACCAGACCGCGCAGGTCCTCGGCGGTCGAGCTCGGTGTCGGCCTTGACACCGCGCTGGGACTTGAGCGCGTCGAGCGCGTCGTGGAACACGTCGGCCTCGATGCCGAGCACGGTGGCGCCGAACATCTGCACCAGGCGGCGGTAGGAGTCCCAGGCGAACCGCTCGTTGCCCGCGGCCGCCGCCAGCCCGAGCACCGATCGTCGTTGAGCCCGACATTGAGGACCGTCTCCATCATGCCGGGCATCGAGAACTTCGCTCCCGACCGCACCGCGACCAGCAGCGGGTCGTCGGCCTGTCCGAGGCTGCTTGCCCATGGCGTACTCGAGCGTCGCAAGGTGGTCGGTGATCTCGGCTGCGAGCCGGACCGGCACCCGCCCCTCGGCGAGGTACTCGCGGCAGGCGTCGGTGCTGATGATGAAGCCCGGTGGCACCGGCAGGCCGAGGCGGGTCATCTCGGCGAGGTTCGCGCCCTTGCCGCCCAGCAGGTCCTTCTGGTCCTTGTCGCCTTCCGCGAAGGCATACACGAGCTTGCCCATACCGCCGATCATGCCGCACCCGCTGCCGGGCGGGCACGCGGCCCTCGAGCGTCCCGGGCACGCGGGGCTCCAAGGAACCGTGCACAGAAATGACCTTCACAGATCGCTGACTCGTCATGACCCAGACCCGTGAAGACCAGATCAGGCGCACCCGGCTCGCCCGGCGGAGCGTCGTGGTTCTCGGCGCGGCCGGCGCCGTCGGTACGCGGTCGTCCTCGGGGTCGGCACCGCGACCACGTCCGCCAGCTCGGCCGTCACCACCGGAGGCTCCGGTACGACGACGTCGGGAACCGCGGCCACGACCAGTGGCAGCTCGACCGGCAACCAGACCGGCAACCAGCAGAGCACCACCCCGCTCGCCTCGAGCGGCGGCGGCAGCTCGAGCCACGCCAAGAGCTCGGGGTCCTGATGATCGCCGCACGTGACTGGGAGCTGTGGAGCACCGAGCTGCCGCCTCGTCGTGACCGACGCCGACCAGCTCCGCGCGGCCGGCGAGATCGTCGACGACCTGCTCGCCGACGTCGACCGGGCCTGCAGCCGCTTTCGGCCCGACAGCGAGCTGCTCACGCTCGCCCGCGACGCCGACGGCTGGAGCCGAGCTCAGCCCGACGCTCGCCGACCTCGCTGCGACGCCGCCCTCGACGCCGCCAGGTTCACCGACGGCGCGGTCGACCCGACCGTCGGCGAGACACGCTCGTCGACCTCGGCTACGACGCGACATCAAGACCGTGCGGGCACCGGACGGCGCCCGTCCGTGCGGATGATCCGCCGACCGGTCGGGTGGCGCAGCCTCCGCCTCGAGGCCAAGGGCGACGGGTCAGCCGGCTCTGGATGCCCGCCGGCACCCAGCTCGATCTCGGCGCAACGGCCAAGGCCCGGGCCGCCGACCTGGTGCGCAGCTGCCGTCGCCGACGAGCTCGGCACCGGCGTGCTGGTCAGCCTCGGCGGAGACATCGCCACCGCCGGCACCGGCCCGGACGGCGGCTGGCAGGTCACGGTCCAGGACCTGCCGACGACCGCCGCACAACAGATCACCCTGACCGACGGAGCGGCCGCGCCACGTCGAGCACGGCCCGGCGTACCTGGCGGCAGCGGCAACACGCCGATGCACCACCTGGTCGACCCGACGACGCGCCCGGCCCGCGGACGGGCCCTGGCGCAGCGCCACCGTCGTCGCCGCGACCTGCGTGCAGGCGAACACCTTGTCGGCGGCCGCGCTGGTCCACGGCAACCGTGCCGTCGCCTGGCTCGCCGTGCCGGCACTGCCGGCCCGCCTGGTCGAGCCACGACGGGCTCGGTGGCGACCCTGAACGAGTGGCCCCGGGAGGTGGCGGCATGAACATCGCACACTCACGGACGCACTCTGGGCCCTCGGGCGCGGCAGCGGCATCGCGGCCCTGGTCGATCCTCACCGTCTCCGCTCGCCCTCGGCATCGTCGGCCGCTCGGGTCGCGAGCAGCCTCGGACTGGGGCGCTTCGGCCTCGACGAGCTGCACCGGACCGCCGCGCTGACCGGCGTCGGGCTCGTGCTGGTGCACCTGGTGAGCCTGCTCTTCGACCCCTACGCGCAGCTCCGGGTCGTCGACATGGTGCTGCCGTTCCTGGGCAGCTACCGCTCCGTTCTGGCTCGGGCTCGGCACCGTGGCCGTCGACCTGCTGCTGGTGGTGACCGGCGTGAGCCTGCTGCGCCAGTACGTCGGGCCGCGGGTGTTCCGAGCGGTGCACTGGGCGACCTACGCCCTGTGGCCGGTCGCTCTCGTGCACGCGTTCGGCACCGGCACCGACGCGGCCACGCGCTGGCTCGAGGCCATCGGCCTGGCCTGCGTCGCCGTGGTCGGCGGTCGCGCTCGCGTGGCGCACGTCGGTGTCGTTCGGCGAGCGTGGCTGGTCGCCGGCTCCCCCGGCAGGTGTCCCGGTGACCACGCAGATGACCACCTCGGGCCCTGGCGCGCCCCCGACGGGCGAGCGCCGGCTGCTCGGGGCGGCGCCCGCCGGCCCGATGCCGCGGCTGGACACTCGCAGCCTGATCGACCTGCTGACCGACGCCGGGCTCACCGGTCGCGGCGGCGCCGGCTTCCCGACCGCACGGAAGCTCGCGGCGCTGGACGGCCGGCGCCCCGTCGTGGTGGGCAACGCCATGGAGGGCGAGCCGCTCAGCCACAAGGACGCCGTCCTGCTGCGCGAGTCCCCGGACCTGGTGCTCGACGGGCTCGAGCTGCTCGCTCGCACGCTTGCGCGCCCGCCGGACGGTGCTCGCGCTCGGCGGCCGGGTGCCGGCTCCGCACGCGGCGCCGCGGGCATCGAGGTCCGCCGGCTCAGGGACGCGCTTCGTCGCCGGCCAGGAGACCGCGCTGGTCAACCAGCTCAACGGCCACGACCCGGTCCCGACCGACCCGGAGACCCGGTGTTCCGCCGGGGTGTCGCCGGCCGGCCGACGCTCGTGCTCAACGCCGAGACCCTCGCCCAGCTCGCGCTGCTCGCCCGGTACGGCGCGGACTGGTTCCGCAGCCAGGGCCTGCCCGACGATCCCGGCACGTTCCTGGTCAGCCTGACCGCCAGCCACGGCATGCTCGCTCAGGCGGGCGTCCTCGAGGTGCCGCGCGGCGTGCGGATCTGCCGAGGTGGTGCGTCGCGGCGGCGCCGAGCCCGCGCGCGTCCAGGCCGTGCTGGTCGGCGGGTACCACGGCGCGTGGGTTCCCGGCTCAGCCCTGGACACGCCGCTCTCGGTCGCCGGGCTGCGCCCGCACGGCGCGACGCCCGGCGCCGGGATCGTGCACCTGCTCGACGAGCCGGCGTGCCCGCTGGACGTCGCGGCCCGCGTCACGGCGTACCTCGCCGTCGCAGAGCGCCCGCCAGTGCGGGCCCTGCCTCAACGGCCTGCCCCACATGGCCGAGACGATGCGCCGGCTGGCCCGTCCCGGCGGCGGTCCGCGACCTGCTCGCCGCGGCTCGAGCGGCTCCAGGCACTGGTCAACGGCCGCGGGGCCTGCAAGCACCCCGACGGCACCGTGCGGTTCGTCGCCAGCACACTGCGCGTCTTCGGCGCCCACGTCGACCGACACCTGCGCGGCGACTGCGGGAAGGAGCGGCGATGACCCGCCTGCACGTCGACTGGACCCGGTGCGACGGCCACGGCTCGTGCGCCGAGCTGCTGCCCGAGCTGCTCGTCGCACGACGAGTGGGGTTTCCCGCTCTCGCGCACCGGGGAGAACGATCCGACCGTGCCGCGCGGACTCGACCAGCTCGCCCGCCGCGCGGTGAAGGCATGTCCGCTGCAGGCGCTGAGCCTGCGCAGCTAGCACACCCTCAGAGCCAGCACACCGTCAGGCGGGTCGCGACTCCAGCACGCGGAACCCCTTCGCGCTCGCGACCTTCGCCGTCGGGTAGCCCTGCTCGGTGAGCCAGCGCCGCGAGCGAGTCGGCGCCGAGGTTCTTGCCCACCACGAGGCGGGCGCGGCCGCTCGGGCGCCAGCCGCGGCAGCCAGGCGAGCAGCAGCTCGTGCAGGGCCTCCTTGCCGATCCGGATCGGCGGGTTCGACCAGATCTCGTCGTACGTCGCCGCCGGGTCGACCTCGTCGGGAAGGCACGCGGTGAACCGGTCCGCGACCCCGAGCGCGGCGGCGTTCTCGTTGGCCAGCAGGACGCGCACGCTCGTTGACGTCGACCGCGGTCACCGTGCACCCGGGACGGCGACCGCGATCGCCAGCCCGATGACGCCGTACCCGCAGCCGAGGTCGAGCACCGACCGGCGCTCCTTCGGGCGGCGGCCTGCTCGCGCAGCAGGACCCCGGTGCCGACGTCGAGGCGGCCCTGGGCGAACACCCCCGACCCCGAGGTCAGCTCGAGCCAGTGGCCCCAGACGTTCGCACTGACCGGGACCCGCTGAACGCCGCCTGCGGGTCGGCGGTGAAGTAGTGCTCCTCGGCCATGGAGCCCATCCTGCCCGCAGCGCACAATCCGGTGGGCACCCGGGCCGCGCCGACCTACGCTGACCCGGTGACAGACCCGGTGAAGGACCAGGCGAGAGACCAGGTGACCGACCCCGCACCACACCTCCCGATGATCGTGCTGGTGGCGCCCGAGCACCCCGACGTCCTCGAGGGCGAGTTCGGCGCGGTACCTGCGCGACTACGACATCCGGACCACGCCGTCGTCGAAGGACACCGCCGCGTTGCTCACCCAGGCACGCGCCGAGGGCAGGCAGGTCGCCCTGCTGGTCAGCGAGTCACGCCTGCCCGACAGCGACGTGCACCCGGCCCTCCACGAGTGGCGCGGCGATCGTCCCCACCGCACGCCGCATCGTCGTCGCGCACTGGGACCACTTCATCGCCGACGCCGAGGCGCTCCGGCCGGGGCTGGCCACCGGCAAGTACGACGCCTTCCTGCTGATGCCGCGTGGGGCACGCGACGAGGAGTTCCACACCGCCGTCACCGAGCTGCTGTCCGACTGGGGCTCCACGGTCGCGCAGCCCGAGGTCGTGGCCGCGGAGATCGTGACACCGCGGGCCGACTCGCTCAGCCTCGGCGATCCGGGACTTCCTGGACCGGATGGGCATGCCCGGCCGGATCGTCGACCCCGACTCCGAGCACGGACAGGAGCTGCTGGCGGCGTACGACGGACCGGTCGAGTACCCGATCTTCACCCGGATGGGCCGACCCCCGACGGCCGGTGACCTCGGTGCGCGACGTGGCCGCGATGATCTACGGCACGCCGGCCGACATCGACGTGGACGAGGTGGTCGACCTGCTGGTGCTCGGCGCCGGGCCCGCCGGGCTCGCCACCGCGGTGTACGGCTCGTCGGAGGGGCTGAGCACGGTCGTCGTCGAGTCCGACGCGATCGGCGGCCAGGCCGGCACCAGCTCGATGATCCGCAACTACCTCGGCTTCCCGCGGGGCATCTCCGGCATGCGGCTGGCACAGCGCGCCCGCAACCAGGCGATCCGGTTCGGCACCCGGTTCTTCACCGGCTGGCCCGCGCTCGCGATCGAGCCCGGCGAGGACGGCGCACCGCACGTCGTCCGCACCGACGGCGGTGACGTGCGCGCCCGCACGGTGCTGATCTCGACCGGGGTCGACTACCGCCGCCTCGGGATCCAGTCGCTGGAGGACCTGGTCGGCAACGGCGTGCACTACGGGGCTGCGATGACCGCAGCCCGGGAGATGGAGGGGTACGACGTCGTCGTGGTCGGCGGCGGCAACTCGGCCGGCCAGGCGGCGATCCACCTGGCGCGGTTCGCGCGCTCGGTGACGATCCTGGCCCGGCGACCCGACCTCGGCGCGACCATGTCGGCCTACCTGGTCCGCGAGATCGAGTACAACAACGTGATCCAGGTCCAGCCCTGTGCCCAGGTCGTCGACGGCGGCGGTGAGGGTCGGTTGAGCTGGGTGACGGTGCGCGACCTGAACACCGGCGAGGAGACCCGGCGCGACGTCGGCGGGCTGTTCCTCCTGCTCGGCGCGGAGCCCGGGTGCGGCTGGTTGCCCGACGCGGTCTGCCGGGACGAGCGTGGTTTCGTGCTGACCGGTCGCGACATCCCCAAGCACCTGTGGGTCCAGGGCAGTCCGCCGGCGAACCTGGAGACCTCGGTCCCCGGCATCTTCGCCGCCGGCGACGTCCGCGCCGGCTCGATGAAGCGCGTCGCCGCCGCGTCGGGCGAGGGCGCGTCCGTCGTACCCCTGGTGCACGCATTCCTGGGCTCCGCGTAGGCCGTCGGCCAGGAGGCGGGCGCTCCGCCGTGCAGCGGGCCGGGCCATCGATCGACACGTGCCCGAACGCCATGGCGGGAGCGCGGCGTCACGGTGCGAGCGTGCGAACGGTCCTGGACCGCTCCGCCTGCGCCGTGAGCTCGTCGTCGGGCGGGTACCCGACCTCCTCGAGGGTCAACCCGTGCGGCTGCACCACGGTCACCGCGGAGTCACGCGCACGCCGGGCGAGCACCTCCCCGGCCCAGGCGGGCTCACGCCGCCCTTCGCCGACCGCGATCATGCACCCGACCAGCGAGCGGACCATGTTGTGACAGAACGCGTCGGCCCGGACGGTGGCTTCGAGGACGCCGTCGACGCGTGACCAGGACAGGTCGAGCAGTGACCGGATCGTCGTCGCGCCCTCCCTCTTCTTGCAGAAGGCCGCGAAGTCGTGCTCGCCCAGCAGCACGGTCGCGGCCGCGTTCATCCGGCGCACGTCGAGCCGCCGACCCCAGGAGAGGACGTGCCCACGGGTGAGCGGGTCGACCGCCGCCGGGTCGTCGGCGATCCGGTAGCAGTAGCGCCGCCAGACCGCGCTGAACCGCGCGTCGAAGCCGATCGGCGCGGTCGTGACCCGATGGACCCGGACGTCGGAGTCGAGCACGCCGTTCAGCCGGCGGGCGAGCGCCGCCTCCGGTGCGTCGTCGCCGGAGCCCACAGTCCCGGCGACGGCCTCGGGGTCGACGTCGAGGTGGGCGACCTGGCCGCGTGCGTGCACGCCGGTGTCGGTCCGGCCGGCGACGGTCAGGGCACTGCCCCGGACCCGGAGGACCGTGTCGAGGGCGTCCTCGAGCTCGCCCTGCACCGTCCGCAGGTCGCGCTGGCGAGCCCAGCCGTGGAACGCCGCACCGTCGTAGCCGAGGTCCAGCCGCAGGCGCACGAACGAGCTCACCGGGTCAGTGTTTCAGGTGGTCCGGTTTCAGGTGGTCCGCCCCTGACGCTGGCGCGGTATTCACCGCGACCACCGACGCAGCCCTCTGCGAGGCTGTGCCGGTGAGCCGCTACCGACCCGCCAGGCTGGCGCTGCTCGTCGGCGGTTGCGTGGTGCTCGGCATCGGGGTCGGCCTGCTGCTCACCGCCGACCTCGGATCCGACGGGTACTCGACGCTGGTCAACGGCATCTCCAGGGCCACCGGCATCGGGTTCTTCTACTGCAACCTCGCCGTCAGTGCCGCGTTCCTGGTGCTCGCCGCGGTGCGCCGGCTGCTCCCCGACGTCGGGACGGTCGTGCAGATCGTGGTCGTCGGGCTCACGGTGTCACTGGTCATCGACGCCCTGGAGGTCCCGGACGCCCTCGCCAGCCGCTCGCTCCTCCTGGTCGCGGCGTTCCCGGCGCTCGCGGTCGGCATCGCGGCGTACCTCGGCAGCAGCCTCGGCGCCGGCCCGGCCGAGGCCGCCGCGCTCGCCTGGGACCCGCCCGTGCCGTTCAGGTGGAGCTACAGCCTGGTCCAGGGCGGCGGCGCCGTGGTCGGCTGGGTGCTCGGCGCGGCGATCGGGCCGGGCACGCTCGCAGTGGTCTTCCTGCTCGGTCCCGCCGTCGACCTGGCGGCCCGGGCGATGCGGGTGAGCGTCAGCCAGGGGCGCGCCGAGGACTGAGGGTTGGACTCTCCCCGGTTGGGGAAGCCTTCACGCGATGAGCGACAAGGTCACCAACTCCTACAAGCACGCCCTGATCAACGCACGCCCGGCCGCCGACGGTCGGGCCGCCGACATCCGCTCGAGCCTGAATGCCGCGTCGCTGGCGCTCATGGCCGGTGCCTGGCAGTCGACGCTCGCCGACGAGTTCGGCAGCGCGCTGTCCGACCACCGCAGCACGCTGCAGTCGGTGGCCGACGAGGAGCGCGCCACGATCGACGCGGAGGTGTCGATCCAGCCCGAGGAGGTGGCTCCCGACAGCTGGCAGGCCAACTGGGCCCGCCTGTCCAGGATGGAGTCGATGGGGTGAGGCCCGACGGCGGCGGTGGCGGGACGATCGTCCAGATCAACATCGCGGAGTTCCGCGAGCTGATCAGCGGCATGGAGCGCGCCTCCGACGACCTCGACACCGCCGACCGGCTCGCTCGGTCGAACCTCAGCAGGTTGCTGCTCTCCGAGAGCGGCATGAACAGACTGCATCCGGTGCGGTCCTGGATCACCGACCAGATGCCCGGCCTCCGCCGCCGGCTGGCCCGGGCAGAGGCGCTGTCCCAGACCACGCCCGGGCTGCCGAACTCCGTGACGTTCACCGAGGAGTCGCTCTCGGCGTTGACCCCCGAGCAGGCACGGCAGAAGGCTCGCGAGGCGGCCCGGCTGCTCAACGCGGATCCGGACTCGGTCCACCAGCTCAACGGCCTGTTGGCGGCGTACGGCGACGACCCGTACTTCGCCCACGAGTTCGCCCTCCGCACCGATCCCCGGCAGTACTCCCAGCTGATCCGCGACCTGACGCCGTACGAAGAGCTGCCGGGCTACCTCACCAAGGCGGACTACGACTCCTTCCTCACCAATCTCGCCGACACCGTCAGCCTCGCCTCCCGCGGCACGGGAGACCTGGCGATGCCCGCGGCCTGGCAGGACCACTTCGTCGAGCTCATGACGATGCCGCGCCTGCACGGGGAGGACCAGGCGGCGATCGAGCAGATGCAGCTCGACACCGACAACCGCCCCGCGCTGTGGCTGCTGCTCTCCCGCGGGCACTGGTCGACGGACTTCCTCCGGAAGACCACCACCGCGCTCGCGACCATCGACGAGTCCGGCTACCTCTGGTTCCCGCCGGCATGCCGGTACATCGCGATCACGCCGGACGAGAAGCGCTTCATGGACCCGATGGTCGCCCTGATGGGTGCTCTGGTGAACAACCCCGAGGCGGCACACTGGGCCTTCACCCAGGGCGGCACCACCCAGGTGCCGTTCCCCAAGGACGGCGAAGGTGCCACCGGCCCGGTCCAGACGTTCCTGCACGACCTGTTCACCGACCACCGCTTCACCGACGAGGAGCACGGCCCGCAGACCGTGCTGCTCGCCCTGCGCGCGGCGATGATGTGGCAGGACGACCCCTTCATCGCCCAGTCGGCGGCCAACCTCCAGAAGTCGATGCAGCAGCAGAAGGAGGTCTGGGACGAGAAGCCCTGGTACGCCAAGTGGGGTCACACGATCCTGGACGTGCTCGGCCTCATCCCGGTCATCGGCGACCCCGCCGACGCGGTCAGCGCCGCGTGGTACTCCGCCGAGGGAGACTGGGTGGATGCCGGCCTGTCGGCCGCGTCGCTGATCCCGTTCGCAGGGGACGCGCTCGGTGCCGGGAAGCTGCTCGGCAGGGCCGGCCGGCTCGCCGACCTGCTCAAGATGGTCGACCGGTTCGGCAACGTCATCGACCCGGGCTCGCCGCTGGCCCGGACGCTGCTCAAGGGCATGAAGGTCGAGGACGGCGTCTACACCTTCCCCAACGCTGCCGACCTGAGCGCCGCCCTGCGCGGCAAGCACGCCAACATGGAGTTCCGCTCGCGTGAGCTGGCGTTCCTCACCGACGAGTCCGGCAACGTCGAGCAGCTGAAGGTCTTCGTCAACGGCACGTGGGTCCCCGTCGACAGCTCGAAGCTCGGCCTGCGGCTCTCGGAGCTCAAGGCCGGCGACTCTCCCTGGGACCTGATCGGCCTGCCGCGCGGCGAGGTGATCGAGAGCGCGCTCGCGAAGACGGAGTACGCCGGCTTCGAGCACGTCGGCAAGCAGATGCACGGCTACTACCCCACCATCGACTTCTACAAGGACGGCCGCGCGGTCAGCCTCAAGACGATGGACCCGCCCAACGCCAACGGCGTCAGTAGCATCATGGGCAACATCGACAAGCTGCAGGAGATGCAGCGGTTGGGCCGCACGATCGACGGCCGAACGGTGCGGCGTGCCGAGCTCGACCTGCGGATCCGGATCGGCCACGAGAACGACGAGCTGGTCCAGCGACTGAGGGCCTACGCCAAGGAGAGGAAGATCACCCTGCATGTCAGGACCTACTGAGCCCCGCGACTTCACGATCTTCACCTTTCTCCCCGGGAGCGTGGACGTGCGTCGCCTGTGCGCCCTGGCGCGCTCCACCGATCTCGGCTTCGTGCCGACCGGCGTCCGCGTCCGGGCCTGGGGGGCCGACCAGGTCGAGGCGCCGTACGACGGCGACATCTGGGAGCAGATCACCGGTACGCCCGAGGTGCACGGCTTCGCGTTGGAGACCGAGGGGACGACGCCGTCGTTCAGCTGTGACGTCTTCCCGGTCGGCACCGAGATCATGGTCTCCGGGACGCCTCCGACGCAGGACCTGGTCGACCGGCTCGTGGGCCTGCCGGGCCTCCTCGGCGGCGCGAGCGGCGACCACACCGATGCGATGTGGCAGAGCGAGGAGGACCCTGAGCACTACCGCCTGTGGTTCGACGGCCCCTGGGAGCACCTCCCCCGCACGACCAACGAGTGGGGCGAGGAGGCCGTCGACGTCTCCGGCAACCCGGGCCGCGACACCGATGTACCGGGCATGAGGCTGTGGGCCGCCCAGGACCTGTGGTTCGGACCGGCCTCGGCGCTGGTCGTCGACCTCGACGCGATCGGCACCCTCCCGGTCGGCCACGTCACAGACCTCGGCGAAGGTCGCTGGCACGTCCGGCTGTGGGAGGACGGCGCGCCCCTCGAGGAGATCAGGAAGGCCCAGCAGGCACTCCGCGATCACCTCGGCTACGACGCCGCCGAGCTGCGCGCCGAGGAGATCCGCGACGCGCTCACGGCCGGTCAGACCGACGACCCGATGTTCGTGGCCCAGGAGGGCAGCTTCCCCCACGGCGGCACGAAGCGCTTCCTGCAGTACTTCTCGGCGAGCAAGCACCCGACCACCCGTTCGCGGGCCGCGTGGCTGAACGTCCAGGAGTACGACGACCAGCACCAACGGGTCCACGACGAGTACGTCGACCTGACTACCCAGCCGCACCCCGACCTGCGCTGACCACGGCTGGACCAGACGACGAACGGCCCGCCACCCCGGGGTGGCGGGCCGTCGTGACGAGCTTCGGGCTCAGGCCTCGGGCTTCTCCTCGGCTCGGTCCTCGGGCAGCCTCCTCGGGACCGGCGAGCCTCCTCGGCGACGCTCTCGGCGTCGGCGGTCTCGACCTCGGTGGGCTCGACCTCGAGCACCTCGTCCTCGCCGGCGACGTCCTCGGCGACGACCTCGGCCGGTGCGTCCTCAGCGGCCTTCTCGACCTTGGCGGCCGGGGCGGCCTTCTCCTTCTTGGGCTTCGCCGGCTTCGGGGTGTAGGCCTCGGTCACCAGCTCGATGACCGCCATCGGGGCGTTGTCGCCCTTGCGCGGGCCGAGCTTGGTGATCCGGGTGTAGCCGCCCGGGCGCTCCTTGAAGGTCGGCGCGATCTCGGTGAACAGCGCGTGCACGACCGACTTGTCACGGATGGTCTTGAGCACCTCGCGACGGTTGTGCAGGCTCTGGACGCTGCCGAGCTCGGCCTTCTTGGCCTTGGTGATCAGCTTCTCCGCGACCGGGCGCAGCACGCGCGCCTTGGCCTCGGTGGTGGTGATCCGGCCGTGCTCGAACAGCGCCGTGGCGAGGTTCGAGACGATCAGCCGCTGGTGCGCCGGGCTGCCGCCGAGGCGGGCGCCCTTCTTGGGAGTGGGCATTGCTTCTCTCGTTTCTCCCCGAGCCGTGTCAGGTACTCGGGTAGATGTGTCCGGACATCGAGCTCGTCGAGATGGCGTCTCGACAGGCTCGACGTCCGATCAGGTCAGTACTGCTCGTCCTCGACGAAGCTCTCGTCGTCGTCGTCGTACGCCGCGAGGGCGGTCGACGGGTCGAAGCCCGGGGCGCTGTCCTTCAGGGACAGGCCCATCTCGTGCAGCTTCGCCTTGACCTCGTCGATCGACTTCGCGCCGAAGTTGCGGATGTCGAGCAGGTCCTGCTCCGAACGCGCGACGAGCTCGCCCACGGTGTGGATGCCCTCGCGCTTGAGGCAGTTGTAGGACCGGACGGTGAGGCTGAGGTCCTCGACCGGCATGGCGAGGTCCTGGGCCAGCTGCTCGTCGACCGGCGAGGGGCCGATGTCGATGCCCTCGGCCTCGACGTTGAGCTCCCGGGCCAGCCCGAAGAGCTCGACCAGCGTCTTGCCCGCCGAGGCGATCGCGTCGCGCGGCCGGATCGACGGCTTGGTCTCGACGTCGATGACCAGCTTGTCGAAGTCGGTGCGCTGCTCGACACGGGTGGCCTCGACCTTGTAGGTCACCTTGAGCACCGGGCGAGTAGATCGAGTCGACCGGCATCCGGCCGATCTCGTTGTCCGCGCCCTTGTTCTGCACCGCACTGACGTAGCCGCGGCCGCGCTCGACGACCAGCTCCATCTCGAGCTTGCCCTTGTCGTTGAGGGTGGCGATCTTCAGGTCGGGGTTGTGCACCTCGACGCCGGCCGGCGGCGCGATGTCCGCCGCGGTGACGTCACCGGCACCCTGCTTGCGCAGGTACATGGTGACCGGCTCGTCGTGCTCGGAGGAGACGACGAGGCCCTTGAGGTTGAGGATGATCTCGGTGACGTCTTCCTTGACGCCCTCGATGGTCGAGAACTCGTGCAGCGCCGTGTCCACCTTGATGCTGGTGACCGAGGCACCGGGGATCGAGGAGAGCAGGGTACGACGCAGCGAGTTGCCGAGCGTGTAGCCGAAGCCGGGCTCCAGCGGTTCGATCACGAACCGCGAGCGGAACTCGTCGACGACATCTTCCGACAGGGTCGGGCGCTGAGCGATGAGCACTGGTGTTTCCTTTCCGAGCCCACCCGCTATTTGACGGGCTCGAACTTGGCGGGGTGTGGGGCCGACAGAGGTGGGGGGTTACTTCTTCGAGTAGTACTCGACGATGAGCTGCTCCTGGACCGGGATCTCGATCTGGGCACGCACCGGCAGGGAGTGCACCAGGATCCGCATCCGGGTCGGGATCGCCTCGAGCCAGGCCGGCACGATCCGCTCGCCGTGGGTCTCACGCGCCACGATGAACGGGGTCATCTCCAGGCTCTTCTCCCGCACGTCGATCACGTCGTGCGCCGAGACCTGGTACGACGGGATGTCGACCTTCTTGCCGTTGACCTGGAAGTGGCCGTGCACGACGAGCTGGCGGGCGTGGCGACGGGTCCGGGCGAAGCCGGCGCGGTAGACGACGTTGTCCAGACGGCACTCGAGGAGCTGCAGCAGGTTGTCACCGGTCTTGCCGGGACGACGCGACGCCTCGTCGTAGTAGCGGTGGAACTGCTTCTCCATCACGCCGTAGGTGAAGCGGGCCTTCTGCTTCTCCTGCAGCTGGTTGCGGTACTCGCTCTCCTTGATGCGCGCGCGGCCGTGCTGGCCGGGCGCGTAGGGGCGCTTCTCGAAGGCGGCGTCGCCGCCGACCAGGTCGACACCGAGACGGCGCGACTTCTTGGTCATGGGGCCGGTGTAGCGGGCCATAACGTATCGAACTCCTGCTCTGTCTTTGAAGTCTCGGGTCAGACGCGCCGGCGCTTGGGCGGGCGGCAACCGTTGTGGGGGGTGGGCGTGACGTCCTGGATGGTGCCGACCTCGAGGCCGATCGCACCCAGGGACCGGATCGCGGTCTCGCGGCCCGAGCCCGGGCCCTTGACGAAGACGTCGATCTTCTTCATGCCGTGGTCCATCGCCCGGCGACCCGCGGCCTCCGCGGCCATCTGCGCGGCGTACGGGGTGGACTTGCGCGAGCCCTTGAAGCCGACGGTGCCGGCCGAGGCCCACGAGATCACCGCACCCGTCGGGTCGGTGATCGTGACGATGGTGTTGTTGAACGTGCTCTTGATGTGGGCTTCGCCCTGGGCGACGTTCTTCTTCTCCTTGCGGCGCACCTTCTTGGCGCCGGAAGCCTGACGGCTCTTGGGAGGCATTCAGTTACTCCTTGCTGGGAACTTGTGGGATCGAGAGCCGGTGGTCGAGGGCGAGCCTCGAGACCCCGGGCGAGCTCAGGCCACTTGGCCTTCTTCTTGCCGGCGACGGTGCGCTTCGGACCCTTGCGGGTGCGGGCGTTGGTCTTGGTGCGCTGCCCGCGGACCGGAAGGCCCTGGCGGTGGCGGCGACCCTGGTAGCTGCCGATCTCGATCTTGCGGCGGATGTCGGCCTGGACCTCGCGACGGAGGTCACCCTCGATCTTGTAGTTGGCCTCGATCTCGTCACGGAGCTTGACCAGCTCCTCGTCGCCCAGGGTGTGGACCCGGGCGTTCGGGTCGACCCCGGTCGCGGCGAGGACCTGCTGGGCGCGGGTACGGCCGATGCCGTAGATGTAGGTGAGTGCGACCTCGATGCGCTTGTCGCGCGGGAGGTCGACCCCAACAAGGCGTGCCATGAATGGCGTTCCCTTCGGTTGGTCACGGTGGTCTGGTCGTCGTGCGTCCGAGGTGGGACCTCAGCTCCGGCCATCCGTTCCGGAGGTGGTTTCACCGTCGAGGTGACGGCTAAGCGCGACGTGTGCGGAATATTGAGTTGTGGCCCGCTGGCGGGACCAGGGCTCAGCCCTGGCGCTGCTTGTGGCGCGGGTTCTCGCAGATCACCATGACGCGGCCGTGGCGACGGATCACCTTGCACTTGTCACAGATCGGCTTGACGCTCGGGTTGACCTTCACTTCGTCAGCCCTTTCTTGCTCGGATCGGCTGGTCGGGTGCTACTTGTACCGGTAGACGATGCGACCGCGGGTGAGGTCGTACGGCGAGAGCTCCACCACCACGCGGTCCTCGGGGAGGATCCGGATGTAGTGCTGGCGCATCTTGCCGCTGATGTGGGCGAGCACCTTGTGTCCGTTGGTCAGCTCGACCCGGAACATGGCGTTGGGAAGGGCCTCCACGACGGAGCCCTCCATCTCGATCACGCCTTCTTTCTTCGGCATGTCCTCCACAATCTGTTGCCCGTTGGTTTCTACGATTCGCTACCGTCGGCCCGGGAACCGCCCGGTCTCGATGGTTGAGTCCGTCGTGACCGGTGGACCTCGTGAGGCCGTCCCGGGCGCCCCATTTCCCGGCCGCGCGCACGCCGAAGGACGACGATCGCGCACGGATTCCGGGCAGCCGCGAGGCACCACGAGAACAGCCCACGTTGGGCCGACGCACAAGTCTACGGGAAAGCCCCCGGCCAAACGCGAATCGCGGTGGTTCAGGTCGTCTCCAGCCCCATCAGTCCCACCAGCTCCAGGATCACCCGGGCCACGCCGGCGGGGTCGACGAGCTGGTGCAGGTGGCGCCCGTCCAGCCGTGCAGTCGGCCAGCCACGCTCCTCGGCCCGCTCCCGCTCCGGCTCGTAGGCGTCCCCGAACGACACGTACGCCGCCGGCAGCCGTTCCCAGCCAGGAGGTGCGGGAACGGGCGCGTCGAAGTACCGCAGCGGCAGCCGCGCCTGCTCCGCCTCGACCTCGGCTCGAGTCGCGTCGTCGGGGAACAGCCCGGCCAGCTCCGCGGACGGCCACCACCGGGTCCACCCGGGAAGCCGACCGTCGGATCCGGCGAGGCTGCCGAGGAACTCCCGGAACTCGGACTCGCCGCGAGGTTCGGCCTCCCGGGCCGGCAGGCGGGCGTCGACGAACACGGTTCCGCGCACGTCCCTGCGGTCGGCGAGAGCCGGCACGTAGAGACCGGCGTTGCTGTGCGGGACCAGGACGACCGGACCCGTCGCGGGCACGGCCCGGAGCAGGTGCCGCACGACGTCGTCCGGCGACTCGATGCGGTCGTACGCCGGCGGCACCAGCACCTCGACGCCCCCGTCGGCGAGCAGACCGGCCACCGGCCGCCACACGGCAGGGCCGAGCAACGGGCTGGGCAGCAGCGCCACCCGTACGGCGACGTCGGTCTCAGTGGCCACCGAAGGGGATGCCCAGCTCGGCCAGCTTGGCCGCGCCGCCGTCGAGGGCGGTCAGGATCCACGGTCCGTCCGGCATCAACGTGAACGTGTGCTCGAAGTGCGCCGCCCAGCTGCCGTCCGCCGACAGGATGGTCCAGTCGTCCTCGGCGACGACCGTGTGCTTGCTGCCCAGGGTGACCATCGGCTCGACGGCGAGGGCCAGCCCGCGCTCGAGCCTGGCCCCGCGCCCCGGACGTCCGTAGTTCGGCACGTTCGGCGGCTGGTGCATGGCGGTGCCGATGCCGTGGCCGGTGTAGTCCTCGAGGATGCCGTACTCGCGCCCGCAGGCCCGCCCCTCCGAGCGGACGTGGTCCTCGATCGCGTGCGAGATGTCGGTGACCCTTCCGCCGAGCCGGGCGGCGGCGAACCCGGCCCACATCGCGCCCTCGGTGACGTCCATCAGCCGCTGGAGGTCGGCATTGACCTCGCCGACCGCCACCGTGATGGCGGCGTCACCGTGCCAGCCGTCGACGATCGCACCGCAGTCGATCGAGATCAGGTCGCCGTCGGCCAGGACGCGGGAGCCGGGGATCCCGTGCACGACCTCGTCGTTGACCGAGGCACAGATGCTCGCCGGGAACGGTGGGTGGCCGTAGCCCTTGAACGAGGGGATGCCGCCGTGCGACCGGATGTTGTCCTCCGCGATCGCGTCGAGCTCACCCGTGCTGACGCCCGCGCGCACCGAGCGGCGCAGCAGCTCGAGGGTCTCGCCGACCAGGAGGCCGGCCACACGCATCTTCTCGATCTGGTCCGGCGTCTTGATCTCGACGCCGCGGTCACGAAAGCCCATCAGCAGCCCACCGGGAGGGGTCAGCTCTGCTCGACGGTCTCGAGCGCGTGGAAGATCCGCTCGGTGACGTCGTCGACCTCGCCGAGGCCGTCGACCTCGATGAGGATGTTGCGATCACGGTAGACCTCGATCAGCGGCTCGGTCTGCTCGGCGTAGACCTCCTGGCGGCGCCGGATCACCTCTTCGGTGTCGTCGGCACGGCCCTCGGTCTTGGCGCGCTGCATCAGCCGCTGGACCAGCTCGTCCTGGTTGACCGTGAGGACCACGACCGCGTCCAGGGAGTGCCCGGTGAACTTGATCATCCCGTCGAGCTCCTCGACCTGGGCGAGGGTCCGGGGATAGCCGTCGAGCAGGAAGCCCGGCTCGGCGTCCGGCTCGTCGATCCGGTTGCGCACCATCTTGTTGGTGATCTCGTCGGGGACGTACTCCCCGGCGTCCATGTAGCGCTTGGCCTCGACGCCGAGCTCGGTGCCGTGCGAGACGTTCGCGCGGAAGATGTCGCCGGTCGAGATCGCCGGGATGCCGAAGCGCTCGGCGACGAACCGGGCCTGGGTGCCCTTGCCGGCCCCCGGGGGCCCCATGAGGATCAGTCTCATCGAAGGAAACCTTCGTAGTTGCGCTGCTGCAACTGGCTCTCGATCTGCTTCACGGTGTCCAGTGCGACACCGACCATGATGAGCAGCGAGGTGCCACCGAACGGGAAGTTCTGGTTGGCGTTGACCAGCACGAGCGCGGCGAGCGGGATCAGTGCGATGAGACCCAGGTACAGCGCGCCCGGCAGCGTGATGCGGGACAGGACGTAGTTGAGGTACTCCTCAGTCGGCTTGCCTGCCCGGATCCCGGGGATGAAGCCTCCGTACTGCTTCATGTTGTCGGCGACCTCTTGGGGGTTGAAGGTGATCGCGACGTAGAAGTAGGTGAAGAAGATGATCAGCAGGAAGTATGCCGCCATGTACAGCGGGTGGTCTCCCCGGACGAAGTAGGTCGAGATCCACTCGAGGATCTTGCTGTTGGAGTTGCGGTTGAACTGCACCGCCATCGAGGGCAGGTAGAGCAGGCTCGAGGCGAAGATGACCGGGATGACGCCGGCCTGGTTGACCTTGAGCGGGATGTAGGTCGAGGAGCCGCCGAACATCTTGCGGCCGACCATCCGCCGGGCGTACTGCACCGGGATGCGTCGCTGCGCCTGCTCGATGAACACCACCGCGGCCACGACCACGAGTCCGATGAGGATCACACCGGAGAAGACCCACGGGCCCTTGGCCTTCTGCACGTTCCACAGGGCGACCGGGAAGGTCGCGATCACCTGGGTGAAGATCAGGATCGACATGCCGTTGCCGATGCCGCGGTCGGTGATCAGCTCGCCGAGCCACATGATCACCGCGGTGCCCGCGGTCATCGTGACCACCATGAGCGCGGCCGTGCGGAGGTTGTCCTGGTAGAGCAGGTGGTCGGAGTACTGCGCTGGGCAACCCTGCAGCAGGTTGCCGCTGCGCGCGAGCGCCACGATGCCGGTCGCCTGCAGGATCGCCAGCGCCAGCGTGACGTACCGGGTGTACTGGGTGATCTTCGCCTGGCCGGACTGGCCCTCCTTCTTCAGGGCCTCGAGCCGCGGGATCACCACCACGAGCAGCTGCAGGATGATGCTCGCGGTGATGTAGGGCATGATGCCGAGCGCGAAGATGGTCAGCTGGAGCAGCGCGCCGCCGGAGAACAGGTTGATCAGGCCGTAGATGCCGTTGTTCTTGGTCGCGTTGAAGCAGTGCCTGGACGTTCGCCACGTGGACGCCCGGCGTCGGGATCTGCGAGCCGAGCCGGAAGACCGCGACGATCAGCAGCACGAACAGCAGCTTCTTGCGCAGGTCCGGGGTCCGGAATGCGTTGGCGAATGCCCCTAGCACGTGCTCCTCTTTCGCTGGTGCGGTCGACCCGGTCGCAGACTGTCGGGCCGGATCTGGGCCGAATCTGGGCGAGACCCAAGCCGTGGAAGCCTAACAGGGCAGAGCGATCGGCCACCGGTGAGGTGGAGGATCTCTCTGCCCTGTTCGGGTCGATCGGGTCAGCTCTCGGTCGCGGTGCCGCCGGCGGCGACGATCTTCTCCCCCGCGGAAGCCGAGAACTTGTCGGCGGTCACCTGGACGGCGACGCCGAGGTCGCCGTCGCCGAGCACCTTCACGGGCTGGCCCTTGCGGACCGCGCCCTTGGCGACGAGGTCGTCGACCGTGACCGCGCCGCCCTCGGGGAACAGCTTCCCGATGCGGTCGAGGTTGACGACCTGGAACTCGACCTTGAAGGGGTTCTTGAACCCCTTCAGCTTCGGCAGGCGCATGTGGATCGGCATCTGGCCACCCTCGAAGGCGAGCCGGAACCTGGTAGCGCGCCTTGGTGCCCTTGGTACCACGACCAGCGGTCTTGCCCTTGGAGCCCTCACCGCGACCGACTCGGGTCTTCGCGGTCTTGGCGCCCGGGGCGGGACGCAGGTGATGAAGTTTCAGAGTCACGACTCTTCGACCTCGCCTTCGACTTCAGAGACCGCCACCAGGTGGCGGACGGCGTGGACCATGCCGCGGATCTCGGGGCGGTCCTCCTTGACGACGACGTCGCCGATCCGCTTCAGGCCCAGCGAGCGCAGCGTGTCCCGCTGGCCCTGCTTGCAGCCGATCGTCGACTTCTTCTGCTCGACCTTCAGGCGCGCCATCAGTTCGCCGCCTCTGCAGCGGCGACCGCGGCCGGGGCCTCGGCGCGGGCCTTCAGGAGCGCGGCCGGAGCGACCTCCTCGACGGTCAGGCCACGACGCGCGGCCACCGCCTCGGGCTCCTCGAGCATCCGCAGCGCCTCGACGGTCGCGTGCACGATGTTGATCTGGTTCGACGAGCCGAGCGACTTGCTGAGCACGTCGTGGATGCCGGCGCACTCGAGCACCGCACGCACCGGGCCGCCGGCGATCACACCGGTACCGGGGGCGGCCGGACGCAGCAGGACCACGCCCGCGGCCTTCTCGCCCTGGACCGGGTGCGGGATCGTGCCCTGGATGCGGGGGACGCGGAAGAAGTGCTTCTTCGCCTCCTCGACACCCTTGGCGATCGCCGCCGGCACCTCCTTGGCCTTGCCGTAGCCGACGCCGACCATGCCGTCACCGTCGCCGACGATCACGAGGGCGGTGAAGCTGAAGCGCCGACCACCCTTGACGACCTTGGCGACACGGTTGATCGCGACGACCCGCTCGATGTAGGCGGTCTTGTCGGCGCTGTCGCCGCCACGACGGTTGTCGCGGCCACCACGGCGCTCACCACCGGCGCGTCCGCGCTGGGGTCCGCTCATGAGATCTACCTCTTCCTTGTCCTGCTGAGTCTTCGGGCGATCAGAACGTCAGGCCGCCGCCGCGGGCGCCGTCGGCGAGGGCCGCGACACGGCCGTGGTACTTGTTGCCGGCGCGGTCGAACACCGCCGAGGAGATCCCGGCCGTCTTCGCACGCTCGGCGACGAGCTCGCCCACCTTGCGCGCCTTCGCGGTCTTGTCGCCCTCGAACGAGCGCACGTCGGCCTCCATCGTCGACGCGTACGCCAGGGTCTTGCCGGCCAGGTCGTCGACGACCTGGACCGAGATGTGCTTCGCGGACCGGGTCACGACCAGGCGCGGACGCTCCGGCGTACCGCTGACCTTCTTGCGGCCGCGGATCTGCCGACGCAGGCGGGACGCCGCACGCTCCGACGTGTGCTTGTGGTTGCGCAGTGAGATCGCCATCGTCACTTACCAGCCTTTCCGACCTTGCGACGGATCTGCTCGCCGGCGTAGCGCACGCCCTTGCCCTTGTAGGGCTCGGGCTTGCGCAGCTTGCGGATGTTCGCAGCGACCTCGCCGACCAGCTGCTTGTCGATGCCCTGGACGCCGAGTCGGGTGGGGCCGTCGACGGTGAACGTGATCCCGTCCGGGGCGTCGAACGTGATCGGGTGCGAGTAGCCGAGCTGGAACTCGAGCTGGGTCGGGCCCTTCGACAGGACGCGGTAGCCCACGCCGACGATCTCGAGCTTCTTCTCGTAGCCCTCGGTGACGCCCAGACACCATGTTGTTGATGAGCGTGCGGGTCAGCCCGTGCAGGGCCCGGCTCTCGCGCTCGTCGTTGGGACGCTTGACCTCGAGCGTGCCGTCCTCACCGCGGTCCACGGTGATCGGTGCGGCGACCGCGTGGCTCAGGACACCCTTCGGTCCCTTCACCGTCACGAGGCGGTCCTCGAGCGTGATGTCCACCCCGGCAGGGACCGGGACGGGAAGCTTGCCAATGCGCGACATCGTCTTCTCCTCCTGTTCCTGCGTCACCAGACGTAGGCGAGGACTTCCCCACCTACGCCCTTCGAGTTGGCCTGACGGTCGGTGAGCAGGCCGTGGCTGGTCGAGATGATCGCGACGCCGAGGCCGCCGAGGACCTTGGGCAGCGCGGTGTGCTTGGCGTACACGCGCAGGCCCGGCTTGCTGATCCGGCGTACGCCGGCGATCGAGCGCTCCCGGTTCCGGCCGTACTTGAGGTCGATGATCAGGGACTTGCCCACGGCGGGCTCGCCCTTCTCGTCGGTGTTGTCGGCGACCTTCCAGGAGGTGATGTAGCCCTCCTGCTGCAGGATCTCCGCGACGCCGGCCTTGAGCTTGCTGTACGGCATCGCGACCTGGTCGTGGTACGCCTGGTTGGCGTTGCGCAGACGGGTCAGCATGTCTGCGATCGGGTCAGTCATCGTCATGAGGTGTGTTCTTTCTCGAAGTGGTTTCGCAACGCTCCTGGCGTGCGACCTTCAACGGGTTGTAGGTCGGTGATCCGAGTCACCAGCTCGACTTGGTGACGCCGGGCAGCTCACCGCGGTGGGCCATCTCCCGCAGGCAGATCCGGCAGAGGCCGAACTTGCGGTAGACCGCCTTCGGACGGCCGCACCGCTGGCAGCGGGTGTAGGCGCGCACCTTGAACTTCGGCTTGCGGGCGGCCTTGACCTTGAGTCCAGTCTTCGCCATGTCAGTTGTTCTCCTTGAACGGGAAGCCGAGGAGCTTCAGCAGGGCCCGGCCCTCGTCGTCGTTGGTCGCGGTGGTCACCACGGTGATGTCCATGCCCCGCGAGCGGTCGATCCGGTCCTGGTCGATCTCGTGGAACATGACCTGCTCGGTGAGGCCGAAGGTGTAGTTGCCGCGGCCGTCGAACTGGCGGTCGCTGAGCCCGCGGAAGTCACGGATGCGGGGCAGCGCGAGCGCGAGCAGCCGGTCGAGGAACTCCCACATCCGGTCGCCGCGCAGCGTCACGTGCGCGCCGATCGGCATGCCCTCGCGCAGCTTGAACTGGGCGATCGACTTGCGGGCCTTGGTGACCTGCGGCTTCTGGCCGGTGATCGCCGTCAGGTCGCGGACGGCGCCCTCGATCAGCTTGGAGTCGCGGGCAGCCTCGCCGACACCCATGTTGACCACGATCTTGGTCAGGCCGGGCACCTGCATCACGTTGGCGTAGCCGAACTGCTCGCGCAGGGCGGGGAGGATCTCCTCGCGGTACCGCGCCTTCAGGCGAGGACCCGCGTAGTCCACAGTCGTCGTCTCGGTCATCAGATCTCGTCTCCGGACTTCCGCGCGATGCGGACGCTCCGGGTCGTCGTGTACGTCGAGCCGTCGGGCCGGCGCTTGGTCGCCTCGACCCGCTTGAAGCCGATCCTCGTGGTGCCCTTGCCGTCGACCACCATCACGTTGGAGACGTGGATCGGAGCCTCGGTGGTGACGATGCCGCCGGTCGTGCCGGCGCGGCCGCCCTGGTTGACCACCTTGGTGTGCTTCTTGATCCGGTTGACGCCCTCGACGATCACCCGCTGCTCGTCTCGCAGTACCTGGATGACCTTGCCCTCGGCGCCCTTGTCCTTGCCGGCGATGACCCGGACGGTGTCGCCCTTCTTGATGTTCACGCTCATCTCAGAGCACCTCCGGGGCCAGCGAAATGATCTTCATGAACTTCTTCTCGCGCAGCTCCCGTCCCACCGGGCCGAAGATGCGCGTGCCGCGGGGCTCGCCATCGGCCTTGAGGATCACGGCGGCGTTCTCGTCGAAGCGGATGTAGGAGCCGTCCTGCCGACGGCGCTCCTTCACGGTCCGCACGATCACGGCCTTGACGACGTCACCCTTCTTGACGTTGCCGCCCGGGATCGCGTCCTTGACGGTGGCAACGATGACGTCGCCGATGCCGGCGTAGCGCCGACCCGAGCCGCCGAGGACACGGATGCAGAGGATCTCCTTGGCACCCGTGTTGTCGGCGACCTTGAGTCGCGACTCCTGCTGGATCATCGGTTCTTATCTCCTGGTTGTCGTGCTGGTTCTCGCCTGCTCACGGCCGACGAGCCTGGCCGAACTAGTGGTGGTCTTGGTGTTACTTGGCCTTCTCGAGGATCTCCACGACGCGCCAGCGCTTGGTGGCCGACAGCGGACGGGTCTCCATGATCAGGACGCGGTCGCCGACGCCGCAGTCGTTCTGCTCGTCGTGCGCCTTGAGCTTCGAGTTGCGGCGCAGCACCTTGCCGTACAGCGCGTGCTTGACGCGGTCCTCGACGGAGACGACCACGGTCTTGTCCATCTTGTCGCTGACGACCAGGCCCTCACGGACCTTGCGCCGAGCAACGGCTCTGCGCGGTCTCCATCGTCGTTCCCTCACTCATGCAGCACCATCCTTCGCCGAGGACTCAGTGCCCGGCGCCGATCGAATGCCGAGCTCGCGCTCGCGCACCACGGTGTAGATCCGGGCGATGTCCTTCTTGACCGAACGCAGCCGGCCGTGGCTCTCGAGCTGACCGGTGGCGGCCTGGAAGCGCAGGTTGAACAGCTCTTCCTTGGCCTCGCGCAGCTCGGCTCTCGAGGTCGACGTCGTTGAGGTCGTCGAGATCGTGGGCGGTCGCCATCAGAAACCACCCTCCTCACGGGTGACGAACTTGCACTTCATCGGGAGCTTGTGGATCGCGCGCCGCATCGCCTCACGCGCCACGTCCTCCTGCACGCCGGACAGCTCGAACATGACGCGTCCGGGCTTGACGTTGGCGACCCACCACTCCGGCGAGCCCTTGCCCGAACCCATCCGGGTCTCGGCGGGCTTCTTGGTCAGCGGGCGGTCGGGGTAGATGTTGATCCAGACCTTGCCGCCGCGCTTGATGTGGCGGGTCATCGCGATACGCGCCGACTCGATCTGCCGGTTGGTCACGTAGGACCCCTCGATCGCCTGGATGCCGAAGTCGCCGAACGCGAGCTTCGTGCCGCCCTTGGCAGCACCCGTCCGCTTCGGGTGGTGCTGCTTGCGGTGCTTGACCCTGCGAGGCATCAACATGTTCTCAGCCCTCCCCATTGTCAGTCGAGCCAGCTGCGGGAGCCTCGGTCGCCACGGCCGCGGCCGGGGCCTCGGCAGCGGGCGCCTCGGCCCGGTCGGCGCGCGTAGGCCGCGAGCCACGAGTCGGGCGGTCACCGCGGGCGCCGCGGTTGCGGCCGGGAGCACCTGCGCGCGCCGCGGCCTGCGCCTCGCGCTCGGCACGCGTGCCGGCGACCTCACCCTTGTAGATCCAGACCTTCACGCCGATCCGGCCGAAGGTCGTGCGGGCCTCGTAGAAGCCGTAGTCGATGTCGGCGCGCAGCGTGTGCAGCGGCACCCGGCCCTCGCGGTAGAACTCCGAGCGCGACATCTCGGCGCCGTTGAGACGGCCCGAGCACTGGATCCGGATGCCCTTGGCGCCGGAGCGCATCGAGGTCTGCATCGCCTTCTTCATCGCGCGCCGGAACTGCACCCGGCCGGAGAGCTGCTCGGCGACGCCCTGGGCGACCAGCTGCGCGTCGATCTCGGGGTTCTTGACCTCGAGGATGTTCAGCTGGACCTGCTTGCCGGTGAGCTTCTCCAGCTCGCCGCGCAGGCGGTCGGCCTCGGCGCCGCGGCGACCGATCACGATGCCCGGACGCGCGGTGTGGATGTCGACCCGCACGCGGTCACGGGTGCGCTCGATCTCGACCTTGGAGATGCCGGCCCGCTCCATGCCCTTGGAGAGCAGCTTGCGGATCGCGACGTCCTCGCCGACGTAGGACTTGTACAGCTTGTCGGCGTACCACCGGCTCTTGTGGTCGGTGGAGATGCCGAGGCGGAACCCGTTCGGGTTGATCTTCTGACCCATTACTTCTGACCGCCTTCCATTCGACGTCGGTCTCCGCGGGCTGGACGACGAGGGTGATGTGGCTGGTGCGCTTGTTGATCCGGGTCGCCCGGCCCTGCGCACGCGGACGCCACCGCTTCATCGTCGGACCCTCGTCGACCAGCGCCTTGCTCACGACGAGGGTGTTGCGGTCGAGGTCCTCGGTGGTCTCGGCGTTCGCCACCGCGCTCTCGAGGACCTTGTACACGGTCTCGCTGGCGGCCTGCGGCGCGAACTGCAGCAGCGCGAGGGCCTCGTCCACGGGAGCCCGCGGACCAGGTCCACCACGCGGCGGGCCTTCATCGGGGTGATCCGGACGAAGCGCGCGCTGGCGAACGCGCCCGGCTCCTCGCCGAGCAGCGACTCGCGGCGGGCGCTGGTGCGCCGACGCTCGGTAACGCTCATGGCTCTATCTCTCCTTGGCTCGCCGCGTCAGCGGCGGCGGCTCTTCCGGTCGTCCTTGACGTGCCCGCGGTAGGTGCGGGTCGGCGCGAACTCGCCGAGCTTGTGGCCGACCATCGCGTCGGTCACGAACACCGGGACGTGCTTGCGTCCGTCGTGCACGGCGAGCGTGTGGCCGATCATGGCCGGCACGATCATCGAGCGGCGCGACCACGTCTTGATCACGTTGTGGGTCCCGGCTTCGTTCTGCGCGTCCACCTTCTTCATCAGGTGGTCGTCGACGAAGGGGCCCTTCTTCAGGCTGCGAGGCATGTCGTCTCTTCCCTACTCAGCGCTTGTTCTTGCCGGTCTTGCGGCGACGGACGATCAGGGCGTCGCTGGCCTTGCGCTTGCGCGTGCGGCCCTCGGGCTTGCCCCAGGGCGACACCGGGTGGCGACCACCCGAGGTCTTGCCCTCACCACCACCGTGCGGGTGGTCGACCGGGTTCATGACCACACCACGGACGGTCGGGCGCTTGCCCTTCCAGCGCATCCGGCCGGCCTTGCCCCAGTTGATGTTCGACTGCTCGGCGTTGCCGACCTCGCCGACCGTCGCGCGGCAGCGGACGTCGACGTAGCGCATCTCGCCGGACGGCATCCGCAGCTGGGCGCGGGAGCCCTCCTTGGCGACGAGCTGGGCGCTGTTGCCGGCCGAGCGGGCGATCTTGGCACCGCCACCGGGCCGGAGCTCGATGCAGTGGATCGTCGTACCGACCGGGATGTTGCGCAGCGGCAGGTTGTTGCCGGGCTTGATGTCGGCCCCGGCGCCCGACTCGATCGGCGTGCCCTGCACGACGCCGACGCGGGGCGACGATGTAGCGCTTCTCGCCGTCGGCGTAGTGCAGCAGCGCGATCCGCGCGGTGCGGTTCGGGTCGTACTCGATGTGCGCGACCTTCGCCGGGCACGCCGTCCTTGTCGTAGCGACGGAAGTCGATCACGCGGTAGGCACGCTTGTGGCCGCCACCCTGGTGGCGGGTGGTGATCCGGCCCTGGTTGTTGCGACCGCCCTTCTTCGGCAGCGGGCGCACCAGGGACTTCTCCGGCGTGGTCCGGGTGATCTCGGCGAAGTCAGCGACCGACGAGCCGCGACGGCCCGGGGTGGTCGGCTTGTACTTGCGGATAGCCATGTTCAGATTCCTCGTCCCTCAGCCCGGTCAGGAGACCGGACCTCCGAAGATGTCGATGCGGTGGCCCTCGGCCAGGCTGACGATCGCGCGCTTGGTGTCCTTGCGGCGGCCGATGCCCCGCGCGGTCCGCCGCGCCTTGCCCTGGCGGTTCAGCGTGTTCACCGAGGTGACCTTGACGTTGAACACCTTCTCGACCGCGATCTTGATCTCGGTCTTGTTCGCGTCGGGGTGCACGATGAAGGTGTACTTGTTGTTGTCGAGCAGGCCGTAGCTCTTCTCGCTGACGACCGGCGCGATCAGCACGTCGCGGTGGTCCTTGTGCAAGGTGCTCACTTGGTCTCCTCCTCGGCGTCGTCAGCCTTGGCAGCTGCCTTCTTGGCGGGCGCCTTCTTCGGCTCGGCAGCAGCCTTCTTCGCCGGCTTCTCCGCGTCGTCGGTGGCCGCAGCCTTCTTCGCCGGCCGCCTTCTTCGCCGGCTTCTCGGCCGGCTCGTCGGCGGTGTCCTCGGTCGCGGCGGTCGTCGCCGTGGCCTTCGTCGTCGGACTTCTTCGCGGCCGCCTTCTTGGCGGGCTTCTCGGCCGACTTCTGGGCCGACTTCTGGGCCGACTTCTGGGCGACCTGCGACCTCGACCTTGACCTCGGTCGCCTTCGCGCCCTCGGTGCCGCCCGGCGACCAGGGCCTCGTAGGCGCCCTTGGTGAAGACGACGTCGTCGGAGAGCAGCACGTCGTAGGTGTTCAGCTGGTCGACCGCGAGCAGGTGCACGGTCGGCACGTTGCGCAGCGACAGCCAGGTCAGGGCGTCGTCGCGCTCGAGCACGACCAGCTGGCGCCGGCCGCCACTGATGCCGTTGAGCGCGGCGACCGCGACCCGCGTCGAGGGCTTGTCGCCGCAGACGAGGCCGTCGACCACGTGGATGCGGCCGGCGCGGGCCCGGTCGGAGAGGGCGCCGCGGAGGGCGGCGGCCTTCATCTTCTTCGGGGTGCGCTGGTCGTAGCTGCGGGGCTGCGGGCCGTGGACGGTGCCACCGCCGGCGAACTGCGGTGCGCGGGTCGAGCCCTGCCGGGCGCGACCGGTGCCCTTCTGCTTGTAGGGCTTGCGGCCACCGCCGCGGACCTCGCCGCGGGTCTTGGTGGCGTGCGTGCCCTGGCGGGCCGCGGCCTGCTGGGCCACCACGACCTGGTGGATCAGCGGGATGTTCGCGTCGACGTCGAAGATCTCGGTCGGGAACTCGACCTTCAGGGTCTGGGTTGCCATGCTCAGGCCTCCTGTCCGGTCTTGACCGCGGAGCGGATCACCAGGAGGCCGCCCTTGGGGCCGGGTACGGCGCCCTTGAGCAGGATCAGGCCCTTCTCGGCGTCCACCGCGTGCACGGTGATGTTCTGGGTGGTGACGGTGTCGGAGCCCATGCGCCCGGACATCCGGGTGCCCTTGAAGACGCGACCCGGCGTCGCGCAGGCGCCGATCGAGCCCGGCTTGCGGTGGTTGCGGTGGGCACCGTGGGAGGCGCCGACGCCCGCGAAGCCGTGGCGCTTCATCGTGCCGGCGAAGCCCTTGCCCTTGCTGGTGCCGGTCACGTCGACGTCGTCGCCGGCGGCGAACAGCTCGGGGCTGAGCTCCTGGCCGACCTGGTACGACGCGGCGTCGGCCGTGCGGATCTCGGCCAGGTGCCGGCGTGCGGTCACCCCGGCCTTGGCGAAGTGGCCGGCCGACGGCTTGGTGACCTTGCGGCCCTCGATCTCGCCGAAGCCGACCTGGATGGCGTTGTAGCCGTCGGTCTCGGGGGTGCGGACCTGGGTGACGACGTTGGTGCCGGCCGCGACGACGGTCACGGGCACGATGCGGTTGTTCTCGTCCCAGAGCTGGGTCATGCCGAGCTTGGTGCCCAGCAGGCCCTTCACGTTGCGTTCGTAGGTCATCGCAGATCGTCCTCAGAGCTTGATCTCGATGTCGACGCCGGCAGGGAGGTCGAGGCGCATCAGCGAGTCGACGGTCTTCGGCGTGGGGTCGATGATGTCGATGAGGCGCTTGTGCGTGCGCATCTCGAAGTGCTCGCGGGAGTCCTTGTACTTGTGGGGCGAGCGGATCACGCAGAAGACGTTCTTCTCCGTCGGCAGCGGCACCGGGCCGGCGACCTTCGCGCCCGTCCGGGTCACGGTGTCCACGATCTTCCGCGCCGAGGTGTCGATCACCTCGTGGTCATAGGCCTTCAGCCTGATGCGGATCTTCTGTCCCGCCATCACGCGTCCTTCACTTCTCGTCTCACGACTGTCTCGGGCCGTCTCGGTGAGACGGTCCGCCCTGCTCCCCCCTCCGACCCCCGCGGTCGGGCGTGTCGCGCTGTTCTTCACGCGCGTGTACGCAGCCGATTTCTCGGGTGTTGATCTGGGGTTGTGCCCGACGGGGGTCGGGCGGAACGGGATCTCCAGGTGCGGCACGGACACGCGACCACAGCACCCCCATGAGGCTGAGGGCCAGGAGAGCCTGTTCAGTAGTCAATGTCCGCACCCCGGCAATCCCGCCGGAGCAACCGGACTATCTTGGCAGAGATCCGCCGCAGCGCCAAATCCGCGACCCTTCCGCTCGACGAGGCACGAGTCGAGCGGCAAACGGGAGCGGGTCGAGCGAGCCCCGCGGGTGAGCCTGCGAACCCGCGACGGGCGGTCGAGACCAGGCCCTGACCCGCTCCCGATTCGGCCGACCGGGCCCGATCGCCTACTCTGCTGCGATGCTCCGAGCCCGTTCCGTCCGCCGTGTCGCCCTGCTTCTCCTGTGCCTGGCCCTGGTGCCTCTCGGCCCCAGCTGGGCCCGGGAGTCCGCGATCCCAGGGCCGGTCCACGCCGGGAACACGTTCGGGTGGTACCCCGCGGCGTGGCGTGACGAGTTCGTCGGTCCGCTCAAGTCGGTGTGGCACCGCCACGGCAAGGGCAAGGTCTTCACCAAGAACGGCATGTTCACGATGCTCGCCGGGCACCACGGCCATGTCTCGGCCACGCTCGACATGGCCGGCCACGCAACCGGGCGGTGGGAGATCCGCTGGAAGGCGCGGGAGCGCAAGCGCGGTCACGGGCACTACACGCTGCGCACGGAGCTGGTCCCCGCCGGAGACCGGGAGCAGTACTGCGGCGCCCGCGACATCGCGCTCGAGAGCTACACGATGGCGCACCCGCGGATGAAGTTCTACATCCACAACCTGCCGAACCTCGCGTTCCGCGCCGCCAAGCGCCGGACCTACGCCGGCTACAGCCACGACCACTGGCACACCTTCGCCGTCGAGGTGACCCGGTCGCGCATCTCGTGGTTCGTCGACGCCAAGGTGGTCCGGTCCGAGACCCGGCCCGAGGCACTCTCCGGGGTTCCGTTCACCGTGAAGCTGTCGATGGACGGGGTGCCCGGCGTGCGGATGACTCCAGCCACGATGCAGCTGGACTGGATGCGCTACTGGACCCTGGCCAAGCCGAACCACAAGTCGGTGGCCGCTCCGAAGACCGCCGTCGGCACGTACAAGAAGGCCTGCCCGCCGGTCGCGTGAGACTAGATTCTGCTCATGATCGACCGTGAGCGGCTCCGCGACCTGCGTCGCGAGGAGGAGGACCTCTTCGTCCGCCTCCATCCCCGGTCCGCGGAGCTGGCGGAGCGAGCCCGCGGCTCCCTGCTGGCCGGCGTCCCGATGCCGTGGATGACGCGGTGGCCCGGTTCGTTCCCGGTGTTCGTCGAGCGCGCCACGGGCGCGCGGTTCACCGACGTCGACGGGCTCGAGTACGTCGACCTGTGCCTCGGCGACACCGGAGCGATGACCGGCCACGCCCTCGCCGAGGTCGCTGACGTCGTCTCTGAGCGGGCTCGGACGGGCATCACCACGATGCTCCCGAGCCCGGACGCCGTCTGGGTCGGTGAGGAGCTCACCAGGAGGTTCGGGCTTCCCCGCTGGCAGCTCGCGATGACGGCGACCGATGCCAACCGGTTCGCCCTCCGCTTCGCGCGCCACCTCACCGGCCGGCCGAAGGTCTGCGTGATGGACTGGTGCTACCACGGCACCGTCGACGAGACCCTCGCCGTGCTGGACCAGGGCCGGGTCGTGCCGAGGCCCGGAGCGCTCGGTCCCCAGGTCGACGTCGCGCAGACGACCGCGGTGGTGCCGTTCAACGAGGTGGACGCGCTGGAGGAGGCGCTCGCCACCGGAACGATCGCCGCCGTGCTGATGGAGCCGGCGCTCACGAACATCGGGATCGTGCTGCCGGAGCCCGGCTACCTCCAGGCGGTGCGAGAGCTCACCCGCCGCCACGACGCACTGCTCATCATCGACGAGACGCACACGCTCTGTGCCGGCCCGGGAGGCTGCACGCAGGCGTGGGACCTCGAGCCGGACATGGTGGTGGTCGGGAAGCCGATCGGCGGCGGCATTCCCGCGGCGGCGTACGGCATGAACCTCGCGCTCGCCGAGCGACTCGACGGGCCGATGCTCGGGCACGACATCGACGTGGCCGGCGTCGGGGGCACGCTCACCGGTAGCGCGCTGGCGCTCGCCGCCGTGCGCGCGACCCTGTCGGTCGCGCTGCGCGAGGAGGACTTCGCGGTCGCGATCCCGCTCGCGGAGCGGTTCACCGCGGGCGTGGCCGGGGTGATCCAGGAGTCCGGCCTGCCGTGGCACGTGCAACGGCTCGGCTGCCGGGCCGAGTACTGGTTCTGCCCTCCTCCGCGCACCGGCGCGGAAGCAGCCGCCGCCGTCGACGAGGAGCTGGACGGCTTCCTGCACCTGTGGGCCTTCAACCGCGGCATCCTGCTCGCGCCGTTCCACAACATGGCCCTGTTCTCCCCGCACCACAGCGAGGCCGACGTCGATCGGCACACGGCGGTGTTCGACGACGCCGTCTCCGCGCTCGTGCGGTGACCGGCCGCGCGCAGCGGTGCGGCGTTGCGACCGGTCGTCGACCGCGCTACCGGGCGGTGTAGGTCAGGTCGACGATCGTCCGCCCGGCCGCAATGCCCTTCCGCTCGAACTTGGTCACCGGTCGCTCGGCCCAGCGCTCGGTCGGACCCCCCGACAGCCCTGGCTCCGCGTCGACCACGACCTGCATCTGCTCGGCGTAGTCCGCCCAGTCGGTGGCCAGCCGCCAAAGCCCGCCGGGCCGCAGACGGCTCGCCACCAGGCCCGCGAACGCGGGTGAGACCAGGCGGCGCTTGTGGTGGCGCTTCTTCGGCCACGGGTCGGGGAAGAAGGTCCACACCTCCTCCACCGATGCCGGTGCGAAGAGGTGCTCGAGCGCCCACGCGGCGTCGACGGAGACGAGGCGCACGTTCCCGACGCCTGCCTCCGCAAGCAGACCGAGCGTGTGCGCCACGCCGGGTCGCCACACCTCGAAGGCCACGATGTCCACCTCCGGACGCCGCGCGGCCAGGGCCGCCGTCGCCTCGCCGATCCCCGAGCCGATCTCCACGACGACGGGCGCTCGGCGCCCGAACCAGGCAGCCACGGCGAACCCGGGTTCGTCGACGACTTCGTCCGGGATCACCCAGCGCGCGTGGTGCGCGTCCCAGGCAGCCTGCTGGGTCGGCGTGAACCGACTGCCGCGCCGGGAGTAGCTCAGCACCTCACGCACGCGCCGGCCGTCCTCGGTGAACCTCAGGTGCGGACGCGCCGGGGGCAGCTGCTGCTCGGACACGAGGGACAACCCTACCGATGGGCCCGGTCTCCCCATTCGCCTGCACATCCGGCGGATCCGCAGCATCCTGTCCGCGTGCTCGTGGCGCGACGAGGGAGGCTGCTGCTCGCGGGGGCGGTCTCGGTCGTCCTCGCGGTGGCGCTCGCCCTGCACGCCGCCGGCGGCGCCACCGGCGTCGACGTCAGCCGCTGCGCGCGTCTCTCCGCGCAGGCGACGGCGCGCCAGCACCTCGTCACCGGCAGCGGCCGCGACGTCGTCGTGATCGGCGACTCCTACTCCGTGGGTCTCGGCCTCCGGGACCCCGCAGCGTCGTGGCCGAGTCGCCTGCACGGACGCGTGCAGGTGTTCGGGTTCTCCGGGTCCGGGTTCGCCGCGCGCTCGAGCCCCTGCGCCGGCGCCTCGTACGCTGCGCGCGCCCCTGACGCTCTCCGCACGGGCGCGGACCGGGTGGTCGTCCAGGGCGGGCTCAACGACACCGACCAGCCGCCCGCCGCGATCCGCGCCGGCTTCCGGGCGCTGATGGCGCAGACTGCCGGTCGAGACGTCCTGGTCGTCGGCCCGCCGCCGGCACCGGCCCGCGCAGACGGCGCCCGCCGGGTCGACGCGATCCTCCGGGCGGAGGCCGCCCGCGCCGGCGCTCGGTACCTCTCGATGATCGACCGCACCTTCTCCTACCTCGACGACCGCCTGCACCTCACCCCGAAGGGTCACCGCACCTTCGGGAGCATCGTCGCCGCCGCGGCCGACTGACTCCCAGCGGGACTTCTGCGGCCTGAGCCGGCCCCCGCTCGGCGACCTCGCTGGTCCCATCGCGGACCTGGTGCCGAGCGCGGTGACCGACGAGGCGACTCCACGGCAGTCTGGTCGAACCCGCACGCCCCGACGTCCCGACGGGCCGATACGATGCGCGCCGAGTCAAGCAGCGGCTCGTGAGCTCCTCGTGCAAGGACTCCCGTGCCCCGTGACCCTCGCCGACGCCCGCCTCGCGCCCGGCGTCTCGTGATCGATCTGCTCCACGCCGTCGCCGACGGTGGCGACCTGATCCACTACTGGAAGATCGCGGCCCGCCGCGAGGGTGTGCTGCTCCGCATGAAGTCGCGGTGCCGGTACGTCACCGAACACGAGGCCGTGGAGGTAACGGAGCAGATCATTGCGCAGGTCCGGCCAAGCGGCTACGCCGTGCGGACCCTCAGGGCGCGCGCCCAGGCCGCCGGTGCCGGCGAGTGCGGTTGGCACGCGTACGTCGAGATCCTGGTCTCGTGAGTGAGATCGGATGATCCCGCACCGACGGGGTACCGGCGTGGCATGACCCAGGAACGGATGCTGGACACGCTCCAGCGAGCCTCGGTGAACCTGTCACCGGGCGACCTGGACCACACGCTCGAGCGGATCACCGCCACCGCCGTCGAGGTCCTACCCGACGTGGAGTACGCCAGCATCACCGTCAGGCACGCGGACGACCGGCTCGAGACCGTGGCGCCGACCGACGATCTCCTGCTGGGCGTCGACGAGGCGCAGTACCGGCTGCGCGAAGGGCCGTGCTACGACGCGGCCGTCGAACGGCCGCACGTGATCTCACCGAACCTCGCCGCCGACGAGCGGTTCCCGCGGTACGCCGCCGCGGCGGTCGGCGCGGGCATCCGGGCCCAGGCCGGCATCCGGTTGTTCGAGGTGCCGTCCCCGAAGGCCCAGGGCGCCCTCAACCTCTACTCGCGGAAGGTCGGCAGCTTCGAGGACATCGGCCTCCTCGGGCGGCTCTTCGCCCACCAGGCAGCGGTCGCGCTCGACTACGCCCGGCACGTCGAGAACCTCCAGACGGCTCTGGAGACGCGGCAGCTCATCGGGCGGGCCGTCGGGATCGTCATGGAGCGCTACGGGCTCAGCGAAGAGCGCGGCTTTGCCTTCCTTGCCCGGATCTCCCAGCGGCGCAACGTGAAGGTGCGCAGCGTCGCCGAGGAGGTCGTCGCCGAGGTCGAGCAGCGCGGCCAGGGCTGAGCACCGCCGGTCCGCGCAACGCAGAACGACCCCGGGCCGAAGCCCGGGGTCGTTCGCTGGAGCGAAGCGTCAGATCACTTGGTGATCTTGGTGACGCGGCCGGCGCCGACGGTGCGGCCGCCCTCGCGGATCGCGAACCGGAGACCCTCCTCCATGGCGATCGGCTGGATCAGCTCGACGACCATGTCGGTGTTGTCACCGGGCATCACCATGTCGCGACCCTCGGGAAGGGTCACCACGCCGGTCACGTCCGTGGTCCGGAAGTAGAACTGCGGGCGGTAGTTGTTGAAGAACGGCGTGTGCCGGCCGCCCTCCTCCTTGCTGAGGATGTAGACCGAGGCCTCGAAGTTGGTGTGCGGGGTGGTCGTGCCGGGCTTGATCACGACCATGCCGCGCTCGACGTCCTCGCGCTTGGTGCCACGGAGCAGCAGGCCGACGTTCTCGCCGGCCTGGCCCTCGTCGAGCAGCTTGCGGAACATCTCGACACCGGTGACGGTCGTCTTCTGCGAGCCCTCGCGGATGCCGATGATCTCGACCTCCTCGTTGACCTTGACGATGCCGCGCTCGATCCGGCCGGTGATGACCGTGCCGCGACCGGTGATCGTGAAGACGTCCTCGACAGGCATGAGGAACGGCTTCTCGGTGTCACGCTCGGGCTGCGGGATGTACTCGTCGACGGCGTTCATGAGCTCCATGACCGACTCGCCCCACTTGGCGTCGCCGTTCAGGGCCGGGAACGCGGCCACGCGCACGACCGGGATGTCGTCGCCCGGGAACTCGTACTCGTTGAGGAGCTCGCGCACCTCCATCTCGACGAGCTCGATGAGCTCCTCGTCGTCGACCATGTCGCACTTGTTCAGCGCGACGACGATCGCCGGCACGCCGACCTGGCGAGCCAGGAGGACGTGCTCACGCGTCTGCGGCATCGGACCGTCGGTGGCGGCCACGACCAGGATCGCGCCGTCCATCTGCGCGGCACCGGTGATCATGTTCTTGATGTAGTCCGCGTGACCCGGGCAGTCGACGTGCGCGTAGTGGCGCTTCTCGGTCTGGTACTCGACGTGCGCGATGGAGATGGTGATACCGCGCTGCCGCTCCTCGGGAGCCTTGTCGATCTCGTCGAACGGCGTGAACGGGTTCAGGTCCGGGTACTTGTCGTGCAGCACCTTGGTGATTGCTGCGGTCAACGTCGTCTTGCCGTGGTCGATGTGACCGATGGTTCCGATGTTGACGTGCGGCTTGGTCCGCTCGAACTTCGCCTTAGCCACTGTGGGCTCCTCCTGGTTGTGTGTTACTTGACTCGTGTAGATGTGGTTGTTGCTGCCGAGGCCGCGGTGAAACTACTCGCCACGGACCTTCTTGATGATCTCGTCGGCGACGTTCGTGGGAACCTCGGCGTACGAGTCAAACTCCATCGAGTACGACGCCTGGCCCGAGGTCTTCGACCGCAGGTCACCAACGTACCCGAACATCTCTGACAGCGGCACCAGCGCCTCGACCACCATGTCCCCATGGCGCTCCTCCTGGGCCTGGATCTGCCCACGGCGGGAGTTGATGTCGCCGATGACCGTGCCGAGGAAGTTCTCCGGGGGTCACGACCTCGACCGCGAACATCGGCTCGAGCAGCACCGGCTTGGCCTGTCGCGCCGCCTCCTTGAACGCCTGGTTGCCGGCGATCTTGAACGCGAGCTCGGAGGAGTCGACGTCGTGGTAGGCGCCGTCCTCGAGCGAGACCTTCACGTCGACCATCGGGTAGCCGGCGAGCACGCCGAACTCCATCGCCTCCTGGGCGCCCTGGTCGACCGAGGGGATGTACTCCTTCGGCACCCGGCCGCCGGTGACGTTGTTGACGAACTCGTAGCCCGCGCCGCTGCCGGTCTCCGGGTCGATGTTCGGCTCGATGCTGATCAGCACCTTCGCGAACTGGCCCGAACCACCGGTCTGCTTCTTGTGGGTGTAGGAGTGCTTCTCGACCTTGCTGCGGATCGTCTCGCGGTAGGCGACCTGCGGCTTGCCGACGGTCGCCTCGACGCGGAACTCGCGCTTCATCCGGTCGACGAGGATCTCCAGGTGCAGCTCGCCCATGCCGGCGATGATCGTCTGGCCGGTCTCCTCGTCCGCCTTGACGGTGAAGGTCGGGTCCTCCTCGGCGAGCCGCTGGATCGCGATGCCGAGCTTCTCCTGGTCGCCCTTGGTCTTGGGCTCGATCGCGACCTCGATCACCGGGGCCGGGAAGGTCATCGACTCCAGGACGACCGGGTTCTGCCGGGTCGCACAGGGTGTGCCCGGTCTTGGTGTCCTTCAGGCCCATCACGGCCACGATCTGGCCGGCGCCGACCGAGGCGATCTCCTCACGCTTGTTCGCGTGCATCTGGTAGACCTTGCCGATCCGCTCCTTGCGGCCGTTCACCGAGTTCAGGTAGCTGCCGCCGGCCTCGAGCTTGCCGGAGTAGACGCGCACGTAGGTCAGCTTGCCGAGGTGCGGGTCGGCGGCGATCTTGTACGCCAGGCCGGAGAACGGCTCGTCGTCCTTGGGCTGGCGGCGTGATCTCCTTCTCCTCGTCGCCGACGCGCGTGGCCGACGATCGCGTCGACGTCGAGCGGGGACGGGCAGGTACTTCACGACCGCGTCGAGCAGCGGCTGGACGCCCTTGTTCTTGAACGCCGTGCCGCACAGCACCGGGTTGAGCTTGTCGGCCAGGGTGGCGCGGCGGATCGCGGCCTCGAGCTCCTCGACGGTGAAGCTCCTCGCCCTCGAGGTACTTCTCCATGATCTCGTCGTCGGCCTCGGCCAGCGTCTCGAGCAGCTTCTCGCGGTACTCCGTCGGCCTGCGCCTGGAGCTCGGCCGGGATCTCCTCGACCTCGTAGTCCTCGCCCATCTTGGTCTCGCCGCGCCAGGTGAGCGCGCGCATGCCGACCAGGTCGACCACGCCGAGGAAGTCGGCCTCGGCGCCGATCGGCAGCTGCAGGACCAGCGGGGTGGAGTTGAGCCGCTCGACCATCATGTCGACGCAGCGGAAGAAGTCGGCGCCGGTGCGGTCGAGCTTGTTGACGAAGCACATCCGCGGGCACGGAGTACTTGTTCGCCTGGCGCCACACGGTCATCGTCTGCGGCTCGACGCCGGCGACACCGTCGTACACCGCGACAGCGCCGTCGAGCACGCGCAGCGAGCGCTCGACCTCGGCGGTGAAGTCGACGTGCCCGGGGGTGTCGATGATGTTGATCTGGTGGTCCTTCCACCAGCAGGTGGTCGCGGCGGAGGTGATCGTGATGCCGCGCTCCTGCTCCTGCTCCATCCAGTCCATCGTGGCCGCGCCCTCGTGGACCTCACCGATCTTGTAGGTGATGCCGGTGTAGAACAGGATGCGCTCGGTGGTGGTGGTCTTGCCGGCGTCGATGTGCGCCATGATGCCGATGTTGCGGACCTTGTTGAGGTCCGTCGTGATGTCGACTGCCACTTGAGTCAGCGTTCCTTAGGAGTCGTGGTGTGCCGGTGGACGCGGGTCCGGCCGCCGCTGCGCGGCGGGCCCGTCGCCCGGCGGCTCACCAGCGGTAGTGGGCGAAGGCCTTGTTGGACTCGGCCATCTTGTGGGTGTCCTCGCGCTTCTTGACCGCGGCACCGAGGCCGTTGCTCGCGTCGAGGATCTCGTTCATCAGGCGCTCGGCCATGGTCTTCTCGCGACGCTCCTGGGCGTAGCCGACCAGCCAGCGCAGCGCGAGCGTGGTGCCGCGGCGTGCCCTTGACCTCGATCGGGACCTGGTAGGTCGCACCGCCGACGCGGCGGCTCTTGACCTCGATGGCCGGCTTGACGTTGTCCAGCGCGCGCTTGAGCGTGACCACCGGGTCGGTGCCGGTCTTCTCGCGGCAGCCCTCGAGCGCGCTGTAGACGATGCGCTGGGCGACCTGCTTCTTGCCGTCCTGCGAGCACCTTGGAGACCAGCTGGGTCACGAGCGGCGACCCGTAGACCGGGTCGACGTCGATCGGGCGCTTGGGGGCGGGGCCCTTGCGAGGCATCAGCTCTTCTCCTTCTTCGCGCCGTAGCGGCTGCGGGCCTGCTTGCGGTTCTTCACGCCCTGGGTGTCGAGCGTGCCGCGGATGATCTTGTAGCGGACACCGGGAAGGTCCTTCACCCGGCCGCCGCGGACGAGCACGATCGAGTGCTCCTGGAGGTTGTGGCCCACGCCCGGGATGTACGCCGTGACCTCGACGCCGCTGGACAGGCGCACGCGGGCGACCTTGCGGAGGGCGGAGTTCGGCTTCTTCGGGGTGGTGGTGTAGACGCGCGTGCAGACGCCGCGTCGCTGGGGCGAACCCTTCAGGGCAGGCGTCTTGTTCTTCGACACCTTGTCCTGGCGGCCCTTGCGGACCAGCTGGTTGATCGTGGGCACCGGGTGGTTCCCTTTCTGTTCTACTCTCAGTACCCGACGCTTTGCCGGGCACGATGGTGTTGCGCAGCGCTCGGGTGGCGCTGGTGGTGCGGTCGTCGATGCGCAGCCGTGAGGGCACGCGGACAGCGCCTGGGCATCACCCAGACACAAGGATTGAGGTTACCGGGTGCCCGTGCGCGGGTCAAAACGCCGTACGGCGCCCGCGCGGATTGCACGCCCGGCGGGTTCGGCCGTACACGCGAGTCACGGCGGGCGGCACGCTGGCTGCCGTGGCACACAGGTTCGTGGCGGTCGGGGACTCGTTCACCGAGGGCGTCGGCGACTGGGACGAGCGGCTACCCGAACGGCGTCCGCGGGTGGGCCGACCGGGTCGCCAAGCCAGCTCGCCAAGCACGACCCGGACACCGAGTACGCCAACCTGGCGCTGCGCAGCCGCACCCTGGACGAGGTGGTCCGGCGGCCAGCTGGACCGGGCGCTCGGCGCTGGAGCCGACCCTGGTCTCGTTCTTCGCCGGCGGCAACGACCTGCTGCACCTGCGCAGCGACATCGGCGACCTCCTCGACCGCTACGAGCACGGCCGTGACGCCAGGCTCGCCACCTCGGGCGCGCGCCTGGTGCTGTTCACCAGCTACGACGTGCGGCTCTCCCCGCTCCTCGAGCCGCTCCGGTTGCGCAACAACCAGCTCAACCGCCGGATCCGGCAGGTGGCGCTCGACCACGACGCCCTGCTGGTCGACCACTGGGCGATGCGCGCCTACGAGCACCCCCGGATGTGGGAACCGGACCGCCTGCACATGTCCCGGAACGGCCACCGCTACCTGGCCGCCGCGGTCCTCCGCGCCCTGCGGCGTCGACCACACCATCACGCCGCGCGACCTCGGCCGCCTGGCCCCGCGCTCCTGGCGGCAGACCGTCCTCGCCGAGCGGGAGTGGTGGTGGGAGTGGGTGCGCCCGACGCTCGGCCGTCGGCGCCGCGGCGCGCCGGTGGGCGCGGACCTCACCGCGAAGTGGCCCGACCCGATCCGCCCGGCGGACGGCATGAAGCGGCTCGCGGCGCGTCAGGCGTGACCACGGAAGGCGTGACCACGGACGTCATGACCACGGGGCCGATAGCCCACCGCCACCGGCAGGAGACCAGCCACGGCGCGCGTCTTCGACAGCCCGCGACGACCTTGACGACCAGGGCACCGAAGACCGCGCACCCGAGCACCGCCGTGCACCACGGTCCGGGTCGGCACCTGCTCACCACCGGCGTAAGGTGCCGGTCTCCAGCGCCGAGCGGCCCGCAGGCAGCTGGTAGGCCGACGAACACGGCGAGCACGAGGGCGACGTGCCCGGAGGCGCGGTGCGCCAGGCCGAGCCACGACGGGCTCGGCTGCCAGTTCCCGTAGATCCAGAGCGCTCCGACGAGCTGAGCACGCGAGCACACCGATCACCGTCGACGCACGACCTCCAGCGCAGCACGGTCTACGAAGCCGAGCGTGGTGGTGACCGTCGAGGGTCGGGTCGTGGACCTTGCCGAACACTCCGATCAGGACGGCGACGACCGCTCCGGCGCGAGGGCGGCGAGCGGTCACGGCCATGCTCTTCGACGCAGCGTGTCTGCCGGGCTCGCCACTGAGCCGGCCCGCGATCCGGGCTCAGCGCTGCGCGTCCGGCGAGCAGCTCGGCCAGGTGCAGCGCGCGACGCCGGCCAGGTCGGCCAGCTGGACCCGGCAGGACATCCCGTCGGCCAGCACCACCGCGTCCGGGCCGGCCGCGCGCACCGCCGGGAGCAGGTGGGTGCTCGGCGACGGCGACCGACGGTCTCGTAGTGGCCCTGCTCCATGCCGAAGTTGCCGGCCAGCCCGCAGCAGCCGCCGAGCCCGGTGACCGTCGCGCCCGGCGCGCTCGAGCAGCGGCCAGGTCGGCGTCGAAGCCGAGCACGCTGGCGTGGTGGCAGTGCGGCTGGGCGACCACCTCGATGCCGGTCGAGGTCGGGCGGCGTCCAGCCGCGGCGCTCGGCGAGCAGCTCGGCGAGGGTGCGCATGCCGGCGGCGACCTCGGCCGGCGCCGCGGGTCGTCGAGCAGCTCGGCGGCGTCGCTGCGCAGCGCGGCCAGGCAGGACGGCTCCAGGCCGACCACCGGCACCCCGGTGGCGACGTAGCGGGTGCAGCGTCGCCGACCGCGTCGCGCCATGATGCGCCGCGCCTGGTCGAGCTGGCCGGTGGTGATCCAGGTCAGCGCCGCAGCACGCGCGCTCGGGGATCACCGCGCGCCTCGCAGCCCGGCGGCTGCCAGCAGCTCGATCGCGGCCGTGGCCGATGTCCGGGGAGAAGTGGTCGGTGAAGGAGTCGGCCCAGATCCACACGTCCGGCGTGGCCGCCGTCGGTCGCCACTGCGGGCAGCTCCGGCGACCGGCGCAGCGTGCGCTCGGCGAAGCGCCGGCAGGATCGACGCCGCTGGTCGATGCCGGCGGTCGCCTTGGCCAGCCGGCCGCGACCGGCGCCGAGCTGCGCAGCATCCGGTTGGCCAGCCGCGGCGGCGGTCGGTCGCGGCCCACTGCGGCAGCCGGCCGAGGGCGTAGTGCGCAGCGCGGGCGGCGCTTGCCCGGCGTACTTCTGGTGCAGGGCCTCGGACTTGTAGGTCGCCATGTCCACGCCCGGTCGGGCAGTCCGGGCGCAGCCCTTGCAGGACAGGCACAGGTCGAGCGCCTCGTCGACCGCGGGGTCGGCGAACCGCCAGGTGCCAGCCGCCGTCGACGCCTCCTGGAGCACCCGGGAGCGCCCGCGGGTGGAGTCCTTCTCGTCGCGGGTGGCGAGGTAGGACGGGCACATCACGCCGCCGTGCCGGTGTTGTCGGCCACGCACTTGCCGACGCCGGTGCACCGGTGCACGGCGTTGCCGAGGTCACCGCCGTCGTGCGCAGGCGCAGCCGGCGGCGGCCGGCGGCGCGAGCGCGGCGGCCGCAGGTCGGCGTCGAGCGGCGCCGGGTCGACCAGGACGCCCGGGTTGAGCAGGTTGTCGGGGTCGCAGATCGTCTTGACCGCCGCCGAACAGCGCCGAGCGACTCGGCGTCGTACATCAGCGGCAGCAGCTCCGAGCGGGCCCGGCCGTCGCCGTGCTCGCCGGACATGCGAGCCGCCGTAGCGCGCGCAGCTTGGTCGCGCGGCGGCTCGAGGAAGTCGCGGAACGCGGCGCCGGCCGCCGGCGTCCGTCGAAGCGTCGAAGTCGATCCGCACGTGCACGCAGCCGTCGCCGAAGTGGCCGTAGGGCACGCCGTCGAGGCCGTGCTCGCTCGAGCAGCGCGTCGAAGTCGCGCAGCCAGGCGCCCGAGCCGCTCCGGCGGGACGGCGGCGTCCTCCCAGCCGGCGTGCGCCGGGCGGGTCAGGACTGCGGGCGGCCAGACCGGCGCCGTCCTCGCGGATCCGCCACAGCGCGGCCTGCTCGGCCGGCGTCGGTGACCACCCGGTGGCCGGCAGCGCCCGCCGCCGCGGCGACCGCCGCGGCCGCGCGCCGGCGCCTCGGCTCGGCGTCGCCGGTCACCTCGACGAACAGCCAGCCGGCGCCCGCGCGGCAGCTCGGGCACGTGCGCCGGCGGCGCACCAGGTCGACGATCCGGGCGTCCAGCCCCTCGCAGGCGACCAGGCCCGTGCGTCGGCGCGAGCAGCGCCGGGACGGCGTCGGCGGCCTCGGCCATCGCGGGGTAGCCCAGCACGGCAGCGCCCGGACCGGCGCGTCCTCGACCAGCCGCACCGTGGCCTCGAGGACCACGCGCCAGGGTGCCCTCGGAGCCGACCAGGAACCGGTCGAGCGCGGCGACCGTGCTCGGGCAGCAGGTGCTCCAGGGAGTAGCCGCTGACCTGGCGGCCGAACCGGCCGAACTCGCGTGCGGACGTGGCCAGGTGCGCGTCGACCAGCGCGTCCAGGGCCGGCGAGCGCGCGGTCGCCGGTCGGCCGGCGCCGGTGCGAGCCGGTCGCCGGCGGCGGTGCGAGCCGAGCCGACTCCACGTTGTCGGCGGTGCGGCCGTAGCCCAGCGCCCGGGAGCCGCAGGCGTTGTTGCCGATCATCCCGCCGATCGTGCAGCGGGTGTGCGTCGAGGGGTCGGGGCCGAAGCGCAGCCCGTGCGGCGCGGCCGCGCGCTGCAGGGCGGCGTGCACGAGCGCCCGGCTGGACGACCGCGGTGCGCGCCTCGGGGTCGATCGAGAGCACGCGGTCGAGGTGCCGGCGGTGTCGACCACGATGCCCGGGCCGACCGCGTTGCCGGCGATCGAGGTGCCGGCACCGCGCATGGTGACCGGCACGCCGGTGCGCCCGGGCGACGGCGAGGATCGCGCCAGCTCGTCGGCGCGTCGCGCGGCCGGACGACCACCTGGCGGGACCACGCGGTAGAGCGAGGCGTCGCGACGAGTAGAGCGCGCGGGCCAGCGTCGAGTCGTCGACGTCGCGTGACCCCGCGCTCGCGCGCAGCGCGGCGACGCAGGTCGTCGGAGCCGGCGCGTCACCTCACCAGTGCTCCATCGAGCCGCGCAGGATGCCTGCGCCAGGTCCTCCTCGGTGACCTCCCGGGGCGCGGTGGCGAGCAGCCGCTGCTGCTTGAGCGCGCCCTCGACCAGGTCGTCGACGTCGGCCTCGCCGTAGCCGACCTCGGCCAGGCCGTTGGGGATGCCGACGTCGCGCATCAGGGCGGCCAGCACGCCGGGCAGCGCGTCCGGGCCCGTCGCCGCTCGTGCGCCGGGGCCGAGCAGCGCGGCGGCCCGCAGGTGCCGCTCGGGAGCGGCGTCGAAGGTGAACCGGAACGCCTCGGGCGCGGTCAGCGAGACCGCCATGCCGTGCGGCACCATCGGCTCGCCCGTCGGGGTAGCCGTCGGGCCGGAAGTCGCGGACCCGGCCGGCGATCGGGTAGGCGTTGGCGTGCGGGATGTGCACGCCGGCGTTGCCGAAGCCGAGCCCGGCGAACGTGGCGGCCAGCGCCATCTGCTCGCGCGCCTCGGTGTCGTCGCCGTCGCTGCACCGCCGCGCCGGAACGCGCCGGCCAGCAGCGACATCGCCTGCTCCGACCACAGGTCCGCGATCGGGTTGGCGCCGCAGTAGGGCACCCGCTGCTCGGGCTGCTTGCGCGTCGAAGGAGGCGTACGGCCGCGCCGTGTAGCTCTCCAGCGCGTGGCAGAGGATGTCCATGCCGGCCGCGGCGGTGACCCCGGCCGGCTGGGTGAGCGTGAGCGCCGGGTCGACGACGGCCAGCGTCGGCCGCAGCCGGGCGTGGCTGATGCCGGTCTTCACCTTGAGCGCCAGCACGTCGAGCACGCAGATCGTGGTGCTCTCGCTGCCGGTGCCGGTCGTGGTCGGCACCGCGACCAGCGGCTTGCAGCGGGTGCTCGGGCGCCCGCGCCTTGCCGACCGGGGCGTTGATGTAGTCCATCAGCTCGCCGGGGTTGGTGGTGAGCAGGTTGACCGCCTTGGCGGTGTCGATCGACGAGCCGCCGCCGACCGCGACGAAGGCGTCGAAGGGCCCGGTCGGCGCGGGCGTGCGCGATGGCCGCCTCGAGGCTGGCGTCGGTGGGCTCGACGTGCGACGCCGTCGAAGACGCGCGACCTCGATGCCGCGCGCCGGATCTGGTCGGCGATCCGCTGCGGGTGGCCGGTCGCCGCGACGCCCGGGTCGGTGACGACGCAGCACCCGCCGGGCGCCGTAGGTCGGCGAGGTCGTGGCCGACCTCGTCGGAGGCGCCGGCGCCGAACTTCAGCCCGGGCGCGCCGTAGGTGAAGACGGTCTCGTGGCTCATGGCACCAGGCTAGTGCCTGACGGGCCGCCGCGTCGCCCAGGTCCAGCGCGAACCGGACCACGGCTCGGTGACCGGGAGGCGCCCGTCGACGATGTCGGCCGCGGCACCCAGGCGACCGCGTCGGTGGTGCCGTCGACCTCGACGACCCGCGGCACCGCCCGTCGGGCGACGCGTGGCCGTCGAAGACCAGGTTGACCCCGTGGAAGTCCTCCGGCCGCCCGCCGGGGCGGTGCCGATGAAGTGCGGGTCGTCGACGTCGAGCAGGCGCCCGACCGTCGCGTCGAGCCCGGTCTCCTCCGCGACCTCGCGGACCAGCGCGTCTCGCGGCGACTCGCCGTGGTCGACCCCGCCGCCGGGGAGCGTCCAGCGGCCGGTCTCGACCGCGGGCGCGACAGCCGGGCGAGCAGCACCGACCCGGCGCGCCGCGACCAGCGCGTAGGCCGCCAGCCGCTGGCGGCGCCGGCAGGTGCGTCGGCCAGCGCCTCGCTCACCAGCGCGACCACCGGGACCCGGCCGTCGGCGACGTCGGCCAGCGGGTGCCAGCGCGGCGTCGACGGTGGAGCCGTCCGACCTCGACCACGTGCGGCGCCGGGGCGTCCGGCGGCGACCCAGCCCTCGTAGACGATCCGCACGCGCGTGGACTCGTCGGCTCGCCGTCCACGCCGCCGGTGCGGTGCGCGGAGTCGACCCAGCGCGTCTCGCCGACCTCGGCGTCGAGACCGGTCTCCTCGTGGACCTCGCGCACCACCGCGTCGCGCGGGTGCTCGCCGAACTCGACGCCGCCGCCGGGCAGCGTCCAGCGCTCCGTCCGGCGAGCTCCGGGGCGAGCCGGGTGAGCAGCATCCGGTCGTCGCGCAGGATCACGGCGTACGCCGCGACGCGCTGGCGGCGACGCGGGTCACGCCCCGGCGAGGCATCACCGGTGCGGACGGGTACGGCGACACGTGACGACTGTACGCAGCCGAGCCGTCGCCGAGCCCCTCGCCCGAGCCGTGGCCACCGGCCACCCCGCGACGACACGGCCGGCCGCGGGACCCGTGGTTCGACAACATCAAGATGACGCTGGTGACCCTGGTCGTGGTCGGCCACTCCTGGACGCTGCTGCCCGACAACCTGGTCGCCGCTGGACCTACGACTTCCTCTACGCCTGGCACATGCCGGCGTTCGTGCTGGTCACCGGCTACCTGTCCCGCTCCTTCAGCTGGACTCCCGGCGAAGCTCTGCCGCCCTGGTGCACACGGTCGCGGTGCCCTACGTGGTCTTCGAGGCGGCCCTGGCGTGGTTCCGCTACGAGGTCGGCGGCGTCGAGCTGCGACGAGCTCTTCGCCGACCCGCACTGGCCGATGTGGTACCTCTCCGCGCTGTTCTTCTGGCGGCTGATGGCGCCGGCGTTCCAGCGCGTCCACCTGCCTGGGCCGCACTGGTCGCTCGCGGTGGCTGATCAGCCTGGCGGCCGGCCTGTGGGCGACGAACATCTTCGACGACGCCCGGATCTTCGGGCTGCTGCCGTTCTTCGTCCTCGGCCTGCGGCTCGGCGAGCGCCAGTGGGGCTGGCGCCTCCCGCGCACCGCGCTGGCCCGCGCGCGGTCGGCGTATCGCGATGCTGGTGCCTGCTCGTGCTCACCCGCTTCACCGACACCTGGATCGCCACCGAGTGGTACTACTACCGCTCGCGGTACGACGCGCTGGACCCGAACGACCTCCAGTGCGCTCGCTGATCCGGGCGACGCTGCTCGGCGTCGGCCTGGTCGGCGCGGCCGTCCTGCTTCGCCCTGGTGCCGCGTGCCCGCAGCGTGGTTCTCGACCGGCTCGGCGCCGCGACCCTCGTGGTCTACCTGTTCCACGGCTTCTTCGTGCTGTCCGCGCAGTACGAAGGCTTCCCGGAGTGGGCCGACCGGCACGCGGCACTCGTCGTTCGTCGGTGACGACCTCGGCCGCGGTCGCGCTCGCGCTCGGCCTGCGTCGCTGCGCGCTCCGCCGTGGCCCGCACGCTCGACGGCGGCTGGTGCGACCCGATCGGCTGGCTGCGGCGTCGACCGCGGCGACCCGCGGGCCTGCCCGGCGGCTCAGCTGAACGGCGGCCGCGTGGTCGAGCCGCACCGAGCGGCGCCCGGCCCAGCGCCACACCCGGGCGGCGCGGTCGCGGTCCTCGTCGGTGACCAGGTTGCCCATCCAGCGCAGCGCGAGGGTCATCAGCCAGTCCGAGCGCATCCCGGCGGGCCCGAGCGTGGGCAGCAGCCGCGGCACGGTGACCAGCCCGGCGAGCCGGCGGGCGATCGAGAACGCCTCGCCGTAGTGCTCGCGCAGCAGCGCCGGCCAGGCCGTGGCGAGGTCGCGTCCGTCCGAGCGACGTCGGCCACCAGCCGACCGGTCTCGAGGCCGTAGTCGATGCCCTCGCCGTTGAGCGGGTTGACGCAGGCGGCGGCGTCGCCGATCAGCGCCCAGTTGGGGCCGGCGACGTTCGAGACGGCGCCCCCCATCGGCAGCATCGCCGAGGTGGGCATCCGCAGGTCGCCGGAGAGGCCGAAGTCCGTCGCGGCGCTGCTCGGCGTAGTGCCGCATCAGCGGGCGCAGCGCGACCTCGGCGGGCCGCTTCGCCGTGGCCAGGGTGCCGACGCCGAGGTTCACCTAGCCGTCGCCGAGCGGGAAGATCCAGCCGTAGCCGGAGAGGATCTCGCCGTCCTGGCCGCGCAGCTCGAGGTGGGAGCTGATCCACGGGTCGTCGTGACATCGCCGAGTCGACGTACGAGCGGCCGGCGACGCCGTACACGGTCTCGCGGTGCCAGGTGCGCCCGAGCAGCTTGCCGAGCGGCGAGCGCACGCCGTCGGCGACCACGAGGCGGCTGGCAGCCGATCTCGAAGCGTCTCGCCGTCGGCCTCGAACACCACCGCGGCGACCCGGCCGCCGTCCAGGCGCACGTCGACCGCGCGGGCGCCGTCGATGCCGATCGCGCCGGACTTCATCGCGGTCGTGCGCAGGTGGTCGTCGAGCTCGGTGCGGGCGACCGCGGAGCCGTACGCCGGCAGCGACCCGCCCGGCCACGGCAGCAGCAGCGTCTGGCCGAAGCCGTGCGCCCGCAGGCCGTGGTTCACGGTGTGTGCGCGGACCCAGTCGTCGAGCCCGAGCCGGTCCAGCTCGGCGATCGCCCGGGGCGTCAGGCCGTCGCCGCAGGTCTTGTCGCGGGGGAAGACCGCGGCGTCGGCGAGCACGGTGTCGCGCCCGCTGCGTGCCGCCCAGGCCGCCGCCGCCGACCCGGCCGGGCCGGCGCCGACGACGAGCACGTCGGTGCGGGCGGGGGCGGCGGTGGTCACCGGCGCCATTGTCTCAGGCCCGGCGCGAGCGCTCACACCCAGATGGCCGCGGGGATGCCGTCGCTGAAGACCTCGGGCTCGGCCGGCAACGACTCCGCCTCGCCGCGGGCCCGCCGGACGGCCGTCCAGGCCGCGGCACACGCATCGAGCAGATCGTCCTCGCCGAACCCCGCCCACGGAAGAACGCCGGCGGCACCAGACCAGCCTTCTCGAGCGCGTCCCGGCGCACCCGGAGGCCGTCCGGGTCCTTCTTGCGGGGCAGGAGCGGTGCACCGGCGAGCCGGGCGAAGCTGAGCCTGGATGCACCTCGATGACCTCCACGGCCGGCCGGGTCCGCAGCCATGCGTCGACCTCGAGCACCTTGGTCCGCAGCCCCCACGCCTGGGCGCTGAGGCTGGTGCCTCCGGTCGCCGCGACGTTCCGGGCGCGGGCCTCGTCGTAGCTCGCGGCGGCGTACGCGGTCCGCGTGGGTGTGGCGAACACCGACGACGCCTTGCCCGGAAGGGCCGCTCGGGCCAGCGCATCGGCCTGCCGGCCACCGCGGTCGGGCAGACCGACGGGAATGTCGATGCCGACCACGGCACGGGCCGACGCCGGGCCAGCTCGACCGCGCACCTCGACGCTGTCCGGGCGGCGACGGTGCCCGGCGCCGAGCAGCACGCCGACCCAACCAGCCCGTGCAGGCATCGACACCCAGCACGGGCGATCTCGACGACCAGCGGCTGTGGCTGGGCTCCCGTCCGGCGCTCGGACTCAGGCCTCGCGAGCACTCCGCCTGCACGGCGCTGCCGGCGCTCACATGCCGGGCGACCGCGCCGTCCAGCAGTCGGGTAAGGTCGCTGCGCCACTCGTCGTCCACGGAGCCATGATGCCGGGTCGACCCGGGGTGAGACGGCCAGAAGCCCCGCGAGCCTGGCTCGCGGGGCTTCTGTCGCCTCAACCTGTTCGTTGATCAGAACTTCGCTGGCTCAGTTCTGGTAGGAGCCGAAGTCGAAGTCGTCCAGGGCGACCGTCTGGCTCGCCGGGCGACCCGAAGTCGTAGCTGCCGTAGGAGTCGTAGCCGGTGACGGAGTACGCCGCCGCACGAGCCTCCTCGGTCGGCTCGACCCGGATGTTGCGGTACCGCTCGAGGCCGGTGCCCGCCGGGATCAGCTTGCCGATGATCACGTTCTCCTTCAGACCGCGCAGCGAGTCGGACTTGCCGTTGATCGCCGCGTCGGTGAGCACCCGGGTGGTCTCCTGGAACGAGGCCGCGGAGAGCCACGACTCCGTCGCCAGCGAGGCCTTGGTGATGCCCATCAGCTCGGCACGACCCGAGGCCGGCTTGCCGCCCTCGGTGACCACGCGACGGTTCTCGGCTTCGTAGAGCACCCGGTCGACGAGGTCGGAGGGCAGCAGGTTGGTGTCGCCGGACTCGATCACCGTGACCCGGCGCAGCATCTGCCGCACGATGATCTCGATGTGCTTGTCGTGGATCGACACGCCCTGGCTGCGGTACACCTGCTGGACCTCGGCCACGAGGTGCTCCTGGGCCTTGCGGACACCGAGGATGCGCAGCACCTCCTTCGGGTCCGGCGTGCCCTGGGTGAGCTGCTGGCCCACCTCGACGCGGTCGCCGTCACCGACGAGCAGGCGCGAGCGCTTGCTGACGGGGTAGTCGACCGGGTCCGAGCCGTCGTCCGGCGTGACGATGATCTTGCGCGCCTTGTCGGTGTCCTCGATCTCGACCCGGCCGGCGGCCTCGGAGATCGGAGCCCGACCCTTGGGCTGGCGCGCCTCGAACAGCTCGACCACGCGGGGCAGACCCTGCGTGATGTCGTCGGCCGAGGCCACACCACCGGTGTGGAAGGTGCGCATCGTCAGCTGCGTGCCGGGCTCGCCGATCGACTGGGCGGCGATGATGCCGACCGCCTCACCGATGTCGACGAGCTTGCCGGTGGCCAGCGAACGGCCGTAGCACTTCGCGCAGGTGCCGGTCTTGGCGTCACAGGTCAGCACGGAGCGGACCTTGACCTCCTCGATGCCGGCGGCGACGAGCGCGTTCGACCTGGACGTCGCCGAGGTCCTCACCGGCGGCGACGACGACCTCGCCGGTCTCGGGGTGGGCGATGTCCACGGCCGCGTTGCGGGCGTACGCCGCGGTGTCCCAGTTGTCGCTGCGGCGCACGACGCCGTCCTCGCCCCGGACACCGATCACCTTCGGCATGCCGCGCTCGGTGCCGCAGTCGTCCTCACGGATGATCACGTCCTGCGACACGTCGACCAGACGGCGGGTGAGGTAGCCCGAGTCAGCCGTCCGCAGCGCGGTGTCGGCCAGACCCTTGCGGGCGCCGTGCGTGGAGATGAAGTACTCCAGCACCGACAGGCCCTCACGGAAGTTCGACTTGATCGGACGCGGGATGATGTCGCCCTTCGGGTTCGCCACCAGGCCGCGCATCGCGGCGATCTGGCGGACCTGCATCCAGTTGCCGCGCGCACCCGAGTTCACCATCATGAAGATCGGGTTGTCCTTGTCGAAGTTGACCTCCATGGCCTTGGCGACCTCGTTCGACGCCTGGGTCCAGATCTCGATGAGCTCCTGCCGGCGCTCGTCGTCGGTGATCAGACCACGGTCGAACTGCTTTTGCACCTTGGCCGCCTGGTCGTCGTACTTCTCCAGGATGGCGGCCTTGGCGTCCGGCGACACGACGTCCTCGATCGACACGGTCACGCCCGAGCGGGTCGCCCAGGCGAAGCCGGTGTCCTTGAGGGCGTCGAGCGAGTGCGCGACCTCGACCTTGGTGTAGCGCTCGGCGAGGTCGTTGACGATCTTGCCGAGCTGGTTCTTGCCGACTTCGTACTCGACGTACGCGGTAGTCGGCCGGCAGCGCCTCGTTGAACAGCGCGCGGCCCAGGGTCGTCTCCAGGGTGATCGGGTCACCCGCCTCCCAGCCCTCCGGGCGTCTCCACGCCGAGCGGGCGGCACGACGTGCGGCGAGCCGGATCCGGACCTTCGACTGCAGGCTGATCTCGCCCTTGTCGAAGGCCATGATCGCCTCGCCGGTGGACCCGAACGCACGACCCTCGCCGGGCTCGCCGTCACGCTCGCGGGTGAGGAAGTAGATGCCGATGATCATGTCCTGGGTCGGCATCGTCACCGGGCGACCGTCCGACGGCTTCAGGATGTTGTTCGTCGACAGCATCAGGATCCGCGCCTCGGCCTGGGCCTCGGCCGACAGCGGCAGGTGCACCGCCATCTGGTCACCGTCGAAGTCGGCGTTGAACGCCGTGCAGACCAGCGGGTGGATCTGGATGGCCTTGCCCTCGATCAGCTGCGGCTCGAAGGCCTGGATGCCGAGGCGGTGCAGCGTCGGTGCGCGGTTCAGCAGCACCGGGTGCTCGGCGATGACCTCCTCCAGCACGTCCCAGACCTCGGGGCGCACGGCGCGCTCGACCATCCGCTTGGCGGACTTGATGTTCTGCGCGTGCGACAGGTCGACCAGGCGCTTCATCACGAACGGCTTGAACAGCTCGATCGCCATGTACTTCGGCAGACCGCACTGGTGCAGCTTCAGCTGCGGACCGACCACGATGACCGAACGGCCGGAGTAGTCGACGCGCTTGCCGAGGAGGTTCTGGCGGAAGCGGCCCTGCTTGCCCTTGAGCATGTCGGAGAGCGACTTCAGCGGCCGGTTGCCCGGGCCGGTGACCGGACGACCACGGCGACCGTTGTCGAACAGCGAGTCGACGGCCTCCTGGAGCATCCGCTTCTCGTTGTTGACGATGATCTCCGGCGCACCGAGGTCGAGCAGCCGCTTGAGGCGGTTGTTCCGGTTGATCACCCGGCGGTAGAGGTCGTTGAGGTCCGAGGTCGCGAAGCGGCCACCGTCGAGCTGCACCATCGGACGCAGGTCCGGCGGGATGACCGGGACGGCGTCGAGGACCATGCCCAGCGGGCTGTTGTTGGTCTTGCGGAACGCGTCGACCACCTTGAGCCGCTTGAGCGCGCGCACCTTGCGCTGGCCCTTGCCGTTCGCGATGACCTCGCGAAGCGCCTCGACCTCGGCCTCGATGTCGAAGGTCTCCAGGCGCTTCTGGATCGCGGTCGCGCCCATGTAGCCCTCGAAGTACTTGCCGAACCAGTTCTTCATCTCGCGGTAGAGCAGCTCGTCGCCCATGAGGTCCTGGACCTTCAGGGTCTTGAACGTGCTCCAGACCTCCTCGAGCCGGTCCAGCTCGCGCTGGGCCCGGTCGCGGACCTGCTTCATCTCGCGCTCGGCGCCGTCCTTGACCTTGCGGCGGGCGTCGGCCTTGGCGCCCTCGGCCTCGAGCTCGGCGAGGTCGGACTCGAGCTTCTTGGCACGCTCCTCGAGCTGGTTGTCGCGGCGGCTCTCGATGCTCTTGCGCTGCAGGCCGATCTTGCCCTCGAGCTCGGCTGAGGTCCTTGTGGCGAGCGTCCTCGTCGACCTGGGTGATCATGTACGCCGCGAAGTAGATGACCTTCTCGAGGTCCTTCGGCGCCAGGTCGAGCAGGTAGCCCAGCCGGCTCGGGACACCCTTGAAGTACCAGATGTGGGTGACCGGGGCGGCGAGCTCGATGTGGCCCATCCGCTCACGACGGACCTTGGAGCGGGTCACCTCGACGCCGCAGCGCTCGCAGATGATGCCCTTGAAGCGCACGCGCTTGTACTTGCCGCAGTAGCACTCCCAGTCCCGGGTGGGACCGAAGATCTTCTCGCAGAAGAGGCCGTCACGCTCGGGCTTGAGCGTGCGGTAGTTGATGGTCTCCGGCTTCTTGACCTCGCCGTGGCTCCACTCCGGATGTCGTCCGCGGTGGCCAGGCCGATCTGGAGCTGGTCGAAGAAATTCACGTCGAGCACGGTGGCTGCTGTCCTTCGTTAGTTCTGAAATCTCTGTGGGACCGAGGGTGCGGCGCCCCGGTGACTCCTGGGGGCGCCGCCACAACCTCAGACTTCCTCGACGCTCGCTGGGCTCGCGGCGGGACAGGTCGATGCCGAGCTCCTCGGCGGCGCGGAAGACGTCCTCCTCCGCGTCGCGCATCTCGATCGCGGAGCCGTCCTGGGACAGCACCTCGACGTTGAGGCAGAGCGACTGCATCTCCTTGACGAGAACCTTGAACGACTCGGGAATGCCGGAGTCGGGGATGTTCTCGCCCTTCACGATCGCCTCGTAGACCTTGACGCGACCCGGGCACGTCGTCGGACTTGATCGTCAACAGCTCCTGGAGGGCGTAGGCGGCGCCGTACGCCTCCATCGCCCAGACCTCCATCTCACCGAAGCGCTGGCCACCGAACTGGGCCTTACCGCCGAGCGGCTGCTGGGTGATCATGGAGTACGGGCCGGTCGAGCGGGCGTGGATCTTGTCGTCGACCAGGTGGTGGAGCTTGAGGATGTACATGTAGCCGACCGAGACCGGGTCCGGGAACGGCTCGCCGGAGCGGCCGTCGAAGAGCCGCGCCTTGCCGTTGGAGCCGACCAGCCGGTCACCGTCGCGGGTCGGCAGTGTCGAGCCGAGCAGGCCGACGATCTCGTCCTCCCGGGCGCCGTCGAAGACCGGCGTGGCGACGCTTCGAGTTCGGCGGAGCGTCGAGTGCGTCGATCGACGCCAGCCGCTGGGCCCAGTCGTCCTTGGTCGCCGGGTCGACGTGCCAGCCGTTGGCGGCCAGCCAGCCGAGGTGGATCTCCAGGACCTGGCCGATGTTCATCCGGCCGGGCACACCGAGCGGGTTGAGGACCACGTCGACCGGGGTGCCGTCCTCGAGGAACGGCATGTCCTCGACCGGCAGGATCTTGGAGATCACGCCCTTGTTGCCGTGCCGGCCGGCGAGCTTGTCGCCGACGGAGATCTTCCGCTTCTGGGCGACGTAGACCCGGACCAGCTGGTTCACGCCCGGGGGCAGCTCGTCGCCGTCCTCGCGGTTGAACTCACGGACGCCGATGACCGTGCCGGACTCGCCGTGCGGGACCTTCATCGAGGTGTCGCGCACCTCGCGCGCCTTCTCGCCGAAGATCGCGCGCAGCAGGCGCTCCTCGGGGGTCAGCTCGGTCTCGCCCTTCGGGGTCACCTTGCCCACGAGGATGTCACCGGTGGTGACCTCCGCGCCGACCCGGATGATGCCGCGCTCGTCGAGGTCGGCGAGCAGCTCGTCGCCGACGTTCGGGATGTCGCGGGTGATCTCCTCCGGACCCAGCTTGGTGTCGCGGGCGTCGACCTCGTGCTCCTCGATGTGGATCGAGGTGAGGACGTCCTCCTGCACCAGGCGCTGGCTGAGGATGATCGCGTCCTCGTAGTTGTGAGCCCTTCCACGGCATGAACGCGACCAGCAGGTTGGTGCCGAGGGCCATCTCGCCCTCGTCGGTGCACGGACCGTCGGCGATCGGCGAGCCGACCTCGACCCGGTCACCCTCGGCGACCAGCGGACGCTGGTTGATGCAGGTGCCCTGGTTGGAGCGGGTGAACTTCTGCAGCCGGACGGACTTGTTGCCGCCCTCGTCGGTCATCACCACGATCTCGTCGGCCGAGACCTCCTTGACCACACCGGCGACGTCGGAGGTGACCACGTCACCCGCGTCGACCGCGGCGCGGTACTCCATGCCGGTGCCGACCAGCGGCGCGTCGCTCTTGATCAGCGGCACCGCCTGGCGCTGCATGTTGGCGCCCATCAGCGCGCGGTTGGCGTCGTCGTGCTCGAGGAACGGGATCAGCGCGGTCGCGACCGACACCATCTGGCGCGGCGAGACGTCCATGTACTCGACCTCGTCGCGCGGGATGTCGACGGTCTCACCACCACGGGTGCGGACCAGCACCCGCTCGTCGACGAAGTTGCCCTTGTCGTCGATGCACGGCGTTGGCCTGCGCGATGACCTTCGAGTCCTCCTCGTCGGCGGTCAGGTGGTGGATCTCGTCGGTGACGCGACCCTTCTTGACCACGCGGTACGGCGTCTCGACGAAGCCGAACGGGTTGATCCGGCCGTAGGACGCCAGCGACCCGATCAGGCCGATGTTCGGACCCTCCGGGGTCTCGATCGGGCACATCCGGCCGTAGTGCGAGGGGTGCACGTCGCGGACGTCCATCTGCGCACGGTCACGGGAGATACCGCCCGGGCCGAGCGCGGACAGGCGGCGCTTGTGGGTCAGACCGGCGATCGGGTTGGTCTGGTCCATGAACTGCGCAGAGCTGGGAGGTCCCGAAGAACTCCTTCAGCGCCGCGACCACGGGCCGGATGTTGATCAGCGACTGCGGCGTGATCGCCTCGACGTCCTGGGTCGTCATCCGCTCGCGCACGACCCGCTCCATCCGGGCCAGGCCGGTGCGCAGCTGGTTCTGGATCAGCTCGCCGACCGTGCGCATCCGGCGGTTGCCGAAGTGGTCGATGTCGTCGGGGCGGACCTCGATCTCCTCGCCGTGGGGGTCCTTGATCGAGGTGCCCTTGGCGTCGACCAGGGTGTCCTTGCCGGCGTGCAGCTCGACGATGAAGCGGATGGTCGCCACGATGTCGTCGACGGTCAGCGTCTGCTGGTCGAAGGCCTCGTGGGTGCCGAGCTTCTTGTTGATCTTGTAGCGGCCGACCTTGGCCAGGTCGTAGCGCTTGGGGTTGAAGTAGTAGTTCTGCAGCAGCGTCTGCGCGGCCTCGCGCGTCGGCGGCTCGCCCGGGCGGAGCTTGCGGTAGATGTCGAGCAGCGCCTCGTCCTGGGTGGTGGTGTGGTCCTTCTCCAGGGTGAGCATCATCGACTCGTACTCGCCGAACTCCTCGCGGATCTGCTCGTCGGTCCAGCCGAGTGCCTTGAGCAGCACCGTGACGTTCTGCTTGCGCTTGCGGTCGAGGCGGACGCCGACCATGTCGCGCTTGTCGATCTCGAACTCGAGCCAGGCGCCGCGCGAGGGGATCACCTTCGCGGTGAAGATGTCCTTGTCGGAGGTCTTGTCGGCGGTGCGCTCGAAGTAGACGCCCGGCGAGCGGACCAGCTGGGAGACCACGACGCGCTCGGTGCCGTTGATGATGAAGGTGCCCTTGCGGGTCATCATCGGGAAGTCACCCATGAAGACCGTCTGGCCCTTGATCTCGCCGGTCTCGCCGTTGGTGAACTCGGCGGAGACGTAGAGCGGCCGGGAGTAGGTGAAGTCCTTCTCCTTGCACTCCTCCTCGGTGTACTTCGGGTCGAGGAAGACCGGGTTCTCGAACGAGAGCGACATCGTCTCGGAGAAGTCTTCGATCGGCGAGATCTCCTCGAAGATCTCGTGGAGCCCCGACTTGGTCGAGAGCTCTTCGCCCTTGGCGTTCGCCTCCGCGACCTTGGCGACCCACTTCTCGTCGCCGATCAGCCAGTCGAAGCTGTCGGTCTGCAGCGCGAGGAGCTGCGGAACCTCGAGGGGTTCGGAGATCTTGGCGAAGGAGATGCGGCGGGGACTCTGGGTCTTGCTGTTCTTGCTGCGCGAGGCGGCCAAGAGTGGAGGTCCTTCCGAGGCACAGGTGTGACGCGCGTCGAGCCCACCACAAACCGGCCACCGGACAGGCGGGAGAGCATTTGAGGGCAGACGCAAAGATGAACGATACCCGACGGGCATGCAAGAAACACAACACGCGCAATTCCGGATCGGTCGACCGGGCGTCGATCGCCGTGTTGCTGCGGCAAGCATGAACCGGCAGCCCCGCCAGGTCAAGCACCTCGCCGGTGCACCGGCGGATGATCCGGCGGCTGATCCGGTGGACGGGCCGGGCGGGTCAGTAGCTGGTGATGTTGTCGATCAGCCAGGCGTCGCCGCGGTGCACCATCGTGACCACCACCCGGTTCTGGAACACCGTCGGCGTCGCGTCGCCCTTCACCGAGGACTGGTTGACGAACGCGATCACCCGCACCCGGTCGGCGCTCGGCGTCGACGACTCCGCTGTCGAGCACGTCGGCGCGTGACCACCGCCTTGGTCTTCACGGCACCGGGCCCGGACCGCCGTCGGGACCCTGGGATCAGCAGGTCGTTGAAGTTCTTCAGGTAGTCCTTGCGGTACGCCGGGGTGAGGTACTGGGCGGCCCGGTCCCGGTCGGCCTCCATGTGCCGGTAGTCGTAGGAGAGCACCGGCTTCAGCGCCCGCTCCGCGGCGGCGGCCGCCGCCGGCCCGGCGTCGAACGCCCGGACCTGCGGCCGGATGCCCTCGACGTCCACACCTCCGACGTGGGGGCCGAACACCGCCACCAGGCTGACCGCGACGCTCACCACGATCAGCGGAACGGTGACAGCGACGATCCACCACAGGTGCGAGCGGAGGCTCACCGCGACGGCGGCGAGAACGCCCCGGGTCGCACCGGGCTCGGGCGTCTGCACGGGTTCGACGTCGGCGATCGGCTCGATGTCCGCGGACGGTCCGGAGGCCTCCACGGGCTCGGCCGCCAGGTCGGGCTCGGGCTCCGGGCTCGGCTCGGCCTCCGGGCTCGGCTCCGGCTCCGGGCTCGGCTCGGGCTCCGGGGTCGGCTCGGGCTCCGGGGTCGGCTCGACGTCCGCGACGGGCTCGGCGGCCAGTGCGGCGTCGTACGCCGCGCGCCGCTCGGCGTCGAGCAGGACGTCGGCCGCCTCGTTGAACAGCCGGAACTGGCTGGTGCCCGAGCCGGGCTCGAACTTGTCGGTCGCCGCGCGCCAGGCTGCCTTGATCTGCTCAGGCGTCGCGTCCTGAGCGACACCGAGGATGTCGTACCAGGTCGGGTTCGGGCTGGTTGCGGCCATCGCGGTCTAGCTCACCGGGGTGAAGTCGTCGACGAGCCACTGCCCGTCGACCTTGTTCAGGTCGACGGTCCAGCGGTAGTGCCGCTCGGTCGTGCCGGACGAGGAGGTGATCGTGTTGTCGTGCGACGACCAGGACGGTGGCGCTGTCGCCGTCGAGGGACCCGACTCCGCTCGCCACGATCGTGCCCTTGCCCTTCTGGCCGCTTCTGCACGCCGAGCTGCTGGATCGCGGCGAACTCGGTGTCGAAGGCCTTCTTGTACTTCGTGGTCAGCATCTCGGTGACCAGCGACTTGTAGCTCGTCGGGGTCGGTCACCGTCGAACCCGTCGACGCGCAGGCAGAACTGCTCGGCCACGGCGACCACCTTGTGCCGCTCGGAGTCGGCTGGGATGGCTCGGCCACTGTTGCTCAGGCCAGAACGGCGCGTCGGTGAGGTGCGAGGAGCGGTAGAGCAGCGCCGCGGCCACCAGCACGCTGAGCACGGTGAGCACGACGAGGGCGAGCGCGACCAAGCCCCGGGTCCGCCCGGGTGGATGCCTTGGTCAAGCGATCACATCACCGGCTGCAGCAACAACGACTTCCACGAGTCCTCCCCGTAGATCCGGGCTGCGCCACCGTCGTAGACGACGTCGGCGCGGACGCCTGGTCGGTCCAGGTCGTCGTGCCCGTGCCCAGATCGTACGTGGCGACCGGTGCGCTCCGGTACGGACGCGCGCCGACGCGGGGAGCGTTCTGGGCGCCGCGCGCGTTGGTCTTGCTCGCCGGCTCGGCACAGTGGGCGTTCATGTCCATCGGCTTGTCGCTCGGTCTGCAGCGGGTCGCGGCACTGGTTCGGGTCGTAGCCCTTGTCGCAGACCGCCGGGCGTCTGGTTCAAGATGAGGCCGAAGCGGGCGTTGTAGCCCTCGGAGCTCTTCGCCGACCACGGTGTAGCCGCCGGCGACCTCGTAGGGGTAGAGCACCAGGATCTGGCGGACGCCGGCGAGGTGCTTGACCACGACCTCGCCGGTGGTGACCAGGTTGTTGATCAGGCCAGCCGAGGTCGACCTGGTTCTCCTCCAGGAACGTGCGCAGCTCGTTCGCGGTCGCCGACCCGTTGTCGATCAGCGCCCGCAGCGCCTGGTCGTTGTCGGCCACCACGCCGGAGAACAAGCGACAGGTCCCGCGCGAAGCTGCGGATCGCCGAGCCCTTGTCCGACTGCGTGCGCAGCACCGTGTTGGAGTCGCGGATCAGCGCCGTGGTGACGTCGAAGTTGTCGTTCGCCGCCTGGATGAAGCTGTTCGAGGTGTCGATGATCCGGGCCAGGTCGGGCCCGCTGTCCTTGAACGCCGGCGCCGAGCTCGGAGACCACCGTGCGCAGCGTCGTCCTGCGGCACCGAGTTCACGAACTGGTCGACGTTGGTCAGGATCTCGCGTCGTCGAGACCGGCACCTGGGTGTTCGGCCGTCGGTGATCGTCGACGTTGTCCTTCAGGTACGGGCCCGCAGTCGGTGCTGCGGCTCGAGATCGACGTACTGCTCCCCCACCGCCGACTTGTTGCCGACCAGCGCGAGCGTGTCGGCCGGGATCTGGTCCTGGCCCTTGTCGATGCTCAGCACCACGTCGACGCCGTCGCGGGTCAGCCGCATGTCGGAGACCTGGCCGACCCGGACGCCGCGGTAGGTCACCTCGGCGCCGGTGAAGATCCCGCCGGACTGCGCGAACTGCGCGTTGACCTGGTACGACGAGTCGTAGACCAGCTTGTCCAGGCGCGCGTAGCGCGCGCCGACGTAGGACACCCCGACCAGGGTGATGAACACGAAGACCAGCAGCTGCTTCTTGGTGCGCGAGGAGATCACTGGACCGCCACCCCCTGCATCAGCAGGGTGCCCAGGCCCGGGTCGTAGCCGGTCCCCGCGAGCAGGAACGGGTCGATGCGGCGCGACCGGGTCGTAGCCGGCGTTGGTGCGCCGTGCGACCGAGCAGCCCGCCCAGGCCGCCGAGCAGGCCGCCGAGCAGCGCCGCCGCCGGAACCGGACGGGACGAGCCGGAGCCGCTCCGAGGCACGTCGAGCCGCCGGTGAGCCCGCCCACGAGTCCGCCGATCGACGGTGTTGGGCAGGCCGCCGCCGCCGTTCTGGGCGGAGCCCGCGCACAGCGCCGGCACCAGGCCGCACACCGGCTGCAGCTGCCGTGTCGGGCGATGAGCGTCCTGCACGGTGGTGCAGACCGGCGCCAGCGGCGTCTTGCTGACAGGTGTCGAGCACGTCGGCAAGGCTCACGCCCGGCGCCAGGCCCGGGATGCTCGGCAGGTTGAACAGGTCCAGCGACAGGCTGACCGAGAGGTTGGTGAAGTCGCCCATGTGCAGGTTGCGCGCGACCTGCGGGTCACGGCCGACGGCCTCGTCGATGAACGGGTAGGTCAAGAAGACCTGCAGCGACTTCGGGAAGTTCTGGCCGGACTTCGGCGAACGCCTCGAGCACCGGCGCGAGGTTGCGCAGGCTGTCGATCGTGGACTCCTTGGACGCCTGGATCACCCGGACGCCGACCGAGCTGAGGTTCGACAGCGCCTGGAGCATCGTGACCAGGTCGGCGCGCTGGCCGTTGACGGACTTGATCGCGGCCGGGCAGGTCGTCCAGGGCGGACTTGATCGTGCCGTCCTGCCGACGCAGCTCCAGGGAGAGCCGGTTGACGTTCTCCAGCGCGGTGACGATCGACTCCTTGTTCGGCGTCGAGCTGGCCCATGAACGAGCTGATCTGGGTCGATGATCGACCGCACCTGGCCTCCTCGCGGCCGCCGAACGCGTTGTTGAGCTCCTCCGAGATCGTCTTCAGCTGGCCGACGCCGCCGCCGTTGAGCAGCAGCGCGAGCGCGCCGAAGACCTCTTCGATCTCGGGGTTGCGACCGGAGTTCTCCAGGCCGATGACGTCGCCGTCGCCGAGCTTGCCGGTCGGGTCCGGCGGCTTGCTCAGGGAGACGAACTTCTCGCCGAGCAGGCTGGTCTGCCGGATCTCGGCGCGTGCGTTGTCGGGCAGGTCGACGATGCTGCGGCAGCTTCACGGTGACGTCGGCGGTGTAGCCGTCGAGCTTGATCGAGGTGACCTTGCCGACCGTGACGTCGTCGACCTTGACGGTCGACTGCGGGACCAGGTCCAGCACGTCGCGGAACATGATGTGCACGGTGATCGGGTTGCTGCCGACGTCGGGGCCGCCCGGGCAGCGGGATGTCGTACACCGAGCAGCTGCTCAGGGCGAGTCGCGCTGACCAGGGTGCCGATCAGCGCCGCGATCCGGCGACCGCGCGGCGCGGGTCGTCGGGCGCTCATCGGCGCCACCTCCCCGCTCGGTCGCGCGCCACTCGACGGCTCCGCCGCCACCAGGCCCGCCGAGCGTCGGGATCGACCGGCTCGACCACGGTCGTGCGCTGCGGGCGCCGGCGCCGGCGGCGCTCCGGCGCGGCTGCAGGCCGAGCACGCTCGAGCACCGATCTTCAGCGGCCCGCAGGCATCGGGCAGCAGCGCACACAGCACCACGGACGGCTTGTCGGTCAGCTGCGTGACGGTCTCACCGACGTTGGCCCGGGTGTCCAGCGTCCCGGTGGTCTCGTTGTAGGCGAGGAACAGGTTGTTCAGCGCCACCGGCGCCGTCGTTGAGGGTCTCGTCGAGCGCGTCGCGGTTCTTCACCAGCACCTTCGAGATCTGGTTGAGCTCCTTGATGTTGCTCGACAGCAGCTGCTTGTTCTCGGAGACGAACGACCGTGACCTGGGTCAGTCGCGACCGACAGGTTCTCCAGCACGGCGGCGAGGTCCTTGCGCTCGTCGGCGAGCAGCTGCGCGCCGCTGGCGAGCGAGTCGTTGAACCGGCGGACGGTGTCGTCGTTCTTGGCCGAGAGCGCCTTGGTGAACTTCTCCACCTCCGAGACCGTGCCGAAGAGCTGGTCCTTGTTGTCGGCCAGCGTCTTGGTCAGCAGGCTCAGGTTGTGCAGGGTCTGGTTGAACTGCACGCCCTGGCCACCGAAGTTGCGCGCGGTCGAGTCCAGCAGCCGGGTCAGTGCGCCGGTGCCGGTCTGGTCCGGGCTTGTTCGCACCCTCCGGCCCGAGCGCCTTGGTCAGGTCGTTGATCGAGCCGAAGATCTGGTCGAGCTCCAGCGGCGTGGCCGTGCGGTCGAGCCCGAGCCGGGCGTTGTCGGGCAGCGCCGCGCCGCCGGTCGTAGGCAGGGGTGAGCTGGATGAACCGGTCGCCGACGATCGACGGCGAGATCACGGCCGCCTTCGCGTCCGCCGGGCACCTTGTACTTGCTGTCGTAGTGGAACTTCACCACGACCTTGGTGCCCGGCGGGTCGACCTCGTCGACCTTGCCGACCGGCGACGCCGAGGATCTTCACGTCGGAGCCCTTGTAGAGCGAGATCGTCGCGCGGGAACTCCGCCGTCGACGTGCTTCTCGCCCGCCGCCGGGAAGCAGCAGCAGGACGCGCGCCGCCGCGAGGAGCACCAGCACGGCGAGGCCCGCGACGACGGCCCGGGTTGATGCCAGCAGGCGCCGCATCACTGGCCCACCTCCCAGGGCCGGGCCCGGAGGCAGGTTGGAGATCCAGGTGTCGAACCAGGGGCCGGTGCCGAGGGTGTTGGTGAACACCCGGTAGAACGGCGCCATCAGGCGCAGCGAGTTGTCCAGGTTGTTCTGGTTCTTGCGCAGGACGTCGACCACCGACTTGAGGTTGCGTCAGCGCCGGCTTGAGGTCGGCGCGCGGCTGCTGGACGACCAGCGCGGTGAGCTCGGTCGAGAGCTTGCTGGTCGAGACCAGCAGCTGGTGCACGGCCTCGCGCCGGGCGACGACCGCGCGCAGCAGCACGTCGCTGTCCTTCATCAGGGTGACGATGTCCTGGTCGTGCTGCGCGAGGACACCGGAGACCTTCTTGCAGGTTGCCGAGCAGCGTGTTGAGCTGGGCGTCGCGCGCGGCCACGTTCGCCGACAGCGCGGAGAGCCCCTTGAGGGTGCTCTTCAGCTCGTCGGGGGTGTTCTTGGTGGCGTCGGCGAGGGTGTTCAGCGACTCGGTCAGCTGGGGCAGGTCGATGCTTCTGGGCGCGCTCGGCGAGGCCGCTGAACGCCTGCACCACGTCGTAGGCCGACCGGGTGCGCGACGCCGGGATGGTCGCTGCCCTTCTTCAGCTGGCCGGAGCCCTTCGGCTCGAGCGGCGAGGAACATCGCGCCCAGCAGGGTCTTCACCTTGATCTCGGCGCCGGTGTCGGTGCCGAAGTCGGCGCCGGTGTTGATCCTGAAGGTGACCTTCACGTGGTCGCCGTCCAGGTCGACGCCGGTGACCTTGCCGACGCGGACGCCGGCGATGCGCACCTCGTCGTTGGTCTTGATGCCGCTGGAGTCGGTGAACGCCGCGTAGTAGGTGTCGCCGCCGCCGATCAGCGGGCAGCGAGTCGGCCTTGAAGGCCATCAGGACGAGCGGCGACCAGGACCAGCAGGCTGACCGCGCCGACCTTGACGGGGTTGCGCTCGCGGAAGGGAGTGGTCACGAGAGGTTGCACCTCCCGTTGTCGCAGCGGGTAGGTGTTGTAGGGGACCGTCGAGCGGGCCGGTCGGGCAGGATCACCTTGGCGGTGAACTTGCACAGGTAGAAGTTGAAGAACGAGCCGTAGATCGCCGTCCGGCCGATCTTCTCGCAGCTTGATCGGCAGGATCTGCAGCGCCCGGTCGATCTCGTCGCGACCCTGGTTGAGGTTGGTCGCGACCTGGCGCAGCTCCTTGACGTCCTGGACCAGCCCGGGCCGGATCCCGGTGGTGAGGTCCGCGGTCTGCTGGGCCAGCACGGAGACCGAGTCCAGCGAGTTCAAGATCGCGTCCTTGTCCTTGACCAGGCCGGCCACGAACGTGCCGGAGCTGCGTGATCAGGCCGGACAGCTGCTGGTCGCGGTCGCCGACGGTCTCGCAGCACGGCGTTCAGGTTGGTGATCACGTCGCCGATGAGCTGGTCGCGGCGGCAAGGGTCTGGTCATCGAGCCGGTGCTGCGCAGCAGCCCCTCGAGGTTGCCGCCCTCGCCCTGGAAGACCTGGATCAGCTCGTGCGCTGAGCCGGTTGACGTCGGCCGGGGTGAGCGCGGCGAACAGCGGCTTGAAGCCGTTGAACAGCGTGGTCAGGTCCAGCGCCGGCTGGGTGCGACTCAGCGGGATGGTGGCGTCGCGCGGGGAGCCGGGACGTGTCGCCGACTCCCTGGGTGACCGAGATGTAGCGCTGGCCGACCAGGTTGCGGTAGCGGATCGTCGCGGTGGAGCTCGGGTCACGGCGGTGGCGTCGCGCACGGTGAAGGTGACCTCGGCCTTGGTCGCGGTCGACGATCTGCACGTCCTTGACGCTGCCGACCTTCACCCCGGCGATCCGGATGTCGTCGCCCTTGACCACTCCGGTCGCGTCGGTGAAGATCGCCTTGTAGCGTGCGCGACTTCTCGAAGTTCAGGTTGCCGATCAGCACCACCAGGACGCCGGTCGCCAGGGTCGTGACCACGATGAAGATGAGCAGCTTGACCAGGTCGCCGCGGGTCTTCTTGTCCAGCATCTTCATCGGATGCTCACCTCCGTCCCGGCGGCGAGCGGCGCCGAACAGCAGGGTGGTCAGGTCGGAGACCTGGTCGACGGGAACGCCGAGCACCGGTGCGGTCAGAGCGTTCCAGAAAGCGCCTTCTGCCCCGGCCCGCCGGCCGCGCTGGTCAGCGCCGTGTCGATCGAAGCCGGGGCCGCCCGCTGCGCGTCACCGCGCTGCAGGTTGTTCACGCCGTCGTTGAGGTTCGGCAGCGTTCCTTGTAGGGGACCGCGGGTTGCGGCAGGCCGGCGCAGGTCGGCCCGTTGTCGGCACCGAGCACCGGCAGGTCCTTGGACGCGTAGCCGCGCGGCTGGCGCGGGAGCGTGATCAGGTCGATGTGGAAGACGAACCCGCGGAACGTGCTCGCCAGCATCGGCGGCCTGCTTGACGATGCCGTCTGCAGCAGGCACGGGAACTCCGGGGAGTAGCGGCTTCAGCAGCTGAAGCTGCGGCTGGCTGAGCTGGCCGAGCCGGACGATGTTGCTGCCGTTGTTGTCCAGGAAGGTCTTCGGTCGGTGTCGGAGAACGAGGCGGTGTCCTTCAGGAACGCGTGCAGCTTGTCCTGCGCGGGTGAGCAGGGTGTTGCCGGTCTTCACGGTGTTGCGCAGGGTCTCGGCGATCTGCGGTGCCACGTCGGCGTAGGTGCCGCTGACCTTGGCCAGCAGCCGCAGGTCCTCGACCAGCCCGGGAATCTGCGGGTTGAACCGCTGAGGTAGGCGTTCAGGGTGTCGATGTTCTGCCCGATCGCCTCGCCACGACCCTCGAGGGCCGTGGCCAGCGCGTTCAGCGTGTAGTTCAGCTCGGCCGGCTGGATCGCGCGCAGCAGCGGGTAGATGTCGTTGAGGACACGTCTCGACCTCGATCGGCAGCTGGGTCTGGGTGATCGTCGTCACCACGTGCGAGCGGCTTCTGCGACGGCGACGACGGGACACCAGCTCGACGTACTTCTCGCCGAAGAGGGTCTTGGGGAGGATCGAGGCAGTGACGTTCTCCGGGATGAGCGGCTTGCCGTCGACGACTGGCCGAGCTCGCTCGGCTTGATGCCCAGGGTGAGCACGGCGCCGTTCGGCCTCGGCCTTGGCCTCGAGGACCTGGCCGACGATCACACCGCGGACCTTGACGTCTGCGCGGGCCGGCAGCTGCAGGCCGATCGTGTCGGTGTCCAGCTTGACCCGGTCGAAGGAGACGAACTTCTGGGTGAAGACCGCGTTGATCAGCCACACGCCGAGGAGCAGGATGCCGATGAACACGACACCCAGCGCCTGGTTTCCGAGGATCTTCGTCATGGCTATCCCGCCAGCCTGACCGTGGTGGTCGAGCCCCAGATCGCCATGCTCAGGAACAGGTCGATCACGTTGATCGCCACGATCGAGGTCCGCACGGCGCGTCCGACCGCGACGCCCACGCCGGCGGGACCTCCGCTCGCGGTGTAGCCGTGGTAGCAGTGGATCAGGATCACCACGACCGCGAAGATCAGCACCTTGCCGAACGACCAGAGCACGTCGCCCGGTGGCAGGAACTGGTTGAAGTAGTGGTCATAGGTGCCCTGGCTCTGGCCGTAGAACTGCGTGACCACGACCCGGGTGGCGAAGTAGGACGAGAGCAGGCCGACGACGTAGAGCGGGACGATCGCGATCAGGCCGGCCACGATCCGGGTGGTCACCAGGAACGGCATCGACGGGATCGCCATCACCTCGAGCGCGTCGACCTCCTCGGAGATCCGCATCGCGCCGAGCTGCGCGGTGAACCCGCAGCCCACGGTCGCAGCGAGCGCGATGCCCGCGATCAGCGGTGAGATCTCCCGGGTGTTGAAGTACGCCGAGACGAAGCCCGGCGAACGCGGCCGTGCCGATCTGGTTGAGCGAGGCGTAGCCCTGGAGGCCGACCTCGGTGCCGGTGAAGAAGGCCATCGCCGTGATCACGCCGACGGTGCCGCCGATCACCGCGAGCGCTCCGCTGCCGAGCGCCACCTCGGCGAGCAGACCGGAGGATCTCCCTGGGGTAGCGGTTGATCGAGCGCGGCGTGGCGATGAGCGCGCGGATGTAGAACGCCAGCTCCTCGCCGAGGCGGTCGAGGGCCTGCAGCGGGCGCACGTAGACCTGCTTCACGTCGGCCACGGCGTCAACCTGTCTTCGGCGGGACGAGCTGGAAGTAGATCGCGCTCATCACGAAGTTGACGACGAACAGGAGCATGAAGGTGATCACGACGGACTCGTTGACCGCGTCACCGACGCCCTTCGGCCCGCCGCCGGCGTTCATGCCCTTGTAGGCGGCAACGATCGCGGCGATGAGGCCGAACACCAGCGCCTTGGCCATCCCCTGCCAGAGGTCGGGCAGCTGGGCCAGCGCAGTGAAGCTGGCCAGATAGGCGCCCGGCGTGCCGTCCTGGAGCACCACGTTGAAGAAGTAGCCACCACAGACGCCGACGACGCTGACCAGGCCGTTGAGGAAGAACGCCACGAGCATGCAGGCGAGCACGCGTGGGACGACGAGCCGCTGGATCGGGTCGATGCCGAGCACCATCATCGCGTCGAGCTCTTCGCGGATCTTGCGGGCACCGAGGTCGGCGGCGATCGCCGATCCGCCGGCTCCTGCGATCAGCAGCGAGGTCGCGATCGGCCCCGCCTCGCGAACGACGGCGAGCACCGACGCAGAGCCGGTGAACGACTGCGCGCCGAACTGCTTGATCAGGCCGCCGACCTGCAGCGCGATCACCGCGCCGAACGGGATCGCGACCAGCGCGGTCGGCACGATCGTCACCGAGGCGATGAACCAGGCCTGCTGGAGGAACTCCCGGGTCTGAAAGGGACGCCGGAAGAGGGCGATCGCCACGTCGATGCCGAAGGCGAAGAGCTTGCCGGCGGTCCCGATCGGCGCGAGAACCCGGTCTGCGGTGAGAGCGGACATTCGACTTCTCAGGCCCCCGGGGCCATCGTCATGCCGGCCTCGAACGAGCCCGGCGGCGGATTCACGCCGTTCTCGCGGCACCACTCACCCGGTGGCCGCTGGCTGCGGCGAGGAATGCCGTTCGACGGCTCGAGCTGCAACGGGATCGGCGGCAGCGGCGGGAGCTCCTCGTCCTTCTCGGCCTCCAGCTCGTCGGCGTCCTTCTCCTCGCTCATCCCGATCGGGCCGACCTTCTGGGCGTTCAGGAACTGGCGGACCACGGGCTCCTCGGAGCTGAGCAGCATCTCCCGCGGGCCGAACATCGCCAGGTGCTTGTGGTAGAGCAGGCCGATGTTGTCCGGCACCGTGCGGGCGGTGTTGATGTCGTGGGTGACGATCAGCATCGTCGCGTCGATCTGCGCGTTCAGGTCGACGATCAGCTGGTTGAGGAACGCCGTACGCACCGGGTCCAGACCCGAGTCGGGCTCGTCGAACAGCACGATCTCCGGGTCGAGCACCAGCGCCCGGGCGAGGCCGGCGCGCTTGCGCATGCCACCGGAGATCTCACCGGGAAGCTTGTCCTCGGCGCCGAGCAGCCCGACCAGGTCCATCTTCTCCATGACGATGTTGCGGATCTCGGACTCGGACTTCTTCGTGTGCTCGCGCAACGGGAAGGCCACGTTGTCGTAGAGGTTCATCGACCCGAACATCGCGCCGTCCTGGAACAGCACGCCGAAGAGCTTGCGGACCTCGTAGAGCTCCTTCTCCGAGCACGAGGCGATGTCGACGCCCTCGATGACCACACTGCCGTGGTCGGGCTTGAGCAGACCGATCAGGGTCTTCAGGAGCACGGACTTGCCGGTGCCGGACGGACCCAGCATCACGCAGATCTCGCCCGCGGGAACCGTGAGCGTGACGTCGCCCCAGATCATCTGCTTGCCGAACGACTTGGTCAGATGGCTGACCTCGATCTCGACGCCCATGGAGACAACTCCCTCTCGATCCAGCGGCGGGAGTGCCTCCCACGACGCTCCCACCTGGGTGAACCAACGAGTAACCCCGGGCCAAGTTACGCGGAGACTGCGACGCACGTCACCCCGTCGCGCGATCGTCTCAGCATTCATCAGGTACGCCGGAGCGGGCTCTGGTTCCGTATTTCGCGACCGTACGTTCGGGATGTTCCGGACAGGCAACGAGCGGCCGCCCCGAAGGGCGACCGCTCGTCCGATGCTGCGGTTGTCCCCGGCCCGACCCTCACGAAGGAGTCATCGGCCGGGGAGCCGATCACTTGAGCGTGACCGTGGCTCCGGCGCCCTCGAGGGCCTCCTTGGCCTTCTCCGCGGCCTCCTTGTTGACCTTCTCCAGGACGGCCTTCGGAGCGGCCTCGACCAGCTCCTTGGCCTCCTTCAGGCCGAGGCTGGTCAGCGCGCGGACCTCCTTGATGACGTTGATCTTCTTGTCGCCGGCGGCCTCGAGGACCACGTCGAACTCGTCCTGCTCGCCGGCGTCGTCGGCGGCGGCGGCGCCTCCGCCGGCGGCCGGGGCAGCGGCGGCAACCGCGACCGGGGCGGCGGCGGTCACGCCGAAGGTCTCCTCGAACTGCTTCACGAACTCGCTGAGCTCCAGGAGGGTCATCTCCTTGAAAGCGTCGAGCAGCTCGTCGGTGCTGAGCTTCGCCATGGTGGCGTTCCTTCCATTCGTCGGCCGCGGGCGAGTGCCTGCGCGCCAGGGTTTCTACGGGTGGTTCCGCGCGAGTCGACTACTCGGCGGGTGCTTCCTCAGCCGCCTCGGCCTCGGCCACGGGGGCCTCGGTCTCGGCAGTGTCGTCAGCGGCAGCCTCGACCTCGGTGGCCTCCTCGGTGGGAGCCTCCTCGGCAGCGGCCTCCTCCGCGGCAGCGGCCGGCGCGTCCTGATCGGACGCAGCGGCACCACCCGCGAGGATCGAGGGGTCCTGCTCTGCCTTCGCCTGCAGCGCGCCGGCGAGCCGGGCGGCCTGGGCGATCGGAGCGTTGAGCAGGTAGACGGCCTGGCTCAGCGAGGCGAGCATCGCGCCCGCCAGCTTGCCCAGGAGGACCTCGCGGGACTCGAGATCGGCCAGCTTGGCGATCTCACTGCTGTCCATCGAGGCACCGTCGACGAACCCGCCCTTGATCACGAGGGCGGGGTTGGCCTTGGCGAAGTCACGCAGACCCTTGGCCGCCTCGACCAGGTCGCCGTTGATGAAGGCGATCGCGGTCGGCCCGTTCAGCAGGTCGTCGAAGCCCTCGACACCTGCCTCCTGGGCAGCGAGCTTGGTCAGCGTGTTCTTGACCACGGCGTAGTTGGCGTTCTCGCCGAGCGAGCGCCGCAGATCCTGCAGCTGCTTCACGGTGAGCCCGCGGTACTCGGTCAGCACAGCGCCAGCGGACTCGTTGAACTGGTCGACGATCTCCGCGACGGCTGCTGCCTTGTCTGGCCGCGCCATGGGACTCCTTCCAACGTCTGCACGGGATGTGCGAACCGAACCCGGCCGTGAAAGGCGAAACGCCCTGGCGCAGGGCACAGGGCGTGGCACGGCACGAGGCCGCTTCAGCTTCCGTGGCTCCTGCGCAGGCCGTCCGCTTTCGGCGGACCTTCGTGCTCCCGGAGGAGCAGACCGGCGGTCTTCGGTTCCAGCGGCTCACTCTAGCGGCCGCAGCCGGGCCGACAAAATCGGCCGGCAGAATCGGCTGGCACGATCGGGCCCGTTCAGAGGTAGAGCCCGCGCAGCTCGCGGTCCAGCCCGACCGGCGCCTCGTCGGCCATGGCGGCCAGCAGCGCGCGAGCAGCGTCGACCGCGGGGCGGCCGTGGTCGCGAACGAGTCGCTGCTCATAGCTGCGGTGGAACTCACGGGCGATCCCGAGCGCGGCGCGGCCCCGGTCGCTGAGCTCGACGAGCCGCGCGCGGGCGTCCGCGGGATCAGGGCGTCGTACGACGTACCCGCGGCGCTCCATGTCCTCGATGATCTGGGCCATCCCCTGCTTGGTGATCTCCAGTCGTGCGGCCAGGTCACTGACCGTGCGCGGCCCCGCGTGGAGCATCCGGAAGACCACGCCGTCGGACCGCCCCAGGTCGTCGTGACCCCGACGGGCCATGTCCGCGTGCAGCTGCCGCACGAAGCCCTGGTAGGCGAGCAGCAGCTGGATGCCGAGGTCGGAACGAGGTTGCGGCGCCGCGCACATGGGTCCAGAATAGCCAAGCCAACTTGAACAAGTGCACTTGTCTATTCGAAGGAGAGTCCGATGCATGTCATCCGCGCCGACGAGGCCGCCGTCTTCGACCTGCCCGGCGTCAGCTTCACGGCCCTCGCCGCCCCCAGTCGGGGCTCCGCCGAGATCTGCGCCTGGCGGATCACCGTCGAGCCCGGGCTGGAGTCCCCCGACGCACACACCCTCGACCGTGACGAGATCTTCCTCGTCGTCGACGGGCAGATCCGACTCGCGCCCGACGGTGTCGTCGCCACCGCGGGCGACGTCGTGGTCGTCCCCGCCGGGGAGCCGATCCAGCTGGCCAACCCGGGGCAGGAGCCGGCCCGGGTCCATGTCGCGATCACGGCCGGGTTCGAGGCCACCATGGCCGACGGCACCGCAGTCGGTACGCCGCCCTGGGCCTGCTGAGACGCAGAACCGCCCGGGACTCCGAGGAGTCCCGGGCGGTCGGGGTCGGTCAGATCAGCCTCAGGCCTCGTCGTCGACCGCGACGTTGCGCGTGCGGTTCGGGTCGACCTGGATGCCCGGGCCCATGGTGGTGGAGACGGTGACCTTCTTGATGTAGCGGCCCTTGGAGCTCGACGGCTTGAGCCGCAGCACCTCCTCCAGCGCCGCGGCGTAGTTCTCGGCGAGCTGGACCTCGCTGAAGGACGCCTTGCCGATGATGAAGTGCAGGTTCGCGTGCCGGTCGACCCGGAACTCGATCTTGCCGCCCTTGATGTCGGAGACGGCCTTCGCGACGTCAGGCGTCACGGTGCCGGTCTTCGGGTTCGGCATCAGGCCACGGGGGCCGAGCACCCGGCCGAGCCGGCCGACCTTGCCCATCATGTCCGGGGTCGCGACGACGGCGTCGAAGTCGGTCCAGCCGCCGTTGACCTTCTCGATCAGCTCGTCGCCGCCGACGATGTCGGCGCCGGCCTCACGAGCCGCATCGGCCTTGTCGGCGTTGGCGAAGACCAGGACGCGAGCGGTCTTGCCGGTGCCGTGCGGCAGGTTCACCGTGCCACGGACCATCTGGTCGGCCTTGCGCGGGTCGACACCGAGACGCATGACCACGTCGACGGTCTCGTCGAACTTCTTCTTGGAGGTGGCCTTGGCGATCTTGATCGCCGTCAGCGGGGCGTGGAGCTCGTCCTTGTCGAACTGCTCGGCCGCCGCGCGGTAGGTCTTGCTGCGCTGCATGGTTGTTCCTACTTCCAGGAGATGTGGTCTGTTGAGCCAGCGCGGCTCTCCCACAGGGAAAGGGTTGTCTGCCTGAGCTCGCTGCGCTTCGCTCAGTCGGTCGTGACGCCCATCGAGCGGGCCGTGCCCTCGACGATCTTCATCGCGGCTTCGATGTCGTTGGCGTTGAGGTCGGGCATCTTGGTCTCGGCGATCTCGCGCACCTGGTCCTTGGTCAGCTTGCCGACCTTCTCCTTGTGCGGGACGCCGGAGCCCTTGGCCAGGCCGGCTGCCTTCTTGATCAGCTCGGCGGCCGGCGGGGTCTTGGTGATGAAGTCGAACGTGCGGTCCTCGTAGATCGTGATCTCGACCGGGATCACGTTGCCGCGCATGGACTCGGTCTGGGCGTTGTAGGCCTTGCAGAAGTCCATGATGTTCACGCCGTGCGGGCCCGAGCGCGGTGCCGACCGGCGGCGCCGGGGTGGCCGCGCCGGCCTGCAGCTGCACCTTGACCAGTGCGGCGATCTTCTTCTTCGGAGGCATTGCTCTCTCTACTTTCTTCTCGTGGTCATGACGAGGAGGTACGGCGTACCGCCTCTGCCACCTGTTGTTGCGCTGTCTCTCAGACCTTCTGGATCTGGCTGAAGGACAGCTCGACCGGGGTCTCCCGGCCGAAGATCTCGACGAGGGCCTTGACCCTCTGCGCCTCGGCGTTGATCTCGGTGATCGTCGCGTGCAGCGTGGCGAACGGGCCCTCGACCACCATCACGGAGTCGGAGACGTCGAAGTCGGCGGTCACCGTGGCGCGGCTCGCGGCCTTGACCGGCGCGGCACCGCCGGACTCGGCGACTGCCGCCGCCTCTGCCTGCGCCTGGACGGCGGGCGCCAGCATGGCCTCGACCTCGTCGAGGCTCAGCGGGACCGGCTGGTGGCTGTGACCGACGAACCCGGTGACCGACGGGGTGTGCCGGACCGCGGCCCACGACTCGTCGGTGAGGTCCATCCGGACCAGGACGTAGCCGGGCAGGGCGGGCTTGGTGCGCAGCTTGCGCTGGCCGTTCTTGATCTCCGCGACGTCCTCGGTGGGGACCACGATCTCGTGGATGTAGTCCTCCATGTTGAGCGAGGTGATCCGGTTCTCGAGGTTGGCCTTCACCCTGTTCTCCATGCCGGAGTAGGTGTGCACCACGAACCAGTCGCCGATCTTCTCGCGCAGCGTGCGGCGGAACTCCTCGAGCGGGTCGGCCAGGTCGTCAGCCGCTGCCTCGTCGCCCGCCTCGTCGCCCGCCTCGTCGTCCGCCTCGACCGACTCGTCGACGGTGGGCTCGTCGAGGGTGGGCTCGTCGACGACGGCGCTGGTCACGTCGTCGGTCACGTCCACGGCGGCCGGCTCCTCGACCACCGGCTCCTCGGCGACCGGCTCCTCGACCACCGGCTCCTCAGCGACCGGCTCCTCGGCCACGGGCTCCTCGGCGGCCGGCTCCTCGGCCACGGGCTCCTCGGCGGCCGGCTCCTCGGCCACGGGCTCCTCGACCACCGGCTCCTCGGCGGCCGGCTCCTCGACCACCGGCTCCTCGGCGACCGGCTCCTCGGCCACGGGCGCCACGTCCTCGGCCGACTCCTCAGCCTGCTGCCCGGCCAGTTGCTCAGCCGGCTGCTCGGGCGACTCCTCGATCGGGGCGTCCTGCGCCTCGTCGTACTGCTCCGACACGGTGTACTCCGTCACTTGCTCTGGTTGGTCGATGGTTTCGGCACGGTCTGCGCGACCCGCGGCCGGCTAGCCGCCGGAGGTCGTCGAGCTGGTGTCGCCCCCGAAGATCGCGAACACCGCCTTGCCGAAGCCGAGGTCGAGTGCCGAGACGAGCGCGATCATCACCAGCACGAAGGCCATCACCACGAGGAAGTACGTCACCAGCTGCTGCTGGCTCGGCCAGACGACCTTGCGCAGCTCTGCGACGACCTGGCGGTAGAACGTGACCGGGCTCGTGCGCTCGGACCGTGCCGATCGCGACGAGGGGGTGTCCGTCACGGCTTCCTTCTTCCTGTTGCGGTGCTCGTTCGCTGTTCGTTCTCGCAGGGCACGAGGGACTTGAACCCCCAACCTTCGGTTTTGGAGACCGATGCTCTGCCAGTTGAGCTAGTGCCCTCCGGCGTCATCCGGGCATGCCAAAGCATTGCCCGCAGACACCAAACGGAGAGTCTACGGGGCTGCCCTGCGCAAAGTCGAACCGAGCCGGTGCGGGCTCCTCCAGCCGTGCCCCGGCGCAGGAGCACGGGCACGAGCAGGAGCACCGGCAACCGGGTCGCACCGCCGGGCGGCGCTCTGGAACGATGGTGCCCGTGAGCGAGTCCACCACCCAGCCCGCACGACCTCTGACCGACCTGTCCGCCGAGGAGCTGGCCGGGTTCCTCGCCGAGCAGCAGGCCGCGTACGCCGACCTGCTGGCCCGAGGCCTCGCGCTCGACCTGACCCGCGGGCAAGCCCTCCTCGGCCCAGCTCGACCTCTCCGACGGCCTGCTCACCCTGCCCCCGCGCCCCGAAGGACAGCCACGGCGTCGACACCCGCAACTACGGCGGGCTCGAGGGCATCCGGGAGCTGCGCGAGATGTTCGCCGAGCTGCTGTGGGTCGACCCCGACCAGGTCGTCGCAGGCGGCAACTCGAGCCTGGTGATGATGCGCGAGGTGCTCGACCTACCTGTGGCTGCACGGCGGCGTCGACAGCGAGCCGACCGTGGTCCGCGGAGGAGAAGGTCACCTTCATCTGCCCGGTCCCCGGCTACGACCGGCACTTCACGCTGCTCGAGTGGTTCGGGATCGAGATGGTGACGGTGCCGATGAACGACGACGGCCCCGACGTCGACGCGGTCGCCCGCCTGGCCGGCTCGGACCCGACCGTCAAGGGCATGTGGATCGTGCCGACCTACGCCAACCCGACCGGCGCGGTCTGCTCCCTGGAGGTCGCCGAGCGGCTCGCGTCGATGCCGACCGCCGCGCCGGACTTCAAGATCTTCTGGGACAACGCCTACGCGTTCCACCACCTGACCGACGACGAGGCGAAGAGCGCGGACATCCTCGGGCTCGCCTCGGCAGCCGGCCATCCGCACCGCCCCGTGGTGTTCGCCTCGACCTCGAAGATCACCTACGCAGGAGCAGGTGTCGGCTTCCTCGCCGGCTCGACCGAGACGATGCGCTGGTACATCACGCACCTCGGCAAGGGCGTCGATCGGGCCGGACAAGGTCAACCAGCTGCGGCACGCCCAGTTCTTCGGCTCCGCCCAGGGTGTGCGCGACCACATGGCCCGCCACCGCGAGATCATCGCGCCGAAGTTCGCCGAGGTGGACCGGATCCTCAGCGAGCGCCTCGGCGGCCTCGGCGTCGCGACCTGGACGCAGCCGAAGGGCGGCTACTTCGTCAGCCTCGACGTCCTGGACGGCACCGCCTCGCGCGTGGTGGCGCTGGCCAAGCAGGCCGGCGTCGCGCTGACCCCGGCCGGTGCGTCGTTCCCGAAGGGTCACGATCCGCGCGACCGGAACATCCGCCTGGCCCCGACCTTCCCCGCGTCCGACGAGGTGGCGCTGGCCATGGAGGCCGTGGCCACGTGCGTGCTGCTGGCCGCGGCCGAGAAGCTGCCGACGCGGTCGGCGTGACCTCGCGCCCGGGACCTCCTCGCGCTGCCGAAGGCGCACCTGCACCTGCACTTCACCGGGGCGATGCGGCACGCGACGCTGCTCGACCTGGCGGCGCGCGACGGCATCTCGCTGCCCGACGCGCTCGTCGAGGAGTGGCCGCCGAAGCTGTCCGCCGCGGACGAGAAGGGATGGTTCCGCTTCCAGCGGCTCTACGACGTGGCCCGATCGGTGCTCCGCACCGAGGACGACGTGCGCCGGCTGGTCCGCGAGGCGGCCGAGGACGACGCCGCGGACGGCGGACGCTGGCTCGAGATCCAGGTCGACCCGAGCGGGTACGGCGCCCGGTTCGGCGGGATCACCGCCTTCACCGACCTCGTCCTCGACGCCGTTGCCGAGGCGTCGCGCACTGTCGGGCATCGGCATGGCGGTGGTGATTGCCGCGAACCGCACCCGGCACCCCCTCGACGCCCGCACGCTCGCCCGGCTCGCGGCCCAGTACGCCGGCCGCGGTGTGGTCGGCTTCGGGCTGTCCAACGACGAACGTCGTGGCCGCACCGCGGACTTCGCGCCCGCCTTCCGGATCGCCGAGCGCGCCGGTCTGACTGCTGGTGCCGCACGGGGGCGAGCTGCTCGGCCCGGAGTCGATCCGCACCTGCGTCGACGAGCTGCCGCGCGCATCGGCTCGGGCACGGCGTCCGTGTCGGTCGAGGACCCCGCGCTGCTGGATCGCATCGTCGAGCGGGGGATCGCCCTGGAGCTCTGCCCGGTGTCGAACGTCGCTCTCGGGGTGTACTCCGACCTCACCTCGGTGCCGCTGCCCGAGCTGATGGCCGCCGGCGCCCGCATCGCCCTCGGCGCGGACGACCCCCTGCTCTTCGGCTCCCGGCTCGCTGCCCAGTACTCCACCATGCGCGCGGCACACGAGCTCACCGACGACCAGCTCGCCGACCTCGCCCGCTCGTCGATCGCGGCTTCGCAGGCTGACGACGCCACCCGGGCCGGGTTGCTCGCCGAGGTCGACGCCTGGTGCGCGACAATCCCGCAATGACCGAGGACAACGGGCACCAGCAACCCGAGGGCCAGACGCCACCGCCGTATCCGAGCGCTACGCCGCCGCAGCCGCCCGGCGACAACCCCTACGCGGGATACGTGCCCGGACAGCCCTATCCGCCGGCGGGGCAGCCCGGCTGGCCACAGCAGGCTCCGATGCACCAGCCGCCACCGGCCCAGCCCGGGTACGTCCAGCCCGGGTACGTCCAGCCCGGGTACGTCCAGCCCGGGTACGTCCAGCCCGACCTGCCCAAGGCGACCGCAGCGATGGTGGTCGGCATCGTGGCAGTCGCCGGCGGCTTCGTCATGTGCGGCCTGCCGCTGCTGGTCTCCCCGGTCGCCTGGGTGCTCGGGGTGCAGGCGCGCCGCCAGATCCGCCAGGCACCTCAGCAGTGGGGAGGCGAGGGCAAGGCGACCGCCGGGCTGGTGCTCGGCATCATCGGCACCGTGCTGCTGGTGCTGGTGCTCATCGCTGCTCGTCGTCATCGTCGTCGTCGCGATCAACGACCCGACGGCCTTCGACTCCTCCGGCACGGGCGTCTGAGCATCGCCAGGCTAGAGCGCGCAGCCGATCAGCACCGGCTCGTTGACCAGCTCGATCCCGAACGTCGTGCGCACGCCGTCGCGGACCTCGCGGGCCAACGTGACCAGGTCGGTCGCCGTGGCGCCGCCGCGGTTGGTGAGCGCGAGGGTGTGCTTGCCCGACAGCGCGGCCCGATCGTTCCCGTGACCGCGCTCGAAGCCGGCGTGCTCGATCAGCCAGGCGGCGCTGGTCTTCACGCCGTCCGTCGGGCTGCGGCCACGCGGGCGCGCCCTCCGGCACCCGGTCGACGGGAAGGACGGGGTTGGTGAAGAACGACCCGGCGCTCCAGGTGTCGTGGTCCGCCGGGTCGAGCACCATGCCCTTGCGCCGGCGCAGGGCGAGCACAGCCTCCCGGGCGTCGCCCAGCGGCACCCGGTCGCCGGTGTCGATGCCGAGCCGGCCGGCGAGCTCGGCGTACGCGACCGGCGCAGCGAGGTCTCCGAGGCGGAGCTGGAAGACCACCTCGAGAACCACCCAGCGGTCCGGCTCCTGCTTGAGCCGGCTGGTGCGGTAGCCGAACCGGCAGTCCCGGTGGAACAGCGTGCGCACCTCCCGGGCCTGACGGTCCCAGCAGCGCACCGAGGCGATCGTCTGGGACACCTCCTGGCCGTAGGCGCCGACGTTCTGGATCGGCGTCGCACCGACCAGCCCGGGGATGCCGGACAGGGCCTCGATGCCGACCCAGCCCTCGCTGACCGCGCGCACGACGAGGTCGTCCCAGGTCTCGCCGGCGGCGACCCGCACCACGGCTCCGCCGCACGCGTCGGCATCGGCCCGGACGCCCGCAGTCCGCACGGCGACCACCCGACCGTCGAACCCGGAGTCGGAGACGAGCAGGTTGCTGCCTCCGCCGAGCACGAGCACCGGCTTGCCGGTCTCGTCGGCGTCCCGGACGGCTTCGACCAGCTCGGCCTCGGTGGCGGCGACGACGAAGTCGGCCGCCGGGCCGCCGACCCGCAGCGTGGTGTGGTTGGCCAGCGACTCAGCCACGCCGGACCTCACCCACCGTGGACCTCACCCACGCAGCACCGCCGACGCGGCGGCCGAGCACCTTCTCGCCGCCGCAGGTGACCGTCAGGAGCACCGTGCGGTCGTCGCGCATCTCGCCGGAGACGACGACCTCGGTGCCCTCCTCCGGCACGACGACCGGACGGGTGAACTTGGCACCGATCTCGGCGATCCGGCCCGGCTCGCCGAGCGCCTCGTCGACGTACCGGGCTGCGAGCGCGAGGGTGAACATCCCGTGGGCGATGACGCCCGGGCAGCCCGACGCTGCGGGCGACCGACTCGTCCTGGTGGATCGGGTTGTGGTCACCACTCGCCGCCGCGTAGGCGACCAGGTCGGCGCGGGTGACGGGGTAGCTGCGCTCCTGCCAGCTCGGCTCGGCCATCAGGCGACCTCGTCCGGGTTCTTGTGCACCAGCGTCGCCTCTGCCGTGCACACCAGCGCACCGTCGGCGTCGGTGATCGCGCTCGACGTGCCGATGATGTCGGCACCGCCGATCTGGCGCAGCCCGGTCACGCTCAGCTCGGCGCGCAGTGCATCGCCGGCGCGCACCGGCCGCTCGTGCACGAACTTCTGCTGACCGTGCACCACGTGGTGCAGCTCGATGCCGACGTCGGGATCGGCCATGAGGGCCTGCATCGCCGCGAACGCGACCACGATCGGGAACGTCGCCGGGGCCGGCCCGCCGCGGTCGTACGGCGTACCGGTCGCCGCGGCGAACGCGGACAGCCGCTCCTCGGTGACCTCGTAGGCCTGGGTCGGCGGGAACGTCCGGCCGGACAGCGACGGGTCGACGGGCATGGCCGTCACGCTACCGACTGGGCGCGGGAACGACGAAGGGCGGCTCCCGACCGGGAGCCGCCCTTCGCGGTGCGATACCGGCTCAGCGGGTCTCGCGGTGGTCGGTGTGCCGGCGGCAACGCGGGCAGAACTTCTTCAGCTCCATGCGGTCCGGGTCGTTGCGCCGGTTCTTCTTGGTGATGTAGTTGCGTTCCTTGCATTCCACGCACGCCAAGGTGATCTTGGGGCGAACGTCGGAGCTCTTGCTGGCCACGGTGTGCCTTCTTCCTTGCCTGCGGGTCTTGCGGTGCTGTTCGGCCGGTGCGGACCGGTGGAGTAGCGGGGGCGGGGCTCGATCCCGCGACCTCACGATTATGAGTCGTGCGCTCTAACCAGCTGAGCTACCCCGCCTCGGCAACGACCACGGAGCCGCGGTCATTCCCCGAGCCCCTTTACGGAATCGAACCGTAGACCTTCTCCTTACCATGGAGACGCTCTGCCGACTGAGCTAAAGGGGCCGGCCTCGGCCCCTGCGGGCCGACGTGAAGGATACACAGCCCCGGGGTGATAGCCGAAATCGGCGTCAGGCACCCTGGATCCGCGCGAACGGGCGTGCTTCCTCGAGCTCGTAGGCCACCTCGAGCAGCCGCGCCTCATGGCCCTGCGGCGCGGCCAGCTGGACACCGATCGGCAATCCGTCCGACCCGCTTGCCGAGCGGCAGCGAGATCGCCGGGTCGCCGGTCGCGTTCTGCAGCGGGGTGAAGCCGCCAGTGGATCAGCCGGCCGATCACGACCTCGTAGGGCTGGGTCGGGTCGAGCTGACCGATCCGGGGCGTGCGGTGGCGCAACGTGGGCGTCAGCGTGACGTCGTAGTCCTCGAAGAAGCGGCGGGACACGACGTGGAGGCCCGGAGCCGGGCGATCGTCACCGGGATCCGGTAGAGGTGGCGCAGCACGTGCCCGGCAGAAGCCGCGGGTCAGGGACTCGGTCCGGCGCCAGTCGAAGGGGTCGGGTGAGCATCCGCCGGCCGTTGGCGTCAACGCCAGGAAGAGCAGCCCGTAGTAGGTCAGGAAGTCCTCGACGAAGGACTCCGGCACCGGTGCCGTGGATCTCCTCGACGCGGTGGCCGAGCTACTCGAGCAGCCTGGCGGTCTCGCGGACCGCGTCGGCCATCTCGGCGTCGGTCGTAGGAGTCACCGAGTCGACGACCATCGCCACCCGAGCCTCGTGCGCCCGGGACCGGTCACGTCTCCCACCGGCGGCAGTCGCAGGTGCCGCGCGTGCCGCTCGGACTCGCGCAGGTACGCCGCGGTGTCGCGCACGCAGCGGGTCACCACTCCGTCGGCGACGACCTTCACCGGCATCTGCCGCGACATCTTGTCCTGGGGCACCCGGCCGCGCGTCGGCTTGAGGCCGACCAGACCGAGGCATGCCGCCGGGATCCGGATCGAGCCACCGCCGTCGTTGGCGTGCGCGAGCGGCACCACACCGGCGGCGACCAGCGCCGCGGCACCGGCGGACGACGCGCCCGAGGAGTGCCGGGGTGCCACGGGTTGCGGACGGTGCGCCGGGCAACTCGGCGCTGGCGGAGATCCCGAACTCCGAGAGCTGCGACTTCCCGAGGTTGACCACGCCGAGCTTGAAGAACGTCGTCGGCGAAGTCGCCGTCGCGCCCGCGCCGGCTCGGCACGAAACGCGCCGGTGCCGTGCTGGGTGGGCAGCCCGGCGACGTCGGACGTTGTCCTTGACGAAGGTCGGCACGCCGCTGAAGAACCCTCCGGCAGGGCCGCCCGGCTGCCGCCAGCGCGCGGTCGTAGGCTCGGCCGCCGCCGGACCCAGGCCGCTGGACCTGCTCGGCGCGGGCAATCGCGGCCTCCACCGCCTCGCGCGGGGACACCCGGCCCGACCGGATCTCCTCGGCGAGCCCGACTGCGTCGTGGTCACCGAGAGCATCGTCGCTGAAGGCGTGCACCCGCGTGCGGCGGAGGTGGCTGCGTCATGGCGACAAGGTAGCCGCCGACGCCACCCCCGCGAATCCGCCCACGGTCGGATTCGCCGGCGACAGTGCGTTCTCGACGCGCACCCGGATCGTGACGTCAGAGGACGATGAGCACCAGGGGGACGAGCACGCTGGTGGTCAGCGCGCGAGAGCGCCATCGACAGCGCGCTGAACGCGCCCTCGGTGCGGCTCTCCTGCAGGGCCCGCGCCGTGCCGATCCCGTGCGAGGCGGCGCCGAGCGCGAGGCCGCGGGCACGTGGGTCACGGATCCGGAGCCGGTCGAGCAGCCACGGCCCGGCGACGGCCCCGATGATGCCGGCCAGCGATGGTGAGCACGGCGGTCAGCGGCGGGATGCCGCCGATCTGCTCGGACACCGCGATCGACACCGGCGTGGTCGCCGCCTTCGGGGCCATCGTCAGCTCCAGGGCCCGGCTGCCCCCGGTCGCCCGCACGACGAGCACGGCGGACAGGACCGACGACCAGCGCCCCCGGCGATGATCCCGAGGAGGACGGGCAGGGCGGCGCGACGGACCAGGTGCCACTCCGGTGCAGCGGCAGCGCGAGCGCCACCGTGGCCGGTCCGAGCCAGAAGCCCACGAAGTCACCACCGTGCAGGTAGTCGCGGTAGGACACGTCGGTGACCAGGAGCGTGCCGCCGACCAGCACGACCGCGACCAGCACCGGCTGGAGCACCGGGCTGCCGGTACGCCGCTGCGCCCACCGCCCGACGGCGTACGCCGCCGAGCGTGAGGGTGAGCCCGAACAGCGGTGACCGGATCAGCCACTCCCAGGTCTGGTGGGGGTGCCAGCCGAGCGCCGTCATGGCGAGGAGCGCGGTCATCGGCGCGACCCGTCCGTGGCCCCGCGGGTGGCCCGGCGCGGGCTTCGCACGAGCGCGCCGGCGACGGCACCGGTGGCGGTGAGGCCCGCGACCCACGACAGCACCAGAGCGGCTGCCAGTGGCCACGCGTCGGTCGCGCAGCTGGTCGAGGTAGACGATCACGCCGACGCCGGCAGGGACGAACAGCAGCTGCAGGTGCCGCAGGAGCAGGGTCGGGCCCCGGACGAGTCCCGACGACGGCCGCGGCCGGGCGACCCGGAGCACGGCGAGGAACACCAGCATGCCGACCACGGGGCCGGGCAGCTCGATGCCGAGCAGCCGCACGACCAGCTCACCGGCGAGCTGGCAGACCAGCAGGGCGAGGACACCCTTGAGCACCGGCAGGTCGGACACGCGCGGATTGTGCCAGCCGCTCGACGTCGCCGGCTCAGGCCGGCCAGCGGCCGGACGCGCCGCGCCGGAAGCACCCGATCAGGTGGGTGTCGACGATGCCCGGTGGCCTCCATCAGGGCGTACATCGTGGTCGGCCCGACGAACGCGAACCCGCGCTTCTTCAGCGCCTTGGACAGCGCCACCGACTCCGGCGAGGAGCCCGGCAGCTCGGCGGTGGTCGCCGGGGCCGGCGTGACGTCCGGCGCGAAGCGACTCGACGAGGGCCTCCAGCCCGCCGTCCGCACGGAGCGTCGATCGTGGCCCGCGCGTTGCGCCGAGCCGCCTCGATCTTGGCCCGGTTGCGGACGATGCCCGGGTCGGCCATCAGCCGCTCGACGTCGGCGTCGGTCGAGCGCCGCGACCTGGTCGACGTCGAAGCCGTGCGAACACCTCTCGGTAGCGCTCGCCGCTTGCGCAGGATCGTCAGCCAGGACAGCCCGGCCTGGAAGCCCTCGAGGCAGAGCCGCTCGAACAGGGCGCTCTCCCCGACGACGGGCAGGCCCCACTCGGTGTCGTGGTAGTCGCGCAGCAGGTCGGAGGAACCCCAGGGGCAGCGGGCCACTCCGTCCTCGCCGACGACCGCGGTCCGCTCATCCGCGCTTGACCATCCGGCTGTTCGGCAGGGCCGGCGCCGGGAGCGGCGGCATCGGGTCGTCGGCCGGCAACGAGAACGGCCGTACCGACGCTGTCGTCATCGGTCGAGCAGGCGCTGCCACTGCTCCCGGTAGCCGGCGACCTCGTCGTGGTCGCGGCCGATGAAGTTCCACCACATCACGATCTGCTCGCCGAACGGTGGCCCGCCGAGCAGGAGCAGCAGGGCGTCCTCGGCGCGGTGATCTCGAGCTCCTCGCGGCCCGGGCTCGAGGTAGGCCGAGCTCGTGGGCCTTGAGCGCCTCGTCGCCGACGGTCAGGCTGCCGGAGTCGAGCAGCAGGCCGTGCTCGTACGCCGGGTCGACCGGGACCCGCAGCGTCGTGCCGGCCCCGAGCCGCAGCTCGGCGCCGAGCAGCGGGCTGTAGGTGCGCACCGGGGACGTGGACCCGAGCAGGGTGCCGAGGAAGACCCGCGCCTCCCAGCCCGTCGCCCGACGACCGGCTCGGGGACGTGGTGCTCGAAGGCCGGGGCGGAGAACCGGTCGGCCTCGGGCAACGCCAGCCACAGCTGGGCGCCATGGAGCACGGTCGTGCCGGGCGTGGAGTACTCCGAGTGGCTGATGCCGCGACCCGGCGGTCATCAGGTTCAGCTCGCCCGGGCGCACGAACGCGTGGTGGCCGGCCGAGTCGCGGTGCTCGATCTCGCCGGTGAACAGCCAGCTCACGGTCTGCAGCCCGGTGTGCGGGTGCGGTGGCACGACCATGCCGCCGTGCGGAGTCGACCGGGTCGGGCCCGTAGTGGTCGACGAAGCACCACGCCCCGACGAACGTGCGCTGCCGCTGGGGCAGCGTGCGGCGCACCGTCATCGCCCGCAGGCCGCCGAGCGGCACCTCACGCGGGCTCAGGATCTCCATGCGACACAGCCTGCCACGGGGAACGGACACTGGCCCGTCCGCGCGACCCGCCGATCAGCGACCGCGGCTGAAGCTCGCGGCGCTGTGCGATCCGCCGCCCTGCTGTCCGGCGGGGCGACCGGATCGGCGCCGACGCGAGCCGCCGCCGCCACCGTTGCCGCCGCCGTTCGCGTTGCCGACCCGGAGCCGGACGCCGCGGGCCACGGTTCTGGCTCGCCGCTCGGCCACCCGTGCGGCTGCCCGAGCGGCTGCGGTTGCCGCCCACCACCGGGCGGTTGGTGCCGCCCGGCCGCGCCGAGTCCGCCGCCTGGGTGCCGAGGCCACCGGCGACGAGCACGCGCTCGCCGGGAGCCAGCGTGCGCAGGATCGCGTGACCGGGACCGTGCACCTTGGTCGTGGTCGGGGTGATCCCGGCGGCGCGGGTCAGTGCCCGCACGTCGCGCACCTGCTGGTCGGTCATCAGGGTGATCACGGTGCCGGCAGCGCCGGCGCGCGCCGTGCGACCGGACCGGTGCAGGTAGGCCTTGTGCTCGGCCGGCGGGTCGGCGTGGACCACGAGCGCGACGTCGTCGACGTGGATGCCGCGGGCGGCGATGTCGGTCGCGACCAGGGTGGTCGCCTTGCCGGAGTGGAAGGCGTCCATGTTGCGGGTCCGCGCGTTCTGGCCGAGGTTGCCGTGCAGCTCGACTGTCGGGACGCCGCGCGCGTTGAGCTGGCGGGCGAGCGCCTTGGCGCCGTGCTTGGTGCGGGTGAAGACGACCGTGCGGCCCGGCGCGCTGGTCAGGTCGACCAGGACCGGGACCCGCTGCTCGTGCTGCACGTGCAGCACGTGGTGCTCCATCGCGGCGACCGGCGACATCGCCGAGTCGGCCTCGTGGGTGACCGGGTCGACGAGGAACCGCTTGACCAGCACGTTGACGGCGTTGTCGAGGGTGGCCGAGAACAGCAGCCGCTGGCTGCCCCTCGGCGTCGCCTCGAGGAGTCGGCGCACGGCCGGCAGGAAGCCGAGGTCGGACATGTGGTCGGCCTCGTCGAGCACGGTGACCTCGACGCCGCCGAGGTCACAGGCGCGCTGGTTGATCAGGTCCTCGAGGCGGCCCGGGGTCGCGACGACGACGTCGACGCCGGCCCGGAGCGCCTGGACCTGCGGGTTCTGCCCGACGCCGCCGAAGATCGTCCGGGAGCGCAGACCGGCAGCGGCGGCCAGGGGCGCCAGGGCCGCGTCGATCTGGGCGACCAGCTCGCGAGTCGGGGCGAGGATGAGGGCCCGGGGGCGCTTCGGCGTACGCCGGCCACCGGAGGTGGCCAGCCGGGCGACGACGGGCAGCAGGAACGCGTAGGTCTTGCCGGAGCCGGTGCGGCCGCGGCCGAGCACGTCGCGCCCGGCGAGGGAGTCGGGCAGCGTGGCCGCCTGGATCGGGGTGGGCGCGGTGATGCCGTGGCCGCCGAGCACGTCGGCGAGGTTTGCGGGCACACCGAGGTCGGTGAAGAGCGTTGAAGACAAGGAAGGATCACTCACTGTGTGGGTGTCTCACCACAGCCGTGACGAGCTGTCTCGTCACTGGGAAGCCGGCGCGGAGCACCCGTTGCCGGGGCTGCAACACGCCATCAGGACCGAGGTAAGACTGGGCGGTCCTTGTGCCTCGAGACTACGGCACCGGCCCCCGATCCGAAGAATCCTGATGGCGTGGCGTCGTGTGACCTGCGACTCTCCCGGGGTGACCGACCCGTTCGCCGACACCGTCGCGGCCCTGCGCGCCGCCGGCTGCGTCTTCGCCGAGGAGGAGGCGCGGCTGCTCCTCGACGCCGGCGGCGACCTGGACGCGCTGCTGGCGCGGCGTGTCGCGGGCGAGCCGCTGGAGTGGGTGCTCGGCTGGGCCGAGTTCGCCGACCTCGAGGTCGTCGTCCGCCCCGGTGTCTTCGTGCCGCGGCGCCGCTCCGAGCTCCTCGCCGCGGAGGCGATCGCCCGGTTGCGGCCGGCGTCGGTCGCCGTCGAGCTCTGCTGCGGCGCCGGCGCGATCGCCGCGGCGATCCTGCACGAGGTCCCGTTCGTCGAGGTGCACGCGTCCGACGTCGACCCGGTCGCGGTCGCCTGCGCACGCGAGAACGTCCCGAACGGCAACGTCCACGAGGGCGACCTGTACGACGCGCTCCCGGCCGACCTGGCGGGCCGCATCGACGTGCTGGTCGCGAACACGCCCTACGTGCCGACGGACGAGGTGGCGTTGATGCCGCCGGAGGCACGCGACCACGAGCCCCGACGTGCGCTCGACGGCGGTGCCGACGGCCTCGACCTGTTGCGCCGGATCAGCGCAGGTGCGCGCTCGTGGCTCGCGCCCGGCGGGCACCTGCTGATCGAGGTGAGCGAGCGGCAGCTGCCGATCGCCAGGGAGGTCTTCGAGGGCGACGGCCTGATCGCATCGTCCGCCAGGAACGACGAGCTCGGTGCCACCGTCGTGATCGGCGACTCGGACCCCGCGTGACAGGAGGCCGACACGCGCGGGATCCGAACGGGGTTGTCTGCGACGTCCGCATCGGGGACGGTGGAAGGGACCTGATGTCAACGAAGAGGCAACCATGCTGACCCTCACGGAGAACGCCAGCGCCATCGTCAACCAGATCACCTCCCAGCAGGTCCCGGGCGAGCACCCCGGGCTGCGGATCACCGCCGCCGGCGCGGATCAACCCGGGTTCGAGGTCGCCGCCGCCCCCGAGGCGGAGCCGGGCGACCAGGTGGTCGAGCAGGCCGGTGCGACCGTCTACCTCGACGAGTCGGCCGCCGCGCTGCTGGAGGACAAGGTCCTCGACGCCTCGGTCGACGAGACCGGCAAGGTGGCCTTCGTCCTGGCCCCGCAGACCTGAGGTCTCGCCGCCCGAGCTTCGAGGTTTCGTCCCCGATCGGCCGGGGAACCTGTCACCTGTGCGATCCGACGTGCGGGACGACGACCTGGTGACCGGGATCGCGCGCGACCTCGAGCTCGGGGGCACGTGCGTGCGATGGGTGCGTCCCGATCCCGCACCAGCGACAGGTCGACGTCCGCTGGGCGGCGAAGCGGGCCGGCCGGTTGATCGGCCGGCACGTGCGGACGTCGGTGACCCCGGTGTCGGACCTGCCCGGGAGCGACGTCGCGGTCGTGGTCACGCTCGACCTCGACAGTCCGGGCGGCTGACCCGCTGGGGTCACGGGCTGGGTCACCGCGTTGGCGTCACCGGCCGGTCGTGCGCTCCTCGTACGCCGCTCGGGCGGCGTGGTCGAAGTCGGTGAACATCGTGTCCAGGCCCGTCCTGCGACTGATCCACCGCTTCATCGGCGCGGGCATCAACGCCCACTGCGTGCTGCTGAACGCGAGCGAGCGCGGCACTGTGGCCACCGGGCGGTGTCGGCCGAACAGGCCGACGATCGCCGTGGCCACCTGCTCGGGCGAGATCGGCGGGCTGAGCCTCGGCGCGGTGGTGCCGTCGATCAGACCGGTGCTGGTGAACGACGGCAGCACCGCGGACACTCGCACGCCGCTGTCGGCGAGCTCGGCGTCCAAGCGCCTCGGACAGCGCGAGCACGGCGGCCTTGGTGCCGCTGTAGACCGCCGACCCGGGTGAGGGGATCCGGCCGGCGAGCGAGGCGATGTTGACGATCTGCCCGCCCCCGGCCGCCACCATCCGACCCGCGGCCTCGTGGCAACCGAGGATCACGCCGCGCAGGTTGATGTCGAGCTGCTTGAGCTGGGCGTCGAGCGGGACCTCGAGGTGCCGACCGATGACCATGATGCCGGCGTTGTTGACCAGGCCGTCGATCCGGCCGAACTCGGCGACCACCTTGTCGAGGAATCCGGCGAACGAGGCCTGCGAGGTGACGTCGAGCGGGAGTGCGAGGCCGCCGTACGCCTGCGCGGCCCGGGCGGCCAGGTCGGCGTCGAGGTCGCCGATCGCGACCCGGGCACCGGCTGCTGCGAGGGCGTGAGCGGTGGCGTCACCGATCCCGCGGGCACCGCCGGTGACCGCGACCACCCGGCCGTCGAGCTTCGTCATCGGCTACTCCTCCGGTTGCGCAGCCGGGCGACTGCGAGCTGGGCCCGCAACGACGCGGCACCGGCGGCGAGGAACGCCTTCGGCCGCGACGGGTAGGGCAGGGGACGCTTCTGGACGGCCACGGTCTGGGCCTCGGTGTAGCGGAGCAGCCCGTCGGGGCCGTGTCGCCGGCCGACTCCGCTGGCACCCATGCCGCCCATCGGGGCGGCGACCGAGCCGATCGCCGCGACGTAGCCGTCGTTGACGTTCACCGAGCCAGCGCGCACCCGCGCCGCCATCGCGCGGGCGACGTCGAGGTCACGCGACCAGATGCTGGCCGAGAGGCCGTACTCGGTGTCGTTGGCGCGCGCGATCGCGTCCTCGTCGTCGACGACCGGGTAGACCGCGACGAGCGGGCCGAAGGTCTCCTCGGCGTACACCGCCATCTGCGGGGTGACGTCGACGAGCACGGTCGGCTCGAAGAAGTCGGGCCGAGGTCGGGTCGAGCCTTCCCGCCGGCGACGACGCGGGCGCCCTTGGCGACCGCGTCGTCGAGGTGCCGCCGGGTGGCGTCGAGCTGCTCGGCCGAGGTCAGCGAGCCCATCTCGAAGGAGAAGTCGTACGCCGCTCCGAGCGTCACCTCGCCGGCGGCCCGGGCGAACGCGGCGACGAACTCGTCGTACCGGGACTCGTGGACGAAGATCCGCTCGATGCCGATGCAGATCTGGCCGGCGTTGGAGAAGCACGCCTGGACGGCCCCGGTGACCGCGGCGTCGAGGTCGGCGTCGGCCCGGACGACCATCGGGTTCTTGCCGCCGAGCTCCATCGAGGCGCCGATCAGCCGGCGCCCGCAGGCGGCGGCGAGCTCGCGGCCGGTCGCGGTCGAGCCGGTGAACGCGAGGTGGTCGACCTCGTCGAGCAGCGCCGGCCCGATCACCGAGCCGCGGCCGGCGACCACCTGCCAGACGTCGTCGGGCAGCCCGGCGCGGGCGGCGAGCTCGCGAGCGGCGAGCAGCGACAGCGGCGCCTGCGAGTCGGCCTTGCTGACCACGGCGTTGCCGGCGATCAGCGCCGGGATCACGTCACCGACGGCGAGGAAGAGCGGGTAGTTCCACGGCGCGATCACCCCGACGAGACCCTTCGGCCGGTGGGCGACACGGGTGCGGACGAGGCCGGGCGTGCCGGAGGCCACCTGGCTGCTCGGCGAGGTAGTCGCCGGCGTTGCTCGCGTAGTGCGCGGTGACCGCGGGCAGGCCGAGCAGCTCGATCGAGGCGTGCACCCGGGACTTGCCGGTCTCCCACTGGACCACGTCGACGAGCCGGTCCTTCTCCTTGAGCACGAGCTCGGCGAGCCGGACCAGCGGCCGGATCCGCTCGGCCAGCGGTAGCGCCGCCCACGCCGCCTGGGCGGCGCGCGCCCGCGGCGCCGCCTCGGCGCACGTCGGCCGCCGTCGACTGCGGCACCGCGGGGAGCAGGTCGCCGGTGAACGGCGCGAGCGCCTGCGCGGTGTCGGACGGAGGAGCGCGACCACCCAGCGCAGCAGCCCGTCGACGTACGCCGCATCGACGCGCGGCGGGAACGCCGCCGAGCGGGTGACCGCGAGTGCGATGTCGCGCGCGCTCACGGGCGGCGACCCTCGCGCCGGTAGGCCCGCAACGGGATCGGGTGCATCCGCCACCGCGCCGGGAGTCGGGCGTAGATCGGCGTCGAGCGCCCGCCAGCCGGCGGCGAACCGCTGGTAGCGCCGCTCCTGGCGGTCGGTCCAGGGCAGGCCGAGCAGCTCGCCGGGCCCGCGGCGGGAGCCCGCCGATGGTGAGGAACGCGCTGAACGTGTCGATCGGGCGACGCACCAGCCACCACAGCGGCGCGGGCACCTTCCGGGGCCGCGGCCAGCCCTTGGTGGCGTAGCCGACGCCGTACCTCGCGGTGCGGTGCGCGACCAGGCGCTCGTCGAGCGCGTGCTGCCAGTACTCCTCGAACTCGCGCCCAGGTCGCGGGATGTCCCGCGACGAGACGCCGTAGCGCGCGAACCAGGTGACCGACTCCGCGACGATCCGGTCCTTCTCCTGCCTCGCTCAGCCGGCGGATGAAGGTGTCGGTGGCCACGACCATGTGCTCGACGAAGGTGGCGTGCGCCCAGTAGTAGGTCGTCCGGGTTGAGCGCGCTGTACGGCGACCCGTCCGGGCAGCCGGCCCTTGATGCGACCGGTGGAAGTCGCGCACCTGGTGGCCCGCCGCGTCGACCGTCGGCGCCGTACGACGGTGTCGTAGATCGGCGGGATGCTGCGCTGCAGCCGGGCCAGGGTCTCGGCGAACCAGACCGAGTGGTCCTCCACGCCCTGCCCGAGCGCGGGCAGCATGTTCTGCAGCACCGCGGCGCGGGGCCCGAGCAGCGCCATCCGGTGGTCGCCGAAGAGCTGCCAGGTCAGCGAGTCGGGCCCGAGCGGCGACGGCCCGGCTCGAGCTCGACGCCCGCGGCGGGCCGACGTCGCGGGAGTGGGCGAGCGACATGGCGCCGATGGTACATTGAAACGGATTTGTGTCACCATCCCACGCTCGACCAGCCACGCCGCGACCAGCCCTCCGAGACCGTTCCTGGAGCCGCCGTGACCGCGACGATCGAGCGCCGACCTGCGCACCGTCGACGGGCCCGCGGCTCGGCGTGCGTGCACCTGCTCCGGCTGCGCAAGCGGCCGATCGAGCACAACGACTTCCTGCGCGCGGCGTACGGCGACGTGCTCAAGCTCAACGTCTTCGGCACCACGCTGTACGCCGCCTACGGCCTCGACGCCGCCGAGCAGGTGCTGATCAACCGCGAGCGGGTCTTCGCCAACGGGCCGGCCTGGTCGCACTTCATCGGCCCGTTCTTCCGGCGCGGCCTGATGCTGCTGGACTTCGACGAGCACCTGCACCACCGGCGGATCCTGCAGCACGCCTTCACCAACGACGCGCTGCGCCGCTACCACGCGGTGATGGTGCCGCACATCCGCGTCGGCCTCGCCGCGTGGGCGTCGGTCCCGGAGCCGCGGATGCACCAGCTGTTCAAGGAGCTGACCCTCGACCTGGCCCTGGAGACCTTCGTCGGCGTCGACCTCACCCGCGGCGAGCAGGACCGGATCAACAAGGCCTTCATCGCCGCGGTGCGTGCCGGCACCTCGATCGTGCGCGCCCCGGTGCCGGGCACGCCCTGGGCCCGGGGACTGGCGGCCCGCAAGGTGCTGGAGGAGTTCTTCTTCACCCACCTTCCGGAGAAGCGCCGCAGGGGTGGCGACGACCTGTTCGCCCAGCTGTGCGCGGCTCGCAGCGAGGACGGCGACGAGTTCACCGACGAGGACATCGTCAACCACATGATCTTCCTGCTGATGGCCGCGCACGACACCAGCACGATCACGATGAGCTCGATGGCCTACCACCTGGCCCGGCACCCCGAGTGGCAGGAGCGGGCGCGCGAGGAGTCGCTGGCGGCGGCCCCGCCGATGGGCCAGCGTCGACTACGACGGCGTCCTCGGGCTCGACCTGCTCGACCGGGTGATGAAGGAGTCGATGCGGCTGTGCGCGCCGGTGCCGTCGCTGCCCCGCGAGGCGGTGCGGGAGACCGAGCTCAACGGCTACCGGATCCCGAAGGGCGCGTTCGTCGCGGTGTCGCCGTTCTACAACCACCACGACCCGCAGCGTACTGGCCCGACCCGATGCGGTTCGACCCCGACCGGTTCAGCCGCCGACCGGCGCGAGGACCACGGCCACCGGATGGCGTTCGAGCCGTTCGGCGGCGGGGTGCACAAGTGCATCGGGATGCACTTCGCCGGCATGCAGGTGCGGGCGATCTTCCACGAGCTGCTGCGCAGCTACCGCTGGTCGGTGCCGGCCGACTACGAGTGGCCCCTCGACCTGGCCGCGCTCCCGTTCCCGCGCGACCGGCTCCCGGTGCACCTGGAGCGGCTCTCGTGACGGCCCAGATCCTCGACGCCGCGCAGCACGTCTTCGAGCAGTACGGCGCCCGTCGCGCCAACGTCGAGGACGTCGCCCGGGCCGCCGGCGTCAGCCGGAGCACGCTCTACCGCGCCTACCCGACCAAGGAGGCGCTGCTCCATGCGGTGATCGACCGGGAGATCGACGAGTTCTTCAGCCAGCTCGACGCACTCGCGTCCGGGCTGCCGCCGCGGCAGGCGATCGTCGAGTGCTTCACCGCCGGCATCGCGCTGACGCGTGAGATCCCGTTGCTCGCGCGACTGGTCGAGACCGAGCCGGAGATCATCACCGGCATCGGCGGGAGCGCGCAGACCAGCGTCGTGCTCGGCTCGGCGCACCGGGTCGCCGAGACCCTCCGGCGCAGCGGCGCGACGATGCCCGACGACGAGCTGCACGTCGTCGCCGAGCTGATGCTGCGCATCGCCTACACCTACATGCTCAACCCGCACGGGGCCGTCGACATGACCGACCCGACGGCCGTCCGGGCGTACGCCGAGCGCTACCTCGCGCCACTGGTGTCCTGAGCCGACGACGCCCGAATCACCAAGAATCCTTCAAGAGTGGCGCGCCATGCTGGGGGCATGAACGAGCACGTCTACCCCGTCTCCGACCCGTTCGAGGGCTCCGTGCCCCTGACGCCCGACGGAGTCCCGTACCGGCCTCCGGCGCGCGGACGGCTGGGAGTCGTCGCCGGTGCGGTGGTACTCGGGCTCGGCATGAGCATCGGCGGGTTCGTCGCGAGCCAGCTGCCGCTCGGCCCCTCGTCCGAGGAGAGCGCGGCCCAGGCACCCGCCGGCCAGCCCCAGCAGCCGGCCCCGATCGTCCAGCAGCCGGCGGCAGGCGAGCACCACGAGAGCCACGAGGGCGGCGGCGACTGAGCCTTCCCCCGTCGGGACCATCGACCCGGGCGATCGCCGCGCCGTGGCACTAGCGTGCTGGCATGTGCGACACCATGGTCAGCCTGACCGACGACGGTCCGCTGTTCGCCAAGAACAGTGACCGGGACGCCAACGAGGCGCAGGTGCTCCGCTGGTACGCCGCGACCGACCACCCCGTCGGCGCTCGGGTCGGCTGCACCTGGACCGAGATCGACCAGGTGCCGCACACCCACGCGGTGGTCCTCAGCCGGCCGTGGTGGATGTGGGGCGCCGAGATGGGCGCGAACGAGCACGGAGTGGTGATCGGCAACGAAGCGGTCTTCACCCGGCGCACCGGCGACCGCACTTCCGCCACGGGCGACGGCGCACTCCTGGGCATGGACCTGGTGCGACTCGCGCTCGAGCGCGCGACCAGCGCCGAGGACGCCGTCGTGACGATCGTCGACCTCCTCGAACGGCACGGACAAGGCGGTTCGTGCAGCCACGAGCACCCGCGCTTCACCTACGACAACTCCTTCCTGATCGTCGACCGCTCACCGCGCGATCGTGCTCGAGACCGCGGGACGTCAGTGGGCGACCGAGCACGTCACCGGTCGGGGTCGGTCCATCAGCAACGGCTTGAGCATCGAGCCCTTCGCCCGGGTCCACGCCGACCGGGTGCGTGGCTGGGTCGCAGCGTGCGGCGTACGACGCGCACGCACCCAGGCTGCCGCCGACGCGGCCCTCGGGCCGGCCGACCTGATGGCGGCGCTGCGCGACCACGGCCGGGCCACCGGTCCGCACTGGTCGACGGTCAACGGGGCGCTCTCCGCCCCGTGCGCCCACGCCGGCGGCCTGGTCACCAGCACGCAGTCGACCGCGTCCTGGGTCGCCGACCTGCGCGAGCGGCCGGTCCACTGGGTCACCGCGACCTCGGCGCCGTGCACCTCGATCTTCAAGCCGGTCTTCGTCGAGACGCCCCTGGCGGTCGACCCGGCGCTGATGCCGGACAACCACCGCGACCCGGCCTACCGGTGGTGGCGCCACGAGCGGCTGCACCGGCTCGTGCTGCGTGACCACCCGGCCTCGCTCGCGCGCTTCGGCACGGAGCGCGACCGGGTCGAGGCGGGCTGGCTCGCCGAACTCCCGGACAGTGCGGAGGCGTTCGCCGCTGCGGACGCGCTCGAGGAGCGGTGGCTGGCCGACCTGGTCGCCGCGGACCTGCCCGATCGCCGGCCGGCATGGCTGCGCCGGCAGTGGCGCGGTCTCGACCGCGCGGCCGGGATCGCGGGAGGCGGCCGCATGACCGTGGTCGTGGTGGGCGCCGGCCTTGCCGGCCTGGCCGCCGCCCGCGCACTGGTCGCCGCCGGGCAGGACGTCGTCGTCTTGGAGGGGCGCGACCGCGTCGGCGGTCGCACCGAGGGCGGGCACCTCGCCGACGGCACCCCGATCGAGCTCGGCGGCCAGTGGATCGGGCCGACCCAGAACCGGATGTATGAGCTCGTCGAGGAGCTCGGCCTGGAGTGGTTCCGGACCCACAACGACGAGGGCAAGCTGCTGCTCGACCTGTTCGGGAAGCAGAGCCGGATGGCGCCTCACCGCGGCGCCCTGCCGCGGCTCGGGCCATTCGCGCTCGTCGACCTGGGCCAGGGCCTCGCGCGATTCACCCGGCTGGCGAACAAGGTCAGCCTGACCGAGCCGTGGGCGTCGCCGGATGCAGAGGTGCTCGACGGGCAGACCTTCGAGTCCTGGGTCCGCCGCAACCTGCGCACGCCGACCGGGCGCACGTACTTCCGGATCGCCTGCGAAGCGGTGTTCGCCGCCGAGACCAGCGACGTCTCGCTGCTGCACGCGCTGTTCTACTGCCACTCCGGCACCGACTTCGAGACGCTGATCAGCGTCGACCGCGGCGCCCAGCAGGACCGGATCGTCGGCGGCTCGATCCGGATCGCCGAGGCCATGGCGGCCGCTCTCGGCAACCGGGTGCGGCTCGGGACCGTGGTCACGGGGATCGAGCAGGACGACGAGGGGGTCCGGGTCGCTCCGACGAGGTGCCCGACCGGCGCGGGGGAGCCATGTGATCCTCACGCTCCCCCCGACACTGGCCGGCCGACTCGACTACTCCCCGCCCTGCCGTCCTGGCGCGACCAGCTCACCCAGCGACTGCCGGCCGGCTCGGTGATGAAGGTGTACGCCGCCTACGACGAGCCGTTCTGGCGGGCCGACGGGCTCAACGGCCAGGCCGCCTCGGACCGCGGGCCGGTCAAGGTCACCTTCGACAACTCGCCTCCGGGCGGCGCCCCGGGCGTGCTGATGGGTTTCCTCGAGGGCGCCGAGGCCCGCGCCTGGGCGAGGCGCTCGGTCGACGAACGCCGCGACGCCGTACTGGGTTGCTTCGCGCGCTACTTCGGGCCGAAGGCGCTCGAGGCGCGCGAGTACGTCGAGCGCGACTGGATGGCCGAGGAGCTCACCCGCGGCTGCTACGGGGCGCACTTCACACCCGGCGTCTGGACGACGTACGGGCCGGCGCTGCGCGAACCGATCGGCCGGATCCACTGGGCCGGCGCGGAGTGCTCCCCGGTGTGGAACGGCTACATGGAGGGAGCCGTGCGCTCGGGCGAGGACGCCGCGCGCGCCGTCCTGGCCGAGCTGGGCGGGGCAGCGGTTTCACAACCTAGGTTGTGAAACTGGCGCTTCCCGAACGAAATTCCATTCGGGAAGTAGATGCTCTGTTCGGGGAGCAGCCCGGATCCGGCTAGTGGAAGTTGCGGGCCTGGTGGCGGTCCTTCAGGGCCCGCTCGGCGTCGGGGTTGATGCTGGCCAGGGAGCTGATCTTGTCGGCGACCAGGTTGGTGACGCCGTCCTGGCGCTCGAGGATGCCGCGGATCACGATGGCGACGGCGTTGCGGGCGGCCTGGCGGTAGCGGCGCCACACGCCCTCGGAGCAGACCACGTTGAGCATGCCGGTCTCGTCCTCGAGGTTGAGGAAGGTGACGCCCGCCGGCGGTGCCGGGGCGCTGGCGGTGGGTGACCAGGCCGGCGACGTGGACGCGGCGGTCGGGCTCGCCGGCGGGAGGTCGCCGACCGACCGGATGCCGGCCTGGGCCAGCTCGGCGCGGAGGTGCTCGACGCGGGTGACCCTCGGGCGAGACGCCGGGTCGCCCACAGGTCGGCGAGGGTGTGCTCGACCGTCGGTCGATGCCGGGCAGCGTGCGGCGCGCGCCGCGGCCGCGCGCGGAGCCGGCGAGCTGGTCGGCGCGCTCGGCGAAGCCGGCGCTCCACAGCGCCTCGCGGCGGTCCGAGCCCCAGGCGTCGAACGCGCCCGCGGTGGCGAGCGCCTCGAGCTGGCCGGGGTCGAGGCCGGCGCGACGCGAGAGGTCGGGCATGTCGGCGAACGGCGCGCTCGTCGCGGGCGGCGACGATCCGCTCGGCCACGTCGAGCGCCGATGCCGCGGACGAGTCCAGGCCGAGCCGGACGGCGTGGCGGCCGTCGCGGCGGTGGGTCGCGGTCGGGTCGGGCGCGTCGGCGTCGTACTCGGTCGCGCTCGTGGTGCGACTGCCAGGCAGGCAGTCGCGAGCCCGGTCGCTCCAGCGGAGTGCCGGCGCCCTCCGAGCGGCTCGAGGCCGGCGCGCGCCCGGAGCGCAGAGGTCCGGGCGGCGCACGCTCGACGCCGTGCCGGCGGGCGTCCTGGACCAGCGACTGCGGGGAGTAGAAGCCCATCGGCTGGCGTGCGCAGCAGCCCGGCCAGGAACGCCGCCGGGTAGTGCAGCTTGAACCACGAGCTGGCGTAGACGAGCAGCGCGAAGCTCAGCGCATGGCACTCGGCGAAGCCGAAGTTGGCGAAGGACAGGATCTGCACGTAGATCTGGTCGGCCTCGTCGCCGACCAGGCCGCGGCGCTCCATGCCGGCGTACAGGTTCTGCTTGATCGACTCGATCCGCTCCACGCCGCGCTTGGAGCCCATCGCCCGGCGCAGCAGGTCGGCGTCGTCGCGGGAGCAGTCGCCGAGCGCGACCGCCATCTCCATCAGCTGCTCCTGGAAGAGGGGTACGCCGCAGCGTGCGCTCGCAGCACCGGCTCGAGGTCGGGGTGGGCGTAGGTCACCGGCTCACGACCGGTGGCCCGGCGGATGTAGGGGTGCACCGCGCCGCCCTGGATCGGGCCGGGCCGGATCAGCGCGATCTCGATCGCCAGGTCGTAGAAGCGCGCGGGCGCAGCCGCGGCAGGGTGCCGATCTGGGCGCGGCTCTCGACCTGGAAGACGCCGACCGAGTCGGCCCGGCAGAGCATGTCGTAGACGCCGGGCTCCTCCTTGGGCATCGTCTGCCAGCGTCCAGCTGCTCGCCGAGCTGCGTCGGCCGACCAGCACCATCATGTGGTCGAGCGCGCCGAGCATGCCGAGGCCGAGCAGGTCGAACTTGACCAGGCCCATCGCACTCGCAGGCGTCCTTGTCCCACTGCAGGACGTGCGCCTGTCCATCCGGGCCCGCTCGATCGGGCAGACCTCGCCGATCGGCCGCTCGGTGAGGACCATCCCGCCGGAGTGGATGCCCAGGTGGCGCGGCGCCCCGATCAGCTGGTCGGCCAGAGCTCGACCACGGGCGCCGGGATCGCGTGCGCGCCGGCGTCGCCCTGGTCGCCGACGACCGACGGTCCAGCCGTCGATCTGCTTGGACCAGGCGTCCTGCTGGCCCGGCGAGTGCCCGAGCGCCTTGGCGGCGTCGCGGACCGCCATCTTCGGCCGGTAGCTGATCACGTTGGCGACCTGGGCGGCGTTGTGCCGGCCGTAGCGTGTCGTAGACCCACTGGATCACCTCCTCGCGGCGGTCGGAGTCGAAGTCGACGTCGATGTCGGGCTCCTCGTCGCGGTGCGCGGAGATGAACCGCTCGAAGGGCAGGCGGTAGGAGACCGCGTCGATCGCGGTGATGCCCAGGGCGTAGCAGACCGCCGAGCTCGCCGCCGAGCCGCGGCCCTGGCAGAGGATCCCCCGGCTGCGGGCGAAGGCGACGATGTCGTGGACGATCGACGAAGTAGCCGGCGAAGTCCTTCTCCTCGATCACCCGCAGCTCGTGCTCGATCCGCTCGCGGGCCTCGCGCTCGTGCGGCGGCCGCGGAGTAGCGTCTCGAAGCCCGCGTCGACCAGCACCCGCAGCCAGCTCATCGGCGGTGTGGCCCTCGGGGATGCCGTGCTTGGGCAGCCGCGGCGAGGCCTTGTGCAGGTCGAAGGCGAGCTGGTCGGCGAGCTCGACGCTGCGCGCGACCGCGCCGGGGTGGCCGGCGAAGCGCTGCGGCCATCTCGGCGCCGCTGCGCAGGCAGGCGGCGCCCGACAGGTCGGCAGCCAGCCGTCCATCTCGGCCAGGCTCCGCCGCGCGCGCACGGCGGCCATCGCCGCGGCCAGGCGGTGCGTCGGCGGGCGTCGCGTAGTGCACGTTGTTGGTGGCCACGACGGGGAGGCCGTGCACCGCCGGCCAGGCCGGCGAGCGCGTCGTTGACCTCGTCGGTCGAGCGGGTGCCCGTGGTCGACCAGCTCGACGACGACCCGGTCGTGGCCGAACAGCGCGGTCAGCCGGTCGAGCTCGTCGGCCGCCGCCTCGGCGCCGTCGCGCGGCCAGCGCGGCGCGCACCAGGCCCTTGCGGCAGCCGGTGAGCACCAGCCAGTGGCCGCGCCCGCGCGCGGCGAGCTCCTCGAGGTCGTAGACCGGGCGGCCCTTCTCGTCACCGCGCAGCTGGGCGTCGGTCATCGCCGCGGCCAGCCGGTGGTAGCCCTCGACCCCGTCGGCGAGCACCAGCAGGTGGCTGCCCTCGGGGTCGGGTACGCCGTTCTGCGGCGCGCTCAGCCCGAGCGACAGCTCGGCGCCGAAGATCGTCTCGGCGCAGACGCCCGTCGCGGCGTACTTCTGGGCGACCTCGGCGAACAGCGGCGCCCCGCGAAGCCGTCGTGGTCGGTGAGCGCCAGGCCGTGCAGCCCCAGCCGCACCGCCTCCTCGACCAGCCGGTCGGGCGCCGCTGGCGCCGTCGAGGAAGCTGAAGTTGCTGTGGCAGTGCAGCTCGGCGTACGGCACCACCGGCCGCTCTGGTGGCCGCGACCTCCGTCCTCGGGCCGGTAGGGCTTGCGCCTGCGCGTGACCGGGCCGTCGTCGCGGGGCGCGCCGGGACTGCGGCCGCGCGGAGAGCCGACGCTCCAGCTCCCTCCACGAGCATCGGTGGGTTGCTCCAGCCCATCAGTCCGCCTGCTCGGGCCCTCACTCATAGCCCGCCTCGACCCACCAGCCGGTCCGCCGCTCGCAGACGCATCAGCCAGGCCCGGCCGTCGACCCCGACGACCTGGAAGCGGGCGACGGGGTCGCGCGTGGCACGCCGCCTCCCACCACTGCTCGTCGACCGGCCAGGGGCCCGCCCAGGCCTCGACCGGCTGCCAGCCCGGGCTGCCGCCTCCCGGGACGCGCGCACCGGAACCTGGCGGGCTCGCAGCTCACCGCACCGCGGTCGGTGACCATGCACCGGCTGCCCACCGGCGCCGACGACCGGCGGTCGCCCAGGGCTCGGCGAAGACCCGGGTCGGGGCGCGGCTGCGGGCACCTGCCCGGGCCACGGCCGGTCGAGCGGGCGCAGCGCCGGTGGCGCCGCTCGCCCCACGGCACCGCGCCTGCCGGTCGGCCGGGCGAGCGACCGCCCTGGAGCACCGGGACCAGGACGGCGTCGTAGCCCGAGCATCGCCTGGACCCGGGCGACGCCGCGGTCGACCCGGTCGTCGTCGTCGCCGCCCCACAGCCCGTCGGCATGCGCGGCCGCCGGCTCGACGGTCTCGGGCACGAAGCGCACCAGCGCGACCGGCGCGCCGACCGTCACCGCCCGTCGGGCGAGTCGCCTGCAGCTGCCAGTGCACCCGGTCGACGAGGTCGGCGACGGCGAACCAGCGCGAGTGCACCCAGGTGCGTGCGGAGAGCAGCGATCGGCGCGCGTCGTCACCCTCGGCCTCGACCCGGACCGCGGTGCCCACCAGCGCCGCGGTCGCCGAGCGCGGCGACGAAGCCCTCGGCGGTGCGCCGCACGCTGAAGCAGACCGCCTCGACCGAGGCCAGCGGCGGCTCGAAGGCCACCTCGCGGACCAGGTCGGGCGGCGGGGTGCGGGTGGCCGGCTCGACCGGGTCGACACCGCGGGCGAGCCGGTGCACCTTGGCGCCGTAGCGCCGAAGCGGGTGAGCACGTCACGGGCGGGCAGCGCAGCGAGGTCGCCGAGCGTGCCGCAGGCCGAGCCGCTGGAGCAGGCCGACCAGAGCGTCCCTCGGCGTCGGTCTCGAGCACCTCGACCGGGAGGTCGCGCAGGAAGGCGCGCCGAGCCGCCCTCGGGCACGATCCGCCAGCCCTGCACCTCGGCCAGCCGGGCCGCCTGCTCGGCGGAGAACAGGTCGTCGGCGACGCCGATGCGGCAGTCCCAGACGCCCGGTCTCGACGAGCGCGCTCGGCGATCACCGCGGCGGCGTGCTCCTCGCCGCCGTAGAACCGCCCGGGCGCCCGGATCGCGAGCAGCCCGGGACGCAGCGGCGCGACCCCGGGACGCAGCGCCTCGACCGCGGCGAGCACCGGCTCGAACGCCCGCGCGTCGCGGTCGGGGTTGTCCGGCGAGCAGCACCAGCTCGGGGCAGCGCGCCTGGGCGTCGCGGCGGCGCATCCCGCGGCGGACTCCCTCGGCGCGCGCCGGCGGCGTTGCAGGCGACGACCGCGCTGCGGGTGAGCACGGCGGCGGGCACGCGGACCGTCGGGGCACGGGACCGGGCGCGGGCGCTCGGTCTCGCCCAGCGCGGCGACCACCGGCCAGTCCGGGCACCACACGACCAGGACCCGGCTCATGCCAGCGCCTCGTCGGAGCCCGGACCGGCCCTGCGTCGCGTCGGCCGCAGTGACCCTGCTGATCGGCTCGCCCCGGCCGGGCAGCCAGCAGCTCGGCGCGACGTGGCGGCGCCGTCCCCCGGCGTACGTCGACCACGACCCGGCGACTGCGCAGCCTGCCGTGCCCGCGGCCAGCCCCCGACCAGGACGAGCGCACTCGAGCGAGAGCGGCGACCTCGGCCCCCGGCCACGGCCCCCAGGACACCAGCGCCGACGAACGCTTGCGCAGCCGGGCGGCGATGCGGCCGGCCACGCGTTCGCCGACCGAGGCGGGCGGGCGCAGCACCACCACGGTCACGACGTCGACCAGCGCCGCGGCGACCTCGAGCCAGAGCTCACCCGGGTCGGGGACCAGCACGGTGCGGCGTCAGGTCGACGCCCAGCTCCGGCGGCCGCCTCGGCGCCGAAGTCGCCGGCCCCGACCACCGCCGACCAGGCTCCCGCCTGGGACGGCACCCGCGATCAGCGCCATCGCAGGCTGGCGCTGTCGACCTGCGTAGCTGCCGCCGGTGCGCAGCTGCACCAGGTCGGCGAGCGCCGGATGCGTCGCGATCGGCACTGCGCGGGACGCCGTCCTGCATCCCCGGATCCGCTCTCGCAGCTGCTGCACGGTGGCGGCCGTGCCGTGCACCTGCGGCGAGAGCGAGTCCGGGAACCATCCACCCATGATCGAACACATGTTCGATCGACGTCAACTGCGGGTTCCCCCGGTCGAACGACCCGCGCACCTCGCGTCCTTGACCCCGCTCCGATGCGGGATGATGCCGACGTGAGCGAGGCCAATCGCACCGCGGTCCGGTTGCGCCCGTTGACCGCGCGCTCGGCGATCCTCAGCCTCCTGCTCGGCGTGCACCCCCCGTCGGCCACCGTCGGTGAGCTGGTCGCCTTCGGCCGGTACGTCGACATCAACGACTCCGCCGTCCGGGCCGCCCTGACCAGGATGGTCGGGTCCGGCGACCTGCAACGCTCCGACGGCACCTACACGCTCTCCGACCGGCTGGTGCAGCGTCAGCGGCGTCAGGACGAGTCGATGCAGGTGCCGGCCAGCCCGTGGAACGGCAACTGGCGCGTCGCCGCGGTCGTCTCGATCGGCAAGGACCCCGCGAGCCGGCTGAACCTGCGCCGCTCGATGCTCGCGGCGCACTTCGGCGAGCTCCGCGAAGGGCGTGTGGATGCGCCCCGACAACCTGGCCTGGCAGCCCGGCTCGACGACATCGCCGGCGACCTCGAGCTGATGCGCGCCCACCCCGACCGGAGCACCGCAGAGCTCGCGCACCGGCTGTTCCAGCCGCAACGCTGGGCCGTCGTCGGGCACGATCTGCTCGTCCACGCCGAGAACGCCCTGACGCCGCACGACCGGTTCACCGCCGTCGCGACGATCGTGCGCCACCTGACCCACGACCCGCTGCTCCCGCGGCGAGCTGCTCCCGGCCGACTGGCCCGGAGCGGCACTGCGGCGCACCTACGACGACTTCCGCGACGAGGTCACCGCGCAACGCGAGCGTGGCTGGTAGCTACCAGCGCCCGTGCACGGTCGCCCGGAAGTGCCGGTCGTAGATCGCCCGCACGCCGTCGAGCACCTCGGCGGGCAACGGACCGACCGCACCCGCCCGGGCGTTGCGACCGGGCCTGGCTCGGCGTTGCGGGCCCCCGGGATCACCGTGGTGACGCCTGGCTGCTGGGCCACCCAGGCGATCGCGGCCTGGGCCGGGGTGGCACCGGGGAGCGTGCTCGGTGCACGAGCGCGCTGAACTCCTGCGGCCGCCACCACGCCGGTCTCGAAGTCGACGCCGGAGAAGGTCTCGCCCACGTCGAAGGCGCTGCCGTCCCGGTTGTAGCTGCGGTGGTCGTCGGGCGCGAAGGTGGTGTGGGCGTCGTACCGGCCCGAGAGCAGCCCCGAGGCCAGCGGCACCCGGGCGATGATCGCGACGCCGGCTCCGGCAGCAGCCGGGAGCACCTGGTCCAGCGGCTTGAGCCGGAAGGCGTTCAGGATGATCTGGATCGAGGTCACGGTGCGGGCCGGGCGATCGCGTCCAGCGCCTGCGCGCACGGTCTCGACGCTGACGCCGTACGCCGCGACGGCGCCGCTCTCGACCAGCGCGTCCAGCGCGTCGAAGACGGCGTCGGAGGCGATCACCGCCGACGGGCGGGCAGTGCAGCTGGACGAGCGTCGAGCGTGTCGACGCCGAGGTTCGCGCGCGAGCGGTCGATCCAGGCGCGGAAGTTCTCCGGCGACGTAGCTCTCCGGGACCTGCGTCCGCCCGGCGGCCCATCTTCGTCGCCACGAACACGCCGCTCGTCGCCGTGGTCGGCGAGGAAGCGCGCCGACGATGCGCTCGCTGCGCCCGTCGCCGTACACGTCGGCGGTGTCGAAGAACGTCACGCCCTCGGCGAGCGAGGCCTCCAGCACCTCGCGGGCGGCCGACTCGCTGACGTCGCCCCAGTCGGCGCCGAGCTGCCAGGTGCCGAGCCCGACGACCGAGGCGGTGCGGCCGGTCCTCCCGAGGGGTCGTTGGTCCAGTCCTGGTGCCATCAGCCTGCCTGTCCCTCCGGGTCTCGGCGGCCGAACCGCCACTCCAGCGTCGAACCGTACCGCTCGCCGGGCCGCAGGACGGCCGACGGGAAGTCCGGGCCGGTTCGGGGAGTCCGGGAACAGCTGGGGCTCCAGGGCGATGCCGTCGCCCTGTCGGTAGCGGCGACCGTCGGCCGCCGGCAGGGTGCCGTCGAGGAGGTTGGCGGTGAACACCTGCAGCCCCGGCTGGTCGGTCCGCAGCTGAAGCGCCGACCCGGTGCGCCTCGACGACAGCTCCGCGGCGAGCCGCAGGCCCGAGCCGCGCGAGCACGAAGTTGTGGTCGATACCGTGCGCGGCGACGACCTGCTCGTCGCCGGACGCGGACGGCCGGACCGATCGGGCGCGGCGCGCGGAAGTCGAACGCGGTGCCGGCGACGTCGACGTGGCCGTCGAGCGGGATGCCGCTGTCGTCGACCGGCGTGTAGGCGTCGGCGAGCACGGCGAGCTCGTGGTCGTCGATCGTGCCGCCCCCGGGCCGTCGAGGTTGAAGTAGGCGTGGTTGGTGAGGTTCACCACCGTGGTCGCGTCGGTGGTCGCGTCGAGCCGGACGCCGACGGTGTCGTCCGCGACGTCGAAGCGGGCCGTGACGCCGAGAGTCCCGGGGAAGCCCTGGTCGCCGTCCGGACTCTCGAGCGCCAGGCGCGCGTGGCTCGCGAGTGGTCGACCAGCTCCCACAGCCGCCGGTCGAAACCGTCGGGGCCGCCGTGCAGGTGGTTGCCCCGATCGTTGGTGCCGACCTGCACGCTCGACGCCGTCGAGGTCGAACCGACCCCGAGCGATCCGGTTCGCGTAGCGGCCGACCGTGGACCCGAGGTAGTAGTTCGAAGCCAGGTGGTCCGCGGGCGTCGCCTGGCCCAGCACCACGTTGCGGCGGACGCCGTCGCCGCCGGCGATCTCGAGGGCCTGCACGGTGGCGCCGAGGTCGAGCAGGTGAGCACCGGCCCGGGACGCTCACCGAGGACGATCCGGTGGACCGGTCGCCCGTCGGGCATGTCACCGAACACGTCCACCGCCACGGATGAACGGTAACGCCCGTCGTCGACTCGCCCGGTCGAACCAGTCGAGCGGCGGCTCGTCGGTGTCCGGGTCAGATGGCGTTCTTGCGGAGGAAGTCGCCCAGGCCCGGGCTGATCGACTCCGCCCAGGACGCCATCCCCGCGACCAGCGGGGTCACCCGCCGGGACCGGCTGACGACCGCGTCGCAGACGACGCTGGCGGCCTGGTCGACGGTGAGCGCCGGCATCCGGCGGTAGAGCTTCGTCGGCGCGATCATCGGCGTCCGCACCAGCGGCATGTGCACGTTGGTGAACACCACGCCGTCGTCGAGCACCTCCCCCTGCACGGAGTCCGACCAGGCCTCGAGGGCGGCCTTCGACGCGGCGTACCCCGAGAACCGGGCCGGTCGGAGCAGCGCCGCCCAGCTCGAGATGTTCACGACCTGCCCGGACTCCCGCTCGACCATCGTCGGCAGCAGCCCCATCGTCAGCCGCACCGCGGCGAAGTAGTTCAGCTGCATCGGGCGCTCGAAGTCGTGGAACCTGTCGACGGAGTGGCGCACCTTGCGCCGGATCGACATGCCGGCGTTGTTCACCAACACGTCCACGTGGTCGTGCCGGTCCAGCACCTTGGTGACCAGCGCGTCGACCTGCTCGAGGTCGGCGAGGTCGCAGCGGTAGGAGTACGACGTGCCACCGGACTCGGCCGAGCTCAGGGCGATCTCCTCGGCCACCTGGGCGAGCAGGTCCTCGCTGCGGGCGACGAGCAGCACCGTCGCCCCGGCCGCCGCGAGCCGGACCGCGGCGGCGCGACCGATGCCGGACGACGCCCCCGTGACCAGGACGACCTTCCCGCCGACGGCGGCCCGCAGGGCGGCGGAGCCGTCGCGGTCGCCGATCCGGGTGGCGCGCCCGACCAGGCTGCGCGAGCTGATCGGCGTCGCGCCGAAGCTGTTGACACGCCGTACGACGGCCCTGGCGACGCCCCGCCGGCTGAGGTCCATGACCGCAGCGTAGTCCGGCCCGAGACCTGCCCTGCTTGCGTTGCCCGTTGTCAGCTCCAGCGGACCAGCGCCCGGACCAGGCCGGAGCCTGAGACAGCATCGGGCGACCAGGTGCCGTTGCCGCTGCGATTGAGGGTCATCGAGTAACTGTCCGGTTCGGCGACCAGAGCAGCGCCACCGAGGCTGTCGACGAGGAGTGCCGAGTAGGCCGTGGCCTCGCTCCCCTTCGGCGGCGTCGGCATGGTGTCGACACGCTCCTTCAGCGCCCCGGCCATGTCCAGACCGCGGATCTCGAAGGTCACCGTCGCCCGGTCACCGTCGACCTGTTCGTCACCGACCTTGGCCTCGATCCGGGTGAGCGCATCGGTGTACGCCTTGCCGATCGCGGCCAGCTGCTCCTGGGTGAAGGTGACGCCGAGCCCTTGCGCGAATCCCTCGGCGGCCTGCTTCCCGAGGGTCTGGAGGTAGTCCTCGGTCAGCGACGAGTTCGGGTTGTAGACCTTGACGCCGGCCACGTCGCCGCGGAATCCGTTCACGTAGAGCATGGCGACCTCTGAGGGTGGCTTCGAGCCGTCGCCGGACTTCCCGGGTGTCGACGTGTCGCCCCCGCAGCCGCTCACGACGACAAGGCCCAGCAGGGCGGCCAGTACCGCGATCACGGTCGAGCACCTCCGCCTCATCGCACTCACATCCTTCACTCAGCCGCACAGCAGGTCGGCGGACTCGTCGTTGATCGGACGGATCTCAGGCCCGAACTCGGTGGCGAAGTCGACGTCGAACTTCGCCGTCCACTCACCCGAGTCGAGGACGATGTGCACCTCCACCCGGTACAACTCGGTACCGGTCTTCCGGGCTCGCACCGAGGTGACGTACTGGGAGAAGCCACCGCAGTACCTCGAGGTGATCGCCTTCTTCGCCTCCGCGCGGCGGTCAGTGGCCGCCGGCGGGGCCGTTCCCGCCTTCGGCAACGCCCCAGACGGCGACCATGCCGCTGCCCGCCGGTGTCCGCCGGCCCACGCCCAGGTGCCCGGGCTCGAGTCGACCACGATGTAGGACCCAGCGGGAATCCGCACGTTCGTGATCGCGGTCCAGTAGGCATCGGGCACCCCGCCCTGGCCGGGGGAACCGGTCGGTGCGGAACGGCCCGTAGACGGTGCCGTCCTCGCCTCGTAGCGCGATCGTCCCCGGGGCGGCGCCGTGCGCGTTGTTCCAGTGGTAGGTCTGGATCGCGGTGATCCGGGCCGCCGGCAGGGTGAGCACCGAGGGGCGGTGGGCCCGTTTGACACCCCGGCGAGGCTTGCGATCTCACCGAGCTTCGGAGCGGTCGGTCCCTTCCGAGGGCCCGGTGGTCGTCCCGTCGGAGGGCTCGCTGGTCGTCCCGTCGGAGGGTACGCCGGTGGCGTCCGTGTCGTCGGTCCCGGTCGTGCCGACCGGGCGACCGAACGGGGCACCGATCCGGGCCGACCAGGATGATCACTGTGATCTTGACGTCGACCTTCACCACGACGACGCCGTCGGGCGTGAACCCCGCCCACTTCCGGCCCTGGTAGCGCGTGGCCGTGGTCACCGGCCGCGCCGGCGCCAGCGGGTTGCCGCAGCTGCACTTGGCCCGTGGCACACCGAACTCGTCGACCAGGACCGCGGTCCCGGCCTGGAGCACGGCCGGGTAGGCGTTCGCATTGCCGTCCTGGTAGCCGTGGTTGACCACGCGCGTGTCCCGGCGCAGCACCACGGGCGTCAGCCCGGCGACGTACGTCGCGGATGTCGGCGACGTCGATCCCCTGGACCTCTGGCCCAGGCCTGGGCCTTGGCAGGGTCGTCCTCCAGGAACGCCACCAGACGAGCCGGGTCGCAGGACTGCTGGTCCTGCGTCCCGCCGTACAGACCGGGGGCCGAACCGAGCACCACCCCGCCGCCCGCGCCCGTCGCCGTCTCCGGCGGCGTGCTGGCGTCCGCGGACACGGTCGGATCGGTCAGGATCGGTTGTTCGGCCACGGCGACCGAATCGGTGAACGGGTCGGGGACCTCCAGGGCGGTCGGCTCGAGCACGACAACGTCGCTGCGCTCGGCGGTCGCGTCGGTCAACTTGTCGTCACCGGTGAGCAGCACCGCTGGCGGTGATCCCCCCGGCGACGAGCGCCAGGACGAGGACGACGATCACGGCGATCAGTCCGCGCCGACGCCGGTCTTCTGCGGGGGGCAGTGGCGGCACGGGGGCGGCACGGGGGGCGGCGTCCCGGTGAGCGGCGTCCCCGGAGGTGGCGCCTCGTTGGCTGCCACCGCGCCGCCCAGCACATGACCGCACTCGGTGCAGAAGTGCGCATCCGGGTTCACCGGCTTCCCGCACTCGGGGCAGAAGCGGTTCGTCATGGGGGTACCCCTCTCCACGGTCGACCACACCCCCGAGCGTCGTCGTCGCTCTCCTTCGAGCGTCCCGCGAGCGACGGCACCAGACGCAGGGCCTTCCGGCCCGTCGTCAGTGCCGGAAGACCTTCGGCCACGAGCACCCATCCGACGCTCCCCCTGCACCACGGCGTCGCTACCCTGAGACTCCCGCGACCCAGGAGGCGCTCATGCTGGCACGCGAACTGGTCCGCCCGTTCCCGACGGTCACGCTCGACTCCGACGCGCTCGAGGCGGCCCGGACGTTGGCCGAGCACCGACTGCCCGGGCTGATCGTGCTCGACGACGACGGCCGACCGCACACCGTGCTGCCCGGCTCGCAGGTGCTGCGCTTCGTCGTGCCCCCCTACGTTCAGGACGACCCGGCCCTCGCGCGCGCCTACGACGAGAAGTCGGCGGACGCACTGTGCGACAAGCTGGTCGGGCAGACGGTGCGCGACATGCTCCCGAAGTCGAACGACCGGGTGAAGCTCCCGGTCGCCGCGCCGGACGCGACCGCGATCGAGCTGTGCGCCCAGATGGCCGGCCTGCGCAGCCCGATCATCGCCGTCGTCGACGACGGCGAGCTCCTCGGCGCGGTCACGATCAGCGTGCTGCTCGCCCAACTGCTTGCGGGGACCGCCCGTTGACGACCACTCTCGTGATCGCCGCCTTCGTCGCGGCGTACGTGCTGATCGCCACCGAGCGGATCCACCGGGTGGCAGCCGCCCTGTGGGGCGCCGCCGCGATGGTCGTGCTGGGCGTCGTCGACGCCCACACCGCGTTCTTCAGCGAGGAGACCGGCGTCGACTGGAACGTCATCGGTCTGCTGCTCGGCATGATGATCATCGTCAGCGTGGTCAAGCAGACCGGGGTGTTCGAGTACCTCGCGATCTGGTCGGCCAAGCGCGCCCGCGGCCGGCCGTTCGCGGTCATGGTGATGCTCGTGGTGATCACGGCGGTGGCGTCCGCGCTGCTCGACAACGTCACCACCGTGCTGCTGATCGCGCCGGTCACGCTGCTGGTCTGCGACCGGCTCGGCGTCCCCCCGGTGCCGTTCTTGATGGCCGAGGCGATGGCCTCGAACATCGGCGGCACGGCGACCCTGATCGGCGACCCGCCCAACATCATCATCGCGAGCAAGTCGGGCCTGACCTTCAACGACTTCCTGATCAACCTGGCGCCGATCGTGGTCGTGCTGCTGCTGGTGTTCATCGTGATGTGTCGCTTCATGTTCGCCGACGCCTTCGTCTCCGACCCGGAGCGGGTCGCCGATGTGATGGGCCTCGACGAGCGCGAGGTGATCGAGGACCACCGGCTCCTCCTCCAGTGCGGCGTCGTGCTCGGGCTCGTCATGGTCGGCTTCGTCGGTCACTCCGTCTTCAAGCTCGAGCCCTCGCTGGTGGCCCTGCTCGGGGCCGGCGCGCTCGTGGCACTGTCCCGGCTCGAGCCGCAGAAGTACCTCGAGGACGTGGAGTGGGCGACCCTCGTCTTCTTCTGCGGACTCTTCGTGATGGTCGGCGCGCTGGTCCAGGTCGGCGTCATCGGCAACATCGGTGACTGGCTGGTCGACACAGTCGGCCAGAACTACCTCGGCGCCGGCAGCGCGCTGATCTTCGGCTCGGCAGCGCTCTCGGGCATCGTCGACAACATCCCCTTCGTCGCCACCATGGCGCCGATCGTCGGCGACCTGGTGCACGGCGGCCAGGGAGCTCCCGCGGCGAAGGCCCTCTGGTGGGCGCTCGCCCTCGGTGCCGACCTGGGCGGCAACGCCACGGCCGTGGGCGCCAGCGCCAACGTGGTGATCCTCGGCATCGCCGCGCGCAACGGGCACCCGATCTCGTTCTGGAAGTTCACCAGGTACGGCCTGCTGGTCACCGCCGTGACGATCTCGATCACCTGGGTGTACTTCTGGCTGCGCTACTTCGCGATGGCGTGAGCCCGACGACCCGGCGCTACGCGTCGGCGGGCCAGCATGCCGGTCGGGGTGCGGCCGGCTCCAAGAATTCTGGAAGGAACCGGTGGGATCCTCGGCGCCATGTCCGTCCAGGCCGGTCGCGAGACCCCGCTGCATGACGTCCTGACCACCGCGCTCGGCCGTCGTGAACGACCCGATCCCGTGCTTCCGCGCACCGGCGGCCCCGCGGGCAACGCCTTGCTCACCGCCTGGCTCGGCCTGGTGCTGCTGGTGCTGTTCTTCCTGGAAGGCGTGACCCTCCTCGACGTGCGCCGGATGATCACCTGGCACGTGGCCCTCGGCGCCCTCCTGGTGCCCCCCGCCCTGGCGAAGACTGCGACCACCGGGTGGCGGATCGTGCGCTACTACTCCGGCCAGCGCGAGTACCGCGAGGCCGGGCCGCCCCCGCTGCTGCTGCGCGCCCTCGGGCCGCTGGTGGTCCTGACGACGCTCCTGCTCCTCGGCTCCGGGGTCGTCCTGGTGCTCCTCGGTCAGGAGAGCAGCCACCGCTCGGTGGTCACCGGGATCCCGGTCGACTGGGTCGGCCTGCACAAGGGCGTCTTCGTGGCGTGGTTCGCCGCGATGACCGCGCACGTCCTGGCCCGGACCCTGCCGGCCGTGCGGCTCGCGCTCCGCCGCCACCGCGTGCCCGGCATCAGCCCACGCGTCGCAGCGCTCACGCTGTCGCTCGCGCTCGCAGCCGGCGCTGCCGTGTGGCTCGTCGGCGCCGAGGGCAGCTGGACCCACGGCCGGTTCGGCGGCGACGACGACGTCAGCACGGTGCTGGATCGCTGACGCCACGCCGACGGGCACCTTCCCGATTTACCGGCAATTGTCGGTGCGAGCGCGCACGCTGGAGGTGACGGCCGGTCTCACCGGTCACAAGGGGGACGGGATGATCGACTGGGACTCCGAGACCTGGGGCGGCGGGGTCACCTATGCCGCCGACGGATCGTGGCTGGGCGACAAGCAGGTTCGCGGCCAGGATTCGACGCCCGACGAAGCCTGACGCGGGCGCGCCGGTGTGACCGGCCCGTGGCCGGCCCGAGGCGCCGGTCCAGCGACCTGACGCCCGTACCCGCGGTACGCAGCCGCAATTCCCGTCATGTCACCGGTCGTCGGTCGTCCCACGTACGTCGGTCAGGTACCTGCATCCGTATTCCTACCGATGTCCGTGGGGGCACACGCGCGGACTCTGAGAGGAAGAAGCGCAGCACAGAAGGAACGTGGTCACCATGATCGACTGGGACTCCGAGAGCTGGGGCGGCAGCGTCCATCTCGCCGCGGACGGCTCGTGGGTGCGGGACAAGCACGGCCCCGACGGCGACGGCCAGGACTGAGCGACGCCATGCGCCAGACGAAGATCATCAAGCCGAAGCCGGCCAGACCGGTGCCCGAGATCGACACGCGGACGCCACTGGGCCGTGTCCTCCCCTACTGACACAGGCCCGAAGGAGGGGAGCGATGTGCGCACACGTCCCCGAGTGCCCGGCCGCTGACGCCGCCGCGGCGTGCTCCGCCCACGTCGTCGCACCACACCCCGAGCAGGGCTGGTGCCTGCTCTGCAATGGCGTCGTTCTGTTCGACGACGGCGGCGCGATCCTGCCCAACGGGTCGACCCGCGCTCTCCGGACCACCGCGATCGTGCCCACCGCGCGGCGGCGGGACACGATTCCTGAGACATCAGACTGTGGCAGGTGCAGGATTCGAACCTGCGTAGGTGTACACCGACGGATTTACAGTCCGCTCCCATTGGCCGCTCGGGCAACCTGCCGCTGCTGCCGCCCGTTAGGGTGAACAGCGGTGCCGAGGATAGCGCAGCACCGGCACCGGAGATAAATCGGCTCAGGAGGTTCACGGGCATGGCGGACTCGTCGTTCGACATCGTCAGCAAGATCGATCGCCAGGAAGTCGACAACGCGCTGTCCCAGGCGGCTCGCGAGCTCGCCCAGCGCTACGACTTCAAGGGCACCGGCGCCGAGATCAAGTGGTCCGGCGAGCAGGCGATCGAGATCTCGGCGAACGCCGACGACCGCGCCAGCGCCGTGCTCGACGTGTTCAAGGAGAAGCTGATCAAGCGGCAGCAGTCGCTGAAGATCCTCGACGCCTCCGAGCCACGCCAGTCCGGCCGCGAGTCGAAGATCACCGTGAGCCTGAAGGAGGGGATCAGCTCGGAGAACGCGAAGAAGGTCTCCAAGCTGATCCGCGACGAGGGCCCCAAAGGTGTGAAGGTCCAGGTGCAGGGCGAGGAGCTCCGCGTCTCCAGCAAGAAGAGGGACGACCTCCAGGCCGTGATCGCGCTGGTCAAGGGCCAGGACCTCGACTTCGCGGTGCAGTTCGTCAACTACCGCTGAGCGGCCTCAGGTCTCGCCCCCGAGGTCGGCGTCGTAGGCCTCGAAGACCAGGTCGGCACCGCGCTGGCGGTGGCGCATGAGCGCCGCGAGCAGGTCGGTCCCCATCCCGCGCGCCCCGTCGACCTCGGCCTCGCCGGCGACCTCCAACGCCGTGACCAGCGCCTCGAGTCGCCCGATGATCTCCGTGTGCTCACGGGTGAGTGCGGCGACCGGGCCGGCCAGCCGCGGCGCGTGCTGCGCCAGCTCCCGATAGAGGCCGTCGGGCCCTTCGGTGATCGCGACGTGCTCGCGCAGGTCCCCGGACAGCTCGGTGACCGCCGCCAGCACCCGCTCGGCCCACCGGACCGGGCCGGCAGGCGACGGCGCGGCCAGGGCGCGCTCGACCGCGCTCATCGACCCACGCAGCTCGGCACGTCGTCGCCGGAGCTCGTGGAGCAGCTGCACGTCCTGGTCAGTGCGCGGGTCCATACCCCACAGGTACGCCGCCCGCCCCGCCCGGATCAGGGCCGATGGTCCCGGATCGCGCGAGATGCTGCGCACCGGCGTCAGCGCCAGCCCAGCTCCGGCGCGACGTGGGTGAGCACGCTCTCGACGACGTGCGCGTTGTAGTCGACTCCTAGCTGGTTCGGCACCGTGAGCAGCAGGGTGTCCGCCGCCGCGATCGCCTCGTCCTCGGCGAGCTGCTCGGCCAGCACCTGGGGCTCGGCCGCGTAGCTGCGGCCGAAGATGGCCCGGAAGTTGTCGATCTGCCCGAGCTGGTCGTTGGACTCGCTGTCCTGGCCGAAGTAGGCCCGGTCGCGGTCGTCGACGAGCGGGAAGATGCTCCGGCTGACCGACACCCTCGGCTCCCGCTCATGGCTGGCCTCGCGCCAGGCCTCGCGGAACGCCTCGATCTGCTTGCGCTGCTGCACGTGGAACGGCTCGCCGGTCTCGTCGACCTTGAGCGTCGAGCTCATCAGGTTCATCCCGTGCTCGGCCGTCCAGCGCGCGGTCGCGTCGGACGCGGCACCCCACCAGATCCGGTCGCGCAGACCCTCGGAGAACGGCTCGACCCGGAGCAGGCCCGGCGGGTTGGCGAACATCGGGCGCGGGTTCGGCTGGGCGAAGCCCTTGCCCCCGAGCAGCTCCAGGAAGACTTCGCTGTGCTTGCGGGCCATCTCGGCCTCGGTCTCGCCCTCGGCCGGCTGGTAGCCGAAGTAGCGCCACCCATCGACCACCTGCTCCGGCGACCCCCGGCTGATCCCGAGCTGCAGCCGACCACCGGCGATCAGGTCGGCCGCGCCGGCGTCCTCGAGCATGTACAGCGGGTTCTCGTAGCGCATGTCGATCACCCCGGTGCCGATCTCGATCCGGCTCGTGCGCGCTCCGATCGCGGCGAGCAGCGGGAACGGCGAGGCCAGCTGGCGGGCGAAGTGGTGGACGCGGAAGTAGGCGCCGTCGCCGCCGAGCTCCTCCACTGCGACCGCGAGGTCGATCGACTGCACCAGCGCGTCGGAGGCAGTCCGCACCTGGGAGTGGGGCGTGTCCGACCAGTGGCCGAAGGACAGGAAGCCGATCTTCTTCACGACGTGTGCAACGTACCGCGCCGCGCGGCATTCCCCGCGGTACCTTCGGCCATGCCCGAAGCCCGCCCTGGCGCCACCGTCGCGATCGACGCCCCTCTCGAGACGGTGTGGGCGGTGATGATGGACGTCGACGCGTACGGCGAGTGGAACCCCTTCCTGTTCCGCGCCGAGTGCCCCACGCCGCCGAAGCCCGGCGACCCGATCGTGCTGCACGTGCGCTGGCGCAACGGCCGCACCACGCGGTCCCCCGAGCGGGTCACGGTCGTGGATCCGCCGCGCCCGGACGGCGAGATCACCCGGGCGACCCTCGCCTACGTCTACGAGGGGATGCCGGCCCGTCTCGGGCTGGTGCGCGGCACCCGTTTCCAGCGGCTCAGCCAGGTGCGCGGCGGTCCCACGGTCTACGAGACCGTCGAGGAGTTCTCCGGGCCGTTGGTGGCCCTGGCCGGACCCCGCCGGGTGGCCGACGGCTTCTCCCGCCACGCCGAGGCGCTCAAGGCGCGGGCCGAGTCCGTCGGCCACAAGCGGTAGCCGGTCGTCCGCGGTACGACGGGCTCCGGCGGCTCAGCGGCCGCCCGGGGCGACCACGTCGAGGGCTCGTTCGGTGAGACGGTGCAACGACGTGCGCGGCTCGTGGCCGAGCCACCACTCGTAGGCGTACTCCGCCGCGGCGAGCGTGGTCCGGACCAGGACGCCGGCCCGCAGCTCGACGGATGCCGCTGGGCCGCCGAGCCGCGCGGCCACCAGCACGACCAGCGCCTCGGAGTCCTCGCGACCGAGCAGCGTGGCCCGGCGCAGCGTCGCCGGCGAGGACGCCATCGCCCGACGCCACAGCTCGAGCGTCTCGTTGTCGTCGGCGAGCTGCGAGGTGCGGTCGAGGATGGCCGCCCTCAGCGACGCCGCCGGATCCTCGTCGGCCGGCCGCGCCCGGAAGTTCGCGACCACCCGTGCGCCCTCGCGTTCGGCGAACCCGATGAGCAGCTGCTCCTTGCTCGGCACGTGCCGGAAGTACGTGCTCGCGGAGATGCCGGCCTCCGCAGCGATCACCTCGGTCGTGACCGCGTCGAAGCCGTGCTCGGCGAACAGGCGCAGCGCGACCTGCTGGATCTCCTGCCGCAGGGCGTCGCGCTGCCGCTGTCGCAGTGACACGGTCATGTGACCGCCATCATCGCGCCAGCTCCGGCGCCGCCCGGCCGGCGAGCAGGGGCAGGTCGAGGTAGGTCTTGACGCCCGGCTCGGCACGGTGGACGTAGGGGATCGCGCTGACCAGGTGGTTCGCGGTGGCGACCACGCCGTTGTTGCGCTCGAGGCCGGCCGCCACCGACTCCGGCTGCAGCCCGTGGAACACCAGGCTGACCGTGGGATCGCCCTCGACCTCGACCTCGAAGCGCTCCCCGGCGGGCCCGAAGCTCCACGGCGGATCGAGATGCTGCTCACCCATGAGCCAATTCACCGCGGCCGTCACCACCGGTACGCCGTCCACGACCGCCTCCCACACGAACCGGCGGGCGGCGACCAGCCCGGGCTCGATGGCGCCGATCGGCGACTCGATCGGAGCGGTGGCGACCGCGACCTCCTGCGAGGAGCGGATCTTCGGCTCGGCGGCGAACCCGAGCTCGTCGACCACCATCCGCACCGACGACTTGAAGCCCTCCCCGAGCAGCGCCAGCATCGGCCCGGACATCGCCTTCTCCGGCGGGCCGCCGAAGCCCATGATGTCGCGGATCACCTCCGGCGCACCGTAGGTGCGGATGTCGGAGAACTCCTCGGCCCGCACGTGGGTGATCCCGGCGGACAGGGCCGAGACCATCAGCGGGAAGCGCTCGGTGATGCCACCGGGGTGGATGCCGGAGCCGTGCAGGGTCGAGCCGCCGTCACGGCATGCCTCCAGCAGCGGTCGGATTCGCTCGCTGCCGAGGTCGGGGTAGACCCACCCGACCGGTGTCACGACGTCCTTGCCGGACCGCAGCAGCGCCTCGACGTCACGGTCGTCGCCGACGAGCGGGGAGTAGACGACGCAGTCGGCGTCGAGAGCCAGGATGTCCTCGACGGACTCGGTCGCGACCACGCCGATCGGCTCGGTGCCGAGGATCTCCCCGACGTCCCGGCCGCTCTTGTCGGCGCTGTAGACGCGACAGCCGACCAGCTCGAGCTCGGGATGCTGCAGCACCCCTTCGATCGCCGCCCGGCCCACGCCGCCGGTCGCCCACTGGATGACCCTGATCGTCATGTCGTCGCCTCTCGCCGGGGCCGTACCCCTCCGGCCCGCCACGAGGCACCTTCGCCGGTGTGGGAGTCACTGTCAAGGTGGGAGTCGACTCCAGGCTACGGCCGACCGCCCGTCGATCTGCCCGCTCACGTCGACCACAGCACCTCGTCCGACGGCTGCCAGATCTCCGCGACCGTGAGCACGGTCACGCCACCGCTTGGCTGCTGAGATCGTCACCGGATCCAGCGTTCGGCGACTATCGTTGAGGTTGGTCGAGGGTCACTAGAACGTGTTCTATTTTGGCCCTACGATGAGCGCCGTACCATCGGTAGGCGCCGATCAGTGCGCACGGCCGCCCCCGGGCGGCGACTCAGGGAAGAAGAAGGCGTTTCGCGTGGCCAAGAAGGTCCAGCAGATCGATCGGGTGATCATCCGCTTCGCCGGTGACTCCGGCGACGGCATGCAGCTCACCGGCGACCGGTTCACCCAGGAGACCGCGGCGTTCGGCAACGACCTCTCGACCTTCCCGAACTTCCCCGCGGAGATCCGGGCGCCGCAGGGCACGCTGCCCGGGGTGTCGTCCTTCCAGGTGCACTTCGCCGACCACGACATCCTGACCGCCGGCGACGCGCCCGACGTGCTGGTCGCGATGAACCCCGCGGCGCTGAGGGCCAACCTCGGCGACATGGCGCCGGGCACGGCGATCATCGTCGACTCCCACGACTTCACCGACCGCAACCTGGCCAAGGCCGGGTACGACGACGAACCCGCTCGAGGCCGACGGGCCCGACAGCCTGGCGGCGGCCTACAACCTGTCGGTGCTCGACCTGACCGGGATGACCGTCGAGGCGGTCAAGGAGTTCGGACTGAGCCGCAAGGACGCCGCCCGGGCGAAGAACATGTTCGCGCTCGGCCTGCTGTCGTGGATGTACGGCCGCCCGATCGAGACCACGATCGACTTCCTCAACGCCCGGTTCGCGAAGGTGCCCGACATCCGCGACGCGAACATCGCGGCGTTCCGGGCGGGCTGGAACTTCGGCGAGACCACCGAGGCGTTCGCGGTGCAGTACGAAGTCAAGCCCGCGGCGATGCCGGCCGGCACCTACCGCAACATCTCCGGCAACCTCGCGCTGGCCTACGGCCTCGTCGCCGGCGGCGTGCAGACCGGGCTGCCGCTGTTCCTCGGCTCCTACCCGATCACCCCGGCCTCCGACATCCTGCACGAGCTGAGCAAGCACAAGCGCTTCGGCGTCACCACCTTCCAGGCCGAGGACGAGATCGCCGGCATCGGCGCCGCCCTCGGGCGCCGCTTCGGCGGCGCGCTGGGCGTCACCACCACCTCGGGCCCGGGCATCGCGCTGAAGTCGGAGACCATCGGCCTGGCCGTGATGACCGAGCTGCCGCTGGTGGTCGTCGACGTCCAGCGCGGCGGGCCCTCGACCGGCCTGCCGACCAAGACCGAGCAGGCCGACCTGCTGCAGGCGATGTTCGGCCGCAACGGCGAGGCGCCGGTGCCGATCGTCGCCCCGCGCTCGCCGGGCGACTGCTTCGACGCCGCGCTGGAGGCGGCCCGGATCGCGGTCACCTACCGCACCCCGGTGATGCTGCTCTCCGACGGCTACCTCGCCAACGGCTCCGAGCCGTGGCGGATCCCGGAGATCGCCGAGCTGCCCACCATCGACCCGGCGTTCGCCACCGGCCCGAACCAGACCGAGACCGACGGCGACGGGCGACCAGACCGAGGAGTTCTGGCCCTACCTGCGCGACGAGGAGACGCTGGCCGGCCCGTGGGCGGTCCCCGGCACGCCCGGCCTCGAGCACCGCATCGGCGGCCTCGAGAAGGGCGACGGGCACGGCAACATCTCCTACGACCCGGCCAACCACGACTTCATGGTCCGCACCCGGCAGGCCAAGGTCGACCGGATCGCCGAGTCGCTGCCGCCGCTGGAGGTCGACGACCCGTCCGGCCCGCGGCAGGACGGGCGAAGGTGCTGGTGCTCGGCTGGGGCTCGACGTACGGGCCCGATCGGCGCCGCGTGCCGCCGGGTCCGCAAGGACGGCCTCGACGTCGCCCAGGTGCACCTGCGCCACCTCAACCCGTTCCCCAAGGACCTCGGCGAGATCCTCAAGCGCTACGACGCGGTGATGATCCCGGAGATGAACCTCGGCCAGCTCTCCCTGCTGATCCGCGCGAAGTACCTCGTCGACGTGGTCGGCTACAACCAGGTCAACGGCATGCCGCTGAAGGCCGCCGAGCTCGCCGAGGCGATCACCGACCTGATCGCGCACACCGACCCCGGACGTCGAGCCTGTCGAGACCGACAGCGTCTCGACCGGCTCGACGTCCGAGACCGGTGAGATGGAGCGCCGTCAAGTGACCACAACCGACCTGCCCTTCCCGGGCCTCGCCGGCGTCCCGACCACCGACGCCCCGCAGAACCGCAAGGAGTACACCTCCGACCAGGAGGTCCGCTGGTGCCCCGGCTGCGGCGACTACGCCGTCCTGGCCGCGGTGCAGGGCTTCCTGCCCGAGCTCGGCCTGCGCCGGGAGAACATCGTCTTCGTCTCCGGCATCGGCTGCTCCTCGCGGTTCCCCTACTACCTCGACACCTACGGCATGCACTCCATCCACGGCCGCGCGCCGGCGATCGCCACCGGCATGGCCACCGCCCGCGAGGACCTGTCGGTGTGGGTCGTCACCGGCGACGGCGACGCGCTGTCCATCGGCGGCAACCACCTGATCCACGCGCTGCGCCGCAACGTGAACCTGAAGATCCTGCTGTTCAACAACCGGATCTACGGGCTCACCAAGGGCCAGTACTCCCCCACCTCCGAGGTCGGCAAGATCACCAAGTCCACCCCGATGGGCTCGGTCGACCAGCCGTTCAACCCGATCTCGCTGGCCCTGGGCGCCGAGGCGTCGTTCGTGGCCCGCACCATCGACTCCGACCGCAAGCACCTCACCGCGGTGCTCTCCGCCGCCGCCGCCCACCGCGGCACCGCGCTGGTGGAGATCTACCAGAACTGCCCGATCTTCAACGACGGCGCCTTCGACGCGGTCAAGGACAACGACACCAAGGCCGACGCGATCATCCCGCTGGTGCACGGCGCAGCCGATCCGGTTCGGCGCCGACGGCCAGTACGGCGTGGTCCGCGAGCAGCGAGACCGGCACGATCTCGCGGTCGAGGTCGCCGACGTCGACGAGCGCCGACCTCCTCGTCCACGACGCCCACAACCCCGACCCGTCCACCGCGTTCGCGCTGTCCCGGCTCACCGACGCCGGCGTGCTGCACCGGGCGCCGATCGGCATCTTCCGCGACGTCGAGCGGCCGACGTACGACGACCAGGCTCGCGAGCAGATCGCACACCGCCAGCGCCGGCGACCGACGACCGCCAGGCCGCGCTCGCCGCCCTGATCTCCGGCTCGGACACCTGGACGATCGTCTGACGTCGGCCACGCCCTACGGGCTGGGCGGCGTGCCTGAGGCTCGCCGCGGATTCCTGCTCGGCGTCGCGGCGTACCTGCTGTGGGGGCTGTTCCCGCTCTACTGGCCGCTGCTGGAGCCGGCCGGGGCCGTCGGAGATCCTGGCGCACCGGATCTCCTGGTCGCTCGCTGACCATGCTGCTCGTCGTGGTCGCTGTCGCGCCGGCTGCCGCAGTTCCGGGCACTGTTCCGCCGCCACCGGGCGCGCAACCTGCTGACCGTGGCGGCCGTGGTGATCGCGGTGAACTGGGGCACCTACATCTGGGGCGTGAACAACCACCGGGTCGTGGAGACGTCGCTCGGCTACTTCATCAACCCGCTGGTCACCGTGCTGATGGGCGTGCTGATCCTGCGCGAGCGGCTGCGCCGCGTGGCAGTGGGTGGCCCTTGGCATCGCGTTCGTCGCCGTCCTCGGCCTGACGTCGAGTACGGCCACCCGCCCTGGGTCGCGCTGACGCTGGCCTTCTCGTTCGGCACCTACGGCCTGGCGAAGAAGCAGGCCGGGGTCGAAGCGGTCGAGAGCCTGACCTTCGAGACCCTCGTGCTGGCGCCGGTCGCGCTGGGCTACCTGGTCTGGCTCGGCGGCTCGGGGGACGGCCACTTCGTCGGGCACGGCGGTCGGGCACACGCTCCTGCTGCTGTCGACCGGCATCGTCACCGCCGTGCCGCTGCTCTGCTTCGGCGCCGCGGCCATCCGGGTGCCGATGACCACGCTCGGGCTGCTGCAGTACCTCGCCCCGATCCTGCAGTTCCTCCTCGGCGTGACGTTCTCGACGAGCACATGACCCCGATGCGCTGGGTCGGCTTCGCCCTGGTCTGGGTCGCGCTCGTGGTGTTCACCCTCGAGGCCGGGCAGTACCGACGGCAGCAGACGAAGCTCGCAGTGGAGGCAGCAGCGGTCTGAGGTGGTGGGACTTCGGCAGCGGGTTCGGTCTGTGCCGGGATGGTTCTTGGGCGGCGAGTTCTGCTCTCGGGCGCGCTCTGTGCCGGGGCATTGTTCGGCAGCGACGACCGAGGCTGGGCGGGTGCCTCGGTCGGGTGCGCTCTGCGCCCGGGTGTTCTTGGCATCGACGACGAGGCTGGGCGCGGCTTGGGTTGCGCGGTCGGCTGCGGTCGGTGCCGGGGTCGTTGTTCAGCGGCGACGACGGAGCTGGTCGCGCTCGTCCGCTGCCTTCTGTGCCGGGGTCGTTGTTCGGCGGGGACGACGAGCTGGCCGCGGCCTGGGTCGGGCGGCCGGGTTCCGGTCCGTGCCGGGGTGGTTCCTTGGCGGCGACGACGGGGTCCGGCGGGTGGCTGGGTCGGGCTCGTCGGCTGCGGTCTGTGCCGGGATGGCTTTTCGGCGGCGACGACGAGCTGGCCGCGGCCTGGGTCGCGCTGGTCGGATTCTGGTTTGTGCCGGGGTGGTTCCTTGGCGGCGACGACGGGGCTGGGCGGGTGGTCGAGTTCGCGCGGTCGGGTGGCTGCCGGGTGGTCGATCCGGGTCGCGAAAGTTTCTCGAGAAAGTTCGAGAATTCCCCTAGAGACAAGGCGATCTGGGGCCGAAAGTGTCGGTGGCCGCGCCTAGATTCAGGTGCATGGACTCGGGCACCCAGACACTCGACGCGGCAGGGATCCTTGCGGCCGCCCGTCGGGCCCGGGCCGAGGCCAATGCTGCGGAGGCCCGGGTGCTGTCCGCGGCAGTGCAGTGGGCGCTGGCCCATCAGGTGACCGATTCCGAGGATGCGGCGACGTGGCTGGTCGAGCACGGCCGCGACACCGGGATCCCGATCGCCGGGCAGGGTTGCCCGTTGGTCGCGCAGTTCGCGGTCGCCGAGCTCGCCACCGCCCTGGGCCTCTCGGCGGGGTCGGGGCGGCGGCTGGTCGCCGAAGCCCTCGAGCTGGCCTGCCGACTGCCCCGGATCTGGGCCCGCGTCCGGTCCGGGACGCTGCCGGCGTGGCGGGCCCGCCGGATCGCCGAGGAGACCCTGTGCCTCTCCCCCGAGGCCGCCGAGCACGTCGATGCCCAGCTGGCCCGCTACGCCCACCGCACTGGTCCGGCCCAGACCCAGCGGCTGGTCGACGCTGCGATCGCCCGGTTCATGCCCGACCTGGCCGCCGAACGCCGCCAGGCCGCTGCGGACGGGCGGCACTTCGACATCGACCTCGACCAGATCTCCTTCGCCGGCACCGCACGGGTCGATGCCGAGCTCGACCTCGCCGATGCCCTCGACCTCGACGACGCCCTGCGTGCCGGAGCCGCCCAACTCGCCACCCTCGGCTCCGAAGACTCGTTGGATGTGCGGCGCTCGGTCGCCGCCGGGGACCTGGCCCGGCGCCAGCTCGCCCTCGGCTTCGAGACCGAAGCCGGCACCCGGGCCAAGACCGAACCGGAGCCGACGCTGCAGCCCACACCCAGTCCGGGTCCGGGCCGGTTCGGACGTAGCTCGCGTGGGCGGGAGGTGGTGCTCTACGTGCACCTCTCCCACGACGCCCTGACCTCCGGCGACCCGGACATCCCGGTGCAGGTGAGCGGGGCCGGAGGCTGGGCCGGCGGCCAGCTGCTCACCACCGGCCAGATCGCCCAGTGGTGCGCGCCGACCCGACACCACGAGGGTGAGCGTGAAGCCGGTGCTCGACCTGGCCGCCTACACCGCCGTCGACGCCCACGACCCACCCGCCGCGATGGCCGAACAAGTCCGACTCCGCGACCGCACCTGTGTGCACCCCTGGTGCCAGCGCCCCGCCGGAGGCTGCGACCTGGACCACCTGATCCCCTACGTGCCGCTCGAGGAAGGCGGTCCGCCGGGGCAGACCAACCCGCTCAACCTGGCGCCGTTGTGCCGGTTGCACCACCGGATGAAGACCCACGCCGGCTGGACCTACACCATGGTCGAACCCGGAGTCTTCCTCTGGCACGGACCCCACGGCCACACCTGGCTCCGCGACCACACCGGCACCACCGACCTCACCCCCGCCGAGGTCGACCCGCCACCCCGACGAACCACCTGACCCCACACCCGGCAGACACCACCTGCCGGGCCACCGGCACGCCCCAGGGCCGAGACCGCCGTCGGCAGCCCGGCTGACCCCGAGATTCTCAGGTGCTGCGGTCGGCCACCACGTCCGCGAACGCCTCGAGGGCGGTGCGGACCGAGCCTTCGGGCAGCGCGCCCAGGAGTCGCTTCGCCTCGACCGCCTCGCTCGCGACGTAGTCGCGGGCCGCGGCCATCGCGGGGTGAGCGCGCAGCAGGGCGAGCGCCTCGGCGTGGAGCGCGTCGTCGGTGAGGTCGCCGCCGAGCAGCTCGAGGAGTCGAGCGTCGGCGGGGTCCTCGGACTTGCGGGCGATCAGCACCGGGAGCGTGGGCACGCCCTCACGCAGGTCGGTGCCCGGAGTCTTGCCGGACTCCTCGCTGTCCGAGGCGACGTCGAGGATGTCATCGGAGAGCTGGAAGGCAACGCCCACCTTCTCGCCGTACGCCGTGAGCGCCTCGACGACCTCCGGGGCGGCGCCTGCGAACATGGCGCCGTAGCGCGCCGAGGTCGCGATCAGGGAGCCGGTCTTGCCGGCCACCACTCGCAGGTAGTGCGCGAGCGCGTCGTCCTCGGGACCGGGGCCGAGGGTCTCCAGGATCTGGCCCTCGACGAGCCGGGTGAAGGTCTGCGCCTGGATCAGTACGGCCTCCGCGCCCAGCGAGGCGGTGAGCTCGGAGGACTTCGGAGAACAGGAAGTCGCCGGTGAGGATCGCGACGTGGTTGTCCCAGCGGGCGTTCGCCGACTCCGCGCCGCGGCGCAGCGCCGCCTCGTCCATCACGTCGTCGTGGTACAGCGACGCGAGATGGGTGAGCTCGACCACGCACGCGGCGGTGAGCACGTCCGCCGAGGCGGCGTCGCCGGTCTCGGCGGCCAGGAAGCACAGCAGCGGCCGGAACCGCTTGCCGCCGGCCTCCATCAGGTGCCGGGCCGCCTCGGTGACGAACGGTGCCTCGCTCTCCACGTGCTCGTGCAGCGCCTTCTCGACCTCGTCCATCCGGGCGCTGAGGCGCGCCTCGAGCTCGGGGTCGAGGATCGGGAGGGCCAAGGGCTGCTCGACTCGGTGGGTCATCTGATGAATTCGCGCAGTACGACCGAGCATGTCGAGCAACGGACCCGGTACGACGCCCAGCACGAGCGTCGCGGCCGACGCCGACCGCGATCACCGAGCTGGTCAGGACGCTCGGCACCGCCACGGTCGGACCGTCGCCGACCGGGTCGGCGAAGAACATCACCACGATCACCCGGACGTAGAAGTACGCCGCCACCGCCGACATCAGCACCGCGACGATCACCACCGGCCAGGCGCCGGCCGACAGCGCCGACAGCGAACACCGCCCACTTGCCGGTGAAGCCGCTGGTCAGCGGGATCCCGGCCATGCCGAGCAGCAGGAACGCGAACATCCCGGCCACCAGCGGCGACTCCTTGCCCAGGCCGGCCCAGCGGGAGAGGTGGGTGGCCTCGCCGCCGGAGTCGCGCACGACGGTGACGATCGCGAAGGCCGCCATCGTCATCAGGCCGTAGGTGGTGACGTAGAACAGCACCGCCTGCACCGGGCTGATGTCGCCGGCGTGGATCGTCGACCAGCGACCGCGCGCCCAGGAAGCCGGTCAGGATGAAGCCGGCGTGCGCGATCGAGGAGTAGGCCAGCAGCCGCTTCACGTCGGTCTGGGTCAGCGCGAGGACCGAGCCGACGACCATGGTCAGGATCGCGACCACCCACATCATCGGCCGCCAGTCCCAGCGGGCGCCGCCGAAGGCGACGTAGAACAGCCGCAGCAGCGCGCCGAACGCGGCGACCTTCGTCGCCGCGGCCATGAAGCCGGTGACCGGCGGTGGGTGCGCCCTGGTAGACGTCCGGGGTCCAGGTGTGGAACGGCGCGGCGCCGACCTTGAACAGCAGCCCGACGGCGAGCATGCCCATGCCGCCGAGCAGGAGCGCGTGGTCGCCGCTGCGAGCTGGCGACTGCCTGCGCGATCTTGTCGAACTCCATCGAGCCGGCGTACCCGTAGGTCAGGGCGATGCCGTAGACGAAGAAGCCGGAGCTGAACGCGCCCAGCATGAAGTACTTCATCGCGGCCTCCTGGCTGAGCAGCCGGCGCCGACGCGCAAGACCACAGAGCAGGTACAGCGGCAGCGAGAGCACCTCGAGTGCGACGAACAGCGTGAGCAGGTCGTTGGCGGCCGGGAACATCAGCATCCCGGAGACCGCGAACATCAGCAGCGGGAAGACCTCGGTGTGCTCCAGGCCCTCGGCGGACGCCTGCCGCTCGGCCTCCGTGCCCGGCAGCGCGGCAGCCTGGCCGGCGAACGCGGTCACGCCGCCCTCGAGCTGGCGCTCGGCGAAGAGCAGCACCCCGAGCAGCGCGAGCACCAGGATCAACACCCAGCTGAACAGGGTCGGGCCGTCGACCGCGAGCGCAGGCGACGCGCCGTGAGGAAGCCGGGCTTCGGGTGGTCGCGAGCCCGGGTGGATCTTCTCGAGCACGTAGACGCGCAGCGCCCAGGGCGCCGACCACGCCGACGGACCGCGAGCACCACCTGGACCCAGTAGCGGCGGGCTCCTCGGCACTGCCGCCTCGACGAGTACGCCGAGCACGGCGACGCCCAGCACGATCAGGATCGGTGAGATCAGGTCGTACTCGATGTGCGGAGCGGTGAACTTCACTCGTGGGCCCCTTCCGGACTCTCCTGGGCGACCGTGGGCGCGGGATCGTGCTTGTCCACCTGGGCCAGGGTGTGGTCGACCGCCGGGTTGATCACCGACAGCAGCGGCTTCGGGTAGAAGCCGAGGAACAGGATCAGCAGCAGCACCGGCGCCAACGAGACGATCTCGCGGAGGCCGAGGTCACGCATCCCGCTGACCTCCTCGCGGGTCGGCCCGGTCATCGTGCGCTGGTACATCAGCAGGATGTAGATCGCGGCCAGCACGATGCCACTGACCGCGAACGCCGCCGCGACCTCGCTGTGCGAGAAGGTGCCGACGATCACCAGGAACTCCGACACGAACGGCGACAGGCCGGGCAGCGACAGCGACGACAGGCCCGCCACCAGGAACAGGCCGGCGAGCACCGGCGCGACCTTCTCGACGCCGCCGAAGTCGCTGATCAGCGCCGAGCCTCGACGCGAGATCAGGAAGCCGGTGACCAGGAACAGCGCGGCGGTCGAGAGCCCGTGGTTGAACATGTAGAGGTTCGCGCCCGACAGGCCCTGGCTGTTCATCACGAAGATGCCCAGCACGATGAAGCCGAAGTGCGACACCGAGGTGTAGCCGATCAGCCGTGGGATGTTGTCCGAGCCGATCGCCATCAACGCGCCGTAGATCACGCTGATCACGGCCAACGTGACGACCACCGGCGTCGCCCAGCGCGACGCCTCGGGGAACAGCTCCAGGCAGAACCGGATCATCCCGAAGGTGCCGATCTTGTCCAGCACGCTCACCAGCAGCACCGACGTGCCCGGCGTGGCGTTCTGGGTGGTGTCCGGCAGCCAGGTGTGCACCGGGAACATCGGCGCCTTGATCGCGAACGCGACGAAGAAGCCGACGAACAGCCACCGCTCGGTGTCGGTGCCGAAGTCCATCTTGGCCAGCTCGGAGACCAGGTACGTCGCCCCGCCGCTGGTCTTGGCGGACTCCACGTAGACGCCGATCACCGCGGCCAGCATGATCAGGCCGCCGGCGAGGGAGTAGAGCAGGAACTTCACCGCGGCCCGGGCGCGCTGCGGCCCGCCGTACCCTCCGACGAGGAAGTAGACCGGGATCAGCGTCGCTTCGAAGAAGACGTAGAAGAGGAAGACGTCGGTCGCCGCGAACACCCCGACCGCGAGGCCCTCGAGCGCGAGCATCCACGCGAAGAACGCGTTCGGCGACCAGCGGCCGTCGTCACCGTCGTTCCAGGACGCGAGCAGCACCACCGGCGTGAGCACCAGGGTCAGCAGCACCAGGGTCAGGCCGATGCCGTCCACACCGACTGCGTAGTGCGCCCCGAAGGACTTGATCCAGCTCGTGCTGCTCGGTGAACTGCATGCCGCCGTCGGACTCGTAGCCGGTCGCCATCACCAGGCCGAGGACGAGCGTCAGCAGCGAGACACCGAGCGCGACCTGCTTCGGCGCCGCCGGGTTGGCGCGACGTGGCAGTGCCTGCACCACCACGGCACCGACGACCGGCACCGCGATCAGCAGCGAGAGCCAGGGGAAATCGGTCATGAGAAGTTCACCGCCAGCAGGGCCAGGAGGACGAGGGCCGCGCCGGAGAGCACCGCCAGCGCGTAGGACCGGACGAAGCCGTTCTGGGTCATCCGGAAGCGGTTGGACACGACACCCACGGCCGTGGCCGTGCCCTCGACGATGCCGTCGACGAACGACCGGTCGAATCCGAGCCGAGCCCGCGGATGCCGACCCAGCCGGGCTTCACGATCACCTCCTCGTTGAACGCGTCGCCGTACAGCTCGGCGCGGGCGGCCCGGGTGACCAACGAGACCTCGGCCGGTGCCTCGCGGGGCACCGGACGCTGGCCGAAGAAGCACCCACGCAACGGCGATCCCGAGCGGCGACCACGACCAGCGTCACCAGGCTCATCCCGAGCGCACCGATCGCGAGCGAGCTCCTCCTCGCGGGTGCCGACGACCGGGCTCAGCCAGTCCGTGATCCAGCCGTTGAGGGCGAGCAAGCCGCCCAGCGCGGACAGCGCCGCGAGCAGCGATCAGCGGGATCGTCATCACCCGCGGCGACTCGTGCGGGTGCACGTCCGGCTCCCAACGCTTCTCGGAGATGAACGTCATCAGCATCAGCCGGGTCATGTAGAAGGCGGTGACGCCGGCGCCGACGAGGGCGCAGCAGGCCGACCACGAAGTTGTCGGCGAACGCGGACTCGATGATCTTGTCCTTCGACCAGAACCCGGCGAACGGCGGGACACCGATGATCGCGAGGTAGCCGACGCGCGAACGTTGCGAACGTGACCGGCATCGCCTTCTGCAGCGCGCCGTAGTGCCGCATGTTCACGTCGTCGTTCGTGCCGTGCATCACCGAGCCGGCACCGAGGAACATGTTCGCCTTGAAGAAGCCGTGGGTCAGCAGGTGGAAGATCGCCAGGGCGTACCCGGCCGGGCCGAGACCGGCGGCGAGCACCATGTAGCCGATCTGGCTCATCGTCGACCCGGCCAGCGCCTTCTTGATGTCGTCCTTCGCGCACCCGATGATCGCGCCGAGCAGCAGCGTGATGCAGCCGACGACGACCACGCCCGTGCGGGCGTCCTCGGTGAGGCTGAAGATGAAGTTGGACCGGACGATCAGGTAGACACCGGCGGTCACCATCGTCGCCGCGTGGATCAGCGCCGACACCGGGGTCGGGCCCTCCATCGCGTCGAGCAGCCAGGTCTGCAGCGGGAACTGCGCCGACTTGCCGCAGGCCGCGAGGAGCAGCAGCAACCCGATCGCGGTGAGCACGCCGCTGCTGGCCCCGTCGGCGTTCGCGGAGACGACCGCGAACGAGGTCGAACCGAAGGTGACGAAGATCAGCGCGCTGCCCAGCGAGAGCCCGATGTCGCCGACCCGGTTGATCACGAAGGCCTTCTTGGCCGCGGCCGCCGCCGAGGGCTTGTACTGCCAGAACCCGATCAGCAGGTACGACGCCAGGCCGACGCCCTCCCAGCCGAGGAAGACGCCCACGAAGTCGGATGCGAGCACCAGCATCAGCATCGACGCCGACGAAGAGGTTGAGGTAGCCGAAGAAGCGGCGCCGCCGCTCGTCGTGCTCCATGTAGCCCACCGAGTAGAGGTGGATGATCCCGCCGACGCCGGTGATCAGCAGCACGAAGAGCGCGGAGAGCTGGTCGTAGAGCAGACCGAGGCTCGACCTTGTACTGGCCGGCGGTGAACCAGGTCCACAGGTCCTGGCTCAGCTGCCGGTCGCCCTCGTCCCTGCCGAGCGAGTGCGAAGAACAGCACCAGGCCCAGCACGAAGGAGATCGCGACCGTGCCGACACCGAGCCAGGTGGCCCCACTTGTCGGTGCGCTTGCCGCCGAGCAGCAGCACCGCGGCACCCAGGGCGGGCAGCGCGACGATCAGGATCATCATCGTGCCGAGGCCGCTGCCGGCCGCCGTGGGGTCGACCACCGGGGCGCCCGTGTGGAGGGAGACGAATGACATCGCTGGTGACATCGAGGGATCCTCAGTACTTCAGCAGGCTGGCGTCGTCGACCGAGGCCGAGCGTCGGGTGCGGAAGATGGTCATGATGATGGCGAGGCCGACGACCACCTCGGCCGCGGCGACGACCATCACGAAGAAGGCTGCGACCTGCCCCTCGAGGTTGCCGTTGGCGCGCGAGAAGGTCACCAGCGCGAGGTTGCTGGCGTTGAGCATCAGCTCGACGCTCATGAACACCACGATCGCGTTGCGGCGCGTGAGCACGCCGAGGCAGCCGATCGTGAACAGGATCGCGCTGAGCACGATGAACGGCGTCACTGCCATCAGCCCTGTCCCTCCGTGTGTGCGGCGCCCGTGTGGGTGGAGTCCTCGCCGGTGAGCTCCTTGATGTCCGCGGCGATCTCGGGCGCCGACTTCACGGTGCCGCGCGCCGCGAGCACGCGCGAGATCGATCCCGGTGCGGCGGTGCCGTCGGGCAGCAGCGCCGGGGTGTCGACCGCGTTGTGCCGGGCGAACACACCCGGTGGCGGGAGCGGACCGGGGTGGGTGCCCTTGGCGGCGTAGTCGCGCATCCGCTGGGCAGCGAGGTCGGCCTGGGTCGCGCTTCGGCAGCAGCCGCTCCCGGTGGGCGAGCACCATCGCGCCGAGCGCCGCGGTGATCAGCAACGCGGAGGTGACCTCGAAGGCGAAGACGTAGCGGGTGAAGATCACCTTCGCGACCGCCGGGCACGTTGCCGCCGTCGTTCGCGCCGTCGAGACCGATCGCGCTGCCGAAGGAGACCTGGGCGACGCCGAGGACGAGCGTGGCGCCGAACGCCAGCCCGATCAGGATCGACGCGATCCGGTGGCCCCGGATCGTCTCGATGATCGAGTCCGAGGCGTCGACCCCGACCAGCATCAGCACGAACAGGAACAGCATCAAGATCGCGCCGGTGTAGACGATGATCTGCACTGCGAAGAGGAACGGCGCGTCCTGGACGGCGTACAGGACGGCCAGCGAGATCATCACGACCGCGAGCGCCAGCGCCGCGTGCACGGCCTTGCGGGCGAACAGCAGGCCGAGCGCGGCGACGACCATGATCGGGGCCAGGATCCAGAAGGCGACCATCAGTCCTCTCCCGCCTCGTCCTCGGCCTGGGCGTGGAAGTTGCCGCGGTAGTAGTCGCCCTCGTCGGTGCCCAGTCGCATCGGGTGCGGCGGCTGCTCCATGCCCGGCAGGAGCGGCGCGAGCAGGTCGGACTTCTCGTAGATCAGCGACTCCCGGCTGTTGTCGGCGAGCTCGTACTCGTTGGTCATCGTGAGCGCGCGCGTCGGGCAGGCCTCGATGCAGAGCCCGCAGAGGATGCACCGCAGGTAGTTGATCTGGTAGACGCGGCCGTAGCGCTCACCGGGGCTGAAGCGCTCGTCGTCGGTGTTGGAGTCACCCTCGACGTAGATCGCGTCGGCCGGGCACGCCCAGGCGCAGAGCTCGCAGCCCACGCACTTCTCCAGGCCGTCGGGCCAGCGGTTCAGCTGGTGCCGGCCGTGGAACCGGGGTGCGGTCGGCAGCTTCTCGAACGGGTACTGCTCGGTGACGACCTTGCGGAACATCGTCCGGAAGGTCACCCCGAACCCGGCGACCGGGTCCCAGAACTGTTCCTTGAGCGAAGCCATCAGTGCCCATCCCCTCGGTCGAGGTCGGTCGAGACGCGGGAGACGATCCCGAAGCCCGGTGCGGCCGGCATCGGCGGCACCGGGTAGCCGCCGGCGAAGGCGTCGAATGCCGCAGCCTCCTCCTCGGCGGCGGCGTCGGACTGCTGCTTCTCGTCGAAGAAGAACAACACCACCACCAGCGCCAGGCACACCGCGATCGCGGCGATCAGCCACTTCCGGTCGAACCCGCCGTTGAGGTCGACGGTGCGGATCGCGGCGACCGCCAGGATCCACACCAGCGAGAACGGGATCAGCCGCTTCCAGCCGAAGTGCATGAACTGGTCGTAGCGCAGCCGGGGCAGCGTCCCGCGCAGCCAGATGAAGATGAAGATGAAGGCCATCACCTTGCCCATGAACCACAGGAACGGCCAGTAGCCGCTGTTCGCGCCCGCCCAGACGTTGATCGAGCCAGAACGGGGCGTGCCAGCCGCCGAGGAACAAGCGTGGTGGCCAACGCCGAGACGGTCGCCATGTTGACGTACTCGGCCAGGAAGAACAGCGCGAACTTCAGCGAGGAGTACTCGGTGTGGAAGCCGCCGACCAGCTCGCCCTCGGCCTCGGGCAGGTCGAACGGCGCGCGGTTGGTCTCACCGATCATCGAGATCACGTAGATCACGAACGACGGCGCCAGGATCAGGCCGTACCAGTACTTGTCCTGGGCGGCGACGATCTGCGAGGTCGACATCGACCCGGCGTAGAGGAACACCGCCACGAACGAGAGCCCCATCGAGACCTCGTAGGAGATCATCTGGGCGCTCGAGCGCAGCCCGCCGAGCAGGGAGTACGTCGACCCGGACGACCAGCCACCCAGCACGATGCCGTAGATGCCGACCGAGGCGATCGCGAGCACGAAGATCACCGCGACCGGCATGTCGGTCAGCTGCAGCGGCGTGTGGGTGTCGCTCCACGGCAGCTTCACGGTCGGACCGAACGGGATCACCGCCCAGGTCACGAACGCCGGGATGACCACGATCACCGGCGCCAGCAGGAAGACCACCTTGTCGGCAGCCTTCGGGATCAGGTCCTCCTTCAGCGCCAGCTTCACGCCGTCGGCCAGCGACTGCAGCAGCCCGAAGGGACCGTTGACGTTCGGGCCGATCCGGTGCTGCATCCGGGCGACCACGCGGCGCTCGAACCAGATGTTGAACAGCGTGAGCAGCACCAGGATCAGGAAGATCAAGCACGGCCTTGAGGATCACCAGCCACACGTTGTCGTGGCCGAAGTGGCTCAGGCCGGCGTGCCGAGTCGAGGGGCGATCACTTGCTGCCTCCTTCGGCGGCCGCGTCGCCGGAGCCAGGGTCACCGGGCAGCCGGCCGGGCCGACGCAGGTGGCGCACGGACAGGCCGGGTGCGCTCGCGGGCGCCCAGACCGCGCCGTCGACGAGGTCGGCGACCCCGACCGGGAGGTCGAGGCTGCCGAGCGGCCCGGTGAGGGTGACCAGGTCGCCCTCCTCGCTGATCCCGCCAGAAGCGGCGAGGCTGTCGAACGTCGACTGGTTGACCAGCACGACCGCGCGCCGGGCGGTCGCCCGGTAGTGATCGTCGCCGTCCTGCATCCGGCCGTCGTCGATGAGCTGCTTCCGGGAGGCGAGGACGAGGCCGGAGCCGCCCGCTCCGCGACGTCGAGCTTGATCGACGACGCCGTCGGTGATCTCGACAGGCTCGATCTCCGGGCTCGAGCCGCTCGCCCTCCCACGGGCCCACCTGCGCCATCTCGGCGCGCGGCCTGCTCCGGTGTCCGGACCCCGATCGGCCGGCCGCGCTCCTCGGCGATGCCGGCGAGCACGCGCACGTCGGGACAGCGACGTCGGGCTCTCCAGCACCTGCGGCCGAACGGCCGCACCCGGCCCTCCCAGTTCACGAACGAGCCGGCCTTGTCGGTGGTCGGCGCGAACGGGGAAGACCACGTCGGCGAGCTCGGTGAAGCTCCGAGGCGCGCACCTCGAGCGCCACCACGAACGCCTTGCGCAGCGCCTTGCGGACCTTCTTCGCCCGGGACCGTGGAGCGCCGGCACGTCGGCCGGGTCGACCCCACCGACGACGAGCGCACGCAGGTCGCCGGCGACGAGGGCGTCGAGGATCCCGTCGGCGTCGAGGCCCTCGGCCTCCGGGAGCTTCTCGACGCCCCACGCGGCGCCGAGGTCGACCCGCGCCGCGGCGTCCGCGACCGGACGGCCGCCCGGGAAGAGGTTCGGCAGGCAGCCGGTCTCGACCGCGCCCCGGTCACCGGCACGGCGCGGGACCCAGGCCAGCCGGGCGCCGGTGGTCTCGGCCAGCCGCACGGCCGCGGTGAGCGCGCCGGGCACGGTGGCCAGCCGCTCGCCGACCAGGATCAGCGCCGCCGGAGTCGAGCGCCACGTCGGCGTTCTCGGCCGCGGCGCGCGATCGCCTCGGGCTCTCTGCCCGGGCACGGTGGGCAGCAGCGTGCCGCCCATCTTGCGCAGGCCGCGCGAGGTGAACGGCGGCGATCGAGAAGATCCGGGTGCCGTGCGCGCGGTTGGCCTTGCGCAGGCGCAGGAAGATCGCGCCGGCCTCGTCCTCGGGCTCGAGGCCGGCGAGCAGCACGGTGCGCGCGGTCTCCAGGTCGGCGTAGGTGACCGCGCCGCTGCCCGGGCGCGGTGAGCACGACCCGGGAGGCCAGGAAGGCGGCCTCCTCGGCCCCGCGATCGGCGCCGAGCGGCCGGGACCGGAAGTCGATGTTGTTGGTGCGGCAGGTCGACCCGGGCGAACTTGCTCCAGGCGTAGGCGTCCTCGGCCGTCAGCCGGCCGCCGGGCAGCAGGCCGACCTTCTCGCTTCGCCGCGGCGAGACCACGGGCGGCCACCGCGAACGCCTCCGGCCACGACGCCGCGCGCAGCTCTCCGGTCTCCTCGTCGCGCACCATCGGGTGGGTCAGCCGGTCGTCCTCACGGGCCCAGAGGAAGGCGAAGCGGTCCTTGTCGGTGATCCACTCCTCGTTGACCTCGGGGTCGTCGCCGGCCAGCCGGCGCATCACCTTGCCGCGCCGGTGGTCGACCCGGATCGCCGAGCCGCAGGCGTCGTGCTCGGCGACGCGAGGGGGTCGAGACCAGGTCGAAGGGCCGCGAGCGGAAGCGGTACGCCGCGGAGGTGAGCGCCCCGACCGGGCAGATCTGGATGGTGTTGCCGGAGAAGTAGGACTCGAACGGCTCCCGCTCGTAGATGCCGACCTGCTGGAGCGCGCCGCGCTCGATCAGCGCGATGAACGGGTCACCGGCGATCTGCTCGGAGAACCGGGTGCAGCGCGCGCACAGGACGCAGCGCTCGCGGTCGAGCAGCACCTGCGCGGAGATGTTGATCGGCTTGGGGTAGACCCGCTTCTGCTCGACGTACCGGGACTCGCCGCGGCCGTTGCTCATCGCCTGGTTCTGCAGCGGGCACTCGCCGCCCTTGTCGCAGACCGGGCAGTCCAGCGGGTGGTTGATCAGCAGGAACTCCATGATCCCCTGCTGCGCCTTGTCGGCGACCGCGCTGGTGGCCTGGGTGTTCACCACCATGCCCTCGGCGACCGGCAGCGTGCACGAGGCCTGCGGCTTCGGGAAGCCGCGGCCGTTGCCGGCGTCGGGGATGTCGACCAGGCACTGCCGGCAGGCGCCCACCGGGCTCGAGCAGCGGGTGGTCGCAGAACCGCGGGATCTGGACGCCGACCTGCTCGGCCGCGCGGATCACCAGGGTGTCCTTGGGGACGCTGACCTCGATGCCGTCGATGGTCAGGGTGACCAGGTCGGACTTCTCGACGGCCTCCGCCGAGTCGCCGCCGTGATCTCGGCTTGTCGGGACTGTCATGCGGAGGCTCCTTCCGCCTCGAAGAGGGTCGACGCCATCGGGTCGAACGGGCAGCCGCCGTGCTCGAGGTGGGCCAGGTAGTCGGCCCGGAAGTACTCGATCGAGGAGGTGATCGGGCTGGTCGCGCCGTCACCGAGCGCGCAGAACGCCCGGCCGAGGATGTTGTCGCACTGGTCGAGCAGCAGGTCGAGGTCCTCCTCGGTGCCCTGCCCCTTCTCGAGCCGGGCCAGCGTCTGGGCCAGCCACCAGGTGCCCTCGCGGCACGGGGTGCACTTGCCGCAGGACTCGTGCTTGTAGAACTCCGTCCAGCGCAGCACCGCCCGCACGACGCAGGTGGTCTCGTCGAAGATCTGCAGCGCGCGGGTGCCGAGCATCGAGCCGGCCTCGCCGACCGCCTCGAAGTCCAGCGGCACGTCGAGGTGCTCGGCGGTCAGCAGCGGCGTGCTCGAGCCGCCCGGCGTCCAGAACTTCAGCTGGTGGCCGTTGCGCATGCCGCCGGCGAGGTCGATCAGCTCGCGCAGCGTGATGCCCAGCGGCGCTTCGTACTGGCCGGGCTTGTTGACGTGCCCGGAGAGGGAGAAGATCCCGTAGCCCTTCGACTTCTCGGTGCCCATCGACGCGAACCAGTCGGCGCCGTTGGCGACGATGCTCGGGCACCGACGCGATCGACTCGACGTTGTTGATCACCGTCGGGCTGGCGTAGAGGCCGGCGACGGCGGGGAACGGCGGGCCGCAGCCGCGGCTGGCCGCGCCGGCCCTCGAGGGAGTCGAGCAGCGCGGTCTCCTCGCCGCAGATGTAGGCGCCGGCGCCGGCGTGGACGACCAGGTCGAGGTCGTAGCCCGAGCCGTGGATGTCGGTGCCGAGGTGGCCGGCCAGGTAGGCCTCCTGCGACGGCGCGCTGCAGCCGGCGGACGACGTGCAGGACCTCGCCGCGGACGTAGATGAACGCCTTGTTCGCCCGGATCGCGTAGGAGCTGATGATCACGCCCTCGACCAGCGTGTGCGGGCTGGCCATCATCAGCGGGATGTCCTTGCAGGTGCCCGGCTCGGACTCGTCGGCGTTGACCACGAGGTACTTCGGGTTCGGGTTGTCCTGCGGGATGAACGACCACTTCATCCCGGTCGGGAAGCCCGCGCCGCCGCGGCCGCGGAGCCCGGAGTCCTTGACCGCGGCGATGACGTCGTCCTGGCGGCATCGTCAGCGCCTTGCGCAGCGCGGCGTAGCCGCCGCGCGACTCGTAGGAGGCGAGCGTCCAGGCGCGGTCGGCGTCCCAGTTGTCGGTGAGGACCGGGGTCAGGGTGTCGAGTCAGCTCGTCGACCCGTCCTCGTCCCCGCTCGACGGCTCGGCCCGGGTGCGGGCCATCCGTCGTTCTCGCGGGCGATCTCCAGACCCGACCAGCGAGGCCGGACCGGCGGCCGGACCCTCGTCGGCGAGGTCGTCGGGGAAGCCGGCGAGCACCCGCTCGGCCTCGCGCCAGGTGACGATCTTCGGCCCGCGGGTCGAGCGGACCTCCTTGCCGGCGCGCAGGTCGTCGACCACCTGCACCGCGGACTCGGGGGTCTGGTTGTCCATGAACTCCCAGTTGACCATCATCACCGGGGCGTAGTCGCAGGCGGCGTTGCACTCGACGTGCTCGAGGGTGACCTTGCCCGTCCTCGGTGGTCTCGTCGTTGCCGACGTCGAGGTGGTCCTTGAGCCGCTCGAAGATCAGGTCGCCGCCCATGATCGCGCAGAGCGTGTTGGTGCAGACACCGACGTGGTAGTCGCCGACCGGGCGGCGCTTGTACATCGTGTAGAACGTCGCGACCCCGCTGACCTCGGCCGCGCGAGATCTCCAGGATCTCCGCACAAGCCTCGATGCCCTCGGGGGTGATCTGGCCGGCGACGCTCTGCACCAGGTGCAGCATCGGCAGCAGGCCGGAGCGCTTGTGCGGGTAGCGCGCCGCGATCTCCTCGAGCTCGCCGCGTCGCTGCGTCCTGCTGGCGCCTCCGTCGACCGGCTCACCGGTCGACGCCTCCCATCACGGGGTCGATGCGACGCGATCGCGACGATGACGTCGGCGACCATGCCGCCCTCGCTCATCACCGAGGTCGCCTGCAGGTTGGTGAACGACGGGTCGCGGAAGTGCGCCCGGTAGGGCCGGGTGCCGCCGTCGGAGACGACGTGGGCGCCGAGCTCACCGCGCGGCGACTCGACCGGCACGTAGGCCTGGCCGGCCGGGACCCGGAAGCCCTCGGTGACCAGCTTGAAGTGGTGGATCAGCGCCTCCATGGACTCGCCCATGATGTGCTTGATGTGGTCCAGGCTGTTGCCCATGCCGTCGCTGCCGATCGCCAGCTGGCTGGGCCAGGCGATCTTCTTGTCGGCGACCATCACCGGTGCGCCCTCGAGACCGGCGAGCCGCTCGACGCACTGCTCGACGATCCGCAGCGACTCCCACATCTCGTTCAGCCGGATCCGGAAGCGGCCGTAGGAGTCGGCGGTGTCCCAGGTGCAGACGTCGAAGTCGTAGTCCTCGTAGCCGCTGTAGGGCTGGGTCTTGCGCAGGTCCCAGGGGTAGCCGGTCGAGCGCAGCACCGGACCGGTGAGCCCGAGCGCCAGGCAGCCGGCCAGGTCGAGGTGGCCGACGTCGACGAGGCGGGCCTTGAAGATCGGGTTGGCGTTGCACAGGTCGGCGTACTCGGGCAGCCGCTTCTTCATCAGCGCGACGAAGTCGCGGATCTCGTCGAGGGCGCCGGCGGGCATGTCCTGGGCGACGCCGCCGGGCCGGATGAACGCGTGGTTCATCCGCAGGCCGGTGATCAGCTCGAACAGGTCGAGCACCAGCTCGCGCTCGCGGAAGCCGATCGTCATCACGGTCAGCGCGCCGATCTCCATGCCGCCGGTCGCGATCGCGACCAGGTGCGAGGAGATCCGGTTGAGCTCCATCAGCAGGACCCGCATGACCTGGGCCTTCTCCGGAACGTCCTCCTCGATGTCGAGCAGCCGCTCCACGCCGAGCACGTAGGTCGCCTCGTTGTAGAACGGCGAGAGGTAGTCCATCCGGGTGCAGAACGTGACGCCCTGCGTCCAGGAGCGGAACTCCATGTTCTTCTCGATGCCGGTGTGCAGGTAGCCGACGCCGCACCGGGCCTCGGTCACGGTCTCGCCCTCGAGCTCGAGGATCAGCCGGAGCACGCCGTGGGTCGAGGGGTGCTGCGGGCCCATGTTGACCACGACCTTGTCGTCGTGGTCCTCGGCGATGCCGGTGACGACGGAGTCCCAGTCCTGCCCGGTGACGGTGTAGACCTTGCCCTGGGTGGTCTCGGTCTCGGTGGCGGCGTACGGGTCTGCTGTGCTCATCAGTTGTAGGACCTCCGCTGGTCCGGCGGCGGAACGGTGCCGCCCTTGTACTCGACGGGGATGCCGCCGAGTGGGTAGTCCTTGCGCTGCGGGTGGCCCGGCCAGTCGTCGGGCATCTGGATCCGGGTCAGTCCCGGGTGGCCGTCGAAGACGATGCCGAAGAAGTCGAAGGTCTCGCGCTCGTGCCAGTCCGCGGTCGGGTAGGTCGCGACACACGCTCGGGATGTGCGGGTCGGCGTCCGGGGCAGGTGACCTCGAGCCGGATCCGGCGGTTGTGGGTCATCGAGAGCAGGTGGTAGACCGCGTGCAGCTCGCGCCCGGTGTCGCCGGGGTAGTGCACCCCGCTGACGCCCGGAGCAGAACTCGAAGCGCAGCGTCCTCGTCGTCGCGCAGCAGCTGCGCGACTGCGGCCAGGTGCTCGCGGCGCACGAAGAAGGTGATCTCGCCGCGGTGCACGACCACCTTCTCGACGGCGCCCTCCAGGCCGCCGTCGCGGGTGACGCCGGGCGAGCGCCGCCGGCCACGTCGTCCATCCAGCCGCCGTACGGCGGCGGGGTCGCACCCGGGCAGCTCGACCGGCGCGCTGCAGGCCGCCGTACCCCGAGGTGTCGCCGGTGCCCTTGACACCCGAACATGCCGTGCCGCTCGCCGATCACCTCGCGGGCGTCCGCGATCCCGGCGGTCACCGCGTCGAGCGAGGGGTCCTGGGTGCCGCCCTCGCGCTGCTCGAGCTGGCCCTGTCGGTGCCGTGTCGGTGCCCGTGTCCGGGGCGTCGTCGTTGCGCTCGTCGCTCACCGGAGCAGGCCCTTCATCTGGCTGGTCGGCAGCGCCTTGAGCGCCGAGTCCTCGTTGGCCTCGATCTCGGCGAGGCGGTTGGCGCCGAGCTTGGTGTGCTGGACCTGGTCGTGCAGCTTGAGGATCGCGTCGATCAGCATCTCCGGTCGCGGCGGGCAGCCGGGCAGGTACATGTCGACCGGGACGACGTGGTCGACGCCCTGCACGATCGCGTAGTTGTTGAACATGCCGCCCGAGCTGGCGCACACGCCCATCGCCAGGACCCACTTCGGGTCGGGCATCTGGTCGTAGATCTGGCGCAGCACCGGGGCCATCTTCTGGCTCACCCGGCCGGCGACGATCATCAGGTCGGCCTGGCGCGGGCTGGCCCGGAAGACCTCCATGCCGAAGCGGGCCAGGTCGTACTTCGGGCCGCCGGTGGTCATCATCTCGATGGCGCAGCAGGCCAGGCCGAAGGTGGCCGGCCAGAACGACGCCTTGCGCATGTAGCCGGCGACGCCCTCGACCGTGGTCAGCAGGACGCCGCTCGGCAGCTTCTCTTCAAGACCCATGGGTTGTCAGCGACTCCAATCAGTCCCAGTCCAGGCCGCCGCGGCGCCATACGTACACGTAGGCGACGAAGACCGGGACGATGAACAGCACCATCTCCACGAGCGCGAAGGTGCCCATCGCGTCGAAGGCGACCGCGATCGGGTAGAGGAAGACGATCTCGATGTCGAAGACGATGAACAGCATCGCGGTGATGTAGTAGCGGACCGGGAACCGGCCGCCGCCGATCGGCTGCGGGGTCGGCTCGATGCCGCACTCGTAGGAGTCGAGCTTGGCCCGGTTGTAGCGCTTCGGGCCGACCAGGGCGCTCATGACCAGCGAGAAGACGGCGAAGCCCGCCGCCAGGATCAGGAGCGCCAGAACCGGGGTGTAGAGCTCCATTCCTCACCTTCCTGCTGCGGCATCGGCGTCGACGACGGCGGTTGTGCCCTTGTGAACGGCTTCACGATCTCGCGACTTCGTCAGCATAGAGGCCGAGGTCACTGTGCGCGACCCGGGGCCCTCGACCGCCGAGTAGGGTCTGCGGACACCGCCGATCACGCGGTCGACGGTACGTCGCTCGGGCTTGGTGGCGTGGTGCAGGGCGACGATGCCGCCGGAGAGGTTCCGCCACTTCGACGCTCCTCCAGCCGGCCGCGCTGGATCCGGGCCGCCAGACCGGCCTGGTCGGGCCACGCCCGGATCGACTCGGCGAGGTAGACGTAGGCGTCCGGCGAGGAGGAGACCGCGCGTGGCGACGGCCGGCAGCGCCTTCATCAGGTACTCGAGGTAGACGGTGCGGAACGGCGCCCAGGTCGGCGAGCTGAACTCGCAGACGACCAGCCGGCCGCCGGGCCTGGTCACCCGCAGCAGCTCGCGCAGGCCCGCGATCGGGGTCGACGATGTTGCGCAGTCCGAAGGAGATCGTCACCGCGTCGAAGGTGTCGTCGGCGAACGGCAGCCGGGTGCCGTCGCCGGCGACGAACGGCAGGTGCGGCTGCGCCCGCTTGCCGACCTGCAGCATGCCGACGGAGAAGTCGCACGGCACGACCGTGGCCCCCCGGTCGAGGAACGGCTGGCTCGACGTGCCGGTGCCGGCCGCGAGGTCCAGCACGACCGTTCGCCCGGCCTGGGGTCGACCGCGTCGATGACCTGGCGCCGCCAGCGCCGGTCCTGACCCAGCGACAGCACGTCGTTGGTCAGGTCGTAGCGCGGCGCGACGTCGTCGAACATCGCCTGCACCTCGGCGGGCTGCTTGTCCAGGTCGGCGCGCGTCACGCGGACACCCTATGCGGGTCGGAGCGGGGTCACGGCACCGGTCGTCGGCCGCTCCGGGACGGGTTCGACCGTGGGCTCTGACGCCGGGTCACGGCACGAACGCCGAGCCAGGCAACCTTTCGGCGCGCCGGTGCGTCTTGACGGGCGTGGGGCGGTCGAACCGCCACCATGTCCGAGTGGCCGTGTTGAAGGAGTGGCCCCTGATGAAAGAGTGGACAGTGTGAAACGTGGGGCTGGTATGACCAGGTTCCTGGTCGTGCTGGTGGCCGTGAGCGGCCTCGGGTACGGCGGGACCACACTCCTCGGCGCCGGCGACTCCGCGGCGGCGCCGGCCGACGGGACGCCTCCGCCCGCGTCGGCGACCTCGCACCCGGCCGGGCAACCGGCCGCCCACGAGGTGCTGCCGGCCGCGCAGCAGGTGCTTGCCCGCTCCGCGCCGCTGTCGCCCCGACCGGTCCTGCTCGGACCCGGCGACCACGGGCCCGACGTACGCGGCCTCCAGGCCCGCCTGCGCCAGCTCGCGCTGGTACGCCGGCGACGTCACCGACCACTACGGCCGCGAAGACGAAGGCCGCGGTGAAGGGCTTCCAGGCCAAGCGGGGGCTGCCTGCCACCGGGCTGGTCGACCGGCGCACGATGCGCCGGCTGAAGGCGATGACGCACCGGCCGACGGCTGCAGAGCTGCACAACCAGGTGACCCCGATGGGCAACGTGCCCGGCCCGCTCGACCCGCGCTGCCGCACCGGCCGGGTGCTCTGCATCGACAAGTCGCAGCCGCACCCTGCGCTGGGTCGTCGACGGGCAGGTCGCTGCGCACGGTGGACGTGCGGTTCGGCGCGTCGTACGCGCCGACCCGCGAGGGCGTGTTCCACGTCGTACTGGAAGGACGCGCACCACGTCTCGAAGCTCTACGGCTCCGCGATGCCGTTCGCGATGTTCTTCAGCAGCGGCCAGGCGGTGCACTACTCCTCGGACTTCGCGGCCCGCGGCTACAGCGGGGCCAGCCACGGGTGTGTCAACGTGCGCGACTACGCCGGGGTGAAGTGGCTCTTCGACCACGTCCGGGTCGGCGACGCCGTGGTGATCTACTGGTCGTGAGGCCTGCCCATGGCCCCGGGCGTAGGCTGCACCCTCGTGACAGACAGCGCGCCACCCTGCCGTTCCCCGGCACTGGTGGCGCGGACCGTCGAGATCAACGATCCCGGCCCGCTGCTGGAGCTGCTGCCCACGGACCAGCCGATGGCCTGGCTCCGCCGGGGCGAGGGCATCGTCGGCTTGGGGAGACGGCCGCGGTCTGCCGGACCGCGCGGCGCGACCCGCTTCGAGGACGCGTCGACGTGGTGGCGTGAGGTCGTACGGGTCGCAGCCGTGGCCGCGACGAGGTCGGCGTGCCCGGCACCGGGCTGGTCTGCCTGGGCAGCTTCGCGTTCGCCGACCAGCCGGGCGACAGCGTGCTGGTCGTCCCCCGCGTGGTCGTCGGCCGCCGCGGTGACCGCGTGCTGGGTCACCACGATCGGCGACGACGAGGTCGACGCCCGCCCCGACCTGGCACCGCAGCCGGCACCGGACGCGCCGGTCAACGTGGTCTTCTCCGACGGCGCGATGTCGCGGCGCCGACTGGGAGGGCGATCGTCTGGGAGGCGGTCCTCCGCATCAACGCGGGCGAGCTGGAGAAGGTGGTGCTGGCCCGCGACCTGATCGCCACGGCCGACGAACCGATCGACGTCCGCTGGCCGTTGCGCCGGCTCGGCCGCGAGTACGACATGTGCTGGACCTTCCACGTCGACGGGCTCTTCGGTGCGACGCCGGAGCTGCTGGTGCGACGCGAGCGCGGCCTGGTCACCTCCCGGGTGCTGGCCGGCACGATCCGGCGTACCGGCGACGACGAGCACGACCTCGCCCTGGCCGCCACGCTGGCGCGGTCCTCGAAGGACCTCGAGGAGCACGAGTACGCCGTCCGCTCGGTCGCCGACGCCCTGGCGCCGCACTGCTCGTCGATGAACGTGCCGGAGGCGCCGTTCGTCCTGCACCTGCCGAACGTGATGCACCTGGCCACCGACGTCGCCGGCGTCGTCCACGACGTCGACGGCGCCAGCGTGCTCGAGCTCGCGGCGGCACTGCACCCCTCCGCCGCCGTCGGGGGCACGCCGACCAAGGTGGCCGTGGAGATGATCGCGGAGATCGAGGGCATGGACCGCGGCCGGTACGCCGGGCCGGTGGGCTGGATGGACGCCCGCGGCGACGGCGAGTTCGGGATCGCGCTGCGGTCGGCCGAGCTGCGACGGCAGCCGGGTACGCCTGTTCGCCGGCTGCGGCATCGTCGCCGACTCCGACCCCGAGGCCGAGCTCGCCGAGGCACAGGCGAAGTTCGTCCCGGTGCGGGATGCTTTGACGCCTCGCTGAGCCCGTCTGGTCCAGACCGATCCGGGCTTCGAGGTATCCCGACAGTCGCTGCCCGCTCCATTCTGGGACGCACGCGATCTCGGAGGAGCCCGGAATGCGCAAACTGCTCTCGAGCATGCTCGCCCTGTCCGCCACGCTGTTCACCCTCGTGGCCGCAGCACCTGCCGACGCCGCGAGCCGATATCGGGTCACCGCACACGCCAGCGCCGGCAACCTCGACGTCGGGAAGAGCTTCACGCTGAAGGGCAAGGTGCGGCCGAAGGCACCGGGCCAGAAGGTCAAGATCCAGCGCTGGACCGGCAGCCACTGGGCCAAGGTCGCCAAGACGAGGCTGAACCAGCACAGCAGGTACACGACGACGATCGAGCTCACCGCGCCCGGCGACAACCGCTACCGGGTGGTCAAGCCCACGTCCAGCGGCCACAAGAAGGGCGTCAGCCCGGCCGTCACCGTGGTCGGCTGGCGGTGGCGCTCACTGCTCTCGCTCCCGCACGACACGCGGACGTCCTTCCCGCCGACACGCGATGCCAGCAACGTCACGAGCGTGACGTTCGGCGGGCTGACGTTCAGCCCGGCAGTCAAGCTGGGCTCCCCATCCGCGACAACCAGCTACGTCACCTACCGGCTCGACGGCCTGTGCACCGAGCTCGACAGCCACGTCGGCAAGACCGAGGACTCCGCCACGACAACCGGAGACACGGTGCAGTTGTACGTCAACCCCGTCGGCGGCAACAACGACTACCTGTTGAATTCGCAACAGGTAGTGGTCGAGGGCGACCCGGTGCACCTCTACCGCGGTCCTGACGTGATCGCGAGCGCCGACGGGGTCTCCCTGCAGAACCTTGCCGGCGCGGGCAACTACCTGGCCTGGGCCGACCCCCGCGTCTACTGCCGGTCCTGAGGAGCGTCATGCGCCGCCCGCTCGCCGTCCTGACCGCCCTCGCCGTCACCGTCACGATCCTGCTGGTCGCCACTCCCGCCGACGCCGCCAGCCGATATCGGGTGACCGCACATGCCAGCGCGGGCAACCTCGACGTCGGCCAGAGCTTCACGCTCAAGGGCAAGGTGCGTCCCAACGCTCCCGGCCAGAAGGTCAAGATCCAGCGCTGGACCGGCAGCCACTGGGCCAAGGTCGCCAAGACGAGGCTGAACAAGCACAGCTCGTACAAGACGACGATCAAGCTCACCGCACCCGGCGACAACCGCTACCGGGTGGTCAAGCCCACGTCCAGCGGCCACAAGAAGGGCGTCAGCCCGGCGGTCACCGTGGTCGGCTGGCGGTGGCGCTCGGTGACCAGTCTGCCCCTCGGCTACGAGACACCCTCGGGCGCCCAGATCGTGCCCAGCGTCACGCTCGACGCGCTGACGTTCACGCCGGCGGTCGTGCTGGGCGACCCGTCGGGCAGTCAGGGTTACATCGGCTACCAGCTCGACGGCAAGTGCACGCAGTTCGACAGCCACATCGGCGTCACCGCCGACTCGGCGACCTCGACCCCGCGCACCTACGAGTTCTGGGTGTACAAGGTGGCCACCCCCACGTCGGGGTACATCGAGGCCACCGACGACGTCGTCCGAGGCAAGCCCCCGGCCCACCTCTACCGCGGACCCGGCCTGATGTCCCAGGTCGACACCATCGTCCTCGGCTCGGACGCGGTCCCCGCGGGCGACTACATCGCCTGGGGCGACCCGCGGGTCTACTGCCGCTCCTGAGGAACAACGCGCGCTCGGTCGCGGTTCGCCCAACCATGACCACCATCGCCGTCACTGGCGCCACCGGCCACATCGGTCGCCGGGTCGCCGAGCTCGTCGTCGACCTGCACCCACGCCTGCTGGTCCGAGACCCCGCCCGCGCTCCCGATCTCCCCGGCACGTCGGTGGCGCGGACGTCGTACGACGACCTCGAGCTGTGCGTCGACGCCCTCGATGGCGTCGACGTGCTGCTGATGGTGTCGGCGGCTGAGAGCCGGACCAGACGCGACGAGCACCGCACGTTCATCCGGGCGGCTGTCGAGGCGGGCGTGCGCCACCTCGTCTACACGTCCTTCGTCGGCGCCTCACCGGGCGCGACCTTCACGCTTGCCCGCGACCACTTCGACGCCGAGCAGGCGATCATCGAGTCGGGCATTGCGCACACGATCCTGCGCGACAACCTCTACCTCGACCTGGTGCCGTTCTTCTCCGACGCCTCGGGAGTGATCCGCGGGCCTGCCGGCGAGGGGCGTGCGGCCGGCGTCGCGCGCGCCGACGTCGCCGAGGTGGCGGCCGCGGCGTTGCGGGATCCCGCCGCCCACGCCGGTGCGACCTACGAGCTGACCGGCCCCGAGGCACTGACCCTCGCCGAGATGGCCGACCGCGCATCCGCAGCGCTCGGTCGCCCGATCCGCTTCGAGGACGAGACCGTTGCGGACGCCTACGCGTCCCGCCGGGCTGCCTACCCCGACGCCGAGGACTGGCAGCTCGATGCCTGGGTCAGCACCTACACCGCGATCCGCGACGGCGAGCTCGCGGCCGTGACCGACGACGTACTTCGGGTGACGGGGCACGCGCCGCGTTCGTTGGAGGACGTGCTGGCGGGGCGCTAGCAGAAGAACTCTCCATTTCCCTCATTAACCCGACACCGATGCCGGTTGCGAGCGCGGGTGCCACGCGCCGCCACAGGCACCCGGCCAGCACACCGACGGCGTACGCCGCCAGGCTCCAGCCGATGATCGCGACGCCGGTGGTGGGGAACTCGTTTCCGGCCAGACGGGAGGTGACGTCGGCCTGCCAGAGCGGCTGGTCGTGCCAGGAGATGAGGGCGCCGAAGGCCCCTGTCACAGCAGCGACCGCGACCGCGCCCGGGACGATCACCGCGATCGCCCACCGGACTCTGCCGACCCCTTGGGTCCAGGCGTAGCGGAAGGTGCCGGTCTCCAGCTCACGGCCGATCAGCGGTGCGCCGGCGAAGGCTCCGATGAGGAGCGGAGCGAAGATGAACAGCGCGCTGATGATGCCCGGAGTCGAGTAGCTGTTCCTGAAGGCGTTCCACCCGAAGTTGCAGGCCTGCGACTGCTGGGGCGTGCAGGCCTGCACCGTGTGCCAGGCCGACCGCATCTTCAGTCCGGTGATGAGCAGGTAGATCGCCAACAGCCCGAGAAGGGCGAGCGTGGCCAGCACGGTGGTTCGCTGGCGACGCCAGCTCACCCACACGAGGCGGCGCCACGGGATCGGTCGTCTCTGCCGCGCTGGGACCGCGGCGATCGCCGACGTGGTCATCGGACCGCCTCCAGGTGGGCTGCCTGCTGGGCGTCGGCATCTTCGCGCAGGTAGGCCATCGTCAGCTCCTCGAGGCTGACGGCTCGCGCTTCCCAACCTGGCGGCGCTGGCTCACCCACCTCGACGAGGAGATGGGTCTGAGCGCCGGCCCTGGTCTGCTGGACGGTCCGCCAACCGGGATCGCGAGGCTGGTCACGGGCACCGGTGAGGAGGCGATGCCTCTCCAGCAGATCCTCCACGGCGCCGTCGAGACGAACTCTGCCGCGGGAGATGAGGATGAGATGGTCCGCGACCCGCTCGAGCTCGGCGAGGACGTGGGAGGACAACAGGACGGAAACGCCGTCCTCGGCCATCGCCGTCATCACCGTGGCCATGAAGTCGTGGCGCGCGAGCGGGTCGAGCGATGCGGTGGGCTCGTCCAGCACCAGGAGCCTGGGATGCCGCGCCAGCGCCAGGGTCAGGGCGAGTTGCGCACGCTGCCCACCCGAGAGCCTTCCCGCCTTGCGACGTGCTGGAATCGCCAGGTCCTGGAGGCGGTGCAGGGCAGAGGCATCGTCGAAATGATGGTTGAGGTTGCGGGTCAGGTGGACCAGGTCGGCGGCAGACAGGTTGCGGTAGAGCGGCATGTCCTGTGCAACGAAGGCGATCCCGTCCAGCGCATCCGGAGATCCGGCAGGGACGCCGCCGAGGACGCTGACCTCCCCGGCACTGGGCACGGTCAGCCCGACGATCAGGTTGAGCAAGGTGCTCTTGCCGGCGCCGTTCGGACCGACCAGCGCCACGAGCACGCCCTCGGGGACGCTGAGCGTGCAGTCCTCGAGAGCGACGACCCGGCCGTAGCTCTTGCCGAGCCCACGGGCCTCGATGACCGACTTCATGCCGCACCCCCGGCTTCCTGACCGCGTTCGGTCGAGCCGCCGCCGGGAGTCCCGGTCCTGCGGCGCTCAGCGAAATCCCGCAGTGTGCTCGAGAACAACGCGACGATGCCGTCCTGATCCAGTCCCGACTCCTCGGCCCGGCTCAGCCAGGCCGCCAGTGACGTCCGGAGACCCTTGACGCCGGCGAGGTCGATCTGGTCGAGATTCGCTTCGATGAAGGTCCCCTGCCCGGGACGCCCCACGGTCAGGCCCTTCGCCTCCAGGTCCCGGTATGCCTTCAGGACCGTGTTCGGGTTGATCGCCAGATCAGCGACGACCTCGCGGACCTTCGGAAGCTGGTCACCCAGCTTCAGGTAGCCGAGCCGCAGGGCGTGCTCCACCTGATGAACCAGCTGGAGGTAGGTCGGTACGCCAGATGCCGGATCGAGGGTGAACACGATCGGAGACGACGACTCCCCACGACCGCTGATCTCTTTATCTAACATCATGACGAAAGAGAAGCGTGTGCAACCGACCAGAGCAGGGTGCGGCTGTTCGCGGCCTGCGGCATCGTCGGCGACTCGACGCCGCGGGTCCTGCCGCTCCCGAGGAGCGCGGGGGCTACAGCTCTTCGCCCGCCTGCAGCCGGACGTACTCCTGCTCCCGCGGGGCCAGGAACCGGGCGAGGTGACCGTCGACGATCCCGAGACCGGCCTCGCTGTACACGGCGTCGTGGATCGCCAGCGAACGACGAGCGCCCACCTCGCGGGCGTAGTCGATGCACTCCGAGACCTTCAGCCAGGGAGCGCTCACCGGGAGCATCAGGATGTCCGGAGCGATCCCGGGCACGGTCAGCGAGTCGCCGGGATGGAAGACCGTGGTGCCGTCGACCGTGAACAGGTAGCCGCTGTTGTCGAAGTGCGGCAGCTCGGGGTGGATCACCGCGTGCTTCTCGCCCACCACCTCGACCGGCACGCCGACGCGCAGCGACTCACCCGGAGACACCACCGTCACGCGCTCGGCGACGTCCGGCGCCTGGTCGCGGATCTGCGCCGCGACCGCCGCGATCGTGAACACCGGCGCATCGGTGGCGCGCAGGTGCTCGGGGGTCCAGTGGTCGGCGTGCTCGTGGGTGACCAGGACCGCGGTCGCGCCGTCGACCGCGCCCGGGCGCGGTGAACATCCCGGGGTCCACGACGACGGCGTGGCCGTCGTTCTCGAGTCTCACGCAGGCATGGCCGTGCTTGATGATCCGCATGCCGCCAGACTAGGGTGGGCCACCTATTGAACGTGGTTCAAGAGTAGGAGCGTGGGGCTCATGACCGACCACGACGTGATCATCGTCGGCGCCGGATTCGGCGGCATGGGCGCCGCGATCACCCTCAAGAGGCTCGGGTACGACGACCTGCTGATCCTCGAGCGCGAGGACGACCTCGGCGGCACCTGGCACGTGAACCACTACCCCGGGCTCGCCGTCGACATCGCGAGCGTCACCTACTCCTACTCCTTCGAGCCCAACCCGTACTGGCAGCACTGGTTCGCCCGCGGACCGGAGCTGAAGAGGTACGCCGAGCACGTCGCCGACAAGTACGACCTGCGCCGCCACATGGAGTTCGGCGTGCGCGTCGAGGGCGCCCGCTGGGACGAGGACGAGCAGCACTGGGTGGTCGCGACCGACGCCGGCAGCCGCACGGCGACGTACCTGATGACCGCCACCGGCTTCCTCTCCCAGCCGCGGCTGCCCGACATCGACGGCGTGCACGACTTCGCCGGCACCGTGATCCACACCGCGAAGTGGGACGACGACGGCCGACCTCGACGGCAAGCGGGTCGCGGTGATCGGCACCGGCGCGACCGCCGTGCAGCTGATCCCGAAGATCGCGGAGCGAGCGGCAGCGCTGACCGTCTACCAGCGCACGCCGATCTGGGTGACGCCGAAGTCGGACTTCACGATCCCGCGACCGGTGCAGCACCTCTTCGCCGCCCAGCCGTGGACCCAGCGCCTCGCGCGCCGGGCCAACAGCACCTGGCTGGAGGGGATGATGGTCACCGGCGGTGCTGCACTACCGGCAGGCCAAGCTGTTCAACCAGGGCGCGGCCGCGCTCGCGAAGGCGCACCTGCGTCGCCAGGTGAAGGACCCCGAGCTGCGCCGCAAGCTCACCCCGGACTACAGCTTCGGCTGCAAGCGGCCGACGTTCTCCAACGACTACTACCCCACGTTCACGCGGCCGCACGTGACCCTGGAGACGACGCCGATCAGCCAGGATCACCGAGCGCGGCGATCGTCACCGACCGACGGACAGCGAGACCGAGATCGACGTGCTCGTCCTCGCCACCGGCTTCAACCTGTGGGACGCCAACTTCCCGGCGATCGAGGTGATCGGGCGCGAGGGCCGCAACCTCGGCAAGCAGTGGCGGGAGGGCGGCTACCACGCGTACGAAGGCGTCACCGTCGCCGGGTTCCCGAACTTCGTCACGCTGAACTCGCCGTACTCCTACTCCGGCCTCAGCTACTTCATGACCATCGAGGTGCAGATGCGTCACCTCGAGCGGGTGTTCGGCGGAGATGCAGCGGCGCGGAGCCACCAGGTTCGAGGTATCCGAGGAGGCCGACCAGAGGTTCCTCGCGCGCATGCTCGAGCGGATGGAGGACACCGTGTTCGTCCAGGGATCCTGTGCGACCGCGCGCAGCTACTACTTCACCAACGAGGGCGACGCCGTGCTGCTGCGCCCGACCTCGTCGGCGAGCGCCCGCCGGGCGGCGGAGGAGTTCCCGCTCGACGGACTACGCGTACGCCTGAGCCGAAACCCCGTTGCCGTCGGGCTCCCGGCCCACGACCATCGGCGGGTGCTCGACGCCCTCCTCTCCGGCCTGGTGACCGGCTACGCCATCGCGATGCCGGTCGGCGCGGTCGCGGTGATGATCATCGCGGTCAGCGCGCGGACGTCGTGGCGCACGGGTGCAGCCGCCGGCCTCGGCGTCGCGACCGTCGACGGCGGGTACGCCGCGGTCGCGGCCCTCGCGGGCACCGCGGTGGCGCGTGCCCTCGAGCCGGTCTCCGGCCTGCTCACCGCGATCTCGGTCGCGGTGCTGCTCGGCATCGCGGTCCTCACCCTGGTGCACGCCTTCCGCCCCGAGCGCGAGGACGGCCGGGCCCTGACCCGGTGGACGCCGCTGCGCGCCTGGCTGACCTTCGCCGCGATCACCGCGATCAACCCGGCGACGGTGCTCTACTTCGCGGCGATCGTGCTCGGCGGCACGGTCCAGCTCGACGGTCCGGCCGAAGGCGTCGTGTTCGTCGCCGCGGCCTTCGCCGCGAGCGCGAGCTGGCAGGTCTTCGTCGCGAGCGTCGGGTCCGGCCTGGGCACCTGGCTGCACCTCTCTCTGGCAGGCCCCCGCGGTCGGCGTACGACGGGAGTCGTGGCCGCGCTCGCGGTGGCCGCGCTCGCCCTCAAGCCCCTGCTCTGACCCTTCGGGGATCGAGCTCGTCGAGATCACCGGCGTCTCGACAGGCCCGACATCCGGGGCTGTCAGCCGGTCAGCTCGTGGCGGAAGCACCAGCGCCAGGACTCACCGGGCTCGGCGGAGCGGATCACGGGATGGCGGGAGTCGTGGAAGTGTGCGGTCGCATGGCGTTGGGGCGAGGAGTCGCAGCAGCCGACGTGACCGCACGCCAGGCACAACCGCAGGTGCACCCACTGGGTGCCGTCGCGCACGCACTCCTCGCACACGTCCGGGGTGTTCGGCACCGTGTCGGCACGCGCCGCCTGAAGGTCCTCGCAGCCACCGTCGCCACCGGAGCAGTGGACGGCGGCGCGCACCCGGGCGCGCTCGCCCTCGCTGTGCTCGAGCATCGACTCCTCGACGTCCAGCATGGCCAGCACCTCGGCGACGACCTCGTGCGGCACGGCGCCGGTCGAGCTGATCTCGAGCACGCGCCGACGCTCGGCGTCGATCATCACCCGGCGACGGCGCGCGTAGATCTCACTGGGCGTCTCCGCCGACGTGGCATTGACGCGTTCCCACGCGGCGTAGTCGCGCCGCCGGACCCGCTCGCGGATCGTCGTGCTGACGTCGTGCGGGTCCTCCTCCTCGAGGTTGTCGAGGGCGGTCAGGCCGGCCTGCGAGGCCTGGTGCAGCAGGTTGGCCCGAGCGAGGGCGTCGGCGCCGGGGTCGGGTGAGGGCACCTTCAGCACCCGGGCGAACCACGGCAGCGACAGGCCCTGGAGGAAGAGCGTGCCCGCGGTGACCGCGAACGCGATCAGCAGCAGCACCTCGCGGTGCGCCATGTCCTTCGGGATCACGAAGGCTGCCGCGAGCGTGACCACCCCGCGCATGCCGGCCCAGCCGATCATGAACGTGTAGGTCCACGGCGGGACCTTCCCGGTCTCGTCGGGCCCGGGCCGGATCAGCAGGTAGCGCGCGAGGAACACCCAGACCATCCGGAGCACGATCACGCCGAGCAGGACCAGACCGCAGATCAGCGCGATCCGCCAGCCACCGAGCGCATCACTGCCGGCGTCCCGGATGATCGAGCGCGCCTGCAGCCCGATCAGAAGGAAGACACCGCCCTCGAGCAGGAATGCGATCGAGCGCCAGTTCATCCTCTCCGCGATGCGCGACTGGGCGACCTGGATGATCGGTGCCTTGTGCCCGAGGAGCAGCCCGGCCACCACCACGCTGATCACGCCGGACGCGTTGATCTCCTCTGCCGCGATGTAGGCGGCGAAGGGCGTCACGAACGACAGGCCGCTGTCGAGCACCGGATCGGTGACGTGCTTGCGGATCAGTGCGATGCCGAAGAAGAACGCGAGCCCGATGAGGACGCCGCCGCCGGCGGCCAGCGCGAAGTCGCGGACCATCAGGTACCACACGACGATCGACCCGAGCGCGGTCCGCAGCGCGACCAGGGCGGTCGCGTCGTTGAGCAGCGACTCGCCCTCGAGGATCGTGACGATCCGCCGGGGCAGGCCGATCCGGCGGCCGATCGCACTGGCGGCGATGGCGTCCGGCGGTGCGACCACGGCGCCGATCGCGAACGACCCGGCCCAGCCGAGGTCCTCGACCAGCGCGTGCACGAGGACCGCCACCCCGACGGTGGTGAACGCGACCAGCCCCACCGACAGCAGCAGGATCGGCCGCCGGTTGGCGTTGAAGTCGACCAGGGAGGTCTGCAGCGACGCGGCGTACAGCAGCGGTGGCAGCAGGCCGAGCAGCACGACCTCGGGGTCCAGGTGGACGTCGGGGATGAACGGCAGGTACGACCCGACGATGCCGACCACGATGAGGACCAGCGGCGAGCGAGAGGTCGAGCCGGTTGCACACCGCCGTCGTTGCGAGCACGGTCGCGACCAGCGCGACGAGGGTCGTGACCAGGTCCACGCGTGGATTATCGCGGCACGTGCAAGACGGCGCCCCCGAGCGCAGGCCGCCGGGCTACTCCTGGTCGAGGAACGGTGGCGGCGCGGCGAGGTCCCAGGCCCGGAACAGCACCGCGTGCTCGACACCGAGCGCCTTCCCGCCCGTCGCCGCCAGCGCCGGGATGAACTCAGCCGGCGCCGGATGGCCCTCGATCGCGGCGAGGTACTCCCGGTGCGCCTCGAGCGAGGCGACGCCACGTGCCAGCGGCTCGCCGGTGACGTCGACGCCGTGCGTCGGCTGGGAGTGCCCCGCGACGAGGAACCACCGGACCCGCCACGGCGCGAGCCCCTGCTCGACCAGCTCGGGGAAGACCCACGGGTTGTCGGCGTCGCGGATCGCATCGAGGCAGGCCAGACCGGCGACCCGGTGGTCGGCCTGGTTGAGGCCGGCGACGAACTCCACCTCCCACGAGCCCGGTGACGCACGACGTCAGGCCGGTGCCGGCGGATCGCCCGCGGCGATGTCGCGGCGCAGCTCGAGCGAGGGCTGGAGCACGCCGTCCGGGTGCTCGAGCACCTCGAGGCTGGAGACGCCGACCGCGGCGCACGCGGCCTCCTGCTCGGCTCTCCTGATCCGGGCAGTCTCCTCGGGCGGGTTCGGCATGCCCGGCCTCGCCGCGGGTCAGCAGCAGGTAGCCGACCTCGGTGCCACGAGAGGTCCAGCGCGCGACCGCCGAGGAGGTGCCGTACTCGACGTCGTCAGGGTGCGCGACCACGCACAGCACCTTGCGGAAGTCCTGGTCGGGCAAGGCGGGCAGTGGCTTCATGGCCCGACCCTAGGACTGGTCGAGCGCCGCCGGCGAGTGCCCTGATCCGCTGGTCCAGCTCGCGGCGGTTGTCGCGGCGTACGACGGCCTCGACCACCTCGATGCCGCCGTTCGGATTCGCCAGCGCCTGCGTGAGCTCGTCGCGGCGTGCACCCGCCAGTGCGGGACCCGCAGGCCGGCGCACACGCTGGCCAGGTCGGCGCCGTGCGGGGTGCCGAAGAGCTTGTCGAAGGCCGGCGGCGTGCTCGGGCGCCCCCTGCTCGAGGGTGGCGAAGATCGAGCCGCCGTTGTCGTTGGCGACCACGATCGTCAGGTCGGGCCGCGCTTCGTCGGGGCCGATCACGAGCCCGGTGAGGTCGTGCAGGAAGGTCACGTCGCCGACGTAGGCCAGTGCCCGGGTGGTGTGGGGACGGCCCAGCGCGGCGCCGATCGCGGTGGACAGCGTGCCGTCGATGCCGGCCAGGCCGCGGTTGGCGATCACCAGCCGGCGCTCACCGACCGGGTAGGGCTTCGCCATCAGGTCCAGGTCGCGGATCGGGTTGCTGGCGCCGACGATGCAGCAGTCCGCGCGGCGGAAGGGCGGCGTTGACGGCGGCCGCGACGTCGTACGGCGTGAGCTCCGGCTCGGCGGCCACGAGGGCGTCGAGCCGGCCGGCTCAGCGTGCGGTCGGCGTCGCGCCAGGCGTCGAGCCAGGCGGGGTCGTCGGCGTGCCGTCGACCTCGACCTCGTCGTACTCGCGCGCGACCGGGTGCGGCCGCTCGGCCCAGCGGCCCTTCGCGCGCACCGAGACCACCTCGACGTCCAGCGCGCGCAGCAGTCGCTGCACCGGCCGGGACAGCGTCGGGGAGCCGAGCCACCACGACCCGCTCGATCCGGTCGGCGAGCGGGGTGCCGAGGAGCAGCCGGTAGCAGCGGATCACGTGCGTCGCCGTTGCGCGACCCGCTGGTCGGCTCGGCGAGGAGCGGCCAGTCGGCCTGCCTCGGCGAGGATCCGCGCGGCTCGGGCCGGCGTCGTCGCCGGCGACCACGACCGTGCGCGGGCCCCGGCGTCGAGCGTGCCGACGGCCCGGCGTCGTCGCCCCGGGCGGCCGCCGCGGCTCTCCGGTGCAGGCGCCGGCGCGGCCCGTCCGCGACCAGCGGGTCGTCGAGCTGCACGTTCAGGTGCACCGGGCCGTCCGGCCAGCCCGGCGAGCCCCGGCGGCGATGTCGGCGCGCGCTCGACGACGTCGGTGGCCGACAGCGACCGGCCGACGCCGAAGAGCCCGACCTGGTCGGTGGTCTGGTTCGCCATCGTGCCGCGCAGCCTGGCCGGCCGGTCGGCGGTGACCGCGACCAGCGGGACGCCGGCGTGCGCGGCCTCGAGCACGGCCGGGTGCAGGTTGGCCGCGGCGGTGCCCGACGTCGTCACCACCGCGGCCGGCGGCGCGAGGTCTTCGGCGATGCCGAGCGCCAGGAACGCCGCGGTGCGCTCGTCGATGCGGGTGTGCAACGTCAGCGCGCCCGCTCGCGCGGCGTCGTGCAGGGCGAAGGACAGCGGTGCGTTGCGCGAACCGGGCGCCAGCACGACGTGGCGCACGCCGACGCCGAGCAGCGACTCGACGACGCGCTCGGGCCAGCGTGCTGCTGCTGCTCCGGGCCGTCGTCGGTAGGCGTCACGACGGCTGATCCTGCCACTCGACGTCGGCCAGGCGGCGCGCGCCAGTGCTCGACGCCGGTCCGCGGTCGGCCGCCCACCGGTCGAGCAGCGTCGGCCGACGGCTCGGGTCGGCGCACCGGCAGCGCGCCGTCGACCGGGAGCAGCGGCTCGTCGACGACGTCGCCGGCGAGCAGCTGGACCGTCGCCAGCCCGCAGGCGTGCTGGAGCTCGGGCAGCGCGGCCGCGAGCGCGACCCCGGCGGCGATGCCCGACGCTGGTCTCCAGGGCGCTGCTGACCACGACCGGCAGGCCGATGTCCTCGGCGATCCGCAGGCAGGCGCGGACGCCGCCCAGCGGCTGCACCTTGAGCACCGCGACGTCGGCGGCGTCGAGGTCGCGGACCCGGTAGGGGTCCTCGGCGCGCCGGATCGACTCGTCGGCGGCGATCGGCACGTCGACCCGGCGGCGGACCAGGGCCAGGTCCTCCACGTCCGCGACCGGCTGCTCGACGTACTCCAGGCCGCCGGCGGCGCGGTCGAGCCACGGGATCGCGCGACCGCCTCGCTCCGACCGACCAGCCGCCGTTGGCGTCGATCCGGATCAGCCCGTCGGCGCCGAGGGCGTCGCGGACGGCTTCCAGCCGCGCCTCGTCCTGGGCGAGCAGCTGGCCGCGCTCGGCGACCTTGACCTTCGCGGTGCGACAGCCGTTCGAGGCGAGCACGATCGCGTGCGCCCGCTCGGGGTCGCAGGCCGGGACGGTGACGTTGACCGGCACCCGGTCGCGCACCGGCTCGGGCCAGCCGACCTCGGCCGCTTCGCGGGCGGCCGCCAGCCAGGGCCGGGCGGTGTCGGCGTCGTACTCGAGGAACGGGCTGAACTCGCCCCAGCCCGCGTCGCCGCGCAGCAGCATCCCCTCGCGCACGTCGATGCCCGCGGAAGCGGGTGGTCAGCGGGATCGCGTAGACGTGGGCCTCAGGCATCGAGCGGCCAGCTTCCTGCATCGCGCTCGCGGTCGGGCTTGCCGTTCGGCAGCAGTGGGATCGCCGGACGACGACCAGCTGGCGCGGCGCCCACGCCCGCGGCTCGACGAGGTCGCGGACGTGCTCGAGCGAGATCGGCGCTCAGTCGCCGCGACCACGGCGACCACCCGCTCGCCCCACTCCGGGTCGGGCACGCCGACGACCTCGACGCCCGGCCCCGGCACGCCCTCGTGGAGCATCCGGCGCGACCGCCGTGGGCCGGGACCTTGACCCCGCCGCTGATGATCACGTCGTCGGCGCGGCCGTCGATCCGGAGCCGCCCGTCCTCGGCCCAGTGGCCGAGGTCGTTGGTGACCAGCCAGCCGTCGCGGAAGGCCGCCGCGGTCCGCTCCGGCTCGCCCTCGTAGCCGTCGAAGAGCATCGGGCCGCGCAGCAGCACCTGGTCGTCGGCGTCGATCCGCACCTCGACGCCGTCGAGCGGCACCCCGTCGTACACGCAGCCGCCGCAGGTCTCGCTCATCCCGTAGGTCTGCACCACCCGGATCCCGCGCCGCTCGGCCTCCGGCCGCACCTCGGGCCGCAGCGGGCCACCGCCGACGAGCACCGCGTCGAAGTCCGCGCAGCCGCCGCCACGCGGTCCTCCGGAGCCGCAGCAGCTGGGTCGGCACGAGCTGAGACGTACGCGGACCACGGTGAGAGGCTGGCGAGCGCGACCGGCGTCGCCCGGCGCGGACGCGTCCGGTAGAGCACCTGCACCCCGGCGACGTAGGTCGGCGGCAGGTTCAGCACCCACGCCCCGGGCCGCCCAGCCGCTCGTGGGTGGCCTCCGCCGAGGCGCGCATCGCGTCGCGCGACAGCAGCACCCGCTTCGGCCGGCCGGTCGACCCGGAGGTCTCGATCACCAGCGGGCGCGGGTCGTCGGCGGCGTCCCAGTCCCGCAGCAGCGCGCAGGATCTCGTCGGGTGCCGCCGGACACCGGCCACAGGCTCGCTCACACGCCCCGAGGCTAGCGACGGGCGGTGCCTGCCAGAATCCGCGGCCATGGCGACTACGGCGACAGTGGATCGAGGGCGCGCGCCCCAGGACGTTGCCGGCGGCGGTCGCGCCGGTGCTCGCCGGGACCGGCGTCGCCGCGTGGTCCCACGACGAGGTCTGGTGGAAGGCCGCGCTCGCCCTGCTGGTCTCGCTGCTGCTGCAGGTCGGCGTGAACTACGCCAACGACTACTCCGACGGCATCCGCGGCACCGACGACGTCCGGGTCGGCCCGCTGCGCCTGGTCGGCTCCGGGGTGCGCCTCGCCGGCCGCGGTGAAGCGGGCGGCGTTCGCTGCGCTTCGGCGCTCGCCGCGGTCGTCGGGCTGGTGCTCGCGGCCACGACCGCCTGGTGGCTGGTCGCCGTCGGGGCGGCTGAGCATCCTCGCCGCCTGGTACTACACCGGCGGGTCGAAGCCCGTACGGCTACCTCGGCCTCGGCGAGGTGATGGTGTTCGTGTTCTTCGGCCTGGTCGCGGTGCTCGGGACGCAGTACGTCCAGGCCGAGGAGGTCAGCTGGCCGGGCTGCTCGCGGCGATCGGCGTCGGCGCGCTGGCCTGCGCGATCCTGGTCGCCAACAACCTGCGCGACATCCCGACCGACACGCGTCGCCGGCAAGCGCACGCTGGCGGTGAAGCTCGGGGACCCATGCGCACCCGGCGGCTCTACGCATGCTCGTCGCCGTCGCCCTGGTCATGCTCGCCCGGATCGGGATCGCCACCTCCTGGTGGGCCGCGCTCGGCGCTGATCGGCTTCGTCCCGCTGCTACGCGCCACCCCGTCGGTCGTACGCCGGGCCACCGGCCGCGACCTCATCCCCGTCCTCCAGCTCACCGGCCTCGGCGAGCTGCTCTACGGCGCCGGCCTCTTCGCCGGCCTCCTGATCGCCCGTTGAGTTGGGAGTTGCGGGGCTCCCAGTTGAGATGGGCCGAGTGTTCAGTTGCGAGCAGCGGAGGCGCGGACCATTCGCCCGTCGTACTCGCTGCGCAACTTCGCCCAACTCGAACCGCGATACGTCCGAACTCGGCGCACGGTTTCGCCCAACTCAACGAACGCAGGAGCCGGGGAGGTCGAACCAGCGGAGGTGCTCGAAGTCCTCGCTGACGCCGGCGGGCGGCGTCGTCGGCGGCCGGGGTCGCAGCGAGCATGATCTCCTCGCCCTGCTTGAGGTAGTCGGCCAGCGCCGACTCCGGGGCGGTGTCGTCGTGGTGCGGGTAGACCATCTCGCCGTCGGCGTCGTAGGAGACCTGGCTCAGCCGCAGCGGAGGCTCGACCAGGCCGTCGCGGTGGTGCCAGCAGCCCGCCGGCGACGTCGAACCGGTAGTCGCCGAGCAGCCGCCAGCCGTGCCGCGCGACCAGCCGGACCGCGTCGACGACGTACCCGAAGGCGGCCTCGCTGATGAAGTAGTTGAAGTTCACCCGCACCCAGCCGGGCTTGATGCCCTCGCAGCCGGCGGCGATCTCGTGCTCGAACTCGTGGCTGCGCTCGAGGTCGATGCCGAGCAGCCGGTGGCCGTACGGCCCGGCGCACGAGCAGCCGCCTCGCGCCTGGATGCCGAACAGGTCGTTGAGCAGGGTCACCACGAAGTTGTGGTGCAGGTGCCGCCCGCTCGGTGCGCGCACCACGAACGACACGATCGAGAGCCGCTCGGCGGCGAGGTTGCCGAGGATCTCGATCGTCGGCTCCTCGCTGCCACGCCGCCACGGCCCGACGCAGGTAGTCCTCCTCGTGGGCGCGGATGACGTCGATCCCGACGGCGTCCTTGAGCTGGAAGACCAGGCCGGCGCGGATCGCCTCGACGATCGCAGGGGTGCCGCCCTCCTCGCGCTGGACCGGGTCGTCGAGGTAGCGGTGCTCGAGCGGGTTGACGTAGGCGACGGTGCCGCCGCCGGGCACGTCGGGCACCCGGTTGGTGAGCAGCGAGCGCCGGACGACGAGGACGCCCGGCGTCGACGGGCCCGCCGATGAGCTTGTGCGGGCTGAGGAACATCGCGTCGATGCCGTCCATCGACAGCGCGACGTAGGGCGCCGCGGCGGCGTAGTCCCAGAACGCCAGCGCGCCGTGCTCGTGCAGCAGCGCCGAGATCGCCGGCGACGTCGCTGAGGATGCCGGTGACGTTGGAGGCGGCCGAGAACGAGCCGATCCGCAGCGGGCGGTCGGCGTACCGCCGCAGCTCGCTGCCTCGAGGAAGGCGAGGTCGACGTGGCCGTCGGCGTCCTCCGGGCACTGCCACGACGTCGGCGATCGACTCGCGCCAGGGCAGCTCGTTGGAGTGGTGCTCGAACGGCCCGATGAACACCACCGGCCGCTCCTCGGCCGGGATGTGCGCGGACGAGCCGGTAGCGGTCCTCCAGCGCCGAGGGGATGCGCAGCCCCAGGATGCCCGACGAGCTTGTCGATCGCGCCGGTGCTGCCGGACCCGGCGAAGATCACCGCGACCTCGGGGTCGCCGCCGACGGCCTCGTGGATGATCGCAGCGGGCGTCCTCGCGCAGCCGCGTGGTCTGCAGGCCGGTGCCGCTGGACTCGGTGTGGGTGTTCGCGTAGCGCGGGCAGCACCTCGCTGCGGATGAAGTCCTCGAGGAAGCCGATCGCGCGCCCCGAGGCGGTGTAGTCGGCGTAGGTCACCCGGCGCGGACCGAACGGCCCGACCATCACCTGGTCGTCGCCGATCACGGACTCGCGGATCCGCCGCAGGAGCGGGCGTCTCCTCGGGCCGGGCCGCGCCGTCGCCGACGGTCATCGCCTCAGTCCACGTCCTCGCGGGAGCGGATCTCCTCGAACTTCGCCTTCGCCCGGTCCGCGCGCGCCTCGACGCTGCGGCGAACCGCTCGCGTGGGCCGGCGAGCAGCCGCAGCGACAGCAGCGAGGAGACCACGGCGGCCAGGATCAGGGCCACGAAGAAGACCTCGCTGCTGCCGGCCGAAGGCAGCACGGCGAGCAGGCTCAGCACCGCGAAGGTCACCACGAACAGGCCGAAGCGCAGCAACGTGTAGACCAGGAAGTACTTCACCCGGCCAAGGATAGTCTTGGGGAGGTGATCCGGTTCGTGGTGTGCCTGCTGCTCCTGGCAGCGGTGCTCTACGCCGTCTTCTGGGCGATCGACCGGCGGAACACCTCGGGCGGCCGAGGCGGCTCGGTACGCCGCCAGCCGCCGCCACCGCCGCCGCGCGGGCCGGTCGGCCCTGACGACGACGAGGCCTTCCTGCGTGACCTCGAGCGCAGGCGTCGCCGGGAACAGGGCGAGCCCCCGCCGGGTTGAGCCTCGAAGACGACCTCGGGTCGCTGCAGCGAGCCCCTGACGATACGAGGAGCCCCATGACCACCCTGAGCGACTTCAGCGCCGCCACCCTCGACGGCCGGGAGCAGGACCTCGCCGACTACCGCGGGCAAGGTCGTGCTGGTGGTCAACACCGCGTCGCAGTGCGGCCTCACCCCACAGTTCGCCGGTCTCGAGTCGCTCTACGAGAAGTACGTCGACCAGGGCCTGGTGATCCTCGGCTTCCCGTGCAACCAGTTCGCCGGGCAGGAGCCGGGCACCGCCGACGAGATCGGCGAGTTCTGCCAGCGAACTACGGCGTGAGCTTCCCGATGTTCGACAAGATCGACGTCAACGGCGACGAACACCCACCCGCTCTACCGCTGGCTGCGCACCGAGAAGGGCGGCATCCTCGGCGACGCGATCAAGTGGAACTTCACCAAGTTCCTCGTCGGCCGCGACGGCCAGGTGATCAAGCGCTACAGCCCGACCACCGAGCCGGAGAAGATCGCCGGCGACATCGAGGACGCGCTGGCGGCCGACGGCCTGAGCTGCTGCCCGAACAAGACCGGTGCTTCCCGAACGAAATCGCGTTCGGGAAGCACCGGTTTCACAACCGAAGTTGTGAAACCGACAGCCCCGACGCGTAGGAGTGCTGCGCTCCCGCTGCCGAAGAAGAAGTTGATCCCGACGAAGTTGAACCACAGCGTGGCCAGGCCGATCAGGGCGACGATCGCGGCGGCGCGGCCCTTCCAGCCGGCGGTCGCGCGGGCGTGCAGGTAGGCGGCGTACACGACCCAGGTGATGAACGCCCACACCTCCTTGGGGTCCCAGCCCCAGTAGCGGCCCCAGGCGTGCTGCGCCCAGATCGGGCCGGCGATCAGCGCGGCGAAGGTCCACACCGGGAAGGCGAACGCCTGGGTGCGGTAGGCCATCCGGTCCAGGCCGTCGAGGTCGGGCAGCCGGGAGAGGTAGCCGCCCTCGCGGGTGCCCGGCCAGCGCTCCTTGACCAGGTACAGCGCCGAGCACATCCCGCCGAGCGTGAACGCGCCGGTGGCGATGATCGCGGCGATCACGTGGATCACCAGCCACGGCGACTGCAGCGCGTCACGCAGCGGCACCACCGGCGTGTAGAGCAGGAGCACGTCGACCATCAACGTGACCAGCACGAAGCCGGTGACCACCGGCGAGAGCCAGTCCAGGCCGAACCGGCGGTAGAGCAGCAGGTAGCCCAGCGTCACCACCAGCGTCGCGGTGAGGGTGAACTCGTACATGTTGCCCCACGGCACCCGCACCGGGTCGGCGGCGAGGCCGCGGGCCACGACCGCGACCAGGTGCACGCCGGCCGCGACCACGGTGAGCACGACGCCGATGCCGGGCCCAGCGCTCGACGCTCTCGGTCGGCGTCGGCGCGACGCGCCTCAGGTGACGCCTCGGTGCCGACGGGCGTCTGCTCCGATGCCGCGCTCGACGCAGGCGGCGGCTCGCGGCTCCGGGTGGGCAGGAACGCGCCTCGGCGGTCCGGCGCGCAGGACTGACGCCTCGGCACCGGGACGGAGCGGGCGGCGGCCCACTCGGCCAGGTGGCAGAGCAGGGCCAGGAAGTACGCCACCGCGCAGACCGCGACGGCCTGGTTGCTCAGCACCTCGAACTGGTCGTGCGTCAACCTTCTCCTTCGAGCTTCGCGGCGATCTCGTCGATCTCACCGGCGAGGTCGCCACCGGCCGAGCGGTCCAGCCCGGCGACCTCGACGAGAGTACGCCGGTCACCGTCGCCGCCCTCGTCGACGTCCGGCGGCGCACCCGGACCCAGACCCGGCGGGGCCGGATGAACAGCGAGCCGAGCAGCCCGAGCAGCGCCAGCACGACACCGAGCAGCGCGATCCAGTCACCCGGGCTGCGGCTGACCTGCAGCTTCACGAACCGGCTGACGCCGTCGAAGGTGATCGAGCCCGAGCCCGTCGGGCAGCTGACGGTCTGGCCGAGCGCCAGGTCGACGCGCAGCGGCTTGCCGTCGGGCTTGCGGATCGGCGTGAGGCTGGTCCTTGTCCAGGGCGTAGACCGACTGCGGCACCCCGTCGTCCAGGCCCGAGGTCGCCCGGTAGGCGAGCATCGACAGCGCCGGGTTCTTCGCGTCCGGGAAGGCGGAGAACGGTCCGGTCGCGTCGGTGAAGGCGTACGTCGGGTAGAACTCGCCCTCGAAGCCGAGCTGCGTCCGGCCCGTCCGGGCCCTGCGGCGTCGGGCACCTTGACCACGCCGAACGACCGGAACGTGTTGTCCTCGGGCAGGAACACCACCGGACCCGAGTAGGCGACGTGCGCCGTTGCCGTCGCGCACGGTGATGTGCGGGGCGTAGCCGTGGCTGATCAGGTAGACCTTGGTGCCGTCGATCGCTCAGCGGGTGGTTCACCGAGATCCGGGTGTGCCGGACGTCGGCGGTCGGGCTGGTGCGGTAGTCCAGGCCGGCGGAGAACTTGTGCGCCATCCCGGCCTCGCGGCCCTCGGTGATGAAGGTGACGTCGAAGTCGGTGACGGTGAAGTCGAACGGCGCGAGGTCGTCGGGCTGGAAGAGGCCGCCGGGCTTGAAGTCGTCGTACTGGCTCAGCGAGTTGGCGAAGCTGTTGCCGGTCACCACGATCACGCCGCCCTTGAAGCCGAACAGCGAGCCGCCGGCGAAGCCGGCGAGGACCATCAGGATCGGCGAGGTGGAACAGCAGGTTGCCGGCCTCGCGGAGCTTGCCGCGCTCTGCTGACAGCGAGCGCTCCGCGCGGCCGGAGATCGAGCCGTCGAGATCCCGTCACCGTCCGACCACGCGGTAGCCACGCAGCGCCGCCCGGGCGCGCTCGAGCACCTGCTCGGGGGCCGCGTCGGTCTCGAACGTCCGGTGCTCGGGCAGCCGGGCCAGGTTGCGCGGCGCCGCGGGCGGCTGGGCGCGCAGCGCCCGCCAGTAGACCCGGGTGCGCGGCAGGATGCAGCCGACCAGCGAGACCATCAGCAGCAGGTAGATCGCCGAGAACCACACCGAGTCGTAGACCGAGAACAGCCCGAGCTTGTCGTAGATCGGCGCGAGGGTGGTGTGGCTCTCGCGCCACTGGGCGGCCTTGACCGAGTCCACGCCCTCCTGGGGTACGACGGAGCCGGGCACCGCCGCGAGGGCGAGCAGGAACAGCAGGATCAGCGCGGTCCGCATCGAGGTGAGCTGGCGCCACGCCCACCGGCCGAACTCCAGCGGCGCGAGCGGCGGCGCGCCGGGCGAGTCCGGGGCGCTGGACAGCCGGTCGGCGGCGGTGTCGGCGTCTCATACGCCCGCCGTGAAGCCGGGGAAGAACCAGTCGCGGAGGTCGTCGACGAGCACGTCCCACCAGCCGGTGAGCAGCAGCACGCCGACGGCGATCAGCATCAGGCCGCCGAGCCGGGTGACCCACTGCTGGTGCCGGCGGACCCAGCCGATCGCGCCGAGCATCCGGCGGTAGGCCAGGGCCGCGGCGACGAACGGGAGCCCGAGCCCCAGGCAGTACACGAAGCTGAGCAGGGCGCCGCGCTCGGCGCTGCCCTCGTTGACCGCCAGCGAGGTGATGGCGCTCAGCGTCGGGCCGATGCAGGGGGTCCAGCCGAGGCCGAACAGCACGCCGAGCAGCGGCGCCGCGGCCAGCCCGACGGCCGGCACCCGGTGGACCCGCCAGTCGCGCTGCAGCCACGGGACCGCACCCAGGAAGGCGATCCCGACCAGGATCGTGAACCCGCCGAGCACGACCGTCAAGCTGTCCTGGTAGCGCCACAGCCAGTCCCCGACCTGGCCGAAGAGGGCGCCGAAGGAGACGAAGACGAAGGAGAAGCCGAGCACGAACAGCAGCGAGCCGGCGAGCATCCGGCCGCGCTGCCCTTCGCGCCGCGCCGACTCGAGGTCGGCGCCGGAGAGCCCGGTCGTGTAGGAGAGGTAGCCGGGCAGCAGCGGCACCACGCACGGGCTGAAGAAGGACACCAGGCCGGCGACCAGCGCGACCGGGATCGCCAGCAGCAGCGAGCCGTCCAGCGCGGTGTCGCGGAACCACGAGCCGAGGTCGAGCAGCACCACCAGGGGCTCACGACGTCACCCTGCGTCACCTCGTCGACGAGGTCGACCAGCGTGGTCGCGCTGGTGACCTCGCCGAGGATGCTGGCCGCGACCCGGCCCTGCGCGGTCGATGACCACGGTGCTCGGGATGGCGTTCGGGGTGAGGGTGCCGTGGAAGGCGAGCAGGTTGCGGCCACCGGGGTCGTAGATCGACGGGTACGGCACGTCGTAGCGGCGCTGGAAGGACAGCGCGTTGTCCTTGCTGGCGTCGCGGGTGTTGATGCCGACGAACTGCACGCCCTTCGGGGCCAGCTGCCGGGCGGCCGTCGGCGAGGTCGTCGGCCTCGGCGCGGCACGGCGGGCACCAGGCGCCCCAGACGTTGACCACGACCACCTTGCCGGCGTACGACGCGAGCGAGAGCTCCTCGCCCTCCAGGCGTCTCGCCGGCGACGTCGCCGGGCGCCTTGCGGTCAGCGGCCGGCAGCACGGTGATCACGCCCTTGCCGTCGATGTAGCCCTGGTCGCCGGTGCTGCCGATGTTGCTGCACGCCGCTCGCGACCAGCGCGAGCGTGGCGAGCAGGCAGAGGAGCAGGCGGCGGCGCGGCATGTCAGCGATCGGTCGGTCCGCGTCGGGCTCGCGATCCGGGCTGGCTCGGCGAGGTCGTTCGGCTCCTGCGAAGCCCGGTGCCCGCGGAGAACGCGGCCTTGCGCTGCGCGGCCGGGATCATGTCGCCGGCCGGCTCGGAGTAGCCGATCGTGAGCAGGCGGTCGCCGTCGAAGTCGAGCGACGTGACGCTGCACAGCGTGCACTGCCGCCGCCGCGGGTCGTGCAGGAAGCGGCGGCCTTCGGCGTGCAGCCGGCAGATCCAGATCGGCAGCTGGTGGGACACGATCACCGCCTCGTGGCCCTCGGCCGCGTCGGCGGGCGTCCTCGACGGCGGCCCACATCCGGGCGGCGACCTCGGCGTACGGCTCGCCCCACGACGGGCGGAACGGGTTCAGCAGGTGCCGCCAGACCGACGGCGTGCGGACCAGGCTCCGGCCGATCGTGAAGCGCTTGCCCTCGAAGACGTTCGTGGACTCGATGACCCGCTCGTCGAGGACCGGCGCCACGCCGCGGGCCTTCGCCAGCGGTGCCGCCGTCTGCTGGGCCCGCTCGAGCGGCGAGGCGACGATGTGGGTGATGTCGCGGTCGCCGATCCGCTCGGCGACCCGCTCGGCCATCGCGTGCCCGCGGTCGGAGAGCACGAAGCCGGGCGCCCGGCCGTAGAGGATGCCGTCGCGGGTTGTAGACCTCGCCGTGGCGCAGCAGGTGCACGATCGTCGTCATCGGACCGCCCCCGCTGCGCTCGCCGCGTGCCGGCAGGGCGTCGAGCACCTGCTGCACCGCGCGGTCGTCGTGGGCCGCGGAGCAGAACCACACCTCGAACGCGCTCGGCGGCAGGTAGACGCCGCGGTCGAGCATCGCGTGGAAGAAGGCCTTGAAGGCCTCGACGTCCTGGGCCGGCGCGGTCGCGTAGTCGGGCACGCTCGCGGCAGATCGCCGAAGAAGATCGAGAACATGTTGCCGTTCGACTGCAGCACGTGGGGGACGCCGGCCGCGGTCAGCGCCTCCGCCGCGGCGGTGGAGATCGTCGCGGCCACCTCGTCGACCCGGGCGTAGACCTCGTCGGTCGCCAGCCGCAGCGTGGCCAGCCCGGCCGCGGTCGCGACCGGGTTCCCCGAGAGCGTGCCGGCCTGGTAGACCGGCCCCTCGGGCGAGAGCATCGCCATCACGTCCGCGCGGCCGCCGAACGCCGCGGCCGGGAAGCCGCCGCCCATCACCTTGCCGAAGGTCATCAGGTCCGGCGTCCAGCCCTCGACGGCACCGTCCCGGCCCCACTGGCCGCTGCCGCGAGACCCGGAAGCCGGTCATCACCTCGTCGCTGACGAACAGCGCGCCGTGGCGCCGGCAGGTCTCGGCGAGGAATGCGTTGAAGCCCGGGCGCCGGCGGCACCACGCCCATGTTGCCCGGCGAGGCCTCGGTGATCAGGCAGGCGATCCGGTCGCCGTGCTCGGCGAACGCCGCCTCGACGGCGGCGCGGTCGTTGTAGGGCAGCACGATCGTCTGCGCGGCCGAGGCGTCCGGGACGCCCGGCGTGGCGCTGACCCCCGAGAGATGCCCAGCGTGGCGAGCCCGGAGCCGGCGCTGGCCAGCAGCGAGTCGACGTGGCCGTGGTAGCAGCCGGCGAACTTCACCACCACGTCGCGGCCGGTGAAGCCGCGCGCGAGCCGGATCGCCGACATCGTCGCCTCGGTGCCGGAGCTGACCAGGCGGACCCGCTCGACGGGCGTGCGCGCCACGATCTCCTCGGCGAGCTCGACCTCGGTCGTCGTCGGGGTGCCGTACGACGTGCCGCGCGCGAGCGCCGCGCCGCACCGCCGCCAGCACCTCGGGGTGGGCGTGACCGAGCAGCATCGGGCCCCACGAGCAGACCAGGTCGACGTACTCGTTGCCGTCGACGTCGCGCAGCCAGGCGCCGGCGCCCGACGGCCATGAACCGCGGGCGTGCCGCCGACGGCCGCGAACGCGCGGACCGGGGAGTTCACGCCTCCGGGCGTGACCGCACGTGCGCGGTCGAACCAGGCCGCGGACTGGGCGTCGGACGGGCGGCTGGCCGGCCGCCCGACGGGCCGTCTGACTGAGCTGCGCGCACCCGGGCATTCTCCCCGACCGCGCGGAGGCGACCAATTCGGCCTCCCGGGCGCGCGTGCACCGAGGGCTGAGATTCCGATAAAGACTTCTCACCGGTTTCACGCCATAATCGGTGTCTCGGTCCGTCTCATCGGCGCAAGCACCCCGCCGACGGTCTCGGCAGAGACTTTTCGGCGCCCGGCGTGACCCCCGCGGGGGATACTCGTTGGACAGGGGTGTCGCCCGATTTAGGTGAATCGGGAAGATTACCGACCAGGGGAGACTCACCGCATGTCCGCAAAGCTCAAGGGCCGGAAGAGCAAGGCCGCCTCGCTCGTTCCGCTCGCACTGCTGTCCGCGGCCTGGACGGCCAGCATCGCCGGCGCCGACAGCGTCGCGTCCGCCGCCAAGAACGACAGCCACGGCCTGCCCGACGGCAGCGCGGTCCCGAGCCAGGCGATCAAGGCGCCCGCGAGCGTGCCGATCCCCGGCGCGATCGCGCCGGCCGTGCCCAACGGCGCTGCGGACGCCACCGTCGCCGGTGCGTCGACCAGCGGCATCCCCTCGGCCGCGCTCTCGGCCTACCAGCGCGCCGCCCAGATCATCGACGCCGCCGACACCACCTGCAACGTCCCGTGGGAGCTGATCGCGGCGATCGGCCGGGTCGAGTCCAACCACGGCCAGTACGCCGGCAACACGCTGGACACGCGACGGGCGTCGCGAGGCCGGGCATCTTCGGCCCGACGCTCAACGGCAAGGACGGCACCCAGGCGATCATGGACACCGACGGTGGCCAGCTCGACCAGGACCCGGTCTACGACCGCGCCGTCGGCCCGATGCAGTTCATCCCCTCGACCTGGTCCTCGGTCAAGGTCGACGCCGACGGTGACGGCCAGCGCAACCCGCAGGACATCGACGACGCCTCGCTCGCCTCCGGGGTCTACCTCTGCTCCGGCGACGACGACCTGAGCTCCCGCGCCGGCCAGGAGGCCTCGGTCTTCCGCTACAACCACAGCCAGCGCCTACGTCGACCTGGTGCTGCGGATCATGGAGGCCTACAGCCAGGGCGACTACACCGCGATCCCGTCGGGCACCTACGGCGGCACGATCTTCTCGCCCGAGCTACTCCTCGGCGATCAAGTCCCGCCACCACCAGGCCAAGCGAGCAGCAGGCGACGGCGCCGACCACGACGGGCTCGAGCGCCACCACCAGCGGCGGTGGCTCGACCGGCGCCAGCACGCGGCTCGTCCGGCGAGCAGCGGGTCCGGCGGCGGTGGCGGCACCAGCAGGTCGCGACCGACCCGATCAAGGAGGCCACGAAGAACCTGACCGACGGCCTGGCCGACGCCACCACGACGGTGACCCAGCCGGTGGTCAAGACCCTCTCCTCGATCGAGGCCGAGGCAGCTTTGCACCGAGCCCTGGTCCGCGGCCAAGTCTGACCCTGGTCGCGCCCTGGTGACCACGATCGTCGGCGACTGCGCCGCGCAGGTCGCGGGCAAGACCCAGACCGAAGCCGACACGCGGTCGACGGCTCCTCGACAAGCTGCTCGGCGCTGCTCGGGCCACTCGCTCCGAGCCTGAGGACGACTCGCGACGGCCCCCGGTCTCGATCGGGGGCCGTTGCGCATTCCATGACCTGTACGCGCGCACCTGCTGCAACGCGGCGTTCTCGACGCTGAGGGACCCGCCTACGGGCCCCCCAGCGACCACAACCCCGCGTTACAGCGGCATTCCGGTGACTACGCCTGAGGACCGGCGCGCCGCGTCCCCTACCGCCCGAGCAGCTCCGCGGCCTCGAGGGCCCAGTAGGTCAGCACGATGTCGGCGCCCGCGCGCCGGATCGAGGTGAGGGTCTCCAGGATCGCCGGCTCGCGGTCGATCCAGCCGTTCGCGGCGGCCGCCTCGACCATGGCGTACTCGCCCGAGACGTTGTAGGCCGCCACCGGGACGTCGACCGCGTCCCGGACCGCGCTGAGCACGTCGAGGTAGCCGAGAGCGGGCTTCACCATCACGATGTCGGCACCCTCGGCGACGTCGAGCCGGGCCTCCCGGACGCCCTCGCGACCGTTGGCGGGGTCCTGCTGGTAGGTGCGCCGGTCGCCCTCCAGCGAGGAGGCGACCGCCTCGCGGAACGGCCCGAAGAAGGCAGAGGCGTACTTCGCGGAGTAGGCGAGGATGCCGGTGCCGGTGTACTGCTCGACGTCCAGCGCCGAGCGGACCATCCCGACCTGGCCGTCCATCATGCCGCTCGGGGCGACCAGGTCGACGCCGGCCGCTGCCTGGGCGACTGCCATCGCGGCGTACACCTCGAGGGTGCGGTCGTTGTCGATGTTGCCGTCAGGGTCGAGCAGGCCGCAGTGCCCGTGGTCGGTGAACTCGTCCAGGCACAGGTCCGACATCACCGTCAGCTGGTCGCCGACCTCGGCGACCACGTCGGTGATGGCCAGGTTGAGGATGCCGTGCGGGTCGATGGCCCCGGAGCCGATCGCGTCCTTGTGCTCGGGGATGCCGAAGAGCATCACCCCGCCGAGACCGGCCGCCACGGCCTCCGCGGCGGCCTTCTTCAGCGAGTCGCGGGTGTGCTGGACCACGCCGGGCATCGACGAGATCGGGGTCGGCTCGGCCGGCGCCCTCGCGGACGAACAACGGCAGCACCAGCTGGCGCGGCGCGAGGTCGGTCTCGGCGACCAGCCGTCGCAGGGCCGGAGTGCGGCGAAGGCGGCGGGGGCGGGTCTCCGGGAAGGCCATCGGGTTTCGAGACAGGCGCTGGCGCGCCTTCCTCACCCTCCTCTCTTCGTTCGGACCCTACTTCGAGCCGGTGCGCCGACGCCCGGTCGGACGCCGCTCGGACGGCTTCGTCACCGCCTGACCCGGCCTCGATCATCGACGCACGCCGGCGTCGCGCCGAAGTCGGCGAGCGCGTCGGCGAGCTCCTCGACCGACGGGTTCGGCGCCAGCACGTCGACCCGCAGGCCGTGCTCCTCGGCGGTCTTGGCCGTCGCCGGCCCGATCACCGCGATGACCGTCGAGGCGTGCGGCTTGCCGGCGATGCCGACCAGGTTGCGCACCGTCGAGGACGAGGTGAACACGACCGCGTCGAACTTGCCGGCCTTGATCGCCTCGCGGGTGGGCGCCGGCGGCGGCGCCGCCCGCACGGTGCGGTACGCGGTCACGTCGTCGACCTCCCAGCCGAGCTCGACCAGTCCGGCGACCAGCGTCTCGGTGGCGATGTCGGCGCGGGGCAGGAACACCCGGTTGATCGGGTCGAGGACCTCGTCGTACGGCGGCCAGTCCTCGAGCAGCCCGCGCGCGGACTGCTCACCGGAGGGCACCAGGTCGGCCCGCAGGCCCCAGTCGGCCAGCGACGCCGCGGTCTTGTCGCCGACCGCCGCGATCTTGAGCCCGGAGAACGCGCGCGCGTCCAGGCCGTACTCCTCGAACTTCTCCCGGACCGCACGGACGGCGTTGACGGAGGTGAACGCGATCCACTCGTAGCGCCCCTCGACCAGGCCACGAACGGCCTTGTCCATCTGCTGGGGGTTGCGCGGGGGCTCGACGGAGATCGTCGGCACCTCCTCGGGCTCGGCGCCGTAGCCGCGGAGCCGGGAGGACAGCGAGCCGGCCTGCTCCTTGGTGCGCGGCACCAGCACCCGCCATCCGAAGAGCGGCTTGGTCTCGAACCAGGACAGCTGGTCGCGCAGGTCCACAACTGGTCCTACCACGGTGACGGCCGGTGCCTCCATCTTCGCGGCGCGGGCGTCGGCCGCGATGTCGGCCAGGGTCGACACGATCGTGCGCTGCGTGGTGACGGTGCCGGTGCGCGTCATCGAGACCGGGGTCTGCGGGTCGCGTCCCGCGGCGACGAGCTCACGCGAGATCTCCGCAATGCCGGCGACTGCCGAGAGCAGCACGAGGGTGGTGCAGTCGGCGTACTGCGACCAGTCGATCGAGGCGCCGCTGCACGAGACCACGGTGAGCTCTCGGTGGTTCTTGGTGGTCAGCGGGATGCCGGCGTACGCCGGGACCGCGGAGACCGACGAGACGCCGGGCACGATCTCGAAGCCGATGCCGGCCTTCGCGCAGGCCTGGGCCTCCTCCGGGCCGGAGGCGTAGAGGAACGGGTCGCCGGCCATCAACCGGACCACCCGCTTGCCGGTGCGGGCCTGCCGCGTGACCACCTTGGCGCGGGCGGCGTGGGTGAGCGGCTGGCCGTCCTCACCGAAGCCCCCGTCGACGAACACCGGGCCCGGCGCCACGACGGCGTCCTCGCCGCCAGCTTCGGAGACGGCGTCACCGGCTTCCGGCTCGGCGGGCTCGGGCAACCCGAGCAGCGTGCGCACCAGCGCCTCGTGCTCGGGGAGCTCGGTGACGACGATCTCGGCCTCCCGCAGCAGGTCGACTGCGCGGAGGGTGAGCAGGTCGGGGTCGCCGGGTCCGGCGCCGACGAAGGACACCCATCGGGTGGGGCGGGGGGTGCCGGTCACGGCGCTGGTCGTGCGGGATGCGGCTTTGGTCACGGGTTCCTCTTGCGCTGTGCGCTTTCGTCGGGGGCGATCTGTCTGGGCGCGTTTCGTCTGGGTTCGGCTGGTCTGGGTTCGACCCGTCTGGGTTCGACCCGTCTGGGTTCGGCTCGTCTGGGTTCGACTGGTCACGGTCGGGCTTCCTCCGGGGTGGGCGTTTCGACCGGGCTGGGTGCGATGAGCTCGTGGGCGCCGTCGGCCACCATCTCCGCCGCGAGGGCGCGGCCGACGCCGACGGGATCCGCCGCCGACCCGGAGCCGGACCGGCGTACCGACAGCGCCCCGTCGAGGGACAGGGCGACGGCGCGGATCCAGAGCTCGTCGCCGTCGTCGCCCTCGACCACTTCGGCGAGAGCGCCGACGGGTGCGGCACAGCCGGCCTCGAGCTCGGCGAGCACGACCCGCTCGCACTCGACCGCCGCACGCGTGCGCGCGTCGTCGAGCGCGTCCGCGAGGAGGGCGACGAGCTCGGCATCGGAGGCGCGGCACTCGACCGCGAGCGCCCCCTGCCCGGGGGCGGGCAGCACCTGGATCGGGTCGAGCACCTCGGTGACCTCGTCGAGACGGCCCAGCCGGGCCAGGCCGGCCCGCGCGAGCACGACCGCGTCGAGCTCGCCGGAGCGCACCTTGCCGATCCGGGTGTCGACGTTGCCGCGGACGCCGACCAGGTCGATGCCGAGTCCGAGCGCCTCGATCTGGGCCACCCGGCGCGGCGAACCGGTGCCGATGCGGCTCCCGGTCGGCAGCTCACCGAGGGTCAGGCCGTCGCGGGCGACGACGACGTCGCGTGGGTCCTCGCGCAGGGGCACCGCAGCGAGCGCGATGCCCGGAGCGGGCAGCGTCGGCAGGTCCTTCAGGGAGTGCACGGCGAGGTCGACCTCGCCGGCGAGCAGCGCGTCGCGCAGGGCGCTCACGAACACGCCCGTGCCGCCCAGGGCCGCGAGTGGCGCAGTGGCGACGTCACCTGCCGTGCGGACCGGGACCAGCTCGACGGCTCGACCGGTGCGTTCGGAGACGCAGGTCGGCCACCAGCGCGCTCTGGGTGCGAGCGAGCTCGGAGGCACGGGTGCCGAGGCGAAGGACGCCGTCCTGGTTGGCCAGAGAGGTCATACGCCCTCCACCCGGGTGACCGCCTCGACGGCGTCGGGGTCCAGGGCGAACAGCTCGGCGAGCGCGGTCGCGTACGACACGGCGCCGGTCTCGTTGGCGAGCTCCTTGACGCGCACGGTCGGCTGGTGCAGCAGCTTGTCGGCGACCCGGCGGACGGCGTGCTCGATCTCGGCGCGCGCCGTGTCGTCGAGGTCGGGCAGCCGGCCCGCGAGCCGCTGCAGCTCGGCGTCGACGACACCGGTCGCCATCGTGCGCAGCGCAACGACGGTCGGCGTGACGTTCGCCGACCGGCGCGCTCCGAGGAAGGCGGCGAGCTCCTCGGCGACGATCGAGCGGACCTCCGCGACCTCGGGAGCCTCACCGGCGCCACCGAGGTCGGCGGCGAGGACGGCGAGGTCGACCAGCGTGACCCCCGGCTCGTCGGCGACCGCCGGGTCGACGTCGCGCGGCAGGGCCAGGTCGATCACGACCAGCGGGTCGGTGCCGGCGCGGGCCGCACGCAGCGGCGGCGACGTCGAGGACGACGCCGGTCGCGCCGGTGCACGAGACCACGAGGTCGACCTTGCCGATCTCGGCCGGCGCGTCGGCGAGTGCGACCGCACGGCCGCCGTACTGCGTGGCCAGCCGCGCAGCGTTCCTCGGGGTGCGGTTCGCGACCACGATCGAGGACGCCTGCGCACGCGCCAGCGTCGACACCGCGAGGGAGGCCATCGATCCGGCGCCGAGGACGAGCGCGCGCAGGCCGTCGGAGCGGCCGAGGTGGCCGGCGGCTTCGTCGAGGGCGGCCGCGACCAGTGACGGACCGGCGCGGTCGATGTCGGTCTCCGCGTGGGCGCGCTTGCCGACCCGCAGCGCCTGCTGGAACAGCGAGTTGAGCGCGGGACCCACCGACGCCGACTCCTGGCCGACCCGCAGCGCCTCTCGGGTCTGGCCGAGGATCTGGCTCTCGCCCACGACCATGGAGTCCAGGCCCGAGGCGACGTGGAAGAGATGGGAGACCGCCGCGTCGTCGTAGTGCACGTAGAGGTGCGGCACCAGCAGCTCGTCGGACTCGGCGCTCGGCTCGAGGATCATCCGCGAGATCGCCTCGACACTGCCGTGGAACCGGTCGACCTCGGCGTAGACCTCGATCCGGTTGCAGGTCGAGAGCACCGTGGCCTCGACGACGTGCTCGAGGTCCAACACGTCGCGGACCAGCTTGAGCGCGCCCTCGGCGTCACGGGCGACCTGCTCGAGGATCGCCACCGGCGCGGAGTTGTGGGACATCCCGACGACCAACACGCTCATGCGGGCCCCCTGTGGAGGTGCGAGCGCAGCGAGCAGCTTCGTGGAGTGTTCACGCGACCACCCCGGGGTCGAGGGGGTCGGGCGTGGCCGGAGCCGCCTTGCGCTGCTCGTGGTAGGCGAGGATCTGGAGCTCGCTGGAGAGGTCCACCATGCGTACGTCGACGCCGGTCGGCACGGTCAGCACGGTCGGCGCAAAGTTCAAGATGCTGCGGATGCCGGCCGCGACCATGTGGTCGCAGACCGACTGCGCGGCCGCTGCCGGGGTCGCGATCACGCCGATCGCGACGCCGTGCTCGCGCACGATCGCGGACAGCTCGGTGAACGGCCGGATCTTCAGGCCGGCGACGAGCTCGCCCTGCCGCGCACCGTCGGCATCGAGCAGGGCCACGGTGCGGAAGCCGCGGGAGGTGAAGCCGGAGTAGTTCGCGAGGGCGTGCCCGAGGTTCCCGATGCCGACGATCACGACCGGCCAGTCCTGGGTCAGCCCGATCTCGCGGGCGATCTGGTAGCGCAGGTACTCCACGTCGTACCCGACCCCGCGGGTGCCGTAGGAACCGAGGTGGGAGAGGTCCTTGCGGAGCTTGGCGCTGTTGACCCCGGCCGCGGAGGCGAGCTCTTCGCTGGAGCAGGTGCGGGTGTCGGCCTCGAGGAGGGAATTGAGCGCCCGCAGGTACACCGGAAGGCGCGCGACTGTCGCCTCGGGAATGCGTGTAGGGCTCACGGTCAACTCTCCAGCGGCGCGCCGTCGGGCTGCCTGAGGGCCCGTCGTCGAATGCGCGCAGCCCACTCACCATAAGAGTTTGTGAACGTGGGAACAAACTGAGTCCGGGGCGCGGTACCACAGGTGAGACATTCCCCACGCACCGGGGTGCAGCCGCCGGATCTCCCGGGTGGCAGCGGGTCGCGTCAGCCGCCCAGCGCCGCGCGCAGGCGAGGCTCGTCCACTCGCCAGAAGTCGTGCTGGGTGCCGTCGACGTAGGTGACCGGGATCTGCTCTCCGAACCGGCGCTGGAGCTCGGGGTCGGTGGTGATGTCGACCTCGTCGTACGACGTGCCGAGGTCGGCGCAGACCCGGGCGATCACCTCCCGGGCGTCGTCGCAGAGGTGGCAGCCCGGCTTGCCGTAGAGCCGCACCCGGGCGACACCGGCGATGACCCGGCTCATGACTCCAGCAGTCCCAGCGCGCGGCGGCGCTCGGTCGCGCGCAGCCGGCCCTTCTGCACCTTGCCGGTGACGGTCGAGGGGAGGTCGTCGGTCACGTGGATCGTCCGCGGCTGCTTGAACCCCGCCAGCCGGCCGGCGCAGTGCGCCCGGACCTGCTCGGCGAGCTGCTCGGCTTCGACCTCCCCGGCGGGCTTCACGTAGGCGACCACCGCCTCGCCGGTCAGCGGGTCGTCGACGCCGATCACGGCGGCCTGGGCGACCGACTCCAGCTCGGTGATCACGTCCTCGACCTCGCTGGGGTAGACGTTGAAGCCGGAGACGATGACCAGGTCCTTGAGCCGGTCGACGAGGAACAGGTCGCCGTCTGCGTCGAGGTAGCCGACGTCGCCGGTGGGCCACCAGCCGTCCGGCGTCGGGTCCGTCGGCGCCGTCGGGCCAGTAGCCGGAGAACAGGTTGTCGCCGCGGATCGAGGATCTCGCCGGCGTCGTCCTCCTCGGGCGCACGGCCGTGCTCGTCGGCGAGCCGGATCTCGATGCCGGGCAGCGCGGCGCCCGACCGACCGCGGGTTCGGGACCTTGCTGCACAGCCCCGAGGTGACCACCGGGGCCGCCTCGGTGAGGCCGTAGCCCTGGTGGATCGCGAGGCCGGTGCGCTCGGTGAACGCCTCGGTCAGCTCCGGGGACAGCGGCGCCGAGCCGCTCAGGATCATCCGCACCGGCCCGAGCCGGTCCTCCAGGCCCGGCACCTGCATCCAGTAGGCGAAGACCGGCGGCGCGACCGGCAGCACGGAGATCGCCTCGTCCTCGATGATGTCCAGCACGCCCTCCGGGTCGAACCCGTCGACGAGCACCAGCCGGGCGTGCTGGCGGACGCACCTGACCGAGCACGGCGTTGAGCCCGTAGACGTGGAACAGCGGCAGCACCCCGAGCACGACGTCGCGGCCGGTGATCATCGGCGGGTCGACCGCCGGCGGCCTGGTCGATGTTGGCGAGCAGGGCGCGGTGGCTGAGCATCGCGGCGCGCGGCCGGCCCGAGGTCCCGCTGGTGTAGAGCAGCACGGCCAGCGACTCGGGGTCGGTGCTGCCGGGCGCCGGCGCGCCGGTCGGCCGACCAGCTGGTCCCAGGTGCGCTCGCCGTCCTCGGGCAGGTACGTCGACGCCGACGATGCGCGGCGGCGTGGCCGGCTCGTCCCCGAGCGCCTCGAGCGCCTCGCGCACCCCGACGACGGCCGCACGCACAGTGCCGATCGTGGCCGGGTCGGCGACCACCATGCGGGCACCGGAGTCGGCCAGCATCCGGACCACCTCGCCGGTGGCGCTGCGCGGGTTGATCGGCACCGCGACCATGCGCGCGCGCAGCACGCCGTAGTAGGTCGCGACGAACTCGATCCGGTTGGTGACCGCGATCATCACCCGGTAGCCGGCCACCATGCCGGCGTCGGACAGCCCGTGCGCGACCCGGTCGGCCAGGTCGTCGAGCGCGGCCCAGGTGACGCTGCGGCCGGTCGCGGCCTCCGAGAGGGCGATCCGGTCGGGCTCGGCGCGGCGGCAGTGGCCAGCAGATCGGCGACGTTGGTGTCCATCCGGGGAGTCTCGCACACCGCGACCGGCCCGGCGTCGGCCGATCCCCGCGGGGACGACCTAGGCTGGGCCTGTGACGCCAGGATCCGGCCACGGCCGCACGCCCGTGAACCTCAAGCGCCGCTCGCGGCTGGCCGGCGAGGCCGCGGCGGCCGCCGCCGAGGTCGAGAGCAGCCTGTCGGTCGAGGCGGACCCGAGGCCGCGGCGTTCTTCGACGTCGACAACACGGTGATGCAGGGCGCGTCGATCTACCACCTCGCCAAGGGCCTGCACCGGCGCAAGTTCTTCACCACCCGGGACATCGCTGGGCGCGGCCTGGAAGCAGGCCTACTTCCGGGTGGTCGGCGTCGAGGACCCCGAGCACGTCGCGGAGGCGCGCTCGGCCGCGCTGGCGTTCATCGCCGGGCACACCGTCGAGGAGCTGGAGTCGCTCGGCGAGGAGATCTTCGACGAGGCGATGGCCCACCGGATCTGGCCGGGCACCCGGGCGCTCGCCCAGCTGCACCTCGACCAGGGCCAGCGGGTCTGGCTGGTGACCGCCGCCCCGATCGAGATCGCCACGATCATCGCCCGCCGTCTCGGCCTGACCGGCGCCCTCGGCACGGTGGCCGAGCACATCAACGGCGTCTACACCGGCCGGCTGGTCGGCGAGATGCTGCACGGGCCGGCCAAGGGCGAGGCGATCCTGCGCGCTCGCCGAGCGCGAGGGGCTCGACCTGGCGCGGTGCTCGGCGTACTCCGACTCCTACAACGACCTGCCGATGCTCTCGCTGGTCGGCGACCCGTGCGCAATCAACCCGGACGCGCAAGCTGCGCGCCCACGCGCGCGCGCACGGCTGGCGGGTCCGCGACTACCGCACCGGCCGCCGGGCGGCCCGGGCCGGCGCTGTTCACCGCCGCGGTCGCCGGGGCGGCGGTCGGCAGCCTCGCCGCCGGGACGGCGATCCGGCGCCGGTCTACGCTGACAGCCAACCGGGCGAAACCGGTACCAAACGCATCCGGATGCACCGCTGTACCGAATTCTCGGATTCGTTTCACAAAACTCGCCAGTTCCCCATATCCTGAGCGCTCAACACCTGGCGGGGGGCCGGGAGGGAGAGCACTGGATGGGCGGCGGCAGCCGGGGTCCGACACGCGGTCTGGACGCGCTGCGGCATGCCCTCGCCGACCTGCTGGTCTCTCCGGTCCCGCTGACCGCCGCCGGGCCCGACTCGCCGTGGTGGCTGCACAGCGACGCGTCCTGGCCTCGCGCAACGTCTCGCGGCCGTGCTGCCGCGACGAGCGGCGCCGCCCGGCCGGCGAGCACCGCGCGCACGGAGCGCGCGCGCGAGCCCGGCCGGGGGCCAGCCCAAGGACCACGGGGACGCCGACCTGGCCACCTCCTCGGCCGAGGACGCCGCGGTCGCGAGCCGGCTGATCGCGCTGGTCGAGCTCGCGCGCAACGGCGACAAGGAGGCCTTCGGCCAGCTCTACGACCACTACCAGCCGTCGGTGCTACCGCTTCCTGTACTACCGGGTCGGCTCGATGACGCTCGCCGAGGACCTCACCGCGGAGACGTTCTTCCGGGCGCTGCGCAGCATGCACTCGTTCCGCTGGCAGGGCAAGGACTTCGGCGCCTGGCTGATGACGATCGCCCGCAACCTGACCGCCGACCACTTCAAGGCCGGACGCACCCGCCTCGAGCAGACCACCGAGGACATGCAGACCCTGGACTCGGCGGCCGACGGGCCCGAGGTCGAGGTGCTGTCCTCGCTGACCAACGAGTCCCTGCTGCGGGCGCTCGGCGAGCTGCCCGACCGAGCAGCGCGAGTGCCTGATCATGCGGTTCCTGCAGGGGCTCTCGATCGCCGAGACCGCCGAGATCCTCGGGCGCAGCAGCGGCGCGGTCAAGCAGCTGCAGCTGCGCGGCGTACGCAACCTGGCCAAGCTGATCCCTGCAGCGGAGCGTGAATGATGTCACTGTTCACGCATAACTCCGCTGCGGTCACCTCGTTGTCATTGGTGTACGACGAACAGCGCCCCGGAGTCGCACCACCCCCGCGACCGCGGCTGCATGCCCTCCCAGACACCAGGAACGACATCATGACCCCGCTGATCTCGGCGCGCAGAGCCGCCGAGGACTTCGCACGCGTGGTCGACGGAACCCGCCAGGACGTGGCCGACCGCTACGCCGACCTGACCGCGACCGTGGACCTGCTCGCGCGAGCCAGGACGCACCCGAGGCCCGCCCCGAGTTCGTCGCCGACCTCCGCGCCCAGCTGATGGCCGCCGCGGACACGCTGCTGGTCCCGGCCCAGCGACACCACCCGGCGACGGCCCCGAGCCGCGCGCAGGTGGTCACGCTCCAGCCCGACCGGCGCCAGCGTCGCCTCGCCGTGGCCGCCGCCGCCTTCGTCGTCGTCGGCGGCACCGCCGGCATCGCGGCCGCCGCCGAGAACGCCCTGCCCGGCGACGCTTTACCCGATCAAGCGCGGCATCGAGAGCGCTCAGGTGTCGCTCAACACCAGCGACGCCGCCAAGGGCCACGACCTGATCAGCCAGGCGAGCACCCGCCTCGACGAGGTCGACGGACTGATGGGCCACGGCGACTCGACCTCGGAGATCACCCACACGCTGGCCTCCTTCGAGCGCAGCGCCACCAGCGGTGCCGACCTGCTGTTCGTGCGCCTACCAGCGCGACGGCGACGCCTCGGACCTCGCGAAGCTGCGCGGAGTCTTCAGCGACCAGATCGCCCAGCTCAACGCGCTGGCCGCCCAGGCCCCGCCGACCGCCCAGCCCGGCTTCTCCTCCGCGGCCGCGTTGCTCGCGGACCTCGACCAGCAGGCTCGCGTCCTGTGCGGCAATTGCGGGCCCGACGCCGGGGTCAGCGGCTTCGTCGACCTCTCCTCCGCACCCACGATCGGCAGCCTGTGGACCCAGCCCGCGTCGGCGGCAGCCGCCGACGCGCTGCGGAACCAGACCAAGCAGCTGGCGAACAAGGCCGGCGAGATCGCGAAGCACACGCCGCAGCCCCCGGTCGCGACTCCGCAGACGAACGGGTCGACGACGCGCAGCGGCAGCAGCGGCGGTGTGACGGCGCCCGACCTGAGTGCCCAGAAGGATCAACTCAAGGGCTCCGTCACCGGGGTCACCAACGGCGTGACCGGCCTCCTCGACCAGGTCGGCTCGAGCACCGGCCTGACCCCGCTCACCGATGCCGTGAACGACACGCTCGACACGCTCACGACGATCCTGCTCGGGCCGTAGGTCCCAGTCCCAGGGCGGCCCGCGCCTCTGCGCGGCCCTCGCGAGGTCTCGACACGCTCGACCACCGACGATCGAGCGCCGCTGGCGCGTCGCTGATCAGCCGAAGACGGACGAGCGCTGCATCAGCAGGCTGTAGAGCGTCTGCTGGATCGTCTCGCGGACCTGGTCGGTCACGTTGAAGACCAGCATCGGGTCCTCGGCCGCGCCCGCGTCGTACACGTCGGTGCGGATCGGCTCGCCGAACTCGATGATCCACTTCGACGGCAGCGGCACCAGACCGAGCGGGCCGAGCAGCGGGAAGAACGGCGTGATCGGGATGTAGGGCACACCGAGCAGCCGCGCCAGCGACGGGACGTTGCCGACCAGCGGGTAGATCTCCTCCGCACCGACGACCGAGGTGGGGATGATCGGTACGCCGGTCCGGATCGCCGCCGAGACGAATCCACCGCGTCCGAACCGCTGCAGCTTGTAGCGCTCGCTGTAGGGCTTGCCGATGCCCTTGAAGCCCTCGGGCCAGACGCCGACGATCTCGCCGCTGCGCAGCATCCGCTCGGCGTCCTCGTTGCAGGCCAGCGTGACGCCGCCCTTGCGGGCGAGCTCGCTGACCACCGGGAGCCGGAAGACCAGGTCGGCGCCCAGGGGGCGGAGGAACCGATGCGCGTGGTCGTGGATCGACACCGCCGTCATCAGGCCGTCCACCGGGATCGTGCCGGAGTGGTTCGAGACCACCAGCGCCCCGCCGTCGGCCGGGATGTTCTCGACGCCGCGGACCTCGATGCGGAACCACTTCTCGGCGACCGGCCTGATCGCGGCCATGAAGAAGCGCTGGGTGACCTCGGCGTCGAAGCCGTACTCGTCGACGGTGTAGTCGCCGGTCAGCCGGCGACGCAGGAAGGCCAGGAAGGCGGCCAGCCGCGGCTCCCAGTTCTCCCCGAACAGCTCCACCGCGGCCGAGGTGAACGCCGGCGAGCCAGTCGACCGCGGGGATGCCCGGGGCTCGGGTGCTGGTGGTCGCGTGCCTGCCGGAGCACCTGCGGCGGGCGGGTCGGCGAGAGGCGCTGCGCGGCCCGGGCAGCCGGGCGGACGCTAGGTCTCGCGCTTCCAGGGGCTCCTCGGCGGCTGCGTCCCGCGCCCTGGGCGGCCTCGGGCTCGCCGGGCGGCAGCGCCTCGGACTTGCGGGTCGAGCGCGCAGCGAGGCTGCGCGCCGAGCTGGACGGCTTGCTGCTGCCGGTGCCGCGGCCGGGCTTGCCCCGCGTACCGATCGGGATGATCTCGGCGTCACCCACCACGGCGGTCCTCCTCGGTCGGGCCGGCCGTCGCAGGCTCGCTCATGCGTCCGGGCACTGCGGCGGTCAGCTGGGCAGCCTTCGCGCGAGCACCGCCCAGGGCCCCGAGGAGCGCCGTCTCGGCCGCACGCACGCGCCGCTCGGACACGACGCCGGGCTCGACCGACGTCGCGAACTCACCGAACGCCTCGGCCGTCGTGCGCGACGGATGGAACCCGAGCACCTCGCGCATCCGCGTGGTGTCGACGCCGCGGCCGTAGGTCAGGAAGGCACCTGCTCCCGCGGAGAAGTCCGCGAGCCGGGCCTGCCGCATGGCGGACCCGAACGAGGCGACGGCGAAGCCGGGCAACGGCAGCGCGGGCCGGCCGAGCCTGCGGATCGCCTGCGACAGCATCAGCACGCCCTCACCGGCGACGTTGAACGTGCCGGCCACGTCGCTCGAGCGTGGCGTGCTCGATCGCGTCGATCAGGTCCGTGTCGTTGAGGAACTGCATCCGCGGGTCGAAGCCCGAGCACGGTCGGGATCACCGGCAGCTTGAAGTACGCCGTCAGCGGGGTGTTCAGGGCCGGACCGATCGCACGGCGCCGTGCGCAGGGTGGTCACCCGGACGTCGGGCCGGCGGCGCGCGAAGCCCCGGACGTAGCCCTCGACCTCGGTGAGGTCCTTGACGAACCCGACGGCTGCCGATGCGGCGCGCCGCCATGTCCTCGGAGAACATCGCCGGGTCGCGGCTCGAGGAGCCGTAGACCGACGTGCTCGACTTGAGCACGAAGTGCTCGAGGTCCGGCGACTGCTGGCAGGCGGCCAGCAGCTGCATCGTGCCGATGACGTTGAGCTCCTTGGCGGCCGCGCCGCTGCCCGACGACGCCGGCGGCGAGCACGCTCATGTGCACGACGGTGTCGACCTGCTCGCGCATGATCACCTTGGCGATCACCGGGTTGCGGATGTCGGCGCGCGCGAAGGACACCGCGCCCGAGGTCGCCGCGGGGCGGCGAGATGTCGACACCGATCACCCGATCGACCGACGCGTCGGCCGCCAGCTGCCGGGCGAACCGGCGTCCGAGGTCGCGAGCGACGCCGGTGACGAGGACGACACGGCCCACGGGAGCTCCCTGGTGCGGACTTGCGCTTGCCGGGCTACTTGCCGAGGCGACGCCGCTGCACGCGCGTCTTCTTCAGCAGCTTGCGGTGCTTCTTCTTCGCCATGCGCTTGCGGCGCTTCTTGATGACAGAACCCACGGATGCCCTCTTCTAGATGACGCTGTCGGTGCGGCTCGCGGAGCCGTTCGTCGGTCTCCTCGGAAGGCACCAAGGCTATCCGCACGGGCGTCGCAGCACGACGAATCGGGCGCGTGCGGTGGAACTCACACGGAGAAGCGGTGGAGCCGGCGTCGGGATCGGCCTGGGGCGGCATGCGGTGCGGCGATCGACATCGGGGCGAGCACGGCGGCGGCCCTGTCCCGAGGCAGGGTCCACCACAGCCGAGTCAGCCGGTCTGGAAGAAGCTCTTCCGCAGGTACTCGTTGACGTCCTCCTCGCTCACGCGGAACGAGCGACCCACGCGCACGGCGGGCAGCTCGCCGCTGTGCACGAGACGGTAGACGGTCATCTTCGACACCCGCATCACCGAGGCGACCTCGGCGATGGTCAGGAACTTCACTTCGGAGATGTCTCCGGACAGGTTCGAACCCATCTCGCACCGCACTTTCTGATGAGCACGCTCTCCGGCTTCCCCGCCGGAGGGCACGCGTGCTCGCTGCAAGCGAGGATAGGGCCAACTGTGACTCGTGGGGAAGGGAATGACTCACGATACTTGTGAGAACCGAAAATGCCGGTTCGGGCCCGAAAATCCGCCAAGGCGTTTCCGGGCCACCGTGCGCCGCCGCAAGCACTCAGGGCATCGGGTCCAGGCCGTGCTCGGGGAACACCGCGTGCCGGGTCTCGTGGACCGCCCGGTCCAGCCAGGTGTCCGGGTCGTAGCCCTCCGACCAGTCGCGGTACGCCGGCTCGCGACCGTCGGTCATCCGCGATCGGCGCGGAGCCGCGCAGCGTGCTCCGCGACGTGGCCGCGCCACTCCGCCGGGGTCTCGGTCGGCCGGGTCGAGCGGTGGTCCCGCCGACCGATCGCGAGCAGGTGGGTCCAGGCGCGCGGGCACGACGTCGACGATGGCGTACCCGCCGCCGCCGAGGGCGACCCAGCGCCCGCCGCACACCTCGTGGGCGAGGTCGTGCAGGGCCAGATAGCTGGCCCGCTGGCCGTCGACGGTGAGCATCAGGTGGGCGAGCGGGTCGTCGCGGTGGGAGTCGCAGCCCTGCTGGGTGACCAGGACGTCCGGAGCGAACTCCCGGACCAGCGGCGGGCACGACCGCGTGGAAGGCGCGCAGCCAGCCGGCGTCGGCGGTGCCCGGCGGGAGCGCGACGTTGACCGCGGTCCCGGTCGCGTCCGGCCCGCCGGTCTCCGCCGGGAAGCCGGTGCCGGGGAACAGCATCTGACCGGTCTCGTGCAGCGAGATGGTGAGCACCCGCGGGTCGTCGTAGAAGATCTTCTGCACCCCGTCGCCGTGGTGGACGTCGACGTCGACGTAGGCGACCTTCGTCGCCCCGTGGGCCAGCAGCCACCGGATCGCGACCGCGACGTCGTTGTAGACGCAGAAGCCGCTGGCCTGGTCGGGCATCGCGTGGTGCAGGCCGCCGGCGATGTTGGCGGCGTGGATCGCCTCGCCCTCCCAGACCCGGCGGGCGGCCTCGAGGCTCGCCCCGACCACGTGCCGGGCGGCCTGGTGCATGTGCGGGAAGGTCGGGTTGTCGTCGCGTGCCCAGGCCGTGCAGCGAGGTCGTGCCGGAGCCGGGTCGTCGCCGCTGCGGCGCACCGCCTCGATCAGCGCCGGCGTCGTGCACGACGCAGCAGGTCCTCGTCGGTCGCGTCCGGCGCGGGGACGGCGACCACGGCCCGCTCGCGCGCCCGTCCGACGACGCCGAGGCTCCGCGGCGAGCCGCATGGTGAGGTCGACGCGCACCGGGTTCATCGGGTGGTCCGGACCGAAGTCGTACGCCGGTCAGGCGACTCGTCGAAGACGACGCACGTCGGGCCGCCGCAGCCGCTCGGTGGCGCCAACGACGGCTCAGTCCATGCCCTCGGCGAGCGTCACGGAGCGGTCCCGAGCGGCCTCCATCGCGGTGATGAACGCGGCCCGGACCTTGTGGTCCTCGAGCTCGCGGATCGCCGCGGCCGTGGTGCCGCCCGGCGAGGTGACCTGCTCGCGCAGCACGGTCGGGTGCTCGCCGGTCTCGCGCAGCAGCTTGGCGGAGCCGACCACGGTCTGCACGACGAGCTCGGTGGCGGTCGTGCGCGGCAGGCCGAGGTGGACGCCGGCCTCGATCATCGCCTCGACCACGAAGAACAGGTACGCCGGCCCGGAGCCGCGAGATCGCGGTGACCGCGTCCTGCTGCTTCTCCGGCACCCGGACCACGCGTCCGGTGGCGGCGAGCAGGTCCTCGGCGACGGCGAGGTGCTCGTCGTCGCAGTGCGAGCCCGGCGAGATCGCGGCCATGCCCTCGTCGACCAGGGCCGGGGTGTTCGGCATCACCCGCACGACGGCGACGCCGTCGGGGATGTGCTTCTCGATCGCCGCGGTGGTGATGCCGGCGGCGAGCGAGACCAGCAGCTGGCCCGGGCTGCGAGCGCCGGCGCGATCTCGGTGAGCACGTCGGCCATGTCCTGCGGTTTGACGACCAGCACGACGGTCTGCGGCGCCGGGCGGCCTCGGTGTTGGCGACCACCGTGACGCCGTACTTCTCGCGCAGCTCGTCGGCGCGCTCGGGTCGCTTCTCCCCGACCATCAGGTCGGCGACGTCACGGCCGCCGCGGATCAGGCCCGGAGAGCAGGGTCTCCCCCATCACTCCGGCACCGATGATGGCGACGGTCATGGCCCCTCCTGTGTCGTCTGGCCGCTACTTCTGCGAGATCAGCGAACGCAAGAAGAATGTCAGGTTCGACGGTCGCTCGGCGAGCCTTCTCATCAGGTAGCCGTACCACTCGTGGCCGTAGGGAACGTAGACCCGCATCCGTTCGCCGGCTGCCGGCGAGCCGGCGCTGCTCGTCGGTGCGGATGCCGAAGAGCATCTGGTACTCATAGGTCCCCGGCGCCCGGTCGAACCGGGTCGCGAACGCGCCGGCGATCCTGATCATCCGGGGGTCGTGGGTCGCGATCATCGGGTAGCCCTGGCCGGCCATCAGCACCTTGAGGCAGCGCACGTAGGACTTGTCGACCTCGTGCCGGTCGCTGGAAGGCCACGCTCGACGGCTCGTTGTAGGCGCCCTTGCACAGCCGCACCCGCGAGCCCTCGAAGGCGAGCGCCCGGCAGTCGTCCTCGGTGCGGCGCAGGTAGGCCTGGAGCACGGCGCCGGTCTCGGGGAAGTCCTTGCGCAGCTCCCGCAGGGTGGCCAGCGTCTGGTCGGTGGTGGTGTGGTCCTCCATGTCGAGGGTCACCGTGGTGCCGACGTTGCGGGCGGCCCGGCAGATCCGCCGGGCGTTCTCCAGGCTGAGCTTGGCGCCGATCGCGGGCAGCGCCTGGCCGATCGCGCTGAGCTTGACGCTGACCTCGGCACTGCGCGCGAGGCCCTGCTCGCTGAGCGCCTCGAGCAGGTCGAGGTACGCCGCGACCGTCGCCTCGGCCTGGTGCTCGTCGAGGGTGTCCTCGCCGAGGAAGTCGATGGTGACCAGCCGGCCGTCGGCGACCAGGTCGCGCGTGGCGTCGACCACGTCCGCGCGTGCGCTCGCCGGGCACGTAGCGGGCGACGATCGCGCTGCTCACGGGCATCCCCGCGACGAGGTCCTTGATCCGCCGCTCCGGGCGAGCATCAACAACGGTTGGCGCAGCAAGGTCTGTTCTCCTGTGGTCGTCGGCACCTCGTCGTACCGCCTGAACACGGTACGCCAGCGGCCTGTGGCGCCCCGAATCCGGGTGTGGCAGGAGTGGGTTCAGGTGCGGATTCGACGGATGGCGGTCAGGTGGTGCCACCAGGTGACTCGAGATCACCGCCCTCATCATTTTGCGCTCGCCGACAGCGCAGACCGCCGGCGGAACGGTCGCGAAGGCGCTAGTCCGACTGGCGCTGAAGGGTCAGGGCGCCGAGGACGAGGCCGGCGACGGCGAAGGCCGCGACGAGGGCGAGGTCCCCCCACGACCGCCGGGTCGGAGTCCGCGGAGACCTTCTGCATCGCGTCGACCGCGTACGAGAGCGGCAGTGCGTCGGAGATCGCGTGCAGCACCGGGGGGAGCTGGTCACGGGCGACGAACAGTCCACAGAGCAGGATCTGCGGGATCACCAGGGCCGGCATGAACTGCACCGCCTGGAACTCCGTCCGCGCGAACGCCGAGACGAACAGGCCGAGCGCGCTGCCGAGGACGGCGTCCACGACGGCCACCACCAGGAGCAGCCAGATCGGCCCCCGCACCTCGAGGTCGAGGGCCCACACCGAGAGTCCGACCGCGAGGGCGGACTGCACGGCGGCGACGAGGCCGAAGGCGATGGCGTAGCCGAGCAGGAAGTCGCCCTTGCCCATCGGCATCGCCAGCAACCGCTCGAGGGTGCCCGAGGTGCGCTCGCGCAGCGTGGTCACCGAGGTGACCAGGAACATGATGATGAACGGGATCAGCGCCAGCAGTGCCGGCGCGAGAGCGCCGAACCCGATGCTCGGCTTGTCCTGGAACATCCACCACAGCAGGGACATGATCACGCACGGCAGCACCAGCAGCATCGCCAACGTGCGCCGGTCGCGGCGCAGCTGGATCAGCACCCGGTGGGCGACGGCGAGCGTGATCCGGGGAGTCATTCGGGGCCTCCGCGGCGGTGCGAGCGCAGCGAGCAGCGTCGTGGGGTGATCATGACGCCGCCTGCGCGACCAGGTCCAGGAACGCTGCCTCGATGTCGGCGGCGCCGGTCTTCTCGAGCAGCCCGCCCGGGGTGTCGTCGGCGATGATCCGGCCCTCGCGCATCAGCATCAGCCGGTCGCAGCGGGTCGCCTCGTCCATCACGTGGCTGGAGACCAGGACCGCAGCGCCGTCCTCGGCGAGCCGGTGGAAGGTCGTCCAGAGGTCCTGGCGCAGCACCGGGTCGAGCCCGACGGTCGGCTCGTCGAGCACGATCAGGTCGGGCTTGCCGAGCAGGGCGACCGCAAGCGAGACCCGAGAATGCTGGCCGCCGGAGAGTCGACCCACCACCGTGGTGCGCTGGCCGTCGAGGTCGACCAGGCTGATGCTGCGCGCCACGGCGTCGTGCTCGAGGCCGAGCACCGCAGCGAAGAAGCGCAGGTTCTCCTCGACGGTGAGGTCGGTGTACACACTGGCGGCCTGGGTGACGTAGCCGATGCGCGAGCGCAGCACCGCCGATCCGGCCCGCTCGCCGAAGACGCGGATGCCGCCGCCGGCGATCCGCTGCACACCGACCACCGAGCGCATCAGGGTGGTCTTGCCGCAGCCGGACGGGCCGAGCAGTCCGGTCACCTCTCCCGGGGCGATGGTGAACGTCAGATCCCGGAGCACTTCGTTGCCGCCGCGCACGACCCGCAGAGAGGTCGACCTCGACACATGATTTCACCACGCGCTGAAAACTACTCCCCGGGCGGCGACGACGGCAACGTCGTCGAGGGCGGCAGCGGACCGGTCAGATAGCGCTGGACGGTGGGCCGAAGATCGCCACCACCTCGTCGGCCGGCATCGAGGCGATCGGCTCGACCCGCAGCAGGTAGCGCATGAAGATCAGGCCCATCATCTGGCTGGCCACCAGTGGCATCCGGCGGTCCGGCTGGTCGATCCCGAGCGACCGCCCGACCGGACCGATCACGACCTTGAGGAAGCCGTCGCGCATCAGCTCGCGGCTCGACGGATCGGTCAGGCTGCGGGCGAGGGCGAGCAGGGGCACCTGGAGGTCGGGGTCGTCCCAGATCGACAAGAAGACGGGCAGCAGCCGCCCGGCTGCGTCGCTCCGGCGCTCCGTCCGCGACGACCGACCCGACCACCTCCCGGAAGTCGAACGGCAGCTGCAGGGCCGCGACGAACAGGTCGTCCTTGGTGCCGAAGTAGTGGTGCACGAGCGCAGGGTCGACGCCCGCCTTCGCGGCCACGGCCCGCACCGACGTACCGGAGAAGCCTCCGGCGGCGAACATCGTGCGCGCCGCCTCGAGGATCGCCGACCGGGTGTCCGGAGACCCGGGACGACGTCCCCGGCCGACGGCCGTCACGAGGCACCCGCCTGGTGCCCCTGCCCGGCCCCGGCATCACGGACCCGCCCGTCGTGGACGCCGCCCGTCGTGGGCCCGGGCGAAGTGCAGCTGGCTGAAGGCGAGCGTGGCGAGCAGGTCGGCCTCGCGCGCCTCCCGGGTGCCGGCCTTGCGGGTGTTGATCTCGGCGACGATGTGCCCGGCGAAGCCGGCATCGGCGAGGTGCTCGAGGAACTCCCCGCACGGCTGCGTGCCGCGGCCCGGCACCAGGTGCTCGTCCTTGGCCGAGCCGCTGCCGTCGGTCATGTGCACGTGCCGCAGCCGGCCGCCCAGCCGGCTGGCCATCTCGATCGGGTCGCTGTGCGCGGTCGCGGCGTGCGACAGGTCGATGGTGGTGTTCGCGTAGTCCTCGCGGCTGGGGTCCCAGTGCGGCTGGTAGACGTCCATCGCCCGACGGGAGGTCGCCCGCCACGGGTACATGTTCTCCACCGCGAAGGCCAGCCCGGTCTGCTCCTCGAGGCGGGCGATCCCCTCGACGAAGCCCGGCGGCGTACTCGCGCTGCCAGCGGAACGGCGGGTGCACGACCACGACGTCGGCGCCGAGCTCGTGCGGCCATCTCGGCACTCATCTCGAGCTTGACCCACGGGTCGGTGCCCCACACCCGCTGGGTGATCAGCAGGCAGGGCGCGTGCACCGCGCACACCGGGACCTCGTGGTAGTCGCGCAGCCGCCGGACCTTGTCGATGTCCTGGCTGACCGCGTCGATGCTGACCATCACCTCGACGGCGTCGTAGCCCAGGCGGGCGGCGTACTCGAAGCCGTGGGCGACCGACTCGGGATAGACCGAGGCGGTGGACAGGGCGAACTTCGGTGCCATGAGGATCCGCCCGTCAGCCCAGCACGCTGAGCTTGTCGAGGCGCTCGAGGATGACGCCCTCGCGCAGCGCCCAGGGGCAGATCTCCAGCTCGTCGAGGTCGAAGATGTCCATCACCGCCGTCGCCACGAATGCGCCCGCGACGACCTGGTGCGCCCGGTCCGAGGAGACGCCCGGGCAGCGCCGGCGATCTCCTCGCGCGACATCTCCAGCAGCTTCGGGATCCAGCTCTCCAACGTCGTGGCCGGGAGCATCCGGCGCACGAACAGGCCCTCGTTCGAGGGCGCCGCGCCGCAGATCCGGGACAGCGAGCGGAACGTCTTGGACGTGGCGACCGCGTGATCGAGCTGGCCGTCGCGCAGCAGGCCGCCCGCGTCCCGGGCGATGTCGGCGCGGATCGTGCGACGCAGCTCGCGCAGCGCCCTCGTCGTCCGGGCGACCGCCGGCGAAGTGCGCGCGGGCCAGCCGGGCGGCACCGAGCGGCAGCGACCAGGCCACGTCCGGCGCCTCGGCGGCCCCGGCCGCGATCTCCAGCGATCCTCCGCCGATGTCGAAGACACCGAGGCGTCCGGACGACCAGCCGAACCAGCGACGTACGGCGAGGAAGGTCAGCCGGGCCTCGTCCTCGCCGGGCAGCACGAAGACCTGCGTGCCGGTGCGACTCCTGGACGTGGTCGAGCACCTCGTCGGCGTTGCTCGCGTCGCGGATCGCGGAGGTGGCGAACGCGTAGATCTCCTCGCAGCCCTTGTCCTCGGCGAGCTCGAGCGCGTTGCCGACGAACTCGGTCAGCGCCGCGACGCCCTTCTGGGTCACGGCACCGTCGGCGTCGAGGTGCTCGGCGAGCCGGAGCGGCTCCTTGTACGACGACGCGGGCATCGGCGCGGCGCCACCGTGCGCGTCCACGACGAGCAGGTGGCCCGTGTTCGAGCCGATGTCGAGGACGCCCAGCCGCATGGTGCGAGGGTATCGCCGCGATGCACAGGCGTGCGGCGTTCGGTGCGTGCGATGGCAAGGCGGAGGAGGGAGGCGGCCCGGGTTTGGCCGTCGACCGACGACAACGCAGCCAGCGTGCGTGCCGGGCGTCGCACGCGGCGTAGGGTTCCTCCGTGCCCGAGGTCGATCCCGTCTTCCCGCGTGCCTGGCTCGAGTTCGCCGACCCGGCCGACGAGGGACCAGGTGTTCCGCTGCGACCTCACCTGGCTGACCTCGCGGTGGACCTGCATCTTCGGCCAGGGCTGCCAGGGCATCTACCGACGTCGCCCGACGCCGGCTGCTGCGCCCTGGGCGCGCACTTCTCCGACGCCGAGGACGAGGAGCGCGTCGCCGGCTGGGTCGAGCGGCTCGACGACGACCTCTGGGAGAAGCGGCACCTCGCCGTGACCAGCAAGGGCAAGCTGTCCCGCAAGCGTTGGACCGAGGTCGAGGACGGCGAGCGCAAGACCCGCACGGTTGCAGCACCCGACGGCTCCGCGTGCATCTTCCACAACAGCCGCGACTTCGCCGGCGGCTACGGGTGCGCGCTGCACGCGCTGGCCCTGCGCGAGGGCGTGCACTTCGTCGAGACCAAGCCCGACGTGTGCTGGCAGCTGCCGATCCGACGCACCTTCCGCGACGTCGAGCGGCCCGACGGCACGTCGTACCAGGAGATCAGCATCGGGGAGTACGAGCGCAGCGGCTGGGGTCCCGGCGGCCACGACCTCGACTGGTACTGCTCGGGCAACACCGAGGCGCACGTCGGCGCCGAGCCGGTCTACCTGTCGAACGCGACCGAGCTGATCGCGCTGATGGGCCAGGCGGCGTACGACGTGCTGGCGGCGGGCTGCGAGCGGCACCTGCAGCTCGCGTTCCAGGCTGGCGCTGCACCCGGCGATCGCCCCGGTTCCTGAGGACAGCCTGAGCGAGAACCCGACCCCGGTGTCGGGCCGCCGACCCGCGCGAGTGAGAATCAACCATGCGCCTCGACCACATCGTCTTCGCCGCCGGACCCGGCGGACTCGCCGCCACCGCCGAGCGACTCTCCGGACTCCTGGGTGAGGAGTTCCAGGACGGTGGCGTGCACCCACGCTTCGGCACCCGCAACCGGATCCTGCCGCTGACCGACCACACCTACCTCGAGCTGGTCGAGGTGCTCGACCACCCCGCGTCGGACAAGGCGCCCTTCGGCCAGGCCGTCCGCGCCCGCTCCGAGCTCGGCGGCGGCTGGCTCGGCTGGGTCGTCGCGGTCGACGACATCGCGCCGTTGGAGGAGCGGCTCGGCCGCGACGCGGTCAACGGCAACCGGCACCGTCCCGACGGGCACGAGCTGCTCTGGAAGCAGCTCGGGGTCAAGGGCCTGCAGGCCGACCCGCAGCTGCCGTTCTTCGTGCAGTGGGAGGGCGACCCCGCCGACCACCCGTCCGGCCGGAGCGATCCGGCCGGATCTCCCTGGAGTCGCCTGGAGATCGCCGGCGACCCGGCCCGGGTCTCGGAGTGGCTCGGCGCAGCCGGTCGAGCAGCCGCTCGAGGACGTCAAGGTCGAGTGGGTCGCCCCGAACGGCACCCCGGGCATCGTCGCGGTCGAGTTCCAGACGCCGAGCGGGCTCGTCCGCATCTGAATCACAGCGCGGCGAGGCACCCGGTGGTGCCCACAGCGCGGCAACGTCAGACCGCCCACGGACTCCCGTGGAGCCCGGACCAGACGTGCGCCCAGCCCGAACATCTGGCACAACCCGGCGGTCTACGAGATCGAGAACCGCGGTGCCGACCGGGCCGGGGTCCTCTGGGCGACGATGGCCGGCGCTCGCCGACTGGGCCGGGCGCGACGTGCTCGACATCGGCTGCGGCACCGGCTTCCACCTGCCGCGCTTCGCCGCGACCGCGCGCACGGTGACCGGCGTCGAGCCGCACCCGCCGCTCGCGGCGATCGCGCGACGACGGACGCGTCGGCTCTCGAACGTGACGGTCCTGCGCCGGCGCAGCCGGCTCGCTGCCCGTGCCGGACGCGTCCGTCGACGTGACGCACGCGCGCTGGGCCTACTTCTTCGGGCCGGGCAGCGAGCCGGGACTCGCCGAGCTCGACCGGGTGATGCGCCACGGCGGGACCGCCTTCGTCGTCGACAACGACCCGGAGCGCTCGACCTTCGGCGCGTGGTTCCGCCGCGGGTTCCCCGACGTCGACCCGCCGCGGTGGAGCGGTTCTGGTCGACGCGCGGCTGGTCGCGCGACCGCGTCGAGATCGCCTGGACCTTCGACACGCGCGACGACTTCGAGGCCGTCGTACGCATCGAGCTGCCGACGGCCGTCGCCGAGGAGGTGCTCGCCGAGCACCCGGAGCGCACCGGCGTCGACTACGCGGTCAACCTGTGGTGGCGCCGCTACTAGGTCGCCGGGTCGCCCGGGCCGGGGCGCGTCCGGCACCGTCGACCGTGCGGACCACCAGACGTGGGCTCGAGCATCCGACCGCGGCTGCTCGATCGGCTTGAGCGACAGCACCGAGTGCAGCAGGGCCACGATCTCGACGGCGACCTGCTCCAGGGGCTGGCGGACCGAGGTCAGGCCCGGCCAGACCACCTGGGCGCCCAGCGAGTCGTCGAAGCCGACCACGCCGATGTCGGCGCCGGGCCGCAGCCCGCGCTCGTGCAGCGCGTGGAGCACGCCGATCGCGACGGTGTCGCTGGCGCAGGCGAACCCGGTGACGCGTCGTCCTCGAGCAGCTCGTGGGCCGCCATCCGCGCGGCGTCGACGTTGTCGGTGGTCCGTACGCCGAGCCCGGTCGCGTCGAGCCCGGCTGCAGCCATCGCCGAGGACCAGCCCGAGCGCCGGTCCTCGCCGATGCGGGAGGTCTCCTCCCAGCCGAGCCAGGCGACCCGTGCGGTGCCCGGTCGCCAGCAGGTGCTCGGTGGCCAGGGCCGCGCCACGGGCGCCGTCGACGTCGACCCAGGGGTGCGCCGCACCCGGGTCGTCCCAGGGCCGGCCGAAGGTCACGAACGGCGCGCCCACGCGGCGCAGCAGCTCGGTCTCGGCCGTGCCGGCATAGGTGTCGGTGATCACGAACGCGTCGACCGCGGTGGCGCGGAGGAGCTCGTCGTACCCGTCGAGCGGGTCGTCCTCGTCGCCGGAGAACAGCAGCACGTGGTGGCCGGTCTTGGCCGTGGTCTCGACGAGCGTGTGGACGAAGCGGTCCATCAGTGCGTTGCTGGTGCCCTCCTGCGCCGGCTCGAAGCGCAGCCCGACCATGTGGGACGCGCGAGTGCGCAGCTGCCGGGCCGCGCGGTTCGGCGTGTAGCCGAGCTCGTCGATCGCCGCCTGCACGCGTTCCAGGGTGTCCTCGCGGAGCAGCTCGGGGTTGTTCAGCGCGTTGGAGACCGTCTGGCGCGACACCCCGGCTCGCTCGGCGACGGTGGCCAGCGTCGGGTACGGGTCGGTGAGACGTCGGGTCGGGCTCATCGCCGTCTCCTTCCTGGCTCGTCGGTCTCGGCCCCGGGGCCTGTGCGCCGACGCATCCCCCGCGGCTTGATCGATCAAATCATAGGGCTCCGCGCGCCCTGACCGGTCCTGTCGGCGGGGGCACATATGTTCGAACCATGGCGAAGAGCGCGGCGTCCTCCCGAGGAGGTCCGACGGCAGCGGCGTACCAGTGCGGCGAGTGCGGCTGGCAGACCGCGAAGTGGGTCGGGCGGTGCGGTGAGTGCCAGGCCTGGGGCACCGTGGTCGAGCGGGCAGCCCCCCGCAGCCGGGTGCAGGCCGGGCCGGTCAGCGCGCCGGCGCGACCGATCAGCGAGGTCCCGGCCGAGGACTCCCAGTCGCGCAGCAGCGGCGTCCCCGAGCTCGACCGGGTGCTCGGCGGCGGGCTGGTGCCCGGCGCCGCGATCCTGCTCGCCGGCGAGCCGGGCGTCGGCAAGTCGACGCTGCTGCTCGAGGTGGCGGCGCAGACGGCGCGCTACCGGCACCGCACGCTCTACCTCACCGGCGAGGAGTCCGCGGCGCAGGTGCGGATGCGGGCCGACCGCACGGGCGGCATCCAGGACGAGCTCTACCTGGCCGCCGAGACCGATCTCGGCGCCGTCCTCGGACACGTCGAGCAGGTCAAGCCGACGCTGCTGGTGATCGACTCGATCCAGACGATCAGCGCCGGCGACGTCGACGGCGTGCCCGGCGGGGTCACCCAGGTCAAGGAGGTCGCGGCCGCGCTGATCCGGATGGCCAAGCTGCGCAACATCACCCTGGTCCTGGTCGGTCACGTCACCAAGGACGGCTCGATCGCCGGACCACGCGTGCTCGAGCACCTCGTCGACGTCGTGCTGCACTTCGAGGGCGAGCGGTCCTCGCGGCTGCGGATGGTGCGCGCAGTGAAGAACCGCTTCGGCCCGGTCGACGAGGTCGGCTGCTTCGACCTGTCCGCCGAGGGCATCGTCGCGATCACCGACCCGACCGGGCTCTTCCTCGACACCCGGCACGGCCCGGTCCCCGGCACCTGCGTCGCCGTGGCGATGGAGGGCCGGCGTCCGCTGCTCAGTGAGGTGCAGGCGCTGGTGACCCGCACCGCCTCCGAGCGCCCCCGGCGCACGACGTCGGGCGTCGACCCGGCCCGGGTGGCGATGATCCTCGCGATCCTCCAGCAGCACGCCGGCGTCCGGCTGCACCAGCACGACGTCTTCGTCTCCAGCGTCGGCGGCGCCCGGCTCAGCGAGCCGAGCAACGACCTCGCGATCGCGCTGGCGATCGTCTCGGCGCATCGCGGCGAGCCGTTGGGGCGCCAGGTCGTCGCGATCGGCGAGCTGGGTCTGTCCGGCGAGCTGCGCCGGGTCCGGGACCTCGGCGTCCGGCTCGCGGAGGCGGGCCGACTCGGATTCCGTGCCGCCGCCGTCCCGGCCCAGTCGCCGCAGTCGGTCGGCCACAGCCGGGTGATGGACGGCCTGCGGGTCGTCGACGTCGACAACGTCGGCCGCGCACTCGAGATCCTCGGGATGACCGAGGGTGGAGCGCGGCGCGAAGAGGCCTGACCGGCTACACCCGGTCGAGGAACTCCAGCACCCGCTCGCGCAACAGCCTCGCGGCGTCGGGATCGTAGGACGGCAGCGAGCTGTCGACGAACAGGTGCCGGTCGCCCGGATACACGAACAGCTCCGCCGACGGCCCGACCGCCTCGACGATGCCGCGGGCGGCGTCGAGGTCGCCCTCGCCGGCGAAGAACTCATCGGCGTCCATGCCGTGGATCTGCACCGGCACGCCCTCGGGCCACGGCCCGAAGGCCCACTCGCCGGTGACTGGCACGCAGGCGTCGACCAGCACCGCGGCTCGAGCGCCCGGGCGCGTCTGCGCGAGCCGCTGGGCCGACATCACCCCGAAGGACACCCCGACGTAGACGACGTCGGCCGGCAGCGCTTCGACCGCTGCGTCCGCGAGCGCCGCGAAGTCGGGGTGACCCTCGCCGTTCGCGAACGCTGCGCCTTCCCCGATCGAGGCGAACGTGCGGCCGTCGAAGAAGTCCGGGGCGTGCACCGTGTGACCGGCCGAGCGCAGCTCGTCGACGAGCTCGCCGACGCCGGGCGTCAGGCCCTGGATGTGGTGGAACAGCATGATCTCGGCCATCGCGACGACACACCTCCGAGCAGGGGGACTGAATGATCTGGAAGTCTCGAATGATCCAACCATGTCGATCGACAGCGCCACCTCGCTGCAGGACCACGAGCTCGAGGAGCGCACCGTCTTCTCCGAGCCGCGCCAGCTCCCGCGCACGGACGACACCGTGTTCGGGTTCACCGTCGGTCTGTATCCGGCCCACTTCCCGGCGCTTCCGGACCCGGCCACCTAGACTCTGGCCCGTGGTAGCCGCCGACGACGTGCACGAGGCCGGGCGCCTGCGCGCCACCCTTGCCAGCATCGCGCCGGGCACGTCCCTGCGCGACGGCCTGGAGCGGATCCTCCGCGGTCGCACCGGCGCGCTCATCGTGCTGGGGCACGACAAGGTCGTCGACACCATCTCCACCGGTGGCTTCACGCTCGACGTGCCGTTCACCGCCACCGGCCTGCGCGAGCTGGCCAAGATGGACGGCGCGATCATCCTCAACCGGGAGATCAGCCAGATCCACCGCGCGAACGTGCACCTGATGCCGGACCACACCATCCCCAGCGACGAGACCGGCACCCGCCACCGCACCGCGGACCGGGTCGCGAAGCAGTCCGGCTTCCCGGTGATCTCGGTGTCGCAGTCGATGCAGATCATCGCGGTGTACGTCGGCGAGACCCGCTACGTGCTCGAGGACTCCGGCTCGATCCTGTCCCGCGCAAACCAGGCGCTCGCCACTCTGGAGCGCTACAAGCTGCGCCTCGACGAGGTCTCGAGCACGCTCTCGGCCCTCGAGATCGAGGACCTCGTCACCGTCCGGGACGTCGCGGTCGTGGCGCAGCGGCTCGAGATGGTCACCCGGATCGCGCGCGAGATCGAGGACTACGTCCTCGAGCTCGGCACCGACGGCCGGCTGCTGTCCCTGCAGCTCGAGGAGCTGGTCACCGGCGTCGACGCCGAGCGCGAGCTCGTGGTCCGCGACTACCTCCCCTCGGGTCGGCGCAAGCGCACCCCTGCACAGGTGCTCGCCGACCTCGAGGGCCTCTCCCCCACCGAGCTGGTGGACATCTCGATGGTCGCCAGGGCTCTCGGCCTGCGGCAGGGCGAGCACCTCGAGGGCGCCGTGACGCCCGCGCGGGTACCGCCTGCTCGCCAAGGTGCCACGACTGCCGAGCGCGGTCGTCGACGGCCTCATCGAGCAGTTCGACAGCCTGCAGAAGCTGCTGTCGGCCGGCGTCGAGGAGCTCCAGATCGTCGAGGGGGTCGGCGAGCTCCGCGCCCGCAGCGTGCGCGAGGGCCTCTCCCGGCTCGCCGAGTCCAGCATCCTGGAGCGCTACGTCTGAGCGGAGACCCTGCGAGGAACGAGCAGAGTTTCCACGAGGAGATTGAGGGAGCAGCGGCATCGCTCCACGCCTCCTGACCCGGCCGCACGCCGCTCCGGTGGCGCTCAGCCGTCGCGGCGACCGGAGTCGACGACCGCCCGCTTGTGGTGCTTCTTCTTCGGGTGCGCGGTCTTCGTGACCACCGGACGCGGCGGGCTGGTCAGCTGGAACTGCGCGTCGCCGGGCTCCGAGCCGATCGCCGCGGCGGTGACGTGGTAGTAGCCGGGCAGCGCCCACGGGGTCGCCCGGCTGCAGCTGTCGTCGGAACGGCGCCCGCTCCAGGACACCACCACGTCGGTGGGCGCCGCGCTGCGCACCACGACGGAGGCCGCCTTCACCGATCCGGGGCAGTCCTGCGTGCTCCAGATCCGGTCCTTCCCGGAGGTGATCCTGGCGACCAGGGTCTTGCTCGTGACGGCGAACGTGCAGGCCGGCCGGATACCGGTCAGCTGGAGGACCAGGTCCACCCGGCCGCCGGCGACGGGCTTGGGCACCGTCGGCGTCACGGTGATGTCGTCGATCGCACAGGGGCCGCTCGGGGCGGCCAGCACGATCGGCGTACCGGTCGCCGACGGCGGTGCGGTCGCACCGGTCACCCCCACCGGCTGTGGCCCGGCGACGCCGAGGGTCGGCGCCTGGGTCGGCGCTGGGTCGGCGCCTGGGTCGGGGTCGGCGAACCCGCGGTGACCCGCACTGCGCCGTCGGTGGCCGGCGAGCCGGACGACGTCAGCAGTCGCCCGACCGCGAACACGAGAGCGAGCGCCGTGGCCAGGACCAGCACACGCCGGAACCAGTACACGCGGGCCGGCAACCGTCCTCGAGGATGTGCCATGCCGCCCATGTGTCGAACGTTAGGAAATCCCGACCCCCGGCTCACGTAGGCGCACCGGAGAGGGTGCTCCTAGGGTGGCGGCGTGAACGCATTGCTCGAGCCGGTGCTCGACTGGTACGCCGGCGCAGCCCGCGACCTGCCGTGGCGCCGACCCGGGACCACCCCGTGGGCCGTGATGGTCTCGGAGTTCATGCTCCAGCAGACGCCGGTGAGCCGGGTTCTGCCGGTCTACGAGGCCTGGCTGGAGCGCTGGCCCACCCCCGCCGACCTCGCGGCCGAGCCGAGCGGCGAAGCGGTGCGCGCCTGGGGCCGGCTCGGCTACCCGCGGCGGGCGCTCCGGCTGCACGCCTGCGCAGTCACCGTCACCGACGACCACGGCGGCCAGGTCCCGGACCGGTACGAAGTGCTTCGGGCTCTGCCCGGGGTGGGCGAGTACACCGCGGCGGCGATCGCGTCGTTCGCCTTCGGCCAGGCCCACGCCGTCCTCGACACCAACGTCCGCCGTGTGCTCGGCCGGGCGCTGGGCGCAACCGAGTTCCCGTCGACGTCGGTGACTCGCGCCGAGCGCGACCTCGCCGCGTCGCTCGTCCCCGACCAGCATCCGGAGCTGTGGGCAGTCGCGGTGATGGAGCTCGGGGCGCTCGTGTGTACTGCCGCGGGTCCTCGCTGCGACGCCTGTCCGATCCGCGAGCGGTGCGCCTGGCAGCAGGCCGGCCGGCCGGCGTACGACGGGCCGCCCCGCCGGGGCCAGCGCTACGAGGGGACCGACCGGCAGTGCCGCGGCCGGATCCTGGCGTTGTTCCGCGAGACCCACGCCGCCGTGCCCGAGGAGCGCATTGCCGCCGCGTGGCCGGCGACCGCACAGCGCACCGGGCTCTGGCCGGTCTCCTCGAGGACGGACTCGTCGTGCGGCGCGGCGGCGGCTACCTGCTCCCCGACTGAGACGGCCGCGAGAGAGCGCGCACCAGCGCCCCGCGCTCCGATCGTGCGGATCGGCATCGCCGGGCCCCCGGCGCCGGTCAGAGTCACCAGACGTGGGCCCACCGCCGCAGGCGAAGACGCCGACGGGCGGACCCGGCGATCTCGCCTGGCCCGCCCGTCGTCACGAGAGCGTCTGTCCTGCTGGGCCCGTCCTAGTGGGCCTCACCGCTGCCGCCGTCGGCCACCACCTCGACCGGTGGCGCGTCGGGCAGCACGGTCCGCTGGTTGCCGGTGAACGTGAACTCCGCCGTCGGACCCTCGCCCTGGACGTCGACCAGGACGATCTGGCCCGGGCCGACCTCGCCGTACAGCATCTTCTCGGCGAGCACGTCCTCGATCTCGCGCTGCACCGTGCGCCGCAGCGGGCGCGCACCGAGCACGGGGTCGAACCCCTTCTTGGCGAGCAGGTCCTTGGCGGCCTGGGTGAGCTCGATCGACATGTCGCGGTCCTTCAGCCGCAGCTCGACGGAGGCGATCATGTTGTCGACCATCGAGATGATCTGCTCCTGCGTCAGCGGCGGGAACACGATGATCTCGTCGACGCGGTTGAGGAACTCCGGCCGGAAGTGCTGCTTGAGCTCCTCGGAGACCTTCGCCTTCATCTTGTCGTAGTTGCCCTGGAGGTCCGAGGCGTTGCCGAAGCCGAGGCTGACGCCCTTGCTGATGTCACGCGTGCCGAGGTTCGTGGTCATGATGATCACGGTGTTCTTGAAGTCGACCACCCGGCCCTGGCTGTCGGTCAGGCGACCTTCCTCCAGGATCTGCAGCAGGCTGTTGAAGATGTCCGGGTGGGCCTTCTCGACCTCGTCGAAGAGCACGACCGAGAACGGCTTGCGGCGCACCTTCTCGGTGAGCTGGCCGCCCTCCTCGTAGCCGACGTAGCCCGGAGGCGAGCCGAACAGCCGCGACACGGTGTGCTTCTCGGAGAACTCCGACATGTCCAGCTGGATCAGGGCGTCCTCGTCGCCGAAGAGGAACTCCGCCAGCGTCTTGGACAGCCAGGTCTTCCCGACGCCCGAGGGACCGGCGAAGATGAACGATCCACCGGGACGCTTGGGGTCCTTCAGGCCTGCGCGAGTACGCCGGATCGCCCGGCTGAGCGCCTTGACGGCCTCCTCCTGGCCGATGACCCGCTTGTGCAGCTCGTCCTCCATCTTGAGCAGTCGCGTGGACTCCTCCTCGGAGAGCTTCACGATCGGGATGCCGGTCGCGACCGCGAGGACCTCGGCGATGAGCTCCTCGTCGACCTCGGCGACGACGTCCATGTCACCGGCGCGCCACTGCTTCTCGCGCTCGGCCTTGGCCAGGATCAGCTGCTTCTCCTCGTCGCGCAGACGGGCGGCGGCCTCGAAGTCCTGGCCGTCGATCGCGCCCTCCTTGCGGCGGCGGACGTCACCGATCTTGTCGTCGAACTCGCGCAGGTCCGGCGGCGCGGTCATCCGGCGGATGCGCAGCCGCGAGCCGGCCTCGTCGATGAGGTCGATCGCCTTGTCGGGCAGGAACCGGTCGGAGACGTAGCGGTCGGCCAGCGTCGCCGCCGAGACCAGCGCCTCGTCGGTGATCGTGACCCGGTGGTGCGCCTCGTAGCGGTCGCGCAGGCCCTTGAGGATCTCGATCGTGTGCGCGATCGACGGCTCGGCGACCTGGATCGGCTGGAAGCGGCGCTCGAGCGCGGCGTCCTTCTCCAGGTGCTTGCGGTACTCGTCGAGCGTGGTCGCGCCGATCGTCTGCAGCTCGCCGCGGGCCAGCATCGGCTTGAGGATCGAGGCCGCGTCGATCGCGCCCTCGGCGGCACCCGGCACCGACCAGCGTGTGCAGCTCGTCGATGAACAAGATGATGTCGCCGCGGGTCTTGATCTCCTTGAGGACCTTCTTCAGCCGCTCCTCGAAGTCACCGCGGTAGCGGGAGCCGGCGACCAGCGCGCCGAGGTCGAGGGAGTAGATCTGCTTGTCCTTCAGCGTCTCGGGGACGTCGCCGCGGACGATCGACTGGGCCAGGCCCTCGACGCAGGCGGTCTTGCCGACGCCGGGCTCGCCGATCAGCACCGGGTTGTTCTTGGTGCGGCGGGACAGCACCTGCATGACCCGCTCGATCTCCTTCTCACGACCGATGACCGGGTCGAGCTTGCCCTCCTTGGCGGCCTGCGTGTAGTTGCGGCCGAACTGGTCGAGGACCGAGGCTCGAGCTGGGCGCTGCCTCGGGCGCCGTACCGGCGGTCTGGGCCTCCTTGCCCTGGTAGCCGCTGAGCAGCTGGATCACCTGCTGGCGGACCCGGTTGAGGTCGGCGCCGAGCTTCTGCAGCACCTGGGCGGCGACGCCCTCGCCCTCGCGGATCAGGCCGAGCAGGATGTGCTCGGTGCCGATGTAGTTGTGGCCGAGCTGCAGCGCCTCGCGCAGGGACAGCTCGAGGACCTTCTTGGCACGCGGGGTGAACGGGATGTGGCCGCTGGGCGCCTGCTGGCCCTGGCCGATGATCTCCTCGACCTGTGCCCGGACGCCCTCCAGCGAGATGCCGAGGCTCTCCAGCGCCTTCGCCGCGATGCCGTCGCCCTCGTGGATCAGGCCGAGCAGGATGTGCTCGGTGCCGATGTAGTTGTGCGAGAGCATGCGGGCCTCTTCCTGGGCCAGCACGACAACGCGTCGGGCACGGTCTGTGAACCGTTCGAACATGGGCATCGCTCCTTGGACTTCGTGGGTCGGGCAGCGTGCAACCCACACGCCTGTCCAACCCGGCTTCCAGCCTACGTGTTCCGCGGAAACCGCGCCTTCGCTCTCAGCGAACAGACACCTGTCCGGCCGGTTCCGGACATCCCTCGGCCCACATCCGCGCCAGCTGCTCGCGCAGGTCCTCGTCGGTCAGGACCAGGTAGGCCAGGCCGCAGTCCCACGGCCCCGTCGCGCCCGGCATGCAGAGCCGGCACGGCTCGCCCGGACGGACCTGGCACGGCGCCTCCAGCTCCCAGGTGCGCTCATCCATCGCCGACCTCCTGGTCCGGAGATGATCCTCCAGCCTAGGAGTCCACCGCCGCCCGCGGCAGGGACGTTGGTCCCGCCGCGGAGGGCGGCGGTCACCACCGCGGTCATCCCCGGGTCGGACCAGGCCGTGCTCGTAGGCGAAGACGACGGCCTGGATCCGGTCGCGCAGGCCGAGCTTGCGCAAGACCTCGGCGACGTGCGACTTCACCGTCTCCGCCGAGATGAACAGGTCGGCGGCGATCTCGGCGTTGGAGCGACCGCGGGCAAGCTCGTCGAGAACCTCTCGCTCGCGCGGGCTGAGCGTGTGCACCGCCGGAGTCGGCGCGGTCGAGGGAGCCGCCTGACGGGAGGCGAAGTCCGCGACCAGTCGCCGACTGACCGCCGGCCCGAGCAGCATCGAGCCCTCCGCGACCATGCGCACGCCGTCGACCAGCCGCTCGGCGGTCACGTCCTTGAGCAGGAACCCACTGGCTCCCGCGCGGATCGCGTCGTAGACGTAGGCGTCGAGGTCGAACGTGGTCAGGATCAGCACTCGGGTGTCGTGGTCGCGGGTGATCAGCCGGGTGGCCTCGATGCCGTCGAGCCCGGGCATGCGTACGTCGACGAGCGCGACGTCGGGCCGATGCTCGTCGACCAGGGCCACCAGCTCGCGACCGTCGGCCGCCGTCCCGACCACGTCGAGGTCGGGCTGAGCGTCCAGCAACGCAGCGAAGCCGGCGCAGATCACCGGCTGGTCGTCCGCGACCACGACGACGATGCTCACGCGGCGCCCTCGACCAGCCCGCGCGGCAGGATTGCCTCGACGACGAAGTCCTCGCCCACCGGCCCGGCGAGCAGACGGCCGCCGAGTGCCTCCACCCGCTCGCGCATGCCGATCAGCCCCTGTCCGCCGCCTGCCGAGGCCGCCGACGATGCCGACAGTGGCGTCGAGACCAGGACGGTCAGCAGCTGGCTGGTCGTCTCCAGGTCGACGGTCACGTGGGCGCCCGCAGCATGCTTGCGTGCGTTCGTGAGCGCCTCCTGGACGACGCGGTACGCGGCATAGCCCGACGACGCGCCGACCTCGGCGGTTCCGTCACCGATCATCTCGATGTCGACACCCGTCGACCGGGTGCGTTCGACCAGCGCCCCGATGTCGGACCAGGTGGGCTGCGGCGCGCGCTCGGCGTCACCGGACCGCCCGAGGATCCCGAGGACGCCCCGCAGCTCGTCGAGGGCGAGGCGGGCGTCGGCGGCGATGTCGCCGAGCACACCCTTGGCCTCCTCGTCGATCTGCGGGTGCGTGTACGGCGCCGTCTCGGCCCGCACGGCGATCAGGGACACGTGGTGGGCGACCACGTCGTGCAGGTCGCGGGCCAACCGGGCACGCTCGGCGACCACCGCGGACCGGTGCTCGACCTCGCCGGACCTGGCGGCCAGCGAGCGCCGCTCGAGCTCCCGCTCGGTCGATCGCCGCAGTCCCCAGGCACCGGCCAGGACGACCAGGGCCGAGGCCAGGTACAGCAGGAGCGTGACCATCTGCGACTCGTGGTCCATGAATCGCTGGTCGATCGTCGCCCGGAACGGTGCGGCCATGGCGCGCTCCGAGACCACCCAGCCCAGCGCGACGAGAGCGGCGAGTCCGGCCGCGGCCGCTGATCCCCTCGCGCTGCGCCATCCGGCGGTCACCGCGACCGCGCACAGGCCGGCGAACACCCCGAAGTGAACCGGGGCATCGGCCAGCAACGACGGCAACAACGGCAGGAGGGCGATCGTGGTGCCGAGTCCGGGCCAGCGCAGCGCCAGCCACGGTGCGGCACCGAACGCGAGTCCGAGCGCGCCCCCGAAGGAGAACACCAGCACGTTGCCGAAGCGCGGCAGCTCAGGCGCGAAGCCGGTCGCCATCTGCTCCACGAACCACGGCGTCCACCACGCGGTCAGGTAGCAGACGAGGACCACGAGGCTGCCGATCGCGGCCGTGACCCAGTAGCCGGCCGGGATCGGCCGGTCGTTTCGGACCCAGAGCTCGTTCATGCCCCGAATCCTGCGGTCCGGCGCCCGGGCGTCACCACCCCCGACGGAGTGAAATGCCGCCTCCCCCGGCGGAGGGAACCGAGCGTCAGTGGGCCGCGAAGTAGGCGTCGCGGACCTCCGAGGACACCCGGCCACGATCGGGAACGTCGAAGCCGTTCTCGCGGGCCCAGGCGCGGATGTCGGCCGGGCTCGGTCCGGTGGCGGCACGCCCGCCTCGACGACGGCCGGCAGCCTTGCGCGCGTGCCCGACGAACGGCGCCATCGCGTCGCGCAGCTTCGCGGCATTCTTTGCGTTCAGGTCGATCTCGTATTCCTTGCCGTCGAGGGCAAAGCTGACGGTCTCCTCGGCGGAACTGCCGTCGATGTCGTCGACGAGGACGATGTTCACCTTCTGCGCCATCATTCACCCTTTTCTCGAGAGATTTCCCCGTGCGACCACAGATTAACGCACCAATTCCATGGCATTCATTCCGGGCGCAGCAACGGAAAGAGAATCGTCTCGCGAATTCCGGCTCCGGTGAGCAGCATGATCAGCCGGTCGACGCCCATGCCCATGCCGCCGGCGGGCGGCATGCCGTACTCCATGGCCTTGAGGAAGACCTCGTCGAGCTCCATCGCCTCGGGATCACCCGCGGCAGCGAGCAGGGACTGCGCGGTGAGGCGCTCGCGCTGGACGACCGGATCATTGAGCTCGGAGTACGCCGGCGCCAGCTCGACACCGTTGATGATGAGGTCCCAGGCCTCGTTGACGCCGGCCTTCTCCCGGTGCGACTTTGCCAACGGCTTCACCGACGAGGGGTAATCCATCACGAAAGTCGGCTGGATCAGAGAATCCTCGACCAACTGCTCGAACAGCTCGACGACGATCTCCTCCGCACTCCATTTCGGCTGGAGCTCGACGTCGCGCGCGTCGGCATACTTGCGCAGCGTTTCTGCGGGCGTGTCGACGGCGATCTCCTCGCCGAGCGCCTCCGAGACCAGGTCGAAGATCGGCGCCTGCCGCCACGGCGCCTCCAGGTCGATCTCGGATCCGTCACGGCCGGGCACGACGGTGCGGCCGACGGCACGAGCCGCGTCGAGGACCAGGTCGCGGGTGAGCTCCATCATCGTGAACTGGTCGCCGTAGGCCTGGTAGGCCTCGAGCATCGAGAACTCGGCCGCGTGCGTCGAGTCCAGGCCCTCGTTGCGGAAGGTGCGGCCGATCTCGTAGACCTTGTCGACCCCGCCGATCATCGCGCGCTTGAGGTCGAGCTCCAGCGCGATTCGGAGCAGCATGTCCTGGTCGAGCGCGTTCAGGTGGGTCCGGAACGGCCGCGCCGCAGCACCGCCGTTGGTGAGCTGCAGGATCGGCGTCTCGACCTCGAGGTAGCCCTTGGCGTCGAGAGTGCTGCGCAGGCTCCGCAGGACGGTGGCCTTCGTGCGCACCATCTCCCGAGGCTCCGGCCGGATCATCATGTCGACGTAGCGCAGCCGGATCCTGCGCCTCGTCGGACAGCGGCTTGTGCTCGTTGGGCAGCGGGCGCAGCGTCTTCGCCGCCATCTGCCACGCCGAGGCCTGCACCGAGAGCTCGCCGCGGCGGCTGGTCACCACCTCCCCCTGGATCGCCAGCAGGTCGCCGAGGTCGACGAGCGCCTTGAAGTCGGCGAGCGACTCCTCCCCGACGTCCGCGAGCGAGAGCATCACCTGGATCTCCGAACCGTCGCCCTCGCGCAGCCGGACGAAGCAGAGCTTGCCGGTGTTGCGCAGGAAGATCACCCGCCCGGCGACAGCGACCCGGTCGCCGGTGCGGGTGTCCGGCGGGAGCTCGCCCGCCTCGAGCGCCGGGTCGTACTTCTCGCGGATCTGCTTGACCGTGTGGGTGCGCTCGACGTCGATCGGGTAGGCCTCGCGACCGGACTCGAGGATCCGGGCCCGCTTGTCCCGGCGTACCTGCATCTGCTCGGGCACGTCCTGGGCCGGATCCTGGGCCGCGGCCTCGGGCTGGTCGGTCATGGGCGCAAGGCTATCGGGGCGCTCTGGCACCATGGCCGCGTGCCGGACCGACGCGACCTGCATCTCACCCTCGACCTGTGCCTGCGGATCGGAGACCTGCTGCTGTCCTCGGGCGCAGGGGCCGCCGACGTGACCTCGTCGATGCGTCTGGTCGCGGAGCACTTCGGGCTGCGCCGGGCCGAGGTCGACGTCACCTTCACCTCCCTCGCGATCAGCTACCAGGCCGAGCCGGGCGAACCACCGGCGGTGATGATCCGCCAGGTCAAGCAGCGCGACATCGACTACGAGGACCTCACCCGGGTCGACCACCTCGTCCGAGACCTGCTCGCCGACCGCCTCGACCTCGCCGAGGCGCGCACCGAGATGGCTCGGATCCTGTCCAGCGGCCACCACCGCACCCGCTGGTCGGTCACCGCTGCGTGGGGGCTGATGTGCGCCAGCGTCGCGGTCTTCCTCGGCGGCGGCGCCGTGGTGGCCGGGATCGCGTTCGTGGCGGCCGCGGCGATCGACCGGATGCAGCTGGCGATGCAGCGCCGCCGGCTGCCGCTGTTCTACCAGCAGGTGGCCGGCGGGATGCTGGCCACCGCCTTCGCGCTCGCTGCGTCGGCGCTCGACATCGGCGTCGACCCCTCGCTGGTGGTCACCTCGAGCATCATCATGCTGCTCGCCGGCATCGGGTTCATGGGTGGGCTGCAGGACGCACTGTCCGGCTTCTACATCACCGCAGGAGCGCGGATGACCGAGGCGCTCCTGGCGACAGCGGGGATCATCGCCGGGGTCAGCGGCGGCCTCGCGGCCGGTCAGGTCGCCGGTGTGGACATCGGGCGTCTCGAGCCCGGCAGCACCGCGCTGGAGACCGTCCCGGTCGTGGTCGCCGGCTCCGCGGTGGCCGCGGCGGCGTTCGCATACGCGTCGTACGCCCCGAGTCGCTCGCTGGCGCCCATCGCCGTGGTCGGTGGTGTGGCTGCCGGCATCTCGGCGCTCGGCGCGACCACCGGGATCGGGCGCGCCTGGCCGGCCGGTCTCGCGGCCTTCCTGATCGGGCTGGTCGCGTTCTCGCTCTCCGGCCGGATCCGGGTGCCCCCGCTGGTCGTGGTCGTCCCGGCGATCGTGCCGATGCTCCCGGGGCTCTCGATCTACCGGGGGCTCTCCCTGATGTCGAATGCGGAGGAGTCACCCGGCGCGGGCCTGCTCGCGATCGTGACCGCGGCCGGCATCGCACTCGCGCTGGCGTCCGGCGTGATCCTCGGCGAGTACCTCGCGCAGCCGCTCAAACGTGAGGCGCGACGCCTCGAGGGCAGACTGGCCGGCCCCCGCCTGGTCGGCCCGCTCCGCACCCGGGACCGACGGGGCACGAGCTGAGCGTTGCCTCGGCGGAAACGCCCGTGCGAGTCGGGGACATTGCTCCCGACTCGTGGGGACATTTCCCGCAACTCAACGGTTGCGCTCGAAGACCAGCTCGAGGCCGCGCAGGGTGAGCCACGGCTGGTGCTCGGTGATCGATCGGCACTCGTCGACCACCACCGGGGCGAGACCACCCGTGGCGATCACGTTGACCGCGTCGCGGTCCACGCCGAGCTCGTCGATCATCCGCGCCACGATGCCGTCGACCTGGCTGGCGAACCCGAACACCATGCCGGACTGCACCGCCTCGACGGTGTTCTTCGCGATCACCGACCGCGGGCGGAGCAGCTCCACCTTGCGCAGCTGGGCCCCACGACGACCCAGCGCCTCGAGCGAGATGTCGATGCCGGGGGAGATCGCCCCGCCGATGTACTCGCCCCTCGGACTGACCACGTCGAAGGTGGTCGCGGTGCCGAAGTCGACGACGATCGCCGGGCCGTCGTACAGCGTCGCCGCAGCCAGCGCGTTGATCACCCGGTCGGCTCCGACCTCCCTCGGGTTGTCCATCAGCACGGGTACGCCGGTCCGCACGCCCGGCTCGACGACGACCGACGGTGTCGCCGCGAAGTGGACGGCGAGCATGTCGCGCCACTCGTGCAGCACCGAGGGCACCGTCGAGCAGACCGCGATGCCCTCGATCATGCCGAGGTCGCTGCGCGGACTCTGGTTGACCAGGCCGCGGATCAGCACGTTCCACTCGTCGGACGGTGCGGCTCTCCAGGGTCGCCACCCGCCAGTGCTCGAGCACCTCGCCGTCGTCGAGCAGGCCGAGGGTGGTGTGCGAGTTGCCGATGTCGGCACACAGGAGGGTCACGGCCGCGTCACCGCAGGTCCATGCCGAGGTCGAAGACCCGCACGGAGTGCGTGAGCGCGCCGACCGAGATGTAGTCGACGCCGGTCTCGGCGACCTCGCGGGCACGCTCGAAGGTCAGCCCACCCGAGGCCTCGAGAGTCGCCCGGCCGGCCGTCAGCGTGACCGCCTCGGCCATCATCTCCGTGCTCATGTTGTCGAGCAGGATCCGCTCGCAGCCCGCGTCGAGGAGGTCACGCAGCTGGTCGAGGTCGGTGACCTCGACCTCCACCGGGAGGTCGGGGTAGCAGCGCCCGGACCGCCTCGAACGCGGGCCGCACGCCACCGGCCGCGACGACGTGGTTGTCCTTGACCAGCGCCATGTCACTGAGACTGAAGCGGTGGTTGACGCCGCCGCCGCAGCGGACGGCGTACTTCTGCAGCGCGCGGTAGCCCGGCAGCGTCTTGCGGGTGTCGAGCACGCGTGCGCGGGTGCCGGCGAGCGCCTCGACCCAGGCGGCGGTCGCCGTGGCCACCCCGGACAGGTGGCACGCGAAGTTCAAGCGCGGTGCGCTCGGCGGTCAGCAGGCCGCGGACCGGGCCGGAGGCGCGCATCACCACGTCGCCGGCACGCACGCGGGTGCCGTCGGGGACGCGATCGGTGATCTCGACGTCGCCGCCGAGCACGTGCACGAACACCAGCTCGGCGATGGCCAGGCCCGCGACCACGCCGTCCTCGCGGGCAGCGAGGTCGGCGTCGCCGCGCAGGTCGGCCGGGATGGTCGCGTCGCTGGTCACGTCGACACCCGGTCCGTCGGCGGGCAGGTCTTCGGCCAGGGCCGCGACGATCGCCTCGTGGATCGCACGCGGATCGAGGCCCGCGGCGGTGAGCTCGGCCAGGAGCTCCTCGGGGAGCAGGTCGTAGGGCGTGCCGGCGATCACCGTCGGCGATGCCTCGTTCATCCCACACCTCCGTCAGTGGCCGGGCTCGGGCGGAAGCTCGGCCCGCGGCGCCCCGTCGACGAGCACCACGTCGAAGTGCCCGGCGAAGTCGGCGTCGTCGCGTTCGGGGAAGTCCTCGCGCCAGTGCGACCCGCGGGTCTCCTCGCGCAGGGTCGCGGCCGCGGCGAGCGCGGCGCTGATCGAGACCAGGTTCGTCGTCTCCCAGGCCGCCGTGCCCTCCGGGCCGTGCGTGGCGGCCGAGCTCCTCGAGCGCGCTTGGCCGCGAGGGCCAGGCCGTCGGCGTTGCGCAGGACCCCCACGCGCTCGGTCATCGTCGCCTGCATCGCGGTGCGCACGCCTGCCGCGACCACCCCGGCGCGTGCGGCGGTCCGGCGCGGCGTCGGCGTAGGGCCGGAGCTCGTCGGGCAGCACCTGGGCGATCCGGCGGGAGAAGACCAGCCCTTCGAGCAGGGAGTTCGACGCGAGGCGGTTGGCGCCGTGGACCCCGGAGCACGCCACCTCACCGGTGGCATAGAGGCCGGAGACGTTCGAGCGGCCCCAGACGTCGGTGGCGACGCCGCCCGACGTGTAGTGGTGGGCGGGCGCCACCGGGATGAGGTCGGTGACCGGGTCGACGCCGTGCGAGCGCGCGGTGGCGAGGATCGTCGGGAACCGGCGCTCCCAGAAGGCGGCGCCGAGGTGGCGGGCGTCCAGCCACATGTGTGGCTTGCCCTCCTCGAGCATCCGCCGGGTGATCGCCTTGGCGACCACGTCACGCGGGGCGAGGTCGGCGAGCTCGTGCTGGCCCTGCATGAACCTCCTGCCGGCCCAGTCGACCAGGAAGGCGCCCTCGCCGCGCACTGCCTCGGAGATGAGCGGCTGCTGCCCGGTCGAGTCGGAGCCCGAGGTACATCACCGTCGGGTGGAACTGCACGAACTCCAGGTCGCGCAGCACCGCGCCGGCCCGGAGTGCGAGCGCCATGCCGTCGCCGGTGGACACCGCCGGGTTCGTGGTCTGGGAGAAGACCTGGCCGAGCCCGCCGGAGGCGAGCACGACAGCGCGGCACCGCACGGCGCCGACGCCGTCGCGCTGTCCCTCTCCCATCACGTGCAGCGTCAGCCCACAGACGCCGCCGTCGTCGCCGAGCATCAGGTCGACGGCGAGGGCGTGCTCGATCACCTCGATGTCGGGGGCGGCCTCGATCGCCGCGACCAGCGCGCGCTGGATCTCCGCGCCGGTCGCATCGCCACCGGCGTGCGCGATCCGGTCGCGGTGATGGCCGCCCTCGCGGGTCAGCGACAGCACGCCTTCGGCGGACTGGTCGAAGCGGGCACCCAGCGCGATCAGCTCGCGCACGGCCTCGGGCCCCTCGGTGACCAGCGCCCGCACCGCGTCGCGGTCGCAGGCGCCGGCTCCCGCGACGAGGGTGTCCCGCTCGTGCTGCGCCGGGGTGTCCCCGGGGCCGAGCGCCGCGGCGATGCCGCCCTGCGCCCACTGGGTGGAGCCGGCCGACAGGACGTCCTTGGTGACCACGAGGACCTTGTCCACGCGGTCGCGCAGCCGCAGCGCCGCGGTCAGCCCGGCGATGCCCGAGCCGACCACGACGACGTCGGCCGTCGGTCGTCCAGCCGGGGGCACCGGCGGCGAGGCGCTCGGGCAGGCGTGATTCCCATCCGGCGACGTATCGGTTCAGGTCGACGAGGTCGCCGATCTGGTGCGGGAGGTCAGGTCCGCTCGGACCAGGTCCGTCCCGGGAACCACCTCCGCCGGGTCCGAGCCGGTGCCGACGATCCGGTTGTCGGCGTCGACGAAGACCACGCTCGGCTCGAAGGTCCGCGCCTCGGCGGTCTCCATCTGGCCGTAGCCGATCAGGATCACCACGTCCCCGGGGTGCACCAGCCGGGCGGCGGCGCCGTTGATGCCGAGCACCCCGGAGCCGCGCTCGCCGGCGATCGTGTAGGTCTCCAGCCGGGCGCCGTTGGTGACGTCGACGATGTGCACCAGCTCTCCGGGCAGCAGGTCGGCGGCGTCGAGGAGGTCCTCGTCGACGGTCACCGAGCCGACGTAGTGCAGGTCGGCCTGGGTCACGGTCGCGCGATGGATCTTGCTCTTCATCATGGTGCGCAGCATCAGGGTGCTCCCAGCTCGAGGGCGATGTTGTCGATCAGGCGGGTGGATCCGACCCGCGCCGCGACCAGCATGCGCGCACGGGCCACGCTCCGGCGCCGGGCCGAGGTCGGGGGCGGTGATCTCGAGGTAGTCGAGGTCGACCAGGTGGGTGCGCCGCAGCTCGGCGCGGGCGGCGATCCGAGCGCAGCCGCCAGCGCCACGCCCGGCCGCGTCCCGCGCCGCGAACAGCGCCCGGGACAGGGCGACAGCGTCGCGGCGTTCGTCGCCGTCGAGGTAGCGGTTGCGGCTGGACAGCGCCAGGCCGTCGGGCTCGCGCACGGTCAGCGCGCCCACGACCTCCACCCCGAGGCACAGGTCGGCGACCATCCGGCGGATCAGCACGAGCTGCTGGTAGTCCTTCTCTCCGAAGACGGCGACGTCGGGCCGCACCAGGCCGAACAGCTTGGCGACCACCGTCAGCACCCCTGCGAAGTGTCCTGGCCGGGACGCACCCTCGAGGACGGTGGCCAGCGGGCCCGGGTCGACGGTCACGCCGTCGGCGAGGCCGGCCCCCGCGGGGTAGATCTCCTCGGCCGCCGGGGTGAACACGACGTCGGCGCCCTCGGCAGCGCACGCCTCGAGGTCGGCGTCGAGCGTGCGGGGGTACCGGTCGAGGTCCTCGCCCGGCGCGAACTGGGTCGGGATTGACGAAGACCGAGACGACGACGGCTCCGTCCGCGCCGACCTCCTGCCGCGCACGTCTGATCAGCGCGCCGTGCCCGTCGTGGAGCGCACCCATCGTCGGCACGAAGGCCACCGATCTCGAGGGCCTGACCTCCGGGCAGCGCCAGCGCGAGCTGCGAGCTCGGCGCGCGTGTCGGCGCGGACGAGCGTCGTGGTCACGACCGGTCGGTCCGGTCGCGGCGGGCCCGGACGGCCGACCGGCCCGCGGCGTCGAGGTCGACGTCGGCAAGCGCCTCGTCGAGCAGCCGGACGATCTTGGCCGCCCGGATCGGCAGCAGCCGGCCATCGAGCACGGCACGGTCGGCGGTGGCCCTCGCCATCGCGACGTACGACGGGATCGTGGCGGGCGCGGTCTCGGCGATGTCGGCGAGGTGTGCGGCCACGGTGTTGACGTCGCCGCGCACGATCGGGCCGGTCAGGGCCGCGTCGCCGGCGACGAGCGCGTTGTCCAGCGCCGCGGACAGCAGCGGCCGCAGGGTCGCGGCCGGGTCGTCGGCGCCCGAGGCGGCCAGCAGCTCCATCGCCTGGGCGACCAGGGTGACCAGGTGGTTGGCGCCGTGCGCGAGACCCGCGTGGTAGAGCGTGCGCTTGTCCTCCGGCACCCACATCGCGACGCCGCCCATGTCGGCGACCAGCGACTCGGCCAGCGCGCGGTCCTCGCTCGCGAGCGGTCACGCCGAAGACGCACCCCGGCAGCCGGTCGAGGTCGACCGTCGGTGCCGGTGAAGGTCATCGCCGGGTGCAGTCGCGAGCGGGCGGGCGCCGATCTCGGCGGCCGCGTGCAGCACGGCGAGACCGTGGCGGCCCGACGTGTGGCAGACGACCTGGCCCGGTCGGATCGCGCCGGCGCCGACCATCGTGGTGACGACGTTCTCGAGCATGTCGTCGGGCACGGTGAGCAGCAGCAGGTCACAGCTGCGGGCCACGTCGGTCGGCTTGGCCCGCCGCACGCCGGGGAGCAACGCCTCGATACGCCCCACGGACGCGTCCGACTCGCCGGCGGCGGCCACGACCTCGTGGCCGGCGGCGCGCAACGCGGCGGACAGGACGGCGCCGACACGGCCGGCACCCACAACCCCGATTCGGGTCATCTGGACTCATCGCCTTTCGTTCCAGTCCCTCGCGGGTACCGGACTACTCAATGACGTCAACGAGCCTACGCCGGGCTCGGGTACGGGGAGAACCCGTCCGTGACGGTGGGGTACGTCACACGACACGCACGCACCCTAGAGTTCTCGCCATGACGCAGCGCCCACCCGCAACGTCGCCGTCCTGCTCGCAGGAGGCGTCGGTGCACGCGTGGGCCTGGACATCCCCAAGCAGCTGATCAAGATCGCCGGCCGGACGATCCTCGAGCACACCCTCGCCGCGCTCGACTCCCACCCGATGGTCGACGAGATGCTGGTGATGATGGCGCCGGGCCACCTGGACGCCGTCCGCGCGATCGTGCGCACGGTGGCGTACGCGAAGGTCGTCGACATCCTCGAGGGCGCGGACACCCGCAACGGCACCACGCTGCGAGCGCTGGAGCGGCTCGGCGAGGAGGAGTGCAACGTCCTGCTGCACGACGCGGTCCGGCCGCTGGTGACCCCACGGATCATCACGCGAGTGCTTCGAGGCACTCGCGACCCATGCCGCGGTCGACGTCGCGATCCCGAGCGCCGACACGATCATCGAGGTGCGCCCGACGACACCATCCGGGAGATCCCGCCGCGGGCGGCGCTGCGGCGCGGCCAGACCCCGCAGGCGTTCCGCGCCTCGGTGATCCGGGAGGCGTACGCCCGTGCCGGCCGCGATCCCGACTTCGTCGCGACCGACGACTGCACGGTCGTGCTGCGGTACACTGCCCGACGTGCCGATCTACGTCGTGCACGTGGCGACGAGCGCAACATGAAGGTCACCGAGCCGATCGACGTCTACCTCGCCGACAAGCTCTTCCAGCTCGCCGGCAGCGATGCCCCGGAACCACTGTCGGAGGACGGCTACCGGGCGGCGTTCGAGGGCCGCACGATGGTGGTGTTCGGCGGCTCCTACGGCATCGGCGCCGACATCGCGGGCCTCGCCGAGGGGTACGGGGCTCGGGTGCTGACGTTCAGCCGGTCCTCGACCAACACCGACGTGGGCAAGCGGTCCGACATCGTCGCAGCGGCCACACAGGCAGTCGAGCGAGACCGGCCAGGTCGACTTCGTGGTCAACACCGCCGGCGTGCTGCCGCGCGGCCAGCTCGAGCGAGACCTCCGAGGAGACGATCTACGCCGCGACCGAGATCAACTACCTCGGCCCGGTGTTCATCGCCCAGGAGTTCCTCCCCCACCTCGCCCGGACGAAGGGCTCGATGCTGCTGTTCACGTCGAGCTCCTACACCCGCGGCCGGGCCGGCTACAGCCTCTACTCCTCGGCCAAGGCCGCGACCGTCAACCTCACCCAGGCGCTCGCCGACGAGTGGTCCGGCGGCGGGCGTGCGGATCAACTGCATCAACCCCGAGCGGACCGCCACGCCGATGCGCACGCGCGCCTTCGGCGACGAGCCGCCGGGCTCGCTGCTGGAGTCCACCGTCGGTCGCGAGGACCGCTCTCGACGTCCTGCTCTCGCGCCAGACCGGGCACATCATCGACGTACGCAAGGACGACCCGCTCGACTGACCGGGTTCGCCGCACTGACTCGACGGAGGAGACCGGTGACGCAAGCACGCGACGCGAGGCCGCTGTTCTCGCTGGTCAGCGCTGCGTACGACGTCGGGCGCTACCTCGAGGACTACATCGCCTCGGTCGAGGCCCAGTCGATCCAACCCGAGCAGCTCGAGGTGGTCGTCGTCGACGACGGGTCGACCGACGACACGCTCGACCGGCTGCGCACGTGGTCGGCGGCCAGCCGCTTCACGGTGCGCGTGCTCAGCCAGGCCAACGCCGGCCAGGGTGCCGCGCGCAACGCCGGCCTGGCACAGGCGCAGGGATCATGGGTCGGCTTCCCCGATCCCGACGACATCCTGGACGCCGGCTACCTCGCCTCGGTCGCCGGGTTCCTCGAGCGGCACCCGGACGTCGACCTGGTCGCGACCCACCGCCTCCTGCTCGACGACCACACCGGCAAGGTCACCAACAGCCACCCGCTGCGGAAGTTCTTCCGCGACGGCGACGTGCTCCGCGACCTCTCGGTGGACACCGACCTGTTCCACGGCAGCGCGCCCGCGGCGTTCTTCCGACGCGACCGGATCGGCGCCGGGCGGCTCGAGTTCGACCCGCGGGTGCGACCCAACTTCGAGGACGGCCACTTCACCAGCCACTACCTGCTCGGCTCGCCGGCACCGACGGTCGGCTTCGTCGCCTCGGCTCGCTACGAGTACCGCAAGCGCTCCGACGCCTCCTCGACCCTGCAGTCCGGACGCACCGACGCACGCCGTTTCACCGACGTCCTGCGGCACGGGTATCTCGAGGTGCTGCGCGCGGCCGCGGACCGCTACGGCACCGTCCCGGAGTGGCTCCAGCACTTCGTGCTCTACGAGCTGTCCTGGTACTTCAGCAGCGAGGACACCATCATCCGTCCCGGTGCGTCCGGCGCGGTGGCCGACGAGATGCACCGGCTGATGCCCGAGATCCTGGCCCTGCTGGACCCGGACGTCATCGAGGGCACCGACCTGCCGCGGCTGAGACGGCTGGCGCGCCTCGTCCTCCTGCACGGGTACGCCGACCAGCGGTGGTGCGAGCGGCCGGTGCGCGTCTCGGCGCTCGACCGCGACCAGCGGCTGGTCCGGCTCGCCTACTACTTCACGGGTCCGGCTCCGACCGAGGACGTCGACGTCGGCGGCACCTCGATGCCTCCGGCGCACGCGAAGACGCGCGACGTCGTCGTCCACGACCGGGTGCTCATGCGCGAGCGGCTGCTGTGGGTGCCCAGCCGCGCTCCGGTGCGGCTCCGGCTCGACGGCCGCGCTGTCGACGTCCGGCTCGACCGTCCCCAGCCGACCCACCGGGTGGTGCGGCCGAACGTCCTCGCCCGCGCCGAGCCGCGCACCGGCGTACTGCGCGACGAGCCGGTGCGGGCACTCACCACGGCGGACCGGGCACTCCTCGGTCGAGCCGAGAGCCGGAAGGTGCGCCGCCGCTACGCCGATGCCTGGGTGCTGATGGACCGCGTCCACGACGCCGACGACAGCGCCGAGCACCTCTTCACCTGGCTACGGGCCGAGCACCCGGAGGTGAACGCGTGGTTCGTGGTGGAGGAGGGCACCGCGGACTGGCAGCGGCTGCGCCGGTCGGGGCACGGCAAGCGCCTCGTCGGCTACGGCACCCACGAGTGGCGCCTGCTGCTGCTGCACGCCCGCCACGTGATCTCCTCCCACGCCGAGCCGGCCGTCTACGACCCCGCGCCGATGCGGCACCTACCCACGGACTGGCGGTTCACGTTCCTCCAGCACGGGGTGATCAAGGACGATCTGTCGAGCTGGCTCAACGTCCGGCCGATCGACGTCTTCGTGACGAGCACGCCGGCCGAGCACGCCTCGATCACCGCCGACCACACCGGCTACCTGTTCACCGAGAAGGAGGCCGCGCTCACCGGCCTGCCCCGCTTCGACGTGCTGCTCGAGGCCGGCGCGGCGGTCCCGCCCGAGCGACGCGACCTGGTGCTGGTCGCGCCGACGTGGCGCAACTGGCTGGTCCGTCCTCTCGAGAAGGACAGCCAGCGCCGGGAGGACATCGGCGCGTCGTTCGCGGACTCCGATTTCGTCCGGCAGTGGCTCGCGCTGCTGTCCTCCGATCGCCTGCGCGAGGCCTGCGAGCGGCACGGCCTCGCCCTGGCGTTGCTGCCGCACCCGAACCTGCAGTCGTCCCTGCCGCGGCTCGAGCTCCCACCACACGTGCAGGTCCTCGGGTTCGAGGAGGTCCGCGACACGTTCGCGCGTACGGCGGTGATGGTGACCGACTACTCGTCGATGGCGTTCAACGCGGCCTACCTGGAGCGTCCGGTGGTCTACCACCACTTCGACGCGGACCGGATGTTCGGCGGCGACCACATCGGCCGGGGCGGCTACTTCGACTACGGCCGCGACGGGTTCGGCCCGGTGGCGGCGACCCCGGACGAAGCGGTCGCCTGCGTCGCCGAGATCCTCGACCGCGGCGCGACGGCGGCTCCGGAGTACCAGGCCCGGATCGAGGCGACGTTCCCGCACCGCGACGGCCAGTGCCGTCGGCGGGTGTACGACGCGATCGTCGCGTCGACCGAGCCGGCCGCGCAGGCCGAGGCGACCACGGCGCGCGGCACGGCGCCCGGGCAGACCGCCGGCCCCGCCTCGGTCTGATCCGAGCGGGGTGCGGGGTCAGCTGGTTCGTCGGGGTGGCGGGTCGACTGGCTCGGGGGTGAGGTCGGTGGTGCCGGTGTGGTCGTCGCTGCCAAGAACCCCCGGGCACAGACCGAAGCCAGCCGAGACCTACGGACTGATCACCCGCTGCCCCGGCCTGGCGCGGAACCACGGCGGCGGCTCGAGCGCGCTGACCAGGACGTCGGCAGTCGCGAGCGCGTCGTACCAGGCCCGAGTGCCGACCACCACGGCCTCGGCCCCCGCGGGCACCTGCTCGCTCAGGTCGCGGACCGCGACGAGAACCCGCCCGCCGCTCGGGACTGCGATCGGCTCCTCGTCACCGAAGGCCCGCACGAGAGTGACGTCGTCGCGGACGTCCTCGACGACCTGGTCGCGATGGCGCCGCTGGAGCCGGCGCTGGCCGAGCGCGGTGCGCTCCTCGTCGTCGAGCGGTGCCGACACGTCGATCCGCAGCACGCCGGTCACGCGCACCTTCGCCGCCACGCGCGCCGTCGGCGAGAGCAGGGAGTAGGGCAGCCGGAGGACCAGGCCCTCCGTCGGACGGGCCTTGGCCGCGCCGCCCCCGTCACACTCCACGTCGTAGACCCCGGCCGGAGGTGCCTTCTCCACGGAAAGCCGCCAATGGTCGGGCTCCCCGGCCACCGGCTCGAGGTCGACTCGACCGCGCTTGCCGACGAGGCGCACCGCGCGCGGCGAGGTGCCGGCCACGAAGCCCAGCGCCACGCGGCCGTCGTCGACCCGGACGGCGTCGACGCGCGGCGCGGCCGGCTCGGTCGGCGGCGACCAGCGCTTCGGCGCATCCTGCACGCGCACGACCAGACCGTGCTCGTCGTCGCGGAGCGCCTCGACCAGGCGGCCGTCGACGACCCGCCCGACGTCCCGGGTGTACGGCGCGCCGGTCACGAAGTCGTACACCTGGCCGTCGCGACGTACGCCACGGTGCGACACGTCGAGCACCAGCGCCCAGGTCGCCGCCCGGGGCGGCAGCGCCGCGACGTCGACGAGGGCGACGAACCGGCCGTGGTCGTAGTCGGCGTTGGCGTGCCGCACCCACTGGTTGACCTCCGGGTCGCGCTCGATCCGGACGTCCACGTCGACGCGCGCGTCGCCGGCGACGTCACGCAGGAAGGCTCTGACCGCGGGCGCCTCGCCGCTCGTGTCCAGCCCCCGGATCGCCACGAAGCCGGTCAGCTCCAATCGGCCCGCCTGCACCCAGGACGCCGAGCGGAACCCTGCGAGCAGGTTGGTCTCACGATCGGCGAGCCGCCAGAGCCCGGCCGGCACGTGCGCGGCGAAGCCCAGGCCTGGCTCCGGCAGCGCCCGGACCTCCCCGCCCTCGACCTCCAGCTGCGGGTGGTGGCCCCAGCCGTCGAAGTGGTCGAGCGCCTCCGCAACGTCGTCCCAGCGCTCGTGCGCGCACAGGAACGCCAGGATCCTCGGGGCGTGCTGGACCTGCGCCATCGCGCGGTCGTCGGCGCGGTCGAGGTAGGTGCGGTAGGTGGCGGCGAGGACGCTCCGGAACTCCTCGTCGCCGGCCACCGCGCCCGGGACGAAGCCCGGCCAGGCGGCGGCGAGGCCGCGCGCGACCCAGGTCTCGTACACGCCGGGTGACGCCTCGGTGCGCAGCAGCTCGTGCGCCGACTCCCGGGCGGCGATCCGGTCCCGGAGGTTGCGCAGCGTCGTCTGCTGCTGGGTGGTCGAGGTGTTGTCCTCACGCACCCGCCAGAGGTAGACGGTGCGCTGCAGCAGGTCGAACGCCTGCGCGCGGACGTACGCCGTGACCATCGGCAGGTGGTCCTCGTAGACGGCCCCCTCCGGGAACGCGACGACCGCACGTCGCCAGAACTCGGTACGGAACACCCGGTTGCACAGGATCAGGTCATGCATTGCCTCGGGGAACACCGCGGCGGTCACGTGCAGCCGGTCGGTGCCGTGCACGCCCCGCACCCGCGCCGGTCCGATCAGGCCGCTGCCGTCGAAGCGACGCGCCCGCCCGACGGCGAAGTCACTCCCGGTCGCGCGCAACGTGTCGACGAGGTAGGCGTACGCGTCCGTGGGCACCCGGTCGTCGCCGTCGCAGAACGTCACGAACTCCCCGCGCGCCTCCGCGACGGCGCGGTTGCGGGCGGCACCCTGGCCGGCGTTGGGCTGCGTCAGCACGCGCAGGCGCGGGTCGGCCGCCGCGCGTCGAGCCAGGATCGCCGCCGACCCGTCGGTCGAGCCGTCGTCGACCGCGATCACCTCGAGCTCGGCCAGGCTCTGCCCGAGCAGGCTGTCGAGGCACTCGTCGAGGTAGCTCTCCACGTTGTGGACCGGGACCACCACGGAGAGGACCGGCTCGGCACCCCGCACGCGGCGCAAGACGTTCCGAAGAGAGGGCATCGGGTCCTTCCTGGCCGTTCCGGCAGCGATCCTAGCGAGCGCCGCGACGGGGTTCTGTCCCGCGGGAGGACAGAACCGGCGAGTCGCAAGGCGGAGCTGTCACACCGGCGGACACCATCCCTGCGCCGCCCCCGGGTTCTGTCCCACCCGCGGACAAGACCCGAGCACCCACCCCGGGATCTGTCCCACCCGCGGACACAACCCGAGCGCCCACCCCGGGATCTGTCCCACCCGCGGACACAGACCCGAGCACCCACCCCGGGATCTGTCCCACCCGAGGACACAACCCGACCGCGCGACGGACCCCGCACAGACTCCCTCCTCGCTGCCAGCACCCAGCCCGCCTCGGACCGGCAGCCGAACCAGTGCAGGATCAGTCGCAGGATCAGTCGCCGAAGAACGCCCGCACCACGCGCTCCGCGGAGTGCCCGTCCTGGTGGCTGTTGTAGCGCTCATGGAAGACGCGCCGCGCCTCGGCGTACTCCGCGGTCAGCGCCGGCAGGTCGCGCAGGCAGGCGACCACCTCCTCGGTGGTCGAGACCCGAGGCCCCGGCGCGGACTCGAGGAAGTCGTAGAGGAAGCCGCGGCCACCGGAGTAGTCGTCGAGGTCGGGCACGCAGAACACCATCGGGCTCGGGGTGAGCGCCACGTCGAAGCGGATCGAGGAGTAGTCCAGCACCGCTGCGTCGGCCGCCAGGATCAGGTCGTTGATCTCCGGGTACGCCGTCACGTCGAGCACACCCGGACCGAACGAGCTGCGGTCCCGGTGGAACCGGTGGCCGCGGAGCAGGATCACGTAGCGGTCGCCCAGTGCCGCCGCGGCCGCGGACGGGTCGAAGTCGTCGTGCATCCGCGCCCGCCGGTAGTTGGTGGCCAGCCGGTCCCGCCAGGTCGGGGCGTACAGGACCGCGACCTGGTCGTCGCGCAGGCCGAGGTCCGCCCGCGCCCGCGCCCGGACGACGGGAGCGTCCGGGCCGACCAGCACGTCGTCACGCGGGTAGCCCTCGTCGAGCACCAGCCCGTCGTAGCCGAACTGCTCGCGGTAGTGCGAGGTGAGCTCGGGGCTCGGGCTGAGCAGCGCCGTCCAGTTGCGGGGGCCGGCATCGAGCAGCCGCTCGATCCGCCGCGGCGTCAGGCCGTTGGACCGCCAGAGCCCCAGCCCCATCGCCTTGCCCGGCGCACCGTGGAAGGTCTGCAGCATCTCCTGGCCGGGCTTGCGGCGGAACCACAGCTCCTGCTCGATGTTGGTGACGATCCAGCGCGCGGTCGCCAGCGTGCGGTACCACTCCCGGCTGTGCCAGAGCACCGGCTCCGCACCCTCGGGCAGTGGTACGCCGGGACGCTCGACGAGCCAGCGGGTGCGGACGTCCGGCCGGAGCCGGCGCAGCTCGCGATGGATCGCCAGCGGGCTGTCCGTCGCTGTCTGACCGGTGTAGCTCTGGAAGTAGGCCAGGTCCGGCTCGATCGGGTGGTCCTCGGCGTACCACCGGCGCAGCTGCTGCTGCGCGAACGGTCCGGCCTCGTCGTCCGCCAGCGGTCCCGGCGCCGACACGCCCTCGAGGCGCGCGGGGACGCGCACCCGCCCGGTGCGGGTGATCCCGTGCGAGGTCAGCTCGACCCGGAGGGTCCGTCGACCGCGCGAGACGCCCTCGACGACGAGCCAGCCGTGAGCGTGGTCGTGCTCGGACTCACCGGCGACGCGGTTGGCGGCCGGGCGCGTGCGGCTGCGCACCGTCCGCGCGCCGCCATCGACGACGACCTCGGGAGCGGTGTCGGTCGGCACGCCCCGGACGAAGGCGACCAGGTGGACCTGTCCTCCGGTCCGGCCCTGCACCCGGAGCTCGAGCGGCGTCTCGGTCTCGCCCAGCTGCGCCACTTCCTCGGGCACGTCGACACCGAGGTCGGCCAGCACGGCGCCGCCGCGCACGATCGTCGGCAGGTCGTCGTCGGAGCGCCACCGCCGCGCCACCAGCTCCTCGAGGTCCTCGCGCCGGTCGTGGGCGGCGAGCCAGGCCCGGATCCGGGACTCCGCCCGCACTGCCTCCCGGAGATCGAGCTCCCGGAGATCGAGCCTGTCGAGATCCCGGGGCTCTCTGTCCCACGCCCCCATCAGCGCGCCCACGACATCGACCAGGCTCGCCCACTGCGCGGCGCTGAACGACTCGACGTCGTCGAGGAGACCGGCGACCTGGCGATCGAGGACCGCGGCGATCGCGGCCCGGTCTCCGGATGCCGCGATCACGGCGAGCCGTGGCAGGTGCTCGCCGAGCTCCTCGGACCAGCGACGCAGCCGGCCGAAGGACAACCCGGTGGCCCGGCCGTGGTCGAGGTGGGTGACCTCGCGCACCGCCACGGCCGGCGCGAGGACCGGGTCGGCGACGGCCGGCAGCGCCTGCCAGCGTGCGACGTGCAGCAATCGGTCACCGAGCCCCGGCTCCTGCCCGGCGGCGGCGAACGCCTCGTCCCGCCAGGACCCGGACGCCGGCACCGAGAGTCCGGCGGCACTCGGCGCGGTCGTGCGCGCGAGGGCGCGCACCAGCACCGCGGTCGACCGGGGCGGCAGCGTGTCGCAGGCCTCGACCAGACGCACCATCGGCGCCCGCGCCCGGGTGAGCGCCAGCTGCCGTGCCTGGGCCAGCGAGGCCGCGTCGCGGTCAGGTCCCCACGGGACCACGAGGTGGTCGGCGCGACGGTAGGTCTGCCGGCGTACCGAGTCCAGCGCCTCGTCGAGGAATCGCTCCTGGCCCGGACCGACGGTGACGACGTGCGTCACCAACCCGCCCGGCCGGGCCTCCCACTCGCGCCGGAGCCGGCCGGCCAGCCTGGTCGCGAAGCTCAGCCGATCAGGCCCTTCGACTTGAGGTACGCCTTCGCGACGTCGGCCGCCTTCTCGCGGTCGATGTCGACCTTGCCGATCAGGCCGGTGAGGTCCTCGGTGGTCAGCGCGGCCGAGAGCTTGTTCAGCGCCGTCTCGGCATCCTTGTGGTCCTTGAGCCAGTCACTGTTGACGATCGGGACGAGGTTCTCGGCGTTCTGCACGTGCTTGTCGTCGGTGAGGATCACCAGCCCGAGCGAGTCGAGCGTCGCGTCGGTGGTGCCGACCGAGCCGATCTGGGTGACGCCCTTGACCAGATCGTCCTTGGTGGCCTGGCTGCCGAAGCCGGTCGGCTCGAACCCGGACACCTTGATCCCGTAGTCGTCCTCGAGCGCCTTCTGGCAGTCGGCCCGCTGCGGGCAGTCGCTGTTGCCGCCGAGCTTCACCGACAGGCCGGAGCCACCCAGGTCACTGAGGGTGGTGAGGTGGTTGGTGTCGGCGAACTCCTTGGTCACCGCGAACGCGTTCGCGTCCTGGGCCTTCGCCGGCTCGAGTGCGGTGAGGCCGTACTTCTTCGCCAGCGTGTTGAGCTGGTCGAGCGTGGCCTGCTCGTCGGAGGAGGCGACCGGGCTCGCGCTGTCGCCGTTGGCCTTGCGGTTGAGCGCCTCGGTCATCGAGGAGAGGTAGTCGGCGGAGATGGTCACATCGCCCTTGCTCAGCGGGTCGAGGTAGATGTCGCGCGCGCCGAGGTTCTTCACCGAGGTGTCGAAGCCGGCGTCGTCGAGGACGGCCTTGTAGAGCTGGGTCATGATGTCGGCTTCGGTGAACTTCTGGCCGACGATGACGACCTTGCCGCCTCCGCCGCCGCACCCGGCGGTGAGCATCAGCGGGATCGCGACCAGGGCGATCAGGGCATGTCGTACGAGCTGCTTCATGTGTCTGTCTCCGCCTTCTGTGTCCCGCAGGGTGCACTGCGCGTGTCCGGCGAGCCTGACCACCGTCGGGTGTCGTCCCGGCGTCGAGCCCGCGGCCCCGACTCTATCCAGTCCGCCCCGCGAGCGGGTCAAGCATTTTCTGCAGTCCCGCCATCGCGAGCTCCAGCGCCAGCGCGACCACGGCGACGATCAGCGAGCCGGCGACGACCTCGGCGGTCTGGAAGCTCTCGTAGCCGTGCACGATGATCCGCCCGAGGCCCGGGCCCGCCACGAGCGCAGCGATCGTGGCGGTCGCCCACACCTGGACGACGGCGAGCCGCAGCCCGGACACGACCAGCGGTACGGCGAGCGGCAGCTCGACGCGGCGGAGCAGGTCGAGCTCGCCCATGCCCATGCCGCGGGCCGCCTCGACGACGTCGGGGTCGACCTCGGTCATCCCGGTGTAGGCGTTCGTGACGATCGGGGGCAACGCGAACAACGCGAGCGTCACGAGGGTGGCGAGCCCGGAGCGGCCGAACGGCCCGAAGTCGCTGGTGCCGAACACGCCGAGCGCGAGCAGCGAGAGCAGGGCGACGATCGGGACGGCACGACCGACGTTGGTGAGGTTCACCGCGAACGTGCCACCGCGGCCCCGGTGGCCCAGCCAGATCGCCAGGGGCAGACCGACCGCGGCGGCGATCACCATCGACACCAGGGTCAGCAGCGTGTGCTGCCAGAGCAGTGCGGGCACTCCGTTCGCGCCGTGCCAGTGGTCGGAGTCGCGGAACCAGGCGATCACGTCGTGGATCATGCGCTGCGCGCCTTCCTGCGTCCAGGGGGTGAGGATCCGCTGGACCCCGACGATCACCAGGTCGAGTGCGACCGCCAGCAGCACGCACAGCGCGCTGGTGGCGAGCACCTGGGCCTTGAAGTCGGTCCGGGTGCCGTCGACGAGGAGGTCACCGAGGCCGCCGTAGTCGAGGATCGAGCCGACGGTGGTGAGCGCGACGGCCGACACGGTGGCCACCCGCAGGCCCGCGATGATCGCCGGGAGCGCCAACGGCACCTCGACCCGCCAGAGCATCTTGCGGGCGGCGTAGCCCATGCCGAGTGCCGCCTCGCGCACGTCCGCCGGCACCGCCCGCAGGCCCTCGAGGATGTTGCGGACCAGGATCGTCAACGAGTACAGACCGAGCCCGATCACCACGGTGGTCTCTCCGAGACCGGTGACCGGGACCATCAGCGAGAACAGCGCGAGCGAGGGGATCGTGTAGATCGCGGTGGTCAGGCCGACGATCGGACCCTCGAGGATTCGGTACCGTCGGGCGAGCAGGGCCAGCGGGACGGCGACGGCCAGGCCGAGCAGCACCGAGGCGACGACGAGCTCGACGATGCTGGACCAGGGCGTCACCGAGGTCCCCGGACCGCGAGGAGTAGTAGCGCCCGCAGATCCACTCGTTGCGGGTCAGGCAGTTGTCCGACGACGTGGGAGCAACCGATGGCAGCGCAGACAATCCCGGCACAAGGGGACGGTAGCGCGTCGGACTCTGACCCGGCGGAGCCGATGATCCGCCTGGAGGGCGTCGGCAAGACCTACGAGGACGGCACCGTCGCGGTGCACCTTCTCGACCTCGACGTGCCTCGCAACGCCCTGGTCGTGCTCGTGGGCCCCTCGGGGTGCGGGAAGTCGACGACGCTGAAGATGGTGAACCGGCTGATCGAGCCGACCGAGGGCCGGATCCTCCTCGACGGTCAGGACGTGACCCACGTCGACCCCGTCCAGCTGCGTCGCGGGATCGGCTACGTGATCCAGCAGGTCGGCCTGTTCCCGCACCAGGACATCGCGACGAACGTCGCCACGGTGCCGTCGCTGATCGGCTGGGACCGACAGCGCGCGGCCGACCGCGCACTCGAGCTGCTCGAGCTGGTCGGCCTCGACCCCGCCGTGTTCGCCAAGCGCTACCCACACCAGCTCTCCGGCGGTCAGCGGCAGCGGGTCGGCGTCGCGCGTGCGCTCGCGGCCGACCCGCCCGTCTTGCTGATGGACGAGCCGTTCGCCGCCGTCGACCCGGTCGTGCGTGGCCGGTTGCAGGACGAGTTCCTGCGGCTGCAGCGCGACCTCGGCAAGACCGTCGTGATGGTCACCCACGACATCGACGAGGCGGTGAAGATGGGCGATCGGGTCGCCGTGTTCGCGACCGGCGGCCGGCTGGCGCAGTACGACGTGCCGGCGGCGATCCTGGGCGCACCCGCCGACGAGTTCGTCGAGGAGTTCGTCGGCCTCCGTCGCGGCATGCGCCGGCTCGCCGTGACACCGATCGACCCGGCGTACCTCGAACCGGTCGACGGCGTCGCCGCGGCCGAGCTCGGCGGCACGGTGGACCTGTCTGCGACCCTCGAGGACGCCATGGCGCTGATGATGCGCGAGGACCGGTCGACCCTCGGTGTCACCCAGGGTGCCCGCTTCCTCGGTGTGCTGACCCCGAACGGCGTGCACGCCATGCTGCGCGCGTCCGTACGCGGTGCCGCCGAGCAGGACTGACCGGGTCCAGGTCCGCTGCACTCACGCAGAGGTGCACCTGCGGCACCCGCCGGCGCGACGTCAGGTGCGACGCACCCGGGCCCGCGCGCGCCGGATCAGCTCGCGGGCCAGCACGCGGGTGGGAACCGCGTCGACCGCGGGCCGCGGCGCGCGTCGACGACGCGGCCGCCCGGAGGCACGGCCGGCCAGGAACATCGCATAGGCGATCTCGGCCGCCGAGTCGACCGGGACCGCCGTCGGCGGCTCGGTCGGGCCGTCCTGCGGAGCGACCCCGAACAAGTGCGAGAGGTCGCCGATGACGCGGACCCCGGAGCGCTCGATCGCCTCGACCATCTCGGCTCCGACCGCGTTCGCCTTCTCGACCGCCCAGGCAGGCGTCACGATCGGGTACGGCCGCATCACCGGCTCGCCGATCGCCTTGATCCGCCGCATCGCGTTCTTCCGGATCGCGCGCACGAACAGCGCTTGGCTGTGCCCCTCGGCGCGGAACCGCCGGTTGAACGCGCGCAGCATCTCCACCTCGGGATAGGGCAGCGACTGGTTGGGCTTGCCGCCGGCCGGCGCCAGGAAGCCCGCGGGCAGTCCGAGCAGCCTCTCGAAGGTCGTGAGCAGCATCGACCGGTCGGTCGGATCGAGCACGATCAGGGTGACGTTCTCCTCGCCGACCTGGGCGCCCCACCGCTGGGCCAGCCGGTCGACCCGGAACCGTCGCCACATCGCCCGGGTCTGCGGATCGCTCTCAGCCCCGGGCGCGAACACCCGCCCGAGCCACTCCTGGTAGCTCGCGTCGTGGAAGCTCTGCACCGACTGCTGCCATCGCGAGGGCAGCATCGACGCCAACGGACGCACGGTGATCACGACGTGGAGTCCGCTGCCACCGAGGTCCTCGACGATCCGGGGCAGGTGCGCGTCCGGGGCGTACGACAGCGTCTCGCTGGAGACCACCACCCGGTCGACGTTCGCCTCGCGCACGGTCCGGCTCAACCGGTTCCACCGGTCCGGCGCATCGTCCGGGTAGCCAGGCGGCAGGACTTCGAACGCAACTGCGGCAACGGCCGCGCGGTCGTGCCTGAGGCGGCTCGCGTACAGCACGCCGTGGTTGGCCAGCTCGGCGCGATGGGTGTGCAGCGCGCTCTGCAACGCGGTGGTCCCGGTCTTCGGCGGGCCGATGTGCACGAGCCTCGATCCGCGGGGCAGAGGAACGATGTCGGTGACCTGCTCCATCACGCCCCCGTCCGGTCTGCGCGCCCCTCGGGGACCCCTCTTCGTGAACTCAGCCGTCGTACGCTCCTCCGCATGAGCTCGCGGACAAGCTCGCGGCCGGCGATCTGGTCGGCGGCGGGCTGCGGCCGACGGGCCTTCGCCAACGCCTGTGTGCGCCCGGCGAGGAACAGCGCGTAGGCGATCTCGGCGGCAGAATCGGCGTCGACCGTGGCCGGCACGTCGTCCGGCTCGTGCTCCGGCACCGGCGTGATCAGGTCGGCGAGGTCGCCGATGACGCGAGCCCGCGTGCCCCGGATCACGTCGACCATCTCCGCGGCGACCTCGTTGGCGCGCTCGACCGCCCACAACGGAGTGCCGATCGGGTGGCGGCGCATGACCGGCTGGCCGGCGGCCTTGATCTGCCGCATCGCCGGGCCCCGGATCGTGCGCACGTACGTCGTGCGGTCGTGCCCTTCGGCACGGAAGCGGCGGTTGAACGCACGCAGCATCTCCACCTCGGGATAGGGGAGCGACACGTTCTGCTCGTCAGGCGCCGGCTCGAGGAAGTCGGGAGGAAGGCCGAGGAGCTGCTCGAAGGAGTGCAACAACATCGAACGGTCCACGGGGTCGACCACGACCAGCGTGACGTTCTCCTCCCCCACCTCGGCTCCCCAGCGCTGCACGAGCCGGTCGACGCGGTAGTGGCGCCACAGCGCGTCGGTGTAGGGATCGGGCCCGGCACCCGGCCCCACCAGACGCTGGAGCCAGCTCTCGTAGTCGGCGGTCTCGAGGTTCTGGATCGACTGCTGCCACTGCGAGGACAGCATCCGCGCCAGCGGACGCATCGTGATCACGACCTGCAGGTCGCCGCCGAGGTCCTCGACGATCCGCGGGATCCGCGAGTCGGGCGCGAGCGCGAAGATCTCGCTGGAGACGACCACCCGGTCGGCGGTCGACGCGCGGACCTCCTCGGTCAGCCGGCGCCAGTGCTTCGCGATGTCGTCGGGGTAGCCCTCGGGGATCCACTCGAGCGCAGCGGCCGAGACGGCGGCACGCTCGTGCCGCCGCCGACCCGGGTAGGCGACGCCGTACGCCGCGAGCTCGGCCTGGCGAAGGTACAGCGAGCTCTGCACGGCCGTCGTGCCAGTCTTGGGCGGGCCGATGTGGACGATGCGCGAGCCACGGGGATAGGCCTCGATCTCGGTGACCTGCTGCATGCCTTCCCCATCCGATACGACCGACTGCCGACCCTCAACGTACCGGACCGGGTCAGTCGCGCCGGAGGCGTGTCAGGGCGCTGCGGACGCGGCTGCGGATGCGGCGCACCGGCGAATGATCGCGCCCCGACACGACCGGCTCGTGCCGGCGCCGCATCTCTGCCTCGAGCGGCCCGACCACCCGGCCGCCGCCCGGGGGACCGCCCGGCGTCGTCAGCAGCTGGCCCACCACTCCCGCCAGCAGACCGGCAGCCACGTCGATCGGGACGTCCGGCACGCCGGGTATGTCGCCGACGTTGGGGGCGAGTGCTGGGTCCGCGAGCGTGGCGAGGTCTCCGATCACGTGCACCCGGGAGGCGTCGATGCCGGCAACCATGTCCGCCCCGATCGCGGCGGCCCGCTCGACCGCCCATGCGGGTATCGGCACCCGAGCCTCGTGCGCGTCCGGCCGACGGCGCTGGAGGTGGCGGATCGCGCCGAAGCGGACCAGGCGGGTGTAGTCGGCCATCGACCAGTCGGCGTCGATCCAACCCTGGTTGAACGCGCGCACGAGCTCGACCTCCGGCCAGGTGAGCGAGCGGTTGGCGCCGGGGTCGCGGGCCACGAGCGTGTCCGGCTCGAGACCGAGGAGCTGCTCGAACGTGCGCGGCAGGGAGCGCGGGTCGGACTCGTCGACGACCACGACGGTCAGCCGCTCCGTGCCGACGGTCGCCGCCCACCGTTGCACGAGACGGTCGTGCCGATGGCGCTGCCAGAAGCTCGGGGTGACCCGCGGCGGAGCGTCCGGGTCGTCCAGCACCGCGTGCAGCCAGTCGTCGTAGGAGACGACGATGCGGTTCTGGACGTACTGCTGCCACTGGGAGGCGAGGATCCGGACCAGCGGACGGAGGGTGACCACGACGTGGGTCCGGTCTCGGCCGAGGTCCTCGACGATCGCGCGCGCCCGGTCGTCGTCGGCGCCGCTGAAGAACTCACTGCTGAGCACGACGTGGCGAGCGTCGGCCGTCCGGATCTCCTCGAGCAGCCGCGGCCACCGAGCGGGCCCCTCGCCCCCACCTCGGCTCAGCGTCGGCAGCGTCTCGCGCCCGGCAGCCTCCATCGCAGCCGCCATCGGCTGCGAGCCACGCCCGGCGTAGTGGACGCCCTGTCGAGCGAGCGCCTCGCGGTTCTGGTGGAACGCCGCCTGGACGGTCGTCGTGCCGGTCTTGAAGGGCCCGATGTGCAGCAGCAGCGCGCCCGCCGGCAAGGGACCGAGCGCCGCGCTCACGACGCCGCCTCCGCAGAGATGCTTGCCAGCACCGCCCGCGGCACGGCGAGGCAAGCCGCCGCCGCTCGCTCGAGGTCGAGCGCGTCCGAGGCCTGAGCGTCGTCGTCCGCAGGTACGGCGAGCAGCCGCTCGATCCCACGAATCTCCGCACCCGTGGCCGTCAGCGGATCGACCAGGCCCGCGGCGAGCGTCTCGAGCCGGCCGCGCAGTGCGGGCGGGACCGGCCAGCGTTCCGTGTCGGCGAGCGCCCCGACCGCCGGCCGCAGCAGCTCGACGGCCTCGGCCGTCGCGAGGTCCCGCGACCGCAGGTCGGCGAGCACGCTCTCGACCACGCCGATCGCGGCCGCCGCGAGGCATCGACCGCCAGGCTCCGGCTCGACGACCACCCGCGCGCCACCGGACCGCGCCACCGCGTTCGCGACCAGCAGGTCGACCCGCCAGGTCGCGTCGCCTCCGGCCGGGACGACGGCCGGCAGACCGGCGAGCCAGTCGGCGAACAGCAGCGGTCCGCCGCCCGGCACGTCGTCCAGCCAGGCCTGCTGCCAGCGCCGGCCGAGGGGTTCGAGGCGGATCACCGTCGACGAGGGCACCATCGGCTACCGACTCGCCCCACCGAAGAACGCCTCGACCACGCGCGCTGTCGAGGAGCCGTCCATGAAGCCGTTGAACCGGGCGTGGAACGCGGCGTACGCGTCGGCGTGCTCGGCCCGCACTCCGTCGAGGTCGCGCAGAGCGGCCACGACCTGCTCGGTCGTGTCGAGCAGCGGCCCCGGGGCACTCTCGGCGAAGTCGTAGAGGAAGCCGCGGACTCCGCCGGCGTAGTCGGCGAGGTCGGGCACCAGGAACACCATCGGCCGCCCGGTGAGGGAGAAGTCGAAGCGCAGCGAGGAGTAGTCCAGCACGGCGACGTCGGCGGCCAGGATCAGGTCGTTGATCTCGGGGTAGTCGGTGACGTCGACCGCGCGTCCGGCCTCGGAGGTGCGGCCCGCGGCCCGGATGTGGAAGCGGTGCCCGCGGAGCAGGAAGACGTAGTCGTCGCCGAGCGCTCGGCGTGCCGCCTCGATGTCGAGATGGCTGACCATGGATGCGCGGCGCCAGCCCGCGGCCATGTCGTCGCGCCACGTGGGGGCGTAGAGGACCGCGACCTGGCCGGGCCGGATGCCCAGGCGCGCGCGGGTCTCCTCGCGGACCCGGTCGGCGTCCCCGGACACCAGCGCGTCGTCGCGCGGGTAGCCGTGGCTGTGGATCGGGCCGTCGTAGCGGTACTCCTCGCGGTAGTAGCGGTCCATCTCCGGCGACGGGGTGAGGATCAGGTCCCAGTCGCCCGACGTGCGTGCGAGCTCGGCGTCGATCCGCAACGGGGTGAAGTTCTTGGCCCGCCACATCCCGATGCCCATCGCCTTGGACGGGTAGCCGTGGAAGGTCTGCAGGACACGCTGGCCGGGACGCTTGCGGAACCACCGCGGGAGGTCGAGGTTCGTGCAGAGGTACGCCGCGGTGCTGAGCACGCGGTACCACTCCCGGCTGTTGATCAGCAAGGGGACAGCCCCGTCGGGCACCCACGCCGAGCTGTCGATCACGCCCCAGTGCAGGGTCAGCTCCGGGTGGGTCCGCCGCAGCTCCTGGTGGATCGCGAGCTGGCTGTCGGTCGCGCTGAGGCCGCCGTATGCCTGCAGGTAGACGCTGCGCGGCTCGATCGGGTCGGTGCACTGCTGGGCGGCGATCTTGAGCCGCTCCTGGTGGTAGGCCCCGCGCTCGTCGTCGGCGAGCGCGGGGTAGAGGCTGATGCCGGGTCGGGCCGAGGTGCGCATCCGGAAGTCGGTGTCGACCTGGAAGTCGAGCAGCCGCTCCTCGAACGCAGCGGAGGTGAGCAGCCGACCGGTCGCCCCGCCACTGACGAGAGCGAGGGAGTACTCGTCCCACGGGATCCTGGTCTCCTGCAGGCCCCACGGGTTCCACCGGGTGCCGAAGACTGCCTCGAACGACGGCTCGGTGGGCAGGTCCGTGGTGAGCGTCGTACGCCGCCCGCGCAGCTCGAGCCGGGCATCGTCCACGGGCCGCCCGAGCCAGCGGCCGGCGACGACCAGCGCCTCCTCGACGAGATCGCACCGGTCGAGGACCACGGCTGCGGCGGACTCGACGACCCGGGTGCCGCCACTGCCACTGCGGGTGACGACGACGTCCTGGCCGAGACCGAGCCAGTCCTCGTCGTCCTCGGCGAACCACACCCGGACGAGCCGACCGTCCGCGGTCCGCGCCTGCACCTGCCAGGCCGTCCGCGCCGCCGACCGGGCCAGGGCAGGCAGCTCGAGGACGACTTCGTGCTCCGGACCGGGGCCCGCCACGGGTACGACGGTCGGCGGCGCCTCGGGGTGCGAGGCGACCAGCTCGGCCAGGGCCTCCTCGGCGCGGAGCCGCAGCGTCACCCGGCGACCAGAGACAGCGGCGCCGACGAGCACGACCTGTCGCGGTAGTCCGGCCCGGACCAGCAGGCCGGCCCGATCGTCGGGCACCAGCGTGACGCCGTGCCGGGCGGCGGTCGCCGGCTCCTGGAGCCTGCTGCCGGTGCCGCGCTCGTCGCGCTCGGTGACCGGCCCGCGACGGGTCACGCCCCGGTGGTTGACCGACAGGTCGAGCACGAACTCACGCCGACCGTCCGCGGACTTCTCGGCGAGCTCCTCGAGCCACGCGGCGTCCAGCCGGACCCGCGCACCGCCGCGGTCGTAGCTCTGGAATCGGTGCAGCGCGCGCTGGGCGAAGGTGTGGTCGGTGAACTGCTCGACATCGAGGGGGAAGCGCTCACCGGTCGCGACGTCGACGAGGTCGACGTGGAGCTGCGGGGTCTCGTCGAGGTCGACGAAGTCGATGTAGACCACCAGCCCGAGCTCGACGGACGGGCCGTCCCAGCGGACGGTGCGGAGCACCGCCCGCAGCGGCGTCTCCTCCTCGCTCATCTCGAAGGCGTCGTCCGGCACGCCGACCTCGGCGTCGCCGAAGAACGGCAGATCGGCGTAGATCCGCCCGTCCCGCACCCGCGTCGGGCGGTTGCCGTACTGGAACCAGCGCGCGGCGACGAAGCGGCTGAGCTCGGCGCGCCGGTCGGCGAGCAACAGCGCGATCCGCACCTTCGCCTCTGCGGCCATCCGCCGCCGGGACTCCGGCGACAGCGCCTCGGCCGCCGGCGCGACGTGGTCGCGCAGCGAGGCCCACTGCTCGTCGGTGGCGCGCTCGACGTCCTCGAGGAAGGTCTGGGCCACCTCCTCGAGGCCGGCGGCGAGCCAGCTCTCGCGCAGCCTCGCAGCCGCGCCGGCCTCCATCTGGTCCAGCCGTGCGAGCATCGCGTCCTGCCCCGCGAGCCAGCCGTCGAACTCCGCGAAGGAGTTGTGCTCCTGCCCGAACGGCGACCCCGGCCCGCGGTTCATCCGGACGTAGGTGACGCCGCGGATCACGTCGAACGCCTGCGCCGCGAAGTAGGCGTCCACCGCCGGCGTCCGCTCGCCGGACTCGTCGGCGAAGGCCAGGCCGGCCCGGCGCCAGAACCCGGTGCGGTACAGCCGGTTCTGCTCGTGGGTGTCGGTGATCGCGATCGGGAACTGCTCGACCGTGACCCCGAGGCGGTCCTCACGGTGCGCGGGCGGCGCTGCCGCGACGCTGCGCACCACCTGGGGCGCCTGCTCCAGCAGGCCGACGGCCAGGTCGGACCCGGTGGTCGCAAGGGTCCCGACCAGCTGCTCCAGTGCCCGCGGTGGGAGGACGTCGCGTCCGTCCATGAACATCAGGTACGGCGCGCGTGCCCGTCGCGAGCCTCGGTCGTACGCCGCGCCGCGACTGCCGCTCACCGTGCGGAGCGGCACGATCCTGGTGTCCGCCCAGGCACGCCGGCGTACCTCCGTCATCACCGCACGGCTGTCGCCGAAGGGGGCCACGACCGCGGTGAACCACGCGTGCGTCTGGCCTGCCAGCGAGTCCAGCGCCTCCCCGACGTAGCGCACGTCGTCGTCGTCGACGGCGATCACCACGGTCACGGCGCGGCCGCGCCACGCCGGCGGCCGCACCCGCCGCAGCGCCTCACGCCCGAGCCGCCGGGGGGCCGGAGGCAGCCATCGGTCGACCGCACGGGCAAGCTGTCGACCGCCCGTCTTCGATGGCAATGCACGGCTCCTGGGTCGACTCTGATTGGCCCCCCGATGCTACGGGGCGCCCCCGCCCGCGTCGATCAGCGCCTCGGCACACTAGGGTGCCTAACCTGCTGGCCAACAGCCGACGGACAGGAGCGGTCTGGAGATGAGCGAACCGATCGCGCTCCCCGAGGGCGTCCGACTGGTGCACATCGGCCCGCACAAGACCGGCACGACCGCGCTCCAGCGGGCGATGCACCGCAGTCGCGACGCGTTGCACGACCAGGGCGTCCACTACGCCTACCCGACGGTCCAGGCCTACCGACCCGCGATCGGGCTGACCGGCCTGCGGGGCCGTCGTGGCGGCCCGGTCGCCGACCCGGCCGACTGGACCGCGCTGGTCGAGGAGGTGCGCGCCGCCGGCGACATGCGGGTGGTGGTCAGCTCGGAGTCGTTCTCGAACGCGCGAAGGCCCGAGATCGAGCGCCTGCGCGACGACCTCGGTGGCGACCGGGTGCACGTGGTCCGCATGGTCCGCCGCTACGACCTGCTCGCTCCCTCGCAGTGGCAGCAGCAGCTGCACAACGGGCGCCGCACCTCCCTGGCCCGCTTCTGTGCGCGCCTGCTCGAGCCGGACTCGCTGTTCTGGCGGCGACACGGCTTCGCCTCGCTCACCCGCCGCTGGGCCGAGGTGGTCGGTCCCGAGCACGTCAGCGTCGTGGTCGTGGACGAGAGCGACCGGCGCTGGCTGCTCGACGTCTTCGAACGGATGCTGTCGCTGCGCGAGGGCACCCTCCCGCTGCCCGAGGGCCGTCCGAACCGGTCGCTCTCGCTGGCCGAGGCGGAGACCTTGCGCAGGATCAACTCCGCGATCACGAAGGCCGGCTGGAGCGACCCGGTGATCCACCACTACGTCCGCGAGGGCGTCTCGGTGGGATTCAAGCGCGTCCCGACCGATGTCGAGTCCGGCAAGGCACGACTCCCCCGGGACCTGCACGACCAGCTGCGGGCAGCCACGGAGCGTGACGTCGCCGAGCTGCTCTCGCTCGGGGTGCACGTCGTCGGCGACGTCGGCCTGCTCGCCGTACCTCCCTGGGAGCAGGTGGACACCGGCCGCCCGGCGACCGACGGACCGGTCACCTTGAGTGCGACGTCGGTTGCCTCCGCGCTCGTCGACGTGCTGCGGATGGCGGAGCGACCCGTGCCGCTGACCGGTTCGCCCGGTGCCGCGACACCGACCCCCACGCCCCGTGCCGGCGGGCGTCCTCGGCTGCTGCGACGACGGGTGACCCACCTCAGCCCGGACGGCCCCGCCGGCGAGTTCGCCCGGCACGCCGGCGCAGCCCGCCTGGCCGAACCGGCTCGGCGACGCAGGCGCCCCGTGCTCGTGACCGTGGTGCCACCGTGGCAGCAGCTCGCCGGCCGGTGGCAGGCCGACCTGACCGCCGGCGGTGAGCTCGCCTACGCCGCCTGGCTCGTCGAGCATCCCGAGGCCTGGGACGTTCCCGACCAGCTGACCGCGGCCCTCGACCTCGCCGGCTCCCACCAGGTCGACGTCGTCGTCGGCGACGCGCGCTTCCCCGCCCGCTGGTCCGACGCGGTGGCCGAGATCCTTGGCACTCCCGTGCCTGCTGCCAGGCGCTCCCTGCTCACCTGGCCGGAGGCCGAGTGGCTGCGCGAGCTCAACATCCGCGCGCGAGAGGCGGACCTGCCCGGCGACCGCGCGCGGCGGCACATCGAGGCGGGCGCGCTCCCGTGGACCTTCAGCCGCCAGCTCCCGTCAGACCCGGGCGCGCATCCGCTCGAGGGCGATCAGCTCGCGCGTGCCGAGGCGCTCGGCCGCGAGCTGAGATCGGCCATCGAGGGGGCCGCCGTCCGCGTCCACGGCGACCTCGCGGAGCTGACCAGCCTCCGCCCGGCGCCGACACCGGCACGGGTGACACCCAAGGCGGCGTCGTGGCCGGTCGTCGGGATCATCGCGAGCACCGGCGAGGACGGCTGACGCCGTCCGGCAGCTGCCCTCAGGCCCGCTTGACCGCCCGGGCGATCTCCTCCTGCTCGGCCTGGATCTCCGCGGCCTTCTGCTCCCAGGTGACCAGGTCCTCCACGGACCCGCGCGCAGGCTCGCCGCCGTCGGCCTCCCACGACGCGAGAGCGTCGGCCTCCTCCGCCGCGTGCTGGGCGCGGAGCAGCTCGATCGACTGGACCAGCTCGCCGATCCGGCTGCCGGCCCGGGCGACCGCGCGCTCGGCCTCGGTGGCCCGTGCGGCCGCATCGGCGGCCTCCTTCTCGGACCGGGCGAGGTTGCGCTGGGCCTGGACCAGCTCGCCCTGGAGCTCGCGCACCGAGTGGTTGGACTCGGCGAGACGCTCGGTCATCGCCGTGGTGAACTCGGCGTGCTCGGCCGCCCGCAGGGAGAACAACGACTTGTAGGCGCTGGCAGCGGCGGCCCGGTCGGCGGCGTTCTCGCGGCGAGACTGGAGCACCTCGGTCCACATCATCCGCAGCGCGGCCCAGGCGAGCAGCAGCGCGGCAACCGCGCTGGCACTGAGCAGGACCGGCGACTGCGTGGGCAGAGCAGCCAGCACCCCCACAGACGCCCCCGCGAGCAGGACGACGGCAGCCGTGACGCGGACACTGCGTTGACGACGACGTGCGGGAGTGCGGGAGACGGACATGGTCAAAGCCTAGGTTCGTCGTGCTCCTCGGACGGCACGCGACACGCATGCTCCAGCAGCAGGCCACTCGCGAGCGCCAGCCCTGCGCCGAGAGCCGCGAGCACGGCCCGCACGATGGTGCTGCCGGTGTGCTCACCGTCGACGCCGAAGTGGGAGATCGCCACACCGAGGTAGGCACCGACGCCGAAGGCACCCAGCCGGGCGACCGCCTTGCCGAGCACGAGCCTGGCCACCCCTTGCTGAGCCGTCAGTCGCAGACGGTCGCGCTGCACGGCGCGCCAGGTCAGGTAGGCGACCCCGCCGACGACGGCAGCCACGAAGAAGACCGTCCCGACCGCGAGCCAGGACACTCCCGGCGTGGTGGAACCCGACCGGATCGCCCAGCCGCGGATCGACCAGCCGAGCACCAGCCCGACCAGGCCGGCGACCACCAGGGGGCCCGGGCCGGTCGGCTTGATCCGGCCCTCGGTCGGGGGTGGGGGCGGCGCAGGGTCGCCCACCGGGGGGAGGTCGCGGCTCACGGACGGGTCACTGCACGTCGAGCTCGATGTCGTCGCGGCGGACGACGCCGTCGCGACCCACCTTGTCGAGCAGGTCTGCCACCGCACCGTAGCCCGGGATCCGCGCGTCGGCCTCGAGGTCGTGCCACGGCACCAGCACGAAGGCACGCTCCGCCGCGCGCGGGTGCGGCAGCACGAGGTGCTCGTCGTCGGCCCGACGGTCGCCGACCACGATCAGGTCGACGTCGAGGGTGCGCGGCGCGTTGGGCTCGCCCTCGCGCTCGCGCCCGTACGCCGCCTCGATCGCCAGCGCCCGGTCCAGCAGCGTGTGCGCCGAGAGCGTGGTGTCCACGGCGACCACGATGTTCAAGAACGCCTCCGAGCCCTCCGGAGCGTCGACCGGCTCGGTCTCGTAGACCGGCGAGACCCCGGTGAGCCACACCTCGGGGGTGTCTTCCAACGCGTCGATCGCGCCCTGCAGGTTGAACACCCGGTCGCCGAGGTTGGAGCCCATCGACAGCACCGCCCGCCGGATCGGGTGCATCTCCCCGGTGAGGGTGTCGGTGTCGATGACGTTGGGGTTCGGGGACTCGGTCATGATCGGCTCCGGTTGATGGTCAGGGCGACGTCGGTGAACGTCGCGGCAATCGGGGCGTGCGGCTTGTGCACGGTCACTTCCACCGACTCGACCGCGTCGTGGGCCAGGCACACGTCGGCGATCCGCTGCGCCAGGGTCTCGATGAGGTCGACCGGGTCCTTCTCCGCCGCGGTCACGACCTCGGCGACCAGGGCGCCGTAGTCGACGGTCCGAGCCAGGTCATCCGCGCCTGCGGCCGGGCCGGTGTCCAGCCCGAGCACCAGGTCGATGAGGAACCGCTGCCCGTCGCGACGCTCGAAGTCGAACACACCGTGGTGTGCATGGATCTCGATGCCGCGCACCGCCAACTGGTCACTCATCCTCGATGACCTTACCCGCGCCCTCTGGAGGGCCAAACCGGGCTCCGAACCGGGCTCCGAACCGGGCCACGACCTTGAGGGCGTCGACGCTCGCGCGGGCCTCGTGCACCCGCACACCCCACACGCCGAGCAGCCCCGCGAGCGTCGTGAGCGCAACGTTGGCGTCCTCGCGATCGAGGACCGGCCGCGGGGTGCCGTCGGAGTCGGCGAGCAGCGCGCCGAGGAACGACTTGCGGCTCGACCCGAGCAGGATCGGCAGGCCGATCGCGTCGAGGTCGGGCAGGTGCGCGAGCAGCTCCCAGTTGTGATCGGCGGTCTTGGCGAAGCCGAGTCCCGGGTCGACCGCGATCCGGTCCGGGGACACTCCGGCTCCCACCGCCTCGTCGACCCGGCGCCGCAGCTCGTCGCGGACCTCACCGACCACGTCGGCGTACGACGCCCGCTGCTGCATGGTGTCGGCGTGGCCGCGCCAGTGCATCGCGACGTACGCCGCGTCGCGCTCGGCGACCACCCGCAGGATCGCCGGGTCGGCCAGCCCGCCGGAGACGTCGTTGACCACGACGGCGCCGGCGGCGAGGGCGGCCTCGGCCACCTCGGCTCGCATCGTGTCGACCGAGACCAGGGCGCCCCGGCTCGCGAGCTCGGTGATCACCGGGATCACCCGGGCGAGCTCCTCGGCCACCAGCGGACGGGTCGCGCCGGGCCGGGTGGACTCCCCGCCGATGTCGAGCAGGTCGGCACCTTCGTCGAACATCGCCAGGCCGTGCGCCACGGCCTCGTCGGCACCGAGGTAGCGACCGCCGTCGGAGAAGGAGTCCGGGGTCACGTTGACCACGCCCATGACCAGCGGTCGCTCGAGCACCGGCAGGCCGCGGACGTGTCGCTCGGGCAGGCGTCCGAGCGGGGACGACGGGGACATCGTGATCAGCGCGCGGCGTTGATCAGCGCCATCGCCTCGGAGCGGGTGGCGGCGTTGTGCATGATGCCGCGGACCGCGGAGGTGATCGTGCGCGCTCCCGCCTTGCGCACCCCGCGCATGGTCATGCACAGGTGCTCGGCCTCGATCACCACGATCACGCCGCGCGCCTCGAGGATCTCCATCAGCGAGTCCGCGACCTGGGTGGTCAGCCGCTCCTGCACCTGCGGCCGCTTGGCGTAGACGTCGACCAGCCGGGCGAGCTTGGACAGGCCGGTGATCTTGCCGTCCTCGGCGGGGATGTAGCCGACGTGGGCGACGCCGGTGAACGGCACCAGGTGGTGCTCGCACATCGACCACAGCTCGATGTCGCGCACCAGCACCATCTCGTCGTGGCCGATGTCGAAGGTCGTGGTGAGCACGTCCTTCGGCTCCATCCGCAGGCCGGACGGTCAGCTCGGCGTACGCGCGCGCGACCCGGGCCGGGGTGTCCTGCAGGCCCTCGCGCTCGGGGTCCTCGCCGATCGCGAGCAGCAGCTCGCGGACGGCGGCCTCGGCGCGCGCGTGGTCGAACTCGCCCGGCGGCGAGGTCTGCCCGGGATGCGGTTGATCGCGGTCGGCACTGGCCGACGGCAGGTCGGACGGCTGTCGCCGTCGGGGCGCCCGCCGGACGGGTCGCCGTGGATGTCGCCACCCGATCCCGGCGGCGTCAGGATCACGCCGCCCTCCTCCTCGGGCTTCTCGGGAGCCTCGTCCGGGGCGCTGCCGTTGGCGGCAGCGCTCGGGCACCTCGACCGGCGGGATCGTCGACGGCGCGCGATCGGGCGAGCCGGTCCACGCCGGGCGGACCGGGCGGCGCCGCAGCGGCTCGAAGATCTCCGCGACCTCGGCCTTGTCGAGCGTCTCGCGCTCCATCAGCGCGAGCACCAGGGCGTCGAGGACGTCGCGGTTCTCCTCGAGGATGTCGAAGGCCTCCTGGTGCGCGGTGGCGAGCAGCTTCTTGGTCTCCTCGTCGACGACCGCGGCGACGTCCTCGGAGTAGTCCCGGGTGTGGCCGAGGTCGCGGCCCAGGAACGGCTCGTGGTTGCTCTCGCCGAGCTTGATCGCACCGAGCCGCTCGGTCATGCCGTACTGGGTGACCATCGCGCGGGCGAGCGCGGTCGCCTTCTCGATGTCGTTGCCGGCGCCGGTGGTCGGGTCGTGGAAGACCATCTCCTCGGCCGCGCGGCCGCCCATCATGTAGGCGAGCTTGTCGAGCATCTCCGAGCGGGTCTGGGAGTACTTGTCCTCGTCGGGCAGCACCATCGTGTAGCCCAGCGCCCGGCCGCGCGGCAGGATCGTCACCTTGTGCACCGGGTCGGTGCCGGGAAGCGCCGCGGCGACCAGGGCGTGGCCGCCCTCGTGGTACGCCGTGATCAGCTTCTCCTTCTCGCTCATCAGGCGGGTGCGCTTCTGCGGGCCGGCGATGACCCGGTCGATCGCCTCGTCGAGCGCGTCGTTGTCGATCAGCTTGGCGTTCTGGCGGGCGGTCAGCAGCGCCGCCTCGTTGAGCACGTTGGCCAGGTCGGCGCCGGTGAAGCCCGGCGTACGACGCGCGACCGAGAGCAGGTCGACGTCGGGGGCCATCGGCTTGCCGCGGGCGTGCACCTTGAGGATCTGCTCGCGGCCGTTGAGGTCGGGCGGCGTCGACGCTGATCTGGCGGTCGAAGCGGCCGGGGCGCAGCAGCGCCGGGTCGAGGATGTCGGGACGGTTGGTCGCCGCGATCAGGATGACGCCGCCGCGGACGTCGAAGCCGTCCATCTCGACGAGCAGCTGGTTGAGGGTCTGCTCGCGCTCGTCGTGGCCGCCACCCATGCCGGCGCCGCGGTGCCGGCCGACGGCGTCGATCTCGTCGATGAAGACGATCGCCGGGGCGTTCTCCTTGGCCTGCTCGAACAGGTCGCGCACCCGGGAGGCGCCGACACCGACGAACATCTCCACGAAGTCCGAGCCGGAGATCGAGTAGAACGGCACGCCGGCCTCGCCGGCGACCGCGCGGGCGAGCAGGGTCTTGCCGGTGCCGGGCTGGCCGTAGAGCAGCACGCCCTTGGGGATCTTCGCCCCGACGGCCTGGAACTTGGCCGGCTCCTGGAGGAACTCCTTGATCTCGCCGAGCTCCTCGATCGCCTCCTCGCAGCCGGCGACGTCGGCGAAGGTGGTCTTCGGCATGTCCTTGCTGATCAGCTTGGCCTTGGACTTGGCGAACTGCATCACCCGGCCGCCGCCGCCCTGCACCTGGTTCATCAGGAACAGGAAGATCACCACGATGATGATGAACGGCAGGATCGTCGCCGCCAGCGAGCCGAGCAGGCTCGGCTGCGGGACCTTGGCGTTGAACTTGGTCGATCTTGCTTGGCGTCGACCTGCTTCTGCGACCTCGTCGACGAGGCGCGACCTGCTGGCCGTCGACCCAGTGGCTGATCACCTTCTTGCCGTTGTCGAGCTCGGCCCGGATCTCCTGGTCGCCACCGTCGACGAAGGTGATCTTCTTGACCTCGCCGTAGTTGATGTGGGAGACCATCTTGGAGGTCTCGATCTCGGTGTAGCCGCCGTTGGGCACGAGGTACTGCAGCGCGATGATCACGCCCACGACCGGCGAGGCCGATCCACAACCAGGGACCGCGCAGGATTCTCTTCATGTACGTGTTGCGGGGTTTGGGCCCCGACCTCCTACCAGGCGACACAGTGCAGTGTGGAAAAACGTGCTTGACGACGACCGTACCGGTCCGGTGGACAACCTGCCCCACGGACGTCGACGACCATTCTCCCTGCTCAACGCACGATGAGCGCCGTGGGTGCCCTGTTCGCTCAGGGCCGAATCGCCCCGGTTCGCTACGCCGGGCCCTCGAGCACCGACCTCGCGGTGTCCAGGCACGCCATCTCGGCGTGCATCGCCTTCTCCACGGAGTTGCCCAGGAACACCTTCTTGAGCCCGGTGAGGGGAGCGTCGAGCTTGAAGGTGACCTCGGTGCCCTCCTCGACGACCCGGAAGGTGTACTCCCCGACCGGACGCACCGGCCCGGCCACACCTCGGAACGCGTAGCGGGCGTCCTGCTCCAGCCCGGTGATCTCGATGTCGGCGTCGATCGCGCGCCCCAGCGGCCCGCTCACGACCTGACGGATCCGGGTGCCGACCGCGATCGGCCCCTGGGCGGTGAACTCCTTGACGCTCTCACCGCGCCACCGGGTCTCGTTGACAGGGTCGGCGAAGAACGCGAACACCTCGCTGACGGGGCGCGCGATGCGGACGCTGCGCTGGGCCTTCGGCATGGTCGCCTCCCTCGGGCCGTGCGGTTCGGGAGCGATCCTGCCACCGTCGTACCGGTGGCGCCGCGGGTTCTGAGGAAGTCAGGAATACACGTGCGGGGCGAGCGTCCCGATGTCGCGAAGGTTGCGGTAGCGCTCCTGGTAGTCCAGGCCGTACCCGACGACGAATTCATTCGGAATGTCCCAGCCGACGTACTTGACGTCGACCGGCATCTGGAGCGCCTCCGGCTTGCGCAGGAGCGTGCAGATCTCCACCGACGCCGGGGCGCGGGAGGCGAGGTTCGAGGTGAGCCACGACAGGGTCAGGCCGGTGTCGATGATCTCGTCGACGATCACGACGTGCCGGCCGGTGATGTCGGTGTCGAGGTCCTTGAGGATGCGCACGACGCCGGAGGACTTGGTGCCCGAGCCGTACGACGACACCGCCATCCAGTCCATCTCGAGGTGCCGGTGGAAGGCGCGAGCGAGGTCGGCCATCACCATCACCGCACCGCGCAGGATGCCGACGATCAAGATGTCCTTGCCCTCGTAGTCCGCCTCGATCTGCTTGGCGAGCTCGCCGAGCTTGGCCTGGATCTGCTCCTCGGTGAAGAGGATGTTGACGAGGTCCGACTCGACGTCGCGGGCGTCCATGGCGCACAGCCTGCCACAGCGCCCCGGACCGGGAAGATCGCGGCCGGGCGCCGCGTTGCCCCACCATGCGCCTGTCCGTCCTCGATCTCGTGCCCGTGCGCTCCGACCAGTCGACCGGGGACGCCCTGACGGCGACTCGCGGCCTGGCGCAGGCGGCGGATCGGGCCGGCTTCCACCGGTACTGGCTGGCCGAGCACCACAACATGCCGGCCGTCGCCGCGACGAACCCGCCGGTGCTGATCGCTGTCGTCGCGGCGGCGACCTCGCGGATCCGGGTCGGGTCGGGCGGGGTGATGCTGCCGAACCATGCGCCCCTGGTCGTCGCCGAGCAGTTCGCGATCCTGGAGGCGGCGTACCCGGGCCGGATCGACCTCGGCATCGGCCGGGCGCCCGGCACCGACCCGGTCACGTCGTACGCGCTGCGACACGGCGCCGGCGGCGTCGATGACGAGGCGGTCGCGCGCTTTCCCGAGTACGTCGACAACGTGGTCGCGATGATGAGCCCGGACGGCGTCGGTCTGCAGATCGGTGGCCGGACGCACCCGCTCCACGCGACCCCGCACGCCGTCGGACGGCCCGACGTGTGGCTGCTCGGCTCGTCGGACTACTCGGCCCGGCTGGCGGCCTCGCGGGGGCTCCCGTACGTCTTCGCCCACCACTTCTCCGGCAACGGCACGGCTGAGGCGCTGGCGTTGTACCGCTCGGAGTTCCAGCCGTCCGCCGAGCTCGCTGCGCCGCGCACCTTCCTCACCGTGAATGCCGTCGTCGCGGACTCCCAGGAGGAGGCCGACCGGCTCGCGCTGCCCCAGCTCCAGGCGATGGTCGCGCTGCGCACCGGCGGGCCGTTGCGGCCCCAGCGCCTGGTCGAGGACGCCGAGGCCGACCCGGTCCCTGACGCGCACCTGGCCCTCGTGGAGGCGATGCGCGACCGCTGGGTGATCGGTACGCCGGTCGACGCCGCTTCCCGGCTGCGCGACCTCGCTGCTCAGTTCGGCGTCGACGAGGTGATGGTGCACCCGGTCGCGGGTGCATTCCGCGGCGCCCCGTCCGGCGCGTCTCCCGCACGCGAGGCGACACTGGAGCTGTTGGCCAAGGAGCTGCTCGGCTCCTGAGCCCGGGGCCTGGGGATCGGTGGTCGGCGGTCGGCGGGGGTGCAGTCTGCGGGTGCGGTCGCTGTTGGCAGCGGCGACGGGGCTGGGCGGGGTTTCGCTCGGGCGGTCGGGTTCCGGTCTGTGCCGGGGTGGTTCTTTGGCAGCGACGACCGCGGCGGGTCTGGCTCGTCGGCTGCGGTCTGTGCCGGGGTGGCTTTCGGCAGAGACGGCGGCGTTGGCGGGTGGCTGGGTCGGGCTCGTCGGCTGCGGTCTGCGCCGGGATGGCTTTTCGGCGGCGACGACGGGGCTCGGCGGGTGGCTGGGTCGCGCTCGTCGGCTGCGGTCTGTGCCGGGATGGTTCCTTGGCGGCGACGACGGGGGCCGTGGGTGACTGGGTCGGGCGGCCGGGTCCGGTCTGACTGCCGGGCCGGGTCTCGGGTCAGGGTCGCTGCTCGGGTCGCGAAAGTTTCTGAGAAAGTTCGAGGATTCCCCTAGAGACAAGGGGATCTGGGGCCGAAAGTGTCGGTGGCCGCACCTAGATTCAGGTCCATGGACTCGGGCACCCAGGCACTCGACGCGGCAGGCATCCTTGCTGCTGCCCGTCGGGCTCGGGCGGCGGCCAATGCGCCGAGGCCCGGGTGTTGGCGGCCGCAGTGCAGTGGGCGCTGGCTCCATCAGGTGACCGATCGCGAGGATGCGGCGACGTGGCTGGTCGAGCACGGCCGCGACACCGGGATCCCGATCGCCGGGCAGGGTTGCCCGTTGGTCGCGCAGTTCGCGGTCGCCGAGCTCGCCACCGCCCTGGGCCTCTCGGCGGGGTCGGGGCGGCGGCTGGTCGCCGAAGCCCTCGAGCTGGCCTGCCGACTGCCGCGGATCTGGGCCCGCGTCGAAGCCGGGACGCTGCCGGCGTGGCGGGCCCGCCGGATCGCCGAGGAGACCCTGTGCCTCTCCCCCGAGGCCGCCGAGCACGTCGATGCCCAGCTGGCCCGCTACGCCCACCGCACTGGTCCGGCCCAGACCCAGCGGCTGGTCGACGCCGCGATCGCCCGGTTCATGCCCGACCTGGCCGCCGAACGCCGCCAGGCCGCTGCGGACGGGCGGCACTTCGACATCGACCTCGACCAGATCTCCTTCGCCGGCACCGCACGCATCGACGCCGAGCTCGACCTCGCCGATGCCCTCGACCTCGACGACGCCCTGCGCGCCGGAGCCGCCCAACTCGCCACCCTCGGATCGACCGAGACCCTGGACGTGCGGCGCTCGGTCGCCGCCGGCGACCTGGCCCGGCGCCAACTCGCCCTCGGCTTCCACACCGAAGCCGGTGAGAACGGTGGTGAGAGCGGTGGTGGGAGCGGCGGCGGGCAGATCACGGCCAACCCCGACCCCGGCCGGTTCGGGTCCCAGAGCGGGCGCGGGATCGCTGGGCGGTCTCGTGGGCGGGAGGTGGTGCTCTACGTGCACCTCTCCCACGACGCCCTGACCTCCGGTGAGCAGGATGTGCCGGTGCAGGTGAGCGGGGCCGGGGGCTGGGCCGGCGGGCAGCTGCTCACCACCGGCCAGATCGCCGAGTGGTGCGCCCGTGACGACACCACGAGGGTGAGCGTGAAGCCGGTGCTCGACCTGGCCGCCTACACCGCCGTCGACGCCCACGACCCACCCGCTGCGATGGCCGAACAAGTCCGCCTGCGCGACCGCACCTGTGTGCACCCCTGGTGCCAGCGCCCCGCCGGAGGCTGCGACCTGGACCACCTGATCCCCTACATCCCGCTCGAGGAGGGTGGTCCGCCGGGGCAGACCAACCCGCTCAACCTCGCGCCGTTGTGCCGGTTGCACCACCGGATGAAGACCCACGCCGGCTGGACCTACTCGATGGTCGAACCCGGGGTGTTCCTCTGGCACGGACCCCACGGCCACACCTGGCTCCGCGACCACACCGGCACCACCGACCTCACCCCCGCCGAGGTCGACCCACCACCCCGACGAACCACCTGACCCCGCACCCCGCCCACCGCTGGGCGGGGTCCCAGCCATGCCAGGTGCGTGCTTTCGTCACCAGACGAACGGCAGGAGGCGGGATCGGCCGGCCGCGAAGGCGTCGTACGTCCCTCCGAGTGCGGCGCTGAGCGCGCGCTCCTCGACGCCGATGCGGTACACGAGCGCCCCGAGCAACAGCAACGACGAGCCGACCGCGCCGCCCAGTTGCCGATCATGATGCCGCCGCCGACGAAGGCGAGCAGCAGACCTGTGTAGCTCGGGTGCCGGAGCAGGAGTCCGAGCCACCCGACCGCTGCTCCGATCGCGAAGATCCAGGCTCCGCCCCCGATCACGGCGTGCGGCACGACCGAGCGACCGAGCGGGATCAGCAGGACCCCGGCGAAGAACCCCGCGCGGAACACGATCTCCGCGACGACGTCGGCGTGCGCGGCCCCGCGCCGCATCCGCAGCGCCTGTAGCAGCTCGCCCACCACGAATGCACCGGCCCTGACTCGAGGACGATGCGCGCGGCGTTCGACTGCTCGACGTAGGGCGCCACCGCACCATCATCGCGGCTCCGACGTGCCTACCCTGACCCCATGGACCACGCAGCCGCCCAAGCCTGGCTCGATCGCTACGTCGAGGCCTGGCTCACCTATGACCCCGAGTCCATCGGCGCGCTCTTCAGCGAGGGGGTCACGTACCGCTACCACCCGTACGACGAGCCAGTGGTCGGACGCGCCGCGGTGGTGGCCTCGTGGCTCGGCGACTCCGACGCCGACGGTGCCTCTTCACGCGACGAGCCGGGGACCTACGAGGCGTCCTACCGGCCCGTGGCCGTCGACGGCGATGTCGTGGTGGCCGCCGGGACTTCGTCGTACCGCGAGCGTCCGGACGGACCGGTGTCGAAGGTGTACGAGAACTGCTTCGTGATCAGGTTCGACGATGCCGGGCTGTGCCGGGACTTCACCGAGTACTACCTGAAGCGGCCCTGAGGTCACTCCACCTCGGTACGCCGGAACTTCAGCACCGCGCCGTCCCGGTGGGCGGTGAGGTGCCCGGGCAGCTGGATCTGGCGATGGTCGCGAGGACCCCGGACGATCGCCGCGACCGCGAGCACGTGGTCACGGGTGAGCTCGGAGGCGATCGCGCCGGCGTCGATGCAGGCACGGCGGAGGACGCGGGTGAGGATCGCCGGTTCGACGGTCTCGAGCGCAGCGGTGTCGAGGCCGTCCGCGTGCCGGACCTCGCGGAGCGACTGCTCGGCCAGGTCGTCGAGGGCGGTGACGTCCTCGCGCAGGAGGTCGGCGGTGCGGGCCAGGGCTTCGGCGACACCCGGACCGAGCTCGCGCTCGAGCATCGGCAACGCGGTGTGCCGGATCCGGGTGCGGGTGAACCGCGGATCGCTGTTGTGCGGGTCGTCCCACCACTCGATGCCCTCGGCGCGGCAGGCGGCCTCGGTCTGGGCGCGCGTGATGTCGAGCAGCGGGCGCACGAACAGCTGTCCGTCACGCCGGAACATCCGCGCGCATGCCCTGCAAGGACCGGCCACCGGAGCCGCGAGCGAGGCCGAGCAGGACCGTCTCGGCCTGGTCGTCGAGGGTGTGGCCGAGCAGGACGGCGTCCGCGCGGAAGTGTTCGGCGAGCTGAGCCAGCGCGGCGTACCTGGCCTCGCGGGCTGCTGCCTCGATACCGACCGGGTCCGGGGTCGACCGTGACCCGGATCGAGGCGGTCTCGTCGACACCGAGTGACGCCATCTGTGCGACGACCTGCTCGGCGTGCTCCGCCGAGCCCTCCTGGAGGCCGTGGTCGACGGTGACGCCGACGACCCGCGCCGGAGCGCGCGCAGCCTCGAAGACCGTCGCGGCCACGAGCGCCAATGAGTCGGCGCCGCCGGAGCAGGCCACCATCGCGACGCCGTCGTCCGCGGTGAAGGTCAGGGCTCCAGCCGCCCTCGCCGCTCGACAGGGTCCGCCGTACCGCCAGCCGCACCGCCGCGACCGCCGGATCGAGCGCCATCAGCCGTGGACGCCGCCGGACCCAGGCGGCGGGGTCGTGGATCTCGTCCTTGCTCGGCAGGTTCGCCGGGCTCGGCGAAGACGGCGTTGAAGCCGTCCATGCCGACCGCGTCGACCGACTGGCGCACGAAGACCGCGCCGTCGCGGTACTGCGCCATCTTCTGGTCGAGCCCGAGCAGCCGGCGCAGCAACTGGTCCAGCGCGCCGACGCCCTTGCGACGCTGGGTGAACTTGGCCGGATCTCGGCCACGGTCGGGATGACCTCGGGACCGACGCCGTCCATGACCACGTCGGCGTGCCCCTCGAGGAGGCTCATCACGCCGGTGATCTTGTCGATCACCACCTTCTGCTCCGGCGTGGAGACCAGGTCGATCAGGCTGCCGTCGGTCTTGCCCGAGACCAGCTCGCCGATCCTCGACAGGCCCTCGGAGAGCAGCCGGCCGGGGTCGGTCTCGACGGTGCCGACGATCTCGGCCATCAAGGACTGCAGGTGGTCGCGCATCCACGGGACCGCGGTGAACTGCACCCGGTGGGTCTCCTCGTGCAGGCACACCCAGAGGCGGAAGTCGTGCTCGTCGACGGAGAGCTCACGCTCGGCATTGACGATGTTCGGCGCCACCAGCAGCAGCCGACCGGCGCTCTGCTGTCCAGAAGTGGCCGGCGCTTCGTGGAACGGGTCGAACTGGCCGAGCACCTTGTTGCCGAGGAAGCCGAGCATCACACCGAGCTCGGCGCCGGTGATGCGCGAGCCGATCGCCTCGGTCATCGGCGACGGCGGGCCCTTCTTCTCCTGCAGCTTGGCGACGATCGGCGCGATCACCTGCGGCGAAGCCGTCGGCGTTCGCCTGGATCCAGCCCGGGCGGTCGACGACCAGCACCGGCGCGGTCCGCTCCTGGGCCACCAGCCCGGTGAAGTCGCGCACGAGCGGGCGTGGACTTCTCGGCCCCGGCCCGCAGCTCCTCCACCACGCCCGACGCCTCGGCGCGGGAGACCACGGGTCCGTCGCCGGCAAGACGGGACCCGACCCGGACGGCGAGATCCCAGTCGATCATCGCGGCGTGCCGGTCGTCCATGCCCGACCCTACGAGATCGGCCCAGATGCCGAGCCAGGGCTCACGCCGGATGCCGAGCCAGGGCTCGCGGCGGAGCTCGGGCCGGCGCCGCAGTGGCAGGAGCCCAGCGCGGCCGCGATCCGGTCCAGGTCGCGGCGGGCGGCGAGCGTGTCGGGTACGGCGACCTGGTCGGCGATCGCGACGAACGCCATCAGGTTCCCGTCGACGTCGGATGACGATCCCGGCCAGTCCGTGCACCCCGGTGAGGGTGCCGGTCTTCGCCCGGACCCGCCCGCGGGCCGCCGCCGGCGCGTCGTCGAAGCGCCGCTGCAGCGAGCCGGTGAATCCGGCGACCGGCAGCCCGGTGATCACCTGGCGAAGCTCCGGGTGGTCAGCGGAGCCGGCCAGGCGCAGCACACCGAGCAGGGTCTCGGGGGTGAGCCGGTCTCGGCGCGACAGTCCGCTGCCGTCGTACACGACCGAGCCGGCGGTGTCGACGCCCAGCTCGCCGAGCACGTCCATCACCGCCGCCGCGCCGCCGGCGAACGACCCGTCCTGCCGGACCTCGAGCCCGACGTGGTGCGCGAGCACCTCGGCGGCGTTGTTGTCGGAGACCGCAAGGGTGCGCTCGACGATCTCACCGAGCGGGGCACTCTCGACCGCCGCGATCTCGGTCGTCGGAGGCGGCCGCGACCGCCGGCGCGGGCTCGCCGCGGACCTTGATGCCGTCCGCGGCCAGGGCGGAGGCGAACGCCTCGCCGGCCGCGCGTGACGGGTCGGCGACGTAGCGATGGTCGGCGCCTCGGCCCTCGTCGGTCCACAGGGCCGTGATCGGAGGCACCACGTCCTCGGGCAGGTACGACGTCGGCCACTGCGGGCTCGATGGCCGGCCCGGAGAACAGCGAGTCGTCGTAGCCCAGGCGGACCGGCCCTGACGCCGCGGGCCGACAGGGCCGCCGCCGTCTGCGACGCGAGTCGGTGAGGGTCGCGCGCTGCGGGTACAGCCCCTTCGCGGCCTTCGGACTGGTCGCGAGGAACGGGTCGCCGCCGCCGACGAGCACGATCCGCTTGCCCGACTGTCGCACCGTGGTGCGGAAGCGCGCCATCGGCCCGAGCTCCTCGAGCGCGGCCGTCGCGGTGAGCAGCTTCGTCGTCGACGCCGGCGTCACGGCTCCGCTGCCGCTGCGGAAGAGGATGCGAGCCGGAGTCGAGTGCACCCACGGCGACGTCGACGTGGTCGCCCAGGGCCTCGGCCCCGACGTACGGAGCGACCGCGCGCTGCACCGCGACGACGCTGATCCGGCCGCTCGGCGTCGAGGTGGCGACCGGCGGTGCGGTCGTTCCCGGCGGGCAGGTCGAGACCCTCGGGCGGAGGCACCTCGGCGGGCTGTCGATCGGCGTCGGTGTGGTCGAGCCCGAACCAGCGCTCGTCGAGGTCGAAGGCGAGGTTCGCGAACGCCGCGGCGACGAGCACGACGACCACCGCGTCCGGGAGCCAGGCCGAACAGCCTGCGTACCCGCCCGCGAGCGTGGCGTTGCTCACGCAGGCGCACGTTTCGAACCCTTCTGATTCACCGATCCGCGAGTTGTGCGCGAGACTAGCCCGGTCACGAGTCAGTGAGCGGAAGGAAGCGCCGTGGAGTTCGACGTTCTCGTGGAGATCCCCAAGGGGTCCCGGAACAAGTACGAGGTCGACCACGAGTCCGGGCGGATGCGCCTCGACCGGACGCTGTTCACCTCGACGCAGTACCCCGAGGACTACGGCTACATCGAGAACACTCTCGGCCTCGACGGCGACCCGCTCGACGCGCTGGTGATCCTGCAGGCGCCGACGTTCCCGGGCTGCCTGATCAGCTGCCGCGCGATCGGGATGTTCCGGATGACCGACGAGGCCGGCGGCGACGACAAGGTGCTCTGCGTCCCGACGCACGACCCGCGCCTGGAGCACCTGCGCGACATCAACCACGTGCCGAAGTTCGACCGGCTGGAGATCCAGCACTTCTTCGAGGTCTACAAGGACCTCGAGCCCGGGAAGTCCGTCGAGGGCGCGAACTGGGTCGGCCGCACCGAGGCCGAGGCCGAGGTCCGGCGTCCTTCGCGCGGTTCAAGCAGACGCCCGCGGGCCACTGACGCACCTGTCGAGTGGGCGGGAAATGCCCCTGCTCAACCGGCCTTGACGCCGCGGAAGTAGCCCATCGCGCCGGACATCTCGAGCGTGATCTCGGCGAAGCCGGCCTCGGCGAGCCAGTCCCGGACCTGGTCCTTGGTGGCGCTCGGCCCGAGCAGGCCGGAGAACCGGCCGATCCGGCGGACCGGCAGGGTGCGCAGGCCGCCCCGCGACAACGGCGGGGTGTTGAGCAGGGCGCTGCCGGTCAGGACGCCGCCGGGATGGGTCACCCGGCCCATCTCGAGCACCGCGCGGTGGGGGTCCGGGAAGCAGTGCAGCCCGGTGAAGGAGACCACCAGGTCGAACTCGCCGTCGGCGAACGGCAGGTCCCCGACGTCGGCGATCCGCGGCTCGACCTGGTCCTCGACGCCGCGGTCACGCGCGGCGGCCATGGTGCGGTCGAGCATCGTCGCGGAGATGTCGGCCGCGACGTACCGGACGCCCTGGCCGGGCCGCAGGCCGCGCAGGGCGACCCCGCCACCGCACGGGACGTCGAGCACCGCGGACCCGGCCGGCTGCCGGCCGATCTCGGCCGCCGCGGCGTAGAGCCGCCGAGGTCGCTGCCGATGCCGAGCCGCCAGAACGCCCCGCCCGCGCGGCGGTGCTCGACCGACCAGTCGTAGAACGACGCCCACAGGGGTCCTCGCTCCAGCCGCCCAGACCCGGGATCCGCAGCCTGTCGAGCATCGGTCGCCCCTCCTTCACGCCGTCTCGACGCCGCTGGGTCCGGACCGAGCATCTCCGCGGCCCGCATCTCGGCGGGTACGCCGAACGCGTCGACCAGGTCACTCGGCGAGGGGCCGCACCTTGCGGCAGAGCTCCTCGACCTCGCGGCTGATCGCCTTGGACCGCGCCGAGGACAGCCGGCCGTGCTCCATCCACCAGGCCCGGCCGGCCTCGATCGTGCTAGTGCGTAGAGGTCGCAGAGCAGGCTCAGCGCCACCTTGTTGTCCCCGTCCGGCATCGCCGCGACCTGGTCGACGAACGCCTCGAGGACCAGCCGCTCGACGTGCGCGCGGGCGCTGCCGATGACGTGGTCCTGGCACCGGCTGAACACCTCGGCGGGATCCATCCCGGCGTCCATCCCGCGCTTGAGCCGACGGGCGACGCCGGCGAGCATGTGCTCCTCGCGCCAGCGCAGCATCGCGAGCTGGTACTCCGGGTCGAGCAGCCCGGCCTCCTGGTCCCAGTCGTCGTCGCTGCCGGGCAGCACGTCCTTGATCCGCTCGAGCAGCTTGTGCACGGCGGTGCGCTCGATCACGGTCTCGACGGCGAGGCCGGCGACGAACCGCACCATGCCGAGCTGGTCGAGCTCCCCGAAGGACGAGGAGTAGTCGGTGAGCAGGCCCTTGGCGACCAGCTGCAGCAGGATGTGGTTGTCGCCCTCGAAGGTGGTGAACACGTCGGTGTCGGCGCGCAGCGCGTCGAAGCGGTTCGCCGAGAGGTAGCCGGCGCCCGCCGCAGGCCTCCCGGCACTCCTGGATCGTGTCGGCTGGCGTGCCAGGTGCCGAGCGCCTTGGTGCCCGCGGCCCGGGACTCCAGCGCCCGGCGGGTGCGCTCGTCGACCTCCTCGGTCGCGGAGAACACCTCGTGCAGCTGCCCGGCGAGCACCTCCTGGGCGAAGTGCAGCGCGTAGGTGCGGGCCAGCGGGGGGAACAGCCGGCGCTGGTGCAGGCCGTAGTCGAGCAGCAGCTCCTCTCGGCTCGCCGGGGTTGCCGAACTGGCGCCGCTGCAGGGCGTACTCGACCGCGATCGACAGCGCGACCTTGCTCGCGTTGATCCCCGCGCCGCCGACGCACACCCGGCCCTGGACCAGGGTGCCGAGCATGGTGAAGAACCGGCGGTCCGGGTTCTCGATCTCCGACTCGTAGACCCCGGTCTCGGTGACGTCGGCGTAGCGGTTGAGCAGGTTGTCCCGCGGGATCCGGACGTCGTCGAACCAGATCCGGCCGTTGTCGACGCCGTTCAGCCCGATCTTGCGGCCGTCGTCCTCGATGCGTACGCCGGGCAGCGGTCGCCCCTCTCGTCGCGGATCGGGACGACGAAGGCGTGCACGCCCTGGGACTCCCCGCCGATCAGCAGCTGGGCGAAGACCACGGCCATCCGGGCGTGCCGCGCGGCGTTGCCGATGTAGTCCTTGCGCGCGCTCTCGTCGGGCGTGGTGATCACGAACTCGCCGGTCTCGACGTCGTAGCGGGCGACGGTGCCGAGCGCCTGCACGTTCGAGCCGTGCCCGGTCTCGGTCATCGCGAAGCAGCCGAGCAGCTCGGCGTTCACCAGCGTCGCCAGGTAGGCGTCGTGGTGCTTCGCGGTGCCGAGCTGGAGGATCGCGCCGCCGAAGAGCCCGAACTGGACGCCGACCTTCACCAGCACCGACAGGTCCCCGAACGCCATCGTCTCGAACGCCGCGACCGAGGCGCCGATGTCGCCGCCGCCGCCGTACTCCACCGGGAAGCCCATCCCGGTCTGGCCGGTCGCGGCGAGCTCCTTGACGACCTCGAGCACCCGCTCGCGGAAGTCGTCGCGGCCATCTCACCGCGCGTCGCTGGAGCACCTGGGCGTGCTCCGACGAGGCGCTTGCGGGTGAGGTTGCGCATCTCGACGTACTTGCCGTCGAGCAGCGTGGTGAGCGCCGGGACGTCGACGACGGGCTGCACGTAGTCGGCCATGGACCCAACTGTGCCAGCACACCCGGGTCGCGGCGTCAGGGGCGAGCCGAAGAAGTCGGGTGCGGCTGTCGTAGAGCGAGTCACCTTGACCACTCGCCGGTGCGCGGCGCCTGGATGATCTGGCCGTTGCCGATGTACAGCGCAACGTGGTGGATCGTGTTCGGCGAGGTGCCCCAGAACACCAGGTCGCCGGGACGGAGGTGCGCGGCCGAGATGTGCTTGGTCTGGGAGTACTGAGCAGCCGAGTAGTGCGGCAGCGAGATGCCGCCCTGCGCGCCAGGCCATCATCGTCAGGCCCGGAGCAGTCCCACGCGTCCGGTCCGGCGGCACCCCAGAGGTAGGGCTCGCCCAGCTGCGTCGCGGGCGAACTCGATCGCCGCCCGCGCAGCCGCCGCTCGTGCCCGGCCGGGAGCGGCAGACCCGGGGTCGCTCCAGCCGCCGTCAACGCCGATCTCGGCGAGCTGGTCCTGGGTCGTGATCGGCCTGGTTCTTGGCCTTGTCGGCTGTCGTTCTTGGCCTTGTTGGCGCGGCCGCCTGTGCGGCGGCGGCCTGGGCCTTCTCGGCCTTCTTCTCCAGGCGCCTGCTGGCGCTTGGTCGCGAGGTCCACCGAGATCTTCTGCGCCTCGGCGAGCTGGTCGATCAGCTGCGTGCGCTGGGCCGCGATCCGCGCAGCCTCGCTGGCTGCGCAGCGTTCGCCGCCTGGGCGGCCCGGTCGCGCAGCGGCGGCGGCCTTGTCGGCGAGGCTCGGCCTGGGACTTCTCCGCCTTCTCGGCCTTGGCCTCGGCGACCTGGGCCAGGGCGTTCAGCGCGGTGAACTGGTCGAACCGTGCCTGCATCGAGTCGCCGGCGCTCTGCACGACGCCGAGCCGGTTCATCACTCCGGTCGGCCCGTCGCCGCCGAGGAACGCGGTCACGCCGTTGAGTGCGGTGCCGTCCTGGTAGCTCTGGGTGACCAGCTGCGGCGATGCCGGCCCGCTGCTGCTCGACGTGCGCGAGCGCGTCCGCGACCGCCGCCTTGGCGTCCGCGGTGGCCTGCTGGGCCTGCTGGAGGCGCCACATCGCGCCGTTGTAGGCCTCGGCCGCGATCTCGGCCTGGTCGGCGGCGGCGTGCAGCCGCGCGTTGGCGACCGCGAGCGAGGCCTGAAGCGCGGCGACGTCGCCGGCCTTCTGCGCCGCGACGGCCTGGGCGTGGTCGACCTGGGCCTGGCTCGGGATCGGCTTGTGCTGGTCGGCCTGGGCCGAGGTGCTGAGCACCAGCACGGTCGCAGACCGCGAGGACGGCGGTCAGAACTCCCCTGGTCCCGGTGCGCACCGCGCTCGGACCCTCTCGGTCAGATGGCACTGCGTCGACGGCCGAGCACGCTCCCCATGTGCGGACGCGCGGCGGACGCAACGTTAGGCCTCAGGAGTCACAACCGGAACAGATTTGACGGGAAAATAGCCCCTTTGGGCGGTGTGTCGCCTTGACAAACGACAACCGTGTGATTCCAGCGGGTCACTCGTCCGGCTCGATGGGGACGTCACTGGTCGAGGTCGTCGGGTGCGAGATGCCGCAACCCCGCGGTCGAACTTCTGGCCGGTGCCCAGCGCGGCGAGGTAGACCGCGAAGAGGGCGATCGCAGCCCAGCGATGTCGTCGGCGATGTAGTGCCAGCCGAAGTACGTCGTCGAGATCGCGGCCAGCACGACGTAGACCCACAGCACGACCCGGAACACCTTGGTGCGCAGGGTGTACTGCGCGACCAGAGCGAGCCTGACGGTGATCGCGACGTGCAGCGACGCGAAGCCCGCCGCCGACTGGACGCCGTCGGCGAACGGGTTGAACCGGATGTTCTTGTCGCCCGTAGAACAGCGCGTCCTGCAGGTGCGCGACACCGGTGTGCGGCAGGTCGGAGTAGAGCCAGGGGAAGAAGAAGTTCGGGCCCAGCGTCGGGATCGCGTAGTAGCTCGCCGTGCCGAGCGCCCAGCAGATGCACTGCGCGGTGATGAACCAGTAGCCGAAGCTGACGTTGCGCGACCAGACCGCCCAGATCACGATCGAGACCGGCACCATCGGCAGGAAGATCAGGTAGATCCACGACAACACGTACGCCGCCACCCCGGTGCCCAGCCAGTGGTGCAGCAGGCTCGACGGGTCGTGGCCGAACAGCAGCCACGTGTCGAAGCGGTGCAGCGCGTAGTCGTACTTCGTCGGCGGGCCGTCGCCGTCGCGCATGATGAACGGCAGGAAGTTCTTGATGTTGCGGTAGCTCACGTAGGTGACGTAGAAGCTCACCAGCCCGATCACGACCAGCATGATCCGCTCGCGGGTCCAGTGCTCGCGCACCAGCAGCCCGGCCTCGGCCTTGTAGCGCCCCGGATTGCCGCGCGCCCGGAACAGTGTGCGTGGCACCACGTCGGCGAAGAAGGCGACCAGCCGACGAGCAGCGGCAGCCGGATCCAGGCCGGCCCGAGGAAGCCGTCCGGGTCGCGCAGCGGGTACTCGAGCGCCTGGCTGCAGATGATCGCCAGCGCTCCCATGATCGCCGCGACCGCCACCAGCATCGCGTACGCCCGCCGGTGCAGGCCACCGACCGGCCGGAAGGCCGACGTCTGTCCCACGGGCTGCGGGGCGGTCTCGGTGGCCTTCACAAGAGGCGATTCTAGGGTGTGCCGACCAAGCGCCCGCCGTCGCGTCACGGGCGCTGGGCCCGGTCGGCGCACCCTGGGGGTGTGTTCACCGGCTCGACGGCAGCGCCGCCAACCGCTCCGGTACGACGCGCGCCCGGACCGCGTCTCCCACCGCGACGGCCTGACCGGGCTCGGCCACACCCGCGAGCCTGCCGACCCCGGCGACGTCGAGCTCGAGGCGGAGCTGCTCGGGCGTGGCCCGCGCCGACACCACCGTCGCGGACAGCGGTCCGGACGGGTCGAGCCGGATCGCCGAGCGCCGCAGGGCCACCTCGGTCCAGCCTGCGTCCGGGGCGACCAACTCCCGCAGCGCCAGGGCACCGGCGCCGTCGAGCACGGTGGCGTAGCCGAGGAACCGGGCCGTCCAGGCGTCCGCCGGCTCGCTGCCACACCTCGGCGGCGGTGCCCGCCTGGACGAGGCGGCCCGGCCCGCAGCACGGCCATCCGGTCGGCGACCGCGAACGCCTCCTCCTGGTCGTGGGTGACCAACAGCGCCGTGGTGCCCGCGCGGCGGCAGGATGTCGTGCAGCTCACCGGCCAGCCGCTCACGCAGGTCGCGGTCCAGCGCGCTCAGCGGCTCGTCGAGCAGCAGCATCCGGGGTTCGACCGCCAGCGAGCCGGGCCAGCGCGACCCGCTGCCGCTCGCCGCCGGACAGGGTCGCCGGCATCCGGTCCTCGTATCCGGCCAGCCCGACCAGCTCCAGCAGCTCGGCCACCCGCTGCTCCAGGCTCGAGCGGGTCGAGACCCGGGCCGGCGCCGCAGCCGCAGCGGGTAGCCGACGTTGCGGCCGACGGTCTGGTGCGAGAAGAGCTGGCCGTCCTGGAACATCAGCGCGAACCCGCGCTTGTGCGTCGGCACTCGGGCGAGGTCGCGCCGGCGTACGAGATCGACGCCGGCGGCAGGGCCGCTCCAGCCCGGCGATCGGCCCGCAGCAGGGTGGACTTGCCGGATCCCGACGGCCCGAGGACCGCGGGGACCGAACCGGCCGGCACGTCGAGGTCGACCTCGTCGACCGCCGCCTCTGGCGTCGAAGCGCACCGTGAGGCCGCGCACCCGGAGGCCGGGTCCGTCGCCGCCATGTCAGAACGCTCCCACGGAGCCGATCCGCAGCCGCTCGACCAGCAGCATCACGGCCGCGGTGGCGGCCGCGAGGACGACGGACGCGGCCATCGCCATCGCGAAGTTCGCCTCACCCGGATGGCTGATCAGCTGGTAGATGACCACCGGCAGCGTCGGGTTGTCGTCGCGCGCCAGGAAGCTGGTCGCCCCGAACTCCCCCAGCGAGACGGCGAAGGCGAACCCGGTGGCCGCGAGCAGGGCGCGCCAGGCAACCGGCAGGTCGACGGCGAGCAGCACCCGCAGCGGCCCGGCGCCCAGGGACGCGGCCGCCTCGCGCTGGCGCTCGTCGATCGAGCGCAGCACCGGCGCGACCGTCCGCACGACCAGCGGCAGCGCCACCATCGCCTGGGCGATCGGGATCAGCATCGGCGAGGTGCGCAGGTCGATCGGCGGATGGTCGAGGGTGATCAGGAACCCGAAGCCGAGGGTCACCGCCGAGACACCGAGCGGCAGCATGAAGACGCCGTCGAAGACTGCGCCGACGCCGGCGACCGGCGCGCGACCGCGCGGCGACGCGACACGAGGTACGCGACCACGCAGCCGAGGGCCAGCGCGAGCGCGGCGGCCAGCACGCGCGATCCGCAAGGAGGTCCACAGCGCCGACGTCACCGGCACCAGGAGCGCGTTGTCCTGGCCCGTGCCCTCGAGCGCGCGGTAGTGCGCCGAGCCCCCAGCCGTCGCCGTCGCGCAGCGAGGCAGCAGCAGCGAGGCGAGCGGGTCACCAGGAAGCACGCACCACGGCGGCGGTCCACAGCGAGCAGTGCCGCGTCGCGCGTCGCGGCCGTCGGGCCCGCGACCGGTCGCCGGGCGGGTGCCGGCGCGCGCCGGGTGCGGGCGGAGAGGGCGAGCAGCGCCACGATCACCAGCAGCTGCAGGACCGACAGCGCCGCGGCGCCGGAGAGGTCGAGCTCCTGGGTGGTGAGCAGGTAGATCTCGGTCTCGACGTTGGCGTAGCGCAGCCCGCCCATCGTGAGCACCACGCCGAACGCGGTCGAGCAGAACAGGAACACCACGCTCGCCGCCGAGACCACGCCGGGGAGCAGCGCGGGCAGCGTCACGGTGCGCGAAGACCCGCACCGGGCCGGCGCCCAGCGCGGCGGCCGCCTCCTCCGTGCGATGGTCCAGGCCCTCCCAGAAGGCACCGACCGTTCGCACCACCACGCTGACGTTGAAGAACACCAGTGCCGCCACGATCGCCGCGGCGGTGCCGTCGAGGTGCAGCCCGCCGAGCAGGCCGGACGGCGCGAGCAGGTGCCGGAACGCCACCCCGACGACCACGGTCGGCAGCACGAAGGGGAGCACGACGAGGGCGCGCAGCAGCCCGACGCCCGGGAACCGCAGGCGGTGCAGCACGTACGCCGCCGGCACCCCGAGCACGACGGACAGCGACGTGGCGAGCCCGGCCGACCAGAGCGTGAACCACAGCACCCGGTGCACCCGGGGTCGGCCGAGCACCGACAGCACCGCACCGGGGTCGAAGCGCCCGTCCGGCCAGAACCCGCGGGCCACCATGCCGGCGACCGGGTAGAGGAAGAACACCGCCAGCACGACCAGCGGCACCGCGGCGAGGGCCGCGGTGACGACGGCCGGTCGTCGGCAAGATCGACGTCCGATGCACGGGCTCGGTCCGGCTCAGGTCACCGGCTGGTGATGTCGCGCCAGTCCCGCAGCCACTCGGAGCGGTTCTCGGTGATGTCCGCGGCCGGGACCTCGACGGGGTCGCGGCGACGTCGGCGCCCAGCGTCGCCCAGTCGGCCGGAAGCGCGACCGACGGTGTCCACCGGGTAGACGTACATGTTGTCCGGCAGCGCGGCCTGGAACTGCTTGCTCGAGCATGAAGTCGATGAACTTCTGCGCGCCCTTCGGGTTCTCCGCACCCGTCGAGCACGCCGGCGTACTCGACCTGGCGGAAGCAGGTGTCCAGCAGCGCGCTCGTGGTCGGCCGGTCCGCGCCCTTCGGGATCGTGAACGGCGGGGAGGAGGAGTAGGACACCACGATCGGCCGGTCGCCGTTGCCGCCGCCGGCGGTGAAGTCGACCTCGTAGGCGTCGGTCCAGCCCGCGTCGACCTTGAGGCCGTTGTCGACGAGCTTGCGCCAGTAGTCCTTCCAGCCGTCGCCGTAGCTGGCCGATCGTGGCCACCAGGAAGGCGAGGCCCGGCGAGGAGCTGGTGGCGCCCGGGGTGACCAGCAGGTCCCGGTACGCCGGGTTGGCCAGGTCGTCGAGCGTCTTCGGCGGCGCGAGGTGGTGCTTCGCGAACCAGGTGTCGTCGATGTTGACGCAGACGTCGCCGTAGTCGATCGGAGTCAGGTCGTCGCTCGCGTCGCCGGGGAGCGCGAAGCCGCGCGCCGAGCCCGGCAGGTGCGGGCGTCGTAGCGCTGCGAGCACGCCCTCGTCGACCGCCCGGGTGGCGAAGGTGTTGTCGATGCCGAAGACGCCGTCGGCGATCGGGTCGCCCTTGGTGAGCACCAGCTTGTTGGTCGAGCTCGCCGGCGTCGCCGTGCGGCTGGATCTTCACGGTGATGCCGGTCTGCCGCTCGAACTCGGCCATCACCTCCTTCGACATCGCCCAGGAGTCGTGGGTGGCGATGGTGACCACCGTGCCGGCCTTCGAGTCCGGTCGTGCCGGCGCTGCCGCCGTCCGAGCTGCCGCAGGCGGCGAGCCCGGACGCCGAGCCGAGCGACGAGCGTGCACGAGCAGCGCTGCGGTGGAACGATGGGTACGCATGAGTCTCCTTCGACTTCCTTCGCCGGTGCTAACCGGAGCAGGTTCAAGGGTCTGCGGCTGTTCCGCACTCTCAGCCCGCCGGCATCGCTGCCGCGGGCTCCCCTGTCGTGTGCGGCTCAATCTAGCCCAGGATCGGCGGCCACCGGCCTCACGCGGGCAGCCGAGTACTCCCGCGCCGTCGCCGTCGGCCACCGGTACGGTGCGAGCCCGGCCCTGCAGGGCGAGCAGCTCCAGGTGGGCCAGGGTCTCGAACGCGGCCAGCACCGCGTCGAACGGCCCGAGCTCGTCGCGGCGCCGGTTGTGCCGGGTCCACGGGAGCTCCCCGGCGACCTCCCAGGCCGTGCGGGCGCCGCCCGCCACCGCCTGCCGGCACAGCTCCAGGCCGGTCGTGCGTGGTGGTCGACGAGCTCGTCGATGCGCGCGTGCGAGCTCGCGGTGACCGGCCCGTGCGCCGGCAGCAGCGCAGGTCCGGCAGCGCCCGCACCTTGGCCAGCGAGTCGAGGAAGTCGCGCAGCGGCTGCTCGACCCAGCGCGGCTCGAAGCCGATCGACGGCGTGATCGAGGGCAGCACGTGGTCGCCCGCGAACAGCAGGCCCGCGCTCGCGGTCGGCGAACACGTAGTGGCCCTGGGTGTGCCCCGGGGTCGAGATCGCGTCGACGGTGCGGCCGCCGAGGTCGAGCGAGCAGGTCCCGGTCGAGCCACTCGTCGGGCATCCCGTAGGTGTCCAGTCGAGGGCCGCTCCGAGCCGGCATCATCGCCCGCCAGCCCTCGGCGAGCTCCACCGCGCCGGCGCAGCTCGAGACGCTCGAGGTTCGGGTCGCGCAGCACCGACTCGTCGTACATCAGGTCCATCGAGGCCTTGTCGCCGAGCCCGAGCGCGACCTCGGCGCCCACCTCCTGGCCCACGACGTAGGCCTGCGTGTAGTGGTCGCGGTGCATGTGGGTGACCAGGAATCGGCGGATGTCGGACAGCGCGTAACCGGCCTGCCTCATCGAGGACTCGAACAGCGCGCGGGACTCCGGGATCGCCCAGCCGCCGTCGACCAGCACCAGCCCGTCGTCGGTCTCCATCACGTAGACGTTGACCGCGCGCAGCCCGTCCATCGGCAGCGGCAGCGGGATCCGGACCACGCCGGGCGCGACCGGCCAGGCGCCCGGCTCGGTCCAGACGAGACCGGAGTCGGCGCTGATCCGGGAGGCGGTCTCGCCGCTCGTGGGCTGCTCCTGGGCGATTCCAGGGCGTCCTGGGTCATGCGGCCATCATCACAGTGCCGGCGATCTCACCGGCGCACGAGCCCGCGGCCGGTCACCAGCGGCAGGTCCTTGGCGAGGACGAGCCTCCGGGGACGCGTCGCACACCGCGTGCACCGAGTTGACCAGGCGCATCGCGGTCGTGATCATCCCGGAGACGTTGTGGTCGCCGTCCTCGCCGTGGTGGACGAAGTCGACGGTCATCATCGGCTCGCCCTCGATCTCGACGCGGTAGCAGCCGCCGCCCTCCGGCGGCTGCGGCCACTGCGGCATCTGGTCGACCGCGGTGCGGGTGACGTGCTCGAGCTGGACCCGCGCAGTGCCGTCGACCTTGCCGATCACCCCGAACCGCACCGCGCCCATCGTGCCGGCCGCGATGTCGACGCTCGCGGTGCTCAGGTCGACCTCGGAGGGCACCCGCTCGACGTACTCCTCCAGCTCGGGGTCCAGCTCGAGGTCGAGGCCGGCCGCGATGTGCCGCACGACCGGGCCCCAGGCCGTGGTCAGGATGCCCGGCTGCCAGAGCATCGCCACCTGCTCCATCGGCTGCCGAAGCCGTAGATGTCGCGCATCACCACCGGCTGGTAGTACGTCGAGTAGTCGGCGATCTCGCTGACCCGGACCAGGTCGATGCGCTGGGACAGGCTGGTCATCGCCAGCGGCAGCACGTCGTTGGCGAAGCCGGGGTCGATGCCGTTGACGTGCAGGCTCGCGCCGGTCGCGACGCCCGCCTGCGTCGATCCGGTCGACGTAGGAGTCCAGGCCCGAGCCCGTCGGGGAAGGTGAGCAGCACCGGGCCGCTGGAGACCACGTTGATGCCGTGCTCGACGATCTCGCAGCAGGTCCTCGAGCGCCTCGAAGATCCGGTCGTCGGTCATCGCGGTGTGCACGATCGCGTCCGGCTTCGAGCGCGTACAGCGCGTCGCTTGTCGTTGGTGGCGAGCACGCCGAGGTCGCGGTCGAGCCCCGCGAGCCGGCCGGCGTCCTGCCCGACCTTGTCCGGGTTGGAGACCCACAGCCCGACCAGCTCGAGGTCGGGCCGGGCGTCGATGCCGGCGATCGCGTGCCGGCCGACGGTGCCGGTCGACCAGGCGACGACCCGCTTCACGCCGTTCACGACCGCGGCCCCCGGGGCTCCGCCGCCAGGTCGGGCAGCCGCAGGTCGAGGTTCGGGATGTCCAGGCCGCCGTCGGCCTCGATCACCTTGCCGGTGAGGTACGCGCTGGCGGGACTGGCGAGGTAGACGCACCGCCGCCGCGATGTCCTCGACCTCGCCGACGCGCTGCATCGTGGTCTTCTCCGCCATCTCCCTCATCACCGCCTCGTCGCTGGCGACGTAGTCCAGCGCACTGGTCATCACCGAGCCGACGCCGATCGCGTTGACCCGGATCAGCGGGGCCAGGTCCTTCGACGCGAGCCGGGTCCAGTGCGTCAGCGCGGCCTTCGCCGACGCCGTAGGCGAGGTAGCCACGACCGGAGACCCGGCCCATCACCGAGGAGATGTTCACGATCGACGCCGCCCGGGTCGTCGCCGGCGAGCATCAGCGGGACCGCGGCCCGGGTGAGCGCGTGCGCGGTGGAGACGTTCCAGCGGAACGCCTCCTCGAGGTACGCCGGTGTCGGTGTCGAGGAACGCGTTCGGGATGGTGCCGCCGACGTTGTTGACCACGATGTCGAGCCGGCCGAACTCGTCGTACGCCGCCTGCGCCAAGGCCGCCGATCCGGTCGAGGTCCGAGAGGTCGGCCTTGACCACGAGCGCCCGCCGACCGGTGGCCTCGACCCGCTCCGCGACCTCTGCGAGCTGCGCGGAGTGCCGCGCGGAGATGACCACGTCGGCGCCCGCCTCGGCGAGCGCCACCGCCGAGCCGGCGCCGATGCCTCTGCCGGCGCCGGTGACGACGGCAACCTGGCCGTCGACCTTGAACCGGTCCAGAATCATGCGCAGAACTATAACCGGTTCTAGTTTTTCGCGTAAGGGCCTGCGGCCGTGACATGCAGAAGGGCCACGGCGCGTACGCACCGTGGCCCCTCCGGGATATCGATCAGTGCCGCCTGCGCGCCACCACGACGGTGCCGCCGCCGGCGAGGAGCAGGGCGAGCGCGGCCACGAGCAGCCAGAACGCCGGGCCGCCGGTGCTCGGCAGGTGCCCGCCGCCGCCCGGCGCGGAGACCGTGGCGGCCAGCACGGTGATGTCGAAGGTGTGCACACACGGACCCTGCGGCGCCGTCGCCGTCACCTTCAGGGGGATGTGGCGGGTGTGCGTCACCGACGGGGCGGTGAAGCTGGCCTGCACGGGCGAGCCGGTGCGGACCTTGGTGAGGCCGTGCCAGGCGAAGGTCCAGTGGATGTTGGAGGGATCGACGACGTTGCCCGAGTTGTCGATGGCCTTGGCCGTGCCGGTGGCCGTGAAGGTGTCTCCGGGGTTGAGGACCTGACGGTCGACCGTCACGTCGCAGGTGACCTCCGGATACGCCGACGCGCTCGGCGCAGTGCCGAGGACGAGCAGCGCGGACCCCAGTGCCGCGATGCAGAGTAGTGCGAGCTTCTTCATGACCTGTGTCTCCCAATAGCGTCGGAGGCGACCCGTCTCCCGTCCCGTGACAGCTGCGCCTACCGCTCCAACGACCGCGGCAGCCGGGCGTTACGCAGGCGGCCGCCGAGCAGGCCCGGCCGAGAGCGGAGCGCCCGAAGACATCACGACATCTGACCCGGATCGGCGGCGGCGAGCCAGTGGTTGCCGGACGTCGCCCGAAACGACTTGACCGGTATAGAAGGCCCTGGTTACTTTATCGGTAAAGCGAGAGGAGAAACCGATGCTCGACCAGATCACCACCGCCTTCCTGACCGTCCGGAACGGAGGGCTGGTGGACAACAGCGCCCGGCCCGACGCCCCGGTCATCGTCCCGACCGAGCGCCGCCCCCGCGCAGCCCGGACCCGGCTGTTCGTGGCCGCCCGGCTGCACCAGGTCGCCGCTGCGCTCGAGCCCGCGCCGCGACGCGAGCGGAGCACGGCCCGGAGCATCGGCGCAGCAGTGTGCCGGTGAGCCACCGCGCAGCGTCGAGTGATACAGGTGGTCCATGGGGAAGGTGACCCTGCAGTCGATCGCGGATCAGGTCGGCGTCAGCCGGATGACCGTGTCGAACGCGTTCTCGCGCCCCGACCAGCTCTCCGCCGCGCTGCGTGACCGCATCCTCGCCGCCGCGAAGACGCTCGGGTACGTCGGCCCGGATCCGGCAGCTCGGGCGCTCGCACGCGGCCGGGTCGGCTCGGTCGGGCTGCTGCTCAACGGCGCGCTCGGCGAGGCGTTCGAGGACCAGGTGTCCGCCGAGTTCGTCGGTGCCGTCGCCGACGAGCTGGTCCGACGGGGCCTGGCCCTCACCGTGCTCACGCCGCCGCCCGACGAGACCTTCGTGCCCGCGCGCGACGTCGCCATCGACGCCGCCCTCGTCTACACCTGCGAGCCGCAGTCCGCCGGGGTCGAGTGGCTCAGCCGCCGGGCGCTGCCGGTCGTGGCGGTCGACCAGGACCTCGGCACCGACGTCCCCGGCATCCGGGTCGACGACCGCGACGGCGGCCACCAGGGCGCTCGTCACCTGCTCGATCTCGGGCACCGCCGGATCGGCATCCTCGCCCTCGGCACGCGCGCGCCGGACGGCACGCTGACTCCGTCGGAGAGCTACCCGTCGCGGGAACGGATGGCGGGATGGCTGGACACGCTCGCCGAGGAGGGCGTCGACCCGGTCGTCGTGCGCTCCCCCTACGAGCCCCGGGACGCCGCGTACGCAGCCGCCCGCGAGCTGCTCGCCGATCCGCGCATCACCGGCGTCGTGTGCTTCTCCGACGTGTTCGCGAACGCCGTGGTCCGGGTCGCCGAGGAGCTCGGGCGCAGGGTTCCCGACGACCTGTCGGTGGTCGGGTACGACGACAGCCCGCTCGCCTCGACCAGCCGCCCGAGCCTCACCACGGTCCAGCAGGACGTGAGCGCGAAGGGCCGGTCGGCCGCCGGCATGCTCGTCGACGTCCTCGAGGGGCGTGCGCCGCAGTCGCGGCTGCTGCCGGTCTCGCTGGTCGTCCGCGAAAGCACCGGACCGGCACCGTCCATCCCGGGCTGACCGGCAGCGACCCCGGCCTCAACGGTCGAGCAGGTCCCGCAGGTCGAGCCCCATCGGCGAGTCCAGCGGCAGGTCGCCACCGGCCACTACGGCGGCCGCGAGCGGACGGAGCAGCTCGAGGAGCTCGGTGAGCTCGGCGTCGTCGAGCTCCTCGTACGCCGTCGCGGCGAGCGCGTCGGTCCGGGCCTCGATCTCGGACCGGAGCCGCCGGCCCTCGTCGGTCAGCCCGGTCGGTGTGCACAGACCGCGGCGCTGCAGGTGCCCGACGCGGCGGCTCCACTCCTCGTCGTCGAAGTCGCGGGCCAGCTCGTAGACCTGGCGTGGGGTGCCGTTCGCGAGCGCGTGGAACACGTGCGAGTCGCGGCCCCCGATGCCGAGCGCCATCAGGGTCGCGACGTGCCCGTCCCCGCGGTGCTCGCGGAGCAAGGTGGCCGCATGCCAGAGCAGGGCGAGCGGCTCCTCCGGGGGATCCAGGGCCCGGTTGGCGGCGAACAGCGCGCGACCCTCGACCGGGGCCGAGGCGGCTGCGCGCCACACCAACGCACTCGCCCGGAGCAGATCCTCGGCATCCGCGAGCGGCCCGAGCTGGCGCCGGAGGGCGGCGACCGAGCCGGTCAGCCGCGCGGCGAGGGCGGCCCCGGGTTCTGCGAGCTCCCACGCCGACGGCAGCGCACGCTCGACCCGCTCGGGCGAGAAGTTGTAGAACAGCGCCCGCACGACGTCGGGTCCGACCGGGCCCAGCGGCGCGGCGCGGCCGGCGAAGTAGCCCATCCAGAAGCCCCGGTACCCCGCCGCCCGCAGCTCGGCCAGCGGCTCGGCGGAGAAGTAGGTGACCGCGTGCACCGGCTCGAGCAGGGTCCAGGCGCGGCGTACGGCCTCGCGGCGATCGGTCACGGCGGGTCCTACGCCAGGACCGCGTGGGTGCCGACGGCACGGGCGACCACGACGCCGTCCTGGGTCAGCTCGGCCTCCGTGGAACCGATCCGGCCGCCGACCGCGACGCACCGGCCGCGGCAGACCAGAGTCACCCCGGGCACCGCGGCCCGGACGTACTGCACGGTGAGGTGCACGTGCGGCGCCGCCGTGCCGTCCGGCACGCGGGCGTGGACCGCCCAGCCGGTCGTCGTGTCGAGGATCGAGGCGAGGAAGCCGCCGTGCACGATGCCACCGCCGTTGCAGTGCTCCGGCCCGGGGTCGGCCTCCACGACGGCCTCGGCCTCGTCGACGCTGACGTAGCGGAATCCGAGCAGGGCCGAGAACGGACCGGGCGTCGGTCCGTCGGCGTGGGGATCGCGGGGTGGGTCCAGGAGCTCGGGCATGGGCCGACGGTAGCGGGCGCGCGCCGGTCGAATACACGCCGGATCACTCAACCGCAGACGGGCGCACCCTTCGCCACCAGCACGTGCACCGCCGCCTCGCGCACCCGCTCCCGCGGCAGGTCGCCGGCACGGACCGCGCGGACGATCGCGTGCACCACGTGGTCGGTGGTGGCGTTGACAGCGGCCGGGGTCGCGTTGAACAGCAGGAGATCGGCCCCGACCTCGAGGGCACGAACGGCTGCGCGGCGTACCGAGAACCCGGCAGCGCGGATCGCTCCCGCCGACAGCGAGTCGGTGACCACGAGGCCGTCGAAGCCGAGCCGCCCGCGCAGCACGCCGTGCACGACGCGCTTCGAGAGGGTCGCCGGGACCCGGCCCAAGCCGGGCACCCGGGCGGTCTCGACCATGACTGCGGGAAGACCCGCGGCCACGGCCGCCTGGAACGGTCGCAGGCCCTTGCGCTGGAGCACGGCCCACGGCCGGGTCCAGGCCGGCGAGACGTCCGGGTTGGCCGAGGCCTGCCCCAGGCCCGGGAAGTGCTTCACCACCGGCAGGACACCACCGGCTCGCATCCCCTTGGCGAAGGCGAGTCCGTAGGCGGTCGTGACCGACCGGTGCCGACTGAACGACCGGGTGCCGTCCGGATTGGTCGTGCTCGGCCCGGGCCGGTCGTCGAGGTCGAGGACCGGCGCAAGGTTCATGGTGACGTGGTGCGCGGCCATCCGCTCGCCGACCCGGCGCGCGAGCACCCGTACCTCGGCGGCCGTCATAGTCCTGGCCATCCGCCGGGCCGACGGCATCGAGCCCACGAGGTTGGCCATCCGCTGGACCGAGCCACCCTCCTCGTCGGCCATCACGACCGGAACGATGCCGTCGGGCGCCTTGCGCAGGAGCCGGGCCAGGTTCGCATCCAGGTCGGCCGGCGCCCTGCTGCCGAAGAGCAGCACTCCGCCGACGCCGTCCGCGACCTGGGTCGCGACCCGGCCGACGTGGCGCTCGTCGACCGGCACCACCAGCGTCTGCGCGGCGACGCGCCGGAGCGGCCAGCTCGCGACGACCTGCTCCACCGTGCACGTCGTGGACAGCTCGGGCGCCCGAGCGCCTGCCGCGGGGTCGACCGTGGCGGGGAACAGCACCACCACGCTTGCGGCCGCTGCCGGGAGGGCGCCACGACGGAGCCGCCCGAACGGGCCGCGCGGCCGGCGACCGGGACCACTCATGGGCTGACGGTAGCGGTCTGCTTGCGTTCGCGAGCCGTTGTTCAGGCCTGCTCGACGAACGGCTGGACCAGCGCAGCCAGCTCGGCGGCGGCTCGGTCGTTCAGGTGGATGTTGTCGGTGAGCACGACCCGGCCGGCGCGGGCCGAGATGCGGTCCCAGCGCCGCCGCAGCACCAGCCGCTGGAACAGCGCGGACCGGATCTCGCGAACGGTCCCGTCGAAGGGCGCCGCGGTCGAGGACTGCACGATCAGCTCCGAGAGGCGAACATTGAGCGGCAGCACGGGTGCGTCGTACTCCCTCGCCACCTCGTGGACCACTTCGTTGAACGAGTCGACCCGCTGGTTGAAGGCGCTGTCAACCTGCTCGCTGATCGGCGGGATCTCGATGAGCGCCACCCGGGCCGAGGTCTCGGTGCGCAGCCGGCAGACGATCTGGTCGAGCCACCGGCGGTAGGTCTCGAGGCTGACGGCGTCCGGCGGCTCCTGCCGGCGGTAGGAGCTCCGCCAGGCATCGTCGGTCGTCGCCATCACGTCGTTGGTCCCGATCATCACGGTGACCACGTCCGGACGGCACGCGATCACGCTGTCGAGCTCGCGCAGCAGGGTGCACGAGAGGTAGCCGCTCCAGCCCGCATTCACGAACACGTAGCCCCGTCGGCCGAGCTCGTCGTGCAGGCGGCCGATCCAGTCACCGCTGGACACGCCCTGGGTGATGCTGTCCCCCGCGCACACGACGACGTGGCGAGCATCGGGCGGCCGGCCCTCGCGCAGGAACCTGTTGATCGACAGGACTCCGCCCATCACGACCACCTGCCCCACGTCGGTGTCTCGAGGACGCCATCATGGCGCAGCACACGCCGTTGGGGAACGGGTCGCACCCGATCGATGCGGGCGGCAGCCAGCGCTCACCGGCCGACGTGGATCAGGGTCGGTGCCGCCCGGGACCGGACGACCGGGACCGAGGGGTCCACCGGGCGGACCGCCGGGGGACATGCACGAAACCCCCCGCGCGGCACCGGGCGTACCCAGTGCCGCATCGGGGTGCGAGACGTCACCAGCGATCGCGATCGGCCCCGCTCGTGGCAGCACTCACGGCACCCAGGGTGAGGACGATCAGCCCCACCGTGAGGTCGTTCGCAGCGGCCGAGCCCTTGCTGGAGTAGTTCAGGATCCACGGTGCGCAAGCGAGCCACGCACCGATGGCGGCGTTCATCCACGAGAGCGAGGGCATCCGGTATCCGCCGCCCGTGACGCGGATCCCCGCAAACACGGCGACTGCGACACCGATGACGACGTCGTCCCACAGCGCCCGACCGAGGTTCGAGTAGCCGAGGGCGAAGGGCGCAACGATGAGCCACAGTCCGAGGACCAGGTTCGAGCCACTCGCGATCGCGACCGTTCGACGGTGACCGGGTGTGCCGTCACTCGGCGGCCGAGCCAGGTAGGTCGGTCGGGTGCCGACCGCTCCGCGCTCGTGTCGTGGACGTCCTGCTTCTGAGATAGCCATCGCTGGCCTCCTTCACTGGGTGGTGGGGATGTACTACGTCGACCCTGCCGTCGCACCCGACGCCTTCGCGCCCTTGAAGCTCCCGGGCCGGCACCCACCAGGGTCTGCGGACCCACGGGCACCCCCGGCGAGGCGGACCTGTCCAGGTGCTTCTCGGCGCAGCCAGGCGGGGTGGCCGCGTGCCTGGGTCCAGGTTCAGATCTCGGCGGAGCGGAGCGGACCAGCAGTGCCGCGAGTACCTCGGTCGCGACTCACCACGTGCCTCAGTCCTTCGACGCCGAGGAAGGTCGTGACCACGGAGATGAGTACGGGCGCGGTCTCGAGCGCACCGACACGGGTCAGGAACGCAGCCAACAACACCATCGAGATGGGCGCAGCTGCCAGTGATCCCAGGACAGCAGGGAGCAGACAGCTGAACGCGAGCCCCAGGGGGATGCTTGGAATCGCCTGGTGAACGATGACGCCGGCTGTTCCGCCCATGAACAGTGCCGGGAACCCGCACTGGGGCTGACGATCATACGCTGGGGCCCCTGCCTTGACGAGAGCTCGGACTCGCCACACCTGACCGATCGCGGCACCAGTGGGTCTCCCCGGGTATGTCACGGGCGCGCCTGCCGGCTCTGTGAACCACGATGATCCCGGAAGGTCCGGGCGCCGGAGCCCGACGGAGGTGGTCACGTGACGCACATGTTCGAGATCCTGGGCGCGACCGCGCCGGTTGTCGGAGCGCCGATGGCCGGCGGTCCGAGCACCCCGGAGCTGGTGGAGGCCGTCGCCGCGGCCGGGGCCGTCGGGTTCCTCGCGGGAGGGTACAAGTCGGGCGAGGCGCTGGCGGCGCAGATCTCGGCCGTGCGCTCGCGGACGCAGGTGTTCGGGGTCAACGTGTTCGCGCCGGCACCGTTCCCCGTGGACCGTCGCGCCTTCGAGCGGTACGCAGCGGCCGTTGCTCCGGTGGCAGCGAGGTACGGCGTGCAGCTCGAGACGGTGCAGCCGGTGGAGGACTCCGACAGCTGGGAGGAGAAGGTCGACCTTCTCGTTGCCGACCCGGTCCCCGTCGTCAGCTTCACCTTTGCGATCCCGCCGCGATCGGTGATCGCGAGGCTGAAGAGAACCGGCAGCGTCACCGCGCAGACGGTCACGACTGCACGAGAAGCCGAGGAGGCTCAGGACGCGGGTGTCGATCTGCTCGTGGTGCAAGGGCTTCTTGCCGGTGGGCACAGCGCGACCACCCGCCCCGAACGAGCACCCGACGAGGTCACGCTGACCGAGCTCGTGACCCGGATCCGAGCAGCGTCCGACCTGCCGATCTGGGCGGGCGGAGGCGTCGGATCACCTGAAACGCTCCACGGAGTGCTCGCATCGGGTGCTGAGGCCGGAGTGGTCGGAAGTCTGCTGCTACGGGCGGACGAGAGCGGGACGTCTCGGGCCTATCGGGATGGGCTCGCCGCCCTGGCGGGGACGGAGACCGTCCTCACGCGAGCCTTCTCCGGACGGCTCGCGCGGGGCGTGCGGAACGAGTTCATCGCCCGGTTCGACGCACAGGCGCCAGCGGGGTATCCGGCGGTTCACCACCTGACCAGCCCGATCCGCCGCGCGGCCGCGGAAGCGGGCGACTGGAACTTCATCAACCTGTGGGCCGGTGCGTCCTACGAGTCGGCCCAGGACGCGCCCGCGCGCAGCATCATCGAGCAGCTCCTGCACCAGTGAGCGAGACGCGACTGCTGCGACGGTGACCGGCGACCTCGATCGAGTCGGGTGCACCAGCCTCGGCTCGCCACCGGACCGCGTCAACCACCAGCGGCATGGAACAGCATCCCGATCGCGAACCCGACGCCGGCGGCACCCAGGCCGATGGCGACCATCCTCGGCCCCACCGCCCACCAGGAACCGACCCGAGTCACGGCCTGGTAGGCGCCGACAGCGAACAACGCGACCGCGCTGAGCGCGAGGCCGACGACGAGCGCCTCGGTCCTCGGCAACAGCAGGAACGGCAGCAGGGGGATCAGGTGTCCGGCCAGCGTCGCGAGGGTGATCACGACCGACCTCGCCAGGATGTCCATCGAGGAGACGGGTGAGGAGTGCCGCTCCTCGCTCATGATCGTGTCGACCCAGGTCTCCGGGTCCGCGGTGATCGTCGAGACGACTCGATCGAGCAGGTCACCGGAGAGCCCCTTGCTCCGGAACACCTCGGTGATCTCTCGACGCTTCAGCGCACCGTTGTCGACGATCGCCTCCCGTTCCTTCGCCTGCTGGGCGTCGTAGAAGTCCCGGTCGGCGACCGTCGAGGTGTAGCCCACTGCGCCCATGGAGATGGACTCGGTGATCGCGGCCGCGAAGCCGGCCGCCAGCAGCACGGCGTCGCTTCCGCCGCCGGCGATGACGCCCAGGATGATCCCGAGGATGTTGACCAGCCCGTCTTGTCCTCCGAGGATCACGTCGCGCAGCCAGTCACGGTCGCGGTGGGGGTCTCCGCTGCTGCGCGGACTGCCCCGGAAGCGATCAGACCGGCGAAGGTGGCTCCTCACGTCCCTACTCCGGCAGCAGTTGCTGTCCGCCGTCGACGTCGTACGTCGCACCGGTCACGGCCGAGTTCGTCATCAGGTGGAGCACCATGGCCGCCACGTCCGCCGGACCGACGACCCGCCGGATCGGCAGCGTCGAGCGCAGCTCCTCGCGGCGGCTGTCCAGGTCGGGACCGAGGATCCGTGCCGACAGCGGCGTGTCGACGAACCCGGCGGCGACCGCGTTGACCCTGATCGGCGCCAGCTCGACGGCCACGTTCGCGGTGATTGCCGGGAGCGCCGCCGCCAGGACCGCCGCCACGACCTGACCCGTGGGGGGACGGCGCGCATCGGCGCCCGTGACGAAGGTCAGCGAACCACCTGGTCTGACCCGGCCCGTTGCCGCCCGCGCGACCCGCAACGCGCCGAGGACGTGCTCGTCGAGAACGCGCCACGCCTGGTCGAGGTCCAGCTCGGCAATCGGACCGTAGACCGGGCCGCCACCGGTGACGAGCACATGATCGACTCGAGCATCCAGCCCGTCGAAGAGCCGCTCCGGTCCGTCGGCGTCAGCGAGGTCCATGATGGCCGTGCCGACGGCACCCACATCGCTGCTCGCCTGTTCCAGCCGGTCACGATGGCGGCCAGTCAGGAGCACCCGCGCGTCGGATGCGCGAGCCTGTCGAGCGGCCGCCAGACCGATCCCGGAGCTTCCGCCGATCACCACGACCGTCTGCCCGGTCAGGCCGTGACGCGGCTCGCTCGCACTATCCACAGGTCCGGTCGTCGTTGCTGCGTCCGTCATGTCCTCACCGTCTTCCACCGTTGGTCGGCTCGATGTCTTGACGACCAGCCTCCGGCGAGAGTCGGCGCGCCCGCGCCAGGGCAACACCCTGGCGAGCGGTGACCCGGGGGGTCGAGCCGTGCAGCTCCGGGTGCGTCGCCGGACGTGCCGATCAGAGAGCGCGTACAGACGGCGCGCTCGAGAGCGTCGCAGCGGCGTCGGCCCCTTCGGACAGGGTGAGTGAGACGCGGCCGGGACGCCGCACGGCCAACACCAGTGTTCTTGACACGAGCAACGCCCAGGTCGTCGCCGTCATTTGTCAACGTGACTCGGACCTGTGGTCGGAGCCGCCTGTCGGAATCGAACCGACGACCTATTCATTACGAGTGAATCGCTCTACCGACTGAGCTAAGGCGGCGCACGTGCCCGGCCGATGCAGCCGGGCACGCCGGACGAGTATAGGGGCGGCTCGTCCGGGGGGAGAAACCGGGAGCGAGCCGGTCAGCAGTGCAGGTCGGGCTTGGGCACGGTGCCCTTCACCAGCCACTGCTCGACAGCGTCGTCGACGCACCGGTTGCCGCGCTGGAATCCGGTGTGACCGTCTCCGTCGCGGGTGATCAGGGTGCCGGAGTCGAGCTGGTCGGCGAGCGCCTGCGGCCCACCGAGCGGGGTCGCCGGGTCGCGGGTGGTGCCGACCACCACGATCGGCGGGGCGCCCACCGCGTGTAGCGCCACGCTGTGCTGGCCACTCTGGACCGGCCAGTCCGAGCAGGTCGAGAGTCCGAACGCGAAGGCCCGGCCGAAGGTCGGCGAGGCCTTCTCGAACTCCGCGAAGTGCGCAGGCACCTGAGAGGTCGGGATGTAGTCGTCGTGATCGAGGCAGTTGACGGCGTACAGCGCCTCCATCGAGTTGTCGCTGTAGCCCGACGGCCCACGCGAGGTGTAGAGGTCGGCCAGCCCGAGCAGGGCCGATCCGGAGCCGTTCTGCATCGCCTGCCGGAGGCCCTGCGACAGCTGCGGCCAGTACTCCTTGACGTAGAGCGGCATCCAGATGCCCAACATCCCCAGGCCCTCGGTGAGCTGGCGGCTCTCCCCGGTCGGCAGCGGGTGCTGCGTCGAGACCGAGCAGGAACGTCTGGATCGCCAGGACCCCCTCGTCGACGCTCTTGCCGAGGAAGCAGCTGCCCTGGTCGACGCAGTCCTGCACGTAGGCACGCAGCGCCGTCTCGAAGCCGTGCGCCTGCTGCAGCGAGAGCTGCTCGTTCGACAGCGACGGATCGATCGCGCCGTCGAGGACGAACCGGCCGACGTGCCCGGGGAAGAGGTCGGCGTAGGTCGCGCCGATGAACGTGCCGTACGACGCCCCGAGGTAGTCGAGCTTCGCCTCACCGAGCGCAGCACGCAGGATGTCCATGTCGCGGGCGACCTCCTGGGTGGACATGTGGCGCGGGAGATCGCCGCTGTGGTCGAGGCAGCCCTGGCCGAAGCCGTGGAGCAGCCGGTCCATCTCGTTGCGCTCGGCACGCGTGTCCGGGTCGGGATCGAAGGCGAGCAGGTTGTCGAGCTGCGTCGTGTCGACGCACTGCAGGGGGTCACTCTGGCCAACGCCTCGGGGGTCGAACCCGACGATGTCGTACGCGTTGGACAGCGTGGTGCCGAACTGGAGGGACCCGGCCGCGGCGTAGCTCACCCCGGAGCCACCGGGACCGCCGGGGTTCACGACCAGGGACCCGATGCGATGGCCCTGCGCCGGCACCTTGAGGACCGCGAGCTGGATCGTCGGTCCGTCGGGGGCCGCGTAGTCGAGCGGGACCGTGAGCTTGCCGCACTGGTCGCGGTTGCAGTCGTGCCAGGAGAGCTTCTGGCCGTAGAAGCGCGCCAGCTGGGGGTCCGTGTCCGGCACGGTCTCACTCGGACTCGCCGAGGGTGCGGTCGCCGAGGCGGTGGGCTCGTCCACCGTCACCGTCGTGTCGTCGCCCCGGGTCGACGCGAAGAGCGCTGCGAGCCCCACCGCGACCACGACGACGCCCACGAGCGCGACGATCAACCAGGTGCGGCCGCGGCTCGCCGGCGCACCCGGGCCCGGATCGCTGGGCGACTCGGCGGGTGGCTCAGGGGGGTAGGACATGGTCAGAGCCTAGGTGGTCCGCCCAGCTCAGCGGCGCTCCGTCGGCGTCCTGTGGAGCGATCCGGGCGAGCGCCGCCCCGATCTCCACGTGACGCTCGAGGAAGGCTCGCTCGTCGAGACCCTTGCGGCGCAGCCACGCGGTGACCTCGTCGTTGCACTTGCTCGCGTTGCACGACGCGCACGCAGGGACCACGTTGCCCAAGGTGTAGCGGCCGCCGCGCGAGATCGGCAGCACGCAGTCGCGCTGGACGGGACGATCCGTGCCTCGACAGTAGGCGCACCCGTCCCAGAGCTGCTGCAGCAGTGCCCACTGCTCGGCAGTCAGGTCGTGCTCGACCGCGTCCATGCGGCGCTTGCGCCGGCGGGCGGCGCGCGCCCGTCGAGTCCGCGCCACCGCCATGACCGCAGCGTAGGTCGGTGAGCCTCAGCTCTCGGGGAGGCGCAACGCGACCATGAGGGCTTCCAGCGCGAGCATCGGCGGGACGTTGAACTCGAGCATCTGCTCGCGCGCCTCGAAGACGGCATCGATGCGGCGGAGGTTCGCTTCGGGTGTGGTCGCCTGCGCGAGTCGCTCCACGTCGCGGCGGATCTCCTCGTTGACCATCTCCGAGCCCGCGCCGAGCTGCAGCGTGAGCGCGTCGCGGTAGACCGAGACGAGGTCCATCAGGCCACGGTCGACCACGTCGAGGTGGCGCCGCTTCGCCCGGGTCTTCTGGGAGCGCTCGAGGTCGCGCAGCGCCGGGGCGTACTCGCGCGGCCGACGACCACGCTCGACCACGCCGTACGCCCGGTCGAGGTCCTCCTTCTCGCGCGCGTCGTGCGCGCCGGTCAGGGCCTCGGCCTCCTCCTTGGCGACGTCGTGGAGCCGCGCAGCAGCATGCATGCACGCGCCCAGCGAGGTCAGGCCGGCCGGGATCTGGACCACCTGGCGGCGACGCTCGCGAGTCTCCTCGTCGCGGGCGAGTGCCCGGGCGCGGCCGATGTGGCCCTGGCTGGCGCGAGCGGCGTGCAGCGCCACCTCCTCGGGCACCCCGTCGCGGACCCTCAGGAACTCGGCCACCTCCGCCGTGCTCGGGGTCGCGAGCACCACGAGCCGGGTGCGTGACCGGATCGTGGGGAGGACGTCCTCGACCGTCGGCGCGCAGAGCAGCCAGATCGTGCGGGCGTTCGGCTCCTCGATGGCCTTGAGCAGGGCGTTCGCGGCGTGCTCGGTGAGCCGGTCGGCGTCCTCGATCACCATCACCTGATAACGCTGGCCGACCGGCGCCAGCGCGGAGGTGCGCACCAGCTCGCGCACGTCGTCGACGCCGATGGAGAGCTTCTCCGTGCGGGTGACCCGGACGTCGGGGTGCGACCCGATCGCCACGCTGTGGCAGGAATGGCACTCGCCGCACCCGCCGCGCTCGCACTGGAGGCCGGCGGCGAAGGCGATCGCCGCATTGGACCGCCCGGACCCCGGCGGCCCGGTGAACAACCAGGCGTGCGTCATGTCCCCGGCGACGGCCTGCTGCAGCCGGGCGACCACCGGCGCCTGGCCCGACGAGGTCGTCCCAGACGGCGGTCACGACAACAGCCCTTCGACCCGGACGCGGATCCGGGCCGGCCAGCTCGTCGCGCTCGGCACGCGCATCGAGCACCAGGTAGTGCTCGGGGTTGGCCGCCGCGAGCGCGAGGTAGCCGTCTGCCGCGCGCGCTCGTGGAAGTCCAGCGACTCCGCCTCGATCCGGTCGCGCTCCTCGAACCGGGCCAGGCCCGCGGTCGGCTCCACGTCGAGCAGCACGGTGAGGTGCGGGCGCAGGTCGCCGGTGGCCCAGCGGAGCACGTGCTCGAGCTCGGCGACGTCGATGCTGCGGCCGGTGCCCTGATAGGCCAGCGAGCTGTCGACGTACCGGTCGGTGATCACGGCCGTGCCCTGCGCCAGCGCCGGGCGGCACGACCTTCTCGACGTGCTCGGCCTTGTCCGCGGCGTAGAGCAGCGCCTCGGTGCGGTCGGCGAGGTGTCCGGTCGCGGGATCGAGCACGATCCGGCGGATGTCGCGCGCCGACGTGAGTGTCGCCCGGCTCGAAGGTGAGCAGCACGTCGTGGCCGCGGGCGACGAGCCAGTCGTTGAGCAGCGCGGCCTGGGTCGACTTGCCGGCGCCCTCGCCGCCCTCGAAGCAGAGGAACAGGCCGGTGTCGGCGTACACACCAGTGCTGGAGCCTGCCGCAACCACGTGCACACCCTAGACGTGCGCACGGACACCAGCAGTCCGGGATCCGCTGTAACGCGGTGTCCTGGTCGCCTGGTGTGCCGTCTTCGACTTGTTCAGCGTCACTAACCCCGCGTTACAGCGCAGTGTGGCTCAGGACTTCTTGGCGGCGGTCTTCTTGGCCGCCTTCTTCGCCGTCTTCTTGGCGGTGGTCTTCTTGGCGCCCCGCTTCGCAGCCTTCTTCGCCGGGCCCTTGGCCCGGCGTTCGGCGAGCAGCTCGGCGGCGCGCTCGAGGGTGATCTCCTCGACCGTGTCGTCCTTGCGCAGCGTCGCGTTGTACTCACCGTCGGTGACGTACTCGCCGAAGCGGCCGGCCTTGACGACCACCGGCTTGCCGGAGACGGGATCGTCGCCGAGCTCCTTGAGCGGCGGCGCCGCGGCCTGACGCCCGCGGGTCTTGGGCTGGGCGTAGATCGCGAGCGCCTGCTCGAGGGTGATGTCGAACAGCTGCTGCTCGGTCTCCAGCGAGCGGGAGTCGGTGCCCTTCTTCAGGTACGGCCCGTAGCGGCCGTTCTGGGCGGTGATCTCCTCACCGCTCTCCGGGTCGGCGCCGACCACGCGCGGCAGCGACAGCAGCCGGAGCGCCTGCTCGAGGGTGATCGTGTCCAGCGACATGTCCTTGAACAGCGAGCCCGGTGCGCGGCCTGCTGCTTCTTGGGCGCGTCCTCGGGCAAGCACCTCGGTGACGTAGGGCCCGTAGCGGCCGTTCTTCGCCACGATCTGGCAGGCCCGTCTCCGGGTCGGTGCCGAGCTCCTTCTCCGCGCCGGCCGGGTTGGCCAGCAGCTCGCGGGCCTTCTCCTCGGTGAGCTCGTCGGGCGGCAGGTCCTCGGGCACGTTCGGCCGCGTGGCGCTCGTCGTCGCGTCCTCGGCGGTGGTGTCCTCGACGTAGGGTCCGTAGCGCCCGACCCGCAGGTCGATCCCGCTCGGGTCGCCATCCGGCCCGAGCACCGGGAAGGTGGCCAGCTCCTTGGCGTCGATCTCGCCGAGCTCGGTCACCAGCTTCTTGAGGCCCTCGACGTCGCCGCTGCCGAAGTAGAACTCGGCGAGCTCGGTCTGCAGGTCCTTGCGGCCGCTCGGCGATCTCGTCGAGCACGTCCTCCATCCGCGCGGTGAACTCATAGGACACCAGCCGCGCGAAGTGCTCGCTCGAGCAGCCGGATCACCGAGAACGCCAGCCAGGCCGGGCACCAGCGCCGTGCCCTTCTTGTAGACGTAGCCGCGGTTGAGGATCGTGCCGATGATCGAGGCGTACGTCGACGGCCGGCCGATCTCGCGCTTCTCCAGCTCGTGATCAGCGACGCCTCGGTGTAGCGGGCCGGCGGCTTGGTCTCGTGACCGCTCGCCCGCAGGGTCGGCCGCGCTGACCGCGAGCGCCCTCGGCGAGGTTCGGCAGCCGGGTCTCCTGGTCGTCGCGGGCGGCGTCGGCGTCGTCGGTGCTCTCGACGTAGGCCTTGAGGAAGCCGTGGAAGGTGATCGTGCGGCCGCTCGCGGAGAAGACCACGTCCTCGCCGGCTTCGGTCGGCTCGCACGGACCGCCGAGGCGGATCGTCACCGTGTTGCCCTTGGCGTCCTTCATCTGCGAGGCGATCGTGCGCATCCAGATCAGCTCGTAGAGGCGGAACTCGTCGCCGGACAGGCCGGTCTGGGCCGGCGTGCGGAAGGAGTCACCGGCGGGCCGGATCGCCTCGTGGGCCTCCTGGGCGTTCTTCACCTTGTTGGCGTAGGTGCGCGGCGAGTCGGGCAGGTACTCCGCGCCGTACAGCTCGCGCGCCTGGTCGCGCGCCGCCGTCAGGGCGGTGTCGGACAACGTGGTCGAGTCGGTGCGCATGTAGGTGATGTGGCCGTTCTCGTACAGCCGCTGCGCGACCGACATCGTCGCGCGAGGCGCTGAAGCCGAGCTTGCGGCTGGCCTCCTGCTGCATCGTGGTCGTGCGGAACGGCGCGTACGGCGAGCGGGTGTACGGCTTGGACTCCACCGACCGGACCGCGAACGTCGGTGTCGCGCAGGGCCTCGACGAGCGCCTCGGCCCGCGCCTGGTTGAGGTGCACGACCTGGGCGGTCGGCTTCAGCGCGCCGTCGTCGAGGAAGTCCGAGCCGCGGGCCACCCGGACGCCGTCGACGGAGTGCAGCTTCGCCGGGAACATCCGCTGCTCGTGGTCGGCGCCGGCGTCGAAGGTGCCCTCGAGGTCCCAGTACGACGCCACCCGGAACGCCATCCGGTCGCGCTCGCGGTCGACGACGAGCCGGGTCGCGACCGACTGCACCCGGCCCGCGGAGAGGCCGGACATGACCTTCTTCCACAGCACCGGGGAGACCTCGTAGCCGTAGAGCCGGTCGAGGATGCGGCGGGCCTCCTGGGCCTCGACGAGGTCCATGTCGATCTCGCGCGGGTTCTCGACCGCCGCCTCGATCGCGTGCGGGGTGATCTCGTGGAAGACCATCCGCTTGACCGGGAGGTCGGCCCGCGGCTTCAGCTCGTCGAGCAGGTGCCAGGCGATCGCCTCGCCCTCGCGGTCCTCGTCGGTGGCGAGGTAGAGCTCGTCGGCGTCCTTCAGCAGGCCCTTGAGCTTGGTGATGTGCGACTTCTTGTCGCGCGAGACGACGTAGACCGGCTTGAAGCCGTCGTCGACGTTGACGCCCGAGGCGCGCCCAGGGCTCGCCCTTGATCTTCGCCGGGATGTCCGCAGCGGTCTGCGGCAGGTCGCGGATGTGTCCGATGGAGGACTCCACGACGTAGTCCCGGCCGAGGTAGCCCTCGATGGTGCGGGCCTTGGCCGGTGACTCGACGATGACGAGCTTGTGTGCCACTTCTGCTGCGGTGTCCTTAGGTCAAACCGGGCGTTTCCGGGGGTGCTGCCGGTGCACAAGGTAGCGCGACGGCTCATTTCGTCGAGCCGCACGTCCACGCACGACCGTCTCAGCCGACCTCGAGGAACCCCTCCGCGATGAGCGCTCGTACGCCGGCGAGGCGGGTCCCGGCCGCGGCGTCGACGCCGAGCAGCTGTGTGATCGCGGCGAGCAGCTGGGCGACGGCAGGTCGCCGTCGCAGGCCCCCGCCAGAGCCGCCTCGACGGTGTCGACCTGGCGTGCCCGGCGCATGCCGCGTTGCTGCCGGAGCACGATCGTGCTCGGGTCCTCGGCCCCCGCCGGGCCACGGGTCTCCTGGACGACGTCGTCCCGCAGCCGTGGCCGGGACGCCGCGAGCTCGTCGTCGGTGAGCCCGCGGAGCGTCGACATCCGTGCGAAGTGGGCGGCCACCTCGGCCCGAGCGGTTGCTCGACCTCCCAGCGCCACTCCTCGAGGCGGAGCTCCTGCCCGCCGCTCGCCTTCAGGTTGATCCACCCGAAACCGACACCCTGGACACCCTGCTCGTCGAGCCAGGACAACCAGGTGTCGTAGCGGCCGAGGTAGTCCGCGGCACCGTGCAGGCCGGCGTCCTTGAGCCAGAGCTCGACGTACTCGGCCGGGTCGAGCACCTCGCGCTGGACGACCCAGGCGTCGCAGCCGGAGCCCTGCAGCCAGTCGCTCAGCCGCTCGTCCCAGGACCGGCCGCGCACGATCGCCCAGTTGGCCAGCACCTGGCCGAGACCGCCCGGCGCGAGGTGGTGCGGCAGAGATCCGCACGATGTGCTCGACCGCACGGTCGCCCGGCAGACCGGAGTCGCGGTAGACCAGGCGCTCACCGGTCGCCGGCGAGATCACGAACGGCGGGTTGGTCACCACGAGGTCGAAGCGCTCATCGGCCACCGGCTCGAAGAAGCTGCCCTCACGCAGCGCGATCTCACAGTCCCCGACCGCGTCGGCGTTGAGCTCGGCGTTGAGGCCCGCGATCCACAGGGCTCGCCGGTTCACGTCAGTGGCCACGACACGACCCGCGTGCGCAGCCAGGTGCAGCGACTGGACGCCACAGCCGGTGCCGAGGTCGAGGGCCGACCCGACGGCGTCGCGCACGGTCAGCTGCGCGAGCGAGGTCGCTGCCGGACTGATGCCGAGGACGTGGTCGGGCCCGACCCGGTTGGGACCACCGTCGAGCCCGGGCGTCAGGTCGGCGAGCACCCACAGGTTGCCGTCGTCGGTGCCGTAGGGCCGCAGGTCCACCCGTGCAGCCACCTCGCCGACCGACCGCTCCAGGACTCCCGCGACGCAGAGCTCGTCGACCAGTCCGGGCAGCGCGCGTTCCACCTCGGCCAGTGGCGCGGTTGCCTGCAGCAGCCACAGCCGGGTGAGCGTGGCCAGCGGCGAGCCGTCGGAAGTACGTCGCAGGCCCGGCGTCGTCTCGTTGCGGCCAAGCGCCGCGTGCGCGGTCGTACCCAGGAGCCGGGAGACGGCGTCGAAGGTGAAGTCGGCCGCGACCAGGGCGTCGCGCAGCCGGGGGATCCAGTCGGGCACGCCCTGACCCTAGGCCAGGCCGACCCTAGTAGCGGCCCTCCAGCGGGACGTCCAGCGCGTTGGGCAGACCGAGCCGGTAGAGCACGGCGTCCGCGGCCTGGAGCGGCGCGAGCACCGGGTTGCGCCAGAGCGTGTACGTCGTCGCCGGCGTGGCGGTCGAGCCCGATCCGGCAAGGATCGCGTTCGCCGCCTTCCGGCCGGACTCGTTGGCGCCCTCCATCGTGGCCAGGTCGATGTCGGTCCGCACGTAGTCGCCGGCGAGGAACAGGTTCGGGATCTTCGTGCGCACGCCGGGCCGGTCGTTCCAGGAGCCGGCGGTGTTGACCAGCAGCGGGGTCTCGTTGCTGTTGCGCCGGGTCGCGGCGTCCCACTGCACGCCGGGGTCGAGGAACCACGAGTGCACGATGCCGTCGGGCAGCAGCTCGCCTGCGGTGTGGTGGTAGCGGATCTGGGCGAGGACCTCCTGGGCGACCTCCTCCGGGCGGCACTCCTTGGCCGGCTTGCCGAAGAGCATGCCCGGGGCGTCCCAGTTGGAGATGTCGACGCTGAGGGAGTCGACCGCGGTGCCGTCGCCGTAGTCGCGGGCGAAGTCCCGGTCGGACCAGAACTGCCCCTGGGTCAGGGCGGTCAGGGCCCAGGGCGAGTCGATGAAGGTGATGTGGCCGCGGACGAGATCGACCGGCTCGCGCAGGTAGTACTGGATGCCGACCATCCAGTCGGTCTGCAGGCGGTCGAGCCGGGCGAGCGCTGGGTCGAGCGCCCGCATCGCAGGGGTGAAGAACGTGCGGGCCCTCTCGACCGGCATCGCGCTGACGAACCAGTCCGCCTCGTGCCGCGCGCGGTTCCCGGCGCCGTCCTCGACGACGACCGCGGCGACCCGCCCGCCTCCCATCTCGTACGACGCCAGGCCGTACCCGGACACGAAGCGCACGCCCAGGCTCCGCAGCGCGGCCGTCCACGGGTCGATCCAGGCCTCGTTGGTGGGCAGGTCGAGGACGCGGTCGAGGGCGCCGTCGTTGCCCTGGCCCATCATGTTGTAGACGAACGCCTCGCCCATGTGCCCGATCGTGCGGGTGCTGGCGACGGTCTCCTTGGCGGCGACCAGGTTGCGGGTCAGCCCGGCGGCGAGGACGTGCTGGTAGTCCGGCGACCGGGTCGAGGCGCCGACGAAGTCCCACCAGCTGACGTTCTCCCACTGGCCGAAGCGGCGCGCGTCGCTGCTGGTGAGGAAGACCAGCAGCCGCTCGACGAAGTAGGTGAGCTCGTCGGGCGGCACGTCCTGGCCCCGGAGGTTCTCGGTCAGGTACCGCCGGATCCCGTCGAGGGTCAGCAGGGCCTGCGGGTCGGGACCGATCCCGAAGATGAACGCGTCGAGCCGGTCGCCGCCGCGCAGGAACTTGCCGCCCTGGGCTGCGACCAGGTTGTCCCAGACGCCGTTCGGGTTGGCGCCGAAGGGCGTGCGGCGCATCGAGTCCGGCACGTGGTGGTAGAAGCCGGGGAAGAACCGGAAGCCGTGCTCGCCCGGCAGGTCCGCGCGTCCGCCCGCGCCGGTCCCGGGCACCGGGATGCTCCTCGCCTTGCCGCCCCAGGCCTTCGGCTCGAAGACGGTGACCTCGAAGCCGCGCTCGGCGAGCTCGTGGGCAGTGGCAAGACCGGCCATGCCGCCTCCGAGGACGGCGACGCGACGCCCGGGCGTGCTCGCGAAGGCGGGGGCGAGCCCGGTCGCGCCGACCACCGCGGCGGCGCCGACGGCGACCCCGCCGCGCAGCACGGTTCGCCGATCCACGGTTCGCCGATCAATCGACGGCTCGCAGGGAGGGGTGGGATCGGCCACGAAGACTCCTCGACGCTGCGCCCCGGGAGCACGGAGCAGCTGGGTGGACGATGGTGACAGTGTCACTGTGCCACCGCCACTGTCAACGATTCGAGGCCGAACGCAGCACGGGCCGTCACCTCGCGCGAGGTGACGGCCCGTGGCTGCCGAAGCGTCAGGCTGGCGGGTGTGGCGCGAGCGCCGAGGACCCGGCGTCGTCGTGGTCGTCGCTGATGACGACCTCGCGCTGCTTGGAGATGTAGACCGCGACCGCGATGATCAGTGCCGCGACGACGCGCGATCAGGATCCGCAGCCCGTCGTGCTGGTCCTTGCCGACGCTCATCGAGACCACCGCGCTGGCGATCAGCAGCGAGACCAGGTTCATCACCTTGATCAGCGGGTTGATCGCCGGGCCGGCGGTGTCCTTGAACGGGTCACCGACGGTGTCGCCGATGACGGTGGCGGCGTGGGCCGTCGGAGCCCTTGCCGCCGTGGTGGCCGTCCTCGACCAGCTTCTTGGCGTTGTCCCAGGCACCACCGGAGTTGGCCAGGAAGATCGCCATCAGCGTGCCGGTGCCGATCGCACCGGCGAGGAATCCGGCCAGCGGCGGCGACGCCGAGGCCGAAGCCGACCGCGATCGGGGCCAGCACGGCGAGCAGAGCCGGGTGTGACCAGCTCACGCAGCGAGTCCTTGGTGACGATGTCGACGACCTTGCCGTACTCCGGACGCCCGGTGCCCTCCATGATCCCGGGGATCTCGCGGAACTGGCGGCGCACCTCGAAGACGACGGCGCCCGCCGCGCGACCGACCGCGTTGATCGCCAGGCCGGAGAACAGGAACACCGCCGCCGCACCGAGCAGCACGCCGACGAGCACGCCGGGGTTGAAGACGAAGAAGTCCAGGGTCGTCGTCGCCAGGTCGCCTTGACCTCGACCAGCTTGTCGAGCACCGACGTCGCGTAGGACCCGAACAGCGCGGTCGCCGCGAGCACCGCGGTCGCGATCGCGATGCCCTTGGTGATCGCCTTGGTGGTGTTGCCGACCGCGTCGAGCTCGGTGAGGATCTGCGCACCCTCGGGGCTGACGTCACCGGACATCTCCGCGATGCCCTGGGCGTTGTCCGAGACCGGACCGAAGGTGTCCATCGCCACGATCACGCCGACCGTGGTGAGCAGCCCACAGCCGGCGAGCGCCACCGCGAACAGCGAGATCGTCAGCGAACCGGTGCCGAGCAGGAAGGCGCCGAACACGGCGCCGCCGATGACCAGGGTCGTGTAGACCGCCGACTCGAAGCCCACGGACAGGCCGGACAGGATCACGGTGGCCGCGCCGGTCAGCGAGGTCTTGCCGACGTCCTTGACCGGGCGGTACTCGGTGCCGGTGAAGTAGCCGGTCAGCGCGAGGATGCCGGCCGCCATCACGATGCCGATCACCACCGCCGCCGACGCGATCAGCCGCGGGTCGCCGTCGGCGGCACTGCTGGAGATCGACTCGAGCGCCGTCGACGGGACGTTCACGAAGTCGCGCGAAGCTGCCCGGCAGGTAGACGAACGACGAGCACGATCGAGGCAACCGCACCCACCGCCGCGGAGATGTAGAACGCCCGGTTGATCGTCGTCAGGCCGTTCTCCGCCGGCACGCGGCACGGTGAGGTAGACGCCGAGCACGGCGGTCAGGGCACCGATCGCCGGGATCAGCAGCGGGAAGACCAGGCCCTTGTCGCCGAAGGCCTGCGAGCCGAGGATCAGCGCGGCGACCAGGGTCACGGCGTAGGACTCGAAGAGGTCGGCGGCCATGCCGGCGCAGTCGCCGACGTTGTCGCCGACGTTGTCGGCGATGGTCGCCGCGTTGCGCGGGTCGTCCTCGGGGATGTTCTGCTCGACCTTGCCGACCAGGTCGGCACCGACGTCGGCGGCCTTGGTGAAGATGCCGCCGCCGACCCGCATGAACATCGCCAGCAGAGCCGCACCGAAGCCGAAGCCCTCGAGCACGTGCGGGGCCTTGTCCTTGAAGATCAGTCACGACGATGCTGGCGCCGAGCAGGCCGAGGCCGACGGTGAGCATGCCGACCGTGGCGCCGGTGCGGAAGCCGATCTTCATCGCCGGGTCGCGGCCGGTCTCGTTCGCCGCGGCGGCGACCCGCAGGTTCGCCTTCACGGCCAGCGACATGCCGAGGTAGCCGACGGTGGCGGAGAACCCGGCACCCACCAGGAAGAACAGCGACCGACCGAAGCGCACGCCCCAGTCGTCGGCGGGCAGCGCGAGCAGCGCGACGAACGCGATCGCGGCGAAGACCCCGAGCGTGCGGAACTGCCGGGTCAGGTAGGCGTTCGCGCCCTCCTGCACCGCGTGGGCGATGTTCTTCATGTTGTCGGTGCCCTCGCCGGCTGCCAGCACCTCGTTGCGGAACATCGCCGCCATGGCGAGCGCGCCGAGCGCGATCACCGCGACGACGACGACCAGCACGAGGTTGGAGCCTTCGAGCTGCACGACATCGGGAATGAGCCCGGTCATGATTCTCCTCGGTGTGATTCGGCTAACACAGACCGCGCCGGAGTCTACGCACGTGCAGGCCCCCGTCACGACCGCGGGGTGAGCCAGATCACGGACTGGGTGAGCGCGCGGAGCAGCCGGCACCGTCGCCGAGCGCGGCCGCCTCGGAGTCGTGGATCGTGAACACCTTGGCCAGTCCGGTGATCCGGAAGATCTTCAGCAGCCGGTCCTGGCTGCAGACCAGCTCCATCGACCCGTCGTGGGCGCGCACCTTCTTCAGCCCGCCGACCAGGACGCCGAGACCGGTGGAGTCCAGGAACTCGACCTTCTCGATGTCGATCGACCAGGTCGTGGTGGCCGCCGTTGACCAGCTCGGTGATCTTGTCGCGCAGCTTCGGGCGCGGTGTAGACGTCGATCTCGCCGCCGACGGCGACGACCGTGCGGTCCGCCACCTGACGGGTCTCGAGCGAAAGATCCACAATCTCTCCCAAGCGTGATGCGGGCGTGTTCGCCCCGGCACCGGCCAGTTCCAAGCTGTTCGCTATTGAATCACCGACTGCTCGACAGCGTGGCTCGTCGCGACCGTCGACGGTCGCTGGACACGACTCGACGCGGTGACCGACGTATGCCGCTCGGAGACGCTGGTCGAGCGGCTGACCGCGCGCCCCGGGCGCGCGAGGACCGGCTCACCCATCTCGAGGTGCTGCCGCCGCGCACGGCGCGCTCGTGCGCCGTGGCCCGACTGGGCGCACCCGGCCGTGGTCGAGGCGTGGCAGCGGGCCGGCGTACCGCTGCCGTGGGAGCACCAGGCGCAGGCGGCGACCTGGCGCACCCGGGCGCCCACACGGTGCATGGCCACCGGCACGGCGTCGGGCAAGTCGCTGGGGTACCTGCTCCCGGCCCTCACCGACATCGTCGGCTGCCCGCGGGCCGAAGGGTCAGCGCGGCGCCACCGTGCTCTACCTCTCCCCGACGAAGGCGCTCGCCCAGGACCAGCTGGCGGCGCTGCGCGCGCTCGCGGTGCCCGATCTGCGCGCCGCCACCCACGACGGCGACTCCACCCCCGAGGAGCGCGAGTGGACCCGTGACCACGCGGAGTACGTCCTCACGAACCCGGACATGCTGCACCGCTCGCTGCTGCCGGGGCACGAGCGGTGGGCACGCTTCTTCGCCGCTCTGGAGTACGTCGTCGATCGACGAGTGCCACCACTACCGCGGAGTGTTCGGTGCGCACGTCGCCCAGGTGCATGCGGCGGCTGCGCCGGGTGGCGCGCTCCACGGCGCCGATCCCACCTTCGTGCTCGCCTCGGCCACCGTCGCCGAGCCCGAGGTCGCCGCCGGCGGCTGACCGGGCTGCCGGTCGTCGCGGTCACCGACGACGCGTCGCCACGCGGTCGGGTCGCCCTCGCGTTGTGGGAGCCGCCGTTCGTGTCTCACGCCGGCGAGCACGGCGCGCCGGTGCGCCGGTCGGTGACCGCCGAGCTGGCCGACCTCCTGACCGACCTGGTGGTCGAGCGCGTGCGCACGCTGGCGTTCGTGCGCTCGCGGCAAGCGGCGCCGAGGCGGTCGCCCTCGGTGCCCGCCGGCTGCTGGCCGAGGTCGACCCGGCGCTGGCGGACAGGGTCGCGGCGTACCGCGGCGGCTACCTGCCCGAGGAGCGACGAGAGCTCGAGCAGGCGCTGCGCAGTGGCCGGCTCGTCGGGCTGGCCGCGACCAACGCCCTGGAGCTCGGCATCGACATCTCCGGCCTCGACGCCGTCCTGCTCGGCGGATTCCCCGGCACCCGAGCCGCGCTGTGGCAGCAGCTCGGCCGCGCCGGGCGGTCCGGCGGCGACGCGCTCGGCGTGCTCGTGGCCCGCGACGACCCCCTGGACACCTACCTGGTCAACCACCCGGAGAGCCTGCTCGGGCGACCGGTCGAGGCGACGGTGTTCGACCCCGACAACCCCTACGTGCTCGGCCCGCACCTGTGTGCGGCGGCCGCCGAGTCACCGCTGACCGAGGACGGACTCTCGACTGTTCGGCCCGGCCGCGCGGGACGCGGTCGACGCGCTGACCGCGGCCGGCCTGCTGCGGCGCCGCCCGCACGGCTGGTACTGGACCGACCGGCGCCGGGCCAGCGACCTGGCCGACATCCGCTCCTCGGGCGGGTCGCCGGTGCGGCTCGTCGAGGACGACACCGGTCGAGTCCTCGGCACCGTCGACCACGCGTCGTCGCACGGCACCGCGCACGCGGGCGCCGTCTACCTCCACCAGGGGGAGAGCTACCTGGTGCACGACCTCGACCTCGAGGAGTCGGTCGCGATCGTGTCGCGTGCCGACGTCGACTACTCGACCTCGGCGCGCGAGGTCACCGACATCGCGATCGTCGCGCGAGCGCAGCCCACGAGCCGTGGGGCCGGCGCGGCTCGCGTTCGGGACCGTGCGGGTCACCCACCAGGTGGTCTCCTACCTCAAGCGCACGGGTGCCCAGCGGCGAGGTGCTCGGCGAGGTGCCTGCTCGACCTGCCCGAGCGGACGCTGGAGACGGCCGCGGTGTGGTGGACCCTGCCCGACGACGTGCTCGACGACGTGCGGCATCGACCCGCGACGACCTTCCCGGCGCCGCGCACGCCGCCGAGCACGCGTCGATCGGCCTGCTGCCGCTGTTCGCCACCTGCGACCGCTGGGACATCGGCGGCGTCTCCACCGCCCGCCACGCCGACACCGGCCAGCTCACCGTGTTCGTGCACGACGGCCACCCCGGCGGCGCCGGCTTCTCCGAGCGCGGCTTCCACACCGCCGCCGACTGGCTCGAGGCGACCCGGGAAGCGATCGCGTCCTGCGCCTGCGCCGAGGGCTGCCCGTCCTGCGTGCAGTCGCCCAAGTGCGGCAACCAGAACAACCCGCTGGACAAGGCCGGTGCGGTCCGGCTGCTCGACCTGCTGCTCACGGGAGTCCCGCGGGAGTGAACGGGCCGGCCCGGGCGAGCGCAGCGACCGACCTCCCGCCGAGGGCCGAAGGCAGCTCCACTCCCGTGGCCACCACGACGTCGAGCCCGTCGACGAGGCAGCGGGTGAGCGTGGCGTGATGGCGAGCGGCGATGACCGCTGCCGAGGCACACGGGTCGGCTCCTGACTGCAACGCGCCCGCCGCGGCGAGCGACGCGAGGTCGGCCGCGACCTGGGCGCGCCGGTGCGCGAGGACGATCGCGACCGTGCCGGTCGCCACCGTGGCGACCACGAGCAGCAGCGCCACCAGGCTGACCGCCACCACGGTCGTGGCCCCGTGCGCTCCCCGTCGCCGGCCGCTCGCCGGCCCCGTCACGCCCGTCACCGGCCTGGCTCCTGCGCGGCCACCGCGGTGGCCGTCGCCCGGTAGGTGGGCAGGAACGCGAAGATCCCTCCGGGCCCGTGCACCGGGGACATCACGCTCACCGCGATCGTCTCGCCCTCGTCACGCACCTGGATCCGCGAGCCCGGCGTGGCCACCCGCCGGCCGAGGCCGACGCTCGCGGCGACGTCCTCGCCGCGCGCCGCTGCCCGTGCGGTCTCGCGAGCCGCGTCGAGCGCACGGACCTGGGTGGCACCCAACGCCACCAACCAGGCGAGCCCGAGCGCGACCAGGACGAGGACGGGGAGAGCGACCGCCGTCTCGGCGGTCACCGCACCGGTCTCGTCGTCACGTCGTCTCATCGTGTCTCCTCTCCGAACGAGCCTCCCGGTGGCCGGCGGGCAGCGACGCCGTCGGCGTGCGGCCCGCCGGCCGGTCCAGCAGGGTCAGAACGGCAGCATGTTCACCACGTGGTCGAACACCGTCTTGATGAGGTGCTGGCCCGGGTCGCTGGTGAGGAACTTGAACAGCAACCCGGCGAACCCGACGCCGGCGCCGGTGCAGACGGCGTACTCCGCCGTGGTCGCACCGGCCTCTCCCTTGTTGGTCTTCCGCATGACAACTCCTGACATCTCCGGCCACTCGTGGAGTGGCGCCTTCTCTTGCCCCGCCGAGGCTTCTCGTCTTGCGGCTCGGCAGCGACGGGTGCTGTTCGCGAGTGGTGGACAACCACGAGCGCGGAACCTGTGTGGACGGCCGGCGGTCAGCCGAACAGGCTCATCGTGCGGAACACGCCGACCACCATCGGTACGACACCCAGCAGCACGAAGGCAGGCAGGAAGCAGGCGCCGAGCGGCGCGGCTGCCCGCACCTCGACGCTGCGGGCCAGGGCATCGGTCTGCGCACGTGACTGCGCTGCGAGCTCGGCGGCCAGCGCGTCGACTGCCGCCCCGACCGCAGCGCCGGATCGGTGCGCCCGCACCATCGCTCGGCCCAGCGGTCGCAGCTGAGGATGCTCCCCGACGTCGCCCCACACTCTGAGCGGGTCGGTGCCGAGCAGCAGCCGGTCCCGGATCCGGGCCAGCTCCTCACCGACCGCGCCGGGCAGTGCGCCGGCCACGGCATCGAGCGCCGCCGAGGTCGCCGCACCCGGCCCCGAGGCACGCGCCCAGGAGATGGACCGCGGGCGCAAGATCCCGCTCGAGCTCCTCACGCCGGCGCCTCGATGCCGGGCTCTCGACCCGACCGAGCACGCGCCACCCGAGGACCGCCGCCGTCACTCCCACCGCCAGCCCCACGGGTCCGCCGACGAAGACCCAGGCCGCCGGCACCGCGAGCCCGGAGAGCACCGGGCGGAGGCGCACCAACGGCGAGCGCTGCTCGATCACCTCGGCGGCCCGAGGTTCCGCGAAGCGGGTCTGCCTCGACAGCGGCGCCAGCAGGCTCGCCGCAGAGCCCGCGGCGAGCGCGGCGACAAGGCCGACGGCGGTCACCGGACCCGCCGTCCGGCGACGTGGTCGGCGATCCTGGCGAGCCAGACCAGCCCGGCGTACTCGAGCGCCAGGCCGAGGACGAGGCAGACCATTCCCGGTGCGCTCCGGAGCAGGAAGCCGAGCGGGTCGCCGCCGAGACCGTTGCCGAGCAGGATCACGGCGACGGGCAGCGCGGCCAGCATCCGCGCCGTCGCGGTCGCGGCCGCCATCTCGGTCGCCACGACCCGCGCCGTCGCCCGATCGTCGCGCAGCCGCTCGGACGCCATGGCGAGCGCGCTTGCAAGCCCGGCACCGGTGCTGTGGCCGACCTGCCAGGCGGCAGCGACCACCCGCAGCTGGCCTGCTCCGGGGTGCCGCGCCAGGGCGCGCAGGGCGGCCGGTACGTCGGCCCCGAGCTCGGCGGCGGCGGCCACCGACCCGAGCTGGGGCCAGTCCGCGGCCGCCGCAGCCAGCGCGCTCACCGGAGGCTGGCCAGCGCGGAGGTCAGCGGCCAGTGCGTCGCACGTCGCGAGGACCTGGTCGGCTCGCTGCTCGGCCTCGGCGACGCGGTGCCGACGGCGCAGCTCGCGGCCGGCTGCGATGACCACGGCGGCGCCGATCAGGACGAGTGCGAGGTCGGCACCGTCGAGGACCGAGAACGCGATGACCAGCGACGTCGCGCCTGCGCCCGCGAGAGCGGCGCGCCGGCCCGCCGCGGTCGCCTCGGTCCGCAGCGGCACCCGGCCGCCACGCAGGAGCAGCAGCGCGGCCGCTGCGGCGCAGGTCGCGGCGACCAGTGCGGTCGAGCCGGTCGTCATCGCGCGAGCAGCTCCTCCAGGCGGGTGGCACCCGGCCCCCAACAGGCGACGCCGTCGGGGCCGAACGTGACCGCCGGCTGCACCTCGACGGCACCTCCGGATCCGACGAGGACGCCGACGTCACGGAGCCGACGAGAGCCGCCCTGCGGCCTGCCCAGGTGCAACACGACATCCACCGCCGATCCCAGCTGGCTCAGCGCGGCGTCGCGAGGGAGGCCGGCCGCCATCGGCCAGACTCGCGACGCGGTTCGGGACGTCGGCCGCGGAGTTGGCATGCAGCGTGCCGCACCCGCCCTCGTGCCCGGTGTTCATCGCAGCGAGGAGGTCGACGACCTCGGCGCCCCGCACCTCCCCGACGACGAGCCGGTCCGGCCGCATCCGCAGTGCCTGACGCACGAGCGTGCGGAGGGTCACCTCGCCCGACCCCTCGATGTTCGCCGGGCGCGCCTCGAGCGCGACCACGTGGGGGTGGTCGGGGCGCAGCTCGCTGGAGTCCTCCACCAGCACCAGCCGCTCCTGACTGCTCGCACAACGCTCAGGAGCGCGTTGAGCAGCGTGGTCTTGCCCGAGCCGGTGCCGCCGCTGACCAGGAACGCCAGCCGGCGACTCGATGATCCGTCGCAGCAGCCGGGCGCCCTCCGGGCCGACGGTGCCGACCGACTGCAGCCCGGCGAGGGTGAAGACCCGTCGCCGCGGCACCCGCAGCGACAGCAGCGTGCCCGGGTCGCGCGACCGGTGCGAGCACGGCGTGGAACCGGGTGCCGTCGGGCAGGCGGAGGTCGACGTAGGGGCGAGGCGTCGTCGAGCCGGCGTCCGCCCGAGGGCCGCCAGCCGCTGCGCCAGCCTGGCGGACTCGCCTCGTCGTCGGGGAACACGACGTCGGTCGCGCTCGAGGCCGGCGCCACGGTCGACCCACACCTGCCCGGGCCCGTTGACCAGCACATCGGTCACGTCGGGCAGGGCCAGCAGCGGATCCAGCGGCCCGGCGCCGTGCACCTCGCGCAGCAGCGCGTCGTGGACCGCCAGCACGGTCGCGTCCCCGACCGGCCGACCGTGGTCGCGCAGCGCCTCGGCGACCCGCTGCGGCGTGAGCTGCGGCACCGCCCCGAGCGAGGTGGTCGCGGACGGCGGCCAGGACGTCGTCCGGGCGGCGGCCGCCGAGGCCCGACCGGCCGACCCGCTCTGTCCGCCGCGCCGCACCGGGGCCTGCAGCGCTCCGGCACCTGCCGGGCGGCGCGGGCCAGAGCCCCGCGACCCGACCGCACCGGTCCGACGCCGAGGTCGATCGCCTCGTCCAGCCCCCGCTGGTCGCCCATCGTCGCGACCACCGGCAGGCCGAGCAGCCGCTCGACGTCTCGAGCCGCCACTCCGCCCGCGCCACCGCGGAGCACCAGCCCGGTGCCCGGACCACGCGGCAGCCGCCGCGCGACCCGGGCGGCGGCGGTCACCGCCGGCACGGTCAGCGTCGAGACCAGCAGGACCCGGTCGCAGCGGGCCAGCACCTCTTCGACGACCGGGTCGGCGTAGCGCGGCACGTCGACCACGACCGTCGTCGAATCCGCGCTGTCCGGCCGACAGCGCCTCTCGCACGGCGAACGCCTGCAGGCTCGGCGTCCGGTCGACCGGCCAGGTCAGCACCGAGAGCCGATCACGCCGAGGCAGCGCCTCGCGCAGCGACCGCGCGCTGAGCCGACCGGTGGCCTGCATGAGGGCGTCCCAGCGGATGCCGTCGACGTGCTCGAGCCCGAGCACCCGATCGATCCCCGGCCCCGAGCGGCGTCGGCGTCGACGACCAGCGTGCTGCCCGAAGCGGCGCATCACCTGGGCGAGGGCTGCGGCGAACACGGTCGCGCCGACGCCGCCGGCACCGCCGACCACGCCGACGGTCAGGCCCGGTGCGGCGCCGCCGTCACCGACGTCGGTCAGCGGTCTCGACCAGCCAGGACTCCGAGGCGGGCAGTCCGGCGACGGACTCTGCACCGAGCGCGAGTGCGTCGCGGAACAGGTCGTCGGGAAGACCGCCCGACCGACCACGTGGACCCGCGCCCGGCGTGGTGGACGGGCAGCCGGCGAGGTCGGCGACCCGATCGGCACCGACCAGGACCAGCGGAGCCGTGGCCCACGAGCGCAGGCGCCGGGGCGCACTCGCGCGCGATCTCCGGCGTGACGCCCGGCCGCGGCTGCGAGCCGGACCAGGTCGCGCGAGCAGGGCGTCGTCGTCGGATGACGAACATCGGGGCGGGAGGTGCGTCGCTCATGCGGGCAGGGTCACCGTCCGACGCCGCGCCCCGAGGGGTTGCCGCGCTCGGCCTGTGCACGACGTCGATGCCGGTCGCGGCCTGTGGACGCGAACCGGCCGGCCGGGGTCGGCACACGTCCGGGCCCGCTCGACCCAGGACCACCGTCGCCACCCGCGACGCGTGCACCGACAGGTCGGTCGCGCTCCGTAGACTTCGGCCCATGAGCCCCGTTGCTCGGCCCACGGCTGCGTTCTTCGATCTGGACAAGACGATCATCGCCCGGTCGAGCACGTTCGCGTTCAGCAAGGAGTTCCAGGCCAGTGGGCTGATCTCCCGAGGGGCCGTGCTGCGGTCGCGCGTACGCGCAGTTCGTCTACCTCGTCGGCGGCGCAGACCACGACCAGATGGAGAAGATGCGCGAGTTCATGTCCCAGCTGGTCAGCGGCTGGGACGTGCAGACCGTCCGCGACATCGTCGCCGACACGCTGCACAACATCGTCGAGCCGCTCGTGTACGACGAGGCGGTCGACCTGATCGAGGAGCACCACGCCGCGGGGCGCGACGTGATCATCGTGTCGACCAGCGGCGCCGAGATGGTCGAGCCGATCGGGCGAGCTGCTCGGTGCGGACCACGTCGTCGCCACCCGGATGGAGGTCGCCGACGGCAAGTACACCGGCAAGATCCGCTTCTACGCCTACGCGGAGAACAAGGCCAAGGCGATCACCGACCTGGCCCGCAAGCGGCGGTTACGACCTGGACGGCTGCTACGCCTACAGCGACTCGATGACCGACGTGCACATGCTCGAGATCGTCGGTCACCCGTTCGCGGTGAACCCCGACAAGGAGCTGCGCCGGATCGCCAGCGAGCGTGGCTGGCCGGTGCTCGTCTTCGAGCGCCCGGTCGCGCTCGCGCAGCCGGGTCAAGCTGCCTCCGGCGAAGCCGACGCTCGCGGCCCTCGCGATCGCCGGCATGGCCGGAGTCGGCGCGGCCGTCTGGATCAACGCCCGTCGGGGCGGCGCGGCCGCCTGGGCCTGTGAGCCGACCCTCGCAGCGTCGAAAGTCAACCCTCAAAGGTCCTTGAAGTGCGCCGAGCGCGGGCGTAGACATGGATCAGCAGAGACAACTCCAGACCAGCACATGGATTCGGTACCCACGCTCCGACCTACCCTTCCTACAGGGCGTTTGCGGTCCGGGACACTCCCGGGGCAACAGTTAGGACACGTGCAGCTTGGTAGCCGGATCACATGTGTTCGAGCGGCATCGAGGATCTCCTCGATGCCGCTCATCTGTTCGAGGCGTCCGGGGGCAGCCGGCCGGCGGCCGCTCACCCGCGGACAGAGGTGAGGCTTCGGCGCCCGGCGGAGACGGCCTCGGCGGCGTAGAGCAGCCAGGAGTGCAGGCCGGCGCGGCCGCCGTCGCGGTAGCCGCGCAGGTTGGACTCGTACGCCGCGCGCAGCGCGAGGTGGCCGGCCTCGGGCACCACGACCGAGGCCGGGTCGACGCCCCGGGCGACCATGACCAGCCGCTCTGCCGCTCGGGCGACGAGCCCGTTGTGCGAGGCGAACGGGGCCACCGTCAGCGATCTCGGCGTGCACGAGCGCGCCGACCATCAGGGCCGGGACCGAGGTCGCCAGCATGGTCGTCGGCGAGCGCGTTGAGCCGCTCGGCACGACTCGGGCGAGACCGGCCGGCCGAGGCCGTCGTCCTCGACACGCGCCCTTCCCGGCCAGCGCGTGCAGCCGGGCGAACGCCTGCAGCGGCGCCGTGCCGATGACCGGCACCAGTGCCGAGCAGCTCCGGTGCTCACCCGCACGGCCGCCTGGGCGACCTCGTCGCCCGGCGCCCGGCGCGCACCTCCTCCAGCGTCGACGCCGACCCCTCCAGCACGGCGGACGCGTGCGCGCCGCGCAGCAGCGACTCCGCGGTCTGCTCGGGCGCGGTGCGACGCAGCCCGCGGTCGCGGAGCAGCGCGTCGATGCCGTCGCGGGCGGCGGCGAACGCCGACGGCACCCCTTCGAGCTCGGTCAGCCAGGTGAGCGGGTCGGGCGCGGGATCAGGCACGCGGCGAAGGCTATCGGGTAACGTTCGAGGCCACGATGAGCCCGGACGAGAGCGCCACGATGCGTGACCACGCCCTCTCCTTCGCCACGGTGGCCGAGGCCTACGACCGGGCGCGCCCGTCGTACCCCGCCGAGGCCGCGTGCCTGGCTGGTCGGCGACGCACCGCTCGACGCGTCGTCGAGCTCGGCGCCGGCACCGGCAAGCTGACCGAGGTGCTGGTCGCCGCCGGCCACGACGTGATCGCCACCGACCCGCTTCCGGAGATGCTCGGCCCGCTCCGCGACCGCGTGCCCGGGGCCCGGGCCGCCGTGGCCGACCGCCGAGCACATCCCGGTCGCCTCGCGCTCGGCCGACGTCGTGGTCTGCGCGCAGTCGTTCCACTGGTTCGACCACGCGGTCGCGCTGCCCGAGATCGCCCGCGTGCTCCGCCCCGGCGGCGTGCTGGCGCTGGTCTGGAACGCCCGCGACGAGGGCATCCCCTGGGTGCGCAAGCTCGGTGCGATCATCGGCAGCGCCGACAACCGCACCGACCTCGCCGAGCCGGCGGAGGCGTCCGCGCACTTCGGCCCGGTCGAGCACGACGGAGTTCCGCTTCTGGCAGAGCCATGCGCCGCGACGACCTCTTCGACCTGGTCCGCTCGCGCTCGTACGTCGCGCTGCTCGACCGACGCCGAGCGCGACGACCTGCTGGCCGCGAGTCGGCGCGTCTGTACGACGACTACGGCCGCGGCCCCGACGGCATGCAGCTGCCCTACCTCACCCGCGTGCTACCGGGCCGTCGTACGACACCAGGTCGCCACCGCCCGACGCCGCCGCGCCCTCGACCCCGACGCGACCCAGCCGATCGGCCGCGATCCCGCGGCAGGCGGATCCGCCCGACGATCCCGGCACCCTGCTGATCGACTTCAGCTGAGCCTGCCCGGCGCGACGCCTACCCTGAGCCCATGGCACCGTGGCGCTGGCGGCGCCTCGGTCACCTCGGCAGCGAGGCGGACCGGGCGACGTTCCGCACCCTGCACACGGCGTCGCTGATGACCGGCACGCTGCGCGACGGGCTCACGACCGACTCGGCGGAGCGGTCGGTGCGGCACCTGCGGACGCTGCTCGTCCGCACGCGCGGTCGCCCTCACCGACACCGGACGACCTGCTCGCGTGGGACGGCGCCGGCGAGGTGCACCGCGCGGACGCCGGTCGCGCTGGCCCGATCGCGGTCTGGCCGACGGAGGCACGATCGTGTCAGCGCCACCGCGACTTCGGCTGCGGCGACGTGTCCTGCCCGATCCGCGCCGTCGTGGTCAGCCCGCTGATCGTCGAGAGCGGGCTGGTCGGAACCCTGCAGGTCTTCGCCGGATCGGTGCCGGCCGGGCTGGTCCGCGCCACCACCGAGGTGGCCGGCTGGGTCTCCGGCCAGCTCGAGCTCGCCGAGCTCGCCGACTCGCGTGCCCGGCTCGCGGAGGCCGAGGTCCGCGCGCTGCGCGCGCAGATCTCCCCGCACTTCATCTACAACGCGCTCAACGCGATCGCGTCGTTCGTGCGCACCGACCCGGACCGCGCCCGCGACCTGCTGCTCGACTTCGCCGACTTCACCCGGTACTCCTTCCGGCGGCACGGCGAGTACACCACCCTCGAGGAGGAGCTCCGCTCGATCGAGCGCTACCTGGTCCTCGAGCAGGCCCGGTTCGGCGACCGCCTGCGGATGACGCTGCGGATCGCGCCCGAGGTGCTGTCCGTCGCGGTGCCGGTGCTCAGCCTGCAACCGCTCGTCGAGAACGCCGTGCGGCACGGCCTGGCCGACAAGCCCGGCGGCGGCCGGATCACGATCCTGGCCGAGGACCTCGACCGGGAGGCGGTGATCTCCGATCGAGGACGACGGCGTCGGCGAGGACCCCGAGCGGGTCCGCCGGGCGCTCGCCGGCGACGTGTCGATGGACTCGATCGGCCTGGGGAACGTCGACGAGCGGCTGCGGTCGGCGTACGGCGACGACTACGGCCTGGTGGTCGAGACCGCGCCCGGCGCCGGCACCCGGGTCATCGTCCGGGTGCCGAAGTTCGCCGCCGGGGTGCGGCCGTGACCGCGACGCTCCTCACCGCGTGCTCGTGGTCGACGACGAGCGACCCGCCCTCGACGAGCTGGCGTTCCTGCTCGGCCGGGACGACCGGGTCGGCGCGGTGACTGACCTGCGACTCGGCCTCCGAGGCACTGCGGGTGCTCGGGGACGGCGACGGCGTCGACGCGGTGTTCCTCGACGTGGCGATGCCCGGCCTGACCGGCCTCGAGCTGGCCTCCGTGCTCGGCAGGTTCCAGCAGCCCCCGCAGGTGGTGTTCGTGACCGCGCACATGGAGCACGCCGTCGAGGCCTTCGAGCTCCGCGCGGTGGACTACCTGCTCAAGCCGGTGCGCGAGGACCGGCTCCGGGAGGCCGTCCGCAGGGTCACCGACGACGGCGCCGGCGGCGCCCGACGACGAGTCGCTCCCGGTGGAGCTCGGCGGGGTGACGAGGTTCGTCCCGCGCTCGGAGGTCGCGCTACGTCGAGGCGCAGGGTGACTACGTGCGGCTGCACACCGCGACCGCGAGCCACCTCCTCCGGCTGCCGCTGGGCGCGCTCGAGGAGCGGTGGGGCGACGCGGGCTTCCTGCGCATCCACCGCTCGCTGCTGGTCTCGCTTGGCGCACGTCGACGAGATCCGGGTCGACGGCGGGCGCTGCTCGGTCATGGTCGGCGACACCGAGCTCCAGGTGAGCCGGCGGCACACGCCCGCGCTGCGGGAGCGGCTGCGACGTGTGCGTCAGGGCGCCGGATGACAGAGCTCCGTCCGACCCGAGTCCGGGTGACCGGGCCGCGCCTGAGTCGCCCGCGGGCCGCCTCGGTGGCCTCGGAGATCGACGCCCAGAGCGAGGTCGGCGAGATCTACATGCGCTCGCTGATGCGTAGCCAGCTGCGCCTCGCCCTCGCCGTCGTGCTCATGCTGGTGGTCCTGGTCGGCACCATCCCGTTGGTCTTCGAGGTGCTGCCGGGAGTCCGCCGAGCACACCTCCTCGGCATCCCGGTCCCGTGGCTGATGCTCGGCTTCGGCGTGTATCCGGTGCTGATCGCCCTCGCCTGGTTCTACGTGCGCCGGGCCGAGCGCAACGAGGCCGCGTTCCACGACCTGGTCGGGGGTGGCGAGCGGTGAGGACGTTGACCGTGGCGGCGGTCCTCGTGGTCTCCCTTGCCACCCTCGCAGTCGGCGCGGTCGGGCTGCGGCTCTCGCGCACCACCAGTGACTTCTACGTCGCCTCACGTGCGGTCGGACCCGGCTTGAACGCCTCGGCGATCAGCGGTGAGTACCTCTCGGCCGCGTCCTTCCTCGGCGTCGCCGGGCTGGTGCTGCTACGCGGCGCCGACATGCTCTGGTACCCCGTCGGGTGGACCGCCGGGTACCTCATGCTGCTCCTGTTCGTCGCCGCTCCGCTGCGTCGCTCGCGCGCCTACACGCTGCCCGACTTCGCCGAGCTGCGCGTCGAGTCGCTCGTGGCCCGCCGGGTGTCGAGCGCGCTCGTCGTGCTGATCGGGGTGTTCTACCTCGTGCCGCAATTCCAGGGCGCGGGGTTGACCCTGCGCACACTCACCGGCGCGCCCACCTGGGTCGGTGCCGTCGTCGTGGCGCTCGTGGTGCTCGCCAACGTCGTCTCCGGCGGGATGCGCAGCATCACGATCGCTCAGGCGTTCCAGTACTGGCTCAAGCTGGTCGCACTGCTGCTCCCGCTGGCGTTCCTGCTGGCTCGCTGGCACGCGAACGGCCAGCCGTCGCACGGACTGCATGCACGCGCGTGGGTCGAGCCGATGCAGGGTCCGCACGCGACCTACCTGGTGTACTCGCTGATCCTGGCGACCTTCCTCGGGACCATGGGCCTGCCGCACGTCGTGGTCCGCTTCTACACCAACCGGGACGGCCGAGCGGCTCGCCGGACGACCCTGGTGGTGCTGGCGATGCTGAGCGTCTTCTACCTGCTCCCCACCCTGTACGGCGCGCTCGGCCGGGTCTACGCCTCCGACCTGATCGCCCAGGGCCGCACCGATGCGGTCGTGCTCGAGCTGCCGCAGCGGGTGTTCGGCGACCAGGCCGGCGACCTGCTCACCGCGTTGCTGTGCGCAGGTGCGTTCGCGGCCTTCCTGTCCACCTCGTCGGGACTGGTCGTCTCGGTCGGCGGCGTCCTCGGCCAGGACCTGCTCGGCCACCGGTTCGACGGCGTCACCGCATTCCGCCTCGCCGGCGTGCTCGCGGCGCTCACCACGCTGGTGCTGACCCTGCTCTCCTCGGGCCTTGCGGTCGCCCACGCCGTCGAGCTCGCCTTCGCGGTCGCCGCCTCCACGTTCTGCCCGCTGCTGCTGCTCGGCATCTGGTGGCGCGGTCTGACCGCTCCGGGGGCCGTGGCCGGGATGCTCGCCGGTGGCGCGACCTCGGCCGCGGCCGTGGTCACCGTGATGGTCGGAGGCTCCCCCGGAGGGTGGCTCGGTGCGGTCGTCAGCCAGCCGGCGCTGTGCACGGTGCCGCTGTCCTTCGCCACCATGGTCGCGGTCTCGCTGGCGACACGGGACCGGTTGCCGGCCCACCTGGGGCGGACGATGGTGCGCCTGCACACCCCCGAGGAGATCGAGCTCGACCGCGGCAGCTACCACCCCGAAGCCGGACGGCGCTGAGGACAGGCCGTCCCGCTCGTCGCACGGATCCGACCGCTCGTCGCAGTGTGACGTCGCACACATCGACGTCTCCGTCGCGTTCACCGATGACGGGGTGTCGACCCCTGTCGACCGACGTCCGCGGGTTCCTAACCTGCCACCGACAACCCCGCTCGACGAGGAGATGGCATGTCCGAAACCCCGCTTCCGAAGGCAGCACCCGGGTCCTTCATCGCCGATCCGGCACCGCTCGGCCTCGGCGCGTTCGCACTCACGACGTTCGTGCTCAGTGTCATCAACACCGACATGGTGAAGGCGGAGCCGGTCGTCTTCGGCCTCGCCCTCGCCTACGGCGGCATCGCCCAGTTCGCCGCGGGCATGTGGGAGTTCGCCAAGGGAAACACGTTCGGCGGGACGGCGTTCACGTCGTACGGCGCCTTCTGGATCTCGTTCTGGTACCTGACCGGCCACACCGACATGTCCGGGATCAGCTCCGGCGACGCCGCCAACGGCGTCGGCCTCTACCTGCTCGCCTGGGGCATCTTCACGCTCTACATGACGGTGGGTGCGACCAGGGTCAGCGGCGCCGTGCTGGCGGTGTTCGTGCTCCTGACGATCACGTTCTTCATCCTCGCGTGGGGTGAGTTCGCGACCTCCAGTGGCATCCACAAGACCGGCGGCTGGTTCGGCATCGCCACGGCCCTCGCCGCCTGGTACGCATCGTTCGGCGGAGTCACGGCGTTCACCCACAAGAACTCGATCGTGCCGCTGGCACCACGCTGAGGATGGGTTGCGACCGGAGGATGCAACCAGGTCGCAACCCCCCGCCCTGTTGCATCCTCCCGGCGACCCTCGTCGCCGGGAGGATGCACGCCTAGGCTGGCCGGGAGCCCGGGCCAACCCCATCCCTGATCGACGCGCTGGAGGAGTGCCAAGTGAGCGAGCAAGCCGAGACCCTGTCCAACCTGATGCGCGAGGAGCGCCGCTTCGAGCCGCCTGCCGATCTCGCCGCGAACGCCAACGCCAAGGCCGACGCGTACGCCGAGGCGAGCGCCGACCGGCTCGCCTTCTGGGAGAAGGCGGCCGAGCGACTGACCTGGGACACCCGCTGGGACCGGGTCCTGGACTGGGACAACGCCCCGTTCGCGAAGTGGTTCGTCGGCGGCAAGATCAATGCCGCGTACAACTGCCTGGATCGCCACGTCGAGGCCGGCCGTGGCGACAAGGTCGCCTACCACTGGGTGGGCGAGCCCGAGAACGACACCCGGGACATCACCTATGCCGAGCTCAAGGACGAGGTCTGCCGCGCGGCGAACGCCCTGATCGACCTCGGCGTCCGCACCGGCGACCGGGTGGCCATCTACATGCCGATGATCCCGGAGACCGTGGTGGCGATGCTGGCCTGTGCCCGGATCGGGGCGCCGCACACCGTCGTGTTCGGCGGCTTCTCGGCCCAGGCCCTGATCGACCGGATCCAGGACTGCAACGCCGAGATCGTCATCACCGCCGACGGTGGCTACCGCCGCGGCGCCCCCTCGGCGCTGAAGCCGGCGGTCGACGAGGCCCTCGAGCAGTGTCCGGGGGTGCGCAACGTGCTGGTGGTGCGCCGCACCGGCCAGGAGGTGGCCTGGCAGGACGGGCGTGACCTGTGGTGGCACGAGACCGTCGGCAGGGCCAGCACTGAGCACACCGCGGAGGCGTTCGACGCCGAGCACCCGCTCTACGTGATGTACACCTCGGGCACGACCGGCAAGCCGAAGGGCATCTTGCACACGACCGGTGGCTACCTGGTCGGCACGTCGTACACCCACTGGGCGGTGTTCGACCTGAAGCCGGAGACCGACATCTTCTGGACCGCGGCCGACATCGGCTGGGTCACCGGGCACTCCTACATCGTCTACGGGCCGCTCGCCAACGGCACCACCTCGGTGATGTACGAGGGCACCCCGGACACCCCGCACAAGGGCCGCTGGTGGGAGATCATCGAGAAGTACAAGGTCAACACCTTGTACTGCGCACCGACCGCGATCCGCACATTCATGAAGTGGGGCGCCGACATCCCGGCCAAGTTCGACATGTCCTCGCTGCGCCTCCTCGGATCGGTGGGCGAGCCGATCAACCCCGAGGCCTACGTCTGGTACCGCGAGACCATCGGCGGCAGCAACTGCCCCGTCGTGGACACCTGGTGGCAGACCGAGACCGGCCAGATCATGATCAGCCCGCTGCCCGGCGTGACCGCAGGCAAGCCCGGCTCGGCGATGACACCGCTGCCCGGCGTGTCCGCCGAGGTGGTCACCGAGGACGGCACGATCGTCCCGAACGGGTCGGGCGGTTACCTGGTGCTCACCGAGCCGTGGCCGGCGATGCTGCGCACGATCTGGGGTGACGACGACCGCTACCGCGACACCTACTGGTCGCGGTACTCAAAGCAGGGCTGGTACTTCGCCGGGGACGGCGCCAAGAAGGACGAGGACGGTGACCTCTGGCTGCTCGGCCGGGTCGACGACGTCATGAACGTCTCCGGCCACCGGCTCTCGACGACCGAGATCGAGTCCGCGCTGGTGTCGCACCCGATGGTGGCCGAGGCGGCCGTGGTCGGGGCGACCGACGCGACCACCGGTCAGGCGCCGGTCGCGTTCGTGATCCTCCGGGAGTCGGCGGGCGACGGCGGTGCCGACATCGTGGCCGACCTGCGCAACCACGTCGCCCACGAGATCGGCGCGATCGCCAAACCGCACAAGATCATGGTCGTCCCCGAGCTGCCCAAGACCCGCTCGGGCAAGATCATGCGCCGGCTGCTTCGAGACATCGCCGAGCACCGCGAGATCGGGGACGTCACCACGCTGGCCGACAGCTCGGTGATGAACCTGATCTCCGAGGGCCTCGACCAGCAGGCCGGCGGCGACGAGTAGGCGGCGCCGGGTCAGCCCTGGCAGAACACCTCGGCGTACGGACCGTCCGCGGTCTGGCGCTCGGTGACCTTGCCGTCGACCGTGACGGTGCACCAGGTCGAGCGGGAGTACGGGCCGCCGTACGCGAGCAACCGCGCGAGGTCGGCGCTGCCGTAGGTGTGGTCGCTGTGCTCGAAGTGGCGCCCCGGGCCCTTCTCGCCGCCCTTGCGCTCACCGTCGGCGAAGGGGATCCACCACCCGACGGCCATCATCGGCCCGTCGGACCCGGCCCGGATCACGACCTGGTGGCGCGGGAGGCTCTTGGAGCTCCCGCTGCCGAAGTCCGAGGTGAAGGCCCCGTTGCCGTTGCCCTGGAGGCCGGCGAGGACGTTGCCGACCTCGGTCGGGACTGCGGAAGGAGTCGGGAGCACGGTCAGCCGGTCGGACGGCGTCGCCGTCGGCGTCGCCAGCGGCGGCCCGCCGAGGGTGGCGTCCTCCGGCCCGGATCCCCTGGACATGCCCCAGATGAGGACGGCCACGACCAGCACCGCGAGCGCGGCGAGGCCGACGGTCTTCTTGGGGTTGCGCTGGATCCACTCCATGGTCAGGTCAACGACCGACCCTGCCCGCGGTTAGGGCGATTTGGCCGGAATACTCCCGAGTCTCGGATCACACCAGGCCGCGAGGATTCACACCTTCTGTTGTGAATCCCGTGTACTCGCGCGACTGGTGTGACTCAGTGGCCCCGTACGTCGGTGGTGTCGTCCGGCTCGGCGGCGTCCATCCGGCGCGACGCCAGCAGGCTGAGGACCGTGGTCACCACCAGGGTCGTGACGATCACGAGCAGTGACGCCCAGATCGGGATGTCCGGCGCCCAATCCACGTGCTCACCGCCGTTGACGAACGACAGCTCGTTCTCGTGCAGGGCGTGCAGGACCAGCTTGACGCCGATGAATCCGAGGAGGAAGGCCAGCCCGTAGGACAGGTACACCAGGCGCTCGAGCAGCCCGCCGATCAGGAAGTACAGCTGGCGCAGTCCCATCAAGGCGAAGATGTTCGCGGTCATCACGAGGTAGGGCTCGCTGGTGAGGCCGTAGATCGCCGGGATCGAGTCCAGCGCGAACAGCAGGTCCGTCGTACCCAGGGCGAGCACGACGATGAACATCGGGGTGATGATGAACCGGTTGTCCACCCGGACGAACGGATCGGGTGCCGTGCCAGGCCGACGTCGCCGGCAGGTGCGTCTCGACCCACTTGATCAGGCGGTTCTCCTCGTACTCGTCCTCGTTCGCGGCTCCTTCACGCGCGAGCTTGACCGCGGTGTAGACCAGGAACAGGCCGAAGAGGTAGAAGATCCAGCTGAAGTTGTCGATCGCGGCCGCGCCGAGGGCGATGAAGATGCCGCGCATCACGAGCGCGATCACGATGCCGACCAGGAGCGCGGTCTGCTGATAGGCCCGGGGTACGCCGAACCGCGCCATGATGACCAGGAAGATGAACAGGTTGTCGACCGACAGGGAGTACTCGGTCAGCCAGCCCGCGAAGAACTCGGTGCCGTACCGGCTGCCGGAGAAGACGTAGACGCCGAGCGCCGAAGGCGACCGCCAGGCCGATGAAGAAGGCGAGGGCAACCCCGACCTCGCGTCGGCTCGGCTCGTGGGGTCGCCGGCCGATGACGACGACGTCGACCAGCAGCAGGGCGCTGGTGATGCCGATCGTCAGCCACCAGACGAGCGGTGAGACATGCACTGCGGACTACCTCCGGACGTCAAACGGCTGCGTGAGCACGCGTGGGCACGGTCCGGAGGTCTCTTCCGCCCGCGGCAGTCGAGCTGCCCGCAGGCCGGCGGCCCCGGGGCACCGGCTCTGCTCGGTGGTGCCCGTGATGACGAGACCGTCGCGAAGGAATACTCCCCTCCTACGCCGATTGTTCCACACCGTCGGAGGCGGCCCTGCCCGGTAAGGTCGGGGGCTGGTGTGCCGGGAAGCCTGGTCGGCGATCCGACCGACCACGCCCTGCGGAGTCGACCGTGAGCCAAGCACCGCAGCCGTCGCAGGCTCTTCCCGACCCTCGACCCCGGCGAGTCGACCTTCGTCGGCGCGCTGCTGCGCTCGGAGACCGTCGGCGGCGGGATCGCGCTCGCCGCGGCGGCACTCGCCCTGGTCTGGGCGAACCTCGCCGGCGGCGTCCTACACGCGTCCGCGACCTCGACGGTCGGCCCGCTGGACCTCGAGCACTGGGCCGCCGACGGCGCACTGGCGATCTTCTTCTTCCTCGCCGGCCTGGAGCTCAAGCGTGAGCTCCTCGTCGGCTCGCTGCGCCGGCCGGCCGACGCCGCGGTCCCGGTGGTCGCCGCCGTCACTCGGCGTGGCCGTGCCCGCGCGCGGTCTACGTCGCGATGAACACTGCCGACCGGGCACGGACAACCTCGGCGGCTGGGCGATCCCGGCGGCGACCGACATCGCGTTCGCCCTGGCCGTGCTGGCGGTGGTCGGCTCGGCGCTGCCGACGCCGATGCGCGCGTTCCTGCTTGACCGCTCGCCGTGGTCGACGACCTGATCGTGATCGTGATCATCGCGGTCTTCTACACCGACACTCTCGACTTGCCTCGCCTCGGCGGCGCGGTCGTCGCGTTCGCGGCGTACGCCGTGCTGCCAGCGACTGCGGGTCCGGACCAGCCTGGTCTACCTGCCGCTCGCGGTCGCCTGCCTGGTGGTTCCTGCACGAGAGCGGCGTGCACGCCACCATCGCCGGCGTGGTGCTCGGACTGCTCACCCGCGTGCTCCCCGATCGCCGGACGAGCAGCGCTCGCCGGCCGAGCGGCTCGAGCACCGGCTCGTCGCCGATCAGCTCGGCGATCGCGGTGCCGTTCTTCGCCCTGATGAGCGCCGGGTGTCGCGTTCGACGGCGGGGCCGGCCTGCTCACCGACCCGGTGGCCGTGGGCGTGGTGCTCGGCCTGGTCCTCGGCAAGCCGATCGGCATCCTGCTCGGCGCCTGGGGCACGGCCGGTTCACCCGGGCCGAGCTCGACGACGACCTCGGCTGGCGCGACGTCGTCGGTCTCGCCGTGCTGGCGGCATCGGCTTCACCGTCTCGCTGCTGGTGGCCGACCTGTCCTTCGCCGACGTGCGCGCCGAGGACGCCAAGGCCGGCGTCCTGATCGGCTCCGTCGTCGCCGGGCTGCTCGCCGTCCTGATCCTCGGACGACGCAATCGCGTGCACGCGACGCGGTGACGATAGGGTGCCAAGAGTCGGGTACTGAGTCGGGACATGACAGCCGAAGCGGCGTCAACGAGGGCACGAAGGGATACTCCGCGCATGGCACACCGCGAGCCGCTCGACCGAGCAGGAACCGACGATCGGCAAGCTCGTCGTCGACGCCTTCGACGACTTCGGCACGCCTGGTGCGCCACATCATCGAGCTGGCCAAGTCCGAGCTGCGGGTGAGCGTCCGCGCCGGCGGCATGGCGATCGTCCTGTTCCTGCTCGCCGGGTTCATCTCACTGCTCGCGATCATCATGGTCTCGATCGCGATCGCGTTCTTCATCCACATGGCCGGCCTCGACCTGGCGTGGTGCTTCCTGATCGTCTTCGGCGGCTACCTGCTGCTCGCCGGCCCTGCTCGGACTGATCGGCTACCGCAAGGTGCGCAAGGTGAGGGCACCCGAGCGCACGATCGCGGAGGTGCAGGAGACGAAGTCGATCCAGGCGGTAGCCCTGGGCGAGCATCTCACCAGGTCTCGACACGCTCGGTTCGGCTTCGTACCTCAGCCGAACTCGCTGCTCGACCACCGACGATCGAGTCCGCTGGCGCGTCCTCGATCAGGCGCAGTTCCCGCTGGAGACCCGGGCGCTGGCGCTGCAGCCCTCGTGCCGCTGCGCCGGCGACCTGGTCGGCGGTGAGGGCGTAGCCGGTCTGCTTGTCGCTGACCGAGGCGGCGAAGATCACCCCGAGCACCTCGCCGGCCCGGGAGACCAGCGGGCCGCCGGAGTTGCCCGGGCCGGACCAGCCCTCGCAGCGAGAACACCTCGCGGGTCACCGTCCCCCGGCCGTAGATGTCCGGGGACCGCAGCCGCTGCTCGGCCCGGATCCGGGCCGGCTGGGCGTCGAACGGGCCGTCGTTGGGGTAGCCCGAGGATCACCGCCGGCCTGCTTGGCCGTGCCCGACGATGTCGAAACGCACGATCGGGCCCTCGATGTCGACGTCGAGCACCGCGACGTCGAGTCGGAGTTGTAGTAGACGACGCGTGGCGTCGACGTCGCGTGTGCCGACCCGTACCTTCGGCTCGGTGACGCCGGCGACGACGTGGGCGTTGGTCATCAGCCGGTGCGGTGCGTAGAGGAAGCCGCTGCCCTCGATGCCGTCCCGCAGCGGTTGTTGCCGCGGATCTTGAAGACGCTGAGCTCGGCCTGCTGCACCTCCGGGTCGCGCACGACGTTGCCCGGCGCCGGGCTCACCTCGATGATCCGCTCGGGGGCGAACGGCTCGAGGTAGCGCGGGAAGAAGCTCGAGCCGACGACCCGGTCGAACTGCCGCAGCAGGCCCTGCGCCTGCGCCGGCATCACGTCGTTGACGGTGGTGAGCACCTGTGGAGTCGCGCACCATCGGCGCCGATGCCCGGGATCCGGGACCCGCTCACCGCGACGCCGAGCATCCAGGTGACGATCAGCACCGCGACGACGCTGAGGGCGGCGCCACCGACCGCGTCGAGCGCGCGCACCGGTTGCCAGGTGATCTGCTCGCGCACTCTCGTGCCGGCGTACTGGAGCACCGCCTGGCCGAACGACGCGCACACCAGCACGACGAACAGCGCCGCGAGCGAGACCCACAGCGACGGGTTCGCGTCGCCGAGCAGGTGCGGCGCCAGCCAGATGCCGAGCAGCCCGCCGAGGATCAGGCCGACGGTGGCGAACGCGCCGGCGATGAAGCCCTGCCAGTAGCCCGAGAGCGCGTAGGCGATGGCGATGAGCACCAGGCACCAGTCGAGGAGGTTCATCGTCACCTTCGGGTCGGGGGTCGGTCAGGGTCGTCAGACGGCAATCCGGGTCAATCCTGACGTATCCCCAGCATGTAGTCGGGCAAGCTCGTCGGGTGACCGAGGCGTCCCACGGCCTGGTCAGCCCGACGAAGTCGAAGAGCTTGTTGATCAGGCCGGCGGTGAAGCCCCACAGGATCAGGTCCTTGTCGTCCCCGATCAGGAAGCCCGGGCTGCGAGTAGCCGGCCGGGTGCGTGACGGTCACCCGGTGCGGCGGGATCGAGCAGCTCCTCGAGCGGCACCCGGAGCACGGCGTGCACCTCGCGCGGGTCGACCACGCCGATCGGGGACTCGCTCGCGCCACCAGGCCAGCACCGGGCGTGACCGCGAAGTTGCTCGGCGGCAGCCAGAGCTCCGGCAGCGTGGCGAGGACGTCGACGCCGGCCGGGTCGAGCCCGACCTCCTCCTGCGCCTCGCGCAGCGCGGCCGCGACCGGCGACTCGTCGGTGTCGTCGACCTTGCCGCCCGGGAAGGAGACCTGCCCGGGTGGGAGCGCATGTCGTGCGCGCGCTCGGTGAGCAGCAGGTCGGGCCCGCGGTCGCCCTCCCCGAAGAGCATCAGCACCGCACCCGGGCGGGCGCCGGCGTCCTCGGGCGGGAGGAACCGGGTGAGGTCGTCGCCGGCGATCGTCGCGCACGCGTCGCGGATCCGGGCCAGCCACTCCGGGAGATCGCTCACGCGGGCTCCCGGTGGCGTGCGCGCTGCGCGCGGGTTCTGGGGGTGCTCACAAGGTGACCCCCAGGTGCTTCTCGACGAGCTCCTCGAGCTGGGTCGAGCGGACTTGATCTCGACGTACTCCTCGTAGGCGATCCGGCCGTCGGCGTCGACCAGGACCAGCCTGGGCAGGAAGCTCGCCCTGATCGCGCGGCTCGGGTCGACCACGAGCGGGTAGGTGACGCCGGACTTCTTCGCCAGCGCGCGCGCCTTGCCGCTCTGGGTGTCCTGCCAGTCGACGCCGAGCACGCTGCACCTGGTCGCGCGTGCCGTCCGAAGAACTGCTCGTAGATCGGCAGCTCGCGCTTGCACGGGCCACACCACTGCGCCCACAGGTTCACCACCGCCGGCCCGTGGAGCGCGCCGAGGTCGACCGCGGCGCCGCCGGTGAGGCTCGGCAGCGAGACGTCGGGCAGGCGGTCGGCGGCGCTCTGGCCGCCGGCGTGCTGAGCCTTGGTCGCGGCGAGCCGGCTCAGCGACGCGACCAGGCAGACGGCGAGTCGCGAGCAGCGCACGAGGGTCTTCCTCACGCCGGCCCCTGCGTCTTCACCAGCGTCGGCGGCCGCCTCCGGATCGGTCGGACCCTCGCCGTACGACGGGCACCAGCGGGCGATCGGTGCAGGCGCCGCAGGCGGGCTTCTTGGCGTGGCAGACCCGTCGGCCGTGCCAGATCAGGTGGTGGCTGAGCATCGTCCAGTCGCGCTTGGGGAACAGCGCCCCGACCGCGTGCTCGACCTTCACCGGGTCGGTCTCCTCGGTCCAGCCGAGCCGGCGGGCGAGCCGACCGAAGTGGGTGTCGACGGTGATCCCCGGGACGCCGAAGGCGTTGCCGAGCACGACGTTCGCGGTCTTGCGCCCGACGCCCGGGCAGGGTGACCAGGTCCTCGAGCCGCGGCGGCACCTGGCCGTCGAACCGCTCGACGAGCGCGGCCGACAGCTTGAGCAGCGGCTCGGTCTTGGCCCGGAAGAAGCCGAGCGGCCCGACGATCCGCTCGAGGTCCTCGCGCGGCGCCGCCGCCATCGCCTTCGCGTCCGGGTACGCCGCGAAGAGGGTCGGGCGGACCGCGTTCACCCGCCGGTCGGTCGTCTGGGCGCTGAGCACCGTGACCACCAGCAGCTGGAACGGGTTCGTCGAAGTCCAGCTCGATGGTCGCGCTCCGGATAGGTCTCGGCGAGGACCCGGTCGACCTTGCGGGCCCGGCGTACCAGGGCGGTGTCGGGGGCCGCCGGCGGGGCCGCGGTGGTCGGTCTTCGGCACGAGGAGAAGCGTACGCGGGCACGCCCACAGGGCCGGCGCGGCCGTCCGGAGGTGTCCGTCCCCGGGGGTCCCGTGACGTAGCAGGTGCCGATGGGACAGACTGTGACCTGAGACACTGGGGCCGCCAGGATGCTGGCGGGCCTGATTGCGGACGGCCTGAGCGTGGAAGGCCTGATCGTGGAAGGATTGGCCGTGGAGAACGACGTACTGCGTCAGGCACCGCTGTTCGGCGCCCTCGACGACGAAGCCGCGCTGGCGCTGCGCTCGTCGATGAGCGAGGCGCGGCTGCGTCGCGGCGAGGTGCTCTTCCACGAGGGCGACTCCGGCGACAAGCTCTACATCGTCACCGACGGCAAGGTGAAGCTCGGCCGCACCTCCTCCGACGGCCGCGAGAACCTCCTCGCGATCCTCGGCCCCGGCCAGATGTTCGGCGAGCTGTCGCTGTTCGACCCCGGCCCGCGCTCGGCGACCGTCACCGCGGTCACCGAGACCACCCTGCTCTCGCTGTCCCACGACGACCTGATGCGCTGGCTCGAGGGTCGGCCCGCGGTCGCGCTCGGCCTGCTGTCCCAGATCGCCGGCCGGCTGCGCAAGGCCAACGACGTCAACGCCGACCTGGTCTTCTCCGACGTGCCCGGTCGAGTCGCCAAGGCGCTGCTCGACCTCGCCGACCGCTTCGGCCGCACCGCCGACGACGGCGTCCACGTCCACCACGACCTCACCCAGGAGGAGCTCGCCCAGCTCGTCGGCGCCTCCCGCGAGACCGTCAACAAGGCCCTGGCCGACTTCGCCTCCCGCGGCTGGCTCCGCCTCGAGCCCCGCTCGGTCGTGATCATGGACGTCGAGACGGATGAAGCGCCGGGCCCGTTGAGTTGGGACTTCGCGAGGGCCGAGTTGGTACTTCTCGAGGACCGAACCCCGACTTCTTGAGAGTCGGTAGGCGTTCCGACCGTCAGTACGACGACGCCCAGCGGAGCCGTCGGGTCCGTGGCCTGAGAGCCGCGCGGAGCTCCCGAAGCCACCGTTGCGACGGGTCGTGCACGCCATCCTTGTCGACGACGATGACCGTCCATCCCTGGCGACGGAGCCAGGCGCGACGCTTCGGTCGTTCTCGCGCTGCTCCTCGGTGCGGTGATGCCACTCCTCGCCGTCGTACTCAACCGCGATGCGATGCGCGGGGTAGGCCAGGTCGAGGCGGTAGAGCAGCACCTGGTCGATCACGATCCAGTGCTGCAGCTCAGGCGACGGCAGCCCGGCCAGGATGATGTCGAGACGCACCCACGACTCCATCGGCGACTCCGCCCGAGGGTCGGCAAGCGGGATCAGGCGACGCGCCTGAATGACCCCGCGACGACGGCGAAAGCGCGGCAGCTGGTGTCGCATCTCCCACTGCGTGACCCCGTGGTGTCGCATGAACTGATCGAGGGCGCCGAGCGCGCGGTGCTGGCCGAGCCCGCACGCGAGGTCGAGCGCGGTGCGAAGTGGCGTGGTCACCGCAGTCCGTGTACGACGGTCAGGTCCTCGGGTTTCAGATCCCGGGTGCGACCGTCGACGCCACGCAGCGTCGTGATCGCGCGATCACGCAACGCACAGACCTCGACGACGGGCAGGACCGCCTTGTCGGTCAGGCCGAAGACGTCGATGCCATGGAGCCAGGCGGCGGTCCGGTCACAGATGATCTGGTGCGGTTGCACGACGAGCGCGACCGCCATCGCGCGAGTCTCGACGGTGTCCTCGAGATCGACCGGCGCAGTAGACGCCACGGACGACGCGGCGGATCTCCCCGTCGTTCAGGGCGACTCGGAGCCGGTGGTCGCTCAACCCGAGGCCGGCAGCCTGCTGGGTGGTGAAGGGATGTCCGGGAATCGGCATGGACACCATGGGAGCGTGGGGCCGTCGTGGCGGAAATTGCCCGACGCGAGCCTGTGGACAACTCCGCCGGCGCCCTTGGGTGTGGACGCGACCGGTCAGCGGACGACAGAAGGCGGAAGTCGAAACCCGGAAGGTACCAACTCGACGCCCGGAAACTCCCAACTCAACGAGCTTGGAGGTAGGCCAGCTGGGCGCGGACGGACAGCTCGGCGGCGCCCCAGAGGACCGGGTCGACGTCGGTGTAGACGATCTCGACGACCTTGCGGGGGAGCTCGTCGGCGGCGAGGCCTTCGGGGTGAGGTTCGGACTCGAGCCGGGCGAGGGCGGCGCGGACCTGGTCGAGCCGCTCGTGGCGGTGGGCGATGTAGTAGTCGAGCGCGCCGAGGGCGTCGTCGATGACCGGGCCGTGGCCCGGCCAGATCGTGGCGACCTCGTGCGCCTCGGCGAGGGCGTGCAGCCGGTCGAGGGAGTCCAGGTAGGCGCCGAGCTGGCCGTCGGGGTGCGCGACCACGGTGGTGCCGCGGCCGAGCACGGTGTCGCCGGTGAGCACGGCCTGCTCGGCGGGGAGCAGGAAGGAGAGCGAGTCGGCGGTGTGGCCCGGCGTCGCCGACGACCCGGATCTCCAGGCCGTCGACCTCGACCACGTCGCCGTCGCCGAGGCCCTCGTCGCCCAGCCGGTACGCCGGGTCGAGGGCCCGCACGCCGCACCCCAGCCGCGACGCGAACTCCTTCGCCGCCTCGGAGTGGTCGAGGTGGTGGTGGGTCAGCAGCACGACGCCCACCTGACCGGCCAGCTCCTCCACCGCGGCGAGGTGACCGGGGTCGGGAGGGCCGGGGTCGATCACCACCGACCGACGGGCCCCCGGCTCGCGCAGCACCCAGGTGTTGGTGCCGTCGAGGGTCATGATGTTCGCGTTCGGCGCGAGCACGCAGCGGCCACGCTCGCCGAAGGAGCCGCCGGCCCAGCCCGACGACCCGGTCATTCCCGCGACCCCCAGGTCGCGTTCCGCTCGCGCGCCTCGAGCAGGGCGTCGGCGTGCGGCGGCCGGGTCAGGGTGAACCCGCCGCGCGGATCCTCCTCGACGGCCGGGCAGAACATCTCCACCCGCCGGTCGGCCGCCGCGTCGATCACCGCCTGCGGGTCGGCGTACTGCGCGACGTCGAGGCAGGTGATGTAGGTCGGCGGCAGCATCAGGATCTCCCGCGCCTCGGCCTGCTCGACGGCCCGCGTCGCGGGCAGCCAGACGACCTGGTCGGACTCGGTGGACACGTCGCGGGTGCGCTGGCCCTCGGGCAGCTCGGCGACGAAGAACCAGGTGCGGTAGCGCTTCGGCTCGAAGATCGGGGTCAGCCAGCCCGACCAGGCACCGAGCAGGTCGGTGCGCAGCACCAGCCCCCGGCGGTCGAGGAACTCGGTGAGGGCGAGCTCACGCTTCTCCAGCGCGACCCGGTCGGCCTCCCAGTCCGCGCCGGTGGTGTCGGCGACCACCGAGTCCGCGGACTCGCCGGCGAGCAGGACACCGGACTCCTCGAAGGTCTCCCGGACGGCCGCACAGACCAGCGCCCGCGCCCGGGCCGTCGTCCGTGCCCAGCCGCGAGGCCCACTCCGCCGGCGACGGGCCCGCCCACGCGACGGTGTGGTCGAAGTCGCGCTGGTCGACGCCGCCGCCGGGGAAGACGCACATGCCGCCGGCGAAGTCCATCGAGACGTGCCGGCGCAGCAGGTAGAGCTCGGGGCCGTCGGCGCCGCGGCGCAGCAGCACCACGGTCGCGGCGTCGCGCGGCTCGGCCGGCGCCTTGGTGCCGTCGGCGAAGGCTGCGGCCTGCTCGGCGAACTCCGCCGGCAGGTGGATGAGGCCGGCCATCAGGTCATCGCCGCCCTCAGACCTCCACGACCAGCTCGACCTCGACCGGCGCGTCCAGCGGCAGCACCGGTACGCCGACCGCGGACCGGGCGTGCCGGCCGGCGTCGCCGAAGACCTCTCCGAGCAGCTCGGAGACGCCGTTGGCGACCAGCGGCTGGCCGGTGAAGTCGGGGGTCGAGGCGACGAACGCGACCACCTTCACCACCCGCTTCACCGCGGACAGCTCGCCGACCTCGGCCCGGATCGCGGCGAGCGCGTTGAGCGCGCACTGCCGGGCGCACGCGACCGCCTCCTCCTGGCTGACCTCGCCGCCGACCTTGCCGGTGGCCATCAGCTGGCCGTCGCGCATCGGCAGCTGGCCGGAGGTGTACACGTGGTTGCCGCTGCGCACGGCCGGGATGTACGCCGCAACCGGCTTGGCGACCTCCGGCACGACCAGCCCCAACGACGCGAGCTTCTCCTCGGGCGTCATGCGAGCGGACGCTTGAAGTAGGCGACCAGGTTCTCCGGGTTCATGCCCGGCACCACCTGGACCAGCTCCCAGCCGTCGGCCCCGAAGTTGTCGAGGATCTGCTTGGTGGCGTGCACCAGCACCGGTGCGGTCATGTACTCCCACTTGTTCATGCCGACGACTCTAGTGAGCGGTCACGTGCGGGGACCAAACCACCGTGGATCAATCCGATCGAAGTGGCATGGTCCCCGCCGCGGCGACCCTTCAGCTCAGGGCAGGTAGTACATCGGGTTGGGCAGCTTCACGGTGGTGTCCTCGAAACCACCGGTGAAGTCACTGGGCTGGTCGCCGAAGTTCGCGACGATGTCGTAGCCCAGGTCCTCGATCAGGTGCTGCCGGGTCATCGCCTTGTACTGCGCCGAGGAGCAGTTCGGGGTGCACGACGACAGCCACGGCAGGCTCTGGTCCTTGAGGAACAGGTGGTCGGCGGCCGGGGTGGCGTACCCGGCGTCGCCCAGGTTGTCCGACGTGCCCACACGCTGCGACTCGGGCCGGCCGGTCATGTAGAAGACCGCGTACCCGTGGGCTGCGGCAGTCGCCACGAGCTCGGGCATCGTCGGGACGGCCGGGAACGCGGCCGTGTCGACGAAGTAGCCGTTCTGCGTCGGGTTGTAGGCGAAGTTGCTGTAGATCTCGTAGTTGTAGGTGGTCAGCGTGGTGTCGTCGACGTCGAGCAGGATCGCCGGGGTCCCGGTGAAGTGGTGCACCTTGGCCTTCCGCAGCAGGCGCTTGGTGGCGTCGGCGGTGATCCCGGCGACCTCGTGCGCGTAGGCGCCGTTCGGGTCGAAGGTGTGCAGCGCCTTGTCGCCACCGTCGATGGTGTTCGGCACCGGGTCGACCTGGGTGGTGGTCATGTCGCCGTAGTAGCCCTTGATCGCGGTGCGCACCTGGTCGATGTTCTGGATCTGGTCGGCGCGGGTCGGGCTGGTCGGCGGGGCCGGCACCGGTCGGCCACCACCACCGGCCAGAGCAGTGGCGGGAAGGGCAAGTGCGAGCGCCGCACCGGCGGCGACGACGAGGGCCGCCCTGGTGGGACGCTGGCGGCGGGCAGGAGCGAGCTTGCTGAACACGACAACCTCCATTGGCTGGCTGGGACCGGCTCACGGTCGCACGGCGGGCGAGGTGACGACAAGGACTCGTCGGCACCGATCCCGGGGCACGCCGCGACGCGACCGTAGGATCGCCGCGTGCCCGACCCCCGGACCTTCCGGACGCCGTCCTCCGGTACGACGCCCACGAGGACGCCCTCCTCGACGTGCACGTGCCGGCCGCGCCCAACGGCGTCACGGTGCTGTTGCTGCACGGGGGATTCTGGAAGACCGCCTACGACCGGAAGCACACCCGGGAGATGGCCGCCGCACTCGCGGCCGAGGGCTTCCTGGTGGCGACCCCGGAGTACCGCCGGGTCGGGCCGGGCGGTGCCGGCGGCTGGCCCCGCACCGGCGCGGACGTACGCCGGGCCGCGACCCGGCTGCCCGGACTCCTGGCCGGGATCGGCCACGAGGTGGGCACGCTCCGGGTCACCGGGCACTCGGCCGGCGGCCACCTCGCCCTCTGGCTCGCGACGACCGACCTCCCGATCGAGCGCGTGGTCGCGCTGGCCCCGGTCTGCGACCTGCGCGAGGCGATCCGGCGCGGGCTCGGCAGCGACGCGGCCCGCGCGTTCCTCGGCGGGATCGACCCCGACGAGGCCGACCCGATGGTGCTCCTCGACGATCGACCGCTCGCCGCGATCAGCGTCGTGCACGGCGTCGACGACGACGTGGTGCCGATCGACCTCGCGCGCAACCTCGTCCGCCGGCACCCGTGGATCCGGCTCGTGGAGGTGCCCGGCGGGCACTTCGAGGTGATCGAGCCCGGCTCGGTGGCGTGGCCGGCGGTCCTGGCGGAGCTCGGCTGACTGCGCCGGTGTCCGGACGTTCGGAGACGGTTGGTCGGCGACCTCCCCGTCCGCCGGATCCGGAGAACGGGCAGACTGGCCGCGTGAGTGAGGGAGCTGAGCCGACACCCGACGATCCTGTGGCGACCCGACCCGCAGGCGCACAGCCGGATACGGGACTTCCAGTCGTGGGTCGGCCGACCATGGCGGCCCGCGCACCGACGACTACGCGGACCTGTGGCAGTGGTCGGTCGACGAGCAGGACGCGTTCTGGCTGGCGGTGTGGCGGTTCTTCGACGTGCCGTCCGACGTCGCCGCCGACGGTCGCGCTGGCCGACGCTGCGATGCCGGGTGCCGCCTGGTTCCCCGAGGTGCGGCTGAACTACGCCGAGGCGATGCTGCGGATGCCCGGCCGCGGCGACCACGACACCGTCGTCGTCGCGCGTTCCCAGGGCCGCGACGAGGTCCGGCTGACCGCGACCGAGCTGCGCGACCTCGTCGGGCGAGGTGCGGATGGGCCTGCTCGCGGCGGGCGTCGAGAGCGGGGACCGGGTGGCGGCGTACTGCCCGAACATCCCCGAGACCCTCGCCGTGCTCCTCGCCGCGGCCAGCCTGGGCGCGATCTTCAGCTCCTGCGCGCCGGAGTTCGGCACCCAGAGCGTGACCGACCGCTGGCAGCAGATCGCACCGAAGGTCCTGGTCGCCGTCGACGGCTACCGCTACGGCGCGAAGGGCGATCGACCGGCGCGGCGAGGTCGAGGCGATCCGCGCGGCGCCTGCCCAGCGTCGAGACGCTGGTCTGGATGCCCTACCTCGACCCGGACGCGTCCGGCCCCCGAGGGCGCGACCACCTGGGCGGACTTCACCGCCGAGCCGGGCCCGCTGGAGTTCACCCGGGTGCCGTTCGACCACCCGCTCTACGTGCTGTTCTCCTCGGGCACCACCGGGCTGCCCAAGCCGATCCTGCACGGCCACGGCGGGATCACCGTGGAGCACCTGAAGGCGCTCGCGCTGCAGACCGACCTCGGGCCCGACGACACGGTTCTTCTGGTTCTCCACCACCGGCTGGATGATGTGGAACTACCTGGTGTCCGGTCTCGGCGTCGGGGCGACCGTGGTGATGTTCGACGGCAACCCTGCCCAACCGGACATCTCGCATGCTCTGGCGGATGGCCGCCGAGCTCGGCGTCACCTACTTCGGCACCAGCGCGCCGTTCCTGCTGCAGTGCCGCAAGGAGGGCATCGTGCCGCGCGAGATCGCCGACCTCGCGGCGCTGCGGGGCATCGGCTCGACCGGCGCACCGCTGCCGGCCGAGGGCTTCCGCTGGGTCTACGACGCGGTGAGCAGCACCGCCCTGCTCGGCTCGCTGTCCGGCGGCACCGACGTGTGCTCCGGCTTCGTCGGCCCGGCGCCGACACTGCCGGTGTACGCCGGGGAGATCACCTGCCGCTGCCTCGGCGCTGCCGTCGCGGCGTACGACGAGCACGCGCGGCCGGTCGTCGGGTCGGCTCGGCGAGCTGGTGATCGAGAAGCCGATGCCCTCGATGCCGGTCGGGCTTCTGGGGCGACGACGACGGCGCGCGCTACCGGGCGGCGTACTTCGAGGACATCCCCGGGGTGTGGCGCCACGGCGACTGGATCACGATCACCGAGCGACGGCACCTGCATCATCACCGGCCGCAGCGACGCCACCCTGAACCGCGGCGGCGTGCGGCTGGGGACCGCGGAGTTCTACACCGTCGTGGAGGCGCTCGCCCGAGGTGCTCGACAGCCTGGTGGTGCACCTCGAGGACGACGAGGGCGGCGCGGGGACGCTGGTGCTGTTCGTCGCAGCTCGCCGCCGGCGCTCGAGCTCGACGACGACGGTCGCGCCGGGCGATCGCCGACGGCGCTGCGGACCAGGCTCTCCCCGCGGCACGTTCCCGACGTGGTCCACCAGGTCTCGGCGCTGCCGCACACGCTGTCCGGCAAGCGGATCGAGGTGCCGGCGAAGAAGATCCTGCGCGGCGTGCCCACCGACGAGGCGGTCGCGCGGGGCGCGCTCACCGCACCGAGCGCCCTGGCGGAGCTCGAGGAGTTCCGCGACCGGCTCGCGTGAGACCCGCGCCGGACATGCGACCCTGTCGAGAAGCTCATCACGGCTCGACAGCTCGACGTCCAGGACGCTAGGCTCGGACCATGTCCGACTTCCCGAGCGTGCAGCTGCACATCGTCACCGGCAAGGGCGGCACCGGGAAGTCGACCGTCGCCGCCGCGCTCGCGCTCGCGCTCGCCTCGCGCGGCAAGACCGTGCTGCTGTGCGAGGTCGAGGGCCGTCAGGGCATCGCCCAGATGTTCGACGTGCCGCCGCTGCCCTACGAGGAGCGGCTGGTCGTGCAGGGCGAGCGAGCACGGGCCACGGCGACGTCTACGCGCTGGCGATCGACGCCGAGGCGGCGCTGCTGGAGTACCTCGCGATGTACTACCGACTCGGCCGCGCCGGCAAGGCGCTCGACCGCTTCGGGGTGATCGACTTCGCCACCACGATCGCGCCCGGCGTGCGCGACGTGCTGCTGACCGGCAAGGTCTACGAGGCGGCCGCAGCGCAACTCCCGCAACAAGGGCGCCCGCCGCTACGACGCGATCGTGCTCGACGCCCCGCCGACCGGGCGGATCGCGCAGTTCCTCAACGTCAACAACGAGCTCGCCGGCCTGGCCACGGATGGGCCCGATCAAGTCCCAGGCCGACACGGTGACCACGCTGCTGCGCTCCACGCGCACCGCCGTGCACCTGGTGACGGTGCTCGAGGAGATGCCGGTGCAGGAGACCGTCGACGGCGTCGGCGAGCTGCGCGCGGCGGCCTTCCGGTCGGCGGCGTGGTGGTCAACCTGGTCCGCCCGCAGGACCTCGACGCGGAGGCGCGCGCAGGCGCTGCTGAGCGGTCGCGGTCGACGAGGCCGCGCTGGCCAAGGCGGCTCGGCGTCGGCCGGCATCGACGCGACGCCCCGACGCTGGTGCACACGCTGGTCGCCGAGGGTCGCGACCACGCCGAGCGGCGGAGCTCGAGGACAGCCAGCGCGACCTGGTCGAGCAGCTCGGCGTCCCGACGTACGAGCTGCCGCTGCTGCCGGGCGGGGTCGACCTCGCCGGGCTCTACGAGCTGGCCGAGGCGCTCGTCGAGCAGGGGATGGCATGAGGGCGGCACGATGATGGCCCGCGCGCACGCCAGCCCGCGCGTCGGGCCGATGACGGCCTCGCACCGGCCCCGGTGCCCGGCGCTCGACGTCGACGCCCTGCTCGACGACCCCGACCGCCGGATCATCGTGTGCTGCGGCGTCCGGCGGCGTCGGCAAGACCACCACCGTCGGCGTCGCTCGCGCTGCGGGCGGCCGAGCGCGGCCGCAAGGTCGTCGTGCTCACCATCGACCCGGCCCGGCGACTGGCGCAGTCGATGGGCATCGAGGCGCTGGACAACACGCCGCGTCCGGTGCCGGGCGTGGCGGCTGCGAAGGGCGCCGGCAGCCTCGACGCGATGATGCTGGACATGAAGCGCACCTTCGACGAGGTGGTCGAGAGCCAGGCCAGCCCGGAGAAGGCCCAGCAGATCCTCGACAATCCCTTCTACATCGCGGTGTCGAGCTCGTTCGCGGGCACCCAGGAGTACATGGCGATGGAGAAGCTCGGCCAGCTCGACAAGGACGCGCGCGCCTCCGGTCGCTGGGACCTGATCGTGGTCGACACGCCGCCGTCACGCAGCGCGCTGGACTTCCTCGACGCGCCCGAGCGGCTCTCCAGCTTCCTCGACGGCAAGTTCATGCGGCTCCTGCTCGCCCCGGCTCGCGGGCCCGCGCGGCTCGATGACTGCCGGGTTCGGGATGGTCACCAAGGCGGTCACCACGATCATCGGCGGCCAGGTGCTCAGCGACATGCAGGCCTTCGTCGCCGCGTTCGACACGCTCTTCGGAGGCTTCCGCCAGCGTGCCCAGCGCACCTTCGAGCTGCTGCAGGCCGACGGTACGTCGTTCCTGGTGGTCGCCGCTCCCGAGCCGGACGCGCTGCGCGAGGCGGCGTACTTCGTCGAGCGGCTGAGCGCCGAGCAGATGCCGCTGGCCGGCCTGGTCGTCAACCGCGCGAGCGCGCAGCCGCGGGGTGGATCTGAGCGCGGCGGCCGCGATGTCGGGCTACGAGAAGCTGCGCGAGTCCTCGGACGACGCGAGCCGGATGGCTGCCGGGCTGCTGCGCCTGCACGCCAACCGCAAGCTCATCGTGGAGCGCGAGAGCCCGGCTGCGTGAGCGCTTCGCCACGGCCCACCCGGACGTGGCGACCGTCGTGCTGCCGGCGCTGCCGACCGACGTGCACGACCTCGACGGCCTGCGCACCATCGGCGCGCTGCTCGGGTGGCGGAGCGACGGCTGACAGCACGATCCCGGGACAGTCGCCGGGTCAGGCGGTCGCGCGCCTGACGTGCGCGCTCCTTGGCCGCGGCCAGCAGGCGCGCCAGGAGGTCACGTTCGGGCGCTTGCGGAGCACCGCACGGCGCTCGCGCTCGGTCATTCCGCCCCAAACGCCCCATTCGATCCGGTTGTCCAGCGCCTCGGCGAGACACTCGGCGCGCACCGGGCATCCCGCACAGACAAGCTTGGCCTTGTGCTGCTCGGCACCTCGGACGAACAGCTCGTCGGGACGGGACTGCTTGCACGTGGCCGCTGCGGCCCACTCTTCGTTCCAGCTCATGGCAAACCCCCAAAGGAAACCCGTGGTCGCCGGTCCTCTAGACCAGTCTCCCCCCACATACAAGAACTTAAGGTTCTGCACCGTCTCGGAAACAGGGCCATATGTACCGAATCGGAATGGCTCGAAGTGACTAGCCCGTGGCCTGTTCGGGTAGGACAGAGGTCCCGACCTAGAATCTCCGGGCATGTCCGAGCCAGCGCCCGGTCGTAGGCCCGGATCCGGGCCCACCTACGGGTCGGTGACGCTCCTACGTGGCTCGTGATGGTAGTCCTTCGGCGCTCATGGGTGTGCTGGTTGCCGGGCTCGGCGATCCCGTTCGCCGGCGCGCTTGGCGTGCGGCACCAAGGCGATCTCGAAGTCGATGAAGGACTTCCCCATCAGGTCTCGGCCGAGCCGCTCGCCCAGCGCTCCCGGGTGCTCGACACCAACGGCAACCTGATCGCCACTTTCTACGACCAGAACCGCGTCAACGTGCCGCTGTCGACCAGGTCGCGCCGGTGATGCAGCAGGCGATCGCTCGCGATCGAGGACTCCCGGTTCTACGAGCACGGAGCTCTCGACGTGAAGGGCACGCTGCGGGCCTTCCTCAACAACCAGGCCAACAACGGGGTCACCCAGGGCGGGTCCTCGATCACCCAGCAGCTGGCGAAGATGACCCAGCTCAACCAGGCGAAGACCAAGGCCGAGCGGGAGGCGGCGACCGCGGACACCTACCAGCGCAAGATCCAGGAGCTGCGCCTGGCGGTCGCCTTCGAGAAGAACTACTCCAAGGACTGGATCCTCGAGCGCTACCTCAACATCGCCTACTTCGGCGACGGGACCTACGGCATCCAGTCCGCCGCACGCCACTACTTCAGCAAGGACGCCAAGGATCTCAAGGTCAAGCAGGCCGCCCTGCTCGCCGGCCTGGTGAAGAACCCGGTCGGCTACGACCCGACGACCTACCCCGACCGAGCCCTCGAACGGCGCAACCTGGTGCTCAACCGGATGGCGGCGCTCGGCGACATCGACCAGACCGAGGCCGACCGGCTGGCGGCGAAGAAGCTCGGCCTCAAGGTCAGCCCGGCGACCAACGGTTGCGTCGGCTCCCAGGCACCGTTCTTCTGCGACTACGTACGCCGGTACCTGCTCGCCGATCCTTCCCTGGGCAAGACCGTCGACGACCGCCAGCAGCTGCTGGAGTCCGGCGGCCTGACCATCAAGACGACGCTCGACCTGCGGTTCCAGCAGGCCGCGGACCGCTCGACGGCCGCGCACGTCGCGCCGACCGACAACGCGATCGGGGCGCTCGCGATGGTGGAGCCGGGCACCGGGAACGTCAAGGCGATCAGCCAGTCGCGGCCCATGGGCCGCGACAAGAAGAAGGGCGAGACCTACCTCAACTACACCGTCCCGAAGAGCCTCGGCGACGCCAACGGCTTCCACGGCGGCTCGACCTTCAAGCTGTTCATCGACGCGACCGCGCTCGAGCAGGGTCTGCCGCCGTCCACGAAGTTCAAGTCTCCGCAGACGATGCACATCCCGCAGAACGAGTACCAGGACTGCGACGGCCCTTACGCGAACTATGCGAACTGGGACGTCAACAACTCCACGGGCTCCGGCACCTTCGACATGTACCGCGGCACCCAACGGTCGGTGAACACCTACTTCGCGCAGCTGGAGAAGAAGACCGGCATCTGCCAGCCCTACGCCCTGGCGCGGTCGATGGGCCTCGAGCTCGACGACCCCACCCACGAGCGGACGCCGTCGTTCACCCTCGGCACCGTCGACGTCAGCCCGCTGGAGATGGCCAGCGCCTACGCCACGGTGGCGGCCCGCGGGCTGCACTGCGACGCGCGACCGGTGGCCCGCATCCTCAACAGCGACGGCCGGGTCTTCAAGACCTATCCGAAGAAGTGCCAGCAGGTGATGCAGGAGAACACCGCGGACACCATCAACGACATCCTGCGCGGCGTGATGCAGCGGGGTGGCTTCGGCGCCGGGCTCGCGCTCGACAAGCCATCGGCCGGCAAGACCGGAACCTCCCAGGACAACCGGTCGGTGTGGTTCGACGGCTACACGCCCACCCTCGCGACCGTCTCGATGATCGCCGGCGCCAACCAGGACGGGCACTGGATGTCCCTCAACGGCCAGCGCCTCAACGGCTCGTACGTCGCCACGGCGCATGGATCGACGACCGCGGGACCGATGTGGGCCGACGCGATGCGCGCGGTCCAGGACCTGCTGCCCGACGCCGACTTCGTGAAGCCGTTCAAGACCCAGGCGCCGCCGGCCGACCTGACGATCGTGCCGAACGTGGTCGGGATGGCGGTTGCCGATGCCCAGTCCTCGCTGCGGGGCGTCGGATTCGTGGTCGACGTGGTCGGCCAGGTCTACTCCGACCTTCCCGTCGGCGTGGTCGCGCAGACCAGCCCGGCTGCCGGCTCGACGATGTACACCGGTTCGACCGTCTCGGTCTACACCTCCGCCGGTCCGGCGCCCTCGACGACGCCTCCGTCAGGTGGCGGCACTGGTCCACCGACGACCAGCCCGTCGCCCGGCGGCCCGCGTCACGGCAACGGGAACGGCCACGGACCGGGCCACAACCACTGATCCGCTGACCGTCAGCCGAGCTGCTTGCGGACCTCCGCGGCGACGGCGCCTCCGTCGGCGCGTCCCTTCACCTTCGACTGCAGCGCACCCATCACCTTGCCCATCGCGCGCATGCCGTCCTCGCGGGCGCCGGTGGCCTCGATCGCCTCGGTGACCAGCGTTGCGATCTCGTCCGCGCCGAGCTGCTCGGGCAGGTAGTCGGCGAGCACGTCGAACTCCGCGCGCTCCTTCGCGGCCTGCTCGACACGACCGGCCTGCTCGAACGCCTCGGCGGCCTCGCGGCGCTTCTTGCCCTCGCTGGTCAGCACCCCGAGCACGTCTTCGTCGCTGAGCTCGCGGGCCTCCTTGCCGGCGACCTCCGCGTTGGTCACCGCGGTCAGCACCATCCGCAGCGTCGAGGACCGGGTCTCGTCACGAGCCTTGATCGCAGACGTGAGATCGGCGCGCAGGCGATCCTTCAAATCACCCACGTGCGTCCTCGCTCCGCTGCGGGCGCACGCGGGGCCCGACGTGCGCCGTGTCTATGATTCGCTCGCTGCGCTCGCTCATGAACCCCAGTGTGGCAGCCTTGTCGAATGGCTTCCCCGTGGGCACGACTGCTCGGGATCGGCGTCCTCGCCGGTGCCGCCGGTCTCGGCTACGCGGCCGGCGTCGAGGTCCGGGCGTTCACGCTGCGCCGGGTCGACGTACCGGTGCTGCCGCCGGGCAGCCGTCCGGTCAAGGTGCTGCACGTCAGCGACCTGCACCTCACCCCGCACCAGGCCCACAAGCTCGCCTGGATCGAGACGCTCGGCCGCCTGGAGCCGGATCTCGTGGTGAACACCGGCGACAACATCGCCCACCCCGACAGCGTGCAGCCGCTGCTCGACGCCTTCGGCCCACTGCGCGACGTACCCGGGGTGTTCGTCTTCGGGTCCAACGACTACTTCGCGCCCACCCTCCGCAACCCGGTGCGCTACCTGCTGCCCGACGACGGCCGCCGCAACACGCGAAGCCCGCAGCTGCCGTGGAAGGACCTGCGTGCCGATCTGCTCGATCTCGGCTGGCGCGACCTGACCAACGACACCGATCGGCTGACCGTCGCGGGCCTCGACGTCGCCTTCGCCGGTGTCGACGACCCGCACCTCGGGTACGACGACCTCGCGGCGATCGGCGGACCTGCCCCGCAGGACGCCGACTTGCGCGTCGCCGTGACCCATGCGCCGTACCTGCGCGTGCTCGACCAGTTCGCCGCCGACGGCTACGACCTGACCTTCGCCGGACACACCCACGGCGGCCAGCTGTGCCTGCCCGTCAAGGGCGCGCTGGTCACCAACTGCGACCTCGAACCTGCCCGGGCCAAGGGTCTGCACCGACATCCCGCGGACTCCCGTCCGGGCGATCCCGGCTCGTCCTGGCTGCACGTCTCGGCCGGTGCCGGCACCTCGCCGTACGCCCCGGTGAGGTTCTGCTGCCGACCCGAGGCGACCCTGCTCACCCTCACTCCGAGAGCCTCCTGAGCCGATTTCATCCGGCCCCGGACCACCCGCTAGACTCGCGCAGGTTGCAATCGGGCTGTGGCGCAGTTTGGTAGCGCGCTTCGTTCGGGACGAAGAGGCCGCAGGTTCAAATCCTGTCAGCCCGACTCGAGAATTCGCAGCTCAGAGGCCCTCTCCGAATTCGGAGAGGGCCTCTGTCGTCTGCGAGCCACCGGAGCGGTGGGTTCAGCGAACCCGTCCGTAGAAGACCGACCTGGTCCAGATCCGCTCCTTGCGGACGCCCACACCGGGTCGCGACGCGTGCCAGATCTGGTGGTGGCCGGCGTAGATGGCCACGTGGTAGACGTGCCCGCCGCTGGTGAAGAACACCAGGTCGCCCGGCCTCGCGGACCGCGCACCGATCCGGCGGACCCGGCCGGACTGCGCGCTCGAGCTGTGCGGGAGGTGCCGACCGACGTGGGCGTAGACCCAGAGGGTGAAGCCGGAGCAGTCGAACGCGCCCGGTCCGGTGGCGCCCCAGCGGTAGGGCGCGCCTCGCTTCGAGGAGGCGATCCGGATCACATGATGGCCTCGCCGAGCGGCGCGATGATGCCTGGGGGTGAGAACGGCGCCGGCCCGCACCACCTGGGGTGTGGTCGTGGCGCTGGGTGCCATTGCCGCCTGGGCCACGGACGGCCCGGCGAATGCATTCGTCACGACGATGGTCGTGGCGACCAGGACCACGCGGACCTGGACGGCGTACGAGCGCGCGAAAGCGCGCCATCGCATGGTGAGCATGGAGCAACTCCTGCAGCGACGCCTGCGAGAAATGACCTGTCGGGCTCGGGCTGCTGTTGCCCGGAGCGGTCGAGCCGCTCTTCGCCCCCAGCCGCGGCTCCATCTCGGGGTGGGTGCCGTGGCGACCTGCGTTGGGTCTCCCGTGCCCGCGACCGACATCGTTCGTGGCGATGTCTCCTCCGGCCGTCGCGGGCCTCGGCGCAACCGGAGCGGCCTCGCCCGGTGCGGGCAAGGCTGGACCATCGTGCAACAGTTGCAAGCATCTACGCCGTGACCGCGCCCACAATCGCCGGGTGATCCCGCACACAGGGCAGTCCAGTGCTTGCCGGAGTTTGCAGCCGAGCGTCCCTGCCTCTGCTTGCGGCGACCAGCAGCGCCATTTGCCTCAGCCGCGCTCGCCGGGGTGGCAGAATCCGCGACATGGCCTCCGAGTCCGACGCACCCGGCAACGAGCCCAACCTCGAGCTTCCAACTCTCGGGTTCGGGCGCAAGAACAAGCGCGGCAGGAAGTCGGCGGACAAGCCCGCGCAGACGACACCGCCCGCCGCGTCGGGCGCGTCCACCGGTGCACCTGAGGCGGACACCGCACCCGCAACACCTCCGGTGGCGCGGGAGACCGACTCCGGCCCCAACCCTCCGCGCCCGGCCGCTCGACCGGCCGCTCGACCAGCCGCTCGACCAGCCGCGCGCCCGCCGTCTCGACCGGCGACGTCGCCCGGATCCGCCAGCGCCTCGCCCGGGGCCACGTCCCCCAGACCTGCGCCGGCTCGTCCGGCGACACCACCGGTGCACCCGCCGACCCCTGCTGCGGGCACGGCAGCCACCCCACCGAAGCCCGCACCGACGCCCACCCCCGGCGCACCCCACGCCCCCTCACGAGCCGACGAGGTGGAGCCCGGCGTCCATCCGCTCGACCGCGCCGCAGCTGCTCTGGACGATCCGCAGCCCTCGCGACGGTCGACCCGCAAGAGCGCGCGCGCCGAGGCCAAGGCACAACGCCGAGCCGAGAAGCAGGCTCGAAAGGACGCCGCACGAGCCGCACGGGAGCAGGCGGAGGAGGAGCCGATCGCCGACGAGGCGACCGCCGAGCCGGTGACCGAGCCGCAAGCATCGAGCGACACCGAGGCCACGACTGTCCTCGACCTTGCCGCGACGACCCACGCCGCGGCCGACGAGGACGGGCGCGAGTCCGACGACGAGAGCGCCCAGCGACTCGCCGTCGCCGACGCCCTGGTCGCTCGGCTGCCCGCGATCAATCCCGCTGTCGCCGCAATCATCACGGGCCTGCTGTCCGGCCTGGCCGCAGTGGCGGTGGCGTTCGGTGCCGCGCGCGGTTGCGAGTCGGTCCGTGGCACCGAGAGCTGCGGCGGCGGGCTCGGCCTGCTCGGCAATCGTCGCCGTCCTCGCGATCGAGGTCCTGATCGGAGCCAACCTGCTGAAGGCCTGGCAGATCTCCGATCCGTTCAGCACCAGCTTCCTCGGCGTCGGGCTCGTCGCCACGCTCGCGATGCTGATCTTCCTCGACGACCTGAACTCGCCGTGGATGTTCCTGGTCATCCCGTTGATGACCGCCGCCGCGTTCGCGCTGTCGTGGTGGGTGACCGTGCGCTTCATCGACGAGCATCCGATGACCAGCGAGCTCGACTCCGAGCACGGCGAGCCGGACTTCCCGGAGCGCCCAGGACCGGTCGGGTCGCGCGAGGAGGCCGGCGACTCCAGGACCTGATCCCCCGGATCGTCGAGTAGCGCGGAGTGAGGCACGAGCGGAGCACGCTACTCGACGCCAGGGCATCTCGACAGGCTCGATGTCCGGAGGCGTCTCGATACGCCCTCGCCCAGGGGCTCGGGCTACTCGACGAACATTCGGGCTCGGGCTACTCGACGGACAGTGGGACGGGAGTCCCGGTCGGGCTGCCGCGTCACAGACGCGCGGCGACCAGCTCGGCGATCTGGATGGTGTTCAGGGCAGCGCCCTTGCGCAGGTTGTCGTTGCTGACGAACAGCGCGAGGCCGCGGTTGTCGGGCACGCCGGGGTCGTGCCGGAGCCGGCCGACGTACGACGGGTCCTGGCCGGCTGCCTGCAGCGGGGTCGGGATGTCGGCCAGCTCGACGCCGGGCGCCTGGGCGAGCAGCTCGCGGGCGCGGGCGGGAGTCATCGGCCGGGAGAACTCCGCGTTGATCGCCAGCGAGTGGCCGGTGAAGACCGGCACCCGCACGCAGATGCCGGACACGTGCAGGTCGGGGATGCCGAGGATCTTGCGCGACTCGTGGCGCAGCTTCTGCTCCTCGTCGGTCTCGTCGAGACCGTCGTCGACGATCGAACCCGCCAGCGGCACGACGTTGTAGGCGATCGTGCGGGCGTACTTGACCGGCGGCGGGAACGCGACCGCACTGCCGTCGTAGGCGAGCTCGCGGGCCTTGTCGCCGGCCGCCTCCACCTGGCTGGCGAGCTCCTCGACGCCGGCGACGCCGGAGCCGGAGACGGCCTGGTACGTCGAGGCGATCAGCCGGACCAGCCCGGCCTCGTCGTGCAGCGGCTTGAGCACCGGCATCGCGGCCATCGTGGTGCAGTTCGGGTTCGCGATGATGCCGCGGCGGGCCGCGATCACCGGCTCCATCGCCTCCGGGTTGACCTCGGAGACGACCAGCGGGATCGCCGGGTCCTTTCGGAACGCCGAGGAGTTGTCGACGACGATCACGCCGGCGTCGGCCCACCGCTCCGCGATCGCGCGCGACGTGGTCGCACCCGCCGAGAAGACCGCGATGTCGAGATCGCTGGGATCGGCGGTCAGGGCGTCCTCGACGACGACGCTGCGCCCTCCGTTGTTGGGGTCGCCGAACGGAAGCACCTTGCCGGCCGAGCGCGCGGAGGCGAAGAAGCGCACCTGGTCGGCAGGAAAGCCGCGCTCCAGCAGGATCTGTCGCATCGCGACGCCGACCTGCCCGGTCGCGCCGACCACACCGATGCTGACTCCGCTTCTGGCACCCATGACGACTACCTGCCCGTCCCGCCGTAGACGACCGCCTCGACCTCGTCGGAGCCCAGGTCGAACGCGTCGTGCGCGGCCCGCACGGCGTCCTGGACCTGGATCTCGGAGACGACCACCGACACCCGGATCTCCGAGGTCGAGATCATCTCGATGTTGACGCCCGCGTCGGAGAGCGCCTCGAAGAACCGGGCCGAGATGCCGGGCGCGGAGCTCATGCCGGCGCCGACGATCGACACCTTGCCGACGCTGTCGTCGTACTGCAGGCTCTCGAAGCCGATCGAGTCCTGCAGCCGAGCGAGCGCCGCCATCGCGGTCTGACCCTCGCCGCGGGGCAGCGTGAACGAGACGTCGGTCAGGCTGGTGGCCGCGGCGGAGACGTTCTGCACGATCATGTCGATGTTGATCTGGGCGTCGGCGATGGCGCGGAAGATGGCCGCCGCCTCGCCGGGCTTGTCCGGTACGCCGACCACGGTGATCTTCGCCTGGCTCCGGTCGTGGGCGACGCCGGTGATGATCGCAGCTTCCATGTCGTTCTCCTGTGTGACGTCCTCGGCCCCCACCTTGTCGGCACTCGTGACCCAGGTGCCCTCCTTCTCGGAGAAGGAGGAGCGGACGTGGATGGGCATGTCGTAGCGCCGGGCGTACTCCACGCAGCGCAGGTGCAGGATCTTCGCCCCTTGCGCAGCCATCTCGAGCGTCTCCTCGTAGGAGATCCGCGGGATCTTGCGGGCGCGGGGCTCGATGCGCGGGTCGGCGGTGAAGATGCCGTCGACGTCGGAGTAGATCTCGCAGACGTCGGCCCGCAGGGCCACCGCGAGCGCGACGGCGGTCGTGTCGGACCCACCGCGGCCGAGGGTGGTGATGTCCTTGGTGGTCTGCGAGACGCCCTGGAAGCCGGCGACGATCGCGATCGCATCCTCGTCGATCGCGGCCTGGATCCGGCCGGGCGTGACGTCGATGATCTTCGCCTTGCCGTGCTCGGCGTCGGTGATCACGCCGGCCTGGGAGCCGGTGAACGAGCGCGCCTCGTGGCCGAGGTTCTGGATCGCCATCGCGAGCACCGCCATCGAGATCCGCTCACCTGCGGTGAGCAGCATGTCGAGCTCACGAGCCGGTGGCAGCGGCGAGACCTCGTTGGCGAGGTCGATCAGCTCGTCGGTGGTGTCGCCCATCGCGGAGACGACGACCACGACCTCGTTGCCGGCCTTCTTGGTCTCCACGATCCGGCGGGCGACCCGCTTGATCGCCTCGGCGTCGGCAACCGAGGAGCCGCCGTACTTCTGCACGACAATGCCCACGGCTGCTCTCCTCGTCGCTTCTTGGGCTGGTCAGGGCTGTGCGCCGGCCCGGATGCGAGCCCCGGCGCCTCGATGGTCCCGTGGTCCGGGCCGTCTGCGCCAGCCAGATTCTACCGACTAGGCGAGGCCGTCCCCGGTTGCGTCCAAGACCGCCTCGGCGGCCTCGATCTGCTCGTCCTCGCCCTCGAAGTCGCGGTCGAGCCGGTCGTGGGCGACGATCGAGTGCAGCGCGGCGAGGACTCCGCAGGCGTTGTTCCCCCACGAGGCGAGGTAGGAGTACTGCCACCACCACAGCGCCTCCTCGACGTTACCGCGCGGAAGTGCCGCAGCCCGTTGGCGACGTCGGTGGCGATCAGCGTCAGGTCGTCGGAGATCAGCGACGGCACCGTGTCCGGGTCGTAGGGCTCGATGTTGTGGGCGTAGGTGTCCAGCTCGCCGAGCTTCTCGGCCAGGCGCATCCGCATCGCGTCCAGGTCGGGGTCGGGGCCGACGTCGGGTTGGTACTGGCTCTCGGGCTCGAAGTCGCGCTGGGCCCCGAGCCGGGCGCCGGCGAGCAGCAGCTGGCTCACCTCGAGCAGGAGCAGGGGCACGGCGGACCCGCCGTCCTCCTCGCGGGAGATTGCCTGCAGGCCGAGCAGGAACGCCTCGCACGCATCGGCGATCTGCTGCCCGAAGTCCTCGAGGTCCGAATCGGTCATCTGTCTCTCCCCACCCTCATTCGCCGACGCTGCGTCGCCCGGCGAACGCTCGTCCGAGGGTGACCTCGTCGGCGTACTCGAGATCACCACCCACCGGTAGTCCACTCGCCAATCGCGTCACCTGCAACCCCATCGGCCTCAGCATCCGGGTGAGATACGCCGCAGTCGCGTCGCCCTCGATGTTCGGGTCGGTGGCCAGGATGATCTCGGTGACGGTGCCGTCCTCGAGCCGCGCGAGCAGCTCGCGGATGCGCAGCTGGTCGGGTCCGATGCCCTCCAGCGGCGAGATCGCCCCGCCGAGCACGTGGTAGCGACCGCGGAACTCGCGGGTGCGTCTCGATCGCGACGACGTCCTTGGACTCCTCGACGACACAGATCAGCGCAGGGTCACGCCGCGGGTCGCGGCAGATCCGGCACAGCTCCTCCTCCGCGACGTTGCCGCAGACGGCGCAGAAGCGAGCCTTGGCCTTGACCTCGAGGAGCACCTCGGCGAGGCGGCGTACGTCGGCCGGGTCGGCGGCGAGCAGGTGGAAGGCGATCCGCTGGGCGCCCTTCGGCCCGACTCCGGGCAGCCGGCCGAGCTCGTCGATGAGGTCCTGGACGACGCCCTCATACACCGGGTGAGCCGCCCATCAGACCCCCGAGTCCGCCGCCCAGGTCGCCGCCCAGGTCACCGCCCAGGCCACCGGCGAGCGGGCCCAGCGCCTGCTGCCGCCAAGGCGTCGGCCTTGGCCTTGGCGTCGCGGAACGCCGCGACCACGAGGTCGCCGAGGTCGGCGAGCGACTCCTCGTCGGTGCCGTCGAAGGTGCCCGAGGTGACGGTGCACGCCGACCAGCTCGCCGGTGCCGGACACCGTGACCTGGACGCCGCCGGCGCTGCCGTCGACGGTCTGCTCGGCGAGCTGGGCCTGGGCGCTCATCAGCTGGGCCTGCATCGCCTGGGCCTGCTCGAGCATCGCGCCGAGGTCGAAGCCGCCGAGTCCACCCATCGAGCCGGGGTCGTTGGTCATGTCTGTCTCCTGGTGCTCGCGGACGGTTACTCGTGCGGGATCTCGTCGATCACGGTGGCGCCGAGCTCGCGCTGGAGCAGCTCGGCGCTGTCCGACCCGTTGTCGTCGGCATCGGGGTCGTCGGGGTGGGCGTCTGCGTCGCGGTCGTCGGCGCGCGGTCGCCGGCTCGCTCGCCGGTGCGGGTCGGCGCGATGTTGCTCGCGGGCGGAGGCGATCGTCTCCGGCTGCGCACGAGCCGCGGGCGGTGCGGCCGCGCGGCGGCCCGGCGCGGTTGGTGCGGTCGGCGTGCCTGCGGCGCCGGCTGGGCCGGCTCTCCGTCGCCGGCCTTGGTGACCCGCGGAGCGGTGCCGGCGCCCGGGTCGGCCGACGGATCGACGATCGCCTCGACCTTCCAGTCCGCACCGATCACCTCGATCGCGGCCTGGCGCAGGATCTCCTCGCTGCCGCCGCCGAGGAACGAGTCACGCGCGCCGGCGTTCTTGAACCCGACGGTGAGGACGTTGCCCTCGAGCCCGATCACCTGGGCGTTCTGGCTGAGCAGGATCCAGGTGTAGCGGCGCATCTCCCGCACCCGCTCGAGCAGGTCCGGCCAGATCCGGCGGACGTCGACCAGGCCGAGAGCGTGCCGGGCGCCGAGGCGGCTCCGGCGGAGGAGTCGCGGCCGCGACCTGCGCAGGCGCGACAGGCAGCGGGCGGGTCGGTGGGTGAGCCGGCTCCGTGACGTCGGGCTGCGGCGCGCTGGGCCGGGCCGCCTCCGCCGGAGGCGCAGGCGGGGCCGGCACGGACGGGGTCGGTACCCGACGCAGCCGGCACGGACGGGGCCGGCACGGACGGGGCCGGCACCGACGGGGCCGGCACCGACGGGGCCGGCACGGACGGGGGCACCGGCCTGGTCACCGGATCCCGCCACGTCCATCCGCCGCTCCAGCCGATCCAGCCGCGCCATCAACCCGTCGGTGGAGTGGTCGGCGCCGGGCAGCAGCACCCGCGCACAGATCAGCTCGAGCAGCAGCCGTGGCGTGGTCGCACCGCGCATCTCGGTCAGCCCGGCCGCGACGCTGTCGGCGGCCCGGACCAGGTCGGCCTTGCCGAACCGCGCCGCCTGCGCGACCAGGCGCTCGGCCTGGTCCTCGGGCGCGTCGACGAGGCCGGTCGCCGGCGCGTCCGGCACCGCCGCGACGATCACCAGGTCGCGCAGCCGGCGGAGGAGGTCCTCGGTGAAGCGGCGCGGGATCCTGCCCGGTCTCGATCACCTTGTCGACGGCACGCGAAGACGGTGCGCACCGTCGGCGGCGGCGAACGCGTCGACCACCTCGTCGAGCAGCGTGTCGGGCGTGTAGCCGAGCAGGCGGGTAGCGACGTCGTAGGTGACGCCCTCCGGCGCCGACGCCACCGAGGAGCTGGTCGAGCACCGAGAGCGAGTCGCGCGCCGACCCGGCGCCGGCGCGGACGACCAGCGGCAGCGCCGCCGGCTCGATGCGGACACCCTCGGCCTCGCAGATCTGGGCGAGGTAGTCCGAGAGCACCCGCGGCGGGATCAGCCGGAACGGGTAGTGGTGGGTGCGCGAGCGGATGGTCGGGATGACCTTCTCGGGCTCGGTCGTGGCGAAGATGAACTTCAGGTGCTCCGGCGGCTCCTCGACGAGCTTGAGCAGGGCATTGAAGCCCTGCGTGGTCACCATGTGCGCCTCGTCGATGATGTAGATCTTGTAGCGGCTGTTGACCGGGGCGAAGAACGCCCGCTCGCGCAGGTCGCGGGCGTCGTCGACGCCGCCGTGGCTGGCCGCGTCGATCTCGATCACGTCGATCGAGCCGGACCCGCCTCGGGCGAGGTCGCGGCAGGACTGGCACTCGCCGCACGGGTCGGCGACCGGCGCCTTCTCGCAGTTCAGCGCGCGGGCGAGGATGCGCGCACTGGTGGTCTTGCCGCAGCCACGCGGGCCGGAGAAGAGGTAGGCGTGGTTGACCCGGTCGTTGGCCAGGGCGGCGCGCAGCGGCTCGGTGACGTGGTCCTGGCCGATCACCTCGGCGAACGTCTCCGGGCGGTAGCGGCGATACAGCGCCAGCCGGTGGCCGGGGCGCTGGCCGGCGGCGGGCTGGGGCGGGGAACTGGGCTCCACACCTGAACCCTAACCAGCCGCGCGGACAACCGGGCGGCCACCGTGCGGCGGGGTAGCCTCGAAGCGATGCAGACGCCGGACGGACCCGCTCGCGAGCCCGCTCGCTCGCTGCGCTGGCTGCCGAAGCTGCCGGCTCCGCTGCATCGCGAACGGCTCCTCGCGCTCGGCCTCTGCGTCGTGGTCGCCATGCTGGTGGCGGCGCCGGTGGCGATCGAGCGCGCCCTCGAGGGAGTCCGGTTCAACGACCAGCTCGGCACCTTCCCGGTCGAGGTGAGCCTGTGTCACGACGGCCGGTCGACCCTCGACACCGGCATCCTCGGCAAGGTCTTCTGGGACAAGACGGGGCCGCTCGGGTTCGGCGCGTACGCGCGCGCCACCGGTCCTCCGGAGGCGGGCGGCAGCCTGGCGTCGTACGTCGACCCGTCCTTCTACCAGGCCAACGTCGCCTTCATCCGCAAACCCGACACCGTGGTGGCGGCGTATTCCACGGAGATGCGGGACTCGTTGCGCAGTCAGGTCGTCCGCCAGGAGGTCCTGGCCGGGCTGCTCGGTGGCGCGATCCTGTACCTGCTGGTGCCACGGCGCCGGATGCGCGGGATCCCGCGGTGGCAGGTCGCGGTGGCGTCGTTCCTGCTCGTCGACCTCGCGGTCGGGCTGTCGGCGCTCTCGGCGGCGCGGATGTTCGACGAATGGGACTGCAGCAAGGCGACCGACGAGGTGTACACCGCCACCGGGATCACCGATCCGACCTTCAGCAGCCCACAGATGAGCGAGGTCGTGTCGCAGGTGCGGCCGTTCATCGACAAGAACATCCGCCGCATCGACGAGGCCGCGGACCGCTACGAGGCGAACGCAACCGCGAGCCTGGCCTCCGTCGTGCCTCAGAGTGCGTCCGACCTGGCTCCGCGGACGGGCGAGAAGATCGTGCTCGCCGAGGCCGACACGCAGGGCAGCTTCGTCGGAGTGCACGTGCGCACGACCCTGTACGACGACCTGCAGGCGGCTCTCGGCCCGGACGCGATCGCCGTGCGCACGATCGCAGGCGACGTCACCTCCAACGGCACGGTCGCCGAGTCGGCGTACGTCGAGGACGAGATGAAGGTCGCGCCCGACGTCCCCGTCGCCGCGGTCGGCGGTGACCACGACTCGGAGAAGACGTGGGCGCAGATGAAGAAGGCCGGCTTCCTGCTTCCCGACCTCGCGACGGTCGACGCGGGCGGCCTCCAGATCACCGGCGCCCACGACCGCGAGCACAAGACACTGTTCGGCGGGAGCATCACGAACACCAGCGGCATCACCGAGGAGGAGCTCGGCGCGAAGATCCGGGACAAGGCCAACGACAAGACGGGCATCGTGATCATGCACCAGCCCAGCGCGCTGGCCGGCTACCTCGGCGGCCCCGACGTGCTGACCGCGCTGCGGCAGCGGACCGAGACCGACGCGACCCGCACGGTGCCGCGCGACGACGGCATCCCGGACCTGCCGCCGGGGACGGTCGACGTCGGCCACCTCCACGAGGCGGCCGGACCGTGGGTGGTGTGGAACACCGACGGCGACACCATCACCTGGACCGTGGTCGACCAGCTCGGCACGGCCGGCGGCGTCGAGAACGCCCCGACGTTCTCGCGGTTCAGCACGCCGTTCTCGCCTCCGTTGAAGCCGATCATGGTGCGGCTGCAGTACGTCGACGTCGACTCCGGCCTGCAGACCGGGTACGCGACCGTCGAGTGCGGTCTCGACGCTTCCTGCACGATCTCGCCACGGGTCGACGTCGGGCTGCCGGGCGGACAGCCGGGGAAGGTGGGCGGCGCCCCGGCGTCGTAGGCGGGACCGTGGACCGGCCCGCGACTGTCGCCGATGAGGCGGATGGGGCTCCCGGGTGCCCCGCGAGCCACATTCGCATGTCGGCGTACGCGGTCACCGGCCACCGGCCAAAGGTCGCTCAGTACTGGTGGAACCACCGAGCCAGGTCCTGGACTGCCCCCGGGCAGGTGACGTCACGGTCCCGGCCGTCCTCGACCCACTGCCCGAGCACGGCGGGGCCACCCTGGAACGACCAGTCGGGGCCGCAGCGGTTGACCGCCTCGCCGAGCCCACGCGCGCCGGCCGGGCGCCACTCAGGCGCCCCGAACCGGAGCGTGCCGACGACCCGGGTCCACAGCGACCCGATGGAGTAGAAGCCGATCCGGAACCCGGCGTCCTGGTAGCCCCGAGCCATGCCCTGCACGACCGCGGCGTTCGCCACCACGTCCGGACTCCAGTCGAAGTGGACCACCGGCTCGACGTCGATCCACACGACCGGGGTGGTCAGGTCCACCCGCCGCATCGTCGCCACGTTGAACATCGCTGCCTGGTAGCCGACATTCCTGAGCGCTCCGAGCCTGGTGCCTCCCGGGAACGGGCCCACCCCACCGAAGCGCGCGAGCGTCGCATCGTCGGGATAACTCACCACCGAGTACGCCGCGGCGAGCAGGTGCCGCCGCCGGACCCACTGCAGCTGGCTGTCGAGGCAGGGGTTCGTGACGAACGACGGGCCGTTGGTCAGCCCGAGCACGACGAACCGCGCCTCGGCCGTGGGCATCGGCCGGCCCTCGCTGCGCTTCTCGGGGATGCCCATCCCCTTCGGGCATTGCGGCCAGCTCACGTCGGCACCGAAGACCTGGTCCGGGCCACGGGCGGGCACCGTCGACTTCGGCGTGCTGGTCAGATCGGGCAGGTTGTCGGGGACCGCCGGCCCGTTGCCCTCGGACGCCGCGGCGGTCGGGTCCGGCGTCGTCGCGGGCGGGTCGGAGGCGCGGGCGTCGACGGTCGGCGTACCGGACCCTCCGCAGCCCGCGAGGGCGACCGAGAGCGCCACGATGCTCAACACCGTGCTGCTCGTCGCGCTCCCCCACATGTCGCGATCGTAGGTCGGCGGCAGCGGGTGCGGAGACGAAGAGGCCCCCCATGCACCCGGAAGAGCCCACCTGCCCTTGCTGCCTTCCGGCCCTGGGGGATTCAGTGAGATACCGCCGCACGGGGGGTTGCCCCGAGTGTACGGAACCGGATTCGCCCGCACGAATCGGGGCAGGTAGCCTCTCCCGCGGAGGATTCGCCTAGTGGCCTATGGCGCTCGCTTGGAAAGCGGGTTGGGTTAACAGCCCTCGCGGGTTCGAATCCCGCATCCTCCGCCAGTCAAAGTCAGGCCTGACCTGCGACAACGCCGCACGGCACCCGACCCGGCATGCTCGTCGCTCGTGCTCGTCAGGGCACCTAAGCCACGAGGCGTCTGGTGCGCGCGTTGCGAACACTCCTCGCAGAAGGCCTCGGTGTTCGCGAAAGCGCCGACAGGGTGGGCGTGACGTACCACGAGGCTCGTAGCCTCATCCGAGCGGCGGAGGTGACTGACGCCGCGCCAGAGCAGGGCGTCGGCGGTCAGGTCTAGCCTGAAGACATCGATGATCCGCGGACGGACGATCGTCGTGGGATCCGCGTCGCAGCCGTGTGACGGACTAGCGTTTGCGAGCAGCCGAGGAGGTGACTGCGGTGATCGACTACTACTCGAAGCCGATCCTGACCGCGCGGGAAACCGCGCGTTACCTCGGCATGCCCGAGAGCACTCTCGACGTCTGGCTCCTCGACCGCGGGAAGGCACCGCTGGTCCATGCCGTGCAGCCCGAGCGCCGGGGCTGGCCGCGGGTGCCGTTCGTGGGCGTGATCGAGGCCTACGTCCTTCGAGCGCTTCGCGACCTCCAGCTGCCGATGGATGACATCCGCAAAGCAGCCGAGCTCGTCCGGGAGGAGTTCGACGACCCGTACGCGCTGGCGCATCGCCGGATCGTCACCGACGGCGTGGCGCTCTTCGTGAAGATGACCGACGAGTCCTACGTTCACGCTCGGGATCGCCAGATCGCCATCGCCGACGTTCTGGAGGACCACCTCAAGCGCATCGACTGGGACTCCGATGGCAACGCCACCCGGCTCCATCTGCGCGACTTCCCGGCTGCGGCCGACGTGATCATCGACCCGCGATTCGGGTGGGGTGCGCCCGTGCTCGGCCGGTCGAAGGTCAAGGTCGAGGACCTCGTGACACTGTGGCGAAACGGCGAGCGGCTCGCGACGATCGCCGAGGAGTACGCCCTGACCGTCGACGTCGTCGAGGATGTCCTCCGCCGGGCGGCCTGAGCTCTTCCTGGACCGCAGTCTCGGGAGGATCACGGCGACCAGGCTGCGGGAGGCCGGGTACGTCGTACATCTCATCGCCGATCACTACCCCGACGATGCGAGCGACGTTCCCGACGAGGAATGGATCGCTGAAGGCTGTGCTCAAGGCTGGGTGCTGCTCACCAAGGACAAGCGGATTCGCTACCGGGCTGAGGAACTCGAAGCGCTTCAAGAGGGCCATCTCTTCTGCCTGGTCAGCGGCAACCTGGACATCGCCCAGATGACACAGGCGTTCCTCGATGCCCTTCCGAAGATCGAGCGAGTGGCTCGCGAGGAACCCGTCGGGTTCTGGCACGTCTACCGCGACGGCAAGATCAGACGGATGTGGCCGTGAGAGCGGGCCGCCCTCCTAGTGTCACTTCTAGTCTCAGTTGTTCTCGTCCGCACACGTCCGGAGCTGGCCGTCCACGTGGGATTCACGCTCAGCGAAGGGTGACGAACACCTCGGAACCCCCGATCCCAGAGTTGGAAAGCGGGTTGGGTTAACAGCCCTCGCGGGTTCGAATCCCGCATCCTCCGCATCCTCCGCCACGTGATCAGGGTCAGTCCTGCCACAACCCGACCACCGACTGCCCGGGTCCGCGTCGGCGGGGTCGTCTCCGCAGCGCCGCAGCGCCCGGCTGCCCGCCAGCCGGCGAAGATCGTCGACCTCGCCGAGAAGACTGGACACCGTCAGCGTGCCCCGTGCCGCCAAGACCTCTGCCGCTCCCGCGGCGGGAACCGCGCAAGAGGTGATGAGATTGCTTACTGGCCGCACGGCCAGTAACTTGGCGTGCATGACGTCCACTACCCGCGAACTTCCGCCAAGGCTCGGCATCGTCGGCAGGCTCGTCGCGGTCTATGTCGCGCTCGTGGTTGCGACGATGGCGGCGATGGCGACATTGGCTGCAGTCGATCCGGCTCAGGCGACGGACGACGCCTGGGTGCACGCCGGCATCGTCGCCGTGTTCGCCCTGGTGCTGCCGTTGCGGCTGAGGTCGGCGCGTCGCGGCAGCCCACGTGCGTATCGGGCCGTCGGCATCGTGGCGGCCGTCCTGCTGGTCGTGAATGTCGTCGAAGCGCTCGTGCCCGGCCTGTTCCCGGAGTGGATGCGCATTGAGATGATCGGGATCGCAATCGTGATGGCCCTGATCGTGCGACAGGTCGTCCAGCCTCGACGGTGATCGGCGTACGGCACGGAGTGGAGCGACATGGCAGATGTTCACACTCAGCGCCGGCGGCGACTGTCAGCCGACCAACGCCGCGAGCAGATCATGGCCGCGACCGTGCGGGTGCTCGCCACGCACGGCTTCCAGGGAGCGAGCGCCGACGCGATCGCCCGCGAGGCGGGAGTGTCCAAGGGCCTGCTCTGGCACCACTTCGGCAACCAGTACGACCTGATGCGGGCCACCGCCTTCCGGACGGTCGCCATCTTGCGGCACACGGTCGGCGAGACCCTCGACCTCGACGCGCCCGTCCCAAACCTCATCCGCAACGCGGTCCACGGCGCGGCCGGGTTGCGGTCGACGCATCAGGCCGAACGTCACGCAATGGCGGAGATCCTCGCCAACCTGCGAGCCGAGGACGGCTCCCCTGCCTTCAGCCTCGCGGACTACGCGGAGACCTACGACGCCCAGGAAGCGATCTTCCGACGAGGTCAGGAGGAGGGCGACATCCGCGCCGATCTCGACCCACTACTGCTCGCCGTCACCTACCAAGGTGCGGTCGACAGCATGCTCGCCTACCTCGACGCCTACCCCGACACCGACGCCCGCGCCCACGCAGATCTGGTCGCAGACGTCCTGCTCGACGGGTGCCGCACCCACACCTAGGCATGGGCGGCGCGCTCGCTGGTCATTGGAGGTCGGCGTGCGTCCAGGTGACGAAGGTCCCGAATCGCGCCGACCAAGGTCCTGGCACATGAAGTCAAGGTCCCCTGACACGGCACGGCAAGGAGCCTGAACGATGGAGTGGACGCCACCGCGGCGTCAGACCACGGGGGCAGACATGGGCACGAACGCCGAGGGCGCGGGTGGGGTCGACCCCATCGCGGCGCGTGCACAGCTGGCCGAGCGGATCGGACGTCAGGTGCGGCGTCGGGGCTACTTCCTCGCCGACCTGGACCAGGACCAGGCCCGAGCCCAGGCGTTGGCCGACCTGCGCTGGGCCGCGCAGGTCGCGGGCCGCGCCCTGGACCGCGCGATGCGCACCTACGTCGAGGGGGTGGGCTACCACGTGCCCGGGGCCGCCACCTTCACCGCGGTCGTGGCCCCCGCGCCGGAAGGGACCAACGCCCCGGTCGTGTGCCTCGGCGGCACCCACGTCGAGATCGACTCCCTGCTGCGTGAGCACTGGGGCGTGCCGGTCACTCGACCCGCCTGACCGCTCCCTTCGGACTCCCCGAGCGCTGCTCTTTCCAGCGCCCGACCGCGGGGCGCATACTCGCGGAGCGGGGTTCAGGGAGAGGGCGACCGGGGATGCTGGGCGTGCTGGGCATCGAGCCAGGAGCCGAGGCGGTCTATCGCGCACTGCTGCGCACACAGGTGACCACGGCGACCGCGCTCGCGAGCGACCTCCACCTGCCGAAGAAGCAGGTGGACCAGGCGATGTCGAGCCTGCAGGCAGCCGGCCTCGTGCACGCCGTGGAGGGCGGTTTCGCCGCCGCCCCGCCGGCCCTCGCCCTCGGTGCGCTGATCACGCTTCAGCGCGACGCCCTGAGCAACGCCGAGCGAGAGCTCGCTGTCCTGGCCGAGGAGCACCGGATCGCCGCGCCCACGCTGGGAGTCGGAGACCTGGTCGAGGTGGTCACCGGTCTGGACGCGGTCCGGCACCGCTACCTGCAGGTCCAGCACTCCGCGCGCGGGGAGCTCCGGCACTTCATCACCGCACCGTTCGTCGCCGTGCCGCCGGACCAGAACCCCGCCGAGAGGGTGGCGACCGACCGGGGCATCCGGGTCCGGGCGGTGCTGGAGCAGGCGGTGCTCACCTCACCCGGCGCGGTCGATGACGCCGTGGAGTCGCTGCGCCACGGCGTCGACATCCGGGTCGTGGAGGAGCTGCCGATGAAGCTGCTGCTCGCCGACTCCGAGCTCGCACTCGTGTCGTTGTCCAATGATGCTGCCGACGAGCCTGCGGCGGTGATGCTGCAGCGCAGCGACCTGGTCACGGCGCTCGACGCCCTCTTCGAGAACATCTGGCGGCTCGGCTACCCACTCCGCATGGACAACCTGCTCGTGGGCCCGGAGAGCGATACCTCGCCGGACGCCGGGCCGGGACCGCTCGACCGCCGCATCCTCACCTTGATGCTCGGCGGGCTCACCGACCAGGCCGTCGCCGCCCAGCTCGACATCTCGTTGCGCACGGTGCAGCGCCGAGTGCGCCAGCTCGAGGACCTCGCCGGCGTACGGACCCGGATGCAGCTCGGCTGGTACGCCGCGCGGCACGACTGGGCCTGAGGCCGCCCGGCTGCGTTCGCGGTCATCAGGGAGCCGTCGACGGTCGCGCCGGGCGCCGCGCTCCGGGAGTGCTACCCGGTCAGGAGGTCCAGCGCGAGCAGGTCGTCAGCGTCGTACGGCATCGAGGTGGTGACCCGGTCGGCCAGTCCGGCGAACCTCTCCCGGACGGCGTCGCCCACCGCGGCCGGCTCACCGACGACCGCGAACGCGGCGAGCACCTCGTCGTCGACGAGCCCGCCCAGCTCGCTCCAGCGGCCGTCGCGGGTCAGCGTCCGGGCTTCGGCGTGCAGGTCGCTCCAGCCGTGGTGGGCCAGGACCGGCTCGTAGGCCGGAGTGGAGGCGTAGAACCCGATCTGGCGGCGCACGCCGGCGACCGCGTCGGCGAGCTGCCTCCTGCGTGCGACCGGTCGCGACCATGCAGAGCGTCGAGACCTCGAAGGGGGCGTCCGTGCGGTCGTGCGCCGCCCGGCTGCGCTCGAGAGCCGGGGCCACCACCTCGGCGAGGTAGCTGCGCGACAGCAGCGGGTGGCAGATCAGTCCGTCGGCGACGGCGCCGGCGGCCTCGAGCATGCGTGGGCCGACCGCCGCCAGCCACACGCGTGGGCTCGGGTCCGGCAACGGCCCGGGCGAGAACAGCGGGGGCATCAGGGTGTGCGCGTAGAAGTCGCCGCGGAAGTCGAGCGCGTCGCCGGTCTGCCAGGAGTGCCAGATCGCGCGCAGGGCCGCGACGTACTCCCGCATCCGGGCGGCCGGATGCGACCACGGCATCGCGTAGCGCCGGGTGATGTGCGGACTGGATCTGCGGGCCCAGCCCGAGCACGAGGCGGCCGGCCGGACAGGCGCTGGAGGTCGTAGGACGAGTAGGCCATCTGCATCGGCGTACGCGCGAACGCGACCGCGATCGAGGTGCCGATCTCGATCCGCTCGGTGGCGGTCGCCGCCAGAGCCAGCGCGACGAACGGATCGTGTGCTGCTTCTGCGACGAAGAGCCCGCGCACCCCGCCCCGCGCTTCGACCTCGCGCGCGAGCGCGGCGACGCGCTCGGGCCCGCCGTGGAAGGCGATGTCCACCTCGATCGCACTCATCGACGAGGACGCCTGCGGCGCCGGTCGGGCCGGTCGTGCCGACGCGGGTACGCGCGCACGTCCGGTCCGCCACCAGCGCGGGGTGCGAGGCGAGGACCCAGTGCCCGCCCGGGATCTCCTCGACGGTCAGGTCGGGGACGTACGGGACCGCCGCCTCGGTCGCGATCGCAGCCGGCGCGAGTACGGGTCGTCGACCGGAGCGAGCACGAGGACCGGGAGGTCCAGCCCGAGCGGCCGTGGGCGGAGGACCCGGCGCATCACGTTCGCCCGGTAGAGGTTGATGCCGAAGGTCTTGTCGGCGACGCTGCGCCGGAACTGGCGACCGGTCATGCGCTCGACCGGCGCGCGCCGCAGCACCAGCTCGGGCAGCCAGGGGACCTGGAACAGGACCATGTAGGTCGACGCCAGCAGCTGGCGCAGCGCGGCCCGGCGGTGGCCGCGACCACGCAGCCACGCACCGGCGTGGTCCAGCGACGGCCCGGAGATCGAGGTGAACGTGGTCGACCCGCGGCGGCGAGCCGCGGCTCGGCGAGCGGCTCCCACAGCTGGATCGAGCCCCAGTCGTGGCCGAGCGAGGTGCACCGGCACCTCCGGGCTCACCGAGTCGAGCACCTCGGCCAGGTCGTCGGCCAGCTGCGCGTTCGGTACGCCGATGTCGCGGTCGGCTTGTCGGACTCCCCGGCGCCGCGGACGTCGTAGGTCACGAAGCGGAACTCGTCCCCGAGCTCGGCCGCCACGCCGTCCCAGACAGGATGGTTGTCAGGGAAACCGTGCAGCGCGACGAGCACCGGCCCCTCGGGATTGCCCGACTCGTGCACCGCCAGCCGGACCCCGTCGCTCGAGCGTCACCCATCGCGTCCGCCATGGCCGAGAGGCTCCCGGCCCATTGAACCGGTGTCAACAGCACCGCAGACGGACAGTCCCACGGGTTCGGCACCCCATCGACGTCGAGAAGGGGTGCCGTACGTGTGGGACTGTCCGGTCGGTCAGCCGGTCAGGCGGCGCTGACGGTGGTGGGTACGTCGGCGCCCTCGCGCTCGACGTGCCACGTCGGGGTGGCGCCGCACGAGCACTGGTAGCGCACGTCGAACCCATGCGCCGTCTGCCGCAGGCTACGGATCTGGTCGGCGAAGACGAGCTCTCGCTTGCCGCACTTGGTGCAGACGTTGGCGAACATGGTGACCTCCTGTCGAGCTTCGTTCCTGACTCAATTCTCCGCGGCGCCGAGCGATAGGGGTAGCCTTTCTTTCCTTGGTGAGTCATAGGATGATTCCTATGCTTTCCCTGCACCAGCTCCGGTGCTTCCTCGCGGTCTACGAGCTCGGCTCCCTCACGGCGGCCGCCGAGCAGCTGGGCTACGCGCAGCCGAGCATCTCCGAGCAGATCCGGGGCCTGGAACGCACTCTCGGCGTCGAGCTGTTCACCCGCGTGGGCCGTGGCGTCGTGCCCGACCACGGCCGGCGAGTCGCTGCGGCCACACGCCGAGCGCACCATCGCCGCCGCGGACGACGCGCGGCGCGCGGTGCAGAGCATCACCGCCCTCGAGACCGGCACGGTGCGGTTCGGCATCTTCGGCACCGCCCGCCTGTACGCCGGCGCGGCACTCGTCGCGGACATGCTCGCCGACCACCCCGGCGTCCGGGTCGAGCTGATCGGGCAGAACTCCGCCGACGTCCAGGAGCAGCTGCGCAGCGGCTGGATCGAGGCGGCGATGATCGCGGTGACGCAGGTGAACAGCGAGGGGCTCGAGGTGACGCCGGTCGCGCGCGACGAGCTGGTGTACATCAGCACCGACCCGGATCGATCTCCGGTCCCCCGTCACGGCCGACCGGCTCTCCCGATCGTCGCTCGTGCTGCCCGAGACGACCTGGCGCGCGACCGACTCCACGCGAGTGGTGCTGCGCCAGATGCTGCACCAGACCGGCTACACCCCGACCACGAGGATCGAGGTCGAGGACGTCGAGACGGCGGTCGAGCTGGTCGGCATGGGGCTGGCCGACTCCGTCGTCCACCGCGGTGTCGCCCGGCAGCTGATCCCGCGGCTCGCCCCGAAGGCCGGCCTGGTCTCGTTGCGGCCCAAGCAGTTCGACACCCTCGCGATCGTCCACCGGGCCGGCGCCACGCTCTCCCCTGCGGCGCGGCTGATGACCGAGCTGGCCACGCGGCGGATCCAGGCGGTGGCCGAACCGGTCCGGGTCATGACGTGACCGCGAAGATCCGGCGGCGTGAGGGAGACTTCACCGCCGATTTCGTCGCTCGTAACAGCGCCGACATGAGATCTCGTCATCGTGGGTAGGTCACAACCGCCGAAAAGACGAGAAGAATGGGGGGCCCGATGAGCAACTTCGGGAACGCACGGGTCGAGCTCCTCGCGGCCGGTCTCACGCAGATCGACCCGAGGGACGCCGACTTCGAGAGCCGGACTGCGCTTCGGCCTCAGCGAGGTGCTGAGCGAACGACCCGAGCTGCGCGACGCGCTGCCACTGGCCGCGATGATGGACGACTCGGTGCGCTGGTGCGCCTGAGCTGATCCTGCGCCGGAGGGGTCGCGCCGGGCCGGCAGACCCGCCGGCCGGCGACCCCTTCGGCTTCAGCGGCGACCGGTCTTGAACACGCCGCGGACGATCTCGCGTGCGGCCGTGCGCATCACCTGGCGGAACGCGGTCGACGTGACGACCTCCTCGACCATCGACTTCTCCTGCTTGCGGCGACCGGCCCGGGGCTTCGGTGGCAGCCGTCGGCGCGGGCTTGGCCTGCTTCGTCGCGGCCTGCTCCGCCTCCGCCTTGGCCGCCCCCGCCTCGAGCTTGCCGGCGAGGATCTCGCGGGCCGACTCCCGATCGACGGCCTCGGCGTACTTCGCGAAGAGTGGGGAAGCCTTCACCTGGGCCTCCATCGCGCCGGCGTCGGCCGGCGCCATCAGCGACTCCGGCGCCCGCAGCCGCGTCCAGGCGACCGGCGTCGGGGCGCCCTTCTCGTTCATCACCGTGACGACGGCCTCGCCGATCCCCAGCGAGGTGATCACCTCGCCGAGGTCGGGGTAGGCACTGGTCGGGTAGGTGTTGACCGTCTGCTTCAGCGCCTTCGCGTCGTTCGGCGTGTGCGCGCGCAGCTGGTGCTGGATCCGCGACCCGAGCTGGCCGAGCACGTCGTCGGGTACGTCGGTCGGCGACTGGGTCACGAAGAACACCCCGACGCCCTTGGACCGGATCAGCCGCACGGTCTGCGCGATCGAGTCGAGGAACGCCCTGGAGGCGTCCTTGAACAGCAGGTGTGCCTCGTCGAAGAAGAACACCAGCTTCGGCACGTCGACGTCGCCGACCTCGGGCAGGTCGTGGAAGAGGTCGGCGAGCAGCCACATGAGGAACGTCGAGAACACCGCCGGCCGGTCCTGCAGGTTGGGCAGCTCGACGAGAGAGATGAGCCCCTTCCCGTCGGTCGTGGTCCGCAGGAAGTCGGCGGACTCGAACTCCGGCTCGCCGAAGAACGCCTCGGCGCCCTGGTCGGAGAAGGCGATCAGCTCGCGCAGGATCACTCCCGCGGTCGCTGCGGAGAGGCCGCCGAGGTCCTTCAGGTCGGCCTTGCCCTCCTCGGAGGTGAGCCACTTGATCACCTCGCGCAGGTCGGCGAGGTCGAGCAGCGGCAGTCCCGCCTTGTCGGCGTAGTGGAAGATCAGCCCGAGTGAGGACTCCTGGGTGTCGTTGAGGCCGAGGACCTTGCTGAGCAGCGTCGGGCCGAAGGCGGTCATCGTCGCCCGGAGCGGGATGCCGGTGCCCTGACCGCCGAGCGCGAAGAACTCGACGGGGAAGGCGGTCGCCTGCCCAGTCCTGTCCGACCGACGTCGCGCGCTCGCGGATCTTGTCGCTGTCCTGCCCGGGCACGGAGAGCCCGGACAGGTCTCCCTTGATGTCGGCGGCGAAGACCGGCACGCCCGCGGCGCAGAGCTGCTCGGCCATCAGCTGCAGGGTCTTGGTCTTGCCGGTGCCGGTCGCGCCGGCGACCAGTCCGTGCCGGTTGAGCATCCCGAGCGGGATCCTGATGTGCACGTCGGAGAGGTTGTCGGCGTCCAGCATCAGCCCGCCGAGCTCGAGGGCCGGACCTTCGAACTGGTAGCCCGACGCGACCGTCGGAGCTGATGGCGTCCGCACTCATGCGACGGACACTAGTCGCCCCAGCCGGGCGCGGACGAGACGATCTGCCGGGCCGGAAACGCCCCTTTCCTATGATGACCGGGTGATCTTCAAGCGCGTCGGCGACGGGCGCCCGTATCCGGACCACGGTCTCGGGCCCCGTGACTGGGCTGCGCTGCCGCCGCGCCCGGTGCGCCTCGACGAGCTGGTGACCACCAAGGACACCCTCCAGCTGGCGGCGCTCCTCGACGAGGACTCCACGTTCTTCGGCGACCTGTTCGCCCACGTCGTGCTCTGGCAGGACGAGCTCTACCTCGAGGACGGCCTGCACCGCGCGCTGCGCGCGGCGCTCCAGCAGCGGCACGTCGTGCACGCGCGCGTCCACGAGGCTGCCGGATGAGTCCACGCCGGCTGGTCACCGGCCTCACGTTGCTGGTCGCCGCCGGCGTGCTCGCCGTGATGGCGGTCTGGGGGTACGACGCCGCGACCGCCCCGATCGCCGACGGCCCGGCCGACACAGCCAGCGGCCCGCCCTGCCCGCCGGACAGCCAGACGGTCACCAAGTACGAGCGCCGTGGTGATGTGACGGTGAGCGTGTTCAACGCCGGCACCAAGTCCGGCAGTGCCCAGGCGGCGCTCGACCTGCTCGAGCAGGCCGGCTTCAAGCCGGGCCAGGTCGGCAACGCCCCCGACGGCGTCGACGTCAAGCACAGTAGCGGTGCTACACGACGAAGGGCGACGACCCGGGCGCCGAGCTCGTCGCCCGCGCTCTCGGCAACGGCACCGAGGTGGTGCGCACCGACGACGAGACTCGGGCCCCGGCGTCGACGTCGTCATCGGCAACAAGTTCGAGCCATCAGCTGGACCCGAACGCACCCAAGCGGATCGAGCCTCGCCCAACCGGTCACCAGCTGCGACTGAGCGCCGCCGACCTCACAGCTTCGGGTCGGTGCCGAGCCACTGCGCGAGCCGGCCGCCGAGCGAGACCGCGCGCAGCCGCTGCTCGGTCTGCTCGCGCAGCCGGCGCGGGGTCACGACGAGGAGCTCGTCGCCGTCGGCGCAGCACGTTGCGGGGCTGCGGGACGAACATCGCGGTCCGTCCCGCACGACCAGCGTGACGGAGGCGCCCTCGGGCAGTCGGAGCTCGCCCACCTCGACCCCGTGCATCAGCGACTTCGGCGAGATCGTGACCATCAGCAGGTCGGCGGCGATCCGCTCCAGGGGCGCCGCCTCGACCTCGAGCTCGCGCGGCTCGCTGCGGCGGGCGACCTTCAGGACCCGCGCCACCAGGGGAAGCGTCGGGGCGGTCAGCACCGTGTAGATCACCACCAGCACGAAGACGATGTCGAAGAGCCGCTCGGCGCCGTCGACCCCCTTCGACAGCGGGATCGTCGCGAACACGATCGGTACGGCGCCGCGGAGCCCGGCCCAGCTGACGAAAGCCAGCTCTCGCCACGGCATCGGCTGGACCAGCGAGCCGAGACCAGGACCGAGATCGGCCGCGCCACGTAGGTCAGCACCATGCCGGCGACGACCGCCAGCGCCGACGTGCGCCCAGGTGATCCGCCCCGGGGAGACCAGCAGGCCGAGCATCACGAACAGGCCGATCTGGGCCAGCCAGGCCATCCCCTCGGCGAACGACCGGGTGGCGGCTCGGTGCGGCAGCTCGGCGTTGCCGAGGATCACCGCTGCGACGTAGACGCTGGCGAAGCCGGACCCGTGCAGGCTCGGCTCCGGCGGCGTAGGCGAGCACCGTCAAGGAGAGCACCGCCAGCGGGTAGAGCCCCGACGCCGGGAGGGCGGCGCGCCGCATCAGCCAGGCACCGGCGAACCCGACCGCCAGGCCGACGGCCAGGCCGACGCCGAGCTCGAGGACGACCTCGCCGGCGATGCTCGAACGGGCTGTGACTGCCGCCGGCGCTGACCAGGGTGACCAGGACGATGGTCGGCGCGTCGTTCAGGCCGGACTCGGCCTCCAGGGTCGGAGGTCAGCCGGCGCGGCAGTGGCACCTTGCGGAGCACGGAGAACACCGCCGCCGCGTCCGTCGGCGAGGTGACCGCGCCGAGCAGGACCGCGAGCTGCCAGTCCATCCCGCAGCGGACGTGCGCGACGACGGCCACACCGCGACACTGACCGCGACCCCGACCGTCGCCAGCGTGGCGCCGAGCCGCACCACCGGCTGCATCTCGGGCCACGACGTGGTGCAGGCCGCCCTCGGCGAGGATCACCACCAGCGCCGCGAAGCCGAGCGCGTTGGCCAGCTCGGCGTCGGAGAACTGCACGCCGCCGGCTCGCCGAGGCCGACGCCGATCAGCAGGTACAGCAGCAGGCTCGGCATGCCGACGCGGACCGAGCCGCGCACGGCCAGGATCGCCACCAGCAGGACGCCACAGCCCGCCAGGAGAGCCTGGTTGAGCGTGTGGACGTCGAGTGTCACGGGCGGCACCTCGGCGGTTCGGGTGCTCTGATTCTAGGGCGCAGCACAGCGGGGCGGTCCCGGCAGTCGATCCGAGACTAGAACTGGTTCTAGTTTCCGCGTACCCTTGCTCCATGACCACCGAGCTGCCCGCCGTCGTCGACGCCGCCACGCTGCCCGACGACGCCGAGCACGTCGACGTCGTCGTGATCGGCTTCGGCATCGCCGGCGGCTGCGCCGCGCTCGAGGCGGCCCGCGCGGGGGCCAGGGTCGTGCTGCTCGAGCGCGCCGCGACGTACGGCGGCACCAGCGCGATGTCCGGCGGGCACTTCTACCTCGGCGGCGGCACGGCGGTGCAGCAGGCGACCGGGCACGACGGACAGCGCCGAGGAGATGTACCAGTACCTGACGGCGGTCAGCCGCGGACCCCGAGCCGGAGAAGATCCGGGCGTTCTGCGACGACAGCGTCGAGCACTTCGACTGGATCGAGGCGCTGGGGTTCGAGTTCGAGCGCTCCTACTTCCCCGGCAAGGCGGTGATCCAGCCCGGCACCGAGGGCCTGATGTTCACCGGCAACGAGAAGGTGTACCCCTTCCGCGACATGGCCGAGCCGGCTCCGCGCGGCCACAAGGTGCCGGTGCCCGGTGACACCGGCGGCACCCAGATGGTGATGGACCTGCTCTCCAAGCGGGTCGAGGAGGCCGGCGTCGAGGTGCGCTACGAGACCGGCGTGACGAACCTCGTGGTCGAGGACGGGCAGGGTCGTCGGCGTGGCCTGGCGGAAGTTCAAGGAGACCGGGTACCTGCGAGCCCATGCGGTGATCGTCGCGGCCGGCGGCTTCGTGATGAACCCGGAGATGGTCGCCGAGAACACCCCGGCGCTCGGCGAGAAGCTGTTCGTGCTCGGCAACACCTACGACGACGGGCTCGGCATCCGGCTCGGCACGTCGGTCGGCGCCGAGCTGAGGTTCATGGACGAGCCGTTCATCACCGCGCCGTTCTACCCGCCCTCGCAGCTGGTCACCGGCATCGTGGTCAACAAGGACGGCGAGCGGTTCGTCGCCGAGGACAGCTACCACGCGCGGACGTCGTACTTCGTGATGGACCAGCCCGACCAGGCGGCGTACCTGATCGTCGACTCGGCGCACATCGAGCACCCGTCGATGCCGCTGTGCCCGTTCATCGACGGCTGGGAGACCGTCGAGGAGATGGAGCAGGCTCTCGGCATCCCCGCGGGCCGGCTGGCGGCGACGCTGGACCGCTACAACGAGAACGCCCGGCGCAAGGAGGACCCGGACTTCCACAAGCACCCGGACTGGCTCGAGCCCCAGGACCAGGGACCGTGGGGCGCCTACGACCTCACCCTCGGCAAGGCGCTGTACGCCGGGTTCACCCTCGGTGGGATGCGCACCACGGTCGACGGCGAGGTCGTGGCCGGCCGACGGGCGGTGATCGAGGGCCTGTACGCCGCCGGCGCGTGCGCGGCGAACATCGCCCAGGACGGCAAGGGCTACTCCTCGGGCACCCAGCTCGCCGAGGGCTCGTACTTCGGGCGGCGGGCCGGGCGGCACGCGGCGTCGGCAGCTGCACCGCCGCGGTCGTGAGCGCCACCCTCACCGGAAGGGGTCCTGTCCGCCACCGGTGCAGCCCGGAGCGCGCTCGATAGCCTGCGAGCGTGCACCGCCTCCACGTCGCCCAGCGCGCGAACGTCCCGCCGTTCCACGTGATGGACCTGCTCGCGGCGGCACAGGCGCGGCAGGCCGCCCGCGGCGACCTGGTGAACTTCGTCGCCGGCCAGCCCTCGACGGGCGCCCCGCAGGCGGTGCGCGAGGAGGCCAAGCGGCTGCTCGACGAGGACCTGCTCGGCTACACGGTCGCGACCGGCGTACCGCAGCTGCGCGCGGCGATCGCGACCCACCACCGCGAGACCTCGGGCATCGAGGTGACCGCCGAGGACGTCGTGGTGACCACCGGCTCCTCGGGTGGGTTCCTGCTGGCGTTCCTCGCGGCGTTCGAGGCCGGCGACCGGGTCGTGATGGCCCGCCCCGGCTACCCCTGCTACCGCAACGTGCTCACCGCGCTGGGCTGCGAGGTCGTGGAGATCGACTGCGGGCCGGAGACCCGGTTCCAGCCGACCGTCGAGCTCCTCGAGGCGGTCGCCGGGCCCGGTCGCCGGGCTCGTGATCGCGTCGCCGGCCAACCCGACCGGCACGATGGTGCCGGCCGACGAGCTCGCCCGGATCGCGGCGCTGGTGCGAGGAGCGCGGCGTGCGGCTGATCTCCGACGAGATCTACCACGGGATCACCTACGGCTCCGGCACGACGTCCTCGGCCTGGCAGACCTCGCGCACCGGCGTGGTCTTCGGGTCGTTCTCGAAGTACTTCTCGATGACCGGCTGGCGGCTGGGCTGGATGGTCGTGCCCGAGGACCTGCGCCGGCCGGTCGACGTGCTGACCGGCAACTTCACGATCTGCCCCCGGTGCTCTCCCAGTACGCCGCGATCGCGGCCTTCACGCCGGAGTCCTACGCCGAGCTCGACGGCCACGTCGCGCGCTACGCCGGCAACCGGCGGATCCTGCTCGACGGGCCTGCCCGCGCTCGGCATCGACCGGCTCGCCCCGGCGGACGGCGCGTTCTACGTCTACGCCGACGTCGGCCACCTCACCGACGACTCCTATGCCTGGTGCCTGCGGGTGCTCGAGGACACCGGTGTCGCGATGGCGCCCGGCATCGACTTCGACACCCGACGCGGCCGCCGGTTCGTCCGGCTGTCCTTCGCCGGGGCCGAGGCCGAGATCCGCGAGGGGCTCGACCGGCTCGGCGGCTGGCTGGGTCGATGACGACTGTGCCGACGACGATCGTGCTGCGCGGCATCGCCGTCCACCCGGTGAAGAGCACCGCGATCCGACGACTGGCGCGCGCCGCGGTCGAGCCGTGGGGTCTGGCCGGTGACCGACGGTGGATGGTCGTCGACGCGGCCGGAGACCTCGTCACCGCGCGCGAGCTGCACGACCTCTTCCGGATCATCGCGGACACTCCGGAGACTGCGCCCGGCCTGCCGACCCCGCTGCGGCTCTCGGCGGGCGGGCACGACCACCTCGACGTGGTGACGCCCGAGACCGACCTGGTGCCGGTCTCGTTGCACAGCAACGCCCTCCTCGCCCGGCCGGCGACCCGAGGCGAGCGACTGGCTGGCGCGGGTCCTCGGACGCGACGACCTGACCCTGGTCTGGTGCGACGACCCGGCGCGGCGGCCGCTGAACCCGGCGTACAGCAGGACCGGCGACCACACCGGCGTTCGCCGACGGCTACCCGATCACGCTCGCGACCGTCGACTCCCTCGCGCGTCTCAACGACTGGATCGTCGACGAGGCGCTGCAGCGGGGCGAGGAGCCGGCACCGCCGCTGCCGTCGAGCGGTTCCGGCCCAACCTCGTCGTCGCCGGCGCGGAACCGTTCGCGGAGGACCACTGGCGGCGGGTCCGGATCGGGGACGTCGTCCTCCGCAAGGCCAAGGACGTCGACCGCTGCGTGATGACCACGATCTCGCGCAGCAGCCTGACGACCGGCAAGGAGCCGATCCGCACGCTGGCTCGGCACCGGCAGTGGGACGGCAGGACCTGGTTCGCCATCCAGCTGATCCCGGAGACGACCGGCACCATCTCCGTGGGCGATCCCGTGCTGCTGGACTGATCACGCCGTGGCGGCCGCCCGCCGGATGAGCACGTCGAACGGGCTGGCGACGGCAGCTGCCGTCCGGACCGTGGCGCGCGGGGCCGGTGGTGTGCCGTCGGCGCCCGCGGCATCGGTGATGGCCGGCCGCACCACGTGTCCGTGCGGACCGAGCCGTCCGAAGCAGTAGCCGCGCCGGCGAGCCTGCCGGACCACCCTCGGCACCGCCGCGACCGAGGCCGGCGAGTTCCGGACGCCGTCGTGCTGCAGCACGACGTTGTCCCGGTGCCGACGGAGCTGGGACAAGATCGCGTCCGCGATCCGGCGCGACGAGCCACCGCGCCAGTCCTCGGAGTCGACGTTCCACAGCACGGGGACGAGCCCGAGGGCGCGGACGTCGCGGCGCACCCGCGCATCGATCTCGCCGTACGGCGGCCGCATCAGCGTGCTCGGCGGGGCGCCGGCTCGGCGGAGCGCCCGCGCGGTGGTCCGCATCTCGCGGCGCACGGCGCGATCGGGGAGGTGCGTGAGCCGAGCGTGCGACCACGTGTGGTTGCCGATCGTGAAGCCGGCGGCAGCGACCCGTCCGGCGATCCTCGGAGCTCGCTGGACCCGACTGCCGACCATGAAGAAGGTCGCCGGCACGTGGCGCTCCCGCAGGATGCGGAGCAATCTCCGCGTCGTTCCCGTCGCCGGTCCGTCGTCGAAGGTCAGCGCGACGAGCCCGGCCCGGCACTCCGACTCGCGGATCGCGCGCGCCGGTGCCGCGGAGGCCGTCGGCGTGCTCTGCGTGACGCCGGGGACGACCGGTCGCGGATGGGCGTGGGCGCCCGCCGGCGCGGCCAGCGCCACCAGCGCGGCAGCAACCGGAAGCACGCGTGCGGCCAGGCTCATGGGCCCGAGGATCTCAGGCCGCGAGCGCTCCGCTGAGCACATCCACGAGGTGGGCGACGAACTTCTCGTGACCGAGGCGTTGCCGGCGGCCGGCCGAGCGGGACCGGGCTCGTTCGGCGAGCGCCCCGGTGAGGAACATCACCAGCAGCGCGACGCGTTCCCGCGCGAGCGCGCGCCCGACCTCGGCGACCAGGAGCGCGTCCAGGCGGTCGAGCTGGGCGGCCAGGCGAGTGCCGTGGAGGACCTGGTTCGGCCGGCCGGCGCCCAGCCCTGACCAGTCCGCGACCTGCTCCATGATGCGGAGGAAGTCCCGGCCCCGGTCGGTCCTGAGCAGGTCTGCCGTCGGCTCGACGATCGCGGCAACCACTGCCTGCAGGTCCGCGTCGTCGTCGGGGACCTGACGGCCCTCGTCCATCGCGGCGAGGTGGCGCTCGACGATCGCGCGCAGCAGTCCTTCGCGCGACCCGAAGTGGTAGCCGACCGCGGAGTCGTTGCCCTGCCCGGCGTCGCGGACGATGTCGGCCAGACGCGCACCGGCGATGCCGTCGGCCGCGAACCTGCGCTCGCCGGCGCGGATCAGGCTTTCGCGGGTACCGGTTGCGTCACGCGGCATGGACCCGGATACTAACAGGATCCGTTATATCGATCGTCGGAGGACCGGTGAGCATCGCGTACGACCCCCTCGATCCCGCCTTCCTCGCGGACCCGTATCCCGCTTTCGCCTGGTTGCGCGAGAACGACCCGGTGCACCACCACCCCGGCGACCACCGTGCGCCGGCGTTCTGGGCGCTGTCGCGCTTCGAGCACGTCTGGGACGCGGTCCGCCGCCCGGAGGTGTTCTCCTCGGCGAGCGGACTGACCTTCTACCGCGACGAGATCGGGCAGCTGGGGATCCCACCGACGATCGTGATGCTCGATCCGCCGCTCCAGCCGCGGCTGCGTGCGCTCATCGGCCGTGGGTTCACCCCCAGGCGGGTGACCGCCCTCGAGGGCGCGATCCGCGGCTTCGTCCGCACCCGGCTGGCCGAGATGGCCGCGCATCACGCCGACGGTGGCGCCGTCGACTTCCACACCGAGTTCGCCAGCACGATCCCGACCTTCGTGCTGGCCGAGCTGTTCGGCGTACCGGAGAGCGACCGGGCGAAGTTCGCGCCCTGGGTGCAGGCTCTCACCCAGCTGCAGAACGACGGTTTCGACGCAGCGGCCCTGACCGGCAGCCATGCCTCTGCCCAGTCGCTCGCGGCGATGGCGGAGATGATGGAGTACTTCTCCGCCGCGATCGCCACCCGGCGCTCCTCTCCCGGCGACGACCTGCTCAGTGCGCTCGTGACCGCCGAGCTGGAGAGTCCCGACGGATCGACGCAACGCCTCAGCGACTGGGACGTCCTCGGTTTCTGCTTCGTGGTCGTGGCGGGCGGCAGCGACACCACCGCCAGCCTGATCTCGCACGCGCTCACGCTGCTCGGCGAGGCACCCGACCAGCGTCGACTGTTGCTCGACGATCCCGCCCAGCTGTCCAACGCGCTGGTGGAGTTCCTCCGCCTCGAGTCCTCGGTGCAGGGGCTCGCCCGCACCACCACTGCCGACGTCGAGGTCGGCGGCGTCCCCATCCCGGCGGGGCAGAAGGTGATGATGCTGTACGCCGCCGCGAACCGCGACCCGCGTGAGTTCGGCGACACCGCCGACCTGCTCGACGTCCGCCGCGAGATCCCGCGGCACCTGTCGTTCAGCAGCGGGCCGCACTTCTGCGTCGGCAGCCACCTGGCCCGCCTGCAGGCGCGCGTCGCCCTGGAGGAGCTGTTCGCCGCCCATCCCTGGCTCACGGTCGACCCCGGCTGCGGGACGGCGACACCAGTCGGCGTTCGTCCGCGGCTGGATCTCCCTGCCGGTCGCGACCTTCTGACCGCCCGACCCGCGCGCCGTCGCGAGGCGCTCGCCGACGGCTCGTCTACGCTGCCCGCTGTGGGCAGGAGGGCTCGCCGCTCGGGAGGTGCGATGGGACTGGTCCGACGCACGCCGGTCGGCGCCGCCCTGGTCATCACCGCCCTGGTCATCGCCGCCCTGGTCAGCGCGGTGTGGTGGCCCGGAGCCGCCGCCGCGGCTCGGCACAACGACCACGACGCGCTCGCTGACATGTGGAAGAGCCCCGTCGGCGCCCTGAGCTACACCGCTGCTCCGCACCACGTCGAGGGCGACATCGTCGCGACCCGCGTGGTCCACGCTCCGCGGACCGTCCGGATCAGGATCCGGCTGCGCGAGCTCACCACCTCGGGCAACGGCAACTTCCACCGGATCGCGATCAAGTCGGATCGACGCTTCCGCTACCTCTCCCTCGACGCCCTACCCGACCACTGGGAGGGCACGCTGCAGATGACCGGATCCGCCGGACGACCGATCGCCTGCGCCGTCCACCACCGCATCGACTACGCCCTCGCCGAGATCCACCTCAAGGTCCCGCGCAGCTGCCTGGGCAAGCCGTCGTGGGTGCGGGTCGGCGTCCGCTCGACGGTCGCGGGCGCGCTCAAGGTGTTCACGGACGACGCGCACTCGACCGGCGTACCTGGCACGATCGCACTCGGTCCACGGGTGTGGCACTGACGGACCGGATATCGGAAAACGCCAGCGGACCCGGCTGCGGTCTGCCTATCCTGCCGACGCCTGCGGTCGCCGGGACCGCCAGACTCGGGAGGCTCCGTGAAGATCATTCGTTCCGTCGTCGTCACCAGCGCCGCCGCTGCGCTCGTGCTCGTCCCCGTCGCCGCCCAGGCGGACGCCAAGAGCCACCACGACGCCGCCGGCGACATGGGTTCGGTCGCCTACGACCCGATCAACCACGTCATCACGAACAGCCCGTCGACACCCGAGCCGGCCGCCACGCTCGGCGACATCGCGAAGATCAAGGTCTCCAACACCGCGCGCGGGATCAAGTTCGTCACGCGGTACCGGAACCTGGCGAAGATCGGCGACGGACAGCGCCACGAGCTGGCCATCGGCACGCCGAAGGGTCTGCGCTACGTGTTCGTCGACGCCGGCCCGGGCGAGTGGAAGGGCCGGGCCTTCATGACCAAGGCGAACCTGAAGACCAAGGTCAAGTGCAAGATCGGCGGCCACATCGGCTACGGCCACAACAAGGTCGTCGTGAAGGTGCCGAGCTCGTGCCTGCACCACCCGAAGGTCGTGAAGGTCGGCGTCGAGACGTTCGTCGCGTACGGCTCGAAGGTGTACTACGACCAGGCATACGCGGTCGGTGGCTCCTACACCGACCTCATCGCGGCGAGCCCCAAGATCCACCGCTGAGCACGATCACGACTTCCGGCTGAGGAACGCGAGCATCGCCTCTCGCGCCTCGTCGGTGCCGAAGAGGCGGGCGCTGAGGGCGACCATGTCCTCGGCACCCGCCTCGAGGTTCGCCAGGATCGGCCGCGCGAGCAGCGCCTTGGTCTCCCGCAGACCCTGCGGGTGCGCCTTGGCCAGCTCGGCGCAGACCGCCGTCACCGCCTCGTCGAGGTGGGCGTCGGGCACGGTGCGGGTGACCAGGCCCATCGCCGCCGCCTCGGTCGCGTCGAAGGCCCGGCCGGTCAGGAAGGTGTCGTACGCCGATCGGCTGGTCAGCCGCGGCAGCACACGTCAGCGAGATCACCGCCGGCGCCAGCGCGAGCCGTGACTCGGTGAAGGCGAAGGTGACCTCCTCGCTGCACACGACGATGTCACTGGCCGCGACGATGCCGAGCCCGCCGGCCCGCACCGGTCCGGCCAGCCGGGTCACCACCGGGAGCGGGTGGGCGAGAATCCGGCGCTGCAGGTCGACGATCGCGCGGGCGCCGTCAGCCATCGAGCCCGTCGCCGCCTCGCTGAGGTCCGCACCCGAGCAGAACACCCGGTCCGCCGACCGCAGCACCACCACCTTCGCGCCCTGGTCGCCCGCCGCCTGGTCCAGGCACTCGAACAGCTCGCCGACCAGCTGCCGCGACAGCGCGTTGCGGTTCGCCGGCGAGTCCAGCGTGATCGTCGCGACCCCGCCGTCCTGGTCGTAGTGCACCAGCTCGGTCATCGTGCTCCTCGTTGAGTTGGGAGTTCTCGGCCGTCGAGTTGGGAGTTGTCGACCGTCCAGTTGGGAGTTCTCACGCCTCGAGGCGGTGATCCCGCCCGCGCGAACGACGAAAACACGCAACTCAACGCTCGGCAACTCCCAACTCGACGAGTCTGTCAGTAGGACTTCGGCAGGCCCAGGGAGTGCATGCCGACGAAGTTCAGGATCATCTCGCGGGAGACCGGGGCGATCCGGCCGACCCGGGCGGCCAGGATCAGGCCGCCGACGCCGTACTCCTGGGTGATGCCGTTGCCGCCGTGGGCCTGGACCGCGCGGTCGGCGGCGTCGCAGGCGGCCTCGGCCGCTGCGTACTTGGCCATGTTCGCCGCCTCCCCGGCGCCCATGTCGTCGCCGGCGTCGTAGAGCGCCGCGGCCTTCTGGGTCATCAGCCGGGCCAGCTCGATCTCGATCTTGGACTGGGCCAGCGGGTGGGCGATGCCCTGGTGGGCGCCGATCGGCTCGTCCCAGACCTTGCGGTCCTTGACGTACGCCGTGGCCCGGTCGAGCGCGTGCCGAGCGATGCCGGTCGAGAAGGAGGCTGCCATGATCCGCTCCGGGTTCAGCCCGGCGAACAGCTGGATCAGACCGGCGTCCTCGTCGCCGACCAGTGCGTCCGCGGGCAGCCGGACGTCGTCGATGAACACCTGGAACTGCCACTCCGGGCTGGTGAACTCCATCGGGATGTGCTGGTAGGTGAAGCCCTTCGCGTCGGTCGGCACCACGAACAGGCACGGCTTGAGCTTGCCGGTCTTCGCATCCTCGGTGCGTGCGACCACGAGCACGTTCTCGGCCTCGTCCACGCCGGAGATGAAGACCTTCTGGCCCTTGAGCAGCCACTCGTCGCCGTCGCGCCGGCGCGGTGGTGGTGATCCGGTGGGAGTTCGAGCCGGCGTCCGGCTCGGTGATCGCGAACGCCATCGTGCTGGTGCCGTCGCAGATGCCCGGCAGCCACCTGCTGCTTCTGCTCCTCGGTGCCGAAGCGGGAGATGACGGTGCCGCAGATCGCCGGGGAGACCACCATCATCAGCAGCGGGCAGCCCGCTGCGGCGAGCTCCTCGCAGACCGCGGCCACGTCGCCGATGCCGCCGCCGCCGCCGCCGTACTCCTCGGGGATGTTCACCCCGAGATAGCCGGCCTTGCCGACCGCCAGCATCAGCTCGGTGGTCTTCTCGCCGCTGCGGGCCTTCTCGGTGAAGTACTCCCGTCCGAACGTCGCTGCCAGCTTGGCGACCTGGCGGCGCAGCTCCTGGCGCTCCTCGGACTCGGTGAATGCGGTCATCGCTCTTCTCCTTCTGGGTTTCGAGACGGTTGCTGGGCAACCTCCTCGACCGCCGTGACCACGGCGAGCACGTCGCCCGCCGAAACCTGTTGCCCCACCTGGACCGCGACCTCGAGGAGACCCGCTCCCGGCGCGCTGATCGTGTGCTGCATCTTCATCGCCTCCAGGACCAGCAGCGTCTGACCGGCCTCGACGTCGCTGCCGACTCTCGGCGTGCACCGCGATGACCGTGCCCGGCATCGGCGCCAGCAGCGAGCCGGCGTGCGACCTGCTCGGCCGGGTCGACGAACCGCGGCACCACGCCGGTACGACGCGGACCCGGCGCCGGTGTCGACGTGGACCGTGACCGATCCGCGGTCGTCGGCGAGCACGCACGTCGTGCGCGACGGTCACCCCGTCGATGCTCGAGGACGACCCGCCCGGGCGACGTCGCGACCACGTCGGGTCGTGCTCGCCGAACGTGTACCCGGTCGCGGCCGCCGTACCACTCGACGACGAGGTCCTCACCGCCGCCGAGAGGCGCCAGGGTGGTGCGCTGTGGCTGCGAGACGACGTTGCGCCAGCCGACCGGGATGCCCTGCTGCACCCTGCGCCGGGCGCGGTCACGCTCGGCGAGCGCCACGCGGCGGCGATCGCGGCGAGCTCGGGGTCGAAGCCGGGATGCCCGGCCGGAGCGGCCAGGTCGTAGTCGTCGAGGAAGTCGGTGCGCACCTCGCCCGGCGACGATCGCGTGTCTCGCAGCAGCCGCACCAGCAGGTCGCGGTTGGTGACCAGCCCGTGGATGCGTGCGCGCTCGCAGCGTGCCGGCGAGGCGCGCGGAGCGCGCGACGCCCGGTCGGGCCCCAGGCGATCACCTTGGCGAGCATCGCGTCGTAGTGCGTGCCGACCTCGTTGCCGGCCTCGAAGCCGGAGTCGAGCCGGACCCGTGGTCGGCCAGCGGGGCGAACGCGACGTCGTGCGGCGACCTCGAAGGTCTCCAGCCGGCCGCTCTGCGGCTGGAAGTCGTGCGCCGGGTCCTCGGCGTACAGCCGGACCTCGACGGCGTGGCCCGTCGGCTCGGGCACGCCCGCCCGTCGACCGCCGGAGAGCACCGAGTGGCCCTCGGCGACCCGGATCTGCTGCTCGACCAGGTCGACGCCGAAGACCGCCTCGGTGACGGGGTGCTCGACCTGGAGGCGGGTGTTCATCTCCAGGAACGAGACCTCTGTCGCCGGCACACCATGAACTCGACCGTGCCCGCGCCGACGTAGGAGATCGCCTCGGCGGCGAGCCGGGCGCCCTCGTGCAGCCGCTCGCGGACTCCGTCGGCGAGGCCCGGAGCGGGCGCCTCCTCGATCACCTTCTGGTGGCGACGCTGGATCGAGCAATCGCGGTCGCCGAGGACGAGCACCTGGCCGTGCACGTCGCCGATGACCTGCACCTCGACGTGGCGGCCGTGCTCGAGGTACGGCTCGCAGAAGACCGTGCGGGTCACCGAACGCCGACTCCGCCTCGGCGGAGGCGAGCGCCACCTGGTCGGCCAGGTCGGTCGAGCGATCGCGACGATCCGCATGCCCGCGGCCGCCGCCGCCGGCCGACGCCTTGACCAGCAGCGGCAGGTCGGCCTCGGTCGCAGCGGCCGGGTCGATCTCGGCGAAGACCGGGACGCCGGCCTCGGCCATCAGCTTCTTGGCCGCGACCTTGGAGCCCATCGACTCGATCGACTCCCAGGTCGGGCCGATCCAGGTCAGGCCGGCCTCGGCGACCGCCCGGGCGAAGGCGGCGTTCTCCGAGAGGAAGCCGTAGCCGGGGTGGATGGCGTCGGCGCCGGTCCGCCGCGCGGCCTCGATGACCAGGTCGCCGCGCAGGTAGGTCTCCGCCGGGGTGTTCTCCGGCGAGCCGGACCGCCACGTCGGCCTCGCGCGACGAACGGCAGGCCGGCGTCGGCGTCGGAGTGCACCGCCACGGTGCCGATGCCGAGCCGGCGGCAGGTGGCGAAGACGCGCCGGGCGATCTCCCCGCGGTTCGCGACCAGAATGCGCTGGATCACTGGACGCCTCTCAGCCGACAGCGATGGCGACGTGACCACGACGGGTCGCAGATCATCGAGCTGTTCCACCCACTCATCTCGAACCACCGCTCACATCCGGAAGACGCCGAAGCGGTCGGTGCCCTCGATGGGTGCGTTGGCGATCACGGACAGGCAGATGCCCAGCACGGTGCGGGTGTCGCGCGGGTCGATCACCCCGTCGTCGTAGAGCATCCCGGACAGGAAGAACGGCAGGCTCTGCTCCTCGACGGCCTGCTCGATGAAGGCGCGCATGCCGGCGTCGGCCTCCTCGTCGTACTCCTTGCCCTTCGCCTCCGCGGCGGCGCGCGCGACGATGCTCGAGCACGCCGGCGAGCTGCTGCGGACCCATCACCGCGGACTTCGCGTTCGGCCAGGTGAACAGGAACCGCGGGTCGTAGGCGCGGCCGTTCATGCCGTAGTTGCCGGCACCGTAGGACGCGCCCGATGATCACCGAGATGTGCGGCACCGTGGAGTTGGAGACCGCGTTGATCATCTGGGCACCGTGCTTGATGATCCCGCCCTGCTCGTACTCCGCGCCGACCATGTAGCCGGTGGTGTTGTGCAGGAACAGCAGGGGTACGTCGATCTGGTTGGCCAGCTGGATGAACTGGGTCGCCTTCTGGGCCTCCTCGGAGAACAGCACGCCCTGGGCGTTGGCGAGGATGCCGATCTGGTGCCCGTGGATCCGGGCCCAGCCGGTGACCAGGCTCGACGCCGTAGAGCGGCTTGAACTCGTCGAAGACGACCTCGTTGCGCGCGCTCCTGCCGTCAGCGATCCGCGCGATCACCTCGCGCGGGTCGAACGGCTCCTTGAGGTCGGTCGGGATCAGGTCGAGCAGGTCCTCGGGGTCGTGCGTCCGGCTCGGCGTACGGGCTCGTCCCATCAGTCGCAGGTTTCACAACTTCTGTTGTGAAACCGGCAGCCTTCCGCCAGTTCAGCCGCGCCACGATCCGCCGCCCGATCCGGATCGCGTCGTGCTCGTCGACGGCGAGGTAGTCGGCCAGCCCGGAGACCCGGGCGTGCATCTCGGCGCCGCCGAGCGACTCGTCGTCGGACTCCTCACCGGTGGCCATCTTCACCAGCGGCGGGCCGCCGAGGAACACCTTCGCCTGCTCCTTGACCATCACCGTGTAGTCGCTCATCCCCGGCACGTAGGCGCCACCGGCGGTGGAGTTGCCGAACACCAGCGCGATCGTCGGCAGCTTCGTCGCCGACGACCGGGTGATGTCGCGGAACAGCTTGCCGCCGGGGATGAAGATCTCCTTCTGCGTGGGCAGGTCGGCCCCGCCGGACTCGACCAGCGCGACCGTCGGCAGCCGGTTCTCCTCGGCGATCTGGGAGGCGCGGAAGATCTTCTTCACGGTCCACGGGTTCGAGGCGCCGCCCTTCACCGTGGGGTCGTTCGCGGTGATCATGCACTCCACGCCCTCGATCACGCCGATGCCGGTGACCACGCTGGCGCCGACGGTGAAGTCCGAGCCCCAGCCCGCGAGCGGAGACAGCTCGAGGAAGGCGGTGCCCGGGTCGATCAGCAGCTCGATCCGCTCGCGCGGCAGCAGCTTGCCGCGCGCGTGGTGGCGCTCGACGTACTTCTCCCCGCCGCCGGCGACGGCCACCGCGTGCTGCTCGTCGAGCTCGGTGAGCTTGGCGAGCATCGCCTCACGGTTGGTCTGCGGAGCGGTCTGCTCGACCGCTTCGGCCGTCATGACGCGTAGCCCAGCAGTCGGGCGGCCAGGTCGGTGAGCACTTCGGTCGCTCCTCCTCCGATCGGCAGGATCCGGGAGTCGCGGTAGTGCCGCTCCACCTCGGTCCCGTGCATGTATCCGGTGCCGCCGTGGATCTGGACGGCCTGGTCGACCACGGCCTCGCACGCCTCCACCGCGGTCTGCTTCGCCAGGCACGCCTCGGCGATCACGTTCTCGCCAGCGACGTGCCTGGCCGCGACCTCGCGGGTGTAGGTCCGGGAGACCTCGACCAGCCTGCGCATCTCGACGAGCTTGTGCCGCACCACCTGGTTGGCGATCAACGGCTTGCCGAAGGTCTCCCGGTCACGTGCGTACGCCGCCGTGAGGGCCAGGCTTCGCGCCGGCGATGCCGTAGGCGTGCACGGCCAGGCCGATCCGCTCCACGACGAACTGCTCGGCGATCTGGTAGAAGCCGGAGTTCTCCTCGCCGACCAGGTTGGCAGCGGGCACCCGGACGTCGACGTACGACAGCTCGGCGGTGTCCGAGCAGTGCCAGCCCATCTTCGCGCAGCGCCGCGGTCGACGGTGAAGCCGGGCGTGCCCTTGTCGACGACGATCAGCGACAGATCCGGCGTGACCCGGGCCGCCGGTGCGGACCGCGGTGGTGACGAAGTCGGCGCGGACGCCGCTGGTGATGAACGTCTTCGCGCCGTTGATGACGTAGTGGTCGCCGTCGCGGACGGCCGTGGTGCGGATCCCGGCGACGTCCGAGCCGCCACCGGGCTCGGTGACCGCGAGCGAGCCGATCAGCTCGCCGGCCAGGGTCGGGCGGGCGTAGCGCTCGCTTGAGCTCGTCGCTGCCGTTGGCGACCAGGTGCGGCAGCGCGATGCCGTGGGTGAACAGCGCGGCCGCGAGGCCCGAGGAGCCGCCGGCCTCGAAGAACGCCTCCTGCATGGCGGTCGCGTCGAGCAGGTCGCCGCCCTCGCCGCCGACCTCCTCGGGGAAGCCCAGGCCCAGCAGCCCCGCCTTCGCCGCGGCCAGGTGCAGGCCGCGCGGCACCTCGCCGGCGTCCTCCCAGTCCTGCAGGTGCGGGGCGACCTCGCGCTCGACGAAGGCGCGGGTGGCGTCCTGGAGGGCGCGGCGCTCGTCGGTCAGGAAGGTCATCGCCAGCTCGCCCGCTTCCCGAACAGAACGTGCGCTTCCCGAATGAAATTTCGTTCGGGAAGCCCCAGTTTCACAACTGAAGTTGTGAAACTCGCCGCCGCCCCGGCTCACAGCAGCTCCTCCGGGACGTGCACGTGCCGGGAGCGGAGCCACTCGCCGACCGCCTTGGCCTGCGGGTCGAACCGGGTGCTGGCTGCGACGCCGTCGCCGAGCAGGCCCCGGATCAGCACGTTGACACCGCCGAGGTTCGGCAGCGCGAAGACCTCGACGTCGAGGTCCTCGGCCTCCGGCACCATCCGGCGGACGTGGTCGGGCGTGACCAGGCGCAACAGCCACCCGACCCGGCGGTCGCGGAGGTCGTCTCGGGCGCCACCGACCCACAGCCCGACGTTGGCGTCGCCACCCTTGTCGCCGCTCCGGGCGTGCACGAAGGTGCCCAGCGGCACGCACCGGGTCGGGGAGTCGGCGAACTCCGACAGCGGCGCCGGCACGAACGACGTCGGCTCCGGCACCGGGCCGAGCTCCGGGGCGGCCTCGACGGCGAGCGCAGTGCCGTCCCACAGGTGCACCGTCTCGGCGACCTCGGCACCGGTCGACGTACCCCGGCCGGTAGATGCCGTACGGCGACCCGCGACCCGGTGGCGCGGTCAACGTGAAGCCCGGGTAGGACGCGAGCGCGAGCTCGACGGCCGCCGCGCTGAACGGCTTGCCGACGACGTCCGCCGACGGGTCCTTCACGACCACCCGGAGCAGGCACGACGCTGCTTCCTCGGTGTCGGCGTCCGGCGCCGGATGTGCGCCCGAGCGACCAGGTGACTGCACGCGGGCGGACTCCCGGCGAGCCGAGCCTCGAGCTGGGTGCGGATCCACGCCGGCCTTGGCCTCGATGTCGAGGCCGGTGAGCACGAACTCCATCTGGTTGCGGTGGCCGCCGAGCTCGTTCACGCAGACCTTGAGCTGCTCGGGCGGGGCCGACCCGAGCACGCCGCTGACCGCGACCCGGTCGGGCCCGTCCTGCGACAGCCTGATCGAGGTCAGGTCGGTGGTGACGTCGGGTCCGAGGTAGTGCGTCGACTGCACCTCGTAGAGCAGCTGCGCGGTCACCGTGTCCACCGACACCAGCCCGCCGGTGCCGACGTGCTTGGTGACCACGAACGACCCGTCGGCCGCGACCTCGGCGAGCGGGAAGCCGAGCGGAGTGGCGTCCCGCTCGAGCTCGAGGAAGCCCGGAGAAGTTGCCGCCGGTCGCCTGGGTGCCGCACTCGATGATGTGCCCGGCGACGACGGCGCCGGCCAGCTCGTCGTACGACGTCCGCGACCAGCCGTGGTGGGCGATCGCCGGACCGACGACCACGGACGCGTCGGTGACCCGACCGGTGACGACGATGTCCGCGTCCCGCTCGAGGGCTCGGGCGATGCCGAAGGCGCCCAGGTAGGCATTGGCGGTCAGTGCGTTGCCGAGACCGAGCTCGGCGGCACGCGGGGCGAGGTTGTCGCCGTCGATCCAGGCGATCCGCGGGGTCGAGGCCGAGCGACGTCGGCGAGCTCCTGCAGCTTCGCCGCGAGTCCGGCCGGGTTGAGGCCGCCGGCGTTGGCGACGATCCGCACGCCGCGGTCGAGCGCCAGGGCCATCGAGTCGGCCATCTGGGTGACGAAGGTGCGGGCGTACCCGAGCGACGGGTCGCGCAGCTGGTCCTTGCCGAGGATCAGCATGGTGAGCTCGGCGAGGTAGTCGCCGGTCAGGTAGTCCAGCTCGCCGCCCTCGAGCATCTCCCGCATGGCCGAGAGGCGGTCCCCGTAGAAGCCGCTGCAGTTCCCGATCCGGACCGGGTCAGCCACCGCGCACCGCCGGCTCGCCGGCCCGCGCCGGCCGGGCCGGCGAACGCCTGGGCGATGTCCAGCCAGCGGTCGGCGTCGGCGCCGGTCGCGACGAGGTCGAGGTCGTCGCGGTGTCGGCGCTGGGTGACCCGCAGGCAGAAGTCGTACGCCGACCCGGCGACCCGCTGGGCCGCGTCCTCGGGACCCCAGGTCCAGACGCGCGCCGGACGGAGCGGTCAGCTCGACGCGGAACTCCTCGGCCGGAGCCTCGAGGTCGTGCACTCCGAAGGCGAAGTTGCGCGTGCGCACACCGAGGTGCGCGACGTGCCTGATCCGGTCGGTCGGCGCCCGCTGGACGTCGAGCGCCTCGTAGACGTCGAGCGCGTGCGCCCAGGTCTCCATGAAACGGGCGGTCGCCATCGACGTCGGGCTCATCGGCGGGCCGAACCACGGCAGCTTCTGCCCGTCCGGGTAGTCGCGGAGCATCGCGACCAGCGCCGGCCGGCCGGCGCGCCAGCGGGCGAGGATCTCCGCTGCCGGCTGCCTTCGCTCCCTCGAGCGCCTCGGCGTCGACGAAGCCCTGCGGGTCGGCGATCGCCCGGAGCACCAGCGCGTCCCAGGCCTCCTTGTCGGTGCCGGCCGCGAGCGCGCACTCGTCGGTCCAGGCGAGGTGCACGATCGTGGTGGCGACGTCCCAGCCCTCGGCCGGCACCGGCGTGCGCCAGCCGGCCTCGTCGAGCGGGTCGCACCGCGGCCTCGAGGTCGTCGCCCTCGGCGGCGAGGTCCGCGAGGACCTGCTCCAGAACGGGATTGCTCGCGGCCGTGTCCTCTTCATCCAGGGCTCCTCGGGAGCTCGTCGTCGAGCACCTCGGCCCACCGGTCGAGGATCCGGGCGCGCCGGGCCCGGTCGTTGGTGATCGTGTCGGCCAGGCCGAGTCCGCGGATCAGGTCGAGCGTCGCCTGCGACCAGCTCGCGGGCGCCCGGCACCGACTCGTCGACGTCGAGCATCTCCACCGTCAGCCGGTGGGTCTCCCGGCCGGTGAGCCGCTCGAGCGGGTCCGACAGCGGCCAGCAGCTGCGGGATCGGTGCGGGCGGCGACCCAGAGCTCGAGCGCCGCGCTGAAGACGTCGGCGGTGAAGTGCTCGCCGAGCAGCTCGAGCACCTCCCGCGTCCGGCGCTTGCCCTGCGGCAGGGCCGCCGCGGCCTCGGCGAGCTCGGCACGGCGCACGGTCGCGATGTGCTCCACGGCGGCGATCACCAGGTCGGCCTTCGTCGGGAAGTGGTGCAGCTGGGCACCGCGACTCACGCCGGCGCGCTCTGAGACCAGCGTGGTCGACGTCCCGCTCCAGCCGCGCTCGACCAGACACTGCAAGGTGGCCTCGAGGAGGCGCTGGCGCATGGCGCGCGTGCGCTCCTCCTGGGGCACCCGGGTGGTGGTCACGGCGCCATCCTGTCCGCTGGCGTTACAAACAGTCAAGACTGTCTTTTTCCTCACAGCGCAGCAGCGTCCGCGCGGAAGATGCCCGGTCTGTCCCGATCGGGACGGTCCTCGCTCGACCTCCAGCGCCCGTTTCGCGACCTACGCACGTCGGCGGCGTCCTACTGTCGGAACAACGCGTCCCGGGGAGAGATCTGCCATGACCGAATCCAGCCTGCCGCCGGCGCCCGTCCGCGAGAGCGTTCCCGAGCAACGACGGCCTGCCGACCACCCGATGCGGCCCGACCTCGCCGCGCCGCAGTGGAGCCCGCCGGCCTCGCTCGCCGCCGAGCCCGAGGATCCCTACGCGCACTGGTGGCGCCGGGTGGTGGCGACGCTGATCGACGCCCTGCTGGCCATCCCGTTCTGGGCCGCAGGCGTGATCGGCTTCACGATCCTCACCGACGGCACCACCTTCATCACCGACGGCAGCGGCGGGCTGGGCAGCATCACCGACGTGACCACGACCACCGACACCTGGGTCGGACTGGGCATCGCGGGAGCGGCGTACCTCAGCCTGATCGTGTTCACCATCTGGAACCAGCTCGTGCGCCAGGGCCGCCGCGGCGCGAGCATCGGCAAGTCGTGCCTGCACCTCCTGGTCGTGAGCGAGACCAGCGGCCGTCCGATCGGCGCAGTGCTCACGTTCGTCCGGGCGATCGCGCACCTGCTCGACGCGATCGTGTTCGACCTCGGGTACCTCTGGCCCCTGGTCGACCGGCGTCGCCAGACGTTCGCCGACAAGGTGATGGGCACCGTGGTGCTCCATCTCCCGCCGACGTCGCCGGGGTCGGTGGGGTCGGTGGGGTCGGTGGCCCAGAGCTCGGCCCTGAGCACGGCCGAGAGCACGGCCCCGATCACGCCGATGTACGACTGGTAGGACGCGCCTCGGCGGCACCTGGCACCAGCCGATGAAACCACCGTGAAGCCGCGGTGAAACCGGCGGCGGCCACGATCGCTGCCATGACAGATGAAGCGGTCCAGGCGACCGGCCTGGTGAAGACCTTCGGCACCTTCCGCGCCGTCGACGGTGTCGACCTCGAGGTGCGCCGCGGCGAGATCTTCGGCGTGCTCGGCCCGAACGGAGCCGGCAAGACCACGATGCTGAGCATGCTCGCGACCCTGCTCTCGATCGACGACGGGCACGCCGAGATCTTCGGTGTCGACGTACGCCGCGAGCCGCACCGGGTCCGGCAGCTGGTCGGCGTCACCGGGCAGTACGCGTCGGTGGACGAGGGCCTGACCGCCCGCGAGAACCTCTGGCTCTTCGGCCGGCTCCTCGGCCTTTCGAGCCGCGAGGCGCACGCGAGCGCCGAGCGCCTGCTGGGCCAGTTCGCGCTCGAGGAGGCGGCCGACAAGGCGATCAGCCAGTACTCCGGCGGCATGCGACGCCGCCTCGACCTGGCCGCCAGCCTGATCAGCCGGCCCCCGCTGATCTTCCTGGACGAGCCGACCACCGGCCTCGACCCGCGCACCCGCGGGCAGATGTGGGACACGATCCGCGGCCTCGTCGCCGACGGCTCCACGATCCTGCTCACCACCCAGTACCTCGACGAGGCCGACCAGCTCGCCGACCGGATCGCGGTCATCGACCGCGGCCGGAAGGTCGCCGAGGGCAGCCCCGACGAGCTCAAGTCGTCGGTCGGCGACTCGACCCTGCAGGTGCACCTGGCGCACGACGCCGACCAGTCCCTGGCCATCGACGTCGTCCGCCGCCTGCTGCACGAGGAGCCGGTGCTCACGCCGCGCGACAGTCACGGCAGGGCGGGCCGCATCAACGTCGCCCTCGACAGTGCCGATCGCGCCGCCGACGTCCTCATCGCCCTGCGCGAGGCCGACGTCTCGATCCGGTCGGTCAGCGTCGCCAAGCCGACCCTCGACGAGGTCTTCCTCGCCATCACCGGCCACGACACCGGCCAGTCCGAGGACGCCGACTCCCCCGACCGGTACGACGATCCCACTCTGGAGGTGGCCCGATGACCCAGCTGACCACGCCCGCAGCACCCGCGGCCCTCACACCGCTCGGTGACCCGGCGGAGTTCGTCGCCCGGACCCGCGCGCGCACCAGCCTGCAGGAGACCGTGAGCCAGACCCTCACGATGGCGTGGCGGGCAACGAAGAAGATGCGCCGCAACCCCGAGCAGTTCTTCGACGTGATCATCCAGCCGCTGCTGTTCACCGCGATGTTCACCTACATCTTCGGCGGCGCGATCTCGGGCAGCGTCGCCAGCTACATGCCGATCATCATCCCCGGCATCCTCGCCCAGACCGCACTCACCGCCTGCATGGCGATGGGCACCCAGCTCCGCGAGGACATGGACAAGGGCGTCTTCGACCGGTTCAAGTCGCTGCCGATCGCCCGCATCGCTCCGCTCGCCGGGCCTGCACTCGCCGACGTGATCCGCTACGTGATCGCGGCGACGCTGACGATCCTCGTCGGACTGGCGATGGGCTACCGCCCGGGCGGGGGCTTCGTCGGCACCTTGGGCGGCTGGGCCCTCACCATCGTCGCGGCCTGGTCACTGGCCTGGATCTTCACCTGGCTCGGCACGATCGCCCGCTCGGCCCAGGCGGTGCAAGGCATCTCGATGATGATCATGTTCCCGCTGTCCTTCATGTCGAACGCCTTCGTCACGGAGGACACCATGCCGGACTGGCTGCAGGCGTTCGTGAAGGTCAACCCCGTCTCGCACGTGGTCACCGCGGTGCGCGACCTCATGAACGAGGGACGGCTCACGGCCGACGTCGGCTGGGCACTGCTCGGCTGCGCGATCGTCGTCGCGGTCTTCGCTCCGCTCTCCGTCCGCAGCTACAAGCGGCACCTGTGATCTGAGACGCGCCGGCGGATCAGTTCACCGGTCGTGCGGGCAGCGAGCGCGACTGAGGAACGACGTCGCGACCGAGCGTGTCGAGACGTGGTGAGGTGATCGCTCAGCTGAGCCCGGCGAGCGTCGCGACCAGCCTGCGGGCGTCCTCCAGGACGTCCGGGCCGCGGCGCTCGCCGTACTCGGCATCGATCGCCGGCAGGAGGCCCGGCGCGTGCTCCGCGGCCGTGGCGAGCGCCCGGTCCCAGGACAGGGTGGGCACGCTGCGGTTGAAGGCGAAGCGGTCCGCGAGCACCAGGAGCCGGACCGCGGCGTCGACCGGGAGCACGGACCGCGCGCAGACCCCAGATGCCCAGCGCGAGCAGGATCACGCCGCAGACCGGGTAGTCGAGGTAGGGGAACTCCGGGTCGAGGATGCCCCCGACCCGTCCGCACACCGCGTCGAAGAGCTCCTGGCCCGACGGATCGCCCGGGTCTCCGTGGTAGGCGTGCGCCGCGAGCGCGGTCGCCTCACCGAACAGGACCCACGGCTCGAGGCCCGTCGAGGGCAAACCCGGGAACTCCAGGGCCCGGACCCGCTCGACCGCGGTCGCGTACCTCGCCAGACCGGTCGTCGCGTCGCCCCGCGCGAGCGCGAGCTCGGCGTTCCCGAGGTAGCCCACCAGGCGGCCGCCGATGACCTTGTCGAGGTCGCGCACCTCCGCGAGCCGGCCGAGCTCCCGCTCGGCCTCGTCGAGGTCGCCCGCCCAGATCGAGGCCAGGGCGAGCAGCGACCGGAGCTGGACGGCGTCGTCGATCGCCCCGAGCCGCTCCAGCACCGGAAGCGCGGTGCGCGCGTGCACGACCGCCTTGTCGAACACGCCGAGCTGCATCGCGAGCTGTCCGGCCTGCGTGTGCAGGATCGCCGGGGTCCACGGGCCGGACGACGCGTCGGCGAGCTGCAGGGCCCGCTCGATCTCGCGGATCGCTGCGCCGGGATCCCCCATGTTCTCCAGGGCGAAGCCGAGCCAGAGCAGAGCGGCCAGGGCCAGCGCGTGGTCGTCGCTGTCGGCGTACTCGCGCAGCCGCGCGATGAACTCCGCCCCCTGCCTCGGGTCGAAGTCCTGCATGACCCGCACTTGAGCGGCGATCCGCCGGTCGCCGTCGCCGGGCCCGAGGTCTCGCAGCACCGTGCGCAGCGCCTCCACCTGCGCGCTCTCGCCGATCATCGCGTTGTTGATCGTCACCGAGACCGCGACCCTGGCGGCGTCACCCAGCTCGGCGGGCGGCGACCAGCCGCCCACGACCTGGCAGACAGCCTCGGCGAGGACGTAGATGCGTGCGTGGTCGCCGAGGATCGTCCAGTAGGTGCCCAGCGTCGCCAGCACCTGCACGGTGGTGGCCGGGTCGGCGGCGCCGAGGGCCTGGCGGAGCACGTCGGCGAGGTTGTTCTCCTCGGCTCGGACGGCGTCGACCGCGTCGAACTGCCCCGGGCCCATCAGCGCGCCGACCTGCCGCGCGGCGAAGTCGACCGCCCAGGCGCGCTGTGCACGAGCGGCGGCGTCCTCCTCACCTGCGTCCACCAGCTGCATCCGCCCGAACTCGCGGACGGTCTCGAGCATGCGGAAGCGCAGGCCCTGCTCGCCCTCGACCACGACCAGCAGGGACTGGTCGGCGAGGTCCTCGATCGCGTCCAGCGCCTCCGCGCCGACCATCGCCTCGGCCGCGGCCAGGGTGAAGCCGTCGTGGAAGACCGAGAGCCAGCGCAGTGCCCGCCTTCTCGTGCTCGTCGAGCAGGTTCCACGACCAGTCGATGACCGCGAGCAGGGTCTGGTGCCGGTCCGGGGCGCTGCGGTCACCGCCGCGCAACAGGGCGAACCGGTTCTCCAGTCGGCGCGCGATGTCCGCGACCGCCATCACCCGGACCTTCGCGGCTGCCAGCTCGATCGCCAGCGGCAGACCGTCGAGTCGCTCGACGATCTCCGTGACCGCGCGCTCGGCACCGGCGAGCACCACGTCCGGCCGGGCCGCGACCGCGCGCTCGCGCGAACAGCTCCGCGGCGTCCTCGGCACCGAGCTCGCCGAGCGGGTAGCACCCGCTCGGCCGCGATCGCCAGCGGCGCTCGGGTCGTGGTGAGCACCCGCAGCTCGCGCGTGGTGGCGACCAGGTAGGCGACCAGGTCGGCGACCGCGTCGACGATGTGCTCGCAGTTGTCCAGGATCAGCAGGCTCGGCGCCTGGTCGAGGTGCTGCGCGATCCGGGCGCGTACGTCGGCCCGCTGCTCGGGCGTCAGGTCCGGCGGCCGCTCACCGAGTCGCGCACGCCGAGCGCAGACCCGACCTCGCCGACCAGGTCCTCGGGCGCGCGTCACGCCGACCAGCTCGACGAAGTGCACCACCGGCTGCACGGCGGTCCGGCCGAGCGACGTGGGCGAGCCGGGTCTTGCCGAGTCCGCCGGGCCCGACGATCGAGACCACCCGCGACGCCACCATCGCGGCGCGCAGCCGGCGGATGTCGTCGCCGCGCCCGAGCAGCGTCGTCGCCTCGTAGTGCACGCCGTCGCGGACCGGTGCTGTCCAGCGACAGCAGCTCCTGGTGCAGCCGCTGGAGCTCCGGGCCCGGGATCGGTGCCGAGCCGTTCACGCAGCCCGGCGCGGTGCTGCCTCGTAGCGGTCCAGGGCCGCGGCGGCCCCGCGCACCGCCGCGATGCTGCGCAACAGGTCGACGAGGAGAGCCTCGTCGTCGGGCCGGCCGGTGACCGCCTCCTCGAGCAGGCGGCAGTGCCTCGTCGTGGGACCCGACTGCGGCTCGACGCCTGGGCCAGGACCCGACGGGCGTGCCGCGAGGTTCGGCGCCGGCGTCCCGGCGTACGTCGGCGAGGGCGCCCGGTCGTGGTCCACCGGGATCGACCCGCCCGCGTGCGACCGCGAGCGCCGCGCCGGCGCGCAGGTCCGCCGCGCGGTCGGGTCGGTCGCGAGCGCCGCGCGCGCGGCCGGCGGTCCGGTCGCGCACGACGAGCACGTCGACCTCGCTCGGACGACACCCCGAGGCGGTAGCCGTCGCCGTCGCGGACGACCGCAGTCCGGTCCGCACGCCGAACGGGTGCGGGAGACCAGGACCTGCAGCGCCTTCGCCGGGTTCGCCGGCACGTCGTCGCGCCCAGACCGCGTCCACGAGCTGCTCGGCGCGCACGGTGGCCGCCCGACCGCAGCGCGGCGAGCAGCGCTTGCGGGCGCTCCCCGACCACGGGCTCGCCCTCGCCAGCGCACTCCGTCGAGCAGCGTCAGGACGATCGGCACCGGGTCAGTCTAGGGACCGCGCCGCGCGGCTGTCGGCCGGCGGTTCGGATGTCCCGCCACCGCCAGTACATTCGCTGCGGTGACGACCATGACGCGGCGAGAGGAGCGAGGTGACCGACGTGACCGCCGCGACCTCGATCGCGCGGACGCGTCCGAGCGCCGCCGGTTCGTCGCTCGCGTGGTGGGCTTCGCGGTGCTGTTCACCGCGCTCGGCCGGGTCGTACGGCGAGGACATCGCCCTGCGAGCTGCAGAAGACGCCCACGACGACGCTCGGGTGGCGGTTCATCGGCTGGCTGGTCGCCGGCCCGCCCGCGGTGCTCACCCTGATCACCTGGCACGACCGCCGTCGGCTCCGCCCGAAGCAGCGTCGGGCCCGAGGCCTCATGCTCGCGGCGTGGATCGGGCTGAGCATGTTCGTGCTGCCGGCCCGGACGACCGGCGTCGACAGCCAGTTCGGCACCGGCGCCCTCGTCGGCGACCCGCTCAGCGCGGGCTGGGCGTGGGGCGCGCTGGCCGCGCTCGCTCGGCCTCGCGTTCACCGGGCTGGTGCTGCTGGTGCTGCACCGGACGGTCGACGTGCCCACGGCCGAGCAGCGCGATCTCACTGTGCGCTTCCTCGAGCGTGCCTGGCTGGTGTTGCTGGTGGTCTCGCTCGGCTTCGCGCTCGTACGGCGCGCGCAGCGGGGTCTTCAACGGCGGCAGCTGAGCGTCGGGCGCTCTGCAGATCTCCCGACGTCGGCAGTCAGCGCGCCCTCCGTCGCGCCCGCTTCCGCTCCTGCGCGATCTCGGCGCGGTAGGCATGGAAGTCGACCTCGATCGTGTGCCGCTTCGAGGCGACGAAGCGCTTGCGCAGCCGGGCGTCGTACGCTGCGATCTCCCGGCGCATCTCCTCGAGCGACGGCAGCCGCGCGACGCCGGTGACCAGGTCGGCGACCCAGTGCGCCTGCGCCTCGGCCAGCGGCATGATCGCTCCGAGCGGCTGGATCAGGCCGACGAAGTAGAGCCCGGGGTGGACCGGGTCGACGACCCGGTGGAAGAGGCCGACGTGGTTGTCCTCGGCGCGCACGACGGCGTCGTCGAGGAACGGGAAGCTCACCTTGTAGCCGGTGCAGTAGACCACCACGTCGTACTCACCGGACGTGCCGTCGGTGAAGAGCACCTGTCGACCCGTCGAAGCGGTCGATGTTCGGCCGCACCGTGATGTCGCCGTGGCCGAGCCGGTTGAGCAGGTCCTGACTGACCGTCGGGTGCGCGTGCAGCACGGCGTGGTCGGGCGCCGGCAGCCCGTAGTCGGTGACCTTGCCCTGGGTCAGGCGCAGCAGCGCGGCCATCGACCACTGCTGGAGCTTCAGCGGGCCGCGCGCGAGCGGCGAGTCGGTGAGCCGGTCGGTCGGCACGCCGAGCAGGTACTTCGGCACGATGTGCGCGCCGCGCCGCATCGCCAGGTCGGTCGACGTCGCCACCCGTGCGGACTCGACCGCGATGTCGCACGCGGAGTTGCCGATGCCGAGGACCAGGACACGCTTGCCCGCCAGCGGCTCGGCCGTGCGGTAGTAGTGCGCGTGGATCTGCTCGCCGGGGAACGACTCGGCGCCCGGGAACGCCGGCTCGGGCCAGCGCGGGTCCCAGTGATGGCCGTTCGCGACGATCACGTGCTGGTAGTGCCGGGTCTCTGGTTCGCCGTCCCGCGGCCGGACGGTCACGTCGTACCCACCGGCAGACGCGGGCGCGACCTGCACCACCTCGGTGCGGAAGGTGATCTTCTCGCGCAGGCCGAAGTGGTCGACGAAGTCGTCGAAGTACGCCGCGATCTGCCGGTGGCTCGGGTAGTCGGGCAGGTCCTCGGACATCGGGTACGCGGCGTACTCCATCAGCTGCCGGGAGGTGTTGATGTGCAGCGACTCGTACGCCGACGACATCTGGTTGTCGTTGCCGTAGCGCCAGTTGCCGCCGACCTCGCTGCCGGCCTCGAAGCAGTCGAACTCGACGCCGCGCGCCTGCAGGACCTGGGCTGCCGTGATGCCCGACGACCCGGCGCCGATGATGCAGACCCGTGCCGTCACGTCTCCAGAACCTACTCCACGGTCACTTGACGCGCCTGGGTGATGGACAGACACCGGGTCCAACGAACACAATCTGGTGCAAGGGGGGACCTTCTCGGCCGAGGTGTGGTCGACGCGAGAGGAGTCCTTTGCATGCATCACAAGCTGTCGGGTGACGAGGCACGTCGGATCGAGGAGCTGGCCAGGGTCAACCGGTTCCAGGACTTCAGCGACGAGGAGATCCACCAGGTAGTCGAAGCGGCGACCTACCTCACCGTCCCCGAGCACTGGGCACTCATGGTGGAGCAGCAGCCGGCCGACAAGGCCTACCTCATCCTGTCGGGCGAGGTGTCGGTCCGCCGCCACGGCGAGGAGGTCGCGCGCCTCGGCGCCGGAGAGGTGATCGGCGAGATGGCGCTGCTCAACCACAAGCTCCGGTCGGCGACGGTCGTGGCCGACACCCCCCTCGAGGTGCTGCACTTCACCGACGAGACGGTGGCCGCGCTGACCGCCAAGATCCCGCACTTCCGCGACGCCCTCGTCGGCGCGATCGAGGAGCGGATCACCCGCGACCAGGGCAGCTGACTCCGGGGCAAGCCATGGCCCGACCCGAGGGATGGCCGGTAACGCCGGAACTGTCGCCGCCCGCGACCCGCTGGCCCCTGCGCTTCGTGGCCAGCGAGATCGAGGAGGACTACCAGGACTGGCGCCTGGAGCACGTCCGCGCGTTCGCCCGCTTCGCCATGTATGCCGCGACCAGCGCCGCCCTGCTCGCGTGGGTCGCGGTGCTCTTCGGCGCTCTGGTCGACCTGCGCGGGCTCGCCCTGGTGCTGATCCCGGCCGAGGTCGCCCTGCTCGTCGTCGGTGCGGCGATCGCCCGCGCTGACAACCGCCTCACCCTGTTGATGCCGGCCAGCGCGGTGGTGAACCTCACCGGCGGGTTCCTCGCCGTGGCGATGACGGTGCCGTTGCACAGCACATCGGTGATGGGCGCGTGCGTCAGCATGTCGGCGTACTTCGGCCTGACGATGTTCCGGCTCCCTCCGCGACTGGCGCTCGCCTCGGTGGGTCCCTACGCGGCGCTCGCCGCCGTCATCGCGGGGATCTGGCACGCACGCGGCATCGTGGACGACCAGGAGTTCGTGCTCGGCCTGTTCATCCCGCTGACCACCCTGGTCACCGGCATGCTGGTCAACCTGGCCATGGAATGGATCACCCGACAGACCTACGTCGACCACCTGACCATCGAGTCACAGCAGGATGCCCTCTTCGACGAGCGCACCAACATCGCGCGCTTCGTTTCCCCTGAGATCGCCGAGACCGTGCACCGCAGCGGCATCCAGGAGTCACTGAATTGCGAGATGTTCAGCCTGACCGCGGTCAGCATCGACCTGCGCGGCTTCACCTCGTACACCCAACGGCACGGTGCCGAATACATGGTCTCGGTGCTGCAGGACTACTACGCAGCGGTGATCGAGGCGGCCCACGAGTTCGGCGCCACGGTGAAGGACTTCGCCGGCGACGGCGCCCTGGTGCTGGTTGGTGCCCCGTTCCCACGCGCCGACCACACCCGCGCCGGGTTGCGGCTGGCGCGGGACATGCTGGTCCGGGTCCGCGAGGTCACCGCCCGCTGGACCAGGCCGGAGACCCCGCTCGGCGCCGGCATCGGGATCGCCTCCGGCGAGTGTGCGGTCGGCGCGATCGGGTCGCCGTCCCAGCTCGAGTACGCCGCCGTCGGCACCGCGGTCAACCTGTCGGCCCGGTTGTGCGACATCGCGAAGGACGGCCAGATCCTGATGGCACCGGGCACCGCCCGCGCGCTGGAGGAGTCACCGGGCTGGCGCCGTGAGATCGTCACGCTCTCCGGCATCCCGGAGTCGGTCGAGGTGACGATCGAGGACACCCTGCACCCGCACGAGATGATCCCGGGCGACCGACCGAACGCGCGAACCCAGCACGGAGCCAGGTCGGCGGCCTCGTTGGAGTGGGGACGGACCGACCGAGCCGGACACGATGGTTGAAGAAGGCGCCCTGGTGCCTGTCTCGGAACCCACCCCACCGAGGTTTCGAGACGGTTTTGCTGCGCCACCTCCTCGGCCGCAGCCGGAGCTCAGAGCCCGCGCAGCCGCAGCACCACGCCGCCGTGGTCGGACGGCCACAGCCCGGTCGCCGGGTCGCGGTCGGAGAGCTTGGTGCCGGTGACGCGCCCCTTGTCGACCGCCAGACCGCCGCCGCGGCCTTGCGTGCGAAGACCATGTCGATGCGGTGGTCGAACCCGGCCGCAGTCGCGTCGTTGACGAGCTCGGAGAGCCCGGAGGTCCAGCCCTCGAGCGGCCGGCGTCCACTGCAGCCACTCGTCGGTGAAGCCGCCGCGCCGGTGATCAGGTCGTACGGCGCCGCTGTGCGGCTGGGTCTCCGTGGGCTTCACGGTGTGGTTGAGCGGGTCGGAGTTGCAGTCGCAGACGAAGACGTTCGTGCGCCCGCTCGCCGGAGCGTTCGCCAGCAGCTCCTGCAGCCTGCGAGCGCAAGGTCGGAGCTGGACGACTCGAGGTGGGTGTTGATGAAGCGGAACCGCTTGCTGCCGTGCCCGGACGTCGACCCACTGGTAGCCGCGGTCGAAGCTGAACGCCTTGCCGACGTCGGTCAGCGGAATGGACAGGTTGTGGGTGTACAGCGCATCGCCGCTGTCGACGATCCGGACGTCTTTCTTCTTCCGCTTGAGGATCACGTCGCGCATGGTGAGCCGCACGTCCCGCGCGTCGGCCGCTCGGAGCGCTGAAGGCTGCCGGTGAAGCTGGGTGCCTCGACGTCGGCACGGGTGCCGCACGCACGACCGCCTTGTAGTGCAGGCCCCGCTTGTGCAGCGCCGTCGAGCAGGATCCGAGGAAGTCGTAGTCGACGGTCGGTGGCGTTCGGCACGGCGATCAGGCTCGGGTCGGTGTCGAGCGGGCCGTGCCGCCACAGGGCGACCTCCTGCAGCCCGACCAGGTCGGGGCTGGTCGTCTGCGATCTTTCGCCAGCAGCCTTGCCCGGACGTTGAAGTTCGTCTGGTCGACGATGGCCCGAGTCTCGTGGGTGGCGTTGGCCAGACGCCTCCAGGACGCTCTGGGCGGTGTGGCCCGGTCGTGCGGCCTCGGTGAGAGCCGCGACGATCGGCCGGTTGATGTCCGCACCCAGGTACAGGTTGCGGGTCATCACGGTCAACGGCTTTCCCGGCTTCCGGTGGGGGTGGCGCGCCGCCGACGCGGACGGCGCGAGCGCGGTCAACACGACGGCCACGAGGATCGAGACGGCAGCACGAGATCGCATGGGGTTCCCTCCCGGAACGACGGTGAGATGTTCATCCTCACTCCGACCGGGACTCCTGTCCATGCACGCGGGTCACAGCGGTCGCTCGAAGACGAAGTCGTCCTCCCAGTGGTCCCCGACCCAGAACCGCTTGGTCCCGACCTTCTCGAAACCGCACTTGGCGTAGAACCGCTGCGCCCGCACGTTGGCCTGGTTGGTGCCGAGCCACATGCCGGCGGCACCGACCTCGCGCGCAACGGCCAGCGCGGCGTCCAGCAGAGCGCTCGCGACCCCGCCGCCGTGCACGTCGGGCAGCACGTAGATCTTGGACAGCTCGGTCGTCGGAAGGTGCGTCACGAGGGCGCGGACGTCGGCGTCGTAGGGCTCGCCGTGCACGAGCATCGCGTAGCCGACCGCTCTGGTGCCGTGCCCGTCGTCGTCCTCCGCGATCAGCACCGCACGACCGGGGTCCGCGACGTACTCCTCGAAGCGCCCGCGAGTCAGGTTCTGCGCGACGAACGTCTCGATCGAGGCGGCCGGCATCCCCGGCGGGCAGGCGAGGGCGAAGGTCTCGGCGGCCACCTCGGCGAGCGCGGCTGCGTCGGCCCGGGTCGCCGGCCGGACACGGCAACGGCTCGCGGGACCGGCAGGGCTGACACTCATGGGTCCAGCCTGCCCGATCCCGCGAGCCGTCAGGTGCCTGGGTGTCAGATCTCGGAGTCGAGGGCGGCGGCCACCCGGCGGTGCGCCTCCCAGATCTCCTCGGGCATGCCCGGGAACTGCTTGAGGTGCTCCTCGCGGTGGCCCATCTCCTGCTGCCACCGCGGCACGTTGATGGACAGGATCGTCTCGAGGTCCTCCGGGTCGATGTCGACGCCCTCGAGGTTGAGCTCCTCCTCGGTCGGGATGATGCCGACCGGCGGTCTCGCGACCCTTGACCTCGCCGTTCTTCAGCTGCAGCAGCCACAGCAGCGGGCGCAGGTTCTCGCGGTAGCCGGGCCACAGGAAGTGACCGTCCTCCGGGTCGCGCTGGAACCAGTTGACGTGCGCGAAGATCGGCTGGTCCTTGGCGGCACCGACGACCTTCAGGTAGTGCGCGGCGTAGTCGCCCTCGCCGTAGGCCATGAACGGCCGGTTCGACATCGGGTCGTAGCGCAGCTGGCCGTCGACGCCCTCGGCGGCGAAGGTCGCCTCGGCGCCCAGGGTCAGGCCGTCGTACACGCCTTCGGCGAGGTCGGTGATCGCGCGGATCAGCGGCTCGCGGTCACGGGTGCGGCCACCGAAGATGATCGCGTCGATCGGCACGCCCTGCGGCTCGTTGTAGTCCTTGGCGACGTTCGGCACGTTGGCCAGCGTCGTGGTGAACCGGCTGTTCGGGTGCGCCCACGGGGCGTCCGTCGCCTCGCTCGCGAGCGCTCGGCGATCGGGTTGCCCTTCCAGTCCAGCCACCCGGTGACGTCGGCGGGCGGCTCGGGCGTGCGGCCCTCCCACCAGACCTCCTGGGTGTCGGGGTTGTAGGCGACGTTGGTGAAGATCGCCCCGGTGCCCTCGGCTCGACGGAGGCGAGCGCGGTCGGGTTGGTCTTCTCGTTGGTGTCCTTGGCGACCCCGAAGACGCCGTACTCCGGGTTCATCCCGTAGAGCTTGCCGTCCTCCTCGTCGACCCACAGCCAGGCGATGTCGTCGCCGTAGAAGGAGACGTGGTAGCGATCGCCGAGGGCGTCGGGAGCCAGCATCATCGCGAGGTTGGTCTTGCCCGAGGCGCTCGGGAAGCCGCCGCAGATGTGGTAGTCCTTGCCGGTCTCCTTGTCGTGGATCCCGATCAGCATGTACTGCTCGCCGAGGAACTTCTTCGACGCCCAGCCGTCGTACGCCGCCTGGCGCAGGCCGTGGGCGATCTTGCCGAGCAGCGCGTTGCCGCCGTAGGAGGAGCCGAAGTGCAGGATCGTGCGCTCGTCGGCGACGGTGACGAAGTAGCGCTTGTCGTCGGGGGTGCCCTGGCCGAGGTTCTCCAGGTCGCCGGTGACGTGGACGGCGCGGACGAACATGTTCGGGTCGTCGAGGTTCTCGAGGTAGTCGACGCCCGACCCGCGACATCCGGATCATGTGCAGCACGACGGTGCGCGTGTCGGTCAGCTGGACGCCGGTGGCCCACGGCGCCAGCGGCGAGCCCGGAGGCGCCATCAGGTAGGGGATGACGTACATCGTCTTGCCGGCGGAGGCGCCGCGCATGCGCTCCTCGAGCAGCGGCTTCATCTCCGAGGCGGGGCGCCAGTTGTTGTAGACGCCCTTGTCCTTGGGGTCGTTGGTGGCGACGATCGTGCGCTCCTCGGAGCGCGCGGTGTCCTTGTGGTAGCTGCGGGAGTAGTAGCGGCCCTCACCGGCCGGGAGCAGCTCACCGGCGTCGAGTGCCTCCTTGACCAGGCGGGCGTCGTCGGCCGCGTCCACGACCTCGACCCGCTCGGCGCCGGTCAGGCTCGGCCCAGTACGCGACGTACTCGCGCACGTGCGGGTTGGTCATGCCCGCGTCGTCCAGGGCCTTCTCCACGTCTGCCATCGTCTTAGCGTCCTCTCGGATCCAGTGGTCTTTTGAGAGTCGGATCGTCGCGCCGTTGCAGCCGATCAGGAAGCGCCGGATCACGACACCCACGCGCGACCAGGACGCGCCTGAATGTACCTGCACGTCCCTTGCACCGCCTATTGGATCGATCCACGGTGAAACGTCGTAGAGGCAAAGTGCCCGATTTCGTAGGGCACCAAGCCTCGCGCTACGATGCACACCGCTCTCCGGACGCCAGCCACCGGAGCCGGCGCTCGTAGCTCAACGGATAGAGCATCTGACTACGGATCAGAAGGTTGGGGGTTCGAATCCCTCCGAGCGCGCCAACCGACGACGGGCTCCGATCAGCAGCGATGCGGTCGGAGCCTGTTTCGTTCCCGTGCCGAGGCGGGAGGCGGAGCGAGGAAGCCCCAGGCTCCGTCAGTGCCGGAAATGAACTTGCTTGTACAAGCACAATAGTTGTGTGAGTACAAACAACTCGACCGCGGCCCTCTCGCCGCGTCGGAGGCTCCTGATCCTCGCGATCTGCTGCCTGAGCCTCCTGCTGGTCGGCATGGACGTCACCATCGTCAACGTCGCGCTCCCTGCCATTCGCGCCGACCTGCACGCCTCGGTCTCCGGTCTGCAGTGGATCATCGACTCCTACACCGTCGTGCTCGCCAGCCTGCTGATCCTCTCCGGCTCGACCGCCGACCGGCTGGGGCGCCGGCGCACCTTCCAGCTCGGTCTCCTGCTGTTCACCGCCGGCTCGCTGCTGTGCGGCGTCGCACCGGGGCTCGGCTGGCTGGTCGCGTTCCGGATGCTGCAGGCCGTCGGCGGCTCGATGCTCAACCCGGTGGCGATGTCGATCATCACGAACGTCTTCCTCGACCCGCGCGAGCGCGCCCGCGCGATCGGCGTCTGGGCCGGCGTCGTCGGCATCAGCCTCGGCCTCGGGCCGGTGCTCGGCGGCGTGCTCGTCGAGAGCATCGGCTGGCGATCGATCTTCTGGGTCAACGTGCCGATCGGGATCGCGGCGTTCGTGCTCGCCGCGCTGTTCGTGCCGGAGTCGAAGGCCGAGCGGGCGCGTCGGATCGACCCGCTGGGCCAAGTGCTCGTGATCGTCGTGCTGCTGTCCCTGACCTACGCGATCATCGAGGCCCCGCGAGCCAGCCGGCCGGGAGAGATCTGGGCGATCGGCGCCCTGTGCGCGCTGGCGTTCGTGGGGCTGCTGGTCCACGAGTCGCGGCGCACCGACCCGCTGATCGAGCTGACGTTCTTCCGCAGCGTGCCGTTCTCCGCGGCGACCCTGATGGCGATCTCCGCCTTCGGTGCCTTCAGCGCGTTCTTGTTCCTCAACACTCTCTACCTGCAGGACGTCCGCGGCCTCAGCGCGTTGCACGCCGGGCTGTTCCTGCTGCCGATGGCGGCGATGACGGTGGTGCTGGCACCGCTGTCCGGAGCGCCTCGTCGGCAACCGCGGCCCTCGGTTGCCGCTGCTGATCGCCGGGGCAGCGCTGCTGCTCGGATCGCTGCCGCTCACCGCGCTGAACGACCACGTCGGCTACGGCTGGCTGCTCGCCTGCTACCTCGTCTTCGGCGCGGGCTTCGGCATGGTCAACGCGCCGATCACCAACACAGCGGTCTCGGGCATGCCGCGCAGCCAGGCCGGGGTTGCGGCGGCAGTGGCGAGCACCAGCCGGCAGGTGGGAGCCACCCTCGGGGTCGCGATCGTCGGCGCCGTGGTGAGCCACGGCGCAGGCGCCGGGATCCGCACACAGTTCTCCGAGGCCACCCATCCGGGCTGGTGGATCGTGGTCGGGTACGCCGCCGCGGTGCTCCTGCTCGCCGGGCTCTCCACCGGCCGGTGGGCCGCGCGCTCGGCCGGCACGGTCGCCCACCTGCTCGACGAGCAGGCGCCGCAGACCGGCGAGAGTGCGATGGTGGCACGGTGAGCGAGCGCCCCGAACCCGCCACCAGCGCCTGGCAGTCGATGCGCACGCTGGTCCTCGACCTGCACGACCGTCGCGCCGCGGTCGCCGAGGCGATCGGGATGAGCTACCTGCGGGCCAAGGCGCTCCGGTTGCTGCTGCCCGGGCCGTTGCCGATGCGTGAGCTGTGCGCGGCGCTGGTGACCGACCCGCCGTACATCTCGGTGATCGTCGACGACCTCGAGAAGCGCGGGCTGGTCGAGCGCGAGGTGAACCCGGCCGACCGTCGCTCCAAGCTGGTGCGGATCACCTCGGCAGGACGTGCGATCGCCCGCGCCGCCGACCAGATCCAGTCCACCCCGCCCGAGGCGCTCGCCGCGCTGACCGACGCCGAGGTGCAGACCCTGGACCGGCTCCTTCGTCGCCTGGTGGAGGCCCCGGGCGAGGACCGGCGGGCTCGGTGAGGTCACGAAGCACAGCGGGAGTGCCGCGAGCGACGGCACCCGAGCACGAGAACCTCAATCGTCAGGGCCGCTCACACCCGCGCCGGCAGGTGGTGGTTGGCCCGGCACACCCACTTGATCACCTTGTGCCCGGGGTCCGACGTCGGCTCGAACATCAGCGGGCAACCGCCGTCGATCACCGTCATCCCGTGACTGCGGCCGTAGGCGGCGGCGTCGGCGCTGACACTCCCACCGCCGAACGAGCGATGCATCCAGACGTCCTTGATGCCCAGGTCCGCACACTCCTCGAGGGTGGCCTGGGCGCGCTCGGGACGGGTCCCGACAACGACCCACTCCACGCCCCCTGGGATCGCGTGCAGGTCCGGGAAGCACGGATCGCCGTCGATCTCCTCGGCGTTCGGGTTCACCGGGTACACCTCGTACCCGCGCTCCTTGAGCCGCTGGTAGACCACGTTGCTGCCGTGGTTCGCCGGCGACCGGGAGACCCCGGTGACGGCGACCCGCTGGTGGGACAGGAACTCCGCAGCAGCGGTCTTGACTGACTGCATGGGATCGACCTCCGATCGGGACCGCGGCCGGACGGGTCGCCGGCCCCTCCCACGTTGCTGCCGGCGGGGCGGTCGACGCCACGGCCGAAGGTCCGCCGTGGCGGACGCTTTCGTCACCCCTGCGTCATCGGATCTTGCAGACTTGTGACCGCTGCGAGGATGCCTGCCGTTGCATGTTTGTGAATAATCGGACAGGTGACCCCCACGGAGTACGGCGCCGCCCACCGTCGTCTCTTGCAGACCGATGCCGGCGATCTCTACCAGAAGATCGTCCTCGAGGGTGCGATCAGCGCCGACGACCCTCGCGTCGTCGAGGGCGGTCCCCACCACGACGCGTTCACGTTCCTGGTCGACCTCGGCCTGCTCGCCCTCGACCCGCCCTCGGAGACCTACCTGCCCGTGGACCCGGCGACGGTGCAGTCCCGGGTCGTCTCGCCGATGGGCCAGCGGGCCGCCGAGCTGCTCGCCGAGTCGACGGACTGGGCGAACACCTTCGCCGAGCTCGGCCTCGCCTTCCGGCGGACGGCCCCGGCGGAGCTGCCGATCGTCAGCTGCGCGGGCTGCCGAACATCAACCGTTTCCTCATCGCGGCCGTCGGCGACGCGCGAGTTCGAGCTGCTCACCGCGCAGCCGGACGGAGCCCGGCCGCTCGACGATCCTCGCCGAGGCGATCGAGCGCGACAAGCGCGCCCTCGAGCGCGGGGTCCGGATGCGCACGCTGTACCAGCACTCGGCCCGGCGCAGCGTGGCCACCCGGGAGTACGTCGAGGAGGTCGTCGACGTACGGCGCCGAGGTGCGCACCCTGGACGAGTTCTTCAACCGGCTGATCGTGGTCGACCGACGGCTGGCGATCGTCCCGGGCGCGGAGGGCTACCAGGTCGCGGTCGCGATCCACGACGCCGAGCCTGGTCGCCTACCTCGTCGACATCTTCGAGCGCTACTGGGAGCGGGCGCGCGGCTTCACCGACCGCGAGCTGCACACCGAGCGCGAGGTCGCCGACGACGTGCACAACATGACCGTGCGGATGCTCGTCGAGGGCCACAGCGACAACGCCAGCGCGAAGCGGATGGGGGTCAGCACCCGCACCTACGCCGGCTACGTCGCCTCGCTCAAGACCGAGTACAACGTCGAGACGCGCTTCCAGCTCGGCTACGCCATCGGCCAGCAGGAGGAGCGGCGAGCCACGAGCGCCACCGGAGGGGCCGCGCGCAGCTCTGAGTGCACCCCCGCGCGGCGACCCTTCGGCCCGACCGAACTCGGACGACAAGGGCGGAGAGTGGGGGTCTCTCCGCCCTTCGTCACGAGACGGGCCGGGGGTTGGCAATGACGGACAGTCTGGGGGTGACGTGCGTCCTCGTCTCGAGTCCTTGGTTGTGTGTCGGGGGCCCCAGCCGGTGTCGAGCAGGCTGACGCCGGGAGCCTTGCCGACGCTGTTGTGAACCGCGGCATCGGCTGGTGCTGTGGCGCCGGCGAAGATGCCGGTTGCCAGGATTGCGCCCACGGCAATGCGGGCCGCACGCTTCAACATGCTCATCGGTGGGGGTCCCCTTTGCTCTCGACCACGCAGGGGATGTGGTCGGTATGCCCAGTCTCGCCCACTGCCGGACAGCGGACCAACGGAGCATGCGCCCTCAGGAACGTGCAGTGCACCTTCCTGCAAGTTCGTGCAACGTCGGCATCGGCAGCCCGGAACGACCGGACGGGCCGGACCAGGAGGTCCGACCCGTCCCGTCGATCTCTGCGAGATCGCCGCGGAGGTGGCGGGATTTGAACCCGCGAGAGGGGTTTGCCCTCAACCCGCTTAGCAGGCGGGCGCCATAGACCGGACTAGGCGACACCTCCCGACAGCGTGGGACAGGTTACCCATCCTCGGACTGCTCCGGGAAATCGGCGGTGCATCGCCGCCCCGGCAGCAGCGCGTCAGAGTCGCCGGTAGCCGTGGCCGGCGTCGAGCCGGCGCTGGAGCTCGTCGACGAACTCCTCGCGATCGCCCTCGATAGGGTGACCGGAATGGTCGGTGAGTCCGCCGTCACGGAGCCGGAGCACGACGCAGCGAGTGCCGGCAGCCACGGCCGTGGCCAGGTCCTCGACCTCGGTCCAGCGGGCCTGCGGGCGGCCGGCCCCCGGACGAAGCGGACCCGGTAGCCGGTGTCGTCGAGCCGCACGACGTACCAGCGGCCGACGCCAGCGCGACGACCGCCCACGGCGCCGACGAGCACGACCGAGCACCGTCACGACGACGAGCCGTCGCCGGCGACGGACCCGGCGGTCGGCGAGCACCACCGTCCCCACAGCACCACCAGCCCGAGCGCGGCCACGAGCGCGCCCAGAAGTCGCACGCGAACGGCCGGCGAGCGAGGCGGATATTCGACGGTTCCCGGCTGGTTCACGCAGGCACATTGTGCAGTGCGGATTTCAATCGTCGGTCAGGTCTTGTGCCCCGGCGTGTGCCCTGAGTCACACTCAAGGTCCCACTTGTGCACGACACGACCGTCGTGAGGTGGCGCTGATGAGCCTCGAATCAGCGATCTCGGACCTTCGGGAGCACCCTGTCCGGCGCGCGTACGTCGTCGAACTGGCGCTGGCTGGTCCGGCAACGGCTCTCGGCCGTCCGCCAGGCCCTCAGCGACGAGAACTTCCAGGCGTGGGACGGGTGGCTCGCCGCCCGCACCGGTGCCGCCGATCGTGAGCGACGCCAGCTGCTCAGCCGCATCTCCGCGGTCGGGGCCGGCCTGCTCGACCGGCTCGAGGCGGACCGGGTGGCCGGCGAGGTACGCCGACTCCTCAACGACGTCGAGCACTACCGGCAGCGCGTCCACGACCTGGTCTACGACTCGGTCGCGATGGAGATCGGCGGCTCGGAGTAGGTCCCTCGGGCGGTCAGCTCGGCAACCGCCACGGCACGCGCGCACGGCTCCGCTCGTGCCGACGCAGACCCGGCCACGCCCTCTCTGCTGGGGGCACGGCTCCGCTCGTGCCTCCAGCCAGCAGAGGGGGCGGGATTCGAACCCGCGGCTGACATCTCTGCCAGCGACCGCTTTCAAGGCGGTTCCGATCGGCCACTCCGGCACCCCTCCTTGCGCACGGAGCCAGGCCCGGGCGCAGGCTCCGGAGTCTAGTGTCCGGGCGCGGCGACTGCTGCGGCGCTGTTGCGCCGGCCGGGCGTTCTGGCGCTTGTGCACCCGCCACGACCCTGCTTCACAAGCGATCCCGCGCCGGCTCAGTGCACGAGCACGACCAGGACGTCGCCCTCCTGGATGACGTCGCCGGGGACGACCCGGACCTCCTCGACGGTGCCCGGCGCGCTCGACGAGCACCGGGATCTCCATCTTCATCGACTCCAGCAGCATCACGGTGTCACCGCCCTCGACGCGGTCACCCGGCGAGACCGACGACGGACAGCACGCTGGCCACCATCTCGGCGAGGATCTGCGAGGTCGTTCCGGCCATGGCGGGGACGCTACCCCGCCGGCGCTGTTACTCGCGCGTTCGGGCTCGGGCGGTCACCTCAGTGCAGCGGTTCGTACCGGCGCGGCTCGGGCCGGTGCGCCTCGGACTCCTCGGCGCGCCGGGCCCGACGCCCGTGCGTGCCGGTCAGGGACTGCTCGATCCGGATCACCAGGTAGCCGATCGCGACGCCGACGACGATGCTGTAGAGCGCGCCGAGCACCACGCTGGTCGGGCTCAGCTCCTGGGCGACCAGCCGGGTCGCCGAAGGCGAGGTCACCGCGACCCCGAACGCGCAGACCCACCATCCCTGTCGCCGGCGCGCGCGCATGAAGACGCCCCACACGAGGGCGGGGTAGCCGAGCAGCGCCATGATCGGGTGCGGGACCGCGTGGAAGGTTTCCTTCAGCGAGTCGCGGATGTCGTCGATCGTCCCGACCAGGTCACGTGACCCCCACTGCGCGATCGCCTCGCTGTAGGCGAGCGCGATCGCGAGCATGAGGACCGCACCGCCGGCAACGGCGTACCCCCGACGACCCAGGCCGTGCAGGCCGGCGCCGAGGCGGTAGACCAGGGCGATCGCTCCGACCAGGGACAGGCCCAGGACGGCGTACCCGAAGCGGACCAGATCGACATCGAGACGCGCGCGCGGGCCGTACGCGACGACGCCGAGGGCACCGATCCAGCCGATCGCGGTGGCGACCACCACCTCGCGGATCGCGCGGCCGAACGTCGCCGCCGGGATCGTCGCCATCACGCCCAGCGTCGCCGCGAGGACGCCGGTGCCCACGGCGGCACCGTCGAGCAACGGCTCCCAGCCGGTGGCGAACGCCGTGGCCGCGATCGCTGCCGTCAGCACCGCGGCCCAGATCGGCCGACCACCGGTGCGGACGGCGAGGCCGAGGGCCAGCACGCTCGAGAGCGTGCCGCCCGCCACCTGACCGACGATCGCTGGGACGTCGGAGGAGACCCGGACCGCCACCACTGCGGCCGACGCCGCGAGCGCGAGCAGCACCCCGGCGACGAGGAGCATCCGGGCTGCCGCGACCCGTGCGCGGCCCGGCGCGCCCGCGCGACGAGTGGGAGCCAGTCTGGGCCCGTGCCGGCTGGGGCCCCGGTAGGGACGCGCCGGATCGCGCCTCTCCGGCGGACCGCTCTCGGCCGCTGCCGTGGTTGCCGGCCGGGCCGCGGCCACCGGCGGCGCTTTAGCACGACGACGCGCCGGATGGGCGGCAGGCCGCTCGGCCGGCTGCTCGCTCGACAGCTCGGGAGGGCGCAGGGAGGAGGGTGGCACGGCCGGGCGTGCGGCCCGACGGGGCGGCGGACGGTCCGGCGCCGGCGCCGGCAGGGTCGCGACGCGCGTCCGCATCGCCGGGCAGCGCGCGCCGACGACCGGGTGCGCGGTCAGGACCGGACACCTGTCACACCCCTTCTCGTGCTGGTGACGCCGCTGCTACGACCGGCGCTGCGGCAACCCCCGAGAAGGGCCGGCAGGGCTCACGTGATCGGCCTCGCAGCCTAGCAACCGGTCCGTGCCGGAGAGCGGTCACAGCCTGCGGTTCAGCAGCGACGGGTTCGTGGCCCGGGCATCGTGGACGACGGCGAGGGAGAGCGTGGCACTGAGGATCTCCTCTGCCTCACCCGCCTCGGCGACCACCTCGCCGGTCGGCGACACGATCATCGAGTGGCCGCAGTAGCGCGGACCGGGCTGGGCCGCCGCCACCACCCAGCAGACGTTCTCGATCGCGCGGGCGCGCAGCAGCGTCTGCCACTGCATCACCTTGCCCGGACCAGCCACCCAGGCTGCGGGGATCACGAGCAGGTCGATCGCCCTGCGCCGACAGGGCGCGGGCGAGCTCGGGGAACCGGAGGTCGTAGCAGGTCATCAGTCCGACGCGGAACCCGCCGACGGTCGCGGTCACCGGGCTCGATCGGCCCGGCGCTCAGGCGGTCGGACTCGCGGTAGCCGAACGAGTCGTAGAGATGGATCTTGCGGTACGTCGTCCGGCGGCCCGGCTCGGCGAGGACCAGGGTGTTGAAGGGGTGTTCGTTCCGCGGACTGCTCGAACATCCCCGCGAGCAGCGCGACGTCGCGCGCCGACGCCAGCTCGGCGAGCCGCCGGCCGAACGGCCCGTCGAGCGGCTCGGCGTACGGGGCGAGGTCGCAGCCGGGATCGCCGAAGTCACGGGCGAACGCCTCCGGCAGCACCACCAGGTCGGCGCCGTCGGCGAGATCGGCGACCCGGTCCAGCGCTTCCCGGTTCACGGCCGGGTCGAGGTCCGACGCATGCTGCCACAGCGTCACGCGCAGTGTGGCCGGGTCGGGCGTGGCTGACGTCATGGGGTCCAGTGTCTCTCGGGATGGCACACTGCGAGCCGTGGTGGTGCCCTCTTCCACGGTCCGCTTCGGTGCGATCGTCCTGACCGGCGGCGGGGCGGCGCGGCTCGGTGGCGCGGACAAGGCCGGGATCGAGGTCGGCGGCCGGACCCTTCTCGAGCACGCTCTGGAGGCGGTCCTCGACGCAGCCGAGGTCGTCGTGGTCGGCTCCGAGGTGCCGACGAGCCGCCCGGTGACGTTCACGCGCGAGGACCCGGCCGGCGGCGGGCCTGCGGCCGGACTGGTCGCCGGGCTGCGCCGCTTCGCGCGGCCGCCCACCACCGTCGTGGTCCTGGCGGTGGACATGCCCCTGGTCTCGTCGGCGACCGTGCGACGCCTGCTCGAAGCCGGCGAACGCCGCGACGGTGCGGTCCTGACCGATGCGGACGGCCGGCTGCAGTACCTGTGCGCGGCGTACCGGACCACCGCGCTGGCGCGCGCCCATGGTGACTCGGACGCTGTGGAGGGCCACGGCCTCGCCATGCGTGACCTCGTCGCGGGCCTGGATCTCGCGACGGTGGCCGAAGCCGGCGAGGAGAGCCGCGACCTGGACACTTGGGCGGACCTGGCCGCGCTCCGCGACCGCTTCGGCGAGCCGCCCCGGCCTCCGGACTGACCGCACCCCGACCAGGAGCGACCCGATTCGTCGTTCCCCTTGCATCGCCCGCCTCTGTGGGGAATCGTGGCGGTGTGAACCTGCACGACTGGATCGACGAGCTCTGCGACGTGCTCGACGTGGAGGTCGACCTCGACGAGGCGCTCGATCCTGGACGTGGCCCGGGAGGCTGCGCACAACGTCGGATCGGCCGGCAGCGCCGATCACGCACCTTCCTGCTCGGGTACGCCGCGGCACGCTCCGACGGCGACCCGGAGGAGATCGAGCGTCTCGCCGGCGCCGCGATGGCGCTCGCCCAGCGCTGGGACAAGTCGGCCTACGACGTGGCCCACGAGGACGACGACCCCGAGGTCGAGCAGGAGCTCGAGTCGGTCGCAGACGCCTGACCTCAGGTCGCGCTTCCTATGCTGAGCGCATGCGCGCTGTCACCGTGCCCAGCCCGGCGGACCTGAGGCGCTCGTCGTCGCCGAGCTCCCCGATCCGGCGCCGGCAGCCGGCGAGGTCGTCCTCGACGTCGTTGCGCCAGCGCGGTGAACCGGCGCCGACGTCTACCAGCGGAGGGCTACTACCCGCCGCCACCCGGGCGCGAGCAGCGTGCTCGGCCTGGAGTGCTCCGGACGGGTCCGGTCCGTCGGCGCGGGCGTCGAGGGCTGGGCGGTCGGCGACGAGGCGTGCGCACTGCTCGCCGGCGGCGGGTACGCCGAGCAGGTCGCCGTACCGGCCGGACAGCTCATGCGCGTGCCCGACGGCGTGCCGCTGGCGGTCGCCGCGACACTGCCCGAGGTCGCGTGCACCGTGTGGTCCAACGTGTTCATGCTCGCGCACCTGCAGGGCGGCGAGACGCTGCTGGTGCACGGCGGCGCGGGCGGGATCGGCACCTTCACGATCCAGCTCGCCACGGCCTCGGCGCCCGGGTGTTCGCCACCGCCGGGTCCGAGGACAAGCTGGCAGCTGTGCCGGTCGCTCGGTGCCGAGCGCGCGATCAACTACCGCGACGAGGCCCCTTCCGGGAGCCCACTCTGGGTCGACGCGCTCCGCGACGCGGGCGGCGCCGACGTGATCTTGGACCACATCGGCGCGAAGTACCTCGACCACAACATCGCCGCGCTGGCGACCGCGGGTCGGCTCGCGATCATCGGGATGCAGGGCGGCGGCAGGGCCGAGCTCGACATCGCGGCCCTGATGGACAAGCGGGCGGCCGTGTTCGCGACCAAGCTCCGAGCGCGTCCCGCGACGGAGAAGGCGGCGATCTGCCGCGCCGTCGAGGAGCACGTCTGGCCGCTGTTCGAGGCCGGGAAGGTGCGCCCGGTCGTCAGTGCAGAGATCGCCCTCGATGACGTCGCCGAGGCCCATGCGCTGATGGACGAAGGCGGGCACGCCGGGAAGATCCTGTTGCGGGTGTAGCCGATCGGATCAGCTGCCGTCGTTCAGGATGCGTCCTTGACGAGGTAGGTGATCGTCACGCTGTCACCGGTGCGGGCGATGGTGACGCCCACGTCGTAGGTGTCGTTGGTGAACTGCATGGATGCTCAGGTCGTCGAGCGCGCCGGCCCGGACCGTTCTTGCTGCCCGCGATCGCGTAGTCCTTCTTCACCTCGGCCGCCAGAGTCGTCGACCGAGCGCGAGCTCTGCATCACGACCGACCATGCGAACGGTCCGCCGGCGCTTCCCCGGGTCCCGCTGACGACCTTCTCGTCGAGGAGCGGGACGTCGTCGCTCGGGAAGCCGTCGGGCAGCCCTTGGCCGACCGTGGCGGTGCCGGCGGTGGTCTCGACGGTGACCTTGTCGCCGTCGACCTTGACCTTGCCGTCCCCGGTGACGGCGGTGCCGCCGTCGTTGCCGCGGCGCCGAGGGACACGAGACCGGCGGCGAGGACGAGGGCGCCGGCGAGGGCGCGCAGGCGGGTGAAGTGGACTCATGCGTCCAGTCAACCGGACTGTCGCCACCCCCGCAGCAGAAACCGCCGATCGCCGCCGGCCGTCGGCGCCGAGATCCGGCCCGGGCGACCTCGTGGACCCACTCGTCTAGGGTTGCCGACATGTCCACCGAACAGCCCGAACAGCCCCACGACCCACGGATCATGATCATCGACCCGCAGGGCTCGCGGGTCTCCGACCAGGACGTCCAGGCCGGGGCGGCCCCGGGACGAGGACGAGGACATCGAGAACGTCACCGAGCTCGTCGAGGAGCCGGCGAAGGTCATGCGGATCGGCAGCATGATCCGGATGCTGCTCGAGGAGGTGAAGTCCGCGCCGGTCGACGAGGCCGGGCGCAGCCGGGTCGCCGGCGTGCTGCGGACCTCGATCGGCGAGCTGAAGGAGGGGCTGGCTCCGGAGCTCGGCGACGAGCTGGACCGGCTGATCGAGCCGTTCAGCGAGAGCACGCCGTCGGAGTCGGAGCTCAGGATCGCCCAGGCCCAGCTGGTCGGCTGGCTCGAGGGGCTCTTCCACGGCATCCAGACCGCGATCTACGCCCAGCAGATGGCCGCCCGCGCGCAGCTGGAGCAGATGCGCCGCGCCCTCCCGCCCGGCGCGATGCCGCACGTCCCGCAGTCCGACGCCGGCGACCTGGACGGCGACCAGGGGCCGCGCGACCACACCGGCGGCATGTACCTCTGAGCTCCGGACCGGTCGCAGCGCTGGTCAGGCGGCTCAGCGTCGCGCGACGGCGACCCCCGACGCGAGGCAGATCAGCAGCACCAGGGCACCGAGCCCCACGATCAGCCCGGTGTGGTCGGAGTTCTCCGGTGCCGCGGTCGGCGCCGGAGCAGGCAACGGCTTGCCGGGCGGACCGGTGACCGAGGTGATCTTCTCGACCAGTGCCTGGTCGTAGGCGGTCGTCCCGCCGCAGAGGCCGATCCGCATCGTGCCCGGATGGGTGCCCTCGATGAAGAACAGGTACCGCTTCCCGGGCGCGAGGTCACCGACCCCGCAGGCCGCGTCGCTCGCGTTCGTGCGCAGCTTCTCCGACGTGGCCGCCGATCCCTTGTACACCGCGTCGACGGTGACCTCGTAGGTCCGGGTCTGCCCGTCGGTCGCGGTCCACGCGACCGTGCCCGCGGCGACGGTGCCGGCCGCCTCCACCTGCTGGTGGGTCGTGGTGATCGCGCAGCTGCAGGCCCAGGACGGGCTCGGCGTGAGGGCGATCAGCCCGAAGGTCACCGCGACCGCGAGCAGCACCCGGGCGGCGAGACCCTGTCTCACTCGCCGGGCTCGTCGATCTCGTGCGCCACCAGGCGGCTCACGGCGTCGTCGATCTCCCCTGCGAACGCGAAGTCCTTGGCGGTGAGGCCGCCCTCGGAGTGGGTGCTCAGCGTGAACGTCACCGTCCGCCAGCGGATGTCGATGTCGGGATGGTGGTCGGCTGCCTCTGCCGCTCGCGCGACTGTCCCGACCAGCTCGATCCCGTCGAGGAACGACGGTGCGTCCACGGCGCGCACGATGCTGTCACCGTCGCGGCGCCAGTGCGGGACCTGCTCGAGCGCGCGGGTGACCTCGTCGTCGTCCATGGCAGCCATGCCCTCAGTCTTGCCACCGACCGATGCGGCTGTCGAGCAGCGCCTCGAGGACCTGGGCCACACCGTCGTCGTCGTTGGAGGCGGTCAGGTGGGTAGCGGCCCGACGGACGAGGGGGTGCGCGTTCGCCATCGCGTACGACGTACCGGCCCAGGCCAGCATCGGCAGGTCGTTCGGCATGTCCCCCAGCGCGACCACCTGATCGGCGGTGATGCCCCGTCGTTCGCAGAGCAGGGCCAGCGTCGAGGCCTTGGTGACGTCGCGCGCGCTGATCTCGAGCAGCGGGAACGACGAGTGCGTGACCGTGGCCAGATCGCCGACGGCTTCCGCGGCGATCGCGACCAGCTCGTCCGGGTCACGCCCGGGGCACAGGCCCAGCAGCTTCAGCACCGGCTCGGTCGCGAGGTCGGCGATCGGCGCGATCCGGTGCGGCGTGCGGCCCGAGCCGTCGTCCTCGGGGTGCGCTGCGTACCCGGGCTCCATGGACCAGCCGCGAACGGTCTCGGTGGCGAACTCCACCTCGGGCAGGACGGCCCGGACGCGCGCCGCGACCGCCACGGTGGTGTCGGAGGGGATCGGGCGCAGCAGGTACGCCGCATCGCCGGCGACGTCCCAGACGAGGGCCCCGTTCGAGACGACGGCGTGGCCGTGCCCGCCGACGTGCTCGAAGACCTGCTCCGCCCAGCGCAGCGGTCGCCCGGTCACGAAGACGACGTCGATGCCGGCCTCCTCCGCCGCGACGAGCGCTGCCCTGGTGCGTGCGGTGACGCGTCCCGTCGGAGTGCACCAGGGTCCCGTCCAGGTCGGTCGCGACGAGCCGGATCTCACTGTCCACGGGTCGACCCTAGGCGGCCGTCGCGAGCGGGTTCCGCTCCCACCCGGCGAGCGCTATGGTTGTCAACCAACTGGTTGAGAAAGGATGGGGATGAGCGAGCCCGCAGAGCAGCACCGTCGCGTCGCAGCACCGTTCACCGCGCTGGTCCGGAGCGCGCCGCCGGACAGGTGGGACGCATCGGCACCCGTCGCCGGCTGGCGGGCCCGGGACGTGGTCGGACACCTGGTCGGGTGGCTCCCCGACTTCGTCGCGGCGGGCGCGGGCGTGCGGCTGCCTGCTGGACCATCGGTCGAGGACGACCCGGCCGGCGCCTGGGCGCACCACGTCGACGCGGTTCAGGCTCTGCTCGACGACCCAGCCACGCACGCCGTCACGCTGACCAACCCGCACGTCGGCACTCTCCCGCTCGACGAGGCGGTCGACCGGTTCTACACCGGCGACCTGTTCCTGCACACCTGGGACCTCGCACGTGCGACCGGGCAGGAGGTCAGCCTCGATCCCGAGCGGTGCGCGGCCATGCTCGCCGGGATGGAGCCGCTCGAGGATCTGTTGCGGCAGAGCGGGCAGTACGGACCACGCGTGCCGGTGCCCGACGACGCCCCCGTGCAGGACCGGCTGATCGGGTTCATCGGACGCGACCCGGGATGGAACGGGTGAGGAGCGCCGGGATCGAGGCCACCGCAGCGCGACCTCCGAGAGCCGTCGGCGCCCTCAACCACCGGCCGTGGGCGGAAGCGGGCGCGCCATCACCAGGTTGCCCTCGTCGTCGGATCCGCGCAGGTCGGTGAAACCGCACTTCGCGAGCACCCGGACGCTCGCGGTGTTGCCCGGCTCGACGCTGGCCCGCACGCGTACGCCGAGCCGGTCGGTGTGCGCGAGCAGACCCGCGACCGCCTCGGTCGCGACGCCCCGCCGGCGCGCGTCCTCGACCAGGCCGTAGCCGATCTCCACCTCGGGCACGCCGTCCGCGGACGGAAGCGGCGGGCCGAAGAACCCGATCGAGCCGACCACCAGCCCGTCGAAGGCCCGGACCACGTGACGCGCGCTCCAGGTCGGATCCGCGGCGTCGGCGCGGATCATCGAGACGGCGTCGAGGTCGTCCTGGCGCGGGTAGTCGGGGTGCCAGGTCGGCCGACGCTCCCCGGCCAGCATCCGCGCGGCCTCCTCGGCGGTGACCAGCTCCAGCCGCAGCCGTGGCGTCGCGACCATCGCGTCCGAGCATCAGAACCATCTCGCCAGCTCGGCGGCCACGCCGTCGTCGTGCACCGATGGCGCGACGTCGTCGGCGACCGCTCGGACCTCCTCGACCGCCTGGCCCATCGCGACACCGCGCCCGGCCCAGCGCAGCATCTCGACGTCGTTGCGGCCGTCACCGATGGCGAGCACGTCGGCCCGGTCGACCCCGAGCCGCCGGCACACCTCGGCGAGGCCGCTGGCCTTGTGCACGCCCACCGGCGAGAGGTCGAGCCACGCGGTCCAGCCGACGACGTAGTTGGTGCCGTGCAGCCCGAGGCGGTCCGCGGTGGCGACGAAGTCCTCCGCCGTCGCCTCGGGGTCGCGGATGATCACGCGGCTCACCGGGTCGGCGATCATCTCCTCGACGTCGGTGACGATCATGTCCCCGGACAGCTCGCCCTCGGGGAAGTGCCGGTTGAGTCGGTAGCCGACACCGCGCTCCTCGACCGCCACGAGTGCCTCGGGGTGCTCGGCGAGCACGGCTCGCACGGCGGCACGCGCGTCGAAGGTGACCTCGTGGACCACCTCGAACGGCGGGTAGCGGAAGACCACTGCACCGTTCGACGCGACCACCCAGAGCGCCTCGGCGCCGGAGTTGTGCAGCGCGAGCAGGTCGGCGACACCGGTCATGCCGTGCGGCGACCGGCCGCTGGCCAGGACGATGTGCGCACCGGCGTCGTGGGCCCGCTGGACAGCCTCCCGAACGGCGGGCCGCACCTCCTCGTGCGTCGTACCGCGCCCCTCGACCCACGCGAGCAGGGTGCCGTCGATGTCGAGGGCAACGAGCGCAGGAACCCAGCCGGCCCCGGACGTCGAGCCGGTCGAGACGCCGTCAGGCTTCGGCAAGCTCAACCACCGACCGTGCCCACCGGCTCGAGCACCTCGCGCCCGAGCCACTTCTGCAGCGCCTTCGGCACTCGTACCGATCCGTCGGCCTGCTGGTGGGTCTCGAGGATCGCGACGATCGCGCGCGGGATCGCGGTGAGGGTGCCGTTGAGCGTGGCCACCGGGCGCACCTCGGGCTGGCCCGGGCCGCTGTCGGCGAACCGCCCGCGGATGTCGAGACGACGTGCCTGGAAGTCGGTGCAGTTCGACGTCGAGGTGAGCTCGCGGTACTTGCCCTGGGTCGGGATCCAGGCCTCGCAGTCGAACTTGCGCTGCGCACTCAGGCCGAGGTCGCCGGCTGCGGTGTCGATCACCCGGTAGGCGAGCTCGAGCTTGTCGAGGAACTCCTTCTCCCAGGCCAGCAGCCGCTGGTGCTCGGCCTCGGCGTCCTCGAGGGTCGATGTAGACGAACATCTCGACCTTGTCGAACCAGTGCACCCGGATGATGCCCTTGGTGTCCTTGCCGTGCGAGCCGGCCTCCTTGCGGAAGCAGGGGCTGAACGCGGCGTACCGGAGCGGGAGCGACGCCGCGTCGAGGATCTCGTCGGAGTGGTAGGCCGCCATGGCGACCTCGGAGGTGCCGACGAGGTACATGTCCTCGCCCTCGATCCGGTAGACGTCGTCGGCGGCCTGGCCGAGGAAGCCGGTGCCCTCCATCGCCCTCGGCTTCACCAGCGACGGTGCGATCACCTGGGTGAAGCCGGCCTCGCGAGCCTGCTCGAGCGCCAGGTTGACCAGCGCGAACTCGAGCTCGGCACCGACGCCGGTGAGGAAGTAGAACCGCGACCCGGAGACCTTCGCGCCGCGCTCGAGGTCGATCGCGCCGAGGATCCGGCCGAGCTCGATGTGGTCCCGCGGCTCGAAGCCCTCGGCCTCGAAGTCGCGCGGCGTGCCGACGTGCTCGAGGACGACGTAGTCGTCCTCGCCGCCGGCCGGCGCCGCTTCGGCGGCGGGGTTCGGGATCGACATGATCGTCGTCGCGCCAGACGTCCTCGGCCTCCGTCTGGGCTGCCTCGGCGGCCTTGACCTCGGCCGCGAGCACCTTGGTGCGCTCCAGCAGCGCGGCCTTCTCCTCGCCCTGTGCCCGGGCGACCAGCTTGCCGAGGTGCTTCTGCTCGGCGCGCAGTCGCTCGAACTCGGCGATCGCTGCCCGGCGCGACCCGTCGGCCGCGAGCGCATCGTCGACCACCGCCGCGGACAGGCCGCGCTTGGCCTGGGCAGCGCGGATCAGGTCGGGGTCGTCGCGGAGCAGGCGGGGGTCGATCACACCGGTGAGGATATCGAGGAGGCGCGAGGGGTTATCGGCCGCGGCTGCGCGGTCACGCCACCGGGGGCAGCACGAAGGACAGCTGCGCTGCGTACTTCGGCACGATCTTCGACGAGGGCTTCCCGAACGCGTGCCAGCTCGCACCGTCGGGGTGCGCCTGGTACGCCGTGATGCTGGGCGTGTCCGCGCAGAACAGCCAGGCCAGCCCGCCGTCGAACTCGAACCCGCCGGCGAAGCCGCACGGGGGCTGCGGCAGGCCGTCCAGCGTGGCGCCGTCGTACCGGATCAGCGTGCCGCCCTGGCGCTGCACCGGCCTGACGTCGCTGGCGCCGTTGCCGGTCGGCAGCGTCGCGTCGGAGTCGATGCTCTCGACGTACGGCTCGCCGGTGGCCGGGTCGAACCCGTCGGCGAAGATCCAGCCGTCCTTGGTCGGCAGCGTTGCCTCCGCCGTCGCTGTGCTGGTGGCGAGATCGACCTTCCAGACGTGGAGGTCGGTGTCGACGACGCGCAGGGCCTCCGCGTCGGAGGGGTCGAACGCCCAGGCCTTCGCCTGCAGCCCGGTGAGCCGGTCGCAGGCTCGGATGTCGAGCGTGCGGGTGCTGTCGTCGGTGACGGAGTAGAGCACCAGCTTGCCGCTCCGCGCCTCGCTCCGGGGGACGCCGGTGTCGCGGACGGCCCAGGCATGGTCGGCGCTGACCAGCAGGACCTGCTCGTCGGGACCGGCGTTGCCGGCCGTGGTCGCCGGGAGGGCGCGCGCGTCGGCGGCGCCCGTCGCCGGGTTGAACGTCACGAAGACCGACCTGGATCGCTCGCCGTCGGCACCCTCGGCGGTGGTGAACCGGAGCAGCCAGTCGCCGTCGGCGGTGCCGCCGACGGAGTCGCTGACGGAGCCTTGGTCCGGGCGGCCGGGCGATGTCGTGTCGCCGCATCCTCCCAGCATCGTCACGACCAGCGCCGAGACCGCCAGGACGGTCGGCCACCGTGGTCCTCGGGTGCGCATCATCGGTCCCCCTTGGTCCGTGAGCTCTGCCTCGAGTCTGACAGAGGATTGGGCAGTGTGCGGTCGCCGGACGGCGAGTGGGCTCCTCGGCGCGCAACAATGGCCTGATGGCACGCCATGCTCCGCGCAAGGACCCGTCCGAGGCCGAGCTGCGGGTCGGTGGCCGGAAACGATCGGTGGCGGGCCTGCCTGCAATTGCAAAGGCGCTCGGGATGTCGCAGGCGCAGATGGGGGTGCGGCGTACGGCGCTGACCCTGGCCCGGGTCAACCAGAAGGACGGGTTCGACTGCCCCGGCTGCGCCTGGCCCGATCCGGATCACCGCAGCCACGCCGAGTTCTGCGAGAACGGCGCGAAGGCGGTCGCCGAGGAGGCCACGCTGCGCCGGGTCGACGGCGCCTTCTTCGCCGCGCACCCGGTCGCCGAGCTCGCCGAGCAGGTCCGACTACTGGCTCGGCCAGCAGGGTCGGCTGACCGAGCCGATGCACCGGCCCCGTGGCGCCACGCACTACCAGCCGATCGGCTGGGACGACGCGTTCGCCGTGATCGCGGATCGGCTCCGTGCGCTCCCCTCGCCGGACGCGGCGTCGTTCTACACCTCGGGTCGCACCTCCAACGAGGCGGCGTTCCTCTACCAGCTGATGGTGCGCAGGCTGGGCACCAACAACCTGCCGGACTGCTCCAACATGTGCCACGAGTCCAGCGGCGCCGCGCTGGCCCACTCGATCGGCATCGGCAAGGGATCGGTGCTGCTCGAGGACATCTACGCCGCCGACCTGATCCTCGTCGTCGGTCAGAACCCCGGGCACGAACCATCCCCGGATGCTGATCCGCGCTGGAGAAGGCCAAGCGCGCCGGCGCGCACATCGTCAACGTCAACCCGCTCGACGAGGCCGGTCTGCGCCGGTTCCGCAACCCGCAGACCGCAGCCGGACTCGTCAAGGGCGTCGACCTCGCCGACGAGTTCCTGCAGGTCCGGCTCGCGGGCGACCAGGCGCTGTTCGCGGCACTGGCCCGGCTGACCGTCGAGGCGGGCGCGCGTGGACGAGGAGTTCGTCGTCGGCGTACTGCTCGGAGTACGAGGAGTACCTGACGCACCTCGCGCAGCTGGACTGGGACGACGTGCTCACCGCGACCGGGCTGCCCCGTGACCGGATCGAAGAGCTGGCGCGGCGCTACCGCGACTCGGAGCGGGTGGTCGTGTGCTGGGCGATGGGGCTCACCCAGCACCGCGACGCGGTCGCGACCATCCAGGAGATCACCAACCTGATGCTGCTGCGCGGCAACATCGGCAAGCCTGGCGCGGGACTGTGCCCGGTGCGCGGCCACTCCAACGTCCAGGGTGACCGGACCATGGGCATCTGGGAGAAGGCGCCCGAACGGTTCCGCGACGCGCTCGAACGCGAGTTCGGCTTCACTCCGCCCGCCCCGGCACGGGCTGGACTCGGTCGACACGATCCGGGCGATGCGCGACGGGCGGGTGCGCGCGTTCTTCTCGATGGGTGGCAACTTCGTCGTCTGCCACCCCCGACAGCGTCGCGACCGCGGCCGCGATGACCGCACTCGACCTGACCGTGCACGTGAGCACCAAGCTCAACCGGTCGCACGCCCTGTGCGGCCAGGAGTCGCTGATCCTGCCGTGCCTGGGTCGCACCGAGCGCGACGACCAGCTCGGCGGCCCGCAGGCGGTCACCGTCGAGGACTCGATGGGCATGGTGCACCTGTCCCACGGCCGACTCGACCCGGCCTCGGACCAGCTGCTGTCCGAGGTCGCGATCGTGACCCGGCTGGCCGAGGAGCTGTTCCCCGACGACGTCGTGGACTGGGCCGGCCTGCGCGCGGACTACGACCTGATCCGCGAGCACATCTCGCGGGTGGTGCCGGGCTTCGGGGACTTCAACGAGCGCGTGCGCCGGCCCGGCGGCTTCGCACTGCCCCACCCCCCGCGCGACCGGCGGGAGTTCCCGACGGCGACCGGCCGGGCCCGGTTCACGACGAATCCGCTCTCCGTCCTGGAGGTCCCGCCGGGCCACCTGCTGCTGCAGACAGTGCGCAGCCACGACCAGTTCAACACCACGATCTACGGGCTCGACGACCGCTACCGCGGCATCCGCTCGGGCCGGCGGGTGGTGTTCGTGAACCCCGACGACCTGGCGGCACTGGGACTCGCCGACGGCGACCACGTCGACCTGGTCAGCGTCTGGTCCGACGGCGAGCGCCGGGCCGAGGACTTCCGGGTGGTCGGCTACGCGACGGCGCGAGGGTGCGCCGCGGCGTACTTCCCGGAGACGAACGTGCTGGTGCCCCTGGACTCGGTCGCCAAGGTGTCGAACACGCCGGTGTCCAAGAGCGTGGTGGTGCGGTTGGAGCGGCGGGCGTGAGGTTTCACAACCTAAGTTGTGAAACCGCTGCTTCCCGAACGAAATCTTGTTCGGGAAGCAGAAGTTCTGGTCGGGAGGCGAGCGCCGAATGCCCAGGCCGCTGAGGGTGTGGAGGTGAACCACGGCGCGGGGACTCGCTCTCTTCGGTCGGACGAGCACGCCGTACGCAGCCCACGCGGTCGACGCTGAGCCCGAGCGCACGCGCTGGCTCCACGCCGGTGCGCTTCCCGATCGAAACGTGCGCTTCCCGAATGGAATTTCGTTCGGGAGGCGCACGTTTCACAACAGAAGTTGTGAAACCGCAGCCCAGCCCAGCCCAGCCAACCGCGCCTACTTCGGCCGCGAGCCGTAGTCGCCGAACGGGTCGTCCCGCTCGCGCACGGCCTGGCGGATGCCGACCTCGCCGGAGCGGGTGACGAAGTCGATGCCCTCCTGGGTGTGCCGGGCGACGCCGTCGAACAGTGTGCCGAGGGTGCGGGTCGAGGAGATGCCCATGTTCTCGGCGGGCTGGTTGCACAGCAGCTTGAGCATCTCGAGCTGGTTGCCCGGCACCTGCGCCATCCGGCGGGCGAGGCCCATCGCGTGCTCCTGCAGCTGGTCGTCCGGCACGGTCTCGAGGATCAAGCCGATCCGGGCCGCCTCGGGCGCGGGGATCTCGTCGCCGGTGAGCAGGTAGCGCTTGGCCTTCTCGAACCCGAGCCGGTAGACCCACATCGCGGTGGTCGGCGTGCCCCACACCCGCGACGGCGGGTAGCCGAAGCTCGCGCCCTCGCCGGCGATGATGATGTCCGAGCACAGCACCAGGTCGGTGCCACCGGCGATGCACCAGCCCTGGACGGCCGAGATCGTCGGCTTCCGGCAATACCAGAGCCTCATGTAGGTGTCGACGAAACGGCTCATCTCGCGGTGGTCGATCACCGAGTCCCAGACCCGGCCCTGCAGCGCGTCGGACTCCTCCGCCTGCATCTGGGTCGACCAGTCGAGGCCGTAGCCGGCGCAGAACGCCGGACCTTCGGCCCGCAGCAGGATCACGCGTACGTCGGGATCGGCGTCGTGCTGGTCGACCGCCGCCGCCAGCTCGTCGCGCAGCGTCGGCGTGATCGTGTTGTACTCCTCGGCGCGGGTGAGCACGATCGAGCCGACGCCGTCGGCCACCTCGGTGCGCAGCGTCTGACGGTGACTCATGCGGTCACTGTGGCAGGTCGACGCCGGCGCGCTCGACGATCGTCGCCGTGTCGACGCCGACCGGAAGCGTGCCGAACGCGATGCCCCAGTCCCCCCCGAGCCGGGACCCGCAGAACGCGTCGGCGACCGCCGACGGTGCGTGCCGGACCAGCAGGGACCCCTGGAAGACCAGGGCGAGCTGCTCGACGAGGTGCCGGGCGCGGTACTCGATGTCGGCGAAGTCGGTGAGCTCCTTGCGCACCCGTCCGACGGCGTCGTCGAGCCGGCTGTCGGCCCCAGCCGCGAGCTCGACCTCGCCGAAGAACGCGTCGAGGCTCTCGGGCTGGCGCGCCATCGCCCGCAGCGTGTCCAGCGCAGCGACGTTGCCCGAGCCCTCCCAGATCGACATCAGCGGCGACTCGCGGAACAGCCGCGGCATGCCGGAGTCCTCGACGTAGCCGTTGCCGCCCAGGCACTCCAGAGCCTCGGCCGCGTGCACCGGCGCCCGCTTGCAGACCCAGTACTTCGAGACGGCCAGCGCGATCCGCCGTACGCCGGCCTCCTGCTCGTCGCCGCGGGCCACTCGATCGGTCGCGCCGGCCAGACGCATCGCGGCGTACGTCGCGGCCTCGGCCTCGACGGCGAGGTCGGCGAGCACGTTGGCCATCAGCGGCTGGTCGACGAGCAGCTTTCCGAAGGCACTGCGGTGCCGGGCGTGGTGGACGGCCTGCATGGTGGCGATGCGCATCCCCGCCGCAGACCCGATGGTGCAGTCCAGGCGGGTCATGTTGACCATCTCGATGATCGTCGGGACGCCGCGACCCTCCTCTCCGACGAGCCAGCCGGTGGCGCTGTCGTACTCGATCTCTGCTGAGGCGTTCGACCGGTTGCCGAGCTTGCTCTTGAGCCGCTGCAGCCGGATCGGGTTGCGCGTCCCGTCGGGCAGGACCCGGGGGACGAAGAAGCACGACAGGCCGCCTGGAGCCTGAGCGAGGGTGAGGAAGAAGTCCGACATCGGCGCCGAGGTGAACCACTTGTGCCCGACGAGCGAGTAGGCGCCGTCGCCCGTAGGCGTCGCCGTGGTGGTGTTGGCGCGTACGTCGGAACCGCCCTGCTTCTCCGTCATCGACATCCCGGCGATCAGCCCGCCCTTGGTCGCCGGCACGCGCAGACCGTAGTCGTAGGTCGTCGAGGTCAGCAGCGGCTCGTAGGTCGCGGCCAGGTCGGGGTTGTGGCGCAGGGCCGGGACGACGGCGTAGGTCATCGAGATCGGGCAGATGTGGCCGGGGTCGGTCGCCGTCCAGACGAACTCCTTGGCCGCGCGGGCCACGTGCGCGCCGGGGCGCTCGTCCCCCCAGGGCGTGGCGTGGATCCCGGACTCGACCGCGACCGTCATCAGCTGGTGCCACGCCGGGTCGAACTCGACCTCGTCGATCCGGTGGCCGTAGCGGTCGTGGGTGTGCAGCACGGGCACGTTCTTCTCCGCGAGCCGCCCCCACTCCTGGGCCTCCGCGCTGCCGGCCCGGCGACCGAGGTCGTGCACCGCGTCCGCGGCCCAGCCGGCGCCCTCGCGCTCGAGGCCCTCCAGCAGCGCGGGGTACGCCGCTACGTCGTGGCCGACCAGCGGCGGGACCTGGTTGGTGACCTCGTGGGTGGACGGCATCGGGACTCCTCGTGTCGGCGTGCCGCAAGTATTACAGGATGCGTACACCCGCTACAAGACTGTAATACCTCCGGTCCCACGTCGCTCCAGCCCGCGCGTCCCGGCCCTGGAGGGAGGTGGGCCGGGACGTGCGAGGGGAGGCCGGAGGAGCGGCCCGAGAGGGGCCCGAGGGAGTCAGTCCTGCCGCAGCGCCTGCAGCTTCTTCGCGGCGTCCTGGACCTCGGGCCCGTAGTCACCGGCCACTGCCTTGTCGAGGATGTCGGCACGCATCGCCGGACGCTGGTCGGCCGGAGCGTCCTTCAACGCCTGCAGGTCGGTCTGCAGGTTGTCCGGGAGCAGGTTGAAGAACAGCTCGCGATGGATCTGCCGACGCTCGGCCCGACGCTGGATCCGGTCGCCGTAGCCACCGTCCTGCGCCTTCGCGCGGATGTCGGCCAGCGCCTGCCGACGGGCGTCGCCCTGGAGCTTCATCGCGGCCCGGAGGTCAGCCCGGAGGTCAGCCCGGAGCTTGCTGCGCGGGCCACTCGGGTCGGCGGACGCGGTGGCGTCGAGCGCGACAGCTGGGTCCGCGAGTGCCGCATCCAGCGCCTGGGCCTGGCTGGTGAGGTCGACGGAGGCGGTCTCCGGGTGGCGGTCGACCACGAACGCGTAGGTGCCGGCGAAGGCTGCCGCAGCCACGGCGAACACGGCCACGGCGCCGATCACCTTGCGCGACACGAAACGGGTGAAGGGACTCATGGTCCTCTCCTCTCTGGCGGGAACGTCGTTGTTGCCTCCAGCGTCGGCGTCGGCTGTGCGACGGCGGTTCGGGCCGTGTTCGAGGAAGGTAAGAATCGCCCCGACCCGCACCCGTCGACCGTCCGGTCCGGTTTCATGGACCTCGTGGAGGCCGACCGCACGCCCGGGAAGGGGCTGGTGCTGGTGGTCGAGGACGAGCCCTCGATCGCCGATCTCGAGCGCCGCTACCTCGCCCAGGCCGGGTACGGCGTCCACGTCGAGCGCGACGGCGGGATCGCCCTCGCCCAGGTACGCCGCCTGCGGCCCGCCCTGGTCATCCTCGACGTCGGCCTGCCCGGGATGGACGGCATCGAGGTGTGCCGGCAGCTGCGGGCCTCGGACGACTGGACCCCGGTCATCTTCGTCACCGCCCGCGACGACGAGGTCGACCGGGTGCTCGGACTCGAGCTGGGCGCGGACGACTACGTCACCAAGCCGTTCTCGCCGCGCGAGCTCGTCGCGCGGGTCACCGGGATGCTGCGCCGCGCCCACGGTCCGGCCGGGACGAGCGCGGTCGAGGTCGGGGCTGTCCGGCTCGACCCGGGCACCAGGCGCGTCGAGGTCGGCGGCGCTGAGATCGACCTCACGGCGACGGAGTTCGACCTGCTCGCCGCGCTCCTGCGGCGGCCGGGCCAGGTGTTCACCCGCGAGCAGCTGCTCTCGACCGTCTGGGGCACCGCCGACTACAGCGGCAGCCGGACCGTCGATGTCCACGTCGCACAGCTCCGGGCGAAGCTCGGGCCGGACGCGCCGATCCGGACCCACCGCGGCGTCGGCTACTCGGCGAGCGCGCCATGAGCGCGTCGCCGGGGAAGGCCGGGCGGTCGCTGGCCGGACGCGTCGTGGCCGCGTCGCTGCTGGGCTCGTGCGTGGTGGCCGTCGTCGCGCGTGCTCCTCGCGGTTCCTCTGGTCCGTGGGGTCGCCCGCGAGCAGTCGCGGACGGAGCTCGCGCGGGCGGTCCGGACACTCGCCGAGTCGCCACGGTTCAGCTACCAGCTCGCCACCCGGGAGGACCAGGCCGTCGGGCCGGATGACCGCCGCTACGGCCTGGTGCTTCGTGACGGGACCACGGGCGGCGACGCCCTCACCTACGTCACCGCGGCAGACCTCGACCGGCTGCAGCGCACCGGAACGCTGTCGACCAGCCACCGTGTCGACGGCCGCGACTACCTCGTCGAAGGGCGAGCGATCCGGACCGGGGCGCTCGGGACCCGGGGCGCGCTCGTGCGTCGGCGCCCAGCCCACGAGCGGGGTCGGCGCCGCCACCGGTGCCCTGCTCCGACGCCTCGGCCTGGCACTGCTGCTCGGCCTGGTCGCCGCTGGTGCGGTCTCGCTCGTGGTCGCGCGCCGCATGTCCGGGCGCGTCCGCGAGGCCGCCGACCGCGCCCATCGCCTGGCCGGCGGTGAGCGCGGCCTCCCGGAGCCGAGCACCGTGCGGCCTGCGCGAGGTCGACGAGATGAGCGCCGCCCTCACCCGCCTGGACGTCGCACTGGCCAGCAGCGAGGTGCGCCAGCGCGAGTTCCTGCTCTCGATCTCGCACGACCTCCGCACGCCCCTGACTGCGCTGCGCGGGTACGCGGAGGCACTTCGCGACGGTGCGATCCCGGCTGGAGACGTCGCCGAGGTCGGAGCGACCCTGACACGCGGAGACCGGCGGCTCGCGAGCTTCATCACCGACCTGCTGGCGCTGGCGCGCCTGGAGGCGGACGACTTCCGGCTCCAGCCGGGCCAGGTCGACGTCGCAGACGTGATCGATCAGGCCGCGGCCGCCTGGCGCGCGACCGCGACCGCCCACGCGATCACGCTGACGGTCGCCCTCCCAGACGATCTGCAGCCGTTCACCGGCGACGCGATGCGGATCCGCCAGCTGCTCGACGGACTGGTGGAGAACGCCATGCGCGCCACGCCCGAGCGGCGGCCGCGTCCAGCTGAGGGTCGACCAGGAAGACGCCGCGACGGCGATCTCGGTGACCGACACCGGACCGGGTCTCGAGCCGGGCGACCACGAGCGCGCCTTCGATCGGGGCTACCTGCGCGAGCGGTACGCCGCCCACCGCGACGTCGGCACCGGCCTGGGACTCTCGATCGCCCAGCGCCTGGCCCAGCGGATGGGTGGGACATTGCGGGCGCAGCCCGGCGAAGGGGGCGGCACCGTGATCACGCTCCGGGTCGAACACCGGACGGCGGCGCCGACCGAGTTGTAGCGTCGGGTCCCATGAAGCTCGCCGCACTGGGCGTGGTCACGGTTGGTCTCGGAGTCGGGTTCGGCGTCCCGGGCCTGATCGGAGTCGGTCTGTCTCTGGATGGTGCTGGGCCTGGTCGGCCGCGCGCACGCCAAGCGCGTCGAAGAGCTGCGTGCGGAGCAGAAGATGCGCAACGCGGGCCTCGTCGGTGGCGCACGGGACAGCAGCCCGGTCGTCGACGGACGGACGTTCGCGCTCGGAACCCTGCTGATGCTGGCCATCGGACTCCCCTCGTTGGCCGTGGGACTGTTCGACATCGGGATCGATGCCGCGCATGTCGTCGTGGCGCTGGCTCCCGATCGCCGTCGGTGGTTTCGACCTCCTCATCGTGGTGATCAGCGTGCTGATGTACCTCACCGGTGCCGGTGCGTCCGCCGCTGCGGACGCGATCGGGGTGCCCGCAGTGCCGGCCACCATCTGGATCCGGTCGGTTCGGGAGACCGGCACGTTCGTCAACGAACGGCCACGGATGAGCTTCGAGCTGCACGTCGAGCCCGACGCGACGACGGGGCTGGCGGCGTACGAGGTGACCAAGAAGGCGACCGTCCCGTTCACCGCGATGGGGTCACTGCGGGTCGGCAACGGGTTCCGGGCGCCTGGTCGTCGGACCGGAAAAGCCGACGTCGATGGAGATCGACTGGGACTCGCCCGTCTCGAGCGGATCTCCGGCGCGGACGCACGCGAGGACGCCGCCCCCACGACACCGGCGGATGTCTCTACGCGCCTCGGCGGAGCTCGAGCGGCTCGCACGCGCGAGGCGAAGGTCACCGACGAGGAGTACCAGGCGCAGCGGCAGCGCATCCTCGGATCGCTCTGACCCGACCGCCTCGGCGGTCGCGCGGTCGCGCCGGGGCATAATCCTCGCCGTGATCGACACCCCCCGCGGGCGCTGGACGGCCCTGGCCTGGGCACTGCTGTGCACCGGGCCTGTTCGTCGTGCTCGCGGTGCTGGTCGGGAACGACTGGGGCCCGCTGGTCGACCTCGACCGCACCTCGCACGGCCGCCCGTTCCGGTTCACCGCCGACCACGGTGGATGCGACACTGCCTGCCGGAGGTCGCGACCGCGATCCCAGCCGAACTACGTCTGCAGCCGCCGGCCTGGTCGCCGCGCGTCGCCCTCGCCGTCAAGGGCTACCGGCGGGCCGCGATCTGGACCGTGCTCGTGCTCGGCGTCGCGCGCGGGCGCTACTCTTGCTCAAGGAGCTCCTCGAGCGCCCGCGCCCGCACTGGGCCGAGCCGATCGACCACGTCGGCGGCTGGCCGTTCCCGTCGGGCCACGCGGCCGAGATCGCGGCGGCAGTGGGCGTCGCGGTCGTGCTCGCCGCCATGCTGGTCCGGCGCCGTGCGCTGCGCCGGCTGGTGATCGGCGCCGCGCTCCTGGTCGCCCTCGCTGGTCGGCGCCGACCGGGTCCTGCTCGGGCGTGCACTACACCTCCGACGTGGTCGGCGGCGTTCCTGCTCGGCATCGCGATCACGCTGTTCACGCCTGGTCGCCTTCGACCCCCAGCCTCGGTCGATCGCCCGGGATCCTCGAGCCGCTGCCCGAGGCGATCCCGCCGCCGAGCGACGGGTGGCCGCGATCCTCAACCCGGTCAAGGTCGACGACCCGGCCGGCTTCCGGGCGATGGTGGAGCAAGATGGCGCTGCGAGTCCGGCTGGGAGCAGGTCGACCTGGTGGGAGACCACGGTCGAGGACACCGGCTACCAGATGGCGCACGAGGCCGCGGTGTCCGGCGCCGATCTGGTGCTCGCGATCGGAGGCGACGGCACGATCCGGGCGGTCTGCGAGGAGCTCGCCGGCACCGGCGTACCGGTCGGGATCGTCCCGGCCGGGACCGGCAACCTGCTGGCGCGCAACCTCTCCATCCCGCTCTACCTGCGGGCGGCGGTCGACGTCGGGCTCAACGGCCAGGACCGGGCGATCGACATGGTCCGGGTCACCGGCGACGAGATGGAGGACGCGACCTTCCTGGTGATGGCCGGGATGGGCTTCGACGCCGCGATCATGGAGGGCGTCAACGAGAGCTTCAAGAAGAAGGTCGGCTGGCTCGCCTACGTCTGGTCGGCGCTCAAGGCGCTGATGTTCCCCGCGATCCGGGTGGAGGTCTCCGTCGACGGCGGTCCGTTCACCCGGCACCGTGCGCGCACCCTCGTGATCGGCAACGTCGGCCATCTCCAGGCCGGGATGCCGCTGATCCCGGACGCCGTGATCGACGACGGCCTGATCGACGTGGTGCTGCTCTACCCGCGGCGGTTCCTGTCCTGGCTCCCGCTCGCGGCCCGGGTGCTGACCAGGAACAGGCGCACCGACGAGACGATCACCCGGATGACGCGGCCGAGAGGTCATCGTGCGCACGCAGAGCCAGGCCCCGCGGCAGCTCGACGGCGACCTGCTCGCGCCGGGCAAGGAGCTGCGCGCGGAGTGCATCCACGGCCGCCTGCTGGTCCGCGTCCCGCGCTGAGCCCGGCGCGACCGCCGACGGCTGTCACAATCGCTCGCCATGGCGCAACAAGCTGACCCCGGTGGCGATCTGGCTGGGTGGCCTGTCCTGGTTGCCGCGGTTCCTCCGCCAGATCACCGCGCTCGACAAGCTCCTCCAGCGCGTCACCAAGGGACAGTGGTCGCTGCTGCGCATCGCCGGTCTGCCGAGCATGATGCTCACGGTGCTCGGGCGGAAGTCCGGAGTGGCGCGGTCGACGCCGATGCTGTGCGTCCCGTACCGCGAGGGCCACCTCATCGCCGGCTCGAACTTCGGCGAGCGGAAGCCGCCGGTCTGGGTGCTGAACGTCGCGCTCGGCCGACCGGGTCACCGTGATGGTCGACGGCCGCACCCACGATGCCGTCCCCCGCGAGCTGGCCGGCGACGAGCGAGCGGCCGCCTGGGAGCACATGGTGGAGACCTGGCCGAACTACGCCAAGTACGCCGAGCGCACCGACCGCGTGATCCCGGTGTTCTGGCTGACCCCGGCCGCCTGATCGCCGAGGCGTCACTTCCTGCCCACCCCAGCCCGCCGAGACGTCACTTCCTGCCCGACCCAACATGTCGAGACGTCACTTCCTTCCCGACCCAACATGTCGAGGCGTCACGAAGTGCTTGCTGCGTCGCAGCAAGTACCCACGCTTCAGCGGTCCGGGCGGGACAAGAAGTGACGCCTCGGCGGTCCACCAGTGGCAAGAAGTGACGCCTCGGCGGTCCGGGGGTGGTAAGAACTGACGCCTCGGCGGTCCGGGGCTGACCGTCAGTGACGCCTCGCGTGGGTGAGCGCCTGCTCCTCCTCCGGGGAGAGCGGCTGCTCGCAGGTCCAGCCGGCGATCGACTTCGCGTAGGCGCGCGCCTCGTTGCGCCCGTGGATCGCGGTGAGCACCGCTCCGTCCCCGTGGTCGTCCAGGATCGCCAGTGACCAGGACAGCTTCCCGCCGACCCCTCCGTCATGGCCGGTGCCGAACGCGTCGTACCGGACGACGGCCAGGTGCTTGAGGGCCGTCGCGGCCTCGCCGCGCAGTGCGGCGACTTCCTGGCGGAGCGCCCGGGTGTCCACCGGGAGGTCGGTCTCGTCGGGCGCTCGACGGGTGAACCGGTCAGCCAGCACCACGCCGAGGGCGGCGAGCGCCACGAGGAGCGCGAGGACGGAGACGGCGGTGGTCACCAAGCGAGCCTAGGCACCGTCGGTCTCAACCCGACGCGCACAACGCCGCGTCCGACGCCGCAGATGTCAAGATTCTGAGGTGACCGCACGACGAATCGCCTACCAGGGCGAGCCCGGCTCGAACTCCCACATGGTGTGCAAGCAGCACTACCCCGACTGGGAGGCCGTGCCGTGCGCGTCGTTCGAGGACGTCTTCGCCGTCGTGGAGACTCGCGAGGCCGAGCTCGCGATGATCCCGATCGACAACTCCATCGCCGGCCGGGTCGCCGACATCCACCACTTCCTGCCGGCCTCGAACCTGCACATCATCGCTGAGCACTTCCTGCGGATCCAGTTCCACGTGATGGCGCCGGCGGGCGCCACCATGGACACGATCAAGACGGTGCACAGCCATGTGCACGCGCTGGGACAGTGCCGTCGGATCATCCGCGAGCACGGACTCGTGCCGATCATCGCGGGCGACACCGCCGGAGCCGCCCGCGAGGTCGCGGAAGCCGCCGACGTCACCCAGGCCGCGATCGCGCCGCCGCTCGCCGCCGAGATCTACGGGCTGCAGATCCTCGCCCGCGACGTGGAGGACGAGGAGGACAACACCACCCGCTTCGTCGTGCTCAGCCGAGAGTTCGAGAAGGCACCGCACGGCAACGGCCCGGTCGTCACCAGCTTCATCTTCAACGTGCGCAACCTGCCGGCCGCGCTCTACAAGGCGCTCGGCGGCTTCGCCACGAACAGTGTGAACATGACCAAGCTGGAGAGCTACATGGTCGGCGGACACTTCGCCGCCACCCAGTTCCTCGCCGAGGTCGACGGCCACCCCGACGACCCGGGCCTGAAGAACGCGCTGGAGGAGCTGGCCTTCTTCACCACCGACGTGAAGATCCTCGGCGTCTACCCGGCCGACCCGTTCCGGGCGGACTAGCGGCGCGGTCCGGGTCTCCGCCTGTCGCGGCCTCCTCGTAGGTTGGACCGGTGAGCCTGACCGTCGTCGCCCTGACCTTCGGGTCGATCTTCCTGGTCGAGCTCCCGGACAAGACCTTCATCGCCGCACTGGTGCTGTCCACCCGCTATCGCGGGGTCCTGGTGTGGACCGGCGTCGGGCTCGCGTTCCTCGTGCAGACCCTGATCGCGGTCACCCTGGGGAAGGCGGTCACGTTCCTGCCGAGCGACCTCGTGCACGGCATCGCCGGGCTGATCTTCCTCGCCGGCGCCCTGATCCTCGTGCGCGAGGCACCAGATGCCGATGCCGACGAGCGGGAGTCCGAGGCGGCGTTCGCCGCCAAGGCGGCCACTCGCAGGACGGGGATCGGCGCGGTGATCGCGTCGTTCCTGGTGCTCTTCGCCGCCGAGTGGGGCGACCTGTCGCAGCTGCTCACGATCAGCCTGGTCGGGAAGTACGACGACCCGCTCGCCGTCTTCGTCGGGGCCTGGGGCGCCCTGCTCACGGTCTCGGGGCTGGCCGTCGTCGCCGGTCGGTTCCTGCTGCGCCACGTCCGGCTGTCGCTGATCCACTACATCGGGGCGACGGTCTGTCTCGCGCTCGCTGCGTTGACGGCGTACGAGCTGTTCTGGGGCTGACAACCGCCTGCCCCGATGGGGCGCCACAGGGACGAAAGGCGGTCCACCATGACGCTCGGATCAGCACCCCCCGCGAACGCCGGCACGCGACGCCCACCACCCCGCACCCCGGAGAACCTGCGCTGCGACATCGTGGCCCGTGCCTGCCGGGTCCTCGGGGCGTCGTGACCATCTAGGCTCCCGTCCATGGCACTGGGAGCAAGTAGCGAGGTCGGCCGGCTGCGGACGGTGCTGCTGCACCGGCCGGGGCCGGAGCTGAAGCGGCTGACCCCGCGCAACAACGACAAGCTGCTCTTCGACGGCATCCCCTGGGTCGGCCGGGCCCAGGAGGAGCACGACGCGTTCGCGCAGGCGCTGCGCGATCGCGACGTCGAGGTGCTCTACCTGGTCGACCTCCTGGTCGAGACCCTCGCCTCGACCCGAGGCCCGGGCGCGCGCGATCGACGACGTGCTCGACTCCCTGCACCTCGGCGACACCCTGCGCGACCACCTGCGCAGGTCCCTGTCCGAGCACTCCCCCGAAGCGCTGGCGAGGGTCCTGACCGCCGGGCTGCGCAACGACGAGGTGCGGGGCGGCTTCGGACTGGTCACCTCGCTGCTCGCCCATGACGACTTCCTGATCGAGCCGTTGCCCAACCTGCTGTTCACCCGCGACTCCAGCGTCTGGATCGGCGACCGGGTCGCGATCACCTCGCTGGCGATGCCGGCGCGGGTGCGCGAAACCCAGCTGACCGACCTGATCTACGCCGAGCACCCGCGTTTCGCCGGCACCCAGCGGATCCACGGCGCCCACCACGAGCACGTCGAGGGCGGCGACGTCCTGCTGCTCGCGCCGGGCGTGGTCGCCGTCGGCGTCGGCGAGCGGACGACGCCCGCGGGTGTCGAGCGACTGGCCCGCCAGCTCTTCGAGGGCGGCCTGGCGCGCACCGTGCTCGCCGTCCCGATCGCGCAAGAACGCGCGACCATGCACCTGGACACGGTGTGCACGATGGTCGACGTCGACAAGATCGTGATGTACCCCAACGTCGCCGACCATCTCCAGGCGATCACGGTCACCCAGCCCGAGCCCGGAGTCCTCGACGTCGCGGCGCCCGAGCCGTTCCTGGTCGCGGCGGCGACGGCGATGGAGATCGACACCCTGCACCAGATCGACACCGGACTCGATCCGGTCACCGCCGAGCGCGAGCAGTGGGACGACGGCAACAACACGCTCGCCCTGGCTCCTCGGCTCGCCGTTGCCTACGAGCGCAACGTGGAGACCAACGCCCGACTGGAGCAGGCCGGGATCGAGGTGATCGCGATCGCCGGGTCCGAGCTGGGGTCCGGTCGTGGCGGGCCGCGCTGCATGAGCTGCCCGGTCAGCCGCGACTGAGGTCGCACATCGGAACCGTCGTCCGGAAAGCAAAGGAAAGGCAAAGCCCGGTCGGTGTTGACGGGGGATGCAACGCCGACCGGGCGAATGAACCATAGATCACGCCACGCATTCCGGACAAGCCGCCACCGGCGGCTGGCGCAAATCCGCCTACCGGATCGTGATCTGGCGGCTGGTCAGCCCGCTGCGGGCGGCCCGCTCGGCGGTGTGCAACGGGCGGGGGTCCGCCAACGTCTCGGCGAGCCGGCGGTCGAATTCGGCGGCCGGGTCGACCAGCGGCTCCGGGCCGGTGCCGGGAGGCAGGTCCCAGACCGGGACGAGCACACCGTGGGCGCGGAACATCCCGATCAGGCGGGCTCCGTCGACGAGGTGGTCCTCGTGGGACGGCGTGCAGCCGGGCGAGGGCGTCGAGGAGCGCGTTCTCGTCCTCGGGCCGTACCCAGCGGAGGAACTCGCGCTCGCCGGTCGAGGTCCAGTACGCCGCCTCGACCCCACCGAGGCGTGCAGTCGGAGCGGCGACCGCGTTGGCCTGCTCGAGCGCGGCCGCCACGCTGCCGTCCTGCGTCGTCGACGTCGTCGGTCCAGAACCCGAAGCCGTCGTGCACCGTGACCTCGAGGTCGCCCTCGACCAGGTCCTGCAGCCGCGGCCCGTCGCCCGGGTCCGACGGTGAGGCCGACGACGTTCCCGGGCTCGGCCTCGAGCGCGGCCTCGCAGGACGGCGGCGAGGTCGCGGCTCGGGTCGCCGTACGCGTGCTGGACCTGCAGGCCGAGCCAGATCGCGCCGTCTCGCGCACCAGCGCGGGCGCGGCGCCGGGCAGCAGGGTGCAGAGCAGGACGTCCCGGTCGGCGCCGATCGAGGGTGACCGGCGCGGTGGCCGCCGGCACGAACTCGCGCATCGCGATCAGGTCGCACTCGCCGGCGAGACCGGCGAACGGGCGGGCCGACCAGGCGGCGAGGGGCGCCGCCGGGACTGCCGTGGCAGGCCTTGTAGCGGCGGCCGGAGCCGCAGCGGGCACGGCTCACGTGGGCCGACCTCGCCCGCGGCGCGCGGAGCGTCGTCGACTGCCTGGCCGAGCTGGCGTGCCTTGGTGCGTGACTTCTTGCCCATGCGCGAAGGCTAGAGGGTCGAGCCGGCCACGAGCCCAACGCGTCGGCGTCGCGGATCAGTCGAGCGCGAGCCGGACGTGCACCGTGTGCAGGTGGCTCGCGCGCTCGACCCACCAGGTCGAGCTGAGGGCGTCGACGATCGCGAGGCCGCGGCCGCCGAGGTCGTCCGGCGAGGCCTCCACGAGCACCGGGTCGCCGGCCCCACCGCCGTCGCACACCGAGAGGGCGAGGAGGGAGTCCTGCGCCTCCCATCGGACCAGCATGGTGCCGTTGCCCAGCGGTGAAGCGTGCCGCACCGCGTTGCCGACCAGCTCGGACGCGACCAGCCGCGCGTCGTCGACGATCTCGGCGCGTCGAGCCACGGTGGTCGAGCCAGCCCTCGAGCGCCGCACGGACCCGGGCGGCGCTCCGGGGTGAGAACGGGAGGTTCATCGACACAGGTCCGTCCAGTGGCGTCGCGATCTCTGGCGTCATTCGCAGACCTCGTCGTGGTAGGGCCCCCACCCGTTGCGGTGCACCATGCCCCGGAGAGCGCCGTCACAAACCCCGAGTCGTCAAGTAGTCGAGGATCACCCCGGGCTGGTCGGTGATCACGGCAGCGACGTCGAGCTGGAGGCAGAGGTCCAGGTCCACGCTCGAGTTGACCGTCCACACGTGCACCTGCCGTCCCCGCCTTCCGGATCCGCCGGATCAGCTCGGGATGCTTGCGCAGCAGCTCGATGCCCGGGCCGGCGATCCAGTCCGGCTCGGCGAACGGGCGCGAGCTCGCCCAGGCCAGCGGTGAGTCCATCAGGTGCACGAGCGGCAGCTCGGGAGCGAGCCGGCGGATCCGGCGCAGTGCGACCCAGGAGAAGCTCATCACCCGGGCCGGCGAGCCGGCACCGGCCCAGCCGAACTCGTCGAGCAGCCTCGACCAGCCGGCGCTCGACCAGACCGGCGTACCGGGTCGGGTGCTTGGTCTCGATGGCCAGCTCGACGCGGCGCGGATAGTCCGCGACCGTCTCCAGGAGCCGGCGCAACGTCAGCACCTTGCCGAGCTCGGGGTCCATCTCGGGCGCCTCGTCGTCGAGGTCGGCCCACGGCTGCTTCCAGCTGGCGAAGTCGAGCTGCTCGAGCTCGGCGAGCTCCATGGTGGACACCACACCGTGCTTGTTCGCCGTACGCCGCAGGTCGCGGTCGTGGACGCAGACCAGGTGGCCGTCGGCGGTCAGCCGGACGTCACACTCGAGCGCCTCGGCACCCTCGTCGAGCGCTGTGACGTACGCGCCGAGCGTGTGCTCGGCCTTGGTCGCGCTGGACCCGCGGTGGGCCACCACCTGCGGCCTGCGCTGCGCCATGGCGCCATTGTCCACGGCGAGGCGGGTCCGGGCCGGGAGGTCGTCCGTGCGTCGCGCCACCGAGATGCGACCTGCGACGTGCACTCCGTCGACCCATGGTGTCGGCGCCCGGTCCGATCGAGCGGCCGCGATGGGCAGACTGGATCCCACAGCCGTCGTCTCGAAGGACCCGGAGGAATCGATGACCACCGCGAACCTGGCCGTGAGCGCGATCGCGATCGCGTTCTGGATCTACTGCCTGGTCGACTTCTCCCGGACCGACGAGGTGGACATGCGCCTGTTCAACCGGGTCACCTGGATCGTGCTGCTCGTGCTCGGCAACGTGCTGGGCGGGCTGCTGTGGATCTTCCTGGGCCGGCCGGAGCGGTGACCCGTCAGCCCTGGCCGAGCAGGTACTTCCCGAAGTGCGGCACGGTGAAGGCAATGCGCCCGCGCTCGCCGGAGTAGATCAGGCCCTTCTTCAGGAGCGCGTCCCGGGCCGGGGAGAGGGACTGCGGCTTCTTGCCGAGGGTCGCGGCGACGTCGGCGGTCGGGACCGAGCCGCCCGCGGCGTCCCACTCGGCGTCGAGGTCGGCCCCGCTCTCCTGCAGTGTCACGGCCGTGTCGGCCATCGCCCGGAGGTACTCCCGCTCCCCCGGGGTCGCGCGCTCGAAGCGGCTGCCGAAGAAGCCCACCGCAAGCTCGGCCTCCGCCTCGGGCGACGCGACCGCGACATCGGCCGCGGTGATCGGCGAGCTCGGCGCGACGTCCCAGACCGCCTTGCCGTAGGCCTGGACGAAATAGGGGTAGCCACCGGTTGCGGCGTACATCGCGGCCAGCGCGTCGTCGTCGTAGGTCGCGCCCTCGTCGCGGGCCGGCGCCACCAGGGCCTGGTCGGCCGCCTCGCGCGAGAGCCGGTCGATGCGCTGGTAGCGGAACAGCCGCTCGGAGTAGGACTTGCTGGCCGACAGCACCGCCGGAAGGTGTGGCAGCCCGGCGCCGACGACGATCACGGGGAGGCCGGCCTGGCTGATCTCGTGGCAGGCCGCGCAGAGCGCCGAGACGTCGTCGGGACCGAGGTCCTGCATCTCGTCGACGAAGACGCCGACCCCGGCACCGAGGTCGGCGGCGAGCCCGCCGACGTCGGTGAGCAGCTCGACGAGATCGATCTCGATGTCGCCGGAGTCGGCGCGGCCCTGGGCGGCCGGGACGTCGATGCCGGGGTTCCACCGGTCGCGCAGCTTGGTACCCGGCGCCGCGTCGCGCTGGGCGAACGCCTTGACCACCCCGAGCACCTGCTGCGCGCCCTCGGACTGCGGATGCCCGAGCTCGCGGACCGCCTGGTGCAACGCGCTCGCCAGCGGTCGGCGCAGGGACTGGTCCGGGCGTGCCTCGAGCTTGCCGGTGCCCCACTGCCGGCGCACGGCGGCCGAGCGGAGGGTGTTGAGCAGCACCGTCTTGCCGACACCGCGCAGGCCCGTGAGCACCATCGAGCGCTCGGGCCGTCCGCGGGCGACTCGCTCGAGGACGACGTCGAAACCACTGAGCTCCTGGTCGCGGCCGGCCAGCTCGGGCGGTCGCTGACCGGCTCCGGGGGCGTACGGGTTCCGGATCGGGTCCACGATCAGACGGTATCGGCCTGTATTGCCGATCCCTTAGATTCGACTAGCGTGTCGTAGCGGACCGCGCTCCGGCGTACGCGCGGTCCAGGCCCTGGCGCAGCGCCGCGATCACGTCGGGGACCTCCTCGACCGCGAGCCGGAAGCTCGCGACGCACTCCCGGCCCCGCCACATCGAGAGCACCACCACGTCGGCCTCGTCGTGCCAGCGGATCCGCAGGGCGCGCTCGTCGCCCCGGGCGTCGAGGAAGTACTCGACGCCGTCGGGCACGGGCGAGACGGCGGTCATGAGTCGATTGTGCGCGCAGATTCCACGAAACGGTGAGAGATCGGGCCAGTCGGTACGGTTTCCCCATGCCCGAGCTGCCCGAGGTGGAAGCGCTGGCCCGGGACCTCGACGGCCGGCTCGCGCGACCGCGCGATCGTCCGCGTCGACATGGTGGCGTTCAGCTGCCTGAAGACCTACGACCCGCCCGGTCACCGCTCTGACCGGCGGGCTGGTCGACGGGGTCACCCGGCACGGCAAGTTCCTCGACATCGACGTCTCCGGCACCCACCTCGTGCTGCACCTCGCCAGGGCCGGGTGGATCCGGTGGAAGGACGAGGTGCCCCAGCTGCCCGCGCGCCCCAACGCAAGTCCCCGCTGGCGGCGCGGATCGTCCTCGACAACGGCAGCGGCCTCGACGTCACCGAGGCGGGCACCCGCAAGAGCCTCGCGTTGTACGTCGTCCGCGACCCGGCCGACGTCGAGGGCATCGCCCGGCTCGGACCGGACCCGCTCGACGACGCGTTCACCATCGAGGTGCTCGCGCGACATCCTGCGAGCGCTGCCGGGCGCGCCCAGATCAAGGGCGTGCTGCGCAGCCAGGGCAACATCGCCGGCATCGGCAACGCCTACTCCGACGAGCTGCTGCACGCCGCCAGGATGTCGCCGTTCAAGCCGGCCAACAGCCTCACCGACGATCGAGCTGCAGACGCTGTACGACGCGATCCGCACGGTGCTGGCCGACGCGGTCGCGCGCTCGAGCGGACTGCCCGGCCAGCGAGCTCAAGGGTGAGAAGAAGTCGCACCATGGCGGTCCACGGCCGCACCGGCGAGACGTGCCCGGTGTGTGGCGACGTCGTGCGCGAGGTGTCCTTCGCCGACTCCTAGCCTGCAGTACTGCGCCACCTGCCAGACCGGCGGCAAGCCACTGGCCGACCGCCGGATGTCGAAGCTGCTGAAGTAGCGTGCCGGGCATGCCGATCCCCTCCGTGTCCGTGGGCCAGGTGCCCACCCCGCTGCCCGAGGGCGTGACGGTGCTCGACGTGCGCGAGCCGCACGAGTGGGCCCACGGCGCACGTCGCCGGGGCCCTGCACGTCCCGCTCATGGAGCTGCCGCAGCGCCTCGACGAGCTGCCGGCCGACGACCAGCTGCTCGTCGTGTGCCACGTGGGCGCTCGATCCGCCCAGGCCGTGCAGTACCTGGTCGCCCAGGGACGCGACGCGGTGAACCTCGACGGAGGGCTCCTGGAGTGGCACGCTGCCGGCCGCGAGCTGGTGACCGGCGGAGACGACCCGGGAGAGGTGTGAGGTCACCGTGAAAGAGGCGGATAGTCCGGCACGTTTCTGCTCATCCATCGGCCTCTCGACGACCGGATCGTGCCGGACTATCCGAATTGGCTCGTGAATTCGGGTCGGCAGCGGCAGCTCCAGTGCCACTTCGAGGCGGCGCAGGTACTCCGGCCTGGGGATCTCCACGACGCCCAGTGACGCCAGGTGCGGGGTCTGCCACTGGGTGTCGAGGAGCCGGTCCGCGGCGTGCTCGTCGGTGAGCAGGTCGACCAGGTGGACCAGCGCGACCTTCGAGGCGTCGGTCGCGTGGGAGAACATCGACTCACCGGCGAACAGGCCGCCGATCGCGACGCCGTACAGCCCGCCGACCAGCCGGCCGTCGTGCCAGGTCTCGACCGAGTGCGCCCAGCCGAGGTCGTGCAGCCGGGTGTAGCCGCGACCACGGCGTCGTTGATCCAGCGCGCCTCGCGCCCCGGGTCCGCGCAGGCCTCGACGACGGCGCCGAACGCAGTGTCGACCCGCACCTCGTAGCGACGCACGGAGGCCCGCAGCGACCGGGAGACCCGAGGCCGTCCAGCGGGAGGATCCCGCGCCGGACCGGGGACCACCAGCAGATCTCCGCGGAGTCCAGCTCGGCGGGCATCGGGAACAGGCCGCGCCGGTAGGCCGCCAGCAACGTGCTCGGCTCGAGGTCGCCTCCGCTGGCCACCAGGTCGTGGTCGCGTCGGGCCGGCAACGGCAACCGCCAGCGCGTGGGACCCGGATCGATCGGCATGGTGCCCATCCAACATCCTCCGGGCTGCGGTCTCGACGGCTCCTTGCGTCGGACGCGGCCGGAACGACCTTCCGGTGCGGCCTAGGCTGGCGCCCATGAGCTTCACCAAGCGCGTGGGCGCGGCCTTGGCCCCCAGGGTCACCAACCTGGCCCCCGGCTTGACCTCGTCGTTCGTGCACCAGGCCCTGGACAAGGCGATCACCGGGGTCGGACCGCTGCCCAGCGCGGCATCGGCCGCCGACAAGCAGCTGCACGAGCAGGGCGGGGACGTCGAGCGCGCGATCCACGAGGTGATCGAGAACCACGTCCGGTACGCCGGCGCGCAGGGCTTCGTCACCAACATCGGCGGCCTGGTCACCCTCGCGGTGACCGTGCCGGTGAACCTCTCCGGCCTGGCGCTGATCCAGTGCCGGATGGTCGCAGGCATCGCGCACCTGCGTGGCTACGACCTGTCCGACCCGCGCACCCGCGACGCGATCCTGGCCTGCCTCCTCGGCGAGGAGCGCATCTTGAAGATGGTCACCGCAGCGCACGCTCCCGGGCACCCCGATGGAGATCGCGGCGGCGGCGTACCACGACCCGACACTCGACCGGCTGCTCGGCGGACCGAGGTTGCCGCGGAGCTGGTGACCCGCGCGACCGGGAAGCGCCTGGCCGCGACCATCGGGCGTCGCGTGCCCGTCGTCGGCGGGGTCGTCGGCGCCGGCACCGATGCGTTCGTCACCTGGAGGATCGGCCGCTACGTCGACCGCGAGTTCCTGCCCCGCAGGCGGCGGTAGGCGGCGAGCCCGATGCGCGCGACCCGGCTGGTGCCGGCCTTCGCGACGAAGCGCTCCTTGGCCTTGTAGATCGGCGTCGAGTGCGCGGCGTCGAGCTTGGCGATGCAGCTCGTCGATGTCGCGCATGCAGCTCGACCTCGCGGTCGCGCAGGCGGGCGCCCTCGACCGTCATCACGGTGAGCGCGCGCAAGGTGGTCTCGCCGAGCTCCTCGGGACCGATGTGGTCGGGGTCGACGAACGGCAGCGCCTCGGCCGGCAGCAGGTCGTCGAGGTCGCCGACGACGTCGTAGCCGCGCAGCGCGAGGTCGGTGACCCACTGCCGGCTGAGAGATCAGCGGCCCAGTCCCACACGTCCGGCGGCACCGAGAGCCGGGCCGAGCGCCGGTCGAGGGACAGGTCCCGGTGGACCAGGGCCTCGCGCACAAGGGCGCGGTAGTGGTGGTTGGGCACCAACTCGGCGATCTGCTCGTTGAGTCGGCGGACGACGGCCGCTTCGGCCACTCCGAGCGAGGGGTTGGTGCGCACCTCGTCCCGAGGGAGAACTCGTCGGGGTCGAGCCCGAGCACGCCGCGCGAAACGCCGCCACAGCAGGTCGGGCGGCGAGCCGGCCGGCGGGACGGTGACCAGGTGCACCTGCTCGCGCGGGAGCGTCGCCGCCCCATCGATCGAGGATGTCGGGTACCTCCTGGACTCCCCAGAACCACGACGCGACCCCTCGCTGCCTGCTCGGGTCCTGCAAGTCGGCCAGGAACTCGGCGTACGTCGTGGTGCGCCGGTGCTTGACGTTCTCCTGCCACTCCGCCGGGATCTGCCGCACCAGGTCGCGCGCCGACAGGGCCACGTGGATCTGGGTGTCACCGGTGGACAGCGACTCCAGGGCGCGCGCGACATGCGCCCGCGACGCGGTCGCCAGGATCTCGTGGCTGACGATGGCGGTCCCGGACCAGGCACGGACCTCGGCGGCCAGCCGGTCCCACGCGCCGACGGCCTCGCGCTCGAGCCCGCCCCAGGTCAACTGCATCAGGTCGAGGGCCGCGAGGAAGTGGGCGTCGAACCGTGCCGCCGGGTAGAGGATGCCGCGCCGGGCCAGCTCGTCGCGCGTGTTGAACAACAGGTCCTGGACGAAGGAGGTGCCGGTCTTCGGGGCGCCCACGTGCACGATCACGGTGCGGGCCATCGGGGCTCACCCCCCTCTCGGTGCGGGCGCTGCGTGCTGCGCCGCCACGCGCGTCCGAGGACGAGGAGCGCGTGTGCCAGCACGTCGTCAGGGTCCGGAGCGCGTCGTACGCCGGGCCGGCGGGTCGGCACCACCAGGGCCTGGTCGCCGTGGACAGCGTAGCGAGCACCGGCGAGCGCGGCGGCCGTCCGCTCGCCGGTCGCGACCGCCCAGTCCAGCTGCGCGGCCGGCGCCGCGAGCGGGCCGGACTCCTCCCCGGAGGCGATCTCGGGCCAGACCCGGGCGACCAGCTCCCGGCGAACCTCGTCGCCGACCGCCATGGTCAGCATCGGGTTCACCCGGCGCAGCAGGTCGGTGGCCAGGACGTCGTGACGGTCGTCCACGTCGCCCGCTGCGACTCCGAGGACGTCGGCGACGTGGGCGAGCGCCGTGGTCGCATCGGGGGCGAGGACCACGTGGACCCGCTCGGGACCGAACTCGTCGGCGAGATGGCCGGCGATCACCGGGAGGGCGATGCCCGGGGGGAGACGGTCGCGGGCGGCGGCCGTGCGCCACATCCGCTGCCAGCGCAGCCCGGCGCCGGCCCGCACCCGGGCCGCCCAGCGCTGTGCCATCAGCTCCTCCAACGGCCCGCCGAGGACGAACCAGGTCGTGCGCGGCCCACCCTCGCGCAGGCCTCGCGCCCACAGGGCAGAGCGCACCAGCTCGGCCGTCGACGGGGCTCCGAGCAGGGTGAAGCTGCGACGCCACGGCCGCCACCTGCGGCGGGCGGGCGGCGGGTCGGCACGCGGCTCGTCAGCCAGCAGTCGCACCAGCACGCCGGCGCAGACGCGCAAGAGCTCCTCGGCGGGCAGCTCCTCGGGCGGGACGGGCGGGCTGCCGACCTGCCCGCGGGTCGCGTCCGGCGAGACGCTGCGCCACGGCAGTGGGGTGTCGACCAGACCGCGACCGACGCCCGGGGTCGTGAGCACCAGGTCGGCAAGGCCGGCGCGGTCGGGCAGGTCCTCGGAGTCGGCCGTGGCCGCGAGTCGCCGCACCAGCTCGAGCTGCGCGGCCGTGGGCACTGGGCCGGCCAGCGCCGCGGGCGCTCCCACACGAGGAGCGGCGACGAACTCCGCCCAGGTCGCGGTCGACCCCGCGCGGAGCTCGGCGGCCCAGGCGCGCACGCGGTCGGCGTACTCGTCACCGGTGGCCACGATCACCCGCGCAGGAGCCGGCGCGCGATCCGGCGTACCGGGGACTTGTGGGTCGGCGCGATGTCCTCGATCACGGCGGCGAGCGCCTCGATCGCCGCCTCTGCGACCAGGTCGAGGGGTGGCTTGTCGGGGTGGATCCAGGTCCCGTCGGTGTAGTCGGGATGCTCCGGCTGGAGTTCGGCGAGGTCACCCACGACGTCCACCCCGGACCCGTCGAGCCACTCCAGCCACTCCGCGGTCACTTCCTCCACGAACGGCCACCGGCGTTCGGGCAGCACGGCGCGGATCGGGTCGGGGCGGTGGGAGAGCGTGTCCCGCGCGATGACCTCGCGGACCAGGTCGACGTACACCTCACGGGGGATGCCCTTGCCGACGAGCTGCCGGTTGAGCCTTCGCACGACCGCCGCCTCGACGATGCCGAGGGACTGGTTGTAGTCGGTGGAATCGGCGTATCCGCCGTCCGCGGAGATCCCGAGGACGCCGGCGAACCGCTGCCACAGCAGGTCGTGCGGAGCACCCGGCTGCGGCACGGTGACCACGTGGATCCGCTCCGGGGCGAGTCCGTTGCCCCATCGGGTGAGCACGTCCGGGATGGACTGGACCCGCCAGAACCAGATGTCCGGGTTGGTCCGCCGTGACTTGGCGACCAGCGACATGAACTTGGCGAACGAACGACGCCCCCGATGCTTGACGTTCTCCTGCCACTCCGCGGGGATCTGCCGTGCCAGGTCCCGCGCGGTCAGGATCAGGTGCAGCTCGGCATCGCCCAGGGCCCGGGTCGCCTCCGCGATCTGCGCCGGGCGCGCTGCGGCCAGGATCTCGTGGCTGATCAGGGCGTCCCGCGGCGCCTTGCGTACCTCACCGACGAGCGCCGGCCACTGGCCGCGAGCGACCTCGCCCTGGCCGGCCCAGCGCTCCTGGATCAGGTCGAGGGCCGCCTCGAAGTGGTTGCCGGTGCGGGTGTTCGGGTAGGTCAGGCCCTGCGCACTGATCACGTCCCGGTTCAGCGCGAGCTTCTCCTGGAGGTACGACGTGCCGCTCTTCGGGGTCCCGATGTGCAAGAAGACGCGGCGAGGCATGCGGGCATTGTGCCGCACCCCGCGAGCACCGCGAGCGGGCTGTTGCGTGCACGACAAGCACCGCGAGCGGCCAGTTGCGTGGCGGTAGGTCACCCGACCGGGTCGTCAGGTACCGCGCATCCGCTGCGTCGAGGTGCCCGCTCGGCGTCGATCCGTCGCACCCAATTGCCCGCACAGCGTCGATCCGGCGTACGCACGTGCCCGCTCGGCGTACTCCAGGTCAGGTGAGCGCTTGGACGACACGCGACGGGCTCGGTCGGCCGAGCACGCCGGCCATCCAGACGCTGGTCGCGACGAGGGCGTCGAGGTCGACGCCGGTCTCGACGCCGAGGCCGCGGAACATCCAGACCAGGTCCTCGGTCGCGAGGTTGCCGGTGGCGCTCTCGGCGTACGGGCAGCCACCGAGGCCGCCGGCGCTGGCATCGAAGGTGCGGACGCCGTGCTGCCACGCGGCGTAGGCGTTGGCAAGTGCCTGGCCGTAGGTGTCGTGGAAGTGCACGGCCAGGACGTCGTCGGGGAGGCCGGCAGCGTTGAACGCGTCGAGCATCGTGCCGACGGCCCCGGGAGTGCCGACGCCGATCGTGTCGCCGAGCGAGAGCTGGCTGGCACCGAGCTCGAAGAGTCGCGTGCCCACCGACACCACCTGGTCGACCGCGACGGCGCCCTCCCACGGGTCGCCCCAGCACATGCTCACGTAGGCCCGCACGTCCAGCCCGGCCGCACGTGCGCGCGCCACCGTCGGCTCGAACATCGCGAACTGTTCGTCGAGGCTGCGGTTGAGGTTGCGCTGCGCGAACGTCTCGGTGGCGCTGCCGAAGATCGCGATGTGCTCACAACCCAGCTCGAGCGCTCGGTCCAGGCCGCGCTCGTTGGGCACCAGCACCGGGTGGCGGCGGCCCTCGGGACCCAGACCGCTCGATCAGCTCGGCGGCGTCGGCGAGCTGCGGGACCCACTTCGGGTGCACGAAGCTGGTCGCCTCGACCACCGGCAGGCCGGCCGCGACCAGCCGCTGGACGAACTCGACCTTGGCCTCGAGCGGCACGATGCCGGCTTCGTTCTGCAGCCCGTCGCGCGGGCCGACCTCGTAGATCGTGACGTCGCGTTCGCCGGACGTCGAGCTTGTCGAGGCGTCGCCGGGCGTCTCGACGAGCTCGGCGTCCGGGCCGGCGGGCTCAACCATCAACCTTCGCCTCCACCTCGAAGAGCAGCTGCCCGAGCTGCACCTGGTCTCCCGTCGCGGCGCCGACCGCGGCCACGGTGCCGTCGAACGGCGCCTTCAGGGACAGCTCCATCTTCATCGCCTCCAGGACCCCGAGCCGCTGGCCCTCGACGACCGCCTCACCCTCGGTCACGTCGACCGCGAGCACGGTGCCCGGGCATCGGAGCGAGCAGGGTGCCGTCGCCCGCGACCGGTCCGTGGTCTCCGAACGGATCAGGTCGTCTCGAAGACGAACCGCTGACCGCGGTGGGTCGCCTCGAGCGTGTGCGGCTGGACGTTCACGACCGACACCTCGCGGCTGCCGTCGACCTCGAGGACGAGCACGTGGTCCTCCGCGGAGACCTGGTGGACCTCGCGGTCGTCGACCCGGCCGCCGGCACGGTCGACGCGGACCGTGCGGTCGAGCGCGACGACGTACGGCGCCGGGGCGGCCGCCGGAGCGCCAGCCGTCCGCCTGGAACGGATGCGGCTCGCCGGACTGCCCGAGCATCGCGCTGACCCAGGCCACGGCGAGCCGGGCGACGTCGGCCGACGGTCGCTCGAGCACGGCGGTGTCGAGCCACGCGGTGTCGATGGTCGCGTCGCGGAACTCCTCGCTCGCGACGAGCGCACGCAGGAAGCCGATGTTCGTGGTCAGCCCGAGGATGCCGGTCTCGTCGAGGGCCGCGAGCAGCGCTCGGCGTGCGGACTCCCGGTCCGGGCCGTGGCTGATCACCTTGCCCAGCATCGGGTCGTACGCGGTGCTCACGGCCTGGCCCGACTCGAGGGCGTGATCGACGCGCGCGTTCGTCGACCAGCGCACCAGGGAGGCCGTGCCGGCCTGGGGGAGGAAGCCACCGAAGCTGTCCTCGGCATAGACCCGGGCCTCGATCGCGTGCCCACGCTGGCGGACGTCGTCCTGGGTGAACGGCAGCGGCTCCCCAGCGGCCACGCGCAGCTGCAGCTCGACCAGGTCGGGCCGCTCGCCGCCGATCTCCACCGACAGCTCGGTGACCGGGTGCTCGACCTGGAGCCGGGTGTTCATCTCCAGGAAGTAGGCCTCGCCTGTCGCGTTGTCGAGCAGGAACTCCACCGTGCCGGCGTTCTCGTAGCCGACCCGCCCGGCCATCGCCACCGCCGACCGGGTGACCAGCTCGCGGGTCTCGGCAGTGATCGTCGGTGCCGGCGCCTCCTCGAGCACCTTCTGATGACGTCGCTGGGTGCTGCAGTCGCGCTCGAACAGGTGGACCACGTGGCCGTGGGCGTCGGCGAGGACCTGGACCTCGATGTGCCGCCCGGACTCGACGTACTTCTCCACGAGGAGCGTGTCGTCACCGAAGGCCGCCAGCGACTCCCGCCGGGCCGCGGCCACCGCGTCGGCGTACTCCTCGGCAGACCGGACGATCCGCATGCCCTTGCCGCCTCCGCCGGCCGCGGCCTTCACCAGCACCGGGAACACCGCGTCGTCCGGCGCGGTCCCGGCGTCGTGGTGCGGCCACGAGGGCACCACCGGCACGCCGGCCTCGACCGCGAGCGTGCGAGCTGCGTCCTTGCGCCCCATCTGCTCCATCACGTCGGCCGAGGGACCGACCAACGTGAGGCCCGCCTTCTCGACGGCGCGGGCGAACTCGGCCCGCTCGGAGAGGAATCCGTAGCCCGGATGGATCGCCACGGCGCCGGTGCGACGAGCCGCGTCGACGACCGCGTCGACGTCCAGGTACGACGGCACCTCGGCCGGTCGCGTCGGCGGCGCGCACGTGCGGCGCGTCGGCGTCGAGCGCGGTGTGGATCGCGACCGTGCGGATGCCCATGCCGCCGCGCGGTGCGCATCACCCGCAGCGCGATCTCACCACGGTTGGCGATCAGGAGAGAGTCGATCATCACCATGCCCACATCACATCCTGAAGATGCCGTAGGAGGGCGCCGGGATCGGGCGCGTTCGCGGCGACGGCGAGGCCCATGCCGAGCACGCGACGGGTGTCGGCCGGGTCGATGATGCCGTCGTCCCAGAGCCGTGCGGTCGAGTAGTACGGCGAGCCCTGGTGTTCGTACTGGTCGCGGATCGGCGCCTTGAACGCCTCCTCGTCCTCGTCGGTCCAGGACTGGCCGCGCGCCTCCAGGCCGTCGCGTCGGACGGTCGCGAGCACCGACGCGGCCTGCTCGCCTCCCATCACCGAGATTCGGGCGTTGGGCCACATCCAGAGGAACCGCGGGTCGTAGGCGCGCCCGCACATGCCGTAGTTGCCGGCGCCGTAGGAGCCGCCGATCACCACCGTGAACTTCGGCACCACCGAGCACGCCACCGCCGTGACCAGCTTGGCGCCGTCGCGGGCGATGCCGTTGTTCTCGTACTCCCGCCCGACCATGAAGCCGGTGATGTTCTGCAGGAAGACGATCGGGGTCTTGCGCTGGTTGCACAGCTCGATGAAGTGTGCGCCCTTGAGCGCCGACTCGGAGAAGAGGATGCCGTTGTTGGCGACGATGCCGACCGGGTGACCCCAGATCTTCGCGAAGCCGGTGACCAGGGTCTCGCCGTAGAGCCGCTTGAACTCGTGGAAGCGGCTGCCGTCGACGACCCGGCGGATCACTTCGCGGACGTCGTAGGGCGTGCGGGTGTCGGCCGGCACGACGTCGTAGAGCGACTCGGGCGGCTCGTGCGGCTCCTCGATCGGGCCTGCCGCCGAACCCACCCCGGTCATCGAACCCACCCCGGCCATCGGCAGCGTCGCGACGATCGACCGCACGATCGCCAGCGCGTGGGCGTCGTCCTCGGCGAGGTGGTCGACGACCCCCGACTTCCGCGCGTGCACGTCGCCGCCGCCGAGCTCCTCGGCGGTCACGACCTCACCGGTGGCCGCCTTCACCAGCGGCGGTCCGCCGAGGAAGATCGTGCCCTGGTCCTTGACGATCACGGTCTCGTCGGACATCGCCGGCACGTAGGCGCCGCCCGCCGTGCACGAGCCCATCACGGCGGCGATCTGCGGAATGCCCTCCGCCGAGAGGTTGGCCTGGTTGAAGAAGATCCGGCCGAAGTGCTCCTTGTCGGGGAACACCTCGTCCTGCATCGGCAAGAACGCCCCGCCCGAGTCGACCAGGTAGACGCAGGGCAGCTTGTTCGCCCGCGCGATCTCCTGCGCGCGCAGGTGCTTCTTGACGGTGATCGGGTAGTAGGTGCCACCCTTCACGGTCGCGTCGTTCGCCACGATGACGCACTCGCGGCCCTCGATCCGACCGATGCCGGTGACGATGCTCGCGCTCGGCACGGCGTTCTCGTCGCCCGCGCCCGAGCCGGCTCGGCGCCGTACATCCCGTACGCCGCCAGGGCACTCAGCTCGAGGAACGGGCTGCCGGGATCGAGCAGCGCGTCGATCCGGTCGCGCACGAGCAGCTTGCCGCGATCGGTGTGCTTGCGCCGGGCGCTCTCGGACCCGCCCTGCCGCACCACCGCGAGCCGCTCACGCAGCTGATCGACGAGGTCACGCATCTCGGCTGTCACCGCACCACCATCCCACGGGTTAACGATCGTTAACCAAGCCTAGGGCACCCGTCCACTCTCGGGAAGCAGACGGCCCGTCGCCGGAAAATGCCGTGACCTCCTGGGCACCGCGAACGACCATGGATCGATGCACGTCTCTCGGGAACGGTCGCGGCCGGCGACGCACCGCGTCGCTGTCGTGCTGTCGGCGTGGTCCCTGGGCTACGCGGCGTACCGCACCTACTACGCGCTCGGCGGACAGGTCGGGTCGATCGGCACCCCCGTCTCGCAGGGCCAGCTGGAACGCGCCAACGCGATCGGCGCGGTCGTGATCGGCGTCGCCGGCATCGCGCCACTGGTCGCCGTGCGGGTCCGCACCCTCGGCCGGTCCCTGCCCGTCCTCGGCTGGATCGGCGGCGTCGGGTGCTGCATGCACGCCGTGGTCGACATGACGCTGCGCATCCTGAGCCTCACCGGCGTGCACCCGACGGAGCTGCCGACCGCCTTCTGGGCCAGCTACGACCGGCAGCGCTCGGACCTGCAGGACCTGTTCCTCAACGAGCCGTGGTTCCTGGTCACCGGCGTGCTGTGGGCAGCCCTCGGTGCGGCGTACGTGCGTCGCGATCGGCGGCGGGCCTGGGCGTGGTCGGCCGCCGCCGCGTGGTTGGTGCTCACGGTCCTCGGCGTGCTCAGCGGACTGGACGTGATCGGGTCGTTCCACCTCGGCTGAACGCCACCGACGCGGAACCGAGCGTTCATCGGGGCTTTGCCCCACGTGGGTCTGGTCGTGGCCCGGGACCACGAGGCTCGCCGCGACAGCTCGTCCTTTCCCGAAAGGTCTTCGATGAAGAACACCACACTCGCCAAGCTCGGCCTGCTCGGCGCCACAGCCGGCGTCGCGTGCCTGCTGGCCGTCGGCTCGGCCGACGCCCATGGCGGCGGCTTCCACGTCTTCGGCGTGCCCGGCGCCAACCCCCGCTTCGGCGTCGAGAACAACGTGCTCACCCCGAGCGCGCACCAGGTCCCCGTCGCATGGGGCAGCCTCCCGCTGGCCAACCCGGACACCGCCCACGGACTGACCCACTACGGGTACGACACCACCAACGGCGGCCCGCTGACCCAGGCGACGAACGAGGCGAACAAGACCGAGCCGGACAAGAACGTCTACCTGGTCTTCGGGGGCAAGCACTACCTCTACCAGGGCCACGAGGGCGGCGCCCGGGGCTCGGTCACGCGGATCAACCTCGACGAGACCGACCCGGCCAAGCGCGTGACGCTGATCAGCGACACGGACACCGACGGGAACGCCTACCCGACGATCGACGGCATCACCTGGGACCCGTTCACCCACCAGCTGCTCCTCACGGCCGAGTCGAAGGCACCCACCGGTGGTGTGTTCGCGGTCGACCTCGACGGCAACGGCGATCCGGTCGACGGCAAGGCGCAGCGCCTGGACGCGCTCGGCTCCGGCGGCTACGAGGGCATCCAGAACGACAAGGACGGCAACGTCTGGCTGGTCGAGGACATCGGCGGCTCCTCCACCAGCGGCGGCAAGGTGCCGAACAGCTACGTGTACCGGTTCGTGCCCACCGACAAGACCGACCTGACCGCCGGTGGCACCCTCCAGGCGCTGCAGATCAAGCGCCCAAACGGTACGCCGGTCACCGCCGCCCAGCTCCAGGCGAACCCGACGGACTCGTTCATCAGCGACCTGCACACCTACGGCAGGTCGTTCGAGACGGAGTGGGTCGACGTGCACAGCGGCGGCGGCGCCTTCGACGCGACCGCGTCGGCCAAGGCGGCGGACGCGACTCCGCTCAAGCGCCCGGAGAACGGCGTCTTCCGGCCGGGCACGAACTTCCGCGAGTTCTACTTCACCGAGACCGGCGACACCTCGCTGAACAGCACCCTGCCGGGTCGCTTCGGCGGCGTGTTCCGGATCAGCCAGTCCTCGGCGAGCGCCGGGACCGGCCGGATCAGCATCGCCGCGGTCGGCGACGCCCACCACGCCGGCTTCGACAACATCGCCTTCGCCAGCCGTGACGACGTGCTCGTCGTCGAGGACGCCGGTGACGGGATGCACACCCAGCGCAACGAGCTCGACAGCGGCTGGGCGTACGACGTCTCCCGCCGGCATGGCGCCCCGCGTGCGGTCCGGTGGCTCGCCGAGGGCCGGGACGCCTCTGCGACGTTCGACGCGACCAGCGGCCCGTCGTACAACGACGGCGACAACGAGATCACCGGCATCCACGTCTCCGACGGCGACCCCGGTGTCAGCGGCATCCTCGGCGCCAAGGTGCCGAACGTGCACCGCTCGGCGTGGCGGACCTTCTGGACCCAGCAGCACGGCGACAACGTGACCTGGGAGGTCGTCTGGTCGCACTGACCCGATGACCGCTCGCCCGGCCCGTGTCGACCACCGTCGGCACGGGCCGGTTCGCGTCCCGGTGGCGCGATCGGGCAGCGCCCGGGCGCTGGCTAGGCTGACCCCCGTGCCCAGCCCGCTGAACGTCGCGACCTCACCCGAGGCGCCTGGCAGTCGGCGCGCGCAGATCCTCGAGGTCGCCGCCGAGCTCTTCGCCGAGCGCGGCTTCCACGGTGTCTCGATCGCCGACCTGGGCGCGGCCTGCGGGTTCTCCGGCCCGGCGCTGTACAAGCACTTCCGCAGCAAGCAGGCGATCCTGTCCGAGATGCTGGTCTCGATCAGTGAGGAGCTGTTGCGCGAGGGCCGACGTCGGGTCGAGGAGTCCGCCGACGACCGGGCGGCCCTCGAGGCGCTGATCGACTGGCACGTCACCTTCGCGCTGACGCACAAGCCGCTGATCGTCGTGCAGGACCGTGACTGGGCCGCTCTTGCGGTCGAGGCCCGCGAGAAGGTCCGGTCGACCCAGCTCGCCTACGTCGAGGTGTGGGTCGACGTCCTCCGCCGGCTGCAGCCGCGGCTGTCCGCCGAGCAGGGTCGGGCGCGCGTGCACGCCGGTTTCGGCCTGATCAACTCCACCCCCCACAGCGCCGTGGTGTCCGACGCCGAGATGCACCAGATCCTCAGCGACATGGCGCTGCGGGCCCTGCTGCCCTGACCCGAGTGCGTTTGGCACCCGTGCCACGATGAATTGATGAGTGCGTCGTCCGAGGTGTCGTCCCCTGTCGTCGTGGTCACCGGAGCGAGTGGGTTCGTCGGCTCGCGGGTCTGCGCGGCGCTGATCGACCGCGGCGCCACCGTCCGGGCCGTCGTACGCCGATCGGGCACCGCGCCCGACCTTCCCGGCGTCGAGGAGCACGTCGGTGAGTTCCACGACCCCGGGCTCGCGGCCTCCGTCGTCGCTGGGGCGAACGCCGTGGTGACGACCGTGCACCCGATGGGCAGCGACCGGCGGACCCAGCACCAGGTCGGCGTGGAGCAGACCTCCGCGCTCGCGCGGATCGCCCGAGACGGCGGCGTGGATCGCCTCGTGCACATGTCGACGGCCGCCGTCTACGACCGGTCGCCGGGCCAGGGCGACGTCGACGAGTCCGCCGCGCTGGTCGGTGACGACGCGAACGCGTACGCGGTGACCAAACGGGACGCCGACCTCGCCCTGGCCGAGATCGGTGGCCTCACCCGCGTGCTGGTCCGCCCGCCGGCCATCCTCGGCAGCGGTGAGACGTCGGTCTGGAACCGGCGGCGGCCCGTCGCGGTGAGGGACGACGCCGGCGAGCGGCACGTGACGCCGAGGCAGACGTTCGCGTGGGTCCACATCGACGACCTGGCCGCGCTGATCGCCGACGTGGCCGCGGCTCGCGTCCCCGACGCCGAGGGCCCCGCGCACGGTCCGGTGGCAGGCGGGTGCACCGCGGTCAACGTTGCCGGCGCCGGCCCGGCCACGCTCCGCGACTACCTGGTCACCGTCACCGACGCGCTCGGCGTCGAACCAGTGTGGGACGACGAGCCGGTGTGGACCGGGCAGATCCTGACCCACCGGGCACGAGGCTGGGGCTGGGCGCCGTCGGTGGACCTGGCCGACGCGCTCGCCGAGCTCGCCGCGGACGCGCGCTCGTTGCGCTGAGGGCCCGGACCGCGCTCGGTCAGTCCTCGATCCTCGCCGCACCTCGGCGTTGCAGTGCCTCGAGACCCTCACTCATGGCCCGACGCTTGTCCTCGGAGTGGCCCACCCAGTCGACGATCTCACCGATGACGCGCAGCGGCTCCCGGCTGCGGTAGGACCGCGTCGGGTTGCCGGGGAACTTCTTGTCGGTCACGTTGGGGTCGTCCTCGAACTCACCGGTCGGCTCCACCCGATAGATCCGCCCCCGGCCCTCACCCGCGGCCAGCTCGGCGCCCCAGGTCGCGGCGTCCAGGGTGGCCGTGAAGTAGACGTAGTTCATCACCCGGCCGGGCTCGAAGTTCGACTCCCGCCCGGGCATCAGCAGATCGCCCACGACCAGGTCGGCCTTGGTGCCGTGCAGGTAGACGCCGGCCTGGTGGACCTCGAACGGCACCGGCTCGCTGGTCGCACTCACCTCAACGAGGCTAGCCCGCCGAGGCAGGTGACCAGCGCGCCCACGGCGTACCGGCTCTGGGCGAGGACGAGGCACCGCCGGACCAGAAGGAATCCCGGCTCGCCTCTGTCCGCGAGGCCGGCGCGATCGAGGTGCTGCAGCTGCCAGGCCAGACCCAGGCCCGCACGGCTGCCGACGCCCACGTCACAGGAGCCGAGTGATCTCCTCGTCGTACGCCGCGACCGCGCTGTCCGCCAGGCCGTGACCGCCCGGCGCATCCCGGGCCAGTCGCAGGATCTCGGCCGCGCGGGTGACCGCATCGTCGAGCTCGGGCGGAACCGAGGTCGGCCCGGCCTCGAGGAGCTGCTCACGGCTGCGGCCGCGCAGGAGCAGCAGCGCGTACGGATCGCCGTCGAGATGCCAGGCGAGCTGGTAGAGCAGTGCGAGCGCGTGCACGCACGGTTGCGCCCACGCGTCGCACTCGCAGGCGGTCTCGAGATCGGCCGGGCCGGGCAAGAGCTCGACGCCGGCCTGGTCGGCGTGCTCGACCAGGTCGATCGGCAGCTCGCCCGACTCGAGCGCCGCGGTGAACCCGGCCTCGCGGCCGAGCTCGTCGAGGAACACCTGCCACTCCTTCTCGTCGAGCCGGGTGACCCGCAGCTGTGCGACCACCGAGGTCGGACCGCCGCGGTCGACGACCACCGACGCCATCCCGGCCAGCACCATCACGGCACCGAGGCGACCCGACCGCGCCAGCCCACGGGCGGTGACCAGGTCGGCCGCATCGAGGACCGTCTCCTCGAAGCTGCGCACCCACGCCCGACCCCACCAGGTGACGGTGCGGGCAACCGGGCCGCGAACCCGACCCACGCGAGGGAAGACGAGTGGATCCCCGCTCCGTGCGTCGGCTCGGCTATCCATGGGGAGTCCGCAGCGTCACCAGGTCGCGCAGCTCGGCGTCGGACAGCTCGGTCAGGGCGGTCTCACCGGCACCGAGCACGGCGTCGGCGAGCGAGCGCTTGCGGGCCAGCAGCTCGCCGATCTTCTGCTCGATGGTCCCCTCGGTCACCAGTCGGTGCACCTGCACCGGCCGGGTCTGGCCGATCCGGTACGCGCGGTCGGTGGCCTGGTCCTCCACGGCAGGGTTCCACCACCGGTCGACGTGGATGACGTGGTCGGCGCGGGTGAGGTTCAGGCCGGTGCCACCGGCCTTGAGCGAGAGCAGGAACACCGGCACGCCCCCGGCCTGGAACGTCTCGACCATCTCCTCGCGGGCACGCACGGGTGTGCCGCCGTGGAGGAACATCGACGGCACGCCTGCCGCGTCGAGGTGGCGCTCGAGCAAGCGGGCCATGGCGACGTACTGGGTGAACAGCAGCACGGATCCGCCCTCCGCCAGGATCGTGCCGAGCAGCTCGTCGAGCAGGTCGATCTTCTCCGAGCGCCCCTTGATCCGCCCGCTCGCCTGGCGCAGGTAGTGCGCCGGGTGGTTGCAGATCTGCTTGAGCCCGGTGAGCATCGCCAGGACCAGGCCACGACGGGTGTCTGCGTCGGCCTCCTCGATCCGCCGCATCGACTCGCGCACCAGCGACTCGTAGAGCACCACCTGCTCCTGGGTGAGCCCGACGACCTGGTCGGTCTCGGTCTTCGGCGGCAGCTCCGGCGCGATGCCGGGGTCGCTCTTGCGTCGGCGCAGCAGGAACGGCTCGACGAGCTGGGCGAACTGGCGCGCGACAGCGGGGTCCACGCCGCTCTCGATCGGCGCGGCCCAGCGCTTGCGGAAGGCGTTGCGCGAGCCGAGCAGACCGGGAGTCGCCCAGTCGAGGATCGCCCAGAGCTCGGTCAGGTTGTTCTCGACCGGCGTGCCGGTGAGGGCGACCCGGCAGCGCGAGCCGATCAGCCGCAGGTTGCGGGCGGTCGAGGAGGTGGCGTTCTTGATGTGCTGGGCCTCGTCGGCGACGACGAGGTCCCAGGGCACCGCGGCCAGCGACTCGTGGTCGGACCGCATGGTGCCGTACGTCGTGAGCACGAAGCCTGGCCCCGGACCTGGACCGCCGCCGGAGGGCGAGCCTGGGCGGAGCAACCCGCTGAGGTCGCGCCGACCACCGTGGAACCGACGGACCGGGACGCCGGGAGCGAACCGCCCGATCTCGGCCTCCCAGTTGCCCAGCAGCGACGCCGGGCACACCACCAGCGTCGGCCCGGTCGCGAGGCCGCAATGACGCCGGTGGAGGTGCAGCCCGATCACCGTGACGGTCTTGCCCAGTCCCATGTCGTCGGCAAGACACGCGCCGAGCCCGGCACCGGTCAGCTCCGCCAGCCAGGTCAGGCCGTGGAGCTGGTAGTCCCGGAGCGTCGCGACCAGTCCGGGCGGTGGGTCGACCGGGCTCACCACGGCGGCGTCGACGATGCGTTCCCGGAGCGCGCTCAGGGTCGCGCCAGGATGCACCTCGACGGTCGGCGCGTCGTCATGCTCGATCCCGCCGGCACCGGCGTCCAGCGTGCCGGTCAGCACCGCCCGCAGTGCGTCACCCGGCCTCATCTCACGCCGGGAGCCCCGGCGCGCGCGCTGCTCGGGCACGGCGGGCCGTCGCCGGGTCGATCACCACCCAGTTGTCGCGCAGCCGGATCACCGGGCCGTTGGCCTCGGTGAGTGCCTTCATCTCCGCATCGGTGAGGGGATCACCGCCGAGTGCGAGCCGCCAGTCGAACTCGAACAGGGAGTCCGGACCGAACACGCCGGTCATCAGGGGCTCGCTCCGATCGGCACGCGCCCTCACCTCGACCCGCGCGTGCTCGGTCAGCTCGTGGCGCAGCCCGCGGGGCCAGAAGACGTCGACCCCGACCGCGGCCAGCGCCCCCAGCCCGTGCTCGAGGAGGTCCGCGAGCTCGTCGCCGTCGAGCAGCAGGCGGTCGGGCACCGGTCGTCTCAGCAGCCGGTCGAGCACGGGCCACGCTTGCGCGGCGGATCGCAGCGCGACTCCGGCATTGACCTTCGCCGCCCGGGAGAAGCCGTGCTCGTCGGAGGTGTCGAGCCACAGCTGCTCGGCGTCGACGACGTGCGTCGAGGCGTCCACCTCGTGCACCTGCGGGACAACGGTCACGTGACCGCCGCGGAGCTGCTCGTCGGGAGCCTCGACGCGGAGGCTGACCTGGACGTCGGCGGGCAGATCGTCCCGGGCGGCGGGTCCGGTGAGCCGCTCCGCCCACGACCGAGGGGCGCGCTCGGCGGTCGTGGCTCCGGCCGGGCCGGGCCGGGCTCGGGCCGGTCCGGCGGCGCCCCCGCGCTGGCGGGTCATCGTGTCGGCCACGGCGTCGAGCACGGCGCGGACGACCTCCTCCGCGGCATCGGCACCGGTGTCGGCGTATGCCCGCGCCTCGGCGAGCGCGCGCACCCGGTCGTGGTCCTCGGCGAGCAACGGACCCACCTGCCAGCCGTGGTCGGCAGGCGTGCGCTGCACGCGACCGGCCGCGACGAGCTTCATCGCGAGCATCGTCGCCGCGCTCAGCAGTGTCACCGAGGCGTGGGCGTCGCCGGCCCGCAGCGCCCGGGTGAGTACGGGGATGGCACCGCGCATCGGGAGGCGGATCGTGCGCTGCCCGCCATTGAACTCGACCTCGCTGTCGCGTGGCGGGTCGGCGACATGGAGCACCGCCGGGCCCTGCAGCGGGACGAAGCTCACGCGCAGCCTCCCGAGGCTCTCGGTCGTCGGTCGATCCGGGACGGGTGCCGAGACCGTGTCGGCCCGGCACAGGGAACCTAACGCGCAGCAAGGACAGAAGGTGCCTGGCGACGTGACCCGCCATGATGGTCAGCGTGAGCACCCGAGCGACGCCGCCCAGTGAGCCGGCCAGTGAGCCGCCCAGTGAGCCGGCCAGTGAGCCGCCAGCGAGCCCGCCGAGGAGCGCCGCCGCGACCCGGTGCGACACGCAGTCCAGCTCTACGCCGAGCGGCAGCCCGCGCTCGAGGAGATGACCGGCCGCTGGATCACGCTGGTCACGACCTTGCTCGACGACGCCGGCATCAACTACCTGACGGTGACCGGTCGGACCAAGTCGGTCGCGTCCTTTGCGGCCAAGGCGGCGCGGGCACGGCCGGGAACCACCGCCCACGACGACCCCCTGGGCGGCATCACCGACCAGGTCGGTGTCCGGGTGGTGGCCTACCTGCTCAGCGAGGTCGAGGCGGTCGCCGACCTGCTCGCCGACCAGCTCACGGTGCTCGACGATCGCGACATGGGTCGGGAGACAGCGAGCGAGGGCCGGTTCGGCTACGCCAGCCGCCACCTGCTGGTCAGTGCCGCCCAACGAGACGGAGCACAGCAGAGCGCCGACTGGGCGCAGCCGGCGTCGGTGCAGGTGCGCACCGTCCTGCAGCACGCGTGGGCGGAGTTCGAGCACGACATCCGCTACAAGGGCACCGTCCCGGAGGAGTACGCCCCCGACCTCGACCGCCGCTTCACCCTCGCAGCCGGCCTGCTCGAGCTCGCCGACCGGGAGTTCTCCGAGATTCGCGCGCGCATCCAGGTCGCCGGCCCACGACACGAGGTCGACGACATGGGCGACCCGCGCATCAACGCCCACGACCTGGCCGCGTTCCTCACCGAGGAGTACGCCGACGCGGGCTGGTCGCGCACCGATCACTACGTGTGGATCTCCGGCCTGCTGCTCGAGCTCGGGATCACCTCGCTCGACGAGCTGGGCGCGCTGCTCACGTCGGTCGACAGTGCCGTGATCAACGCTCGTCTGGAGTACAAGTACCCGCCGGGCGCCGTACGCCGCCTCGACGACGCCCTCCTCGCGGTCTTCGGCAACCGCTATCTCGAGCTCACCGGCAACGCCCATCGGCGCGATCTGCTCGCCGCGCGACTCGAGAAGATGCGCTCGGACCAGGACACCCCGATGTCATGACGTCCGTGCAGGTCGAGCGCATCCGACCTGCGGAGGACCCTCCTCGTTCCACGGAATGATGCAGGACTGCGCCGACACGGGGCATCATGGCTCGCGCGGGGCACACGACCCGCGTCCGCAGACACCGACCAGGTTCCAAGGAGGTCCCCATGCGTTCCGCCTACAAGTACCTCGGCTTCGCGCTGCCGGTGCTCGTCGCCATCCAGGCGATGGCCATCGCGGTTGCCGTGTTCGGACTGGCCGCCTACAACCAGGACCACGCCCTGCCGAAGGACATGGAGAGCAGCGACACCTCGTTCACCGGCGACTTCGGCTTCGCCATCCACTCGATCGGCGGCATGTTGATCGTGCTGGTTGCGCTGGCGCTCTTCGTGGTGTCGTTCTTCGCCCGTGACGTCCCCGACGCCCGCAGGTGGGGGGCGCTGACGTTCGGCGACGCGGTGCTGCAGTACGTCATTGCCTTCATCTCGTTCAGCGCGCCGCTCGTCGGGCTGCTGCACGGGCTGAACGCGCTGTTGCTGTTCGGCCTCGGCGTGATGGCCGGCCGGGCCGCCCTCGTCAAGGAGCCCGTCGCAGCCTGACTGCGTCCTCGGACGGTCCCGGACTCGCTGGTCCGACACCTCACCGCGCGAGCAGGTGCGGACCGGTGAAGCGGGCCGCCACCTCGCACGCACCCGTGTCGACGGCGCACCGCACCAGGGCGCCCTCCGGCACCGAGGCGTCGGCGACGTCGAGCAGCACGTGACCGTCGTCCTCCCAGCGTGCCGCGGTGAACTCCCCGGTGCCGGCCGGCAGCCGCATCCGCACGTCCTGGGTCCCGCGGCGTCCCCGGAGGCCGAACGCGATCTCGAGCACCCGGGTCTCACCGTTCTCGTCGACGAGCACGGCGCGCCGACCGCGCGGGTCGGAGAAGTCCGCGGTCCGCGCGGCCAGGGCCGCCGTGGCCACGAAGCGACCCTGCTCGAGGACGCCGAGTGTGTACTGGGACGGAGCGCGACGGACCACGACCCCGGCCGGCGTGACCTGCACGACCACGCCGCCGCCCAGCCCGCTCACGTCGGTGACCTTGGTCGTGGTGCCGGCGTCCGGCGTGCTCCAGACCCAGGTCCGGTGCGCGGCCGGCAGCGAGGCGACGACCTGGCCGGCCGCGGTGATACCGTCGACCACGAAGGGGTTGTCGCAGCAGCGCGGGCGGGCCGGGAACTCCTGCTCGTCGCTGAGCTGGACGGCCCAGTCGGCCGCGGTGCGGAGCACGACCACGGCGCGCCCCCGCCCGGGAGCGAGCCAGGCCAGGTGCTCGCCCGACGGGTCGGTGACGAGGCCGCCCTGGGAGGCCTGGACCTGACTCGCGACCTCGCCGGTGACCGGGTCGATGCGTGCGATCTCACCGGACAGGTAGGCGACGAACAGCCACTTGGTCGTCTGCACGATCGACGACGCGACGCCGCCCAGAGCGATCTCGCGTCCGTCACCGAGTCGCAGCGACCGTCCTTCGCTGTAGGCGATCCGCGGAGGAGGACCGCTGGGGAGCCGGGCGAGGAAGCGCACCTCGCCGGCTCCCCGGTCCGCGGGGTGGGTCGCCGCAGGATCCGGTGCACCGTCGACGAGGCCGGCGACCAGGACCAACGCTGCCGCGACCGCGGTCAGCCCGGCCGCCCACATCCACGACCGGCGCCGCCGCTGCCGCTGGGTCTCCCGGGCCTGCTCGAGGAGAGCCACGACCGGGGGATGCGGCACGGTCACCTGCTCGCTGTGCAGGACGAGCTCGGCTCGCAGGTCGGCGGGATCGATCCCGGTCTCGAGCGCGCGCAGCTCCTCCGAGACCGCGGCCGGCGGGCCTCCGACCGTGGCGGCGATCTCGGCGTCGGAGAAGCTCTCGTAGTGACGCAGCACGAGCAGGGCGCGTGGTCGTGCCGCGAGGGAGTCGACCTGGTCCCAGAGCCGCTCCCGCGGGGAGCGGGCGTCAGAGCCGGCCCGGTCGAGCGCGACGTCGGGTGTGGCGGTGCCCCGCTCAACGGCGGCGGACGCGAGCAGCCGCTTCAGCTGGTCGTCGATCGAGGCGGACTCCCGGATCTCGGACCAGCCGAGACGGGCACGGACCAGTGCGGCCCTGGTGAGTCCCTCCGCGCCGGCAGTGCCGCCGAGCAGTGCGGCCAGGCGGTAGAGCATCGACCAGCGCATCGCGACGTACGTCGTGAACGACTCCTCGCCGCCGGCGTGCTCTGTCATGCGCCCAGCCTCTCCCTCCTCGTCTACGCGAGCGACCGGTCGTCGGTTCAGCCAGTCAGCTCTCGGAGCCGAGGGCGAGCGGCAGCACCGCGGCAGCCCCGTCGGCGCGCAACCAGTGCGCGGCGAGCGTCATCGACCAGCCGGTGACGACCAGGTCGTCGACGAGGAGGACCCGTCGTCCGGCCAGCGTCCGAAGCCTGCAGCTCCATGCGCCGCGACACCGCGGCGACCCGCTGGGCCGAGTTGGTGGCTCCGCTGCCCGGGGCGACGGCGTCGTCGCGAATCGCGACCCGGCCCAGCACAGGCACCCGGAGGTGCCGGGAGAGCCCGTCGACGAGACTGTCGACCAGCAGCGGTCGGGTGCGGGACTCGAAGCCCGACGATGCCGTCGACGCCGGGCGCCCAGTCGGCCGAGCGTGGCGACGACGCCCTGGACGAGCGGCACCGGCACCGCCTGGTCGGGCGCGCCCGGGCGGAACAGGTCGCGCAGGGCCTGGCCGAGGCCGAGGTCGGTGAGCCGGGCGACCACCCGGCCCTCCTCGGCGCCGGCGATCCTGCCGCTGAGGTCGAGCCCGAGGTTGGCCAGCGCGGTCGGCCAGAGCTTGCGCGGCTGCGATCGCCACACCGGGCCGGCCAGCCGGTCACCCGCCGTCGTCGACCGCGGCGGCGGACACCGACCTCGGGACTGCGACTCCCACCGCAGTTGTCGCACCGGCCGCAGTCCTCGGGCGCCCGGGTCGTCGAGCGCCTCGCGCAGGAACCGCATCCGGCAGCCGGTCCGTGGCGATGTACTCGAGCATCGCGGCCTGCTCGTCGCGCCGGGCGGCCGCAACCCGGTCGTAGCGGTCCTGCTCGTAGACCCAGTCCCGCCCGGTGGCGATCCACCCGCCCTGGACCCGGCGGACCGCGCCGTCGACGTCGAGCACCTTGAGCATCATCTCCAGGCGGTTGCGGCTGAGGTCGACGTAGGTCTCGAGCGTCGCGGTCGACATCGGCCGGTCGCTCTCGGCCAGGGCCTTCAGCGCCGACGCGGACGTGCTGCTCGGCGGGGAACGCCAGCGAGGCGAAGTAGCGCCAGATGTCGCGGTCCTCGTGAGCCGGCAGCAGGATCACGGGCTCGGCGCCTGCTCCAGTGCCGCGCCCGGCGCGGCCGACCTGCTGGTAGTAGGCGACCGGTGACGCCGGCGCGCCCGACGTTGACGACGAAGCCGAGCGTGGCGTCGAAACCCATGCCGAGCGCGCTGGTCGCGACCAGCGCCTTGAGCCGGCCGGCGAGGAGGTCCTGCTCCAGCGCCAGGCGCTCGGTCGGCGTCGGTCTGGCCGGAGTACGCCGCGACGTCGTGGCCGCGCTCGCGCAGGTAGCCGGCGATCTCCTGGCTGGCGGCGACGGTGAGCGTGTAGATGATGCCGGAGCCGTCGAGCTCGCCGAGGTGGTCGGCGAGCCAGGCCAGCCGCTCCTCGGGCCGGTCGAGCTGCAGCACGGCGAGGCTGAGCGACTCGCGGTCGAGCTCGCCGCGGAGGACCAGGACGTCCTGCTCCGGCGCGAGCCCCACGTCTCCGGGCGGGTGCTGCGCCTGCGCGACCATCTCGTGCACGGCCAGCTGCTCGGCCACGTCGCGGGTCACCCGGGCGTTGGCCGTGGCGGTGGTGGCGAGCACCGGGATGCCCGCGGGCAGGTCGGCGAGCATCTGCCGGATCCGGCGGTAGTCGGGCCGGAAGTCGTGGCCCCAGTCGGAGATGCAGTGCGCCTCGTCGATCACCAGCAGGCCGGCGGACTCGGTCAGCCGGGGCAGCACCTCGTCGCGGAAGCCGGGGTTGTTCAGCCGCTCCGGGCTGACCAGCAGCACGTCGACCTCACCGGCGGCGATGTGCGCGTGCACCTCCTGCCACTGCTCGATGTTGGTGGAGTTGATCGTCACCGCGTGGATGCCGGCGCGCTCGGCCGCCTCGATCTGGTTGCGCATCAGCGCCAGCAGCGGCGAGATGATCACCGTCGGGCCGGCGCCCTGCTCGCGCAGCAGCGCGGTGGCGACGAAGTAGACCGCCGACTTGCCCCAGCCGGTGCGCTGCACCACCAGCGCGCGGCGCTTGTCCACGACGAGGGCCGCGATCGCGGCCCACTGGTCGTCGTACAGCGTCGCGTCGTCGCGACCGACGAGCGCGCGCAGGTGCTGCTCGGCCTGCGCGCGGGATCGGTCGACGTGGGTCATGCCGGCATGTCTACCAGCGGGCACGGTCAGGTCGAGCACGCGCTCCACAGGGTTCGACGCTCGCGAGGGCCCGATGTAACGCGGTGTTCTTGCCGCTGATCGGGTGGTGGCGGCTTGTTCAGCGACCACAACCTCGCGTCAGCCATCGGGCGGGCACTACTCGCGGCGGGCGACCACCGCGCCGGTGTTCGTGACCACGCCGAGCAGCTCCGGGGTGGCCAGCAGCTGGTAGGGCCAGTACGTCGTGCTGACCCCGTCGACCGGCAGCGGGTAGTGCCTGCTCGGAGCCGTCGCGTGACGTCGAGCACGACCAGGTCGGTGGTCGTCGGCATCAGCACGTGGGTGTCGTCCAGCGACGGCATCTGGCCGAGGGTGAAGCCGTAGGGGAAGTAGGTGCGGTCGGTCGGCACCTGCCGTGGTCCAGCGCTGCTCGCCGGTGGCGGCGTCGTACCCGTAGAGCGCCGAGGCCGACTTCATCACCACGACGCCGTCGCGCAGCGTGGCCTCGAAGGCCGCGTCCTCGGGCCGGATCGACCACTGCTCGTCGCCGGAGTCCGACAGCGCGAAGAGCCGGACACCGTCGGCGCCCGCGTCGCACCAGCGACGTCCCGCCGGAGTCCACCCCGACGACGTGGGCGAGCGACCCGCGGGCCGGCGCGCCAGGTCCACGCCGGACTGCCGTCGCTGACCGTCGAGCGCCGTGATCACCGGGCCCGCCGCGCCGTGGCGGCGCCTGGTCGGCGAGCCGGTACTCCTCGATGCCGCCGGCCACGACGCAGCTCCGTCGGTCAGCGGGCCGAGGTAGTCGGCCCGATCGAGCCGTCGTCGAGGCTGCGGCTCCAGATCCCTTGCCGGTGTCGCGCGGCCAGCCGGGTCACGCGCGATCCGCGTTCCCGTCCGGGAGCGCGGTCAGCACGTCGCCGTTGTCGAGGAACGTGGTGGACACCGGGTCGTCCGTCGCGGTGCTCCTGGTCGCAGCGCGCGCGCACCAGACCCGGTGCCCGTCGGCGACGTCGTACGCCGACACGCGGGTCGCGTCGGTCGCGGACAGGTCCAGCAGGAGGAACCGGTCCGCCGGAGGCGTCCCACGCGATCCGCTTGCTGGTCGGTCGCAGCGCCCACCGCGGCGCGAGCGTGTCCGGGTCGAGCAGCGGTCACCGGTGCGTTGTTCTTGGTGAACGCGAGCACGCCGTCGCTCGATGCCGTAGAGGTGCAGCCACTGGTCGTAGTCGTAGCCGACCCCGGCCAGCACCTCACCGAACGGCGCCCCCATGGACCGTCGACCGGCTGGCCGCGAGCCGGTCGAGCCGGGCGTCCGGCTGCTGGCCGCATCCGCGCCGGGCTGAGCAGCGGGCTCGCGCGGGTCGGCCTCGACCTCGTCCCGACACGGCGCCACGCTGAGTGCGCACCACCACCACGACGACCGCCGACCACCACCAGCAGGAAGACGGCGAACACCGCCACCCACCAGCCGCGGCAGCGCAAGCGGCCGGCCGGCGACCCGGCGACCGGCGACCCGCCGCGCCGAGCACCTCACCGGGTCACCAGATCCGGACGCGGTCCTCCGGGTCGAGCCACAGCCCGTCACCGGGACGCGTGCCGAACGCGTCGTGGAACTCGTCGAGGTTGCGCACGATGTTGGCGCGGAACTCCGGCGGGCTGTGCGGGTCGGTGGTGAGGTACTGCAGGTCGAGCTCCTTGCGGCGCTTGGTGCGCCACACGTAGGCCCAGTTGAGGAACAGCCGCTGCGACGCCGGTGAGGCCCTCGCGCTCGGGCACCGGCCGCGCCGCCCAGCGAGATCAGGTAGGCCTTGAGCGCGATGGTCAGGCCGCCGAGGTCGCCGATGTTCTCCCCGACCGTGAGCGCGCCGTTGACGTGCTCGCCGGGCAGGTTGCGCGGCTCGAAGCCGTCGTACTGGTCGATCAGCGCCTTCGACTTCAGCTCGAACGCCGCCTTGTCGTCGGCGGTCCACCAGTCGTTGAGGTTGCCCTGGCCGTCGTACTGCGCGCCCTGGTCGTCGAAGCCGTGGCCGATCTCGTGGCCGATCACCGCGCCGATGCCGCCGTAGTTCTCGGCCGGGTCGGCGTCGGGGTCGAAGAACGGCTTCTGCAGGATGCCGGCGGGGAAGCAGATCTCGTTGGTGCCGGGGTTGTAGTAGGCGTTCACCGTCTGCGGCAGCATGAACCACTCGTCGCGGTCGACCGGGGCGCCGATCTTCGTCAGCTGCCGGTCGGTCTCGAAGGCGGCGATGGCCAGCGACGTTGCCGAGCAGGTCGCCCTGGTCGATCGCCAGCGCGGAGTAGTCGCGCCACTTCACCGGGTAGCCGATCTTGGGCCGGAAGGTCTCCAGCTTCTCGAACGCGCGCTGCTTGGTCTCCTCGCCCATCCAGTCCAGCGTCGGCGATGCTCTGCGCGGTAGGCCTCGAGCAGGTTGGCGACCAGGTCGTCCATCAGCTCCTTGGACCGCGGCGGGAAGTGCCGGGCGACGTACTCGCGGCCGACGGCCTCGCCCAGCCCGCCCTCGACCAGGGAGACCCCGCGCTTCCAGCGGGCCCGCAGCTCGGGGGTGCCGGAGAGGGTGCGGCCGTAGAAGTCGAAGTTCGGCCTCGACGAACTCGTCGCTCAGGTACGCCGCGGCCGAGCGGACCGCGCGGATCGACCAGGAACGCCTGCCAGTGCTCGAGGTCGGTGTCGGCGAGCACGCCCTCGAGGTGGTCGAGGTAGGACGGCTCGCGCACGATCGTCTCGGCGAGGGTCTGCGCTCGTCGCCGCCGAGGTTGCGGACGTAGGTGTCCAGGTCGAAGGACGGCAGCAGCGCGCGCAGCTCGTCGTACGACGTGAGGTTGTAGGTCTTGATGACGTCGCGGGTCTCGGCGCGCTCCCAGTGACCCTGGGCGAGCCGGGTCTCCAGCGCGAGCACGGTCTCGGCGGTCGCCCGCGGCGTCGGGTCGGCCGGCGAGGGTCGAGCATCTTCTCCAGGTAGTCGACGTACTTCGCCCGGATCTCCGCGAACTTCTCCTCGCGGTAGTAGGACTCGTCGGGGAGGCCGATGCCGCCCTGGACGAGGTTGACCAGGTAGCGGTCGGAGTTGCGGTCGTCGGTGTCGACGTAGGAGCCGAAGAGCCCGCCACCGCCGCGGCGCTCGAACTCGCCGAGGAAGGCGGCGAGCTCGTCGCAGGTCGCCGAGGGCGTCGATCGCGGCGAGCAGCGGCCTGGAGCGGGGTGCTGCCGAGCTCGTTGACCCGGCCCTCGTCCATGAAGCTGGCGTACAGGTCGCCGATCTTGCGGGCGTCGGCGCCCTCCACCTCGCCCGGCGGCGCAGGCCTCGACGATCTCGCGCACCTGCTGCCTCGGCCTCGTCGGCCAGCATCACGAACGGGCCCCACGAGGCGCGGTCCGAGGGGATCTCGGTCTCCTCGAGCCAGGTGCCGTTGACGTGGCCGAAGAGGTCGTCCTGCGGCCGGATGTCGGGGTTCATGCCCGGGCGGGCGTCATCAAGGATGGTCACGGAGGAAACTGTAATCGGCACCCATAAGCCCGAACCCTACGAGGCGGTGACGCGCGCCCGGCCAGCACCGGGACGACCCGGTCGGCATCCAGCTCCGCCGCGATCCGCACGTCCTCGGCGAACCCGGCGGTCACCAGCTCACGGCCGCTGTCAGCCCGGAGATGCCCGGGGCGGCCGCGACCGTCAGCGTCGTGGTGAAGGCGAGCACGTCGACGACGTCTGCCGGTGGGCGTCGATCGTGCTCACGGACAGCGGACGACGGTCTTGCCGAGCGTCCTGCGCTCCTCCATCTCGGCCAGCGCCGTGCCGAAGTCCGCCAGCGCGTACGTCGCGCCCCGACCGATCGCTCAGCGGCGGGTCGATCACGCCGGACGCCATCATCGGCTCGAGCTCGCGCCACTGCGCGCGCATGAAGCCCGGCCGCGCCATCGCGTAGGCGCCCCAGCCGACGCCGCGGACGTCGACGTTGTTGAGCAGCAGCCGGTTGACCTTCACCTCGGGGATCTCGCCGCCGGCGAAGCCGACGACGAGCAGCCGGCCCTGCGGCGCCAGCGCCCGCAGCGAGTCGGTGAACAGGTCGCCCCCGACGACGTCCATCACCAGGTCGACGCCGCGGCCGTCGGTGAGCTCCTTGACCGCGTCGCAGGAAGCCGTCGACCAGCACGACCTCGTCGGCGCCGGCCCGCTCGGGCGACCTCGGCCTTCTCCTCGGTGGAGACCACGGCGATGGTGCGGGCGCCGTACCCCTTCGCGACCTGGAGGGTCGCGGTGCCGACCCCGCCGGCGGCACCGTGCACCAGCACCGTCTCGCCCGCGCGCACCTGGCCGCGCTCCTCGAGCGCGAACTGCGCGGTCAGGTAGTTCATCGGGATCGCGGCGCCCTGCTCGAAGCTCAGCCCGTCGGGCAGCGCGGAAGACGCTGTCCGGGCCGAGCGCGACGGTCTCGGCGGCGCCGCCGTACGGCAGGCACGCGGCCACCCGGTCGCCGGCGGCGAAGCCGGAGCCCTCGGGGGCAGAGCGGACCACCCCGGCGAAGTCGACGCCGAGGGTGAACGGCAGGTCCGGCTTGAGCTGGTACTCGCCCTTGCTCAGCAGCAGGTCGGGGAACGAGATCCCGACCGCGTGCACGTCGACCAGCACCTGCGGCCCGAACGGGCCGTCGGCGGTCGGCTCGGCGATCTCGCGGACCTCGACGGCACCCGGGCCGCCGAGGCGTGGTCACCTGGACTGCGCGCATGGCGGCACGCTACTCGGCACCCGTAGCGTGGCCGTCGTGAGCATCGACCCGGGCTGGCCCGTCGCGATCGCGCTGGCCGTCCTGCTCGGGATGGCGCTGCGCGCCCACCGGGTCGCCGGCTACGGCCTCGAGCTCCCGTCGCTGGTCGCCGCCGTGCGCGCCGTGGCCCAGCTCGCCGTGGTGGCGCTGCTGATCAGGGCCGTGGTCGGCAACCTGGCGCTGTCCTGGCTGCTGGTCGCGGTGATGTTCTCGATGGGCGTGCTGACCACCGGCCGACGGGTCGAGGCGCTGCGCGCCTGGCCGTGGGCCGCGCTGGCGATGGCTGCCGGGGTCGTGCCGGTGCTGGTCGTCGTGTTCGCGACCGGGGCGATCCCGTGGCAGGGCATCGCGATCATCCCGATCGCCGGGATCATCGTCGGCAACGCGATGACCGGCCACACCCTGGTCGGCCGACGGGCGTTCGCCGCGCTGCGCGAGGAGCGACGCGCAGTACGAAGCCTGCCTGTCGCTGGGCATGCTGCCCGCCCAGGCGATCGCCGAGTCGATCCACCGCCGCGCGCCCGAGGCACTCCTCCCCGGCCTCGACCAGGTCAAGACGACCGGCGTCGTCACCCTGCCCGGCGCCTTCATCGGCGTGCTGCTCGGCGGCGGCAGCCCGGTGCAGGCCGCCACCGCCCAGGCGCTGGTGCTGTTCGGGATCATGGCCGCCCAGACGATCACCGTCGCTCGTCGCCGAGCGGCTCGATCGCCGCCCGACGGCTGCTGCCCGGGGACCTGCGGGTGGCGCTGATCGACTGAGCGCGCCGGTTTCACCCAGTACTGGGCGAAACTGGCGCTTCCGCAACGACGCAATCGTTGTGGAGGCGCCTGTTTCACCCAGTACTGGTGAAACTCACCGCCATCAGCGCACCGCCACCAGCCGCGCCATCTCGAAGTGCATCGGGTCGGTGTAGCGCCACGGTGCCGCCCCAGTTGAAGCCCCAGCGGTGGAAGATCTCGACCACGCGGCGGTCGATGGGCCGACCGTGCCGCGCTGGTTGCCGGGGACGTTGAGGTCGATCGCGGTGCCCCAGGTGTGGAAGGAGAGGCCCTGGGCGGGGTCGTGGCCGATGTACCGCGGGCACGTAGCAGCCGCCGTACTCGCTGGGGTGGATCTTCGCGGCCAGGCCGCGCTGCGACGATCTCCTTCAGGGCGGCGCGCAGCTGCGGGAGCATCGCCTTGTTGCAGCGCACCGCGCCCAGGATCGGCACCTGCTCGGTGCGGATGTACGGCGCGGACCCAGCGCGGGTCGGGGTTGACCGTGCCGTCGCGGTTGGCGGTGTAGGTGAACGAGCCGACGCGCCCGCGCACCGAGCCGCCGGTGAGCACCGCCGGTCTGGGCGACGCTGGGGTCGAGGTTCCCGGGGCCGAGGATCTGCACCGTGGCCCTGTCGCCGGCGAGGCGCGAGCAGCTGCTTCTGGATGCTTGCGGCGGATCGGTCTCGCCGGTGGAGACCAGCAGCGCGTTGCCCTCGGGCATGTGCAGCTTCGTCGCCCAGCGCTCGTTGACCACCGCGTCGATGTACGGCGCGTTGAACTGCGGGCTGAGGAGCGGCCAGCGCCCCGATGTGCAGCGGCGGGGCGGCCTCGTCGTTGCCCATCGGCGCGGGTCGTCCTGACCGCGAGGGCGTCGCGGATCCCCTGTCGTGGCGACCGAGCTCGCCGTCGGCGACCCGGTCCCAGACTTCGTGTCCTGCGCGGTGCCGGCCGGGGTGTAGCGGCGGAAGGTGGCCGGGTCGACCGCCGCGTAGCGGACCGGCTGCTCCTCGACGTAGAAGGACGCCCATCGAGAACTGCTCGATGCGCCTGGACGCCGGGCACGGCCTGATCGCGTTGACGACGCCGCCGGGATCGGGTCCTGGCTGTAGACCAGCACGTCCTGGGTGAACAGCGGCGTCTTCACCGGTGCCGGGCCGGGGCATCGCGACGTCGCGCAGCTCCTCGGGCACGTCGGTGCGGGTCGGGTCTGCTTCGGGTCTGCTCGGGGCGGCGTCGCCCGGCGGCGGGAGCGCCGAGCCGCCGCACGCCGCGGCGGACAGGCCGAGGGCAGCGAGCAGCACGCAGCGCGCGCGCACGGCGTGCGCCGCGACCGACACACCTCTCCCGCCCACCAGAGCCCTCCGCCCCCACGTCTGCCCGGAAGGATCATCGCTCATCGACCGGAGCGGTCGCCGCTCAGGCGTCCTCCGTGCGGAAGGTGGCCGTGGCCCACCAGACCGCGAGCCACGGCGGCGGCACCCGGCTCCGACAGTGGTGACCGGTGGCACGTCGAGGCGCAAGCACCCGGGCGGCGATCCAGGCGATCTGGTCCGCGGTCTGCCGCGGAGGCCGCTCGGAGCTGGTCACGTGGCTGAGCACGAGCCGGATCACCATGTCGACCAGCGGTCGACCGCTCCTCCGTCGAGGCCGTGGTCGTAGGCGTCCAGGTGGCTGGCGACCAGCCCGTGCGCCGCGTCGATCAGCGGCTCGGCCTGGGTGGTCAGCAGCGGCAGCAGCGCGCTCTCCGCGCCGTGGCTGGCGGACAGCACCGCGTGCAGCAGGGGGTTCGTGCCGGCCATCTCGAGCACCCGGTCGCCGCGTCGCGGAGCGCCTCGACGAGGTCGTCGGGGTGCTCCTCGAAGGCGGCGTCGACCGCCCGGAGGAAGACCTCGAGCTCGTGCATGATCATCGCCTCGGCGAGCTGCGCGCTTGGACCCGATCTCGTTGTAGACGGTCTGCCGGCTGACCCCGACCCGGTCGGCGAGCTTGGCCATCGTGATCGCCTGCCAGCCGCCCGGCCCGGGTCAGCTCGGCGGCCTCGGCCGATGAGGCGGTCCCGCCAGTCCCGCCGGAGCCGGTCGACTCGCCGGTGCCGAGGAGGGCGGACAGCGCCGGCCGTGGCGTCACCGCGGTCACGGTGCCCTCCCTCCCTGGGCTTCACTGGCCTCCGCAGGTCTCGAGACGGTCGTGGCACGACCTCCTCGACCACCGGAGCTCACCCCTAGTCTTGCAGGCTCAGGGCGAGCGCCGGGCACGCCTGGACGGCGGCGTGCACCGTCGCGCGCTCCGACTCCGGCGGCGACTCGACGAGGACGGTCATCACGTCGTCGTCGTCGAGCTCGAAGTACTCGTGCGCCATCGCCTCGCACATGCCGTGGCCGTCGCACAGGTCGCGGTCGACCACGATCCTCATCGGGTTGCTCCGATCCTCCGCCGAGACGGGCTCGAAGGCACGAAGTCGATCTTCTCGCGCACGCCGCAGTCCGGGCAGCACCAGTCGTCGGGGATGTCGGCCCACGCGGTGCCGGCGGCGAAGCCCTCGTGCTCGCATCCCGCGGCCACCTCGTAGACGAAGCCGCAGCCCGGGGCAGCGCGCGGCCAGCACCTCGCCGGCCGGCCTTGGCGGCCGCGGCGTCGTCGGCCGCCTTGATCGCGGCGAGGCGCGCCTTCTCATGGTCGGTCAGGCCGTACTTCGCCAGGATCTTCGCCCGCTTGCGCGGCTGAGATGTTCGCCCGGGTCAGGTCGCCGCCGAAGTGGGCCACCACTCGCGGGTCCATCACCCGGCGCCAGATCGGCGGGAACAGCGCGAGCACGATCATCCCGGCGTACCCGGTCGGCAGCACCGGCGACTCCTCGAAGTCGCGCAGCGTCTGGTAGCGCCGGGTCGGGTTCGCGTGGTGGTCGCTGTGCCGCTGCAGGTGGTAGAGCAGCACGTTGGTGGCGATGTTGTTGGAGTTCCAGCTGTGCGAGGGGTCGACCCGCTCGTAGCGCTGCCGGTCGCCGACGCCGACCTTCTGGCGCAGCATGCCGTAGTGCTCCATGTAGTTGACGACCTCGAGGAGCGAGAAGCCCATGATCGCCTGGATCACCAGGTACGGCGCGACGCCCCAGCCGAACACCGCGATGATCGCGCCCCAGAGCACCGCCGACATCAGCCACGCGTTGAGCACGTCGTTGCCGAGGTGGAACGGGTGCGTGTGCTTGCGGGCGTAGCGCTTCTTCTCGAGGTTCCACGCGCTCTTCAGCGAGCCGGAGACCGTGCGCGGCCAGAACTGGTAGAAGTTCTCGCCCATCCGGCTGGACGCGGGGTCCTCCGGGAGTCGCGACGCGCACGTGGTGGCCGCGGTTGTGCTCGATGTAGAAGTGGCCGTAGAAGCTCTGCGCCAGGGCGATCTTGGACAGCCAGCGCTCGTTGGCCTCGCGCTTGTGACCCAGCTCGTGGGCGGTGTTGATGCCGATGCCGCCGATCGCGCCGATCGAGATCGCCAGGCCGATCTTGTCGACGCACCGACAGGCCGAGGTCCTGGGCGAGCAGCCGGTCGGCGAAGGGCAGTCCGGCGGCCCAGTCGTGCAGGCCGACGGTGTTCACCAGCCAACCGGCCGGGTTCTCACCGGCGAGCACGGCGAACGCGCCGACGAAGCCGAGCGTACTGGATCGGCAGGAAGAGGAAGGTGATCCAGCGGTAGTACTTGTCCTTCTCCAGCGCCTCGATCGCGTCGTCGGGCGGGTTCGCGCTGTCCAGGCCGACGATCAGGTCGAACGCCGGCACGATCACCAGGATCACGACCGGGCCGATCCACAACCAGGCGCCCCAGCCGGTGACGATGTAGGCCGCGGCGGCGACGAACGCCAGGCTCGGCACCACCAGCCCGATCAGCCAGAGGTAGCGCTTCTTGTCGCGCCAGATCTCGGTGGATCCCACGGGGACGGTCGAGTTCGCAATGCCGTCTTCCGACGATGCTGTGGACATCGATCTCTCTCCTTCGGTCGGCGTCCCGCCGCTGCGCGCGGTCGCTTGACACGAAGGTAGGGAATGTAAAGGCGTTTGACAAGACCCCTGCACTTGTAAAGTTCTGTGGCGCAGGTCTCACGACGCGGCCGGCTCCGGCTCTCCGCCACGGTGTCGTCGGCGGTGGAGCCACGCCGCGCCGATCAGCAACAGGATCAGGTCCGCGCCGACGGCCGCGACCACGAAGATCGGGCTGGACACCTCGCCCGCCGGGCGGTTCGCGCCGGGACGGCCCGGGATCACCCGGACCGCGAGACGGTGGCTGGCACTCGCGTGCCGGTAGGTGGCCTCGTCGAGGCTCGCGGAGAACCTGCGGGCTCCCGGGTCGACGTCCTCGGGCAGTCGGTAGTCGACCAGGTGCCGGCCATTGATCGTCCGGGCGTCCAGGACGACCGCCTCGACGTTGATTCCCTCGACCTCGATCCGGTGGTCGGTCCACGCCTGGTGCACGGCCGGCAGGTTGACCAGGAACACCGCGGCGAGGATGACGAGGGCGCGCACGGGGAGAGCGTAGGTGGGCGCCTCGGTTTCACAACCTCGGTTGTGAAACTGACGCTTCCCGACCGAAATCTCGTACGGGAAGCGACCGAATTCACAACAGAAGTTGTGAAACCTGTGACCGGAGCCTCCTACTTGTTGCTCACCCGGAACCGCACGCAGGTCTGCGACGGCTGGAACGACGGGGTGCCGAGGTAGCGGACCCTGAGCCGGTGCACCCCCTTGTGCTTGTACGCCGGCAGGGTGAATGTCGCGACGCCGTGGTCGGAGACGGTGGTCGTGCCCAGCAGCGTCGCGCCGTCGTACACCTCGACGGTCCCGGAGTCCACGGCGTCGACCGGCGAGGTGACCTCGATGGTCACGACGCCGCGCGTCGCGTGCTTCTTGTGGGCCATCAGCACGGGGTTCGGGCTCACGGTCGCAGAGGTCGAGGTGGAGACCGGCGGGACGGTGGTGTCGATCCCCACGACGAGCGGGTCGTGGTCGGAGGCGCGGAACGGGTCGTCGGCGTAGAAGTTCGGTCGCGTTGTAGTTGTAGCGGCTGTACTCCAGCGCGACCGGCTCGACGGAGTTGATGTTCCACACGTGCGCGCCAGTGACCGTGTCGAGCGCGGCGTCGTTGGCGAGCACGTGGTCCAGCGAGCCGACCACACCGCCGAAGAGGTAGGTGTGCTCGCCGGGCGCCTCGTGCGGACCCGATGTCGGTGTAGCCGGCGTCCTCGAGGACCTTGATCGGGTCCTCGTCGCGTGTAGGCGTTGAAGTCGCCGGAGAGGAACACCTGTCCCGAGCCGCAGCTGGGTCTTCACCTGCGTCGGCGAAGCTCACCAGCTCGTGGGCCTGGGCGATCCGGTCCGGGTTCGCGTTGCCCTGGCCGGTGCCGTCGTCGACGCCCGAGCCCTTGGACTTGAAGTGGTTGACGATCACCGACGAACCGCGCCGCACTGGTTCCGCCGACCGGCTCGAAGGCCTGCGCCAGGGGATCACGGGCGTTGTCGAAGGCCGGCGCGTCGTCGATCACGGAGTCGCCGATCGGCTCGACCGACCGGGTCCGGTAGATGAAGGCCGTGCGGATCACGTCCTCGTCGGCCTGGTCGCCGGCCGTGGGCGGCGTCGGCACGTAGGCCCAGGTGCCGGCACCGGCGTCGGCGTTGAGGGCGTCGACGAGAGTGCCGACCGCGGCGTCGCGGTCCTCGCCGAACAGGGCCGAGTTCTCGATCTCCTCGAGCGAGACGACGTCGGCGCCGAGGCCGTTGATCGCGTGCACGATCTTGGCCTGCTGCCTGGCGAGGTTGGTGTCGTCGGCGGCACCGCGCGGGCCGTCCTCGCCGTTCGGTCCGGTGCAGGTCCGCACCGTGACGTGGTTGCCGGCGCGGTCGTCGTACCAGGAGCAGCGTGCCGCCGGAGGCGACGTAGTCCGCGCCCGGTGGTCGGGAAGTAGTTGAGCACGTTGAACGACGCGATCCGCACGTCGCCGCCCACGGAGGCCGGGCGCGGCCGTGCGGGTGTGCCCGAAGGACACCGGCGGCGCGTCGGCCGCGGTGAGCTGCGTCGTGGGCTCGAGCTTCCACAACGTGTTGCGGTAGTCGAGCACCATCGGCGCGGTGAAGCTCGCCGGTGCCCCGACCCGGATCTGGTGGTCCTGGGTGAGCCAGGGCAGCGGGACGTCCTTGCCGGAGGTGAAGAAGTTCGTCGTGGCTGCGTCGTCGAGGGTCACCATGCGGGCGTCGTTGTCGGCCACCACGGCGGCGATCGCGGCCGGGTCGTGCGGGTCGGCGACCTCGGTCGGCTGCCAGAGCGGCTCGGTGCCCGCGGCGAGGGAGATCTCGGCGTACTGATTGAGGCTGTAGTTGTCCGCGACGGTGAACGGACCCTGGAGGGAGACCAGCATGCCCTCGAGCGACTCGCGCTGCGCCGCGGTCGCAGGGAGCGGCACCGTCGCCGGCTTCACGGCCGGCGCCGGGGTGTCGAGCACGGTGACGTCGCCCACCGCGGCCGGCGCGATCTCGGTGAGGTCGTGGAACTCCGAGACCTTGCCCTCGACCTGCACGTGGTCGCCGACGTGGACCGCGGCAACCGCGGCCGGGGAGTAGACGAAGATCCCGTCCGAGCTGGTGTGCGTGGCGAGGTCGAGGTCGCCACCGGTCCCGCCGGTCTGCAGGTAGAAGCCGTTGAAGCCTCCGGTCGGGTACGCCGCGGTGACAACGCCCTCCGTGGTGACGGTGGAGCCGGCACACGGGCTGGTGTCCGTGGTGCCCTGGATCGCCGCGATCGTGAGCGTGCCCTGGCAGGCCGGGCCGCTCGAGCCGCCTGCTGCCGGCGTCGGCGCCCCGGTCGTGAAGTCGGCGGCGTTGACGTCGGTGTCGGCACCGCTCGCCGACCGCGCGGCCGATGTCGCGTTGGTGAGAGTCGCCGTCGCAGCACCCTCGAAGGTGTTCGCCGACGACCCGTAGCCGACGAGGTCGGCGATGGCCGGGTTGCCGGTCACCGACCCGGTCGGGATCCCGGACAGCGCGGTGGTCTGCCGGGCGAGGAACACCACGCCGGCGCTCTGGGCCATGTTGATCGACCCGGAGACGTCGGGGGTCGGCAGGTCCGCACCCACCGATCCGGCGGTGCCCTCCGCCACGAGGAAGGTGGCGTGCGGCGCGATCGAGCCGCTCAGGGCCGTGACCTGGAAGCTGCTGCCGGTCGCCGACTTGTACTGCACCGACATCGTCGAGAGGTCGACGCTCGCGTCGGTCGGGTTGTACAGCTCCACGAAGTCCCGCGTGTACGCCGCGCCGGCGGACGAGCCGCCGCCGCCACCGTAGACCTCGGAGATCACGACGGCGTCGCCGGAGGTCGACGCTTCCGCCGTGCCGGCGGAGACGAGAGCGCTCGCGGCCAGGGCGGCACCGGCCGCGAGCCTGACGGACGTGCGCAGGAAGGGACGTGACAGCTGCATGAGTGCTCTCCTCGAGAACGAGACACCGGACCGTGCCGGACCTTCCTACCTCGGGTCCGCCCGCCACGTCACCACCACGCGCGTGAATTCTCGACGTCCTGCCGAGGCGACGCACCGTGCTCTCGTCGCGGCCGCAGCCGACGACTCGCCGAACAATTCGGATTCTCCGTCGCGGCAGCCCCGCGCCGTGGTCTCCTGCCCCTGTGCGACGGGGGAAACCAATCGGGCGCGCCCGGACGACGGCACTGGTCGCTGCCCTCGTGCTCGCGGCGACCGCAGTCGCGGTGTACGCCGGGCGTCCGGCCGCGGACCCGCGCCGGCTCGCGGTCGTCGCACCCTCGCCGGGCCAGGTTCCGCACGGCCGCACGGTGGGGCGGCCGGCAGGATCGGGCGGCACCGGCCGGCCGAACATCGTCGTGGTGATGCTCGACGACATGCGCTCCGACGAGATGCGCTTCGCGCCGAACGCACGGCGCTACGTGCGCGAGCGCGGGCTGGACTTCCGCAACTCCTTCTCGCCGTACCCGCTGTGCTGCCCGGCCCGTGCGAGCTTCCTGCTGGGCCAGTACGCCCACAACCACGGCGTGCTCTACCACAACCCGCCCTACGGCTTCGGCGCGCTCGACGACCACCTGACCATCGCCGGTCGCCTGCAGAAGGCGGGCTACGACACCGCGCTGGTCGGCAAGTACCTCAACCGCTACGGCGAGCAGCCGTCCAAGGTGACCGGAGGGCCGTCGGAGCACTACGTGCCGGCCGGCTGGACCGACTGGATGGCGGGGATCGAGACACCGTTCCCGCGCAGCTCTCCGAACTGGGGCAACACCTACGACTACTTCGCGTTCACCCAGAACATCAACGGCCGGACGGTGCCGCACACCGGTGAGTACTCCTCGGTGGTCATCGGGCGGGAGACCCGCCGGCTGATCGGCAAGTACCACCGCGACGACAAGCCGTTCTTCCTCTGGGTCACCCCGGTCGCGCCGCACATCGGCGACCCGGTCGAGCCCGACGACCCGGCGCCGTACCGGGAGACCAGGCACTGGCTGCAGCAGTTCCCGACCCCGGCCCGCCCGGACTGGGTCAAGGGACGGTTCGACCGCCAGATCACCCATGCTCCCGGCCAGCCCCTGCACGGCCCGTCCGAGGCCGACGTCAGCGACAAGCCGCAGAACATCCGCAAGTGGCGCGAGACGGTGCCCGTGGAGAAGCAGCGGCTGCGCGACGTCGCCCGCCAGCGGGCGGAGTCGATCTACGCCTGGGACGTGCAGCTCGGCAAGATCATCCGGCGGCTGAAGCAGACCGGCGAGTACGACAACACGTCATCGTGTTCACCTCCGACAACGGCTACTACCTCGGCGAGCACCGGCAGCGCGAGGGCAAGATCAAGGCGCACGAGCCGGTGCTGCGGGTCCCGCTCGCCGTCGCGGGTCCCGGGATCCCCCACGGGGTGCGGTACGACGCAATCACCACCGTCGACCTCACCTCGACCGTCCTCGACCTCGCCGGCGCGCGAGCGCTCCCCGCCATGGACGGCCGGTCACTGGCCCCCGAGATGACCGGGCCCGACCAGGACTGGACCGTGCCGGTGGTCACCGAGGGGCTGATCAAGGACGTGCGTCGCCGGAAGGGGTCCGACCTGCCGCCGGGGCTGACCACCTCGGGCCTGCGGACGCCGCGCTACAAGCTGATCCGCTACGCGAACGGCGACGCCGAGCTCTACGACCTGCTCCAGGATCCGAACGAGCTCACCAGCGTCTGGGCCGACCCCGCGTACGCCGGGATCCGTCGCCAGCTCACGGACCTGTGGGAGCAGTACAAGCAGTGTCGCGGCGCAGCCTGCCGAGTCCCCCTGCCGCCCTCGCTGTGGGAGAACGCCACCGAGATGGCCGCCCAGGACCACAACGCGCACCACGAGCAGAGGGCCTACTACGACAAGTGAGGACCCTCGCCAGCTAGTTTGGTGCCCCATGAGCGACGTGGAGGTCCGCGACAACCCCGAGCAGAGCCGGTACGAGGCCTACGTCGACGGCGAGCTCGCCGGCTTCGCCGCCTACCACCTGACCCGCTCGTCGATCGTGTTCACCCACACCGAGGTGTTCGACGCCTTCGAGGGTCACGGTGTCGGCTCGAGGCTCGCCCGCGGCGCCCTCGACGAGGTCAGGGCCAAGGGCGAGCGGGACGTCGTACCGGTGTGCCCGTTCATCCACGGCTACATCGACGACCACCCGGAGTACGCCGACCTCGTCCGGCGCCACGACCAAGGAGACGCCGAATGAGCTTCGGACCCGCCGATCTGCCGGACCTCACCGGCAAGGTCGCCGTCGTCACCGGAGGCAACTCCGGGATCGGCTTCCACACCGCCCGGCACCTCGCGGCCCACGGGGCGACCGTCGTCCTCGCCTGCCGCAACGTCGACGCCGCGACCGCGGCCGCCGCGAAGATGGCCGGCGACACCCGTGTCGAGAGCCTCGACCTGGCCTCGCAGGCATCCGTGCACGCGTTCGCCGAGCGCTGGGACGGCCCGCTCGACCTTCTGGTCAACAACGCAGGGGTGATGCGGCCGCCGCACTACCGGGAGACCGAGGACGGTCACGAGCTCATGTTCGGGACCAACCACCTCGGCCACTTTGCCCTCACCGGGCTGCTGCTCCCGGCGCTCGCGGCCGCGCCGTCGCCCCGAGTCGTGACCGTGGCGTCGATCGCCCACCACGGCGGCGACGCACGCGTGCTCGCGGCGAACCCGCCCGAGGGCTACCGTCCGGAGCCGTACTACGCCAACAGCAAGCTGGCCAACGTGCTGTTCTTCCGCGAGCTGCACCGTCGGGCGACGGAGGCCGGCAGCAAGATCGTGTCGGTCGGCGCCCACCCCGGCGTGTCGGCCACCAACCTGGTCGGCAGCTCCGACGGCATGGGGGCGAGCCCGCTGTACCGGGTCGTCAGCAAGCTCCTCCTGCCGCTGATCTTCCAGTCCGCCGAGGCCGGCGCGAACCCGTCGCTGTACGCCGCGACCCTGGCCGAGCCCGGCACGTACTGGGGCTCGAGCCGCTTCCACGAGAACCGCGGGCCGGTCGGCCCGGCGAAGCTCAGCTCGTACGCAACCGACGACGACCTGGCCCGCAGGCTCTGGGACCTCAGCGAGGACAAGACCGGAGTCAGCTACCGGCTCTGAACGTCGCGGCCGGCCCGGTCACGGGCGCCGGCGCACGGGCAGCTCGTTGTCCCGCGTCCAGCCGCCGCCGAGTCGGCGGCCCGAGATGCGTTCCCAGCGGAGCCGGACGTACAGCAGCCGGCTCGCGCCGCCCGCCCAGGGCTTGGGGTTCCACAGCGTGCCGTCCTGGGCGAGCTCCTGGACGTCCTCGACGAAGTGGGCGACCCCGGTCACCACCACGCTCCAGCCCTTGTGGTCGGCGTAGTCGATGTGGTCGATCTCGAAGGCCATCGGCGTGCCGTTGCCGTGCGTGCCCAGCTCGCTGTACGGCGTGGTCCGGAAGACGACCGCGTCACCGACGGTCGTGAAGTTCACCGGGACGATCCGTGGACCGTCCGGTGCGTTGAAGGCGACCCGGCCGACGATCGCTCCCTGCAACAGCTCGACGCACTTCTCCTGCGACAGTGTCTCCGGCTCCGTCATGGCACCATTCTGGACCCGGAACCGGCCGCGGTCAGCGGTCTCGGCGCTGGTTGAGCCGTCGCTCGACGCGGCTGCGCGGCTGGCCGAGGACCTTGGCGAGCAGCGGCACCCGGAGCCTCTAGACGACGACAGCCGCCACGATCACCGCGACCAGCAGAAGGAACCACATGTCTGCAGCGTACGTCGGACGGCCTCCGCTCAGAGCCCCATGTAGCGACCGGGGCGATGGTTGAACGCGAGCACGAGGTTGAGCACGACGGCGCCGAGTGCCGAGAGCGCCACCACGTCGGGCTCGACGACGAGGAACGACCCGAGCACGACGGCGACGTCCAGCGCCATCTGCACGTAGCCCGCCCGCAGGCCGAGCTTCTCCTGCATCGAGCAGCGCGAGGACGTTGAAGCCGCCGAGGCTGGCGCCGTGCCGGAAGAGGATCAGCAGGCCGGAGCCGGCGAGCAGGTTCCCGGCGATCACGCCGTAGGTCCGGTCGAGGCCGTCCAGCCCGAGCATGTCGGCCTGGAGCCGGGTCGCCAGCGACACCGCCACCACGCAGGTCAGCGACTTCACCGTGAACGAGGCGCCCTTCTGCCACGCCGCGACCACGAAGGCAGGGAGGTTGATCAGCACGAAGAGCCAGCCGAACCCGACCGGCGTCGCGTAGGAGAGCAGCAGCGAGAGGCCGGCGGTCCCGCCGGTGACCGCACCGCAGGTCTGGATGAAGTAGACGCCGAGCGAGACGACGAACACGCCGGTGAACAGGCCGAGTGCGTTCTCCTTCGGCGTGTGCGGAGGCGCCGCACTGGCGCGGGAGGGCGGGCGGGTCTTCGGCGAGAGGGTCATGGTGGCGGCGACGTAGGCGGTTGGACCTCCATCCAGCCCCGACCAGGACGACGAAGGAAGGGGCCTCGGCCCCTTCCATTTTCAAGGTATAGCCGAGTGGGGGCCTTGTGGCAAGGCCCCCGTCCGGGCGCACAATCGCCGGCCGAGACCCCTCTCGACCGACCAGGAGAGACCTTGAGCCTGATGGCCACCAGCCCCTTCGACCTCCCCCCGCGCCTCACCTCGAAGGCCGACCCGGCGCTGATCGCCGGCGACGAACGGCACTTCGCGGCGGTCGCCGACAGCCCTCGAGCACACGATCGCCGACCTGCTCGCGCCGCCTCGACGCGGCCCGCACGCGCGCCCGGCGGTTCGGGGCAGCAGGCGCTGGAGCGCGACCAGGAGGTGCACCGGCTGACCGCCCGGCTGCGCGACCCTGCGCCGCTTCGGCCTGGACCTCTGCCTGGGGCGCATGGTCGCGCTGCCGACGGCGCCGAGCCGGTGTACGTCGGCCGGCTCGGCCTCACCGACGCAGACGGGCGCCGGCTGCTGGTCGACTGGCGCTCGCCCGCCGCCGAGCCGTTCTTCGCGCGCGACCCACGCCAACCCGATGGGCCTGGCCAGCCGTCGCCGCTACCGATGGACCCGCGGCCGGATCACCGACTACTGGGACGAGGTCTTCACCCCGGACGGACTGGAGGGGCACGCCGCCCTCGACGACCAGTCGGCCTTCATCGCCAGTCTCGGCGCGACCCGCTCCGACGCGGATGCGCGACGTGCTCGGCACCATCCAGGCCGACCAGGACGCGATCATCCGCGCCGGACTCGCGCGGCGCGCTCGTCGTCGACGGCGGCCCCGGCACCGGCAAGACGGTGGTCGCGCTGCACCGCACGGCGTACCTGCTCTACTCCGACCCGCGGCTCGGTCACGACCGCGGCGGCGTGCTGTTCGTCGGACCGCACCGGCCCTACCTGGCCTACGTCTCCGACGTGCTGCCCAGCCTCGGCGAGGAGGGCGTGCAGACCTGCACCCTGCGGGACCTCGTCCCCGAGGGTGCCGACGCGGCCGCCGAGCCCGATCCCGAGGTGGCCGGCTCAAGGCGTCCGCGGACCTGGTGCGCGGCGATCGAGGACGGCTGTGCGGTTCTACGAGGAGCCGCCCGACCGAGGGCATGACGGTCGAGACCGCCGTGGGCCGACGTCTGGCTGGGCGCCGACGGACTGGGCCGAGGCGTTCGCCGCGCCGGCGCCGGGCACCCCGCACAACGAGGCCCGCGACCAGGTCTGGGAGGAGCTGCTCGACGATCCTGGTCGACAAGCACGAGCCGACGGCGACGACGGCCTCCAGCGAGCAGGTGCGCCGCGTCGTTCGCCCGCAACGGTGCGCTGGCCGACGGCGCTTCGGCCGCGCCTGGCCGCTGCGTCGACGCGACCGACCTCGTCGGGGACCTCTGGTCGGTGCCCGGCCTACCTGCGGCTGTGCGCGCCCTGGCTCGACACCCGACGAGGTGCAGCTGCTGCAGCGCGAGGACCCTCAGGCCTGGACCGTCTCCGACCTGCCGCTGCTGGACGCCGCCCGGCAGCGGCTCGGCGATCCCGGAGGCGTCGCGGCAGCGGCGGCGCCAGCAGGCCGCCGCTCGCCGCCGAGCGCGAGCAGATGGCCGAGGTCGTCGACCACCTGGTCGCGGCCGACGACTCCGAGATGCAGGTGATGTCGATGCTGCGCGTCGACGACCTCCGCGACGCCCTGGTCGACGAGGGCGCCGCTGCCCACCGCCGACCCGGACCTGCTCGCCGGCCCGTTCGCGCACGTCGTGGTGGACGAGGCCCAGGAGCTCACCGACGCGCGAGTGGCAGATGCTGCTGCTGCGCTGCCCGTCCCGCAGCTTCACGGTCGTCGGTGACCGCGCCCAGGCACGGCACGGCTTCACCGAGTCCTGGCAGGAGCGCCTCGAGCGCATCGGGCTCGACCGGGTCGCGATCGCGACGCTGAGCCATCAACTACCGCACCCCGACCGAGGTGATGGCCGAGGCCGAGCCGGTCATCCGGGCCGCGCTCCCCGACGCCAACGTGCCCGACTCGATCCGCAGCACCGGCGTCCCGGTCGTTCACGGCGTCGTCGCCGACCTCGACGCCGATCCTCGACGGCTGGCTCGCGGAGCACGCCGAGGGGAGGGCGTTGCCTGCGTCATCGGCGCTCCCGGCGTTCGCGGAGAGACCGCGGGTCCGGTCGCTGACGCCCGGAGCTCGCGAAGGGCCTCGAGTTCGACCTCGTCGTCCTGGTCGACCCGGAGCGCTTCGGCGACGGCATCGAGGGCGCGGTCGACCGGTACGTCGCGATGACCCGGGCCACCCAGCGGCTGGTGATCCTGGCCCAGCGCGCGTCATCGCGAGGACGTGGCGGCCTGCGCGAGTCCCGCCGGTGACGCCTCGCGGGCGGCAACGATCCGATCACCGCGGCGACCGGGCGTTTCGAGCAGGCGTCTAGCATCGAGGGCGGCGAGGACCCGCGAGAAAGGGTGGACGGTGTGAGGGCGCTGCGGGCGCAGACGATCCATCGGTCCGTCGCCGTACCCCTCCTGGTCGCCGGTTCCGTGCTGCTCACCTCCTGCGGTGCCGCGACCAGCGACCGTCCGCAGGCCGACGCGCAGGGCGTGAAGCTGGTCGCGACCGGGAACACGATGGACCAGCCGCTGCCTGCCGCGGCGGCCACCACCGCTCTGGTCGACCAGGACGGGCACCGGTTCTCCCTGGAGTCACTGCGGGGCAAGGTCGTCGTCCTCGCGCCACTGCTGACCATGTGCCAGGAGACCTGCCCGATGACCAGTGCGAACCTGCACCGGGCCGCCGCGGCGGCGGGCGCGGACGGTCCATCGGGAGGCGTCGTGTTCCTCGAGCTGACCGTGGACCCGCGACGCGACCGGGTGCGCCGGCTGCACGCCTACGAGAAGCTGTACGGCGCCCTACCCGACTGGCGCCTGGCCACCGGCAGCCCGCACGACGTGCTCGCACTGTGGAAGGCGCTCGGAGTCTCCACCGAGAAGACACCGCCCGACGACACCGTGCGCGACTGGATGACCGGCTCGGTCGTCCGGCACTCCTACGACGTGCACCACCAGGACCTGGTCATGATCATCGGCCCCACCGGACACCTTCGCTGGATCACGATCGGCCGCCCGGACGCGCGCGGCCGACCCCTTCCGACGAGCCTGCGGAGGTTCCTCAACGCCGAGGGCCGGAGGAACTACGCCCATCCCGACGCGGACGGCGCGAGCTCGTGGACGGCGACCGACGTGGAGAAGGCGGTCGCCTACGTCCAGACCCTCGGCCGGAGCGACTGAGTGGGGGCGGACATGGGCGGCACGATGTCGCCGCTGGGATGGGCCGCCTTCGGCGCCCACTGGCACGTCCAGGCGTGGTGGCTGGTCTTCTCCGTGCTGGCTGTCTCGGGCTACCTCGGTGCGGTGATCGTGGCCCGCCGCCACGCGATCGCGACCGTGCACCCTGCCCGGATCGGCTCCTTCCTGGCGGGCATCGTCGTGCTGCAGCTGACGCTGAGCTCGGCCATCGACAGCTACGCGATGGCACTGTTCTGGGACCACATGATCGAGCACCTGCTGCTGATCATGGTCGTTCCCGTGCTGCTCGTGCTCGGACACCCGATCAGCGCGCTGCGGGCGGCCGCCTCGGCGTACGGGAAGGAGCGAGCCGTCGACGCCTTCTTCTCGTCCCGGCCGATCGCGCTCCTCACCCACCCGGCGATCGGACTCGTGCTCTACACCGCCGTCATCGTGGGGACCCACCTCACCGGCTTCATGGATGCGATGGCCACCCACAGCTGGCTGATGGGTGCCGAGCGGTGGCTGTACGTGTTGACCGGCTTCGTCTACCTGCTCCCGCTGATCGGCAACGAGCCGATCCGCTGGCGGCTGCCCTTCCTGGCCCGCCCGGCCCTGATCCTGCTGGGCATGACGCCCGACACCGTCGTCGGGATCGTGCTGCTGCAGACCACCTACGACATGTTCCCGGTGATGGAGGGCCGGCATCCCTCGTGGGCGCCGGCACCTGTGGACGACCTGCACATCGGGGGCGCGCTCATGTGGGTCGGCGGTGACGGTCTGATGATGCTGTTCGGGGTCGGCGTGATCGTGGCGATGATCAGTCACCCGCGCTCAGACCAGATCATCGGGCGCCGGCTCGAGAGCATCCGACGCCGGACGCTCACCGAGCACATCGTCGCCACGGGCGGCGCCGCTCCAGCCGACAACGCCGACGTCGACAGCGACGAGGCGATGCTCGAGGCCTACAACCGGATGCTGGCGCGGATGAACGGGCAGCCGGACCCGGCGCCGACGTCGGACACCTGACGCGCGAACTCGCGGCGGCCTCCAACGCCTCCTCGAGGTCGTCGACCGAGTAGGCCCAGCTCGCGACCGAGCGCCCAGAAGGGCGGGACGCTCCCGATGCCGAGTCCCACCATGGCGATCTGAAAGGCCTGGTCGTTTCCCTCGGCGAGAGCCGAGGTCAGCCTGGCGTCACCGCCGTCGGCTGCGTGGGCGTTTCGCGCCCCGGAATCGAAGGCGCGCTACATCCCCGAGGACGGCCGCCGCGAGGCAACCCGGCGACGGGACCCGGCCAGCTGAGTGCGAGTGGACGAAGGCCCCGGATCTGAGACCCGGGGCCTGTCACACGTGCGCGAGGGGGGAGTTGAACCCCCACGTCCTTTCGGACACACGGACCTGAACCGTGCGCGTCTGCCTATTCCGCCACTCGCGCGTGAAGCGGCGCTCAGGCTATCGCAGAGCCGCACGGCCCGCCCAAACCGGGCACGTGGACCGACACCGCGCGCCGATCGGCCCGCCAAACGCCTCCCGATACGATCGCACGGGGGCGTGCGGACAAGACGCCGCGCCGGCGATGCCACGAGGAGGTGTCGACGTGGGCGGCCTGCAGCGCTTCGAGCAGCGGCTGGAGCAGCTGATCTCCGGCGTGTTCGCCCGCACCTTCCGCAGCGCAGTACAGCCCGTCGAGATCTCCGCCGCGCTCGCCCGCGAGGTCGACAACTCCGCGCAGATCCTCAGCCGCGACCGGCGGATCGTGCCCAACGACTTCCACGTCGAGCTCTCGCCGGCCGACCACGAGCGGCTGGACGGACTCGGGCAGGCGCTCGTCCAGGAGCTGGTCGGCGATGCTCAAGGAGCACGCCGCCGGCCAGTCCTACGTGTTCACCGGGCCCGGTGACGATCACGCTGGAGGCCGCCGACGACCTCACCACCGGTCGGTTCCGGGTGCGCAGCAAGGCGGTCGCCCGGATCAGCCAGTCCGGGCCCGACCCCACCGAGACCCAGGTACGCCGGGCCACCGCGATCCTCGACGTCAACGGCGAGCGCCTCCCGCTGACGCCACCGGGCATCGTCGTCGGCCGCGGCAACGACGCCGACCTGCGGGTCAACGACCCCGGGGTCTCGCGGCGGCACGTGGAGTTCCGGGTCACCGAGGACGCCAGCGGCCCGCGGGTCAGCGTGCACGACCTGGGCTCGACCAACGGCGTCCTGGTCAACGGCCGTCGGGTGGAGGACGCGACCCTCGCCGACGGCGCGGAGATCCGGATCGGGAACACCACCCTGACCCTCCACCAGAGGCCCGAGGGCTGATGTCTGAGCTGACCCTGGTGCTGATCAGGTTCGCCTACCTGGCGATCCTGTGGATCTTCGTGCTCTCGGCGATCTCGGTGATCCGCTCCGACATGTTCGGTGCCCGCGTCGCCCGCGAGGGCGCGCGCCCGAGGAGCGGAAGGCCGCGAAGGCAGCGCAAAGCGGGCCAGAAGCCCGCGCAAAGCCGCGCCGCGGCACCCCGACCTCGGTGGCGATCGTCGAGGGTGGCAACAAGGGCGAGGTGATCTCGCTCGACAGCGCGCCGCTGCTGATCGGCCGCGGCAACGACGCCGCGATCCGGCTCGACGACGACTACGTCTCCACCCGGCACGCCCGGATCGCGCGCTCCGGCGACCAGTGGTACGTCGAGGACCTCGGCTCCACCAACGGCACCTACGTCGGCAACAGCCGGATCACCCAGCCCACCTCGATCACGCTGGGCACCCAGATCCGGATCGGCAAGTCCATCCTGGAGCTGCGCAAGTGAGCCGCCACACGAAGACACACGAGGATGTCCTGACCCTGCGCTTCGCCGCGCTCTCCGACGTCGGCCGGGTCCGCCGCGACAACCAGGACTCCGGGTACGCCGGCCCGCACCTGCTCGTGATCGCCGACGGGGTCGGCGGCGCCGCCCGCGGCGACATCGCCAGCAGCGCCGCGGTCGACGCCCTGCGCAAGCTCGACGTCCCGCCGGGCGACGACGCCCTCAGCGAGCTCGCCGCGACCATCCATCTGGCCCACGACCGGCTCGCCGAGATCGTCGAGGCGCACCCGCGAGCTCGACGGCACCAGCACCACGGTCACCGCCGCGATCTTCGACGGCACCCAGCTGCAGGTCGGCCACGTCGGCGACAGCCGCGGCTACCTGCTCCGTGACGGCAGCCTGCAGGGACTCACCACCGACCACACGCTCGTGCAGAGCCTCGTCGACGAGGGCCGGATCACCGAGGAGGAGGCGCGGGTCCACCCGCACCGCAACCTGATCCTCAAGGCCGTCGACGGGGTGCACGAGCCGGAGCCCGGACCTGTTCTCGGTGCCGGTCGCAGGCCGGCGACCGGGTGCTGTTCTGCTCCGACGGCTGCTCCGGCGTGCTCGACGCCGAGGAGATGGCCCGAGCTCCTCGGCACCGGGACGCTCGAGCGAGGCGGCCGGAGCCCTGGTGCGTCTCCGCGCTGGAGGCGGGCAGCTCCGACAACGTGACCGTCGTGGTCGCCGAGGTGCTCGGGGCGCCGCAGACCAGGCACCGCGAGGCCGTCGTCGTCGGCGCTGCCGCCGCCAGCCCTCACCGCCGCCTGGCCGACGACGCGACCGGCAACCTCACCGACGGCGACCTCGCCGCCCTCGGTGACGGAGGACGCTCGGCGACGCTCGACCCCGAGGAGCTCCGCTACGCCCCCCGCGCCGCCGCGGCGGTTCGCTCTGGCTGCGTCGGCCGCGTCGTCCTGGCGTCTCGTGCTGCTCGGTCTCGTCGGTCGCGGGGCGCTCTACTCCTGGTCGCAAGGAGCAGTACTACGTCTCCGACGACCGCGGCGACGTGGTGATCTTCAAGGGCGTCACGGCGAGCGTGCCGGGCAGTCCAGACGCACCACGTCGCCGAACGCACGGCGTCGCGCTGGCGGACCTCGAGTCCTACGACGCCGGCCGGGTGCGCGACGGCATCAGCGCGGACAACCTCGCCGACGCGCGCCGCATCGTCGCCGACCTGCAAGCTCGACTGCCCCGAGCCGACCACCGCGCCCACCACCACGCCCGCACCCACGGCGACGCCGAAGAAGACGCGCAAGACGGCCGCCGCCGCCGAGCCACACCCACGGCGCCCGCCCCCGCCCCGACGGCGACGCCCGCTCCGACCACCGACGCCGGGGTCGACGCTGCCCGACCCTGCGCGCCGGCCGGCCCGTCGGCGACGCCGGTGCGCCACAGCGGGGGCGACCCGTGAGCGCCGCCCGCGCGAGCGCGCCGCCACGCCCCGGCCCGCTGATGGAGTTCGTCCACCGCCGCCGGCGCGGCGCCGAGCTGTTCCTGCTCGTCCTGAGCCTGTTCGTCGGGCTCGGGCGCCTACGCCGCGGTCGGGCTCGGCGTCGACGGCGAGGTGCCGACCGACATCATCGCCTACGGCGGCTGGCTGGCCGTGCTGGTGATCGCCGCGCACATCACGATCCGGCTGCGGGCGGCGTACGCCGACCCGATCATGCTGCCGATCGTCTCCGCGCTCAACGGCATCGGCCTGGCGATGATCTACCGGATCGACCTGGCCGAGCCCGGCAAGACCCCGGCCGCACCGCACCCAGCTGGTCTGGATGACGCATCGGCGTGCTGCTCTTCGTCGCCGTGCTGGCTGGTGCTGCGCGACCACCGCCGGCTGCAGGCGTTCACCTACACCGCCGGGCTCGCGTCGATCGTGCTGCTGCTGCTGCCGCTGGTGCCCGGGCATCGGCCGCGAGATCCACGGCGCCCGGATCTGGATCCACCTCGGGGCCGATGAGCTTCCAGCCGGGCGAGATCGCCAAGGTGCTGCTGGTGATCGCGTTCGCCGGCTACCTGGTGCTGCACCGCGACGCGCTCGCGCTCGCCGGTCGCCGGCGTGCTGTTCGTCGACCTGCCCGCGGGGACGCGACCTCGGGCCCGATCCTGGCGATGTGGCTGGTCAGCCTGGCGGTCCTGGTCTTCCAGAACGACCTCGGCTCCTCGCTGCTGTTCTTCGGGATCTTCCTGGTGATGCTCTACGTCGCCACCGAGCGGCCCGGCTGGCTGGTCGTCGGCGGCGGCCTGTTCCTCGCGCGGCGCCTACCTGGGCTACCTCTTCGTCGGCCACGTCTCCGACCGGGTCGACGTCTGGCTGGACCCGTTCCACGAGGCCCGCGGCTACCAGATCGTCCAGGGCCTCTACGGCATGGCGTGGGGCGGGCTGACCGGCCGCGGCCTGGGCCAGGGCAGCCCGCAGCTCACGCCGTTCGGCTACTCCGACTTCATCGCGTCCTCGATCGGCGAGGAGCTCGGGCTGACCGGGCTGATGGCGGTGATCGTGCTCTACGGCATCCTGGTCGAGCGCGGTCTGCGCACCTCGCTGATCTGCCGGGACAACTTCGGCAAGCTGGTCGCCTCCGGCCTCGCCGTCGTGTTCGCGCTGCAGGTGTTCGTGGTCGTCGGCGGGGTGACCAAGCTGATCCCGCTGACCGGCCTGACCACGCCGTTCCTCTCCTACGGCGGCTCGAGCCTGGTCGCCAACTGGGTGATCGTCGCCCTGCTGCTGCGCGTCTCCGACCAGGCCCGGCGCCCGCCGCCGGAGCTCGGCCGCAGGCGTCCGAGGACATCGACGCCACCCAGGTGGTGAGGCTCCGGTGAACCGTCCCATCCGCAACCTCGCGATCGGCTGCCTGGTGCTGTTCTTGGCCCTGCTGGTCAACGTCACCTACCTGCAGTACTGTCCAGTCCGACCAGCTCACCTCGCTCAGCGCGCACCCCGACAACCGGCGGGTGCTCGACGCCGAGTACTCCCGGCAGCGCGGTGCGATCGTGGTCAAGGGCAAGGAAGTCGCCGAGAGCGACAAGTCCGACGACCGGTACGAGTACCAGCGCGAGTACCCACAGGGCCGGCAGTACGCCCAGATCACCGGGTTCTTCTCCCGCGACTGGGGCGTCGGTGGCGTGGAAGCCACGCAGAACTCGATGGCTCTCCGGCAGCGACTCCAAGCTGTTCGTCAAGCGGGTCATCGACCTGGTCGGCAACCAGGAGCCGCAGGGCGGCAGCGTCAGCCTGACGATCAACCCCAAGGCCCAGAAGGCGGCCTACGACGGCCTGCGCGCGCTCGGCGAGAACGTCCAGGGCGCGGTCGTGGCGCTCGAGCCGAGCACCGGCAAGGTGCTCGCGATGGTGTCGAGCCCGACCTACGACCCGAACCGGCTGGCCAGCCACGACTTCGCCGCGGTCAACCAGGCGCATCAGCAGCTGCTGGCCGACGAGCTCGAGCCACTGAACAACCGTGCGATCGAGCTGACCCTGCCACCGGGCTCGACGTTCAAGCTGGTCACCGCGGCTGCGGCGCTCGAGAGCGGCAAGTACGAGCCGGACACGAAGGTGCCCGGTGGGGCACGCCTCGACCTCCCCCAGACCTCGCAGGACCTGCCCAACGAGAACGGCGGGTCCTGCGGCGGCGACAAGATCACCCTCACCCGGGCGCTCCAGGTGTCGTGCAACGTCGCCTTCGGCTCCGTGGGGCTCAAGCTGGGCGCCAAGGCGCTGCAGGACCAGGCCCAGAAGTTCGGCTGGGGACAGCGCTACTTCCCCGATCTCGACGACTCGCTCACCCGTCAGGCGACCAGCCGCTTCCCCGACCCGGACGCCCCGGAGACCGCACTCTCGGCGATCGGCCAGTGGGAGGTCGCCGCCACGCCGTTGCAGATGGCGATGGTGGTCGCGGGCATCGCGAACGGTGGCACGGTGATGAAGCCGTACCTGGTCGACGAGACCCGGTCGAGCGACCTCGAGGTGATCGACAAGACGAACCCCGAGGCACTCACCCCGAACGCCGTCTCGGCGGCCACCGCGCGCAAGCTCACCGACATGATGGTCGCGGTCGTCGACAACGGCACCGCGGTGAACGCCCAGATCCCGGGCGTCCAGGTCGCCGGCAAGACCGGGACGGCGCAGAGCGAGGCCGACCGCCCGCCGTACGCCTGGTTCGTCTCGTTCGCTCCGGCCGACAACCCGACCGTCGCGGTCGCGGTGCTCGTCCAGGACGCCGGCGTCGACCGCAATGCGATCTCCGGCAACGGGCTGGCCGCGCCGATCGCCAAGTCGGTGATGCAGGCGGTGCTGAACCAATGAGGTCCACGGCCGAGCGCTACGCCCGCCGCCACCGGATCGCGACCGGCGGCATGGGTGAGGTGTGGCGCGCGCACGACGAGCTGCTCCACCGTGACGTCGCGGTGAAGTGCCTCAAGCACGAGTTCGCCGACGACGAGGGTGCCCGGCGCCGTTTCCTCAACGAGGCACGCAGCGCCGCCGCCCTGATCCACCCCGGCATCGCCACGGTCTTCGACTTCGGGGAGAGCGACGTCGCCGACGGCCTGCCCTATCTGGTGATGGAGTACGTCGAGGGGCAGCCGTTGTCGAGCCTGCTCTCCCGCGGAGAGCCGCTCGACGCCGAGCAGGCACGCGGCCTCGTGGAGCAGGCGGCCACCGCCCTCGCCACCGCACACGACCTCGGCGTCGTCCACCGCGACGTCAAGCCGGGCAACCTGATGGTGACACCGGACGGCACCGTCAAGGTCACCGACTTCGGGATCGCCCGGGCCGGCGACGGCCTGGACCTGACCGCGACCGGCCAGGTGCTGGGCACGCCGACCTACCTCTCACCCGAGCAGGCCGAGGGCGAGCCGGCGACCCCGGCCAGCGACGTGTACTCACTCGGCGTCGTGCTGTTCGAGTGCCTCACCGGCCGAGCCCCGTACACGCCGACAGTCCGGTTGCTCTCGCGCTCGCGCACGTCAGGCAGCCCGTCCCCGACCTGCCTGCGCAGGTCCCGGCCGACCTCGCCGCCGTGGTGCGGCGCGCACTCGCGAAACGTCCCGACGACCGCTACGCCGACGCCGGCGCGTTCGCGGCGGCGCTCGCCACCGTGGCACCCGAGCACGGCCCGGAGCAGGTACCGGAGCAGACGAAGCTGCTCACGATGCCGCTCACGGCCGCCCCCGCCGGCGCCCCCACCGTGGCCACACCTCTGGCGGGCCGCCTTGCTCGTCGCCCACGGCTCTCCCGTGAGCGTTGGCCGGCGGCACTCGGACTGGCGCTGGGCGCACTCTTCGTGGTGATCCTGGTGGTCGCCGCGCTGACGCCGGACGGCGGTGCGACGAAGGACACACCGGGTTCGGGATCCTCGACGTCGCCCACGGACGTCTCACCGAGCACGCCCGCAACGGTGCGGGTGCGCGCGGCGGCGTACGTCGGCACTCCGGTGGCCGAGGTGCGGGCCGCGCTCTCGGGGCTGGGGCTCCGGACGAAGGTGGCCGAGATCGACAACCCCGGCGGCCACCCGGCCGGCACGGTCGCAGCGCTCGACCCGACCGGAAGCGTGCACGTGGGCGCCACGGTCACCGTGCAGGTGTGGGGGCCGGCGCCTGCGCCGGCGAAGAAGAAGCCCGGACCCGACCACGGGCCCGGCCAGGGCAAGGGTCACGGGAAGAAGGGCAAGCACTGATGAGGAGACCACTCCATGGCTGACACGCCCACAGGCCAGACGCCGGGCCACACGCCGGGCCACACGCCGGGCCACCCGGGAGTCCCGAACCCGCACCGGGTCGGCGGCCGCTACGAGCTGGGCGAGCTGCTCGGTCGTGGGGGCATGGCGGAGGTGCGCAAGGGCACCGACGTTCGGCTGGGCCGGACGGTCGCGGTGAAGCGGCTGCGCACCGACCTCGCCAGCGACCCCACGTTCCAGGCCCGGTTCCGCCGCGAGGCCCAGTCGGCTGCCTCGCTGAACCACACCGCGATCGTCTCGGTGTACGACACCGGTGAGGAGCTCGCCAGCGACGGGAGCAACGTCTCCCAGCCCTACATCGTGATGGAGTTCGTCGCCGGGCGCACACTGCGCGACATCCTGCGCGAGGGGCGCAAGATCCTGCCCGAGCGTGCGCTCGAGATCACCTCCGGCGTCTTGTCGGCCCTCGACTACAGCCACCGGGCCGGGATCATCCATCGCGACATCAAGCCCGGGAACGTCATGCTCACGCCGGCCGGCGACGTGAAGGTGATGGACTTCGGCATCGCCCGCGCCGTCTCCGACGCGCAGAGCACCATGACCGCGACCGCTGCGGTCGTCGGCACCGCCCAGTACCTCTCGCCCGAGCAGGCGCGTGGCGAGACCGTCGACTCGCGCTCCGACGTGTACTCCACCGGCTGCTTGCTCTTCGAGCTGCTCACCGGACGGCCCCCGTTCGTCGGCGACAGCCCCGTCTCGGTGGCCTACCAGCACGTTCGCGAGCAGGCCCCCCGCGCGTCGTCACTGGACGCCGACCTACCGACCGAGATCGATGCGATCGTGATGAAGGCGCTCGCCAAGCGGGTCGAGGATCGCTACCAGAGCGCTGCGGCGATGAAGGACGACATCGACCGGTACCTTGCCGGCCGACCAGTCCAGGCGCCGCTGGTCCCGGCCGACAGCGCCACGACGTTCATCCCGGCGGCCGTTCCGGTCACCGACACCGCCGCGACCCAGGTCGTCACGGGCGGGCACCGGGCCGCGCCACCGGAGCCCGAGCGCCGCCGCACCGGCCCGCTGATCCTGCTCGGCGTGCTGGTCGCCCTCCTGGTGGCCGCAGCGGCGATCATCGGCCCGAAGCTGTTCGACAGCGGCACCGACCAGGTGCCGGTGCCGAGCGTGGTCGGGATGACCCAGGACCAGGCCACCCGGACGATCGAGGCCGTCGAGGGCGGCAACCTCCAGGTCAGCGCGACCACCGAGGCCAGCGACAACATCGAGAAGGGCCGGGTCATCTCGCAGAACCCGAGCGAGAACACCTCCGTCGACCCGGGGAGCACGGTGACGATCGTGGTGTCCTCGGGCAAGCCGGACGTCCAGATCCCCGACGTCATCGGCGACAACAAGGACAGCGCCAAGGACCAGCTCGAGGCGCTCGGGCTGCGGGTGAAGCTGAAGGCGGCCGACTCCGACGAGACCAAGGACAACGTGATCGCGGTGTCCCCCGACGTCGGCTCGATGGTCGGCGCCGACTCGGTGGTCACGGTCACGTTCTCCAAGGGTCCCAAGGACGTCCCGAACGTCGTCGGGAAGACCGAGGCGGACGCCACCAAGATCCTCGAGGACGCCGGGTTCAAGGTCGACTCCGTCCCGGACAGCGCCTCCACCGAGCCCAAGGGCACCGTGACCCGGCAGAGCCCGCAGGAGGGGACGCCGCTCACGTCGGGCTCGACGGTCACGATCCTGGTCTCGATCTACGAGGCTCCTCCGCCGATCACCGAGACGCCGACCCCGACGGGGACGCCGACCCCGTAGCCGTCGGTGGCCCAGCGCCGGAGGCCGTGGCGCTGCGCCTCGAGGTCTGGCGGCCGGGCAGGTCGCGACCGCCGGGGGTCAGCGGTGGTCGTGGTCCGCGTCCACCCGCGGTCCGGTCACGGTGAACACCGCGATGGCAGTCGTGGCCGGCACCGCGAGCACCAGTCCGATACCGCTGGCCAGCGTGCGCACGATCTCCTCGGCGATCGCCTCCGTCGACAGCAGGTCGAGCACGGGGCGGTCGTAGAGCGAGAGGAGGAGGAGCACGGCCAGCGCGCTGCCGGCGTACGCGAACACGATCGTGTAGATCGTCGAGGCGATGTGGTCGCGACCGATCCGCATCGCGCTGGTGAACAGCGAGGCCCGGCTCAGCTCCGGACCCGCCTCGCGAAGCTCCCAGACCGAGGAGGCCTGGGTGATGGTCACGTCGTTGAGCACGCCGAGACCGGCGATGACGATGGCACAGGTCAGCAGGCCACGGAAGGAGACACTGCCGGCGAACGCCGACAACAGCGCGGAGTCCTCGTTGCCCGAGCCGGACAGTGTGGCGCCGTGCACGGCGAGGACGCCGATCGCCGCCGTGATCCCGATCCCGATCAGCGTGCCGGCAAGGGCCGCACTGGTCCGCACCGAGGGGCCGTGGGCGAGATAGAGAACCACGAACATGATCGCGGCCGAGCCCACCAGTGCCACTGACAGTCCGTCGGAGCCGGACAGCAGGGCCGGGAGCATGAACCGGAAGAGCACCACACCCCCGAGCGCGAGGCTGACCAGGGCAAGCAATCCGCGCACGCGCGCGACCAGGGCCACCACGAGGACGAACAACGCACCCAGCAGCCACAACGGCCCGAGCCTGACGACGTCGTCGAAGGAGTACGTCGCGGCGCTCCCAGCCGCGCCCGGCACTCGCATGAGCCGCACGGTGTCGCCCTTGTCGACGCCCGCCCGGGAGACCGGCGGTGGGACGCCGATCTCGGCGGTGTCGCCCCGGTCGGGCCCCGTCGTGAGCACGGTCGACAGGTGTCCGCAGGTCGGGAGGTCCTGCCCGTCAGGGCACGCCCTCTGCACCTGCGTGACCCGTGCCTTCTGGAAGGTGACGCCGGGTGCGGCGAACTGGGCGTTGCTCCGCAACGAGCTGACCGCACCCGAGTCGGGCCACAGTGCGACCACGCCGGCCACCGTCGCCAGCGCACACAGGCCGAGCAGGATCATCAGCGCAGTCACCGGACCCCGAGCGAGCGCGACGCTGGGCGCGGCGTCCCTGCGAGCGTGCGTGTGGGACCCGCCCACCTCAGCTCCGACCAGGCTGCGGCGTGATGCCGGCCTTGGCGTACTTGAGGGCGGTGCTGCCCTCGTAGGCGGGCAGCTCCAGCTGGACGCTCGGGTACACCTCGTAGCCGAGCCCGCGCGACTCGACCACCTCGAGGTAGGCCGCGATGTAGTCACTCGCGTCCAGGGCGGCTTGCAGCGCGGCGGGATCGCCGATCGCGGAGATCCGGTACGGCGGGGAGTAGGTCACACCGTGCAGGAAGATGGTGTTCCCGACGCACTTGACGCCGGTCGTCGAGATCACCCGCTGGCCCTGGATCGTCATGGCCTCGGCGCCGCCCGACCACAACGCGTTCACCACGGCCTGGATGTCCTGCTGGTGGACGACGAGCTCGTTCTCGTCCTCGTGGTTGTCGCGGGCCTGCTCGATCTCGCTCTTCGGGGCGTCGTCGAGCACGACCGTCAGCCCCGGTCCGGCGACGGGCGCGACGTTCGCCGGCTGGCGCAACTCATCGACCTGGTCCTGGACCTGGACGACCGAGGTGTCGTCGACCTGATGACTCAGCTGGTCGATCTCCTTGTTGAGAGCGGCCACCTTCGCCTGCAGCTCGTCGGACCGCTCGCGCTCCTGCCGTACGACGCCCGGCAGGTCCGTGATGCTCGCGGCGCGGAGGTCGAGCCCCTTGGCGTTCAGCGACGTCGTCGCGAAGAGTGCACCAGCGACGAGGAACGCGAACGCCGCTGCGACGTGCCACCCGCGCGGCAGCGTCCTCCTCGGTCGTCCCGACTCCTCGGTCACCCTCGTCCACCTTCTGCCCGGCCGGGCCGGCGTACACCCGGATCGGCCGACTTGCCCGGCCCGTGCCCGGATCGGCCCGGGCGGTGACTACGCTAACCGACGACCCGAACCACAAGGAGCCTCGCCGTGTCCAAGCCCGCTGCCCGCAAGCCCACCGTGACGGTGAGCGGCTACGAGACGTCCGTGGTGCGCTGTGCCATCGCCGTGATCCTGGTCGTCGCCGGGATCGCGTGGATCACCGTGTACACCCAGGTCGCGATGGACGCGGCGAACTACGTGAAGCTGCCCGGCATCAAGAAGCCGCACACGCCGTTCCCGTGGATGTCGGACCTGAAGCGGTGGAACTACGTCATCGGCTTCGGCCTGATCTTCGCCGGCCTGATCGCCTCGGCGAACAAGAAGACCCCGCTCGGCCGCGGCCGCGGCGTCGTCGTCGGCATGCTCGGCAGCTTCCTGCTCGGCCTGATCTGGATCGTGACGTTCTACTTCGTGGGCAACGACGCCTCGATCCACATCCCGGTGATGGACCAGCTCGACCAGTCCAACCTTCTGGTCGGTGTCGGGTTCATGGCGGTCGGCTTCACCTTCGCCACCAAGTGGGAGTAGTCCCACCCCCGGAAATCACACCGCTGTAGTTCTCCACAAGGTTGTCCCCAGGCTGGGGACAACCTCGACGCTCCTACCGGGTCTCAGTGACTGCGGTCTGGGCCTCACCTGCTGCGTCGGGATGAGCTGCACGGGCGGCGACGATCGCCGCGGAGAACAGCGCGAACGGCAACAGGCCGTGCAGCAGACCCAGCCACGGCGCGTCCTCGCCGGCCATGCCGGCCGCGACCTGGACGACGATCACGCCGAGGATGATGCCGGCCCACCTGACTCCGCCGGCGACACCGGCGAAGAAGGCGACGACCAGCAGCGCCAACCCGATCGCCGGGACCACCATGCCGCCGACGATCCCATGGACGGCGAACCCCGTGGATCCCTGGAAGTCCGGCATGTCGTCCGCCCAGCCCTTCGTCAGGGTGTTGCCGTCCTCCACCCAGCGCAACAGGCCGGCGATCGCCCACACCATCGCCATCGACTGCACCGCCACGCCGATCGCGATGGCGTCGGCGAGGATGCGGTAGGTCTTGCGCATGAAGGTTCCTCTCGTCACGGGCGCTTCACGAGGCTGGTGTCGCGCCCGGGTCGGTCGATACGTGGATCTGCGTAGCGTGTCACGCCGGCTCGGGCACCGAGTGCGGCCCCGGGGGCAACGACGCAGGCAGGACTCAGGACAGGGCGGCGACGCGGACGGCCACGAGCACCAGGCAGGCCACCGCGAATGCGCCCATGCCGGCCCACTGGACGGTGGCCCGGTTGCGTCGCGGCGCATAGACGATGAGAGCGGCCAGCAGGGCACCGCTGAGCAGACCGCCGAAGTGGCCTTGCCAGGAGATGTAGGAGCTCGCGGTCACCGTGAACACGACGTTGATCGCGATCCAGAACATCAGCTGCTGGACGTTGGCCCGCACCTTCAGGCCCACGACCAGGAGACCGCCCATCAGGCCGAAGATCGCCCCGGACGCTCCGAGGGTCTGGGTGTGCTCGCCGGAGAGCCACATCACGGCGGTGCTGCCCGCAAGGCCCGACAGCAGGTACAACGCCAGGAAGCGGGCACGGCCGAGGACGAGCTCGAGCTGGGGACCGAGGAAGTACAGCGCCATCATGTTGAACGCGATGTGCCACACCGCCACGTGGGCGAAGACCGAGGTGCCGAGCTGCCAGTAGGCGCCGCTGGCGACGCCGTCGACCCAGTGCGCGCCGCCGACCGTCTGGCACTGCGCCTCGCCGAGACTCGGGTAGAAGCCGTTGCCGACCGAGCACCTGCCCTGCGGCAGCAGGGACAGCCGGTCGACGAGCCCTGACCGGCCACCGCCGTCCGCGGTGATCGAGACCCAGACGGCGATGTTCAGCAGGACCAGCCCGATCGAGGTCGCCGCCGGGTTGGCCGAGTGCGCCCCGCCGTACGGCAGCCGTCCCGAGCGCGTGCTGCGCGCACCCTCCTTGACGCAGCTGGGGCACTGGAAGCCGACGGCCGCGGACCGCATGCAGTCCGGGCAGATCGGCCGGTCGCACCGCTGGCACCGGATCCAGGTCTCACGACCCGGGTGCCGGTAGCACTCGGGTGCCGCCGGCCGCGCTCGACTCGGTCAACGCACGCTCAGTCGCGGGTGATCTCGACCGACTCGATGACCACCGGGTCGACCGGCCGGTCGCCCGGACCGGTCGCCGTCGTCGCGATCGCGTCGATGACGTCGCGGCTGGCCTGGTCGGCCGACCTCGCCGAAGATCGTGTGCTTGTTGTTCAGCCAGGTGGTCGGCTGCACGGTGATGAAGAACTGCGAGCCGTTGGTGCCCGGACCCGCGTTGGCCATCGCCAGGAGGTAGGGCTTGGTGAAGGCCAGCTCCGGGTGGAACTCGTCCTTGAAGGTGTAGCCGGGGCCGCCGGTCCCGGTGCCCAGCGGGCAACCGCCCTGGATCATGAACCCGTCGATGACCCGGTGGAAGCTGAGACCGTCGTAGAACCGACCGGTCCTGCCGCCGTCGGCCTGGTACTCCTTGGTGCCCTCTGCGAGACCCACGAAGTTCTCGACGGTCGCGGGGGCGTGGTTCGGGAAGAGGTCGAGCACGATGTCACCGCGGTTGGTGTGCAGCGTGGCCTTCAGGTCCGACATGTGGTGCCTTCCAGACGGGGCCCGGGCCGGAGACGAGCCGGACGGGCGGGACGTGTCGGGCTCGATCCTCCCATGCGGGCCAAGGGTCTCCGTGCGCGGGTTTTCGTGGGTGGACGGTGGGGGCATGATCGAGGGGAGGAGGGGAACAGGGAGAGAGCCCTCGGGACCGCACGCGAGCGAGAGGACGCCATGCGCACCAGGAGAACGTCGATGAAGACCCTGACCGACCAGGCCAGCGACCTCGTCGAACAGGCCACGCCGTACGTCGAGGCCGCACGGGAACGGATCGTCGACGACTACCTTCCGGCCGCGCAGAGCGTGCTCGCCGATGCCCGCGAGGTCGCCGACGAGGCCCGGACCGCCGCCACCGACGCCGCGGCGAAGGCGGAGAAGTCCACGCGCAAGAGCCGGAAGAGGGCAGCGAAGAACGCCAAGAGCAAGGCCAGGGAGCTCGCGGGAGCCGCCGCCGCGTCGCCGGCTGCCGCGGCGGTGGTCGAGAAGGTCCGGCCCGAGCAGCAGAAGAAGGGGCGCAAGAAGCGACTCCTCCTGCTCGTGGTCCTGGCCGGCGTGGGTGCCGCGGTCCTCAAGCGCCTGCGGAGCGGCTCGGCCACACACGCCTCCTACGCCCCGCCCCGACCCGCCCCGGCGCCCGCCGCTGGTGGCACGGCAGCCGCGACGTCGGCGGCCGACCGGTCGGCCGGCTCGAGCATGCCGCCGGCTCCGTCCGACGTCCACCTCGAGCCCGACCCTGCCGAGTCCGCGGACCCGGTCGCCGACGCCGCGGCCGAGTCCCTCGTGGACGCAGGTCCCGGCGCGGTCGGTGAGGGCACCGCGGACGCGGGTGGCGCGTCGGTCACCGAGGCGATCGCCGACTCCGACGAGGAGCCGCACGCGGTCACGACGCCCGACGATCCGGCAGAGGTCGAGGACGTTTCGTCCACCTCCGGCAAGCGGAAGGCCTGAGTCGCTCAGACTCCGGCGTCGGCCGGCGAGCCGGCGGCCATCTCCGGGAACTGCGCCCGGACCTGCCGCACCACGACCCGCTCGACCCAGAAGATCAGCACGGGCACCAGGCCGGCGACGAGCATGAGCAGCGTGAACTGGATCGACCAGCGACAGCGGCGCGCGAGCAGGAACGCCACCACGAAGTAGGCCATGTAGAACCAGCCGTGGACCACCCAGAGGAACGACAGGTTCTCGCCCAGGCGCTGGAGGTCTGTGCCCTCGGTCACGAGGTACTTCATCGGGAGCACCACGAAGGAGTTGAACGTCAGCAGCACGCCCACGATCGGTGCCAGGACGCGGTAGGCGGAGAAGAGCTTCTGCACGCCGCAACGGTACCCAGCAGGTCCTGACCCGAGACGTTCAGGTCATCCCTCGGTGGAGGCCGGGTGGTTCGCCACGTCCACGGAAATGTCGGTGATCGGTGATCTCCTCGAGGGTGGATCGATCACCGTGCCGACAGGCGGGATGCGCACGAGTCACCGCGCGATCGCCGATGAGTCCCGACTGCGCGCACGGTCAGTACGTGAAGGCGACACCTGAGTGGGTCGCGGTGCAGCGCAGGAGGAGTCGAGGATGGCACCTGAGATGACCGAGGAGACCCGGGCCACGGCCGACCCCTCGTTGCTGGAGTCGCTCGAGCTGCTGGAGCGGTCCGTGGGCTACACCCGGTTGGCGCTGCGGCAGGTCACTCCGGCGATGCTGTGTGTGCCGACCCCGTGCCGCCAGTGGCGCCTCGGCGCGCTGCTCGAGCACATGGCGGACTCGCTCGAGGCCTTGACCGAGGCCGCCGACCTGCGCCACGTCGTGCTCGAGGACCCGCCGGGTCCGGCGTCGCCGCTCGACGCTGTCGAGCGCCTGCGGGTGCGGGCCTGCTCGCTGCTCGGTGCCTGGTCCAGGGTCGCTCGCGCCGACGACGTCCTCGTCGGCGACCGGCCGCTGGCGTCGTCCCTGCTGGCCTGCGCCGGCGCCCTGGAGGTTGCGGTGCACGGCTGGGACGTCTCCCAGGCCACCGGTTCGCGCGAACCGATCCCCGCAGGCCTCGCGCGAGACCTGCTGACCTGGGTCGACGTCCTGGTCACCGAAGCCGATCGACCGCACCGGTTCGACCACCCGCTCGACGGCCCCACGATCGGCCCGTCCTCACGGCTGCTGCGCCGACTGGGTCGCGAGCCCTGAGGCCCGGCGGTCAGAGACCCTTCCACTCATCGGCGAGCAGCGCGTAGCCGATCCCGTCCATCCACTCGCCACTGCGGTGCAACGACTCCCGCACGGTGTACACCTCGCGCCGCATCCCGACCCGCTCCATCAGGCGCCAGGAGGCAGCGTTCGCGGCGAACGCGTTGGCCACGAGACGTCGAAGACCGAGCTCCTCGAAGGCGAGCCGGACGAGCTCGCGGACGGCCTCGGTCGCATAGCCGTGCCCCTCCTCGGCGGGGTCGATGCACCAGCCGATCTCCGCCTGCACGCCCACTGCCCGGTCCGCGATCTCGGTCTGCGCCCAGGCGTTCTCCGGGGCGAGCATCAGGTCGCCGATCACCGCGCCGTCGCGCTCGATCACCAGGGTCGTGGCCATCCGGTCCTCGAGGCCCATGGTCTCCACGAAGCGGTCCCAGTCAGCAGAGGTGCTGGTCATCCACCGGCCCACGGACTCCTGCCGGCGGATCTGCCACAACGCCCCGAGGTCCTCGGAGGTGACCGGCCGGATGGAGAGCCGCTCGGTGTGCTTCGGCCAGGTCAGCGCGGCGAGGTCGGCGAGGTCGGCCATGCGGCGATCATCGGCCATCCACGACGGGCGCGCACCCGCAAATCGGGTTCAGCGCGACGACCCCGGCGACAGCGTCGGCAGCCCCGGCGGTGAGCCTCGCCGGGCAAGGTCGAGCAGTGCATCGACGTCGAGGTGCTGCTCGACGAGGTCGCCGAGGAGATCCAGGCGCGCCTCCCGGCGTTCGGCGAACACCGCGCCGGAGCCCTGCCGGGTGATGCCGGCTCGAGCCGCGACGTCGGCGAGGAAGGCCTGGCGGAACGCGTCGCTCTCCAGGCTGCCGTGCCACATGGTCGCGAAGACACCCTCACGTCGGCCGCCCCCCGGAAACGCCTCCACCGCACCGGTCTCCAGCCGCCCGTGGTGGATCTCGTACCCGCCGACCGGCTGGCCGAGGCCGCGGCCCGCGGACAGTCTGAGCACCTTGTCCGGCTCGAAGATCGTCGCGACGTCGAGCAGCTCGAGCGCCATCGTGCTCGCAGTGACGGGGCCCTCCACTCCCAGGGGGTCGCTGATCGTGCAGCCCAGCATCTGCGCGCCACCGCAGATGCCGAGCACGGAGCCGCCGGCGCGGGCGTGCCTGCGGATCGCCTCGTCCAGCCCGCGTGAGCGCAACCAGTCGAGGTCGGCGAGCGTCGCCCGGGTGCCCGGCAGCACGACCAGGTCGGCACCGGCGAGGTCGCGGGGCGAGGTCGCGAACACGACGTCCACGTCGGGCTCGATCCCGAGGGCATCCACGTCGGTGACGTTGCTGATCCGCGGCAACCGGACGACGGCGACGCGCAGCACGTCCGGCACCGCTGCGTCGTCGGTCGCCCGCCGGCCCTCGAGGTCCAGCGCGTCCTCGGAGTCCAGCCACAGGTCGGGGTGCCACGGCAGCACGCCGTACGTCGGCCGGCCGGTGAGCTGGGTCAGCTGGTCGAGTCCTGGCGTCAGCAGGGTGCGATCGCCCCGGAACTTGTTGACGACGAATCCGGCGACCAGCGCCTGGTCGGCTGCCTCGAGCAGCGCGACCGTCCCGTACATCGCCGCGAACAGGCCGCCCCGGTCGATGTCCCCGACCACCACCGCCGGGATGCCGGCGTGTCGGGCCAGGCCGAGGTTGACGTAGTCGCTGTCGCGAAGGTTGATCTCGGTCGGGCTGCCCGCGCCCTCGGCGACGACGAGGTCGAACCGTCCGGCGAGGTCGTCGAAGGCCTCGTGGGCGACCCGCGCGAGCGGAGCGCGCTCCTCGGTCCAGCCCGCGGCCGAGACCGTCCCCGCCGGCTTGCCCAGGACCACGACGTGGCTGGAGCGGTCACCGCCCGGCTTGAGCAGCACCGGGTTCATCGCCACCTCGGGCTCGGCGCCGGCGGCGAGCGCCTGGATCCACTGGGCGCGCCCGATCTCGCCGCCGCCGCGACAGACCATCGAGTTGTTCGACATGTTCTGGGCCTTGTACGGCGCCACCCGGATGCCGCGACGGCGGAAGGCGCGGCACAGGCCGGTGGTGACGACGCTCTTCCCGGCGTCGGAGGTCGTCCCTGCCACCAGGAGGGCAGTCGTCACGTGGTCGCTCGGGCGGTGTCGGGCGCCAGCCGGTCCTCGGGCCCGGGCGGCTCGAGCTCCTCGCGGCACCATCGGACCCAGACGAACACCGCGAAGCCCCCGAAGACCCACCACTCGACGGCGTAGAAGAGGTTCCGGATGCCGGTGAAGGCGGACACGCCGGGCGACGACGGCGGGGTCACGGTCGCGAGACCCACCGCAGCGTCGCCGCCGGTGGTCTCGCGCGCCACGACGTACCCGCTGTAGAGGTCTGCCTCGACGTGCTCGACCAGGCTGGCGATCCGCATCGACGGGATCACGTTGTCATGGGGGTCGTCGTCGATGCCGTCGCTGCCCTCACTCGCCTGGAGCCAGCCGGTCACCTGGACCGGGCCCGACGCCGGTGCCGCTGCGGCGCTCGGCGACCAGCCGCGCACCACGGGCATCGCCGACCCGGTTCCGTCGACGAGCACCGGGGTCACCACCCAGTAGCCGCTGCGACCGGCGTGCTCACGCCCCGACACGAACACGGTGTCGTTGCCCAGCCACGTCCCCGCGAACGTGACCGGCTGGCCGTCCGACCTGCCCGGGAAGGGGCTGTCGCCGGTCATCAGTTGGCTGAGCGGGACGGTCGGCGCGTGCTCGAGATCGCGGGCGGCGTCGGCACGGTGCTGGCTCCAGGCGCCGAGCTGCCACAGGCCGAGGCCGCCGGCGATCGCCAGGCACACCAGCATGGCGAGGTGCCCGGGCCAGAACCGCGGCCGTAGGAGCGTGACGAGCACTCGACCAGCCTACGGGCGGGCTGCCATGCTCGACCGGTGACCTCCCTCATCCGGCACCTCAACTGCGCGACGATGTCCCCCAGCCTGAGCTTCGGTGGACGCATGACTCCGGCGCGCATGGTCGCGCACTGCCTGCTCGTCGAGGGCGACCAGGGTCTCACCCTCGTCGACACCGGCTTCGGCACGGCCGACCTCGCCGAGAAGCGCATGGGCACGGCCTTCATCCAGATGATGCGACCCGCTCTGGACCCCGCGGAGACCGCCGTCGCGCAGGTGCGCGCTGCCGGGTACGCAGCCGGCGACGTCTCCGACATCGTGGTGACCCACCTCGATCTCGACCACGTCGGCGGCCTCGGTGACTTCCCGGGCGCCCGCGTCCACGTGTTCGCCGACGAGCTCGCCGCGGCCACTGTGCGCACGTCCCTGCGGGAGAAGAACCGCTACGTCACCGCCCAGTGGGCGCACGGTCCGCACTGGGTCGAGCACGCGGTCGCGGGCGAGGAGTGGCTCGGCTTCCAGGCCGTCAAGGTGCTCAGCGACGACGTCATGCTGATCCCGCTGCGCGGCCACACCCGCGGACACTGTGGCGTCGCCGTGCGACGCCCGTCCGGCGGGTGGTTCCTGCACGCGGGCGACAGCTACTTCAACCACGGCGAGAAGCAGCTTCCCCCTACCTGCCCACGCGGACTCGCCATCTTCCAGAGCGCCATGCAGATGGACCGGAAGGCACGCCACACGAACCAGGACCGGCTCCGCTCCTTGCAGGCCGAGCACGGACCCGACTCCGGCGCCGAGGACGTGGTGACGACCTTCTGCGCCCACGACGCAGTCGAGTACGACGCGCTTCGCGACGTCACCGACTAGGTGGACTCCGGCGGCTACATCCCGCCGTCGAAGGCCAGCACGGCTCCGGTGATCATCCGGGCTTCGCGCGAGGCGAGGTAGACGATCGCGGAGCCGATCTCGGCCGGCGAGATCGCCTTGCCCGGCAGCATCATCATCAGGCGATCGGCCACCCGCGGGTCCAGGTCGTCGGGGTAGATCTCGGCGACCTGCGCGACGATCGGGGTGTCGACGGTGCCGGGGCAGACTGCGTTCACCCGGATCCGCTCCGGCGCGAGCTCGAGGGCAAGCGAGCGGGTCAGCATGGTGAGGCCGCCCTTCGCCGCGGAGTACGCCGTGGTGTACCCCTGGGGCTTGTTCCCGGCGACCGAGGACACGTTCACGATGTTTCCGCGGCACGCGCGCAGGTGCGGCAGGGCTGCCTGCATCGTCAGGAACGGACCTTTGAGGTCGACGGCGTGCACCCGGTCCCAGTCGGCCTCGGTGATCTGGTCGAACCGGCCGAACTGCACCACGCCGGCGACGTTCGCGAGCACGTCGATCCGGCCGTGCCGCCCACACTCGGCGAACGCCGAGTCGACGGCCGCCTTGTCGGCGACGTTGCACGCGACGTACCGGACGCCGTCGGGCACCGTGTCGGTGATGTCGAGTCCGTAGACCAGGTCGCCGGCGTCGCGGAACAGCTCGGCGGTGGCGTACCCGATGCCCGAGGCCGCACCGGTGACGACGACGACGCGCTGGTCGTCCTGCAGATCGGTCATGCAGGGACGCTACCAGCAGAACTAGAACTGGTTCTAGATCTGGTCGGTGGCGTTCCGCCGACCCGGGTCCGAGCTGTCCATCGACGGCGGGTTCATGGCTCGCTGAGGACGACCCACCGATCACGGCAGACCTGCGAGGATCCCGTCATGGCGACCTCGGCGGACCTGCCCGACTGGGCACGTGATCTCGGCCTGCACCAGCATCCCGAGGGCGGCTGGTACGCCGAGACGTACCGGCACGCGGCTTCGGTCGGCACGGCACGTGGGGACCGGTCCCTGGGTACGGCGATCCACTTCCTGCTGCTGCCGGACGAGTCCTCGGCCTGGCATCGGGTCTCCTCCGACGAGCTGTGGTTCCACCACCGCGGAGGTCCGCTCCGGCTCTGGCTCGGTGGCGAGGCGGATGGGCCCGGCACCGCCACGGAGTACCTCCTCGGGACGCGGATCGAGGCCGGCGAGAGTCCACAGCTGCTCGTTCCCGCCGGCACCTGGCAGGCCGCCAGACCAGTGGATCGAGCGGTGCTCGTCAGCTGCGTGGTCGTGCCCGGCTTCGACTTCGCCGACTTCACCCTGGGCGGTCCGGCGCCGTCCTGATCCGACCGTGACGGGGCGGTCGCGGGAAGAGCCGCGGCACCCGCGCGACCACGTCGGCGTACGCCGGCCGGCGCTCGAGGCTGCGCTGCTCCATCATCGGGATGCTCGCCGCCTCGAACATCGCCAGCATCGATGCGAACCCGACGAACAGCCACCGGGCGTCCGCCGGCGACGCGGCCACACCGAACAGGGCCAGCGCGAACCAGAAGCCGAGCTCGCCGAGGTAGTTCGGGTGCCGCGACCAGGCCCAGAGGCCGCGGTCCATCACCTGCCCGGGTGGCTGGTCGTGGGCGAACCGATGCATCTGCCGGTCGGCCACGGTCTCCAGGGTCACGGCACCGATCCCGATGACCAAGGCGGCGGCGTCGAGCCAGCCGGCGGCGCGCGTCGAGCGGGTGATCACGACGTACACCGGCAGCAGGCCGAGGAACACCTGCAGTGTCGGCACGAGGTGGATCCCCACGAGGTCGACAGCCGCCTCCCACCGTCCGGCCTTCTCCCGCAGCATCGGGTAGCGCCAGTCCTCGTGGTGCAGTCCGGGGAAGGTGGACACCCAGTTCGCGGTGAGCCGTACCGCCCAGAGGACGATCAGGGCGAGGACCAGCGCATCGCGCAGCCGGCTGCTGTCGGCGCCGGCCTCGGCCCACCAGTACGCCGCCACCAACGGTGGCACCACGCTCCAGTACGCGTCGTAGAAGCTGGAGTTCCCGTACCCGCGGCTGAACCCGAAGATCACCAGGGTCGCGAGCACGTCGGCGAGCAACGTGTCGAGCCACAGCTCCGCGGTGTCGGGCCCGAGGTAGAGCCACGTCGCGCCCGCGCCGAGCGCGACGACGTATGCCGTGCCCACCCGGACCAGCGCCTGCCCCTTGGCCATGCGCGCACGCTACCCAGCCGAGGTTCCACACGCGAGAACTGCCGGGCCTCTCCTGGCAACGCCCGCAGGAGTCTGGAGCTCTCGGTCACCATTGCCAGACACGGACGACCCAGGACCCACCTCGCCTCCCGGCGAGGCACGGCACCACTCAGCAGGCGGCGTACCTGCGGTACGCGGACACGGTCTTGCCGTTGGCGAGCTTCACCTTGATCGTGTACTTGATCGCGGCCGACCCGAGCTTCTTCACTCTCGCGTTCTTGCCGGGCTTGGGGTGCTTGACGACACCCTTCTGCTTCTTGCCGATGAACTTGGTCGCCTTGACCATCCGCTTCGGGCCCTTCTTGAACGTGGCCGTCACGGTCTTGGCTCCGCAGTCCCGGGCAGCGGCGAACGTGACGTACTTCTTGCCCTTGCCCTTCGTCGGCCCGGTCGCCTGACCGCGGGACTGGCCCGGCGGCTGCCCTTGGGACTGAGGCCCGACATAGATCACGAAGGTGCCGTGCTGGGTCACCGTGCCCCCGAGCCCGCCGTTGGCGGTCTGGCCCTGGCCGGCAGAAAGCTCCTCGATCTCCTCGGTCACCTCGAGGGTGTAGTCGCCGGCCGGCAGTGTGGCCGAGTCGCTCGCCGGCACCCCGGTGTAGAGCGTCGGATCATTGGCCGCGTAGAGCACCCGGACGTGGCTGGCGTTGTAGAGCTCGACAAATCCGTTGTGGTCGCCGGTCGCCGTGATCTTGATGTCCTGGGTCCTGGAGATGGCAAAGTCGAGCGTCGCGGTGCCGCTCGACCGCGCGAATGCGAAGCAATGGCTGTCGCTCGTGCCCTTGGAGTTGGTCGCCTGAAGGAAGGAACCGAAGTTGAACGTGCTCTTGCTCAGCTCGCCACTGCCGTCGAGTGTGCTGGCAACACCCCAGTGCGCGGTGGAGTGCACGGCGCCCTGGTCGGAGGTGTCGGCCTGCGAGACGTAGGAGTGGCTGTGCTCGTCGTTGCTGGTGCCGGAGATCCCGCTGAAGTTGTGGTTCACCGAAGCCGGTCCCTCGGTGTTCTCCACGCAGTAGGTGCCGGGCATCGGCGAGCTCGATCGGGCGTAGGCCCAGCCCGTCGTGGACAAGAAGACCGACCCTGCCCCGACCGCCGGCGCACTGCCGAACGCGACCAGGGCCGAGGTCGCCAAGCAGCCGACCGCGACGAGTGCCACCGAACGCAAGGGTGCTTTTCGCAGCGCCATGAGCCGCATTGTGCACCACCCGGCCCCGAGGCGGAACCACCTCAGCCGCTAACCAATTGCGCTTGGCACACCCGCCGCACAACCCGGTGGAGCCTAGGGGACTCGAACCCCTAACCCCCTGCTTGCAAAGCAGGTGCGCTACCAATTGCGCCAAGGCCCCGACGCTGGTCGGGACCAGCGGTGATGCGAGAACTCAGGCCTTGTCGACCGGGTCGGTCGCCTGCTGCCAGAGTGCCTGCTCGTTGCGACTCGCATCGATCTTCTTCTTCACGAAGACTCCGCCGACGACAGCGGCGACGAGCAGCAGCAACTTCTTCATGCCAACCTCCAGGATGGACCGAGTGGGCCTAAGAGGACTTGAACCTCTGACCTCTTCCTTATCAGGGAAGCGCTCTAACCGTCTGAGCTATAGGCCCGGGTGGGTCGGTGAATGCCGCACGACCGAGAGGGAAGGCTACCCCATCGCCGGGAGCCCCACAAAACGGTTCGGGCCGGGTGCTCAGTCGTCCTCCGCGAAGGTGACCTCGATGCCGCCGACGAGGCCGGCGGCGAGGTTGTAGAGGAACGCTCCGAGCGTGGCGATCGCGGTGATCAGGATGACGTCCGCGACCGCGACGATCATGGTGAAGCCGAGCACGCGGGAGGTGCCGAGGTACTTCTGGATCTCGAACGGCGAGCCGGAAGTGTCGCCGATCGAGTCCTGGATGATGGAGTTGACCGAGTCCCACAGTCCGGCGGCTCCGAGCACACCCCACACGATGCCGACCGCGACGACGGTGACGATGCCGATCGCGACCGACAGCAGGAACGCCGTCTTCATCACCGACCACGGCTCGACCTGCACCAGGCGCAGCCGGGCCTTGCGGATCGTCCGCGTCGAAGGCTCCTCCTGATCGGGCGGCGGCACCAACATCGGCTCCTCACGAGGCCCACGGGAGCGACCCTTGGCGGGGAGCGGATCCTCCGGAGGCGGCGGGAGCACCACGTCCTCGGCGCGGCGTTCGGGCATCAGTCCTCCTCAGGCGCGGTCGCTGGTCCGCCCTCGATTGTTGCATCCGTGCCCGAGTCGGCCGAATCCCCGATCGCACCGGCGGCGGACTCACCTGGCTCCGCGGAGCCCGCGTCGGCCGTCGCGTCGTCCGCCGTCTCGTCCTCTGCTTCCTCGACTGCCCGCTCGACGCTGCGCGCGACGACGGCGACACTGTCGCCGTCCTTCGGCGTCACGAACTTCACGCCCATCGTCGAACGCCCGGTCGCCCGGAAGTCGGCGTTGATCGGGCTGCGCACCACCTGGCCGCCGGAGGTGATCGACAGGACCTCGTCACCCTCCTCGACGATGAACGCACCGACGAGACCCCGCGCTCCTCGTTGGCCAGCGCCATCGCCTTGATGCCGAGACCGCCGCGTGCCTGCGTGCGGTACTCGGAGATCCGCGTGCGCTTGGCGAAGCCGCCGTCGGTGATGGTGAAGACGTACTGCACCTTTGCGTCCGGAGCGTCCTCGGCGGCGTCCTCTCGTGCCACTTGCTCGGCCCGGATCACCGACATCGACAGCAACGAGTCGCCGTCGCGGAACTTCATCCCCGTGACCCCGGACGTGGCCCGGCCCATCGGCCGCAGCTGGGTGTCGTCGGCCCGGAACCGGATCGCCTGTCCCTTGCGGGAGACCAGCAGGATGTCGTCGTCGCTGTCGACCAGCTCGGCGCCGATCAGCTCGTCGTCGTCCTCGCGGAAGTTGATCGCGATGACGCCGGCCTGGCGCGGGCTGTTGTAGTCGGCCAGCCGGGTCTTCTTCACCAGACCGTGGCGGGTGGCCAGCACGAGGTACGGCGCCTGCTCGTAGTCGCGGATCGCGAGCACCTGGGCGATGTTCTCGTCGGGCTGGAAGGACAGCAGCCCGGCGACGTGGCCGCCCTTGGCGTCGCGCGAGGCCTCCGGCAGGTTGTAGGCCTTGGTGCGGTAGACCCGTCCGGCGGTGGTGAAGAACAGCAGCCAGTGGTGGTTGGAGGTGGCGATGAAGTGCTCGACCACGTCGTCGCCCCGCAGCGTCGCCCCACGCACGCCCTTGCCGCCGCGCTTCTGGGTGCGGTACTGGTCGGCCCGGGTGCGCTTGGCGTAGCCGCCGCGGGTGATCGAGACGACGAGCTCCTCGTCGGGGATCAGGTCCTCCATCGAGAGGTCGCCGTCGGCCGCGATGATCTGGGTACGCCGCTCGTCGCCGTACTTGTCGACGATCTCGGCGAGCTCGTCGCCGATGATCTGACGCTGCCGCTCCGGTCGGCGAGGATGTCCTCGTGGTCGGCGATCTCGCAGCTCGATCTCGGCCAGTCGTCGATGATCTTCTGCCGCTCCAGCGCCGCGAGCCGGCGCAGCTGCATGTCCAGGATCGCGTTGGCCTGGATCTCGTCGATCTCGAGCAGCGCGATCAGGCCCTGCCGGGCGTCGTCGACCTCCGGCGAGCGCCGGATCAGCGCGATCACCTCGTCGAGCATGTCCAGCGCCTTGACCAGGCCGCGCAGGATGTGCGCCTCGCCGCTCGGCCTCGGCCAGCAGGTAGCGGGTGCGACGCTGGATGACCACGTCGACCTGGTGGTCGACCCAGTTGCTGATGAACTGGTCGATGGTGAGCGTGCGGGGCACGCCGTCGACCAGGGCCAGCATGTTCGCGCTGAAGTTGGTCTGCAGCTCGGTGTGCTTGAGCAGGTTGTTGAGCACCACGCGGGCCACCGCGTCGCGCTTCAGGACGACCACGAGCCGCTGCCCGGTCCGGCCCGAGGAGTCGTCGCGGACGTCGGCGATGCCCTGCACCTGGCCGGAGTCGGCGAGCTCGGCGATCTTCAGGGCGAGGTTGTCCGGGTTGACCATGTAGGGCAGCTCGGTGATCGACAGGCACGTGCGCCCGCGGGCGTCCTCGTCGATCTCGATCACCGCGCGCTGGGTGATCGAGCCGCGACCGGTGCGGTAGGCCTGCTCGATCCCCTGGCGGCCGACGATCAGCGCGCCGTTGGGGAAGTCCGGGCCCTTGATCCGCTCGATCAGCGCGTCCTGCAGCTCCTCGCGGGTGGCGTCGGGGTGCTCCAGCGCCCACCGCGCTCCGTCGGCGACCTCGCGCAGGTTGTGCGGCGGGATGTTGGTGGCCATCCCGACCGCGATGCCGGCCGAGCCGTTGACCAGCAGGTTCGGGTAGCGCGACGGCAGCACCGCCGGCTCCTGGGAGCGACCGTCGTAGTTCGGCTGGAAGTCGACGGTCTCCTTCTCGATGTCGCGGACCATCTCCAGCGCCAGCGGCGCCATCCGGCACTCGGTGTACCGCATCGCGGCGGCGGAGTCGTTGCCCGGCGAGCCGAAGTTGCCCTGACCCTGGATCAGCGGCGCCCGCATCACCCACGGCTGGGCGAGCCGCACCAGGGTGTCGTAGATCGCGCTGTCGCCGTGCGGGTGGTACTGACCCATCACGTCGCCGACGACGCGGCGAGCACTTGGAGAACCCGCGGTCGGGGCGGTAGCCGCCGTCGTACATCGCGTAGAGCACCCGCCGGTGCACCGGCTTGAGGCCGTCGCGGACGTCGGGCAGCGCCCGGCCGACGATGACCGCCATCGCGTAGTCGATGTAGGCGCGCTGCATCGAGGTCTGCAGCTCGATCGGCTCGATCCGGCCGCCCGGTCCGGGACCCTCGGGTCCGCCGGTGGTGTCGGTGGGGGTGTCAGTCATGCGAGATTCCTTCGTGCAGCGGTCGACAGGCCTGGAGACGGTGCGCCGGGCGCCTTCCTCAACCACCGGCGCGCTAGATGTCCAGGAACCTGACGTCCTTGGCGTTGCGCTGGATGAACGAGCGGCGCTGCTCGACGTCCTCGCCCATCAGGGTGGAGAAGATCTCGTCGGCCTGGGCGGCGTCGTCGAGGGTCACCTGGAGCATCAGCCGCTGCTCGGGATTCATCGTGGTCTCCCACAGCTCCTCGGCGTTCATCTCACCGAGACCCTTGTAGCGCTGGACCGGGTTCTCCTTGGGCAGCTTCTTGCCCGACTCCAGACCGTCGCGCGTGAGCAGGTCGCGCTCGGCGTCGGAGTAGACGAACTCGTGCTCGTGCGGCTTGTTCCAGCGGATCCGGTACAGCGGCGGCTGGGCCATGTAGACGAAGCCGTGCTCGATCAGCGGCTTCATGAACCGGAACAGCAGGGTGAGCAGCAGGGTGTTGATGTGGTGGCCGTCGACGTCGGCGTCGGCCATCAGCACGACCTTGTGGTAGCGCAGCTTGTCGAGGTCGAACTCCTCGTGGATGCCGGTGCCGAGCGCGGAGATGATCGCCTGCACCTCGGCGTTGCCGAGCACCTTGTCGATCCGGGCCTTCTCGACGTTGAGGATCTTGCCGCGGATCGGCAGGATCGCCTGGATCCGCGGATCGCGACCCTGCCGGGCCGAGCCGCCGGCCGAGTCGCCCTCGACGATGAAGACCTCGCACTCCTCGGGGTTCGTCGACTGGCAGTCACTGAGCTTGCCGGGAAGACCGCCGCCGCCGAGCAGGCCCTTGCGGCTGCGGGCCAGGTCGCGGGCCTTGCGCGCGGCGATCCGGGCCGACGCCGCGGCCTGCGCCTTGCGGATGATGTCCTTGCCCTCGGCGGGGTTCTGCTCGAGCCAGTCGCCGAGCTGGTCGTTGACGATGCGCTGCACGAAGCCCTTGGCCTCGGTGTTGCCGAGCTTGGTCTTGGTCTGGCCCTCGAACTGCGGCTCGCCGAGCTTGATCGAGATGATCGCGGTGAGGCCCTCGCGGATGTCGTCGCCGGAGACCCGGTCCTCGCGCTTCTTGATCAGCCCCCACTCCTCGCCCCAGTTGTTGACCAGCGTGGTGAGCGCGGCGCGGAAGCCCTCCTCGTGGGTGCCGCCCTCGTGGGTGTTGATGGTGTTGGCGAAGGTGTGCACCGACTCGTTGTAGGAGGTGTTCCACTGCATCGCCAGCTCGAGGCTCATGTGGTTCTCGACGCCTCGGTGCGGTCTCCGCCTCGAAGCTGATGACCGTCGGGTTCGCCTTGTCCTTGCGCCGGTTGAGGTACTCGACGTAGTCGACCAGGCCGCGGTCGAACTTGAAGCGACGCTCGAGCACCCCGTCGTCGGTGCGGGCCTCGGCCGGCTTCTCCGCTTCGCCGGCGTCCTCCTGGAGCGCGTCCTGCATCACCTCGGAGATCTCCTCGGCGACCGGGTCGCTCGTCGCGCACGACGATCTCGAGGCCCTTGTTGAGGAAGGCCATCTCGCGGATCCGTTGCAGGATCGTCTCGAGGTTGTACTCGGTGGTCTCGAAGATCTCCTCGGAGGCCCAGTAGGTGATCGTCGTGCCGGTGCGCTCGCCCGGCTCCATCGCCCGGACCTGCTCCAGGTCACCGTCGGGCACGCCGACGGAGAAGGTCTGGCGCCACAGGTGGCCGCGGTTCTTCACCTCGACGATCACCCTGCTCGACAGCGCGTTGACCACCGAGACGCCGACGCCGTGGAGCCCACCGGAGACCTTGTAGCCGCCGCCGCCGAACTTGCCGCCGGCGTGCAGCAGGGTCAGCGCCATCGTCACCGCCGGGATGCCCTCGGTCGGGTGGATGTCGGTCGGGATGCCCCGGCCGTTGTCCTCGACCCTGACGCCGCCGTCGGCCTGCAGGGTCAGCACGATCCGGTCGCAGTAGCCGGCCAGGGCCTCGTCGACGGAGTTGTCGACCACCTCCCAGATCAGGTGGTGCAGACCCCGCTCGCCCGTGGAGCCGATGTACATGCCGGGCCGCTTGCGGACCGCCTCGAGCCCCTCGAGGACCTGGATGGCGCTGGCGTCGTACTTGCCTTCTTCGACGGTCGGAACCGTTGCTGGTTTCGTCGGCCACGTACGGCTTCCTCTTCACTTGGCCATTCGACTGGATCGGGACACACAAACGGTCGCCGCTCGCGGTGTCTCCGCAGCTCGGACGACCGGCCTCCAGTCTACCCGTCAGGGGCCGCAAATCACGGGTGCCGCCACGGATCTGGGGGTGGACTTCGTCGAAATTCGGCCCTCAGAGGCTCCCGAGGGCGTCTCCAGCCCGGTTTCAGGGGTGCAGACGAGTCCCTGTACGTCCGGTTCGTCATTGGAGGCCGTGGCCGAGCCCCACGGGTCACGGGTCAGCCGTAGGTGTCGCGGGGTCCGCGACCCTTGACCCGGAAGCGCGCCCGAGGTCCAGCGCGGGGTGTGCGGACCGAGGACGTCGATGACCTCGACGGTGCCGTCCCCGAGCTCCTGGTTGAGCCGGTGCACGAGGTTGCCGGCGAGGAGCTTCATCTGGGTGGCCCACGCCGTGGAGTCGGTGCGCACCACCAGCCGACCGTCGGCGAAGGACTCGGGAGTGACGTGCTGCGGCGACCTCCGGGCCGACCAGGGCGGCCCAGCGGGTGAACACCCCGTGCACCCGCAGGTCCGTCTCCCAGCCCTGGTCGCTGACGAGACCGGCCGAGATGGCGTCGAGCGGTCTGCGGGTCGCGTTCGTCGGGGTGTGCGGAGGAGGACATCGGGTCGGCGCGCCTGGTGTTCCTCGGCCCGGCGTCGCGCGGGTCCCGGTGCGGCCTGCCAGTCCTCGGGCGATGCTGCGCGCGAGGTCCAGGCCGCGGTCGTCGTGCTCGGCTGGTTCGCCGGCTCGTTCATCAGTCGGTTCGCTGGCTGGTTCCTCCGCCGGTCCGATGTCCGTCGGCTCACTCATCGCCGGCCTCCGGCGACGATCCGGTCGGGACCTCCACGAACTCGGCGCCGTCGAGGGTGACCTCGCCGTCGGCCACCGTGAACCGTCGGCCGCGCAGCTGCGCCGGGACGTCCGTCGGGGACGGCGGCGGTGATCAGCACCTGCTCGGCGTCGGCCACCAGGTCGGCGAGCTGGGCGCGGCGACCGGAGTCGAGCTCGGCGAAGACGTCGTCGAGGATCAGGACCGGGTCGTCTCCGTCGGACCGCAGCAGGTCGTACGACGCGAGCCGCAGCGCGAGCGCGAAGGACCAGCACTCACCGTGGCTGGCATAGCCCTTCACCGGCAGGTCACCGAGCGTGAGCGTCGAGCTCGTCGCGGTGCGGACCGACGAGGCTGACACCCCGGTCGAGCTCGTCGCGGCGGCGCTGCTCGACCGCCGCGAGCAGCTGTGCCTCCAGATCGGTGTCGCCGTCGAGCTGGAAGGACGGTCGGTAGGTCATGGTGGCGTCCTCGCGACTCGCGCCCCGCGCGACCGCCTCATAGGCCTTGCCGACCAACGGGGTGAGGTCCGCGACCAGCTGGGACCGGCGGCGCATGATCTCGGCGCCCAGCTCGGCGAGCCGCTGGTCCCAGACGGCCAGCGTCGAGAGCGCCGACTCCGCGGTCGCACCTCCGCGCCGCGCGACGCCGGCGGTCTTGAGCAGCGAGTTGCGCTGCTTGAGCACGCGGTCGTAGTCGGCGCGCGTGCCGGCGTACCGGGGTGAGACCTGGACGAGCAGGTCGTCGGCGAACCCGCGGCGGTCGGACGGGTCGCCCTTGACCAGCGCGAGGTCCTCTGGTGAGAACACGACGGTGCGCACCAGCCCGAGCAGGTCGCGTGCCTTGGCCAGCGGCGAGCGGTTGATGCGTGCGCGGTTGGCGCGGCCAGGGTTGATCTCGATCTCGAGCACGGCGCGGCGCTCGTCGCGAACGACTGCGGCACGCACGATCGCCTGCTCGGCACCACGCCGCACCAGTGGGGCGTCCGCCGCGACGCGGTGCGAGGTCAGCCGGGACAGGTAGTCGACCGCCTCGACGAGGTTGGTCTTCCCCTGGCCGTTGCGGCCGACGAAGGAGGTCACGCCGGGCCCGATCTCCACCTCCACCGAGGGGTACGACCGGAAGTCGTGCAGTGACAGGTGGGCGACGTGCACCAGGCTTGGTCCTAGCTGTCCGAGGGGTGCGGCGGACCGGAGGCGCCGAGGTCGCCGCCTGCGGGTGGCTCCGGGTGCAGGGCATGACCACCGAACTGGTTGCGCATCGCGGCGACTGCCTTCATCGCGGGACTGTCGTCCTGGCGCGAGACGAACCGTGCGTACAGTGCCGCGGTGATCGCCGGCGTGGCGACCGCGTGCTCGATCCCGGCCTCGACGGTCCAGCGGCCCTCGCCGGAGTCGTCGGCGTAGCCGCGGATGCCCTCGAGACCGGGCTGTTCGTCGAGCGCCGCGACCAGCAGGTCGAGCAGCCACGAGCGGATCACCGTGCCCTCGCGCCACGACCGGAAGACCTCGGTGACGTTCTCGACCATGTCGACGGCCTGGAGCAGCTCCCAACCCTCGGCGTACGCCTGCATCACGGCGTACTCGATGCCGTTGTGCACCATCTTCGAGAAGTGCCCGGCGCCGACCGATCCGGCGTGGACCCAACCGAAGTCACCGTCCGGCTTGAGGGCGTCGAAGATCGGCTGGGCGGTCGCGACGTGCTCCGGTGCGCCACCTGCCATCAGGGCGTAGCCGTTCGCCAACCCCCAGACGCCGCCCGAAACACCGCAGTCCACGAAGCCGATCCCCTTCGCGTCCAGCAGCTCGTGGTGGCGCAAGTCCTCGGTCCACCGGGAGTTCCCGCCGTCGATCACCAGGTCGCCCGCGCCGAGCAGCTCGCTCAGCTCCACGATCGTGTCGTCGGTCGGCTTGCCCGCCGGGACCATCACCCAGATGACCTTCGGCGCCGACAGCGCGGCGACCATCTCCGCCAGCGACGAGACGTCGGCGACAGCGGGGTTGCGGTCGAAGCCGACGACCTGATGTGCCCGCGTCGCGGAGCCGGGTGCGCATGTTGCCGCCCATCTTCCCGAGGCCGACGAGTCCGATCTCCATGCGCGTCCCTCCGTGTGTCGGTGGGATCAGGACAACAGGCGGCGCGGCATCAGCAGGTAGCGGAAGTCGGCGTCCGCCTGCCCGCATCCAGGGAGTCCACTCCCGAGAGTACGACGGGCTTGGAGGCGGTGGTGAACGCCAGCTCGACGAACGGCGACTCCAGCGCACCGAGACCGTCGAGCAGGAACTGCGGGTTGAAGCCGGTGGTCAGGTCGTCGCCGGTGACCGCGGCCTCGATCGACTCGCTCGCCATCGCCTCCTCACCGGAGCCGGCGTCGAGGGTGAGCACGCCGTCGGCGAAGGCCAGCTGGACTGCGGTGTTGCGCTCGGCGACGAGCGCCACGCGCTTGACCGCGTCGACCAGCACGGCTCGATCGACCCGCGCGACGGTGAGGTGCTCGCTGGGGAACAGCGAGCGCACCTTCGGGAACTCGCCGTCGAGCAGCCGCGTCGTGGTGCGGCGTACGCCGCCGCCGGCCGAGCCCTCGAAACCGATGATGCCCTCGCCAGGGCCCGAGGTGGACAGCGCGATCGAGATCTCCGACCCGCCGGTCAGCGACTTCGCCGTGTCGGCGAGCACGCGGGCAGGAACCAGGGCGGCAGCGGAGATGTCCGGTGTCGACGGATCCCACTCGAGCTCACGCTGGGAGAGCCGGAAGCGGTCGGTGGCGAGCATCGAGATCGTGGAGCCGTCGAGCTCGAGCGCGGACACCGGTGAGGACCGGCAGCATGTCGTCGCGGCCGGCCGCGGTCACGGCCTGGCCGACGGCGTGGGCGAACAGCTCGCTCTTCACCTTGCCCTCGCGCCTCGGGCATCGACGGCAGGGTCGGGTAGTCCTCGACCGGCATCGTCTGCAGGCTGAACCGCGCCGATCCGCAGGTCAGCGTGACCTTGGGTCCGTCGACGGCCATCTCGACCGGCTTGTTCGGCAGGCTGCGGCAGATGTCGGCGAGCAGGCGACCCGACACGAGGGCGCGGCCCTCCGCGGAGACGTCGGCGTTCAGTGTCGCCCGGGCCGAGGTCTCGTAGTCGAAGGTGGAGAGCTGGAGACCGTCGCCCGCTCCAGGGAGCCGGCGTCGATCGAGCCGGCCTCGATGAGCAGGCCGGCGAGGACCGGAGCGCTGGGCCGCAAGGGCAGGGCGCGAGCCGTCCAGGCGACGGCATCGGCGAGGACGTCACGCTCGACACGGAACTTCACGGTTGTTCCTCCTGCGGGATCGGCCTCGAGGTGCGAGGGGATGGAGAGATCCTGCCACGCGAACGGGATCGGCGGGTGGTTGTCCCCAAGCCGGGGGTGATCCGGTTGTGATGCGGCGAGGGAGTCAATTGAGAATCTCGTCGTAGTAGTAGGGCCGGTGGATCGCTGTGGAGAACTCAGGAAATCGCAGGTCACCGACGGTTTCTGCATCCCCAGGGCTTGTGGACGAGCTGTGACGCGACTCGGCAGTCGATGTGGTGGACGCGGAAGGGTGTGGCTCGAGCGCGCGGCCGTGTCCACAGGTACTCCCCGCTGTGATTCCACGATGCAAGGCGGGCCGTCGAACCACGAGGGCCGAATCCGCTCAGGACTGCTTGGCCTGCTGCTTGATCCTCATGGTCAGCTCGTTGACCGTCTTGTAGACCGTCTGCCGCTCGGCGAGGTCCTTGCGGATCCGGCGCTCGGCGTTCATCACCGTGGTGTGGTCACGGCCGCCGAACTGCTGACCGATCTTCGGCAGGGACAGGTCGGTGAGCTCGCGGCACAGGTACATCGCGATCTGGCGGGCGGTGACCAGGGCGCGGGTGCGGCTGGGCCCGCAGAGGTCCTCGATGCTGAAGGAGTGGTAGGAGGCGGTCTGGGCGATGATCAGGCCGGCGGTGACCTGCGGCTCGCCGCCCTCGGGGATCAGGTCCTTGAGCACGATCTCAGCGAGGGTGAGGTCGACCTCCTGGTGGTTGATGCTCGCGAAGGCGGTGACCCGGATCAGGGCACCCTCGAGCTCGCGGATGTTGGTCTGGATCCGGCTGGCGATGAACTCGAGCACGTCGGCGGGTGCGTGCAGCCGGTCGGCGGCCGCCTTCTTGCGCAGGATCGGCGATCCGGGTCTCGAGGTCGGGCGGCTGGACGTCGGTGAGCAGGCCCCACTCGAAGCGGTTGCGCAGCCGGTCCTCGAGCTGGGTGAGCCGCTTGGGCGGGCGGTCGGAGCTGATCACGATCTGCTTGTTGGCGTTGTGCAGCGTGTTGAAGGTGTGGAAGAACTCCTCCTGCGTCTGCTGCTTGCCCTCGAGGAACTGGATGTCGTCGATCAGGAGCACGTCGACGTCGCGGTAACGGCGCTGCAGGGCGGCGGTGTTGGCGTCCTTGATCGCGTTGATGACGTCGTTGGTGAAGGCCTCGGAGGAGACGTAGCGGATCTTGGCGCCGGTGTAGAGGCTGCGGACGTAGTGGCCGATCGCGTGCAGGAGGTGGGTCTTGCCGAGCCCGGAGTCGCCGTAGACCAGCAGCGGGTTGTAGGCCTTGCCGGGCGCCTCGGCGACCGCGACGGCGGCGGCGTGGGCGAACCGGTTGGACGAGCCGATGACGAAGGTCTCGAAGGTGTAGCGCGGGTTGAGCGGGCTGTCGGGGATCCCGGTCGTCAGCGACGCCGCACCCATCTGGATATTTGTCGACAAATCACTTTGTTGATGAATCGGCCCGCCGTCAGGGGCGGTAGACGAGGCCGACAAGCCGGGCCGGCCGCCGACGGCCGATTCCGCTGCCGCCGGCGTCGGACGTGACGGGGGCACCGGTGTCGACCGGAGCGCCCTGACCCTCGTGGTCGGAGTCCGCGCTCGTGTCGGGGCTCGTGTCGGGGCTGGTGTCGGGACCGGGCTCGGGCGGTGCGAGTGTGTCGTCGACGGTGACCGCGATCCGGATCGGCCTGTTCAGGCTGTCGCTGAGCGCGTCCTCGAGACGGGTGCGCAGCCGACCCTCGAGCTGGGTGCGGGTGAACTCGTTGGGGACTGCGATGACCGCCGTCGACTCGGCGAGCATGACCGGCTTGCTGGAGGCGAGCCACACGCGTTGGTTCGGAGCCAGGCTGTCGAGGATGGCGGGCCACAGGACATCAAGTTCTCGACCGTTCGCTGCTGACGTCCACGTGCGTCTCGCGCTCCCCTCGTTCGAGGACGTGCACTCGCAGTCCCGGTCGATCACGCGGTGGTCGGGCCGGGCGCCGCACGAATTACGTCGGTTGGTCCACTTGTGCCGATCCACACCTTTGTCCACAGGGTGTGCAAGGGTGCCCGCGTCGCGGAATCGGTCCCCGCCGGCCCCTGTTCGGGTGTGTCCGGTGCCGGGACGCTAACAACAGCGGCGCGGCCCGGGCAACCGGTTCTCCACAGGTTTCCGGTTCCGGTCGGCGTGTCGTCCGGAATCGCCGCCCGGCATCGGTGAGGATCGTGGGTTCGGCACCTGCGTGGCGGTGGTGCAGAGCCGGAATTGACCCTGCTCCTCGGCGCCGCGTACCGTTGGCAGGTCGAGACCGGTTCGACCGGTGCCGCATGTCCACGACCGGGCCCCCACCAGGTCTCCATCCTGGTGTTGATGGGGGTCTGCTGCGCGGGCAGGCGGTGCCAGAGGTTCCGAGCCGTCTGGCGACGCGCTGCGTCGTGCGACCCGGTCCTGCGGACAGGTCCGAACGTCAACGTCCCTGGAGATGAGCTCGTGAGCAAGCGTACGTACCAGCCGAACAACCGCCGCCGGCACAAGGTGCACGGATTCCGCCTGCGGATGCGCACCCGTGCGGGACGCGCCATCCTGTCCGGTCGCGCGTCGCAAGGGCCGCAAGAGCCTCGCGGTCTGAGGCCGTGGCCACGCGGTGCTGTCTGCCAGCACATCGTCTGACCTCCGCCGCTGACTTCCAGCAGGCGGTCCGGCGAGGGCGCCGTGCCGGTGGCCGCCTCGTGGTCGTGCACCTGATGAGCCCAAATGTCGACAAAGCGACAAGTAGATCTGGCGATGGAAAGTCTTGCCGGGTCGGCTTCGTCGTGGCCAGGGCGGTGGGCCCGGCGGTGACCCGGAACCGGGTCAAGCGCCGGCTACGGCACCTGATGCGCGCCCGGATCGGCCGGCTGCCGGCGGCCGGCCTGCTGGTGGTGCGAGCACTGCCGGGCGCCGCCGATGCGTCGTACGCGGATCTCGGGGTCGACCTGGATCGTTGCCTGCGGACGAGCGGGCTCGGCGCGTGAAGTACGTCCTGATCGGCCTGCTGAAGGCCTACCGCTTCGCGATCAGCCCGCTGTACGGGCAGGTGTGCCGCTACCACCCGTCGTGCTCGGCGTACGCACTCGAGGCGGTGACCGTGCACGGCAGCTTGAAGGGCAGCTGGCTGGCGGTACGCCGGATCGCCCGCTGCAACCCCTGGGCGCGGGGCGGATTCGACCCGGTGCCCGCCAAGTCGGGCCCGAGATCTTCCCGGCGGACGCACCGCGCGGGCCATGTGAACACGACTCAAGGAGTCTGAGTGGGTTTCCTCGGCGCAATCGGCAGCTTCATCATGACGCCGCTGTACTACCTCATCTCGGTGGTGCTGGTCGGCTTCCACAAGGTGCTCGGCGCGATCTTCGGTGGAGCGTCGGGCGCGTCCTGGGCGCTGTCGATCATCGGCCTGACGGTGCTGATCCGGGCGGCCCTGATCCCGCTGTTCGTCAAGCAGATCAAGTCCAGCCGCAACATGCAGCTGCTCCAGCCGAAGGTGAAGGAGCTGCAGAAGAAGTACGGCCACGACCGGGAGCGGCTCACCCAGGAGACGATGGCGTTGTACCGGGAGACCGGGACCAACCCGTTCTCCTCCTGCCTGCCGATCATCGTCCAGATGCCGATCTTCCTGGCGCTGTTCCGGCTGCTCAACGCCGCCGCACACGACAACGTCAAGGGCCTGCTGACCAAGTCCGACGTGAACAGCCTGAGTCACGCGAAGATCTTCGGGGCCCACATCGCGGACTCGTTCACGACGTCCGGCGCACCGGGGAGCGTGAAGGTCCTGGCCGCCTTCCTCGTGGTGGCGATGACCGCCACCACGTTCCTCACCCAGCGGCAGCTGATGAGCAAGAACATGCCCGCCGATGCGCTGAGCGGTCCCTACGCCCAGCAGCAGAAGCTGCTCCTCTACGTGTTGCCGCTGGTGTTCGCGGTCGGCGGCATCGCGTTCCCGGTCGGTGTGCTGCTGTACTGGACGACGTCGAACCTGTGGACGATGGGCCAGCAGTTCTACGTGATCCGGAACAACCCGGCGCCGAACACCGAGGCGTTCCGAGCCAAGCAGCGGCGCGATGCGGAGAAGGCCCGAAAGCGCGGGGAGGTGCCGACGGGCGCGCAGGGCGACGCGGCCACCGCCGACGGCTCCGGAGGGCGACGGCCCGAAGCCGGCGCCGCAGCACCGCGCAGCGCCAGCAGCCCAAGCGTCAGTCGCGCAGCCAGCGCAAGTGGTGGCGGCAAGCCGCGAGCCGCCCGGCGCAGGCCCGAGACCAGGAACAAGTAGGGGACCAGTCGATGACCGAGAGCGCACCGCACGAGACCCCGGCCGGACGGACCAGACGATCGACAGCACGCGAGACTCCCGACACCGCTGCAACTGCGGCGAGTCGAGCGGCCCGGCGGCCGAGCGAGCGGATGAGCCGGGAGCCCGAGGTCGAGACGGCCGCTACCGGGCCGGCGGAGCGGGCAGACCGGCGGACGCCGGACCGCGAGCGCAGCCGCGCCGAGCGCCTCGAGCAGGAGGGCGAGATCGCCGCGGACTACCTCGAGGAGCTCCTCGAGATCGCCGATCTCGACGGCGACCTGGACATGGACGTCGAGGGCGACCGTGCCACCGTGTCGATCGTCGGCGCGGACCTGCCCGCAGCTGGTCGGCGACAACGGCGAGGTGCTCGAGGCGCTCCAGGAGCTGACCCGGCTGGCGGTCTACCGCGAGACCGGCGAGCGGTCGCGGCTGATGCTGGACGTCTCCGGGCACCGGGCGGCGCGTCGCCAGGCGCTGGAGGAGCGGGCCTGCGCCGATCGTCGCCCAGGTCCGGGAGTCGGGCGCAGCCAGTCTCCCTCGAGCCGATGTCGCCCTTCGAGCGCAAGGTGGTCCACGACGCGGTGGCCGCGGCGGGCCTGACCTCGGAGTCCGAGGGCGTCGAGCCGCGCCGTTACGTCGTGGTGCTGCCGGCGTGATCCGCGGTCATGACGGTCGTTGTTTCACGTGAAACCAGGGGAGTCGCGTCGGACGGCGCTCCGTCCGCGCCGCCGTCGGCATGCGGGCTGTCTTCGGCTCGGACTCGGTGCTCGCGCGAGCGCTATGCCGAGCTGCTCGCGGGCGAGGCGACGGTGCGCGGGCTGATCGGTCCCCGTGAGGTGCCCGGCTGTGGGAGCGCCATCTGCTCAACTCGCGCGCTGGTCACCGACCTGGTCGAGTCGGGCGCGTCGGTGTGCGACCTCGGATCGGGGGCCGGACTCCGCCGGGCTGGTGATGGCGATCCGCCGGCCGGATCTCGGGTCACGCTGGTCGAGCCGCTGCTGCGACGGACCACCTTCCTGACCGAGGCCGTCGAACGGCTCGGGGTCGGCAACGTCGACGTGGTCCGGGCGCGCGCCGAGGACCTGGCGGGGCTCCGGACCTTCGACGTGGTGACCTCCCGCGCGGTCGCGCCGCTGGATCGCCTGAGCCGGTGGTCTCTGCCCCTGGTCAGGTCTGGCGGTGAGTTCCTCGCCATGAAAGGCTCCTCGGTGGAGGCCGAGGTCGCCGGCCGCGATCAGGTGATCAGGGCCGGACACGGGGTCTCCACGGGAATCGTGGAGGTCGGTGCGCGACCTGCTGGACCCCCCGGTGCGCGTCGTTCGCATCACGAAGGAGTGAGTGTGGAGCTTGCTCGGGAGCCACTCGGCTGGCCCGACGACGCAGTCGGCGAGGAGTTTTCCACCGGCCTCGGCTGGCCCGCTGAGCGTAAGAATCCACAGAAGCCCGCAGGTTTTCCACAGCCCGTCGAACGCGTTTCACGTGAAACATCCCCCCAGGAGCGGCCAGTGCCCGAGCGAGAACCAGCGCCTCACGACCAGTCCCAGGCGCCACGCATCCGCACCGCGGCCGAGCTCGACGCAGACCTGCGGGCCTTCGACGACGACAGCACGCCGCTGGCCCGCGCTCTGGAAGCTGAGCTGCGCGTGCGCCAGCACCTGAGCTACAACGACCCGCTCCCACGTCCGGAACGCACGCGCGTGATGGTGGTGGCCAACCAGAAGGGTGGCGTCGGCAAGACCACCACGACAGTGAACCTGGCCGCCGCGCTGGCGATGCACGATCTCCGGGTCCTCGTGGTCGATCTCGACCCGCAGGGCAACGCCTCGACCGCCCTCGGTGTCGAGCATCGCCGCGGCACTCCGTCCTCCTACGACGTCCTCGTCGACGGGGCGCCGATCGCGGACGTCGTCCAGCAGCACGAGGACATCAAGAACCTCTGGGTCGTCCCGGCGACGATCGATCTCGCCGGCGCCGAGATCGAGCTGGTCAGCGTCGTCGCCCGGGAGAGCCGGCTGCGCAAGGCGCTCGCGGCGTACAACCGGATCGGGACCGGTGAGGAGAACCGGCTCGATTACGTGTTCATCGACTGCCCGCCGTCATTGGGCCTGTTGACCCTCAACGCGCTGGTTGCCGGCGTCGAGATGCTGATCCCGATCCAGGCGGAGTACTACGCCCTGGAGGGCCTGGGCCAGCTCGTGGAGACCATCGAGATGGTCAAGGCGCACCTGAACCAGGACCTGTCGATCACGCACGATCCTGGTCACCATGTACGACGCGCGCACGAACCTCGCCGCGGGCGTCGCCGACGAGGTCCGCAGGCATTTCGAGGACCAGGTCCTCGACACCACGATCCCACGATCGGTCCGGGTCTCCGAGGCGCCCAGCTACGGGCAGACCGTGATGACGTACGATCCGGGATCGCCAGGAGCGCTCAGCTACCTGGAGGCGGCGCGGGAACTGGCAGTCAGGGGCACGTGGGCATGAGCGAGCGCAGGCGAACGCAAGCGCGGCCTGGGACGGGGGTTGGGATCGCTGATCCCGACCCAGTCCGAGTCTGTCTCGACCCAGGAGGCGGACCGCCCGGCGGCGGCCACCGACCCCTCGGTCGGCCTGACCACGGTCGACGGGGCCTACTTCGCCGAGCTGCCGGTGGGCGCGATCAGCCCGAACGCGCGTCAGCCCCGCCAGGTCTTCGACGAGGAGGCGATGGCCGAGCTGGTGCACTCGGTGCGCGAGATCGGGTCTGCTCCAGCCGGTCGTGGTCCGCAAGGTCACCGGACCGGAGGGGCAGGCGGACGGCCAGGATCGCTACGAGCTGATCATGGGCGAGCGCCGCTGGCGCGCCACCACTGAAGCCGGCCTGGACACGATCCCGGCCATCGTGCGCGAGACCAGCGACGACGCGATGCTGCGCGATGCGCTCCTGGAGAACCTGCATCGCTCCCAGCTCAACCCGCTCGAGGAGGCGGCCGCCTACCAGCAGCTGCTCGATGACTTCGGCTGCACCCACGAGGAGCTGTCGACCCGGATCGGCCGGAGCCGGCCGCAGATCAGCAACACCCTGCGGCTGCTGAAGCTGTCACCGCCGGTCCAGCGTCGCGTGGCCGCCGGGGTGCTGTCGGCCGGGCACGCCCGAGCCCTGCTCGGAGTCGGCGATCCGGAAGCCCAGGACCGGCTCGCGGCCCGGGTGGTGGCCGAGGGCATCTCGGTCCGGGGCCTCGAGGAGATCGTGGCGGTCGGGGAGACCGGTGCGGACGGCGAGACGGTCCGATTCCGGGCCCGCAAGCCCACGGCGCCCGGGCTCGCTGACCTCAACGAACGTCTCTCGGACCGGTTGGACACCAGGGTCAAGGTGACCTTGGGCAAGTCCAAGGGCCGGATCGCGATCGAGTTCGCCTCCCTGGCCGACCTCGAGCGCATCGTCGGCCTGATCGATCCACGGACGAGGGACGACAGACCGATCTGACGATTCGGACGCTTATCGATATGTCGACAAAACGATAGAGCGCCAAACGCGCAGAACCGCAGGTCAGCGGCCCGTCGACCGGCCCCGCTTGCGTGCCGCCTTGCGCTCGGCACGGAGGCGGCGCTCCTCGGCGTACATCGCCACCGCCTCCTCCGGGGTCGGTGCCGAGCCACCGCGCGACGCCGGGAGCCACCACGATCCGGGCGGCTGCTCGTCGGCCGGGTAGTCCCGGATGAGCCGGTCGAGCATCGCCTCCATCCGGCTCTGCAGCTCCTTGGTGACCACGTCCGGGTCATCGGCGGGCGTCGGGTGCATGGGCGCTCCCACCTCGATGCTCACGGTCTTGTGACGTCCGAAGTCACGGGGCTTGCCCTTGGTGAGGAACCGCTGGGTGCCCCACACCACGATCGGGATCAACGGGAACGCCCGCGTCGGCCGCGATCCGTGCTGCGCCCGTCTTGAGCGGCTGGAGCTCGAAGCTCCGGGAGATCGTCCCCTCGGGGAAGATCCCGACCAGCTCGCTTGCGTCCAGGTACCGACGGGCCTCGGCCAGGCCGGCACGCCCCGAGGACCGGTCGATGGCGATGTGGTGGAACGAGCGCATGACCGGGCCGCCGATCGGGTGGTCGAAGACCTCCTTCTTCGCGATGAAGCGGGTCAGGCGACCGCGCTGCACGCCCGGGTAGCCGGCCAGGACGTAGTCCACGAACGACAGGTGGTTCACCGCGACGAGCGCGCCGCCCTCGCGCGGGATGTTCTCGGTGCCGGACATCACGATCCGGACGTCGCCCAGCTTGAACCAGGTCTTCGCGACTGCGATCACCACGGGGTAGGTCAGGTCACGCATCGGTCCTCGCGGCTGCTCGGGCGGCCACCTCGGCCGCGTCGCCTCGATGATGTCACGACCGCACGTGCCGAGGTGATCCGCGAGTCGAATATCACCTGTCGGCCCGATCAGGCTCTGGGACACTGGGTTCCATGCGTCCCATCGTCCAGAGCCGCAAGCTGCAGCACGTCCGGTACGACGTGCGTGGGCCGATCCTCACCGAGGCGCAGCGGCTCGAGGCCGAGGGCCACAAGATCCTCAAGCTGAACATCGGCAACCCGGCGCCGTTCGGGTTCGAGGCACCCGAGGCGATCGTCGCCGACATGATCCACCACCTGCCCGAGGCCGAGGGCTACTCGGACTCACGCGGCATCTACGAGGCTCGCACCGCGGTCGCGCAGTACTACCAGAGTCATGGGCTGACCGAGGCGGCCGTGGACGACGTCTTCATCGGCAATGGCGTCTCCGAGCTGATCGGCCTGGTGCTGCAGGCCTTCCTCGACGACGGCAACGAGATCCTGGTGCCCGCACCGGACTACCCGTTGTGGACCGGCGCGGTCACGCTCTCCGGCGGCGTCCCGGTGCACTACCGGTGCGACGAGGAGAGCGGCTGGAATCCTGACCTGGAGGACATCGAGGCGAAGATCACCGAGAACACCCACGCTCTGGTGATCATCAACCCCAACAACCCGACCGGTGCGGTCTACAGCGAGGACACCGTCAAAGCCCTGGTCGACATCGCGCGCCGCCACGAGCTGGTGATCTTCAGCGACGAGATCTACGAGAAGATCCTCTTCGACGACGCAGTGCACCACCACACCGCAACCTACGCCGGTGACGACGTGCTGTGCCTCACCTTCAGCGGCCTCTCGAAGGCCTACCGGGTGTGCGGCTACCGCGCCGGCTGGGTGATGATCTCCGGCCCCAAGCACATGGCCACCGACTTCCTCGAGGGCCTGACCCTGCTCGCGAACATGCGGATGTGCTCGAACGTCCCGGCGCAGCACGCCATCCAGACCGCGCTCGGCGGCTATCAGTCGATCAACGAGTACATCCACGCCGGCGGGCGGTTCTACGAGCAGTCGAAGACCGCCTGGCGCCTGCTGAACAAGATCGACGGGGTGTCGTGCACCGAGCCGATGGGGGCGCTGTACTGCTTCCCCCGGCTGGACACCGAGATGTTCGGCATCACCGACGACCAGGAATTCGTGCTCGACCTGCTCCGGGCGAAGAAGATCCTGGTCACCCACGGCACCGGGTTCAACTGGTTCGAGCCCGATCACTTCCGACTGGTGACGCTTCCGGACGTGGACACCCTCACCGAGGCGGTCGGCAGGATCGCCGACTTCCTCGACACCCTGCGCCGCTGAGCGCACCGGTCTCCGCGAAGCGCCCTACGATGGCCGCATGGGACGGCACGTCGAGCGATTGACGCTCGACAACCTTGCGCTCCTGCCGGAGTCGTGCCGGACCTGCACGTTCTGGGAGTTCGACCCGGTCCGACGCGAGCGGATCCGCGGGCACGAGGCCGAGGAGAAGGCCGCGTGGGTCTCGACGATGCTGCGTGAATGGGGCTCGGTGGGCCGGGTGGTCCGCGTCGACGACGAGGTCGTCGGCCACGTGCTGTGGGCACCGGCGGTGCACCTCCCAGGGAGCGCGGGGTTCGCCACGGCGCCGGTCAGCCCCGACGCCGTACAGCTCGCCACCGGGTACGTCGATCCGGCGTTCCGGGGCCAGGGCCTGGGCCGCGTGCTGGTGCAGTCGATGGCCAAGGACCTGATCAAGCACGGCGGGATCGGTGCGGTCGAGGCGTTCGGTGCTCATCGGCCGCGCGAGGACGAATGCATCCTGCCGGTGGAGTTCCTGCTGGCGGTGGGCTTCCGCACCCACCGGCCGCACGCGGCCTACCCGCGGATGCGGATGGACCTCTCCACGACCGTGTCGTGGCGCGAGGAGCTCGAGGGTGCGCTGGAGCGCCTGCTCGGCGTCGTCGGCGGACGTCGGCGCGTGCCCCGGCCGACCTCACCGACGGTGCCACGGATCACCGAGTCACGCCCCGGTGGCGGACTGCGCCGGATCAGCCGTCAGCGCGGATGGCGGAACGCAGCTCGCTGAGCTGCAGCACGCCGGTGGTCGCGTCGGCGTCCGGGCTCAGGTAGAAGCGCTGCACCGCCACCACGACCGCCTCGGCCAGGACGTCGCGAAACCCCGGATCGCCGAGTCGGCGGGCATCGCCGGGGTTGGTGAGGTAGCCGGCGTCGAGCTGCACTGCGGGCATCCGCGTGCGGCGCAGGAAGTCCCAGGCCTTCGCATGGCAGCGCAGGTCGACCAGGTCGGTGCGGGCCACGATCTCGCGCTGGACGAGACTGGCGATGCGCTCGCCGGCGGACGACCAGGTCTCGTGGTCGCCGGTGCCGAAGAAGTACGTCGCCACGCCGCAGGCATCGACGTTGGCGGAGGCGTCGACGGCGAGCGAGATGCAGAGGTTGGCGTGGGTGCGGTTGGCGAACGTGGCACGCTCGATCTCGTCGGCGTGCGCACCGCCTGCGGGAGCGGACCGGTGACGGGCCCGGGACGCGGTGAGGAACGCCTGCACACCGGTCGCGACCAACCGGCCCTCGATGCGGGCGGCCAGGTCGTGCACGATCTCGTCGGCCAGCTCGGCGTGCTCGGCGGGGAGGTGATGGCCGCGCGTCGGGTCGATGACGACGATCTTGCCGCCGAGCTGCGGCCCGGCTGCCCGGATGCGTTCCTGGGAGCGCATCGCGTTGGGCGCGCCACCGCGAACCATCGGCGCGAGCTGGGTCAGTGCCTTCAGCGTGGCGGGTCCGCAGGTGCCGTCGGCCGGGATGCCGACGTTGCGCTGGAAGTCGCGGAGCGCGGACGCAGTGGCCGGCCCGAAGTAGCCGTCGACCCGGCCGACGGCGAAGCCGAGCTCGAGGAGGCGGCGTTGCAGGGCGAACACGTCGTCACCTGCCATCACGTTGCCCGGCAGGTGCGTGAGGATCCGGTCACCGAGCCTCCAGCGGGCCTCGTCGAGTCGCCGGAAGGTGGCCGACCCGACGACGCCGTCGACGTGCAGGCCGCGCTCCTGCTGGAAGGCGCGCACGGCCAGCTCGACGCGTTCGTCGTATCGGTCCGGGAGATCGTCGCCGTCGATGAGCCCGAGCCGGGACAGCAGCCCGACGATCTGGGAGACCGCCGGCCCGGTGTCACCGCGCTGGAAGGTGGTGCTCACCGCTGCGTTCAAACCGGGCCTCCCTGTCTGCCTGTGCGACCTGCCTGTGCGACACCGCTCCCGAGTGCGTCGCCGCGCCTGAGGCCGGGTCGGCTCGGACGCTGTGCCTACTGAAACAGACTGCGCGCCGGGAGCCAAGACGGATCCGGTCGGATCCAGTCGGCTCCCGGCGCGAGAGCAAGCTGTGCTGTGTCGTCGAGCCCGGAGTGGTCGAGCCCGGGTGTGGTCGAGCCCGGTGCCTGGGGCTCACGCCCGCACAGGCCCGGGGCGGCGGCTCAGGCCTCGCGGCTCAGGCGTCGAGGATGTCGGCGAGCTCGCGCAGCAGAGCGGCCTTCGGCCGGGCGCCGACGATCTGCTTGACGACCTCGCCGTTCTGGTAGACGTTCAGCGTCGGAATGCCCGTGACGCGGTACGCCGCGGGGGTGACCGGGTTCTCGTCGACGTTCATCTTCACCAGCCGGAGCTTGTCGCCGTGCTCGGCCGCGATCTCGTCGAGGATCGGCGCGACCTGGCGGCACGGACCGCACCACTCGGCCCAGAAGTCGACGAGGACGGGCGTGTCGGACTTCAGGACCTCGGTCTCGAAGTCGGCGTCGGTGACGACCTGCGCGTTGGCCATGGGTGCTCCTTGGTGCTGGGTTCGAACGGGCGTTGGTGCGGATTGATCGTGTCTGTCATTGAACACCGGCGCTGCGACGTTTCTTCCGTCGCTTGCCGGGCCGGAGGAGGAATGACTACTGCACGAGCGCTTCCGCGGACTTCGCGGTCGCGGCAGCGTGGTCGAGGGCGGCCAGGTAGCGCTCGGCGTCGAGGGCCGCCGCGCAGCCGCTGCCCGCGGCGGTGATCGCCTGGCGGTAGGTGTGATCCACCAGGTCGCCGGAGGCGAAGACGCCGGGCAGGTTGGTACGCGTGCTGCGATCCTCGACCAGCACGTATCCCTCGTCGTCGAGGTCGACCTGGCCGGTGAGCAGCTCCGAACGCGGGTCGTGCCCGATCGCGATGAACAGGCCGGTGGCGGGCAGCTCGCGGGTCTCACCGGTGACCGTGTCGCGCAGGGTCAGGCCGGTGACCTTGTCCTCGCCGTGGATCCGGGCGACCTCGGAGTTCCACGCGAACTCGATCTTGGGGTCGGCGAACGCGCGGTCCTGCATGATCTTCGACGCGCGCAGCTCGTCGCGGCGGTGGATGATCGTCACCTTCGATCCGAAGCGCGACAAGAAGGTCGCCTCCTCGAGCGCGGAGTCGCCACCTCCCACGACCGCAATGTGCTGCTCGCGGAAGAAGAAGCCGTCACAGGTGGCGCACCAGCTGACCCCGTGGCCCGACAAGCGGTCCTCGTCGGGCAGGCCGAGCTTGCGGTAGCCCGAGCCCATCGCCAGGATCACGGCGCGTGCGGTGAAGGTGCCCTCGTGGGTCTTCACCACCTTGACCTCGCCGGTCAGATCCACCGCGGTGACGTCGTCGGAGACGAGCTCCGCGCCGAAGCGCTCGGCCTGGGCGCGCATCTCGTCCATCAGGGCCGGCCCCTGGATGCCCTCTCGGAAGCCGGGGAAGTTCTCGACCTCGGTCGTGTTCATCAGCGCGCCGCCGGCGGTCACCGCGCCCTCGAACACGAGCGGCTCGAGGCTCGCGCGGGCGGCGTACACCGCAGCGGTGTAGCCGGCCGGGCCGGAGCCGATGATGATGACGTTGCGGATCTCAGGGGCCGAGGTGGTCTCGTCGGACATCGTGATGTGCCTGCTCTCGAAGGGTCTGGTGGCACAACCGATCCTAGGTGGGCCGCATTCCCTCCCGGGCTCCGGCTCGCGCCGGGTCGAAACCCGGGTCGAAACCCGGGTCGGTGCTCGGGTCGGGGCGGCGGTCGGGGCTCGGGCGAGGAATGACCTGCTCAGTGCGGGACGGTCGCCGAGGCGAGCAGCGTCGCTCCGTCGCAGGACCACGCTTCGACGACCTGGGCCTCGGTGGTCGGAGGGCGGAACACCAACGCCACGGGGGTGCCGTCCAGCGTCGCCGGGACGGTCACCGCGTCGGGCGCTGCTGGCCCCGGGCACGACAGTGCCGGCCCGGCAGAGGCGCCGGTCGTGGGCCGGGAGGCGAGCCCGGAAGCGGGCTGGGGTGCGGGCTGGGGTGCGGGTTGGGGTGATCGTGTGAGCGGCGGGGCTGACGGGGCCTGACCGGACACGAAATCTCCGGTGGAGCCCGTCGCCCGGCCCTGGCTGGCGCTGGGCTGGTCGGTCGCCCGGGCGCCAGCGTCGTAGGTCGACCGCATCAGCTCGGAGACCTGCTGCCCGAATCGCGCGGTCGTCAGGCGCGGCAGGGCCGACGCTGCCTCGGCGGAGGACAGCGGAGCATTCCCGGGGGCGGTCGGCGCCGGGCTCGAGGCCTTCCCGGCCTCGTCGCGGTCGGCCGCGACCGAGCCACCCGCGGACGACGTCGAGTCCGCGCCGGTCCCGGACCCGCTGCGCGCCAGCTGGGCGATGCCCACACCTCCGCCGCCCACGACCACGATCGCCGCGGCCGCGACCAGGACGCGTCCCAGCCGACGGCGCAGGGGTAGGACCGTCGGGGCTGGAGCGTCCGCGACGGACCGCTCCGCGCGCAGTGACGCCAGCGTCGCGTCGAGGCGGGCGAGGACGTCGTCGGGAACCGGATCGGTCGGCCGGGTCCCGGCGAGCAGGCCGCGCAGATCGTCGAAGGCAGGGTCCTCGAAGGCAGGCTCCTCGAACGCAGGGTCCTCGATGTTGGGGTCGGCTGAGGTCGGGTCCCCGGGAAGGTCCCCGGGAAGGTCCCCGGGAAGGTCCCCGGGAAGGTCCCCGGGAAGGTCCCCGGGAAGGTCCCCGGGAAGGTCACTGGCGTCGTTCACGAGCGGGCACCTCCTTGCTGTTCCGACGTGGGTTCGCTGCCTGGATGGGACGTTTGCCGCCCGTGTGCGGTTCCGTCCTCGTCCAGCCCGCTCGCGCGGAGCATCGTCGCGAGGCGGGCCCGGCCGCGTGCACAGCGGCTCTTCACGGTGCCGGTCGGGCACTCGAGCATCTGGGCCGCCTGCTCGACGGGGTAGCCCTCGATGTCGACCAGCACGATCGCCGCCTTCTGCTCCGGGGAGAGCCGGTCGAGCGCCGCGAGGACGGCGCCACGGCGATCGCGTCGCACGGCCTGCGCCTCGGGGTCGGTCTCCTCCCCGGCCGCGAGCACAGCACCGCGGGCGGCGTACTCCTCGAGGTCGTCGGGTAGCGGCTGGGCCTGGCGCACCTTGTTGCGCCGCAGCCGGTCGAGGCTGGCGTTGACCACGATCCGGTGCAGCCAAGTGGTCACCAGCGCGTCACCGCGGAACCGGTCCGCGTGCCGGAACGCGGAGATCAGCGCCTCCTGGAGCGCGTCGGCAGCGTCGTCGGGGTTGCCGGTGGTGCGCAGGGCGACGGCCCAGAGGCGGTCGCGGTGGCGGCTGAACAGCACGCCGAACGCCTCGGGGTCGCCGTCACGGTGGGCCGCGAGCAGCGCCGGGTCGTCGAGCTCGTGATGGGCGGAGGTCATGGTGCGCTCGCGTCCGCGTCAGCCGCGGACCGTGACCTCGGCGATCTCGCCGCGGTAGCCGCCCTTGACGGCGGGAAGCCTGGTCAGCCAGACGACGAGGTACCGCGTCATCACCTTCGGGTCGATGCGGATGACGCCCGAGGTGCTGTCGACGGTGAGGCCGGCGACGCGGCGCGCGTCGGCAAGCTCGGCGGGCGGAGTGTTGACCCCGGGGGCGGTCGCGTACAGCTCGAGATCGGTCGGGGAGCCGACCAGGGTGACGTGGACCGACCCGACCTGCTGGTCCGAGCCGAGGTCGAGCACCAGGCCGACGCCGCTCTTGAGGCCGCCGAGCTGCGGGTTGCCGCGGTAGGTGAGGGTGCGCCAGGCGGTCGTCGGATCGCCGTCGATCGCCCGGCCGACCTCGCGGTGGTTCTCCTTGCCGTCACCCTCGGGGTCGAAGTCCTGGGCAGCGACCACACGCACCGGCGGCCCGGTGACGGTGGGCGTCGCGGGAGCCGTGGTGGCCGCGTCCGCCGGAGTGTCGCTGTGTCCGCGGCCGACGTCGAAGGCGATGAACGACGCGGCCAGGACCGCGATCACGAGGGCGACCAGGGCGGCGAGCCGCAGCCAGGAGCGCCCTTCCTTGCCGCTGAAGCTGCCGGTGTCGTCGGCGTCCTCGAAGGGCCAGTAGCGCGCGCCGGTGTCCGAGGTGTCGCTCGGGCCCGGTGGAGGGCCCGTGGTCGAGCGACCCGCGTCCGAGCCGGCTGAGGGCGCACTCATCGGGACCGGCGGGGGCGGCGCACCGGGCGGCACTCGACGCTCGTGGTCGGCGAACAGCGGCCGCTCGGGGACGTCCTCGAGGGGCGGTGGCGGTGGCGGCGTGTCCCACGGCTCCGGCTCGTCGTACTCCTCGGCCCAGATCGGGGCCGGGGCCGCCATCGTCGCGTCCGGGTCCTCGGCCGGGTCGGGTGGATCGCCGGCAGGGCCGGTCCCGGCAGCCGTCGGGGCGAGCGGCAGCTCGGACGGTGGGGCGGGTGCCTGGTCGGCGGGATCGGGAGTGCCCTCGTGCGCGGCGGCAGGCTCGTCGTACATGCTCGGTACGTCGACGGGAGCCGCGGCCGCCGGATCACCGACGTAGTCGCTGAGCGCCGCCGCGATCTCGTGGGCAGTCTCGATCGCGAGTGCGTGCTGCGCGGCCTCCTTGTTCAGCACCCGGTCGCAGATCGCGTCGAGCGTGCGCGGGACCCCGGCACGGACCTGGCGTGGCCGCAGCGGCCTCCGCCCGTCTCGTGGCGCTCGCGGGACCGACGAGGGCGAGACCCCGGGCCAGCGACCGGTGAGCGCTGCGTACAGGACCCCGGCGACGTCGATGACGTCGGCCTCACGCGGATCGATCGCGCCGTAGGCCGGATGGACGGGGGCAGGACCGGCGAACGCGGCAGTCACGTTGAAGCCGATCACCTTCACCGACCCCGAGTCGGTCACCAGCACGGCCTCGGGGTTGAGCCGTCCGTGGTAGAGCCCTTGCGCGTGGGCTGACGCGATCGCCTCGGCGACCTCCCGGACCAGCCACGCGGCGCGGGTCGGTGGCAGGGTGTTGCGCTCGAGCATCAGGTCGAGGGAGGCGCCGTCGCCCCACTCGTTGACGACCCAGGTGAGCCCGTCGACGTCGTCGCAGTCGAGCACCCGCAGGAAGTGCGGGTCCCGCACCCGCGCCGACATCCGCGCTGCCTCGAGCACGCCGGGAGCCCGGCTGTCGCTGCTCGCCAGCGCATGAACGGCAACGCTGCGCGCGAGCACGGTGTCGGTCGCACGCCAGAACCGGGCGCCCTCGTGCTCGGACAGCAGATCCTCGAGCCGGTAGCGCCCGCCGAGCATGGTGCCGGGGCTGATCGAGCTGGGCGGCACGTCCCTCCTTCGGCGTGGGCGGCGGTCCGAACCATCGTAGGCGGGGGCCTACCTCCGGTGGGTGGAATGCCGGCCGTTGCGCCTGGTCAGCGCGCGGGTCACCTCGGCGACCTCGTCGAGGCGCACCAGCCGGGCGAGCAGCAGGTAGCTGGCGATGCCGGCGAGCCCGATCGCCGCGAGGCGCACCAGCACACTGAGCTTGTCGCCGCCGTCGAGCGCGTGGTGCATGCCCTGGCGGGCCAGCCAGGCCACGCCTGCGGAGGCCGCGACCACCACGACCAGGCGCACGCCGAAGCGCAACAGGCGACGACCGGCGAGCCCGCCGAGCTGACCGGAGAGCTGCCGGTAGGACAGCGTCGCGCCGACGGCGTACGACGCGGCGTACGCGAGCACGAGCCGAGGCGCCGTCTGGATCGGGTCGATGTGCCGAGTGAGGGCGACGGCGGCGACGATGTTGGTCGCCGACACCGCGCACTGGATGAAGAACACGCGCCGGTTCTGCTCCAGGGCGTAGAAGCCGCGCAGCATCAGGTAGTGGGTGGTGAAGAAGAAGACGCCGATGCTGAACAGCGACAGCGTGGTGACGAACCGCGTGTAGCTCGCGTTCGCCGACCCGTATCCCCAGACGATGCTGGCGAGGTCGCCCGCCGCGATCGGGAGCAGCGCGATCACCGGAAGCACCAGCGCGTAGGTCGAGCGCACGGTGGCGGAGACCGAGTCCCCGAGCGCGCGGAGATTGCCGTCCGCGGCATGGGCGGAGAGCCGGGGCAGCACCGCGGTGGCCAGGGAGACGGTGATGATCGAGTGCGGCACCATCGCCAGGAGGAAGGCGCCGGAGTAGACGGTGTAGCCGGTGCCCTGGCTCGCGCCGCAGGTGCCGGCATGCTCGATGGTGCCGCTCGACGCGATCCGCACCACGATCGTGTAGGCGATCTGGTTGACCACGACGAACAGGACCGTCCAGATCCCGAGCCTGAAGGTGTGCCCGAGCCCACTGCCGCGCAGGTCGAACCGGGGCCGGAACCTGAAGCCGGCTCGTCGCAGGTACGGCAGCAGCACGAGGAATTGCACGACGATGCCCAGCGTGGAGCCGATGCCCAGCAGGGCTTCGGCACCGGAGGAGTAGCCGCCGCACTTCTCGCTGCCGTGCGCCGCGCCGACGGTGATCAGGTACAGCACGAGGACGGCCACCGAGATGACGTTGTTGGCGATCGGCGCCCACATCATCGGGCCGAAGCTGCCGCGCACGTTGAGGACCTGTCCGACCAGGACGAACATGCCGTAGAAGAAGACCTGCGGCAGGCAGTAGCGGGCGAGGTCGATGATCGACTCGCGCTGCACGGCGAACTCGGCGGTGAAGTAGCGGTGGTCGAGCAGCACGCGCATCACCAACGGCGCCGCGACGACGAGGACGACCGTGACGACGAGCAGGAACACGCCGGCCGCGGTGATCACCCGGTTCGTGTACGCAGAGCCGCCGTCGGCGTCGTTCTTCATCGCCCGCACGAGCTGCGGCACGAGCACGGCGTTGAAGACACCGCCGGCCAGCAGGATGTAGAGCATGTTCGGGATGGTGTTCGCGATGTTGAACACGTCCGCGTGCAGCGCCGTGCCCAGCGCAGCGGCGAGCAGCGTCGAGCGCACGAACCCACTGAGGCGGGACACCACCGTCCCGGCGGCCATCACCGCGCTCGAGCCCAGCACGGAGGGCTGCGCGGGCGCAGCGGACGGTCCGGTGGCCGCGGTCCCGGCAGGCTCGTCGGTGCTCACTGGCCGCGCCATCGGTGCTCGCGGATGCCCCGGACGACCCGGCGCAGGATCATCACGACCAGGAGCGCGCCGCCGCCGATCAGCACGATCCAGATCATCTTGCCCACCTGACTGGTGCGCAGGTTGAAGGTCAGTGGCGTGCCCAGCTCGGCTCCGTCGGCGGTGACCGGGGTCAGGGTGACCTCCTGGACGCCGATGGCCGACGCGCGCGCGTGCAGGCGCAGCACCGTGCGCTGACCCGGTGCGAGGTCGAGAGGCTTCTGCCGGTCGATGTGCACCGCCGAGCTCGTGGTGTGCGCCTCGACGCCCACCCGGATCGGCTGGTCGAGCTGGTTGACCAGGGTGACGGTGAGGATGCCCGAGCCGCCCGACAGGGTCACGAAGTCGGTGCCGACCACCGACACCTTGGCCAGCCGGGAACGCATCGCGGCGTTCGTGTCGACCACGCCCTCACGCGCGTGTGCCTCGTCGCGCCGTGCGTGGTAGCTCACCCCGGCGAGCGCCATCCCGGTCAGCGCGTACCTGACGTCGTTGGTGCTGCGCAGGAGGCGGCCCATCAGGTTGGCGGTGCCGATCAGGCCGCGAGCCGCGGAGATGTTGGCCAGCCCGATCTCGTCGTGACGCTCACTGGCCGTGTAGCCGAGCGCGGCGTCGAACCGGGGTGTGGTCGTGGCCGGCGACCGGTCGACCGACTCCAGGTGCAGCCACGGCTGGTCGAGCCCGGCGAAGAACTGCGCGTCCTGCCACTGGGGACCGGGGTCCCAGTCGTCGGGCAGCTCCACGACCATCGGGGTCGACAGACCCGCCTGCGCCCGCAGTGCCGCGTCGGCCAGGATCCGCTGCCGCACGGCGAGGGCATCGAGGGGCGCGGTGGGTCCGGGCCCGCCGGACGCCGCCTGTGCGTCGGCGAACACCAGGTCCTGTCCCTCGGGCGTGCGCCAGTGGGTGCGCGTGCGGGGCGCAGCCTGGTCCGAGACGAGCACCAGCGAATCCTGGTCGATCGAAGTCAGGGCCTGGTCGTCGAGCCAGCCGGTCGGAGGCGCGACCGTCGGGACGGCGTCGATGCCGAGACGCTCGAACGCGGTGGCCGACTGCTTGGCAGCGAGCGCCAGGTACGCCGGTCGGTGGCGGGCCAGCGAGGCGGTGTCCGGATCGGCGTACCCGAGGCCGAGGACGGTCTGGAAGCTCGAGGCGCTCTTGACCTGGGCCAACCACCGGGCGGCGTTGGACCGGTCGTCGGGCCCGAGGCGGTCGTCGTCCCGGCTCGGGCTGGCCAGGTCGCCGGGGGTGTCGGTGGGGGTGGCGCTGGGGGAGTCGCTCGCTCCCGGCGCCGGCCCCTCGCCCAGGGAGAGTGCGGGGTTGTCCGCCGTGATCGAGGCGACGGCGTCGATCACGGCGGGGTCGACCAGCATGGTCGCAGGGCGGCCCTCGGCGCTGTTGAGCAGCGCCGCGATCCGCTCGAGCCGGCCGTCGTCGGACAGCGTCTGGGACCAGCCGAAGGTGTCCGCGAGGCGGCCGACCCGGTCGCGGCGGACGCGCTCGCGCACCGGGACCACGAGGGAGACCGCGGTGTCTGCGTGCGGTGCGACCAGCGGGATGAACGTGCGGGCTCGGCCGTCGGCGATCTGATCACGTCCGTCGGCGTTCTGGCCGAGGGCATGGACGCCGATCCAGTAGACGCCGGGTTGTCTGGGAAGGGCGCTGGCAGGGAGCTTGATGGTGAACGGTGCACTCGCCCCGGGCGCGAGGTCACCGATTGAGACGAAGAGACCAGGGGTGGTGATGCGTGGACCCACGTCGGCCGTCGGGTCGGTCGCAACCGCTGCGGCGAGTTCCTCACGGGTGGTGATCGGCGCGGCACCGAGGAACGGATAGGCGTTGATCGACGACCAGGTCTCGTCGGAATCGTTGCGGACCGTGCCGGCGAGGACGACCTTCCCCTTGGCCGGGATGGCGGCGGGGGTGAGCCGCACCAGCCGGACCGTGAGCGGTGACGCCGCCGCGTCCGTCGCGGCCCGGGTCGGTCCGGCCGGCAGGAGGGCCAGGAGAGTCGCCGCCAGGAGCAGGGCCAGCACGACGGACCCGCGCGGGGTCAGGGTCCGGGCGCGAGTCACACGGGCGATGCTAACGGCGTGGGCCGGCCCGGACTCCCACGGCAGGCGTGCGGCCCGTACGCCGATAGAGTTCTTTCTCGTGCCCGACGAGCCCGAGCAGGAGCCCCTGAACATGGCGCAGGCGCAGGCCCGCGCGGTCCAGGAGCTGTTGCGGATCGCCCCGGTGATCGACGAGCTCGGAGCGCGGTTCGCTGCAGGCCGGCGAGGAGATCGCCCTGGTCGGTGGTCCGGTTCGCGACGCGATGCTCGGCCGCCAGCACTTCGACCTCGACTTCACCACCTCGGCCCGCCCCGAGGTCACCGAGCGGCTGGTGAAGGGATGGGCCGACGCCGTCTGGGACATCGGCCGCGACTTCGGCACGATCGGCTGCCGCAGGGGCGACTACCAGATCGAGATCACCACGTACCGGTCGGAGAAGTACGACCCGACCAGCCGCAAGCCTGCGGTCGACTACGGCGACTCGCTCGCCGGGGACCTCGGTCGTCGCGACTTCACCGTCAACGCGATGGCGGTGGCGCTTGCCCGACCGCGTGTTCGAGGACCCGTACGGCGGCATCGTCGACCTCGCCCATCGCGTGCTGCGTACACCGGGGCGGCCGGAGGACTCGTTCGGGGACGACCCGCTGCGGATGATGCGGGCCGCGCGGTTCGCCGCCCAGCTCGGCTTCACCGTCGCTCCCGAGGTGCGCGCAGGCGATGACGGACATGGCGGAGCGGATCACGATCGTCTCCGCGGAACGGGTGCGTGACGAGCTGGTGAAGCTGGTCTGCGCGCCTCGACCGCGCGGCGGGCTGACGCCTGCTCGTCGAGACCGGGCTGGCCCGGCACAGTCCTGCCGGAGCTGCCGGCCCTGGCGCTCGAGCGCGACGAGCACCACCGGCACAAGGACGTCTACGAGCACACGCTCACCGTGCTGGAGCAGACCATCGACCTCGAGGACCGGCTGCCCGGGGGCGGCCCCGACTTCGTGGCCGCTTCGCCGCGCTCATGCACGACGTCGGCAAGCCGCGGCACTCGCCAGTTCCAGCCCGACGGGACGGTCACCTTCCACCACCACGACGTCGTCGGGGCGAAGATCACCGGAAGCGGATGCAGGCGCTGCGGTTCTCCTCCGACGAGACCACGGCGGTCGCCAAGCTCGTCGAGCTGCACCTGCGCTTCCACGGGTACGGCGAGGGCCAGTGGACCGACTCGGCCGTCCGGCGCTACGTCCGGGACGCGGCGACCTGCTGCCGTGGCTGCACGTGCTCACCCGCGCCGACTGCACGACCCGCAACCAGCGCAAGGCCGACCGGCTGCGACGCAGCTACGACGAGCTCGAGGCCCGGATCGCCCGGCTCTCCGAGGAGGAGGAGCTCGCCTCGATCCGGCCGGACCTGGACGGCAACCAGATCATGGAGATCCTCGGCGATCCCGGCGGGCCCGCAGGTCGGCGCGGCGTACCGGTACCTGCTGGAGCTGCGCCTGGACCACGGTCCGATGGACGTACGACGCGGCCCGTGCGGCACTGCTGGCGTGGGCCGCCGGGCGGGGGCTCGTTGAGGGGCGGTTTCACAACCTAGGTTGTGAAACATCTGCTTCCCGAATGCGAGCTCGTTCGGGAGCGCAAGTTTCACAACAGAAGTTGTGAAACCGCACCAGCCCACCCGACGCTCAGGCCAGGGAGAAGAAGAGCTTCTCCATCTTCGCGACGTCGACGCTGTCGACGCCGTCGCCGCCGGTCAGGCACTGCTGGAGTCCGGTGGCGACGATCGAGAAGCCGGCTCGGTCGAGGGCCTTCGAGACGGCCGCGAGCTGGGTGACGACGTCCTCGCACTCCCGACCCTCCTCGAGCATCCGGAGGACGCCGGCCAGCTGGCCCTGGGCGCGCTTGATCCGGTTGATCGCAGAGGTCATCTGGACGGGATCGAGCTCCATCAGACCTTGCCTCCCTGCTCGGCGAGCGCCGCTTCCACGTCCAGGGCGCGGACCTCGGTGATCAGCTGCTCCAGCACCTGGCGGCCGGCAGCGCGCCGGGCTGGGAGAAGACGAGGTGCCACCCTTGAACGCCATCAGGGTCGGGATCGAGGTGATCTGGGCCGCCGCGGCGAGCGCCTGCTCGGCCTCGGTGTCGACCTTGCCGAAGACGATGTCCGGGTGCTGCTCGGACGCCTGCTCGAAGACGGGCGCGAACTGGCGGCACGGGCCGCACCAGGCGGCCCAGAAGTCGACCAGGACGATGTCGTTCCCGGTGACGGTCTGCTCGAAGTTCTCGGCACCCAAGGTGATGGTGGCCATGGAGACGGTCCTTTCCTCGATTGTCAACGATACCCCTAGGGGTGTTACGGTGACAACGACCGATACCCCCGGGGGTATTCCTCGATCGCTGCGGAGACACGGACACCATGACAGTCACTGCCCCTTCCCCGAGGCACGCTGCCTACGACCCGGCTGAGCACGACATCGGCATCCTGGGACGCCTCGGCCTCGCCGTGGTCCGCCACGCCCGGCTGACCACCGTGGTGTGGCTGCTGGTGATCGTCGGCATGGGCTTCTTCGCCCCGAAGGTGGAGGCGAACCTCTCCGGCGCCGGCTGGCAGGCCGACGGCTCGGAGTCGGTCCAGGCCCGCGAGCTCGCGCAGGCGCACTTCGGCGGCAACGCCAGCTCGGCGATCCAGGTCGTGGTGCACTCCACCGACGGGCCGGTGACCGAGGGCGCCGGAGCTGCAGGTCATCGGCGAGGCGACCCGGACTGCTGAAGGCCGACCCGCGGATCGCCGAGATCGTCGCACCGCAGCCGGGTGCCACCGCTGAGCCAGGACGGCCGGACGGCGGTCGTGCTCGCCGGCGCGGGCGCCGACACCAACGACATGGTGCGCGCCGCCAACGACCTGAAGGGGCCGCTCGAGGCCCTCGGCCACGACGGCGTCGAGGTGAACCCGACCGGCGCCTCGCTGCTCTGGTCGGACTTCAACGAGGCCAACCTCAACGCGATGATGAAGTCGGAGATGTTCTCCTGGCCGGTGACGCTGGCCATCCTCGTGCTCGCGTTCGGCGCGCTCGTGGCCGCCGGGCTGCCGCTGATCCTCACCCTGGCCGGCCTGGTCGCGTCGGCCGGGTTCGCTGGTGCTGATCAACGAGCTCGTGCCGGTGTCGATCTGGGCGATGAACTTCGCGATGATGTTCGCCCTCGCTCTGGGCATCGACTACGCCCTGTTCCTCGTGGTGCGGTTCCGCGCGGCCCGGATGGGTCACCACGAGGACGCCCGGCAGGCGGTCGCGGAGACGATGGACACGGCCGGCAAGGCCGTGCTGCTCTCCGGGGCGACCGTGCTGATCTCGCTGTCCGCAGTGATGCTGGTGCCGTCGCCGGCGTTCCGGTCGATGGCCGGCGGCATCATGCTCTCGGTCGTCTTCGTGCTGGCCGCGACGCTGACCCTGCTGCCGCTGGTGCTGTTCAAGCTGGACCACAAGGTCAACAAGTTCGCGCTGCCCTGGGTGCACACCGGTGAGCACCGCTCACCGAAGTTCGAGGCCTGGGGTGAGCGGCTGTGGCGGCGCCCGTTCGCCTGGGGTCTGGCGTCCCTGGTCGTGCTGCTCGCACTGGCCGCTCCGCTGCTCGGCCTCAAGACCGCGATGCCGTCGATCAAGGTGCTGCCGGAGGACGCCAGCGCACGGATCGGCTACGACCAGGTGCAGGACGCGTTCGGCGACGGCGCACCCGGCACGCTCACGATCGTGCGCGCACGGCCGACGCCGACCGCGGCCGCGAGCGTGGTCGCGCCGACCGCGGGCATCGCCGGGCAGCCATGCCGGCGATGCCGGCCGCCGACGGCAGCCGACCTGCGTGATGATCCAGGCCGTGCCGAAGGTCGACCCCTCGGACCCCGCGCTCGGGCGCGACGGTCGACCGGCTGCGCGCCGACCTGCCCGCCTCGGCGGTCGTCGGCGGCGCCGCGGTGGAGAACCTCGACCTGAAGACCCAGCTCGACGACTCGACGCCCGCTGGTGATCGGGGTGATCCTCGCGCTCGGGTTCCTGCTGCTGCTGTTCGCGCTGCAGGCACCGCTGATCGCCCTGCTCGGCACCCTGGCGAGCCTGCTCTCGACTGCGGCCGCGTTCGGCGTCGCCCGGCTGGTGTTCCAGGACGGCATCGGCGCCAACCTGTTCGGGTTCGAGAGCCAGGGGTTCCTCGACGCCTGGGCTCCGGTGTTCTTCTTCGCGATGATCTTCGCGATCGCGATGGACTACACCGTGTTCCTGCTGGCCTCGGCCAAGGAGCACTTCGAGCGCTCCGGACGACCCCAAGGACGCGATGGTCGGCTCGCTGGCCCACTCCGGCCGGGTGATCTTCGCGGCGGGCGCGGTCATGGTGGCGGTGTTCTTCACCTTCTCGCTGTCCGGACCGCTGCCGCCCAAGGAGATGGGCATCGTGCTCGGCGTCGCCGTCCTCCTCGACGCGTTCCTGGTCCGGCTCGTCCTGCTGCCGGTGTTGCTGCGGCTGACCGGCCGCGCCGCCTGGTACCGACCGGAGTGGCTCGCCAAGGTTCTGCCCGACGTGCGCTTCGCGCACGACTGAGGCCGGGGAAGCCGGGTCGGCGTAGTCCGTGCGCCGACCCGGTGACCGGCATCACAGCCCGAAGCGACGTACCGCCGGTACGCTCCGCGGACCCAACTCCCAGGAGCCCCGCATGCCTCTCACCGACGTCGCCCCGATCGAGGCCACCATCGAGATCGCCGCACCACCGGCCGTGGTCTGGAGCCTGGTCTCGGACCTGCGCAACATGCGCCGGTGGAGCCCGCAGACCGTGCGGTCCATTCCTCGCGAGGGGTGAGCGGGGCGTCGGTGCGCGCTTCCTCAACCTCAACCGCAAGGGCCTGCTGGTGTGGCCGACCCGCTCGAAGGTGGTGCGCTTCGAGGAGGGCGTCGAGATCGCCTGGCGGGTCAAGGACAACTACACCGTCTGGAGCATCCGCCTCGAGCCGAAGCCCGACGGCGGCACCCGGGTCGTGCAGACTCGCGAGGCGCCCGACGGCATCTCCGACATCTCGGTGAACCTGACCAAGGTCGCGCTCGGTGGCGTCGCGAACTTCACTCGCGACGCTGCAGGCCGACATGCTCAGCACGCTGGCCCGGATCAAGGCCGACGCCGAGGGCAGGTCGCGCACGTAGCCTGCGCGCGTGTCGAACCTGCACGCGCGCTTCCCCGGGCTGCAGCTGGGCACGGCTCCGGCTCGGCGACGTCGCCCACCCCGGTCCGGCGGCTGCCGGCAGCTCGGCATCGCGGAGCTCGACGGCGCCGAGGTCTGGCTGAAGGACGAGAGCCGGTACGGCGACGGCGGCTGGGGCGGCAACAAGGTCCGCAAGCTGGAGTGGATCATCCCGGAGGCGCAGCGACGCAGCGGCCCGCACGCTCTTCACCGTCGGCGGGATCGGCACCCACTGGGGGCTGGCGTGCGCTCTCTACGGGCGCGAGCACGGCCTGCGCACGCTGCTCGGCCTGGTCGACCAGCCGGTCGACGACCACGTCCGAGGCCAGCTGGCGCGGCTCGAGGCCTCGGGCGCCGAGCTGCACCGCTACCGCGACCGCCCGCCGGCTGCGGCTGGCCGCGCCCTGGTTGCTGGCGACGCATCTCGGCGGCGGTCGGCTGCCCGTGGTACCTGCCCGCCGGTGGGTCCAACCCGTTCGGCACGCTCGGGTACGTCGAGACCGCGCTCGAGCTGGCCGCCCAGGTCGACGCCGGTGAGCTGCCCGAGCCGGCGACGGTGGTGGTGCCGATCGGGTCCGGCGGGACGGCGGCCGGCCTCGCGCTCGGCCTGCGCATCGCGGGTCTCCGCACCCGGGTGTTCGGCGTCGTCGTGAACGACGCGTTCCGGCTCGACGCTCGCGGTGATCGCCCGCCTGGCCGACCGCACCGCGGACCTGCTCGCCCGGCGCGGCGCCGCCGGACCTGCCCACGATCGAGCGCCGGGGACCTGGTCACCCGGATCGACTGGCTCGGCGCGACCTACGGCGACCCGACGCCGGCCGTCGGTCGCGGATGGTCGCGGCCGCCGCCGGGGCCGGGCTCGAGCTCGAGCCGGTGTACACGGGCAAGGCGCTGGCCGCGATCGCCGACCTGGCCGGGAGTCCCGAGCTGCCCGGACCGGTGCTCTGGCTGAACACCCACGGCCCGCGTTGAAGGTCCCGGCACCGATCGCGACGGGCTATCCGCCGAGGGCGTCGCCCCACCGGGCCAGGGCCCAGTCGTCACCGTCGATGACGAGCTCTGCGAACGCGGCGTTGTCGAGGCGGTGCCGGTCCGCGGTGCTCGGCGTGACGTTGCGGGCGAGGCGGGCAGGGCGATGCACGAGGCGGTCTGGTGCGCGATCACCACGACCGTCTCGCCGCGGTGCAGGTCGGCGATCTCGTCCAGGGCCGCGGCATAGCGCGCGACGACGTCGGTGCCGCTCTCCCCGCCCGGGAACGCCGCGCCGAGGTCGCCCGCGAACCAGCGGTCGGTCACCGCGCGGATCGCGGGGATCGAGAACGACTGCCCGGCAGCCGACCGACGTCGATCTCGCGCAGGCCCTTCCGGGTGGTCACGCCGACGCCGAGACGACCGGCGATGATCTCGGCCGTCTGGACGGCGCGGGAGGCGTCCGAGCACCAGACGTGCGCGACCCTGCGGTCGCGAACTCCCTCGGCCAGCGCGGCGGACTGCGCGCGGCCCGCGGTGGACAGCGTGCCGCCCTCGTCGGAGAAGACGGTGTCGACGTACTCGGTGTCGGCCGTGGCGGGCCACCACCAGCGTCGCCGGGCACATCAACGAGCTCACGCCCGGCATCGTAGGCAGACCGATGCCGGGCGTGAGGCAGGCGAACCCGTTGCCGCTCAGGCGGCGGGCGTGACCGGCTCGTCGTTGAGCACCCGGAACGTGTACGCCGCACCGGCGACCACGACCGGGATCGCAGCGAGCAGACCGACCAGGCAAAGGATCGCGCCGACGACGATGACGACGACGCCGAGCACGTAGAACAGGATCGTCTCGCCGATCTTCGAGGTGACCAGGCAGATGCTCGCCTTGATCGCGTCGACGCCGGCGCGAGCTCCTTGTCGACCACGAAGAACATCGCGAACACGGTCAGGAAGCCGACCATGAGGCCGGGCAGGTAGCACAGCAGGGTGCCGATCGAACGTTGCAACGGCGAGGATCGCGGCAGTGGTGACACCTCGGGCTTGGTCGCGTAGGAGATCACGTCGCCAGCGTTGACCTCCTTGCCGTCGACGACATTCAGCGCGGACTTGATCAGCTCCGGCGCCAGGGCCGGCGCGATCAGGCTGACAGACCAGGCCGATCAGCGGCGCATCGAAGAGCGTCGTGAAGAAGCCGGGGCCGCCGCAACGTGGATGTTGATGCCGTTCGCGAAGTACGGTGATGGTGCAGTCGCCGGTGCCCAGCAGCGTCGCGTTCATGATCACGTAGCCGATGATCTCGAGGACGATCACCACGGCAGCGAGGACCAGGACCGGCACGAGCAGGGTGCTCGGGCTCTTGGTGAACTTCGCCCAGCCGTACTGGATCGCAGCGACCGGGCTGTAGCCGCCGCCGGCGGCACGGGCGGGGCGCCGTAGGGCGGCGGTGGCGGCGGCATCGCCCCGGAGGCACCGGGCGGCGGTGGCGGGGGCGGCGGGGCGGCCGCAGGTGGACCTCGCCGCCGGGCGGCGGGGGCGGGGTTGCGCCCTGGTTCGGGTCCTGCGGCGGGGTGGTGTCATCGCTCATGCCAGCACCGTAGTGAACGCCGCCACGCGACGCATCCGATCACGCGGCCCGATTGCTGGTTGAAATCGGTCGGACCCCGGGCGTGTTGCCCGGGGTCCGACCCCGAAATCAGCCGTGCCGCGTCACTCGTGGGCGATCGCGAGCGCTGCGATCAGCGCTCCACGTCACCCTTGATGAACGCCTCGACCGAGGCGTGGCCCTCGTCGTCGGGGCGCTGCACCGGCGGGGACTTCATCAGGTACGACGACGCCGAGAGCAGCGCGCCGCCGATGCCGCGGTCCTTGGCGATCTTCGCCGCGCGGATCGCGTCGATGATGATGCCCGCGGAGTTCGGGGAGTCCCAGACCTCGAGCTTGTACTCGAGGTTCAGCGGCACGTCGCCGAAGGCGCGGCCCTCGAGGCGGACGTAGGCCCACTTGCGGTCGTCGAGCCAGGCGACGTAGTCGGACGGGCCGATGTGCACGTTGCGGTCGTGCACCTTGCCGCCGAGCGGGCCGTGTGAGGTTCGAGGTCACCGACTGGGTCTTGGAGATCTTCTTGGACTCCAGGCGCTCGCGCTCGAGCATGTTCTTGAAGTCCATGTTGCCGCCGACGTTGAGCTGGTAGGTGCGGTCGAGCACCACGCCGCGGTCCTCGAACAGCTTGGCCATCACGCGGTGGGTGATGGTGGCGCCGACCTGGCTCTTGATGTCGTCACCGATGATCGGGACGCCGGCGTCCTCGAACTTCTTCGCCCAGACCGGGTCGGAGGCGATGAACACCGGCAGCGCGTTGACGAAGGCCACGCCGGCGTCGATCGCGCACTGGGCGTAGAACTTGTCGGCCTCCTCGGAGCCCACCGGGAGGTAGGAGACCAGCACGTCGACCTGGGCGTCCTTGAGCGCCTGGACGACGTCGACCGGCTCGGCGTCGGACTCGTCGATGGTCTCGCGGTAGTACTTGCCGAGGCCGTCGAGGGTGTGGCCGCGCTGGACGGTCACGCCGGTGGGCGGCACGTCGCAGATCTTGATCGTGTTGTTCTCGGAGTTGTTGATCGCGTCGGAGAGGTCGAAGCCGACCTTCTTCGCGTCCACGTCGAACGCGGCGACGAACTCCACGTCGGAGACGTGGTAGTCGCCGAACGTCACGTGCATCAGGCCCGGGACGGAGCCCGCCGGGTCGGCGTCCTTGTAGTACTCCACGCCCTGGACCAGGGAGCTGGCGCAGTTGCCCACTCCGACGATTCCTACGCGAACCTTTGGCATCGGTTCTCCTCCTGGATTGCTGGTTTCAACTGATTTCGGTCGTGTCGGCCGTGGGCCGGAGCCCGCGGCCGGGCGTGGCGGGCCGGTCGGCAGCCGGGGCTCGAGTCGGGTCGTTCCGGTCGGCCTTGCGGCCGGCGCGGTCGGCGTTGGCGCGCTCGGCCTCGATCAGCTCGGTGAGCCAGCGCACCTCGCGCTCGACCGACTCGATCGAGTGCCGGCGCAGCTCGCTGACGTAGCGGTCGTCGCCGCCGCCGTACAGGCGTGCGCGCGCGGTCGAGTCGCTCCTGCAGCCGGGAGCGCCGACCCTCGAGGATCCGCAGCCGGACGCCGGCGTCGGTGCGCGAGAAGAACGCGAACCGCATGTTGAAGGTCTCGTCCTCCCACGCCGCCGGCCCGGCCTCGGTGATCTCCGTGGTGAAGAACTCGATGCCCGCGGGGGTGATCTGGTAGACGATCCGCTGGCGGCGCGAGACGGCGTTCGTGGCGGTGACCTCGGTGATCCAGCCGGCGCGCAGCATCCGCTTCAGGGCGGGGTAGAGCGAGCCGTAGGAGAGCAGCCGGGTCCAGCCGAGCAGCAGGTTGAGCCGCTTGCGCAGCTCGTACCCGTGGAGCGGGGACTCCTGCAGCAGGCCGAGGACGGCGAGCTCGAGCGTGGCACCCTTGCGCGGCACGGTGCTGGCCTCCCTTCCTGGTCTCACGGCCCGATCTCATGGCCCGATCTCATGGCCGGGTCTCGCTGCTGGTCGCACGGCCGGTGACCAGACGGTGGCCACCGGGTAACCTCTCGGTTGATCCTATCGCCGCAACATATCGCACCGATATATCAAAAGCACAACTCGGCAGGCTCAGCGAGCGTGATGTCCGGCACAGGCCGGGCGGCGGCGAGGATGGATTTCGCCCAGGCACGCCGTACCCTTCTGGAGTCCGCGACCCTCCTCCCGTCGACCCCGACTTCCCCTGGAGCCAACCCACGTGAGTGAAAGCACGCCGCGGCCCGGTTCTCGTCGTCCCCCGAGGGGCCCCAAGAACGGCGCGGGCGGCCGATCCAGCAGCCATGCGAAGGGCCGCAGCAAGCGCAAGGACCGACCGCCACTGACTCGTCGGCAGAAGATCCGCAAGGCACTGAAGTACACGCTGATCGCGGGCGTCGTCGGGGTGCTCGTGCTGGTCTCGATGTTCTACATCGCCTACCGGGCGACCGACATCCCGAACCCGAACACCGCCTTCCAGGCCCAGACGACCAACGTGTACTACGCCGGCGGCAAGCACAAGATCGGCCGGTTCGCCACCCAGAACCGCGAGTCGATCCCGCTGGCCGACGTCCCGAAGGTGATGCAGGACGCCGTGGTCGCCGCGGAGGACCGGACCTTCTGGACCAACAACGGCATCGACCCCAAGGGCATCATCCGGGCGGCGTTCTCCAACGCGAAGGGCGGCGCCACCCAGGGCGCCTCGACCATCACCCAGCAGTACGTGAAGATCCTGTACCTGACCCAGGAGCGCACCCTCAAGCGCAAGGTCAAGGAAGCGTTCCTGTCGCTGAAGATCCAGCAGCAGCAGTCCAAGTCGCAGATCCTCGAGGGCTACCTCAACACGATCTACTTCGGCCGAGGATCCTACGGCGTCCAGGCGGCCGCGAACGCCTACTTCGGCATCCCGGCCAAGGAGCTGGACGCTTCCCAGAGCGCGATGCTCGCCGCTGTGCTGAACTCGCCGAACTACCTCAGCCCCGACCGCAGCGACGCGTCCCGAGCGGCGCTGCTGTCGCGCTACCGGTACGTCGTCTCCGGGATGAAGTCGATGGGCGCGATCTCCGACGCCGAGGCCTCCCAGATCGAGGGCCAGCTGCCGCAGATCAAGAAGCCGACGACCAGCAACCTCTACGGCGGTCAGAAGGGCTTCATGCTCGACCTGGTCAAGAAGGAGCTGTTGCGGCTCGGCTTCACCGACGAGCAGATCGAAGCCGGCGGACTGAAGGTCACCACGACGTTCACCAAGAAGGCGATGGCCGCAGCCGAGCAGGGCGTGCTCGAGCAGAAGCCGGAGGGCCTGCCACAGCTGCACGCCGCGGCCGCGACGGTCGACGTGCAGACCGGTGCGCTGCTCGGCTTCTACGGTGGCCAGGACTACCTGAAGAGCCAGCTCAACTGGGCGGCGCTCGGGAACGCACCCGGCTCGGCGTTCAAGCCGTTCGCGCTGGCGACCGGCCTCGCGGCCGGGTTCTCCCTCAAGGACACCTTCCAGGGGTCCTCGCCCTACCGGCTGCCCAACGGCGACACCATCAAGAACGAAGGGCAGGGCGACGGCCACAGCTACGGCGCGCGGATCAACCTGATCAAGGCGACCCAGGAGTCGGTCAACACCGCGTTCGTCGACCTGACCGAGTCGATCCCCGACGGTCCGGTGAAGATCCGGGACACGGCGTACGCGATGGGCATCCCGAGCTCGACCAACATCCCGCCGGTGCCGAGCATCGCGCTGGGCTTCGCCTCGGTCAGCCCGATCACGATGGCCAACGCCTACTCCACCATCGCCAACGGCGGGATGCACCACAGACTGGTTCGTCGATCTCGAAGGTCACCAGGGCCAGCAACGGCGAGGTGCTGTACTCCGCGCCACTGAAGACCGACCGCGCGATCGACGAGGACATCGCCGCGGACACCAGCTATGCCCTCCAGCAGGTGGTGAAGGGTGGCACCGGGCAGGCGGCCCGCGGCCTCGGCCGACCGGCCGCCGGCAAGACCGGCACCGCGACCCGCACCGACGGTCAGGTCATCTCGTCGTGGTTCGTCGGCTACACGCCGCAGGTGGCGACCGCGGTGATGTACGTCCGCAAGGACGGCCGGCAGTCCCTCGAGGGCTACCTGAACCCCTTCTACGGCGCCACCTACCCGGCACGCACCTGGACCGCGATCATGAAGCGCGACATGACCGACGTCCCGGTGGAGCAGTTCCCGCCGCCGGCGAACGTCGACGGCAAGGCGCCGGCCAAGGGCCACGACCCCTACACGCCCCCGCCGCCCCCGACGAAGACCAAGACGCCGAAGGTGACCCTGCCTCCGGTCCCGCAGGAGCCGGTGGCGAACGGCGTGTGCGACCCGGCGTACGGGTATCCGCAGGACCCGGACTGCCCGCCGCCGGTGGAGACGCCGACGCCGACCCCGACCTCGACCCCGACGTCGACAGCGACCTGCACGCTCCTCAACCCCTGCGGCGGCCAGAGCGGCGGTGGTGGCGGCAACGGTAGTGGCGGCAACGGTGGCCGGGTGACGCCGGACGCGTGGTACGTGCGGCCGGAGTGACGACGGCGTGAGCGGGCCGACCCGGGAGGACCCAGTGGCCACCTCGCTGAGTGAGGTGGTCGGTGGACCCGTCGGGGAGCACGCTCGTCCGCACACCTGGTGGACCCCGGTGCGGGTCCTGCTGGCCGTGTTCACCGTCGTCTTCGCCCTCGGCCTGGTGCAGAAGTACCCCTGTGGCGAGACGGACTGGTCCAGCGAGACGGTCCGCTACGGGAAGATGTGCTACTCCGACGTCCCCTACCTCTACACCGCGCGCGGCTTCGCCGAGCAGCACTGGCCCTACGACGAGTCCTTCGGCCGCTACCAGGTGATGGAGTACCCGGTGCTGATCTCGTACTTCGCCTGGGGCGCCTCGAAGATCACCGGTCTGATGCCGTCCGGTCCGTCGCAGGCGGTGCGGGCGCAGACACCGGTCGCGGACCTGTGGGGACTGCCCGGGATGACCCGGGAGGTGAACACCTACTTCCTGGTGACCGCGGTGCTGCTCTTCCTCTGCGGCCTCGGCGCAGTGTTCTTCCTCGCCGGCGCGAGCCCCGGACGGCCGTGGGACGCGATGGCGTTCGCGCTGTCACCGACGCTGCTCGTCGCGGGCCTGGTCAACTGGGACCTTCTCGGCGTGGTGTTCACCGCCGGTGCACTGTGGGCGTGGGCGCGCGGGCGCCCGCTTCTCGCGGGTGTCATGGTCGGCCTCGGCGTGGCCGCCAAGCTCTATCCGCTGTTCCTCCTCGGCGCCTTCCTCGTCGACGCCCTCTGGAGAGACGGGCGGGACCGCCGGCGCCGGATCGACCGCTGGACCTTCGCGCTGCTCGGTGCGGCCGGGGCGTGGGTGGTCGCCAACCTGCCGGCCCTGCTCACCGGCGCCGCCGGCTGGACGACGTTCTGGACGTTCAACTCCCGGCGCGGTGCCGACCTCGGCTCGCTCTGGCTGGTCGCCGACCAGATGGGCGTCCACAGCAGCGTCGACCGGATCAACCTGGTCTCGGGTGTCGTGTTCGTCGCGGCCTGCGCAGCGATCCTGGCGCTCGGGCTGCGCGCGCCGTCGCGGCCACGGGTCGCCCAGATCGCCTTCCTGGTCGTCGCTGCCTTCCTCGTGGTGAACAAGGTGTACTCGCCCCAGTACGTCCTCTGGCTGCTGCCGCTGGCGGTGCTGGCGCGACCGCGCTGGCGCGACCTGCTGGTCTGGCAGGCCTGCGAGCTGACCTACTTCGCCGCGGTCTGGATCTATCTCGGCGGCTGGCTGGCCCCGTCGTCGGGCACCGACCCCACGGCGTACCAGCTCGCGATCGTGGTGCGGGTCCTCGGCGAGCTCTACCTGATGGCCCAGGTGGTGCGCGACGTCTGGACCGGAGCGGAGCTCCCCGGGTCAGTCGATCTCGACCCGGTCGAAGGTGGTGGCCGTGAAGCGGACCCGCACCTCGACCACCTCGCCGGTGGCCGGCACGTCGACGCCTGAGGGCAGGAACAGCATCGAGGACTGCATGTGCGGCGGCTCGGCGAAGTAGCGCGCCTTGCCCGCGACGGAGTACGGCGACCGCACCAGACCGAGCGCGTCGAGGCCGCCGCGGGCGAGCGTTGCCGCCCGGGCGCGCACGCTGCCCTCGCCGGTGGGCGCCTCGAGGCCGATGCCGTGCGCCGTGCCACCGGAGACGACCACCAGGCTGCCCGTGCGCGGAAGGGTGCGGCGGCGGTAGCCGAACTGCTCGCCGCGCTCGACCGGGTGGGAGTCCAGCACCCGCGCCGTCACACGCAGCGCTCCGCGCTCGCCCAGCCACAGCTCGGTGCCGACGCGCGGGCGGAAGGTGAAGTCCGGGTACCGCGTCCGGAGGGACTCGAGATCCTTGGCTCCGAGGTGCGAGATCCACACCACCGGCGGCAGGTCGTCGCTGCTGCCGAAGCCGGCCGCGACGACGTCGGTGATCAGCTCCTCGGCCTCAGCGAGGTTGTCGCCGGCCTCCAGCGGGAGGTGGATCGAGGCCCCCTCGACCCGGACGCCGCTGGCCGCCGTCGCCGCCTCGCGCAGCCCACGGGCGGTGAAGCCGTGCCGCTTCATCGAGGTCAGCTGCTCCAGGAGGACCCGTGGCCGGCCGGCGGCCGCCGCCAGCGCCTCGAGGTCGGCGAGCCGGCCGACGGTGTGGATCACCCGGGGGTCCTCGACCGACGCGGCGCCGTCCTCGTCCCAGGGCCGCCAGGGCGACAGGACCACGAGGTCGCCGTCGAACCGGCGCGCGACGTCGCCGATCTCGGCGTACGTGCCGACGGCGAGGGTGTCGCACCCGAGGCCCTGGTCGGCCAACCACTGGGCGCGACGAGCGAGCCGGCCGTTGCCGAAGCCGTAGCCGTTGCCCTTGGCCACCGGGACCAGCCCGGGACGCTGCTCGGCAACCGACCTGAGGTGAGTGCGCCAACGCTCTCCGTCGACATGGAGCACGAGACTCATCGACGCCCTCCCCGAGTTGACGGGCAGAGCGCTGCGGGCGCCGATGAGCCCGACTCGCAGGTCCTGATCGTGACCTCGCTCCGCTCGGTCATCCGCGCCTCTTGAGATAGAGCTCGAACGCCTTGTAGATCGGGCGGTTGAGCGGAAGGTCCCACTCGCCGGCGTACTCCACGGCCTCGCCACCGGTGCCGACCTTGAACTGGATCAGCCCGACGTGAGCATCGTCGGCGGTGAGGGTGTCGGTGATGCCGCGCAGGTCGTAGGTCGCGGCCCCGGCGGCGATCGCGTCCCGGATCATCTGCCACTGGACGGCGTTGGAGCCGCGGACGTCACGCTTCTCGGTGGAGGAGGCGCCGTAGGAGTACCACGCGTGGGCGCCGACGCGGATCCAGATCGTCGCGGCCACCAGGTCGCCCTCGTGATGGGCGAGGTAGAGGCGGATCCGGTCGGGGTCCTCGCTGCTCAACGCCTCGAACATCGTCGTGAAGTAGGACTGCGGACGCGGGGTGAAGTGGTCGCGCTGCGCGGTGTGCGCGTAGAGGGCGTGGAACGCCGCGAGGTCGTCACCGAAGCCCGCGGTCGCGGCCGTCGCGACGCGCACGGTCACCCCGGCCTTGGTGGCCTTCTTGATGTTGCGTCGCCAGAGCTGGTTCATCCCCGCCAGGACGTCGTCCTCGGTGCGCTGCTTGCCGTGCTCGTCGCGCAGCGGGATCCAGAAGTTGTAGCGGGGCTGCCCGGCCGCGAACCCGCCGGCCACGGCCTGCGCCCGCCAGCCGAGCTCGCGCAGCTGGGAGACGACCGCCGCACCGGTCTGGCTGCGCTCGGTCGGAGGCAGTGTCGTGAGACTGGTGACGGCGTCGTCGGCGATGCCGTCCTTGACCTGGGCGGCGCTCCAGCGCCGGGTGATCACCGGCGGACCGATCCGGATGCCGAACGCCCCGCGCGCCTTCAGGTGTGCCGCCATCGGGGACAGCCAGGCGGCCAGGTCCTCGGTCTCCCAGTCGATCACGGGACCCTCGGGGAGGTAGGCCAGGGATCGCTTCATCCGGGGCAGCTGGCGGTAGAGCACCAGCGCGACCCCGACGAGCTCGCCGCTCGGCGAGCCCGGCAACGACCAGCCGATCGACTCGGCTCGCCACTCCTGCTTCACCTGCGCCCAGGCCGGCGTCTGCAGGAAGGACGCCGACTCCTGCGCGGCGAGGAACGCCCGGTGCTCCTCGGCGGAGATGGTGCGCACGGCGAGGGCGGGAGTCACGGTGGCGAGCCTAGTGGCGCCGGCCGAACGCATGTAACGCGGTGTTGTGGCGGGTGCACATGCGCCAGGCCGCCGCGTGCGCGCACCAGCACCGCGGCAGAGGGCGGTGGACCCGTCAGAGGCGCTCGCGCAGCCAGTCGAAGTCGGCGGTGTGCTCAGCGGGACCACCGGGGGTCTCGCAGATCACCGGGGCGACGGCCGCCCGGACGACACCCGCGAGCTGGTCCTCTGGGATCTCGCCCTGGCCGAAGCTCGTGTGCCGGTCGGCGCCGGAGCCGAAGGCATCGCGGCTGTCGTTGGCGTGCACCAGGTCGATCCGGCCGGTGATCGCCCGGACCTTCTCGACCGCGTCGGCCAGGTCGATCCCGCTGGCCCAGGCATGGCAGGTGTCGAGGCAGAAGCCGACCTGCTCGGCGCCGTCGGCCGCACCGATCGCCTCCCAGACACCGGCGATCCGGTCGAGGTGCCGGGTCATGGCGTTGTCGCCGCCGGCGGTGTTCTCGATCAGGATCGGCACCGTGAGGTCGGTCGCCTCGACGGCCTTGCGCCAGTTGTCGAAGCCGACCGCCGGATCGTCGTCCTTGTTGACGTGCCCGCCGTGCACGATCAGCCCTTTGGCCCCGATCTCGGCCGCGGCGTCGACGTGCTGCTGGAGCAGCTTGCGGCTGGGGATGCGGATCCGGTTGTTGGTGGTGGCCACGTTGACGATGTACGGCGCGTGCACGTAGAGGTCGATGCCCTCGGCTGCGGCGTCGTCGCGAAGGCCGGCCGCGCCGCCGGCGTACCGGAACTCCGGGCCCTGGTAACCCTGCGGGTCGCCGAGGAAGAACTGCACCAGCGTCGTGCTGCGCGCCTTCGCTTCCGCGATCGGGTCGGTCTGGTCGACGTGCGCTCCGATGCTGATCGTCATGCCGCCACCCTAGGAGGCGGCTCGGACAGCGTCAGCCCGGGCGGGTGGTCGATTTGAACATGTTCAAATAGACTGGATCCATGCCGGCCGCCAGGGGAGACACCCGCCAGCTCATCGTGGACACGGCCCTGCGCCTGTTCGAGGAGCGTGGGTACGCCGCGACGACCATGCGCGCGATCGCCACGGAGGCGGGGCTCTCGCCGAGCAACGCCTACTACTGGTTCGCCACCAAGGACGAGCTCGTGCAGGCGTTCTACCTCCGCGTCCAGGAGCAGCACCGCGACCGGGTCGCCGGCCTCCTCCAGGGCGATGGTTCGCTGGTGGACCGGCTCCGTGCCGCGGAGCACGCCTACCTCGACGTGATCGGGCCGTACCACGGCTTCGGCCGGGCGTTCGTGAGCACTGCGCTGGCCACGCCCGACGCGAGCCCGTTCAGCGAGGCCTCCCGGCGTCCTCGTGAGGAGTCGATCGCGATCTATGCCGAGATCGTCGCCGGAGCGCGCCCGGCGGTCCCGGTGAAGGCGCGGTCCGCGCTCGCCGACCTGCTGTGGCTGTGCCACCTCGGGGTGACGCTCTTCTGGGTCGCCGACCGCAGCCCGGACCAGGAGCGGACGCGCCGACTGGTCGATGCCGCGGTGCCCCTCGTCGCGCCGATGCTGCGGGTCCTCCGGCTCCCGTGGGGCACCTCGGCGCTCGAGCAGGTACGCCGGGCGCTCGACGTCGCGATGGAACAGCCGTGAGCCGCCGCCCGAACACCCCGGGGCTCGCCGGGTACCTGCTCGGCATCTGCGTGAGCGACGCGGTGTGCGCCGTGCTCCTGATGGTCCCGGCGCTGGGCGACGTCGGCGCGGACCCGACGATCTTCCTCGCACTGGCGCTGTACGCGCCGTTCGCGGCGGCAGAGGTCGCGGTGTTCGGGCTCCCGGTGGCGGTCGTCGGGGTGGTGGCGCTCGACCTCCTGTGTCGTTCGGTGGCCTCCCAGGTGCTGCACGTCGCGGTGGCCGGAGTGCTCGGGTTCGGCCTCGCGCTCTGCTACGCGGCGGCGACGCACCTCGGCGGGTACGGTCCCGTCCCCCTGCTGGTCGCTGCCGCCACCGGTGTCGCCGCAGCGACCGGCCGGGCCAGCGTGATCCCGATGGTCCGGGCCCGCCGCCGTCGATTGGCCCCGACCGCCTCCCTCCGGGTACCCTGATCCGTCGCTCCCCGCTCGGGGAGCTCCTCCTGTCACGGAACGTCCGTGGCCGCTGAGTCCGAAGGAGGTAGGCAGCGTGCGTGCCTACGAACTGATGGTGATCCTCGACCCGAACCTCGAGGAGCGCACCGTCGCCCCGTCTCTGGACACGTACCTCAACGTCGTCCGCAGTGACGGCGGCACCGTGGAGAACGTCGACATCTGGGGTCGCCGTCGTCTCGCCTACGAGATCAACAAGAATGCCGAGGGCATCTACGCCGTCGTGACGCTCCAGGCCGAGCCGGCCACCGTCAAGGAGCTCGACCGCCAGCTCACGCTGAACGAGTCGGTGCTTCGCACTAAGGTCATTCGTCCCGACGCCCGCTGACCGGCGCCGCGTCGTACGAGCACCCGATCCAGGAGGATCTTCCATGGCTGGCGAGACCGTCATCACCGTCATCGGCAACCTGACCAGTGACCCGGAGCTCCGGTTCACGCCGTCGGGTGCGGCCGTCGCGAACTTCACGATCGCCTCGACCCCGCGCACGTTCGATCGGCAGACCAACGAGTGGAAGGACGGCGACACGCTGTTCCTCAACTGCTCGATCTGGCGACAGGCCGCGGAGAACGTCGCCGAGTCCCTGCAGAAGGGGATGCGCGTGGTCGCGCAGGGCCGCCTCAAGCGCGCTCGTACGAGACCCGCGAGGGTCAGAAGCGCACCGTCATCGAGCTCGACGTCGAGGAGGTCGGCCCCAGCCTGAAGTACGCCACGGCCAAGGTCACCCGGGTGACCCGCGGTGGCGGCGGTGGCGGCGGCTTCGGCGGCGGCGGCGACGACCCGTGGGCCAGCCAGGCCGGCCAGCCGCCCCAGGGCGCTCCCCAGGGCGGGCGGCAGGGCGGGGGCGCGTGGGGCGGCCAGCAGGGCGGCGGCCAGGGCGCGGCACCCAGGGCGGCGGTGCGCCGCAGGGTGGTCAGGACCCGTGGGCGGTGCCCGGTGGGTCCGAGGAGCCGCCGTTCTGAGTGACGAGGTGCGCACGGCTGAGCCTGCGAAGCCGTCGGGCACCTCTCGAGATCCAGTCGAATCAACCAAGCCAACCATTCCGGCGTCAGTCTAGCCCTGCGCCGGGCTCACTGAAAGGGAGCACCACAATGGCCAAGGCAGTGATGCGCAAGCCGAAGAAGAAGGTTTGCCAGTTCTGCAAGGACAAGGCGTCCTAGCGTCGACTACAAGGACACGAACCTGCTGCGCAAGTTCATCTCCGACCGCGGCAAGATCCGCGCGCGTCGGGTGACCGGCAACTGCGTGCAGCACCAGCGCGACGTCGCCACGGCGGTCAAGAACGCCCGTGAGGTCGCGCTCCTCCCGTACACGTCGACGGCTCGCTGAGAGAGGAGCAGGAGATGAAGCTCATCCTCACCCAGGAGGTCACCGGTCTCGGTGCCCCCGGCGACGTCGTCGAGGTCAAGGACGGCTACGGCCGCAACTACCTGGTCCCGCGCGGTCTCGCGATCGTGTGGACCCGCGGCGGCGAGAAGACCATCGAGTCGATCAAGAAGGCGCGGGAGTCCCGCGCCGTGCGCGACGCCGACCACGCGGCCGAGGTCAAGGCCCGGCTCGAGGGCTCGACCTTCCAGGTCAAGGTCCGCGCCGGCGAGGGCGGCCGGCTCTTCGGTGCCGTCACCACGGCCGACATCGCCTCGGCGATCGCCGAGGCCGGCGCCGAGGTCGACAAGCGCACGATCGTGGTGGCCAACCCGATCAAGTCCCTCGGCGCGCACACCGTCACCGTCAAGGTGCACGACGACGTCGAGGCGCAGGTCAGCCTGAACGTCGTGCCTGCCTGATCGCAGGATTCACAACCTCTGTCGTGAAACTGGCGCTTCCCGAACGCGATCGCGTTCGGGAAGCGCCAGTTCTGTTCGGGAAGCGGGTCGGCTTCAGCGCCCGTTGCTGCCGGCCGGGCGGTGCACCTCGAGCGGGCCCGGGTCCGCCGAGCCACTCGCGGCGGTGCACCCGGAACAGGTAGTAGACGAACACCACGTTGACCACGCCCGATCGCCGATCAGCGTCGGGTTGACCAGTGAGTCGACGCCGCCGCCGTAGGCGAGACCGGCAGGACCACGAGCGCCGGCGAAGGCCCAGGTGAGTACGCCGAACCGGCCGGCCACGAAGCGATCGCGCGGCTCCTGGCTGCTCGGCCGCCGGCCGACCGCGCGGGCCAGGGCGAGGCTGAAGACGGTCTGCGGCAGGAACGAGGAACCACTGGAAGGAGACCCCGATCGCGTCGTTGTACTCGGGCACCAGCAGGTGGTTGACCTGGGGGAACCACAGCGGGACGCTCACCGCGAGCGCGACCCAGCCGAGCCAGCGCGGCGACGTCGACGTCGAGGTGCGTCCGCGCAGCCCGCGCAGGCCGCTGAGCACCAGCAGCCAGCCGACCGGGTCGGGCAGCGCGTCGTAGAACTGCCCACGCCGGATGCGGGTCGTGCGGGAAATTCGCCGGCACGAGGACGATGACCAGGCCCATCGCGATCCTCTGCAGCGGCGACATGGGCACAGCCTAGGGTCGGCGTTCTCGGGGAAATCGGAGAAGACGTCATCGGCAGACCGATGAGTCCTCGGACCGCCGCGTCGTTCCACCTGTCGAGTGGCCGCACCGGGCGGCCGCCGTTTCGGAGGAGAGAAGCTCACGATGGACTGGAAGCTCGAAGTGGTCATCGCACCCGGTGTCGGACGTCGAGCGGGCGCGTGCGTTCTACGTCGACAAGCTGGGGTTCAGGCTCGACACGGACTTCGCGCCCAACGAGGACTTCAGGGTCATCCAGGTGACGCCGCCCGGTTCCGGGTGCTCGATCGTGTTCGGCACCGGGCTCGGCGGCGGTGTGGCGCCGGGATCGCTCAAGGGCGCGCACCTGGTCGTCGAGGACATCGAGGAGGCGCTGGCGCTGCTCGAGGCCGAGGGCATCGAGAACAGCGGCCCGGTGCACTTCCTCGACGGGGTGCAGACCGCCGGCCTCGAGCCGAACCGGGCCGACTACGGCACGTTCGTGTACTTCGACGACCCCGACGGCAACTCCTGGGCGATCCAGGAGATCAAGAAGCACCTGCGCTGACGAGCGCCGATGACGACCGGGACGACCGAGGAGTTCGCCAGCGCGGCGGAGCAGCACCGGCGCGAGCTGCACGTGCACTGCTACCGCATGCTGGCTTCCTACGACGAGGCCGAGGACGCCGTGGGCGACACCTACCTGCGGGCCTGGCGCAGTCGCGACGGCTTCGACGGTGAGAACCTGCGGGCCTGGCTGTACCGGATCGCGACGAACGTGTGCATCGACCGGCAGCGGGCGCAGGCGCGCAGGCTGTCGGCGATGCGCTCGTACGCCGAGGTCAGCTGGCTGACGCCGTACCCCGACACGGTGCTCGACGAGGTGCGGTCCGCCGACGAGGAGCCGGATGCCGTCGCGGTGTCGAGGGAGACGGTCGAGCTCGCCTTCGTCGCGGCCCTTCAGGCGTTGCCGCCGCGGCAGCGGGCCGCGTTGCTCGCGCGTGACGTGCTCGCGACTGTCGGCGGCGGAGACCGCACGGCTGCTCGGGACGTCGTCGGCGGCGGCCAACAGTGCGCTCCAGCGCGCGCGGGAGACGATGAGGCGGCACCTCCCGTCCCACCGCGTCGACTGGAGCGCCCGGCCGGCGAGCGTCGAGGAGGCCGATCTGCTCGCTGCCTTCATCGACGCCCACGAGAGCTGCGACGCAGCGGCCGCGCTCGCCGTCGCTGCGACCGATCTGCGGGTCACGATGCCGCCGCTGCCGCTGTGCTTCGACGGCGCCGACGCCGTCGCACCGCTGCTGGAGCGTGCCTTCGGAGACGAACGGGACGGTGAGTGGCGGCTGCTGCCCACGGCGGCTGAACCGGATGCCTGCTGCAGCCAGCTACCTTCGGCGCTCACGGGGACAGTGCGTTCCGTGCGTTCAAGCTCGACGTCCTGCGCGTCGAGCACGGCGCCATCGCCGAGATCACCACCTTCGGCCCGGACCTGTTCGGCCGCCCTCGCGGCCTGCCGGCCGCGGCTGTCGGTCAGGCGCCGAGCCGCATCCAGGTGTCGCCGCGGCGCGCGCGTCACGAGCACGACGCCGCGACCGCCCATGAACGCCGACGGCGAACGCGACCCACAGCCAGACCAGCGTGCCGCCGACCGAGACGGCGACCCAGGCCGCCGGGGCGAAGACGACGAGCACCAGCAGGCCGACCCAGGCGAGGTAGCGGCCGTCGCCGGCACCGATCAGCACGCCGTCGAGCACGAACACGACGCCCGGCCAACGGCTGGGCGAGCGCCGCGACCACGAGCACCGGCACCAGCAGGTCGCGGACCGCTCGGTCCGGTGGTGAACAGCGGCCCGAGGACCGGCGAGGTCACGGCGCGAGCAGCCGCGCCGGTGGCGATACCGCTGAGCACTCCCCAGCGCAGCATCCGGCGGGTGATCGCCCGGGTGCCCTCGCGGTCGCCGGCGCCGAGGGAGCGGCCGGTGATCGCCTGGGCCGCGATCGCGATCGCGTCCAGCGCGAAGGCCAGGAAGGTCCAGAGCGTCATCGCCACCTGCATGGCGGCGAGGTCGGTGGCTCCGAGCGTGGACGCGCCGTAGGTCATCACGAGCAGGCCGGCGCGCAGCGTGACGGTCCGCAGCAGCAGCGGTACGCCGGCCGAACCCGCGCCGCGGATGCCGGCCAGTGAGGGCCGCAGGGCGGCGCCGTGCCGGCGCGCGGCCCGCAGGACGACCACGACCAGGGCGAGAGCCGAGCCGGCCTGGGCGAGACGGTGCCCGAGGGCCGACCCGGCGATGCCGAGGTCGAGCCCGTAGACCAGCCAGCAGGTTGAGCAGGACGTTGGCGAGGTTGCCGACCACGGCCACCAGCAGCGGCGTCCGGGTGTCCTGCAGGCCACGGAGGAGGCCGGTGGTCGCCAGCATGACGAGCAGCGGCACGGCGCCGAGGACGCCGATCCGCAGGTAGCGTCTCGGCCTCGTCGCGCGACCCGGGGCTCCGGCCCGAAGAGGCCGACCAGCCACGGAGTGAGCGGAACGCCGAGCCCGGTGGTCACGACGCCGATCGAGCACCGCGAGCCAGAGCCCGTCGATGCCCTGCGCGAGCGCGCCACGCTGATCGCCGGCGCCGATGCGCCGGCGCCACCGACGCGGTGGTGCCGTAGGCCAGGAAGATGCAGAGGCTGATCAGCGTCGACAAGCACGGCAGCGGCGATCCCGAGCCCGGCGAGCGGCGGGGTGCCGAGGTGGCCGACGATCGCGGAGTCGGCGAGCAGGAACAGCGGCTCGGCGACCAGGGCGAGGAACGCCGGGCACGGCGAGCCGCAGGATCTCGCGGTCGTCGTCGCGAGACCCGGCCATGGCCGGAGGCTAGCGAGTGCGACGCGGATGGCCGCAACGGGTGACGCAGACCACCCGTCGGCCGACTGCCCGGGCGCACGCGGCCCTGTTGATAACCCGTCCTCCTGTGGGTAACGCCGGGCCGTCACCGATTTGTCGACATGGTGACCGGCCCGTCCCAGATGACGAAACGGTGAACGGAAACCTGCCCGAAACTTCGCTCCACAGCCGGTGGACCGACATAATCCGCAGGTCAGAGCCCGTGTTCGGGTGGGACCGTCGCGAAGTCATCCACAGCGGGACCAACAGCCTGTGCACACCTTTTCCGGCGTGTTCCACACACCCCACAGGGTTTTCCACAGGGGGGTGTGAATACGGCGCTCTTGGTGCTGGTCGCGGAGAGGACATAGCCTCGCGCAGTCCGGCGTCGCCTGGACTGTGTCGGTCCCTGACCCTAGGGTGCGAGGCACCGGGCGCCGCAGGGGCGGCAATCCGACGGGTCGAGCAACCAGGCTGTCACCGACCGCGGGCACGGGCGGTCGAACGATTCGGAAGGTGTGGCGCGAGATGAGCATGACCGAGTCCACCGGTGTGTCGACCGAGGGGTTCGGCGGCCACGCGGGCGATCCGGTGCCTCCCAGCGAGCACTGGGAGCACCACGGCTCGCAGGAGGCCTGGGCCGGCCGGATGCCGCCGCAGGACGTCGACGCCGAGCAGAGCGTGCTGGGCTCGATGCTGATCTCCAAGGACGCGATCGCCGACGTGCTCGAGGTCGCCAAGGCGCAGGACTTCTACCGGCCCGCGCACGAGACCATCTTCGACGCGATCACCGACCTGTACTCCCGCGGCGAGCCGGCCGACCCGGTCACCGGTCGCCGCCGAGCTGCAGCGACGGGGCGAGCTGGTCCGGATCGGCGGCGCGCCGTACCTGCACACGCTGTCGGCGAGCGTGCCGATCGCGGCCAACGCGGGCTACTACGCCGAGATCGTCCGGGAGAAGTCGATCCTGCGCCGCCTGGTCGACGCCGGCACGAAGATCGCCCAGCTCGGCTACGCCGGCGAGGGCCAGGTCGACGACACCGTCGACCGGGCGCAGGCCGAGATCTACGCGATCACCGAGAAGCGCACCTCGGAGGACTACGCGCCGCTGAGCGACATCATGGAGGCGACCCTCGACGAGATCGAGGCGATCTCCAACCACGACGGCACGCTGCGCGGGGTCCCGACCGGGCCTGACCGACCTCGACGAGCTGACCAACGGCCTGCAGGCCGGGCAGATGGTGATCGTCGCCGGGCCGTCCCGGCTCGGGCAAGTCCACCCTCGGGCTCGACTTCTGCCGGGCCGCCTCGATCCAGAACAACCTGACCAGCGCGATCTTCAGCCTGGAGATGTCCCGCTCGGAGATCACCATGCGGCTGCTCTCCGCGGAGGCCCGGGTGCCGCTGAACAACATGCGCAACGGGCACATGACCGACGACGACTGGGCGAAGCTCGCCCGCAAGATGGGCGAGGTCTCGGGGGCGCCGATGTTCATCGACGACAGCCCGAACATGACGATGATGGAGATCCGCGCCAAGGCGCAGCCGGCTGCGCCAGCGCCACGACCTGCGGCTGATCGTGATCGACTACATCCAGCTGATGACGTCGGGCAAGAAGGTCGAGTCCCGCCAGGTCGAGGTCTCGGAGTTCTCCCGGCAGATCAAGCTGCTCGCCAAGGAGCTCGAGGTCCCGATCGTGGCGCTGGCCCAGCTCAACCGTGGCTCCGAGCAGCGTGCGGACAAGCGGCCGATGGTCTCCGACCTGCGCGAGTCGGGCTCGCTGGAGCAGGACGCCGACATCGTCATGCTGGTCCACCGCGAGGACATGTACGAGCGCGAGTCGCCCCGCGCCGGCGAGGCGGACATCATCGTCGGCAAGCACCGCAACGGCCCGATGCGCGACATCACGGTCGCCTTCCAGGGCCACTACTCCCGCTTCGTCGACATGACCCACTGACGACCCTGACCGCGGTCGGGCCCAACGCCCGGCGTGGTCAGGGGCACCCGTCATCGAGCTGGGCTCTCGGAGCGCCGGGACCGCCCGAGCCCTCGCCGCCGAAGTCCGCTTGACCTTGACGCTGCGTCAACCCTGCACGCTGGGTGGCGACACAGTCGAGACGAGAGGACGGATGTCGAGATGACAGCCAGTCAGAACCGGACCCCGCGATCCGGGTGCGGGCCCTGGCGAAGTCCTACGGCGAGCTACAGGTGCTCCGCGGCGTGGACCTCGACGTCGCCCGGGGCAGCATCTTCGCCCTGCTCGGGCTCGAACGGAGCCGGCAAGACCACCGTCGTGAACATCTTGTCGACCCTGCTGCGCGGCGGACGGCGGGACGGCCGAGCGTGAACGGCTTCGACGTGGCGACCCAGGCGAGCGGACGTGCGGAGTCGATCAGCCTGACCGGGCAGTTCGCGGCCGTCGACGAGATCCTCACCGGGCGCGAGAACCTCGTGCTGGTGGCCCGGCTGCGGCACCTCGACGCCGCCCGACCGGCATCGCCGAGGACCTGCTCGGCCCGCTTCCAGCTCGCCGACGCTGCCGACCGGCGGGTCGGCGACCTACTCCGGAGGCATGCGTCGCCGCCTCGACATCGCGATGAGCCTGATCGGGGACCCGCCGGTGATCTTCCTCGACGAGCCGACCACCGGGCTCGACCCCCAGGCGCGGCTCGAGGTGTGGCGTGCCGTGAAGGACCTCGCCGGACAGCGGCACGACGGTGCTGCTCACCACCCAGTACCTCGACGAGGCCGAGCACCTCGCCGACCGGATCGCGATCCTGCACGAGGGCCGGATCATCGCCGACGGCACCCTCGCCGAGCTCAAGCAGCTGCTCCCGCCCGTCGAGGTCGAGTACGTCGAGAAGCAGCCGACGCCTCGAGGACGTCTTCCTCGCCATCGTCGGCGCAGAGACGCACCGAGGCACCGAGAGCAAGGAGCAGCGATGACCAGGAACTTCGTCGGCGACACCGCCGTCCTCACCGGCCGCTCGCTGCGCCACATCGCGCGCAGCCCCGACACCATCATCACCACGGCGATCATGCCGATCGCCTTCATGCTGATGTTCGTCTACGTCTTCGGAGGGGCGATCGACACCGGCTCGCAGAAGTACGTGAGCTACCAGCTGCCCGGGCATCTTGCTGATCACGATCGCCTCGGGCATCTCCTACACCGCCTACCGGCTCTTCCTCGACCTGCAGAGCGGCATCTTCGGTCGGTTCCAGTCGATGCCGATCGCCCGGTCCGCCGTGCTGTGGGCGCACGTGCTGACCTCGCTCGTGGCCAACGTCGATCTCCCTCGTGGTGGTCGTGCTCGTCGCGCTCCTGCTCGGCTTCCGCTCGGGCGCGGGCGTGCTCGCGTGGCTCGCCGTGGTCGGCATGCTGGTGCTGTTCACCCTCGCGCTGACCTGGCTCGCGGTCGTCCCCGGCCTCACCGCGAAGTCGGTGGACGGCGCGAGCGCGTTCTCCTACCCGCTGATCTTCCTGCCGTTCGTCGAGCTCCGCCTTCGTGCCGACCGACACGATGCCCGGGCCGGTGCGCGCCTTCGCGGAGCACCAGCCGGTGACCTCCATCGTCGACACGATCCGGCACCTGTTCGGCCAGCAGCCGGTCGGCGACGACCTCTGGGTCGCGCTCGCCTGGTGCGTCGGCATCCTGGTCGTCGCCTACGCCTTCGCGATGGCGACCTACCGCCGCCGGACCGCCTGAGCGCCACGGCGCACCGGGGACGAGGTGGAATGGAGCCATGCTCACGATCAGCCAGCTGGCGGCGTACGCCGGCGTGACGGTGCGCGCGGTGCGGCACTACCACCAGGTCGGTCTGCTGCCCGAGCCCGAGCGCGACGCCTCCGGCTATCGCAGGTACGACGCCGCGGCCGTGATCGAGCTGATCCGGATCCGGACGCTTGCGGAAGCAGGGGTGCCGCTGGCCCGGGTGCACGACCTGCTCGAGGCGGACGCTGAGGAGTTCGAGACGGCGGTCGCCGAGATCGACCGGCGGCTGCGCGCCGAGGTCCGCCAGATCCAGGAGCACCGCAGGCGGATCGCGCTGCTCGCCGCCGGTGACTCGCTGGCCCTGCCCGACGAGGTGGTCGAGCTACCTCGACCGGCTCCGCGAGAGCGGCGTCCCGCCCGCGCCTGGTCGAGGGCGAGCGGGACGGCTGGATCCTGGTCGCGGCCCGCTGGCCGGAGCAGATCCCGCGAGCTGATGGCGCGACAAGCACGCCCAGCTCGAGGATCCGAGGACGCTGCAGCTCTACCGACTGATCGGCGAGCTGGTCGAGGGCGGCGCCGACGAGTGCCGCCTGCACCCGGTGGCCGACCTGCTGGTCGAGATGCTCGAGGAGTCCGCGGCGCGCGGCGAGCTCGAGCGGCAGTCCGAGGAGATGAACGACGACGGCTTCATCGCGCTGCTGGACTCGTTCGCCTCCGACTCCCACCCGATGATGGAGCGCCTCCAGGAGCTGATGGCCGAGCGCGGCTGGACCGGCTGGACCCGGATCGAGCGCCGTCGGCGGTCAGCCACCCGGCGAGTGAGGCACCGCCTCGGTCGGTGCCTCGGCCTGCTCCTCGAGGTACCGCTCCGCGGCTCGCGCGGCCGGGTGGATCGCGACCGCCGCCAGCACGATGATCGAGGCGATCAGGAGCCAGCCCGGGGTGCCCCACTCCATGGCGAGGAAGGTGTACGCCGCCGGCGCCCAGACCGTGCCGAGCGTGTAGCCGAGCTGCGACACGCCCTGGTACTCGCCGCGCCGCGCCGGGTCGGACAGCTCGGCCTGGAGGCCCCAGTCGCCCGCGGAGTTGAACAGCTCCGCGCCGGTCACCGTGACGTGGCCGAGCCAGACGAGCGCGATCGTGGCCCACCCGACCGTGTCGTGGGTGACCAGGACGATGCCGCACGACGCAACGAAGAAGAACGCACCGCGTCTCTGGGCGCGCAACGCGTCGCCGACCGTCACGACGCCGCGCGCGGCGGCAACCTGGAGCAGCACCGCCATCACGGTGTTGGTGCCGAACAGCCACGCGAGCAGCACCCGGGGCGCGTCGGTCTCCTCGACCAGCCACAGCGGGATGACCACGTTGAGCAGCACCTGGTGGGTGGCGAGCACGCCGTCCAGGACCGACATGAGCACGTAGCCGCGGTTGCGCAGCGCACTGCCGCCGTGCGCGACGGCTTCGAGGGCGCTGTCGTGCTCGACGTGGTGGTCGGTCCTCCGGCAGTCGCGAGACCAGCGCCGCGTTCAGGAGCAGCAGCGTCGCGGTGGCGATGGGGACCGTCCGGATGACGTCGTTGCTGTTGGTGGCGAGCGCGACACCGGCCAGCAGGGCTCCGAGGGTGTACCCGACGTTGCGCGCGGCGCGGAAGTACGCGCTGGAGGAGACCCGCTCCTCGCGGGGGAAGATGTCGAAGCGGTAGGCGTTGCGCGAGGACCGGCTGCTCGTGACGACCAGCTCGAGGACGACCAGCATGGCGACGTACGCGACCATGCTGCCGACGGCGAGCCAGACGAGGTAGAGCAGCGCCTCCGACCAGCGAGCTGAGCGCCCGGACCCGCTTCGCGCCGTAGCGGTCGCTGATCTTGCCGAGCGGCACCGCGAAGGCGGACGTGACGACGCCGGCGATCGTCGAGCCCGAGCCCGACCTGCGCGGCGGAGAGCCCGACGATCTGGGTGAAGAACACCGCGCTGCCGGTCAGGAACACGCCGTCGCCGAACGCGGACAGCACCGACTGCGTGGAGAGCCGACGGATCAGCGGGGTGGGCCCGGCCAGCCGGAGCACCGCCGGGGGCGCTGCCTGGTCATCGGCCTCAGCGCCCCGGCTCGGACGCCGCCGACGGCGTGGACTGCGGAGCCGGGTCGGTCGCCCTCATCGCCTCGACGGGCTCGACGACCGGCACGCCGGGACACCATCCTCCGCGGGCCCGGTCTCCTCCGCCTTGAAGTTCCGGGCGGCGAAGCCCTCGGCGAGCCGCACCGACGGGCCCAGCGACGCCGCCGCGACGACGATGATCGCGGCGATCACCGAACCAGCCGTCGGAGCCCCACGACATCGCGAGGAACGTGAACAGCGCCGGGGCCCACATCGACCCGAGGGTGCGGCTGACGTCCGCGACGCCCTGGTACTCCCCACGCCGACGCGGGTCCATCAGCTCGGCCTGGAAGGACCAGCTCGCGCCGGAGATGAACAGCTCGGCGCCGGTGACGGTGACGTGGCCCAGCCACACGAGGAAGATCGTGAGGAATCCGGCCGTGGAGTGGGTGACCATCGTGATCAGGCACGAGCCGACGAAGAACGCTGTCGAGATCCAGACGTAGCGCATCGCGTCGCGCAGGTCGCGCACGCCCTTGGAGGTGTACGCCGGCAGGAAGATGCAGAGCACGGTGTTGGTGCCGAACAGCCAGGCCAGCAGGACGTGCGGGGCGTCGGTCGCCTCCACCAGCCACAGTGGGATCACGATGTTCAACAGCACCTGGTTGGTCCACATCACGCCGTTGAAGAACGTCGCCAGGATCCAGCCGACGTTGCGCAACGGCCCCGGGCCGTCCGGTCGTTCACGGGCCTCACCACTCGCCACCCGCAGGTCGTGCGGCGCCTGGGGCAGCCTGCTGATCCACCACCCGTTCGCCGTCATCAGGGCGGCCGCGAACAGCGGCGTCCACCGGATCACGGTCAGGTTGTCGAAGGCCAGCGCGACGCCGCCGAGGATCGCGCCCAGCGTGAACCCGACGTTGAGCGCGGAGTACATGTAGGCCTGGGTCTCGATCCGCTCCTTGGTGGGAAGCGCGTCCAGCACGTAGGCCTGGTAGCTGGAGTGTCCCGCCGAGCCGGTGAGCGCGAACAGCAGGCCGACGAGCAGGTACTCGTTGAACGACCCCACGAACGGCAGCGCCACGAAGCAGCCGGCCCGGCCCCACGTGGTCAGCATCCAGATCCGCTTCGGGCCGAACCGGTCGACGACCCTGCCGGCGGGGTACGCGAACAGGAACTCCGCGACCCCGGTGATCGTGATCGCCAGGCCCACTCGCGCCGCCGACATGCCGACCACCTGGGTGAGGAAGACCGCGCTGCCGGTGTTGAACGCACCCTCGCCGGTCGAGAAGAGCATCGACTGCGTCGCGAGTCGGCGCGACATCGGTGTGGGCGGGATGAGTCGGCGCAGGAACCCTGGCCGCGCTCCCGAGGCGGTGGTGGACATCGGATGCATTCTCACCGCCGGGCCCCGATCCGTCGCCCCGTTTTCCTCGACCCGGCCTGCGCTGCAGGAAGACCTACTGGCGTCGCTGGTAGAGCAGTCCGGTGATCGGCGCGAACACCGCCAGGATCGCGGCCGACGTCGCCAGGACGACCAGCACGTCGTGGGTGGACGCGGTGCCCTCCATCAGCCCTCGCGCCGTCGTCACCAGATGGCTGATCGGATTCGCCTCGGCAACGTGGCGCAGCCAGCCGGCATCGTCGCGGGCGCGACGAACACGTTGCTGAGGAACGTGACCGGGAAGAGGATCACGAATCCGAGGTTCATCACGGCGGTCGGCGTGCGCAGCAGCAGGCCGAGGGCGGTCCACGTCCACGACAGCGCCGATGCGAACGTCGATCACCAGCGCGATCGCAGCGGCCACGCCGGCCACGCCACCGTGTGCGCGGTAGCCCATGGCGAATCCGAGTCCGACGACGAGGCCGGCGGCGAGCAGGTAGCGGCCCAGGTCGCCGATCAGGGCTCCCACGATCGGCGCAGGGCGCCAGATCGGCATCGACCTGAACCGGTCGAAGGCGCCCGTGCTCAGGTCGCTGTTGAGCGTCACGCCGCTGTAGACCGTCACGAACACCACGGCGAGCGCCAGCGTGCCCGGCAGCAGGAACTGCAGGTACTCGTGGGTCGAACCGGAGACCGCGCCGCCGAACAGGTAGGTGAACAGCAAGGTGAACAGGATCGGGATGCCGATCACGTCGCCGAGCTGTTCGGGGACGTGCTTGATCTTCAACAGCGACCGCCAGGCGAACGCGAGCGAGGCGGTCCACGCGCTGGCGGGGCGGGCCGGCGGCGCGGCGAGCAGTCCGGTCGGCGCGCTCATGCGGACACCCCCGCCGGTGCCTCGCGCTCCTCGACCGGCGCACCGGTCAGGGCCAGGAAGACCTCGTCGAGGCTGGGCTGTCCGAAGGAGAAGTCGCTCACCGCGATGCCGCTGGCCGCGAGCTGGGAGAGCGCCCGAACGGCGTCCTCGGTGTTCGCGCGGTCATCGGCAGAGCTCGGGATCTGCGCGGTCAGCACGGCCGGATCGAGGTCGGGGCGGCCGGCGGTGCCGAGTGCGGTCGCCAGCACCTCGAGTGCCCTCGGACGCTGGCCGGGGTCGTGCAGCCGTAGCCGCACCCCGCCGGTTCCGACCGAGGACTTGAGCTCGCCGCGGGTCCCGGACGCGATCACGCGACCGTGGTCGATCACGGCGATGCGGTCGGCGAGCTGGTCGGCCTCGTCGAGGTACTGCGTGGTCAGCAGGACGGTGGTCCCGTCCGCGACGATCCGGCGTACGACGTCCCAGACCTGTCCCCGGCTGCGCGGGTCGAGCCCGGTCGTCGGCTCGTCGAGGAACAGCAGGTCCGGCCGCACGACGAGGCTGGCCGCGATGTCCAGTCGCCGGCGCATCCCCCCGGACAGCTGGCCGGCGAGCCGGTTGCCGGCATCGGCGAGGTCGAACGCCTCGAGGAGCTCACGGGTGCGCTGACGCGCACCCTTGCCGCGGTGACCGTGGAGCCGGGCGACCAGCAGCAGGTTCTCCTCGGCGCTCAGATCGACGTCGACCGAGGCGAACTGGCCGGTGAGGCTGATCCGGCGCCGCACCGCGGTGGCCTCGGTGACCACGTCGTGCCCGAAGACCTCAGCCGTGCCGGCGTCCGGACGGAGCAACGTGGCCAGCATCCGGATCGTGGTGGTCTTGCCGGCACCGTTCGGCCCGAGCACGCCGTAGACGCTGCCGCGTGGGATGTCGAGGTCGATGCCGTCGGCTGCTCGCAGTCGACCGAAGCTCTTGGCCAGGCCGCGCGCCCGCACGGCAAGATCATCTCTGTGTTCACGCATGCGGGCGACCCTAGCTAGGATTAGGCCAAATGGACAAGTCAATTGGACAAGAGCGGTCGGCTGACGCCTCCGGGCGGGGACCGGGGTCGCGCCCGACCCGGGAGAAGCTCATGGGCGCCGCCGCGGAGCTGATCGCCGAGGTCGGCTGGGGCCGGGTCACCACCAGGTCCGTGGCCGAGCGGGCCGGCGTGCCCCACGGTGCGGTGAGCTACCACTTCCACGGCAAGCAGGAGTTGCTGATCGAAGCCTGCCTGTTCGCCTTCTCCGAGGCGCTGTCCCCCGAGGCGTTCAGCTCCCTCGCGAGCGTCGACGACCTGATCACCCTGGTCGGCCAGGAGGTCGAGAGCGCCGCGGGGACCACGAGCGCGCTGTCAGGGCTGATGTTCGAGGCGATGCGGGAGGCCGGCCGCGACGAGGCGCTCCGTGAGCGATTGCGCGACCTGATGCGGGAGTACCGCGCGCTGGTGGTCGACCTGGTCCGCGCCGAGCAGGAGCGGGGCGCACTCCCGGCGGACGCGTCACCGGTGGGGCTCGCCACCTTCTTCAGTGCCCTCGGCGACGGCCTGCTCCTGCACGTGCTGCTCGATCGCGACCTGGACGTCACCGACGTGACCGGTGCCCTTCGCGCCCTGCTGACGAGCAGCCGGCCACCTGCCTGATCGACCTGCCTGATCGACCTGCCTGATCCGCCTGCCTGATCCGCCTCCTGATCGAACGCCGGGGTCGGCGCCCGGGCTGGGTGGATCAGCCGGCGCAGATCGCGCGGAACGCGCCGACGAGGAGGTCGATGTCGTCCTCCGACGCGACCAGCGGCGGGGCCAGCCGGACCGTCTGACCGTGCGCCTCCTTGGCCAGGATCCCGTGGTCGAGGAGCTGCTCGCAGACGTTGCGTCCGGTCGCAGCTCGGGGTCGATGTCCACGCCGGCCCACAGCCCGCGCGCACGCACCTCGGTCAGGCCCTCGCCGAGGAGCTCCTGCAGCCCGGCCACCAGGCGGGCGCCGAGCACGGTCGCCCGCTCCTGGAACTCGCCGGTCCGGAGCATCGCGATCACCTCGTGACCGATGGCCGCGGCCAGGGGGTTGCCGCCGAACGTCGAGCCGTGGGACCCGGGGGTCACCACCTCGAGGACGCCGCGATCGGCCGCGATCGCCGAGACCGGGTAGAGACCGCCGCCGAGGGCCTTGCCGAGGACGTAGATGTCGGGGACGACCTCTTCGTACTCGCAGGCGAAGGTGCGCCCGGTGCGAGCGAGGCCGGACTGGATCTCGTCGGCGACCATCAGCACGCCGGTGGCGTTGCACAGCGTGCGGACGCCGGCGAGGTAGCCGTCCGGCGGGATGATCACGCCGCCCTCGCCCTGGATCGGCTCGAGCAGAACCGCGACGGTGGTGTCGTCGACGGCCGCCTCCAGGGCCGCGATGTCGCCGTACGGCACCAGCCTGAAGCCCGGGCGTGTACGGCGCGTAGTGCGCGGTCGCGATCGGGTCGGTCGAGAACGACGACGATCGTCGTCGTGCGGCCGTGGAAGTTGCCCTCCATCGCGACGATCGTCGCCTGGTTCTCGGGCACGCCCTTGACCAGGTAGCCCCACTTGCGGGCCACCTTGATGGCGGTCTCGACGCCCTCGGCGCCGGAGTTCATCGGCAGGATCATCTCCTTGCCGGTGAGCTCGGCCAGATCGCGGGCGAACGGGCCGAGCTGGTCGTTGTAGAACGCTCGCGAGGTCAACGTGAGCCGGCCGAGCTGCTCCTGCGCGCGGGCACGAGGCGCGGGTTGGCGTGACCGAAGTTGAGCGCGCTGTAGCCGGCCAGGCAGTCGAGGTAGCGGCGGCCCTCGACGTCGGTCACCCAGGCGCCGTCGCCGCGGGAGAGCACGACGCGCAGCGGATGGTAGTTGTGCGCGGCGTACGCCTCGGTGAGCTCGATGTGGGCCTCGGTCTCGTTGAGCGGAGCGGTCGCCGGATCGCGGCGAGTCTCGGAGCTGGTCACCATGTGCCGATCGTCGCACCCGAAGGGCCGAAGTTCACAATTTTGTCCGACAATCCTGGAAGTGCCCGGCCCGCCTGCTGCCGCCGGTCAGCTGTAGCCGCTGGGGAGCCGCGGGGTGTAGGGCGTTTCGAGCATCGCGATCTCGTCGTCGGTGAGGGTCGACCTCGACGCGCGGCCGCGGCGTCGGCCAGGTGGTGCTCCTTGGTCGGCCCGACGATCGGTGCCGTGACTACCCGGTTGTGAAGGACCCAGGCGAGGGCGACCTGAGCCATCGGGATGCCGCGGCCCTCGGCGACCTTGGCGACGGCTTCGACGATCGGCACGTTGGCCTCGTCGACGTACCGCTGACCCATCGCGTCGTTCTCCGATCGCCGGGTCTCGGTGCCCCAGGGTCGGGCCAGCCGGCCCTTCGCGAGCGGGCTCCACGGGAGCGACCCGACACCCTGGTCGGCGAGCAGGCCGAACATCTCCCGCTCCTCCTCCCGCTGGAGCAGGCTGTACTGGTTCTGCATCGAGACGAATCGCGTCCATCCGTTCAGGTCCGCGGCGTGCTGCATCTTCGCGAACTGCCAGGCCCACATCGAGGAGGCCCCGAGGTAGCGGGCCTTGCCGGCCTGCACCACGTCGTGCAGAGCCGCCATCGTCTCCTCGACGGGTGTCTCCGGGTCGAAGCGGTGGATCTGGTACAGGTCGACGTAGTCGGTGCCGAGCCGGGTCAGGGACGCGTCGATCTGCTCCATGATCGCCTTGCGGGACAGGCCCGATCCGCCCGGTCCGTCGTGCATCGGGAAGAACACCTTGGTGGCCAGGACGACGTCCTCGCGACGGGTGTACCGCTGGATCGCCCGCCCGACGATCTCCTCCGACGAGCCCGCGGCGTACATGTTCGCGGTGTCCCAGAAGGTCACCCCGAGCTCGACGGCCTGTCGGAACAGCGGCTCGGCGGCGCCCTCGTCGAGCTGCCCACGGCGTGCCGCGGCCGGGCTCGCCGAAGCTCATGCAGCCGAGCGCGATCCGGCTGACCCGCAGGCCCGAGCTGCCGAGGCGGGTGTACTCCATCGTCTCCTCCTGGTCCTCCGAACGGTCCTTCCCGGCCATCCTGCTCCGCCGGTGGTGAGTCGTCGCCTGAATACTCGCTATGCCTAGACACGCTAGGTATAGTCCTGGGCTCGAGCTCATCGATCGGTGGGAGGTGTGGGACGTGACCGGAACCAGAGCACAGCGGCTGCTGGTGGGAGCGAGTGCCCTCGGTGTGGTGCTCGGGGTGGCGTCGGCGCGCTGGGTGTGGGTCGGGTCCGGCGCGAGTCTGGTCCCGTGGGCGGCCGCGGCGCTGGCGCTCGGCGCACTGGCCGCGGAGTCGGGCCTCGCGCTCGCCGCGTCGTCGCTCTTCGGCTTCGTGTTGTCGGTCTCGTTCATGCTCGCCGGGTACGACGGCGACGCGTCCTGGTGGTCACGGTCGTGGTTCTTCGCCGTGCTCGGCGTGGTCGGGGCGTGCTGTGCAGCGGTCCTGGGTCTCCTCGGTCATGCCGTGGCCGGGGTTGTCCGCCGACGTGGCACGGGCTGAGCGCTCAGGCCGCTCGCCGGACTCGGAGCCGGAGACCGACGGCACCTGCAGCCACGGCGGCGAGACCCGCGACCACCCCGGCGGACAGGTTCGCTCCGACGCCGGTGGTGCCGCCGAGGACGAGCTCGAGGAGAGACGGTCCACCGAGTGCGAGCGCCGCGAGCCCGAAGAGGCTCACCGCGACCAGTGTCAGTGGGCCCGGGGCGGGGCGCCAGCGGGCCCCACGCATCGGTCCGAAGCGTCGAACGAGCAGGTAGCCGGCGATGGCGAGCAGCCCGAGGGCGCCGGCAGCGACGCGGTAGTCGACCACCTCGCCCCAGTGGTGCAGAGCGGCCGCGCCGGCGCAGGAGTGGCCGGGGAAGTACTCCTGGTAGTCGGCGCACCGAGCGGCGGTGTAGGTGACGCCGTTGGTGTCGCCGGCGACGAAGCGGGCACCCCAGAGCCGGCCCATGACCTCCGCGAGCCCACCGCTGAGGCCGATCGCCAGCAGCCCGATGCTGCCGAGCAGCCACGCACCGCTGAGCAGCTGGCGAGCCAGGCCGCCGAGGTCACGGTGGACCACCCGCAGATCGTGCCCGATCCTGGAAGCCTCGCCGAAGCGGTGCACCACCTCCCGGGCCGCTTCGGTGTCGTCGACCCCTCGGGAAACCAGCGCGTCGCGGGCCGTGTGCAGGTGGTCCTCGGCCTCGGCGAGCGATCGGCGTCCTGCGCCGCCGGTGCCGGCCAGCTCGTCGAAGAGGTCGTCGAGGTAGCGCTCGACCGCGTCGTCGCTCATGCGGGCACCACCGCGCTCTGCTGGAGCACTCGCGGCGACCCCGGTGGTCAGGCGCTGCCACGAGGACACCTTCTCCGCCAGCGCCACCTGGCCGGCCGCAGTCAACGCGTACACACGCCGGCGCCGGCCGGGTCCCGTGCTCCAGGTGCTCTCGACCAGGCCATCTCGCTCCAACCGGTGGAGCGCCGGGTAGACGGTGCCCTCCGGCAGGTCGAAAACACCCCCGGACTCCTCGCCGAGCGCGGCGATGAGCCCGTAGCCGTGCACGGGCCCGGTCGACCGCAGGGCGGCCAGGAGGACGAGATCGAGATGTCCACGCAGGTCCATACCTAGACACGCTAGGTATCAGCACAACCGGTGTCAAGGACGGGACTTTCCGGGTCTCCGGCCAGGGACGTCCGCCTCTGTCCGCGGTGCCGTCGGGCCCGGACTCTCGTGGGGAGGAGGCCCACGCTATGACCACCACGCCATGACCACGCTGCTGACCACCGACCCGGTCGGTCTGCTCTACCACGCGACGACGACCCCGGAGCTGGTCGAGGTGCCGACCCTGCGGTTCCTCGCGATCGACGGGCACGGGGACCCGAATGTGAGTCCGGCGTACTCGGAGGCGCTCCGGGCGCTCTACGCGGTGTCCTACGCCGCGAAGTTCGCGGTCAAGCGCGCCGGCGGCGAGGACTTCACGGTCTCCCCGCTCGAGGGGCTGTGGACAGCGAAGGATCTCGGCGCCTTCCTGACCGGCGAGAAGTCGAGCTGGGACTGGACGATGATGATCCGTCAGCCCGACAACGTGACCGACGAGCTCGTCGCGCGCTTCGCCGAGGAGGTGGCGATCCGGAAGGGTCTCGCCTCGGCGCGTCGGCTTCGGATCGAGCGGCTGACCGAGGGACCGGCGGCCCAGGTGCTGCACCTCGGGCCCTACTCCACGGAGGGCCCGACCATCGAGCGGCTGCACGCCTTCCTCGATGAGCACCGGTTCACCTTCGACGGCCAGGAGCAGGCACACCACGAGATCTACCTCGGCGACGCGCGCCGGACCGCGCCCGACAAGCTGCGCACGATCATTCGGCAGCCGTACACGCTCTGACGGACGCGCGCAGGTCCTGCGGTGGTAGCGGAGGTCGCCGTTGGGGAGTCGTTGGTGGGTGTGGCCGGGGTGGTGGGCGAGGCGGTGGTGGTGGCCGCAGAGCAGGATGCCGGCCTTGAGGTCGGTTCTGCCGCCTTCGGCCCAGGGTTTGGTGAGGTGGTGGGCCTCGCACCGCGACGGTGGTCGGTCGCAGCCCTCGGCGCACCCGCCAGTGCCCGGGCGAACCCCAGGACCGGGTGCACCGGCCCGAGCTCGGGCACTGTCTCGGGAGCGGGTGCGCCCGACGCCGACCGGTAGCGTCGTCGGCATGAACGGTCCGGTGGACGAGCTCCCGTTCGTCGACGAGCACGCCGTGGTCGTCGACGCACCGGCGGGTGCCGTGTGGCAGGTGCTCGGCGGCTCACTGCCGCACGGACCGATGGTCGAGTTCTTCGCAGCGCGCGTCCTCGGCGCCAGCCCGCCCGCAACGGGCGGCGACCCTCTCGTGGCGGGTTCGACGATCCCGGGCTTCCGCGTCAGCGAGGCGTCAGCCGGCCGCAGGCTCGTGCTGACCGGGAGGCACCGCTTCTCCGACTATGCCCTGGTCTTCGAGCTCGACGAGCACGACGGGGCGACCCGGCTCAGCGCCCGCTCGCTGGCTCGGTTCCCGGGCGTCCGCGGCACGGCGTACCGAGCCCTCGTGATCGGGTCTCGCGGCCATCGGGTGCTCGTTCGGCGCTGGCTGAGGAGGATCCGCGAGACCGCGGAGGCGATCGACAACTCCCGACCTGCGACTCAGGAGGACACGTGACCCAGGACCCACCCCGCCCAGCCGCCGAGCGCAAGGCCGACACCCTGGCGCTGCTGACCAGTGAAGTCGTCGACGTGTGGGTCGCGACCGCGTCCGAGGAGGACGGGTCGATCAGGCCGCACCTGGTGCCGGTGAGTTTGGCTCGGCTCGACGACAACCGGATCGTGCTCGCGGTCCAGGCGACGTCGAGGACTGCGCGTGACCTCATCGCCCACCGGGTCGCGCGGCTCGGCGTCGGACCGACCCGCGACGTGGTGATGATCGACGTGGTGCTGGACGCGGTGCACGAGGTCGGTGACGCACCGGCCGAGGTCGTCGACCGTTACCTCGCGCAGGCGGACTGGGACCCGCGCCAGTCCCCGGGCTACGTGTTCGTGGTGGTGCGCCCGACGCGGTTGCAGGCCTGGCGCGAGGCCAACGAGATCGCCGGCCGCACCCTCATGCGCGAGGGCCGCTGGCTCGTCTAGCTGATCGGAACAGAGCGTCGAACGTCCACCAGCCGCCGACGCCGCCGAGGACCAGACCGCCTGGCCCGGTGCCTGTGTCGCCTGGCCAAGGGGCGGGGCACCTCGGCCAGACGGTCGACCGGCTCCGAAGGGCCGGTCGCCGAGCGCGCCGGGCGCGGTGTGAGGAGTTCACCGGGAGCTCGGACGTCGCTCTCGCCGTACCCGCACGTGACCGGCCCGCGTGCCGTCGTCGATCCGTGACCTGAGGGCCTCGCGCGCGCGGCGGTCCGGCGCGCACACTTCCTGCATGGGTGCGGACCGGGGTCCGGATCGCGACGGCGTGCGGATCGCCGAGCTGGTCGCGACGCTCTCCTACGCCGCCGATCTCGGCCTGGGGCAGCCGATGGACCACTGCATGCGGCAGACCGTGATCGCGCTGCGGCTCGCCGATCTGGTCGACGCGCCACCGGCCGACCGCGAGGCGACGTACTACCTCGGCCTGCTCATGAACGCCTACTGCCATGCGGACGCCGCAGAGCAGGCGCGCTGGTTCGGCGACGACATTGCGTCGAAGGCCGAGACCTACGAGATCCTCACGATGAGCACGCCGCAGATGGCGGCACAGCTGCTGCGGATGATCGGCGGGCACGGAACGCCCGGCGCGCGACTCCGCCGACTGGCCACGTTCCCGACCACCGGCCAGCGCGAGTTCGTCGGCTGGCTGACCACTCATACCCAGCTCGCTGCGGACTTCGTCGCGCGCATCGGGCTCGGTGAGCCGTCTCGTCGCGCGTGCTGGGATGCCTACGAGCAGTGGGACGGCAAGGGCCCCCGCCAGGTCCGCGGCCCGGACATCCCGCTCGCCAGCCGGCTCGTCTCCCTCGCGGGCAAGGTCGAGGTGCTGGCGCGCCGACACGGCACCGCGACCGCCGAGACGATCGCCCGCAGGCATGCGGGCTCGACCCTCGACCCCGGTCTTGCGGAGACCTTTGCGCAGCACGCGCCCGAGCTCCTCGCGGACCTGTCCGAAGCGGGGAGCTGGAACGCCGTCCTCGCGGCCGAACCGGGACTCGATCGCCGGGTCTCCGGAGCCGAGCTGGACGACGTGCTCGAGGCGATGGCCGACCTGGTCGACTTGAAGTCGCCCTATCTCGCGGGGCACTCGCGCGGGGTCGCGAACCTCGCTGCCGAGGCCGCGAGACTCGCCGGACTGTCCGATCACGATCGGGTCGCGGTACGCCGTGCCGGGCTGCTGCACGACCTGGGGCGGCTGGGGATCTCGAACGCGATCTGGGACAAACCCGGTCCGCTGACCGACGTCGAGCGCGAGCGCGCCCACCTGCACCCGTACCTCACCGACAAGATGCTGACCCGGATTCCGGCGCTGTCGGAGAGTCGCGAGATCGCCGCGCGTCACCACGAGCGCCTGGACGGCTCCGGCTACCCCCGGGGACTCACGGCGGCATCGCTCGGGCCGCTCGACCGGCTGCTCGCCGCCGCCGACGTCTACCACGCGATGACCGAGCCGCGGCCGCACCGCGAGCCGCTCGAGGAGGCGACAGCAGCGAACGCGCTGCGGGCCGAGGTCCGGGCGGGGCGGCTCGACGGCGACGCGGTGAACGCGGTGCTGCGGGCTGCCGGTCATCGGGCACCGGCTCGCGTCGAGAGTCTGGGCGGGCTGACGCCACGCGAGGTGGAGGTGCTCGCCCTCCTCGCGCGCGGCCTGGCGAACAAGGAGATGGCGCGACGGCTCGGTGTGTCACCGAAGACGGTGTCGAACCACGTCGAGCACATCTACACCAAGATCGGCGTCGGCAGCCGCGCCGCCGCGACGCTCTATGCGACCCGGCACGGACTCGTCGGCAGCTTCGCAACGGAGTGACCGGTGCCCTCCGAGGCCGCGCTGCTCAGCCGCCGAGCACCAGGCGAGCCGAGCGCGGAAGCCCGGTCTCGAGTCGGACGACGCGCCAGGCAAGAACGACGATCCCCCAGGTGACCACCACGATCGCGGCTCGCTGGGTCCAGCCCTGGAGAGCCGTGCCGCCGGTTGCCCCGGTGGCGACGAGGACCGCCACCACGACCAGGCCGTAGCGTTGCGCCGGACCCGCGAGATCCGCCCAGCCGTCGACCTTCCGCATCCTCCGCGACAGCACGAACGGTGCGGGGATCGTGGCCAGCGCAGCGACCGCGAACAGGACCAGGTGCAACGTGCCGTGCCAGGACGCCGTCGCGGACGCCAGGTCGCACCCGGCATCGGCGGCGCGACAATCGAGGCGGAAGAAGGTGTCGGTGAAGTTATCGAGGGCGGGCAACGAGAGCGCGACCAACCAGGCTGCTCGACCGAGCACCGGGATCAGCGACAGGCCGAAGCCGATGGTGACCGCGCCGGTCAGAGCGAGGATGACTCGCGCCACGGATGCGTGATCAGCAGTGAGCGCAGCCAGATCGCTGATGTCGTCGCGTCCGGCGGAGTAGCCGCCACCCTCGACCGCGCCGAGGACCAGCATGCCCGTGACGAAGAGGATCTGGGCGCCGATCGCGGCCAGCGCGAGCGGCGTACGAAGTCGTGGGTCCATGAATCGAGTGTCGGGATCGGATCGGTCGCGCGCATGGGGTGTTCGCCCCATGTCGTGACGACGTGCAACGCCTAGCGTCGAGGCAACCTGACCCGAGAGGAGCCGACGATGACCATCCAGAACGTTCCGGGACTCGAGGAAGCCAAGATGCACGCGCGGAGGACGTGGGCAGCCGGGGACTTCGCGACGGTCGCCCGGCTGACGCTGTGGGACGTCGGTGAGCGCTTGGTGCGCCGGGTCGGCATCGGCCGCGACGAGGACGTGCTCGACGTCGCCTGCGGCACCGGGAACGCGGCGCTGCGTGCGGCCGCGGCGGGCGGGCGCACCACCGGCGTCGACCTGACTCCCGAGCTGTTCGACGCAGGGCGGGCGGCGGCCGCCGAGGCCGGAGTGACGATCACCTGGGTCGAGGGCGATGCGGAGGAGTTGCCGTTCGAGGACGAGTCCTTCGACGTGGTGTTGTCGACGTTCGGTGTGATGTTCGCACCCCGGCACGCAGTCACCGCAGCAGAGCTCGCGCGGGTGCTCCGCCCCGGTGGCCGGATCGGGCTCGCGAACTGGACACCGGATGGCGCGACCGGGCGGATGTTCAAGGCGTTGGGCGCCTTCACGCCGCCACCGCCCCCCTTCGCGGCGCCGCCACTGGCGTGGGGCGACGAGGACCACGTGCGCGACCTCTTCGCCGGCACCGGGATCGTCCCCGAGTTCGCCACCGAGAGTGTGCCCACCTCGCCGTTCACCACGGCGGAGGACGCAGTCCGCTTCAGTGAGCAGTACTTCGGCCCGGTCATCATGCTCAAGGCCATGCTGGAACAGCGTGGCGACTGGGCAGTGTGCCGGCAGGTACTGCTCGACCTGTTCGAGCCGGACGAGCTGGCCGAGTACCTCGTGGTGACCGGTCGCAAGCAGGCCTGACGGGGCCGACTGACCGGGCCACCTGGCCGGGCCACCCGACCGGGCCACCCGACTCGATCAGCCGCGTCGGCTGACCTCGCCGACGCGCTGTTCCTCGACGGGCTCGGGTCGCGTGCCCGCGGGTGCCAGCCACGCGACCACCCCTGCCGCGACCGCCACGACGGCGGCCGCGACCAGCAGGGCGGTGGAGCTGCCGTTGACGAAGGAGTCCTGGGCGGTGGCGACCAGTTGCTGTGCCGCCGGCCCGAGTCGGTCGAGGTCGGCTGACTGGGTGAAGGCGATCGAGCCCTGTGCCCCGTCGGCGACCGCGTGCGGCAGTCCGCGGACGGCGTCGGCCATGCCGTCGCGGTACTGCTGGTTGAGGACGCTGCCGAGGATCGCGATGCCGAACGCGCTGCCGATCTCGCGTGAGGTGTCGTTGACCGCCGACGCGACACCCTGCTTGCTCGCGGGGAGCGACTCGGTGATCGCGGTCGTGGCCGGCGTACCGGCCAGGCCCATGCCGGCGGCGAACAGCACCAACCCGAGGGCGAACCAGCCGTAGGCGAGGTCGACGTCGACCTGCGCGATCACGACGAGCCCGATTGCGGTCAGGACCAGCCCGACCGGCGCGACTCGCCGAAACCCGATCCGCTGGGCGAGCAGGGGCGCGTTGCGGGCCAGCGGGATCAGCACGACAGGGGAGCGGCAGCAGCGACAGCGCCGCGCCCAGGGGCGAGCGCCCGACCACGAACTGGAGGTACTGGAGGACCACGAAGAACAACCCGAAGGTCGCGAAGAACTGCACCGTCACCGTGAGCGCCCCCGCGCTGAAGGCGCGGTTGCCGAACAGTCGCGGGTCGAGCATCGGCTCGTCGAGGCGGCGCTCCCACGCGACGAACGCGATCGAGCGCGACGACTCCGAGGGCGAGGCCGGACAGCGTGCGCACATCGCCCCAGCCCTGCTCGGGGCCTTCGATGATCCCGAACACCAGGCTCGCCACCGCGACGAGCGAGAGCAGCCCGCCGACGACGTCGAGCGCGCGGCGGATCGGCGTCGACCGAGCCGGGTACGACGAGCACGGTGCCGACCAGCGCCAGGGTCGCGAGCACGACGTTGAGGCCGAAGAACGAGCTCCACGAGTAGAACTCCAGCAGGATGCCGCTGCCGAAGAGACCCAGGACCGCTCCGCCTCCGGCCATGCCGACCCAGGCGCCGATCGCCTTCGGGCGCTGCTCCTCGGGGAAGGAGGTGGTGATCACCGACAGCGTCGTCGGCATGATCGCGGCTGCGCCCACGCCCATGAGCGCGCGCACGCGCGATCAGCAGCTGCGGGTCGCTCGGTGGTCATCCCGAGGCCCGCGGCGACGCCGAAGACCGCGAGGCCGGCGATCAGGACGCCGCGCCGGCCGAACCGGTCGCCGAGGGCGCCGGCGAACAGCAGCAGGCCGGCGAAGACGACGGTGTAGGCGTCGACGATCCAGGTGAGCTCGGTCTGGGTGGCGCCGGTCTCGCGGGCGAGGTCGGGCAGGGCGACGTTCAGCCCGCTGACGGCGGAGACCACGGTCATCAGCGCGAGCGAGACGACCGCGAGGACCGGTCCGGTGCGGGCCGGGTGCGGGCGGAGGACGTGGAGTTCATCGGAGACTCCCGAAGATGGATTTCATCGGACTGCTGAAATGGTATTCAGCACCTGGTGAATTCGTCAAGGCCGCATCGGGAGCAGAGGGTGGACGCGTCTGAAAACACGCCATGACACCGCTCTGCATCGGGAGTTCGACTGCTCAGCCGCCGAGCGAGGCGGCGGTGATGTCGTCGCGCGCGAGGTAGACGGTGAGGGACCCGGCGTCGTCGGCGGGAGTCGCGATCGAGCGTACGGCAGCTCCAGGCGCTGGCGGGTCGTCGGGGTGAACCAGGCCTCGTAGGTGTGGTCGGCCCGGCAGTCGCCCTCCCAGCGCAGCGCGCCGTTGACGAGCAGGCCGACGGGTCTCGGCGTCGGGGGGGCGTACGGGCTCGTCGGGTGCTCGCTGCCCTCGTGGCCCCATGAGCCCCACCCGTCGTCCGCGCCGGCGGTGGGACGTCGGACCACGCGGGCCGCGCGGGGTCAGGCCGAAGCCGTCGGCCGCCGGACGGCAGTTGGCGTCGCCCGTGGCCGGCGCCGGCGCGGGGCGGACGGTGCCGGTGGCGACGACGCGGTAGGTGACGCCGGCTCGCAGGAAGAACGGCGAGGTCACCGGGGCGCCGGTGGCCGGGACGGTGAGGCCGGTGACCGCGGTCTGCGTCGGCGTCGATCTCGTTCGTGCCCGGGTGCAGCACCGGCCGCGAGGGCACGTCGCGGGCGCGGTACCACGAGGTCTGGGCCGCGGCGCCGGCGTACCCGAGCGAGATGTGCACGTGGTTCTTGTGCCGCAGGGTGCGCGAGCACTTCTTGCGCGTCTTGCAGGCGGCGTTGAGGTAGCGGCCGCGGCGCGAAGTCGCGGTAGGAGCGACCAGATGGTGTCGTTGTAGATCAGGTACATGATCCCCATCCGGCGCGCCGAGCGCGTGCGCGTTGCCGGCGGCGTCGGGTGCGAGCGCCAGGCGGATGAAGCGGTACGCCGCCCGGCGCTGCTTCTTCTTGCGGACGTCGGCCGCCCAGTCGAAGGCGCGACCGTCCTTGTGCTCGCTGCGTGCCGCCGATCCTGCAGGCGCGCATCATCCCCATCGAGCCGGTGCTCTGATAGGTGTGCATCAGCCAGCGGCGCGAGCGCGACGGTGCCCGGTGCGGGCGCGGTACGTGCAGCTGGTCTGCGGCTCGTACTTCGAGGGCGAATCGACCGTGGTCGAGTCGCCGAGCGCCCTCGCGGGCCCGGCTGTCGAGCCGACCAGGGTGACCAGGGAGGCGGCGAGCGCGAGCGACAGGCTGGCAGCAAGGGGAGGGCGGAGTCGGCGCGCGCCGTGAGCGTGGGATCGCATCGTGGGTGTCCAGAAGGAGGTGTGGGTCGTTTTACACCAGTTTGACCGCGTTTGCCGGAACGCGCAGTCGAATCGATGGGTCCGGATGCGGGTGATCCGGGCCCTTTGTCTCTTGTCGCGACCGCGTCGGGAGGCGACGATTCGAGGGGCCGCGGGGGTGGCTGGTACGAGCGCGCGTCCATTGCGCGAGACGGAGGCTGGGGGATGACGCAGGGCGAGCGTGGCACCCGTGTGCCGGCGCCCGCGCCTGCCAGGGACCACCTCGCGAGGTCCGGCCCTCCGGACCGGACCCTCAAGCTCGTCGCCGCGTCCGGTGGCGCACTCGTCGTGCTCACCGGCCTTTCGGTGATCCTCGGCTGGATCATCGGCGAGCCCGGACTCGCCCGGATCGCTCCTGGCCTGGTCACCATGAAGTTCTCCACGGCGCTGTGCCTCGTGGTCGTCGGCCTGGCCGACGTGACGCTCGCGATCCCGGCCATGCAGGGCCCCTGGACCGAGCGGCTCGTCCGAGTCGGAGCGGGCCTGGTGAGCCTTCTGGCCGTGACGACGCTGGTCGAGGACGTGTTCGGGTTCGCCCTCGCGGTCGACAACCCCTTCGGCCTGGACCCGGGCGACGCCTTCACGCCGGTCCCGGGCCGGATGGCGCAGATGACCGCGGTCAGCCTGATCGGGCTCTGCATCGCGCTCGTGCTCTGCCTGCGCGGGTCCGCGCGAGCCTCGCAGACGGCCGCCGTCGTGGTGATGGCCGTCGGGTTCACCGCGCTGATCGGGTACGCCTACGGCGTCCGGTCGCTCTACCGCTTCGGCCCCCTCGACAACATGGCGGTGAACACCGCGACGGCCGTCGTGGTCGCCGGCCTGGCCACGCTGTTGCTGCGACCCGGGTCCGGCCTCATGGCCGTCCTGCGGGGTGACACGGCCGGCGGCGTGCTGCTGCGCCGAGTGCTCCCCTGGGTCGTGGCGGCGCCGATCGTCGCCGGCGGCGCGATCGTCTTCGGGCTGCGCCGCGACTGGTACGACGGCCCGGTCGCGCTGTCCGTCTTCGTCGCGGTCTCGACCACGGCTGGTGCGCTCGTCGTCTGGATCCAGGGCGAGAGCCTCAGCGACGTCGACCTCCGCCGGGAGAGTGCAGAAGGCGCGCTGGCCGAGCTCCGCGACGCCCTGGCTGCGCGGGAGAAGGCGGAGGCCGAGCTGGCCGCCGCGAACGCGGACCTGAGCGAGTTCGCCGCGGTCGCGGCCCACGACCTCCGGTCGCCGCTCGCAACCGTGCAGATGCAGATCGAGATCCTCCAGTCGCTGGTGCGCGACGACCCGAGTGACCCGGATGTGCTGCTGATCAGCGGCCGGATCGAGAAGACCGCCGCTCGTGGAGTCGAGCTGATCGACGACCTGCTCACCTACGCCGGCATCGGGCGCGCCGAGCTCGACGTCGAGGAGGTGGACCTCACCGGGCTTGCGAGGAGGGTCGCCGTCGAGCAGGTCGAGGCGATCGGACGTCCGGCGAGCTGTGACGTGCGGCCGTTGCCGCCCGTTTGCGGTGACCAGCAGCTCCTGAGCCAGCTGCTCGGCAACCTGATCGGGAACGCGATCAAGTACGTGCCTTCGGATCGCACGCCGTCGATCGTCGTCGACGCGGTCGAGGCACCCACGGGTCGCGACTTCGTGCTCCGGGTCACCGACAACGGCTCCGGGTTCGACGGCGACGAGCACGACCAGGTCTTCGACATGTTCCGCCGAGGACGGGCCGGCGTCGGGCACGCCGGGACCGGCATCGGGCTGGCGATCTGCCGTCGGGTCGCCGAGCAGCACGGCGGCCGGATCTGGATCGAGCCGATGCAGTCGGGCGGCCGGATCTGCGTGCGGCTGCCCCGGTGGCGGGGCGGGACCTGATCCTCGACGCGCCGGCTCCCGCCTGCCGGCGCGACCACAGCCTGGGCAACGTCGACGGAAAAGTCCCGACGCTCGCCTGTCCCAGAAAGCACCGCGCCCGCACCGGCGGGGAGGGAGGGTGCCGGGCGGGCGAACCGACGGAGCACGGGGAGGGAGGGATGTGCTCCGCGGGCGGTACAGCAGGAACAACGCGGAAGCGGCTGGAAGGTCACGCTCTGTTCCGTGACCTCCGCAACAGCCCGCACCCGGGAAGAACTGAAACCCGTTCTAGCCAACGGGGCAGGCTGCGGGCAGACTGTCGGCATGCTGATCGACGTGCCGGACGGCAAGGACCCGATCGCCTATGTCTGGGGCGAGATGGTGCCGCACATCGGCCCGGCCGCGGCGCGCTTCTCCGGCGCGGTCTACGCGCACACGACGCTCGGTCTGCGCGAGTTCGAGGCCGCCCGGCTCCGGATCGCCCAGTCGAACGGCTGCGTGTTCTGCCAGGACTGGCGCACCGACCGTGACGGCGTCCGGGTCGAGGACGGCTTCGACGACGAGGTCCGGTCGTGGCGCACCAGCACCGTGCTGGACGAGCGCGAGCGCCTCGCGGCCGAGTACGCCGAGCGGTACGCCGAGGACCACCACGGCCTCGAGCCCGGCGTCGACCAGGACTTCTGGGACCGCATGTTCGCCCACTACAGCCAGGCCGAGGTGGTCGAGCTGACCATGTGCCTCGGCTCCTGGCTCGCCTTCGGTCGGCTCAACCGGGTGCTCGGCCTCGACGTCGCATGCGTGCTCCCGTCGCATCCGCAGCGCGCCACGACCTGAGCCGGTCACTCCGAGCTGACCGGACCGACCTCGACGATCTCCTCGCTGACCGGCTCGGCGTGCACGCGCGCCGGGTCGGGGACGACGACGACCGGCACCGTGGAGTGCTGCACGCAGTACTCGCTGACCGATCCCAGCAGCGCCCGCGCCAGCAGGTTCTTCCGGCCGCTGCCGACCACCAGGAGGGCGGCGTCCCGGGCGGCCTCGACGAGGGAGTGCCCGCCGTAGTTCTGCAGCACCAGCTGGGAGATCGCGGGCTTGTCCTCGAACGCCTGCGAGCACCTCGGCGAAAGCCTCGTCCTGGACCTGCTGCGCCTTCTGCTGCTCCTCCTCGAAGGTGCTCGCAGTGGCGATGTCGCTGAGGGCAGGTCCCATCAACCAGGTGGTCACCACCTCCACGGCCGCATCGCGCGCGAGACCTTCCTCGAGCGCGAAGGCGAGTGCCGCCTTCGACCCCGCAGTGCCGTCGACGCCGACCACGATCGCCCGGTTGTCGCGCTCGGTCATGACTCTCACCTCCTCGGGACGGACGTCCCGTCCCGATATCGAGCCTGCCTGCCCGTCGACCCGAAGATCAGGGCCGCAGGTGCCGCGACCTCAGGACCATCGGCCCTGCTGATCCCCCGTGCTCGCCCGCATCCTTGAGGCATCGGGGGAGTGCCCCGGAAACGGGACCGAGTTGGGGACGAGGCGTCATGGCAGAGCTCAGGGAGTTGAGTTACGCGGAGTGCCGCGCGCTTCTGGTTCGCCAGGAGACCGGTCGCGTCGCCGTCGCGACGCCTGACGGGCCGCACATCGTGCCCCTCAACTACTCCGTGGTGGACGAGTCGATCGTGTTCCGTACGACGCCGTTCAGCATCCTCGCGACCTACGGCCGCAACGCCAAGCTGGCCTTCGAGGTCGACCACTTCCGCGATCAGCAGCAGTTCGGATGGAGCGTGGTCGTGCGCGGACGCACCGATGTGGTCACCGACCCGGGGGAGCTGGCCCACATCCGGCAGATCTGGCCGCCGTACCCCTGGGCGGACGGCGCGCGCAACCTGCACTTCCGGCTCCCGTTCCAGGAGCTGACCGGGCGAGCGGTCGGCACCGTCCCGATCCTCGACCTCGGTGCGGGTGCCGGCCAACCACACAGCGCGGTGCAGTAGCCAGAAGTCTCGAAAGCGTCGCGACCTGCCGAGGGTTTGACACACTGACCCGGTGAGTCAGGGAAGCGCCCAGGTCGAGGACGGATCACCGGAGCTCTCTGCGCCCGCCCAAGCGCTCCTCGACGCGGTCGTCGCGATCTCCTCCGACCTCGACCTGCACAGCGTGCTCTCGCGGATCGTGGTCTCTGCGTGCGAGCTCACTGCGGCGCAGTACGGCGCCCTCGGCGTGATCGGGGCCGACGGCAACCTCGACGACTTCGTCACCCACGGCATCGACGCCGATTTGCACAGACAGATCGGCGACCTGCCGCGTGGGCGCGGAATCCTGCGCCTGCTCATCGACGAGCCGCACCCGCTGCGCCTCACCGACCTGCGCACACACCCGACGTCCTACGGCTTCCCCGCCAACCACCCGCCGATGAGCACCTTCCTCGGCGTGCCCGTACGTATCCGCGGCACTGTCTTCGGCAACCTCTACCTCACCGAGAAGGCCGGCGGGGGGCCGTTCACGGCCCAGGACGAGCAGCTCGTCCAGGCGCTGGCGAGCGCGGCCGGCTTCGTCATCGACAACGCCCGCGCCTACCTGCTCAGTGAGAGACGGCGGCAGTGGCTGGAAGCGTCGGCCGAGCTGACCGAGGCGCTCCAGCCGCCGATCTCGATCGATCGGGCGATGGGGCGGTTCACGGCCGCGGCGCGCGCCCTGTCGGGGGCCGTTGCCACGGCCGTGGTCCGGCTCCCGGACACCGGTCCGGAGGTGCTCACCTTCGACGGGCCGGCGATCGAGCACTTCGAGACGTTCCTGTCGCAGATCGCTCGGGCCATGGACGGCGACGAGAGCAGCGGGCGAATCGAGTCTCTGCAGCTCGGTGACTTCGAGGGCGTCGTCATCCCGCTCCGAGCGCACTTCGCCGAGGCGGGCGTCCTCGTGGCGCTCTTCTCCGAGGCACACCCGATCACCGATGTCGAGGAGCGCGAGCTGCTCGGGACGTTCGCCGACCAGGCGGCGCTCGCGCTGGACCGCGCCCAGGCCATGGAGGACCGCGAGGAGCTCGCCGTCGTCTCCGACCGGGACCGGATCGCCCGGGACCTGCACGACCTGGTGATCCAGCGGCTGTTCGCCACCGGCCTCCAGCTCCAGGGCATGCGCGGCATCGTCGTGAATCCGGAGGTCGGCGCGCGGCTGGAGAAGGCCGTGGACGACCTCGACCAGACGATCCGCGACATCCGGACGACGATCTTCGAGCTCCAGCACCGCCAGGGCGGCTCGCTCCGGTCGCAGGTGCGCGCCCTGGTCAAGGAGTACGTGCCGGTCCTCGGGTTCACCCCGACCATGCGGGTGCTCGGCCCGGTCGACACGGCGGTCGGGTCCGCGCTCGCCGAGCAGCTGCTCGCGGTGCTCCGGGAGGCCCTCTCGAACATCGCCCGGCATGCGCTCGCCGATCAGGCCGAGGTCGAGATCGCCGCCAGCCACGAGGAGCTTGTGCTCACCGTCACCGACAACGGCACCGGCCTGCCCACCGAGCGCAACGAGAGCGGACTGCGCAACGCGCGCCGCCGTGCGTCCGCCCAGGGCGGCGTGCTCGAGCTGGTGGCGGGAGACCCGACCGGCACGGTGTTCCGCTGGCGCGTCCCGCTCGGGTAGCCCGCGAGGACCAGCCGCCAGGACCAGCCGCCAGGACCAGCCGCCAGGACCAGCCGCGTCTCCTCCCGCCGCGCGGCTCAGCTCGTGGGCGGGCGGTCGAGCAGCTTCGAGGCGAGCACCGCGGCCTGGGTGCGGCGCTCGAGGCCCAGCTTGGCCAGGATGCTGGAGACGTAGTTCTTCACGGTCTTCTCGGCGAGGAACATCTGCTCGCCGATCTGCCGGTTGGTCAGGCCCTCGGCGATCAGGCTGAGCAGCTTGCGCTCCTGGTCGGTGAGCTCGGCGAGCTCCGGAGCGACGCTGGGGCCCTTGCGGACCCGCTCGAGCACCTTCGCGGTCAGCGCCGGGTCGATCAGCGACTGGCCGCTGGCCACCCGCCGGATGCCGTCGACCAGGTCGCTGCCGCGGATCTCCTTGAGCACGTAGCCGGCCGCGCCGGCCATGATCGCGGCGAAGAGCGCCTCGTCGTCGTCGTACGACGTCAGGATCAGTGCCTGGATGGTGTCGTCGACCCCGCGGACCGTGCGGCACACCTCGATGCCGGAGCCGTCGGGCAGCCGGGCGTCGAGCACGGCCACGTCCGGCTTGGTCGCGGGGATGCGGGCGGCGGCCTCGATCGCCGACCCGGACTCGCCGACGACCTCGATCCCGCCGGCTCCTTCGAGCAGGGCCTTGAGGCCCTGGCGGACGACCTCGTGGTCGTCGAGGAGGTAGACGCGGATGGGGCGGTCGTCGCTCATGGGCACACACTATCGACGCGCAGTCCCCGCGCAGCCGCCCGCGCCGAGCCGCGCCCGCCGACCGACCCCGGCGCTCGAGGCGGTCGAGGCGGTCGAAACATTAAGTGTTACCAGGGGTTACGGACACTGGCAGGTCCCGGCTAGTCTCGACCCGACCGGATCCGACGGCCGGTCCCACCCGATCCCGGAGGCACCGATGACCACCCGACTCAACGGCCACCACAGTGTCGGTGCCGGTGGGGAGACGGTGGACGTCGACGTGGTGATCATCGGCGCCGGGCTCTCCGGTATCGGCGCGGCGTGCCGGCTGCAGTTGGAGTGCCCCGACCGCAGCTACACCGTGCTGGAGATGCGTACCGCGATCGGCGGCACCTGGGACCTCTTCCGATACCCCGGCATCCGGTCGGACTCCGACATGTTCACCCTCAGCTACCCGTTCCGCCCGTGGCGCGACCCGAAGGCGATCGCCGACGGTCCGGCCATCCTCGACTACGTGCGAGAGACCGCCGCGGAGTACGGCGTGGACCGGCACATCCGGTTCCGCACCCGGGTCGTCGCCGCCGAGTGGTCCAGCGCGGACGCCCGCTGGACGCTGACCCTCGCGGACGACCGACGAGCACGGCACGACCCGCGAGTCGCGTCTGACCTGCCGCTTCGTCTACGCCTGCTCGGGCTACTACGACTACGAGCACGCCTACGAGCCGGAGATCCCCGGCCTCGACGACTTCGCCGGGACGCTGGTCAGGCCGCAGTTCTGGCCCGAGCACCTCGACTTCCGCGACCGCCGGGTGGTGATCGTCGGCAGCGGCGCCACCGCGATCACGCTGGCGCCGTCGATGAGCAACGACGCCGCACACGTCACGATGCTGCAGCGCAGTCCCACCTGGATCGGGGCGGTGCCGGCGGAGGACCGGCTCGCCGACCGGATGCGCGCCGTACTCCCGCCTCGGGTCGCGCACCGGCTCATCCGCAGCAAGAACATCCTGCGCCAGCAGGCGCTCTACGCGTTCTGCCAGCGCTGGCCCGGGCCGGCTCGCAGGCTGCTGCTCGGCCTGACGGCGAAGTTGCTACGCAGCCAGGACCTGGTCGACGAGCACTTCACGCCCCGTGTACGACCCGTGGGACCAGCGGTTCTGCGTGGCGCCCGACGGCGACTTCTTCCGGGAGGTCAGAAGGGGACGCGTCGAGGTTGTCACCGACCACATCGACCGCTTCGTCCCTGCCGGCATCCGGCTGGCCGGCGGTCGGGTGCTCGAGGCCGACGTGGTGGTGCTGGCGACGGGCCTGAAGGTGCTGGTCGGTGGTGGCGTTCGGCCCGTGGTCGACGGCGCGACCGGTCGACCTCCACGCGCAGTACCTCTGGCAGGGCGCGATGCTCACGGGGCTGCCGAACTTCGCGATGGCGGTCGGCTACACGAACGCCTCGTGGACGCTGCGCGCAGACCTCACGCTCCCGACTGGTGTGCAAGGTGCTGAACGAGATGAGGCGGCGCGGCGCGGTGTCGGTGGTCCCCCAGCTCGACCGGCCGGTGCAGCCACGCCCGCTGCTGGGCCTGTCCTCCGGCTACATCACCCGCGCGCTCGACGAGCTGCCGCAGCAGGGCGACAGCGGGCCGTGGCGGGTCCGGCAGAACTACCTCGTGGACGCGGTGACCACGCTGCGCCGCGACCTCGACAAGACGCTGCGCTTCGAGACCGCACCGGCGCAGACGGCACTCGCCCGGACGCGTTAGGAGGCGCCCACCGGTCGTAGCCGGTCCGGGTCGGTGAAGATGTCGATCGCGACGATGCGGCCGTCGACCACGGTGAAGGCGGCGACCGAGAACGGGCCTGCCGTCGACGTTCGCCGCGACGCCGGCAACACCGTTGACGAGCACGGGCCTCGCCACCACCGCGAGCCTCTGGAAGGTGACGGCGCCCGACGCCACGGCTGCGGCGCCGCGCACGACCGTCAGCGCGTCGACCGACTGGTTGCGCAGCACGACGTCGGGGTCGAGCACCCGGAGGAGTGCCTCGAAGTCGCCGTCCCGGGCGGCAGTCTGGAAGGCGTCCACGGCGGCCCGCTGGCGACCGAGGTCGGGGTCGGGTACGGCGCGCGCCTCGCGGACGCGGCGCCGTGCCCGGCTCGCGAGCATCTTGGTCGCGTCGACGGACCGCTCGACGATCGGCGCGATGTCGGCGAAGGGCAGCACGAAGAGGTCGTGCAGGACGAAGGCGAGCCGCTCCGCCGGGTTGAGCTCGTCGAGGACGACCAGCATCGCGACCCCGATCGAGTCGGCGAGGAACGCCTGCTGCTCGGGGTCGGCGTCGTCGCCCTCCCGGATCGCCGGGTCCGGGAGCCGCACCTCGAGGGAGTCCTCCCGGCGGCTGGTGCGGGTCCGGAGCTGGTCGAGGCAGATCCGGGAGACCACGGTGGTCAGCCACGCCGTCAGGTTGTCGATCTCGCCGGGATCGGCCCGGCTCAGTCGCAGCCACGCGTCCTGCACGGCGTCGTCGGCCTCGGTGAACGACCCGAGCATCCGGTAGGCCACCGCCCGGAGTCGCGGCCGTCGGGCTTCGAACTCCTCGGCGAGCTCGTCGTGTGGGATCACCGGTCACCTTTCGTCGCAGCAGTCCGTCATCTCCTTCGACGAATCAAACCCATTCGACGTAACCCGACAAGGAGTCATCATGAAGATCGCTGTCGCAGGCGCCACCGGCCGCCTCGGAACGCACCTGGTCCGGGTCCTCGAGGAGCGCGAGCACCGGGTCGTGCCGATCTCGCGGAGCCACGGGCTGGACCTCACCACCGCGGTCGGCCTCGAGCAGGCCCTGCAGGGCGTCGACTGCATCGTCGACGCCGCGACCAGTCCGTCGCCCGACGAGGCCGAGGCGACGTCCTTCTTCACCACCGCGAGCCGGAACCTGCACGGGGCCGGCCACGCCGCCGGGGTGTCGCGGATGCTCGTGGTGTCGATCGTCGGCATCGACCGGTGGGCCGAGGGCTACGGCAAGGCGAAGGTGGCGCACGAGGACGTGGCGCTCGCCGGACCGATTCCGACGCGCATCCTGCGGGCGACCCAGTTCCACGAGTTCGTCGGCACCTTGGTGGACTGGGGCACCCAGGGCGAGGTGGGGTACGTGCCCGACATGCACACCCAGCTGGTCGCCGCGCGGAGCGTCGCCGAGACCCTGGCGAACCTGGCGGCCGCTCCTTCCTGGTCGCGGCAGGACGGGCCCAGCTCTCGAGGTCGGCGGGCCGCGCGCCGAGCGGCTCCTCGACGCTGCGACCCTGCTCGCGGCCAAGCGCGGCCGGCCCGCGAAGGTCGAGCTCGCGCCGCCCGAGGCCGACCCGTACGCCGGCGCGGACCCGGACACACTCCTCCCGGGACCCGGCGCGATCCTCGCCGGTCCGACCTATCGCCGACTGGCTGGAGACCACGGAGGTCTGAACGTCCGCCGAGGCGTCAGTTCCTGTCACCGGCGGCGCGCCGAGGCGTCAGTTCCTGCCACCGGGGGCGCGCCGAGGCGTCAGTTCCTGCCACCGGGGGCGCGCCGAGGCGTCGCAAGTTGTCACGCCTCGGGTGTCCAGGCGCCGCAGGTTGTGACGCCTCGGGTGTCCAGGCGCCGCAGGTTGTGACGCCTCGACGCTCGGCGGTGGGGCAGGATGCGGGCATGACCCAGCTGCGGAGGGCGCCGTCCTCGTCGAGCGCGACGACACGTGCTGCTGGTGATCCTCAACCGCCCGGAGGCGCGCAACGCGGTGAACGGTGCCCTCACCCTCGGCCTCGGCCAGGCGCTCGAGCAGGCCGAGCACGACCCTGAGGTCCGGGCCGTCGTGCTCACCGGCCGCCGGCGAGGCGTCCTTCTGCGCCGGCGCGGACCTCAAGGCGATCGCTCGGGGCGAGAGCCTGAACCCGCCCGGCACCGAGGCGTGGGGGTTCGCCGGGGTGGTGAACCACCCGATCAGCAAGCCGGTGGTCGCCGCGGTCAACGGCACCGCGTTCGGCGGCGGCACCGAGCTGGTGCTCGCCGCCGACCTCGCGGTCGCGGCGGACACCGCGACCTTCGGCCTCCCCGAGGTGCGCCGCGGACTGATCGCCGCGGCCGGGGGCCTGGTCCGACTCCCCGAGCAGCTGCCGCGCAAGGTCGCGATGCAGATGATCCTGACCGGTCGAGCCGATCGACGCGGCGACGGCGCTGCGCTGGGGACTGGTCAACGAGGTGGTCGCCCGCGGACCGGGTGCTGGAGACGGCGCTCGGGCTCGCCCACCAGATCGCCGGCGAACGCACCGCTGGCGGTGCAGGCCAGCAAGCGGGTGGCCCAGGGGCATCCGGGACGGCGCGGTGCCCGCCGAGGCCGACGCCTGGGCGGCGAACGACCACGAGATCCTCGCCCTGATGGGCACCGAGGACGCCCTCGAGGGCCCGACGGCGTTCGCCGAGAAGCGCGAGCCGTCTGGAAGGGCGGTAGTGGCCGCTGATCGGAGCCTGCGGCCGGCTGATCGGAGAGTGGCCGGCCGATCGGACGAGTCCGGGCCGCCCCGAGACCGACGTCGCCGCCACCCGGCGCGGCGTAACCGGAACTCGCGCGGACCGTTTGTCAGCACATGGCGACCTCACCGCGTCCGGTGGCGACCTCTGCCGCCGGCTGCCCTCATCGCGTCCCTGCTCGCCGTCGCGCTCGGCGGCCGCGCCGACCGCGTCGGCGGTCGCCGCCGCGTCGACCGCCGGGCCCGACGTACCACGCGACGATCACCCGCACCGAGCACGGCATCCCGCACATCATGGCCGACGACTACGGCTCGCTCGGCTTCGGCTCCGGCTACGCGACCGCGCAGACGTCGACCTGCACGCTGGCCGACATCCTGCTCACCGCCCGTGGCGAGCGGTCGCGCTACCTCGGCCCGGACGGCCGCTACGACGACCTCACCTCGATGAACGGCACCAACCTGCAGGTCGACGCGCTGGTCACCGACCTGCACAACCGGCAAGGTCGTCGAGGGGCTGCTCGCCAGCAGCACCGCCGGCCCGGAGGCCGGAGACGCGGGCGATGGTCGACGGCTACGCCGCCGGGGTGAACCAGTACCTGACGCTCGATCGGCGGTGCCGACAACATCACCGACCCGGCCTGCCGCGGCGCGGCGTACATCAAGCCCGACGTGACCGGCCTGGACGTCTGGTACGGCGTCTACCTGGCCAACATCCTCGCCTCGACCGGCCACTTCCTGCAGCAGATCGTCGACGCCACCCCGCCGACGCTGACCGACCTCGGGCTGCCCGAGCCTGGCCCAGTTCGCGCCGGTGCCCACCGAAGCTGCCGACTGCCGAGGAGCTGCAGAAGGCGCTCGGCAAGGACCCGAGCCTCGCCGTTCGGGTCCAACGCCACCGCGGTCGGTCGCGACGACACCTCCACCGGCCGGGGGATGATCCTCGGCAACCCGCACTTCCCGTGGAACGGGCGCTACCGCTTCACCCAGCAGCACCTCACCATCCCCGGGCAGTACGACGTCGCGGGCGCCAGCCTGATCGGCTCGCCGGTGGTGAACATCGGCTGGAACAAGGACGTCGCGTGGAGCCACACGGTGTCCACGGCGTACCGGTTCGCGCCGTACGAGTACCGGACCGTGCTCTCGCCGATGATCTACCTCAGCGCCAACGGCCTGCTGCGCAGGGTCGAGCGCCGGGTCGTCAAGCGTCAGGTCGTGAAACCCCGACGGCAGCCTGCAAGACCGTCACCGAGGACATGTACCGCACGCCGCAGGGCTACGTCATCGACGACCCGTCGTCGCTGATGGGCTGGACGCCCCTGAGCTTCTTCGCGATCCGCGACGCCAACGGCGAGCAGCTCAAGACCGTCGACACCTTCTTCGAGATGGGCAAGGCCACCGACGTCCACGACCTGCTTGCCCGGCAGGACGCCGAGGGCGGCATGCCGTGGGTGAACACCACGGCGGCCGACCGCAACGGCGAGGTGCTGTACGCCGACCACTCGGTCGTCCCGAACATCTCGAACGCGCTGGCGAACAAGTGCATGACCCCGATCGGCCGGGTCACCTTCCAGCTCGCCGGGCTGCCGGCGCTGGACGGCACCTTCGCCGACTCCGCTGTGCAAGTGGCGGACCGATGCCGACTCCGCGCGCCCCGGCGTGTTCGGGCCCAGCCACCTGCCGGCGACCTTCCGGACCGACTGGGTGATGAACGCCAACGACTCCTACTGGCTGCCCAACCCGCAGCAGAAGCTCGAGGGCTACGCGCGGATCATCGGCTGCGAGAAGTGCCAGCGCACGCTGCGCACCCGGATGGTCGACCAGTACGTGCTCGACCGGTCGCGACCGGCAGAAGGTGACACCCGGGGTCGCTGCGCGGCATCGAGCACCAGAACCGCGTCCTCGGCGCCGAGCTGATGAGCGAGAACGGCGACCTGGTGAAGGTGTGCGAGGCCGCGGCCGGCGGTGACGCGTGCCCGGTGCTCGCCGCCTGGGACAAGACCTCGAACGTCGACAGCCGCGGCAACCACATCTTCGAGGAGTTCGTGAAGCGGCTTCCCTCGGGCGGCCTGCTGCCGAGCCCGAGCATCTGGAAGGTCCCGTTCGACGCGAACGACCCGGTGAACACCCCGCGCGACCTCGACGAGACGAACAAGGCCGTGATCACCGCGATGAAGGACGCGATCGCCTACCTGCGCGCGAAGGGCATCCCGATGGACGCGACCTGGGGTGAGGTGCAGGTGGCCGGCGACCGCGGCGCGCCCCCGATCCCGCTCGGCGGCGGGCTCGGCGACCAGGCCGGCAACGCGAACGCGCTGGCATCGAAGGGTCCGACGGAGAACTCCGGCTTCCTCAAGCCGGTCACCTACGGGTCCTCGCACATCCAGGCGATCTCGTTCCTCGGCGGCGGCGGGCTCGACGCGCACACGATCCTGACCTACGGCCAGTCCGACGACCCGACCTCGCCGTGGTCCTCGGACCAGACCGAGATGTTCGCCCACAAGCAGTGGGTGCAGTTCCCCTGGACGCCGGCGCAGATCGCCCAGCAGATGATCAGCCAGGAGGTCGTCAGCGGCGGCTGAGCGCGGGGACCCGCGCCGGGTCCACTCGCCGATCTATGCCCGAAATGCCCGTATCCTCCGCGCGGCCTCCTCGTTGACCCGGGTGTCCGGCACACATTCGGGAGGAGGCTCGTCATGGAGGTCGTCGAGGCAACGCTGACGCCGCGCCAGCGGCAGAGCCGGCTCGCCTGGGTGCCGTGGCGCGCCGTCGCCAACCAGCAGGGCAGCCGCGGCGCGGCTCTCCGGGTGCTGGCCCCTGGCGAGGACGTCGCGCTGCACGTCGACGGCCGTGCGTTCCACCGCGGCCGCGTGCTCCGGTACGACGAGGCCGGAGCCGCCTACCTGATCACGATCGGGGCCCCGATGACGCGACCGCGCTGCGAGCCGGCTGTCGGGTGCGCTCGGTCCCCGAGCCGGTGGTGCAGGACGTCGAGGTTCGGGTCGTCCCGGCCCAGCGGTCGCCGCGGATCTCGCTCTACCTCTGAGGGCGGATAGTCCGGCACGAAAGGCAGCGATCCGGAGCCCGGAGTGCTGCAGAACGTGCCGGACTATCCGCCTCGGAGCGCGCCAGCTCACCGTTCGGGCGTCACCTCGCACACGGTCGCGCGCATCGGCGAGCTGCCGCTGATCGGGTCGCTGGGTGTCTGCGGCAGCACCAGGTTGAGGTTCGCGCTGTCCGGGCCGTACGGCGGGTAGCCGGGGAGGCCGAGCTCCTCGCAGGCCTGCCACCAGCCGTGCTGGGCGAAGACCACCTCTGGGTCGAGGCTCGCGTTGAGCTTCGCGCGAGCGCGGACGCTGCCACGCGGCGTGTGCAGGGAGACCCAGTCGCCGCCGGCGATGCCGCGCGCCTCGGCGGTGGTCGGATGGATCTCCAGCTGCGGGTCGGGCGCGCTCTTGCGCAGCGTGGCGACCTGACGGTGCTGGGTCTCGCAGAAGAACAGCGACTTGGCGCAGCTGAGCACGAGCGGGAAGCGGTCGGCGAGGTCGGGACGCGAGCGCGGGCTGATCGCCGGCTCCTCGAAGGCCGGCAGCGGGTCGTAGCCGTGGTCGGCGAGCGTGGCGGAGTAGAGCTCGACCTTGCCGGACGGCGTCGCGAACCCGGCCGAGGCGTACTTGCGGTGGCGGGTGGTCAGCGGCACCCGCACGCCCTCGGGGCGCGCACGCAGCTCCTCGAGGGTTATCCCGCTCGGCGCGAGCTGGTGGCGGAACGCCGCGTCGATGTCCCCGTCCCAGAAGTGCTCGCCGAGCCCGAGCCGGGTCGCCAGGTCGAAGACGATCTGCAGGTCCGACCGGGCCTCGCCTCGGGGCGCGACGAGCGGGCGCCTCAGCTGGACGAGCGACTGTGCCTCCTGGCTGTACTCGAAGCCGATCTTCAGCGCTTCGGACTCGAAGGGCGTCGTGACCGGGAGCACGATGTCGGCGAGCTCCGCGGTCGGGGTCATGAAGAGGTCGGCCTGGACGAAGAAGTCCAGCGCACGCAGCGCGTCGCGGCCGCGGGCGCTGTCGGCGTGCGCCATCACGGGGTTGCCGCCGAAGCCCACCAGCGTGCGAACCCGACCGTCGAGGGCGGCCGTGTACAGGTCCTCCCCGGTGACGAACCCGAACCGGGCCGGCCCGAGCGGTCGCTGCTCGACACCGACCGCCGGGGGCAGCGCCCCGGTGACGAGCTCGGAGCCGTCGACCGGGTTCGACGGGACTGCCTCGAAGAGCACGTTGCCGCCGGGTACGTCCAGGCACCCGGTCAGGGCGTAGAGCACGTCGATCGCGCGCATCGTCTGGGTCGTCCCGCTGTGCTGCTCGAGCCCGCTCCAGGTGTAGAACGCGACCGGGCGAGACTCCCAGAGCGTGCGCGCCGTCGCCACCACGTCGTCCGCGGGCACGCCGGTGATCGACTCGGCCCGCTCCGGCGCGAACTCCGCGCACCGCGCCGCGAGCAGGTCCCAGACCGTCTGCCCGTCGACGACGTCGGCGGCGTTGGTCCAGTCGCGCACGAAGTCGGCGTCGTACCAGCCGTTCTCGAGGAGCACGTGGATGATCGAGAGTGCGAGCGCGGCATCGGTGCCGGGCCGCACCCGCAGCCAGTGGTCGGCACGCGACGCGAGCCCGGCCTTCCGCGGGTCGACCACGACCAGCTTCGCGCCGCGGCCGACCGCCGCGACCGTGCTGGTCGCATGGGCCAGCCGGGACACCGACGGGTTGTACCCCCAGTAGAGGATGCAGCCGGCGTTCTCGAGGTCCGGCAGGTAGGAGCCGGGCACCGCGGCGCCGAAGGTGTAGAGCGGCGCGAGCTGCCGGCCCCATCCGCACAGCTCCATGTAGTTGGAGAAGTTCGGGCTGCCGTAGGCCCGGATCAGCCGCCGGATCCAGAGCACCGAGTCGCTGATCGCCGACGTGGACGGCGAGCTGGAGCTGAACGCCACCGACGCGGGCCCGTCGGTGGTGGCAGCGGCGATGAGCCGCTCGGCCACCGCGTCCAGCGCCTCGTCCCAGCCGATCCGCTCCCACCCGGGGTCGTCGGCGTCCTTCGGGTTCGTCCGCCTCATCGGGTGCAGCAGCCGCGAGGGGTGGTAGACCACGTCAGGCGCTGCCTTGCCCTTCAGGCAGATGGCCTTGCCGGTCGGGTGCGACGGGTCGGGGTGCAGGGCCAGCAGTGTGCCGTCCTCGACATCGGCGAGCGCGCCGCACCGCGACACGCACAACGGGCAGTACGTCGGGACCGCGTCCGCACCCATGGTCGGATTGTCACGGGTGCGACAGGGCGGCGCAACGAGCGCTTCCGCCCTAGTCGACCGGCGCCCCGAGCCGGTAGCGCACGAACCCCGGCACCGCGAGCGCGGCCGCGATGACGAGGACCACGACCAGCACGCCCCCGCCCGCCGCGGTCGCCGCGGTGCCGACCACCGCCGCGACGCCACCGTGGGCGACGTCGGCTATCCGCGGGCCGCCCGCGACGACGACGATGAAGACACCCTGGAGCCGGCCGCGGACGGCGTCGGAGGCGGCGGTCTGCAGCATGCTCTGGCGGAACGCCGCCGACGCGATGTCAGCCGCACCGCCGGCGACCAGCATCAGCACCGCGAGGGCGAGCATCAGGTCCGGAGCCAGGTCGGCGTACCCGACCGCGACGCCGAAGCCGGTGATCGCCAAGCCCCAGACCACGATCGACACCACGACGGCGAGGCCCTGGCGTTCCACTCGCGAGACCCAACCGGAGAAGCACGCCGCCGATCACCGACCCGAGCGGGATGGCGGCGAACAGCAGCGCGAAGGCCAGACCACCGCCGGGCGGACCGCCGAAGTCCACGTGCGCCATCTCCGGGAAGAGCGCGCGCGGCATCCCGAAGATCATCGCGATCAGGTCGACGACGAAGGACATCAGCAGCACAGGGTGCCCGCGCAGGTAGCCGAGCCCGTCCAGCACCGCGCGCAGGCCGGGGGTCCCGGCGGCGCCCTCGACCCGCAGCCGGGGAAGGCGTACGACGGCCGCAGAGCGTGGCGAACAGCGTGATCGTGTCGACCAGGTACAGCCAGGAGAAGCCGACCAGCGGGATCAGCGCGCCGCCGACCATCGGTCCCGCGATGGCGCCGGCCATCATCACCGTCATGTTCAGCGAGTTCGCCGCGGGCAGCTGCGCGGCCGGGCAGCAGCTCGGGGCAGCACGGCGCTGCGGGTCGGCTGGTTCACCGCGAAGAACGCCTGCTGCACGGCGAACAGGCCGAGCAGCAGCCAGACGTTCGCCGAGACCCGAGGCCGCCTGGAGCCAGAAGCCCGCGCTGGTCACGATCAGCCCGAGCGTCGTCGACACCAGGATCGTCCGCCGGTCGAACACGTCGGCGAGCGCGCCGCCCCAGAGGCCGAACACCACCAGCGGCACCAGGCCGAACAACCCGGTCAGGCCGACGTACGCCGACGACCCCGTGATCGCGTAGATCTGCGCGGGCACCGCCACGACGGTGAGCTGGGCCCCGACGACGGTGATGATGTTCGCCGACCACAGCCGCCGGAAGTGCGGGTTCGCGGAGCGGGACGGTGTCGGCGAAGAGGCCCCGGATCTGCACCCGGGAAGGCTACGCGGACGCGGACCGCCGAGTTGAACGCAGTCCCGACGTCTGGTCGGATCGGCGCATGACATCTCGGCGGCTGGTCGTCCTCGCGTTGGTGCTCGTGCTGGCCGTGAGCGGGTGCGGGTTCTTCGACAAGGGCGCCGACGCCCGCAAGGCCGCGGACACGTTCGCGACGGCCCTGCAGAAGGGTGACCTGAGCGGCGATCCCGTTCACCGACGCGACCGGCGCCGAAGGACTTCGCCGCGCTGGTCAAGCCGCTCGGCAGTCCGAAGACCACCGTGACCGTCGAGCAGGTGACCCGGTCCGGGGACACGGCGACGGTGACCCTGGACTGGAGCGTCGACCTGCGCGGCCACGCCTGGAAGCACCGGACCACGGCCGAGCTGGTCGACCAGCACGACCAGTGGCGGGTCGACTGGAAGCCGTCGCTGGTCGAGAAGTCGCTGACCGACGGCGAGACGCTGCAGGTGTCCACGATCAAGGCCGAGCGCGGCGACATCCTCGGCCGCGACGACGCGCCGATCGTCGTCCCACGCCCGGTGGTGAGGCTCGGCATCGACCGCACCCAGGTCGCCGCGGCCGCGGCGCCGGACTCGGCGCGACAGCTGGCGACCCTGCTGGACATCGACCCCACGGCGTACGCCGACCAGGTGGGCAAGGCTGGGCCGAAGGCGTTCGTCGCAGGCGCTGGTGCTGCGCCGTGACCAGGTGCCCGACAAGCTCCTCGGCAGGGTCGAGGCGATCCCCGGAGCGCGCGGCATCTCCGACCACCTGCCGCTCGCGCCGAGCAAGGAGTTCGCCGCGGCGATCCTCGGCACCGTCGGCCCGGCCACCAAGGAGCTGATCGACAAGAGCAATGGGCGTCTGCACGCGCGGCGACGACACCGGCCTGTCCGGTCTCCAGCTGCGATACGACGAGCAGCTCGGCGGCACCCCCGGGGTCAAGGTCTCGGCCGTCCCCGCCTCGACCGGAGCCGGCCAGCCCGTGGAGCCGCGCACGCTCTTCGAGGCCGACCCGACCTCCGGAGCCGACCTGCACACGACCCTGGACCCGCGGCTGGAGCAGCGCGCGGACGACCTGCTCGCGGGCGTCGGCCCGGCGAGCGCGATCGTGGCCGTGCAGCCCTCGACCGGGGCGATCCTCGCCGCGGCGAGCGGGCCGGGCTCGAAGGGCTACAACACCGCGACCTTCGGCCGCTACGCCCCCGGGTCGACGTTCAAGGTGGTCAGCGCGCTCGCCCTGCTCCGCTCGGGTCTGACACCCACCTCGCGGGTCGCGTGCACACCGACGATCACGGTCAACGGCAAGCGGTTCAAGAACTACTCCGACTACCCGGCGAGCGGGCTCGGCCGGATCAGCCTGCGTGACGCACTGGCGAACTCCTGCAACACCGGCTTCATCTCCCAGCACGACCGGCTGAAGGACGGCGACCTGGCCGATGCCGCCGCCACACTCGGGCTCGGCGTCGACCACGACCTCGGCTTCCCGGCGTACTTCGGCCAGGTGCCGCCGCCGTCGAGCCAGACCGAGGCCGCGGCCGACATGATCGGCCAGGGCAAGGTGCTGGCCTCGCCGATGGCGATGGCGACGGTCGTGGCAAGCGTCTGCGCAGGGCGGAGCGGTGGTCCCGCGGCTGCTCACGGCGATCGGCGACAAGGCCGTGCCCGGCCCGGAGGCGCCGACGGAGCACCCGCTGACCCCCGAGGAAGCGCGGCAGCTGCGCGACATGATGCGCGCGGTCGTCACGGACGGCTCGGGCGTCCTGCTGCAATCACTCGCAACCGCCCGCAGTGATCGCGAAGACCGGCACCGCGGAGTACGGGAAGGCGAGCAGCCCGGGTGGATCTCTGCCCACGCACGTCTGGATGATCGCGGCCCAGGGCGATCTCGCCGTCGCCGTCTTCGTGGCCACCGGTGCGTCCGGCTCGCACACGGCCGGCCCGATCCTGAAGTCGTTCCTGGCCGCGGCGAAGGGGTAGCCGACCCCCGGACGACTTGGCGCGCACGGCCGACGGATCGGGTCGCCGGGTGCAGAATCGAGTGATGGTTCCACCGCTCTCGGTCCTCTCTGTGCGTCGTCGACCCGACGGTCCCGTGAGCAGGCGGCACAGACGCTGGGTCCTCGGGACGGTCCTGGCCGCCGCAGCGCTGGTCGTCACAGGTTGCGGAAGCAGCTCGTCGTCGGACGGGACGCCAACGGCCGGTGACACCTCCCCGACGGCGGCCGGATCTCCCTCGGCCGGGACCGGCGCCGGCCAGGCCGGACTGGACACCTCGGCCGACCCGTGCGCCCTGCTCACCGCCGCCCAGGTCACCAAGGCGATCGGCCTGACCGCCAACCAGGGCACGTCGAGCTCCGACAGCCTGTCGAAGTCCAAGGACTGCACCTGGACGACCAAGTTCGGCGAAGGGGCGGACTACAACTGCGCCACGGACGTCACCAGCGTCGTGCTGCAGGTCGTGGCGCCGCCGCCGGCGCTCGCGAAGCGCTTCCCGACCGCCCCCGCGTACTTCGCCCAGCTGCAGACCACACTGAAGATGGCCTACCACGCTCCGCAGCCGGTCTCCGGCATCGGTGACGAGGCCTTCGACATCGTCACCGGAGCCGGCAAGGGGCTGGACGTCTACGCCGTCAGCGGGAGCACGATCCTCCGCGTGTTCAGCGACTGCGGGGCGCCCGACCAGCTCCGCCCGGAGCTGAAGACGCTGCTCGGGCAGGCCGTCTCGGCGCTGTGACCGGCGGCGGCTCGCCTCGGTGCCTGCCGATCAGTTGCGTACGGACTTCGGGAAGTTCGCCGCGTCGATCGTCACGTCGGTGATCGGGACCGGGTGGTCGGTCATCCAGGCGACCACACCGCCGCGGTCCTCGTGGTAGTTGCTGAACTGCACGTCGTGGGAGCCGGCGATCCAGTCGATCCGGAAACCGCTGGCGACGCTGCAGCCGTCACGGCCACCATCGCCACCGGCTGCCGCCTTGAGGTCGCCCGGGCCGGCGACGGCGCAGAACCAGGACTCCTGCTCGTTCATGTCGCCGGTGACGAACACGGGGTACCCGTCTCTGCGCAGCTTGGAGAACAGCGCCACCTCGCGCGTCTTGGCCGCGGCGCGCCACCTGGCCTGCCGGCCGAACTCGGCGGTGTCGGCCGGGTTGTGGAAGTTCGTGAAGTACGCCGCGATCCCGGTCTGCTTGTTGCGCAGCAGCAGGATCGGCATGTTGCGGGGGCGGCCACCGAAGTACGGGATCGGGACGGTGTCGGCCTTGACCAGCTCCCACGTGTCGGTCCGGTAGGCGATGGAGTTCTCGCCGTCCATGCTGCGCAGCTCGTTGCCGGGGTAGAGCGCGAACCGGCCGCCGGTGGCGTTCATGAACGCGGTGCGCTGCTCGGCCTGCATCTCCTGGAAGCCGATCAGGTCGATGTCGTTGTCCATCACGTACTGCCCGGCCCGTGAGGTCCGCGCGCGGCCCGACGCCTTCTGCTTGCGGTGCGTGCCCTTGCGGGTGTGCGAGGCGCCGAGTGCGTTGAACGTGGCCATCCGGAAGGTCAGCACGGGCGGTCCTGCACGGCGCGCGTTCGGGCGGTCGACCAGGGTCTGACCGGCGAGCGGTGCCGCGCCGGCGATCTGCTCGGCGGCCGCAGCCGCCTGACCGGGTCCGTCGGTCACCGTCGCGGTGGGGTCGCTCGTGGGCGTCGCGGTCGGGGCGATCGAGACCGGGGGCCGGGCCACGCCGACCTGGTGGGTGGGGGTGGGGCCGCTCGCAGAGATCGAGGGCATCACGTCCCCGCCCATGACCAGGAACGTGAGCAGCCACGCCACGAAGACGCCGCCCACCAATCCCAGCTTGCCGATCACTGCGCCACGATATCTGAACAAATCACCCACGAAGAATTGAACGAGGAAAGGCGGCCCTGGTCACCCCGACCGCAGGTGCGCCGACCAGCGCTCCTCGATGCGGCCGTACTTCCAGATCCCGACCGAGATCGCCCAGGCCGCGACGAACAGTCCGACGATGCCGTAGCCGACGTATTCCAGGTCCAGCCCCGCCAGCCAGGCGAGCGGCCCCGAGCTGACGTCGAGGCTCTCGGCGAGCATCGAGCCGAGCGTCACGACGCCGATGATCGCGGCCACCGCGACCGACAGGGCCGTGACGGTCAGGTTGTAGTAGATCTTGCGGACCGGACGGGAGAACGCCCAGCCGTAGGCGACGTTCATGAACGCCCCGTCGATGGTGTCCATCAGCGACATCCCCGCGGCGAAGAGCACCGGCAGCGTGACCACCGCCCACCAGGGCAGGTCGGCCGCGACGGCACCACCGGCGATCACCAGCAGCCCGATCTCGGTGACCGTGTCGAACCCCAAGCCGAAGAGGAAGCCGATCGGGTACATGTGCCAGGGCTTGCGCACGGTGCGGTTGACCTTGCCGAGGATGCGGTTGAGGAAGCCACGACTGTCGAGGTGCCGCTCGAGCTCGGTCTCGTCGAAGTGCCCGCGCCGCATGCCGCGGAACACCCGCAGGATGCCCAGCAGCGCCATCAGGTTGATCACCGCGATGGTCACCAGGAAGACACCGCTCACCGACGGCCCCCAGACGCCGGCGAAGTGCTGGAGCGCCGAGTCCTGGTTGTCGACGCCGTCGGCGAGCGCTCGCACGCCCAGGGCGATGCCCATCACCATCACGAACACGACCGAGCTGTGCCCGAGGCTGAACCAGAACCCCACGCTCATCGGTCGCTGGCCGTCGCTCATCAGCTTCCGGGTGGTGTTGTCGATCGCCGCGATGTGGTCGGCGTCGAAGGCATGGCGCATGCCCAGGGTGTACGCCGTGACGCCGAGCCCGACACCGAGGATCCGCCCGGCCACCTCGTAGTGCTCGGGGGCGACCACGCCGATCAGCAGGCCCCAGCCGACGAGGTGCAGCAGCGCGACGAACGCGAGGCAGCGGTAGAGCGCGTGCCGCTGCCCGGGGGTGCGGCTCGGTGCGGCCGTCGCGTCGGCGGGCGGCTCGAGCAGCTGGGTCACGCGTCCACACTAGGAAGGCAGATCCCTTGTTGCAAATCGTTTGCAACAAGGATTGCCGGGCGCTCAGGCAGGTACGAGGTCGCTCGGGTCGGTCGGCGCGCCGTCGTAGCGTGCCAGCAGCTGGAGCACGCCCGCGTGCCGGGTGTGCAGCCGGCACCACTGCTCCTCGAGCACGTGCTCGGGCAGGTGGCTGTCGAGCTGGGCGCGTCGGGTCTGCTGCCATCGGTGTCTCAGCGCGGCGACCAGCGTGGCCCGGTCGCCGAAGATCTCGGCGTACTCCGGGGTCCACGGGAGCGTGTCGAGCCCCGGCCCGTCGTCGAGGGACGCGTTCGCCCGCTCCTCGATCTCGCGCAGGGCCTGCCACCTGCGATGCGTCTCGGTCCAGCCCATCCGGATCACGGCCTCTCGTCGTCGGGCGGCGCCGGCGTCTTCGTGGGACCCCGGTCGCCGTCGACGCTACGCAGCGCCGGCCGCACGGGCATCGCGCCGCGGGACCCTTGCCGCGTCCGACCCTGGTAGGACGCTCGGGCCGACCGCGGGGGGATGCCGCAGGAGCCCGCGCTGCCTACGCTGGAGCCATGTATGCCCCGCGGACCGCCGGCTGGGCCCGCGCCGCCGGGGCGGGTCTGGATGCGGTGCGCGGGCGCCTCGAGGCCAACATCGCCGCCCACGGGCTGGCCTACCCGTGGTGGGTTCCGGTGATGTCCTTCCTCGGACAGGTGACCTGCGTGGTCACCGCACTGGCGCTCCGGGAAGCCTTGTGGCCTCCCGAGGTGCTCTGGCTCGCTCTGGTGCTCGTCCTCTGGGCAGGTGTGTTCGATCTGTTGGTCGGCCGGCTCATCCCGTGGTGGGTCGAGCTCGCGAGCGTGCTGGCCGCCTCGGCCCTGCTGCTGTCCCAGCCGGTGGCCGCGGTCGGGCAAGCGGGTGCGCAGTCGCTCACGATCGACACCGCACCAGCGATCCTGGCGCTGTTCACCGCCGAGATGGTGGCCCGTGAGGGCGTCCGGCTCGGGGCGCTCGTCGGCGTGGTGTCGGTGAGCGTGATCGGGGTCGCGGCGTCGGCCGACACGATCACCGGTGTGCCGGTGCACCTGGTCGACGTGCTGCTCGGCTTCGTGATCGGCGGCATGCTGCGCTCGCAGATGCGTGCCCTGACCGCGGAGCGGGCCGCCCGTGCCGGCGAGCGGGAGCGCGCCACGCTCGCCGAGCGGGAGCGCATCGCCCGGGAGATCCACGACCTGGTGGCGCACTCGCTGAGTGTCACGCTGCTGCACATCACCGGCGCCCGGCACGCGTTGCGCGACATCGACGACCCGAGCACGGCCGGCTTCGACGTGGCCGACGTCGACGGTGCGCTCGCGGACGCCGAGCAGGTCGGGCGGCAGGCGATCGCCGACATCCGGCAGACGGTGAGCACGTTGGCCGACGGACCGTCGGCGACCCGGGCGCTGCCGGGAGCCGCGGACATCTGCGGGCTGGTCGCGCAGATGGAGCTCGCCGGGCTCGACGTGCAGTACGTCGAGGACGGCGACCCGGCGATGCTCGCGCACGGCACCGGTCTCGGCCTCTACCGGATCGCCCAGGAGTCGCTGGCGAACATCGCCAAGCACGCGCCGGAGGCGACCGCCCGGGTCCGGTTCTCGGTGCAGCAGCGCCGGGCCCGACTCACCGTGCGCAACGCCCTGCCGCCCGGCCACCTGATCCACGACGGGGGCTCCGGCATCGCCGGCATGCGCGCCCGCGCGGCCCAGCTCGGCGCCACCGTCGTGGCGGGGCCGGAGGACGACGACTGGGTGGTCGACGTACGGCTTCCACTGCAGCAGCGCGACGGTGAGCTGTGGTGCGGCCGGAAGCTGCCGAGGGTGCTTCGGTGAGCGACGACCTCGTGCGGGTCGTGCTGGTCGACGACCAGGAGCTGGTGCGCTCCGGCCTGCGCCGGATCCTGCGCCGGCGCGACGGCTTCGAGATCGTCGCGGAGTGCTCCGACGGCTCCGAGCTGCCGGCAGCCCTCGAGGCGCACGACGCCGACGTGGTGCTGATGGACCTGCGGATGCGCCGGGTCGACGGGATCACCGCGACCAGCCTGCTCGCGGGCGACGACGAGGCGCCCCCGGTGCTGGTGCTGACCACCTTCGACGACGACGAGATGCTGTCCGGCGCCCTGCGCGCGGGCGCGGCCGGCTTCATCCTCAAGGACTCCTCGGCCGACGACCTGATCCGGGCCGTGCGGGCGGTGGCCTCCGGTGACTCCTGGCTCGACCCGGCAGTGACCGGGCGGGTTCTGACCAGCTACCGCAGCGCGTCGCCGGCCGGGCCCCGGGCCGCCGACGCCGCCGAGGCGCTGACCGCCCGCGAGCTGGAGGTGCTGCTCGCCATGGCGGCCGGCCGGTCGAACTCCGAGATCGCCGAGGCGTTGTTCATCTCCGAGCTGACCGTGAAGAGCCACATCGGCCGGATCTTCACCAAGCTCGGCCTGCGCGACCGCCCGGCCGCGATCGTCTACGCCTACGACCACGGCCTGGTCAGTCCGGGAAGGAGCGGATAGTCCGGCACGAAAACGCTCCCGATCGAGCCGATTGTGAGCGTTTTCGTGCCGGACTATCCGGCTCTGGCGATCTCGAGGGCGCGGCGGGCGAGGGGCTCGGCGAGGACCCGGTCGGCCGGGACCAGCCCGATCCGGGTACGCCGGTCCAGCAGGTCGTCGACGTCGGCGGCGCCCTCGTGGGTGACCCCGAAGACGAGCTCGGCCAGCGTGGCGGGGATCGACGCGCTCACGGGGGTGAGCGCCTCCTCCCGGGTGAGTCCGTGGTCCAGCGCGTTGCCGAGCACGTCCGGCGCCTCGGTGCCGAAGCGGCGGACGAGCCGCTCGGGCGCGTCGACCGCGGCGAGCTGCGCGCGGCTGCCCGCGCCCAGCAGGGGCAGCCGCCGGGTGCGGCAGGGCGACGCCGACAACCCGGAGACCTCGAGTGCCTTGTCGACGGCGTCCTCGGCCATCCGGCGATAGGTGGTGAGCTTGCCGCCGACGACCGTGACCACGCCCGTGGGCGAGACCAGGACGGCGTGTTTGCGCGACAGGTCCGCGGTCGCGCCGTCACTGTCGAGCAGCGGTCGCAGGCCGGCGTACGCGCCCACGACGTCGTCGCGGGTGAGCGGGTGCTCCAGCGCACCGCCGATCACCGACAGCAGGAAGTCGATGTCCTCCTCCGGAGGCACCGGCACGTCGGGAACCGCGCCGGTCACCGGCTCGTCGGTCAGTCCGACGTAGAACGTCGCGTCCGGCTGGGGCAGTGCGAAGACGAATCGGTTGCTCTCCCCGGGCACGGGCGCCATCACCGCGCAGCGCACGCCCGGCAGTGCCTCCTTGCGCACGACCAGGTGGGTGCCGCGGCTCGGCCGCAGCGAGATGCCCTCGACCAGCTGGTCGGCCCACACGCCGGTCGCGTTCACGACCGCCCGCGCCTCGATGCGCCGCTCCTCACCGGTCAGGGCGTCGCGCAGCAGGGCGCCGGTGCCGGAGAGCTCGACGACCCGCGTGCGGGTGTGCACGTGGGCGCCCAGCGAAGCCGCAGTCCGCGCGATGTCGAGCACCAGCCTGGCGTCGTCCTCGAGTTGGCCGTCCCAGGAGAGGATGCCGCCGCGCACGTCGCGGCGTACGGCGGGTGCGAGCGCCCGGGTCTCGGTGGCGCTCAGGCGTCGCGGCCGGGGGAGGGTCTCCCGCCGGGTGCGAGCGGCCAGCCGCAGGAGGTCACCTGCGCCGACGCCGCGCCGAGCCAGCCAGGCCTGGGGGCGGGAGACGTCGTCGGTCAGCGGCATCACCATCGGGAGCGCGTGCACGAGGTGGGGCGCGGTGACCTCCATCAGGATCCCGCGCTCGACCGCGCTCTCGTGGGCGATGCCGACCTGGCCCTTCGCGAGGTAGCGCAGCCCGCCGTGCACCAGCTTCGAGCTCCACCGTGAGGTGCCCCACGCGACGTCGAACGCGTCGACGGCCACCACGGCGAGCCCGCGGGACGCGGCGTCCAGGGCGACGCCCGCCCCGGTCACGCCGAGGCCGACCACGAGGACGTCGGTGCTCTCGGGGATGCCGCCGCTGCCCGGCGTGATGGTCGCGGTCATGGCCGCAGGTAACCCTCGAGGAGGGCGGCCAGCTCGTCGTCGAGCTTGGCCGCGGTGACCTTGCCGCCGGTCATCGTCTGCGTGGACAGCGTGAAGCCGTGGCAGGCGAGCACGATGCTTCGTGCGAGCAGGCCGGGGTCGCCGGCGCGGACCTCTCCGGTCCCCTGTCCGGCCCGGATCTGCTCGGCGATGACGTCGAGACCAGTCGTTGGGACCGCCCGGGGCGGTCCAGCAGGTAGGGCAGCAGCAGCTCGGGGTCGAGCTCGACGATGCGCGTGAACAGCGGGTTGGCGCGGATCGCGCGGACGGTGGCGACCCCGCTGCGCACCAGCCGCTCGCGGGCGTCGGCGCCGGTGGTGTCGACGCGGACCAGGCCGGCCCACTCGCGGGTCATCAGGTCGGCGAGCAGCGTGCCCATGTCGGGCCACTTCCGGTAGATCGTCATCCGGCTCACGCCGGCCCGCCGGGCGACGCCGGTCAGCGTCGTCCGGCTCCAGCCGACGTCGATGATCGAGGCCCGCGCCGCGTCCAGGGCGAGGTCGGCGGCGGACGAAGCCTCGATCGAAGGCTTGTGACGAAGTGACGTCATGTGTCACACTGTAACACATGACGACTGCGCAGCCGGGCCCCGAGGTTCCCCAGGAGATGCACTGGTCCCGATGGGGAGATCCGGCCCAGGCCGGCCCGCTGTCCGAGAGCGCGCTCGCGCTGGTGGACGCGTTCCTCGGCACCTCCGACTCCGCCGCGGTCGCGCCGGAGGAGGTCCGACTGAGCGAGCCGCTCGCCGACGACCTGCTCGCCGAGCTGGCGGAGATCGTCGGCGCCGAGCACGTCCTGACCGACCACGCGACTCGGCTGCACCGCACCCGGGGCAAGTCGACGCCCGACCTGCTCAAGCTGCGCGCGCGGCGACGGCACGGACTCCCCGGACGCCGTCGTGCGACCGGGCACGCACGACGAGGTGGCTGCGGTGATCGCGTGGTGCGTGCGCCGCCACGTCGCGCTGGTGCCGTTCGGCGGCGGCACCTCGGTGGTCGGCGGCCTCGTGGCTCGCCGAGAGGGCTACGCCGGGGTCGTCTCGCTGGACCTGCTGCGCTTCGACAAGCTGCTCGAGGTGGACCACGAGTCGATGACCGCGCTGCTCGAGCCCGGACTGCGCGGGCCTCGGGCGGAGGCGCTGCTCGCGGCGGAGGGGCTCACCCTCGGCCACTTCCCGCAGTCCTTCGAGTACGCCTCGATCGGCGGCTTCGCGGTGACCCGGTCCTCCGGCCAGTCCTCTGCCGGCTACGGCCGGTTCGACTCGCTGGTCGTGGGGCTCAGGGTGGCCACGCCGCAGGGCACGCTCGAGCTCGGCACCTCCCCGGCCAACGCCGCCGGCCCGGACCTTCGCGAGCTCGTGATGGGCTCCGAGGGAGCCTTCGGCGTGGTCACGGCGGTCCGGGTGCGGGTGCGACGGCTCCCCGCCGTCAAGGTGTACGACGCCTGGCAGTTCGCCGTCCTTCGCCGAGGGGGCGACCGCGATGCGCACACTCGCGCAGGCCGGGATGCTCCCCACGGTGATCCGGCTCTCCGACGAGGCCGAGACCGGGATCAACCTCGCCCGACCCGCGGACGTCGGCGGCCCACCCTCCGACGACGCGGTGGCCGGAGGGTGCCTGATGATCGCCGGCTACGAGGGCACCGCAGAGGCGGTCGCGGCCCGGCGTACCGCCTGCACCGCGCTGCTCACCGGGCTCGGTGGCACCGACCTCGGCGAGGAGGGTGGTCGGGCCTGGGCCGATGGTCGCTTCCACGGGCCGTACCTGCGCGACTCGCTGCTCGACGTGGGCATCCTGGTCGAGACCCTGGAGACGGTGACGTTCTGGTCCAACCTCGATCGCGTCTACCAGGCAGTGAAGGCGGCGCTCACCGCGGAGCTCGGGGGAGTCGACGATCGTGCTCTGCCACATCTCCCACGTCTACGAGACCGGCGCCTCGCTGTACTTCACCGTGGCGACGCGCCAGTCGGAGGACCCGGTCGGCGCAGTGGCTGGCGGCGAAGGCCGCCGCGTCGGACGCGATGGTCCACAACGGCGCCTCGATCACCCACCACCACGCTGTCGGCCACGACCACAAGCGGTGGCTCGCCGAGGAGATCGGACCGGTCGGCGTGATGATCCTCCGCGCCGTCAAGGACCGCCTCGACCCGACCGGCGTCCTCAACCCCGGCATCCTGATCCCCTGACCGGTTGACTTGGGAGATCCCGCCCGTCGAGTTGGGACTTCTCGGGCGTCGAGTTGGGAGATCTCGCGGAGTCAGGAGCAACCGCCGAACTCAACGCACGGAAACTCCCAACTCAACAGGCAACATGTCCCAACTCAACGAGCCAGGGACCAGACGAGGATGAGCGCCGGTTCCTCGACGGTCAGGGTGCGGCCGCCCTCGTCGGTGAGGCGGGCGGCGTCGCCGGGTCCCAGCTGGCGCTCGCCCAGATCGATCACCCCGTCGGGCACGAAGACGTGGAGCAGCGCTGCCTCGGGGAGCACGATGCTGCCACCGGCGAGGTGGCCGAGGTGCAGCCGGGCGCCGCGCGTGTCGACCGTGAGCGCTCCCTCGGGTCCGACCACCTCGGTCAGGTCCGCGCGCCGGCCGAGGTCCGCGGTCGCGTACGACGACCGGCCGCCGGGCTCATCGGGACGCAGCCACGTCTGCACGAACCGGGTCGTGACTCCCGGCCCTGCGCCGGGGTCGGCGACCTCGGCGTGCACGATGCCGGAGCCGGCGCTGGTGCGGGAGACCTGACCCGGGACCAGCACGTCGGCGTTGCCCGCCGAGTCCGTGTGCCGCAGCGCGCCCTCGAGCACGACCGTGACGATCTCGACGTCGCGGTGCGGGTGGTCGGGGTAGCCGGTGCCGGGCGGCAGCTGCTCGTCGTTGTGGGCGACCAGCGCCCCGAAGCCGACGTTCGCCGGGTCGTAGTGGCTGCCGAACGAGAACGAGTGCCAGGTGGTGCGGCCCTGCGCCCGGGTGAGGAAGCGGTCGCGGGCCCGGCGCACCTCGATGGTCACGATCCGATCCTGACAGCCCGGATGTCGAGCCCGTCGAGGCGGGTGACATCTCGACAAGCTCGATGTCCGACGGCCTGGCTTGCGCCAGAATGCCGGCATGGGAGAGGGCCAGACTGAACAGACGCAGCTGCGGTTGCCGGACGGGTTCCTGTTCGGCACCAGCACCGCGTCGTACCAGATCGAGGGAGCGGCGGCCGAGGACGGCAAGGGCCCCAGCATCTGGGACACCTTCTGCGCCGAGCCCGGCCGGATCGTGGACGGGAGCAGCGGTGCGGTGGCGTGCGACCACTACCACCGCTACGCCGAGGACGTCGGCGCTGATGGCCCGGCTCGGCGCGCAGGGCTACCGGTTCTCGATCGCGTGGCCGCGGGTCCAGCCGACCGGGTCGGGCGCCGGCGAACGAGCCCGGGCTGGCGTTCTACGACCGGCTCGTCGACGAGCTGCTCGCGCACGACATCGCGCCGATGGCGACGCTCTACCACTGGGACCTGCCCCAGGCCCTGGAACGCGCCCGACGGGGTGGCGGCTGGATGAGCCGGGACACCGCGCGAGCGGTTCGCCGAGTACGCCGCCGTCGTCGCCGAGCGCCTCGGCCGACCGGGTCGCGCACTGGGTGCCGGTCAACGAGCCCAACGTGGCCTCCCTGCTCGGCTACGCGCTCGGCATGCACGCGCCCGGCCGAAGCCGCTGATGTTCGACGCGCTGCCGGCCGCGCACCACCTGCTGCTCGGCCACGGCCTCGCCGTCGAGGCGCTGCGCAGCGCCGGCGCGAAGGCGGTCGGCACCGCGAACAACCACGCGCCGATGTGGCCGGCCTCCGACACGCGAGCCGGACCGGGCCGCCGCCGACCTCTTCGACACCGTGTGGAACCGGATCTTCGCCGATCCGATGCTGCTCGGCCGCTACCCCGAGGGCTTCGGGGAGCTGATGGGCGCCGCGACCCTGACGGCGACCTCGCGGCCATCGGCGCAGCCGCTCGACTTCTACGGCGTCAACTACTACAACCCGATGTGCGTCGCGGCGCCGGCCGACCCCGGCCAGCGAGATGCCGTTCGACCAGCGCGAGATCCCCGGCTACCCGAAGACCGACTTCGGCTGGCCCGTCGTCCCGGACGGGCTGCGCGAGCTGCTGGTGCTGCTGCGCACGCGTTACCCCGCGATGCCGCCGATGATGATCACCGAGAACGGCTGCTCCTACGGCATGGGTCCCGACGCCGACGGCGTGGTCGACGACCAGCCGCGGATCGACTACCTCGACAGCCACCTGCGCGCGGTGGCCCGGGCGATCGAGCGAGGGCGTCGACGTGCGCGGCTACTACTGCTGGTCGCTGATGGACAACTTCGAGTGGGCCGAGGGCTACACCCAGCGCTTCGGGCTGGTGCACGTCGACTACGAGACCCAGCGGCGTACGCCGAAGCGCTCCTTCGACTGGTACGCCGACATCATCCGGGCCCACCGGTGACCAGCGGCCGCCGGAGCCACGCGCCGGCCGCATCGCGGCACTCGCCGAGCCGACCGACCGGTTGCGGCGATCGTGGGTGGCCTGGCTCAGCCTGATCAGCATCGGGGTCTGGGCCGGCTTCTTCGGGCCGATCCAGGTGCTGCTCGCCCAGCAGGCCGAGCAGTTCTCACCCCGACCACAAGGAGGCCGCCCTCGCCCTGGTGACCGGCGTCGGGGCGGCGGTCTCGACGGTGCTCAACCCGCTCTGCGGTGCGCTCTCGGACCGCACCGTCGCCCGGATCGGGCCGGCGGCTGCCGTGGGTGGTCGGCGGCGCTGGTCGGCGGTCGCCTCGATGGTGCTGCTCGCCGCGGCCCAGTCAGCTGTGGACGATGGTGCTGGCGCTGGGCGCTGGCCCAGGCCGCCCTGAACGCGATGCTCGCGGCGATCACCGCCACCGTGCCCGACCAGGTGCCGCGCCGGCCAGCGCGGCGCGGTCGGCGGCTGGCTCGCGATCGCCCAGACCGTCGGGGTCGTCGCCGGGTCGGGCATCGCCGCGGCCACCGGCAGCATCGCGGCCGGCTACCTCGACCATCGCCGGCGTGCTGGTCGCTGGTGAGCCTGCCGTACTGCCTCGACTCGCCGCGACCTCGCGCTGCCGCCGGAGCGAGCGCGCGGCGTTCTCGGCTGCGGCAGTTCGTCGGCTCGCTCTGGATCTCGCCGCGGCAGCACCCCGACTTCGCGTGGGCCTGGCTCACCCGGTTCCTGATGAACCTCGGCAACGCGCTGGTGATCCTCTACCTCCTGTACTACCTCAAGGACGCGGTCGACCTGACCGACAAGCAGGCCGAGGACGGCGTCTTCCTGCTCACCGCGCTCTTACGGCGGTGACACGTGGTCACCGCCATCCTCGGCGGCATCTGGTCGGACCGGGTCGGGCCGGCGCAAGGCGTTCGTGATCGGCTCCGGGCCTGGTCGCCGCCGGCGGCGCTGCTGCTGCTCGCGCTTCGTGACCACGTGGGCGATGCGCCGTGCTGGGTGCGGTCGTCCTCGGGATCGGGTTCGGCACCTACACCGCGGTCGACTTCGCGATGATCACCCAGGTGCTGCCGGCCGCGCTGCGACCGGGCCAAGGACCTCGGGGTCATCAACATCGCGAACGCCCTGCCCCAGGTGCTCGCGCCCGGGGTCGCCGCGGCGTCGTGCTCTCCCTGGGCCTGGGCTACTCGCGGCGCTGTACGTCGTCGCCGCGGGGGTGTCCGTCCTCGGCTCGCGTGCTCGTGGTGCAACCGGATCCGCTGGCGTGACCCTGCCGGCCCACCGCCGCCAGGGCGTCCGGCGTCGCTCAGAGGGCGAGCTCGGGCTTGACCCGGCCTAGGGTCCACACCCGCTGTCGCCGCGCGGCGAGGTGGAGGCGAGGAGGGCGAGCCGCCAGCCACCCCAGCAGCACCAGCGACGTCGCGCCCGACCAGCGCGGACAGCCCGCCGTACATCAGCTGGCGCAGGCCGTCGACGGCGTAGGACATCGGCAGCAGGTGGTGCAGCCCGTGCAGCGGCTGCGGGATCGTCTGCCAGGGGAAGGTGCCGCCGGCCGTGACCAGCTGGAGCACCATCAGGACCAGCCCGAGGAACTGCCCGGCCGGGCCGAGCCAGGCGTTGAGCGCGTGCAGGATCGCGACGAAGGTGGCCGAGATCAGCAGCAGGAAGACCAGCGTGCCGGGGACGTTCGGCCGGCCCGATGCGCACGCCGAGCAGCACCACCGCCAGCAGCAGGACCATCTGGCCGCGCCGACCAGAGCGGGGGTGAGCCAGCCGCCGAGCGCGACCCGCACGGGCGTCTGGTTGGCGGCCATCGCGCGGCGGGAGAGCGGGCGGACCAGCAGGAACAGCACGTAGCCGCCGATCCACGTCGCCAGCGCCATGAAGAACGGCGCCAGCCCGGCGCCGTAGGAGCCGGCCGAGGTCGGTGCGCGTCGTTGACCTCGACCGGGTCGCCGATGGTGCCGGCGATCCGCTCCGCGTGGTGTCGCCGACCGCGGGGATCTGGGCGACGCCGTCGCGTGAGCTACGGGCCAGCGTGCCGCACGCCGTCGGCAGCCTCCTCACGCCCTTGCGGAGCTGGCCGGCCCGGACGCGGGCTCTCCGCGCCGGCGGCGAGCGTGCCCGCCGCGGCGTGCGCGTCCGAGACACCGCCGGCCAGCGAGGGCGGCGCCGTCCGCGAGCGCGTCGGCCCCGGTGGCCACCTGCCGGGCGCCGGCCGCGAGGCGGTCGAGCTGGCGCGGCCCCGCTGGACGCGGCGTCGGCCGGCGCGACCGGGCTGCCGAGGGCGTCGTAGACCGCCAGCAGCTGACTCTGCTGCGTGGCGTCCATGCCGGTCGCCGTCATCCGCTGCTGGAGCTGGACGCGGTGGGTCGCCAGTACCGGCGTGCGGAGGCGGACGCCGAGTATCGCCGCCGGTTGCACCGACGCCGAGACCCGGGCGTCCCGGCGGCGACCTGGCGGGCGCCGTCGGCGAGCTCGGGTCGGCCTGGGCAGGGCAGCGTCGCCGTCCGCTGTCTGCAGCGTGCCGAGGCCGGTCGTCGAGCTTGCGGCGCCCCGTCGGCGAGGCGCGCGCACCGGTGCGCAGCTCGTGCGCGGCCTGCGCCGACGGTGGTCAGCCCGTCGCCAGCGTCTCCGGCGCCGTCGGTAGCCTCGGCGAGGGAGCTGCGGATCTCGGCCGAACCCGAGCAGGAACTGTTCGGCCGCCTCGCGTGCCGACCCGCTGCGCGATCGCGGCACGGACCTTGGCCGGTCACGGTGTCGGCGATCGTGGTGGAGAGGTAGGAGTCGCGTCGTTGGTGGTCATCCGCAGCTGTCGCCTGGCGCGGGTCGGTAGCTGGCCGCGGAGGTCAGCGCCGTGGAGAAGTCGGCTCGGGGATGGTCAGCCCGAAGTCGTAGCGTGCCGTCGCGGACGCCGTCGCGCGCGTGCGCCGCACTGACCTCGGTGCCAGGCGAAGGCGCCTGGTCCCGGACCAGCTCGTCGGCGACCTCCGCGTCCGGCGTCGATCGTGCTGACCCTCGGTGTCGGTGGTGCACCGGTGTCGAGGACGACCAGGGCGGCGGGACCCGGTCGAGCCTGCCGTACGGGTCGTGGTTGGCGTAGAGGTACAGGCCGCCGTACAGCGTCGGCACCAGCGCGAGGGCGAGCAGGGCGATGCGCGCCGAGACCTGCCGGTGGTCAGGCGCCGCAGCTCGGTGAGGGCCATCCGGATCGAGGTCATGCGTCCTCCTCCTCGTGGAACTGCGCGTTGCCGAAGGCCACCGTGCGGATCGCCGGGTGGTCGCGCTCGACGTGCCGGGCGACGCCGGTCGACGTCGTGGCGAGGACCCCGAACCCCGCCTCGGCCAGGGCGGCGGCGCCGTCGACCCACGCCTCGGGGTCGATGCCGTTGCGCTCGGGCAGCGCGAGCACGAGGAACCAGACCTCCGGCCGCAAAGACGCGAGTCGCGCCATGGCCACGGTGCGCAGACCGGGTGGGAGGTCCTCGATCCGGTCGTCGCGGTGCGGTCGCAGCTGGTTCGTCGTCAGCCACTCGTCGACGTGGCGTCGGCCCGCCGGCCTGCCGGCCATCGCGAGCTCCTCGCCGACGATCGTGGTCAGCGCACTCACCTCGTCGGGCTCGCTGACTCCTGGTACGTCGACGAGCGCCACCTGACGCTGACGGGTCTCCGGCGAGTAGTCGCCGTCGATCCCCACCTCCCCGCCGTCGAGCCGCAGTCGCCCACCGAGCGCCAACGCGAGGAGGGTGTGCCGATGACCGGGATCGCCGTGCACCGCGACGATCTCCCCGGTCGTCACCGTCACCGTCGTCGGCTCGAGCAACGGCCGTCTCGCGTCGTTCACCCACACGCCGGCCGCGGTGAGCGAGCTCATGCGGCGCTGGTCCCGAGCGGGAAGGACGCGAGCTCGATGAACACTCCGTGCTCGACCCGTACCAGGGTCGCCTCGCGCGCGTACGCCTGGATCGGGAGCTCCCCGACGACCGCGTCGTCCGGGATGGTCAGGTGCGGCACCACGATGTCGAAACGGCCCTGGTACGGCGGGTACTCCGGGAACAGCTGGTGCAATGCGTGGGTCATCCGGCTGAACCGCGCGGCCGGATCGGGTGACAGGTACCGCACCCCGTCGGGGAACGTGCAGACCTCGCTCAGCCGGAAGTCGAACGGCGTCTGGTCGGCGAAGAACTCAGCGACGTCGTCGAGCTCGCCCGGGGTCGGCTGCTGGTCCTTCCCGAAGGGGGCGAGGATCGTGACGTGGGCCGTCGGGACGATCGCCCGCGCCTCCGGCACCATCAGCACCACGCCGGTGATCACAGGCAGGAACGTCTCCGTCACGCTCGCAGGGTAGTGCCGCAGGCCGGTTGCCACCCGCGAACGCGCTGCACGGCCGGTTCGCGGCGACGCCCCGGGCCCGCGTCGGCCTGAGCGCTGACAAATTCACAACTGCTGTTGTGAATTTCGGGGCTTCCGGAACGAAATTTCGTACGGGAAGCGCCAGTTTCACAACAGAAGTTGTGAAACCGCGGGAGCCGTCAGCCCCCCAGGTAACCCCGCGCCCCGGCGTACTCGCTGCGCAGCGGCGGGGCGGAGAACCGGTCGATGCGCACCACCGCGCCGGTGTGCGGCGCCTGGATGATCAGGCCGTCGCCGACGTCCATGGATACGTGGTGCACCAGGCCGTTGCTGGCGTAGAACAGCAGGTCGCCGGGGTGGCGGGTGCCGACGACCCGTCCGTGCTGGGACTGGGGGAGCGCGTCTCGGGGGATCCGGATCCCGTGGACGCGGTAGTCCAGCCAGGTCAGGCCGGAGCAGTCCAGCCCGAAGCCGGACAGGCCGCCCCAGAGGTAGTGCAGACCCAGGAACGACTTCGCCGTGCTGACCAGGCTGGCGCGGCTCGGCGCGATCGCCGGGGTGCCGCGGTCGTGCACGACGACCTTGCGGACCGGGAGTCGACGCGTGTCACCGCGCGGCGTGACCACTCGCGCGAAGCGCCCCGTCCGGCCGAGGTAGGGCAGGACGGTGCCGAAGCTGATCGCCACGTCGCGGTCGGCGGCAGCGTCGTCGGTTCGCAGCCGCGCCGTGCGACTGGTCACGGTCGCCACCTGGGCCGTCACGACGGGCTTGCGTGCGGTGAGCTGTCGCCGCGGGACCCACCCGGGGTAGCCGCGGGCGTCCTTCTGGCTGGGCTGGGACGGGACCACGACCTTGGCCCAGTGCCGACGCAGGCGTACGACGACCACCCGGTCGCCGAGGAGGGTCTCGGTGTCGCTGCGCCGGTCGAGCGCCCGGCGCTGCGAGAGCGTCATGTGCCGCAACCACGTGCGGAACCGCACCGGGGCCCGCAGTGCCGGGGCGTCCACGGGCCACGGAGCTGACGGCGACTGCCACAGGCGTGCCACCGAGACCGCGACCCAGGCGCTGTGCCCCGTGGTGAGTCGTCGTGGCTCCGTGCGCCGTCCTGGCGCGATCGGGGTCGTGGTTGCGGTCGTGGTTGCGGCCCGGGATTGCGAGGCGAGGCTGGTCGCGTGGTCCGCCGCACTCGTGCCGCAGGCGACGGTGGCGGCCAGAGTCGCGACCACCGCGACCGGCATCGACCACCTCATGGCGTCAGCCTGCCACGACGCCCGGTCGCAGGTAGGGCGGTTGGTCCTGAATCTCGAAAACGGGCAAACCCGGCCGTAACCACTGTCCGTTTTGTGCGTTGAGTCACATGTCCTCGGGTGACAAACCAGTGTCTTCAAGACATTTCGCACAGAACGGGAGAACGGCAGTGTTCAAGCAGACCGGTCGGATCGCGTTGGCGATCCTGGTCACCCTGGCCCTGAGCCTCGGCGTGACCGCATTCACGAGCGCGGCGGACGCCGCGTCGTCCGTGACGTCGTGTTCGAGCCAGCGGGCGCAGGTCGCCAAGGCCCACCACCACGTCAAGAAGGACAAGAAGAAGCTGAAGAAGGCCAAGCGGCACCACCACCACAAGGCGGTGAAGAAGGCCAAGCGGCACCTCAAGCGCGACCGCCGGGCCCTGCGGAACGCCCGGGCCGCGTACAGCGCCTGCGCGAACCGGTCCCAGGCTCCGGCTCCCGCGCCGGCTCCCGCCCCTGCACCGACCACGAACCCGGTGACCGAGCAGTGCCTGTCGGCCGCCGGCCAGATCACCTCGCAGGACCCGACCGGCCAGCTCGCGGCAGGTGCGCAGGCGTTCTGCGACCTGCTCGGCCAGCTCGCCGGCAGCGCTCCGACCGGGACCGACCCGGCCGCGCTCTGCACCCAGCTCGCCTCGCAGGACCCGACCGGGCAGTTCAGCCAGGTCTGCTCCGCGCTGGGCAGCGCCTCGTTCCCGGGCCTGCCCTCGGGTGACGGCGGCCTGATCGGCGGCACCCTCGAGGAGATCTGCGACCAGATCGCCGCTCAGGACCCGACCGGCCAGCTCGTCCAGCTCTGCACCGGCCTCGGTTCCCTGCCGATCTGAGGCTCGCTGCAGTTCCTTCCCTTCCGGACGCCCGGCACGCAGCTCGCGTGCCGGGCGTTCGGGTGTCCGTGCCCGAGACGCCTCGTGAGCTCAGCCCGCCGCCAGCAGGACACCCTGCTCGATCGCACGCTTGGCATCCAGCTCGGCGGCCACGTCGGCGCCGCCGATCACCCGCACCAGCCGTCCCGCCGCCACCAGCTCGTCGTACAGGCCGCGCACGGACTCCTGGCCCGCGCACACGACGACGTGATCGACGTCGAGCACCCGCGGTTCACCGTCCACGGTCAGGTGCAGGCCGCGGTCGTCGACCAGGTCGTACGTCGCACCGCGGACCAGCCTCACGCCGCACTGCTTGAGCACGGCGCGGTGCGCCCACCCCGAGGTCTTGCCGAGGTCCTTGCCGATCATGGACGTCTTGCGCTGGATCAGGGTGACCTCGCGCGGCGACCGCCGCGGCGTCGGCTCGGTCAGGCCGCCGCGATCGGTCTCCGGGTCACCGACGCCCCAGTGCGCGAGCCACTCGTCGGCCGTCTCCGGGGCGTGGGTCAAGAAGACCGACACGTCGACGCCGATGCCGCCGGCGCCGATGACCGCGACGCGCTCTCCGGGCACCACCGAGCCGTCGAGCACGTCGGAGTAGAGCAACACCTTCGGGTGGTCGATCCCGGGGATCGCCGGCACGCGGGGGGTCACGCCGGTGGCGACCACGACCTCGTCGAAGTCCGCGAGCGCAGCGGCCGAGGCGCTCGGTGGAGAGCCGGACGTCGACGCCGAGCACCTCCAGGCGCCGGGTGAAGTAGCGCAGCGTCTCGGCGAAGTCCTCCTTCCCCGGGACCTGCATGGCGAGGCGGAACTGCCCGCCCAGGTGCGGGTTCCTCTCGAACAAGGTGACCTTGTTGCCGGCCTCGGCGAGCGACACCGCCGCCGACAGCCCGGCCGGGCCGGCGCCGACGACGGCCACCTCGCGCGGACGCATGACCGGAGTCAGGACGATCTCGGTCTCCCGGCACGCCCGCGGGTTGACCAGGCAGGAGGCCGCCTTGTTGGCGAAGACATGGTCCAGGCAGGCCTGGTTGCAGGCGATGCAGGTGTTGATCTCGTCGGCGCGCCCGGCCGCGGCCTTGTCGACGAACTCCGGGTCGGCCAGCAGCGGGCGGGCCATCGAGACCAGGTCGGCGTCGCCGTCGGCGAGCACCTGCTCGGCGAGCTGCGGGGTGTTGATCCGGTTCGACGCGCAGACCGGGATCGCGACCTCCTTCTTCAGCCGTGCGGTCGCCCAGGTCCAGGCGCCGCGCGGCACCTGCGTGATGATCGTCGGGACCCGGGCCTCGTGCCAGCCGATGCCGGTGTTCAGCACGGTCGCGCCGGCGTCCTCGACCAGGCAGGCGAGCTCGAGCACTTCGTCCCAGGTCTGACCGCCCTCGACGAGGTCGAGCAGCGAGATCCGGTAGATGATCGGGAAGCCTTCTCCGACGGTCTCGCGGGTGCGGCGCACGATCTCGACGGGGAAGCGCATCCGCCGGGCCGCGGTGCCGCCCCAGGCATCGGTGCGCTCGTTGGTGCGCTCGGCGAGGAACTGGTTGATCAGGTAGCCCTCGGAGCCCATGATCTCCACGGCGTCGTACCCCGCCTTCTGCGCGAGGCCGGCTGCGCGGGCGAAGTCGCTGACGGTCTGGTCGACGCCCTTGGTGGACAACGCGCTCGGTCGGAACGGGTTGATCGGCGCCTTGATCGCGCTCGCCGACACCGAGAACGGTGTGTAGCCGTAGCGGCCGGCGTGCAGCACCTGCAGCGCGATCGCGCCGCCCACTTCGTGCACCGCGTCGGTGACCTGGCGGTGCCGCTGGGCCTGCAGCCGGGTGGTCATCTCGCTGGCGAACGGCTTGAGCCAGCCGCGCTTGTTGGGCGCGTAGCCGCCGGTGATGATCAGGCCGACGCCGCCGGCTGCCCGCTCGCGCGAAGTACGCCGCAAGCTTCGGCACGTCCCAGAAGTGGTCCTCCAGGCCGGTGTGCATCGAGCCCATCACCGCGCGGTTGCGCAGGGTGAGGTCGCCGAGGGTGATCGGCGAGAGCAGGTGGGGGTACGCAGTCACGAGTGAGCCTCCAGGTACTCGGTCAGCCAGGCGATCCAGAAGGTCTCCTGGAGGATGCCGCCGCGCAGGACGAGGTAGGTGTCGAGGTCCTGCCCGGTCAGTCGGTCGGGGTCGGGGTAGTCGCGGGTGGCCAGTCGCCTCGTAGTGGGCGAGCCGGGCGCGGTGGTCGGCGACGAGCTCGGCGACGTCGGCGAGCAGGGCTGCGCGGTCGCCGTACGACGCCCCGCGCATCTTCACCGCGATCTCGCTGCGGAACGCCGGCCGGGGGGTCGTCGTGGCGATCCAGTCGGCGAGCACCTTGCGGCCGAGGTCGGTGACGGAGTACTCCCGCTTCTCGGGCCGACCCGACTGGCCGACGACGCGGGCGGTGACCCAGCCGTCGTCCTCCATCCGGCGCAGCACCTTGTAGATCTGCTGGTGGGTCGCGCTCCAGAAGAAGCCGATCGAGCGGTCGAACCGGCGCGCCAGCTCCAGCCCCGCGGCAGGCCGCTCGCTGAGCGAGACCAGCAGAGCATGTTCGAGGGCCACCGCAGCACTGTGCCGCTGGAGGGCGCATATGCAACTAGTTGCATACGTGGCCTGGGTCACCACCCCCTGCGGGGCGTGGGTGCACTGGATCGCGATCGACGATCCGGGTGGCCGGGGTCGCCGGCCAGGTGGCAGGGTTGGAGATGGCGGAGCCAGGCGGTCGTGCACGCGACGCACTGAGCGGACGGTGCCTCGACCGTGACAGTGGATCTGTCATGATCCGCGCATGAGCTACGCACTCGGTCAGGGCACCGGTCCGCTGCGCGGGGTCAAGGTCGTCGAGATCGCCGGCATCGGCCCGGGCCCGCACGCCTGCATGCTGCTCGCCGACCTCGGCGCCGACGTGATCCGGATCGAGCGACCGGGCGGGCAGCTGCTCACCGGAGGCTCGCACGACCTGCTCAACCGGGGCCGGCCCAGCGTCGCGCTCGACCTCAAGAACCCCGACGCGGTGGCGACCGTGCTCGACCTCGTCGAGGACGCCGACGTGCTGTCGAGGGGATGCGACCCGGTGTCACCGAGCGGATCGGCATCGGCCCGGAGGAGTGCCTGGCCCGCAACCCGCGGCTGGTCTACGGCCGGATGACCGGGTGGGGCCAGACCGGGCCGTGGGCGCACGCCGCCGGCCACGACATGAACTACATCGCGATCACCGGCACCCTCTTCGGCCTCGGCCAGGTCAAGGACAAGCCGCAGTTCCCGACGAACCTGGTCGGCGACTTCGGCGGCGGGTCGACGTACCTGGTGATCGGGGTCCTCGCCGCGCTGCTCGAGGCCCGGGTGAGCGGGCAGGGCCAGGTGGTCGACGCCGCGATCGTCGACGGCACCGCCAGCCTCAACGCGATGGGCGCGGCGTTCCTCGCCAGCGGCACCTTCAAGGAGGAGCGGGCGGCGAACCTGCTCGACGGCGGTGCGCCGTACTACGACATCTACGAGACCGCCGACGGCAAGCACATGTCGGTGGGCGCCGCTCGAGCCGCAGTTCTACGAGGTGTTCGTCGACCTGCTCGGGATCCGCGACGTCGCGCCGGACCGCTACGACTTCGACCGGGTCGAGGAGCTGCGCGCGGTCATCGCCGCGACGCTTCAAGGAGCGGACGCAGGCGGAGTGGTCGGCGGTCTTCGACGGCACCGACGCCTGCGTCGCGCCGATCCTGCCGATGAGCGAGGCGGTCCGGCACCCGCACATCGACGGGGCGCGGCACGTTCGTCGAGAAGGACGGCCTCGTGCAGCCGGCTCCGGCGCCCGCGCTTCTCCCGCACCGAGGCGTCCCTCGGCCTCCCCCCGGCCGCGAAGGCCGGCGCGCACACCCGGGAGGCGCTGGCCGCCTGGGGGATCGACGACGTCGACGCGCTGATCGAGGCGGGTGCCGCGGTTCAGGCCTGACGTGCCTGCGGTCCCGGTCGGGAAGCTCGGCTGCTGCGCGATCAGGCGAGCGCGATCGTCGCGTCCCGCACGAACGCCGGGTCGGTGAGCCGGTCGCCGTACAGGTCGCGGAGCTGGCCCATCCGGTAGCGCACGGTCTGCGGGTGCACGAACAGCGCGGCTGCGACCTCGTCGCGGCGGCCCTGGTGGCGCAGCCAGGCGGCCAGGGTCTCGGTGAGCTTCTCGGCGGAGGCGGGCGCGCACGTCCCGCAGGGGCGCGAGCACCCGCGCGCGCAGGTCGTCGAGCGCGTCGGCGTCGGCGGTGCGGACCAGCTCGGCGAGATGGGTCTCGGTGTCCGAGCACGTAGCCGAGGCGCTGGGCCCGCAGCGCGCGCCGGTACGACGACCGCACGCGGTCCACGGACGTGTCGGTCCGACGACGGCGCCGGAGTCGCGCAGCACCCGGAGGAGCAGCGCCGCGCGCGCGCTTCGCGGACGCGACCGGCACGAGCAGCACCGTCAGGCCGCTCTCGATGTCGAGGCTGGGGGCGTCCTCGGAGAGCTGCAGGGTCTGGCCGTCGAGTCGGCCGATCACCGGGCGGACCTTGTCCTCGGGCAGGATCACCGCGACCAGCGACGTCGGCGGGGCCCAGTCCGCGCGCTCGGCAGCACCGACGACGCTCGGCCTCCGGCGCTCCCTCGAGCAGCCGCACCGCGAGCCGCTCGAGCCGTCGCTGCCGCAGCCGGCCCGAGGTCGCCAGCTCGTCGGCGTGGCCGGTGACGCTGGCGTCGGACAGCTCGTCGATGTAGGCGAACACGAGCTCGGCGAACCGCGCGGTCGTGCGTCGCGGACAGGCCTGCCGCCACCGCGGCCTCGCTCATCTCGCGCCAGGCGACCCGGGCGCCGACGCGGTAGGCGCGGGCGAGCGCGTCCATGCTGCGACCGCTGCGGGCCTCGCCGCGGCCCAGCGCGTACGCCGCGTCGAGCACCGACTCGATCTGGTCGCCGGCGTCGATCCCCTCCCGCCGCGCGGCCAGGTCGAGGAAGCCCTCGAGCGCGACCTTCGACCGCCACCTCGATGTTGCGGCCCATCTGGCCGCGGAACGGGTCGCTGTAGCTGGGCACCTCGTTGATCACCGCGGCGACGACCTGCTCGGCGACGCCGGTGATGTCGCGGCGCATGACCGACGACCACATCCGGCGGCAGCCGCAGCGCCATCTCCTGCCGACGGGGGCTCACTGTGGCACCTTTTTGTTCATCACGAACAAGAGTACCCGCTCGATTCACGCTCTTTGGTCATCTCTTTGGCACTGCGGCGCAGTCAAACTAGCGTCATGACCGACACGATCGCCCGCCCGGCGGAGCACGCCCGCTGCGCCGCAGCCTCGGTGACGATCTGGTCCGGTTCGCCGAGGCGGCGACCACGCCGCTGCTGCCCGACGACTACCTCGATCTCTTCCGCCCGCTGCGCCGGGGTGCGCCGCTGCGCGGCCAGGTCGTCGAGGTGGTCCCCGAGACCCGCGACGCCGCCACCCTGGTGATCCGCCCGGGCGCCGACTGGGCCGGCCACGTGCCCGGGCAGTACGTCCGGGTCGGCGATCGACGTCGACGGCGTCCGGCAGTGGCGGGCGTACTCCCTGACCCACGGGCCGCGCCGCGACGGCCACATCTCGATCACCGTCAAGGCGGTCGCCCGGCGGCACCGTGAGCCCCTACCTCGTCCACCGCACCCGGCCCGGCACGCTGGTGCACCTCGAGCAGGCGACCGGCGACTTCGTGCTGCCCGACCTCGCGGCGGAAGCTGTCGCGACCAGACTGCTCTTCGTCACGGCCGGCTCCGGCGTCACGCCGGTGATCGGGATGCTGCGCAACCTGTTCCCCGCGACCGACGAGGGTGTGCTGCGGCTCGACAAGCTCGCAGCCGGGCGACGGCTGGACATCGTCGTGCGTCCACGTCGCGCCCGAGCGAGCCGGACTCGATCTTCCTGCGCGACCTCGAGGGCACTCGACGCCGCCGGCGCGATCCGCCTGGTCGCCCGGTACGACGACGTGCACGGCGTCCTCGACGTCGCCGACCTGCGCGACCCTGGTGCCCGACCTGGCCGAGCGCACGACGTACGCCTGCGGTCCCGGCCGGCCTGCTCGACGCGCTCGAGGAGCACCACGAGCGGCGCCGGCCTGCCGCTGTTCACCGAGCAGTTCCGGGTCCGCACGCGTGGTCGCCGGCGAGGGCGGCGAGGTCACCTTCGGTCGCAGCGGCACCGTGGTCGAGGCCGACGGCAGCACCCCGATCCTCGAGTGCCGGCGAGGACGCCGGCGTGCTGATGCCGTCCGGCTGCCGGATGGGCGTCTGCTACAGCTGCGTGACCCCGCTGCTCAGCGGCGCCGTGCGCGACCTGCGCAGCGGCGACCTCACCACCGCCGTCCCCGGCGAGACCGACCCCGGCGGCGTCCTCGTCCAGACCTGCATCAACGCGGCCGCCGGCCCGTGCACCTTCGACCGCTGACCGACCCGACCGGGAGGACCCGATGACCACGATCCAGAAGAAGAGCCGACAGCCCGATCGCCCACCTGACGCCTGCGGACATCGAGCAGCTCGGCAAGGAGCTCGACGCGATCCGCCAGGAGGTCATCGACTCGCGCGGTGCCGACGACGCGGCGTACATCCGGAAGCTGATCAAGACCCAGCGCTCGCTCGAGCTCGGCAGCCGCGTCGTGCTGCTCGCCTCGATCTTCCCGCCGGCCTGGCTGGTCGGCACCGCCGGCCTGAGCGTCGCCAAGATCCTGGAGAACATGGAGATCGGGCACAACGTGCTGCACGGCCAGTGGGACTGGATGCGTGACCCGAAGATCCACTCCACGACCTGGGAGTGGGACATGGCGACGCCCGCCAAGGACTGGCAGCACTCGCACAACGAGCTGCACCACACCTACACGAACGTGATCGGCAAGGACAACGACCTCGGCTACGGCATCGCGCGCGTCGACGAGGAGCAGCCCTGGCACCCGATGTACCTCGGCCAGCCGCTGTGGAACTTCATCAACGCGGTCTTCTTCGAGTACGGCATCGCGGCCTACGACCTCGAGCTCGGCGCGACGATCAAGAAGAAGAAGACCAAGGACCCGGAGTTCCAGCGCCGGCTCAAGGGCGTGCTGCGCAAGATCCGCAAGCAGGCGACCAAGGACTACCTGGTCCACCCGGCGCTGTCGCTGCCGACGGGCTCGTTCCTGCCCACCCTGGCGGCGAACTTCACCGCCAACGTCGTGCGCAACCTGTGGAGCAACTCGATCATCCTGTGCGGGCACTTCCCCGAGGGCGTCGAGACCTTCGAGAAGCGCTCGATCGACGGCGAGACCAAGGGCGAGTGGTACCTGCGCCAGATGCTCGGCGCCGCGAACATCTCCGGCGGCAAGGCGATGCACCTCATGAGTGGCAACCTCAGCCACCAGATCGAGCACCACCTGTTCCCGGACCTGCCGAGCAACCGGTACGCCGAGATCGCGCCGAAGGTGCGGGACGCTGTTCGACAAGTACGGCCTGAACTACCACACCGCGCCGTTCCCGAAGCAGCTGCTACTCCGCCTGGCACAAGGTCGTGCGGCTCTCGCTGCCCAACGGGTGGCTCGCGGACACCACCGTCCGGCAACCGCCCAGCCAGCTGGTCAAGCTGTACAAGATGACCACCGGCGGCCCGAAGGTGCGCCGCGCGATCGTCGCGATGGACAAGCGCGCCGCGAACCGAGCGTCCGTCGCAGCGGCCGCCTGACGGGAGCTCAGCCCTCGACGTCGGCGCTCGGGGATCATGTGCAGCCAGGGGCGGCTGAGCTCGAAGGCGCGCCCGCTGATCTCGGTGGGCCGGATCTCGACGACGTCGTACTTCAGCGTCGGCACCCACGGCCGCAGCGGCACGTTCTCCGCGCGGTGCTCCTCGTCCTCGCCGAGATGGCGGGCGACGCCGCGGATGCACACGCTGCGGGCGTGGTGCTCGTCGAACTCGTCGATCTCGAAGGCCACGTCGGCGTTCATCTCCACCGCCGAGCAGCTTGCTGCCCTCGGCGGTGCGGAACAGCAGGGTGTCGTGGTCGACGGCGTAGTTCACCGGGGTCGAGGTGCACCTCGCCGCGCGAGGTGGAAGGCGAGCCGGCCGAACTCGTTGGCCCGCAGCATGTCCCAGCACTCCTCGCTGGTCATCACGCCGATCGGCTCCTCGTCGCTCATGGGGCACCTCCTGCCGTCGTACCTCGAGGGTAGGGCCGAGCGGGAGCCGCGCGGCGGAGTCCTTGGTCCCGCGGCGCCGGTCCGAGAGACCCGGTCCGGGGTGAGGTAGCCCACATGCCGGGCCACCATTGACGTTGACAGTTCTACTGTCACAATGGCGACGGCTCTGATCCACGCTCCACCGACCGAGTTGGGACTTCTCATGGCACAACCTGAAGCGCTGGTGTACGACGCCATCCGCACCCCGCGGGGCAAGGGCAAGAAGGACGGGTCGCTGCACGGCACCAAGCCGGTCGACCTGGTCGTCGGCCTGCTCGACGCGATCCAGGAGCGCAACCCGAACCTCGACCCGAACCGGGTCGACGACCTCGTCCTCGGCGTGGTCTCCCCGATCGGCGACCAGGGTGGCGACATCGCCAAGACCGCGGCCCTCGCCGGCGGCCTTCCCGAGACCGTCGCCGGCGTCCAGCTCAACCGCTTCTGCGCCTCCGGGCTCGAGGCGGTCAACCAGGCAGCAGGGCCGGGTCCGCGGCGGATTCGAGGACCTGATCCTGGCCGGCGGCGTCGAGTCGATGTCGCGGGTGGCGATGGGCTCCGACGGCGGCGCCTGGGCATCGGACCCGCACACCGCGTTCGCAGACCTCGTTCGTGCCCGCAGGGCATCGGCGCGGACCTGATCGCCACCCTCGAGGGCTGGGGCCGCGAGGACGTCGACGCCTTCGCCGCCGAGTCGCAGGCCCGCGCCGCGAAGGCCCAGGCCAACGGCTACTTCGACAACTCGGTGATCCCGGTCAGGGACCTCAACGGCCTGACCGTGCTCGACAAGGACGAGTTCATCCGGCCCGGTACGACGGTCGAGGGCGCTGGCCGGGCTCAAGCCGTCGCTTCCAGATCGCACGGCGACCTCGGCTTCGACGACGTCGCCCTGCAGAAGTACCACTGGGTCGAGAAGATCAACCACGTCCACCACGCCGGCAACAGCTCGGGCATCGTCGACGGCGCCGCTCTGGTGGCGATCGGCAACGAGCAGGTCGGCGACCGACCTCGGCCTCACCCCGCGGGCTCGGATCATCGCCACGGCCGTGTCCGGCGCGGACCCGACGATCATGCTCACCGGCCCGGCTCCGGCCGCCCGCAAGGCGCTGGCCAAGGCGGGTCTCGAGGTCGGCGACATCGACCTGTTCGAGATCAACGAGGCCTTCGCCGCGGTCGCGATGCGGTTCATGAAGGACCTGGGCATCACCGACGAGATCACCAACGTCAACGGCGGTGCGATCGCGATGGGCCACCCGCTCGGCGCGACCGGCGCGATGATCCTCGGCACGCTGATCGACGAGCTCGAGCGGCGCGACCTGCGCCGAGGCCTGGCCACGCTGTGCGTCGGCGGTGGCATGGGCATCGCCACCATCGTCGAACGAGTGTGAGCGAGGAACGAGCTCACGCTCGTTCATCGGTCGTCGAGTGAGCGATCGCGAGTGAGGAACGAATCGCGAAGAGCGCATCGAGACGCGGCGACGTACCCGCCGAGGCAACCAGAGACTTCGAGAAGGAAACATCATGACTGACAGTGCTATCGAAAACGGGGCAGTGCGCTACGAGAAGGACGCCGACGGGATCGTCGTCCTCACGCTGGACGACCCGACCGCCAGCGCGAACACCATGAACGAGCTCTACGGCCGCTCCATGGAGGACGCCGTCGCCCGGCTGGAGGGCGAGCTGGACTCGATCACCGGCGTGGTGGTCACCTCGGCGAAGAAGACCTTCTTCGCCGGCGGCAACCTGGAGGACCTGCAGTCGGTCCGGTCGGACCAGGCGCAGGAGATCTTCGAGAAGAGCCAGGCGATCAAGGCCGCAGCTGCGCCGGATCGAGCGGCTCGGCGTCCCGACCGTGGCAGCGATCAACGGCGCCGCGCTCGGCGGTGGCCTGGAGATCGCGCTGGCGTTCAACCACCGGATCGCCGCCGCCGGCCGCTACGAGATCGGCCTGCCCGAGGTGACCCTCGGGCTGCTGCCCGGAGGCGGCGGCGTGACCCGCACCGTCCGGCTGCTCGGCATCCAGTCCGCACTGATGGACGTGCTGCTCCAGGGCCAGCGCTACAAGCCCGAGGCCGCGCAGGCCAAGGGCCTGGTCGCACGAGATCGTCGCAGCCCGAGGCCAGCTGCTCGCCGCGGCGAAGCAGTGGGTCGCTGGACAACAAGGACAACGACGCGGCGAAGGCACAGCCGTGGGACCAGCAGGGCTACAAGATGCCCGGCGGCACGCCGTCGCACCCGGCGCTCGCCAGATGCTCCCGGCCTTCCCGGCGACGCTGCGCAAGCAGCTCAAGGGAGTCCGCATGCCCGGCCCCCGAGGCGATCATGGCGGCAGCCGTCGAGGGCGCCCAGGTCGACTTCGAGAACGCCGGCACGATCGAGTCGCGGTACTTCACCTCACTGGTCACCGGTCAGAACGCCAAGAACATGATCCAGGCGTTCTTCTTCGACCTGCAGCACGATCAACTCCGGCTCGCTGCGCCCGCAGGGCGTCGAGAAGTTCCAGCCCACCAAGGTCCTCGTCCTCGGCGCCGGGATGATGGGCGCCGGCATCGCCTACGTGTGCGCCCGGGCCGGCCTGGAGGTCGTGCTCAAGGACGTCTCGCTCGAGGCGGCCGCAGCGGGGCAAGGCCTACTCGGAGAAGATCAACGAGAAGGCGGTCTCGCGCGGCAGGCTCGACGACCGGAGAAGTCCGACGAGCTGCTCAACCGGATCCTGCCGACCGACAACCCGGCCGACGCGAAGGGCTGCGACCTGGTCATCGAGGCGGTGTTCGAGGACCCGTCGCTGAAGAACCAGGTCTTCGCCGAGATCGCCGAGCACATCAACGCCGACGCGCTGCTGTGCTCGAACACCTCGACGCTGCCGATCACCGAGCTCGCGGCCGGCGTCGATCGGCCGGCGGACTTCATCGGCCTGCACTTCTTCTCCCCGGTCGACAAGATGCCGCTGGTGGAGATCATCCGCGGCGCGGAGACCTCCGACGAGACCACGGCCAAGGCGATCGACATCGTCCAGCTGATCCGGAAGACCCCGATCGTGGTCAGCGACAGCCGCGGCTTCTTCACCTCGCGGGTCATCGGCACCCAGATCAACGAGGGCATCTCGATGCTCGCCGAGGGCGTCGCGCCCGATGAGCATCGAGCGGGCGACGACGATGGCCGGCTACCCCGTGGGCCCGCTCCAGATCAGCGACGAGCTGAACATGGAGCTGATGTACAAGATCCGCAAGGCCTCGAAGGACGCCGTTGAGCGCGACGGTGGCACCTGGGTCGCGCACCCGTCCGAGCAGGTCATCGACACGATGATCGAGCTCGGCCGCTCCAGCAAGCTCAAGGGAGCCGGGTTCTACTCCTACGACGAGAGCGGCAACCGGCTCGGCCTCTGGGAGGGCCTGGGCGAGGCGTTCCCGCCGGCCGAGGAGCAGATCCCGTTCGAGGACATCGCCGACCGGCAGCTGGTCGTCGAGGCGATCGAGACGGTCAAGTGCTTCGACGAGGGTGTGCTGCACTCCGCCGCCGAGGCCAACATCGGCTCGATCTTCGGCATCGGCTTCCCGGCGATCACCGGTGGCGCGGTCCAGTACATCAACGGCTTCGAGGGCAAGACCGGTCGTGGTCCGGCCGGCTTCGTCGCCCGGGCCCGCGAGCTCGCCGCGAAGTACGGCGAGCGCTTCGAGCCGCCGGCCAGCCTGGTCGAGGTCGCCGAGAAGGGCGGCACCTTCCCCGCCTGACCGACCCGCCGAGGCGTCAGTTCCTGCACAAGACTCACCCGCTGAGGCGTCGCCACTTTCCCTGCAGAACACGTCGAGGCGTCACGAGGAGCACTCTGGTGACGCCTCGACGGCGTTTTCGAGGGAAGAAGTGACGCCTCGGCGGTCCGGACCAGCGGGTGTGCGCTAGCGGACAATTCGGACGTTCCCCTGCGGTTCCAGGAGCGGGTCGGGGAGAATGCAGGCGTGACCGACCTGCCCGTGCGCCCGCCGGAGCGGATCCGCGTCCGCTCGCTGTGGGTCAGGTTCGGGGCGGTGGAGGCCGTGCGCGGCATCGACATCTCGGCGTACGCCGGGCGCGCGACCGCCTTGCTGGGGCGCAACGGCGCCGGCAAGTCGACCACGATGCGTGTGCTCGCCGGGGTCATCCCGCCGACCGCCGGTGAGGTCCACGTCGACGGTGTCGACGTCGCCTCCGACCCGCTGACCGTCAAGCGGTCGACGGGCTACTGCCCTGACGTCGGCGGTCTGGTCCCGCGTGCGACGCCCTGGGAGCACCTGCAGCTCGCCGCCCGGCTCCGTCGGATGCAGGGGTGGGAGACACGTGCCCAGGACCTCCTCGAGCGGTTCGAGCTCGGCGACGCGGCGCATCGGGTGACCGGCGGCTTCAGCCACGGCATGGGCCGGCGGCTGTCGGTCGTCCTCGCCTCGTTCCACCGGCCCGGCGTGCTGCTCCTCGACGAGCCGTTCGACGGGGTCGACCCGCTCGGGGTCGAGGCCACGCTGCAGGTCATCGACGATGCCAAGGCACGCGGCGCCGCGGTACTGATCTCGACCCACCTGCGCGACCTCGCGATGCAGGCGTGCGACGACGCCCTGGTGATGCGGGGCGGCTCCGCGGTCGCGGCGATGGAGGCCGATGCGCTCGTCGGGGAGGCGGGGGCGCGTGCCTACCGAGCACTCCTGGACTGAGGTTCGGCGCGGGTTGGCCGATCTGCGGTCGCTGCTCGCCTTCCGAGCCGCCGGCCTGGCTCGACCGGGTGCGCCGCCGCCTGCGCATCGTCGTGGTCGTGGTCGTCGCGGTCACCGTCGCGGTGATCGTCGTTCCGGCGTACCTGAAGGAGCCGCTGCAGGGTCGGCACGCGAACCAGTTCGTGGCGATCCTGCCGTCGCTCTACCTGGGCTTCCTGGTGCTCGCCGTCCTCGCGGCGATCGCCTCGGGAGGCGGCCGCGAGGTGGTGCCGCGCGAGCAGGCCGTCGCCTTCCCGATCTCGACAGTCACCGAGCACTTCGGTGCGCTGCTGCTGGCGCCGTTGAACATCGCGTGGCTGATCCAGGCGTGGACGGTACTGGGCATGACGGCCTACGTCGTCGGCTCGCACGCCCTGGCCGCGAGCGCGCTGCCCGTGCTCGTCTGGATCGCATTCTCGACGGCAGCCGGGCAGGCGGTCGGATGGGTGTTCGAGGGCCTCCGGCGCGGCGCGCACGGCATCCTGGTCGCCCGACTCCTCGCCGGCGTGGCGCTCGCGGCGATGATCGTCCTGGTGCTGACCCACCAGTTCGTGCCGCTGCTGGACCACAGCCCGACCGTGCGGGTCTACTTTGCTGCGGCGTACGGGACGTCGGAGGCCTGGGGTTCCTGGGCGGTCTACAGCGGCGTCCTGCTGCTGATGGCGATCGTCGCGACCGTCGCCGGTCTCGGGCCGGCCCGGTGGGCACTGCATCGCCCGTTGCGCGAGGAGCTCCGACTGGAGTCCGGTCACATCGAGCCGCGCCCGAACCCGACCAGCGACCTGCGCGCCATCGTCAGTGTCGACCGCGCCTCGATCTGGAGGTCGGTCCCGCTGCGGCGCGGTCTGCTGGTCCTGGCGTCCATGCCGGGCCTGGTCGCGGTGGCCGGACAGCTCGAGTGGAACATGGTGACGATCCTTCCCGGACTGGTGGCGTCAGGTGGGGCGCTGCTGTTCGGCGTGAACAGCTGGTGCCTGGACGGACGCGGCGCGCTGTGGCGCGACAGCCTCCCGGTCTCGGCCGCCCTCGCGTTCTACGCGAAGGTGATCGTCCTCTTCGAGGTGCTCGTCTCGGCGGCAGCCTTCACGCTGCTGCTGGCGGCGATGCGGGCCGGCGTGCCGACCTCGGCCGAGCTGGCCTCGGCCCTTGCCGCCACGGTCGTGGTCGCGGCTCAGGTGGTCACGGCGTCGATGCGCTGGTCGGTCGAGCGGCCCTTCTCCACCGACATGCGCAGTGCCCGGGCGACGCCGGCGCCGCCGGTGGTGATGGCCGGGTACAGCGCCCGGCTCGCCATGCGCACCACCATCGTCGGGCTGATCTTCTCCGCGACCGCGCTGGCCCCCGACGGCTGGCTGGCGGTCCTGGTGGCGGTGCCGATGCTGTGCTGGTCCGGTGCGCGCCTGGTGCGCACGGCAGGTGACTGGGCCGTTCCCGAGGTGCGGTCCCGGGTGGTCTCGGTCGTCGCGGCGTAGGTCTCGCACCGCTGTCGCGGGCTCGCGGGCCCACGGGCTCGCTCAACCTCGTCGTGTCGTGCTCCAGCTCGTGTCTCGCCGGGGCACGGCCCCGCCTACTTCTTCTTGGCCGCCGACTTGCAGTCGGTCAGGGCCTTGTTGCCCTGGGCGCCGATGGCGGTGGCGTCGCTGGAGCTGGTCTGGGCGGCCACGAGCATCTTCTTGACCAGCGAGTCCGGGAGCTTGTCCTCGAGGCAGGCCTGGAACTTCGCCTGGTCGATCGTGCTGTCGGTCTTCGCGGTCTCCTCGGCGAGCTGCTTTTGGTAGTCGACGCACTCCAGGAGCGAGTCGGCGAACTTGCCGGCGGTGTCGGCGTCGAAGCTGGGGCTCCCCGAGGTGTTGATCTCGTAGGTGTCGGTGAGCAGCTGGGCGGCCTTCAGCTTCGCCAGCCCCACGCTGTCCACGAAGTGGCTGGCGACGCAGTTCGCGTCCGCCGTCGACATCCCCCCGGTCGTCGACTCGGTGAACGCCTTCTGCAGGCTGGCGACCGCGGTCTTCTCGTCCTTCGACAGCGAGATCGTGTCCTTCTTATCCGCTTTGCCCGAGCCGCACGCGGTCAGAGCCACCAGGAGCAGCGCCCCGACGGCGGCCGTCATGACCTTGAACATGTCTGTCTCCGATGTCGTGGGTGGGCGCATCCGGACGCGTACGGCGCGCGACCTGCGCGGCCAAGACTGCCTTATACACCCAATTCGTGCAGGTTCGGCGTCTCACACCTCGTCACAGTGGTGTTTTCCTGTTTCCTGCGTAACCTCGCTCGGACGCCGTCGTTGAGCAGACATTCACCGGCCTCGGGGGGCGGGTCGGCACGTGCGTCAACGACGTTCTGGGAGCCGAAGATGAAGAAGTGGGCGTCACTCGGCGTCGCGGCGTTCGCCGCGCTGATCGCCGTCCTGGCGGTCGTGGGGTCGCTGACTCCGGCGCAGGCATACCCCGAGCTGAGCTTCAAGCTGGACACGAACCGATCGGTGCTCTACGGCGGCCAGACCTTCACCGCCACCGCGACGGGCAACGTCACCTGCGACTGGGCCCTCGAGTGGAACGGCCAGAACCGCGCCGGGCACGAGGCGCCCAACGCGGCCTTCCAGACCACCTACACGGCACCGGCCGTCAGCAAGGTCACGAAGATCCCGCTGACCGGCACCTGCGTGTACGACGCCGAGGAGAAGCCGACCCCGGCCGCCCGTACCGCGGCCGCGTGGCAGCGGACGATCATCATCACCGTGCTGCCGCAGAGCAGTGCCGTGTCGCCACCGACCGGCGGCTCGCACCTGCCGAGCACCGGCGGGCCGAACTCCCTCTTCCTCGCCGGTGGCATCCTGCTCCTGCTCTCGGGCGCGATCGCCGTCACGGTGGCCCGCCGCCGCGCGGAGGACGCCGAGATCCAGGCCTCGCGGGCGTAGCCGCGGCTCAGTCCCTTAGTCTCCTGCCGTGCCGAGCCTGACCTCACCCGGCTTTTCGCGACGGCGGATCGTGTGGGGCCTGGTCGTCCTCGTCCTGGTCGGCGCTGGGCATCTTCGCCTGGCAGGCAGTGACGGCCTCGCGCGCTCTGCTCGACGCGCGCGACAGCGGTGAGCTGGTCCAGCAGCGGATCCGGGCCGGGGACTTCGACGGCGCCGCCCGAGCCCTCGGCGACCTGCGGCAGCGGACCTCCGAGGCGCGCGACGCCACCGACGGGGTGCTGTGGGACCTCGCCCGGCACATCCCGTTCGTCGGGCGGAACATCGGCGCCGTCCAGACCGTCTCCGACGTTCTCGACACCGCTACCCGGGAGAACGCCCCGATCGCGCTGGAGCTCGAGCAAGGCGGTGAGCGAGGGCCGCTTCCGGCCGACGGACCAGCGCATCGACCTCGCGGAGGTCGAACGCCTGACTCCCGACGTACGCCGGGCCGCGGACTCGATCGACCAGGCGAACGCCAGGCTCGCCGGGGTGCGATCCGACGACCTGCTGTTCCCGTTCAACGACCTCGTCGGCGACCTGCAGGACCAGCTGGATCGCGCGCAGTCGGCGGCCACGGCCAGCGCTCATGCCTTCGAGCTGCTCCCCGACATGCTCGGGCAGCAGGAGCCGCGGGACTACCTGTTGATCATCCAGAACCCTGCCGAGCTGCGCTCGACCGGCGGCCTGCCGGGCTCGCTCGCGATCCTGCACGCCGAGGGCGGCAAGGTGACGATGGGGTGGCAGGGGTCGACGAGCGACCTCGGCGCGTTCGCCGAGCCCGTGGTCAAGCTGCCTCGGGACACCCAGCAGCAGTACGGGCCCACCCCGGCCACAGACCCACGCGACGTCAACTTCACCCCGGACTTCCCGGAGGCCGCACAGATCGCGAAGGCGATGGTCGAGCGCAAGCGGGGAGTCCGGCTCGACGGCGTCGTGTCCGTCGACCCGATCGCGCTGGCCGCGATGATGCGCGGCACCGGGCCGGTGACGGTGACCAACGGCGTCACCCTCAACGCCGGCAACGTCGTACCCGTGCTCCTCAACCAGACCTACCAGGCGATCGACGAGCCCACGGAGCAGAACACCTTCTTCGAGAAGGTGGCGCGCAAGATCTTCGACTCAGTGATGACCGGCCAGGGTGATCAGCAGCTGGCCATCCGCGGGCTGGCGACGGCGGCCGGAGAGCACCGGATCCAGCTCTGGTCCGCCCACGACGACGAGCAGGCCGTCCTCGACGGGCACCGCTGTCGGCGGCTCGATCGGCGGCCACACCGGACCGCCGCAGGTGGGCGTGTACATCAACGACAGCACCGCCGGGAAGATGGACTACTACCTCCAGTACCGCGGGGCGGCCTCTGCGGTGGACTGCCGACGAGACCGTGCCCAGGACCTGCGCGCAACGCTCGCGATGACCTCCACGATGCCCGCCGACTTCGGGTCCCTCTCGCGCTGGATCCTCGGCAACGGCGAGTACGCCGCCCAGGGCACGATCGCGTTCAACCTGCGTATCTACGCGCCGTACGGCGGCGAGATCACCGGCCTGACCGTGGACGGCCAGACGCACTCGGTGACCGCCGACAAGCACATGGGGCGCCAGGTCGCGCTCCTGCCGGTGACGCTGCGACCGGGCCAGAAGAGCACGGTGACCGCCGACATCCGCACGGCACCTGGTCAGTCCGGCGACGGCATCTTCAGCTTCACGCCCGGCATGGTGCCGGCCGCCAACGGAGTCAAGATCCTCAGCGCCTGCCGCTGAGGTGTGGCCGAGCGTGACGCTTCTCACCAGCGTCGCGGACCGGTGGTGCTCGGTAGGGTCAGGGCCATGGACTTCTCACCGTCGCCGCGGGCAGCCGAGCTCATCGACCTGGTCGGCACGTTCGTCCGCGAGGAGATCGAGCCGGTCATGGCCGACTACCGGCGCGACGTCGAGGAAGCGCGGCTCGCAGGCAGCTGGGCGGAGTCGCCGATCATGGCGGACCTCCGCGCGAAGGCCCGCGCACAGGGCCTGTGGAACCTCTTCCTCCCGGCCGGCCACGACCAGCCGTGGGCCGAGCAGTTCGGCACCCATGGCGGCGCCGGGCTCACCAACAGCGACTACGCACCGCTGGCCGAGCTGATGGGACGGGCGACCTTCCTGGCGCCGTACGTCTTCAACTGCAACGCCCCGGACACCGGCAACATGGAGGTGCTGCTCAAGTACGGCACGCCGGAGCAGCAGCAGGAGTGGCTGGTCCCCCTGCTCGACGGCCGGATCCGGTCCGGCTTCGCGATGACCGAGCCGGGCGTGGCCTCCTCCGACGCGACCAACATGGCAGCCACGGCCGTGGTCGACGGCGACGAGGTGGTGATCAACGGTCGCAAGTGGTTCACCTCGGGGAGTGGCCACCCCGACTGCAAGATCCTGGTCTTCATGGGCCTCTCCGATCCCGACGCGGACCGGCACCACCGGCACACGATGGTGCTGGTGCCGGTGGACACGCCCGGTGTGAAGATCGAGCGCCAGCTGCCGACCATGCACGTGTACGACGAGCCGGTCGGGCACGGCGAGATCTCCTTCACCGACGTCCGGGTGCCGGCCGCGAACATCCTGCTCGGCCCCGGACGCGCGTTCGAGATCGCCCAGGGCCGGTTGGGTCCCGGCCGGGTGCACCACTGCATGCGGCTGATCGGGCAGGCCGAGGTCGCGCTCGAGCTTGCGGTCAAGCGCGGCCTGTCGCGCACCGCCTTCGGCCGCCCGCTGGTCAAGCTCGGCGGCAACCCCGAGCGGATCGCCGACGCCCGGATCGCGATCGACCAGGCCCGGCTGCTCGTGCAGAACGCCGCGTGGAAGCTCGACCAGGGCGGCGCTCTGAACGCGCTCTCGGAGGTCAGCCAGATCAAGGTGATCGTGCCGAACGTCGCCCAGCAGGTGATCGACATGGCGATGCAGATGCACGGCGGCGGCGGCATGACCGACGACTTCCCGCTGGCCGCGATGTGGACCAACGCCCGGGCCCTGCGTCTTGCCGACGGACCGGACGAGGTGCACCGCGGCCTGATCGCGCGGATCGAGATCGGCAAGCACCAGCTGTGAGGGTCCTGGTGACCGGAGGCTCCTCCGGCCTCGGCGCCGCGTTGGTCGCCGCGCATCACGAGCGTGGGGACGACGTGCTCGTGTGCGACCTGGTGCCACCGGGTACGCCGGGGCAGGCATTCGTGCAGCTCGACGTCCGCTCCGACGACGACTGGGCCACCGCGCGGGCATGGGTCGAGCGGGAGTGGGGCGGTCTCGACGTGCTCCACAACAACGCGGGCGTGGCCGGCGGCGGACGCATCGACGTGGCGACGATGGACGAGTGGGAGTGGATCACCCAGATCAACCTGTTCGGCGTGGTCCGCGGCTGTCGCACCTTCGTCCCGATGATGAAGGCCCAGCGCAGCGGCCGGATCGTGAACGTGGCCTCGCTCGCGGGCCTGGTGCACCCGGCCGGGATGGCCTCCTACAACGCAGTCAAGGCGGGCGTGGTCGCGCTGACCGAGACCCTGGGCCACGAGCTGGCGGAGTTCGGCGTGAGCGCCCACGTGGTCTGCCCGTCCTACTTCCGCACCGGCCTGGTCGACAGCATGCAGGGCAGCGACACGGCGGTCGGCGAGGTGATCGGAGCGCTCGTCGCGAGCGCCCCGCTCGGCCCGGAGGACATCGCCCGGGCCGTGCTGGCAGCACTCGACCGCGGCGAGGAGCTGATCCTGCCCGACGAGGCCGCGCGGTCGGCGTACCGGCTCAAGCTCAGCGACCGGTCGGCGTACGACGCCGTGATGCGCAAGCAGGCGGCACGACTGAGTGCGACTCGGAGGTGGACGATGACGGCCGAGACGGTTGCCGGAGCCGGCGAGGTTCGCGAGGAGGACGCCTTCGACGTGGAGGCGGTGCGCACCTGGCTCGCGGGCCAGGGCCACCCGCTCACCGGCGACGTCACCGTCCGGCAGTTCGGCGGTGGCGCCTCCAACCTGACCTACTCGCTGCGCACCGAGCGCGACGACCTGATCCTGCGCCGGCCGCCGACCGGCCAGAAGGCCAAGGGCGCCCACGACATGGCGCGTGAGTTCCGCATCCAGGCCGGGCTCGCCGGCGTGTTCCCGCTCGTGCCCGAGATGGTCGCGCTCTGCGAGGACGAGTCGGTGATCGGCTCGCAGTTCTACGTGATGCAGCGCATCGACGGGATCATCCCCCGTCGTGACTTCCCGCCCGAGGTGCAGCTCTCCGAAGCGCAGGCACGTGAGCTGTGCACCAACGCGCTCGACGTGCTGATCGACCTGCACCGTGTCGACGTCGCGGCCACGCCACTGGCGGAGATGAACAAGGGTGCCGGATACGTGCGCCGCCAGGTCGAGGGCTGGTCGACCCGGTTCCGCAACGCTCGCACCGACGACGCCCCCGACGGCGAGGCCGTGATGGCCTGGCTCGCGCAGCACCAGCCGGCCGACGTCGGCAACTGCCTGATCCACAACGACTTCCGCTTCGACAACCTCGTGCTGGACCGCGACGACCCGACCCGCCCGATCGGTGTCCTGGACTGGGAGATGGCGACCGTCGGCGACCCGCTGATGGACCTCGGCGGGACGCTGTCGTACTGGGTGCAGGCCGACGACGACGAGTTCTTCCTGCAGTTCCGCAGGCAGCCGACCACGCTGCCCGGGATGCTGACGCGCGAAGAGGTGGTGGACTACTACTGCACCGAGATGGCCCGTCACCTGGGGATCAGCACCCTGACTCCGGAGCAGTGGCGGTTCTACGAGGTCTTCGGGCTCTTCCGGCTCGCGGTGATCGCCCAGCAGATCTACTACCGTTACTTCCACGGGCAGACCACCAACGAGGCCTACGCGATCTTCGGCCCGGCCGTGCAGTACCTCGAGTCCCGTTGCCGGCACCTCCTCGGGATCAGGCCGTGACTCTCAGCCCCGTTGCCTGCTGCGCGCCGAGAGGCACGGCCTGACGTGGGCCAGGTCCTGCTGGTCCGGCACGGCCAGGCGTCCTGGGACGGCGAGGACTATGACGTCCTCTCCGAGACCGGTCACCGGCAGGGCGAGCTGCTCGGAGCCGCTCTCGCCGCGCGCGGCATACGACTGGACGTCGTGGTGAGCGGCGGCATGCGGCGGCACCGGGAGACGGTGGAGAACATCGTCGACGGCGCCGGGCTGGGCGCGGTCAGCGTCGAGGTCGACCCCGGTTGGGACGAGTACGACCACATCTCGATGCTGGCGCAGGTGCCGACGACCTTCGTCGGCGAGAAGCCGACGCCGGCGGAGTTCCAGGCCTGGATGGAGCAGGCGACCGACCGGTGGATCCGTGGCGAGCACGCCGAGGACTACCACGAGCCGTTCGCGACGTTCACCGCGCGCGTCGACGCCGCCCTCCAGCGCTCGGTCGGCGGCGCCCAGGGCACGACGCTCGTGGTCACCTCCGGCGGTCCGATCTCCTGGGCGACCGCCACGCTGCTCGGCGGCGGCGCGGCGCTGTGGAGTCGCCTCAACGTGGTCTGCGTCAACACCGGCGTCACCAAGCTCGTCACCGGCCGTCGCGGCGTGACCATGGTGTCGTTCAACGAGCACACCCATCTCGAGACAGAGGGCGGACTGCTCACGTATCGGTGAGCGCCGCGGTCGGGCGGTCGGTTTCACAACCGCTGTTGTGAAACTCATGCTTCCCGAACGAAATTCCGTTCGGGAAGCGCCAGATTCACAACAGAAGTTGTGAAACCTGTGACGCCGGCTTGCGTGCAGCGGGCACCAGCAACGCCGCCGGGACGAGCAGCAGGCTGATCAGGAGCAGTGCGTGCAGCGCGCCGACGTGATCGCCGATGAAGCCCAGCAGCGGAGGGCCGGTGAGGAACGCGCAGTAGCCGATCGTGGACACGACGCTGAGCCGAGCCGGCGCGCGGGCGGGCTCGTCGGCGGCGGCGCTCATGCCGATCGGGAAGCCCAGCGAGGCGCCGACGCCCCACGCCACGATGCCTCCGACGACCAGCACCGGGTGGCCGCCGTACACGACGAACAGGACGCCGACGGCGGCCAGTGCCATCGTCCCCCACAAGGTGGGCACCCGGCCGAAGCGGTCGAGGAGGTTGGTGCCGACGAAGCGCCCGAGCGTCATCGCGCTGACGAACACCGCGAACCCGGCGATGCCCATCCAGGCGGCGACGTCGTACCCGTCGACGAGGGCGATCGCGAGCCAGTCGTTCGCCGCGCCCTCGGTCAGCGCCAGCGCGAGGACCATGAAGCCGATCAGGAGCGTGCGGGGCTCTCGCCAGGCGGCGAGCACGCTCTCGCGTTCGGCATGCTCGACCTCCTCGACCTCGCGCGGGAGGAATGCGCCGGTGGTGGCCTGCACGATCGCGAAGAAGAGCACCGCAGCGGTCGGCAGCACCACGAGCATCGGTACGTCGAGGCGGGTGGTCAGCGCACCGACGCCCGCGCCGACGACGCTGCCGAGGCTGAACATGGCGTGGAAGCGCGGCATGATGTTTCGCTCGAGCCGGTGCTCGACGCCCGCGCCCTCGACGTTCATCGACACGTCCCACAGGCCCATGCCGAGGCCCCAGACGAACAGGCCCGCAGCGACCGCGACGGGGCTGTCGAGCAGCACCGCTCCGACCGAGATCGCGACGAGTCCGAGCGTGTCGACCGTCACGCCGATCCGCACCGCGGTGGCCGCGCCGAGGCGCTCGATGATGGTCCCCGAACCGGTCAGGCCGACGATGGCCGCGATCGACCCGGCCAGCAGGACGGTGCCGAGCTGACCGTTGGAGAGCTCCAGACGGTGCCGGATCTCGGGAAGCCGGGACACCCAGGTCGCGAAGGTGGCGCCGTTCAGGAAGAACGAGACCACGACGGCGTTCCGGGCTGCGGTGACGTGCGGCACAGCGCAAGTCGATCACGCCCGGGCTCTGGAAGGATCATGGATATGCGCAAGACGATCCTGATCACGGGCGCGAGCAGTGGCCTCGGCGCCGAGATGGCCAAACAGTTCGCCGCTCGGGGGCACGACCTGGCTCTGTGTGCGCGCCGGACCGAGAAGCTCGAGGCGTTGCGCGAGGAGATCCGTGCCGCGCACCCGGACGTGCGGGTCGAGGTCCGTGCGCTCGACGTGACCGACGACGACCAGGTCTTCGAGGTCTTCCGCGGCTTCAACGCCGACTTCGGCTCGATCGACCGGGTCATCGTCAACGCCGGCCTCGGCAAGGGCGCGCCGATCGGCACCGGCCGGTACGACGCCAACAAGGAGACCGCGATGACGAACTTCGTCGCGGCCCTGGCCCAGACCGAGGCCGCGATGGAGATCTTCCGTGCGCAGAACGCCGGCCACCTGGTGATGATCAGCTCGATGTCCGCGGTGCGGGGCATGCCGAAGACACTGACGACCTACGCCGCGACGAAGGCGGCCGTGGCGCACCTCGCCGAGGGTCTTCGGGTCGAGCTGCACGGCAAGCCGATCAAGGTGACCGTGCTCTACCCCGGTTACATCCGCTCGGAGATGAACGAGAAGGTCGCGCAGTCCACGCCCATGATGGCCTCGACCGAGAAGGGCGTGCGCGCCATCGTCGCCGCGATCGAGAAGGAGAAGGACGCCGCCTACGTCCCGCCGCTGCCGTGGGCGCCGCTCTCGTTCGTGATGAGGCACGCCCCGATCCCGCTGCTCAGGAAGCTGATCTGACCTCTCGTTCAGTTGGGACCTGTCGGGCCGCGAGTCGCGAGTTGCTGCGACGAGAACTCGCAACTCAGCCCTCGGGAACTCCCAACTCGACGAATTGGGAGACCAGGCCGGGTACGGCGGCGTCGGCGAGCGCGATCGCGTCGGCCTCCGGTACGTCGAGGGCGTGGTAGACCTGCTTGCCGGCGGCGGTGGTCGCGCAGAGGGTGACCAGGCCGGCACGGCGCTGGAACCACGACTGCCGGATGTTCCAGCCGATGATCCCGGTGCGCTGCACCGCGTCGCGGCGCCCCTGGAACGAGCCGGACCGCACGACGAGGTAGCGCTCGGTGAGGGTGTGCCCGAGACCGGCGTACCGGTCCTCGGCGACCCACGCCCCGGCGAGGGGAGCCAGCAGGCCGAGGACGACCGGCCACACCGGCCAGCCGGCGAACACGGCGAGGGCGGCGAGCGCGACCGGCACGACCGAGGTGACCGTGAGGGCGCGGAGGTGTCGCCGCCGCCGGGCCGCGGGTCCGTGCGGGACGAGGGCAGCGGCCAGTGGTCCGGACTCGTCGAGGACCTGTTCGCCGACGCCGACCACGACCGCTCGTGGAGCGGGCGGGACCAGCGCCGTGCGCTCGCCGCCTCGGCGACGGAGCCCGGTGACCACTGCGTTGAGGCGTCCGCCCCCGACCAGGCGCAGGCCGAGCGGCTCGTGGATCTCGAGGCCGCGAACCCGCGCCACGTCGATGCTGGTCTCGCGGGTCGTGAGCAGCCCGCGCCGGACGTGGAAGGACCGGCCGGACGCGTCGCGGGAGAGGGTGAAGCCCCAATTCGCGATCAGGTAGCCGATGCTCGCGAGGACAGACGTGATCACGACGAAGACCACGAGGCCGGCGAGGATCGCCACCGGGAGCGGCACGCGCCTGCACCCGGTCGTCGAGGGTCGAGGAGCTGGCCACCCGCTCGATCGCGTTGCCGACGAGCTGGCTACCGCCACCGAGTGCCGCGAGCGCGATCACGACTCCGGAGGTGGTCAGCGGCGCGTAGCGGACCCACGACGGATCCAGGCGCATGATCACCCGGTCGTGCGCCGCGGACTCCGCCTCCTCCGCCGCGGAGTCCGCCGCAGGCTCTCCCGGGCCGGGTCGGTGCAGCAGCTCCTCCCGCAGCCGTCGTCCCTCCGCGACCCCGAGCGAGTCCAGCACCAGTCGGCTGTCGCCGTCGTGCGCGCCGCTGCCGGTGCCGATCTCCACCTTGGCCAGGCGCAGCAGCCGGTGGATCGGTGAGGCGGTCAGCTCCACGGCGCGCACCCGGTCCAGCGGCGCAGTCAGCACTCGTCGGCTGAGCAGGCCTCGACGGAGCTCGATCTGACCCGCGGTGATCCGGAAGCTGGTGCTCGCGAACCGCAGCAGGCCGAGCGCGATCGGGATCGCGATGCCCAGGTAGTGCCACGGGTCGCCCTGGTTGCTGCGACCGAGCAGGAAGACGCCGACGACCAGCGGCAGGAAGCGGACCAGCTCGTTGACCGGGTGCACCAGCAGCATCCTGACGTCGAGGTGGCGCCAGGCGACGTCGCGGGCAAGCTCGCTGGTCATGGTCCGGCTCACGTCGCGTCGCCCGGCTCGGCCTCGGTACGCCGGGTCAGCTCGTCGACGAGCCGCTCGGCGGTCTCGCGGTCGAGTCCCTCGATCCGCACCGGGCCCGCGGCCGAGGCGGTGGTGACCGTGACGGTGGCCAGGCGCAGCAGCCGGCTGACGACGCCCTGCTCGAGGTCGACGGTCTGCACCCGCGACATCGGTGCGATCCGGCGCTCGCGGCTGAGCCAGCCGCGCTGGGTGTAGACGGCGGTGTCGGTGCTCTCCCAGCGGTGCACGCGGTAGCGGTAGAGCGGCATCGCCACTGCGTAGGCGATCACCGCGACGGCGTACGCGACCCAGCCCCAGGCGGGCATCGTGAAGAGCTCGGCGACGACGGAGGCGACGACCAGCCCGGCGGCCAGCACCAGACCGCGGACGACGGCACCTGTCGCCCACACGATCGGCGCCCGCGGTGACACTCGGCCCGCGGGCTCGCGCAGACTCACCGGCGAGGACATGGCACCACAGACATGGCACCAAACTAGAGCCTCACTCCAGCAGCAGCCGGATCACCCGGACGGCGCGCTCGACCTCGGGCTCGTTGCGCACCACCGTGTCGTTGTAGACGAACCCCTCGATCGTGCGTACGACGGCGTAGGCGAGCAGGCCGGTGTCGGCGCGCGGAGCGAACGTGCCGCGTGCTGCCTCCTCCTCGAGAAGTCGCCGCACCTCGGCCACGAGGCGGTCCTGGAAGGGTCCTTGGGCCGTCAGCAGCCGCAGTGCGACGTAGGTCTCGTTGCGCAGGAACTCCTGCAGCGCCCGGGACTCGACGATCGTCACGAGGTAGCGTCGCAGCGCCTCGACGAGCCGACTCACGCCCCGCCGCCGTGCGGTTGCAGCCCAGATGTCGGCGATGGTCGCCGCGCTGAGCGACCAGATGACGTCCTGCAGCAGGCGCTCGCGGTCGCCGGTCCACCGATAGAGGGTGTTGCGGGAGACACCGAGCTCGGCGGCGAGCTCCCGCATGTCGAGCCGGCGACCGGAGAGGTACGTCCTGGTGGCGGCGGCGTACGCCTCCTCACGGGTGGCCATGCGGGCACTCTAGCCGTGTGAGGACACACACAGGATGTGTCACTTGTAGGACACATCAGGAATGTGTCACTCTCGCTCCCATGGATGCGGACGTCATCGTCGTCGGCGCCGGGCTCGCGGGCCTCGTCGCCACGGCCGAGCTCGCGGATGCCGGCAAGAAGGTGCTGCTGCTCGACCAGGAGCCCGAGCAGAGCCTGGGTGGACAGGCGTTCTGGTCACTCGGAGGCCTGTTCCTCGTCGACTCTCCGGAGCAGCGCCGGATGGGCATCAAGGACTCCCACGACCTGGCCCTGCAGGACTGGCTCGGGAGCGCCCAGTTCGACCGGGACAGCGACCACTGGCCCCGGAAGTGGGCGGAGGCGTACGTCGCCTTCGCGGCCGGGGAGAAGCGGTCCTGGCTGCGCGCTCAGGGCCTGCGGATCTTTCCCGTGGTCGGCTGGGCCGAGCGCGGTGGCGGACTGGCCGGCGGTCACGGCAACTCGGTGCCACGGTTCCACCTGACCTGGGGCACCGGCCCCGGCGTGGTCGCGCCGTTCGAGCGCCGGGTGCGCGAGGCCGTGGAGAAGGGCCTGGTGCAGCTGTGCTTCCGGCACCGGGTCGACGACCTGGTGAAGTCGGGAGGCGCGGTGGCCGGCGTACGCGGTGCGCTGCTCGCCGACGACGACATGGAGCGCGGCAAGGCGTCGAACCGCGACGTGATCGGCGACTTCGAGTACGCCGCGCAGGCGGTGATCGTGACCTCCGGCGGCATCGGCGGCAACCACGACCAGGTGCGCAGGCAGTGGCCGGTCGAGCGGCTCGGCCAGCCGCCGAAGTTCATGGTGGCCGGCGTCCCGGCCCACGTCGACGGCCGGATGCAGGCGATCACCGAGGCGTCCGGCGGCGAGATCATTAACCCTGACCGGATGTGGCACTACACCGAGGGGCTGCGCAACTGGGACCCGATCTGGGACAACCACGGCATTCGCATCCTGCCGGGCCCTTCGTCGCTCTGGCTGTCGGCGACCGGCGAGCGCTTCCCGGCGCCGTACCTGCCGGGCTTCGACACCCTCGGCACCCTGGGCGCGATCATGCGCACCGGGTACGACTACTCCTGGTTCGTGCTCACCCAGAAGGTGATCGAGAAGGAGTTCGCACTGTCGGGCTCGGAGCAGAACCCCGACCTGACCGGCAAGGACGTCAAGCTGCTGCTCTCCCGCGTCCGGCCCGGAGCGCCCGGTCCGGTCGAGGCGTTCAAGGAGCACGGCGAGGACTTCGTGGTGGCCGACACGATCGAGGACCTCGCGGCCGGGATGAACCGCGTCGCCGGCTCGGACCTGATCACCGTCGACTCGTTGCGTCGGACGATCACCGAGCGCGACCGCGAGCTCGACAACGCCTACTCGAAGGACGTCCAGGTCACCTACCTGCGCCAGCACCGCACCTATCGCGGCGACAAGCTGATCCGGGTCGCCTCGCCGCACAAGTTCGCAGACCCGAAGAACGGGCCGCTGATCGCCGTGCGGCTCAACATCCTGACCCGCAAGACTCTCGGTGGCCTGCACACCGACCTCGACGCCCGCGTGCTCCAGCCCTCGGGCGAACCGCTCCCCGGCGTGTACGCCGCCGGCGAGGTGGCCGGGTTCGGCGGCGGCGGGGTCCACGGCTACAACGCGCTAGAGGGCACCTTCCTCGGTGGCTGCATCTTCTCCGGACGCGTGGCCGGGAGGGCTGCCGCCGCGGCGCTAGGCTCTCGCCCATGAGCGGACGCGTCGTGCACTTCGAGATCCCTTTCGACGACGGGGACCGGGCCCGCACGTTCTACCGGGACTGCTTCGGCTGGGTGATCAACGAGATCCCCGAGATGCACTACTCCCTCGTCCAGACCGGTCCGGTCGGCGACGAGGGCTTCCCGACCGACGTCGGCTACATCGGCGGCGGCATGCTCAGGCGTGAGTCGCCGACCGACCGCCCGGTGATCACCATCGACGTCGAGGACATCGACGCGGCGCTGGCGAAGATCGAGTCGCTCGGCGGGATGACCGTGCTCGGCCGGCAAGACGTCGGTGAGATGGGCTGGGCGGCGTACTTCAAGGACGTCGAGGGCAACCTGATGGGGCTCTGGCAGTCGCGCCAGGGGTGATCAGCTCGCCAGTCAGCGGGCGGCCACCGTGCCGGTGAGCCGGCCCCACGCGACCGCGCGCTCGGCAAAGATCTCCAGCACGCCGCGCAGTGGAAGGTCTGTGCGGTAGGCGAAGGCCGAGGTCGACGGGAACGCGTAGATCGTGAAGCGGTAGTGATGGGTGCCCGACGGTGGGCACGGGGGATGCCATCCCTTGCCGCCGGTGCCGGCGAACTCGTGTGCACCCGCTGGCACCTCGCCCGCGGCCACGTCGGTGTCGATCGCCTTGATCCCGCTGACGAACCAGTGCACGTAGCCACCCTCGGGTGCGTCGGGGTCGTCGACGACCAGCGCCAGATCAGAGATCTCGGCGAGGTCGACGCCTGACCACTCCAGCGGCGGTGACGAGCCCTTCCCGTGGCACGTGAACTCCGAGGGGATCGTGCCGCCGTCCTCGAACGCGGTGCTGGTCACCGTGATCGAGCGCGGAGCAGTCGGGTCGGCTGCCGTTGCGTGCTCGCCGGACGACGCGCGGGGGCCGGCGCTCGCGCAGCCCGCGACGGTGAGCAGGGCGACGCCGACGACCAGGGCTCGCATCAGGCGTCGGCCAGCAGCTCGTCGATCAGCGGCCCCAGCCGCGGCAGGTCGTCGACGAGCCCGAGCGGCCCGGCCTGGTCGGCGATCATCGATCGGAACAGGTGGCCCTCCTCGACCAGGCGGGCATCGACGTGGCCGAACACCTCGAGCGTGACGGTGCCGTAGAGCCGCGACCAGCCCTGGACCAAAAACCAGGTGAGTCCCTCCAGCCCGGACGGGGTGTCGGGGTCGATCGGCGTCTCGGGGTTGCGCAGGATCTCGGCGAGCCCCGGGTCCAGGTCGTCCAGGGCCGGCAGCGGAAAACGACGCTCCTCCCACAGCGCGAGGAGGAGTCCGGCGAACACCAGACCGCTGGACTGGTCGTGCTCCTTGATGCACTCCACGTCGACGTTGGTGAAGACCAGCGCGAACTCCTTGCGGTTGGCCAGCGCCCACTGCCGGAACTCGACGCAGGCGGCGATCAACCGGGCCGCAGGGTCCTCGGCGGGCTGCCGATCGGCGGCGGCGGTGATCCGCTCGGCGACCTCGGAGTCGACCGCGATCGCGACCATCCGCACGAGCTCGTGGTGGTTCGGGGCGTAGCGGTAGAGCGCGGGCGCGGTCAGCCCGAGCTCACGGGCGACCGCGCGCAGCGTGACCTCGCCGGAGGCGGCGAGCAGCGAGCGGGCCGCAGCGACGATCCGGGCCTCGGTGTCGAGCCGGCTCTGCCGACGGCTGGTGGGCACCGCAGGCGTCTCGGTGGTCGACATCGGCCGCCTCTCTTGAGAACGAGTACGAAAACGGACTTGACGAACCATAGTTTACACCGTTTACAGTAAACGCTGTAAACCACGCCGCGCCGTCCCAGGAGCTCCCATGCTGAACCGCTGGACCACCATCCTCCTCGATCGGGCCAGGGTCGTGCTCGCCCTGGGCATCGTGGCGACGATCGCCGCTGCGACGTACGGGCTCGGGGTCTTCGACTCCCTCGGCCAGGGCGGGTTCGACGACCCGAAGACCGACGCGTCGAAGGAGCTGGCCCGCGAGCAGGATCTGTTCGGCAGCAAGAACGTCGACGTGATCGCGATCTACCGGAGCAAGACGCTCACCGCCGACGACCCCGCGTTCCGGCAGGAGGTCCAGCAGACCCTCGACGGGATCCCGAAGGGGACCACCACCTCGGTGATCACGGCGTGGGAGGCCGGCGACCCGGCGATGATCAGCACCGACAAGCACGCCGTGCAGGTGCTGTTCTCCCTGGCCGGTGACACCCAGGCGGAGCAGAGCGACAACAACGACCTGCTCGTCCCGACGCTGAAGTCCAAGGACCTGCAGACCGACATCGCCGGACCGTGGTCGGTCTACAAGGGCGTCAACGAGACCGTCAGCGAGGACCTCGCCCGGGCCGAGACGTATCTCGCTGCCGATCGTCCTGATCCTCTCCCTGCTGATCTTCGGCAGCCTGGTCGCGGCGTCCGATGCCGGTGATGGTCGGCGCCTTGTCGGTGATCGGCGGCCTGGCCGTGGTGCGGCTGATCACCGACGTTCACCGAGGTCTCGGTGTTCTCGATCAACGTGATCTCGCTGCTCGGCATGGGCCTGGCGATCGACTACGCGCTGTTCGTGATCAGCCGGTTCCGCGAGGAGCTCGCCAGGCTGCCGGCCGACGATCCCGACGCCGTGCGCGCCGCGATGGCGGTCACGATGCGGACCGCGGGCCGGACCGTGCTGTTCTCCGGCCTGACGGTGGCCGCGGCGATGTCGTCCCTGCTGGTCTTCCCGCAGAACTTCCTGCGCAGCCTCGGGTACGGCGGCATCGCGGCCGTCCTGGTCGGCGTCGTGACCGCGCTGACGGTGCTGCCGGCGGTGCTGCTGCTTCTCGGCCGGCGCATCGACGCCGGCCGGCTGCCGTGGCGCCGGGGCCGCCCCGTCTCGGTGGACACCGACCACGGGCCTGGGCCGGCTGGCCCACGCCGTGATGCGGCGCCCGGTGCGTCGTCTGGTCGTCGTGATCTCGGGCGCTCCTGCTCTTCGTCGCCTCGCCGTTCCTCGGCGTGAAGTGGGGGTCGGTCGACTACCGGGTCCTGCCCGCCGGACCAGCCGGCGCACGTCGCCGCGGTGAAGCTCAACACCGAGTTCGGCCAGGAGCGGTCGACCGCCAACGTGCTGCTCGACGACCACCGACCAGCAGGAGGTCGACGGGTACGCCGGCCGCGTGAGCCGCCGTCCACGGCGTCCTCGACGTCCGCCCCGGTCGACACCGACGACGGCGTCACGCTGCTGCGCGTCAGCTGGGCCGGCAACAGCCAGACCGGGGCGTCGCAGGACCTGGTCGAAGAGCTGCGTGACGATCCCGGGCCCGACGGCGAGCACGTCCTGATCGGCGGCCTCAGCCGCCGACACCGTCGACCTGCTCGGCTCGATCAAGGCGCACCTGCCGTGGATGGGCGGGATCATCGTCGCGGTGATGCTGGTGCTGCTCTTCCTGGCGTTCGGCTCGGTGGTGCTGCCGGTCAAGGCGGTGGCGATGAACCTGCTCTCGATCAGCGCGTCGTTCGGCGTGATCACCTGGATCTTCGCCGACGGCCACCTCGAGGGCTTCCTCGGCTACACCGTCGACGGGGTTCCTCGACGCGACCCAGCCGATCTTCATGCTGGCGATCCTGGTCGGGCTCTCGATGGACTACGAGGTGTTCCTGCTGAGTCGGGTCCGCGAGCAGTGGGACAGCGAGCGGCACCTCCATCTCTCGCCCGCAGACGCAACACGCACGCGGTGGCGATCGGGCTGCAGAAGACCGGCCGGATCATCACCTCGCGCGGCGCTGCTGCTCGCGGTGGTGATCGGCGCGTTCTCCACCAGCGGGCATCGTGTTCATGAAGATGATCGGGGTCGGCATGCTGGTCGCGCTGCTGGTCGACGCCACCATCGTCCGCGCGCTGCTCGTGCCCGCGACGATGAAGCTGCTCGGCACGGCGAACTGGTGGGCGCCGGCGCCGCTGCGCCGGTTCTGGGAGCGCTACGGGGTGCGCGAGAACACCCCCGCGGCCACCGTGACCTGGAGACGGTGTCATCATGAGCCCCGAGGCACCGAGCGCTAGTCCGGCACCACCGGGAGGCTCAGCACCTGACCGGGGTTGCCCGATGCTGATCGTGACGACGTTGGCGGTCAGGCCCCCGCGGTAGTTCACCGAGCTCGACGACGACCACGAGCCGGATCCGATGGCCCGGCGCGAAGCGGTGCACGAAGGCCGGCATCGCACGGTGAACGGCTTGGTCACGTCGGCCACTCGCACCGGTGCGGTCAGGCCGCGCAGGTCGGTCGCGGTGCCGTCCGGCGCGACGTCCTGCAGCCGGGTGAACAGCACCAGCTGGCCGGCGGGACCGAGCGACCTGCGTCAGCGCGGCGGTCGGCGAGGTGACCCGCAGGGTCAGCTCGGGAGAGCCGACCACGTCGACGTCGCCGGGTGAGCGGGGCGGTGCTCCACTGCGCGCTCGGTGCCGGGCACGTCGTACTCGGACCGTCGGCACCTGGGCGAAGTACGAGATCGCGTCGATCTCGCTGAAGTTGGTCGGCACGCCCGCCCGGCGCGGTGAGGAAGCGTCTGCGCGGCCTGCGCGAGGAGCAGCGGCGAGGTGACCAGGTCGGTCGCCGGAGAGGTAGTACGCTCTTCGGGTGGCCGACCGGGAAGGGGCCCGAGCGAGCCATAGGCGGGCGCCGCGTTGCCGGTGTAGTCGACCCAGTCGCGGAAGTAGGCGAACGGCGGGCCCAGGTCGGCGCCGGCGTCCTTGAGGTAGTGGTCGAACCAGTTCGCGACCCGGCCGGTCTCGTACTGCGTGGCCGGGTCCGGGTTGCCCAGGTCGATCTCGCCGGGGGCCGGGGTGCTGTCGGAGTGGCCCCAGGACTGCCAGATCATCCGCACCGGGACGCCTCGGGCCTTGAGCGCCTGGTACGTCGCGGCCGCCTCGTTGAGGTTGAACAGGGTGTCGTTCTCGCCCTGGAGGAGCAGCGTCGGGACGTGGATCCGGTCCAGGTACGACGCCACGGAGGCGTGCCGCAGCGATTGCTCGCGAGCGCCGGGTCGAAGAACCCGAGGCTGCCGGCCACGACGAGCGCCGGGCAGACGAAGGTCGCGAAGTTCGGGCACAGCAGCAGCCGCGACGGGTCGGTCTGGGCGTTCTGCAGCGCCGTCGACCATGCCGAGCACGGAGAAGCCCAGGCCCCAGGTGAGCTTGGTGGCGCCCGGTGGCGAGGTGGTCACGCCGGTGGTCTGGCCGGTGTTGTTCGGGCCCAGCGAGTAGGTGAGGTCGTTCCAGGTGATGATCGGGACGATCGTGTCGACGCCGCGGGTCGACCGAGGCGACCGCGAACTGGATCTGGCCGCCGTAGGAGCCGCCGACCATGCCGACCCGCGGGTCGCCGCGGCGCGTCGAGCTGTCACGACGTCGAGCGCCGGCGCCGGGGTGCGTGTGGGCGTCGTCGGTGAACGCGATGCCGGTCGCGCCGCCGAGGTAGCTGACCAGCTGCCTGCCGGCCACGCCGTCCCAGTCGCGGGTCGTCGAGGGTGATCTGGCAGTCCGAGCCGCCGAACCCGAGGCCGGAGTAGGACAGCACGACGTACCCGCGGTGGGCGAAGGCCGTGCCGATGCCGGCCTGGTCGTCCTTGGACCCGCCGAAGCCGTTGGTGGTGAGGATCGCGGGCATCCGGTTGGCGCTGCTCGCGGCGGCCGGCGTGTAGAGGTCGCCGACGATGTCGCAGACCTTCGCGTTCGGTCCCGACGGCGACCTTGAAGTGCAGGGTCTGGACGGAGTAGGCGTCCGCGGCCGTGCTCGGCGCTGCCGTGAGGCTCCCGAGCGCGAGGCCGGCGACGACGGCGGATGTGAGGGCGGTCACAGCTCGACGCATGGCCCTTCAACGAGGAGGTGAACGGCGGAGTTACGCCACGCGTGTCGTGCGCGCCGTCCGGGCACAATGGAGGCATGGCCACCCCACAGCCCCGCTCGATGAGCGGCCTCGACCTGGACTTCCCGCAGTCACTGGCGGTCTACGAGAAGTACGAGGACGCGCAGAAGGCGGTCGACTTCCTCAGCGACCACGAGTTCCCGGTGCAGAACTGCATGATCGTCGGCACCGAGCTCAAGCAGGTGGAGCGGATCACCGGCCGGCTCACCAACGGCCGCGTGGCCGCGGCGGGCGCGCTCTCCGGGCTGTGGCTCGGGCTGTTCGTCGGCGTGATCTTCTCGCTGTTCGCCAAGGAGTCGGCGGCGGTGCTGCCGATGATCCTCTCGACGGCCGTGCTCGGCGCCGCCTTCGGCTCGATCTGGGCGCTGGTCGGCTTCCTGGCCACCCGGGGCCAACGCGACTTCTCCTCGGTCAGCAGCGTCGTGGCCACCCGGTACGAGGTGCTGGTCGAGCACAAGCACCTCGCCGCCGCCCAGGAGCTGCTCCGCCGGCTGCCCGGGGCCTTGCCGAACCCGTTCGCCTGAGCGGGGGTCTGCCGATCACCAGCCGGTCACGGACTGGTGGCGAACTCGAGCCGCAGCGCACCATCGGTCCGGGTCAGCGTCACGAAGCGGACGTTCTCGCCGTCGTTCCACGCGAGCGGGTCGCCGTCGAAGTGCAGGTCGAGACTGACCTCCAGCGTGAAGCGGTCGGGTGACTCCCACGACGACAGGGTCGCATCCAGGACCGAACCAGACCGCAGGCGCGGGACCCCGACGTCGGAGTCCGTCTGCTGGTCGGCCGCAGCGTACGCGTGCGAGGCCGCCGTGAGACCGTCACGACGCCACCGGTCGAGGTACGCCCGGAGGGTGCGGACGCCGGCCCGGACCGCGGTCCCCTGCTGCGTCGAGTCGGCCCGGTCGGTCGCGCTGCTCGGGGTCGGTGCGGAGACCGTCAACGTGCCACCGGCACCTTTCTGGTCGACGGTGTCGAGGACCCAACTGAGCTTGTAGCTGCCAGGATCGCCGGCAGTCGCGTGCATGTCGAACCGGACCGGCGTGCCGGCCGGCAGGTAGGGACGGCCGTGGTCGTCCTTGTGGGGGACGGCCGCGCAATTGAGCGCGTGGGACTCCGTCTGAGGCGCAGCGCGGCCGTTCACGACGATCCGGAAGTCCGGGCACGGGTCGAGGACCAGGTCGTCGGGGCTGGTCAGGGTGACGACGAAGTCGACGTCGTCGCCGGCGACTGCAGTGATGTCCAGGTCACCGGTCACGTCCACGTCGGCGTACGCCGTGGACGCCGTCGCCTCGCGAACCTTGACCGGTTCGAAGGTGCGCAGCTCGACCGGTTGCCGGTGACCGCTCCTGGGTGTGCCGTAGCAGTTCGAGCCGCCGAGCCCGGGGACCGTCAGCGAGCCGCCGGGGAGAGCAAGCCGGATGGTGTCGTTGTGCACGGGCGGGGCGCACCAATCTGCGGGCCAGGCAAGCCGAAGCAGCGCCGGATGCCCGTCACTCACCAGCACGGGACCGCGGTAGACGCTGTCGTCGCGCGCGCGCTCGAGCGGGATGTCCACGGGAGCACCCCGGTCGAGAAGCTCCACCTCGGGCCACCCCTCGAGCCGGCACGGGTGATCCCCGACGAGCGTGAGCCGGACCGTCAGGTAGTACGTCCCGGCGGCCGCTCCGGGGCGGTCGGTCGCGTGCAGGTCGGACGCCCGGCACTCCGGCTTGCCCGCCGCTGCCGCGGGGTCAGGTGACGGCGGTGTGGTCGCGGCCGGGATCTGGGGATGCGTGGCAGGCAACGGCGCCCAGGGCACCACCGCGTCGTGGGGCTTCGTCGTGTCGGCCGGCGGTGGGGGCTCGGGGCGGGTGTCGTCCCCGACGAGTCGGGTGCCACCGGCGATCACCACCGCCACGGCCGCGGCGCTGGCCGCGACGAGCAACCACGTCCGTCGTGCACGCGATGGGCGTCCGAGGCTCTCGACATCGAGCGGCGCGGCGGGCGGAGTCGCACCGCGCCAGCGGGCGGCGTACGCGCGCAGTCGGGTGTCCATGGGGTCGAGATCAGGCATGGTCGTCTCCCAGCAGCTCGTGCAGTCGCGCCCGCGCCCGGCTCAGGGTCGCCTTGACCGTGCCCGGGGCACAGCCCATGACCGCCGCCGCCGTGCTGACGTCGAGGTCGACGAAGTAGTAGAGGTCGACCGCCATCCGCTGGCGCGGGCTGAGCTCGGCGATCGCCTGCTCCAGGTCCAGATCGGCGGCGTCGAGCTCGATGGGTTGCCCGTCGCCCAGCAGCGGCGCTGCCGGCGGACGGGCGCGGACCCGGTGTCGGCGACCCTGGTCGGCCACGATGCCGAGGAGCCACGGGAGGGCCGCTCCGCGTCCTGCGTCGTACGTCGACCACCGCCGCCAGGCACGCACGAGCGCGTCCTGGACCAGGTCGTCCCGGTCGGCGCTCGGCACCAAGCGCCCGGCGAACCTGGTCATCGCGGGCAGATGGGGCTCGACCCAGTCGGCGAAGGCGTGCGCCGAGCCGCCCGTACCCTCCACGCGTCCTCCGATCAGGGTCGCCTCCATACTCCCTGTACGCCGGGGCGGTCGCCGCCGGTTTACCCGAACGGCCCACGTGTCGGGCCCCGCAACTAGGGTGACCGCGTGGCGTTCGAGGTGCACCGGGCGGATCGCTCCGACCTGCTCGCCGACGGTCTGGCGGAGCTGCTGCGCGACCCCCTGCCCGACCCGTTCGCGCGCGAGCTGGTGATCGTCCCGGCCCGGGGTGTGGAGCGATGGCTCTCGCAGCGGCTCTCGCACCGGCTCGGCCCTTCCGACGGGCCCCGTGGTCGACGCAGCGACGGCGTCTGCGCCGGCGTGGACTTCCGCTCGCCGACGAGCCTGATCGCCGAGATCCTCGGCACCCGCGACGCCGATCCGTGGGCGCCCGAGTCGCTGATGTGGCCGCTGTTGCGGGTCATCGACGGTGCGGTCGACGAGCCGTGGGCCCGCGTCCTCGCCGAGCACCTCGGCCACGACCGTCGACGGCGAGGAGGGCGAGCTGCGCCGCGGCCGGCGACTGGCGGTGTCCCGCCGGCTCGCGGGCCTCTTCGCGTCGTACGCCGTGCAGCGGCCCGCGCTCCTCGCCGACTGGGAGTCCGGCGGCCGCGGCGACGGCGGCGGTGGCGAGCTGCCCGCCGACCTGGCCTGGCAGCCGGAGCTCTGGCGTCGGCTGGTCGACCACCTCGGTGAGCCCAGCCCGGGGCAGCGACAGGCGCGGGTGGTCGACGCGCTGCGGTCCGGGTCCGACGGCCTCGACCTGCCGCCGCGCCTGAGCCTCTTCGGGCACACCCGGCTGAGCGCCGGGGAGGCCGAGCTGCTGGCCGCGCTCGGGCACGCACCGCGAGGTGCACCTGTGGTTGCCGCACCCCTCCGACGCGCTCTGGCAGCAGGTCGCGTGAGGTGCCGCCCGCGGGCTGGCGCCGCGACGACCACAGCCACGTCACCGTCACCCACCCGCTGCTCGCGGCGATGGCCCGCGACGTCCGCGAGGCCGAGGCGATCCTGCTCGCCGCCGGCGCCGAGGCAGACGACGTACGCCGGGTCGCCGACCGCCCGGCCACGCTCCTCGGTCGGCTGCAGAGCGACCTCGTCGACGACGTCGTGCCCCGAGCCGGGGCCGCGGCCGGCCGACGGCACCGTCCAGGTGCACGCCTGCCACGGCGCCGGCCCGCCAGGTCGAGGTCCTGCGCGAGGTGCTCCTCGGACTGCTCGCCGACGACCCGACGCTCGAGCCGCGCGACATCCTGGTGATGTGCCCCGACATCGAGGCCTACGCACCCCTGATCAGCGGCGCCTTCGGGCTCGGCGAGGCGGTGGCGCGGCAGCCATCCGGGCCATCAGCTGCGGGTGCTGCTGGCCGACCGGTCGCCGACCCAGACCAACCCGCTGCTCGGCGTGCTCTCGCCGGCTGCTCGACCTCGCCGACGGACGCGCCGAGGCCACGCCGGGTGCTCGACCTGCTCGCGACCGACCCGGTGCGGCGCCGGTTCGGGTTCAGCGACCGGACCTCGAGACGATGACCACCTGGGCGACCGGCGCCGGCGTGCGGTGGGCGTGGGACCAGTCCGGGCGCGCGCGATTCGGGCTGGCCGACTTCCCGCAGAACACCTGGCGCTTCGGGCTCGACCGGGTGCTCGCCGGGGTCGCGCTCTCCGACGACTCCGGGCTCTGGATCGGCCCGACCCTGCCGCTCGACGACGTCTCCACCACCGACATCAGCCTCGCCGGCCGGCTGGCCGAGGCGGTCGACCGGCTGCGAGGCGCTGACCGGGCAGCTCACCGGCGTGCCACGACGGTCGGCCAGCTGGCTCGACCTGCTGCGCGACGCGATCGAGCAGCTCGCCGACGTCGCCCCGCGGCGAGGAGTGGCAGTTCGCGGCCAGCGCACCGCGAGCTCGCCGCGCTCGGTCGCGAGGCCGCGACGGGGTCGCGGCTCGAGCTGCGGCTGTCCGACGTGCGCGCGCTGCTGCACAGGCAGCTGGCCGGCCGGCCGACGCGGGCGAACTTCCGCACCGGCACCCTCACGGTCTGCACGATGACGCCCGATGCGCGCGGTGCCGCACCGGGTGGTCTGCCTGCTCGGCCTCGACGACGGCGTCTTCCCGCGCGGTGGTTCGATCGACGGCGACGACGTGCTCGCCCGGCTGCCCACGGGTCGGCGAGCGCGACGTCCGCAGCGAGGACCGGCAGCTCTTCCTCGACGCGATCATGTCCGCCGCCGAGCGCCTGGTGATCACCTACACCGGGTTCAACGAGTCCACCGGCCAGCCGCGGCCGCCCTCGGTCCCGCTGCGCGAGCTCCTCGACGTGGTCGACGCGCACGGCCGGCGGTCGAGGTGGTCGTGGAGCACCGGTCGCAGGCGTTCCACCCGGACTACCTCGACGCCCGGCGGGATCCACGACCGACGGCGCCGTTCTCCTTCGACCCCGACGCGGCGTCGGCGGCCCGCGCCGCCGCCGCGCCCGACCGCGTGCCGCCGACCGTGCTGGCCGCCGCTCGAGCCGGGTGCGCCTGCGGAGCCGGCGACGTCGACCTGCGCGATCTGATCGAGGTGGTCACCAACCCCGTCGCGGGCTTCCTGCGCCGCCGCCTGCAGATCGACCTGCCGCGCGAGGAGGACGAGGTCAGCGACTCGATGCCGGTCGAGCTCGACGGCCTCGACGCCTGGCAGGTCGGCGACCGGATGCTGCACGAGGTGCTCGGCGGCCGTCGCCGGCCGACGCGTGCCAGGCCGAGTGGCGCCGCGGCACGATGCCACCCGGCCGGCTACGGCTGGCGCCAGGCCCAGCGCTGGCCGCGGCCGCCGGTCCGCTCGTGGAGATGTTCGAGACGGCCACCCAGGGGCATCGACGCCCGAGGCCCGCGACCTCGGCCTCGACCTCGGCGACGGCCGCCGCCTCACCGGCGCCGTCACCGGCCTGCACGACAACCGGCTCGTGCGGGTCGGGCTACTCCCGGCTCAGGGCGAAGCAGCGCCTGGAGGCCTGGATCTCGCTGGTGGCGCTCAGTGCGGCGCACCCGGGCGCACTGGGTGGCGCGGGCGATCGGCCGCGGCGAGGGCGACGCGCCGGCGCGAGGCGACCTACGCCGCGGTCGCCGGAGCCGATGGCGGTGCTCGCCGACCTGGTCGCGCTCCACGACCTCGCGATGAGCCGGGTGCTGCCGCTGGCCCCGACACTCGGCCGGCTCTACGCCCGGACGGCGAGTCGACCCGGCCGCGCTGGATGGTCGAGCGGACCTCAAGGACCAGTGGCGCAAGGAGAGCCGCGGCCGTCGACCTGGTGACCGCCTGGGGTCGGCGCGCCGAGCTGGGAGGACGCTCACCGAGGCAGCCCGGCGATCCGGCGCGGTGACCGCACCTGTTCGGCGAGCTGGCCGTGCGGCTCTGGGCGCCGATCGCTCGCTGCGGAGGTGGAGTGAGGGCCGGCCGTCCGACCAGTCTTCGAGGTCACCGGACCGCTGCCCGGCGTCGGCACCACCGTGCTGGAGGCCAGCGCCGGCACCGGCAAGACCTACGCCGTCGCTGCCCTGGCGACCCGGCTACGTCGCCGAGGCGGTCGCTCCGCTCGACGAGCTGCTCGTGATCACCTTCAGCCGGGCCGCGACCCAGGAGCTGCGCGACCGGGTGCGCGAGATGTTCGTCGAGGCGGCCGCCGCGCTGGCGCGACCCGGCGCACGCGAGGAGCGACCGGCGTGGTCGGCGTCGCTCAGCCGTCGACTGCCGACGGACAGCCGCTGCGCCGAGGCGGAGATCGGCCTGCGCCGACGAGCGGCTGCTCGACGCGGTCGCGAACTACGACGCCGCGACGATCGCGACCACCCACGAGTTCTGCAACGCGGTGCTGCGCTCGCTCGGCGTCGCCGGCGACTCCGACTCCTCGCGAGCTGCTGCGCGAGGACATCTGCGGCGCTCGCCGACGAGGTCGTCGACGACCACTACCTCGCGCGCTACGCCGAGCTCGCCGCCGACCCGCCGTCGGCTTCCGCGCCGCCCGCAACGCGGCCGCGCCGCGCGTGGAGAACCCGCACGCGCGCATCCGCCCGCCGGGCGTCGCCCGAGGGCCGAGGCAGGGGCGCTGGTCGTCGTTCGCCGAGCGGCGTGCGCGCCGAGGTCGACGTGCGCAAGCGCCGAGCCGGGCGTCTTCACCTTCGACGACATGCTGTCCCGGCTCGCGCAGGCGGTGGAGCCCGGACGGCTCGGCGCGGCCGAGCGGATGCGGGCGCGCTGGGACGTGGTCCTCGTCGACGAGTTCCAGGACACCGACCCGGTGCAGTGGGCGGTGCTCGAGCGACGCCTTCTCGGCGACACGGCCGGCTGGTGCTGATCGGCGACCCGAAGCAGGCGATCTACGCCTTCCGCGGCGGCGACACCCCGACGTACCTCCGCGCGATCGACGGCGCGCCCGATGCACACCCTCGGGGTCAACTGGCGCAGCGACGCCGCCGTCGTCGACGCCCTGCAGGTGCTCACCCGGGGCGCCCAGCTCGGCGACGAGCGCATCACCGTGCACCCGGTCACGCGGCGCACGCACCGTCCGGGTCGCGGCTCGTCCGAGGGTCGGCGGCGGTGTCCGGCTGCGCCAGGTGCGCCGCGACGGCTTCCGGCTGACCAAGCGCGGCACGATCAACATCGGCAAGGTGCGCGACCACATCGCCGCCGACCTCGCCGGCCGACATCGCCCGCCAGCTCGACGGCGGCGCCGACCGCTCGACGGCGCGGCCGCTGACGTCCCGGCGACTTCGCCGTGCTGCTGCACTCGGTGAAGGAGGAGGCGCCGCGGATCCAGGCGCGAGCTGCGCCGTCTGCGGCATCCCGTCGGTGGTCAACACCGCCGAGAGCGTGATGCTCAGCCCGGCCGCGACCCACTGGCTGCGGCTGCTCGAGGCGATGGAGAAGCCGCAGCTGCCCGGCCGGATCCGCGCCGCCGCACTCACGCCGTTCTTCGCGACCACCGCCGAGGAGCTGATCGCCGGCGGCGACGACCTGACCGACGACCTCGCCGAGCGCATCCGCAGCTGGCTCGACCTGCTCCGCAGCCGCAGGTGTCGCCGCGGTGCACAGCGCCGCCAGCGCCGCCGGGCTCGCCCGCGGGTGCTGGCCGAGGCGGGCGGCGAGCGGCTGCTCACCGACCTCACCCACGTCGGCCAGCTGCTGCACCGCGCCGGCCAGCAGGAGCGTCTCGGCGTCACCGGGTCTGCTGGCGTGGCTGCGCGAGGCGATCGAGGAGGGCAACCGCAACGACTCGCGTCGCCGGCGGCTCGACGTCGACGCCGAGGCGGTCCAGTTCGTGACCATCCACGGCTCGAAGGGCCTGGAGTACCCCATCGTCTACCTGCCGCAGCTCTTCGACCGCCGACGTCAAGGACTGGCCGACCGTGCACGCCTACCACGAGGGTGCCGACCGCTGCCTCGACGTCGCGGACTCCCCGCGTGCCAAGGCGCGCGGCGCGCGCGGAGGACGCCCAGGAGGAGCTGCGGCTCGCGTACGTCGCGATGACCCGCGCGCCTGCGCCCAGGTCGCGATGTGGTGGGCGCCGACCTGGAACGCTCCGCACGGCGCGCTCACCCGGCTGCTGTTCGGCCGGCCGGCGCGGCGAGCGCGGACGTGCCCGAGCGGCGCGCAGGTCGGCGAGGACCGACGACGAGGTCGACGAGGTGCTGCGCGCGGTGGGCTGAGCAGGGCGCGTTCGGGCTCGAGCCGACGCGACGATCGGCGACCCCGTGGCACTGCCGACCGGCGCCCGCCGAGCCTCGGCCGCCGGCCGTTCGACCGCGAGCTCGACACCGCGTGGCGGCGCACGTCGTACAGCGGGCTGATCCGCGCCGAGGAGCAGCTCGCCCACGGCGCGAGCAGCGAGCCGGAGCAGCCGGGCACCGACGACGAGCCGAGCGATCGCCGAGGACCTCGACCCTGCCGACGAGGACCGATGCCGGGTCCGTCGACGACGGCGCTGGTCTCGCCGATGGACGGGCTCGCCGGCCGGGGCCACCTTCGGCTCGCTGGTCCACGCCGTGCTCGAGCACGCCGACCCGCAGGCCGCCGACCTGCGCGCCGAGCTGCTCGCGCCGCGTCGAGGAGGAGCGCCGCTGGTGGTCGGTCGCCGCGACCTCCGAGGCAGCTGGCCGACGCGCTGCTGCCGATGCAGCACACACCGCTCGGCCCGCTCGCCGACGACCTGACCCTTGCCGGACATCGGGCTGGCGCGACCGGCTGTGCGAGCTCGACTTCGAGTTCCCGATGGCCGGCGGGGACGCCGCCGTCGCGCCGGGTGAGGAACCCCGGGCGGCTTCCGCTTGCCGACGTTCGCGCCGCGCGATGCGCCGGCACCTCGCCCGAGCGACCCGGTGCGTGCCTACGCCGACCGGCTCGACAACCCGTCGCTCGGCGGCCAGGTGCTGCGCGGCTACCTGAGCGGCTCGATCGACGTGGTGCTCCGCGTGCGGCGATCGGCGCCGACCACGCGCTTCGTCGTCGTGGACTACAAGACCAACTCGCTCGGCGACCCGACCAGGCCGCTGACCGCGCTGGACTACACCGCCGGCCAAGGTCACCGAGGCGATGCTGCACTCGCACTACCCGCTGCAGGCGCTGCTGTACTCCGTGGTGCTGCACCGCTACCTGCGCTGGCGGCTGCCGCGGCTACGACCCGCAGCGCCACCTCGGCGGCGTCCTCTACCTCTACGTGCGCGGCATGGTCGGCCCCGAGACGCCGGTCGTCGACGGCGTGCCGTGCGGGGTGTTCTCCTGGCGGCCGCCGGCGCGCGCTGGTCGAGGAGCTGTCCGCGATCCTCGACGGGAGGGCCCCCGACGTGACCACCGCAGTGACCGCGGCGCGCCCGAGATCGAGCCGACCAGGCCGGAGCGCACTGGCGCTGCGCGCCACCGGCCTGCTGCCGCAGTTCAACGCGCCGAGGTGCTCGAGGCCGCCGACGTGCACGTCGCCGCGGCGCCTCGGCGCACTCGCCGGCGAGGCCGACGAGCAGGTCCTGCTGGCGGTCGCGCTCGCGGTGCGCGCGGCCCGCGCTCGGTGCGGTCTGCGTCGACCTCGACCACGGTCGCCGAGCAGCCGTGACGGAGATCGAGCCGGAGCCGGCTGCCGCTGGCCTGGCCGGCGCGGTACCTGGTCGCACGCCGTCGCGCGCAGCGCGCTCGCCGGCTCCGGCGTGCTGCGGGTCGAGGGCGACGCTGCTCTACCTCGACCGGCACTGGCGCGAGGAGAGGCAGGTCTGCGACGACCTGCTGCGTCGACTCGAGCGCGTCGGCGCGATCTCGAGCACGGCCCGACGGTCGACGAGGCCTGCTCGGCCGCGGCCGCCGACGCGGCTTGTTCCGCGCCGGCTGGGAGGAGCAGCGCGACGCGGCGGTCGCGGCCGCCCGGCAGTGGACCACGGTGCTCACCGGCGGGCCCGGCACCGGCAAGACCGCCTCGGTCGCCCGGCTGCTCGCTCTCGTCGCCGAGCAGCACGAGGCCCAGGCCCGGGCAGCCGCCGCGGATCGCGCTGGCCGCGCCGACCGGCAAGGCGGCCACGCGGCTCGCAGGAGTCGGTCGCCCGCGAGGCCGGCGCACCTCGCCGACCGCGCGACCGCGCCCGGTCGACCGGCTCGACCGCGACCACGGTGCACCGGCTGCTCGGCTGGCGACCCGACAGCGGCACCCGCTTCCGCCACCATCGCGAGAACCCGCTGCCCTACGACGTCGTCGTGGTCGACGAGGTCTCGATGGTCTCGCTGTCGCAGATGGCCCGGCTGCTGGAGGCGCGTGCGAGCACCAGCCCGGCTGGTGCTGGTCGGCGACCCCGACCAGCTCTCCTCGGTCGAGGCGGGCGCCGTGCTCGCCGACCTGGTCGCCGGTTTCGCCGAGCGTCGGCCGATCCCCGGTCGCTGCGGCTGACCACGACCCACCGCACCCAGGCCGCCGACGGCGGCGGCCGATCTCGACGCAGCTCGCCGCGGCGCTCCGCGCCGGCGACGCGGACGCCGCGGCTCGCGGCTGATGCGTCGGGCTCCTCGCGCGGTCCGGCTGGTCGACCCGGCCGACGACGACGCGATGGCCGGCGCTGCGCGCGCACGATCGCCGACGCGGCGTACGCCGTGAACGCTGCGCGGCCGACGCGGCGACGAGCCTGACCGCCGCCCGCGACCTGCTCGACGAGCACCGGCTGCTCTGCGCCCACCGCGCGGACCGTTCGGCGTCGAGCGGCTGGAACCGCGAGGTCGAGCGACTGGTCGCAGAGCGCACCGGTGTGACCAGCACTACGACGAGTGGTACTCCGGGCGCCCGGTGCTGGTCACCGCCAACGACCGCGGGCTCGCGGCTGTCCAACGGCGACCTCGGCGTCACCGTGCGGCTGCCCGACGGCCGGCTGCGGGTGGCTGGTCCGCGATCGGCGCGGGCATGCGGCTGTTCGCGCCGACCCGGCTCAGCGGGGTCGAGACGGTGCACGCGATGACCGTGCACAAGAGCCAGGGCTCCGAGGCGCGCGCGGTCACCGTCGTGCTGCCGCCCGAGGACTCCCGGCTGCTCACCCGCGAGCTGTTCTACACCGCGGTCACCCGTGCCCGGGAGCAGGTGACGGTGATCGGCACCGAGGCCGAGCTGCGCGCCGCGATGGAGCGTCAGGTGCAGCGTGCCTCCGGCCTCGCTGCCCGGCTCACTCGCGCGGGGTGACCGTCCTCGCGATCTCCTCGGGCATCGGCTCGTAGTGGGCGAAGGTGCGGGTGAAGGTCCCGGCGCCGTGGGTGGAGGAGCGCAGGTCGATCGCGTAGCGGATCAGCTCGCGCTGCGGCACGTGCGCCTTCACGCTGGTGCGGTCCTCGCCGACCTTGTCGGTGCCGAGCAGCCGGCCGCGGCGGGAGGACAGGTCGCTCATCACGCCGCCGACGAAGTCGTCGGGAACGAGCACCGCGACCTCGTCGTAGGGCTCGAGCAGCGACACCGTCGTCGACTCGGCGGCCTCGCGCAGCGCCAGCGCGCCGGCGCTCTGGAAGGCCATGTCGGAGGAGTCCACGCTGTGCGCCTTGCCGTCGGTCGAGGGTGACCCGGAGGTCGACCACCGGGAAGCCGGCCCGTACGCCGCTTCTCCATCTGCGCGCGGACGCCCTTCTCGACGCTCGGGATGAACTGGCGCGGCACGGCGCCGCCGACGACCTTGTCGACGAACTCGAAGCCGCTGCCCTCCGGGAGCGGCTCGACCTCGATGTCGCAGATGGCGTACTGGCCGTGGCCACCGGACTGCTTGACGTGCCGGCCGTGGCCCTTCGCGGTGCCGGCGAAGCACTCGCGCAGCGGCACGATCACCTCACGCTGCTCGACCGCGACGCCGTAGCGCTGCTGCAGCCGCTCGAGGGCGACCTCGGCGTGCGCCTCGCCCATCACCCAGAGCACCAGCTGCCCGGTCTCGAGCGTTGTGCTCGACCCGCAGGCTCGGGTCCTCGGCGGCGAGCCGGCCGAGCGCGGAGGAGAGCTTGTCCTCGTCGGAGCGGGTGGCGGCCTCGATCGCGACCGGCAGCAGCGGCTCGGGCATGTCCCACGGCCGCAGCACCAGCGGGCGGTCGACGTCGGAGAGCGTGTCACCGGTCTCGGCCCGGGACAGCCGCCCGATGGTCGCGATGTCGCCGGCGACGACCCGGGCGGCGGGCAGGTTCTGGGCGCCGAACGGGTGCGCGAGCACGCCGATCCGCTCGTCCTCGTCGTGGTCCTCGTGCCCGCCGCCCTCGCCGAAGAAGGCCGAGAAGTGTCCGGAGACGTGCACGGGGACGTCGGGGTCGAGCGTGCCGGAGAAGACCCGGACCAGGCTGACCCGGCCGACGTAGGGGTCGCTCGCGGTCTTCACCACCTCGGCCACCAGCGGTCCGGCCGGGTCGCAGCTGATCGGGTCGGCGGCTTGCCCTCCGGGGTGAACACCTCGGGCGGAACGTGCTCGGGCGGTGACGGGAAGGCGCGCACGCACAGGTCGAGCAGCTCGCCGAGCCCGACGCCGGTGGCTGGCGCACACCGGGATCACGGGGAAGAAGCTGGCCCGCGCGATCGCGCGCTCGAGGTCGGTGACGAGCACGTCCTCGTCGATCTGCTCGCCGGCGAGGTAGCGGTCCATCAGCGTCTCGTCCTCGGACTCCTCGATGACCCCCTCGATCAGCTCGCCGCGGCGCGGGTCGTCGGTCGGCCCCGGTGAGCAGGCCGACCACGCCGTCGCCCGTCGGGCACGTAGACCGGGAGCACCTTGTCGCCGAACGCGGCCTGGGCGGCGCGCACGGCCGCGTCGACGTCGGCGCGCGCGTGGTCGAGCTTGCTGACCACCACCGCGCGCGGCATGCCGACCGCGCTGCACTCGCGCCAGAGCTGGCGGGTGCCGTCGTCGACGCCTTCGTTGGCGCGCGAGCACGAAGAGCGCGCAGTCGGCGGCCCGCAGCCCGGCCCGCAGCTCACCGACGAAGTCGGCGTACCCGGGGGTGTCGATCAGGTTGACCTTGATGCCGCGGTGGACCAGCGGGAGCGACCGCGAGCGACGTTCGAGCGCTGGTGGGCGCCGCTCGGCGTCCTCGGTGTCGCAGACGGTGGTGCCGTCGACGACCGAGCCTGGCCGGGGGATCGCGCCCGGACTGGGCGAGCAGCGCCTCGACGAGGGAGGTCTTGCCTGACTGGCTGGGCCCGACCAGGACCACGTTGCGGATCCGGTCGGGCCCGGTAGCCGCAAGGTCGTGGTCGGTCGCCTTCCGTCGCGTTCTTGTCCGCCATGGCTCCAACCAACTCCGCTTCGCGCGGTTGCGCAAGGGGCCATCGGGCCCGGGCGGGCAGGTCGTTCAGCCGTTGCTCTTGATGCTGAACCGCACGTCGGTGAAGCGTCGCCGTGGTCACGGTGACGGTGACGGGCACGGTCTGCCCGGCGTTCGAGGTGACCTCGCACGGGCGGTCTCGCCGACCGTGCCGACCAGGTCGTCGGCGCAGGTCACGGACTTCACGCCCGAGGGCACCTGGTCGGCCAGCGCCGCCGGTGACCTGCTTCTCGAGCGAGGCCTTCGGGACGGTCGCGGGAGGTGGCATCTTGAGGTCGAAGCTGACCGTCGAGCCCTCCACCTTCGTCGCGGTCACCGTCGCGGTGTACAGCAGGTCGTTGGCGATGACCGTGCAGGTGGTCTTCGCGCCGACCTTCCCCTTGAGGCCGTCGGGACACGACACCGAGTCCGGCGGCAGCTGGTCCTGGAGCTTGGCCGTCACTTCCTTCTCCAGCGTCGCCGAGTCGACCTTCTTCCCGACCTCCACCGAACCGCTGACCGAGCACGACAACGTGCCGGCGGCGGCGAGGAGCGTGGCCGCGGCGAGCAGCACGCGAGTGCTCATGTCGCACCTCCTGTCGACGAACCCTGCGGATCCTTCCTGACGCTACGGACCGAAGCCAGCGCGGCCGCCTGAGGACAAGGTCCCCTGATGGTGGACGTCGGTCCCGGGCCGCCGGTCAGCGGCCGTTGCGCGGAGAAGTGCTGCAGGTCCTTCAGCGAGTGCCAGGTGCCGCCCCAGCCCCAGCCGATCCGGGCGAACGCGCGCACCACCGGGCCGTCGGGGCAGGATCATCCCGGGGCGGTGCCAGGAGCGGTCGCGGTAGGCGCCGGCGAGCTCGGGGAGCACCAGGTCGCCCTTGAGGTAGGGGTTCTGGAACGGGTTGACGTCGATCGCCGAGCCCGTAGGCGTGCTGGCTGTACGACGTCGCCCCGCGCACCGGCCGGCAGTTGAACGCGGCGGTGTCGTTGCCGTCGCCGGTCGGCGGCGCGGTCTGCTCGGCCTTCGTGGTGATCCGCATCTCCTCGATCGGGAAGCGGGCGTCGTACAGGTCGCGGAAGACCTCGCACCAGGTCGTGCCGCCGCGGACCGGTTCACCAGCAGCTCGCCGGTGTGCCGGCGCGTCGTCGAAGCCCCAGAAGGTGAGCCGGACCCAGGCCAGGTCCCGTGCCTGCACCGGGCAGCCGGGAGCCCAGGTGGAGCGGGCGATCACCGTCGGCCGGCGCCGGGTCGTCGACCCGGGACGGCGAACCCGGTGCCGGGCAGGGCGGGCAGCCGGTCGGGCAGGGTGAACCGGCGGTCGCGCAGCTGCCGGCGGGCGTCGGCCGGATCTCGCCGAAGCCGCGCGGACGGTGGTCGGGCAGCGGCCGGGTGCCCAGCCACGACGGCGGGACCGTTCCGGGCGTCGGTGCGGACGGAGTGGGGACGGCGGGGACGCGAGCTGGTCGAGGCGGCCGCCGACGGCGTGCCCGCCGAGGACGGTGCGACGGCGGAGGGCGCGCCTGTCGGGACATCTGCCGAAGGGCCCGCCTGGGTGCCGACGTGCCGCAGCCGGCGAGGCCGACGACGGCGAGGAGGAGCACGCGCGATGCGTTGATCGACGCACGTAGTCGACCCTGGTAGGCCGCGCGTACCGACACGGTAGGCGCGGCCTACGATGGCGTGCATGGAGCGCACGATCTACGAGGCCGACCACGAGTCCTTCCGCCAGTCCGTCAAGGAGTTCCTCGACCGGCGAGGTGCAGCCGCACCTCGAGGAGCACCTCGAGGCAGAAGGCGATCCCCCGCGAGTTCTGGCTCGAGGCGGGCAAGCAGGGGTTCCTCGGCCTGGAGATCCCCGAGGAGTACGGCGGCTCGGAGGCCGGCGACTACCGGTTCAACGCGGTGCTCACCGAGGAGCTGTCGAAGGTCAACATGGCGCTGCCGAGCTGCGTCGGCATCCACGCCGACATCGTGGCGCCGTACCTCGTGCACCTCACCACCGCCGAGCAGAAGAAGCGCTGGCTGCCCGGCTTCTGCACCGGCGAGGTCCTGACCGCGATCGGGATGACCGAGCCGAGCGGCGGCTCCGACCTGGCGGCGCTGAAGACCACCGCGGTCCGCGACGGCAACGAGTTCGTCCTGAACGGGTCGAAGACCTTCATCACCAACGGCTACTCCGCCGACCTGGTGATCATCGCCGCGCGCACCACGCCGGAGAAGAAGGCCCGGGGGATCACGCTGTTCGGCGTCGAGACCGACAAGGACGGCTTCTCCCGCGGACGCAAGCTCGACAAGGTCGGTCAGGGCGAGTCCGACACCGCCGAGCTGTTCCTGGAGAACGTCCGAGTCGGCGAGGACGCGATCATCGGCGAGTTCGACAACGGCTTCATCCACATGATGCAGTGGCTGCCGCAGGAGCGGCTCGGGTCGGCGATCACCAACCTCGCCCACGCCCGGCAGATCCTCGACGGAGACGATCGCCTACTGCCACGACCGGTCGCGCGTTCGGCCAGTCGATCGGGCAGTTCCAGCACAACAAGTTCCTGCTCGCCGAGCTGGTCACCCAGGCCGAGGTGACCCAGGCGTTCGTGGACCAGTGCGTCCTCGCGCACATGAACGGCGAGCTCACCGCGATCGACGCCGCCAAGGCGAAGTGGTGGACCTCGCAGGTGCAGAACGACATCCTCGACCACTGCGTCCAGCTGCACGGCGGCTACGGCTACATGAACGAGTACCGCGTCGCCCGCGCCTGGCGCGACGCCCGGGTCACCAAGATCTGGGCCGGCTCCAACGAGATCATGAAGGAGCTCATCGGCCGCGACCTGGGCTTCTGAGCCACGCCGATGTGGTGGCAGGCAGCCCTCGCGGTGCTCGGCGGCCTGGTTCTGGTCTGGGTCGCGCTCGTGTTCGTGCTCTACGTCCGTGCCCGCAAGGTCGACGACCGCACTCCCCTGCGTGACCTCCTTCGGCTGCTGCCCGACGTGGTTCGGCTCGTCCGCAGACTGGCCGCGGACCCGACGCTGCCGCGCGGCCTCCGCGTCCGGCTGGCGTTGCTGGTCGGCTACCTCGCCCTTCCGATCGACCTCGTCCCCGACTTCATCCCGGTCGTGGGGTACGCCGACGACGTGATCGTGGTCGCGCTGGCGCTGCGCTCGGTGATCCGAGTGGCCGGCCCGGAGGCGATCGAGCGGCACTGGCCCGGCACTCCCGAAGGTCTCGACGCGCTGAAGCGGCTGCTCGCCGTCCCGATCCGATGAGGATGTTCGTCGCGGCGGTCCCGCCGCTCGCCGTCCTCGAGCACCTCGACGAGTTCTTGTCGGTACGCCGCGAGGCCGCGGACTTCCGCTGGACCGTGCCGGACCAGTGGCACCTCACGCTCGCCTTCCTCGCCGACGTGCCCGATCGCGCCCACGACGACCTCGTCGAGCGGCTGTCCCGGGCGGCATCCAAGCGGCACCCGATGACCGCCACGATCGCCGGTGGCGGGGCGTTCCCGAGCGTGGGACGAGCGCGCGTGCTGTGGGCGGGCGTCGACCTCGACGACCGTGAGGAGCTGCGCCGGCTCGCCACCGGCTGCCGCGCCGCAGCCTCGAAGGCAGGGATCGACGTGGCCGGTGAGCGGTTCCGCCCGCACGTGACGCTGGCCCGGATGGGGCGGCCGGTCGAGGCCACGAGCTGGGTGCGCCTGTTCGACGCCTACCGCGGCCCGGCGTACAACCTCGACGAGATCAGCCTGATCGCCTCGCACCTGGGCGAAGGCCCGCGGAAGCGGCCGCGGTACGAGGTGCTGGAGACCTTCGCACTGGGCGGGTGAAGTGTGAGCACAAGGGTTCGAGAGTGCGCGGAGCCGCTGAGTGCGCGGTCGTGCGTGCGTCGGTCGAACGAGATGTCGACGAATGACCCGACGCTCATGCGCGCCGTTACTCCTCGAGGTGCTCCGGATCGAACGTTCCGTTCGTGATCGCATCGGTGATTCGGGCAATCCACCTGTCGCGGTTCATCAAGTCGGCAAGAATTGTGCACTGCAGTTCGCGCACGTTGCCTTTGAGTAGGACAACTCGAATCGTGAAGGTCTCGACGTCCTTGGGGGACTGCGGGATCGATGACACCAGCCGTCCCGCGATCTTTGCGCCCAGCCGACTCAGGAAGTCCGTCGACGGCGGACGGTCCGGATCGGTCAAGTTGGCACCGTCCATGACCTGAAGCTCATACGTCTCGCCCGTGGGGTCGGTGACCTGTGTACGGGTTACGGTCGGCTCGCTGGTCGGCACCGCAGGAGGGTAGCGAGAGAACCGGACAGATGGGCCATGGCCGATCCGCCCCAGCATGGGTGTCGGGCTCTCCTGAAGTGCACTTTCATGCCGCGGTCCGCTCGGTTCGGAGAGCTTCGACCGTCCGCGAATTCAGCAGAATCCTGCTGACTTCCGTGGGCCAAGACTGTCGGTGCTCGCTGATCCAATGGATCTCGAGGGTCGACCAGCACAACTCGGGAGGTGTCAGTGACGACCCTGCAGGATGACCGGACCACATCGGCGATCGACGTGGAGCTGAGCCGGCTCGCTCCGCCCACCCGCAGCCTGCACGTAGCGACCGACCGGGAGGTGTTGCTCGCCGGCAGGCGGGCGCGCGTCCGGGAGAGCCAGGCGAGCGCCGAGCGGTGGCTCTGCTTCGTCGAGTTCTACCGACGTCGGCTGGCGACCGAGGAGCGCAAGCGGGCGGCCTCGCCGCACTTCGCCCTGACCGCCCGGCAGGAGACGGTGGTCGAGATCGGGGCGCTGTGGGGCATGGACGCGAGTCGGGTGCGCAAGGAGCTCAACGTGGCTCTCTTCCTGTGCCAGCACGCCCCCGGCATCTGGGAGCGCTGTCAGGCGGGTCAGCTCGACGGCTACCGGGCGACACTCATCGCCGACGCGGCCCGCGAGAAGCTCGACGGCGACGAGGCGATCGCGCGATTCAGCACCCAGATGCTGAAATTCCTCGACAAGCACGTGAACGGCGTCGACGGCGACCCCGACGCCGAGCCGATCGTCACCTGCACCGTGAAGCAGCTGCGCAACGCGATCACCTACGCGCTCAGCAAGGTGCAACCGGTGCGGGCCGAGGAGGAGTTCCGCAAGGCGTACGCCGCTCGCGGCGCGTTCGCCCGCGACGACGTGCCCGGGATGGCCTGGCTGTCGGTCAACGGGCGCGTCGACCAGGTGAGGCTGGCCCACCACCGGCTCACCCTCGCGGCCCGCCGCAAGCGGCAGCAGGGCGACGAGCGCACGCTCGACCAGCTGCGGGCGGACCTCGCCCTCGACCTGCTGGCCGGCTCGTGGCTCTCTCCACCAAGCGCTACGAGCCAACCGGCCCCATCTGGCGCCACGTCGTGGCCGAGCACTCCACCTGCTTCCGACCCGGCTGCGACGCGCCATCGACCGAGGCCGACCTCGACCACCGGGTCGCGTGGCCACTCGGCCCGACCGACACCGCGAACCTCTGGCCCGGTTGTCGCACCGACCACCGCACCAAGCACGCCCCCGGCTTCTCGATCGAGGCTGCCGACGACGGCAGCTTCGTGCTGCGCACCGCGGCCGGCTTCCGGCACCCGATCGCGACCACCACTCACCCGGCCTCCGACGACTTCAGCTGGCCCGAGGTCGACCTAGAGCGTTTTCAGTTCGGGGCGACTGAATTGCGCCAGACCCTCGGGGTCTTCCAGCAGTGGGCCGACCTCAGCCTGACCAGGAAGCCCGAGCAGTACTGGGAGGCCGACTTCGACGAAGGGCTCACCGAGTCGGAGTGGGCCGCGGTGTGGGGGAGTCGGCCGGCGGCCTGACCCGCAGGCTGGTCACCGTGACCGTGACCAGGATGGCGAGGATGACGCCGAGCGAGGCGAGGGTCGGCACGGTCGGCACCCAGGTCCAGACGCCGTGGGCCCAGTGCAGCACCAGCTTGACGCCGATGAACCCGAGGATCGCCGCCAGCCCGAAGCCGAGGTGGACGAGCTTGCTCAGCGCCCCCTCGAGCACGAAGTACAGCGCGCGCAGGCCGAGCAGGGCGAAGGCGTTGGTCGCGAAGACCAGATAGGGGTCGCCGGTGATGCCGTAGACCGCCGGCACCGAGTCGATCGCGAAGACCACGTCGGTGCCGAGGATCGCGACGACCACCAGGGCCATCGGGGTGAGCACCCGGCGGCCGTTGCGGCGCAGGCTCATTCGGGTGCCGTGGTATTCCTCGGTGACCGGGTAGAACCGACGCACCAGCCGGACGCTGCGCAACGAGTCGACGTCCACGCCGTCGTGGTGGCCGAGCGCGTCCCGCAGCACCTTGGCCGCCGTGAGCAGCAGGATGCCGCCGAAGAGCAGGAAGGCCCAGGCGAACGACGTGATCAGCTCGGCGCCGACGGCGATGAAGACGCCGCGCAGCACCAGTGCGCCGGCCACGCCGATCAGCAGCACCCGCTGCCGCAGCTCGAGCGGCACCGCGAACGCGGCGAGCAGGATGATGAAGATGAACAGGTTGTCGACCGACAGCGACTTCTCGACCAGGTATCCGGTGTAGTACTCCAGGCCGCGTTGCCTGCCGTACGACGACCAGATCCACATGCCGAACCCGATCGGGATCGCGACGTAGAACGCCGACCAGCCGATCGCCTCGCGCATCGACACCTCGTGCGGCTTGCGGGTGATCAGGAAGTCCAGCACGAGCAGTGCGACGACGGCGCCGATCGTGGTCAACCACAGAGTCGGCGTGGCGATCGAGTCGATCGCGAGACCGTCGGCCTCGGACGCGGCCGTGGTCACGGACAGCAGGGACATCTCAGCTCCATCGGTCATGCGGGCTGAGGTCTCCTTCGCCGACCTGACGGCCGGCCCTGCCCGGGACGGTCATCGGACCGACGTACTGACCGGGCGCGGTGGGTGAAGTACTCCCCTCGAGGAGGAGGCTAGCCGATCGATGCGATTAAGCCAACATCGGCGTGACCTAAATCAGCGACGGTGCCGCGGCGAGTCTTTGGTCCATTCCCGACCGCGGGCGTCGGCTCTAGTGTCGAACCATGAGGATCGCTGTCATCGGGACCGGCATGGTCGGTCAGACGCTCGCCCGCGCCTTCCGGCGCCTCGGCCACGAGGTCGTGGTCGGCACGCGCAACCCGGAGGTCACCAGTGGCCGTCCGGAGTGGTCGAGCGGGGACATCCCGCTGATGGGTTTCGGCGCAGCCGGTGCGGGCGCCGACCTGGTGGTCAACGCCACGTCCGGAGACGTCAGCCTCGAGGCCCTGTCCGGGGTCGAGCTCGACGGCAAGGTCCTCCTGGACGTGTCCAATCCCCTGGACCACTCGGGTGGGTTCCCGCCGATGCTCTTCGTGAAGGACTCCGACAGCCTGGGCGAGCAGATCCAGCGTGCCCACCCGGAGGCCCGCGTGGTGAAGTCGCTCAACACCGTGAATGCGGGCGTGATGGTCGCCCCGGCGAGCCTGCCCGAGACCACCACGATGTTCCTGGCCGGCAACGACCCGCTCGCCCGGCACACCGTCCGGGGGCTGCTCGAGCAGCTGGGCTGGAGCGACATCGTGGAGTTCCCCACCATCGATGCCGCACGCGGGATGGAGATGTGGCTCCCGCTGTGGATTCGACTGATGTCCAACCTCGGCACCGCGGACTTCAACCTGCGCCTGGTGCGCTGACGCCGAAACAGCGTCGAAACCGGCGTTGGTTAGGGTCGCAACATGTCCTACCTGCTGCGTGTCGAGCTGCCCGACGTCCCCGGCTCGCTGGGGCGGCTGGCGAGCGCGATCGGTGCGGCAGGAGCCAACATCGACGCGATCGAGATCGTCGGCCGTGACGCCGAGGCCGGTCTCGCCATCGACGACGTGTTCATCAATCCCGACGCCGAGGTGATGCCGGACAGCATCGTCTCGGCCTGCAACGCCCTCGAGGGCGTCCGGGTGCGCTGGATCTCCCGGTACGCCGCCGGTGGCAACCTCTTCCTCGACCTCGAGGCGGTCGAGTCGATGACCCAGGACCCGGCGAAGGCGGTCGACCGGCTGGTGGACTCGCTGCCGACCGTCTTCCGGGTCGACTGGGCCGCGCACCTGCGCCGTGAGGGGGAGGCGGCGACGGTCGTCCACGGCACGGCCGGCACGCCGTCCGAGATCCCGGACAAGATCGTCTGGCCGGCCAACCTCGAGAAGGGCCAGCGCGTCGACGTACCCGAGGCGTGGGCCGATCTCGTGGTCGCCGGCTCGCCGTTGAACGGCGACGAGCTGATCGTGGTCGCGCGCCGCGGTGGCCCGGAGTTCCTCGAGTCGGAGATCGCGCGGTTGGCGCACCTGAGTGCGATGGCGGCGTCGCTGCGCCGCAACGCCTGACCTTCGGGGCCTGAGTCAGGCCGCCGGGTCAGTCCACCGGCTCCAGCAGGAACACCGGGATCTCGCGCTCGGTCTTCTCCTGGTACGACGCGTAGGTGCCCCAGGTGTCCACCGCGAACTGCCACCACTCGGCGCGCTCGTCGCCCTCGAGCACGCGTGCCCGGTAGGTCTTCCTCACCGCGCCGTCCTGGAGCTCGACCTCGGGGTGGGCCAGGAAGTTGTAGTACCACTCCGGCTGGTCGGGTGCGCCGCCCTTCGAGGCGATCGCGACGTACTTGCCGTCGCGCTCGACCCGCATGACGGGGTTCTTGCGCAGGTAGCCGGACTTGGCGCCGACCGAGGTGATCACCACGATCGGGTAGCCGGTGTCGCGCAACGTGTTGGCCTCGGCGCCGTTCGACTCCTCGAACTTCGCGACCTGCTCGCGGACCCAGTCCGCCTTGCTCGGGACGTACTCACCTTGAAGCGTCATACCTGTGGAATACCTCCGCCCGGTCGGTTCATTCCCGAGCCGATACATTCCCGCCATGACTGCGATCGACGGCGTCAGCGAGATCTTCGACCCGGCGGACTGGGACACCGTCCCCGGCTTCGAGGACCTGACCGACCTCACCTACCACAGGGCGATGGCCCACGGCACCGTGCGGATCGCCTTCGACCGCCCGGACGTGCTCAATGCGTTCCGGCCGCACACCGTCGACGAGCTGCTCGGCGTGCTCGAGCACGCGCGCACCTCCGGTGACGTCGGCTGCGTGCTGCTGACCGGCAACGGCCCGAGCGCGAAGAACGGCAAGTGGGCGTTCTGCACCGGTGGCGACCAGCGCATCCGCGGGAAGGCCGGCTACCAGTACGCCGAGGGCGAGACCGCCGACACGGTAGACAAGGCCAAGCTCGCCCGGCTGCACATCCTGGAGTGCCAGCGGCTGATCCGGTTCATGCCCAAGGTCGTGATCGCGTTGGTCAACGGCTGGGCGGCCGGCGGCGGGCACTCGCTGCACGTCGTGTGCGACCTCACCCTGGCCAGCGCCGAGCACGCCCATTTCAAGCAGACCGACGCCGACGTCGGATCCTTCGACGGCGGGTTCGGGTCGGCGTACCTCGCCCGGCAGGTCGGCCAGAAGGTCGCGCGCGAGATCTTCTTCCTCGGCCAGGAGTACTCCGCCGAGGAGGGAGTGCGGATGGGCACCGTCAACAAGGCCGTGCCGCACGCGGAGCTGGAGAAGGTCGGCCTCGAGTGGGGCCGGATCGTCAACGGCAAGAGCCCGACCGCCCAGCGAATGCTGAAGTACTCCTTCAACCTGATCGACGACGGCCTGGTCGGCCAGCAGCTGTTCGCCGGCGAGGCCACCCGGCTGGCCTACATGACCGACGAGGCCCAGGAGGGCCGCGACCAGTTCCTCGAGAAGCGTGACCCGGACTGGTCGCCGTACCCCTGGTATTTCTAGACCTACTACTTGACCTGCGTCGATGCGGGTCAGGGGTCGGTTCGCGTGGCTCATGCGCGGCACGATCTTGCGCCGAAGTCGGCTGCCCCGCCTAGAGTACTGGGGTGGAGACGGAAGGGCGGACGCACGTGACGGGCGAGGCCTTCGACGCGGCATCGGAGTCGTGGCTGCGCACCGAGGCTGGTGCGGCGTACGACGCCATCAAGGCAGATCCTGCGCGTGGCATCCCTGCTGAGGATGTGCGCGCGAAGCTCGAGGCCAAATGGGCTGCTCGTCCCTGACGGGTCGGCACTCCAGCCGCGTAGAATGACGCCTATGACCGCCGGAATGGATGAGATCACGCAGTTGGCGTTGACGCTCCCGGCGGACCAGCGCGCCCAGGTGGCCAACGCGTTGCTGGCCAGCCTTGACGACACGGCTGACTCGGCCGAGGTTCACGAGGCATGGACGGCGGAGATCAAGTCTCGGGTCGATGACATCACCAGCGGTCGGGTGCAGACCGTTTCGCGTGACGAGGTCAGGGCTCAACTCGCGGCAGACCGTGCCGCGAGGCAGCAACGGTGACGCTCGCTGTCCGGTATCACCCGGAGGCTCTTGCCGAGCTTCGCGCCGAGGTCAGTTGGTACGAGGACCGTGGTGCCGGACTCGGCGACCGGTTTGAGGCCGCCGCCGACGAGATCGTCGACACCGTCCTCGAATGGCCAGAGTCCGGGGCAATCTGGCCCGGCTGGGACAGCATCCCCGCGGTCCGGTCGCGACGCGTGGCCGGCTTCCCTTTCCGGCTCGTCTACTTGGCCCAGTCATCCGAGCTCGTCGTGGTCGCGATCGCGCACGACAAGCGGTTGCCCGGCTACTGGCGGGAGCGGGTCAGCGAGTGATCCGGTGCGTGGCAAATGCGTGGCAGGAGAGTTCAGCCGCGGCCGATCTCAACCAACGGCTACAAACGCGTTCCTGCAGGTCAGCCGCACAATGCCGTCAACCACCAACAGCACCCGCCGAGCGTGCCGCGCTACCCCTGGTAACTACTGAACGGACGCCGTCCTCCTGATCGGGCCGCTCGCAAACCGGCGGAGGTCAGCCATGAGCTCCGCCGGACCAGAGTTGGGCACTGTCCGCGGCGCGCTCCCACACGCCACTCGGGTCGGCGTCGTGCTGGTTGGTGACTTCGACGAGCAGCTCGGACGCCGTGTGCCGGTTGCCGGTGGTGCTGCCGGCCAGCAGTGCCTCCTCGCCCTGGCCCGGCGTGAAGTCGGGCGGCACCACGAGCAGGGTCAGCCGCTTCCCGTCGCTGAGCTGGACGATCAGCACGTGGGTGTCGTCGCGCGGGAACGAACCGACCTTGAGCACCCTCCGGCCGGCGGTGATCTTGCGAGGCGCCGTGTCCCAGTCCGGGCGGGAGTACACCGCCCGACTGATCTGCGCCTGACTGGGTGGGAACCGCTGGACGAGGTCCGACATCTCGGATTCGAGGTCGCGGCTGTAGGGCCACCAGGCGCCGTCGAGCCGGTCCCGACCGGGCGCGGCGCTCAGCTGCAAGCGCAGCGGGTGATGGGTCTCGGGGTTGGAAATGATCTGCGGCGCTGTCATGGCGTCCGCCTCTCGACCGGCCATCGGTGCCGAACTGACACCAATCTCGCGGGTCCTTGTCTTCGACAGTACGCGCCCCGGTGAGCGACAGCGAATCCGCTCGGTCCGGACGCGGGTCAGGCCTCGTCGAACCGCTCGCGGTTGGCCACGATGCGGGCGGCATGCTCCTCGGCCCAGAGCCGGATCGCGTCGATCGGCGCGAGCAGGTCGCGGCCGAGCTGGGTCAGCTCGTACTCCACGCGGGGCGGGACCTCGGCGAAGATCGTGCGGGTGACCACGCCGTCGCGCTCGAGGGCACGCAGGGTCTGGGTGAGCACCTTGGGCGTGATGCCCTCGATCTTCGCGCGGAGCTGGGAGAACCGCAGCGCGCCGTCGGACAGCGCGACGACGATCAGCACGGTCCAGCGGTCGCCGATGCGGTCGAGCACGACGCGGGACGCGCACGCGCGAGCGAACGCGTTCGGAGGGAGATCCATGGTTTCCACGAGGTATCTATAGCACGTTGAAGTATTCAGTATCCAGCAGATACCGTCGGCGTCGATTCCCCATCGAGAAGGAGAGACCCATGAAGATCGCCGTGTACGGCGCCACCGGCGCGATCGGCAGCGCCGTCGTCGAGGAGGCCCGCAGCCGTGGCCACGAGGTCACCGGCATCAGCCGTCGCGGGAGTGACACCCCGGGCGCCCTGACCGGCGACGCGCTGGACGCCGACTTCGCCACCCGGGTTGCCGAGAAGCACGACGTGATCGTCTCCGCGATCGGTCCGAGCCGGGTCGAGGACGACGGCACCCGCTTCGTGGACAGCATCGCCAACCTGGTGGCGACGCTGGGCGACCGCCGGCTGCTCGTCGTCGGCGGCGCCGGCAGCCTGCTGGTCGACGGCGTGCGCCTGGTCGACTCCCCGGAGTTCCCGGACGCCTACAAGAGCGAGTCGCTCAAGGGTGCCGCCAGCCTGGCTCTGCTGCGCGAGGTCGGCGAGGACGTCGACTGGACCTACCTGTCCCCGGCTCCGCTGATCCTTCCGGGCGAGCGCACCGGCTCCTACCAGGTCGGGCTCGAGTCGCCGGCGGGCGAGCAGATCAGCATCCCTGACTACGCCGTCGCCCTCGTCGACGAGATCGAGCAGCCTCGGCACGTTCGGCAGCGGTTCACGGTCGCCAACTGAGCGCGCGCGACGACGACCCGTAAGACATCGGTCATCGGCGAGTGATTGCCGCACCCGAGGCCTTGCGGGATCGTCGTCGCATGAGCGAGGACGTCGACCTGGACTTCAGCGGACTGAAGGCCATGTTCATCAACTGCACGCTGAAGAAGAGCCCGGAGAAGAGTCACACCCAGGGTCTGGTCGACGCGAGCGCGGCGATCATGATGAAGCACGGGGTCTCCGTCGAGGAGTTGCGCGCGGTCGACCACGACATCGCCACCGGCGTCTACCCCGACATGACCGAGCACGGCTGGGAGCGTGACGTCTGGCCGGACATCTACCCGCAGGTGCTGGACAGCGACATCCTGGTGATCGCGGGCCCGATCTGGCTCGGCGACAACTCCAGCCAGACCAAGCTGATCATCGAGCGCCTGTACGCGCTGAGCGGGATGCTCAACGACAAGGGGCAGTACCTCTTCTACGGTCGCGTCGCCGGTTGCCTGATCACCGGCAACGAGGACGGCATCAAGCACTGTGCGCAGAACGTGCTCTACAGCCTGCAGCACATCGGCTACACGATCCCGCCGAACGCCGACGCCGGCTGGATCGGAGAGGCAGGCCCGGGGCCGTCGTACCTCGACCCCGGGAGCGGTGGGCCCGAGAACGACTTCACCAACCGCAACACCACGTTCATGACCTGGAACCTCATGCACCTGGCCCGGATGCTCAAGCAAGCCGGCGGCGTACCGGGTTACGGCAACCAGCGGTCCGAGTGGAACGCTGGCGCCCGGTTCGACTTCGAGAACCCGGAATACCGCTGAGCCGCACGGGGGGTCAGTGCGGGGTCAGGCCCAGGAACTCCCGATCGGTCCAGAACGCGTTCCAGCCCTCCGCGTGCAGCCTGTCCGCGTGCAGCTCCACGGCCGCACGCTGGGCGAAGTCCTCGTTCTCCTGCATCAGGTAGATCACCGAGTACGCGATCACGGTGGCGCCGAGGCCGACCCCCGCCCACAGCGCGAGCTGCACCCAGTTCGCCTGCCAGAGCCAGGTCGCCACGCCCACGGCCCAGAGCACGTACAAGACGGTGACCAGGGGTACGCCGAGCCACTGGTGCGTCAGCAGCCTCGCGCTGCGCCGGATCCGGGCTTTCCGCAGGCAGTCGTCGCACAGGACGGCGCTGTCGACACCGCCGATCTCGTAGTGCTCGGTCCACGTTGCGTGCATGTTGCCGATCGTCGCCGAGCGGTAGGGCGGCGGATCGCCGAGAGCCGGGATCCCGGCCTTCCTCCCGTAGTGGAACGCGTGCGGCGTCCCCGGTGCTGTGCGGCACTTCTCGCACGTCGAGTCGACCATGGCTCACCTCCAGCGAACCTGACTTCTCGACTCCAGCGTGCCTCGCCCGGCCGATCGCCGGTAGGTGCGAAGGTCCCGCGTCAGGCGCGGTACCAGCCGGAGGTCCCGGCCGACAGCCGGGAGCCCGTGACCGCCGGGTCGCTGCCGATCACGAGGCTGCCCCAGTCGCCGGGCACGTCGTAGGCCGGTCCGTCGAAGACCGTGACGCTGACCAGGTCGCCGCGCCGGAACGCCAGCACGTCGTCACGGCCGGCGTCGAGCCAGAGGAGCGGAGTGGCCTGGTCGATCTCGCGCCGCGCCCGAAGTGCAGCTCGGTAGCGGTGCAGCACCGAGGTGGCGTCGGCCTCCTCGCGGTCGACCGCGAAGTCGGCGAACCAGTCGGGCTGCGGGAGCCACGGGGTCCCGGTGGTGAACCCGAGCCCCTTCGAGTCGGCCTCCCAGGGCAGCGGCACCCTGCTGCCGTCGCGGCCGCGATCGGTGTGTCCGGACCGTTCCCACGTGGGGTCCTGACGGGCATCGTCGGGGACGTCCTGGACCTCGGGCAGCCCGAGCTCCTCGCCCTGGTAGAGGTACACGGCGCCCGGCAGGGCCATCACGAACAACATCGCTGCCGTGGCCCGGCGGACGCCGAGCTCCACGTCGACCCGACCCCGGCGGCGCAGGAGCTGCGAGAACGGGTCGGACGTGGTGACCGGATCCGGCTCGACCAGGCCGTAACGGGTCACGGATCGGTGCACGTCGTGGTTGTTCAGCGTCCAGGTGGCAGCGCTGCCCACAGGGGCGAGAGCGGTGTGACCCACCTCGACCGACCTGCGGAACGCGCCGGCCTCGAACGGTTGCCCGGTCAGGTCGAAGTAGAAGACCTGGTGCAGCTCGTCGGGGCGGACGTAGTCCGCGGCGTCCGCGGGTGAGACCCAGGCCTCTCCGACCAGGGTCAGGTCGCGGTCGTAGCTGTCGGCGACCCGACGCCAGCGCCTGAAGATCTCGTGCACTCCCGGCTGGTTCCAGGCGTGCTGGTTGAGCGACGCCCGGCTCCGCGTCCGGAAACCCGGGCGCCTTCGCCATCCCGTGGGCCACGTCGATCCGGAAGCCGTCGACACCACGCTCGAACCAGGTCGAGAGCACGTCGTCGAACATCGCCGGCACCTCGGGGTTGTCCCAGTTGAAGTCCGGCTGGCTCACGTCGAACAGGTGGAGGTACCACTGGCCGTCGGCGACGCGCTCCCAGGCCGGGCCGCCGAACATCGACGTCCAGTTGTTCGGCGGCTCCGAGCCGTCCGGGCCGCGACCGTCGGCGAACACGAACCGGCGGCGCGCAGGCGAGCCGGGCGGCGACGTCAGGGCCTCCTGGAACCACGGGTGCTGGTCGGAGCAGTGGTTCGGCACGAGATCCATCAACAGCTTGAGGCCGCGGGCATGGGCGGCGTCGAGCAGCCGCTCGAAGGCGGGCAGGCCGCCGTACGCCGGGTCGATGGTGAGGTAGTCGGCGACGTCGTACCCGCCGTCGCGGTTCGGCGACGGGTAGCACGGGTTCAGCCAGACGGCGTCGACGCCGAGCGTGACGAGGTGGTCGAGCTTCGCGACCACGCCGTCGAGGTCACCGAGCCCGTCGCCGTCGGTGTCGAAGAACGACTTCAGGTAGATCTGGTAGACGACGGCGGAGCGCCACCACGCTGTGGTCGCGGCCGTCATCCGCGGGCCGCCGCGACCACCGACGACAGGACGCCGGGCAGTGCCTCCTCGACCTCACGCGCGCGGAGCAGCTGGTGGGTCTGGCCGCCCTGGACGACCCGCTCGGTGAGGCCGGCCTCCCGGAGGATCTTGAAGTGGTGGCTGGCCGTCGACTTGTTGATGCCGACGTAGAGGTGTGCGCAGGCGATCGGTTCGCCGGACTCCGCGAGGCGGCGCACCATCTCGAGGCGCACGGGATCCGCCAGCGCCCCGAGCACCTGCTGCAGCGTGCCGACGGGCTGGACCGCGGGGAGCTCGTGGTGCTCCTCGGCGGTGTCGATGGTGCTGGTGTCGACGGTGCGGGCCATGGGCCCTCCGTTGGGCTGTGACCGGGGTCTCAGGGAAATCAAGTTTGATCTTCATCGAACCGGGGCTAGCGTACTGGTTCGACGTAGATCGAACTTAGCACGATCCCCAGGAGGACCGATGAGCACTCCCACTCTGGCGGGCCCGACCCCGACCCGCAACGCCCGCCGCGCCGGCGGCGAGCCGTTGGTGGGTGCCTACCCGCTGCTCATCGCCCTGCTCGCGGTCGCGCTCGGCGTGTCCGGGGTGCCGGCTCCGCTGTACGGGGTCTACGAGCGCGAGTGGCACCTCGCGCCGATCACCACGACGCTGGTGTTCGCGGTCTACGCGTTCGCGCCCTCGGATCCGTGCTGGTCGCGGGCCAGGTCTCCGACCGCTACGGGCGCAAGCCCCTCCTCGTCGGCGCCGTCGTCACGATGGTGGTCGGGCTCGTGCTGTTCATGACCGCCCACGGGGTCGCCGCCCTGTTCGTCGCGCGCGGCCTGCACGGTGCGGCGGTCGGCGCGACGGTCGTGGCCGGGAGCGCGGCGCTGCTCGACCTGCGACCGCACGACGGCGCCCGCACCGGGCTCCTGACCGGGATCGTCTTCAACGTCGGCATGGCGGTCACGATCCTGGGCGCCTCCTTGCTCGCGCAGTACGGCCCCGACCCCCTGGTCACGCCGTACGCCGTCGTCGGCCTGGTGGTCCTGGTCCTCCTGCTCAACCTGCTGCTCATGGACGAGACCCACCAGGCCCGCTCGACGGCACCGGTCCGGCTGACGCGTCCGGGGGTGCCGCCGATGATCCGGCACGACTTCCGGTTCGCCGTGCTCGGCGTGATGGCGTCCTGGTCGGTGCTCGGCGTGTACCTCTCGCTGTTCCCGGCGTTCGCCGGAGAGTCGACGGGCATCCACAGCCTCGCGTTCGGGGGTGCGGTCGTCGCAGCGATGGCCAGCGCCGCGGCGGTGAGCCAGGCGTTCGGCGGCCGGATCGTCCCCCGGACGGCGGCCATCATCGGTGACTTCGGGACCGCGGTGGCGCTGGTCGGCAGTGTGCTCGCCCTCGACAGCCATCGCGCCTGGCTGGTCGCGGCGGCCGCCGTCTTCATGGGGCTCTCGTTCGGACTCGCCTTCGGCGGCTCGCTGCGGCACCTCGGCCGGGTCGTCCCCGCGGACCACCGTGGCGAGGTGATGTCGGCCTACTACGTGCTCGCCTACAGCGCCATGGCGATCCCGACGATCCTGGCCGGCTGGGCCGCCACGCAGTGGAGCCTGAGCACGATCTTCCCGTGGTTCACCGCGGCCGTCGCGCTGGCCTGCATGCTCGCCGGGGCGCTCGGCCTGTTGGGCGCCGCCGACAAGATGGAGGCGTGAGGGTCGCCGAACTCGCCGGCGCAGCCGGTGTCCTGCTCGTGGCCGCCCTGCCCAGCGGCTGCGGGCAGGACGTCCGCGCCCTGCCCGACCACCTCGCCGGTCACGAGGTCGGCGTGATGGCCGAGCGGGAGCTCGAGACGGAGAACCCTGCCCTGGCCCCGGGCACGCTCGTCTGCCCGGACCTCGACCTCCGCGTCGGGGCGGAGGTCCGCTGCCTGCGCACCGCGGAGCTCAGCGGGGGACGGGTCGTCAAGGTGCGCGGCACGGTCGCCGTCACGTCGCTGACCGCCGGAGGACAGCTGCACGTCCGCATGGACGTCGACCCGGCCGAGGTCGGCGTGGCCTCGGGTCGGCTCGACGCCGAGGTGCGGCAGTGGTACGCCGAGCGGTCGCGCGTGGCGCCGTCCCGGGTCAGCTGCCCGTACCTGCGAGCCGAGGTCGGGCACCGGGTCACCTGCCACCTCGACGTGGCGGGTGTGGACCACGACGTCGACGTGGTGGTGACGGCGGTCGACGCGGCGACGTACCGCACGACGTACGTCGTCCGTGGCCAGCACGGCTCGAGCTGAGGGTCGCCTTCGTTGCCCGCGTCCCCGCCGACGTGGTGGATTGGGCGCCATGACCACCGACGCCGGGCAGCCCCCGGAGACCGAGATCGGCCCGCACGAGCACGAGCCGCACGGGGGCGGCACCTACGCGCTGCTCAACTGGCTGCGCGCGGCGGTGCTCGGCGCCAACGACGGCATCGTCTCGACCGCGGGCCTGGTCGATGGGCGTCGCCGGCGCCACCACCGACCGCAAGGCGATCTTCGTCGCCGGGGCTCGCCGGGCTGGTCGCGGGTGCGCTGAGCATGGCGGCGGGTGAGTACGTCTCGGTGAGCACCCAGCGGGACACCGAGCAGGCGCTGCTCGCCAAGGAGCGCCGCGAGCTGGAGGAGGAGCCGGAGGAGGAGCTCGCCGAGCTCGCCGGGCATCTACCGCGACAAGGGACTCGTCCGAGGAGACCGCGCGGCAGGTTGCGCGTCGAGCTGACCGCGCACGACGCGCTGGCCGCGCACGCCGAGGCCGAGCTCGGCATCGACGCCGACGAGCTGACCAAGCCCTGGCACGCGGCCTTGGCCTCGATGGTCGCCTTCACCGTCGGCGCGTTGCTGCCGTTGCTGACCATCACCCTGCTCGCCGCAGGGCGCGCGCGTCTGGGCCACGGTGGTCTCGGTGGTCGTCGCGCTGGCGCTGACCGGCTACGCGCTCGGCCCGGTTCACCGACGCGATCGTGCGCCGGGCGATCGTGCGCAACGTCGGCGGGGGCGTGCTGGCGATGGGCGGTGACCTACGCGGTCGGCGGCCTGGTCGGCGCCGAACATCTGACTGACGTCGCGAACGATCCGCCGAGTGAGACGTCGGTCTCAAATCCCGGAGCCCCGCGACCTCGTGCAATAAGTTGCACGCGTGAAGATCGCTGTAGCCAGGGAGACCCGCGAGGGCGAGGCCCGCGTCGCGATGGTCCCGGAGCTGGTCGGCAAGCTGACCGGTCTGGGCTACGAGGTGCTGGTCGAGCCCGGTGCCGGGGAGCAAGGCCGAGTTCGCCGACGAGGAGTACGTCGAGGCACGGGGCCGTCGATATCTGACCTCGGCGCTGTCCGAGGCCGACGTGGTGGTCGCGGTGCACCCGCTGGACGACGCCGCGGTCGGCCGGCTCCGTGAGGGCGCCGCTGTGATCTCGTTCCTGCCGGTCAACCAGGCGCCAGGACCTCGTCGTCCGGCTGCGCGACGCCGGCGTGACCTCGTTCGCGATGGAGCTGGTGCCGCGGATCTCGCGAGCCCAGTCGATGGACGCGCTGTCCTCCCAGGCGCTGGTCGCGGGCTACCGCGTGCGCGATCGTCGCCGCCGGCCTGCTGCGCCGGTTCTTCCCGCTGAACATGACCGCAGCCGGCACGGTGCAGCCGGCCGAGGTCGTCGTGCTCGGCGCGGGCGTGGCCGGGCTGCAGGCGATCGCGACCGCCAAGCGGCTCGGCGCGGTCGTCCAGGCGTACGACGTGCGCGCGGCCGCCGCGGAGGAGATCCGCTCGATGGGCGCGAAGTCGATCGACCTCGACCTGGAGACCCTCGAGGGCGCCGGCGGCTACGCCCGCGAGATGACCGAGGACCGGGCCCAGCGGCAGCGGGAGCTGCTGGCGCCGTACATCGCCGCCGCCGACGCGCTGATCACGACGGCCGCCGTGCCCGGCCGGCAGGCGCCGCTGCTGGTCACCGCCGAGATGGTCGAGGCGATGAAGCCGGGCTCGGTCGTGGTCGACCTGGCCGCCGAGACCGGCGGCAACGTCGAGGGCTCGGTGCCGGGCAAGGTCGTGCGGATCGGGCACGCCCAGGTGTGGGGCGGCGCGAACGTGCCGTCGCAGATGCCCGGCCCGGCGTCGAAGCTCTACGCCCAGAACATCGTCAACATGCTGACCCTGATGACCACCGCGGGTGAGAAGGCGAGGACGGCTCGGTCGGAGCCGCCACGTTCACCCCCGACTTCGAGGACGAGATCGTCGCCGGGTCTGCGGTCACCCACGCGGGCCGGATCGTCCACGAGCCGACCCGCGAGGCGATCGAGGGCCCGGCGGAGCCGGCGCCGGAGCCCGAGTCCGAACCGGAGCCCGAGCCCGAGCCGGAACCCGAACCTGACGGCCGGCGCCGACTGCCCTACGACCAGGAGGCTGACCAGTGAGCGACGTCCAGTCGTCTGGCTGACGATCTTCGTGCTCAGCGTGTTCGTCGGCATCGAGGTGATCTCGAAGGTGTCCTCGACGCTGCACACCCCGCTGATGTCCGGCGCCAACGCGATCCACGGCATCATCCTGCTCGGCGCGATCCTGGTGACCGGCACGACCGACAACAACGGCTGCCCTGGTCGTCGGCCTGATCGCGATCGTGCTCGCCGCGGTGAACATGGTCGGCGGCTTCGTGGTGACCGACCGGATGCTGCAGATGTTCGCGCAGCAAGAAGCCCAAGCCTGACGGCCGACACCGACGCGAAGGGCGAGGAAGCCTGATGCCGACCTGGGTCCAGCTGGTCTACCTCGCTCTGCGGTGTCTGCTTCATCCTCGCGCTCAAGGGCCTGTCCGGGCCGAAGACCGCACGCAACGGCAACCTGCTCGGCGCGGCCGGCGGCCGTCGTCGCCTGCGCGCTGCCGTTCTTCTACATCGACCGACCTCAAGCACGTCCCGCTGATCCTGGCCGCGATCGCGGTCGGCACCGCCGGCGGCGTCTACGGCGCCCGGAAGGTGCAGATGACGCAGATGCCGCAGATGGTGGCGCTGTTCAACGGCGTCGGCGGTGGCGCCGCGGCCCTGGTGGCGCTGCTGGAGCTGCACGAGCACGGTCGACCTCGGCTGCGACCCGGTGGTTCCCGCTCGCCGCCACGGCGTTCACGATCGTCGTCGGCTCGGTCTCCTTCGCCGGCTCGGTCGTCACCTTCGCCAAGCTGCAGGAGCTGATGACCTCCCGCCCGGTGGTCTTCCCGGGCCTGCCGGTGCTCTTCGGCGGCTCGGGCTGCTCGCCGCGGTGGTGCTCTCGGTCGTCCTGGTGCGCGACCGGGCATGTCGGTCGGCATCGTGCTGGGCCTGGTCGGTCTGCTGGTCGGCGTGCTGCTGGTGCTGCCCGGTCGGCGGTGCCGACGTACCGATCGTGATCTCGCTGCTCAACGCGTTCACCGGCCTGACCGTCGCCGCGGGCGGCTACGTGCTGTCCAACACCCTGCTGCTGATCGCCGGCACCCTGGTCGGCGCCTCCGGTACGTTCCTGACCCTGCTGATGGCCAAGGGCGATGGGCCGCTCGGTCGCCAACATCCTCTTCGGTGCGCTCAAGGGCGGCTCGACGCTGGGCGGCGGCGAGGCCTCGGACCGCCCGGTGAAGTCGGCCGGGCCCGAGGACGTCGCGATCATGCTCGACTACGCCGAGCGGGTGATCATCGTGCCTGGCTACGGGCTCGCGGTCGCCCAGGCCCAGCACACGCTGCGCGAGCTCGTCGACGTGCTCATCGAGCGCGGCATCGAGGTCGACTACGCGATCCACCCGGTCGCCGGGCGGATGCCCGGGCACATGAACGTGCTGCTCGCCGAGGCGCAGGTGCCCTACGAGCAGCTCATGGAGATGGACGACATCAACGGCGAGTTCAAGGACGCCGACGTCGTCCTGGTCGTCGGCGCGAACGACGTGGTGAACCCGGCCGCCAAGACCACCCCGGGCGCGCCGATCTACGGCATGCCGATCCTCAACGCCGACGAGGCCAAGCAGGTCATCTTCATGAAGCGCTCGATGCGCCCCGGCTTCGCCGGCATCGAGAACGAGCTGCTCTTCGAGCCCAACACGACGCTGCTCTTCGGCGACGCCAAGGACTCGATGGGCAAGCTGCTCAACGCGGTCAAAGCACTGTAGCTCCCGGGCCGGGTTCCTACCGCAGGAGGACGCGGGGGCCGAGCGGCGCGGCGTACGGTGCAGGCATGGCACGCACCGACGACTTCCGGATGGCGCCGGGAGACGGGCTCAAGTACTACGCGCCCGAGCCCGACCGGGATCGCCACGAGCGCGAGGCCGGGTACGTCGTGCTGCTGGCCTTGGTCGTGCTGGTCCTCCTCGCGATGGCGACCGGCCAGGTGGCCGTGTTCTACTACTGAGCTGCCGCTCCCGCGCTGACACGAATTCGTGACCAACGGCAGGTCCTTCGTCCCTACGCCCACGCCGTCCCAGGCAACAGGATCGTGGTGAGGACGAAGGGAGCCGGGATGAGGACCGCGCTGCGGCTGGGGTTGGTGCTGGTCGTCCTGGTCCACGGGGCGCTGCACCTGCTCGGCCTCTCCCGCGGACTCGGGTGGCTCATCGGCGCGGTCGTCGTGGTCGCGGCCGGTGTGCTCGTGCTGGCTCGTGTCGGCTGGGCCTGGATCGTCGTGGGAGTGGCGGCCCTCGGATCCGAGGTGCTCGTGGTCACCAGCTGGAGCGACGCCTGGGCCGGGACGGTGGTGAACGTCCTCATGCTGCTGGTCGCCGGCCACGGGTTCCTCGCCCGTGGACCCGGAAGCATGCGGGCGGAGTACCGCCGGCTCGCCGCCGTCGCGACCGCGGAGAGCGATCGGTCACCCGGCGACCTGGTGACCGAGGCCGACCTGGCCGACCTGCCGACACCGCTCGCGGATCATCTCCGAGCGTGCGGCGTCGTCGGGCATCCTCGGGTGAGCAGCATGCGGGCCACGATCCACGGCCGGATCCGTGGTGGGCCCGACCAGCCGTGGATGCCGTTCACCGGGGAGCAGGTGAACACGTTCGGGACGAAGCCGGAGCGGTTCTTCTTCATCGACGCGAGCCGGATGGGTCTGCCGATCGATGTCCTGCACGCATTCACCGACCACGCGACGATGCGCGCGCGGCTGTTGTCGGTCGCGCCCATCGTCGACGGCGCCGGCCCGGAGCTGGACCACGCCGAGACGGTGACGCTGTTCAACGACATGTGCCTGCTCGCGCCTGCCGCCCTGCTCGATGCGGACGTCACCTGGCGCGCCGTCGACGACCGGCAGGTGCGCGGCACGTTCCGTCGCGGCGACCAGGTGGTCAGCGCCGACCTGGTGTTCGACCTCGATCACACCCTCGTCGACTTCGAGTCCGACGACCGGGCGCGGGCGTCGGCCGACGGTCGCACCTTCACGCCGACGCGCTGGTCGACGCCGGTCCTGGAGTACGCCGACTTCGGCGGTCGTCGGGTGGTGTCACGAGGCGACGCGGTCTGGCATGCCGCGCCGCCCGAGGGGCAGTTCGCGTATCTGGAGTTTGCCGTCGACTCGATCGGCTACGACCACTCCGAGATCGTCTGCCCCGGCCCTGTGCGACTGACGGCGTGAGCCGCGGAGCGGTGACCGCGTTACTGGGCCAGGCCGTAGAGCCGGTCGCCGGCGTCGCCGAGGCCGGGCACGATGTAGCCCTTCTCGTTGAGCTTCTCGTCGAGCGCGGCGACGACGATCGTGATCGGGACGTCGAGTGCCGCGACGCCCTCCTCGAGGTTGCGCACGCCCTCCGGCGCGGCGAGCAGGCAGATCGCGGTGATGTCGTCGGCGCCGCGGTCGGTGAGGAAGCCGAGCGCTGCGGCCAGGGTGCCGCCGGTGGCGAGCATCGGGTCGAGCACGTAGCACTGCCGGCCGGACAGGTCGAGCGGCAGCCGCTCGGCGTACGTCGAGGCCTCGAGCGTCTCCTCGTTGCGCACCATGCCGAGGAATCCGACCTCGGCGGTCGGCATCAGCCGCATCATCCCCTCGAGCATGCCCAGCCCGGCGCGCAGGATCGGCACCACCAGCGGGCGCGGTCGGGTGAGCGAGACGCCTCCCGCCTCGGCGACCGGCGTCTGCACGGTCGTCGGCTCCACGCGGACGTCGCGGGTCGCCTCGTAGGCGAGCAGGGTGACCAGCTCCTCGGTCAGCCGGCGGAACTCCGGGGAGGCGGTGCGCTCGTCGCGGAGGGCGGTGAGCTTGTGGGAGACCAGTGGGTGATCGACGACCTGGAGGCGCATGGCCAGAAGACTACGCAGTTGGCCGGGGCCACTGTGTTCTGCCACCATCGACACGTGGCCACGGGTGGTGTGCGGTGACGGACATGACCGACGCCGAGGTCAGCGCGATCGACTTCGCCGTCGTGGCCTACCGCGACGAGGGCGACTGGAGCGTCGCCGAGCTGCCGGGTCGCGCACTCGACGACGTCGAGACGATCGCGCAGGAGCTGAGGCGGTATCCCGGCGAGACCGGCGCTCTCGCGATGATCTCCGTCGACGAGGACTTCGTCCTGATCGTCCGGGTCTCGGGTGCCCAGGTGCGCGTCCTGCTCTCCGACGCCACCGCAGCGACGGACTGGGCGCTGGCTCGCTCCGCGGTCGACCGCGTCGGCGTCCACGTCGGTGTCGACGACGAGCAGGCGCCGGCGGGTGACCTCGCGATCGTGGCCGACATGGGCTTCGCGGCCGCCGAGATGGGCGCCTTGCTCGACGACTACGACCTGTACCCGGAGGAGGTGCTCAGCGAGATCGCTCGCGGCATCGGCTTCGGGGACAAGTTCGACGAGATCGTCGACCTCTCGGACTGACGTGACGGCCTCGGACGATCTGGGTCGCGCCGATGCGCCGGGCCCTCGAGCTCGCGGCGTCGGCGGCGCGGACCGGCGACGTGCCCATCGGCGCGGTCGTCGTCGATGCCGACGGTCAGGTGGTCGGCGAAGGGTTCAACGTGCGCGAGCGCGACGGGGACCCGACCGGTCATGCCGAGATCGTCGCCCTGCGCGCCGCGTCCGAGCGCGTCGGCGAGTGGCGGCTGTCCGGCTGCACCCTCGTGGTGACCCTGGAGCCGTGCACGATGTGCGCCGGCGCGATCGTGCTGGCGCGCGTCGACCGGCTGGTCTTCGGCGCGTACGACGACAAGGCCGGCGCCGCCGGCAGCCTCTGGGACGTCGTCCGCGACCGCCGCCTGAACCACCGCCCCGAGGTGATCGGCGGCGTCCTCGCCGCCGAGTCGACGGACTTGCTCGACGCGTTCTTCGCGGCCCAGCGCACCGACCGAGACGGATAGTCCCACGGGTTCGGCTCCGGCTTCGATGCCGAACGAGTGCCGTACCCGTGGGGGCTATCCGTTCAGGGACAGCGACTCCTCGTCGGTGAACACGCGCGACCGGATCAGGAAGCGCATGCCGGTGGGGGCCTCGAGGGAGAAGCCGGCGCCGCGGCCGTCGACGACGTCGATGGTGAGGTGGGTGTGCGACCAGTAGGCGAACTGTGCCGCGGACATCCACACCGGGACGTTGCGCTCCAGACCGATGTCGAGGTCGCCGAGGTGGACGTCCGCGTCGCCGGTGAGGAACTCACCGTCGGGGTAGCACATCGGCGCACTGCCGTCGCAGCAGCCGCCGGACTGGTGGAACATCAGCGGGCCGTGCGCCTCGGTGAGGCGGCGGAGCAACTCCGCCGCCTCACCGGTGACGTCGACCCGGCGTACCGGCTCGGGCATCAGAAGAATCCGAGCGCGTCCGGGCTGTAGGACACCAGCAGGTTCTTGGTCTGCTGGTAGTGGTCGAGCATCATCTTGTGGGTCTCGCGGCCGATGCCGGACTGCTTGTAGCCACCGAACGCGGCGTGCGCGGGGTAGGCGTGGTAGCAGTTCGTCCACACCCGGCCGGCCTGGATCTCCCGGCCGACCCGGAAGGCCTGCGACCCGTCGCGGGACCAGACGCCGGCGCCGAGGCCGTAGAGGGTGTCGTTGGCGATCTTCACCGCGTCGGCCTCGTCGTGGAACGAGGTCAGCGAGACCACCGGACCGAAGATCTCCTCCTGGAAGATCCGCATCGCGTTGTTGCCCTCGAAGACGGTCGGCTGCCACGTAGTAGCCCTCGGCCAGGTCGCCGCCGAGCACGTTGCGCTCGCCGCCGGTGAGCAGCTTGGCGCCCTCCTGCCTGCCGATCTCGAGGTAGGACAGGATCTTCTCCAGCTGGTCGTTGGAGGCCTGGGCGCCGATCATCGTGTTGTCGTCGAGCGGGTTGCCCTGGATGATCTTGCTCGACCCGGTCGAGCGCGTCGCTGCACGAAGTCGGAGTAGATCGACTCCTGCACCAGCGCCCGCGACGGGCAGGTGCAGACCTCGCCCTGGTTCAGCGCGAACAGCGTGAAGCCCTCGAGCGCCTTGTCGTAGAACGCGTCCCGCTCGCCCGCGACGCTCTCGAAGAAGATGTTCGGGCTCTTGCCGCCCAGCTCCAGGGTGACCGGGATGAGGTTCTGGCTGGCGTACTGCATGATCAGCCGGCCGGTCGTGGTCTCGCCGGTGAAGGCGACCTTGGCGATCCGGTTGCTGGAGGCCAGCGGCTTGCCCGCCTCGACGCCGAAGCCGTTGACGACGTTGAGCACGCCGGCGGGCAGCAGGTCGCCGACCAGCTCGAGCACCTTGAGGATCGACCAGGGGGTCTGCTCCGCGGGCTTGAGCACCACGCAGTTGCCGGCCGCGAGCGCCGGCGCGAGCTTCCACACCGCCATCAGGATCGGGAAGTTCCACGGGATGATCTGCCCGACCACGCCGAGCGGCTCGTGGAAGTGGTAGGCGTCGGTGTCGTGCGTCGATCTCGGCGATGCCGCCCTCCTGGGCCCGCATCGCACCGGCGAAGTAGCGGAAGTGGTCGACGGCCAGCGGCAGGTCGGCGGCCTTGGTCTCGCGGATCGGCTTGCCGTTGTCCCAGGTCTCGGCGACGGCCAGCGCTTCGAGGTTCTCCTCGATCCGGTCGGCGATCTTGTTCAGGATGTTGGCGCGCTCGGTCGGCGACGTCCGCGCCCAGGCCGGGAACGCGGCGTGGGCCGCGTCGAGCGCCGCCTCGATGTCCTCGGCGGTGCCGCGAGCGATCTCGGTGAACGGCTTGCCGGTGACCGGGGCTGATGTTCTCGAAGTACTCGCCCTTCACCGGAGCGACCCAGTCGCCGCCGATGAAGTGGTCGTAGCGGGGCTTCACGCTGACCAGGGAGTCGGCGGATCCCGGGGGTGAGTAGACGGTCATGTCGGGCTCCCAACGAGTGTGGTTGTGATAGGGCTCACACCGTAGGAAGCGGGACGTTGCGAAGACGTTGCGCCGACTGACGCCAGATCCCGGTCGAGTCGAGCCGAGCTGCCCGTCGACCAGCGCGAGCATCGGGCGAGGACGCGCCGAGTGCCGCCCGCTGGGCGAGCCACATCTCGTAGTCGTCCGCGCCCCACGACGATCGGGTCCAGGTCGACATCAGGTCGGCCTGCCCGCTGCGACGGACGCGCCTCGCGCAGGCTCATGTGCAGCTGCTCGCGCAGGCGTACGACGCCCGGGGCCGTCGAGCGCGGCAGGATCGGTCCGCGGTAGCCGCGCATCGCCGCCCGCAGGTCGCCGGCCGCCAGCTGTGCCTCGAGCGCGAGCCAGTCGCCGGTGATCGAGCCGGCCAGCCGGTAGGGCCGGGAGGCGAGCACGTCGTCGCCGAGCAGGCTGCGCAGCCGGTTGAGCTCGGCGCGCAGGGTGGAGGAGGCGCCGTCGTCCTCGTAGACCAGCACGGCCAGCTCGTCACCGGACAGGCCGCGTGGGGCGGAGGCGAGCAGCAGCAGGATCTCGCTGTGCCGCGGGGACAGCCGGAGCCGGTGCTCGGCGCCCGTGGCCGTCGCTGATCGTGAGCAGGGAGTCGTTGCGCCCGAGGGACTCGATGACCAGGTGCAGTGCACCGCCCCGGGCTCGGAGCCGGCTCCGTGCCGGGTGAGCTTCTCGCGGGCCAGCTCGGCCTCGGCCATCCGGGCGGCGGCGCGCACCATCGCCATCGTCTGCGGCACGGCGATGTCGTCACTGCCGGTGATGTCCAGGACGCCGAGCAGGCTGGTCGAGCCGGGGTCGTGGATCGGGGTCGCGGCGCAGCTCCACTGCTGCACCGAGTAGCCGGAAGTGCTCGGCGCGGCGGACCTGGGCGGGCTGGTCCGAGCCGGAGAGCGAGTCCGGGCGCGTTGGTGCCGGCGAGGCGCTCGTCCCAGTTGCTGCCCTCGACGAATCCGATCTTCTCGGCGCGGCGCAGCGTGGCCGGCGTACCGCACACCCAGAGCAGCTGGCCCTCGGCGTCGGAGACCGCCATCACCGCGTCGCAGTCGCGGGCGGCCTGGCCGAGGACGTCGTCGAGCAGCGGGAAGACCTGGGCGAGCGGGTGTGCGGCGCGGTAGTCGGGAAGGGCGTCCTCGGACAGCGTGATCGGCGCCTCGACCTCGTCGGCGGACACGCCGGCCGCGGCGGACAGGTGCCAGGAGTCGGCCACCTCGGCGCGCATGGCGCGCCCGCAGCGGGGTCGGGGGCGTCGCGCGACATGGGTTCAGTAGACAGGGTCATCAAGAGGAGGCGCCAGAGGTCGAAGGTCCGTCCGACGGAGGGTCGGTCGGGCAACGTTGCAACCACGTTGCATCCGCGCCGGCGGGGGCGGTGCCCGATTTCAGCCGTGCGCCGCGCCTCCGGTACCCTCGTCGGCGGTGGCGTGTCCGAGCGGCCTAAGGAGCACGCCTCGAAAGCGTGTGTGGGTGCAAGCCCACCGTGGGTTCAAATCCCACCGCCACCGCTGTGTGATGTCTCAGGACATCGGCGACACCCGGACCCTGCCGGTCCGGGTGTCGCTGTCTCCGGGGCCGGCTCTGGCCGGCCGATTCAGGACACTTGGGGACGAACTGTCTGCATCGGAGGGCAACCATCTAGGCCGGTCGGTCACGGCGTTCTGACGCGCGCCGGATTCGACGTACCGTGCAGGTATGAGTGGGGAGCGGAGGAGAGAGGGGCCAGCGCCGCCGTGGTGCTGCCCGCCGACCTCGTCGACGCCATCGCTCGGCACCTCGAGGAGGCCGGCGAGTACCGCGTGACCCTCGAGCCCGGGCCGCCCCAGCGAGTGATCGACCTCCGTTGGGCCGCACTCGAGGCCGGCAGGCGGCTGGACCGCCGGGTGGACGTGGCCGTGACCCGCTCGGGTATCGACGCGATGAGCGCGTCGACCACGGTCCGGATGACCTGCGCACCAGTCCGGTTGCGCAGCATTCCGCACCAGCGCGACCCCGGCTGGTAGGTCGACGGATCCGGACGGGCGGATCAACCCGCCCGTGTGGTGCGGATCCCGGCGCGGACGTCGGCCAGCAGGTCTGTCCTGGACAGCGACCACGCACCGCAGTCGCACGACGCGGGCAAGCGGTCGTCGGCCTGGTCGGAGTCCAGGATCTCGACGTACTCGACACCGTGCGCGTGTCCGCCGTGGGCGACGTCGGGCCGGTCCATCCTGCCGTGTGCGTGCGGGCCGTTGACGCTGCGGAACACCAGGCCGGCCGGGGTCTCGTAGACGGTCGCGACATGGTGGCTGCGGTGGCACTGCACGCTCAGGACCTCGTGCTCGGAGCGCGCGTCACCGAGGTCCGACAGAGCCCGGCCGGCGCGAGCGCGGCGCGGGTCCGACATCCGGATGCTCATCGCTCCTCCTCGTCGGTGTCTCCTGCACCTTCGTAGACGAGGTCTTCGGCGTCGACCTCCCACGGCCGGGGGTCGAGTACTCCGGCCCCGCCGGCGCTGCGACCGAGTCGGTCACCTCGACGACGACGCCGTCGACGTCGGACCAGGCGTCCACGACGTCTCGGCCTCGTCCTCGGTCTCGCACAGCTCACGCTGCACGACCACGCCGTCGCGAAGGATCCGCGACCTCGAGCGTCGGGGTGGCGTCTCGTTCCTGCATCTCGGACATCTGCGTCACCTGCCTTCAGCTCCCACTGTGGAGCCGCCCGGAGGGCTCGGCCAGAGACTTCGGTCCCGATCTCAGTCGGGTACGCCGAGACGGGCCAACAGCAGCGACATCGGACACCACCCGACCGCGGGTGTTGGCTCGACCACGTATACCCCGGGGGGTATAACTCGCAGGTGGTACGAGTACCAAGGTCCGATGGCGGCTGGAACCGGCGCGCACCGACGCTGGAGGCGAGTCGAAGTCACGACTCCAGAAGAAAGGACCCCGAGATGTTGAAGTACTTCACTGGCAGCCGCGGCCCTGGTGGTCGCCGGCGTCCCCGCAGCCATCGGCATGGCCGCAAACGCGTCGTTCACCCGTGACCTCCCGGTCCGGGTGCCGGAGCAGGCGCAGACCGCTACCCCCACGGCGGCGCCGACTCGGCCAGTGACGACGAGGCACGGCGACCAGGGCCGCGGCGAGGCGGAGCCCGGTGACGACCACGGCGGCGACGTCGCCCGTGACGACCGCACCGAGGCCGGCGACGACCACGGCAGCACCGCGCCGAGACCACGGGCGACGACCACGGCGGCCCCGCGGCGGCGACGACGCGACCGACGACACGGCGGCAGCAGCGGCCACGACAGCGGCGACGACCGGGCGACGACAGCGGCTCAGGAGGCAGCGGCTCGGGCGGCAGTGGCTCCGGCGGCGGTGGCTCGGCAGCAGCGGCTCGGGCGGAGTGGCTCCGACGACGGCGGCTCGGGCGAGGGTCGGCTCACACGGCGGCGGCTCCGACGACGGATCCGGCCACAGCTGAGTCGGGTTCGCGCCCACAATGGAGGCGATGACCCAGGACGGCGTCACCGACGGTGACCTCACCACCGAGACCGACCGCGCCACCCGGGAGCTCCCCGGGCCGGCGCGGTGGGTGGTCGTGTCCCGGCCACGCGCCGACGCCGACGAGCCCGTACGCCGCCCCGAGCGGCTGGTCGCCCTGGTCGCGGTCGGGCGCGTGGTCGTCCTCGTGGTCGCCGGCCTCGTCGGCGTTCTCGCGGCCCGCAACCTGGCCGAGCGGCAGGCGGTCAACGCCGCCGCCAACACCGCCGACCTCCTCGCCGAGGCGGTCGTCCAGCCGGTGCTCACCGACGCGATCGCGACGCGGTGACCCGGCGGCGGTGCAGGCCCTGGACGCCGCACTCGCGGACTACCTGGCGCAACTCCAGCCTGGTCCGGGTCAAGGTGTGGACCCGCGACGGCCTGATCGTCTACTCCGACGAGTCCCGCCTCGTCGGCCAGGAGTACGAGCTGAGCGCCGACGCCCGGGAGGTCTTCTCCCACCCGCGACCCGCGCCGAGGTCTCGGATCTCGAGAAGCCGGAGAACCAGTTCGAGCGCGGGCAGGGACGGCTGCTCGAGGCGTACCGCCCGTCTGGACGCCGTCCGGCACGCCGCTGCTGTTCGAGACCTACTCGCCCTACACCGAGGTCGACGCCCGAGCGCGCCAGCTCTGGCGCGGGTTCGCCGGCGTGACGGTCAGCAGCCTGCTGCTCTTCGCGGCGCTTCTGATGCCCGCTGGTCTGGCAGCTGCTCAGCCGGCTCCGGGCACGCGCAGCGCCAGCGGGAACGACTGCTCGAGCGCGCGGTCGAGGCGTCCGACGAGGAACGCCGCGGATCGCGGGCGCGCTGCACGACGGGGTCGTCCAGGAGCTCGCGGCGACGTCGTTCGCGGTCGCCGGTGCGGCGGCGCGGGCCGGAAGGTGTCCGGAGACGGCGCGCTGGCCGCGGACCTCTCCAGCTCCGCCGCCACCTTGCGCGACACCATCGGGGGACTGCGCACGCTGCTCGTCGACATCTACCCGGCGACCCTCGAGACCGCTGGGCTCGTCGACGTGCTGCGCGACCTCGCCGGCACGCTGCGAGCTCGACACATCGAGGTCGACCTGTCGTTGCCCGACATCGACCCTGGGCTCGGCGCCGATGGGGATCGACTGGCGTACCGGATCGCGCGCGAGTGCCTCGAGAACGTACGTCGGCACGCATCGGCGACGCGGGTCCGGCTCGGCCTCGTGTCGACAGATGACGGGGTCGTCCTCGAGATCGCCGACGACGGGGTTGGTTTCGACGCGGCGGCTGTCCTCGCCAACCCGCCGGAGGGTCACTTCGGGTTGCGCGTGCTTGCCGACGTCGCGTCCCGGGCCGGTGCCGAGCTCGCGGTCTCCTCGAGTCCGGGCGCGGGATGTCGATGGCGACTGACGGTGCCGCGATGACGGCGGGCCGGTCATCGGCGTCCTCCTCGTCGACGACCACCCGCTGGTGCGAGCGGTCTCGCGGGACTGTTCGCCTCGACCGACGACGTGCGGGTGGTCGGCGAGGCAGCGGACGGTGCGGAAGCGCTCGCGGCGGTGGCCGAGCTCGCGCCGGACGTCGTACTGATGGACATCTCGATGCCCGGCACTGACGGGATCGCGGCGACGCGCGCGTTGATCGAGCGGGGGTTCACCGGCGCCGTCGTCATGCTGACCTCGTTCTCCGATCGCGCGCGGGTCGTCGACGCGGTGGCAGCCGGTGCCGTCGGCTACCTCCTCAAGGACTCCGAACCTGTCGAGGTGGTGGCAGCCGTCCGCGCTGCGGCAGCGGGCCATGCGCCGCTGGACCCGCGGGTCGCGAGCGCCCTGCTCCCGACCCGACGTGACGACCCGGCCGCGGACCTCAGCGCCCGGGAGAGAGAGGTGCTGGAGCTGGTGGCGGAGGGACTGGCGAACAAGCAGATCGCGCGGCAGCTGGGCATTGCCGAGCGCACGGTGAAGGTGCACCTGGGCAGTGTCTTCCGCCGCATCGGCGTGACCGACCGCACCAGCGCCGCGCTCTGGGCGAGGGAGCACCTGTGACGGCGGAGCTGCCCTAGTCTCGGCCCGTGAGCGAGCGGCCGTGGCTGACCCGGAACCTCAAGGTCGTCTCCGCGGTCTCCCTCATGCAGGACGCTGCGTCGGAGCTGTTGTACCCGCTGATGCCGATCCTGCTGACCACCGTCCTGGGTGCGCCGGCCGCGGTCGTCGGCGCTGTCGAGGGGATCGCCGAGGGGGTGGCCGCCGGGACCAAGGTCGTCGCGGGTCGGGTGTCCGACCGGTTCCGCAAGAAGCCGATCGTCGCGCTCGGCTACGGGCTTGCGGCGGTGGGCAAGGTGTTCGTCGCGGCCGCGACGGTGTGGCCGGTGGTGCTGGCCGGCCGGAGCGTCGACCGGCTCGGCAAGGGCATTCGCGGTGCGCCGCGCGACGCGCTGCTGGTGCAGGACATCCCGCTCGAGGCGCGTGGCCGTGCCTTCGGCTTCCACCGCACTGCGGACACGGCCGGTGCGGTGATCGGCCCGTTGCTCGCCCTCGGCGGATACGAGCTGCTCGACCACCGGTTGCGGCCGTTGCTGTGGGTCGCGGTGGTCCCGGCAGTCGCGAGCGTCCTGCTGGTGGGACTGATCCGGGAACGGCGCGGACCCGAGGAGACTGCCCCGCGGAGCGGGACGCAGCAGCCGACAAGCCCGGCGCCCACGTCGGTCGCGCTGGGTCCGTCGTACTGGCGCGTGGTGGCGGTGCTGGGCCTGTTCTCCCTGGTGAACTTCCCCGATGCGCTGCTGCTGCTCCGGCTGCACGAGATCGGCTTCGGGGTGGCGGCCGTGATCCTGGCCTACGTCGGCTACAACCTCGTCTACGCCGTCCTGAGCTATCCGGCCGGTGTGGTCGCCGACCGGCTCGACCCCGCGACGGTCGTCGGGGTCGGCCTGCTGGTCTTCGCGACGGCGTACGTCGGCCTGGGGATCACCGAGGACAAGGCTGCGGCGTGGTTGCTGATCGGCGGGTACGGCGCCTACACCGGTCTCACCGACGGCGTCGGCAAGGCCTGGGTGTCCGAGCTGCTGCCGGCCGCTGGTCAGGGGACCGGGCAGGGCGTCTTCCAGGGTGTGCTCGGCGCCGGCGTGCTCGTGGCCGGCCTCTGGGCGGGCCTTGCCTGGGGGAGCGACGGCCACGTGCCGCTGGTGGTCTCCGGCGTGCTGGCCGCGGTGATCGGCCTGGTGCTGCTGGCCGGACCGCGCCGCTGGCTCGTTGCCCCCTGACTAGCGTCGGACGGTGACCCGGGTTGCCACGCTGTCCGCCGCGGCGCTGTCGGCCAGCGACGTCGCCCGCAGCACGACCGTGCGGTGCCCACCGACGCGCGCGCGCCGCTTCGGGGTGATCTCCACCGCCAGGGTCGTCGCCCCACCCGGCGCCAGGGTCGTGGTCCGGTAGGTACCCGAGGTCACCGCGCGGGTGACGTCGAGACCAGCGGCGTAGTAGCGCACTCGCCAGCGCTTGGTGCTGTGCCGCCCGTGGAGCTGGAACGCGTCGGCCCGGTCGCCGTCGTTCTGCACCCGCCAGCGCGCCTTGACGGTGTGCCCGCGACGGGTGCGTTGGCGGACGGTCTGCTCGGACGCGCCGCCGTACACGTCGGCGCCCTTCCACCGGTGGCTGCCGTGCTTGCGGATCATGGCGTCCGGCACCCGGTCTGCGGGCCGGACCGTGTAGTGCCGGACCAGGGTCGTGGTGTTGCCCTCGCCGTCGGTCGCGGTGACCTGCCACGCGAACGAGCCGACCGTGCCGGTGTCGAGAGAGCCCGCGTCCAGCCCGGTGGAGGCGCAGGTCGCCAGGTTGGAGCCGCCGCGGTCGGTGCAGTGGTACGTCGGCGCCACGGTGTCGCCGAGGACGTACACCGCGTTCTGGGCCTGGTCGGTGGTGACCGCCGGGTCGATCGCATCGGTGTAGTCGACCAGCGATGCCCGGTAGGTGGCGTAGCGGGTGTTGTGGTCGCCGGTGTCCGGCGTCTGCACCTCCCAGAGCGAGGTTCTTGTCCGCGTCCACCTCGGTGGCGAGCATCGCGCGCTCGTCGGCCCACCCGATCAGGGTGTCGCCGTTGCCGAGCCGCCGTGCCGATCCGGCGAAGAACGCGAAGGGGTCGCGCGGAGTCGGGTCGCTGATCGTCGGCTGGTAGGTCCACACCAGGGTCGCGGTGTGGGCGGTCGTGTCGAGTGACCACTCGGCGATCCGGGTGTAGTGGCGCGAGGTGCCGGATCCGGTCGGGTGGTCCGGGTCGAAGCAGCCGGGGTCCGATCCGACGTTGGCGTCCGACCCGTTGTCGAAGACCAGCACGTGGTCGTGGCCGTCGGGCTGGTCGAGCAGCATGCTCGCCGTGTGTTGCGCGCACGGACGATCCGCGAAGTCGTCGGCGAAGGTGAAGTCGCTGCTCCGGCCGCCGAGCCGCCACACGGTGTCTCCGGGCCGAGTAGCCGTCGTGGTCGACCGTGGCGATCCGGTACACGGCGCTGAAGTGCCGGAAGGAGACCAGCAGGTCGTGGGTGCCGTCCTGGATCTCCTCGACGGAGTTGATGTGGGCGTAGTCCTGGCGCTGGTCGCCGCCGATGGGGGGCCACATGATCGTGTTGAGGCTCTCGGCCTCGAGGCCCGCGCTGCTCCAGCGGAAGATCTCGTTCCCGTTCGCGTCGAGCTTCTGGATGGTGGCGTCGAGGAAGCCGGTGCCGGCGTCGCCGCGTGGCTCGAAGCCGACCAGGATGGTGCTGCCATCCGGGAGTGGCAGCTTCTCGGCGTCGTGGTTGTCGGTGTCGGTGAGCGGGGAGACCATGTGCTGGCGACCGGTCTCCTGGAACTGCTCGTCCAGGGTCACCAGGTCCGAGCCGGTGGCGAGGCCGCCCTGCTCGGTCGGGCGGAACGTCGTGAGGTCGCCGTTGGGCTGCCGCTTGAAGTCGCTGGTGATGCCTCGGTGCAGGTAGATCGGGACCCCGTTGCGGTCGATCAGCGTCTCGAAGGAGGCGCCGGCACCGAAGGTGGTCAGGCCGAGGCCGACGTAGCCGGGGGCGAGCTGGGACTGGAGACTGCGGTCGGTCGTCACGGTGAGCGTGGGGAAGTCCGGCGGCAGGTAGATCAACCCGTACGACGTGCCACCGACCCCGACGGCGATCTCGTCACCCTCGGACAGACCGGTCACAGGGGTCGGCTCCGGACGCGGCGACCCCGTCGACGGTCGAGCCGGCCGGGACCGTCACGGTCACCGAGCCCGCCGTGTCGACGGTCGTGGTCACGGCGTACCGGACGACCGCGGGATCGAAGTCCGGGTACATCCCGACGCCGGTGCCGGACACCTCGAAGTCCGGTGGTGGCGTGGCCGACGCCGGCGTCGCGCCGATCGCGGGCAGGACCGCCAGCGAGACGAGTAGGCACAACCCGACGTACGCCCATCGGCGCATGGTCCCTCCCCTGGAACACCGCGACCCTGGAACAGGCCGCCACCTCGAGCGTATGTCCCAGGTCACGTTCCCGCGGGGGAACGCCACAGCTGGGCGCACGGCATGATGGCCCGGTGACCGCCACTGCGACCTGGTTCGACTCCGCCGCCGACGCCGGCCACGCGGCTGGGCGAGGTCGGCTACCTCGCCGACCAGCCGACCGCGACCACGACCTACCTCGCCGGGCGCGCTCGAGAAGCCGCTGCTGGTCGAGGGCCCGGCCGGGGTCGGCAAGACCGAGCTGGCCAAGGCGATCGCGCGCGCGACCGGGGCCGAGCTGGTGCGGCTGCAGTGCTACGAGGGGCTCGACGAGGCCCGGGCGCTGTACGAGTGGAACTACAAGAAGCAGCTGCTGCGGATCCAGGCCGTCCGGCACCGACCAGTCCTGGGCCGAGACCCACGACGACATCTTCACCGAGGAGTTCCTGCTCACCCGGCCGCTGCTGACCGCGATCCGGCGCGAGCGAGCCGACGGTGCTGCTCATCGACGAGGTCGACAAGACCGACGTCGAGGTCGAGGGCCTGCTGCTCGAGGTGCTCAGCGACTTCCAGGTCACCATCCCCGAGCTCGGCACCATGACGCGCGGTACGCCGGCCGCTGGTCGTGCTGACCTCCAACGCCACCCGGGAGCTGTCCGAGGCGGTCCGGCGCCGCTGCCTCTACCTGCACATCGACTACCCCGACGCCGAGCGCGAGCACGCGATCGTGATCTCGCAGGTGCCGGGCATCGAGGACCGGCTCGCGCGCGTCAGATCGTCGAGCGTGGCCGGCGGCTGCGGGCGCTGGAGCTGAAGAAGTCGCCGTCGATCGCCGAGTCCGTCGACTGGGCCCGCACCCTGGTGGCGCTGCGGCACCGGCACGCTCGACGCTGGCGACCGATCGACGCCACCCTCGGGGTGGTGCTCAAGCACGGCAGCGACCTCGACCGCGCGCGTCCGCGAGCTGCGGCTGCGCCAGGGCTGAGCGATGACCCTGCTCGACCGGCACATCGCGTTCGTCGAGGCGCTGCGCGCGGCGGGCCTGCCGGTCTCGCTCGTCCGAGGGCCTCGACGCGGTGCACGCCGATCGGCGGGCTCGGCCTCGGCGACCGCGAGACCCTGCGCGCGGCGTACGCCGCGACGCTGGTCAAGCGGCAGCTCGCACCGCCCCGGCTTCGACCAGGTCTTCGACCTGTACTTCCCGCGCGCTGGTCGGGCGACGGAGGGATAGTCCGGCACGAATCGTGCTGCCGAAGACGCCGGATCCTGGAGCAGCAGAACGTGCCGGACTATCGCCCCAGGACGGACCCGAGCAGCTGGCGGAGTTCCGCGACGCACTGGTCGAGGCGCTCGCGATGGGCGACCCGGACGCGCTCGCCGCTGCTGGCCCGCGAGGCGGTGCAGCGGTTCGGGCTGATCCGCGGCCGCGGGCCGGGCGAGCAGCGGTGGTCGTCGTACAACGTGATGAACCGGGTGTCGCCGGCGCGAGCTGGTCGACCGGGTGCTGCAGGGGACTGCGGGCTGGAGCTCGACGAGGACCCGGCGACGCGCCGGCTGGTCGACGCCCAGGTGCGGGCGTTCGAGGGCCTCGTCGACGCCGAGGTGCGCCGCCGCGCTGCCGAGGTCCGCGGGCCCGAGCACGTCGCGCAGCTACACCGTGCGCAAGAGCATCGACCAGCTCGACTTCACCTCGGCCCGCAAGAGCGACCTCGAGGAGATGCGCCGCGAGATCGGCCCGCTGGCCCGCCGGCTCGCGACCCGGCTCAACCGGCACAAGGCGGCCCGTCGCCGCGGGCCCGTCGACTTCCGGCACACCGTGCGGGCGTCGATGTCCTCCGGCGGCGTGCCCCTGGAGATCCACCACCGGCCGCGCCGCCCGACGCGCAGCGACCTGGTGGTGCTCTGCGACGTCAGCGGCTCGGTGGCCAACTTCGCGAACTTCACGCTGATGCTGGTCTTCGCGCTGCGCGAGCAGTTCGACCGGGTGCGGGCGTTCACCTTCGTCGACGAGATCCACGAGGTCACCGACCGGTTCCGCCCGGGCGCCGACCCGGTCGAGACGCTGGCGTCGCTCGCGGCCAGCGCCCAGCACGCGACCCTGTGGGGCCGGACGAACTACGGCCGGGCGTTCACCCGGTTCGCCGAGCAGCACCCGGACGCGCTGACCCCGAAGACCAACCTGCTGGTCCTCGGCGACGCCCGCTCGAACTACTCCGACCTCGCGCTGCCCGTGGTCGCGCAGCTGGTCAGGCCGCGCGGCACGCCTGGTGGCTGAACCCCGAGGCGGCGCGGCACTGGGACACCGGCGACTCCGCCGCCTCGGACTACGCCGCGCTGATGCCGATGGTCGAGTGCCGCAACCTCGTCCAGCTCGGGCGAGTTCGTCCACGACCTCGCCTGATCGACGTACGGCGATCCGTCATGCACGGAGCCTGCCCCGCATGGTGGACACGACGGGCTGAAAACCGCCCTCGCGCTGCCGTGGTCGGCGCCCTCCCGTCGCCGGCGGCGGCAGCGCGATCGGCGCGACCGCGGCCCGTCCCGACGAGCGCTGACCGCGCCGGTCGGTGACCGTCGTGGCGGTCGGGCGACATCGCCTGCCCGCCCGGGAAGCCGATGACCCGGCAGGACGTGCCGCCAGGCGAGCGACCGCGAGGGCCGCGATCGCGCTGCACCCGACCCGGGTGCTCGCGCTCGGCGACCTGCAGTACGAGAAGGGCCGGTACCGCGGGTTCACGCGCTCCTACGCGCAAGTCCTGGGGCCGCTGCGCTCGATCACCTGGCCGGTGCCGGGCAACCACGAGTACTACACCTCCGGCGCGCGCGGGTACTACCGCTACTTCGCCGGCCAGCAGCCGGGCGCGCCCGGCTGGTACCGCCGCAGTCCCTCAACGGGTGGCAGCTCTACTTCCTCAACAGCAACTGCGGCCGCGTCGACTGCGCGCCGAGCAGGCCTGGCTCGACGCCGGAGATGAGCGCGCAACCCGTCGACCTGCTCGCTGATCGCCTTGCACCACCCGCGCTTCTCCTCCGGCGGGAGCACGGCAGCAACCGGCGGATGCGGGGGTTCTGGCGGATCGCCTACGCCCACGGTGCCGACATCGCGTTGTCGCGGTCACGACCACGACTACGAGCGGTTCGCGCCGATGGACGCCCGCCGGCACGGTCGACGAGGTGCACGGGATCCAGCAGTTCGTCTCCGGTGGCGGCGGCAAGAGCCTGTACCGCGAAGGGCCGGACCGGCTCCGGGGTCGCAGTTCTTCAAGTCGAAGTTCGGCGTCCTCGAGCTGACGCTCGCAGCCGCAGCGGCTACTCCTGGCGGTTCCTGAGCCCGAAGCTGAAGGTCCGGGATTCGGGGACTGCACCCTGCCGGCTGAGCCCGGGCCCGGGTAGAGTGGTCGACTCCCCGATTGCGCTGTCTGCCCGAAGGACACCCCGAAGTTGAACGAAGACGTCGCCGCGCGCGAGATCGCACGCGAGCAGGAGTTCGTCGACACGGTCTACCGCCAGCTGGAGGAGTCCGACCCGCTCGGCCGAGCAGCTCGCCGCCGAGGGCCGTGCCCGCGGCCAGCTCGGCCACGAGGGCGGCCTGGTCGAGCGCGACGCGATGGTCTACCAGGCGGCCCGCCGGATGGCGACGCCTCGACGCCGCGCACGAGGGCCTGGTCTTCGGCCGGCTCGACATGCGTGCCGAGATCGACGACGAGCCCCGGTACGTCGGCCGGATCGGGCTGCGCGACGCCAACCGCGACGTGCTGCTGATCGACTGGCGCGCGCCGGCGGCCGCGGTCTTCTACCAGGCGACGCACGCCGAGCCGCACGGCGTGATCCGCCGGCGGATCCTGCGCTGCTCGGGCGAGACCGTCGTCGGGGTCGAGGACGACCTGCTCGACACCGAGGTCGAGACCGACCTCCCGATCGTCGGCGAGGGCGCCCTGATGGCGCAGCTCTCCCGCGCCCGCGACCGGTCGATGCACTCGATCGTGGCCACCATCCAGGCCGAGCAGGACCGCGCGATCCGGGCGCCCAACAAGGGCGTCGTGCTGATCAGCGGCGGCCCGGGCACCGGCAAGACCGTGGTCGCGCTGCACCGCGCGGCGTACCTGCTGTACGCCGACCGGCGCCGCTACGAGACCGGTGGCGTGCTCGTCGTCGGCCCGTCCGGGGTGTTCATGCGCTACATCGAGCGGGTGCTGCCGTCGCTCGGCGAGACCGCGGTGGCGCTGCGGTCGCTGGGCGACGTGGTCGACGGGCTGCGGGCCACCCGGCGCGACGACCCGCGGGTCGCGGAGGTCAAGGGCTCCGCGGCGATGGCGGAGGTGCTGCGGCGCACGGCGCGGCAGTGCGGTGCCCGGCAGCCCGCGCGAGTTCCGCATCTTCTACCGCGACGACGTGCTGGTGCTCGGGTCGCGCGAGCTCGGCCAGGCCCGCCGGCAGCTGCTCTCGATGGGCCCGCGCAACCGGTCGACGACCCGGGTCGCCTCGACCCTGATCGACGCTGATGTGGCGGCAGGTGCGCTCCGAGCGCGCGCGCGAGCGCACCAAGGAGGACTTCGCCGACGAGATGCGCACCAACGACGCGTTCCTGGAGTTCGCCGCGTCGTGGTGGCCGGTGCTCGACGCCGCCACGGTGCTCGGCTGGCTGCGCGACACCGACCTGCTGGCCCGGGTCGCCGACGGCGTCCTCGACGACGAGGCGGTGCGGCTGCTCGACCAAGTCCTGGGGCGAGGACCTCTCCGTCGACGACATCCCGCTGGTCGACGAGCTGCGCTACCTGCTCGGCGACCCGCCGATCGTCAACGACGCCGAGGAGGACCCGCTCGAGCTGGCCGACTCCTCGCTGCAGGAGGTCACCACCGCCTCCGACCGCGAGTACGCCGGACCCGCGCGGCTGGGCGCCGCCGACCAACCGGATCGAGGACGACGGCTACGCCCACGTGCTGATCGACGAGGCGCAGGACCTCACGCCGATGCAGTGGCGGATGGTCGGCCGTCGCGGCCGCACCGCGACCTGGACGATCGTCGGTGACCCGGCGCAGTCGTCGTGGCCGGTGCCCGAGCGAGTCCGAGCGCGCCCGCGACGCGGCGCTCAGCTCGCTGTCGGGCACCGAGAAGCCGGTGCACGCCTTCCACCTGTCGACCAACTACCGCAACTCGGCGGAGATCTACCGCTTCGCCGCTGCGTACGCCGAGCGCGTCGGCCTCGACGCCGACCTGCCCAACGCGGTGCGCTCGACCGGTGTCGAGCCCGCGCGAGGTGGTCGAGGCCGATCTCGAGGCCGCAGCCCGCCGGCTCGCTCGGCGAGATGATCGGCGTCCGTCGAGGGCACGGTCGGGATCGTCGTACCGGTCGCGCGCCGGCCGGAGGTCAGCGGCTGGCTGGCGAGCTGGCCCGAGGTCGCACCGACTGGCCCAGGGCGACGACGCCCGGGTGGTCGTGCTCACCGGTCTGGACACGAAGGGTCTGGAGTTCGACGGCATCGTCGTCGTGGAGCCGGACGAGATCGAGGCGGAGTCCCCGTCCGGGCGCGCGACCTTGTACGTCGTCTACACGCGGGCGACCCAGCAGATGGTGACGGTCCGCCAGCACGCCTGACCCGCGACAGGTGACGCCCGTCATACTTCGGGAGTAACCTGCCGGCGTGGGGTATGGAGAACGTGTTCTCCTCCTGGGCGCGCGCGCCCGGAGGATCGTGGTCACGGCCGCCCTCGGCGGTCTGCTCGCCCTCGGCGGGACTCTCGTGGCGCCCGGTGCCGGTGCTGCCGGTGCTGCCGGCGCGGTGGTCGCGCACGGCAGCGCCCGACAGGTCTGGGTGACCGGGCTGGGGTCGCACGAGTCGACGACACTGCTCGACAGCGGCGGCAACGCGGTCGCCACCGAGGCGGCGGACGCCGAGGGTGGCGTGCTGTTCCGCGACCTGGCGCCGGGCGACGGCTACCGGGTGCGCCGCGCCTCCGACGGTGCCGTCTCCGAGCCGGTGACGGTGCACTACCGAGGACGCCGACCAGTGGAACCCGGCGATCTACGACCAGTCGATCCCCAGCAACGGCTACGGCTACCTCACCACCCGGGACGGCACCCAGCTGGCGATCTCGGTGCACCCGCCGACCAGCCCGGCCGATCTGCCCGGCCTGCCCTCGAGCATCCAGCTGCCCAACCTCGGCGTGGACTACCTGCCGCCGTACCCGACGCTGATCGAGTACTCCGGCTACGGCACCGCCACCCCGAAGGGGCCGGAGAACGGCATCGCCACCCTGGCCAACCTGATGGGCTTCGCCGTCGTCGACGTGAGCATGCGCGGCACCGGCTGCTCGGGCGGGGCCTACGACTTCTTCGAGCCGCTGCAGAACCTCGACGCGTACGACGTGATCGAGACGATCGCCCGCCAGCCGTGGGTCAAGGGGCACCGGGTCGGCATGATGGGCATCTCCTACGGCGCGATCAGCCAGCTGTTCGCCGCGCAGCTGAACCCGCCGCACCTGGCCGCGATCTCGCCGCTGTCGACGATCGACTCGGTGGCGACCACGCTCTTCCCGGGCGGCATCCTCAACACCGGCTTCGCGCTCGCGTGGGCGAAGGAGCGGGTGCACGACGCGCTGCCGGCCAGCCCGACCGGTGGTCAGCCGTGGGCCTGGCAGCGGATCCAGGACGGCGACCAGACCTGCCTGGCGAACCAGGCGCTGCACGGCGAGGCGGTCGACCTGCTGGCGAAGATCAAGGCCAACGAGCACTACATCCCGGAGACCGCCGACCCGCTCGACCCGATCACGTTCGTCGACAAGATCAAGGTGCCGGTGTTCCTGGCCTGCCAGTGGCAGGACGAGCAGACCGGCGGGCACTGCCCGGCGCTGGTGCGGCACTTCACCGGCACCGAGAAGAAGTGGTTCACCTTCACCAACGGCGCCCACGTCGACTCGCTGGACCCGGAGACCTTCAACCGGTGGTACGACTTCCTCGAGCTGTACGTCGCCCACCAGGCGCCGATCCTCAACTCCGCGGTGATCAAGCTGGCCGCACCCCTGATCTACCAGACCGCGCTCGGAGTGCCCGGCAGCGACCTGATGACGCTGCCGAACGACCCGATCCAGCTGCAAGCTGACCTACCAGGGTGCGCGGGCAGCGTTCGAGAAGCTCCCGCGGGTGCGGGTCCTGTTCGAGAACGGCGCCGGCGCCACTCCTCTGACCGGGCTGCTCAGCCCGCAGCCCGGCAATCCGTACCCGGCGTACGAGAAGTCGTTCACCGACTTCCCGGTGCCCGGGACCGTCGCACGCTCCTGGTACCTCGCCTCCGGCGGTCGGCTCGTCGACCAGCCGGAGGGCCCGGTGCAGGCGGACGGCTTCGTCGCCGACCCGGATGCGACGCCGCCGACCGACTACACCGGCAACACCGGCACCGGTGGGCTCTGGGGCAACGCCTCGCAGTGGACCTGGGACTGGCAGCAGCGCGCCGACGGCAGCGCGGTCTCCTACGTCACCAGCCCGCTGACCTCGGACACGACGGTGCTCGGGGCGGGTGCGGTCTATGCCTGGGTGCGTTCGTCGGAGCCGAACGTCGACCTGCAGGCGACCATCAGCGAGGTGCGCCCCGACGGCAAGGAGACGTTCGTCCAGGGCGGCTGGGTGCGCGGCGACGAGCGCGCGCTCGCGACCGACAGCGACAACCTGCTCAAGCAGCCGAGCACGCTGCTCGAGCCGGTGCTGAGCCTGCGCGAGTCGGACGTCGCGCCGATGCCGAGCGACCAGTTCGTCGAGGTGCCGATCCCGCTGTACTTCCAGGGCCACGCCTACCGCGCAGGGTCCCGGATCCGGGTGACGATCTCGGCGCCGAACGGCGACCAGCCGATCTGGGCCTTCGCCGAGGCGCAGCCCGACGGTACGGCGAACGTGGCGATCGCCCACGCCACGTCGATGCCGTCGCGGCTGGTGCTCCCGGTCGTCCCGGACGTGCACGTGCCGACCCGGCTGCAGCCCTGCGGCGTGCTCCGCAACCAGCCCTGCCGGTCGTACGTGCCGCTGGTGAACCAGTCGGCGGCGCCGTAGCCGACCGCGTTACCCACCCGCAACACTGGCTGGTTAGCGTCTGGGTATGGATCAACCGCACGTGATCGTGCTGTTCGGTGCGACCGGGGACCTGGCGAAGCGCAAGCTGCTCCCGGGGTTGCTGCGGCTGTTCGACGCCGGACTGCTGCGCGACGCCCGGATCGTCGGCACCTCGCTGGATGACCTGGACAGCGACCAGTTCGCCAAGATCGCTCGGGAGGCGTGTGCCGAGTTCGGCGGCGCCGCGCTGACCGACGAGCAGTGGGGTCCGTTCGGGCGCCTGCTCAGCTACGTGCCGCAGTCCCGCGGGCCGGAGGCACTGGCGGCGACGGTGGTCGAGGCGGAGCAGGCGCTGGTCGAGGAGACCGGCTACGCCCTGGCCGGCATCGGCCGGCTGCACTACCTGAGCGTCCCGCCCAAGGCGGCGCTGGACGTGCTCCGGCAGCTGGGCGAGGCCGGGTTGGTGGAGCGCGCCCGGGTGATCATGGAGAAGCCGTTCGGTACCGACCTGGGGTCTGCGCAGGTCCTCAACGCCCGGGTTCACCAGGTGTTCGAGGAGGAGCAGATCTTCCGGATCGACCACTTCCTCGGCAAGGAGGCGGCGCAGAACATCTTGGCGTTCCGGTTCGCCAACGGGCTGTTCGAGCCGATCTGGAACCGCAACTTCATCGACCACGTGCAGATCGACGTGCCGGAGACGCTCGGGCTCGCGGTCCGCGCGCAGTTCTACGAGAGCACCGGGGCCTACCGGGACATGGTGGTCACCCACTTGATGCAGGTGCTCGCGTTCATGGCGATGGAGCCGCCGACGTCGCTGGCGCCTGGGCCGATCAGCGAGGAGAAGCTGAAGGTGTTCCGCTCGATGCGGCCGATCGAGCCGACCGACGTGGTCCGCGGCCAGTACGTCGGGTACACCGACCACGACGGCGTACCCGACGGCTCGGATACCGAGACCTTCATCGCGCTGAAGGTGCTGGTCGACAACTGGCGCTGGGCCGGTGTCCCGTTCTTCCTGCGCACCGGGAAGAAGCTGGCCGAGGGCGCGCGGATCATCTCGATCGCGTTCAAGGAGCCGCCGCTGACGATGTTCCCGGCCGGCTCCAACGCGGGCGCGCACGGGCCTGATCACCTGACGTTCGACCTGGCCGACCAGTCGCGGATGTCACTGTCCTTCTACGGCAAGCGACCCGGGCACGGGATGAAGCTGGAGAAGCTGTCGATGCAGTTCGCCACCCACGAGACGTCGAGCTCGGCGTCGGTGCTGGAGGCCTACGAACGGCTGATCTACGACGCGATGCGCGGCGACCACACCCTGTTCACGTCCGCGGAGGGAGTGGAGACCTTGTGGGAGAAGTCCCAGCCGCTGCTGGACAACCCACCCCCGGTGCGCTCCTACTCACCCGGCTCCTGGGGCCCGAACGCGATCCACCAGCTGATCGCGCCGCACGCCTGGCGGCTCCCGTTCGAGCGCACCTGGCGCGACCCGAACCGGCTGGGGCAGTAGCGCGGCTTTCCGCCGCGAGTAGCGGTCTTGGGGCACGCCCGACTCTATGGGCGCGAGGGGCGTCGTCCATCCCTCTGCTCGAGTCAGTTCGGCCCTCCACCAGGACCCGCTATCGATCCGTTCGACTCCGCGCAGGACGAGGTCGCCGCTCGCGAACGCTTCGACCTCAGAACGGGTCAGCGGCCACGGCGGTCCCGCCACGTGGGCGTCCTCTTCCCGTGTGGTCGCCAGGACCAGCAGCGTGCCTTGCGGGGCTAGGAGCCCGGCAGTGTTCCGGGCCGCGACGGTGTGCTGCTCAGGCGACATCGATTGGACGGTCAGACTCTAGATCACCAGGTCGAACCGGCCCTGCCACTCGCGAGGCAGGTTCAATACGTCGGCCACGAGGGAAGTCACCCGGGTGTCTGGATGCTTCCGTCTCGCCGCGGCAATCGCCGCCGGCGCGAAGTCAAACGCAGTGGTGTGGAATCCAAGCAGCGCAAGGTACTCGGCATCGGCCCCGTAGCCGCACCCGACCACCAGCGCCTCGCGTCCAGCGCCCGCAAGGTCCTGCGCCTCGGCCCCACTCCACGAGTTGCGGACGAGGAGCCCCATGATCCCCAGGGGGGTTTGCCGCACCAGCCTCGGCGCCCGCGTAGATCGCCTCGAACAAACCCAACGGCTCGCCCGCCACGAGTCGAGACTACTGGCGACGCTTCGGCGGCACTCCTGCGCCTTTCGTCCGAGCCTGCTCCTGGATCGCCGCGAGGGACACACGACTGAGGCGCAACGCCGAACCACTACGAACGCACCACGGCCGGATGCAACCGCCCATGGGACTGGATCTGTGCCAATACGCGGGTCGGCATTCGGGTCATGGCGAACTCGACCCGCTCGAAGACCTCGCGTCCGTAATGGCCGCCTCAGGGCACGAGGCGCTGGTTGCCCAGCACGATCGCGAGGTCGAGGCGTTCGGCATCCTCGGTGCCCGGGACGGCGGTGTAGATCATGATCCGCAGGTCGTTTGACGCGACCGTGAGGGTGTCGCAGTCGAGGGTGATGTGCCCGACGTCAGGGTGTGCGATGACTTTGCGGTTCGCCTCATGGTGCGCGACGGTGCCCGAGTTCCATAGCTGTGCGAAGCGGGGGCTTCGCCGCGTGAGGTCGGCGACAAGGCGCCTCATTTGCGGATCTTTCGGGTAGCGCGCTGCGGTGAGCCGCAGGTCGGCCACCAGCCCTGCTTCGAAGTCGGCCTGCTCCTCTGGGCTGTATATCGCGCGAGCGCCCGGGCCCACGAAATTGCGCCACACACCGTTGCGTTCGATCCCGCTCCAGGAGGAGGTGTCACCCATCAGTGCGTCGTACGGCCGGTTGGCGACGATGAGAGTCCACGCGGCGTCGTAGACCGCCACCGGGATGTGGCCGAAACGATCCAGGATGCGCTGAACGCTGGGGGTGATCCGCGAGGAGACCAAGTCGCGTCCAGGAGGCGCCTGCCCGCCGAGGCGGAACAGGTGGCTGCGCTCGGCATCGGACAGGCGCAGCGCGCGCGCCAACGCCTCGACGACCTGTGCGGACGGTGAATCGGCACGTCCCTGCTCCAGTCGAGTGAGGTAGTCGACCGAGATTCCGGCCACCAGGGCGAGCTCTTCGCGGCGCAGCCCGGCGGCCCGACGACGAGAGCCCGGCGGGAGGCCGACGGTCTCGGGGGCGAGGCGGTCGCGCCATCGCCGGACCGTGCGTCCGAACTCTCCTGCCTCCACGGACCCAGTCTCGCGCCGCCGGCGGGCCTTTGTCGTGGCCCTGGCAGACCCTGGACAAGCCGACGTCTGTTTGGCGCCAACGGCCTCACGCACGGTTGGGCCATGACTACGACATTGATCACCGGCGCCAACAAGGGCCTCGGTTATGAAACTGCCCGCCAGCTGATCGCCGTGGGCCACACCGTCTACCTCGGCAGTCGCGACCAGACGCGCGGGCGAGCCGCCGCCCAACAACTCGGTGCTCGGCTCGTCGTCCTCGACGTCACCGACGACGCCTCCGTCAACGCCGCCGCAGACAAGATCGCCGCCGAGGGTGGACTCGACGTGCTGGTGAACAACGCCGGGATCGAGGGCCGCCTGCCTGACAACCGCATCGTCACGGCCGCCGACACCACCGCCGACCAGATGCGAACCGTCTTCGAGACGAACGTCTTCGGCATGGTCCGCATGACCCACGCCTTCTTGCCACTGCTGGAGAAGTCACCGGCTCCGGTAATCGTCAATCTCAGCAGCGGGCTGGCTTCGTTGACCGACCTGAGCAACCCGAGCAGCCACACCCACTTCTACCCGGGTGTGAGCTACCCGGCATCGAAAGCGACCGTCAACGCGATCACCGTCCAGCTCGCCAAGGCGTTTCCCAGCATCCGGATCAACGCCGTCGAACCCGGCTACACCCGCACCGACCTCAATGGCCGCACCGGCACCCAGACCGTGGAAGAGGGCGCGGAGATCATCGTCCGCATGGCCCAAGTCAGTCCCGGCGGACCGACCGGAACCTACGTCTCGGCACACGGACCGATCCCTTGGTGAGCCGAGCCCGCAGCCGAACGCCATGCGCCGGCGTCCGAGCCCGTAGAACGAGAGCCGACAAGACGCGGACCCAAGGCAGGTGCGACACACCGTCGCGCATTTCAGGCGTTCCGTGGGGGCAGGAAATCGTGTCGTGCGGCCATGCTTGAGAGTGAGACTGTCGCTTTGTGCTGGACCCTGGTCAGATTGCCGCGTTCGAACAAGACGGATACATCGCCCTCCGAGGTGCCTTCTCGCCAGTACTCGCCGAACGATGCGCGGCGCAGATCTGGGAGGCAACTGGCTACGACCGATATGACGCGTCGAGTTGGACCGAACCGGTGGTCCGGTTGTGGGGATTCGCCACGGAGCCGTTCGTCCGGGCAGCGAACGCTCCGGCGCTCGTCATGGCGATCGACCAACTCGTCGGCGTGCATGCGTGGATTCCCCGTGCCAGCCTCGGCACGATCCCGGTCCGCTTCCCACACCCAGCGGCTCCCGGGGATGACGGCTGGCACATTGAAGCGAGCTTCTCAGACGACAAAGGCGGCCCACGGGTCGACCTCGGATCTCGAGGCCGCGCGCTCCTCATGCTGTTCCTCTTCAGCGAAGTCGGCGATGACGACGCGCCTACCAGGATCCGCCGCGGATCACATCTTGACGTTCCTACCCACCTTGCCAGCGCGCCCAACCAGGAAATGGACTGGATGAGCATCTGCGAAGTTGCCGTCGAAGCCTCGGCCGACAGATCCGTCGATCTCGCGACCGGCCAACCCGGCGACGTCTTCCTGTGTCATCCATTCCTGGTGCACGGTGCCCAGCCACACCACGGAACGAGGCCTCGGTTGATGGCGCAACCCCCACTCGAACATGCTGAACCGTTCGCGCTCGACCAACCTGATCCGCCACCGGTAGTGCGCGCCATCCACGCCGGCCTGGCAGAGGTCTAAGCACCCAGCGGACCTGCTCCGCCGCGTGTTCTCGCGCCGATCCGTCGTAGCAAACCCCCGGCGCAGGTGACGTCGGGGTCGTCACCTGGTGAAGGTGAGATGGGTGACTCCACTCGGGGATGACGTCGCCTCGATCTCGTAGTCGTTCTCGAGAGCCTCGAGGCCGTCCCAGAGGCGCACGCCGCGGCCGAGCACGATGGGGACGACCACCACGTGCATGTGGTCGACGAGGCCCGCGGCGAGGAAGTCCCGGATCACCGTGGCGCCTCCACCGATGCGGACATCCTTGCCGTCCGCGGCGTCACGAGCGATGTCGAGCGCCTCGGCAGGCGTGGTGTCGAGGAAGTGGTACGTCGTGCCGCCCTCCATCTCGATGGGCGACCGGGTGTGGTGGGTCATGACGAAGACCGGCGTGTGGAACGGCGGGTTGGGCCCCCAGGCGCCCTGCCAGTCAGGGTCCTGCTCCCAGCCGGGGTAGCCCCACTTGCCGGCACCCATGATCTCGGCGCCGACGCCTTGGTCGTGCTTGCGCAAGAACGCGTCGTCAATCCCGCCGCTGCCACCGGGCTGACCGACTCTCTCGTTCCACCAGGAGGTGGTGAACATCCATTCATGGAGCCGTTCGCCGGCATGTCCGAAGTAGGCCTCGCGGCTCTGACCCTCGCCGGTGCCGAAGCCGTCGAGCGAGACGGAGAACTGCTGGACGAGTGTGCGTGACATGGGATTCCTCCTTGGCTGGTCAGCGAAATGGTGCGTGGGGGTGCCGGATCGAGCTCCGGGCCTACTCGGTCGCGACCAGCGTCGCTCCGAGGCCGATCATCATGAGGCCGCCGGTCGCGCCGAGCGTGTCCAGCCGGCGCGGTTTGCGGGCGAACCACTGGCGGGCGCGGCCGGCCAATGTCGCCCAGACGCTGTCCGAGAGCAGCTCCATGGCGGCGAACACCAGGCCGAGCAGCGCGATCTGCGGGGCGGCGGGCGCCGACGGTGAGGCGAACTGCGGCAGGAAGGCGACGAAGAACAGCACCGTCTTGGGATTGGTGACCCCGACGGCGAAACCGGTCAGCACCGCGGCCCGCACCCGCTCCCCTGACCGTTGCCCTGACCGTTGCCCCGACCGTTGCCCGGACAGCAGGGCCAACCGGGCCTCACCACGATGCCGGATCGCCTGAGCGCCGAGCCAGACGACGTACGCCGCCCCGAGGAGCTTCATGATCATGAAGGCGCTGGCGCTGGCGGCCACGAGTGCCCCGAGACCGATCCCCACGAGCACCGCCTGGGTGAGCAGGCCGGTCGCGTTGCCGAGCACGGACAGGAGAGCCTCGCGGCGGCTCACGGTCAACGCGCGGCCGAGCATGAACAACAGGCTCGGCCCGGGCACCTGGATGAACACGAACGACGCCACCAAGAAGGCGGCCCACTGGCTCGAGGACGGCATCGGCTTCTCCTGTTCGGCTTCGGTCGCGGGGGCGACCTCTCTCAGCATGGGCCCGCACGTCTCATGACGTCTAATGCCAGTTCACGGCAGAACAGATAGATAGAGTTGATGAATGCTGAGCCTCGTCCACCTCCGGGTCCTTGCTGCCGTCGCCCGCCACGAGTCCGTCACCGAAGCGGCCAAGGAGCTGCACTACTCCCAGCCGTCGATCAGCCACCACCTCGCGAGACTCGAGGCCGCCACCGGGGCCAAGCTCGTCCAGAAGGTCGGCCGCGGGATCCGGCTCACACCCGAAGGACGGCTCCTGGCCAACCGGGCCTCGGAGATCGTGGGTCGGGTCGAAGCAGCGAGCAGCGAGCTGGCTGCACACGTGGATCTTCAAGCGGGTGGCGTCCGGCTCGCTGCGAACGCCTCACCCCTGAGCACACTCGTGCCCGAGGCGCTCGCGGCGTTGTCGCAGGCGTATCCAGGTGTCTCCGTGAGCCTGGTCGACAGCCATCCGGCGGAGTCGATGGACATGCTGCGGCGCGGCGAGGTTGACGTCGCGGTCGTGTTCCGACACGCCGGTGCGTCGGCCGAAGATGACGGATTCCGGACGGTGCACCTCTGCGACGACCCGATCTACCTGATCAGCCGAAGGGAGGGCGACACCTTGGACGACCATCGTGACTCGGCCTGGATCGGTGGCTGCGTGCGATGCCAGGCTGAGCTCGACGCCGTGTGCCGGCGCCAGGACTTCGCCCCCCGCGTCGGCTCCTCGAGCGATGACATGGTCGTGGTCCAGTCGATGGTCGCCACTGGAACCGGGGTCGCGATCCTTCCCGGTCTGGCGCTCCGTGCCCACCGGAACCCCGACGTGCACGCCACCGAGATCCCCGGCTGCGAGCGGCAGTACTTCGCGGCGACGTACGGCGACCCGCCCGACCCGCCGGCGGTGGCCGCCGTGGTGACAGCACTCCGCGGGGCAGTTGCCAGATCAGCCTGACCACCCACGCCCGCTGGATCGCTCGGGCCCGCCAGCCATGCCAGGTGACAAGACGCCTCGAGCCCAGCTCTGCCCGACGTCCAGCATCACCCGCAGCCGCGATCCGGGAACCCGACAGCCCGCGTCACTCGGCCGCGAGAGTGCTGCCGGTCGAAACGGGGTGTGCTGTCACCGAGCTGATCGGGACTCGTAGACGAGAAGGGCGATCTGCACCCTGTTCTCGGTGCCGGTCTTGGTGAGGATCCGCGAGACGTGGGTCTTCACCGTGGCTTCGCCCAGGAAGAGGGACGCGGCGACGGCGGCGTTGGACAGTCCGGCCGCGACGGCCTCCGCGACGGCGCGCTCGCGCTCGGTCAGGGTGTCCAGGCGTCGTACGGCGTCGGCGGCTCGGTCGCTGCGGCCCTCGTCGCCCAGCCGCCGGACCAGTCCCTCGGTCACCGTGGCCGAGAAGATCGATTCGCCACCGGCCACCAGCCGGATCGCGCCGACGAGCTCCCGCGGCGCGGTGTCCTTGAGGAGGTAGCCGCGCGCTCCCGCCTCCAGTGCGTCGAGCACGTAGGCGTCGAGGTGGAACGTGGTCAGCATCAGCACCATCGGCGCCGGCTCCATGCGTGTCAGCCGCCGGGTCGCCTCGACCCCGTCCATGACCGGCATCTGGAGATCCATCAGCACCACGTCGGCGGGAGTGTCCCGAGCTGCGGTGAGCGCCTCCGCGCCGTTGGCCGCCTCGCCCACCACCTCCAGCGAGGGATCGCTGGAGAGGACCATCCGCAGGCCCGTGCGGACCAGGGGGTCGTCGTCCACGATCAGCACCTTGGTCATCGCCACGGCAGCCTCGCACGCACTTCGAACCCACCGTCGGGGCGCACGCCGTGGCTGAGTTGTCCGCCGGCCAGAGCGGCGCGCTCGACCAGCCCGATCAGACCTCTCTCGCTCCCGGGCACGTCGAGGATCCGGTCGGTGCGCCCGTTCACCACCACGACGTCGACGTGCGCGTCGGTGCGCGTGACGGCGACGGACACCGGCACTCCCGGGGCGTGCTTCCGGGCGTTGGTCAGGCCCTCCTGCACGATCCGGTACACGTCCCGGCCGACGCCCGGCTCCTCGGCGACCATCGAGCCCTCGCTCGCGTCGCCGGAGGTCAGGTCGAGGACCAGGTCGACGTCCTGCCCGGCCGCGCGTGCCTCCTGCACCAGGTCGTCGAGCCGATCCAGACCGGGCTGGTCCAGGCTTCGCGGCTCCCCCTCACGCAGCACGCCGATGGCCCCGCGCAGCTCGTCGAGCGCGAGCACGGCCGACGACCTGATCAACGCGGCGGCCTGCCGGACCTCGTCCGAGTCGTGGGTCGGAGCAACCTCCAGCCCGCCGGCGTGCAGCGCGACCAGCGAGATCCGGTGGGCGACGACGTCGTGCATCTCCCGGGCGATCCGGGTCCGCTCGGTGGTGCGGATGTGCTCCTCACGCAGCGCCTCCTCCTGCTCGGCACGCTCGGCGCGTTCGCGGTAGGCGTCGAGCAACGCGCTCTGCGACTGGAGGAGCGCACCCCAGGCGGTGACCGCCGCCGCGAGCGCGATGTTCACCGTCAGGGTGAGGGCGAGTCCCTTGTTCCCGGGGTAGACCAGCCAGAACGCCCAACCGGCGGCGATGTCCGTGGCGGCGACGCCGACCGCCACGACAAGCGAGCGGTAGCGGGCCGCGAAGTACAGCGCGACCATGTTGGCCACGCCCGCCGAGGCGACCGCGGACGCGACCGCGGCGAGCGCGAGAGCGACGACCACCGGCGCCCGCCGGCGCCACACCAGGGCCAGGCAGGCCAGCGCCCCACATCCGAGGTCGACCGCGCGCCACGCACCGCTGGGGCCGGTCTCCAGGACCTGATAAAGGAGCACCAGCCCGCCGGCGTACGACGCCAGCACCACGGCCACCGTGGGCACGGAGCGGCGCCAGGCGTCGAGTCCCGAGGTCCCGGATACGGCTGCCACATCTGGACCCTATGCCGGGGCGATCGTCGTGCGGGTCCCCCTTTCGTCGTACCCGGGTCCGCTTTCGGTCGCTCGATTTCCGCAGTTCGCCGGACGCGCGCGACGTGCCGCGACGACAACGCTGGACGACATGAACACGACATCGATCCACACCCCGACCACCCGCATCCAGGCCGCCGCCGAGCGGATCTTCGGCCCGGCCCAGGCTCCCCGAGGCACCCTCGAGCGGCGCATCCTGCTCGCCCGATCGGCCCTCGCGTACCTCTGCCTGATCACGACGCTCGTCCAGGTCGTCGTCTGGCTGACCATCGCCGTCCTCACCGACCACCTCGACTCGCCGTGGTGGCTCTGGACCACGGTCCCGACCGCGACCGCCGTCCTCGGCCTGTCCGCTGCCGACCGGTGGCGCACCTGGTGGGACACCGCCTCCACCCGTCCCTCCCACTGATCTGTCCACCCACACCCCAAGGAGCTCGACATGAATCGCACTCTCACCTCCACCGACCGCCTCGTCACGGGGTGGGCCGCCTTGCTCGGCGGCATCCTGTCCCTGGTCATGGTGGGCCTGTACTTCGTCTATTCCGGTCCGCCGCCAGAGTCGAACGTGCTGAGCCGCAACCTGATCACCCTGGCCACCTTCACCTCCTTCCTGGTCTTCGCCGTCGGGCTGGGCCGGATGCTGCGGACCTTCGGGGACGGTGATGCGGGACTTGCCGGTGAGGTCGCGCTCACTGCATTGCGCGCCTACGTCGTGGTCACGCTCGTCGCCACATCGCTCGAGGTCGGCACCGTGCTGCAGTACCCCGACGGGTCCCTCGATCCGACCGTCGACGGACCGCTCGCCGCCGGGATGGTGATGCTGCACGGTCCGATCGCCCGGGTCCTGGTCGCGGTCTTCTTCCTCGGGTTCGCTGCCACGCCGGCGGTTCGCCGGCACTTCTCGACGCGGGTGGTCAAGGGCAGCGTCGTGATGGCGGTGCTGAACCTCGCCCTGGTGCCGTCGATCTTCTTCGGGATGGACGCTGCCGACTTCTACGCCGCCAACGGCTGGGGCGCGACCGCGAGCATCGGCGCGGTGAACGTGATCTGGCTCGCCGTGCTCGGCCGGGCCGTCCTGCGCACCCGAGCCGCCGCCGACGTCACCGACGAGACCGGAATCGGCACGGCCGGGATCGGCACGGCCGGGACCGATGAGTTCCGCCCGCACGTCAGGTCAGCACGGTCATGACCGCGACGTACACCTTCGACGTCTTCACGAGCCTCGACGGCAACGGCTCCTACGGCCCTCCCGGTGACTGGGGCGGCTACTGGGGCAAGCAGGGTCCGGAGTTCCTCGCCCACCGCCGGGCGGCGTACGACGGCGAGCAGCGGATGCTCTTCGGGGCCGCCACCTTCGGGCTGTTCCTGCAGATGCTGCCCGCGATGGGCGAGGACGAGCGCGACCCGTGGATGGACCGGATGCTCAGCTGTCCGACCACGGTCGTGTCCTCGACGCTCCGGGGCCCGTTCGACTGGCCGGACGCCACGGTCGTCGCCGGTGATGCGGTCGAGGTCGTGCGGCGCATGAAGGAGGAGTCCGACGTCCCGATCCGGTCCCACGGCAGTCTGTCGGTGAACCGGGCGCTCCTGGCCGCGGGCCTCGTCGACCGGATCCAGGTCACCGTCTTCCCCGTCATCGCCGCCCAGACCGGCGACGAGCCCGTCTTCGCGGGCACCGGCGACTTCGACCTCGACCTGCTGGAGACCCGCACGCTGGACGGCCGCACGCAGGAGCTGGTCTACCGGCCGACGCTGCGCACCTGGCCGGCCGGCTGACCTGTCCGTCCGCCCCACGTCGGTCCGGCCGGAGCGCCGGACCGACGTGGCCCTGTGCTGTGCTGTGCTGTGTACCTATTGGTAGGTATGGTGGCCCACATGGACTCGCGCGAGCTGCTCGTCGAGACGATGGGCGACCTCCTCTGGGAACGCGGCTACGCCGACACCAGCCCACGCGACGTACGCGAACGCTCCGGGCTGGGTCAGGGCAGCATGTACCACCACTTCCCGACCAAGCGCGACCTGGCTCTTGCCGCGCTGGAGCGCAACGTCGCCGACCTGCTGCCGGCGGCCTGCGAGCTGGACGGCCCGGGGGACCCGATGGCCCGGATCGAGGCGCACCTGATGCGTCCGCGCGACGCTCTCAAGGGCTGCAAGGTCGGCCGGATGACCCAGGACCCGCAAGTGCGTGAGGACCCGGCCCTGCTCGCGCCCGTCACCCGCGCCTTCGCCCACGTGCACGAGTGCTGGACGCGAGTGCTGCGGGAGGCGGTCGCCGCAGGCGAGCTGCGCGGCGACCTCGACGCCGAGCGGCTCGCGCACACGCTGATGGCCGTGCTGCAGGGCGGCTACGTGCTCGCCATCGCGGCGCAGGACCCCGCCCCGTTCGACGACGCACGCGCCGGCGCTCTCGACCTGCTGCGCGCGGCCGCGCCCACCCGGAAGGTCGAGACCCACAGGAGGAAGCGGCAGTCATGACGGTACGCATCGGTATCAACGGTTTCGGGCGGATCGGGCGCAGCTATCTGCGCGCGGCGCTGGCGAACGACGCCGACGTCGAGGTGGTCGCGGTCAACGACCTGACCGACGCCGCCACGTTGGCCACGCTGCTCGAGTGGGACTCCGTCTCCGGCCACCTCGACGGGGTCGGCGTCGACGGCGACGCCATCGTCCTCGGGGACCGGCGGCTCACTGTCTTCGCCCAGCCCGATCCGGCGGCCATCCCCTGGGGCGAGGTCGGTGCCGACGTGGTCGTGGAGTCCACCGGCCACTACACCGACGGCGCCGCAGCCGCAGCGCACCTCGCGGGCGGGGCGCGGAAGGTGATCATCTCGGCCCCTGCGAAGGGAGACGTTGCGACCTACGTCCTCGGAGTGAACGACCAGGACCTCGACCCGGACGCGCACGACATCTTCTCCAACGGCTCCTGCACGACGAACTCACTCGCACCGCTGGCGAAGGTGCTCAACGACTCGTTCGGCATCGAGGCCGGGCTGATGACGACGATTCACGCGTACACCGGCGACCAGAGGCTGCACGACGCCCCGCACTCGGATCTGCGCCGAGCGCGCGCGGCGGCGGCCTCGATCATCCCGACGTCGTCGGGGGCGGCGAGGACGATCGGCCGGATCATCCCCGAGCTCGACGGCGTGCTGACCGGAGCCGCGCTGCGCGTCCCGGTCCTGGTCGGCTCGATCACCGACCTCACGGTGGTCCTGCGGGAGCGCGCCGGCGTCGAGGACGTGAACGCAGCGTTCCGTGAAGCCGCCGCGTCCGCACCCCTGGCGCACTTCCTGCAGTACTCCGAGGCGCCGCTGGTCTCGACGGACATCGTCGGCAATCCGCACTCCTCGATCTTCGATGCCCCGCTGACGGAGGCGGTCGGCAACCAGGTGAAGGTCTTCGGCTGGTACGACAACGAGTGGGGGTTCTCCAACCGCCTGGTCGAGTTCAGCGAGCGGATCGGCGCTGCGCTGGAGTCACGCGAGTAGCCGGTCGCGCCCGTACCGCGGCGCAGGCCGGTCAGGGCAGGCCGGGCGCGCTCGGCTGGAGCACAGCCGCGCTCAGCGCCTGTGTGCGCAGGTGGGTGATCCGCTGGTAGTCGGGGTCGGCGACCATCCGGCTGAACGCCGCCCGGCTCGGGTAGCGAACCAGCAGCACGGCGTCCCAGTCGTGGGAGTCAGGGGCGACCATCGCGGTGCCGAGCGTCCCGGCGTACACGACCGTTCCGCCGACTGCTTCGAGGAACGGCTGGATCGCGGCGGCGTACTGCTGGTACGACGCCGTGCCACCATCGGCGAAGCGCAGCAGGTTCAGCATCACCACCTCGCCGCCGTCGTCCTCGGCGAGGAAGCGCTTCAGGTCTGCACCGGTCGGGTCGACGCTGCTCATGCGCACGAGGCTACGGTGCCGCGAAGGTGGGTGGTGCGGCACACGCCGCTGACGGGACATGCCCTGCCGGCGATCGATCTCCCGCATGCGACTCTGAATCGCCATCCCTGCAAGGCGAATCGAGTATGTCGGTGGCTCCTGCTTGAGTGGACACGAGGGTCGACCTTCACCACTCGGGAGGTGGCTGGTGCACACCGATCAGGCAGACGAGAGGGTCACTGCGCGCGAGGCCGAGCTGCGTCGACTGGGACCGCCGACGCGGGCGGTCCGGGCGCTGAGCGACCGTGAGGTCCTGCTCGCGGGGCGTCGGGCGCGCATGGCCGAGAGCAGGGCGAACGGCCAGCGCTGGCTCTGTTTCGTCGAGTTCTACCGGCGCCGGCTGGCGACCGAGCAGCAACGACGTGACGGCTCTCCGCACTTCGCACTGACCGCGCGCCAGGAGACCGTGGTCGAGATCGGGTCGCTGTGGGGCATGGACGCATCGCGGGTCCGCACGGAGCTCAACGTCGCGTTGCAGCTGTGCGAGCACGCCGCGGACATTTGGCAGATGTGTCTGGCCGGGCAGCTCGACGGCTATCGCGCGACCCTGATCGCCGACGCCGCCCGTCAGCGGCTCGACTCCGAGCACGAGATCGCCAGATTCATGACGCAGATGCTGAAATTCCTGCGCAAGCACCTCCGTGGCGTCGACGACGACCCGGGAGGCGCAGCCGCCGAAGCCGACCTGCTCGTCACCTGCACGGTCCGGCAGCTGCGCAACGCGATCGACTACGCCGTGCGCAAGCTGCAGTCGACGCGGGAGGAGGAGCAGTTCCGGAAGGCGTACGCCGCGCGCACGGCGTACGCCAGGGACGACGTCCCCGGCATGGGCTGGCTCTCGGTCAACGGGCGCATCGACCAGGTGCGGCTCGCCGACCACCGCCTCACCCTCGCCGCGCGGAGCAAGCGGAAGGACGGCGACGAGCGCACCATCGCTCAGCTCAAGGCAGACCTCGCGCTGGACCTGCTGATCGGCAGGTCCGACGCGGCACCGACGCCGAGGTACGCCCGGCCGATCGTCAACCTCACCGTGCCGATCCAGACGGTCATGGGGCTGGCCGACGAGCCGGGCGTGCTGTCCGGCGGCACGGTGGTGCCGGCTGCGCTGGCGCGGATGATCGCTCAGGAGCCTGGCGGCACCTGGCACCGGATGCTCACCGACGCGGCCGGTCACCTCGTCGAGCTGTCCACGCAGAGCTACCAGCCGACCGGACCGATCTGGCAGCACGTCGTGGCCGAGCACTCGACCTGCTTCCGGCCCGGCTGCGACGCTCCGTCGACCGAGGGTGACCTCGACCATCGGATCGCCTGGCCCCTCGGGCCGACCGACACCGAGAACCTCTGGCCCGGATGCCGCACCGACCACCGCACCAAGCACGCTCCCGGGTTCGGCATCGAGCAGGCCGCGGACGGCAGCTACGTGCTGCGCACCGCCGCCGGCTTCGCCCACCCGATCGCCCGGTCCACCCACCCGGTCTCCGACGACTTCTCCTCGCCGGACCTTGCGGACGGCGGATTTCAGTTCGGGGCTGCTGAATTGCACGAGGCGATCGCCGGGCTGCGGGACTGGTCGGAGCTGATGCGGCCGCGGTCACCGGAGCAGTACTGGGAGCACGACGTCGACGAAGCCCTCACCGACGGTGAGTGGTCCGCGCTCTACGGGCGGCGGGTCTCCCAGGTGTGCGCCTAGCCCCACGGCGAGGGGCGAGGTTCGCTGCGCGCGGAACGCCTCGGCGAGCCCGGTCACGCAGAATGTCGGCCTGGCCGCACCAGTCGGCTGCCTATCAGCCTCGGCCAGGCGTCCGCTCGTGCCGCGGCCCCGGACTGGTTCACTAGGTTGACGGCGTTGGTGACGACAGGAGCAGGTCATGGCGGAAGAGACCGTGCTGGTCACGGGCGGGTCCGGGTTCATCGGGGCGCACTGCGTGGCGCGGCTGCTCGCGGACGGTCACCGGGTGCGCACGACTGTTCGGAGCCCCGCTCGCGAGGACGACGTGCGCGCGATGCTCGCCCGGGCCGGGTGCGAGCCGGGTGACCAGCTGGAGTTCGCGGTCGCCGACCTGATGTCCGACGACAACTGGGCCGAGGCCGTCGCCGGCTGCGACTACGTGCTGCACGTCGCTTCGCCGTTCCCGCTCGGTGTGCCCAAGCACGAGGACGAGCTGATCGTGCCGGCTCGCGAGGGCGCGCTTCGGGTCCTGCGCGCCGCCCGCGAGGCCGGCGTACGCCGGGTCGTGCTGACCTCCTCGTTCGCCGCCGTCGGTTACGGCCACCCGCCGCAGGCGGCCCCGTTCACCGAGGAGGACTGGACGGACCCGGACGCCGACATCGGCGCCTACGCGAAGTCGAAGACCCTCGCGGAGCGCGCCGCGTGGGACTTCGTCGCCGACGGCGGGCCCGAGCTGGCCGTGGTCAACCCGGTCGGCGTCTTCGGCCCGGTGCTCGGCGCCGACTACTCGACGTCGATCGAGCTGGTCGCGCGGCTGCTGCGGGGCAAGATGCCCGGCCTGCCGCCGCTGAGCTACGCCGCCGTCGACGTGCGTGACGTCGCCGACCTGCACGTCCGGGCGATGCGCGACCCGGCCGCCGCCGGGCAGCGGTTCCTCGCCGTCTCCGGCGAGCCGATGACGGTCGTCGAGATGGCCGCGCTGCTCCGCGACCGGTTGGGGGCGAGGGCGGCGAAGGTGCCGACGCGTCGGCTGCCGACGTGGATGGTCCGGCTGGCGGCCCTGACCGATCCGGCGATCAGGCTCGTCGTGCCCGAGCTCGGGAAGACCAAGCGGGTCTCGGGGGAGAAGGCCGTCGAGATCCTGGGCTGGGAGCCGCGGTCTCGTGAGGACGCGATCCTGGCCAGCGCGCAGAGCCTGCTCGACCTCGGTCTGATCTAGCCGGGACCGGTCGAGCCGCCGGATCAGGACAGGCAAGGAACCCTTTCAGGTCTGCTCTGTGGGGTCGGCGCCGCTCGTGGTCACAGCCTGACCGACTCGGGGCGCCATGGGGCCGGGTTCCCGCGGAGGTCCGGTGCCGGTACGGCATCGCCGTACGACGTGACCAGCGGGAGCACGCCGGCCCAGACGGGGGCGTCGAGGTCCTCGGGCGCGTCCTCCGGCGGGCCGTCGCTGACCTTCACCGACCACTGCGTGAGCGGGAGCGCGAGCACCGTCGTCGCCGCGAGCTCCTTCGCGGTCGGCGCCCGGAGCGTGTCCCACCGGCCGGGCAGCCAGGCCTCGGACATCGCCCGGAGCGCCGGGACCTTGCCGTCCTCGGGCACCTCGGCGGCGATGCCGAAGACCATCGCGCTGCGGTAGTGCATCGAGGACTCGAAAGCGGACCGGGCCAGCACCATCCCGTCGAGCAGGGTCACCGTCGCGCAGACCTCGGCGCCGGAAGCCAGGTGACGGAACAGGCGGCTGCCCGTCGACCCGTGCAGCAGCAGCCGCTCGCCGTCGCGGGCACAGCCGACCGGGATGTTCACGGGATGGCCGTCGTGGACGAAGGCGACGTGCGCCACCCGGGCCGCGTCGAGGATCGCGTGCAGCACCGCGAGGTCGTCGACCGCCTTCTCGGGGAGCCGGCGGATCCGGGTGCGCTCGCTCATGGCCGCGATTGTGCACCACCGGTCGGAAACCCCGCCGGAGGTCGGTCTCCTCGCTGTTAGCGTTCCTGCATGTCCGAGCACTCGCCGTCCGCAGCCGCCGCCCTCGAGCAGGTGACGGGGCAGCAGGCGTGGGCGGTGATCCGACTGCGCGACAGCGACACCGTCACCCTGGTCGGCGGGCCCCTGGTGCCGGCCGAGCGGCTCGCAGACATCCCGCTCGCCGAGGGCGTGCCCGAGCCCGGCCGCCGATTCGACACCTTGGTCGCGGTGCCGTTCCGACAGGTCGCCGAGCGTGGGTTCGAGGCGCACGACGACGGCACCCCACTGGCCGTCGTCCGCATCGAGACCGAGGTCGAGGTGCCGCTCGCGGAGCTGGTCGCGGCGCTGCCCGACGAGCCGGTCGAGTTCACCGATCGCGGCGGCTTCGAGACCCCCGACGACGAGTACGCCGCCACGGTCGGGCGGATCATCGCCGAGGAGATCGGCAACGGCGAGGGCGCGAACCTCGTGGTCGGCCGGCACTACCGGGCCCGGCTCGAGGACTGGGGGCCGGAGAAGGCACTGACGGTGCTGCGGCGACTGCTCGACCAGGAGCGTGGCGCGTACTGGACCTATTGCTTCTGGACCGGTGACCGGTTCCTGATCGGCGCCTCGCCGGAGCGGCACGTGAGTGTGCACGCGGGCGAGGTCCGGATGAACCCGATCTCCGGCACCTTCCGGCTGGTCTCCCCGGAGGTGGACCCGGACGAGAGCGCCGAGGAGCGCAAGGCCCGGCTGCTGCGCTTCCTGGCCGACGAGAAGGAGATCTTCGAGCTCTTCATGGTCGTCGACGAAGAGCTCAAGATGATGTGCGACATCTGCCACGAGGGCGGCCAGGTGCTCGGCCCGTTCCTCAAGCCGATGACTCACCTCGTGCACACGGAGTACCTCCTCGCCGGCCGCACCCGCCTCGACGTGCGCGACGTGCTCCGGATCAGCATGTTCGCCGCCACGGTCACCGGCGCCCCGGTGGAGAACGCCTGCCGGCTGATCCAGGAAGTACGAGGCCGAGGGGCGCGGCTACTACGCCGGCGCCCTCGCGCTGATCGGCCGCGACGAGTCCGGCCGCGCCCACTGCGGACTCCCCGATCGTCATCCGCACGGCCGACGTCGCCCCCGACGGGACCCTGAACGTCACCGCGGGCGCGACCCTGGTGCGCGACTCCGACCCCGCCTCCGAGGTCGCCGAGACCGCGGCCAAGGCCGGCGGCATCCTCAGCGCGTTCGGCCTGGTGCCGCGCGCGTCCCGGGCGCCGGCCGAGATCGCCGACCTCGCCCGCGACGAGGACGTGCTGATCGCGTTGAACTCCCGCAACCAGCGGCTCTCGAAGTTCTGGCTGACCGACCAGTCCGGCGCCGCGCCGGCCCCCGAGCTCACCGGCCGGTCCGTGGCGATCCTGCACGGCGAGGACGACTTCGCCAACATGCTCTGCCACGTGTTCACGGTGCTCGGCATGAAGCCGGCGGTGATCCGGCACGAGGACTACTCGCCGGGTGCGTTCGACCGACTACGACCTCGCCGTCGTCGGCCCGGGCCCGGGAGACCCGCGGGACGCGGACAGCCCGAAGATCGCGCGGTTCCGGGCGGCCGTCGACGGGCTGCTCGCAGCGGGCACGCCGTTCCTGGCGGTGTGCCTCGGCCACCAGGTGCTCTGCGACCGGATCGGGATCCCGCTGGCCTACAAGGACATCGTCTTCCAGGGCACCCAGTCGACGGTGACGATCCGCGGCCGCCAGGAGCCGGTCGGCTTCTACAACACCTTCGTCGGCCGGGAGCACGACGGTGCCGGCCTGCCGCCGGGTGTCACGGCCGAGGCCGATCCGGCGACCGGGGACATCCATCTGGTCGCCGGCCCGCACTTCCGGGGCGTGCAGTTCCACGCCGAGTCGATCCTCACCGAGAACGGCGTGGTGATCCTGCGCGATCTGCTGGTGGAGCTGCTGGGGTGACACCCCCACGGGTGCTCGTGGTCGACCACCACGACTCCTACACCTGGAACCTCGTGCACCTGGTCGCCGGCGTCACCGGTGTGCTCCCCGAGGTGGTCGAGCACGACGAGCCGGGGGTCCTCGAGCGCGCCGCCGCGTTCACCCACGTGGTGCTCTCGCCCGGTCCCGGTCGTCCCGACGATCCGGCCGACTTCGCCTCGGCAGCGCGGTCTTCGACCTCGGCCTGCCGGTGCTCGGCGTCTGCCTGGGAATGCAGGCCCTGGTCACGGCGTACGGCGGCCGGGTCGAGCGGGTCCGGCCGGCCCACGGCGAGCTGGCGGTCGTCCACCACGAGCAGACGGAGCTGTTCGCCGGCGTGCCCGACCCGTTCCGTGCCGTCCGCTACCACTCGCTGGCCGCGGTCGAGCTGCCGCAGACGCTCCGGGCGCACCGCTCTCGACGAGACCGACGGTGTGACCATGGCCGTCGAGCACCGCGACCTGCCCGCTCTACGGGGTGCAGTTCCACCCGGAGTCGATCCTGTCCCGGCACGGCGAGCGCATGGTTGCGAACTTCCTGGCGGTGTCGTGAGCGCCGCCGAGCGCGTTCCGTCGAGGTCGCAGCCACCTCCGAACGGTGCTTCTGGCTCGACGGCGGTGGGTCGCAACCGTGGTCGGGGAAGCGCTCGATCGTGGGCCGGCTCGCCGAGGACGACCTGTCGCTCACGTTCGACGCGATGCGCGGCGAGGTGGTCGAGCACCCGAGCGGCCGGGTCGTCGGCGACGACATCTTCGCGGTGCTCCAGGAGCACCAGGACGGCGACCCCGAAGCCCACTGGGTCGGCTACTTCGGGTACGCCGCGAGGCCGGACCTGCCGGCCCGGTCGATGCCCGGCACACCGGATGCCGTGTGGATGCGCACCCGGGCCGTCGAGGTGTTCGAGGAGCCGGGTCGTGGGTCCGGGAGCGTCGCCGAGCGGAGCGGCCCGGCACACGCCGCCACCGTGGTACGCCGACGCCTTCGCTGACGTCCAGGAGCAGCTGCACGCCGGCAACACCTACGAGGTGAACCTGACCTATCGCATCTCGGAGGAGTCCGACCTCGACCCGCTCGACGTCTACGCCAGGATGCGCGCGACGAACCCTGCGCCGTACGCGGGCGTCCTCAAGCACGAGGTGGCCGGCCGGGACACCTGGCTGCTCTCGGCCTCGCCCGAGAGGTTCGCGACCATCGACCGGCACCGCCGGGTCGAGGCCCGGCCGATCAAGGGCACGACCCCGCGTGGCGCGACGCCGGAGCAGGACGAGCAGCTGCGGCGCCGGCTGGCCACGGACCCGAGGTTCCGGGCGGAGAACCTGATGATCACCGATCTGCTGCGCAACGACCTGTCGATCGTCTGCGAGCCGGGCACCGTCGAGGTGCCGCACCTGATGGAGGTCGAGTCGTATGCGAGCGTGCACCAGCTGGTGACCACCGTCCGCGGCCGGTTGCGTGACCGGATCGGCACCGTCGACGCGCTGCGCGCGCTGTTCCCCGCGGGGTCGATGACCGGTGCGCCGAAGCTGCGCACGATGCAGGTCATCGACGCCGTCGAGACCACGCCGCGCGGCATCTACGCCGGCGCCTTCGGCTGGATCTCCGGCGACGGCCGGGCGGACCTCGGCGTCGTCATCCGGTCACTGTTCCGCACCGGTGCCGGGCCCTGGACGCTCGGCACGGGCGGCGGCATCACCGTGCACTCCGACGTCGACACGGAGTGGGCCGAGACCCGGTGGAAGGCCGAACGGCTGCGGGCCGCCCTGCGTCCCTGACAGCGCGCGTTCCCCGCACACAGCCGGCTCGATGAGGGCCGGCACGGGTCGGGTCCGGTTCAGCGCCGGCTGCGCATGACCTCGTCGCGCACCATGCCGGGTGCGAAGCCGCGGAGGAACTGCCAGCAGGTCACCGCCTGCGCGATCCCGAGCGTGCCGATCACCACGGCGACGGCGACCGAGGCCTCGGCGTCCCGGACCAGGTTGACCACGGTGAGCGACACGATGCCCAGGCTGATGCCCGCCATCGCGCTCAGCATGATCGGCGCGAGGAGGTGTCCCCAGGCCTGCCGCCGGTACAGCGCCACCCCGGCGACGAGGCTCCCGGGCAGGAACAGCGCGAGGTCGAGCACGTGCACCGGGTTGGTGAGCAGCCCGGTGTCGCGGAGCTCCTTCGACGGCGTGCCGCTGATCGCCGCCGGCACGTCCTGGGCGAGCCAGAGCAGCGCGAACCCGGAGCCGAGCACGATCAGCAGGACCGCGACGAACCGGGTGAGAGGTCCGTCCGCGTGCGCGGCCCGCGCGCGTGCCGGGTCGACGCTCGCGAAGAACCCGATGAGGGCCCACACGGCCATGCCGAAGACGGCGACGTGGACCAGGAACAGCGGGCCGAAGTGCAGCGCGAACGCGTAGATCGCGTACGTGTACGCCGTGTAGACGACCGTCCCCGCCCACGCGAGCAGCGCTCGGGCTGATCCTCGGGCAGCCGCGTATCCGAGGACCAGGAGCACCGACAGGACGGCGAGGTTCGCGATGTCCTGGCCGACGGCCTGGTTGGCCCAGCTCGTCGTCTCGTCCCGGTAGCTGCGATCGACCAGGATCCCGGTGAGGCTCGCGGTGATGCCGAGCGCGCTGATCGGCACCGACAGCACCAGCCACCACGGCGGCCGGGAGGCTCTCGAGTCACGTGTCGTGCGGGCAGGGGCATGCGGACGGAACGGGACGGCGGTGCTCATCGGCAGGTCCTCCTTCCCTTCCACCCTCGACCCGGCGGTGCAGGTCCTGCAGGGCCGATCGGTCCGGGCCTCGGGTCGAAGGTCAGGCTCGTGCGTGATCGGCGCTCCGCGCCTCGACGCTCGCTCGCTATGCGTAGCGCGCGACGAAGTTCGCCAGGATGTGCGGCGGGATCGTCACGACCGCGCCACGCACGCGCTCGATGATCTCCTCCATGGTGTGCGGCTGGTAGTAGCCGTAGTGCTGGTAGATCCGGATCCGGGTGACGATCCCGTCGACGTCGAGCTCGGGGTGGAACTGGGTGGCGTAGAGGTTCGTGCGCACCCGGAACATCTGGACCGGGCAGGCCGGTGACGACGCGAGCAGCACGGCCGACGGTGGCAGGTCGCGACAGGCCTCCTTGTGACCCACGAACGCGTCGAACGTGTCGGGCAGCCCGGCGAGCAGTGGGTCGGCGCGGCCCGCGTCGGTCAGCGTGACCGGGACGGCACCGATCGGCTCGCCGTAGGTCCGGTCGACGACGCCGCCCTGGTGCACGCCGAGCGTCCCGACCCCGTAGCAGGCGCCGAGGAAGGGGAAGTCGCGTGCCACCAGCTCGTCGAGGAGACCGCGCAGCTCAGCCTCCACGCGTCGCTGGGTGGCCGGCTTCGCCTCCTCGGGATCGCTGGAGTCGAACGGGCCGCCGCCCAGGACGATGCCGGCGTAGTCGTCGAGGTCGAGGGCCGGCATCGGTGCCGCCTCGAGGCGGACCCGATGCAGCTGCGGCTCGTCGAGCCCGCTGGCGCGCAGCATCGCGGCGTACTCGTCGTCCGCGGCCTGGTCCTCGGCGCGGGTCGCGAGCAGCAGGAACGGCTTCACGTGGTCATCCTGCCGGAGACCGCAGACGTGGACCGAGCGGGCGGTCGCGCTTCCGGGATGTGCGCGCTCGCCCGCTCGGCGGCCGGTGGAGCTCGGTGCTACCTCAGGAGTTCTTGGAGGCCGTGTCGGACCCGAGCGTGGCGGTGGCCGTGTGGGTCTGGCCGCCGCGCAGGTAGGTGAGCGTGACCTTGTCGCCGGGTCGGTGGCCGCGGATGGTCGCCACGAGCGACTCCGATCCGTCGATCACCTGGTCGTCGACCTTGGTGATCACGTCGCCCTGCTTCAGGCCCGCCTTGTCCGCGGCGCCGCCGCCCTCGACGGACTGGATCTGCGCGCCCTGGGCCGTGGTGTTGCCCTGGACGTCGGAGACCGTGACCGCGAGCCGGGCGTGGGTGGGCTGCTGGCCGTCGATGATCTGGTTCACGATCGGCAGCACCTCGTCGATCGGGATCGCGAACCCGAGCCCGATCGAACCCCCGCTCTGGCTCGAGGAGCCGTCGGAGGTGCGGATCGAGGAGTTGATGCCGACGACCTGGCCGCTCATGTCGACCAGCGGACCGCCGGAGTTGCCGGGGTTGATTGCGGCGTCGGTCTGGATCGCGGGGTAGGTCGTGCTCAGGTCGGCCTGGTTCTGCTGCGGCTGCTCGCCGAAGCCGGGGAACTGTGGCAGCTGCCCCTCGGCGGTGGACACCGAGACCGGACGGTTGAGGGCCGAGACGATCCCGGAGGTCACCGTCGAGTTGAGTCCGAACGGCGAGCCGATCGCCACGACCGACTGGCCGACCCGGAGGCTCGAGGACTTGCCGATCGTGGCGGGCGTCAGGTCGGACACGCCCTCGGCCTTGATCACGGCCATGTCGGTCACCGGGTCCGTGCCGACGACGTTGGCCTTCGCCGACGACCCGTCGTTGAAGTTCACGGTGATCGAGCCGCCGTTCCCCGCGAGCGCGACCACGTGGTTGTTGGTGAGGATGGTGCCGTCCTTGTCCAGGACGATGCCCGACCCCGAGCCGGAGCCCGACGAGCCGGTGACGTTGATCTTCACCACCGAAGGGAGGACGGCGGCGGCCACCTTCTCGACGGACCCCGTCGGGGCCGCGGCCGCGTTGGACGCCTTGACAGGTCCGGCGGCCGACGCGGAGGAGGGCGTCGAGTTGTCACCGTTCAAGGCGTCGTAGGCGGCGGCACCACCGACCCCGGCCGCTCCTCCGACCAGGAGTGCTCCGGCCAGGACCGCCGCCGTGAAGCCTCCGGCGCGACGCACGGGTGCGGTCGTGGTCGGGGAGGCGGGCTGTTGGAACGGCGGCAGCGGCCGGGTCTGGCCGGAGTCGGGCCCTGCGTCGGACCCGCCTTCGGCGGCCGGGGTCGGGTGCGGGGCAGACCAGGACCAGCCCTGCTCAGGAGCAGGTGAGCCTGACGATGCAGCTGGGGGGTTCTGCGGCTCGTGCTCGGGGTTGTTCTGGTCTGTCATGGCCTCGATGCTGCCGAGAGATCCTGAGAGGATTTTGTGAGGTCGCTACGACCGAGCCAAGACTTGGCCCGAGACGTGGCCCGAGACGTGGCCCGGGAGAGGCTAGGACGCGCCCTCCGGTGGCGCGGCTTCGCCCGGGACGTGCAACCAGAACGTCGCGCCCCCCTCTGGCCCGGACTCCGCGCGCACCGAGCCACCGTGGCGCTCGGCAATCGACCGCACGATCGAGAGCCCCAGACCGGAGCCGGGCATGCCCCGGGATTCCGCCGAGCGGTAGAACCGCTCGAAGACGTGCGGCAGGTCGAGGGGGGAGATGCCGGGCCCTGGTCGGCGACCGTCAACGTGCCCTTCTCCAGCCGGACCGTGACGACCCCGCCCTCCGGGCTCCACTTCGCGGCGTTGTCGAGCAGGTTGGTGATCGCGCGCTCGAGCGCGCCGGCGTCGCCGGTGACCCACCACGGCGAGGTGCGCACGTCGAACTCGACGTCGGCACGGCGGCGCACGCGCGCGACCGCCTGGCCGAGCACGGCGGCGAGCTCGACCGGCTCGACGGTCGGCGGCACCGGTTCGTCGCGCGCGAGCTCGACCAGGTCGCCGATCAGCGTGGTCATCTCCCCGATCTGGGCGCGCACGTCGTCGAGCAGCTCGGTCCGGCTCTCGGGGGAGAATCCCGCGGACGCATCGGCCTGCACCAGCAGGTCGAGGTTGGTGCGCAGCGAGGTGAGCGGCGTGCGGAGCTCGTGCCCGGCGTCGGCGACGAGCTGCCGCTGCCGGTGCTGCGAGGCCGAGAGCGCGTGCAGCATCTCGTTGAAGGACTGCGACAGCCGGGCGACCTCGTCACTGCCCTCGATCGGGATCGGGTCGAGGCGCTGGGTGCGCGCGATGTCCTCGACCGAGGAGGTGAGCCGACGCACCGGGCGCAGGCCGTTGCGGGCCACCGCCCAGCCGGCCAGGCCGGCGACGATCATGCCGGCGATGCCGAACAGGAGCATCACCAGGCCCAACCGGTCGAGCATCCGGTCGGTCGGTTGCAGTGACTGTGCCAGCACGAGCGCCTGGCCGTCGCCGGCAGGCACCGCGACGACGCGCCACCGCTCGCCCTGGAGGTACACCGTCCTGGCCGACCCGTCGGCCTGCCCGCGTGCGACCGCGACCTCGTGGTTGCCGATGGCGATCGCGTTCTCGCCGGCCTTGTAGACCTGCACCGGGTCGGAGCTGGCGTCGACGAAGGAGATCCGCACCAGCGACCAGGACGGCACGCTCTGTTGCGCGAGGGCGTTGAGCGTGCCGGTCTTGGCGGCGGCGTACGCGCGGGCCCGCAGGGAGTCGTCGAGGGCGCCGACGGTCTGCGCCCGCACCGTGGCGTACGCCGCGAACGCGACCACCGAGACCGCGAAACCCACCGCGAGGGTGGTCAGCACGCTGACCCGGCTGGCCAGTGACCGGCGGTAGTGCAGGCCGCTCCAGGCGCTGGCGCCGTTCGCGGGGCCTGGCGCTCGGTCGTGACCGCTGGAACCGCTCACGGGTTCTCGCGCAGCACGTAGCCGACGCCGCGCACGGTGTGCAGCACCCGTGGCTCACCCTCGGCCTCGGTCTTGCGGCGCAGGTAGCCGATGTAGACCTCGAGGCTGTTCGCGGTCGTCGGGAAGTCGAAGCCCCACACCTCCTCGAGGATGAACGAGCGCTCGAGGACACGCCGCGGTCGCCGCAGGAACAGCTCGAGGAGGGCGAACTCGGTGCGGGTGAGGGTGATCGGGCGATCGCCGCGCCGGACCTCGCGGGAGGCGAGGTCCATGCTGAGGTCTGCGAACTCGAGCCGCTCGTCGGCCTCGGCCTCGGACTCCGGAGCGGCCCGGCGCAGCAGTGCCCGGAGCCGGGCGAGCAGCTCGTCGAGGGCGAACGGCTTGGTCAGGTAGTCGTCGGCGCCGGCGTCGAGCCCCTCGACCCGGTCGCCGACGGCGTCGCGGGCGGTGAGCACGAGGATCGGCACCTGGTTGCCGACCGACCGCAGTGCCCGGGTCGTCTCGATGCCGTCGAGGCGGGGCATCATCACGTCCATCACGATCGCGTCGGGATTGGTGGCGCTGATGCCGGCCAGGGCGGCGGCGCCGTCCTCGGCCAGGGAGACGGTGTAGCCGTTGAACTCCAGGGAGCGTCGCAACGACTCGCGCACGGCCCGGTCGTCCTCGACGACGAGGACGTGCGGCTTGGTGTCGGGCGGCGCGTTCACAGTCCCCAAGGGTGCCATCTGCGGCTGAGCAGATCCTGAGATGGCAGAGCCTGAGATCCGGGGACCTAGCCGAGCTTGCCCGCGGCCTCCGTCGCGAGCCGTCCGTAGCGTCCGCCGAACAGCGCGGCGTGCACCAGCAGCGGGAAGAGCTGGTGCAGCGGCTGACGCTCCTCCCAGCCGTCGGCGAGCGGGCTGACCTCGGCGTACGCCGCCTGCACCCGGGCCAGCTGGGGCAGCCCGAAGAGCGTGAGCATGGCCAGATCCGTCTCCCGGTGGCCGCCGTGTGCGGCGGGGTCGATCAGCACGGCGTGACGCTCGGCGTTCCAGACGATGTTGCCCGACCACAGGTCGCCGTGGATGCGCGCCGGCGGCTCGTCCGGACCGGCGAGATCGACGATCCGACGGACCACCGACTCGACGGCGGCGACGCCGTCGTCGTCGATGTGGCCGCGGTCGGCCGCGAGCTTGAGGTAGGGCAGGATCCGGCGAATCGCGAAGAACTCCGGCCAGCTCTCGGCCGGCTTGTTCGGCAGTGGCAGGGTCGCGATGTAGCCGTCCTCGTGCGCCCCGAACTGGTCGGCGCCGCTGGCGTGCAGCGCGGCCAGCATCCTGCCGAGCACTCGCGGCCGCCTCGGGCGCCGGACGGCTCGGCTCGATCCAGCCGAGGATGATGCAGTCGACGGTCACCCCGCAGCACCTCGGCCACCTCCGCGGCCCCGGGCTCGGCGAGCCAGCGCAGGCCGCGTGCCTCGCTCTCGAAGAACCCCTCGGGCGCGTGCGGTCGGGTCTTGATCAGGGCCGACCGCCCGTCGCTGAGCCGCAGCCGCGTCGACGTGCAGACGTCGCCGCCGGCGACCGGGGTGGTGGAGACGACGGCCGACGCCGAGCAGCTGCTCGGCCCGCTCGGCGAGGGTCCGCATCCGCGCCATGGATTGCATCCTCCCGCCGCGAGCGGTCACCTGACCAGTGCCCAGCTCCTCGACGACCCGGCGCGCCGGTGCGCTCGACGATCGCGAGGACGTCGTCGAAGCCGTCGGGACCTCCGTAGAACGGATCCGGCACGGCCGGCACGTCGACGGGGTCGGCGTCGCCGCCCGGGGACGCGGTCGCCTCGGGGTCGTAGCTGCGGAACAGGCGGACCCGGTCGTGTCGGTCGGGCGGCAGCTCGGCGAGGACGTCGGCCAGGTTGTCGTGGTCCATCGCCAGGATCAGGTCGTGGTCGTGCCACTCGGCGCCGAAGTGGCGGGCGCGGTGCCGACTCGGCGTCGTACCCCGCGCCGGTGAGCACGGCCGCGGCTCGGGCGTCCATCGGCTCGCCGATGTGCCAGGTGCCGGTGCCGCAGCTGGTGACCTCGACCCGGTCGGCCAGGCCGGCGTCGACGAGCGCCGCGTTGAGCACGACGTCGGCGATCGGGGAGCGGCAGATGTTGCCGAGGCAGACGACAGCGACGCGGTAGCATCCGGAGCGACGGCCTCAGCGATCGGTCGGGCAGCAGCGACTCGAGGACCATCGACGCGATCGAGATCACCAGCGCGCCGAAGACCGCCGTCCAGAAGCCGTCGACGTGGAAGCTCGAGGCCGAAGGTGTCGGCGAGCTTGCTGGTCAGCATCAGCATGAGCGCGTTGGTCACCAGCAAGAAGAGCCCGAGGGTCAGCGATGATCAGCGGGAGCGAGAGCATGTTCACGATCGGCCGGACGACCGAGGTGACCACGCCGAAGATCGCGCCGACGATCAGCAGCGTGACGATGCGGTCGCTGGTGGTGTCGGCGGTCAGCGTGATGCCGTCGAACAGCCAGACGGCGACCCCGAGCGCGGCCGCGTTGACGACGAGCCAGAGCACGAACTTCATGAGCTGCGACTCTACTGGTCGCGATCCCGGCAGCGACCTCGAGCCAGCGACTGCTCGGCGCCGGCCAGGTGTGCCGGCCAGCTCGGTCTCGGCGTCGGCGAGGTCGCCGCCCTCGAGCAGGCCGAGCAGGTCGGCGTGCGAGTGCGCCTGCTCGCGCACGTTGCCGCGGGTGCGGTCGAGGCGGGCGAGGGCGAGCCGGATCTCGGCGTACAGGGTGTCGGCCATGGCGGTGAGCCGGGGCGACTCGGTGAGTCCGGTCAGCGCGCGGTGGATCGCGAGGTGCGCGGCGGTGAGCTCGTGCGGGCGACGCCGTGGTGCGCGGCGAGCCGGTCGAACTCCGCCAGCGCCGCGCGTACGCCGTCTCGCGACTCCTCCGACGCGTCGCGCCAGCGGCGCAGGCCGGCAGTCTCGAGCACCGCCCGGGCACGGCAGACGTCGCGGATCTCCTCGGCGGTGACAGGTCGTGCACCGCGGTGCCCTTGTTGGGCACCCGGTCGGCCAGGCCCTCGGCCACGAGCACGCCGAGCGCCTCGCGCACCGTCGACCGGGCGACGCCCAGCGACTCGGCGAGCGCGACCTCGCGCAGCGGCGTGCCCGGGTCGAGCTCGCCGTCGAACAGGGCCCGGCGCAGCTCGTCGGCGACCCGGTCGACCGTGCTGACCGGCTCGACGTGCAGGTGGGCGAACGGCGTCCTTGGCTGTCTTCTGCGTCGGCCATCCCGACCGATTGTCCGACAAGAGTTGCGCACGGCGGGCATCCGGCCGCACAATCTGAGATTGTCCGACAATCAGGCAATCAGGGGAGGTGTCCGGACGACCGCGACGGAGTCGGCGAGCGACCTGGCGTGGGGCCGGCACTACCTGATGGTGGAGCCCGAGCACTTCCGGGTCGACTACGCGATCAACCCGTTCATGGACCCGGCCGACCAGCCCGACCCGGCCGCGACCCGCGACCAGTGGCACGCGATCGCCGCGGCGATCGGGCGGCCGGCGGCGACGATCGACGTGCTCGCGCAGCGCCCGGACGCGCCGGACATGGTCTACGCGATGAACCTCGGCCTGCCCTTCGACGGCGGTCCGGCCGGTCCGGTGGCCGTGCTGTCGCACATGCGCTACCCGGAGCGGCGGACGGAGACAGCGTCGCGCCGCGCGCTGGTTCGGCGACCGGGGCTACACGCTGCACTCGTTCGGGCGCGACGGCGTCGGCGCCCACTTCGAGGCCGGCGATGCCTTCGCCTGGCGCGGCGAGCTCGTCGTCGGGTACGGCCCGCGCACCGAGCGGCTCGCGCTCAAGCACCTCGCCCACGAGCTCGGCGTCACCGTGCGCGGCGTCCGGATCACGCACCCGGGGATGTACCACCTGCGACCTGGCGTTCTGCCCGCTCGACGGCACTCGCGCCGATGGTCTGCCCGGACGCCTTCGACGCCGCGTCGGCCCGCGCGCTGCTGAGCCTGGTGCCCGAGCCGCTGGTGCTCACCGAGGCCGAGGCGATGACGTTCTGCGCGAACTCCGTCGTCGTCGGTCGCACCGTGATCATGCCGGCCTGCCCGCGACGGGTGCGCGCCCAGCTCGAGGCCTGGGACTTCGAGGTGGTCGTCGTCGGCGTCTCGGAGTTCCTCAAGGGCGGCGGCGCGATCCGCTGCCTCACCAACCCCCTCGACGTCACCCTGGGCCGCGACCTCCAGACCCGTTGAGTTGGGACTTGCGGTGCCTCGACTTGGGAGGTTTCGTGGGTCGAGTTCGCACTATGTGCCGTGTGCCCGATCCTGGGCGCACGACTTGACGGACGAGAACTCGCAACTCGGCGGACGAGAAGTCCCAACTCGGCGGACGAGAAGTCCCAACTCAACGGGTGGTCAGGTGAGGGTCGGGGGTTCGGGGGAGAGGTGGGTGCGGCGGGCGGACTGGGCGATGCACGATTCCGGCGACGACGGCGAGGCAGCCGAGGACCGCGACCGGTCCGAGGGACTCGTCGAACCATGCCCAGCCGAGGGCGGCGACACCGATCGGCTCGAGCAGCGCGATCACCGTGACCGTGGTGGCCCGGATGAACGACAGTGCGAACAGCTCGACGAAGAACGGCACCAGCGTGCCGAGCACGACGACCCAGCCGAGCACGAGCCACAGCGGCACGCTGGCGCTCGGCGAGCGCGCCGAGCAGCGAGACCGTGCCGCCGAGCGAGCGCGTCGAACGGCGGTGATCGGGGAGGCGACGTTCAGCACGACGGTCGCGACCCCGAACGACCAGAGGATCACCCGCAGCGGGTCGAGCGCGCCGACGCCTGCCTCGCCGATCAGGAAGTAGCCCGCGAAGCACACCGCGGCGCGTCAGACCGGCAAGGACGCCGAGCGCCGTCGAACCGCGCGCCCTTCCAGACCTCGGTCGCCGCGGCGAGGCCCACCGACCGCGAGGGCGAGCCCGAGCCACAGCCGCGGACGCACCTGCTCGCCCTGCACGAACGCGCGCCCAGAGCGCGACCAGGACCGGAGCCTGGTACTCCAGCAGCAGGGCCATCCCGACCGGCAGCCGGTCGATCGCGACGAAGTAGCTCCACTGCAGCGCCGCGACGCCGACGAGGCCGTGCGCGACGAGCGAGGAGGAGCAGGCGGCGCCGGGCGGCGGCCGCAGCGCCGTACGCCGGAAGCAGGCGGCGACCGCGACCAGCACCAGGAACGTGCACGGTGACCCGGAGCGTGGTGAGCATGCGCCGGCTCGACGCCGGCCCGCAGCGCGACCCGGGAGACGCCGGCGTTGACCGTGAAGCAGGCCGGCGCCGAGGACCACCAGCCCGACGCCGAGACGCCGGGCTCCGCGTGCGTCACCGGGCCACCCTAGGTCGACGGTCGGACAGGACCTAGGGTGGCGACGTGAGCACACCCACTCCCCGCACCCGCGGGCGACCGTCGCCACCATCCCGGCGTACGTGCCCGGCAAGCCGCCCGCGCCCGCGACGGCCTGACCAGACCTTCAAGCTCTCCTCCAACGAGAACCCCTACCCGCCGCTGCCCGGCGTGCTCGAGGCGGTGCGCCGCGGCGGCCGAGCAGATGAACCGCTACCCCGACATGGGCTGTGTCGACCTGTACGACGCCCTGGCGGCGAAGCTCCGGCGTCGCGGCCGGAGCAGCTCGCCGCGGGCACCGGCAGCGTCGCGGTGCTCTACCACCTGCTGCAGGCCTACTGCGAGCCCGGCGACGAGGTCGTGCTACGCCTGGCGCTCCTTCGAGGCGTACCCGATCGCGGTCGCGGTGCCGGTGCCGCTGTCGGTCCAGGTGCCGCTGACTGCGGACGGGCGCCACGACCTCGACGCGATGGCGGCCGCGATCACCGACCGCACGAAGGTCGTCGTGCTGTGCACGCCGAACAACCCGACCGGTCCGGCGCTCGGCGACGCCGAGGTGAGCGAGGTTCCTCGACCGGGTGCCCGGTGACGTCCTGGTGGTGGTCGACGAGGCCTACCGGGAGTTCGTCCGGATCGATGACCCGCTCGACGCGCTCGGCGCTGGTCGCCGAGCGGGACGAACGTGGTGGTGATGCGGACCTTCGCCAAGGCCTACGGGCTGGCCGGTCTGCGGGTCGGCTACCTCGTCGGCCCGGAGCCGGTCGCCGACCGCCGTGCGCGCGTGCTCGCTGCCCTTCGGGGTCTCCTCGGTCGCCCAGGCAGCCGCGATCGCCAGCCTCGACGCCGAGGCCGAGCTGCTGGCGCGGGTCGACGCGATCGTTGGCGGAGCGCGCCCGGGTCGCCGAGGCGCCTGGCCGCGCAGGGCTGGGACCTGCCCGACGCCCAGGGCAACTTCGTCTGGCTCCCGCTCGGCGACCGCACCGCCGGACTTCGCCGCAGCGGCCGAGGAGGCCGGCATCATGGTGCGTCCGTTCGCCGGTGAAGGAGTGCGCGTCACGATCGGCGAGCCCGAGGCGAACGACCGCTTCATCGTCGTCGCCCGGCAGTGGGCCTGATCGTCGCCGACCCCGGGACCAACGTCCCGACCCAGCCTCTGAAGGGTTGAAATCCGCGGCCTGTGGCCGTCGAGGTCTAGCCCGTGAACGGTGTGTCCGGTCACTTCGCTTGCCCCTCCGGCGGACTCGCCCTCTACTGGGAGTGAGGGAGGAATGCCCTTCTCAGCAAGGGCATTCGCAGCAGAGGGCTCGATGGCTCCACGGCGATCGAGGGGGTTGGCGCAGCATGCCCGCGCGTCTCACGCGGCGGTGCAGGCGAGCGCCTGACATGGGGAGTTGGCATGAACAGCAGGCATCGCATCCAGGGTTCCTCGAGCATCCTGAGCTCGCGCGTCCCGAGGTGGAACGGCCGCTCTGCGAACCGGTTCTTCGCGGGACTGGTCGCGATGACGACCGCGGTCGTGCTCGGGGTCGTGGTCGGACCGGCCGCGGGACCTGCCTTCGGCTCGGGCGGCGCACCGTCGACGATCACGATCAGCAAGCAGACCCTGCGCGGCAGCAACGCCAAGATCGTCGGCACCTCCTTCGAGCTGCGGCCCTACACCGCAGGCCAGACGACCCCTCCGGCCCACACGGCCGGTGATCCGACCTGCACCATCGCCTCGGGCACCTCGTGCCAGGTCGTCGTGCCCAACACCGGCAACGGCGAGGCCAACCACAACAAGCAGTACTGGGTCGTGGAGACCAGCGCGCCCTCCGGCACCTCGGCGATCTCGAGCCTCGGCACCGGCGACGTGTCCACCGTCGTGCGGGCCAACCCGTACCCGGGCGTGACCCCGAAGCTGAGCTCCTCGACGGTCAACATCCCCTCCGATGCCTACCAGCTGGTCGGCGACAGCACGAGCAGCACCAGTCTCGAGCAGTCGAACTCCGGCAGCGTCGTGGTCAACCGGCTCGACGACCCGGCGCTCAGCGTGTCCTGCAACTCGGACCTCGACATCGCGTTGGTGCTCGACAAGTCCTCGTCCATCAACGGCGCCGGCGTCGACTACCGGTCGTCGTACGCGACCGGTGTCGGGCAGCTGCTCGACGCGCTCGGCACCAGCAGCCACACCAAGGTGGCCGCGTTCACGTTCAACACCAACGCCGCCAAGCTGGTCTCGCTGGGCACGCCGTCCGCCAACAAGTCGACGATCGTCAACAACATCAACGGCAACAGCTACGCCGCGGCGACCAACTGGGACGCCGGCTTCCAGGCGGTCAGCGACGACTCCGACATCGGCAAGTACGACGTGGTGATCATGGTCACCGACGGCGCTCCCAACACCTACGGCAACAACGTGTACGCGGGCGGCGTGGAGTTCCGGGCGATGGAGGAAGCAGTGCTCTCCGCCAACGCGCTGAAGAACGCAGGCAAGCAGATCCTCGCTGTCGGCGTCGGCGGGATCAACAACAAGCCGGCCGAGGGCAAGCTCAACCTTGCGGCGATCTCCGACGAGTCCCACGACTTCATCGGCGACTGGGCCGACCTGGGCACCCAGCTCGCCAACATCGCCAAGAACCTCACCTGCCAGGGGACCGTGACGGTCAACAAGACGACGGTCAACGACCGGAACCACCACGCCGAACGCGACCGGGTGGGCCTTCACGGCCGCCAACACCGGCGGCAAGGGCTCGACCTCCGACGCCGGCACCCAGACGACCACCGCCCAGAAGCCGTCGGGTTCGTGGACCTACCAGTTCGACAACAAGGCCGACACCACCACGGTGAACCTCAAGGAGACCAACCAGCCCGGCTGGCAGCAGACCGGCATCGTGTGCGACGGCAAGGCTGTCTCCGCGAAGGGGGACGGCAGCTTCGACGTCCCGGTGACCAGCGGCACGAACATCAGCTGCACGGTGACCAACACCTACGCCCTCGGTGATCTCGTGATCACCAAGAAGGACGCCACGACGGGGAACACGGTGACCGTCGCCGGCACCGAGTTCGACGTCAAGCAGGGCGCCAACGTCGTGAAGCACGTCGTCGACAACGGCGCGAACGACGCCGACAACGCCGTCGGCGTGATCAAGGTGGCGAACCTGCCCACCGGCAGCTACAGCGTGGTCGAGACGAAGGCGCCGGCCGGCTACTGGCTTCCGGCGACGACCAGCCAGAACGTGGACGTCACGACGCAGGGTGGCTCGCTCACCTTCTCCGACCCGCGGCAGTGGGCTCCGCTCACCGCGACCAAGACCGCGCAGGGTGACTACGACTCGCTCTACCACTGGTCGATCAGCAAGGGTGTCCGGGCCGGGGACAGTGGGGAGTACTCGGGCCATGCCACCCAGAGCTCGTCGACCGGCAGCGGATCGTTCGGCTACCAGGTCCAGGTGACCGAAGGTGCTCGGGACGTCTCGAACGTCGCGGTGACCGGCAAGATCTCGGTGACCAACGACAACGCGCTCCCGGTGACGGCCGACCTGGCCGACTCCTTCGGAGGCGCCGGCTGGGCCTGCACCGTCAACGGCGGCACCACGACCGTGGCCGTGCCCGCGAACAAGACCACCGACTACTCCTACACCTGCACCGGCCCCGACGCGGTGCCCGCCAACGGCACCAACACCGCGACGGTCGGCTGGTCGAAGAAGAACTACCCGCAGTCGCAGGCGGACGTGGGTGTCAATGGCAGCTACAGCGCCTCGGCCCAGGCCCAGGTGACCTTCACCGAGCACGCGACGAACAAGACCGTGACGCTGAGCGACGACAAGTTCGCAGGCGCCCCGACGTCCGGCCCGACGCTGCCCGCATCGATCACCTGGCAGTCGCAGGGCCACCAGACCACGGTGCTCTACTCGCGGACGATCACCTCCAACGCGGGCACCTGCACCAGCGACACCAACACCGCGACCGTGAAGGCCGGCCAGGCCACGCTCGGCTCGGCGTCCGCGACGGCGAAGCTGTGTGCGGGTGCCGACCTGGTCGTGACCAAGAACGCGATGGGCTCGATCACCCGCTCCTACCTGTGGACGATCGACAAGCGCCCGTGCGGCCCGGCAATCCTCCCGGTCGCGTGCGATCTCACCCCGCCGAAGGTCATGGTGGGCGAAGACGGCACCGTGACCGTTCCCTACACCGTCGAGGCGACTCCGAACGGGTCGACCGAGATCGGCTGGCTGATGACTGGGGAGATCACGGTCACCAACAACAACGACTGGGAGGACGTGACGCTGACCGGTGTCACCGACGCCTACCCGGGCGCGGCCAGCTGCACGGTCGACACCTCCCCAGGGCTGACGGTGCCGAAGAACGGCGGGTCGAAGGTCTACCCGTACACCTGCACCTTCACCACCCAGCCGAGCAAGACGGCGACCAACACGGCCACGGCGACCTGGGACAAGACGGCGGCGGCGACCCCGTCGGGCTCCGACGACGGCAGCTACACGCTGAAGGCCGGCGACTGGACCGTCGACGACACCCACGCGGTCAACAAGACCGTGAACGTGTACGACGACAAGACCGACCCGGCTCACCCGGTGCTGCTGGGCCAGGCGACCTGGAACGAGGCGGGCACGCCGACGCAGTTCGACTACACCCTGAAGATCGAGGGTGTGGCCGGCGCCTGCATCCAGCCGACGAACACCGCGTTCCTGGCCCAGGCCGCGGACGGCGACCGGATCGCCCAGGACGCCGTGACTGTGACCGTGTGCGCGCCCAAGGGCCTGACCCTGGCGAAGACCGCGTCCGGATCGTTCGACCGCACCTACCACTGGACGCTGACCAAGCAGGTCAAGAACGACCAGGGCCAGTGGGTCGACCACGCCACCAAGAGCGTGCCGTCGTACTCGGCGCCGTTCGACTACCGGGTGGCGCTCACCCAGGACGGCTTCGACGACGGGAACTGGAAGATCACCGGTGACATCACGGTGACCAACTCCAACGACGCCTCGGTCACCGACCCGGCCAGCACGACGCTGACCGACACGCCGGACGTGGGCGGCACCCTCACCGGGTGCGTCAACACCGCCGACGACAAGGCGATCGACGGGACGGTCGTCACGCTCGCCTCCGGCGCGTCGAAGACGATCCACTACGAGTGCACGTTCAGCAGCAAGCCGAGCTACACCGGCGGCTCGAACACCGTGACCGGCACGAACGCCACGCCCGGGAAGCCACGACGTGGACTTCGCGATCGACCAGAAGATCGACGACCACGTGACGGTGTACGACGACCAGGTCGTGTCGACCGCCAACGGTGGCAAGGGCGTCGTCCTCGGGACCGCGACCTACGACGAGGGCACCCCGGACAAGGCGACGACCTGGCCGTACACGAACAGCAGCCTGACCGCCGCGGCCGTCGGCTGCGACGACCCGGGCAACACGTTCGTCAACACCGCGAAGGTGTTCGGGGACGACAGTGCGGAGCAGGTGGCGCCGGATGCGCAGGCCACGGCGACGATCTGCCCCCAGGCCGGCACGTGGGAGGTCAGCAAGACCAGCGACGTGACGGACGGGCCGGTTCCGGTGGACTCCGACATCACCTACACGCTCACCGCCACCAAGACCGGTGGAGTCAACCCGACGTCGGTCGTCGTGCTCGACGACCTCTCGACCCTGGCGGCGCACGTGACGTTGCCGACCCAGGGCGAGCTGGACGCGGCCGCGCCGACGGGCACCACGGCGGTCCTGGACGGCTCCGTCATCCGGTGGACGATCACCGAGCTGTCGGGGTCGGTGCACCTGGACTTCACGGTGCACGTCAACCCGACCGCCTACGGCGTCGACCTGCCGAACCTGTGACCAGCACGGGCTCGGACAACTGCGACCCGCAGGAGCAGGGCTTCCCGGCTGACGAGTGCCACACCGACAACCAGACCCCGCACTACACGCTGCGCAAGGACAGCGATCACGCGGACGGTCAGGTCATGCCGCCGTACCTGGGAGCGCAGGGAACGCTGATCACCTACACGCTGACGGTCCACAACGACTCCGACGCGCCGATCAACGCGACCACGATGCCGGGCGAGCAGGTCACCGACGACCTGAGCGACGTGCTCGACAACGCCACCTGGGTGGGCAACCTGACCCCGTCCGGCCAGGCGGCGTTCGACGGCGACCACACGCTCACGTGGACGTTGCCGGAGATCCCGGTCGACGGCACGGCCACGCTCACCTACCAGGTGCGCGTCGCGGGCGACCAGTGGGACCAGACGCTGACCAACGTGGCGCACGAGGGCCCCGGCGGCGACTGCCTGCAGCTCGAGGCGCTGGTTGCCGCGCCGGAGATCGTGAACCCGAACTGCACCACGACGTCGACGACGCCGAGGTACGCCCTGGTCCAGGTGCACAAGGTGGACGCCGAGACCGGCGAGTCGCTGGCAGGTGCCGAGTTCACGCTGTCCTACCAGGACACGATCCTGGAGACCGAGACCTCCGACGCCCAGGGCCTGGTCGAGCTTCACGACGAAGCTGCAGCCGGGGACCTTCCAGGTGACCGAGACCAGCGCACCCGCGGGCTACACGCTGCCGGCCGACGCGACCCAGGACGCGGAGGTCACTCAGGCCGACCTCGACTTCGGGGTCGAGCCGGTGGAGGCCGCCGCCCCGGTGACGCTGACCTTCGCCGACCCGCCGACGGGCGCGATCGCCGTCCACAAGGACCACCAGGAGCTCTCGGGTGGCACCTGGGTCCCCGGTGACGGGACGATCGGGTTCAACGACCAGGTCAGGTACGTCCTCACCGTGACCGCCACCGGGACCAAGGTGTTCCACGACGTGACCGTGACCGACTACGTTCCCGGCTACAACCCGGCCGACTCGCAGACCCAGCTCGGCGGCTTCAAGGGCGTCCTCGACGCGGGCTCGATCGACTGTTCCGGTGCAGTCACGTGCACGTCGACGTACGACGCCGGGACCGGCCTGATCACCTGGCACCTGACCGGCGCCGGGCAGGACGAGGGCGACCTGCGCGACCAGAGCGGCACCGTGTCGTTCGTCGTCCGGATGCCCGACCTGCCGCGGATCAGTCCGCTGGCCGCACCGGGCGTGGCCTTCGCCGGGCTGATGTGGAACCAGGCGGGACTCACCTGGACCCAGACCGACGACCCGGAGGAGTCCGGACCGCACTCGTCGACGTCGAACGCCGTGACGGACGCGGCGAACGAGGTGCTGCCGCCGGCGCAGGTCGAGCCGCCGCACGTGAAGCCGCCCAAGGCGCTGCCGAACACCGGTGGTCCGGACGTGTGGATCCTGCTGGCCGGGATTGCGCTCCTGCTCGGAGGCGGCCTGCTGGTGACCGGCGGTCGGCTGCGCCGCCGTCGCAGCTAGCCCCTGGACCGGCCCGCCGTCGCGCACTTGACCCCCTCGTGCGCGGCGGCGGGCCCGGACGGTCCCGCGGCGGGCCGTGACCGATCATCGACGGAATCCGAGCCGAACGCCTGATTGACAGCCCGACGCCGACTTTCGCCGTACTCCTGCCTGATTCGCGATGGTTGGGCCCGTTTTGTCGGCTCGGAGTGGCCCAGCGGAACGCGCCATCGGTCTAGCCCGCGGGCGTCCGATTCGAGCCGGACGCTTTACGCGCCGGCTCCGGAAGACTTGTAGTGAGGGCTGGATTTCCCTTGGGGGCAAGGGGATCCAGCAACTTGGTCAGTCTTCCGCTGGCCGAGGGGGAAATCGACTCGGGCACTTCCCGGAACACCCCTTTGGTGCCCGGGATCTGCCCGGGTCACCGGACACCTTGGGGGCAGCGCAGATGAACACGTCGACCACTGCGGGACCGACCGGCTTCGGCTGGCTCCGGTCCCTTCTTGCTTTCCGCCACCGGACCCCGCTGGCACGGTGGGTGTCTGCGGCCGCGTCGGCGGCCCTGGTCACCGCCGCAGCGGTCGTGTGGGTCGCCGCGCCCGCACATGCCGCGTCGCCGTGCCCGGTCCCGGGCGGATTCGAGATCGACGGCGACATGACCCATTCGACGTGCGATCCGGCCGGCGACGACTGGAACACGTCGAGCATCGACGTGACGTCGACGACCCAGGGCGGCACGTACTCGACGTCTGGCAAGGACGACGGGGACCCGTCCGGCTGGTCGTCGACGGGCAGCACACCGGACAAGACCGACTTCGAGCGCGCCTACGCGACCAGCCGGATCGTCGGCGGCCACTACTACGTCTTCGTCGCCTGGGAGCGCACCAACACCACCGGCACGCAGGGATACGCCATCGAGATCGACAACTCCGGGGCCAACATCGGCAGTGACGGCCACACCCCGCAGCCGGACCGGTCGAGCGGCGGATCCGTGTTCTACATCTCCTCCCAGGGTGCGGCTGCGCCCAAGTTCGCCAGCGCCTGCTCGTTCACCTCCCAATCGAACTACGGCGACACCTGCACGACTTCCGACGCGAGCATCAGCAGCGCGATCAACACAACCTCGATCAGCGACCCGATCGCCGGCACCGCGCAGGCTGCCGGAAGCTTCTTCGAGGTCGCCCTCGACATCACCGCGCTCACCGGCAAGGGCCCGAGCTGTCCGGGCGCGTCGGCCGCGAGCGTCTACCTGCGCTCGGTGACCGGGCAGGTCGACAACGGCAACCTCAAGGGCTACCTGGCTCCTCTCGAGGTGGCACCGGACTCCACCTGTGTCGCCCCGAGCGTGACCACCCAGACCCAGCAGAACGACCAGATCGACGGCCTGGACGTGGTCGCGCCGAACACGCCGCAGCACGACGTCGCGACGGTCACCGGAACGGACGCGCACCCGGCCCCGACCGGTTCGGTGAAGTTCTTCCTCTGTGGGCCCACCGGCAGTGCGGCGGACTGCACCACCGGCGGGCAGTCCGCAGGCACGCACGCACTGGTGCAGCACGCCAGCAACAGCACCGCGCAGTCCGACGACCTGGCGCCGTCGACTCCGGGTTGGTACTGCTGGCGCGCGGAGTTCACGCCCGACCCGGTGAACAACGACAACCCGTTCCTGCCGGTGAAGGCGACCGTCAAGACCAACGAGTGCTTCAAGGTTGCGCATGCGACGCCGTCCATCTCCACGGTGAGCTCGGCGACGACCGACGTCGGTGCGGTGACCAAGAGCGTCGGCTTCACCACGCTCGGTGACGTCGCCACGCTGTCTAACGTCTACTCCGGGGCCAACCTCTCCGGCCAGCACGTCACGTTCAGCCTGTACGGCCCGCTCGGCAGCGCCCCGGGCGCGAACGACTGCACGGTCGGTGTGCGGGTCTTCGGCCCGGAGGACGCGCCGCTCACCCAGGCCAACGCGACCACCTGGACGGCGACCGCGCCGACGTACAAGCCGACGGCCGGCGACGGCCCGGGCTACTACACGTGGATCGCCAGCTACGCGGGTGACGAGATCAACGACGGTGACACCGGTGCCTGCGGCGCGGCCAACGAGACCCAGCACCTCGTCGGGCCACTGCTGACCCTGACCAAGGGCACGCCGCACTCGACGATCACCGCCGGTGACGACATCGTCTACGACGTGAACCTCGCCAACGTCGGCGAGGGCACGGCCTCCGGCGTGGTCGTGACCGACGTCCTGCCGATCCTGGCGGGCGGAGGCAGCTGGACGCTGGACGGGACCAACGGCTACGGCTGCTCGATCGCCGATGTGACCACCGGCCCGAACGCCGGCCACCAGGTCGTCACCTGCGACGTCGGTGACCTGGATCCGTCCGTCTCCACGACGATCGCCGAGGTCAGCGCCACGACGACGGCCCTGGACTGTGGCGACATCGACAACTCCGCGGTGCTCGCGGCCGACCCCGACGTCAGCCAGACGGCTGGTCCGATCACCGTCCACGTCAAGTGCCCGGGCCTGGCCATCGACAAGACCGCCGACGCCGAGAGCGTGGACGTCGGATCGCCGATCGGCTTCACGGTGACCGTGACCAACGACGGCGCAGGCACGGCGACCGCGGTGGACCTCAGTGACCCGCTGCCGACCGGTCCCGGCATCACCTGGACGATCGACACCGACCCGCTGAAGACGCTCGGACCGCTGAGCTGCTCGATCAGCTCGGGCACGCTGCACTGCACCGGCAGCCTCGCCGCAGACGCGACGCAGGTGGTCCACATCACCAGCCCGACCGAGTGGACCGGATCCGGTCAGGACGAGGTGAACTCCTGCCTCGGCGGCCAGCACGAGGACGGGGTCTACGACAACACCGCCCAGGTCTCCGCCTCCAACGTGCTCGACTCGCCGACCGCGAGCGCTGACACGGCGGTGCTCTGCCCGGACCTGGGCATCACCAAGATCGCGGACGACACCTCGGTGAACGCCGGGGAGTCCATCGGGTTCCTGATCACCGCCACGAACAGCGGAGCGGGCTCGGCGACCGGGGCGCTGGTCTACGACGCGCTGCCCGCTGGCGTCACGTGGACGATCGACGACGCCTCCGGACCGCTCGCGTGCGGCATCGTCGCAGGGGTCCTGTCCTGCACTGGCACGTTGGGCACCGGACAGTCCGAGACCGTGCACCTCACCGCGGAGACGACTTTCGCCGACTGCGCCGCCTACGACAACACGGCGAACCTGACGGCGACGAACACTCCGCAGGCGCCGACGAGCTCCGCCCGTACGCAGGTCCTCTGCCCGGACCTGACCCTGACCAAGACCGCGGACGCGGCCTCGGTCGACGCCGGGTCGCAGATCGGGTTCACCGTGACCGCGAGCAACAGCGGTGCGCAGGGGACCGGATCGGCCACCGGTGTCGTCATCGACGACCCGTTGCCGGCCGGCTCGGGAGTGAGCTGGAGCATCGCGTCCGGTCCGGACAACTGCTCGATCGAGGGCAGTGCGCCGAGCCAGACGCTGCATTGCACCGCGGTCGACCTGGGCCCGGGTGACAGTGAGGTGGTGCACGTGGTCAGCGCCACGAACTTCGCCAGCTGTGCGGCCTACCCCAACACTGCGAGCCTGACGTCGACCAACAGCCCGTCGCTGACCGCAAGCGCGACCACCACGGTGCTGTGTGCGGACCTGACCCTGACCAAGACCGCGGACGCGGCCTCGGTCGACGCCGGGTCGCCGATCGGGTTCACCGTGACCGCGAGCAACAGCGGTGCGCAGGGGACCGGATCGGCCACCGGTGTCGTCATCGACGACCCGTTGCCGGCCGGCTCGGGCGTGAGCTGGAGCATCGCGTCGGGTCCGGACAACTGCTCGATCGAGGGCAGTGCGCCGAGCCAGACGCTGCATTGCACCGCGGTCGACCTGGGCCCCGGTGACAGTGAGGTGGTGCACGTGGTCAGCGCCACGAGCTTCGCCAGCTGTACGGCCTACCCGAACACCGCGAGCCTGACTGCCAGGAACAGCCCGTCCCTCACGGCCGACGCGACCACCACGGTGCTGTGCCCGGGTCTGAACCTGACCAAGACCGCAGACGCGGCCTCGGTGAACGCCGGGTCGCAGATCGGGTTCACCGTGACGGCGGCGAACAGCGACACCGAGAACACCGGAATCGCGACCGGTGTCGTCATCGACGACCCGCTGCCGGCCGGCTCGGGCGTGAGTTGGAGCATCGCGTCCGGTCCGGACAACTGCTCGATCGACGGCAGCGCGCCGAGCCAGACGCTGCACTGCACCGCGGTCGACCTGGGCCCCGGTGACAGTGAGGTCGTGCACGTGGTCAGCGCCACGAGCTTCGCCAGCTGTGCCGTGTATCCCAACACCGCGAGCCTGACGTCGACCAACAGCCCGTCGTTGACCGCGAGTGCGACCACCACGGTGCTGTGTGCGGACCTGACCCTGACCAAGACCGCTGACGCGGCCTCGGTGAACGCCGGGTCGCAGATCGGGTTCACCGTGACCGCGAGCAACAGCGACGCAGAAGGTACTGGCACCGCGATCGGCGTCGTCATCGACGACCTCTTGCCGGCCGGTTCGGGCGTGAACTGGAGCATCGCTTCCGGTCCGGCCAACTGCTCGATCGAGGGCGGACCGGCGAGCCAGACGCTGCACTGCACCGCGGTCGACCTGGGTCCGGGTGACAGTGAGGTGGTGCACGTGGTCAGCGGCACGTCGTTCGTCAGCTGTCAGTCGTACGAGAACACGGCCAGCCTGGACGCCACCAACCACCCGTCCCTGACCGCGAGTGCAACCACGACCGTGCTGTGTGCCGACCTGGTGCTCGCCAAGACCGCAGACGCGGCCAGCGTGAACGCAGGTGGCCAGATCGGATTCACCATCACCGCGTCCAACGTCGACGGTGAGGACGTGGGCACGGCCTTCGGTGTCGTCATCGACGACCCGCTGCCCGCCGGCACGGGGATCGACTGGTCGATCGCGTCCGGACCGGAGAACTGCACGATCCAGGGTGTGCCTCCGACCGAGACCCTCCACTGCACCGCCGTCGATCTGGAGCCGGGCGCCAGCGAGTCCGTGCACGTGGTCAGCGGGACCGGCAACACCAGCTGTGCCACGTACCCCAACGTCGCCAGCCTGACTGCCGACAACGCACCCGCGCTCACGGCGAACGCCAGCACGACGGTGGCCAACTGCGTCGTCGTGTCACCGCCGGTGGTCTCGCCGCCGCACGTCAAGCCGCCGGCCGCACTGCCGAACACAGGCGGCCCGAACCGCTGGCTGCCGGTCGCCGGGTTCGTGCTCCTGCTCGCGGGCGGGATGCTGGTCGCGAGCGACCGGAGGAGGAGGCTCCGGAGCTAGCCCCCAGTCGCTGGACCGCCGCTGTGCACAAACCCCCTCGTGCGCGATGGCGCAGAGGTCCAGTGCACGCTCCGGAACGGCACGTGCCCGGGCGACCGCGTCTGCGGTCCCCGGGCACGGGTCTGTCCTGACCCGACCCGGCCTCCGCCTCCGCCTGCGCCGGCGCCGGATCGTTTCGGCCCTGTCGGGACGGGTACGTTCGCGTCATGAGTGGACAGACGGTGAGCGCCAGCGTCGAGATCAGCGCCTCTCCGGGCCAGGTGTGGAACGCGCTGACCGATCCCGACCTCATCCGGCAGTACTTCTTCGGGACGACCGTCGAGACGACCTGGGAGCCGGGAAGCCCGATCACCTGGAGCGGGGAGTACGACGGCCATCGCTACCAGGACCACGGCGAGGTGCTGGACGTCGTACCCGGGGAGCGGCTCGTGGTCACACACTTCAGCCCGATGACCGGCCAGGACGACGTCCCCGAGAACTATCACCGTCTCTCCTACAGCCTGGAGGACCACGGCGATCACACGCACGTGAGCCTCGAGCAGGACAACACCCCACCCGAGTCCGTCGAGGACTTCCGGAGCAACTGGGAGACGACGCTCGGCAACCTCAAGGAGCTCGTCGAGCGCGGCTGAGCCGTCAGGTCGTCGATGCCTGCTCTGTCGGCAGTGCGAACGCCGGCCGACGGACCCGCTCGGAGGTGATCACGATCGCCACTGCTGCCACGATCACCACGCCGCCGACCAGGACGGCGTTGGTGATCGGCTCGTCGAGGATCAGCGCCCCCAGGATCACGGCCACGACCGGATTGACGTAGGCGTAGGTCGCGACCAGCGAGATCGGCGCGTTGCCGAGCAGCCAGACGTAGGACGAGAACGCCACCATCGAGCCGAACACGACGAGGTAGCCCCAGGCGAGCCAGGTGTTCGCCGAGTAGGAGCCGAGGTCGAAGCGCTCGCCGCTGATCGCGCCGACGACGAGCATGATCGCGCCACCGATCCACATCTCGTGAACGGTCATCACGAAGGCATCCTTCGGCAAGGTCAACCGCGGCTGTACCCACGATCCGAAAGCCCAGCAGGTGCTCGCGAAGAGCACGATCAGGGCCGCGCCGATCGGCACCCGGTCCTCGCCGCCGGTGTGCCGACCGACCAGGACGAGGTAGGCCAGACCGACGAAGCCGAGCAACAGGCCGACGATGCTCATCGTCCGAGGCCGGTCACCGGAGGCGAACCGGAGGATCGCGATCGTCAACGGTGCGCTCGCGATCAGCAGCGCGGTCACGCCGGACGGCGCGCCGTGGTCCTCGCCGACCGACACCATGCCGTTGCCGAGCACCGGCAGCAGGAGGCCGACCGTCGCACAGCCGAGCAGCTCCCGGCGCGTCACCCGCAACCGCCCGATGCCGCTCCTGGCCGTGATCAGTGCCGCCAGCAGCAGACCCGCGGTGAAGAACCGCGAACCCATCCCGAGGAACGGTGGTGCCTGCCTCACCACGACCCGGATGCCCAGGTACGTCGAGCCCCAGACGATGTACACGACCGTCAACGCCGCCAGGACCATCCCGACGGCCGCCGGCGCCTTCGGGAGCGGGGGGCCGACGATGGTAGTCACGGGCACATCCTCCGGCAGCGGCACCCGGCACGCACCCGGATTTCCCGCCAACGTGCGGCCGGACGGCTCGTTCTGTGTGAAGATGCCTGCGCCGCCGCTCGGGTGGCTTGAACGGGGAAGAACGATGTCGCATCTCGGGTGGCGTCCGGCTGCGTGGCTGGCCGCGACGGTCTTGTCCCTCGGCCTGCTGACGGTGATGGCTCCGGGTCGTGCCGTCGCCCTCGAGTCGGGTACGCCGCTCCCGGCGTCTCCCGACGGCACGGTCGCAAACGGTGTGGCCTACGTCGGCGACACGATCTTCGCGTCGTTCCGGCCGGATGCCTCTCCGGGTGCCGACGGCACGGTCTACCGGACGCCTGCGGACGGCTCCGGATCGTGGGAGCCGGTCACGTCGCCGGGGACGAGCACTGCGCTGACCGCGCCGGCCGACGGTCTCGTGGCACGCGGCGACGCGATGGTCCTGCCTGCGCCCGTCGACGACGCGAGCACGCCGTGCGACGACTACGTCCTGATCACCCCCACGGGTCAGCGGGCCCTGGAGAGCTGCGGATCGGCGCCGGTCCTGGGCCACGGTGGCCAGCTGGTCGCGCGCCGGACCAGCGTGGACGACCACGGCTATTGGGTCGTCGAGCGGGTCTCCGACGGGGTGGCCGTGCTGGACACCACGACCGCGCCGGTGATCTCCGGGGCCGTCGTGTGGCGGCTGTACGCGTCGACCGTTGCCGGCACCGACACTGATTCCAGCACCACGATCGGGAGGAAGGTGCCTCCGGAGTGCGCTGCGGGTGAGCTCGTCGATGCGTTCGGCAGATTCGTGCTCGTCCGCTGCAACGGTGGGTCCGTCCTCATCGACTCGGCCGGGACTCTGACCCCGCGGCTGCTGCCTCAGGGCGACTGGAGTCTCGGCGACGGCTTCGTGCATGACGCCCAGCCGGACCCGAGCGCGCCGGCTCATCGGGTCGTTCGGGTCATGGAGCTCACGCGCGCGCAGACGATGCACACCTACGGATGGACGAGCAGCGGCGACCCGAACGACGCGGTCGGCCGCGCCGAGCCGGACGACACGGGTGCGCCCGAGATGGCGATGGTCACCGAGGCCGGCGAGGTCCGGCGGCTCGCCCTGAACTGGATCGGAGCGCCACCGACTGCTTCTGACGACACGGTGCCGCCGGTGATCGAGGGGACAGCGGGGTCCCCGGACGTCGTTCACGAACAGTCCCCCAGTGGCTATCCGGACACGACACTCGTCTTCAGCTGGACCGCGCACGACCCCGGCGACGCGGGTTCCCCGGTGTACGACGTTCGCGCGTACTCGACACGGGACGGCAAGCCGATGAACGGCCTCAGCGTCCCGGCCACCGCTGGGATGGTCGGGACCTCGGTGGTCGCGCGGGAGTCGTCGATCGACGTGTTGGACTGCTTCCAGGTACGTGCTCGCGACTGGGTCGGAAACCTCACTCTCGGCGACCAGGGGTGGAGCACGCCGCGATGCACCTGGATCGCCAGCGACGTCCCGAGCACCTATTCAGTGCGCAGTGTCGAGGACCGGCTCGGGTTCCCCAATCGGCTGGGCCCGAGGACGGTGCCGTACCGCTACGCGAGCCTGGACGACAGCGATCCGGCTGCGCTGACCCATGACGTCGACTACCGCCTGGCCGGGCCGCGAGAATCCCTGGGGCCCTGGATCTCGCCGCCGTCCTGGCAGCACATCACCGCGACGACCGTCAGCCGGGTCGTCCCGACCGGAGGCGAGATCTGCTTCCGTGCCCGGACCAGGGACCTCGGCAGTGTCGGCGCGTACTCGGACCCTTGGTGCTCGAGCGTGCCGTACGACGATCGCGACTTCCGGATCCACCACGGTGCCAAGCACGTCCGGGTCGAGGGGGCTCTGGGGCACACGGCGACGAAGCTGCGACGCGGTCGCGGTTCGATCACCCTCCGTGGCATCCAGGCACGACGGGTCTGGGTCAGAACGGTCGGCGGAACGCCGAAGTTCTGCGTCACGATCACGCTGGGCAAGCGACACGGGAACGGTTGCCTCATCGAGTACGACGGGGGCGCTCGCTGGGAGGAGTACCGATTCAAGCCGGGAAGCCACGGCAAGCTCCGGATCCGCGGGTGGCGCAAGCTGGTCGACGCCGTCGCGGTGGTCCGCTGAGCTACTTCTTCACTTCCCCCGCCAGCCTGACGAGGCACGCCTCGAGGTCGGCGAGGTCGTGGTCGGGGATGCCGAAGCGGGCGGCGACCTCGGCCGAGGTCTGCGACCAGTCGTAGGTCAGCGTCACCTCGGTGCGCTTCCCGTCGAGCCGGGTGAGGTCGAACCGCCACGACCACCCGCAGTCGTCGCCGCCGGCCGGCCCACCCGCCGGGACGACCCTCCAGCCGATGGCGCGGTTGTGCTCGAAGACGTCGACGCGGTACTCCGCCTGGTAGTCGAGCCGCTCCTGGCCGCCGAGCGCGGCCATGTTCATCGTGAACACCTGCCCGGCACCGGTCACCGGGCCGGCGTTCTCGTCGGAGACGGTCGTGCCCGCCGGGTCGATGTCGGGAAGCCGGTGCGGTGTCGCGAGCAGGTCGAAGATCCGCCCGGGCTTCGCCGGGACCACCAGGGTGACCGCGGCCTGCGACGTGCTCATGGGGCGAGTGTGGCATCCGAATCAGAGCGCAGGGAGGTACTAGGGAGCCCGTGTTCTTTGGTGGCCCGCGAGACGGATCGGTACGGTGGACCCGTCATGTGGTCCGCGTCACGTGGCCGACACCCTGGTCCAGGCGACGCGGTCACGGTCTGCCCCCGTGTGGACGGCGATCCCGGCCCACACCCCGTTGGATCACGAGGAGACACCATGCGCACCCCGGAACCCGCCACCACGGTGGTCCCCCGATGACCGAGCATCTTGCGCCGACCCCGACCGGCGGCCCGGACTTCGTCCAGCTGCTGACCCCGGAGGGTCAGCGGGTCGAGCACCCGGAGTTCTCCTTCACGGTGCCCGACGGCACCGACGAGGCCGAGGTGGTCCGCGGCTTCTACCGCGACATGGTCCTCACCCGCCGCATCGACACCGAGTCCACGGCGCTCCAGCGTCACGGCGAGCTCGGCATCTGGGCCCAGCTTCTCGGCCAGGAGGCGGCGCAGATCGGCTCGGGCCGGGCGCTGCGACCGCAGGACTACGTCTTCCCGACCTACCGCGAGCACGGTGTCGCCTACTGCCGGGGGCTCGACCCACTGCGGCTCCTCGGCCTGTTCCGCGGCGTGGACCAGGGCTCCTGGGACCCGCACGAGAACAACTTCGGCAACTACACGATCGTGATCGGGGCGCAGACCCTGCACGCCACCGGCTACGCGATGGGCGTCCAGCGTGACGGGCTCATCGGCACCGGCGACGCCGATCGCGACACTGCGGTGATCGCGTACTTCGGCGACGGCGCGTCGTCGCAGGGCGACGTGAACGAGTCCTTCGTCTTCGCCGCGTCGTACAACGCTCCGGTGGTGTTCTTCTGCCAGAACAACCAGTGGGCGATCTCCGAGCCGATCGAGCGGCAGTCGCGCATCCCGCTCTACCAGCGGGCGCACGGCTTCGGCTTCCCCGGCGTGCGGGTCGACGGCAACGACGTCCTCGCGTGCTACGCCGTGACCCAGGCGGCGCTCCAGCGGGCACGGGAGGGCAGCGGTCCGACGCTCGTGGAGGCCTACACCTACCGGATGGGTGCGCACACCACGACCGACGACCCGACCCGCTACCGGATGAGCGACGAGCTCGAGCTCTGGAAGCTCAAGGACCCGATCGCGCGGGTCAAGGTGTACCTCACCCGCAACGCGTTGGCCGACCAGGACTTCTTCGACGCGGTCGAGGCGGAGGCCGAGGAGCTGGGTGCGCACCTGCGTGAGGGGTGCAAGGCGCTGCCCGACCCGAGTCCGTTGAGCATCTTCGACCAGGTGTACGTCGAGCAGACCGACGAGCTCGCCGAGCAGCGCGACGGTTTCGCGGCGTACCTGGAGAGCTTCGAGGGGGCCCACTGATGACCAAGATGACCCTGGCCAAGGCGTTGAACGCGGGCCTGCGCAAGGCGATGGAGGCCGACTCGAAGGTGCTCCTCATGGGCGAGGACGTCGGCAAGCTGGGTGGTGTCTTCCGGATCACCGACGGCCTGCAGAAGGACTTCGGCGAGGACCGGGTGATCGACAGCCCCCTCGCCGAGTCCGGCATCCTGGGCACCGCCGTTGGCCTCGCGATGCGGGGCTACCGGCCGGTGTGCGAGATCCAGTTCGACGGGTTCGTCTACCCGGCGTACGACCAGATCGTCAGCCAGGTGGCGAAGATCCACTTCCGCACCCAGGGGCACGTCCGGATGCCGATCGTGGTCCGGATCCCGTACGGCGGTGGCATCGGCGCGGTCGAGCACCACTCGGAGTCCCCGGAGGCGCAGTTCGCACACACGCCCGGCCTCAAGGTGGTCACCTGCTCGAACCCGGTCGACGGCTACTTCATGATCCAGCAGGCGATCGCCAGCGACGACCCGGTGGTGTTCCTGGAGCCGAAGCGGCAGTACCACGGCGACAAGGCCGAGGTCGACGAGATCCCTGTCCGTCGCCGACGCCGAACCGCTGTTCGCCTCGCGCGTCGTCGCGTCCCGGCACCGACCTCACCTTGCTCGCCTACGGCCCGACGGTGAAGACCGCGTTGAAGGCTGCCGAAGCGGCCGCCGGGGAAGGTCGCTCGGTCGAGGTGATCGACCTGCGCACCTTGTCGCCGCTGGACATGGCGCCGGTCTACGAGTCGGTGCGCCGCACCGGCCGTGCGGTGGTCACCCACGAGGCGCACGTGAACCTCGGGATGGGCTCGGAGATCGCCGCCCGGATCACCGAGCACTGCTTCTACTCGCTGGAGGCGCCGGTGCTGCGGGTCGGCGGGTTCGACACCCCGTACCCGCCGTCGCGGATCGAGGAGGACTACCTCCCCGACCTCGACCGGGTACTGGACGCCGTCGACCGCACCTTCGACTTCTGAGGACCGCACATGAGCGAATACAAGCTGCCCGACGTGGGTGAAGGCCTGACCGAGGCCGAGATCGTCAGCTGGAAGGTCAAGGTCGGCGACGAGGTCAAGATCAACGACGTGGTGGTCGAGATCGAGACCGCGAAGTCGCTGGTGGAGCTGCCCTCGCCGTTCGCCGGCGTGGTGCAGGCCTTGTTGGTGCCCGAGGGCGAGACCGTGCCGGTCGGCACCCCGATCGTCCGGATCGGGGACGGCTCTTCGGCGGTTGAGCCTGCCGAAACCCCGGGGGCGTCTCGGCAGGCTCGACGAGCGGGGCCGAGATCGACCTCTCCAACCCGGCTGCGTCCGGGGGCGGCGAGGGCGAGAGCCTGGTCGGTCGCAACAAGGCCGAGCGCGAGGCAGTGCGCCGCGCGCGCCGCCGGGAGGGCGCCGACGTCGCCGCACGGCACGCCGCGAAGGCCGACGTGCACGACGTGTTCAACGCCGGCGCGCCGCACCAGCACGACCAGGTCATGCAGATCGTCGAGGCGGTGACCAGCGACGCCGAGCAGCAGGGCGGCCCGTCGGTCAAGGCGTCGGCACCGACCCCGGTGGCGCGGTCCGGCGGCGAGGTCCGGGTGCTCGCCAAGCCGCCGGTGCGCAAGCTGGCCAAGGACCTCGGGGTCGACCTCACCACGCTCACCCCCAGCGGCCCGAACGGCACGGTCACCCGCGCCGACGTCGAGGGTGCGGCCCGGATGCCCCAGCAGTACGCCGGCAACCCTCGCGACGTCGCGGCGGCGGCGGTCCCGGGTCGGCTGCGTGAGTGGCGCGAGCCGATCAAGGGCGTGCGCAAGATGATGGGCCAGGCGATGGTCCAGTCGGCCTTCTCCGCGCCGCACGTCACCGAGTGGATCACCGTCGACGTCACCCGCACCACCGAGTTCGTCCAGCGGCTGCGCGCCCGGCGCGAGTTCGCCGAGGTGAAGGTGTCCCCGCTGCTGGTGCTGGCCCGCGCCTGCGTGCTGGCGATCCGGCGCACGCCGGTGGTCAACACGCACCTGGGACGAGCAGGCCCAGGAGATCGTCTTCAAGAGCTACGTGAACCTCGGCATTGCCGCAGCGACGCCGCGCGGACTGGTCGTCCCGAACGTCAAGGACGCCGACACCCTGTCGTTGCTCGAGCTCGCCCGGGCGCTCGGTGAGCTCACCGCCGTCGCACGCGAGGGCCGCACCCAGCCGACGGAGATGAGTGGCGGCACCTTCACGATCACCAACGTCGGGGTGTTCGGCGTCGATTCCGGTACGCCGATCATCAACCCCGGCGAGTCGGCCATCCTCGCGTTCGGTGCGACCACGCGCCGGCCGTGGGTCGTGACCGACCGGGACGGCAACGAGTCGCTGGAGATCCGGGACGTCTGCACCCTCGCGTTGTCCTTCGACCACCGGCACGTCGACGGTGAGAGTGGCTCACGCTTCCTCGCCGACGTCGCCGCGATCATGGAGGACCCGGCCACCGCGCTGCTGTTCTGAGGCCACTGGCGGACAGCCCCTCACGTCGGCGTCCGGCTCCCCCGGAGACCGGTGCCGCACGTGAGGGACCATCGCCACCCCCAGACCTGCCGGGACGCGGCCGCCACCCGAGGCAGACCAACCTGGGCGACCGACGTCCTCATGCTGGGCTCAACGACCGATGCCGCGGCGGGGTTACCGCCCGGAGGCGATCGATCAGCCGTCCTTGAAGCGGATCAGTCCGGCGACGGTGGGCATGTAGGCCGAGCCGTCGGGGCCGAGGTAGATCGAGGCGTAGTGGTTGTTCCACTGGATGCCGTTGCCGGTGCGCTGCTTCCACACGGTGGCACCGCTGCGGACGTCGATCGCGGTGAAGTACCAGCTGTCGTCGAGGAGGTTCGAGGCGGCCTTCGTGTAGACGTAGAGCAGTCCGTTGCCCAGCGACACCTTCGGCACCGAGGTCGGCGCGGAGAGCTGGTTGGTCCACGCGACCCGGCAGCTGCCGTCGTCCTCGAGGTCGACCCGGGCCACCCCGGGTGCCGTGGTCTTGCCCAGGATCGTGCTCTGGACGCCCGCGTAGCCGTAGTTGTTCTCGACGATCACCGACCGGCCGCCGGCGTAGGCCAGCGAGTTCTCCGTGTCCGACGTCCCTGCGGCGAAGACCGGGACCTTGCAGATCAGCCGGTCAGCGCCGCCACCGCTGCGCCGGTAGAACAGCACGTTCATCCGCGGCTCGGCGTTGTCGGTGATCGCGACCACGTCGTCGCCGATGAGCGTGGGGGTGGTGCCTGATCCCTGGGACAGCTGGCCGGGCTTGGCCTGCGTGCCGCGGTCGTAGGTCTCCGACCAGCGCACGTAGGGCTGCCCGCTCGCGTCGGCGGCGACGGCTGCGAGCCGCTGGTCGGTGACCACGTAGATCGCTCCGCTCTCGTCTCCCGCGACGGAGTTGTAGATGCCCTCGCCGTCGGGGAACTTCATCGTCTTCACCGCACCGGTGTGCCGGTCGATCACACCCACGCGGCCCTGCTGGGTGACGAAGAAGATCCGGCCCGACCAGTCGGGCATCGTGGCGACGAGGCAGTCGTCGGTCGGCACGACGGCGGAGACGTCGTACGCACCGAGCTTGGTGAAGCCGGCGTCGTCGACGCGCACCGTCCAGATCTGCCGACTCACGGTGACCACGGTGGCGACGTCGTGGGAGTCGAGGGAGAAGTAGGTGCCGCCGCAGATGTCGGTGAACGGGTTCTGCAGCGAGAGCAGGTCGCGGCGTCGACGTGGTGAGGGTGCTGCCGATCGTCGCCAGTGTCGTCGGGTCGATCAGCCGTAGCTTGAAGCCGGCGAGGTCGCCGCACAGCCCGACGATCCGTCCGCGGGAGTCGAAGGCCATGGTCGCGCACTCCGAGACGCCGTACGACGCCGATGCGCACCGTCATCCCGCGGCCGAGCGGGACCGCTGACCTCGTAGGCATCGGAGGCGTAGGCGTCGTCATGCATCGAGTTGGTGCCGTTGGCCGAGAGGTGCGGGTTCTGTCCGATCGGCTCGTGCGGCAGCGGCTGGGCGGTGGCCGGCGAGCCGGTGAACGGCTCGGTGAGCAGATCGGTCGGCAGGGCCGGGATCGGCAACGGGCTGGAGACGGCGGCGGCGGGCACCAGTGCGGTCAGGGCAGCGAGCACGACGACCGCGGTGAGACGGGCACGAGTCATGAACCCCCAACGAGGCCGGACCGGGCGAGGACACGGCCACCGACCCCAGAAACTGAAATCCGTTCTATCCTCGGCGTCATGACGCCGCCGCGCTTCGAACGCCCGCTCCGCGTGGTGCAGTGGACCACCGGCAACATCGGCCGCCGCTCGCTGCACGCGGTCCTCGCGCGGCCGGACCTCGAGCTCGCCGGGGTGTTCGCCTGGGGTGCCGACAAGGTCGGCGTCGACGCGGCCGAGCTGTGCGGCTGGCCCCATCCCTCCGAGGTGCAGCCGACCGGCGTCCTCGCGACGGACGACGTCGAGGAGCTCCTCGCCCTGAGGCCCGACGCGTGTGCCTACAACCCGCTCTGGCCGGACCTCGCCGAGCTCGAGACGTTGCTCGCAGCCGGGGTGAACGTGGTCACCACCGCGGGGTGGATGAACGGCGCCAAGCAGTCCCCTGCGGACCTGGCCCGGATCGAGGCGGCGTGCGCCGCGGGTGGCTCGACCATCTACGGGAGCGGCGCCCACCCGGGCATCACCAACCTGGTCGGGATGGCGCTCTCCGGCGCCTGCGAGCGGGTCGACGAGATCCGGATCACCGAGTCGGTCGACTGCTCGACGTACGAGTCCGGCGGCACGATGGCCGAGATGGGCTTCGGTCGCGACCCGGACACCCCCGGTCTGGCTGACAGCGTCCGCCGCGAGAGCGAGGTGTTCGCCGAGTCCGCGGCGGTGATGGCCGATGCGATGGGCCTGACCCTGGACCGGCTGACCTTCGACGTGCAGTTCACCGCGGCGACCGACGACTCCGACCTGGGCTTCATGACGATCCCGAAGGGCACCGTCGGCAGCGTCTTCGGCTACCACCGCGGGTGGGTGGGCGAGCAGAACGTCGTCTCGGTCGGCTTCAACTGGACGATGGGGCAGCACGTCGTCCCGCCCAAGCCCCTTGCGCACGGCCACGTGATCCAGGTCTTCGGGCGGCCCAACATGCGCACGGTGCTGCACTGCCTGCCGCCGCAGGACTGGGACGAGCCCGGCTTCATGGGACCCGGGATGATCTACACCGCGATGCCGGCGACCAACGCGATCCCGTACGTCGTCGCGGCCGACCCGGGGATCGTGACGCTCGCCGACCTCCCGGTCGTCACCGGCCGCAGCTACTGAGCCGGCGCCCCGGTGTCCACCGGTCCGACCTCCCATCCCGAGGGGCTGTCCGGGTGCAGGATCGCGTCGGTGCCGCCGTCGACGTAGACCACGTCGCCGACCAGGAGACTGGAGTCCGGGGAGAGCAGGAACGCGATCAGGGCCGCGACCTCCTCGGGCCGGCCGGGTCGGCCGAGCGCGGTCGGGTAGCTGTCGGCGAACGGCCCGAAGACCGGGTCCTCGCGGAGCCGGTCGGTCATCGGGGTGGCGATCAGCCCCGGTGCGATCGCGTTCACCCGGACGCCCGCGCCGGCCCACGCGGCCGTCACGCCCTCGCGGCGGGCCCAGTACGCGAGCGCGATCTTCGACGCGGGGTAGACCTGCACCGCCTCGGTCTGCGCGGCGAGGTCGCGGGCGCGCGCCTCGTCCCCGGCCAGGCACGCGCTGGCGACGTCGGCGTTCCAGCCCGGCTGGCAGGTGATCGAGTTGCTGGCCAGCAGCACGACGGCTGCGTCGTCGGTGCCCGTCATCAGGTCGTGGAGGCCCTCGACGAGCGCGATCGCGCCGAAGTAGTTCACCGACACGAGCAGGGCCGGGTCGACCCCGGTGAGTCCGGCAATGCCCGCGCAGGGGACGACCCCGTGCAGGCCGTCGGGAGCGAGGTCGGCGACGCGGCGTACGGCGTCGGCGCGGCCCGCCGGCGTGGACAGGTCGGCCTCGACGTCGGCACCAGCGAGATCGACGCCGATCACACGGTGCCCGCCGGCGACCAGGCGGGCGGCGGTGGCGGCGCCGATGCCCGAGGCGGCTCCGGAGATCACGTAGGTCCTCACCGGCCCGATTCAAACTGAAACACGTTCTATTGTCGAGCGTGGTGGCGTTCGGTCGTGGTCCGTAGGGTCGGAGCATGAAGACCCGCAACCTCGGCCGCAGCGGCCTGAAGATCACCGAGATCGCCTACGGCAACTGGATCACCCACGGCTCCCAGGTCGAGGAGGAGGCCGCCGTCGCGTGCGTGCGCCAGGCGCTCGACGTCGGGATCACCACGTTCGACACCGCCGACGTGTACGCCGGCACCCGGGCCGAGTCCGTGCTGGGCAAGGCCCTGGCCGGTGAGCGCCGTGAAGGCCTGGAGATCTTCACGAAGGTGTACTGGCCGACCGGGCCGGGTCACAACGACCACGGCCTCTCCCGCAAGCACATCCTGGAGTCGATCGACGGATCACTGCGCCGGCTCGGCACCGACCACGTCGATCTCTACCAGGCCCACCGCTACGACCACGAGACGCCGCTGGAGGAGACGATGCTGGCGTTCGCCGACGTGGTCCGCTCCGGCAAGGCGCTCTACATCGGCGTCTCGGAGTGGCGGGCCGAGGAGATCCGGGCCGCCGTACCGCTGGCGCGCGAGCTGCACGTGCCGCTGGTGTCCAACCAGCCGCAGTACAACATGCTCTGGCGGGTGATCGAGGCCGAGGTGGTCCCGGCCTGCGAGGAGCTCGGGCTGAGCCAGGTCGTGTGGTCGCCGATCGGCCAGGGCGCGCTGACCGGCAAGTACCTGCCGGGTCAGGCGCCCCCGGCCGGCTCGCGGGCCACCGACGCCTCCGGCGGCGCCGACATGATCGCGCGCTGGCTCCAGGACGACGTGCTGGCCGCGGTGCAGAACCTCAAGCCGCTCGCCGACCAGGCCGGCCTGTCCCTCGCCCAGCTCGCCGTCGCCTGGACGCTGCAGAACCCCAACGTCGCCACCGCGATCATCGGCGCCTCCCGCCCCGAGCAGGTGACCGAGAACGCGAAGGCCGCGGGCGTCGTACTCGAGCCCGACCTGATGAAGGCGATCGACGACGTGCTCGAGGGCCTCGTGGAGCGCGACCCCGGCAAGACGGTCTCCCCGCCGACCCGCGACTTCGGCTGATCGACCCGTTCAGTTGGGAGTTGTGGGGGCGCGAGTCGCGAGTTGTCGGGACGCGACCTGAGTAGCCGGCCCGACAAGTCTGAACTCAACGGTCGACAGGTCCCAACTCAACGGGTCGGTCGGCAAAACGGTCGGAGCGGCGGGGTCGCAGGGCGGCGACATCGGCGTGGAACAGTGTCGCGAGCTCGTGCTCGAGGACCTCGCCCACACGACGGCAGAACTCCTCGGCCTCGTCGGCGGCGTCCGGGTGCTCGGGCACGATCCGGTCGACGATCCCGCGAGCATGCAGGTCCTGGGCCCGCACGTGCTGGGCGCGGGCCATCTCCGGGGCGTGCTCGGTGTCGCGGTGCACGATCGCGCTCGCACCCTCCGGTGGGAGCGGCGAGAGCCAGGCGTGCTGGGCCGCGACCACTCGGTCGGCCGGCAGGAGTGCGAGTGCGCCGCCGCCGTTGCCCTCGCCGAGCATGAGGCACAGGCTGGGTGCGTCCAGCGTGACCAGGTCGGCCAGGCTGCGGGCGATCTCCCCGGCGAGCCCGCCCTCCTCCGCCTCGGGGCTGAGGGCGGCCCCGGGGGTGTCGATGACGGTCATCAGGGGGAGGCGGAGCTCGACCGCGAGCCGCATGCCGCGGCGCGCCTCGCGCAGCGCCCCCGGGCCGAGCGGGCTGTCCGTGGTCTGGCCGCGGCGGTCCTGGCCGAGGAAGACGCACGGCGCTTCACCGAAGCGCACCAGGGCGATCATCAGGCCCGGGTCGGACTCGCCCTGCCCGGTGCCGTTCAGCGGTACGACGTCCGAGGCGGCGTACTTCAGCAGCCTGCGGACGCCCGGCCGGTCCGGACGGCGCGAACGGGTGATCGCGTCCCAGGCGTCCACGTCGGGGATCGGCTCCTCGGCCAGGTCGTCGACGGGGCGCGTCGGACGTGCCAGCAGGATCGACAGCGCCCGGTCGAGCACGCCGGCGATCTCCTCGGGTGGGACGACGGCGTCGACGATGCCGTGCGCGTAGAGGTTCTCGGCGGTCTGGATCCCGTCGGGGAACGGGCGCCCGTAGAGCGCCTCGAACACCCGGGGGCCGAGGAACCCGACGAGCGCTCCCGGCTCGGCGACCGTCACGTGCCCCAGGGAGCCCCACGACGCCATCACACCGCCGGTCGTCGGGTTGCGGAGGTAGACCAGGTAGGGCAGGCCCGCGGTCTTGTGGGTCGCGATCGCCTCGGAGATCCGGATCATGTGCACGAAGGCCGGCGTGCCCTCCTGCATCCGGGTGCCGCCGCTGATCGGGGCGGCGAGCAGGGGGATGCCCTCCGCGGTCGCGCGGCGGATGCCGTCGACGAGCCGGTTGGCGGCGTCGCGCCCGATCGATCCCGCGAGGAAGCCGAACTCGCAGGCGACCACGGCCACGCGACGACCGTGCATCAGTCCCTCGCCGGTGACCACCGACTCGTCGGCGCCGGAGCGCTCGGCCGCGGCGGCCAGCTCGGCGGCGTACTCGGGGGAGATCGCTGCCCGGTCGGGCGGAGCGTCCCACGACCGCCACGAGCCCTCGTCGAGCACCAGGCCGATCAGCTCGCGCGCGCTGAGGCGGCGCGGTCGGTCCGGGGGAGGGGATGGGCTCACGCGCGGATCGTATCGAGCAGAATCTCTCCGTGATCGAGATCGCGGTCGAGGACCCGGCGCGGGCCGACGTGGTCGCGCTGCTCGCCGAGCACCTCGCCGACATGCATGCGACCTCCCCCGCCGAGAGCGTGCACGCCCTCGACGTGACCGCCCTCAGGGTCCCGGCCGTGACGTTCTGGACCGCCCGCCGCGACGGCGCCCTGCTCGGGTGCGCGGCCCTCAAGGAGCTCGAGCCCGGACACGGCGAGGTGAAGTCGATGCGGACGGCGACCGGGTCGCGCGGCGCCGGGGTGGCCACCGCGCTGCTGGTGCATGTGCTCGACGAGGGGCGCCGCCGCGGGTACGCCCGGATCAGCCTGGAGACGGGCAGCCAGGAGTTCTTCGCGCCGGCACGGCGGCTCTACGCGCGGCACGGCTTCAGCGAGTGCGGGCCGTTCGCGGACTACGTCCTCGACCCGCACAGCGTCTTCTTCACACGACTCCTCTAGCGCGGGCCGAACGTCGGGCGGCGACCGGGTGGCGGTGCGCCGGCGGACTCGCTGCGGGCCGCCGCGGGCATCGAGCCGTACCTGTGGCTGAGCGTGGTCGCCGGTCCCCTTGCCGACGACGCGTGCCCCGCCACGCGCAGGACCGTGCCCTCCTTGCTCGACGCGGCCGTGGGAATGCTGGGTCGATCGCGGCTCGGCGTCGTACGGTGGTGGCCGGCATGAGGAGGGTGGATGGCTCGGTTCACGACGTCGTACGTCGCGCTGCTGGCCGCGCTCGCCGCGGTCGTCGGCACCTGGGCCGTTCCGGCCGCGAGCGCGGCACCGGTCGGCACGTCCGTGCGGGCACCGGTACTGGGCCGGGCCGCCGCCCATTCGCCCCGGCGGCGCGCGATCATCACCTTCGACAAGCTCCCCGCCGACCCGACCAGGTCGCGCGTGACCTGGAAGGTCGTTCGCCGGAGCCGTGACGGCGTCCGGCACGTGGTCGAGAAGCGGTCCTGGCGAGCCGGGTCGGGGATGCTCGGCAAGGCGGGCCACGACGAGTGCGCGAAGGGCCAGGGCTGGCTGCCGAACGGCCGCTATCGGCTGCGGTTCTACCGCGACTACCCCGGCAGCCTGATCAAGGGCCGAGCCTTCCGGCTGGACGACCACACCTGCCGCAACGGACACACGCGCCGGGTGGCGTTGTTCATCCACACCGAGCAGGGCGCCGGCAACACCCAGTGTCCCGACCGGCCCGGCGACCAGCCGTGTCGCTGGGAGGTTCCCAAGATCGACGACTACAAGTCGGCCGGCTGCATCAAGATGGCGCCCGAGGACCTGGCCGCCCTCAGTCGGCACTTCCTGAGGTACTTCAGGGCCGGCGTGCGGTACCCGATGTCCCGCGTGGTCGTGCGCGTGGTCGCCTGACGGTCGAGCAGCCACCGGTCGAGTCGCTCATCACGACCTCACGGACGGTTCGCGCAAGGTAGTGGCAGTATACGCAACCACCTCGATGTCGGGCAGCGACGAGAGCAGCGCGACCAGGCCGAGCGCGCAACGATGGGGTGGTCGTCGGCGACGACGACGCGACGGCGCTCATCGGCGTCCGAGCGGGATCGACACGAAGACGCGACCGCCTGCGGGCACGGGCTCGCCTCGAAGCGGCCGCCGAGCTCCTTGCCCGCTCGCGCATGCCGATCAGGCCGACGCCGGGACTCCACGCGCGGAGCGGCCGTCGTCGGTGGACCTCGACCACGAGCGAGTCGGTGCACGCACGCTCGACGAGGATGCGGGCGCTAGCTGCGCGCCCGCGTGACGGGCGACGTTGGTCAGCGCCTCCGTCGCGATCCGGTACGCCGCGACCTCGACGAGCAGCCGGCAGCTCGGGCAAGAAGAAGTCCGGTACGTCGACCGAGACCGCGATCGCAGCGACCGTAGGAGCGCGGTGCGCCGTGGGCTGTCCCTGGAGGACGCCGCAGCCAGCTACGACTCACTCCACCCGGCCGTGATGGTGGCCGGCGGGATCTTCGTGGTCGGGCACGTCGTCGGCACGGTCCTGCTCGGCTGCGCCCTGCTGCGGGTGAGCACGGTGCCCCGTCCCGCGGCGTGGGCGGTCGTGGTGTCCCAGCCGCTGCACTTCGTGGCGGCGGTGATCGTCGGCAGCCACTGGCTCGACCTCGTCGGCTGGGGCCTCAACGCAGTGGGCTTCGCCGCGCTGTCGGTGCTGATCCTGCGGATGTCGGACCCTGAGTGGGCCGCGTCATGACCGTCGCGACGGCGTCGCAGGCCTTCGCCGAGGAGGTCGTCCCGTTGCTGGCGGCCGAGGTGACCGCCCTGCACGAAGGCAACCTCGCACCCAGGCTGGCGCTCTGGTCCCGCCGCGACCCGGTCACGCTGTTCGGTGCGTGGCTGAGCGCGACCGGGTGGGAGCAGGTCGCGGCGGTCTTCGACCGCCTCGCCCCGACGTTCCGCCACAGCCTGGCGCTCGACCACGAGGTGATCGCGGCGGAGTGCTCCGGCGACCTGGGCTACGTGGTCGCACTCGAGCACTCGTCGGTCGCGCTGGACGAGGGGCGGCGCGACTACACGCTGCGGGTGACGACGATCCTGCGACGCGAGGACGATGCCTGGAAGGTCGTGCACCGGCACGGCGATGAGGTGGAGGTCAGCGGTCCGAGAGCTCCTTGACCATCAGGCTGACCAGATGGCCGGTCGCGACCTGCCGACCGACCTCGACGTAGCCGCGGCGGCGGTGGAAGGCCAGGGACGGCTCGTTGGGCGGGTCGAGGTTGACCTCGAGGCACATCACCGGCGCCAGCCGCGCGCGCGTGCTCCTCGATCTCGTCGTACACGCCGGGTGCCGATGCCGGCGCGGCGCACCGATGGGTCCACGACGACCCGGTCGAGGTAGTAGAAGCTGGGCCATCCCGCGGCGGCGCTGTGCTCGGTGAACCAACGGTAGTTCGGTGAGTCGTACGTCGTCCCGGCGGCGAAGGTGAGCACGAAGCCCACGTCGCGGCCGGCGTCGACGATGATGCAGCCGAGGTCCGCCCAGGCGAGCAGGGTGCGAAGTCGGTCCCGGTCGAGCGGAGCCAGCAGGTCGACGTGCGCCTGGTTCCAGGCCAGGACCGCCGGCATGGTCTGCGGTGGTGATCGGCCGCAGCATCGTCACGAGAGACCGGGCTGGGGGTAGCGCAGGCCGGTCGCGGTCTCACTGAGCTCCCACAGCCGCCGCTGGGCGAGCTGGTCGAGGGCGAGCCGGCGCGGCTTGACCACCTTGGGCAGGCCGCGCATCTGGAACAGGTTGCTCGGGCCGACGTACGTCGATCCGGGTAGATCGGCGGTCGCGGCCATCAAGGTCGGCAGCACGCCGAGCCTCGCCGGCTGGCCGAGCAGCCTGGTGGCGGCGGCCATGATCGGCCCGCCGAGGCCGCCGGGCTTGCCCATCAGCTCGGTCGCCGAGTACCCGGGGTGGGCCGCCAGCGCCTTCACCGGGAGCCCGGCAGACTGCGCGCGCCGGTCGAGCTCGAAGGTGAACATCAGGTTGGCCAGCTTCGACCCGCTGTACGCGCCCCAGCGCGAGTAGCGGCCGTGCATCGTGCGCGGGTCGTCCAGCGGTGCGCGCCGGGTCAGCCGGTGCGCCTGGGACGCGACCGTGACGACCCGGCCGCGGCCGGAGTCCACCAGTGCGGGCAGGAGCAGCCCGGTGAGCAGGAAGGGGCCGAGGTGGTTGGTCCCGAACTGGAGCTCGAACCCGTCGATCGTGCGCGCGTAGGGCAGCGCCATCACCCCGGCGTTGTTGACCAGCAGGTCGAGCGGCCCGAGCTCGGCGATCTCGGCGGCGCCGCGGCGGACCGTGGACAGGTCGGCGAGGTCCACGATCACGGCGTGGAACCTCCCCGTCGGGGCGGCGGCCTCGAGGGACGCGCGGGTGGTGGCCAGCCGGTCGGCCGAGCGGGCCACCAGCACCACCTCGGCGCCGGCCCTCGCCAGCTCGAGCGCGGTCGTGGTGCCGATGCCGGAGGTGACCCCGGTGACGACCGCGCGGGTGCCGGACAGGTTCGGCACGTCGGCGAGCGTCCAGCGCAGGTCGCTCACGGCGTGACGGCGAGATTGGCCAGGACGGCGGTGCCGAGCTCGCGGTCGCCTTCGATCGTGGGGCTGGTCGCGTCGACTCCGCGCCGGCCGCCGCCGAGCACGACGAGCTCCTCGGGCGTGAGCGAGATCCGGACGGTCGGCTGGTCCGCCGGCCCGGTCACCGCCGCGCGGCCGTCGTCGCCGATGACGACCGTCCAGCTCTCGTCGGCCTCGGGTACGTCGACCCGCACCGTCGTCCCGACCGGCGGCGCGACCCGCTTGCCGACGATCATCGGCAGGCCGCGCCCGAAGGTCCACAGGGCGTGCCGGCACGCCGCGGTGTCGTAGCCACCGGGGCGGCCCACCGCACGGCGGATGTCCTGCTCGTGCATCCACACGTCGAAGGGTCGGTTGCGCAGCAGCGTGCCGAAGTCCCACGGCACGTCCCCGGGGGTCTTCGGGGGAGCCGCCTTGGCGTCGGTGGGTGGGTCGGCGGTCAGCGTCGGCGTACCGTTTCGCCGCAGCCGTCTCGATCTCGTCGGCGAGCTCGGCGACCGACCGGTCGCGGCGCGCCAGGACGCCCTGCTCGGTGTACAGGCCCATCAAGCCCGGTGACGTGGGTCGGCCTCGGACACCTCGACGGTCTCCTCGGGGGCGCCGGCGAGGACGGCCTCGAGGTGAGCGGTGTGCGCCACGTTGTCCTTGACCGACCAGCCCGCGAGATCGGTGGGCAGGTCCCAGGTCTCCTCGGGCAGCTCGCGCGCGAGGGCCACGAAGTCGGCGATCGCGGCACGCCAGGTCTCGACCAGCTCGGCGAGCCGGGATGCGTCGTCCATGGACGCAGGCTACTCAGCACCCGACCCGACGTCGCCGTGACGCTGGTCTCGTTCGAGGCTCGCAGCACCGAACGCCGCGACCCGGTCCGGAGCCGCGGACGCCGCCCCACCCTGACGGGGGGAGCGGCGTCCGGTTGCCGATGGGTCAGGTCACTCCTCGATGCGACGCTCGGTGCGCGTGACCCCGACGTGGCTGCGCTGCTGGTTGAGCACCAGCGCGAGCACGATCGCCAGCGCGCCGACGACGAGGAAGATCCACCCGAGTCCGTTGTCGTCGACGTAGCGCACGTCGAAGTTCACCACGTCCGTCACGAGGATCAGGCCCGCGAGCAGGAGCACGATGCCAAGTCCGATTCCCATGTCCAACCCCTTCCACGTGTGGCGACAGGTCGCCAGCGGCACCTTCGTACCGTTGTGGGGTAGTACCCGCGGGCTCGGGCGCCATGCGGGCCCCGCCCGGGCCCGGACGTGCGACAGGGCCACCACCGCACATACGCGGGGCGGCCCTGTCGTGGGTCGGTGGGCTCAGAACGCGGCCTCGTCGACCTCCATCAGCGACAGGTCGGTGGCGTCGGCGATCGCCACCTCCGCGGTGACCCGCGGAAGGTTGGTGCGCGCGAAGAACTGCGCCGCGGCGACCTTGCCCTCGTAGAAGGCCTGGTCGGCCGCGGACACGTCGCCGGCGAGCTTCTCGAGCGCGACCTCGGCGCCGCGCAGCAGCAGCCAGGCGCAGACGACGTCGCCGAGCACCATCAGCAGCCGGGTGGTGTTCAGCCCGACCTTGTAGATGTTGCGGATGTCGCCGCCCTCCGCGGACTCGTCCGCGCTCATCAGCGTGTTGATCATCGTGCCGACCATCTCGCCGGCGTCCTCGAGGGCCTTGGCGAGCAGCTCGCGCTCCACCTTGAGCCGACCGTTGCCGGCCTCGCTCTTGATGAAGGCGTCGATCTCGTTGTTCAGGTGACCCAGCGCCTTGGCCTGGTCCTTGACGATCTTGCGGAAGAAGAAGTCCTGGCCCTGGATCGCGGTGGTGCCCTCGTAGAGCGTGTCGATCTTGGCGTCTCGGACGTACTGCTCGACCGGGTAGTCCTGCAGGAAGCCGGAGCCACCGAAGGTCTGCAGCGACTCGGTGCCCAGCAGCACCCACGAGCGCTCCGAGCCGTAGCCCTTGACGATCGGGAGCAGCAGGTCGTTGACGCGCTCCGCGAGCTCGTCGCGCTCGCCACGGTGCTCGGCGAGCTGGACCCGGTCCTGCCACGAGGCGGTGTACAGCACGAGCGCGCGCATGGCCTCGGCGAAGGCCTTCTGCGTCATCAGCGAGCGACGTACGTCGGGGTGGTGGGTGATCGTCACCCGGGGCGCGGTCTTGTCCGAGGACTGCGACAGGTCGGCGCCCTGGATGCGCGTCTTGGCGTACTCCAGCGCGTTGAGGTAGCCGGTCGAGAGCGTCGCGATGGCCTTGGTGCCGACCATCATCCGGGCGTTCTCGATGACCTGGAACATCTGCGCGATGCCGTTGTGCACCTCGCCGACGAGCCAGCCCTTGGCCGGCTCGCCGCCGCCGACCTGCGGGTCGCCGAGCGTGAGCTCGCAGGTGTTGGAGACCTTGATGCCCATCTTGTGCTCGACGTTGGTGACGTAGACGCCGTTGCGCTCGCCGGTCAGCTCGCCGGTCTCGTGGTCGAAGTGGTGCTGCGGCACGATGAACATGCTCAGCCCCTTGGTGCCCGGACCGCCGACGCCCTCGATGCCGGCGGGGCGGGCGAGCACGAGGTGGACGACGTTCTCGGCCACGTCGTTGCTGCCCGAGGTGATGAACCGCTTGACGCCGGTGATGTTCCACGAGCCGTCGTCGTTCAGCGTCGCCTTCGCGCGACCGGCGCCGACGTCGGAGCCGGCGTCGGGCTCGGTGAGCACCATCGTGGCGCCCCACTGCTTCTCGACCATGATCTGGGCGATGCGCTTGTCGCGCTCGGTGCCGTTGCGGTCGATCACGCCCGCGAAGGCCGGACCGCAGGCGTACATCCAGACCGGGGCGTTCGAGCCGAGCACGAGCTCGGCCAGCGCCCACACGAGCGACGGCGGCGCCGGGGTGCCGCCGAGGTCCTCGTTGATCTGCAGGCGCCAGTACTCGGCGTCCATCCAGGTCTGGTAGCTCTTCTTGAAGGACTCCGGGAGCGGAGCCTCGTGGGTCTCAGGGTCGAAGACCGGCGGGGTGCGGTCGCTCTCCTCGTACGACGCGGCCAGGTCCTCGCGGGCGAGCCGGTCGACCTCGCCGATGATCGATCGAGCGGTCTCGCTGTCGATCGCCTCGAACGGGCCCTGGCCCAGGATCTCGTCCCGGCCGAGCACCTCGAAGAGGTTGAACTCGATGTCGCGGATGTTGGACTTGTAGTGGCTCACTGACCCACCTTTTCGGCTCACAGGGATTCACGGCCGCCGTTTGCTACCGGCCGGTAACAACAGTATGTCTCGGCTACTGGCGGGTTGCAAGCAAAACGGACACGGCTGTGACGAAGGCCAAAGTCGCGTCGGCGCGAGTGGTCTCCGGTTTCACAACTTCTGTTGTGAAACTGGCGCTTCCCGTATGCGATTTCGGTCGGGAAGCCGCAAATTCACAACAGAAGTTGTGAATTTGCCAGCTCGGTGAGCCGCCGCTTGTGCTTGCGCCGCTTCCGGTCCAGCCGGGCGTTCTCGGAGCGGAGCCGGGCTACCTCGGCGCTGAGCCGCTCGACCTCGGTGGTGGCGGCGACCAGGAGTTCGGCGACCGCTTCGAACTGCTGCTCCCGGGTCGCCACCCGCGGCGTGGTCAGGCTGGGGGAGATCAGCGAGCCGTGCAGGTCGAAGCCGCGCTCGGCGACGAGCTTGGCCCAGCCGGTGGTGATGTCCAGGACCCGCTCGGGATCCAGCTCGGCAGCGAGGACCGAGGGCGCCGCGGGCTCGGGGCCGGCGAGGTCGCCGATCCCGGCCTGACGCAGGTACGCCGACCAGACCGCGTCCGCGTCGGCTGCCGTCGCGACCACGTGGACCCGCTCGGCGTGGATCGCGCGGGTCCACCGCGGGAGGAACTCGGTCAGGTCACGACCCGCCCAGAACTCCTCGGCCTGCCAGTGGCTGCGTGCGGGGTCGAGCACGCGGGCGGCGTACTTGGTGAGCGACGTCGTGCTCCCGCGCTGGACTGCGGCCTGCCACCCGGCGAACACCTGGCTCGGCAGGTCGCGCACCAGCAGCACCAGGTGCAGCTCGACGTCGCGGAGGCCGGCCAGCCGCAGCCCGACCTTCTGCTTGTCGGCGCGGGCAATCTCCGGTGTGCTGAGCAAGCTGAGGCCCTTGTGCTTCCAGATCTGGTCCTCGACCTCGTGCCAGGGCCCCTGCGGGACGGCGACGCCGAGCGCCGCGAGCTCGCTGCTGCTCCGCTGGAGCGCTTCGGCGAGGAAGGCGGTGCCGGGGTCGGTCGGGCCGATGTGCCAGACGACGGTGCGCTTTGCCATGCCCCGAGCGTCCGCCGTGCGGGTGTCGCGGGTGTGAACTGCGGGTGTCCGGACCGGTGAGTCGAGGTGTCGGGAGTCAGACGCTCCCGAGGAACGTGATCAGCCTCTCGCTCACCGCGTCCGGCGCCTCGAGGGCACTCATGTGCCCGACGCCGGGAAGCACCTCGAGCCGGGCGCCTGGGACCGCGGCGGCGATCGCCTCGGCCTTTGCGACCGGGGTGGCGACGTCCGCGGCACCGACGATCACGAGCGTGGGCGCGGTGATCGCTGCGATCTCGTCGGCCACCGGCAGCCGGTCGGTGACTCCGCGGATCGCACCCTTCGTGGCGCTCCGGTCCTGGCGGTCGAGCTCCTGGAGCCAGGTCGCCAGGACCTCCTTGCCGGCAGCGGACGCGAGGAACGGGCGGCTGAACATGATCGGGGCGACCTGGCCGCGCAGCGGGCGCAGTCCGACGACCCGGTAGATCGACGCGAGCAGGCGGTAGCGGGACACGTTCTCGGGGTCCTCAGGCCCCGCGCTCGTGTCGATCAGCGTGAGCGAGCGGACCAGGTCGGGCCTGCGTGCCGCGAGCCGCAGGCCGACGAAGCCGCCCATCGACAGGCCGACGTAGTGCACCGGTCGGACGCCCAGGCTCTCGATGACGCCGACGAGGTCGGCGTACAGGGTGTCCATGTCGTAGCCGCCGTCGGTCGGCGGGGACCCACCCTGCCCGCGCCAGTCGACCGCGACGCAGCGGTACGACGAGCGCAGCGCCTCGACCTGGTGACGCCACATCGTGGTGCTGAACAGCAGGCCGTGGCCGAGCACGACGGTGGGGGCATCGGGTGCTCCCGGAGGGGCGCCGGTGTCGGTGATGTTGACCTGCGCTCCGTTGACCTGGACCAGCGGCACGGGTGCACCTCCGCTTGCGGGCGACCCGGCGGCCGCCGAGTGGCCCGAACCTAGCAGGACAGGATTGGCAGCGAAACTGAAACTCGTTACAGTTTTCACCATGATCGAGTCCGCGTTCATCACCTGGGAGGCGCCCGACGGCGACCACCCCGCCCGCCGCCTCTCCCAGCGCTCCTACGACGCCGTGTCCCGCAAGGCCAAGGACGAGTGGCTCGCGCTCTTCGACGACGACGCCGTGCTCGAGGATCCCGTGGGTCCGTCCTTCTTCGACCCCGAGGGCAAGGGGCACCACGGCTTGGACGGGATCAGCGCCTTCTGGGACATGGCGATCGCGCCGGTCAAGGAGTTCCGGTTCACGATCCGGGACTCCTTCGCCAACGGCAACGCCTGCGCGAACATCGGCACCTTCAGCACGGTCATGGAGGACGGCACCCTGGCCGACACCGACCTGATCGCGACCTACGTGATCACCGACCCGGAAGCCGGAGAACCCAAGATCACCTCGATGCGCGCGCACTGGGAGGTCGAGCGCACGCTCGCCACCGTGCGCAAGCCGGAGTAGCCGGCGCGGTTCTCCCGCGAACCGGCCGGGCTCAGTCGCCGAGGCGTACGGCGATCCACTCGACCAGGGGGCGGAGCGCGCGCCAGTCCTTGCGAACGGCGCCGACGAGCTCGGGGGAGTGGATCACCTTGTCGAAGCCGTAGGGCCTCCCGGCGGTGAGCGACTTGTGGCGCAGCAGCTCGATCCGCGGGTGGTCGGCGTCGTACCCACGTGGCGAGGTCTTCAGCCGCTCGCCGCCGATCTCGAAGCCGGCCTTCTCGAGCTTGGCGAGGATCCGCTGGAGCTCCTTGCCGGTTGCCTCGTGGTCGATCGACTCCCGGATCCTGGCCAGGTCGGCGCTGCTGGCGTCGTAGAAGCCGCCGCCGGTGCGGACTCCCCGCGCGGAGATCTCGACGTACCACCCGCACGCGGCCGCCACCGGCACGTAGGCGCCCTGGTGGGTCTTGTACGGCGTCTTGTCCTTCGCGAACCGCACGTCGCGGTAGGGCCGGAACACCTTGGCCGTGCCGAACTCCGCGGCCAGCGCCTCGGTGAGCGCGGCCATCGGCGCCTTGACCGACTCGGTCCAGATCGCTTTGTGCGCCTCCCAGAAGGACTTGGTGTTGTCCATCTCGAGGTCGTCGTAGAAGTCGAGGGCAGCCTCGGGAAAGCCGGCGAACTCCGTCACCCGGCCGAGCCTAGCGAGCGGCCTCAGGGGTTGCGGCGCGTGTGCACCGTGGCCGACCAGGCGCCCCAGCCGAGCTTGTTGTGCGCGCGGACCTGGCAGTACACCTTGTGCCGGGGCAGGTGGCCGACGTAGAGCGGGCTCGCCGTGCCCTTGGACTTGTGCCAGGCCTTGCCGGCCCGGTGGCAGCGCGCCTGGTAGCGGTTGATCTTGTGCCCCAGGGCCTTCGCCGGCTTCCGGAACTTCACCCGGGCCTTGTGCGCGGAGACCTTGCGCGCGTGCACGTGGCGGGGCTTGCTGGGGCCGGGGTGGATCGTGTAGGTCGGGCTGGAGTAGGTGATGCCGGTGATCGCGATCCGGACTCCACCGGGCACGTGGGCGAGGGTGAAGGGCGCGCTCGACACGGACCCGCCGGCGCTACGCACGACGGTGACCGTCCCTGCCGTCAACGTGCCGGCGTCCGGGACGTTCATGGTGCCCTCGAGGAAGGCGGTCGGCAGGAACGTCTCGTACGACCCGGTCGCCACGGCCCCGGTCCCGGTCAGGTGTGGGTTGGCGAGCTGGACGACCAGCGAGTTCGTGTCGGGGTCGTAGAACACGTTGGCGTCCTGCGCGTTGTACGCCGAGATCATGCCCGTGCGTTGGCTGATCTCGGTCGCGTCCAGGCCGCTGGTGGCGAGGTCGGTGACATAGCCGGTGACGAAGCCGTCGTAGTCGAGGGAGGCGCGCCAGGTCTCGTCGCCACAGGCGCCGATCGTGCAGGTCCGGGTGTCGACGCCGTAGCCGACGTGGTGGACCGGCGTCGGCCGGAAGATCAGGGTGACGGTGTAGGAGCCGGGCGACCCGCCCCGGGAGAAGGTCACGTCCTGGGCGTTCGCGTCGACCTCGCGGGGCAGGATCGCGCCGGTGTTCACGACCAGCTTGTAGGTGTCGCCCGGCAGCACCTCGCCGTCCAGCGTGCTTCCGGTGTTGTGCCACACGCCGAACCCGATGGTGTGGTTGTCCAAGGTGTGCGCGTAGGGGTAGTAGGTGTCCGTGTCGGTGACGGCGACTCCGTTGCGGGTCCGACTGACCACGCAGTAGACGGTCGTCGCTCCACCGCAGGGAGACCAGTCGTCGCCCGGCGGAGGGGGTGACACCGCGTGTGCGGGTGCGACCAGCAGCCCGGTCGTTCCGAGAGCTACCGCGGCGAGCAGGGCCAGGAGACGGCGACGCATGATCCCTCCAAGGAGTCCGAGAAAACAGACTCAACCTAGGGCCACGGAATGCTCCTGCGCAGCAGATTCGTGGAGCGGGACGAGACCCGAGCTCGCGAGATCGACGGTGGGCAGAGCGTCGCGCTCTCGTGCGTGACCCGTTGGAGCGGATGACGAGATTCGAACTCGCGAGATCGACGGTGGGCAGAGCGTCGCGCTCTCGTGCGTGACCCGTTGGAGCGGATGACGAGACCCGAGCTCGCGAGATCGACGGTGGGCAGAGCGTCGCGCTCTCGTGCGCGACCCGTTGGAGCGGATGACGAGATTCGAACTCGCGACATCGACGGTGGGCAGAGCGTCGCGCTCTCGTGCGTGACCCGTTGGAGCGGATGACGAGATTCGAACTCGCGACATCGACCTTGGGAAGGTCGCGCTCTACCAACTGAGCTACATCCGCATGCCGGACCGCTGCGGGGACGCTACGGCCGACGAGGTGTGATGGTAGCCGACATTCGATCGTGCCACGCACGGCCCCAGCACAGCCCCCTGCCAGCCGCGTTTGAGGACCTTGGGACACTGTCTCGAACTCATGTCGCCGACGAAACGAGCTCCGATGTCCCGCACGACCCTCCTGCGCCGGCTCGCGCCGGTCGCCCTGCTGGCCGCCTCCGCACTCGCGCTGGGCGCCTGCGGGAGCGGCAGCAAGGACAAGAACTCGACGGACAGTGCGTCGGACAAGCCCTCGAGCAGCGCGACGAGCGCGTCGGCGAGTGGCTGCGGCGACTATTCCTCGGGTTCCACGAGCGACGGGGTGAAGGTCGACGGCACGTTCGGCGAGACCCAGACGGCGACCTTCAAGACGCCTCTGAAGGCGAGCAAGCTCGAGCGCACCGTGCTCACCGAGGGCAGCGGGGAGAAGACCGCGAAGGGCGACTCGATCGCGGTCCTGCTGTCGCTCTACCTCGGCAAGGACGGCAAGGCGCTCGGTTCGGAGCCCGCGACCCTGACCGTCGGGGACACCCAGCTGCCGCCGGCGTTCGCGGCGGGCATGGACTGCGTGCCGCGGGGCTCCCGGGTGGTCGTGACTGTCCCGGCGAGCGATGTCTACGGCTCCACCGGCAAGCCCGACCTGGGCATCGCCGCCGACGACAGCCTGGTCATCGTGACCGACGTGATCGGCGAGAAGAAGATGCCGGCCACGAAGGCGTGGACCAAGGACGTCCCCCAGGTGACCTTCGCCGCCGACGGCAAGCCGACCGTGAAGCTGCCCAAGGGCAGCAAGCCGCCGACCGACCTGCTGCTCAAGGTGCTCAAGAAGGGCGACGGCGCGGTGGTGAAGGCCGGCGACTCCGTGACGGTCGACTACCAGGGCACCAGCTGGGACAACGGCAAGATCTTCGACCAGAGCTACGGCAAGCAGCCGGCAACCTTCGCCACCGACCAGGTGGTCGAGGGCTTCGGCGCGGCCCTGGTCGGGCAGAAGGTCGGCACCCGCCTGATCGTCTCCATCCCGCCGAAGTACGCCTACGGCGAGGCCGGGTCCGGGTCCGAGCTCTCCGGCCAGACACTGCTCTTCGTGATCGAGATCAAGGACACCAAGGCCGCGGCCCAGTAGTCCGGCCCAGTAGTCCGGGCAGTAGTCCGGCGCAGTAGTCCGGGGCAGCAGGCCCGGGGCAGCAGGTCCGGGGCCGGCCGACCTCAGCGTGCCGGGGCGATCGGCGCCAGGGTCGGCCGCTTCGGCACCACGCCGTCACCGGATGACCGGCCGGTGAGCCGGCGGTGCACCCAGGGCACGGCGTGCTGCCGCGCCCAGGCGAGGTTCGCCGCGCGACGCTCGCGGGCCGACAGCTCGACCTGCTCGGGGAACGGCAGCGGGGTGAGCGGGTGGTCGGGCGCGAGCGCGTCGAGGACGGCGATCGCAATCGCCTGGTGGCCGACCGGGTTCAGGTGCAGCCGGTCCTCGTCCATCACCTCGCTGACCTTCCAGCCGCGCATCCGCCACATGTCCACGAGGGTCGCGGCGTGCCGGTCGGCGATCTCGCGGACCCACTCGTTGAAGATCGCGGTCCGGCCGCGGATCATCCGGAAGACCGGGTTGATGCCGGGGTCGGCAATGGTGAAGACCACGACCCGTGCGCCGGTCGCGGTGAGCCGGCCGACGGCCTCGTCGTACGCCGCCGCGAGGTGGTCGAGATCCACCTTGGGGCGGAGCACGTCGTTGCCGCCGCCGTGGATGGTGACCAGGTCGGGCGCCAGCGCGATCGCCGGCTCCACCTGCTCGGCGATGATCGCGGGCAGCTTGCGGCCGCGGATCGCGAGGTTGGCGTAGCCGAAGTCGCCGCCGGCCTGGTCGGCGAGGACCTCGGCGACGCGGTCGGCCCAGCCGCGCAGGCCGTTGGGACGGGTGGGGTCGGCGTCGCCGACGCCCTCGGTGAACGAGTCGCCGAGCGCGACGTAGCGGTGGAACGGCATGGGCCCATTGTGGCCGGACGTCGACGAGCGCCGACGGCCGGCCCGGTCGCTGGGTCGATGACCGGGCCGGCCGCGGTGTCGCTCTCGGGGGTCGCTTCCAGGGTCACCCTCAGGCCGACCGCTGGTAGGCCCCGAAGGCCCGGGTGGCGAGCCACCCCATGGCGGCGGCGAGCACCACGAGGGCGCCGAGCCGGGGCCACACGGTGGCCCAGTCGGTCGAGCCCGTGAGCGCCTCGCGGGAGACGACCACCGCCCAGTCCAGCGGGTTGTAGCGAGCGGTGACCCGGATCCAGTGCGGCGCCAGGGACAGGTCCATCACGGCGGACGACAGGAAGGTCAGCGGCAGTGCGGTGAACTGGCTGATCCCGATCAGCGCCTCCTGCTGGCGCACCAGCAGGGCGACCGCGTTCGACAGCGCCGCGAAGATGATCGTGAGCAGGATCGCGGCGACGACGGTCACGACGATGCCCACTCCATCGAACCGGCCGCCCATCACGAACGCGACCCCGAAGACGATCAGCGTCTGCACCGTGCACACCAGCGATTGGTAGGCGAGGGTGCCGTTCATCATCGCGCCGCGGCTGACCGGCGATGCCAGCAGCCGGTCCATCACCCCGCGGTTCATGTCCTCGATGTAGACAGTGCCGGCCCAGGCGGCGCTGAACAGGGCCGTCATCGCCACCACGCCGGGCGTCAGGAACTCCACGTAGCTGCCCGAGCCGGCGAAGCCGGGGATCTCGGTCACCGACGTGAACAGCTGGCCGAACAGCAGCAGCCAGACCATCGGCTGGATCAGCGTGACGAACACGAAGATCGGCTGACGCAGCATCGCCTTCACGGAGCGGTTCGTGAGGTACGCCGAGTGAGCGACGAGCGCCGACATCAGGCCACCGCCTCGAAGGACCGGCCCGCGTGCTGCAGGTAGACGTCGTCGAGCGACGGTCGGGCAGCCGTGGCGGACACCACCGGCAGGCCGGCCGCGTCGAGTGCGGCGAACACCTGCGGGATCGCCCGGGCCGCGGCGTGCGCCCGGGCGTGCACGGTGCTGCTCTCGATGGTGACGTCCCAGAGGTCGGGGAGGTCGCCGAGCGCGAGGCCGGCCTTCTCCGCGTCCGCAGGCGAGGCCAGCTCGACGTTGACCGCGTCGCCGCGGAGCTGGGACTTCAGGTCCTCCGGTGCACCCTCGACCGCCACGCGACCGTGGTCGACGATGGCGAGTCGGTGGGCGAGCCGGTCGGCCTCGTCGAGGTAGTGCGTGGTGAGCAGCACGGTCATCAGGTCGTCGCCGGCGAGCCGGCCGATCTCCGCCCACATCTCGGCTCTCGCCTCGGGGTCGAGGCCGGTGGTCGGCTCGTCGAGGAAGAGCACCTCGGGGCGGTGCACCAGGCCGATCGCGACGTCGAGCTTGCGGCTCATCCCGCCGGACCAGGTCTTCACGAGCCGGTCGGCCGCGTCGGCGATGCCGAACCGGTCGAGCAGCCACTGGGCGCGGTCCCTGGCGTCGGACTTGGTCAGACCCTGGATCCGGCCGGCGAGCACGAGGTTCTCCCGGCCGGTGGCCATCGGGTCGCTCGACGGATGCTGGGAGACCAGGCCGATGCGCCGGCGTACGCCGTCGGGGTCGGCGACCACGTCGACCCCGGCCACGACGGCCGAGCCCCCGTCGGGGCGGGCCAGCGTGGCCAGGATCTTCACGGTCGTGGACTTGCCGGCGCCGTTCGGGCCGAGGAGGCCGAACACGGTGCCGCGCTCGGCCTCGAAGCTGAGGCCGTCGAGCGCCCGGACGGGCGGACTTCCCTTGCCCGTGGAGTAGGCCTTGCGCAGGTCCTGCGCGGACAGGGCGGGGCCTGCGGCGGCCGGGCCGGCGGTGGTGTCGCCGGCATGGTCGGGACGAACATGTGCTGCTCCTTCATCAGGAGAGCCGCCCGTAGACTTGCGCGTGCATCCGGGGCAGGTCGCGAGGCCGGCTCTGGGTTGGGCCCCCGGCCGGTGTTGGCGCACCTGTCGGGGGTTTCTGCTCTCCTACTGGTCAGGGAAGAACGTCGCGGCCTCCTTGCCCAGGTGCTTGACGGGGTCGCGCATGATCTCTTCGAAGGTGATCCCCTTCGCCAGGAGCTGGTGCATCCTGCGCCAGCCGGCGGTGCCGGAGACCTTGTCCTCGCGGAGCGCGGCGACCAGGCTCTCGACGTGCGCGAGCTCGGCGGCGAGCATCGCGCGCCGGAACTGCTCCTCGATCACGAACACCTCGGGCAGCCCCATCTCGTGGGTCGCCTGCAGCAGTGCGTCGGTGCGGCCGATCTCGGCCTTGAGGTGGAGCACTCGCTCGCCGAGGAGCCGCACCGCTTCCTCGGGAGGAAGGCCCAGGATCAGCGCCAGCGCCGTCTCCAGCGAGTGGTACTCGCGCACCGGAGTCGACACCAGCTCGGCGAGCCACTCGTCGTGCTCGTCGCGTCCGGCGGCCGTGATCGCGTAGATGGTGCGCTCCGGGCGGCGGCCCTCGCGGACGGTTTCCTGCGCCTCGATGAGGCCCGCCTTGCCCAGCGAGTCGACGACCGAGTAGAGCGCGCCGTAGTTCAGCTTGATGCTCTGGTCCTTGCCGCGCTGGCGCAGGGTCTGGGAGATCTCGTAGGGATGCATCGGCCGCTCGTTGAGGCACGAGAGCACGGCGAGTGCCAGCAGGTTGGTGAACCGGCGCCGTGCCATGCCTTCCTCCGTAATGCTCGAGTGCGAATACTTCACTCAGAGTATCACGTCGCGAGTGACTGCTGCCAAGCCTCCGCCGACACCGGCTCGGGCCGGTATGCAGCGGATAGGGTGCCGCTGTGCTCCTCTCCGACCGCGACATCCTTGGCGAGATCAACGCCGAGCGGATCCGCATCGATCCGTACGACGAGGCGATGGTCCAGCCGTCCAGCATCGACTTCCGCCTGGACCGCTACTTCCGCGTCTTCGAGAACCACCGCTACCCGCACATCGACCCGGCGGCCGACCAGTCGGACCTCACCCGGGTCGTCGAGCCCGACGGCGACGAGCCGTTCATCCTGCATCCCGGCGAGTTCGTGCTCGGGTCGACCCACGAGGTGGTGACCCTGCCCGACGACATCGCCGCCCGGGTCGAGGGCAAGTCATCGCTCGGCCGGCTGGGGCTCCTGACCCACGCGACCGCGGGCTTCGTCGACCCCGGCTTCAGCGGCCACGTGACCCTCGAGCTGGCGAACGTCGCGACACTGCCGATCAAGCTCTACCCGGGGATGAAGATCGGCCAGCTCTGCTTCTTCCGGCTGTCCTCGCCGGCCGAGCACCCGTACGGGTCGGAGAAGTACGGCTCCCGCTACCAGGGCCAGCGGGGGCCGACCCCGTCACGGTCGTACGCGAACTTCCACCGCACCCAGGTCTGAGCCGCTCGGCGGGAGCGGGCTCATCGCCCGTGACGCCGCCGGCGGGACGCGCGGCGCACGCGCTCGGTGATGATCAGGTTGGCGAGCTCTCGCTGGATGGTCGGGTTCTCCCACATGATGGTGCCTCCTCTCACGTCGTCTCCTGTGGACCGGCGCCGCATGTCGGCGTCGCCCGCCCTGCCTTCGGGAGCCTGGTCCGCGTTGCGCATCGCGGGTCCTAGACCTGGACCAGGCGCACGTCGCCACTGACCGTGCTGGCGCGCAGCTCGACGAAGTCCTGGCCCTCGGCCGGCTTGCCGGCGCTCTGCAGGTTGCTCGCGACCGAGCCGGTGACGGTGTTGACGTCGGTCCACACGGGCGTGCCGGCCGGGATGGCGATCCGGACGTCGCCGGAGACGTTCCTGGCGGTGATCTTGCCGCGCGGCGCGTGGCCGATCGTCAGGTCGCCGGACGCGGTGGTCAGACTGACGTCGGACTCCGAGCGCTTCAGCTCGAGGTCGCCGGACCCGGTCTTGATGACGGTGCGGTCGTGGACCACGCCGATCACCACGTCGCCGGAGCCCGGTGGAGATGCCGGCCGTGCCCCGGACCTCGCCGAGGTCGATGTCGCCCGAGCCGCTCTTGATGCGCACCTCGGCGCCGGCCTCGTGACAGCGCACGTCGCCCGAGCCGCTGTCGATCGCCACCACGCCGGCGGCGCGCTCCAGCTCGATGTCGCCGGAGCCCGTCTTCAGGCGGATGTTGCCGAACGTGCCGGTCGTCTCGGTGTCGGCCGAGCCCGGTCTTGGTGACCAGGTCGGACTCCGGTCGGTACGACCACCCGGATGTCGTGGCTGTCGTTGCCGATGCCCAGGAACCGGCCCTTGGGCGCGATCACCGACAGCCGTCTCCCGGTGAGCTCGACCGTGAACTCGTCTGCGCGTGGCCCGGTCGCCTCCACCTGCGACGTGACGGTGTCGGTCGCATCGACGGTGACGGTGCCGCTGCCGAGCTCGACGTACAGCTCGACCGGGTCGGGGGTGTCGAAAGTCTTCTGCATGGTGTTCTCCTCCGTGGTCGGTGCTCAGACCCAGCCGGTCATCCGGCGGGGGCCGCGGCGACCGCGGCCGGGCCCGAACGGGTCGGAGCCCTCGAGGAACGGGATGCTGGACAGGTCGATGTCGATGTTGATCGCGCCCTCCCGGGTGGCGCCGCGGAGCACGTTGACGATCCAGGTGTTCAGCGAGCTGCCGGTCTTGCTCGCCAGCTCCTCGGCCCTCGCCTTGACGCTCTCGGGGAGGCGGAGGGTGATCCGTGCCATGGCGCCGTCGTCCTCCTCGTCGTCGGCACCGTGGCCCGCAGCGGCCGGCGTCGTCGCGGCGGGCGTCGGCGCGGCCTGTTCGACCACGAACTCCAGGTCGCGGCCGGCCAGTCGCACGTCGACCGAACCGGTCCGCATCTCGCTGGTGATCTCGGCGGCGGCCTGCGACAACGCCTCCATCAGCGCCAGCCGCAGGCTCGGGTCCAGGGCGAGGCCGAGCCGCTCGGCGGCGTCGCGCACCTGGTCGTCGCCGGCAGCCGCGGCCTGGGCCAGGTCGTGGCGGAGGCGTTCGACGTACGGGGTGATGTCCATGTGCACCACGATGACATCATTATGGTGTCACGTCAACACCGTTGTGACATCACAGCAGCGCCGGCGAGGCGCCCCACGGTCGGGGGCCTCGCCGGCGGCGGGAGAGGACGTGGCTCAGCGCACGCGCGGATGCAGCCGCGTCGACGACGGCGCCACCTGGCCCGACCCGAGGTAGCGCACCACGAGCCGGTGCCGGCCGTGCGTCGCCCAGCGGGCCGGGACGCGTGCAACGGCACGACCGTCCCGGAGCGTCCGCACCGTCAACAGGTGGCCGTCCCACCGGAAGCGGACCCGGCCGGTCACGGCACCCGCCGACGTGACCACGGCCCGGACCCGGACGGCGTGGTGCCGTCGGGCCGGGTGCCGTAGCGACGCCGTCGTCCGGGAAGCGCTCCGTGCGGCCGGGCCGACCGATCCGGCCGGGGCGACCGATCCGGCCGGGTTGGCGCCGAGCACGGGCAGCGTGAGTGTGGAGGGGTACTGCGTCGAGGCGTGGATCCGCAGCACCGTCAGCGTGCCGAGCAGGTCGGTGAGCGTGGGCAGCAGGTGCGGAACGTCGAACGCCTGCACCGCGACCCGGAGCCGGTGGCCGGGCTGGATCTGGGCGCCGGTCGGGAAGATCTCCACGTCGACCGGGGCGACCTGGCCTGCGGTGAGCTTGACGGCGGTCGCCTTGGTGAACGGGTGGTAGGGCTGGACCAGCTGGCCGTCGAGGTAGCGCGAGCGGCTCGGGTCCAGCGCACGGTCGGAGATCACCTGCCAGCCGCCGGAGAGCCGGGACACCGTTCCGTCGGGTGCCTCGTCCTCGACCGCGACCGAGAGCATGCCGTCACCGCTGACCGAGCAGGAGACGTAGAGCCGCGCGTTGATCGGGCCCTGGAAGGCGAGCGGCGCTGCTCACCGGCGCGGTGTCGAAGACGACGCCGGTCGGTGTCGTTCAACGCGTTGTCGGTGAAGCACGGGTTCGGGAGCCGGACATGCTGAGCGCGCCCGCGGTCCACTGGTCCGGCGACCGGGTGCACAGTCCGGAGACCGGGAGCGGCAGAGGTCCGCGGTGCCGGGAGTCGGCGTACCGGTCGTCAGGGCGCCGTCGGATCCCGCGGTCGTGGCCGAGCCGGAGAGCCGGTAGCTGAGCGGCGTGCCGGTCGGACCCGAGCCACGAGGACGTCGAACGCCAGGCGCCGCGTGCCCTGCTCGTAGTAGGTGATCGGCGCGATGTCGGAGTCCAGCGCCGGGTCGGCGATGCCCTTCACGTAGTGGTCGAACCAGCGCAGCTGCAGCTCGCTGAGCGAGCCGTAGCCCGGCGTCGCCGACCTCGCCGCCGCCGGAGGCCTGGAGGTGGTTCCACGGGCCGATGATCATCTTGACCGGCACGCCGGCGCGCTGGAGCCGGTCGAAGAGCAGCGGGGTGCCGCGCTGGAACAGGTCGTACTCGCCGCTGACCAGGAAGGTCGGCACGTCACCTGGTCGACGACGTTGATCGGCGACCGTTGGGCGTAGAACGGTCCGTCGTAGGCCGGCTCGCCGCCGGCGATGGCGTTGAGCAGCAGGGGGAGGGTGAACGTGCCGAGCGTCGGTGAGGTGCTGCACCAGGGCGGTGAGCGGGCTGAGATCGGTCGGCGGAGTCGTCGGCGGGATCAGGCCGGTGGACGTGACCAGCCCGAGCCACAGCGGGATGAAGCCGACGTCGAGCTGCCCGCCCGAGGCGACGACGTCGCGGTAGACGTCTGCGGCGGGGACCTGCGGGAAGATCGCCTTGAGGCCCGGCGGGCTTGCCGGCGGCGGCGAAGATCTGGCTGATGCCCATGTAGGACGCGCCGGTCATCGCGGTGCTGCCGTTGCTCCACGGCTGGCTGGTGCGCCCAGGTCATCACCTCGGCGGCGTCCTGGTCCTCGCGGGTGCAGAAGGCGCACCAGCTGCCGGCGGAGAGCCGGTGCCGCGGGCGTCGACGGTCAGCTGGGCATACCCGCGCTTGACCAGGTACGCCGGGTCGGCGCCGGCGAGCTCGCCGCCGAACCGCTGGCGATCACGGCCTTGTTGTAGGCGGTGATCGTGACCACGACCGGGAACCGGCCGGGGACCGCGTTGCGTCCGCGTCGGCCGGCAGCGGTGAGGTCGCCGCGCAGGACGACGCCGTCGGCCATCGGGATCTCGAGCCCGGTCCTGGGTCACCGTCTGCGGATAGTCCTCCGGTCGCGGCGTCCAGCCGCTACCGACCGCGCCGGCCGTCGTGGCCGGCGCGCGGGGTCGCAGTGTTCGCGGACGCGGCGGGTGCCGCGGTGGCCACCGTGCCGGCCAGGGTGAGTCGACGCCGTCGCGGCGACGGTGAGACGCATGAGTGCGCGCATGCCGGACCTCCCGGGGTTCGAGAGGTCCAACGAGGACACGATCGGGCGAAGTTACGCGAACTGTAGGAATCGCCCGCAGTCGCGCCGGTCAGAGGTCGAAGAGCGAGCCGCCCTCGGGGATCGTCGTGTCGGTCTTCGGCTGGTGGGCCTCGCCGGAGCTGGTCGCCTTCGGCTGCTGGCCGGACTTCTCTGCCTCCGCCTCCGCCTCCGCCTCGGTCTCGGCCGGCGCGGTCTCCGCGGGCTCGGTCTGGCCGGCGCGGTCTGGCCGGCTCCTGGGCCGGCTCGGTTGCCGGCTCGGCGGCCGGCTCGGTCTCCGCGGGAGCCGGGAGGTCGAACAGCGAGCCGCTCCCGATCTCGGTGCCCGGCGCCGGTGCGCTGCCGCCTTCCTTGGCCTCGGCGGCCGTCGGGGCGTTCTCGGGTTCCGAGGTGACCGGCTTCTCCTCGGCCACCGCCTCGGCCTGCGCCTTCTCCGACGGGGTCGGGGCCTCCTGACCGGGGGCCGGGAAGTCGAAGAGCGAGCCGCCCGCCGTCTCGGCCTTCGCCTCCGCAGGCTTCTCGGCCGGCTCAGCCGTCTTCGGGGCCTCGGCCGGCGCCAGGTCGAACAGCGAGCCACCCTCGGCCGGCTCGGACGCGGCCGGCGTCTCGGCCTGTGCCGGGGCGGGGGTGTCGAAGAGGGATCCGCCGCCCGACGCCTTCGCCTCGGCCTGTGCCGGGGCCGGGGTGTCGAAGAGCGACCCGCCGCCGGAGGCCTTCGCCGCCGGACCGGTGTCCGCCTGCTCGGTGATCGTCGCGCCACCGCTGGTCGCGTCGCCGGCAGCCGGCTCGGCAGCGACCGGCGTCTTCGCCGGCGTCGGGCGCCTTGGCAACCGGCGCCTCGCCCTTGACCGAGGCCAGCAGCAGCTGGGCGACGTCGAGGACCTCGACCTCCTCGCGGGCGCGGCCGGCGGACTGCTCCTCGACCAGGCCGTCGGAGAGCATCACCCGGCAGAACGGGCAGCCGACGGCGATCTGGTCGGCGCCGGTCGCGACGGCCTCCGGGTGCGGTTGACGTTGACCCGCTCGCCGATCGTCTCCTCCATCCACATCCGGGCGCCGCCGGCGCCGCAGCAGAAGGACCGCTCGGAGTTGCGCGGCATCTCGGTGAGCGTCGCGTCCGGGATCACCTCGAGCAGCTCGCGCGGCGGCGCGTAGACCTGGTTGTGCCGGCCGAGGAAGCACGGGTCGTGGTAGGTCGAGCGACCGGGTGCCCGGCGCCGGCGTTGCGCGGCGACCGGGGTGAGCTTCTTCTCCCGCACCAGCCGGTTGAGCAGCTGGGTGTGGTGCACGACCTCGAGCTCGAGCCCGAACTGCGGTACTCGTTCTTGATCGTGTTCATGCAGTGCGGGCAGGTCGAGACGACCTTCTTGGCCTTGGTCTCGGTGAGCGTCTCGACGTTCTGCTGGGCCAGGCCCTGGAAGACGAACTCGTTGCCGGCGCGGCGGGCCGGGTCGCCGGTGCAGGTCTCGCCGTTGCCGAGGACGGCGAACGTCGACCCCGGCGGTGTCGAGCAGCTCGGCGACCGCGCGGGTCGTCTTCTTCGCGCGGTCCTCGTAGGCGCCGGCGCAGCCGACCCAGAACAGCCAGTCGACCTCGTCGAGATCGACTCGACGTCCTCGCCGACGACCTTGACGTCGAACGGCAGGCCCTGGGCCCACTCCATCCGGCCGTTGGGGTTCATGTTCCACGGGTTGCCCTTGCTCTCCAGGCCCTTGAACAGGCCGTTGAGCTCGGAGGGGAAGTTCGACTCGACCAGCACCTGGTAGCGGCGCATGTCGATGATGTGGTCGACGTGCTCGATGTCGACCGGGCACTGGTTCACGCAGGCGCCGCAGTTGGTGCACGACCAGAGCACGTCGTCGTCGATCACCGCGCCGCCGGTCGGGTGCCAGGCCTCGCCCTCGGTGGCGCCGACCAGCGGCCGCGCGGCCTCCGCCTTGACGGCGTCGGGCAGCGACTCGCGCGCGCTCTCGTCGGCCAGCAGGTACGGCGCCGCCGCGAACGCGTGGTCGCGCAGGTTCATGATCAGCATCTTCGGCGAGAGCGGCTTCTCGGTGTTCCACGCCGGGCACTGCGACTGGCAGCGGCCGCACTCGGTGCAGGTGGCGAAGTCGAGGATGCCCTTCCAGGAGAAGTCCTCGATCGAGCCGATGCCGAGCATGGTGTCCTCGTCCATCTCCTCGACGTCCTCGAGGTTGACCGGCTTGCCCGTCGGACATCATCGGCTTGACCGCGCCCAGGGCGAACGGCGCCGTCGGGCCGCTTGAACATCACGTTCAGCGGCGCGATGAAGATGTGCAGGTGCTTGGAGTTGAGCACGAAGATCAAGAACACCAGCATCACGCCGATGTGCAGCAGCAGTCCGATGCCGATCAGTGCGGTGCTGTCGGGCAGCACCTTGCCGAGCAGCGTAGGAGACGAACGCCGCCTTGCCGTAGCCCGTGGTCGGTGCCCATGTCGCGGGCCTCGACGGCACCGCGGAAGAGGAACAGCGTCCAGATGACGTTGAAGATCATGAACAGCGTGATCCAGGCGCCGGAGAGGTGCGAGCCCTTGAACCGGGACTTGCGGCCCAGCTGCTCCGGGGCGTTCTGCACCCGGATCCAGGTGAAGACGCCAGGCCGACGAGGCACAGCACGCTGATCAGGTCCTGGGCGAAGCCGAGCACCGACCAGGAGCCGAAGACGAACCAGTGCCACTCCGGGTCGCGGGAGAGCAGCACGGCGTACGCCTCGAAGTAGACGGTCGCCAGGATCAAGAAGGCGTACATCACGAACGCGTGCGCGGTGCCCGGGCACCGACCACTTGAGCAGCTTCTTCTGCCCGAGGACCTCGGTGAGCTGGCTGGAGAGTGCGCTTCGACGGTGCGCTTGGTGACGTTCTCGATGCGGTCCGGCGCCGGCTGGCCGGTGGTGATCAGGCGGTAGAGGAACACCGCCCGCTTGCCTGCCAGCGGCAGCGCGATCGCGTTGAGGACCAGGCCCAGGATCAACGTGACGGTCACCGTGCTTCACTCCAACCTTGCCGGCGTGGCCGGACGTATCGGGCAGCAGCCTACGGGCGGCAGGGCGGGGTCAGCCGCTGTCCGTGTGAGAATTGCTACCCCCGGGTAACCGCATGGTCCCACGGCTTGCGCACGGCAGCTCGGGCCCCGAAATCGGTGCCGCAGCTGTGCGACTGTCTGCTCGGGTTCGGGGTCAGCCGGTGATCGTGGTGACCCGGCCGGCGTCGTCGAAGGTCACCGTGAGCGTGCCCGAGCTGGTGCAGTAGGTGAACGCGTGGTCGAGGCGGCGGTCCGGCTGGCCGACCCGCTTGAGCACCGTGCCACCAGTCGGTGCCGGCGCGCACCCGCTGTGGAAGGACGGCGGGCGTGCGGGTGTTCCGGGGTTGGTGCACGCGTTCGGGGTCGACGCCGTAGGCCCGCTCCCACATCTGCAGGTAGGCCTCGGGGCCGCGGGCCATGTCGGTCGACGATGTCGTCACCGGCGATCTTGCGCAGGTCCTCGATCCAGTCCGGGTAGAGCCCGTAGTGGGCGACCCCGTCCTGTTGATGTCGTAGACCCGCTGGCCGCTGACCTGCTGGTCGACCTGCACCCCGCCGAGGCCGGTGAACGGGTAGGTGACCGGGTTGTCCGCGGCGTCCGGGTCGCGGGTCGCCCTGGGCGCCGAGGCCGTTGATGTCGGCGCCGAAGCCGAAGCCCCAGTACGTCGCGCGGGTTCGCCCAGGTGAGGTGCCGCTTCCACTTGTCGACGAAGCCGGTGCTGTCCCCGGCGTACGGCGTGATGAAGCCCCTGCTCGCCGTAGATCCGCGGGTAGGCGTCCGGGGTGGACCACGAGTGGCTGGACACCACGCCGGGGTAGTGCAGCTGCGTCGATCAGGTCGAGCGACTGCTGCCGGGCCTTCACGCTCATGTGGTCGGGGTCGAAGATCATGTGCCGCTGCGCCATGCCCTTGATCGTGTAGCGCGCCGAGGTCGCTGAGCCCGAGCTTGTTGCAGTGGTGCTTGGCGGGGTAGAGCGGGATCTGCGGGATCAGCGTTCGTGATGCTGCCGGAAGGACCTTCAGCAGGTGCCCCGAACAGCGCGTCCTGCGACGGGATCGGCGCGGAGTTGTCCTGGTCCTTGTCGTGGACCTCGGGGTCGTTGGGGTCGCAGGTCTGCATCCGCCACGGCGAGCCGGTCTCGAGGGTGTTGCGCGGCGTTGACCAGGTAGCCGGTCGTGCCGGTGTCACCGGCGACGCCGGCGAGGGCGTTGTCGAACTTGTTGACCAGCTCCATCTGGACCACGCCCATCTTCTTGACCTGGTCGAGCTGGCGGTTGATCGAGGCCTTGCGTGCAGGACGGGATGCCGAGGCGGACGTGGCAGCCGAAGAGCACCGAGGTCTCGATGCCCATGATCACGGCCATCTTGCCGGCGTTGATCACCTCGCGGGCCTGCGCCGGGTCGGTGACGATGCGGTACCAGCCCTTGCCGGGGCCGCCGTGCTGGGCGTCGATGTAGTCGCTCCATCTTGTGCATGTCCTTGGCCTGCAGCCGGATCGACGTCATGTCGTCGCAGGAGTTGCGCTTGATCGGGTAGAGCATGCAGAGCTGGTTGTTCTCGACCAGCAGGTTCACCAGCATCCGCTGCCCGGCGCGCCAGGAGCGCTCCATCCACTTGTAGTAGGTGCCCTCGTGGGTGAGCGAGTCCGGTGCCGGCCAGTCCTTGAACGTCGGCCAGCCGACCGGGTCGTGGCTGGGCCTGCCGGACAGGAAGGCCTCCATCACTGCGCCGTAGCCGCCGGTCAGCCGGTGGTCCGGGCAGTCGACCAGGGCGACGGTGACGCCCCACGGCGACCACGGCCGGCCGCAGTGCACGTCGCCGCCGAGGAACTCGAAGGCCATGCCGTGGGTGTGCGCGTCGATGTAGCCGCGGGTCTCCTCGTACGGCGTGGTGCCGGCGGTCGGGTCGCCCTCGACGTTCGTGGTGATCTCCGGGAAGTCGCGTGCAGCCGGTGCGGCGGCGCGGCGTGAACTGGGTGCGCCGCGGTCGGGGCGGGCGACGAACACGGCCGCGCCGGTCGGCGCCCGACGGCGAGGTAGCCGGAGCCGGGGAGGAACAGCCGGAACTCTCCGGGGCGCAGGCCTGGGTGACCGTCCAGTTCGCCCTTGGGCCGGCCGCGGGCGGCGTACCCGAGCCGGGGCCAGGAGCAGCGCGACGTTGCCGAGGAAGGTCTGGTCCGGGCTGTAGAGCAGGTAGCTGCCCGAGCTCGGTCGGCTTGAAGTAGAGCGGCGTGCCGGCCGGCGTTGCCGGCGCGCAGAACGCCGGCGCGTCGTGCCCGGCAGCCAGCGGTGGGTGGCGCGTCGACTGCAGGCCGTAGCAGGCGTTGAACAGGTTGTAGCGGTCGGTGGGCACTGCCGGCTGCGGCGGGTCGACCGGCACGTGGGTCATCGGCGGGTCGACCTCGGCGCGCTGCGTCGGCCGCCGGCGCGGGCGTTGGCGGCGGCCTGGCGCCGGCGTGGTCGGGTCGGTGGTGTCGCCGTCGGCCTCGGCGGCGGTGACGCGCGAGATGGAGTTCTTGGTGGCCGGGTTGTTGTGGTCGTGCGTCGGCGTGCCGGGGAGGTGGGTGTGGGTGCCGTCGGCGTCCGGTAGACGGCGGGGTCGGCGGACTTCTTCGACAGCCGCGGTGGCCGCCGTGGCGGCGTACGCCTTCTTGTAGGCGTCGGCCCGTGGCGTGCGCCGGCGACGCGGCGCCCGGGCGTTGAGCGCGAGGGTCGCGGCGACGACCGCGACGCGAGGCGCAGACCGCGAGCGCGAGCCGGAGTCGGTCGGGGCGAGTGGGACGTGGCTGAGCGCATGTGGCGGTACCCCTTGCACTACCGGTGAGCTACTTCACGCACTCTCAACGACCGCGACGAGGCAGGGTCACGACCGCGCGGGGTCGGTCGTCCTCCGGACGCGCGGATCGGCTTCGAGTGCCCGACGAGGCGGCGGGCCACGGCGAGCGGCGAGGTCACCAGGCTGAGCAGCGGGTCGATCCGGTCGACGACGTCGTCGAGCCGGGCGGCGACCTTGTTGAGCTGGTCGGCGGCGTGGGCGAACCGGTCGAGCGAGGCGTTGAACCGGTCGAGCGACGCGTTGAAGTCCGCGAGCGCCGAGGCCAGGTCGTGGGTGGTCTGCCCGACCCGCTCGACGGTCTCGTCGACGGTGAGCAGCGTGCGCGCGCGCGTCCGCAGGTTGCGGCGCGCCGCCGCCTCGGCGACGCGGTCGTCGGCCGCGGTGCTCTCGGCCGGCGTCTGCTACCGGCTCCTCCGGCTCCATGGACCCGAGTGTGCCCGATCGGTCGATCCGGCCCGGCGCGCCGGTCGCCGGGTCGACCGGGCAGCCGGGCCGGTCCCGGCTCCAGGCCTCGCGGACGGTCGAGGCCCGGGCTCGACCGGCGGAGGGGAGGTCCCGATGGAACGTCGGGTGCTGGTCGTCGACGACGAGGCGAGGATCCGCACGGTCCTGCGGGCCTACCTCGAGGCGGACGGGTTCGCGGTCGTCGAGGCAGCGCACGGGCGCGCAGGCGCTCGACGGCTCGACGGTCCGGCGTCGGGGCCGGACCTGGTGCTCCTCGACATCGGGCTGCCCGACCTCGACGGGCTCGAGGTGCTGCGCGAGCGTGCGGCGGACCTCCGACGTCCCGGTCATCCTGGTCACCGCGCGTGCCGAGGAGGTCGACAAGCTGGTCGGCCTCGGCGTCGGGTGCCGACGACTACGTGACCAAGCCGTTCAGCCCGCGCGAGGTGGTGGCCCGGGTGCGGACGGTGCTGCGCCGCGCCGCGGCGCCGCGGCCGCGACCGACAGGCCGGACGACCTCCGAGCCGACGGTGCACGAGTTCGCCGGGCTGGTGCATCGACGAGGGCCGGCGCGAGGTGCGTCGTCGGGGGGCGGTCGGTCGGAGCTGTCGGCGCTCGAGTTCGACCTGCTCGTCGCGCTGGCGACTCGCCGGGTCGGGTCTACTCCCGTGCCCAGCTGCTCGAGAAGGTGTGGGGCTACGACTTCTACGGAGACGAGCGGGTCGTCGACGTGCACATCCGGAACCTGCGCAAGCTGCTCGGTGACGACGCCGGCTGCGCCGAGGATCATCGGCACGGTCCGCGGCGTCGGCTACAAGTTCCTGCTGACATGAGAGGGCGGTGCGCGATGAACCGGCTCGTCGTACGACTGATCGGCCTCGCACGCGCTGGTGGCGGTCCTGGGTGCCGCGGCGACGTACCTGATCGTCCGCCAGGTCGCCCCGAACCTGTTCGACCAGAACATGATGCACTCCGGTGCCGGCGCCGATGATGGGCCAGGGGCCGGGCGCCGGCGCCAATGCCGCGGTGCGCGCAGACTTCGCCGACGCAGTGGACCAGGCGCTTCTCGTCGGCACCCTGGTCGGGGCTGCCGCTGCTGCGCTGTTCGGGTCCCTGGCCGCGTTCGCGCTGGTCCGGCCGATCAACCGGCTGCGGGAGGCCACCCGGGTGATGGCCAGCGGCCGGTACGCCGCACCGGTCCCGGTGCCCCGCGAGCGGGAGCTCGCCGACCTGGTCACCGACGTCAACACGCTGGGCGAGGCGCTGGCCGGCACCGAGACGCAGGCGGACCCGACTGATCGGCGAGGTCGCCCACGAGATGCGCACGCCGCTCACCGTCATCGACGGCTACGTCGAGGCGATGATCGACGGTGTCATGCCGGCCACGCCGGCCACGCTGGCCGAGGTGAGCGAGGAGGTCCGTCGGCTGCGGCGGCTCAGCGAGGACCTCAGCACGCTGTCGCGCGCCGAGGAGGGCCGGGTCGAGCTCGACCTTCGCCCGATCGGACCTGCGCACGGTCGTGACGGGACGCCGCGGAGCGGCTGCGGGCGCAGGCCGAGGATCTCGGCGTGACCTATGCGATCGCATCGGACGGGCCTTCGGCGACGGTGCTCGCGGACCCCGACCGCATCGCCCAGGTCGTCACGAACATGGTCGGCAACGCCATCCGGGCGACGCCGGCGCGCGGCCGGGTGCAGGTGACCTGCCGGACCGACGCGTGGCTCGGCGGTCGTCGAGGTCGCCGACACCGGCGAGGGGCTGGCGGCCGAGGACCTCGAGCGCGTCTTCGAGCGGTTCTACCGGGTGCCCGGGCGGCGCCGCGCCGAGGGCGACTCCGGATCGGGCATCGGGCTGACGATCGCGCGCGGGATCGCGCGGGCACACGGAGGCGACCTGATCGCACGGTCGGACGGACCCGGGAGGGGCGCGGTGTTCACCCTGCGGATCCCGCTCGCACGCGACTGACGCCCGGCTGGGCCGGGCGTCGGTCGTGGTCGGTCGGGATCAGCTCGCGTCGAACATCGGGCAGTCGCCGCTGAAGCCGGCGGCCAGCCCGCGTCCGGTGCCCGAGCCGTTCATCATGCCGTTGCCGAGGCCGTTGCCGCGGCCGAAGCCCTGACCGCCCTGGCCGTACCCCTGGCCCGAGCCGTTCGTATGCCGGGGCCGTAGCCCTGACCCTGACCACCCGGGCCGAAGCCGTTGCGGGGCCCGGTGCCGAGCTGCAGGCCGAGGACCTGGCCGTCGGCGGCGGCCTCGAACGCGGCGAGGTGGTGCTGCGAACCGTTCAGCAGGGCCGTGAAGACCTGCGTGACGTCCGCGCGGGAGGCTCTGCTCGAGCGTGCTCTCGAGGTCGGCGATGTCGCGCTTCTCCAGGGCCACGCCGACGTCGTAGGCCTGGTCGAGCGACTTCTGCCGTCGGCCAGCCAGCCGTCGTACAGGTTCTGCAGGGTGGCGTCGGCGTAGCTGCCGGCCTTCCTGCCGTCGGCCGGGTCGGCGACGTCGTACCGGTCGAGGAGAGCGCCGACGGCGTCGAAGTGCCGCTGCTCGCTCAGCGTGATCCGGCTGAACGGGAGCGCGCCGTCGTACTTGTCGGCGAGCGCCTGGTACAGGTCGCGCGCCATCCGCTCCTCCTCGCGGGCGAACTGGAGGCCGGTGGCGAGGTCGGGGTCGGCGGCGGTGACGGTGCGCCGTGCCCGGTGTGGCGGGGGCCGCCTGCGCGGCCGGCGAAGACGCCACCCCCCGCCAGGACGACGCCGGCCGCCAGGCTGCATCAGCGTGGTGCGGTAGGTGTTCATCTCGTGCTCCTTCTCGGGTCGGTGCCTCGGGAGCCTCCTGCTCCCATCTCCGAGTCAAGGACGTGCACGTGAAGCAGTGGCCGCCGCGATCGTGAAGGCCTGTGAAGAAGGCCCTGTGGAGAAGGCCCTGTGAAGAAGGCCCTGCGGAGAAGGCCCTGTGGAGAAGGCCCTGTGAAGGCCGCTCAGCGTCCGCGGATCCGGCGGCGTGAGGGTCGTCGCGGTCGCACGGACGGCGTCGGCGATGGCGCCGCGGTGTCCGCGTCGGAGTCGGTCGGGTAGGTGACCGCGACGCCGGCGAGCGGCAGGTCGTTGTGGTCGAGGACCGGCGGCCGCGACCGACGCGAAGCCCGGCGTGATCTCACCGTCCTCGGTGGCGAGGCCGCGCTGGCGGGTCTCGGCGAGGATCGTCGCGCAGCGCGCTCAGCGAGGCCGGGCCGACGCCGTGTCGCTGGACGAACGCCTCTCGGTCGGGGTAGAGGGCGCGCACCTGGGCGGTCGGCAGCGCCGCGAGGATCGCGCGGCCGCTGGCGGTGAGATGCGCCGGCAGGCGCACGCCGACCTCGGTCACCAGCGGCGGGCCGACCCGGCGCACGCTCCTCGATCACGTAGAGCACGTCGCGCCCGTGCGGTACGGCGAGGTGGGCGGACTCGCCGACCCGGTCGAGAGGGCGGCGAGGTGGCGGCGGGCGAGCCGCTGCAGTGGCGCCTGGCGGCAGTAGCCGCTGCCGACCTCGAACGCCGCCACGCCCAGCCCGTACCGGCGATCGTCGGCGAGGTGGGTGACGAAGCCTTCCTCGGCCATCGCGGTCATCAGGTGGTACGCCGTCGAGCGGGGCAGGTGGCAGGCCCGCATGATCCGGTCGAGAGGGACCGGGTCGGGCTGGCTGGCGAGGAACTTCAGCACGCGCATCGCCTTGGTCGCGGCTGGCACCTGACCCATGCGGTCAGCCTAGGTGTGTCTGGGATCCGAGACCACGCGTTGTCGGCGCGACGTGGCACGCTGCCGGGGTGGAGGACTATCCGTTCCGCGCCGAGCTGTGGCGGTGGGAGGCGCAGACGTCGTCGGCGTGGTACTTCGTGACCCTGCCCGGCTGACCTTGCTGCCGACCTGCGGATGGAGGCCGGGCCGCCTCGTGGCTTCGGCAGCGTCCGGGTGGAGGTGAGGATCGGCAGCTCGACCTGGCGCACCTCGGTCTTCCCGGAAGCCGGTGCCGACTCGTTCGTGTTGCCGGTGAAGAAGGCGGTGCGGACCGCCGAGGGGCTCGAGGAGGGCGACTCGTGCGCGGTGGTGCTACGCCTGGCGGAGTGAGGCGGCGGTCTGGGTTGGGTGGGGTCCGCGCAGGTCGGCATGCAAATGTCGCTCCTGGTGCGTGTGGTGCGCGCAGCGGTCCCAGCCGGCACATTCGCACGTCCGGCCACCCGCCGGGTCAGTGCTCGAACGCCGCCTCGTCGCGCGGCACCAGGGGCAGCGGCGATCAGCGGCCCGAGCGTCGCGAGCGCGAACGTCGTGGCGTAGCCCCAGTGGCTGATCGGCGGCGCCGGCGACCGGGGCGGCTGACCGCGGCCGTGAGGTACTGCGCGGTGTTCTGTACGCCGAGCGCACGACCGGACCAGAACGGTCCGGCCCGCTCGGCGACCGCCGTGAAGGCCAGGCCGTTGTCGGCGACGGTGACCACGGTCGCGACGACGAGGAGCACGACCGCGACGCCGAGGTCGAGGCCGGCGGTGAGGCCGAGCGGCGGCCATCGTCAGGGCCGCCGCGGCCGCGACCCAGCGCAGCACCGCCGTCCGGCTGCCCACCCGGTCGGAGACGGCGCCGACGGTGATCCGGCCGAGCGCGCCGAAGACCTGGGCCGCGGCGACCAGGGCGCCCGCCGCTGCCGGCGGCCAGTCGCGGTCGTCGATGAGCCACACCAGCGCGAACGTCCACACCATGAACTGCGGGAACACCAGCAGCACCGAAACGCCGTGGATCCGGGCCAGGAAGCTGTCTCGTGCGTACGGGTTCGGCGCCGTGCCGTCGCGGTCCGGTCGGGACGGGGCGGGTCCAGCACGATGACGCGCGACCGCGAGCGCGGCGACGCCGGCAGCGACGCGTCGGCACCAGGAGCGCGGCGCCGATGCCGTGGCGGTCGGCGACCACCGCGATCGTGATCGCGGCGATGCCGACGCCGATCGGCTGCGCGGTCTGCCGGATGCCCATGGCGAGGCCACGCCGCCGCGGCGGGAACCAGCCGACCACCACGCGACCGCTCGCCGACCCGGTGCTCGCCGCGGCCGCCGCGCCGCCGACGAAGAGTGCGCAGCGCGAGCAGGGCCGTGCTGTGCACCCGAGTGCTCGCCAGCGCCGGCCGCGGAGGTGCGCGCGCGAGGCCGGCGAGGAGCGAGAACCGCTCGCCCGAGCCGGTCGACGACGCAGCCCCAGCCGACCAGGGTCAGCATCACGCCGAGCATCGGAGCTGCCGCCACGAAGGCTGCCGTCGCGAGGGACAGTCCACGTCGCTCGTGCAGCGTCGGGATCAGGAACGCCGGTCCGTGGATCGTCACCGCCGCGGCCGCCTGGGCCGCCGTGCTGGCGGCGAGCATCGCCCATCGCCGGCGCGGTGCCCACCGTCGGCGGGGTCGGCGACGGATGACATGGCGCCACGCTAGGTGCGGCGCGGTCGCCGCGCCACGGCGGTTTCTTGACCGTGGGCGGTGACCTCGGTCTCGCGCGACCTCGGACCGGCCCGCGCGCGGTCTCGGATGTGAGACGACCCGCCGGAGTCCCGCTCTGGTCCGACGCGAGTCGCGGCGATTTCATGGGGGCATGACCTCGCAGGCACTCGCGCCGGTCGCCGTCGGCGTCGGACCGCTGTCCTTCGACGACGTGGTCGCCGTGGCCCGGCACGGCGCGGCGCGTCGAGCTGACCGCCGAGGCTCGCGCCGCGATCGAGCGGGCTCGCGCGGTCGTCGACAGGCTGGCCCAGGAGCCGACCCCGGCGTACGGGATCTCGACCGGGTTCGGTGCACTCGCCACCCGGCACATCCCGGCCGAGATGCGCACCCAGCTCCAGCGCTCGCTGGTGCGCTCGCACGCCGCCGGCTCCGGCCCGGAGGTGGAGCGCGAAGTGGTCCGCGCCCTCATGCTGCTGCGACTCTCGACGCTCGCGACCGGGCACACCGGCATCCGGCTCGAGACCGCCGAGCTGATCGCGGCGCTGCTGACCCACGGCCTCACGCCGGTGGTGCACGAGCACGGCTCGCTCGGCTGCTCGGGAGACCTCGCGCCGCTCGCGCACTGCGCGCTCGCGCTGATCGGGGAGGGGCAGGTGCGCGACGCCGCCGGCGTGCTGATGCCGGCCGCCGACGCGCTGGCCGCTGCCGGGCTCGAGCCGGTCGAGCTCGCCGCGAAGGAGGGCCTCGCCCTGATCAACGGCACCGACGGGATGCTCGGGATGCTGGTGCTGGCGCTGGCCGACCTCGACGTGCTGATGCGCACGGCGGACGTGGCGGCCGCGATGTCGGTCGAGGCCCAGCTCGGCCACCGACCGGGTCTTCGCGCCGGAGCTGCAGGCGCTGCGGCCGCACCCCGGCCAGGCCGACTCGGCGGCCAACCTGGTCGCGATCCTGCAGCGACAGCGGCGTGGTCGCCTCGCACCGCGGACCCGACTGCAACCGCGTCCAGGACGCCTACTCGCTGCGCTGCTCGCCGCAGGTGCACGGCGCGGCGCGCGACACGCTGGCGCACGCGGCCGTGGTCGCCGGGCGCGAGCTCGCGGCGGCGATCGACAACCCGGTGGTGCTGCCGCAGGACGACCGGGTCGAGTCCAACGGCAACTTCCACGGGGCCCCGGTCGGCTACGTGCTCGACTTCGCCGCGATCGCGGCCGCCGACGTGGCGTCGATCAGCGAGCGGCGTACCGACCGGTTCCTGGACAAGGCGCGCAGCCACGGCCTGCCGCCGTTCCTCGCCGACGACCCCGGGGTCGACAGCGGGCACATGATCGCGCAGTACACCCAGGCCGGGATCGTCTCGGAGATGAAGCGGCTCGCGGTGCCGGCCTCCGTCGACTCGATCCCGTCCTCGGCGATGCAGGAGGACCACGTCTCGATGGGCTGGTCGGCGGCGCGCAAGCTGCGGCGCTCGGTCGACGGGCTGACCCGGGTGCTGGCGATCGAGGTCCTCACCGCCGCGCGAGCGCTGGACCTCGCGGCTGACCGCTGGAGCCGGCGCCGGCGACCGGGGCCGTCGTACGGCTGCTGCGCGGGGCCGGGGTCGAGGGTCCCGGGCCCGGACCGGCACCTGTCGCCGGAGATCGAGACCTGCGTCGACCTGGTGCGCTCGGGCGCCGTGGTCGCGGCCGTCGAAGAAGTGATCGGAGGACTGAAGATGAACGACCGTCTCCCCATCCACGCCCCCCGCGGCACGGCGCTGACCGCGCGCTCGTGGCAGACCGAGGCACCGCTGCGGATGCTGATGAACAACCTCGACCCCGAGGTGGCCGAGAACCCTGCGGACCTCGTCGTCTACGGCGGCACCGGGAAGGCCGCGCGCAGCTGGGAGGCGTACGACGCCCTGGTCCGCACGCTCTCCACGCTGGCCGACGACGAGACCATGCTGGTGCAGAGCGGCAAGCCGGTCGGGGTCTTCCGGACCCACGAGTGGGCGCCGCGGGTGCTGATCGCGAACTCGAACCTGGTCGGCGACTGGGCCAACTGGGAGGAGTTCCGCCGGCTCGAGGAGCTCGGCCTGACGATGTACGGCCAGATGACCGCGGGCTCGTGGATCTACATCGGCACCCAGGGGATCCTGCAGGGCACCTTCGAGACCTTCGCCGCCGTCGCCGACAAGCGGTTCGGCGGGACGCTCGCCGGCACGATCACGCTCACCGCCGGGCTCGGTGGGATGGGCGGCGCGCAGCCGCTCGCCGTGACGATGAACGAGGGCGTCGCGATCTGCGTCGAGGTCGACCAGTCGCGGATCGACCGGCGCATCGAGCACGGCTACCTCGACGAGCAGGCGTCGTCGGTCGAGGACGCCGCTGGCCAAGGCGGTGGCTGCTCGGGATTCGCGGACCGCGGCTCTCGATCGGCCTGCTCGGCAATGCCGCGACCGTCGTACCGCAGCTGCTGGAGATGGGCGCACCGATCGACATCGTCACCGACCAGACCTCGGCGCACGACCCGCTGTCCTACCTGCCCGGCCGGGGTGGCGTTCGAGGACTGGCACGCCGCCGCGGCCGCGGACCCGGTCGGCTTCACCAAGCAGGCCAGGGAATCCATGGCGGCGCACGTGCGCGCGATGGTGGAGTTCCAGGACCGCGGCGCCGAGGTCTTCGACTACGGCAACTCGATCCGCGACGAGGCCCGCAAGGGCGGCTACGACCGGGCCTTCGAGTTCCCCGGCTTCGTGCCGGCCTACATCCGGCCGCTGTTCTGCGAGGGCAAGGGGCCGTTCCGCTGGGCGGCGCTCTCGGGCGACCCCGAGGACATCCGGAAGACCGACGAGGCGATCTTGTCGCTGTTCCCGGAGAACGAGCGGCTGCGGCGCTGGATCACGATGGCCCAGGAGCGGGTGCACTACCAGGGGCTGCCGGCACGGATCTGCTGGCTCGGGTACGGCGAGCGTCACCTGGCCGGCCTGCGGTTCAACGAGATGGTCGCCTCCGGCGAGCTGTCCGCCCCGATCGTGATCGGCCGCGACCACCTCGACTGCGGGTCGGTGGCCTCGCCGTACCGGGAGACCGAGGCGATGCTCGACGGCTCCGACGCGATCGCCGACTGGGCCGTGCTGAACGCCCTGGTGAACACTGCGTCCGGTGCCACCTGGGTGTCCTTCCACCACGGCGGCGGCGTCGGCATGGGCCGCTCCCTGCACGCCGGCCAGGTCTGCGTCGCCGACGGCACGCGCCCTGGCCGCCCAGAAGATCGAGCGGGTCCTGACCAACGACCCCGGGATGGGCGTGATCCGCCACGTCGACGCCGGCTACGACCGCGCCCGCGACGTCGCCGCCGAGCGCGGCGTCCGGATCCCGATGTCCCAGGACGGATAGTCCGGCACAGTTCTGCTCGGATTTGCGGGGTTCGGCGCCGATTTCGTGCCGGACTATCCGATCCACAGGCCGTCACAGTGGGAGTCCGATCCACAGCCTGATCGGGCTGCCTGGCATGAACTGCCCGCCGTGGCGAGGGTCCGGCCATGGACGAGGACTTCTGGCAGCCGCGTTGCGAGCGACCCTCGGGGCTGGTGCTGCCGACGCGGGTCGACCCGGGCGGCGTCGTTGGCCCTACGCCGGGCGCAGCTCGTGGCGCTCGCTGGCAACAGGTGGCGCACGGCTGGTACGTGCCCGTCGGGGTGGACGTCGAGGTCGTCGAGCAGCGCATCCTCAACCAGGCCGTCCGGCTCCCGCCGGGCGGCGGACTGACCGCGTGGGCAGCCCTGCGTTGGCGAGGGGCGGCCTACTTCGACGGACTCGCCCCAGGTGGCCGGGAGATGGTGCCGGTGCCCTTGCTGCTCGGACTCGGCAACCTTCGGTCGAGCCCAGCGGACGCGCCTCAGCAAGGAGCAGTTCCCGCCCTGCGAACGTGAGGTCGTCGCCGGTGTCCCGTGCGCGACCGTCGTCCGGGCCCTGTACGACGAGACGCGTTGGTCGACGAACGATCGCAGGGCCGTCGTGGCCGTCGACATGACGGTGGCGGCCGGACTGACCAGCTGCGAGGGGTTCCGGGACTACGTGGAGAGCCGGCCGGCCTGGACCGGTGTCTACCGGGCGCGATTCGCCGCCGACCACGCCATCGCCGAGTCCCGGTCACCGCAGGAGACGCTGCTGCGGCTCGCCTGGACCATCGACGCGCAGCTGCCGGCGCCGTTGTGCAACCAGCCCGTGTTCACGCTCGACGGCCAGCTGCTGGGCTTCCCGGACCTCTTCGACCCCGGGGCCGGGCTCGTCGGAGAGTACGACGGCAAGAATCATCTGGCGGAGGACCGGCGCAGCATCGACCGCACGCGCGAGGAGAGGTTCCGCGACCACGGCCTCGAGTACGTCTCAGTCGTGCGCGGCGAGCTCGGGCGTGGCGCATTGGTGTCGCGGCGGCTGCGAGCGGCGTACGCGCGGGCACCGTTCCTGCCCGCGAACCGCCGCCGGTGGACGTTCGGTCCACCCCCCTTGGTACTCCCGCCGTCTGGCGGGATAGTCCGGCACGTTTCTGCTGCGAATTGACCCTCCGGACAGCGATTTCGTGCCGGACTATCCGCCTCGGCCCCTAGCGTCGTCGCCGCTCGCGCCAGGCGGCGACCTCGGCATCGACGTCCCGGGTGGGGGTGATCACGGGTGGGCCGCCCTGGAGCTGGCGGCGGGCGTTGACCACGCGCCGGTTGAAGGCCTCCAGCATCCCGCGGACCACTGCCTCGGAGCCTTGCCGGTCGAGGGCGGCGTCGAGCTCGGCGTCGTCCTTGCGCAGCTGCAGCGCCTCGGGGAGTACGCCGGTGATCCGCTCACGCTCGATGAGCCCCTTGAGCCACCAGTCCGGGTCGTCGTCGAGGGGTGGCAGCGGCTTGCCGGCGCCGGGGAGGTTGTCGAACTCCCCGCGTTCGATGGCGCGCTGCACCTGCAGGTCGACCCAGCGCGCCTGCTCGCGCGCCCGGGCGACGGCGGCGCGGTCGCCGGTCCTCGCGTCGCGGGCGTCGCGACGGTCCGGAGTCTCCGGCGGCTCGTCTTCGGCGGACATCGCAGACCTCCTCCCGATCGACGTTAGCCGGTCGGGTGAAGGGTCAGGACGTCGACGGCTTCGCGTACCAGATGGTGCGCATGGTCCAGTTGCCCGGGCCGAGCCGAGTGCCGCTGCAGACGACGATCGCCAGCTTCGGCTTTCCCCTGGTGGCGTAGTAGCCGACGCGAGCCGCATGGCTGCGGGGAGTCACCTGGATCCGCTTCGTGACCCGGTAGCAGAGCACGTGCCCGGAGCGGTCCTTGACGATGATCGGGGCGCCGACCCACAGCTGGGAGAGCAACGTGTTGCCCAGCGCCGAGCCGTCGGGGTAGGTGTGGGCGTTGAACCGCACGTTGCCCTTGTGCCCGCCGGGCTTCCGGCCCTTCCTGTCCCAACCGAAGGACCGCTTGCCCGTGGTGGTCAATGGCGGCGCCTTCGGGATGCCGTTGCTGTAGCGGCCGACCCACAGGACGCGCGCCTTGGTGACGCCCTTCACCTTGGCCTTGGTGGGGAAGAACTTCCGGGTCGCCTGGTGCAGGCACTTGGCCGGCAGCACCGAGGACGTCGCTCGTACGCCGCTGCCGCCGGTCGGCGAGACTCGCGGCGCGCTCGCCGCGGAGCCGGTCGGGGCGACCAGGACGGCCACGACCAGAACAGAGAAGAGAGCCCCCAACGGCTTGCGCCCCATCACCGACCAAGGGTATGCCGCCGCCGCGCCCGGCGTCAGTCTTTCGGCTGGGTGGTCCAGATCAGCTGGACATCGGCGATGCGTACCAGATCGTGCGGTGCAGCCAGTTGCCCGGCCCGAGACGCGGCGGCGAGCACACGATCAGCGCGATCTGCGGCGGACCCTCGCGCTCGTAGTACTCCAGTGACCCGTCCGACGCGACGATCACGTCGCGTTTGGTGACCTGGTAGCACAACGTCTGCGCAGTGCCGTCGGCCGAGCGGCCGTGCAGGATGATCCGACCGCCCACCTGCAGCCCGTCGAGAAGCTTGTTGCCGAGAGCGGTGCCGTCGGGCCACGTGTGCGCGTTCAGAAGGGTGTTGCCCTTCGGCCCGCCGGGCATCGGGTCGGGCGGGATCGACCAGGCGAACTGGGTCTTGCCGACGTTGGAGATCGGCGGCGCCGACGGCACGTTCGCGGCATCGCGCGGCAGAGCGAGCACCTCGGCGTCGCGGACGATGCCCGGGACGGTGATCCGCTTCGGGGCGAACGGCTCGGACGCGCCGCGGTAGCAGAGCTTGGGCTTCAGCACGCTGCCGGCCATCGTCGCCTGCTGTGCTGGGGGCGGGGCGACCGCATCGGCCAGGGGGTGCGGCCGGAGCAGCACCCACACCAGCAGGATGAGGACGGCGACGAGGGCCGCGACCTGCGCCGTACGACGACGTGCGGTGGCGCTCACGACGCCGCCTTGTAGACCAGACCGCGGTCGCCCTTGGTCAGCGTCAGCGTCTTCTCGGTGATCGACCACTCGACGGCACCGTCGAGGACGGCCAGGACCGCGGACTCGGTCTGACGGCCGGCCTTGCCGGCGCACGCCATCTTCGTGGTCATGACCGGGCCGAACGTGATCGTCGAGTCCTGGACCGTCGCCGTGCTGCCGCCGCTGTTGCAGCCGGTGTCCAGGTTGACCGTGCCGTCGCCGGTGATCGTCAGGGTCGGCAGCCGCTTGCCCGCCGGCACGCTCGACACCGAGTCACCGATGCGGATGCCGTCGAGCTGCCACGTCGTGCCTTCGAGGAGACGGTCGGGCGCGACCGCCGCGCGATCGACCAACGTCAGCTCGAGGTCCTTCCGGCGCAGGATCATCGTGTCGCCGCCGACCTGCACCGACAGGGGCGAGGCGAAGACCGTGCCCGACAGCCACGCGTCCTGGTCCATGAGGTCCTGGTCGCAGCCCATCTCGGTGCCCGAGAGCTGGCCGGTGCTGAGCTCGGCGTCGCCGGAGAGACGGTAGCTGCCGCCCATCCCGTTGCAGCCCCCGCTGATACTGATGTTGCCGCCGGTGAAGTCCACGCGCAGCTCGCTGCCGGCCACCAGGGCGCGCAGCTGGTCGCCCTCGGTGATGCGGGTCGCGATCCACGAGGTGCCGTCGAGGTCGGGGACGGTGCGCCCGGTGGGACCCGAGGGCGAGCCGCCGTCACCGCAGCCCGCGAGCAGCAGCAGCGGCAGCGCGAGTGCGAAGCCCAGCCGGATCCCCATGTGCACAGGGTAGGTCCCTCCACCGGTGCCGTGCCGCGGATCCTCGGGTACGGGTGGTCGTGAGCGCCGACTCGTCCCAGCCCCGCGCTTCGTCCGGGTGCCAGTTCCGCCGGGCGAGGTCGGCTCGGTGGGCGTCCCATGCGGCGGCGGTCCACCTAGTGTGCGTCCGCGAACGCGCTCCGGGGCGTTGCGAGGAGCGAGCCGGCCGCCACGAGGGCCGAGATCGCGCAGACCGCCCAGACCGTGAGGTAGCCGCTCATCGGTGCGTGCCCGCGCTCCGGGTCGGCCAGCGAACCGGTCGACGCGAGCGCGATCGCGAACACACTGGAGGCGATCGCCCCGCCGATCGTCTTGGTGGTGTTGGTCATCCCGGTCACGAACCCGGTGCGGTCGGCCGGCGCGGCCGCCGCGGCCGCTGCGGGCAGCGCGGCGACCAACGCGCCGGACCCGAGGCCGGCGACCAGCATGTTCACCATCAGCTGCGTGGTCGAGCCGTGCAGCGGGATGAAGAGGCCGTACCCGAGCGCGACCAGCAGCGCGGCGAGGACCATCGCTCCACGGGTACCGAGCCGACGTGCCGCCACCGGGAGCGACAGCGCGCCGACGACGAGGGAGATCACGTAGATGCCGATCAGGGTCGAGACGAAGCTCGCGCTCGCACCCAACCCGTAGCCCGCCTCGGCTCGGGTCGGTCCGCGCGAACGTCGACAGCGGGATCTGCGCGCCGAGCACCGACATCCCGAACAGGAACGCCGTCAGCTGGACCGGCCACTGGGCCGACGAGGCGAGCAGACGTACGTCGACCAGCGGCTCGTCCGTCGCCAGCTCGACCCGCGCGAACGGCCAGAACGCGAGCAGGCCGAGCACGAGGAACGGCCACGGCACGAGTGATCCCGGCCCCTCGAGGCGGACCAGGATCAGCCCGGTCATCACCAGCGAGATCGCCACCGTCACGGCGAGGAAGCCGCGCAGGTCGAGCCGCCCGGAGGTGACCGGCGGTGTCTCGGCGATCCCGAACCAGACGACGGCGAAGCAGGCGGTGACCGCAGCCGCGGGGACCATCAGCACCACCGTCATCGACGTGCCCTCGACGATGGCGCCGCTGGTCAGCGCTCCGACGATCACACCGAGCTCGAGGGCTGCGACCAGGAACGCCGCCGCCTTGCGGGTGAGGCGAGTCTGGGCGCCGCTGTCCGCCGTACGCCGATGGATGATGCTGACCTCGAGCGGCAGCCAGACGACGTAGAACCCCTGGATCGCCCAGCTGACCAGGAACGTGGCGAACGTCGGCGAGAACGCGACCGCCCAGGACGCCAGCGCCGTGACCGCCGTCGAGATCAGCAGCACGCGGCGGTGACCGACGAGGTCCCCCAGTCGCGCGAGCATCGGCACGACCAGCGCGGAGACGACCAGCTGGGCCGCCTCGAACCAGTTCACGTCGGCGTCGCGCATCGACAGGTGGTCGGCGATGTCGCTGAAGATCGGTGTGTAGTAGCCCTGCAGGATCCCGCTCGCCAGCTCGACGCAGACCAGGAAGCCGACGACGCCCCACAGGCCGACCGGCACCCGGGGTGGGTTCGCCGTGGTTGCCGGGGCGGTCATCGCAGGTCCTCGAGCAGCCGGCGGTACCAGTCCACACCGGCCCGGAAGTCGTCGATGCCGATGTGCTCGTCGTAGCTGTGGATGCTCTCGCGCTGGGCCTTGGTCATCCGGAACGGCGTGAACCGGTAGACCTGCGGGCAGAGGTCGGTGAAGAACCGGGCGTCGGTCGCGGCCATCATCACGTACGGCGTGACCACGGCGTCCGGGAAGACCGCCTCGACCGTCCCCGCGACCAGCTCGTACGCCGCGCCGCCGCTCGGGGACACGGGGCTGGGCTCGTTCGCGTCGAGGACCTCCAGCCGGATCGAGTCGTCGTCGACGGCGCGGCGGATGTGCTCGACGACGATGTCGACGGAGTCGCCGACCGTGATCCGGAGGTTGACCGCCGCGCTGGCCCGGGACGCGATCACGTTGTGGGCCGGCGACCCCTGGAGCGTCGTGACGCTCATCGTGGTCCGTGCGAGCGCCGCGGCCTCGGGGCCGGTGCGGAGCAGCGCGCGTGCGAGCACCGGGCGCAGCCGGCGGGCGTGCCGGAAGAGCAGGCCCCTCAGTCCGGGGGCGTGCGGCGCGAGGCGTTCGAACATGTCGCATCGTGGGGTCGGGCAGACGCGGTGCGAACGGCCGTCGCTCGAGTCGGGAGACCGCCCGCGCGATCCGGGCCGTAGGGCCGCCGGGAGCCGGCGTGGAGGAGTGCCCGCCCCGCCCCTCGGCGACGAGCTCGACCGTGGTCGTGCCCTTCTCGGCCACCCCGATCACGCCGAGCGGAGGGTCGATGCCCGGGAAAGCCTGGTGAGCGATCGCTCCGCCCTCGTCCAGCACCAGCCAGGGCAGCACGCCCCGCTCGCGCAGCGCGGCGACGGCCAGCTCCGCGTCGGGCCCGGAGACCTCCTCCCGCGCGCCGAAGGAGAGCCAGACGTCCTGGGCCGGGACCGCATCATCGACAAGGAGCGCCTCGATGGCGGCGCAGATCGCGACCAGGGACGCCTTGTCGTCGAGGGTGCCGCGACCCCAGACCGCGCCGTCGTGGACCTCCGCACCGAACGGCGGGTGCTGCCACGGCGCGGAGTCGTCGACCGGGACGACGTCCTGGTGGGCCATCAGCACCACCGGGCGCTCGGAGCTCCGGCCCGGCCAGCGGAACAGCAGGCCGTGGACCCCGACCTCGACCCTCTCGAGGCGGGTGTGCAGCAGCGGAAAGAGGCGAGCAAGCTCGGCGTGGAGCCGCTCGAACGGGCCCGCGGCGACCGCGTCCTCGTCCGGCGAGGACACCGTCGGCAGCCGGACGAGTGCCCGCAAAGCCTCGACCGGATCGGCCACGTCGGCGTACTCCTCCGGGCGTGCCCGGACGGTGGGTTCCCTCCCCATGGGAGCACGGTAGGGCACCTGGGCCGGGTGCGGACGCGAACCGGACCCCGCACGGCGGTACGGGGCCCGGTCTCGGGGTGCGTCGCTACCAGACGCGGCGGGTGCTGCCGCCGATCGGGACGAGGTTCAGGATCAGCCCGACCACGAGCAGGATGACCCCGATCGTGGTCAGCACGCCGATCCCGGCCACCAGGCCGATGATCAGCAAGATCAGTCCCAGCGCAATCATGTCCATCCTCCTGTCCGGACCGCTGTCAGGCGGTCGACCCGGACAGTGCCCGAAATGCGAGGTGGCAAACGCGGCGGCGAGTCTGGGATCCGAGACCGGCGCGCGGACTGCCACCTTGTCGGGCGGGCCGGGCACGCGGAACGCTGGGACCGTGAAGGGGTCAGGCGGTCAGCGAGCCGACCAGCGTCCGCGGTGGACGAGCTGCTCGAGCGGCGTGCGGGCGCGGCGGGCCGGGGAGCCGGCGTTGCCGGTGTCGCCGGTGCGATGGCCGAGCGCGACCACGCCGATCGGGTCGAAGGCGTCGTCGATGCCGAACTCGGCGCGCACGGCGCGCTCCCTCTCGACCGGGATCCCGAAGAAGCAGGCGCCGAGACCGGCGTCGACCGCGGTCAGCAGGATCAGCAGCGAGGCCATCGCGGCGTCCATGTGCCAGAACGGCATCGGCCAGCGCTCCTCACTCTGGTCCGCCCACCCCGGTGCCGGGTCCGGCCGTCCGAGCGCCTGCTGCGCGACGTCGGGCGGGCGGCTCGCTGCGTTGTCGTCGTCGACGGCCAACCCCGGGCCGCCTTCCTCCTCCGCCTTGCGAGCCACCCCGCCGGTCGCTGCTCGCGACGGCGCCAGACGGCGGGACCCGGCCTTGTCCTTCTCGGCGTAGCGCCGCAGGTAGGCGGCCTTGCTCGAGCACGGCACGATCACGACCGGAGCACGCATCATCCCGGCGAGCCAGTCGTCGGGTGCGTCCAGGTCCGCCGGGTCGGTGGTCACCTGCCACCAGCGGCGTACGTCGGCCGGGGTGTCCAGCACCAGGAACGCCCAGCCCTGGCTGAAGCCGGCACTGGGCGCGTGGGTGGCGTTGCGCAGCGCGCGGTCGACGAGCGCCGGGTCGACCGGTCGGTCGGCGAAGTTGCGGATCATGCGGCGCCGGTCGACGACCTCCTGGAACTCCATGGGTCCCAGCATGTCGGAGCGTGGCATGCCTGACGACTTCGACCGGATGTGGGCCGACCTCGCGCCGGTGGGCCGCTCCGCCGCGACCGGCGGCTACTTCCGCCAGCCGTTCACGCCCGCCGAGCGGGAGTGCCACGCCTGGTTCGTCGCGCAGTGCGAAGCCCGCGGCCTCCGCGTCGAGCACGACGGCAACGGCAACACGGTGGGGTGGTGGGAGCCGACGGAGCCGATAGTCCGGCACGTTTCTGCGCCTCCGTCGGGCGATTCGGGACGAGAACGTGCCGGACTATCCGTCCTGACCGGCTCGCACCTGGACTCGGTGCTCGACGGAGGCGCGTACGACGGGCCGCTCGGCGTGGTCTCCGCGCTGGCGGCGGTCGATGTCCTGCGCGAGCGCGGCTTCGCGCCCGGACGGCCGATCGGGGTGGCGGCGTTCGCCGAGGAGGAAGGGTCTCGGTTCGGCCTGGCCTGCCTGGGCTCGCGGCTCGCGACCGGGGTGACCACGCCCGAGCAGGCGCGCGAGCTGGCCGACCGGGACGGCGTGCGCCTCGAGGACGCGATGGCCGCGGCCGGGATCGAGCCGGCACTCGGGCCGGTCCGGCTGGCTCGACGACGTGGGCTGCTTCGTCGAGCTGCACGTGGAGCAGGGCCGGCGACTGGTGGACCTCGGCGCCGGGGTGGGGGTGGCCAGCGCGATCTGGCCGCACGGCCGCTACCGCTTCGACTTCACCGGGGAGGCCAACCACGCCGGGACCACCCGGATGGAGGACCGGCACGACCCGATGCTCACCTACGCGATGACCGTGCTGGCGGCGAACAAGCAGGCACGGCTGGCCGGTCAGCGGGCCACCTTCGGCCGCGTCGAGGTGACGCCGAACGGCACCAATGCGGTGCCGTCCCGGGTGAGCGCGTGGCTCGACGTCCGTTGCGAGTCTGCGGCCGCGCTCGACGAGCTGGTCGCGGCGATCGAGAAGCAGGCGGCCGAGCGGGCGGGTCGCGACGGCACCGCGCTGTCGACGACCACGGAGTCGGTGTCGGCAGCGGTCGTGTTCGACGAGGGCCTGGCGGACCGCCTCGCAGCCGGCGGTCGGGTCGCCGCACGACCGCTGATCCCGACGGCCGCCGGTCACGACGCCGGCATCCTCTCGGCCGCAGGCATCCCGACGGCGATGCTCTTCGTGCGCAACCCGACCGGCGTCTCGCACTCGCCGGACGAGTACGCCGAGGCCGCCGACTGCCATGTCGGCGTCGAGGCGCTGGCCGATGCGTTGCAGGAGCTGGCCTCGTGAGGACACTCCATCTCGAGCACGCCCTGATCGACGGCCGGGTCGAGGCCGATGTCCGGATCGTCGTACGGGATGACGTGATCGTGGAGGTGCTTTCTCCCGACTCGACGGGCGATTTCTCGCAACTCGACGCTCCGTTTCCCGCAACTGAACAGGTCCGGGGCCTGACGCTCCCAGGTCTGGCCAACTGCCACTCGCACGCGTTCCACCGGGCGCTGCGCGGCTCGGACGCAGACGGGCGCGGCAGCTTCTGGACCTGGCGCGACCAGATGTACCGACTGGCCGAGGAGCTGACCCCGGACACCTACCGCGCGCTCGCCGTCGAGGTGTACCAGGAGATGCGGGCCGCCGGGATCACCGCGGTCGGGGAGTTCCACTACCTGCACCACCAGCCCGACGGCACGCCGTACGACGATCCCAACGAGATGGGCAAGGCGCTGCTCGTCGGCCGCCGACGAGGCCGGTGTCCGGATCCGGCTGCTCGACACCTGCTACCTGGCGGGCGGCTTCGGCCAGGAGCCCGAGGGGGTGCAGCGACGGTTCAGCGACGGCGACGCGACCCGCTGGGCCGAGCGGGTCGAGGCGTTCGGCGACCCCCGGGTCGGCGCGGCCATCCATTCGGTGCGAGCGGTGCCGCGCGACCAGCTGAAGACCGTCGCGCGAGTGGGCGTACGCGCGCGGACTACCGCTGCACGTGCACCTGTCGGAGCAGGTCGCCGAGAACGACGCGTGCGAGGCGGTGCACGGGGTGACGCCGACCCACCTGCTCGCCGAGGAGGGGGTGCTCGGCCCGATGACCACCGCGGTCCACGCCACCCACCTGACCGAGGACGACGTCCGGCTGCTCGGCGAGTCCGGCACGTATCGCGTGCTTCTGCCCCACCACCGAACGCGACCTCGCCGACGGCATCGGACCGTCGCGCTTCCTCCACGCCGCGGGCTCGCGGCTGACGCTCGGGTCGGACAGCCATGCCGTGATCGACCTGTTCGAGGAGATGCGCGCCGTCGAGATGCACGAGCGGCTGGCGACCCAGGAGCGTGGACACTGGTCGGCCGCCGAGCTGCTCGCCGCGGCGACCCAGGACGGCCACGCGTCGCTCGGGCTTCCCCGACGGCGGGCGGATCGCCGTCGGCCAGCGCGCCGATCTGGTCACCGTCGACCTCGACACCTGGCGCACCCGCGGTGCCGGCGCGACGCCCGAGATGCTGGTGTTCGCGGCGACGGCGGCGGACGCGCGCTCCCGTGGGAACGGAGCGACCGATGACCAGCCTGCTGCTGCGCCACATCGGCGAGCTGGTCACCAACGACCCGCGCTCGGCGACGGGACGCCGCTGGGCCTCCTCGCCGACGCGGCGCTGGTCGTCGAGGGCGGGCGGGTCGCGTGGGTCGGGCCCGACGGCGCAGGCGCCGGCGGCCGACATCGTCCAGGAGGTCGGCGGGCGTGCGGTGGTCCCCGGGTTCGTCGACTCCCACTCGCACCTGGTCTTCGCCGGTGACCGCTCGGCCGAGTTCGCCGCCCGGATGGCCGGGACGCCGTACTCCGCGGGCGGTATCCGGACCACCGTCGCCGCGACCCGGGCGGCGTCCGACGAGCGTGCTCACCGCGCACGTCGCCCGGCACGTCGCCGAGATGCGCCGCCAGGGCACCACCACCGTCGAGATCAAGAGTGGCTACGGCCTCACGGTCCGCGACGAGGCGCGGTGCGCTGGCGATCGCCCGTGCCTTCACCGAGGAGACCACCTTCCTCGGGGCGCACGTCGTCCCCGAGGAGTACGCCGACGATCCGGCCGGCTACGTGCGGCTGGTGACCGGCCCGATGCTCGACGCGGCCGCCGGGCACGCGCGCTGGATCGACGTCTTCTGCGAGACCGGCGCGTTCGACGCCGACCAGGCGCGCTCGATCCTGCTCGCCGGTCGCGCGGCCGGGCTGGCCGGCCGCCTGCACGCGAACCAGCTCGGCCCCGGGCCAGGGGTGCAGCTGGCCTGCGAGCTCGGGCTCGTCGCGGTCGACCACTGCACCCACCTCGACGACCACGACGTCGCCGCGCTCGGCGACTCCGGCACGATCGCGACGCTGCTGCCCGGCGTCGAGTTCAGCACCCGGTCGCCGTACCCGGACGCCCGGCGACTGCTCGATGCCGGTGTCGTGGTGGCGCTGGCGAGCGACTGCAACCCGGGGTCGAGCTACACGTCCTCGATGCCGCTGTGCGTGGCGCTCGCGGTGCGCGAGATGCGGATGACCCCCGCCGAGGCGGTCTGGTCGGCCACGCGGGGCGGTGCCCTCGCGCTGGACCGCGACGACGTCGGGCGGCTCGCGCCCGGAGCACGCGCGCACTACGCGGTGCTGGACGCGCCGTCGTACGTGCACCTGGCCTACCGGCCGGGCGTCCCGCTCGTGGTCGACGTGCGCGGCCCGTCGCCGGCCTGACCGGAACCTCCACGTGCGCCCTGTCCGATCCCGGATACCTGTGGCAGAATCGGGCAAATCGGACAAAGGGGGGCGCGTGGGTCGCTCGGCGGAAGCCACCGACGACACGGTCGTGCTCGGTCGGCGCACGCTCGCCCGGGCTGCGGGCGCGATCGCGGCCACCGCGCTGCCCGGCGCGCTGGTGGTCGGGCTCCCGGGCCAGGCGGAGGCGGCGGTCGCGCACCGCAAGCACAAGAAGCGCCACAAGAAGAAGCACCACAAGAAGCACCACAAGAAGCACCACAAGAGCAGGCATCCACAGCCTCCGGCGGCGCCCCCGACGCCGGTGCCGTTCGTGCCGCCGGCCGTGCTCGATGCGCGCTCGTTGCACCTGCTCAACCGGTTCACGGGCGGCTGGACCGCCTCGCTCGCGGCCGAGGTCACCCTGGCCGGCGGCATCGACCGGTGGTTCGCGGCCCAGCTCGACCCGTCGGGGATCCCGGACGCCTTCTACTCCAGCTCGGCCGGCTGGTGGGCCTCGACGAACCTCGCCCGCGGCGCAGATCTGGGCGCGCGACCGGGCCGGCACCGAGGGCGCCTGGGTCGCGAACGAGAACTACGAACGCTGGTCGATGGTGCGCCGGATGCACGGCGAACGCCAGGTGCTCGAGACGATGGCCAACTTCTGGGAGCACCACCTCCATGCGCCCGGTGACGCCGACGGCGTTGCGCTGTTCCGGTCCGACTACGGGCAGGTGATCCGGCGGCATGCACTCGGACGCTTCGACAGTCTGCTGCAGGCGGCGATCACGCACCCCGCGATGGGCGTCTACCTCGGCAACGCGGTCTCGACGAAGAAGGCGCCGAACGAGAACCTCGGTCGCGAGCTCCTCGAGCTGCACACCGTCGGGCGGGCCGCGGGCTACACCGAGGACGACGTGAAGAGCTCCGCGCGCATCCTCACCGGCTACCGCGTGGACATGTGGCGGACCTGGGACGTCTCCTACGACGCGAGCTCCCACTGGGTGGGGCCGGTCGCGGTCCTCGGGTTCAGCGACCCCAACGGGTCCGCCGACGGCCAGGCGGTGACCAGCGCCTACTTGCGCTACCTGGCTCACCACCCGTCGACCGCCCAGAACATCGCTCGCAAGCTCGCGGTCCGGTTCGTCGCCGACGACCCGTCGACGGCCCTGGTCGACCACCTCGCCCAGGTCTACCTCGCGAACGACACCGCGATCGTCCCGGTGCTCCGGGCGCTGGTCGCCAGCGCGGAGTTCGGCGCGTCGGCAGGCCTCAAGGCGCGCACGCCGGACGAGGACGTCGTCGCCACCTACCGCGCGCTCGGCGTCCAGGTACAGGCGCCGACGGGCAGCGGCTCGGCCGCGAACGCGATGCTGTGGCAGACCTCGGCGATCGGGATGCGTCCCTTCGGCTGGACCCGGCCGGACGGGCGACCGGACCGGGCCGAGGCGTGGTCGTCGGTCATCCCGGATGCTGAACTCGTTCGACGTGCACTACTCGATGGCCGGCGGCTGGTGGCCGACGAAGGACGCGGTCTACCTCCGGCCGGCGCAGTGGCTGCCCTCCGCCGCGGTCGCGTTCGACGAGCTCGTCGACAGCCTGTCCTGCCGGATCCTCGGCACGCCCGCCACCGACGTGCTGCAGGCGGCTGCGAGCCAGGCGACCGGCTGCACGGCTGCGGAGATCATCACCGCGGACCACGACCTGGTCCGCTGGGAGATGCCACGACTGATCACGGCCCTGCTCGACGGCCCGACCCACTTCACGAGGTGACTGCGGTGAACCCACACGGACACGCAGCGCCTGCTGCGAGGAGTACGCGGGCCTGTCCCGCCGCGGCGTGCTGAAGGGTCTTCTCGGCGTCGGTGCGGCACCACCGCCTTCTTCGGCACCACGTTCACCCAGACGGCGTACGCCGCGACCACGCCGACCGACCGGGTGCTGGTGGTGCTGTCGCTGCGCGGAGCCGCGGACGGGCTCTCCCTGGTCGTCCCGCACGGCGACCCGGCGTACTACACCGCGCGGCCGCGGATCGCCGTCCCGTCGGCCGCGCTGCTGGCCACGGACTCCTTCTTCGGGCTGCACCCGTCGCTGGCGCCGCTGGTGCCGCTGTGGAACGCCGGCAAGGTGGCGGCCGTGCACGCGACCGGCCTCCCGGTGGCGAACCGCTCGCACTTCGCGGCGATGGAGGAGCTCGAGGACGCCGACCCGGGCTCGAGCGCGCGCGTCGGCTGGATCAACCGGTTGATCGGCACCGACGACTACACCAACCCGCTGCAGGCGATCGGCATGGGCTTCACCACTCCGATCACCGCGATGTACGGGCCGGAGGGCACCGTGACCACCGACGGCGTCGACGACATGGCGCTCGCCGGGGCCGACCAGTGGGACCCGGAGGGCCGCCGCCCGCTCTCCCTGGGCACGCTGTGGCAGGACGCCCCGGGTGCGGTCGGGCAGGGTGGCCGCGCGGCGCTGGCGGCGGTCGACGACTTCGCGCCCGTGCGCGCGGTCTCCGACCAGCCGGCGAACGGCGCGACGTACCCCGACGACGACCTCGGCGCGCGCTCGCCGACACCGCTCGGACCATCAAGGCCGACGTCGGCGCGCAGGTGATCTCGGTCGACCACGACGGCGGCTGGGACATGCACGCCAACCTGGGCACCCTCGACTGGGGCACGATGCTGGACGCCGCCGGCTCGCTGGCATCGTCGCTCGCGGCGTTCTTCACCGACCTGGGCACGCTGGGGCGACCGGGTGACGGTGGTGACGATCTCGGAGTTCGGCCGCCGGGTGCGCGAGAACGCCAACTACGGGCTCGACCACGGCCACGGCAACGTGATGTTCCTGCTCGGCGCCGGCGTCCGCGGTGGCTACCACGGCACCTGGCCCGGCCTCGTCGACAGCCTCGACGCCGACCTCGCGGTGACCACCGACTACCGCAGCGTGCTCGCCGAGCTCGTGGACAAGCGCCTGGGCCGCTCGGTGGCCACCGTCTTCCCCGGGTTCGTGCCGGAGGCCGTGGGGGCGGTGGGCTGAGGGCTGCGGCTCCGGTTTCACAACAGAAGTTGTGACTTTGCCGCCCACGCGACAACACCCCGGCGCCGGCCTCCGGTCGGGTGTCGCCTACTCGTCGGCGTAGAGCGGGGAGTCCTTGCGCGACACGATCTCGAAGCGCTCCTGCGGGCTGAGGGCGTCGAAGGGCGCGGCCATCTCGAGGCCGTAGCCGGAGATCTCCGTGCTGTCGTCGATGGGCACCACGGAGTGCACGATCCGGTCGGCGTACACGTGCAGCATCATGAACGCCTGGTGCGCGTCGACGGCCGACAGCAGCCGCCGGTCGGGCGCGAGCTCGGAGGTGTAGCAGGTCGCCGAGGCCACCGAGACCGGGACGCCCGCGAAGGTCGAGTGCGAGGTGAAGTGGAAGTGCCCACCGATGATCGCCCGGACGTCGCTCCCCTGTACGACGGCCGCGAGGCGGTCCTGGTCCTTGAGCTCGATGATCTCCGCGATCCGCATCATCGGCACCGGGATGGGCGGGTGGTGGAGCGCCAGCACGGTGCCGTGGTCCGCCGGAGTGGCGAGCACGTCGGTGAGCCAGGCGAGCTGGGACGTCGGTGAGCTCGCCGTGGTGCCAGCCCGGGACACGGTGGTGTCGAGACTGATCACCCGGAGCCCGGCGACGTCGTGCACCCGGTCCTGAGGTGTGTCGACGTCGGATCCGGGCTCGGTGTCGAAGAGATGCCGCGCGTACGCCGCCCGCTCGTCGTGGTTGCCCATCACCCAGACGACCTGGGCACCCAGGTCCGCGGCGACCGGTTCGACCATCTCACGCAGCCTGACGTAGGCCTTCGGCTCGGCCTTGTCGGCGAGGTCGCCGGTGAACACCAACGCCTGCGGCGCCGGGTCGAGCCGGGCGAGGCGGGCCAGCGCGCCGGCCAGGCGTGCCTCGGTGTCGACATGGCCGTACTGCAAGGCCCCACCGGCGAGCAGGTGGGGGTCGCTGATGTGCGCGATCGCGTGCGAGGGGTCGGGGTACTGACCGGGTTGCGGCACGCCTCAGGCTAAGGCCCTAAGGCAGCCGGCGGAGCCTTCGGGCGCGAATTAGGTCAGGCATCCGATGTCCGCGGCTACCTCAGGGGACGAATCTCGGGGGCATGAACTCCATCGACGAATACCAGGCCGAGATCGCCTACCGTCGCGAGCAGATGCTGCGCGGCCGGCGCTCGTTGCTCAGCTGGCGCCGCTCTCGCGGCAACTGAGACTCGCACCGACCGAAAACGCATGAGCGATCTGTCGGTCCTACCCGTCATCATGGGAGGCGTGCCGCTTCCCGATCCATCCGGTGACACCCGGGCCCTCATCGGACGAGAGAGCGAGCTCGACGAGCTCGTGTCACTGCTGGCTGTGCGCACGCCCGACGCCGCCGGCACGGGCCCGGCCTCGACGCGCGCGGTGGTGCTCGCCGGCGACGCCGGCGTCGGCAAGACCCGGTTGCTCACCGAGCTGCGCGACGTCGCCTTCACCGAGGGCTGGCAGGTCGTGGCCGGGCACTGCCTCGACTTCGGTGACAGCGCGCTGCCCTATCTGCCGTTCTCCGAGGTGATGGGCCGGCTGACCACGGACTTCCCCGAGCTCATCGAGTCGATCACCGCCGAGCGCCCCGTGCTGCGCGCGCTCCAGCCGGGCCGCCGCACGATGCAGGGCGCCGAGCAGGATGCCTCGGCAGCGGTCGGTCGCGCCGACCTCTTCGACGCCGTGCTCGCGCTCTTCGAGGCGATGGCGAAGGTCGGCTCCGCTGCTGCTGGTGATCGAGGACGTCCACTGGGCCGACACCTCCACCCGCGACCTGCTCAGCTTCCTGTTCTCCCGGCCCTGCGACGGTCGGGTCGCCATCGTCGCGTCGTACCGCTCCGACGACCTGCACCGGCGCCATCCGCTGCGCCGCGCCACCGCCGAGTGGAGCCGCATCCCCGGCATCGCCCGGATGCAGCTCGAGCCGCTGCCTCCGCGGGCGGTGCGCTCCCTGGTCAAGCAGCTGCACCCGGCTCCCCTCCGGGAGAGCGCCGTCGCCGGCATCGTCGCCCGCGCCGAGGGCAACGCGTTCTTCGTCGAGGAGCTCGTCGGCGCGGCCGGCATGTCCCGCGGAGTCCCCGACGACCTCGCCGAGCTGCTGCTCGTCCGGCTCGAGCGGCTGAGCGGAGACCGCACAGCAGGTCGTCCGCACGGCCTCGGTCTCCGGGCGACGGGTCTCGCACGCGCTGCTCTCCGAGGTCGCCGGCGTCGAGCGACGGCGGCCTCGACCAGGCGCTGCGCGAGGCGGTCGAGCTCAACGTGCTGGTGCCGACGAGCAACGACTTCTACCGCTTCCGCCACGCCCTGCTCGCCGAGGCCGTCTACGACGACCTGCTGCCCGGCGAGCGGGTCCGGATGCACGCGGCGTACGTCGACGCGCTCGCCTCGGGTCGCGCCAACGGCACCGCCGCCGAGCTGGCCCGGCACGCGCGGGTGGCCCGCGACCTGGTCACCGCGGTCGACGCCAGCGTCCGCGCCGGCGACGAGGCGATGGCGGTCGGTGGTCCCGACGAGGCGGCCGACCACTACCAGACCGCGCTCGAGCTGCTCTCCGACCCGGCGGCGCGCGAGGAGGTCCCGGTCGACATCGGCCATGCTCGGCTCGCGCACCGCGCACGCCCTGATCGCCTCGGGCCGCCCGATGCGCGCGATCTCGGTGTTGCGCGAGCTGCTCGACGGGCTGCGCCGACGACTGGCCCGAGCGACCAGCGGGCGCGGCTGCTGATCGCGATGGCCAACGCGGTGATGGTCGACGAGAACCGCCTCGATCCGCTCGAGTTCACCAACGCCGCGCTCGAGCTGGTCTCCGACGAGCCGACGCCGCTGCGGGCGCATCCTGCTCTCGGTGCACGCGCGCGCGCACGCGTTCCACAACAACGTCGAGCCGGCCCGGGAGTTCGGCGCCGAGGCGCTCACGCTCGCCGAGACCCAGGACCTGCCGCGGATCGCCACCGACGTGCTGACCACCCTGGCCGGTCTGGGCGCCAAGGACCCCGAGGACGTCCGCGCCGGGTCTGGAGGAGGCGGTGCGCCGCGCGACCGAGGCCGGCGCGCACAGCGCCGAGCTGCGCTCGCGCTACCTCCTCGGCCGTTGGCACCAGGACCGCGCCCGGTTCGGGCCGGCGACGGAGAGCTTCGCGTCGTCGGCGCAGCGGGCGGTCGAGATCGGCCAGCCGTGGGCGCCGTTCGGGTTCGACAGCCGGCTGCTGCAGGCGCAGATCGCCACGATCACCGGTGACTTCGACGAGGCCCTGCCGGCTCGCCGACGTGAGCGGCCAGGCGCCGCCGCCGGTCGCCGAGACGCTGCTCGCCGGCATCGTGATCACCGTCCGGGCCGGCACGCGGCGACCAGTCGGTGATGGCGCTGGTGCCGCAGGTCCGCCCGCACTGGCACAAGGAGGGCTTGATCCCGATCACGATCGGGCCGGCCGTTGATCGAGCTCTACGCCCAGGACGGTGACATCGACGAGGTGCTCGCCGAGCACGACCGGGTCGTCGAGGCGATGACCGTGATGTGGCGCGAGTTCTTCCACGCCCGGGTCCGTCTCGGCGCGGTCACCCTCGGCGCGCTGGCCGGCGCCGCGAGCACGCCTGTCCACGGCTGAGCGCGAGCGGATCGCCGGCGAGGCCGCGCGGGTGCTCGAGGGCGCTCGCCGCACGCTGGCGTTGCAGGCCGAGGAGGCGACCCACTGGGGACCGGAGGGGATGGCGTGGGCGGCCCGCCTCTCCGCCGAGCACCTTCGGTTCCGCTGGCTGGCCGGGGTCGACACACCGGAGGAGCCGGCGCTGGTCGAGGCCTGGCGCAACGCACTGAGCCGGTTCGAGGACTACGGCCACGTCTGGGAGATCGCCCGCTGCCAGGCCAGGCTGGCCGCGGTGCTCCAGGCGACCGGCGAGCGGGCCGAGGCCGCGGCTGCGACGGCCGACCGGGCCCGCGAGACCGCACAGCGGCTGGGCGCGGAGCCGCTGCTCGCCGAGCTGCGCAGCGTCGCTGGGCGGCCGGTCGCGCCGCACGCGCCCGGCCGGCCCGGCCGGCCAGGCGCTCACCGCCCGCGAGTCGGAGATCCTCAAGCTGGTCGCCGACGGCCGCAGCAACGGCGAGATCGGCGAAGCAGCTGTTCATCTCGACGAAGACCGTCAGCGTGCACGTCTCCAACATCTTGGCCAAGCTCGGCGCCAGCGGCCGCACCGAGGCGGCGGCGATCGCCCGGCGCACCGGCCTGGTCTGAGTCGGCCGGGGTCGGCGGCGCGCGACGAACTCCTACCGTGGTCGGATCCGGGCGGGTCGCCGCGCTCGTAGCATCGGGCCATGAGGACCGCCGTCGATCCGCGCACCGAGGCCCGATTCGAGCGGATGCGCCCGTTGTCCCAGGGGATGAGCGCCCGCCTCGCCGGCGACGACGTGCCGCCCGGTCCGCGGTTCCCGGGCTGCTGCAGAGCATCGCGCTGATGCGCTTCCGGCACCAGTGGATCCCCCGGCTGCACCGCAAGTACGGCGACGTCTTCTCGATCAAGATCCTCCCCGAGGGACGCTGGCTGGTCTTCTTCAACCGCCCCGAGCACGTCCGCGAGATCTTCGCCGGCGACCCCGAGGTCTTCCATGCCGGCAAGGGCAACGCGATCCTCGGGCCCGGTGATGGGCGAGCACTCGCTGCTCCTGGTCGACGGTCCTCAGCACAAGCGCGCCCGCAAGCTGCTGATGCCGGCGTTCAACGGTCACGCCCTGCGCGGCTACGAGTCGATGATCGAGGGGCTGGCGAAGACCGAGGTCGGCTCGTGGCAGCGAGGACACGCGCGTTCCGGTCGCTGGAGCGGATGAACGCGCTCACCCTCGAGGTGATCCTGCAGGTCGTCTTCGGCGTCACCGACGAGCACCGGCTCGCCGAGCTGCGCCCGCTGGTGAACCGGACGGTGAACGTCGAGCCCGGCGGTGTTCCTGGGTTGGGGCGTTCCCCCGACTGCAGCGGCTCGGGCCCTGGCGGCGGGCGTTCGAGAACCAGGCTGCCCTGGACCAGGTGATCTACGCCGAGATCGCCGAGCGACGCCGGGCGACGGACCTCGAGCACGCGCACCGACGTGCTGTCCCAGCTGCTGCTGGTGCGCGACGAGGACGACCCGCACGAGCACCGGCCTCACCGACGAGGAGCTCCGCGACCAGCTGGTCACGCTGCTGCTGGCCGGGCACGAGACCACGGCCACCGCGCTGGCGTGGACGCTGCACGAGCTCGGCCAAGGACCCGGTCCAGGAGCGCAAGGCGCGCGACGCCGCCACCGCGCGGCGACGACGACTACCTGGAGGCCGTGCTCAAGGAGTCGATGCGGCTGCACCCGGTGATCCCGATGGTGGTGCGCCACCTGATGGAGCCGGCGACGATCGGCGGCGTCGACCTGCCGGCCGGCGCCAACGTCGCGGCCTCGATCATCCTCGCGCACGAGCTCGGAGACCAGCCACCCCGATCACGCGTGCGTTCCGGCCGGAGCGGTTCCTCGAGGGCGAGGTCGCCGCCAACACCTGGATCCCGTTCGGTGGCGGGGTCCGGCGGTGCATCGGCGCCGGCTTCTCGCTGATGGAGGGGGTCGTCGGTGCTGCGCGAGGTGCTCTCGGCGTACGACGTGAGCGCTGCCGGCCGGCGCCCGCGAGCAGCCGAAGGTGCGCAACATCACCTCGGTGCCGAGGAACGGCGCCCGGATCGTCGTCCGCCGGCGGTAGGCCTAGGTCGCGACTCAACTCCGGTCGAACCACCTCGCCGAACGGCCTGCCAGCACGGGCCTTTCGGCAGCAGCGGGCCGGTCGGGGCGCCCTACCTTCAAAGCAGGCACCAAGAAACGCAGCCGAGACTGCGGCCGACTTGTACATCAGAGAAAGGCTGCTACCCGTGCTGGACACCGTCTTCGGCCTCCCGATGCACCCGCTGATCGTGCACGCGACCGTCGTCATCGTCCCGACTGCCGCGCTCCTGGTCGCCCTCGCCGCGATCTACCCGCGGTTCCGCGGCTGGGCGGGGCCGGTACCGGCCCTGGCGGCCCTGCTGTCGTGCGTCCTGGTGCCGTTGTCGACGGGTCGGGCGAGGAGCTGCAGCACCGGGTCGGCGACACCTCGCTGGTGGAGAAGCACGCCGATCTTGCCGAGTCGCTGATCTGGTTCGTGATCCCGCTCGACCGCGGTCGCCGTGCTGGGCTACTGGCTCCAGCGGCGGGGGTCCGCGGGGCACGCGGTCGCGGTCGAGGGACTGCTCGCGACGGTCGCGGTCGGCGGCGGTGCTGCTCTCCGGCGCGACCCTGGTCGACGTCGCGCCTGATCGGTCACAGCGGCGCCAAGGCGTCGTGGTCGAAGGTCGACCGACCAGCCGGCCGGCTCGAACGTCGGCGACGACGACTGAGCGCGGCGCCGTCTAGCCTGCCGTCATGCCGCGCCTGCTGCTCGTCGAGGACGACCGTGAGCCTCGCCGGTCTGCTCGACGGAGCTGCTCACCGAGGAGGGGTACGACGTCGACGTCGCCCGCGGACGGCCAGCGCGGCCTGCACCTCGGGCTGACCCGGAGCTACGACGTGATCGTGCTCGACCGCGGCCTGCCGGCGATCGAGGGTCTCGACCTGCTCGGGCGGCTGCGCTCGAAGGGGGTCATCGCCCCGGTGCTGGTGCTGTCGGCGCGCGGCAACCCGGCCGACCGGGTCGAGGGCCTCGACGCCGGCGCCGAGGACTACGTGTCCAAGCCGTTCGACGTCGACGAGCTGCTGGCCCGGCTGCGCGGGCTGCTGCGCCGCCACGTCGAGCACGCCGACGTCCTGCGGATCCCCGGCGGCGCCTTGGACGTCGCCGCGCGAGAGGTGACGCCTGGACCACGGCGACGTCGTCTCGCTCTCGGCCGGGAGGCTGACGTCCTGCTTCACCTCGCCCGGAGCCCGCGGCGGGTGTTCGGGCGCGACGAGCTGCTGCACGGCGGCGTTCGACGACGCCGAGGACGAGGGCCTGGTGGACACCTACGTGCACTACCTGCGCCGCAAGCTCGGCCGGGAGAGCGTGCTCACCGTGCGCGGCGTCGGCTACCGGCTGGGTCGCGCGTGACGAGGGCGCGGTGCGGGTGATCGGCCTCCGAGCTGCGGCGCGCCTCGTGGCGGCTCGGGCCTGCAGACGGCGCTTGCTCGCTGCTGGCCTGCGTCGTCGTCGTCGGCATCACGGTGTTCGTCGTCGCCGAGCAGGCGGCGGCGCAACGAGGGGCAGCCAGGCGGTCCGCAGCGCCAGCGCGAACGTCGACAAGCCGCGGGAGGCGCCGCAAGGGCGTGGTCGTCGTGATCGACCGTGGCGGCAGGCGGCTGACCTCGGCCGACCTGCCGGACGGGTTCCCGATCGAGAGCGACATCGCCGCGACCAGGGACGACGGCGACTCGTGCAGCGAGCACCTGGTGCACGCGCGGCGGGGACCGCTACCTGGTGCGCACCGAGCGGGTCGGCGACCGGGTCAACCAGGCGATCTACGACCAGGAGGAGTACGAGGCCGAGCGGCACCGGCTCCTGGTCGCGCTCTTCGTCGCCGGCGGGGTCGGCGTCCTGCTCTCGGCCGTGGCCGGCGTCGTGCTGGCCTTCCGCAGCATGCGCCCGATGGCCGAGTCGCTGGCGATGCAGCGCCGCTTCGTCGCCGACGCCAGCCACGAGCTGCGTACGCCGCTGACGTTGCTGAGCACCCGGGTCCAGCTGCTCGCGCGCCAGCTGCGCCGGGGAGCTGCTCCCGCCGACGCGCGAGCTCGACGGCGTGCTCTCCGACACCCGCGGCTCGGCGACATCCTCGAGGACCTGCTCGCCGCGGCGGACACGCGCCGCTCGGTCGCCCACGACGAGGTCGACCTCGGCCGTGGTCGTCGCCGAGGCGGTCGACCTCGGCCTCCGCGAACGCGCAGGAGCGCGGCAAGGAGCTGCGAGTCACCGGCGCGCCCACGCGCGGTCGTACGCGGATCGGAGTCGTCGCTGCGCCGCGCGGTGCTCGCCCTCGTCGACAACGCCCTGGACCACGCATCGACCGGCGTGTCGAGGTCGACGTCAGCACCGGCCACGGCATCTGCCGGGTCGCGGTCGCCGACGACGGTCCCGGGATCGACGAGGACGTGCTGCCGCGTGATCTTCGAGCGGTTCGCCAGCGCGCGCGCGGCTCGATGCCGAGCGGCGGCACTACGGCCTGGGGCTGGCGCTGGTCGCCGACGTGGCGTCCGCGCACGGCGGCAAGGTCGAGGCCGGGCGGCCGGTCGGACGGCTCCGGTGCCGTGCTCACGCTGAGCCGTGCCCGCTGGCCTGACGGGTCGCTGTCGGTCCGTTTGTAGGCTTCGGTCGTGAGACTCGAACGCAAGCACGCCGTCGTCCTGCTGCTCATCGCCGTGTGGAACGTGCTGACCTACGCTCGCTTCACCAAGGCGCTGGTCCAGACCCAGGAGGACCGACCGACCGGCTACTACGTCGCGCACACGGTGCTGATCGTCGTGAACATGCTGATCGCCGGCGTGCTGGGCCGATGGGGTTGGCAGGCACTGAGGCCAGAGCTGCGCGCCAGGAGTCCTGACGTGGACCTCAGCCACGAGGAGGCCCACCGGCTGGCCCGCACCAAGGGCAGCAACCCGGTGCTGTACTTCCTGGTGCGGCTGGTCCTGGTGCCGCTGATGCGGTCTTCTTCGGGCTGACCGCCGACCGGGACCGTGAACACATCCCGGCGACCGGTCCGGTGGTGATCGCGCCGAACCACAAGAGCTTCTGGGACGCGTTCTTCATCGCCGCCGTCGTACGCCGACGGCTGCACTTCATGGGCAAGTCCGAGCTCTTCCGCGGCTGGCGGGGTCGGCTGTTCGTCGCCCTCGGCGGCTTCCCGGTGCTCCGCGGGGAGTCCGACGCCGAGGCGATCGCGACGTCCCGGGCGATCCTGGAGCGGGGCGACGTCCTGGCGCTGTTCCCCGAGGGCACCCGCGTGACCGACCCGGAGAAGCTCGGCATCCCGCACCGGGGCGCGACCAGGCTGGCGATCGAGACCGGGGCGGTGATCGTGCCGACCGCGATCACCGGCACCGAGAAGCGCCGCTGGCCGCTGCCGCGCCGGGTCCGGATCGCCTTCGGCGAGCCGATCCCGGTCACCGACCTGTCTCCGACGCCCGAGCACGCCGGCCTGCTGCTCGACCAGACGGTCTGGCCGAACGATGTCGGAGGAGTACCACCGCCTGCGCGCCGCACCCGGAGTCGCGGCCGCGGGTCTCGCCGCACTCGGTGTCGGTTACGCCGTCTACCGGCGCCGCAGGAAGCACTGACGCTGCTGTCGGCCCGCGGTCTCCCCGGGGTTTCGCGGACGGCTACGGGGATCGGGGCCTGCCTGCTGCTCCGGTCTGGCGCAGCAGGGTCTGGTGGCCCCAGACCAGGACCAGCCACGGGGCGATCAGCCAGGGCGAGTTGAGCAGGATGAACTTGACCCCGAGGTCGAGGGCGCTGGAGGTGTCGACCGACGGGAAGCCGCCGATGATCTCCGAGCCGTAGTAGTACCAGGTCAGCACGGTGTGGGTGACCGCCGTGGACATGATCAGCAGAGTCCCGCGGTGGTCGGCGAAGCCTGAGCGCCTGAGCAGCAGCAGGCCGGTCAGTCCGACGAGGCCGTTGAGCACCGAGAGCACCTCGATCATCAGGAAGTGCGGATCAGGATTGAGGTAGCGGCTGTCGCCACCGTCGATGTACGCCCACCAGGGGTAGGCCCACGGCGCGTCGTGCGCGCGGGCGATCGGGCGGTGCAGGATCAGCCAGCCCAGCTCCCAGGTGAGGTGGGTGGCGTAGGAGCAGATCACGAACGGCAGCACCGTCGCCTGGAGGCGCTCGTAGCGGGTCCAGGTCCGCAGGCCCGGGAGGGGGAGCTGCGCTGCGAAGATCCCCACGAAGTACGCGACGGTGGCCTGGACTGCGAGCGCGTCGGCCATCGCCGCGCGGTCGGCGCCGGCGCCGAAGACCAGGGCCGTGTACAGCGGGAAACCGAGGGCCAGCGAGCCGAAGGCCACGGCCCAGCAGATCCGCAGCGCGCGCGACGGCCGCACCCCGACTCCCGCGGCAGCCGGGTTCGATCCCATCGTCGTGGAGGTCATCGCGTGCTCCTGTCTGCTCGCGCAGCAGGCCCGGCCGGCTCAGCGGTCGAACGCCGCCCGCACGTCGTCCTCGGTCAGGCCGTAGTCGGCGAGGTCGTAGGAGTGCTTCGGTGCGGCGGCACCCTCCTTCGACTCCCGGTCGATCTCCTGGATCGCGGCCTCGACCGCGGGAGTCCAGGGGAGGTCGAACTGCTCGTAGACCCGTCTGGTGACGCCGAGCGGATCGGCGCGGAGGTCGGAGAAGGCGACGTCGACGAACTGGGCCTGGTCGTACTTCGGCCGGGCGTCGTGGAAGGCGTGGTAGCCGCGCGACCACAGGTCGAGCTGGGTGCGGCCGATCACGTCGCCGACGAACGTCGTCGAGTGGCCGGCCGTGGTCTCGGCCGACAGCGAGCAGGCCGAGGCGATGCAGGTGACCGGGTCGCGGTGGGTGTGGACGATCAGCGCGTCCGGGTAGACCGCCATCAGGGCATCGAGGGCGGTCAGGTGCGACGGGTTCTTGAGCACCCAGCGCTTGTCCTGGTCGTTGAGCCCGATCAGCTGCAGGTTCTGCTTGTGCCGGGCGTAGGCGTCGGTCCAGTCCTGCTCGGCCAGCCAGGCGGTGTAGCGCGGCACGTTGGCCAGCGACTCGTACGAGTTCGACTTGCCGGTCTGGCGCAGCAGCCGCCAGCACTCCTCGACCGAGGTCGCATCCATGTAGTGGATGCCGAGGTACTCCGGGTTCGCGACGTGGTGGGCCGAGAACGCCTGCTGCATCGCGTCGAAGATCGGGTCGGCCTCCCAGGTCTCCCGCGGTGGCCGCGGCTGGGGGTACTGGGTGATCCACATCTCCAGCCCCTGCGCCATCGGGTCGGCGTGCAGCAGCCGGTGCAGGCGCCGTCGTGCCGGTGCGCGGCAGGCCGATCACGAAGATCGGCCGCTCGATCGGTACCTCGGCGTACTCCGGTCGGGCGTTGAACTGCGCCTGGGTGAGCAACCGGCCCACGAGCGCGCTCTTCACCTCCGAGCGCTGGAAGTAGTTGCCGCGCCCGGTCAGCCCGGCCTCGGGGGAGTTCAGGTCGTCGACGAGGATCCGCAGGCCTTCCTCGTGGGCGCTCCCGCCCATGTCGGTCATGCCGGTCGTGCGCTCGGCGGCCGCGACGATGTCCTCGTAGGTCCCGACGTCGGCCCGCTCCCGCGCCATCACGTCGTCACTCATCGCGTAGCCTCGAGTCCGACCCGGAATCGGATAGTCCGGCACGAAGAGCATCTCGATCGGCGATGCGCGATGGACGTGCCGGACTCGTCGGTCGCTGGCTCAGTCATCGTGGAACTCGCCGCAGTCGACGTTGAGCATCGTGCCGGTGACGCAGGAGGCCAGGTCGCTGGCGTAGAACAGCGCGGCGCGCGCGACCTCGTCGGGGGTGGCCAGCCGCTTCAGCGAGGTGGGCTCGGCCTTCTGCCGGTAGATCTCCTCGTGCGTCGTCCCGGCCTCGGAGGCGAGCCAGTCGAAGTACGCCTTGTTGACGTCCTCGTAGATGTAGGACGGCGCGACGCTGTTCACCCGGATGCCGCGCGGGCCGAGCTCGGTCGACAGCGACGAGGCGAGGTGCTTGAGCGCGCCCTTGGAGAGCTTGTAGCCGGAGTACTCCGGCTGCGACTGGTAGACCACGCAGGAGTTGACCATGATGATCGACCCGCCGGGCTTCTCGGACGTCTCCGCCAGCGCGTCGGCGAACAGCGCGGAGAGCCGCAGTGGCGCGAAGACGTTCGTCTCCTGCGCGGCGCGCAGCGCCTCGAGCTTGATCTGGGTGATCGGGTCCATCGGCGGGATCCCGAAGGCGTTGTTGATCAGGCAGTCGACCCTGCCGAACTCCGCCAGCGACGCCTCGACCAACCGCTGGCGCGCGTCCTCGTCGTTGATGTCGGTCGGTACGACGAGCGCCCGGCGCCCGAGCGAACGGACCGTCTCGGCCATCTTCTCCAGGCGCCGCTCGGTGCGGCTGACCAGCACCAGGTCGGCGCCCATCTTCGCCGCCTCCTCGCCGAACGATCGGCCGAGCCCCGGCCCGACTCCGGAGAGCACGATCACCTTGTCCTGCAGCAGTCCTGTCATGAGCGCAAGACTAGAACGAGTTTCAGTTTTCGTCGAGATGTCTCACCACCTCGAGACTGTGTGTCGTGTCGTCGACAGGAGGACGGCCGAGCCTGGGAAGGCGGGCCCGGTCACGGCGCGTCACTTCCCGTCGGCGGACGCCCGCGACGAGGGAGCGGTCCGGCGTGCTTGGGCATCCGGCCCGCCTCCGTGAGTGCGCGGCGCAGCAGCACCTCGACCTGGGCATTGACACTGCGCAGCTCGTCGTCGGCCCACCGCGTCAGTGCGTCGTGCACCGCGGGGTCGAGCCGGAGCAGGACCTGGCGGCGGGCGCTCACGAATAGAGGGACCCGGCGTTGACGACCGGCGACGGCGGCTGCTCGCCGCAGAGGACGACCATCAGGTTGCTCACCATGCTGGCCTTGCGTTCCTCGTCGAGGTCGACGACGCCGTGCTCGGCCAACCGGTTCAGGGCCAGCTCGACCATCCCCACGGCGCCCTCGACGATCCGGCTCCGGGCTGCGACGACGGCGTTGGCCTGCTGGCGGCGCAGCATCGCCTGGGCGATCTCCGGGGCGTAGGCGAGGTGTGAGATCCGGACCTCGACGATCTCCACACCGGCAACCCGCACCCGGGCGGCGACCTCGTCGGCCAGCTGCCCGGCCACCACGTCGGTCGAGCCGCGCAGCGACGTGCCGACGCCGGAGGTGTCGTCGTAGGGGTGGCTGGTCGCGACGTGGCGCAGAGCCGACTCGGCCTGCACCGACACGAAGTTCTGGTAGTCGTCCACGGCGAAGGTCGACTTCGCCGTGTCGGCGACCTGCCACACGACGATCGCGGCGATCTCGACGGGGTTTCCGTCCGCGTCGTTGACCTTGAGGTGGCCGGTCTCGAAGTTGCGCACCCGTACGCTCACGCTGCGCCGCTTCGTCAGCGGCAGCACCCACCAGAATCCAGCGCTCGGCACAGTGCCGACGTAGCGCCCGAAGAACTGGACCACTGAGGTCTGTCCGGGCGAGACGATCACCAGCGACGTGGCGATCAGCACGATCGCGACCGTGAGCAGCCAGAACGGCCACGGCTGGTCGTTCGGGTTGAGCTGGACAAGGGCGACGATCAAGCCGGCCAGGGCCAGCACCCCCAGCCAGCCACTGACCGCGAGTGCCGGTCGTTGGTCGATGTCGACCCGTGCGCCCTGGTGGCCGACCGGACCCGGTGTGTCGATGGTGCTCATGACAGGTGCCCCCTCTGGAGTAAAAGTGATAGCTATTTGATAGCACTTTTACCGGGGCTTCGGCAACCGGATCGGCCCGTTCGGATCAGCTGATCATCCGCCGCGCGATGCCGACCTGGCGCGCCTCGATCCGGGCGGCGTACTCCTCCGGGGTGACCCGGTTCTCCTGGTAGTGCGGCAGGTGGGCCGGCACGTCGTCGAACGGCACGATCTCGACGGTCGGTCCGTCCTCGGTGGTCAGCTCGCGCGAGACGCGCTGCCAGCGCAGCATCATCACGCCCTGCGGGTGCCCGCAGGTCTCGAGCCAGTTGGCGACGCCGGGGTTGCGCTCGCTGATCACGTAGCGCAGCTTCCCGTCCGGGTCCGCCTGCGACTGGGCCCGGGTGAGCGAGGTCTGGTGGTGCTCGTAGTCGGTGGAGACGTACCAGCGTGACCCGATCTGGATGGCCTGGTACGGCGCGCTCGCGCACACAGGGACGGTCACGATCATTGCCTGGTCCGTCGGCCAGGTCGTAGTGCCCGATCGAGCTGAACTGCGAGGCGAGTCCACCGGGTGTGGACTTCGGCACGGTGAGGGTGTTGACCGGCTCCTTGTAGGTGAACCACTCCGGGAACGCGAACCAGGTCTTGATCTTGCCGACCAGCATCTTGGCCGCGACGCCGTACCGCTTGGCGACGCGGTCCATCTCGAACGCGCCGCGCGGCTGCCCGGCGGTGTCGAGCCGCTGGATCCGGATCGTGCCGCGGTCCTCGGTGTTCCAGTCGTCGTAGACCTCACGCACGATCAGGGTCGCGCCCTTCTTCAGGCCGAGCTCGGGCCCGAACGTCCAGGAGAAGGAGCCGTCCGCCGCGATGTCGAGCTCGCGGTCGTCGAACGCCGCCACGCTGGTCGGGGCACCCTCGGCGGAGTAGTTGCCGTCCATCACCTGGAAGGACAGGTCGGTCGTGGTGCCGCGAACGCCCGAGACCTCGTAGGTCGCGCCTTCGTCGAGGTAGGCGTTGAAGTAGATCGCGTCGGGATTGTCGAGGCCCTGGCGGGCGTACTGGTGCGTCGGGTTGATCAGCACCGGGTGCTCGAGGTCGTAGTCGAAGGCCATCTGCAGCGAGCTGCGGATGCTGCCGGCGAGGTAGTCGTAGCCCTCGGCGAGGTCCTGCTCGGTGACCGGGAACGGCGGGTTCGCGATCAGCTGCTCGGCCTCCGCGACGGCGTCCTGGAAGACCCTGGTGACGTCCGCCGTCACAGCGCCACCTTGCTGATGATGCCCTCGGCGTACCGGTTGAGGTTGTCGATCTTGGTCTGCAGCGGCTCGGTGTCCGGGCCCTTGATGTAGGGCACCCGGAAGCCGACGATCGCGTCGGTCACGCCCTTGTCCTCAAGTCGCCTGATCCCGTCGAGGGCGTAGGCGTCGTAGGAGATCACGTGCACCTCGAAGTCCGAACGGGTGTCCCCCTCGGCCTTGCGGATCTCGGCCAGCCGGGCCAGCAGCCTCTCAGCTCCTCGCCGTCGCCGCCGGCGTGCATCCAGCCGTCGCCCTTGAGCACCGCGCGGCGCAGAGCGGCGTCGGAGTGGCCGCCGACCAGCAGCGGGATCGGCTCGGTGGCGCCCGGGCACTGCTTGAGTGCCTCGATGTCGTAGAAGTCGCCGTGGTACTCGAAGTAGTCGCCGGTGGTGAGTCCGCGCAGGATGTCCATGCACTCGTCCATCCGCTTGCCGCGCTGCTCCCACGGAACGCCGAGCGCGGCGAAGTCCTCCGGCCACGGCGAGAGCCCGACCCCGAGCCCGAGCCGGTTGTGCGACAGGTGGGCGAGCGACGAGGCCTGCTTCGCGACCAGCACCGGTGGCCGGATCGGCAGCTTCAGCACGAACGGCGTCAGCCGCAGCGTCGTGGTCACCGCGAACAGGTGGGCGCAGAGGATCATCGTCTCGATGAACTCCTTGCCGTCGAGGAACTCCCGGTCGCCGGTGTCGGTGTAGGGATACTTCGAGTCCGACTCCTTCGGATAGATCAGGGAGTCGGCGACCGTCATCGAGGTGTACCCGGCGGCCTCGGCGGCCTGCGCGAGCGGCGCGTAGTACTCGGCGCTGGGTCATGCCTTCGGCAAACGAAAACCGCATGGGCGAAATACTAGAACCGGTTTCAGTTTTTGCCTAGGGTGGGTCCATGGACCTGCAGGAGCTGAGCGACCGCCAGGAGATCGTCGACGTGATCACCCGCTACACGCGGGCGATCGACACCCGCAGCTGGGACGACCTGGACGCGGTGTTCACCGAGGACGCGATCCTCGACTACTCCGCCGTCGGCGGACCCGCCGACGTCCTCGCGGTCGCCAAGCCGTGGGTGGAGCAGGGGCTCAGTCGGTTTCCTGCGCTACCAGCACGTCATCGGCCAGGTCTCGATCGAGCTCGACGGGGACACCGCGCGCGCGACGGCGTACTTCACCAACCCGATGGTCGCGCCGACCCGCGAGGGCGGCGAGTCCGTGGTCGAGGTCGGCGGGTACTACCACCACGAGCTGGTTCGTACGCCGCACGGCTGGCGCTCGAGGCGGATGGTCGACGACAACGTCTGGATGCGGGGCTGGTAGGCCGACGATGGACACCAAGCCGAAGGGCCTCGACTCCGACCGGACCCGGCAGGATCATCAAGGCGATGGCGAGCGCCAACGTCTGGCTCTACCGGCGCACCGGCGGCCGGGTCGGTGGGACCTGGCGGATCGGTGCCGGCTTCCGCAACCCGGTGCCGATCTGCCTGCTCGAGCACCGCGGTCGCAAGACCGGAAGGCTCCGGACGACGCCGCTGGTGTACCTGGAGGACGGCGACCGGGTCGTGGTGGTCGCCTCGCAGGCCGGCCGGCCAGAGCACCCGATGTGGTACCTGAACCTCCTGGCCGACCCGGACGTGACCGTGCAGGTGCGCAACCGGCGCCGGCGCATGCGCGCACGGGTCGCCGAGGGCGAGGAGCGGGCGGAGCTGTGGACCCGCCTGGTCGACCTGTACGCCGACTACGCGTCCTACCAGTCCTGGACCGACCGGGTCATCCCGGTGGTCGTCCTCGACCCGAGGTAGTCCGGCCCCAGGCGGCCCGAACCCCGTTGGTCCGACCCCAGATGGGTCCGGAGGATCCGGTTTTCCGGGCCCCTATCCTTGTCTCGTGACGGGGACGCAGGACGACCGCGGGCGCGGTGAGCGCCCGGACGTGGCTGCCGTCGTGCTGAAGTTCCTCGGGGTGGCGGTCTCGATCGGTCTGGTCATCGGGCTGGGCGCGTTCGTCCTCGTGAAGGCGATCGGGCTGGACTCGACCACGTCGTCCGGGGACATCCCCGGAGTCGTCGACCCGATCACGCCACTGCCGACCACCGCGCTGCCGGTGCCGTCAGACGCCAGCCAGCCGACCGACACCCCTGGTCAGGTGACCGGCACGCCGACGGCACCGAGCACCGGGCTCTACCTCACCGCCTCGCCGGTGATCGTTCGGCCGATGGAGCGGATCAACCTCACCGGGCAGTGGCCCGGCCACGACAACGAGGGCCTGCTGGTGCAGCGGTTCGAGGGTGGCAAGTGGGCCAACTTCGGCGTCCACGTCAACGTGAACCTCGGGACGTTCGAGACCTACGTCATGACCGGCCACACCGGTGACCAGAAGTTCCGGGTCTTCGACCCGAAGAGCCAGTCGATGTCGAACGAGGTCACCATCACGGTGCAGAGCTGACCGGCGGACCTGCGACGGAAGGGACACCATGGCGCGCACGGTGGCAACCAACACGACGGTCGATCTCGACGGCCTGCTCGACTTCGTCAGGACCCGGCACCACATGGTCCTGATGACTCGTCGCGACGACGGCAGCCCGCAGGCGTCCCCGGTCACCGGCGGCGTCGACGACGGAGGGCGGCTCGTGATCGCCACCTATCCGGAGCGGGCCAAGACGCGCAACGCCCGTCGCAGGCCCGAGGTGACGGTGCTGGTCCTGTCCGCCGACTTCGACGGGCCGTGGGTCCAGGTGGACGGCACCTGCGAGGTGCTCGACGTGCCGGACGCGGTCGAGCCACTGGTCGAGTACTTCCGCAACATCTCCGGCGAGCACCCGGACTGGGACGAATACCGACGCGCGATGGTCGACCAGGGGAAGTCACTGCTCCGGATCACGCCGACCCGGTGGGGGCCGGTCGCGACCGGTGGCTTCCCGCCGCGCCTGGCCGACGGTCCCTGACCGGCTACTTGTCCTCGCTGTCCGCCGAGGACTCCTGCGCCTGCTGGGCGAGGAGCTGCTCGCGCAGCGCCTCGACGTCGGCGACCGGCTCGTCGAACAGCACGACCACGTCCTCGAGCTCGGCAGGACGGGTCGTGGGCCGGAGGAACTCGACGCGTCCGCCGACCGCGAAGTCCCCGTCGCCGAAGCGGAACTCGGCGACGACTTCGTTGTCACCGGCAAGGAAGCTGTCGGCCGCGCCGGCCCGGACCGTGCAACGGACCGCCCCCTCGCTGACGTCGATGAGGCTCCCGGTGACCACGCCGCTCTTGCCGCCCGCGGCCGGTCGGAGCGTCACCGGGCCCGCTGCAGGCACGCGCACGAACTGTCGCCGCTGGTCCACGGAGGCCGTCCCGGTCACGACCAGCGACCACAGCGGCAGCGCTCCGGCGGCATGGGCCGCCAGGATCCGTGTGGGCAGCACCCTGATCGCACCGTCGGAGTCGGCCCAGGCGACCCCGAGCTCCGTGCCGGGCCCGAACGCCGTGCCGGCCGGCAGGCCGTGCGGCCGCTGGACGACCAGCAGGTCCTCGCCGAGTGATTCGACCCGGCTGCGGTACTCACCGACGGGTTGACCGCGCAGGACGACCGCTTCGCCGACCTCCGGATGCAGTTCCACGAGGAGAACCTACGGCACGGCACCCCGAGCACGTGGGCGAAGCGCGAGGCTACGGGATCCAGTCGAACGCATCCGGGTTCGGGCCACGCCGTCCGCCCTCGCCGCGGTCGAGGGCGGTGATCGCGTCCATGTCGTCCGCGGTCAGCTCGAAGTCGAAGATCGCGAAGTTCTCCCGCATCCGCTCGACGTGGGTGGTCTTCGGGAAGACGATGTCGCCGCGCTGCACGTGCCAGCGCAGGACCACCTGTGACGGCGTCCGGTCCAGCCGCTCGGCGATCGCCGTCACGGTCGGGTCGTCGAGCACGTCGCCCTGGGCGATCGGCGACCACGCCTCGGTGAGGATGCCGGCGGCGGCGTCGCTGCCCGCACGTCCTCGTTGCCGAAGTACGGGTGCACCTCGATCTGGTTCACCGCCGGCACGACCGCACGTCTCGGCCGCGAGCCGGGCGAGGTGGCCGACTGGAAGTTGGAGACGCCGATCGACCGCGCGCGACCTTCGGCGCTGGAACTCGATCAGCGTCTCCCAGGTGGAGACGTAGTCGCCGTCGTAGCGCGTCGGCAACGGCCAGTGGATCAGGAACAGGTCGACGTAGTCGGTGCCGAGGGCCGCCAGGGTCTGGTCGAAGGCCCGGCGCGCGTCGTCGGGTCGGTGGAAGCCGTTGTTCGAGCTTGGAGGTGACGAACACCTCCTCGCGGGCAGATCCGGACGCGGCGATGGCTTCACCGACGCCGCGTCTCGTTGCGGTACATCTGGGCGGTGTCGATGTGCCGGTAGCCGACCTCGAGCGCCCGGCTGACCGCGGCCTCGGTGTCCGCCGGCGGGATCTGGAACACCCCGAAGCCGAGCTGGGGGATGGTGCGGCCGTCGTTCAGGGTCAGCGTTGGAACAGTCATACCGGTCCCGACAACCCCGGTCCGCCGGGTATTCCCGGTCGCCGGGGCGGAGGCCGGGGCCGGGGCAGGGGCCGCGTCGTGGTCCGGGCGAAGTACGCTGTCGGAACCGGAATCACCGGTCGATGATCTGCGTTGGGACGTGTAACAAGACTTGAGTTGAATCGACTCAACTTGTTTGTCACACTCGGGGACGCCGCAGAGATGGCGGCCTACCCGAGACCCGCAGTCAGAAGCACGCGCCCGGCACCCGCCGGGCCCAGATGGAGGTAACCCAACATGGCACGAGCGGTCGGCATCGACCTGGGCACGACGAACTCCGTCGTGGCCGTCCTCGAGGGTGGCGAGCCCACCGTCATCGCGAACGCCGAGGGCGCGCGTACGACGCCGTCCGTCGTCGCCTTCGCCAAGTCCGGCGAGGTGCTCGTCGGCGAGGTCGCCAAGCGACAGGCGGTCACGAACGTCGACCGCACCATCCGGTCGGTCAAGCGCCACATGGGCACCGACTGGAAGACGCGCATCGACGACAAGGACTTCACCGCGCAGCAGATCAGCGCGTTCGTCCTGCAGAAGCTGAAGCGGGACGCCGAGGCCTACCTCGGTGAGCCGGTCACCGACGCGGTGATCACCGTGCCGGCGTACTTCTCCGACGCGCAGCGCCAGGCCACCAAGGAGGCCGGTGAGATCGCCGGCCTCAACGTGAGCCGGATCGTCAACGAGCCGACTGCTGCCGCGCTCGCCTACGGCCTCGACAAGGGGGAGTCGGACCAGACCATCCTCGTCTTCGACCTCGGCGGCGGCACCTTCGACGTGTCCCTGCTCGAGATCGGCGAGGGCGTGGTCGAGGTCAAGGCGACCAGCGGGGACAACCACCTCGGTGGTGACGACTGGGACCAGCGCATCGTCGACTGGATGGTCAAGAAGTTCAAGGACAACAACGGCGTCGACCTGAGCCAGGACAAGATCGCGCTGCAGCGCCTCCAGGAGGCCGCCGAGAAGGCGAAGATCGAGCTGTCCAGCTCCAGCGAGACCACGATCCACCTGCCCTACATCACCCACGGCGAGTCCGGGCCGCTGCACTTCGAGGAGAAGCTGACGCGCTCGGAGTTCCAGAAGATGACCTCCGATCTGCTCGACCGCACCAAGTCGCCGTTCAAGCAGGTGATCAAGGATGCCGGGCTCGACGTCGCGAAGATCGACCACGTCGTCCTCGTCGGCGGCTCGACCCGCATGCCCGCTGTCGCCGACGTCGTCCGCGAGCTGACCGGCGGCAAGGAGCCCAACAAGGGCGTCAACCCCGATGAGGTCGTCGCTGTCGGCGCCGCCCTCCAGGCCGGCGTCCTCAAGGGCGAGGTCAAGGACGTCCTGCTCCTCGACGTCACCCCGCTGAGCCTCGGCATCGAGACCAAGGGTGGGGTGATGACCACCCTGATCGAGCGCAACACCACCATCCCGACGAAGCGGTCGGAGATCTTCACCACCGCCGACGACAACCAGCCGTCGGTGGAGATCAAGGTGGCCCAGGGCGAGCGCCAGATGTGGGCGCAGAACCAGCCGCTCGGCAACTTCGAGCTGACCGGCCTGCCGCCGGCTCCGCGGGGTGTGCCGAAGATCGAGGTCACCTTCGACATCGACGCCAACGGCATCGTGCACGTCTCCGCGAAGGACCAGGGCACCGGCAAGGAGCAGTCGATGACGATCTCCGGCGGCAGCGCGCTGTCGAAGGACGACATCGACCGGATGGTCAAGGACGCCGAGCAGTACGCCGAGGAGGACGCCCGGCGTCGCGAGGCGGTCGAGACCCGCAACCAGGCCGACAGCCTCGTCTACACGACGGAGAAGTTCCTCTCCGAGAACGCCGAGAAGCTGCCCGAGGACGTCAAGACCGAGGTCCAGGCCGACGTCGACGCGCTGAAGAAGCTGCTCGAGGACGCCGACGCCGACAAGGACGCCCTGGCCGCTGCGATCGCCAAGGTCGGTGAGTCCAGCCAGAAGATGGGCGCGGCGCTGTACGCCGCCGGCGCGGAGAGTGCGGAGCAGGCGACCGACGCCGGTGCCGCCGCGAGCGCCGAGGGTGGCGACGAGGACGTCGTCGACGCCGAGATCGTCGATGAGCCGGGTGAGGACGAGGCCAAGTGACCTCTGACGCACGAGAGCCCCAGGGCACCGGTGCCCCGGACGCCGAGCCGCTCGAGACCCCGGACGGGGTCCCGAGCGGCTCGGCCTCGGGCTCGACGGCGCCCGGGACAGGCTTCGGCGACGCGGCCGCGGAGATGGCGAACGAGTCGGAGGTCGAGGCAGGCTCGACCTCCGAGGAGCCCGACGAGCGCGCGCGGCTGAAGCGTGAGCTGGCGGAGCGCACGGCCGACCTGCAGCGCCTGCAGGCGGAGTTCCTCAACTACAAGCGCCGGGTCGAGCGCGACCGTGACCTGGTGCGCGAGAACGCCGTCTTCGCGGTGCTCAGCCCGATGCTCGACGTGCTCGACAGCATCGACCGCGCTCGGGAGGCCGGCGAGCTCGAGGGCGGATTCAAGGGAGTTGCCGACCAGCTCGAGCGGATCGTGACGGCCCTGGGCCTGAGCAAGTTCGGGGAGCCCGGCGATCCCTTCGACCCGACCCACCACGAGGCGCTGTCCCACGTCGGCACCGACCCGGAGGTCGAGGTGGTGACGTGCAAGCACATCGCCAAGGCGGGCTACCGGATCGGCGACCGCGTCGTACGCGCCGCCCAGGTGCTCGTGGTGGATCCCGAGCCGATCGACTGACCAAACCGTCCGCCCGAGACCGAGGAAGGGGGTGACCCGTGGCCGGCAACGCAGACTGGGCCAACAAGGACTTCTACCAGGTCCTCGGCGTCGACAAGGACGCCGACGCCGCCACCATCAAGAAGGCCTACCGCAAGCTCGCGCGGGAGCACCACCCCGACTCCAAGCCCGGAGACAAGGCCGCGGAGGAGCGCTTCAAGCAGGTCGCCGAGGCCTACGACGTCGTCGGCGACGCCGAGAAGCGCAAGGAGTACGACCAGATGCGCTCCATGTTCGCCGGCGGCTTCCCGGCCGGCGGCAGGGGCGGGTTCGACTTCCCGGGCGGCTTCGGAGGCTCCTCGACGGGCTCGGGCGGCGCGGGTGGGTTCGACATCTCCGACCTGTTCGGCAACCTGTTCGGCGGTGGTGGCAGCCCGCGTGGAGGCGGTGCGCGGCGCGCCGCCCGCGGCGCCGATCTCGAGACCGAGGCCACGATCGACTTCAGCGACGCGGTCGAGGGCACGACCGTGGCGCTGCGGATGTCCTCCGACGCCGCGTGCGCGACCTGCAAGGGCACCGGGGGCAAGCCGGGGACGACCCCGCACGTCTGCCCGACCTGCGACGGCGCCGGCATGGTGATCAGCACCATGGGCGGCGCCTTCTCGATGAACGAGACCTGCCCGGAGTGCCACGGCCGCCAGCTGATCTACGACGAGCCCTGCCCGACCTGCCACGGCTCCGGTCGTGGCCGGTCCAGCCGGACGCTCCAGGTGCGGATCCCGGCCGGGGTGAAGGGCGGCCAGCGGATCCGGCTCAAGGGCAAGGGTGCCCCCGGCGAGAACGGCGGCCCGGCCGGCGACCTGTTCGTCACCGTGCACGTCCGGCACCACCCCCTGTTCGGCCGCAAGGGCGACAACCTGACGCTGACCGCGCCGGTCACCTTCGACGAGGCTGCGCTCGGTGCCGAGATCAAGGTGCCGACGCTCGGCGGTGGCCCGGTGACGCTGCGGATCCCGGCCGGCACCCCGAACGGACGGGTGTTCCGGGTGCGGGGCCGCGGCGCTGCCCGCAAGGACGGCACCAAGGGCGACCTGCTCGTCACCGTCGAGGTGCAGGTGCCGTCGCAGCTCGACGACGCCGCTCGGGCAGCGGTCACGGCGTACCGCGAAGCGACGGCCGGCGGTGACCCGCGTGCCGGCACTCTTCGACAGGAGCTCCCATGCCAGCCGGGATCCGCGCGGCAATCCCCGCAGCCCGGGGCCGAACACGCCGGTCTACGTGATCAGCGTGGCGGCCGAGCTGACCGGGCTGCACCCGCAGACGCTGCGCCAGTACGACCGCGCCGGGCTGGTGTCGCCGGGCCGCACCGGCGGCGGCGGTCGTCGGTACTCCCTCAACGACATCGAGCTGCTGCGGGTGGTCGCCGAGCTCACCGCGGCCGGCATCGGCCTCGAGGGCGTACGCCGGATCCTCGACCTGGAGAACCAGGTCGCGGCCTTGCGGTCGCGCAACGCCGAGCTCGCGGCCCAGGTCCGCGAGCTGCGGGCCGCGCTCGAGGCGGCCGTGACCGCGCTGCGCGAGCGCCGGCCGAACCTGCCCGTGCTCCGCGCGCGAGGCACGATCGATCCGTTCCGCTGAGACGTTCCCGGCGCCGTTTGAGGTCCGGCGGCCGCACGGCGCCCGATCGATGCGGTCGGGAGCCGTTTCGGCGCCGTGGGTGGTGAGGCCGCTGCCCGGCTAGCGCTGCAGCCGCTTGGGAGCGCCGCGGAGCGAGGGCGATCCCGGCGTGAGTGCGCTCTGGCCGGCGATTGTCGTCGGCGTCGCGATGACCTCCATCGGTGCGGCGGTAGAGGTCGAGAAGGTGGCCCCGCCGAACGAGGTGCCGCAGACGACGACGATCTGCGACGTCACAGACTTCGTGGCGAGGCCCGTACCGGTCAGTGCCGGCTTCCAGGAGTCATCGTTGGTGTAGATGATCGAGGACCAGCCACTGATCGGGTCCGTCCCGGTGGCGTTGTCCTGCTGGACGAAGCACTGGATCGGAGACGAGCCCATGCCTGAGAAGAAGTTGGAGTAGCTGACCAGGTAGGTGCCGTTCGGGACGGGCAGGGTCAACGACACGTATGACTGGTCGGAGAAGGACGAGGTGAACACGTAGCTCTTCGTCCGCAGGTCGGTGGAGCTCCAGATCGCCGTCGAGCATGTCGGCATTCAGGTTGCCGACCTTGCCACGCGCGTTGGTCGCGAATGGCGGGTTGCTCGCGGACTTGGTCTTCAGCTTGAGCGCGGGGCCGGGCTTGGTCCGGACCAGCTTGGTGCTCTTGGTGGCCGTGTTCTTGTGTCCGAGGATGAGGGAGCGCCGCATTCGCAGCGAACGACGCGTAGTCGGTGGCGATGACCAGCATCATGGCCACGAAGACGGTAGTCAGTACGGTCTTGAGTCGCATGCTCTGCTCTTCCGGTGATGACAACCCAGACGCCGTGCCCGAGTCCATGTCCATCAGAGCGCTGCGCGGGTGCGATAGATACTGGCCGTTGGTCACTGGGTCCTGGCCCGATCGGGCCACATGCGATGGTCAATATGGGCGACGAACGCCGACTCGCGTGCGAGGTGCATGGGCGCCGATCGAGGCGCGGACGCTCAGTGACCCCGAGCGCCGCCGAGCCGTTAGTGTCAGCGACGACCCGGACCGGGTCGGCGCGACAGGATGTGGGGCGCACGCCGTGGCGGCACTGGAGATCGACTGGTTCTTCACCGACGTCGACCTGCACGGCTGGATCCACATCGCCACCATCCCGGTCTTCACCGGCGTCATCGGCTGGCTGATCAACTGGACCGGCCTGATCATGCTGTTCTCGCCGGTGCAGTTCCACGGCGTCACGGTGCCCGGCCTGCGCCAGCTCTCCCGGGTGCTGCCGCGCAAGGTGCAGGAGGTGCCCGGGCTTCCTCCAGGGCGGGATCGGCTGGCAGGGCATCGTGCCGGCGCGGGCGGCGAAGATGGGCAGCATCGCCGTGGACAAGGCGATCGCCAAGCTCGGGACGCCGGCGGAGTTCTACCAGCAGCTCGAGCCGGACCAGATCGCCGAGCACATCGTCACCGTCTTCGAGCCGGACATGCCGAAGATGATCGAAGACATCATGGCGCGCGAGCACCCGAACCTGTGGCGCGACCTCCCGCGCCCGGCCCGGCAGGCGATCATCGCGCGGGTGCAGGCCCAGCTGCCGACCGTCGTACGCGAGCATCACCGACGAGATCGGCGTGCACATCGACCAGCTGCTCGACCCGAAGGTGATGGTGATCGAGCACTTCCGCGCCAACCCGGCGCTGGTGGTGCGGATCTTCCGCGACTTCGGCCAGAAGGAGCTGAACCTGATGGTCGCCTTCGGGTTCATCTTCGGGTTCCTGCTCGGCATCCCGGTGGCGATCGTCGACCACTGGTTCGGGCTGTGGTGGCTGCTGCCCGTGCTGGGCGTGCTGGTCGGCTGGACCACCAACGCGTTGGGCATGTGGCTGATCTTCGAGCCGCCCGAGCCGAAGCGGATCCTCGGGCATCAAGCTGGCACGGCCTGTTCCTGCGCCGCCAGGACGAGGCCGCGGAGGTCTACGCCCAGATCATCGCCGACGACGTGATCACCCTCGAGCGGATCGGCGACTTCCTGCTCGACGGCCCGCGGGGCGACCGGACCCGGCAGATGCTCGCCACCGCGATGCGGCCCGCGATCGACCAGGCGGCCGGCCCGGTGCGCGGCGCGGTCCGGATCGCGGTCGGCACCAAGCGCTTCGACAACATCCGCGACGCGGTCGCCACCGAGGCGGTCGACCGGACGATCACGCCGTTCCGCGACCCGGAGTTCAGCAAGCGCCAGGCCGACAAGATCCGCACGCTGGTGGCCGTGCGCACCAAGGAGCTGCCGCCGCGGGACTTCGTGGAGATGATGCGATCGGCGATCAAGGAGGACGAGTGGATGCTCTACGCCCACGGCGCGATCATGGGCTTCGCGGGCGGGTCTGCATCCACCTGGCGATCTTCGGAGTGGGCGGGTCATGAGCGAGTCACGAGGCGAGACCCGACCGGGCGCCGGCGGTGTGGGAGGGCGCCGCCGAGGCGCTGCCGGGGGTGGCCCGGATCGCCGGGACGGCGTGGCTGCGCTCGGCCTCCTGGGCGGTCGGCTCGGGCGCGCGCTCCGCGCGCAACCTGGCCCGGGCGGTGACCGATCCGGCCGCGGCCGGCGAGCTCGTCCGTGGGGTGGCCGAGGACGTCGCCGAGGCGACCCGGGCGATCTCGAGCGTCGCGTCGGCGGTGTCCAGCGGCGTGCCGCTGCCCGCGGGCGCTGCTGCAGGCGACGGTCTCGCTGTGCTCGATGATGTCCCTGGGCGAGGAGCCGGACGAGCGACAGCGCGAGCTGACGCTGCGCGAGCGCGGCGAGGACCTGCTGCGTCGGTCCCGCGACGTGTGGAGCGAGGACGAGGCGCACCCGGCGTACGGGCGGATCCTGGAGGAGCTCGCCCCCGACGAGGCCCGGATCCTGCTGCTGCTGCTGCGCGGCGGCCCGCAGCCGTCGGTCGACGTCCGCACCGGCGGGCCGGTCGGGATGGTGAGCTCGTCGCTGATCGCCGGCGGACTGACGATGATCGGCCCGCGCGCCGGCGTGCGCTACCTCGACGAGGTGCCGGCGTACCTCAACAACCTGTTCCGGCTCGGGCTGATCTGGTTCTCCCGCGAGCAGCTCGAGGACCCGCTGGAGTACCAGGTCGTCGAGGCCCAGCCGGACGTCCTCGAGGCGATGCACTCGGTGCGATTCCCCAAGGTGGTGCGCCGATCGATCCACCTCACGCCCTTCGGCGTCGACTTCTGCCGCACCTGCCTGGTCGACGAGGGCGAGCAGGCCGACCTGCCCGAGCAGGGCGTGCCGGAGGACTGACGCACAGAACCGGCCCAGCCAAACCGGCTGGGCCCGTCCTGATGAGCTCGGTCAGTGCTCGGCCAGGCGCGCTCCCTTGGGCGCTATGCGGCTCGCCACCGAACCGGTGGTACGGCTGTTGATCTTGGTGATCTCGATCTTCAGTCCGACCTCGTCCTCCAGCTTGGCGTCGACACCGCCGGAGTTGCAGAACAACGCCAGGTGACCCGTGCCGGACAACGTCCGGGTGCCGCCGCCGCTCATCCACGCGCCGGCGAGGTGGGTCCCGTCGAAGTTGCCGCTGTCCCACCCGAAGTTCGTGGCGATGTTGAAGTTGTCCTGGTCGACGATGCCGCACACGGCCTGGAATGCAGTGCTCGCCGTGAACGACTCCAGACCGATCGAGTAGTCGATGTTGTACGTCCCCGGTGCCAGGGTGAAGTTGAAGAAGTGGATCGTGCCGAGGTTCGTGGTCGTGTCCGTGTTGGTCAGCACCGTGGTCGTGGTGGTCAGCTGGCTCGAGTCCAGACCATCGAGCTTGTCGGCGTTGAGATTGGTGACCTTGCCGGAGCCGTTGACCGCCAGCGGTGCGGCCGAGGACGACGTGGTCTTGAGCTTCAGCGTCGGGCCCGATGTGGTCCGGATCAGCTTGGTGATCTTGGAGGCCTTGTTCTTGTGGCCGAGGATGAACGAGTGACCGGTCGTTGCGACGGACACCGTGTTGCCCGCGAGGACCAGCACGGTGACCGCGCCGATCACGGTGAACAATGTCTTGACCTTCTGCATGGTGCGTTGCTCCCCTGGGTCGTTGAGCATGAACGCCCCCATCGACACGCATGTGAATACCGAGACTGGGGCGACGTGGATCGATCAAAGCGATCCGTTGCGATGACCCTCAATAGCCAACACTCGCTATGGACTCGCTGTGTCCGTGCTGGTTGTGTTGGATGCCGCCGGCTCGTGCAGTCCGGGCCCCGATTGCCGAGTTCGGCTCATGCCTGGGCCCAGCTCGTCAGCGCCGGTCGCGGAGGCGTTGGACCTCGTCCTCGAGCTCCAGGACCCGCTCGATGCCGGCGAGGTTCAGGCCGGCGTCGAGAAGCTCCCGGATGCGGACGAGGCGCTCGACGTCCTCCTCGCTGTAGCGGCGGGTGCCGCCGGCCGTGCGCTCGGGATCGACAAGTCCGCGGCGTTCGTACACGCGGAGGTTCTGGATCCCGGTGCCGGACAACTCGGCAGCGACCGAGATGGCGTACAGCGCGTGCTGCCGGTTGCGCACCTCGCCACCTCCTGCAGGCATTGGGGACTTGCGTGAACCGCTGGCGTGAGTTATAAGAAAAGTGTAACGGCAGGATCAGATCCTGCCCAGCGCGAAGCACGAAGCACGAGAAAGGAAAGTCCCGCGATGTTGCTGCGCACCACAGATCCGTTCCGTGAGTTCGACCGGCTTGCCCAGCAGCTCCTGGGTGGCACCGGCACGACCAACCGTCCGGCAGTGATGCCGATGGACGCCTGGCGGGAGGGCGATGTCTTCGTCCTCGAGTTCGACCTCCCCGGTGTGGCGAAGGAGACCATCGACCTCGATGTCGAGCGCAACGTCTTGACCGTCAAGGCCGAGCGGGTCGCTCGCAACGGCGACTGGGAGATGCTCGCCAGCGAGCGGCCGAGGGGCCTGTTCAGCCGGCAGCTGGTCCTCGGCGACAACCTCGACCTCGAGCACATCGAGGCGGCGTACGCGGACGGCGTCCTGCGCCTCCGGGTGCCGGTGGCCGAGAAGGCGAAGCCGCGCAAGATCGAGATCCAGATGGGCACGGCCGACGACAGCAAGGCGATCTCGGCCTGAGCCGCCGCACGCCGGAGGTCGCCGTACGCCGTGCCGCTCCGGCGTCGCCGTGACGGGGCGCTCGCATCCTCGCGATGCGAGCGCCCTCGTCGTGTCCCGCGGGGGGGGGGCTGGCCGGGTCAGGGCGTCGTGGCGCGCTGGACCGCGGGCGGCGGGGCGCCGAACGACTTGGCACTGGTCACTGCGGTCGGGGTCATCACCAGCTGGATCGGCGCCAGCGCCTCGGTGGTGAACGGGCTGTCCGCGCTGCACACGAACGCCAGCGTCTCCCCGGCGTTCTTGGTGATCACGCCGGCGGCGGCCAGGCCTGGGGGCGCGGTTCCGGCCTGGACCTGAGCGGTGCCCACGACGCTGACGGTGGTGGTGCTGTTCAGGCGGTACAGCGCGCAGAACGCGGAGCCGCTCTCCGCGCCGTCGAGGAGAGCCGAGTAGCTGAACGCATAGGTGCCGTCCGGCACGGAGATGCTCCCCGCGAAGTTGCTGCCCGGCGTGGCCTTTATGCCGGTGAACACGATGCTGTGGTTGCGCAGCACGCTGGCGTCGAGTCCGTCGACGGTGTCGGCGTCGAGGTTGACGACCTTTCCGTGGGCGTTGGTGGCGAACGGTGCCGAGCTCGACGTCCTGGTGTGCAGCTTCAGGGCTGGGCCGTCGCCGGTTCGCTTGAGCGTGGTGATCCTCGAGGTCTTGCTCGTCTTGCCGAGGATCAGGGCATGACCGGTCGCGCCCAGGGCGACGGTGTTGGCGGCGAGCGCGAGCACGACGGCCGCGCCGATCGTGGTGAGCAGGGTCCTCAGGGTGCGCATGTGCGTTCCTTCCGTCGGAGGGAGACCGGGGGTGCCGCGGGCGTCAGTGGGAGATCCGCGCCCTGGGCGGCGCGACCCGCAACGCGCCGCCGCCCACAGTGGCCGTCCTGATCGCGTAGATCTGGATCGGCTCGGCGGACAGGGTGGAGAACTTCGCCGAGGCGAAGCAGGTCAGGGCGACGTCGTCGCCGGGGGCGACTTCGACGACGCCCGAACCTGAGAGCGACGGCGTGGAGAGCGACCGCGTCGCCTGCCGAGTCTCGGCGTAGTAGGTGCTCACGCCCGACCTGTTGCGCAGGACGAAGCAACCTGCCGTGCCGTCGTCGGTCCCGCCCGCGACGAGGAAGGCGTCGTACCCGACGACGTACCGCCCCGGCGCCAGAGGCACGGTCACGTCCACCTGGTCCGTCGGCCCGACGATCTCCTTGGTCCACGTGTAGGTCGAGGTGAGCAGATCGGAGGAGTCGTGCCCGTCCAGCCGGTCGGCGTTCAGGTTCGTGACCTTGCCGGTCGCGTTGGTGGTGAGCGGTGCCGCAGTGGGCCGCTTCGCGCGGAGACTCAGGACCGGCCCGCTGTTCGTGCGCTTGAGCACGGTGGCCTTTCGGGTCTTGTTCGCCTTGCCGGCGATCAGCGCGTGCCCAGTGGCGCCGAGGGCGACGGTGTTGGCCGCAAGGACCAGCACCGCAGCGGCGCCGATGACGGTGAGCAGTGTCTTGAACGAGCGCATGTACTGCCTTCTTCCGAGGTGGTCGACGGGTCTGCCGGGGCCGGCGTGGTGGGCACGGCGCCGCCTGCAGATCCTGAGGGCCTCCGGCTGCTCGCCGACAGGGTGAACGACGAAGATGGGCATGCCCAGGTATGGGCGCGCCGGCACCGAGTCGACCTGGGCGGGGGTGACCGACAGTCAGAGCCGTGAGAGTCAGAGTTGAGTGGAATGGACTCAACTTTCAGGACGTTGGGACTAGTGACGGATCCGACCGGATCCGCCACGATCGAGTCATGAGCCCGAGGGGGAGTGCCTGAATGGACGGATCGAAGTTCACCTCGCGCAGCGTCGAGGTGATCAACGCTGCCCACACCGCGGCCGTGGCTGCCGGCAACGCGCAGATCGAGCCGGTGCACCTGGCCTTCGCGCTGCTGCGTCAGGACGGCGGGATCACCCCGTCGCTGCTGCAGAAGTCCGGTGTCGAGGTCGACAAGCTCGGCGCGGAGATCGACGAGCTGGCGGTCCGGCTGCCGAAGGCGTCCGGTGCGACCGTCCAGACTCCGACCACCTCGCCGGCGCTGACCCGGGTGCTCGCCAAGGCCCTCGAGCTGGCCACCGGGATGGATGACGAGTACGTCGCGACCGAGCACCTGCTGCTCGCCCTCGCGATCGTGGACAGCCCGGTCAAGGAGGCGCTCGCACGCGCCGGTGCCGCCGAGCCCGCCCTGCGCGAGGCGATCACCGCGGTCCGCGGCAACCGGCGGGTGACCAGCCAGGATGCCGAGGCGTCCTACGAGGCGCTGGAGAAGTACGCCGTCGACCTGACCGCGCGCGCCGAGGAGGGCAGGCTCGACCCGGTGATCGGCCGCGACGCCGAGATCCGCCGGGTGATCCAGGTGCTGTCCCGGCGTACCAAGAACAACCCGGTGCTGATCGGCGAGCCCGGCGTCGGCAAGACCGCCGTCGTGGAGGGCCTCGCCCAGCGGATCGTCGACGGCGACGTGCCCGACTCCCTGAAGGGGCGCCGGCTGCTCAGCCTCGACCTGGCCGCGATGGTCGCCGGCGCGAAGTACCGCGGCGAGTTCGAGGAGCGGCTCAAGGCCGTGCTCGAGGAGATCAAGTCGGCCGAGGGCCAGGTGATCACCTTCATCGACGAGCTGCACACCGTCGTCGGCGCGGGTGCCGGCGGCGACTCCGCGATGGACGCCGGCAACATGCTCAAGCCGATGCTCGCCCGCGGCGAGCTGCGGCTGATCGGCGCGACCACGCTGGACGAGTACCGCGAGCGGATCGAGAAGGACCCGGCTCTGGAGCGGCGCTTCCAGCAGGTCTTCGTCGGCGAGCCCAGCGTCGAGGACACCGTCGCGATCCTGCGCGGCCTGCAGGAGAAGTACGAAGCCCACCACGGCGTGAAGATCACCGACGCGGCTCTGGTCGCGGCCGCGATGCTGTCCGACCGCTACATCCCGGGCCGCCAGCTGCCGGACAAGGCGATCGACCTCGTCGACGAGTCCGCCTCGCGGCTGCGGATGGAGATCGAGTCCTCGCCGGTCGAGATCGACCAGCTGCGGCGCGCGGTCGACCGGATGAAGATGGAGGAGCTCGCGCTCGAGCGGGAGACCGACGACGCCTCCCGCGACCGGCTGGAGAAGCTGCGCAGCGACCTCGCCGACCGGCAGGAGGAGCTGCGCGGCCTCGAGACCCGCTGGGAGCGGGAGAAGGCCTCGCTCGAGGGCTCCGGCGAGATCCGCAAGCAGATCGACGCGCTCCGCGTCGAGGCCGAGCGGCTGCAGCGTGAGGGCGACCTGGCCGCGGCCTCGGAGATCCTCTACGGCCGGATCCCCGCTCTGGAGAAGCAGATCGAGGCCGCCGACGAGGCGGAGACGATCGAGAACCCGATGGTCCGCGAGGAGGTCGGCCCCGAGGAGATCGCCGAGGTGGTCGAGGCCTGGACCGGCATCCCGACCGGCCGCCTGCTCGAGGGCGAGACCGCCAAGCTGCTCCGGATGGAGGACATCATCGGCGAGCGGCTGGTCGGCCAGCAGGCCGCGGTCACCGCGGTCTCCGACGCCGTACGCCGCTCGCGTGCCGGCATCTCCGACCCGAACCGGCCGACCGGCAGCTTCCTGTTCCTCGGCCCGACCGGCGTCGGCAAGACCGAGCTGGCCAAGTCGCTGGCGGACTTCCTGTTCGACGACGAGCGGGCGATCGTGCGCGTCGACATGAGCGAGTACTCCGAGAAGCACTCGGTGGCCCGCCTGGTCGGTGCCCCTCCGGGCTACGTCGGCTACGAGGAGGGCGGCCAGCTGACCGAGGCGGTCCGGCGCCGGCCGTACTCGATCGTGCTGCTCGACGAGGTCGAGAAGGCCCACCCCGAGGTCTTCGACATCCTGCTGCAGGTGCTCGACGACGGGCGGCTCACCGACGGCCAGGGCCGCACGGTCGACTTCCGCAACACCGTGCTGATCCTGACCAGCAACCTCGGCTCGCAGTTCCTGGTCGACCCGTTGCTGGACGAGGAGGCGAAGCGCGAGTCGGTGATGGTGGCCGGTGCGCCAGGCGTTCAAGCCGGAGTTCCTCAACCGGCTCGACGAGATCGTGATGTTCGACGCGCTGGACAAGGACCAGCTCGCCCACATCGTCGACCTTCAGCTCAAGGCGTTCGACCAGCGGCTCGCCGCCCGCCGGATCACCGTCGAGGTGACCGACGCTGCACGCATGTGGCTGACCGACCACGGCTACGACCCGGCGTACGGCGCCCGGCCGCTGCGCCGGCTGGTGCAGACCGCGATCGGCGACCCGCTGGCGCGGATGCTGATCGGCGGCCAGGTGCTCGACGGCCAGCACGTCGTCGTCGACGCCGAGGGCGACGGGCTCGCGCTGCGCGTCAGCGGCTGAGCGCGGAGCGCGCCGGCGGCGGATGCACGACATGGCGTGGATCTGCCGCCGGTTCCGCCTACGCGGCCGGACCGGGCCCCCTAGCCTCGTCGCGTGAGACCCATGGCGGCGGTGGTGCTGATCGGTGCGCTCCTCGGCGCCGCGGGGTGCGGGGGTGGTGGTGACCCCGAGCAGGCAGGCGCGACGACCACGACGAATGCGTCCGGCACGCCCACGGCGTCGCCGCCCACCGGTGTGCCCACCGACGAGCCGACACTGTCCGGTTCTCCCGATCTGGCGTGCCTGGTGGGTGGGAGTCCGTGGACGGTCAACCTGACCGACCTCGAGAGTCAGTTCCCGGCCCTGATGCGCGGGATCAACGTGACCGGTGTGCACATCACGGGATCTCAGACCCTCACCGTCGACGGCTCGCTGCATGCCACGTTCACCGACACCACCGTCACGACGATGACGGTGGACATGAGCAGCGGCCTCACGATGCAGATGGTCCAGCGTCATCGCGGCTCCGCTTCCGGGACGTGGCGCGACGTCGGCAACAAGCTGGTCGCCGACGGACCGTGGGCCGGGGGGATCCACGGCACCACCCGGTTCACGATCAACGGCCGCGCCGCCCAGGCGCCGTTCCAGGCGCCGACCGGCGAGATCGGCGATCACCCGATGACCTACACCTGCGCCGACCGGACACTCATGCTCACCGTTGAGGGCTCGCCGTTCGCCTACCTGCTGAACCCGGCCTGAGCGCCGCCGTCGAACGCCCAGGCGGCACCGAGCTCGAAGCGTGAGTCGACGGCGTAGTGCGACATCGCCTCGGCCACCCTGCGCTGCACGGTGCGCAACGAGGTGCCCTGCGCCGACGCGATCGCGCTGTCGGACAGTCCGAGCGCGAGCATCCGGAGCACGTCGGCCCACTCTGGCGTCGGCTCGGCGTACGGGGTGGCACCGGCCCAGATCAGCTCGGCGTACGCCGAGACGACCGCCGTGATGGCCGGGTCGCGGATGATCATGATGCTCGTGGGCGGGTGCTCGCCCCAGATCACCGGCAGTGCGCTGAGCACGCCGGGGTCGGCGTACACCCAGCTGTCCAGCGCTCGCGCGAGGCGGACCTCCATTCCCGCGCGGCTGAGCGTCTCGACGACCAGCCGGTCCTCGGCAGTCACCACGGCAGCTCCCACCACGACCGCGCGTGCGCGCAGGCCTGATCGGTAGTCGGCGACCACCCGCTCGACGTCGGGCACAATCACGTCGCGAAGCACCTCGAGGTTCGGGTACAGGTTCAGCGGGGCTCGCGGAGGCGTCACCGCGGCATGCCGGGCCCAGGCCAGCCACTGCTCCTCGTGGCCGTGCACGAGCTCGACGTCGAGCCGGCCCTCCGGTGTCGCGCCGCGTTGCCACTCCTCGCTGAGGGCGGGGAAGAGCGCGGTGAGATCGGCGAGGGCGGTCGCCTGCATCTCCAGCACGTGGTCGGGGGACCTGACCTCGAGTCTGTCGCCGTCGATGACGACGAACCCCGCTGCCGCGAACCGCGACAGGATCCCGTCGAGGCGCTCGACCGGGATGCCCCGGATCGACCGCAGCTCGGTCACCGTCCGTGGCCTCACTCGGAGCACGGTGGCCAGCACGCGCAGGGCGTCGGCGTCGGACCGGAACCCGGAGGGCGTCACAGGTCGAAGCCTAGGACCAACGGCGGGCGCACTGGGCGCGGTCAGGTTGAATGGACACATGAGCAGCACCGCGCCCGGACCTCGACCCCGCGAGGTCACCGTCGGCGGCTGGGCGATCCCGATCGCCTCGGCCGTCCTCGTCGTCGCGGTGTTCGACCGGATGGCGACGCTGCGGTCCGTGGCGACCCGGGATGCGCTCACCGCGGCCCTGACCGACGGCTGGGCCAAGGGACTCGGGATCACCGTCGACGACGCGCTCAGCCTGATCAGGGCAAGCCTCTTCGTCGCGGGGGCCGCTGCCGCGGTGACCGGTGTCCTCGGCATCTTCGTGCTGCAGCGCCATGCCCGGGCCCGCCTCGCTCTGACCGTGGCGGCGGTCCCCGTCGTGCTCACCGCCCCGGTCGTCGGGTGGGCTGCTCGGGGTCGTCGTCGGCGTCTCGACCGGACTGCTCTGGACTCGTCCGGCCCGCGACTGGTTCGCCGGTCGGCCCCCGACACCCTCCGAGGCGGCACGTCACCCGTCCCACCGGGGACAGAACCGGTCGGGACGGCCGCCGAGCCGCATCGAGACGGGAACGGCGACCCGTCGGGGCAGCCTGCCTGGCCGAGCGCGGCGCCCGACGCCACGCCCTCCGACGCGCCGTCTCCGACCCACGGTTGGGGGCAGCCTGCGACCCCGTCGTACCCGGGTCCGTCCGCGGGGCCACGCCAGTCCTCCTACCCGCCGGCCACCCCAGCCACCTCCTGGGGCCCGCCGCCTGTCCCCCAACCGCCCTCGCCCTACCCTCCCGCGACGGGCGGCCGCGTTCCCACCCAGGTCAAGGTGGCGTGCATCCTGACCTGGGTCTTCAGCCTGCTCACGGGAGGGCTCTACCTCCTCCTGCTGGTGGCGATCGCGGTCGACCGGGGCGAGGTCGTCGACCTGCTCCACGACAACCCGGACATCCGCGCCGCCGGCCTGACCGACAACGAGCTCATCGGCGTTCTCGTCGCGATGAGCGCGGTCGTCCTCCTGTGGTGCCTGGCCGCGGCGCTGCTGGCCGTCCTCACGTGGCGCCGGCACGCCTGGGCGTGGGTGCTGCTCCTGGTGTCGATCGGTGCGGCCGCGGCCTTCGAGGCGCTCGCGCTGCCGTTCTCGCTGCTGCACCTGGCTGCCTGCGTCACGGCGTTCGTGCTTCTCCTGCAGCCGCCGAGCAGAGCCTGGGTCCGCAGCCAGGGGCCTCCGGCACAGCCGCCCTGGCGGGGCGGTCCTCCGGGCGGTTCTCTGGGCGGTTCTCTGGGCGGTTCTCTGGGCGGTGCTCCTGGCTGGCCGCCCGCCGACGGGCCCGGGGCCTGGGCGCCTCCGGCCGCAGCGCCGCCCCCGCCACCACCGGCCGACCAGCCGTCCGCGGACCAGCCCGCCGGCAAGCCGCCGGTCTGGTAGCTGGCGCGGCTCAGCGGGCGCGCGAGGTCGGCTGCGGCCAGTCGGCGCAGGCCCTCGTCGATGACCTCGCGCTGCTTGCAGAACGCCCAGCGCACGAGGTGCCGGCCCTCGTCGTGGTCGTCGTAGAAGACCTGGGACGGGGATCGCGACGACCGCCGGCGAGCTCGGGCAGCGCGTCGCAGAACGCGCGACCGTCGACGTGTCCGTACGCCGAGACGTCGGTGGTCGACGAAGTAGGTGCCCGCCGGTTCGAACACCCGCATTCCGAGCTGCCGCCAGGCCCGGAGCAGAGCCGGTCGCGACGCTCGCGGCAGGTCCGCGGCGAGCGGCTCGGTGGAAGGCGTCGTGCTCGGTCGAGCGCGACCGCGACGGCGGGCTGCAGCGGCGCGCCGGAGGAGTAGCTCAACCAGTTCTTGGCGCCCTCGACCGCCGCGACCAGGTCGGCCGGACCGCTCGCCCAGCCGACCTTCCAGCCGGTGAGCGAGAAGGTCTTCCCGGCGCTCGAGATCGTCACCGTGCGGTCGAACATCCCGGGCAGGGTGGCCAGCGGAACGTGCGGCTGGCCGAAGGTGAGGTGCTCGTAGACCTCGTCGGTGACCACCACCAGGTCGTGCTCGATCGCCACGGCCGCGACCGCCTCGAGCTCGGTCACGGGTCAGCACGGTGCCGGTGGGGTTGTGCGGGCGTGTTCAGCAGGATCAGGCGGGTGCGGTCCGTGACCGCGGCCGCGAGCTCGTCGGCGTCGAGCCGGAAGTCGGGCGCCCGCAGCGTCACCGGACGGCGTACGCCGCCGGCGAACTGGATCATCGCGACGTAGGAGTCGTAGTAGGGCTCGAGCACCACGACCTCGTCGCCGGGATCGACCAGCCCGAGCAGGGCGGCCGCGACCGCCTCGGTGGCGCCCGTGGTGGCGACCACCTGGCTCCGGTCGAGGGTCGAGGCCGTAGTGCCGCTGCTGGTGGCCGATCACCGCGTCGAGCAGCTCCGGGGTGCCATGTCCGGGTGGGTACTGGTTGCGGCCACCACGCAGGGCCGTCGACGGCCGCCTCGATCACCTCGGCCGGCCCGTCCTCGTCGGGGAAGCCCTGGCCGAGGTTCACCGATCCGGTCCGCACGGCCAGGGCGGACATCTCCGCGAAGATCGTGCTGCCGACCCCGTCGCAGGCGGCGTGCGTGTGTGTGCATGGGCATAGTTCACAATGTCCGCGTGAGTGACGTCGAGGGACCCCGCAGACGGTGCGCGTGACGTATCTCCGGACGACCTCGTTGAAGACGACGTGGTGGACACCCCAGTGGATGAGTCCGAGGCCCGGCCGGACGCGCGGCCGGACGGGTCGCCGGACGAGGCGGCGTCGTCTCCGCGAGGACGTCGCGCCGCCCGGAAGAACGGCCGGAACGGAGGGCCGGAAGGACAGCCGGACAGGACGGCCGGAGCACGGGCCGGCGGATCACCTTCTGGATCGGCATCGGCCTGATCCTCGCCGGGCTCGGCCTGCTCGGCTACGTCGCCTGGCAGTTCTGGGGCACCAACTGGGTCGCCGAAGCGGCACCAGCGCGAGATCACCAGCGCAGCTGCAGGAGGACTGGGCTCGGGCACGGCAAGGGCTGCGACAAGTTCGTCCCGAAGGGGAGGCCTCGCGCGCTGATCCGGATCCCGAAGTTCGGCAAGGGGTACGTCGTCCCGGTGCTCGAGGGCACCGACAAGGCGACGTGCTCGACAAGGGGCCTTCGGTCACTTCGAGGACACCGCCGGACGCCGGCCAGGTCGGCAACTACGCGCTCGCCGGCGCACCGGGTCACCCACGGCGAGCCGCTGCGGCACATGCCCGACCTGCGGCCGGGCGACAAGGTGATCGTGGAGACCGCGCGAAGTTCACCTACACCTACCGGCTCGACACCAACCCGAACGACCTGGTGATCCCGTTCACCGGCACCTGGGTGCTCGACCCGGTGCCGCACAACCCCGACCCGGCGGGGTGCAGCCGCCCGCGCAGGAGCCCGGCCAGCGGCTGATCACGCTGACCACCTGCTCGGAGATCTTCCACACCGACAACCGGATGATCGCCTTCGGCCACCTGGTCAAGGCGGAGCGGAAGACCGTGGCGCAAGCCCGCGGCTCGACGGGCGGGCCAGCCGGATGACCGGCTCGTCGTGCTCGACTTCGTCGGCTCGCGCTGGGCGATCGGCCGACCTCGCTCGTCGCTGCGCGCATGGCTGATCGCGACGTCCTCCTCGACCAGGTCAACCGCAAGGCAGTCGTCGCGCGGCCGGGTGACGCTGTCCTCGGGCCGCGAGGCCGACTACTACGTCGACATGCGCCGGGTCACCCTCGACGCCGAGGCCGCTGCCCGCGATCGGCCGGGTGATGCTCGACCTCACCGCGGACCTGCGACTACGACGCCGTCGGCGGGCTCACGCTCGGTGCGGACCCGGTCGCGGTAGCGATGCTGCACCAGGCCGCGGCGCCGGGCCGCAGGCTCGACGCGTTCGTGATCCGCAAGGCAGCAGAAGGTGCACGGGCTGCAGAAGCTGATCGAGGGCCCGCCGGTCGCGGGTCGCCGGGTGCTCGCCGTGGAGGACACCTCGACCACCGGCGGCTCGGTGCTCGAGGCGGTGCAGGCGCTGCGCGCGAGGCCGGCGCCGAGGTCGTCGGCGTCGCGGTCGATCGTCGACCGCGACACCGGCGCCCGCCAGGCGGTCGAGGCCGAGGGTCTGGAGTACCGCTACGCGGTCGGGATCTCAGACCTCGACGTCTGAGGGCGCGGCGTCGCGTCCGGGTGCCGGATCTCCTCGGCGATCGCGACGCGATGCTCCCGACGCGTGCTTGCGCCACTCGTAGGCGACCGGGACGACCGAGAACGCCAGGATCACGATGATCGCCTTGTCGATGTTGCTCGCCAGGCTCGGGAACGCCGAGCCGAGGAAGTAGCCCGAGCAGGTCACCGACGACCACCCAGGCACCGCCCCGACCGCGCTCCAGACCAGGAAGCGACGCCGGCTCCATCAGCGCGACGCCGGCGACGACGGTGACGTAGGTGCGCACGAACGGCACGAACCGGCCGATCACCAGCGCCTTGTTGCCGTGCTTGCTCGAAGAACGCGTGCGTCTGGTCAGGTACTTCCGCTTGAGGATCCGGCCGTCGCGCTCGAAGAGCGGCGGCCCGATCTTGCGGCCGATCTCGTAGCCGACGACGTTGCCGAGGAAGCCGCCGACGATCAGGAGCACGAGCGCGGCGAGGAGGTCGACGCCGTGCCCCCGGGCAGCACGTCGATCTTGTCGCCGGAGATGAACAGCCCGATCGCGAACAGCAGGGTGTCGCCGGGCAGGAACGGGAAGAACAGCCCGCACTCGGCGAAGATGATCGCCAGCGCTGACCCAGAAGAACTCCTGGCCGAACTGGTCCGAGCCAGCCAGTTGGGGTCCATCCAGCCCATGCCGAGCGAGCTGCGGAGCACGTAGGGCGCGGGATCACCGCGCTGAGGATATCCGGCCTGCACCTGACGCGTGGCTGACATGCCGGTGACTCGCGGGTGACGATCCTCGGCTGCCCGCGATTGCGCGGTGGACGAGCCCGGTGACGAGCCGGGTCGAGTCGGCGACGAGCCGCGGGCGCCGTACGACCCGATGCCGTACGGCCCGGCCGAGGTCGGCGTCGGGCCCTGGGCCGGGCCCGTGGCCCGAGGGCCCGCAGCTACGACCCGGAGCTGCTCGCGCGAGGGCGACCGGCGCAACGTCGTCGACCGCTACCGCTACTGGACGGTCGAGGCGATCGTCGCCGACCTCGACACCCGCCGGCACGACTTCCACGTCGCGATCGAGAACTGGCGCCACGACTTCAACATCGGCACGATCGTGCGCACCGCGAACGCGTTCCTGGCCGCCGAGGTGCACATCGTCGGCAACCGCCGGTGGAACCGGCGCGGCGCCATGGTCACCGACCGCTACCAGCACGTGCGGCACCACCCGACGGCCGACGACCTGGCGGCCTACCTGCACGAGCGGCGACGTGCGCCTGCTCGGCATCGACAACCTGCCCGGCTCGGCGCACCTGGAGACGATGGCGGCTGCCGCGCCGGGTCTGCTTCCTGTTCGGCCAGGAGGGGCCGGGGCTCTCGGAGGCGGCCCGCGAGGCCTGCGACGGCACGTTCTCGATCGCCCAGTTCGGCTCCACCCGCTCGATCAACGCCTCTGCCGCCGCCGCGATCGCGATGCACGCCTGGATCCGGCGCACGCCGACCTGAGCGGCGAGGACGCCTGGCGGGGCTGGGGCTGTTCCCGACTCAGTTCGCCCTAGAAGTAGACGCGCGGGGTCGCGTCGAAGCCGAAGACCAGCGGGAAGGCGAGAACGACGAGCCAGGCCCAGGCGGCGACACCCAGGTGTACCGGGTCTGCCACGACTCGAGCGGCGAGAACAGTGACCGGCCGCGCACGAAGCCGAGCAGCAGCCACGCCGACCAGCCGAGGTTGCCGAGGAGGACGAGGTTCTCGCCGAGGGCCGCGGTGCGGTTCGGACTGAAGCCGAAGTCGGAGAGCCGCCCGCAAGGGCGACGAGCACGAGCACGTCGACGAGCAGGGTCGCGGCAACGAGGCCGAGCTGCAGTCGGTCGAAGAACGCCGGCGGAGCCGCCGCGTCTCTCGCCGAGAACCCGTAGACGATCAGGCCGAGCACGACGGCGAGCACCAGGTCGAAGAGGATCAGGGCGTCCCGGTCAACGTCGATGCCGTTGGCCACGATCGCGACCACGAGCAGCAGTGAGGGTCGCGACGAACAACGGTGTGAAGACCTTGCCGAGCACCGGAGCCATGTTTTCCACGACGCTCTTCTTCGCCTCCGACCAGCCACGCTGCCACGACGACCGCACCGACCGCGCCGCAGGGCAGCAGCCACTGGGTCACGAAGACCTCGGCGTCGACCCCGGCGGCCTCGAAGCCGCCGACGGTGAGGCCGACGAGGACGCCGCCCCCGAGTGCGAGCAGGGCCATGTAGACCACCCACTCGCCGGTGAAGCGGCATGAAGTCCATCGACACAAGGCCGCTCCGGAGGTCGGTGTCGCCGTACAGCAGTCCGACCGCGATCCACAACGCGATCGGCAGGTGCACGCCGACCAGCACCGTGACGGGTGCGTCGTGGCTCAGTGGGTAGGCATTCACCGCGACCGCGCCGACGGCGAACATTGCTCCGGCCAGGGTGAGCGCACGTCGGCCGACCCGACGGGTCCCGATCAGGTAGCCGGCGAGCGGCAGCAGCGCGAGCAGGCCGGCGTTGCGGCCGTAGACGTCGGCGTCGTGGTCGATCGACAGGCCGGCGGCTGCCGGGATCTTGATCGCGACCGCGGCCACGACGGTCCAGACGAGCATCGCCCCGACGGCGCGCCCGCGCACCGTGTCCGCGCTCTCGACGAGGACGAGCTGCTTCCAGAGCCGGTCGGAGTGCTCGCGGGCGAACTCGACGGGTCAGCGCGTCGAGGCTGCCCATGCGCTTGACCGCGACGAGGAAGGCCTCGTCCGGGTCCAGACCGGCGTCGGCCAGGTCGGCCATCCGGGACCTCAGGTGGTCCTCGAGCTCCTCGGCGTCGGCCGGGCTCAGCTCGCGGCGACGGTGCATGTAGGCGAGCCATGCGGCCACCTGGGCCTCGACGGCGCCGGATCCGGAGGCCATCGGTCAGTCCGCCCACGCCGGGCGCGGTGCCGGCGGCAGTGCCTGGGCGTGGTCCCAGATGCCCCGCAGGGTCTCCACGACCGTCGACCACTGGCGGTGCTGCTCGTCGAGCTCCGCGCGACCCTGCTCGGTGATCCGGTAGTACTTCCGACGACGGCCGCCGTCGGCCTGGCGCCAGACCGACTCGACGTGGCCGAGCCGCTCCAGGCGGTGCAGCAGCGGGTACAGCAGGCCGTCGGTCCACTCCAGACGGCCGCCGGACAGGTCTGCGACCTGCTTGAGGATCGCGTACCCGTAGCTTTCGCCCTCGGCGAGGATGCCGAGCACCAACGGTGTCGTCGATGCGGCGACGAGGTCCTTCGCGATCCGCACGGTGTCGTCCTCCCTAGAACCACTATGCATTGTAGTTCTAGGTATAACAACTGGACAACGTCACACGGGGTCGCCGTCGCCGCCCGTGGTACTGCTCGGGATGCTCAGAAGTGCAGCGAGAAGCTGCCGTAGAACGCCGTGTCGCCGCTGGTGAGCGTGCCGAGGGTGGCGAGCACCGCGACGACAAGGCCGATCGCCGCAATGAGCCGGCCTGCCTGGGCGAGGTTCGTGTCCCAGCCCGGACCGCCGGCTTCGGCGACGACGTGGGTGAACCAGAGCACCGCCCCAGCCACCACGACGGTGAGCAGGCTCATCGCGAACTGCGTGCCCTTGCCGCCGGGGACGTCGACGCCCGTCGCCACGAAGGCGGCGAACGCGAGCCGGTTGAGGTAGCCGGTGAGGACCAGGAGCGCGAGGCTGAACGCCGAGATCGCACGGGCCTGCGGAGTCATCGTGAGCATGACCGAACGGTAACTTCCAGGTCGACTAGGGTTGTGGACATCCGACCGGTTCTCCAGGAGTTGTTCGCATGCCCATCGCCACCCCCGAGAAGTACGCCGAGATGCTGGACACCGCGAAGGGCAACGCCTTCGCCTTCCCCGCGATCAACGTGACTTCGTCGCAGACCCTGAACGCCGCGCTCGCCGGCTTCGCCGAGGCCGGTTCCGACGGCATCGTCCAGGTCTCCACCGGAGGTGCCGACTACCTCTCCGGGCCGACGATCAAGGACATGGTGGCCGGGTCGAGTGCCTTCGCGGCGTACGCCGTCGAGGTGGCGAAGAAGTACCCGGTCAACATCGCGCTGCACACCGACCACTGCCCCAAGGACAAGCTGGACGGCTTCGTCCGCCCGCTGCTCGACATCTCGATCGAGCGCGTGAAGAACGGCCAGGAGCCGCTGTTCCAGTCGCACATGTGGGACGGGTCCGCCGTACCGCTCACGGAGAACCTCGAGATCGCCCAGGAGCTGCTCGAGAAGGCGGCCGCGGCCCGGATCATCCTCGAGATCGAGGTCGGCGTGGTCGGCGGCGAGGAGGACGGCATCGTCGGCGCGATCGACGAGAAGCTCTACACGACGCCCGAGGACGCCCTCGCGACCGTCGAGGCGCTCGGCCTCGGCGACAAGGGCCGCTACATGACCGCGCTGACCTTCGGCAACGTGCACGGCGTCTACAAGCCGGGCAACGTCAAGCTGCGCCCGGAGATCCTCAAGGCCGCCCAGGAGGCGATCGTCGGCAAGTACGGCGAGGGGGCCGGCTTCGGCCCGGGCGCGAAGCCCCTCGACCTGGTCTTCCACGGCGGCTCCGGCTCGACGGCCGAGGAGATCGCGGCCGCCGTCGACTTCGGCGTGGTCAAGATGAACGTCGACACCGACACCCAGTACGCCTTCACCCGCCCGGTCGCCGCCCACATGTTCACCAACTACGACGGCGTCTTGAAGGTCGACGGCGAGGTCGGCAACAAGAAGGTCTACGACCCGCGGTCGTGGGGCAAGGCCGGCGAGGCCGGCATGGCCGCCCGTGTCGTCGAGGCCTGCGAGAACCTGCGCAGCACGGGCCACTCGATCGGCTGACGTCGCGGCGCCACCGTCGACCGCGCGGAACGCAGCTGTAACGCGGGGTTATCGTCGCTGAACAAGCGGCACACCGGCCACGAAGCGTCGTGGACACCGCGTTACAAGCGCGTGAGCGACGCCGGTCATGGTCGCCGTGATCGACGCGGCCAGCGCCGGCGAATCTCGGCGGCGGATCGAGCCAGGCGGTCCGGCAGCACGCATCCCAGGGTCCGGACCGAAAGGTCGTACTCCGACCTCAATCGCGCCTTCGTCTCCTCCCGACGAGCGCCGAACAGGTCGTCCCACACCACCCGGGACATGCCCAGCCCCTGGGCACAGACGAGCCGCTCACGGGTGCGCTCGTCCCAGAGCACGTCCTCGACCGGCCTGTCGGCAACGCCGCCCTGGTCGCCACGTCGGTACTTCACCCGACCGTCGAACTCGAAGACGTGGCAGCCGATGCGCAGATCTGTCCAGGCGACGCCTTCGCCGATCCGCACCGGGAATTGCGTCTCGGGTACGCCGATGTCGAGCTCGACCAGCAGCAGCCGGGTCAGCGTCTCACCCGGCGTCTCGGCGCCGGGGCAAGCCGCGGCGACGGCGGCCCTGGCCTGCGTGACCTCGGGCCAGCACCACATCGGCACGAGCTCGGCCTCGAGGTCGGCGATCTCCAGCCCGCCCTCCAGCGCCGCGTCGCACGCGACCGTGCCGCAGACGAAGCCGTGCTCCCGGGCGAGGTCGACCGCTGTTCGCGCCAGCCCGGTCACCCGCATCCCGTCGACGACTCGCGTGTTCAGGAGGCCGAGCTGGGTCATGTGGTGCTTGACCCCGTGCTCGGTCCGGGTCCCGCCCACGCCGTAGCGCGTGATGTGAACCAGCTCCTGCTCGGGCCGCAACATCGGGAGCCTGAGAGCGCGGGCGGCGGAGTCGTGGCTCATCAGGTGCGGTGTCGTCATCGTGAGGTGTGCTGCGAGGTCGCGCATCCTGGCCCGGCCGTCGAACGGGTCGAGTGCGTCCCAGATGTCGCGCTCGACGTACGCCCCGCGTCGCACCGCGAGCCAGGTGCCGTTGACGGCGGTGAGTGTGCGGAGCTCTCGCTCGGTGTAGCCCGCAGCCTTGGCCTGGCGGCGCGTCACCACGCCGCCCTGACGGTCGGCGAAAGCTTGCAGCTGAGGTCGCATTCGCCGAGGGTGGATGCCGGCGCGACCCCGGCGGAGCGGGTCGTGCCCGCCGGTGGATTCGCCACGCGACCGGGCAGGTGTGGACGCGAGCCGGATCGCCCCACCGCGTCCGCTGTAACGCGGTGTCCAGGACTCTTGGTTCGGCGTACGCCACTTGTTCAGCGACACTAACCCCGCGTTACAGCGGGTGAGCGGCGGCGCTAAGGGTCACGCGCGCCGCCGCGCCTACCCCTCCGCGGGAGCGGCGACGGGGGCGGGGGCGCCGCCGTAGCCGGTGTGCTTGGGGCGCTCGTAGAGCAGGACGGCGATCAGGCCGATGATGTAGATGCTGGCCGGCAGCATCAGGGACTGCTGCATCGCCTTGGCGAACCCGTCGGCGACGTGCGGGTCGGTGATCTTCTGCGCGCCGGCGTCGCCGTGCACGGAGGCGCCCGGCAGGAAGTGCGCGAGCCGGCTGCTCATCATCACCGCGATCGCGGCGGAGCCGACGACCGAGCCGACCTGACGGGTCGCGTTGTAGACACCGGCGCCCGCACCGGCGAACTGCAGGGGCAGGTTGCGCGTGGCGGTGGCGGCGGTCGGAGCCCAGATGAACGCGTTGCCGGCGCCGAGGATCACCTGGAAGACCACGATCAGCGGGATCGACGTCTCGGCCTTGAGCTGGGTCGCCAGCGAGAACATCCCGATGATGCTCAGCACGAAGCCGGTGCCGACGATCATCCGCGGGTGCACGCGGTCGGTGAGCCCGCCCACGGGCCGGGCCAGCACGATCGACATGATCGCCATCGGGAACAGCAACAGCGCTGCCTTGGTGGCGGAGTAGCCGAGCACTGCCTGCGCCCACAGCATCAACGGGTAGCCCATCGAGACCCCGACGAAGCCCATCACCGTGATCGCGACGTTGGAGACCGAGAAGTTGCGGTCGCGGAACAGGCCCAGCGGCACCAGCGGCTCCTGCTTGTTGCGCGACTGCCAGTAGACGAACGCGGTGAGGAAGGCGACGCCGCCGACGATCATCGCGATGATCCAGCTCGCCCAGTGCTCGGTGTGACCCTGCTGGATGCCGTACGCGAGCAGGAACAGCCCGGCACCGGACAGGGCGACGCCGAGCCAGTCGAACTTGTGCTCGTGGGTCGACAGCGCCGGGACGTTGCGCACGGCGAGGTAGAAGCCGACGAGGCCGACCGGGATGTTCACGAAGAAGATCCACTCCCAGCCGAGGCCGCTGGTCAGCACGCCACCGAGGATCGGGCCGACCACCATCGCGACACCGGCGGTCGCGCCCCAGACCGCCATCGCCTTGCCGCGCTCGGCAGCCGGGAAGATCCTGGTGATGATCGCCATCGTCTGCGGGGTGATCAGCGACGCGCCGAAGCCCTGCACGACGCGCGCGATGATCAGCATCGTGATGCCCCCGGCGAGACCGCACCACAGCGACGCCAGGGTGAACACCGTGAGGCCGATGAGGTAGAGGTTCTTCGAGCCGTAGCGGTCGCCGAGTCGCCCGGTGATCAGCACCGGCACGGCGTACGCGAGCATGTAGGCGCTCGACACCCAGAGGGCTTCGTTGACGCTCGCGTCGAGCTTGTCGATGATCGTGGGGGTGGCGACGGTGACGATCGTCAGGTCGACCAGGATCATGAAGAAGCCGAGCACCAGCGCGAACAGCGCGGGCCAGGGCCTCACCTCGGGCTGCTGGGACTGCTGGCCGGCGGGGGTCGTCGTCTGGGTCACGGACCTACTCAACACCCGACGAGGGACAATTACTCCATGAGCTTTCCAGGACCTGATGGCCGGCCCACCCCCGACGCTGCTTCCGGAGGACCCGGCGGCCGCACAGCTCGCGGCCGGTGACGAGCCACGCGACGTGGTCGTCGCGCACCCGGAGTCGCCGCTCGCGTGGGCCACGCTGGCCGAGCGCGCGCTCGTCGCGGGTGCCGACGACGTGGTCGCCTATGCGTTCGCACGCGTCGGATACCACCGCAGCCTGGATCTGCTGCGCCGCAACGGCTGGAAGGGGCAGGGTCCGGTGCCGTGGGAGCACGTGCCGAACCGCGGCTTCCTGCGAGCCCTCGCGGCACTGGCGAAGGCAGCGGCCGCGATCGGCGAGACCGCGGAGGAAGAACGCTGCGCTGCGTTCCTGCGCGACTCCAGCCCGGAGGCGTACGACGCGCTGATGAGTGACTAGGCCTGCGGCAGCAGCATCGAGTACGCCGCGCGCTCGACGTGCCAGGTGCGCCGCCCCTCGGGCCCGCTGATCTCGCCGTCGGCGCTGATCCAGAACTCCTCGCCGGACACCGACACCTCCCGGCCGCGCAGGTACACCGTGTCGTGCCGATCCCGGTGTCGGCGCCGGACGAGATCGACGGCGTAGCCGAGCCGAGCGGTCGGCGAGGTGGCCAGCGAGACCAGCACGTCGACGGCGCCGTCGCGAGGGTCTGCGGCCGGGGTGAGCTCGGTCCCGCCGCCGACGCTCGCGCCGTTGCCGACGGCGACCATGAGCACCTGCCGGTCGACGTCGGCAGACCACTTCGCCGTCGACCTCGACGTGCAGGCGAACCGTCGGCGGACGCACCGCGGCCAGCGCGGCCCCGAGCGGGTAGCCGACCACGCCGAGGCCGAACGGGCCCAGACGCTCCTTCAGGCTCGCGCCCTGCCGGCTGGCCAGGGCGCTGGTGCCCGCGTGCACGTGGTTGACCACGACCTCGCCGAGCTCGTCGACGATCAGGTCCATCGGCTGTGGGGTGCCGGAGACCAGCGCCTTGGCGGCCTCGACCGGGTCCAGGGGGATCCCGACCGCGCGGGCGAAGTCGTTGCCGGTGCCCAGCGGCAGCAGGCCGAGCACCTTCCCGCCAGGTCGTTGCGCCGGTGCAGCGTGGCCACGACCGCATGCAGGCTCCCGTCGCCTCCCGCCACCACGATCGGTCGGCTCCCGGCGCGGTGGAGCGCTCCGTCGAGCTCGCCGGGGTTGCTGGTCTCGCACACCTCGACCGACGTGTGCCCGTGGAGCACCTCGAGCGCGTCGGTCGAGCCCGTCGGACGCCCCCGGCGTCGGCGTGGGTGATCAGCAGGAGTGGGTCCACGGCGAGCCACGGTACGTCAGACCGTCCTGGTCCGTCCACGGCCGCCGACGGGCCGCCCGTCCGAGTGGCGAGCGCCGGCGATTTGGTAGCGTGTGGCCGCAAGAGCCCCGTGCGCTTGCACGCCGGGCTCCTGTTTTTTGCGTGACCGAGCTCAGCCGTGCCAGCCCGCAGACACCCGCCCAAGAATCGGCACAGAAGGGGTGCACATGCCCGCGATCGTGGTGCTCGGAGCCCAGTGGGGCGACGAAGGCAAGGGCAAGGCCACCGACCTGCTCGCCACCAGCCAGCCGATCGACTTCGTGGTCCGCACCAGCGGCGGCCACAACGCCGGCCACACGATCGTGGTCAACGGCGAGAAGTACGCCACCCACCTGCTGCCCAGCGGCATCCTCACCCCCGGCGCGACCTCGGTGATCGCCAACGGCGTGGTGGTCTCGCCGGAGGCGCTCTTCCGCGAGCTCGACGGTCTCCTCGAGCGAGGCGTCGAGGTGGCGCCGCTCGCTGGTCAGCGCGAACGCGCACGTGATCGCGTCGTACCACGTGGCGATCGACAAGGTCAGCGAGCGCTTCCTCGGCAAGAACCAGATCGGCACGACCGGCCGCGGCATCGGCCCGGCGTACGGCGACAAGGTCAACCGGGTCGGGGTGCGCATCGCGGACCTGTTCGACGAGGGCATCTTGCGCGAGAAGGTCGAGGCAGCACTCGACGTGCGCAACCAGGTGCTCTCGAAGATCTACAACCGGCGCGCGATCGAGGTCGAGGCCGTCGTCGAGGAGCTGCTGTCCTACGCCGACCGGCTCCGGCCGATGGTCGCCGACACCAGCCTGCTGCTCAACCGCGCCCTCGACGAGGGGCAGACGGTGCTCTTCGAGGGTGCCCAGGCGACGATGCTCGACGTCGACCACGGCACCTACCCGTTCGTGACCAGCAGCAACCCGGTCGCGGGCGGGGTGTGCATCGGAGCCGGTGTCGGGCCGACCCGCATCGACCGGGTGATCGGCGTGATCAAGGCCTACACGACCCGGGTCGGGTCGGGTCCGTTCCCGACCGAGCTGTTCGACGCCGACGGCGCGAAGCTGCAGCAGCATCGGCGGCGAGGTCGGCGTCTCGACCGGCCGCACCCGGCGCTGCGGCTGGTACGACGCCGTCGTGGCGCGGTACGCCGCCCGCGTCAACGGCCTCACCGAGTTCTTCCTCACCAAGCTGGACGTCCTCGACTCCTGGGAGCGGATCCCGGTGTGCGTGGCCTACGAGATCGACGGTGTGCGCCACGACGAGATGCCGATGACCCAGACCGACTTCCACCACGCGAAGCCGGTCTATGAGTTCTTCGACGGCTGGGGCGAGGACATCTCCGGCTGCCGCTCCTTCGAGGACCTCCCCAAGAACGCCCAGGTCTACGTGCAGGCACTCGAGGAGATGTCCGGCGCCCCGTTCTGGGCGGTCGGCGTCGGCCCGGGCCGCGAGGAGACGGTGGTCGTTCGCGAGCGGTAGGTCTCGCCTGCGGTTCGCCTGCGGCGGGCTTGTGCGCCTGCGGCGCGGCTTGGGCGCCTGCGCGCACGGTGTGTGGTGGGTGCGGGGGTGTGACCCGGCGTCCCCCTCGCTCACTGGGGATGCCGCTTTGATCAGCACGGCCCCGACTTCTGTGCCGCTGCCGCGGGTTTGGTCTTGGGGCGCCACGCGACCCCTTGACGTTCGCCATCGGCGGCCACCGGGCCCCGCCCCGCCTCGGGGCCGCCGGTCCCCGGGTGGTGGAGATCTTCGGATGGGTCACCGCGACTCGTCGCGACCGACGACGTCGGTCAGACCCATCCACTGATCTTCTTCTCCCCGGGGTCGGTGCGCCGATCGCGGGACGTCGGGGCGGGCCGCGCCGCAGTGGAGCGTAAAGGGAGGCGTGGCGCCCACGCCCAGACCGGCGGCAGCGGCACCGAGCCGTGGGCGACACGGCGAGCCCAGCGACCGGAGGCCGGACCGACCCGACGGCCCACCCAACCCACGCACCGGCACCGTGCGCCGCAGGCGCACACGCCGCGCCGCAGGCGAAACCCATCGGACCCCCCGCGCCGCAGGCACACGCCCGCCGCAGGCGAAACGCGCCCCGTAGGATCCTGCCGAGGGGCCGACCGCAGGAGGATCCATTGCTCGAGCCTGAGAAGATGGTCGACGGGATCAAGGCGGTCTTCGGCGACCACGCCGGCCGCCGCGCCCTGCACGCGAAGGGGGCGTTCTACGCGGGCACCTTCACCGCCACACCCGCTGCGCGGGCGCTGTCGCGGGCCGGTCACCTGCAGGGAGACCCGGTGCCGATCCGGGTGCGTTGGTCCAACGGAGGCGGCAACCCGAAGGTCCCCGACAAGGCCCCGGACGTGCGGGGGATGGCGGTGTCGTTCCGGCTCCCTGACGGCACCGCGACCGACCTCCTCGGGCAGACCGCTCCCCGGTTCAACGTGCGCACCCCCGAGGCGTTCCTCGAGCTGGTCCAGGCGGCCGCGAATCCGCTCAGGATGCCGTTGTTCCTTGCCCGGCACCCCGACTCGATCCCTGCGATCATCGCCGGTGTGCGCGCGAAGGCGCTGGTGTCGCCGTACTCCTTCGCCGAGGTGACCTACTACCCGGTGCACGCCTACAAGTGGATCGCCGCGGACGGCGCGGAGACGTGGGTGCGCTACCGGTTGACACCCCAGGGCGGCCGCGAGGACCGGCCGGACGGCGAGTTCACGGGACCGGACCGGCTGCGCGAGGAGATCCTCGCTCGGCTGGCAGCGCACCCCGTGCGCTTCACGCTCGAGGTGCAGCAGGCCGGGCCTGGGGACGACCCGCACGACCCGATGTCGGTGTGGAAGACCGACTTCTTCGACGCCGGCACGCTCGAGGTCACCGGTCCGGATCCCGAGCGCGAGCAGGAGGGCGAGGTGGTGGTGTTCGACCCGACGCGCGTCGTCGACGGGATCGAGCTCTCCGACGACCCGATCCTGCGGTACCGCTCAGCGGCGTACTCCGCGTCGGTCAGTCGACGCGTCGGGTGACGGCCTCGAACAAGACCTCTGCGGCCTCGACGAGCTCGTCCTCGCTCAGCTTCATGGCGCCCGTGAGCCAGGCACCGACCAGCTCGGCCAGGCCGGCGATGTACACCAGGCCGTGGATCCGGGCACGCTCGGCCGGCCAGACGTCCTCGCCGTAGAGCCCGGCAGCCTCGCGCGCGACCAGATCGGCGAACGCCGCGACCAGCTCGTGCCGGCGGGCTCGCAGTCGGGTGTTGCCGGTCGAGTGGAGCACCACCACCCGGGCTCGGGTGGGGGAGCGCGACAGGAGGTCGACGAAGGCCCGCATCACCGTGTGCAGCCGGTCGCGGGGCGAGCCCTCGGTGGCGGCGAGGGTGGACACGGCCAGCTCTGCGATCTCCTCCGCGACGTCGTCGATGGCCGCGAGCAGCGCGTCGTCGAGGTTGGCGAAGCTCTCGTAGAAGTACCGCTCGGTCAGCCCGGCGGCGGCGCAGATCGAGGTCATCGTGGTCCGCGCCACGCCGCGCGAGTCCAGCACCTCCACCGTGGCGGCGACCAGTCGGGCCCGTCGCTCCGTGGTGCGCTCGTCGGCGGTCTTGCCGCCGTAGCTGCGCACCTGCTCGCTCACGGACCTACTGTGACGGAATCCGGGCGCATTCGACAAACTGATCGGACGCCCTGTCAGATCGGCGTGCCGAGTGATCGCCGAGCGTATGTCCTCGCGGTCGACCGGGTACGCCGACGATGTCGGTGGGTCGATCCGCGCGTGCGTGCCGGTGCCAGACCTCGCGTGACCGTCGGGCCGGCCGGGCTCGCTAGGATCCCCACCCGTGAAGACCCTCGTGATCGGCACCGGTGGTCGCGAGCACGCACTCGCGCTCGCGCTGTCTCGCGACCCATCGGTCACCGAGGTGCACGCAGCGCCCGGCAACCCCGGCATCGCGGCGGTCGCGACGCTGCACGCGGTCGACCCGATGGACGGCGACGCAGGTCGCGGGCCTGGCCGAGCGGCTCGGCGTCGACCTCGTCGTGGTCGGGCCGGAGGCACCGCTCGTCGCCGGAGTCGCCGACGCGGTGCGGGCACGCGGCATCTCCTGCTTCGGTCCGTCGGCCGAGGCTGCCCGGCTCGAGGGGTCCAAGGCCTTCGCCAAGGACGTGATGGCCGCTGCCGAGGTGCCGACCGCGCTCGCCCACGTGTGCACGACGCCGAGCCGAGGCGGAGGCGGCGCTGGACGCGTTCGGCCCGCCGTACGTCGTGAAGGACGACGGCCTGGCGGCCGGCAAGGGCGTCGTGGTGACCGACGATCGTGACCTCGCGCTGGCCCACGCCGAAGCGTGCGGGCGCGTCGTCGTCGAGGAGTACCTCGACGGTCCGGAGGTGTCGCTGTTCGCGCTGTGCAGCCACGACGGGACCGCCGTCACCACGGTCCACCCGCTACAGCCGGCCCAGGACTTCAAGCGGATCTTCGACGGCGACCGCGGGGCCGAACACCGGTGGCATGGGCGCCTACACCCCGCTGCCGTGGGCGCCCGCCGGGTCTCGTCGACGAGGTCATCGAAGAGGGTGCTCCAGCCCACCGTCGACGAGATGGCTCGCCGCGGCGTCCCGTTCTCCGGTCTGCTGTACGCCGGCCTCGCGCTGACCTCGCGCGGCGTGCGAGTCATCGAGTTCAACGTCAGGTTCGGCGACCCGGAGACCCAGCCGCTGCTCGCCCTGCTCGACTCGCCGCTCGGCGCGCTGCTCAAGGCCGCCGCCGACGGCAACCTGGACGACGTCGCACCACCGCGCTGGAAGCCGGGCGCGGCGGTCGCGGTGGTGATGGCGAGCGCGGGCTACCCCGAGTCGTCGCGCAGTGGTGACCGATCACCGGCATCGAGGCAGGCCGAGGCGTCCGGGTGCGACGTGCTCCACGCCGGCACCGCGCTCGCCGACGGCGGTCTGGTCACGGCCGGCGGGCGGGTGCTCGCGGTCACCGCGGTCGGGGGCGACGTTGCCGCGGCCCGCGAGCGCGCCTACGCGGGGGTGCGGGCGATCGACTTCCCGGGCCGCAGTACCGCACCGACATCGCGCCGCGGGCGCCCGGTGCGCCGGCTCACGGTCCACCTCGGGAGCCCGGGCGTCAGACCTCGGCGCCCGTGCCGCAGCGCGACCGGCGCCTGGAGGCAGTAGGAGTCGGTGAGCAGCTCGGCGAGCTCCTCCCAGTCGGTGTCGTCGTCGAGCAGCAGGCCGACGACGTTGCGACCCCACGACGCCCGGAAGTACGGCGCACCGAGGTGCTCGAAGGCCATCACCTCGTCGGGCTCGGCCCGGAAGGTGATCCGGAAGCAGCTGGTCCTCGCCGCCGAACACGTGCGCCACCGTCGCCGCGCCGACCCGCCAGCGCGACGCCGGTCCACGCGGCCTGCTCCGACGCACTCGGGGAAGTCCAGGAGCTCGCGCAGGCGCTCGACCCACGGCGAGGCGGGACCTCCGGACGGTCGGAGCCATGGCCATGGTCACGAATCTCGCACACCGCGCCGACAGCGGGCCATCGGCGCCCGCACGTGGGAGAATTGCGCAGCCGCCATGAGCGTCCCCAACGTCCTGGCCACCCGGTACGCCGGCGCCGACCTCGCCGCGATCTGGTCCCCGGAGCACAAGATCGTGCTCGAGCGTCAGCTGTGGATCGCCGTGCTGAAGGCCCAGCGCGACCTCGGCGTCGAGGTCCCCGACGGCGTCATCGAGGACTACGAGGCCGTGGTCGACAAGGTCGACCTGGAGTCGATCGCCGCCCGGGAGCGGGTCACCCGCCACGACGTGAAGGCGCGGATCGAGGAGTTCAGCGCCCTCGCCGGGCACGAGCACATCCACAAGGGGATGACCTCGCGCGACCTGACCGAGAACGTCGAGCAGCTCCAGGTGCGCCAGTCGCTGCGGCTGGTGCGGCAGCGCGTGGTGGCGACGCTGGCCCGGCTCGGCCGGCTCGCCGAGCGAGCACGAGGCGCGGTGATGGCCGGGCGCTCGCACAACGTCGCCGCCCAGGCGACCACGCTGGGCAAGCGGTTCGCCACCGTCGCCGACGAGATGCTGGTGGCGCTCGAGCGGCTCGACGACCTGCTCGCGCGCTATCCGCTGCGCGGCATCAAGGGCCCGATGGGCACCGCCCAGGACATGCTCGACCTGCTCGACGGCGACGCCGACCGGCTCGCCTCGCTCGAGCAGCGGGTGGCCGCGCACCTGGGCTTCGAGCGGGTGCTCACCAGCGTCGGCCAGGTCTACCCGCGCTCGCTGGACTTCGACGTCGTCTCCGCGCTCGTGCAGGTCGTCGCCGGCCCCCTCGAACCTCGCCACCACGATCCGGCTGATGGCCGGCCTCGAGCTGGTCACCGAGGGCTTCAAGGAGGGCCAGGTCGGGTCCTCGGCGATGCCGCACAAGATGAACACCCGCTCCTGCGAGCGGGTCAACGGCCTCGCCGTGGTGCTGCGCGGTCAGCTCTCGATGGTCGGCGAGCTGGCCGGCGACCAGTGGAACGAGGGCGACGTCTCCTGCTCCGTGGTCCGCCGGGTTGCGCTGCCGGACGCGTTCTTCGCCTGCGACGGGCTGTTCCAGACCTTCCTCACCGTGCTCGACGAGTTCGGCGCGTTCCCGGCGGTGATCCAGCGCGAGCTGGACCGCTACCTGCCGTTCCTGACCACCACCAAGGTGCTGATGACCGCGGTGCGCAACGGCGTCGGCCGCGAGGAGGCCCACGAGGCGATCAAGGAGCATGCCGTCGGCGTCGCCCTCGAGATGCGCCAGGGCCGGACCGACAACGACCTCTTCGACCGGCTCGCCGCCGACCCGCGGCTCGGCCTGACCCGCGACGCAGATCGACGCGCTGGTGGCGGACCCGATCGAGTTCACCGGCGCCGCCGTGGCCCAGGTGCAGGCCGTCGTACGCCGGATCGAGGAGGTCGTGGCCACCGACCCTGCCGCCGCGGCGTACTCGCCGGGCGCGATCCTCTGAGCAGCGAGGGTCAGTCGCGCGGCTTGACGTCCAGCACCACCTCGAACTCCAGCAGGTTCGGCGCCGCTGGCCACCGGCTTGCCGTGCTCGCCGGCGTGCGCGGCCCGGGAGTCACCGTCGCGCCAGGCCTCGTAGGAGGCGTCGTCGGCCCAGTGGGTGACCACGAAGTAGCGGTCGTCGCCGGCGACCGGTCGCAGCAGCTGGAAGCCGAGGAAGCCCGGAGCGCCGTCGACGGTGCCGGCGCGCGCGGCGAACCGTCGCTCCAGCTCCGGGCCGGCCTCGGGTGGCACGGTGATGGCGTTGATCTTCACGACGGTCATGGGGCCAGCCTACGAGCCGGTCGAGCCGGTCCGTCGAGATGATGGAGCCATGACCAAGGCCGTCGACGTGCGCATCACGGGGCGGGTGCAAGGTGTCTCGTTCCGCTACTACACCTGGCAGCAGGCCGAGGGGCTCGGCGTGGCCGGCTGGGTGCACAACGAGCCCGACGGAGCGGTGACCGGACACTTCGAGGGTCCGCGAGCGCGCGGTCGACGCGCTCCTCGCCTGGTGTCGCCACGGGCCGCGGGCGGCCCAGGTCGAGCGGGTCGTCGCCGCCGATGCCGCGGTCACCGGGGCCACCGGATTCGTCGTCCGGGGCGTGTAACGATCACGCGGTGACCGGACATGGAGATGGTGTGAGTCGTCCTGGACCCGATCGCCACGACCGATTCCGGGTGCTCTACGCCCGGCACTTCGACGCGCTCCTGGCCTACGCGTTGCGCCGGGTGGACCGGCCCGAGGACGCCGCCGACGTCGTCGCCGACACGTTCCTGGTCGCCTGGCGCCGGCGGGCGCACCTGCCCGCCGGGGACGAGAGCAGGCTGTGGCTGTACGGCGTCGCCCGCAACGTCCTCGCGAACCGGCGCCGTGGCGAGCGTCGCCGGGACCGGCTCGGCGAAGCACTTCGCCAGCGGCTGGCGGGCTCGGAGGTCCTGCGGACGGTGCCGGACCCGGCCGCCGGCGTGGCCGCCCAGGTGGCGGTGCGGCAGGCCCTCGCTCGCCTCGGTGACCTCGACCGCGAGGTCTTGATGCTCACCGCATGGGAGGAGCTGGAGCCGCGCGAGATCGCGGACGTGCTCGGCATCAGCGCCGCGGCCGTCCGCACGCGTCTCTCCCGGGCCCGGGCCGCCTGCGACAGCTGCTCGGTGACGAGGAGCCGCGCGCCGGACATGTGGCACGCGGAAGCACCGCTCACTCACGACTCGCTCTCGAGGAGGGCTGATGAACGACCACGACCTGGACCTGCTGGTCCGCGCCGGCGACCCGTACCCGCCGGGCTCCGTCACCGACCTGGGCGGTGCCGAGGACACGCTGTTCGAGGAGATCTGCGCACAGCCGCCGGTCGACCGACTCTCCCTGGCGCGCCGGCGCCGGCGCCGCAGCCGCCACGCGTCCGCACTGCGGACCAGGCTGGCGGTCTCGGTGGCCACCGCCGCGGCGATGACGGCCGTGATCGGCGTACCCGCGATCATCGCGGACCATCGCTCCGGCGACCAGACCGGCAACCAGGCCGGCACCCAGCCCGGCCGGGGAGTGGGCCGGGGCGAGGCGACGGACCCTGGAGCGGGCGACGTGTCCACCGCGCCGGTCAGGTATGCGGCTGCAGCGGTCCGGGTCGCCCGTGCGAACCCTCGCGTCCTCGTGACGGCGCCGGGGTGGAAGGTGCACACCGTCGAGGGCTTCGATCCCGTCGCCGGCGAGATGACCTTCCAGCTCGGACCGGACCAGTGGCACGACGAGTCGTTCGCCGGCAGTTCGACGCACATCAACGCCGCGCCGCAGCTGGAGGTGACCTGGTACCCGCGCGACCAGTACGAGACCTTCCGCGCCGACCGCGCCGGCGAGGCGCACCTGCAGCACGTCGGCGCCCTCGGTCTGACCGGTCAGATGATCACCTACAGCGCGACCGATCACGCCGTGCTGCTGCCGCCGCAGGGCAAGGTGTTCCTCGAGCTCCGGGGCTTCAACATCGGCGACGAAGCGGCGTTCAGGGCCTTCCTGGCGGACAGCATCGAGCAGGTCGACATCGGCGCCTGGCTCGAGGCGATGCCGCCGTCGGTGGTCACCGCCGACAACCTCGACGCCCAGTTGCGCACGGTGCTCGCCGGGGTCCCGCTGCCCCCGGGTTTCGACGCGTCCTCGCTCGACCGCGGCCTCGCCGTCGACTCCTACCAGTTCGGTGCTCGCGTGACCGGGATGGTCGCGTGCGGCTGGATCGAGGAGTGGCAGCGCGCTCGCGACGCCGGCGACACCGCCGCCGTCGATCGGGCTGCTGCGGCACTGGCCACCAGCCACGACTGGCAGGTCCTGCGGGACATGGACGACCGCGGCGACTTCCCCGAGGTGGTGTGGCAGTACGCCGACGCGATCGCCTCGGGCGAGCCCGTGGGTAAGGGCGGCTCGCCGGTCGCCGGCTACCGCGACGCGCTCGGCTGCCACTGACGTGCCCGTTGTGACCATTGACACAACAGAACACGTTCTAGTTCTCTGGCGGGGTGACCACCGACTCCGCTGATCCCGTCGCCGCCGGCGAGGCCGACCCGGCCGCGCCCGACGAGCCGTTCACCATGCAGCGGAGCAGTCGTGATGCTGCGGCGATGGCCGGGCAGGTCGCCGCCTGGCTGGCCACCCAGCTCCCGGCCGGAGCCGACCCCGAGGTGACCTTGCACGCGGGCTCGGACGCCAACGGCATGTCCAGCGAGACGATCCTGGCCGACGTCACCTGGACCGAGGGCGGCGAGCGACGCACCGGGGAGTTCGTGATCCGGATGGCGCCCTCGGCCGAGGACGTGCCGGTGTTCTCGTCGTACCGGCTCGACCACCAGTACGACGCGATCCGGCTGGTCCACGAGCTCACCGACGTGCCGGTGCCGGCGCCGCGCTGGCTGGAGCCGACCGGCGACGTGCTCGGGGCGCCGTTCTTCTTCATGGAGCGCATCGAGGGCATCGTGCCGCCCGACGTGATGCCGTACACCTTCGGTGACAACTGGTTCTTCGACGCGCCCGCCGAGGACCGGCGGCGGCTCCAGGACAGCACCGTGGCGGCGATCGCGGGCCTGCACCAGATCGCGAACGCCGCGGAGACCTTCGCCTTCCTCGACGACCGCGACCACGACGGTCCGACGCCGTTGCGACGCCACTTCGAGAAGACCCGCTCGTGGTACGAGTGGGCGGTCACCGATCTGGACAGGTCCGCGCTCGTCGACCGGGCCCTGGCCTGGCTCGACGGCAACTGGCCGGCCGCCGACGTGCCCGACAACGTCGTGCTGTCGTGGGGCGACGCCCGGATCGGCAACGTGCTCTACCGCGACTTCGCGCCGGTCGCGGTCCTGGACTGGGAGATGGCCGGACTCGGACCGCGAGAGCTCGACCTCGGCTGGCTGGTCTTCGCGCACCAGGTCTTCCAGACGCTCGCCGAGACCTTCGAGCTGCCGGGCCTGCCCGAGGTGCTCCGCGAGGACGACGTCCGCGCGACGTACGCCGAGCTGACCGGCGTCGAGGTCGGCGACCTGGCCTGGTTCGAGATCTACTCCGGCCTGATCTGGGGCGGTGGTGTTCATGCGCACCGGCGCCCGGCAGGCGCACTTCGGCGAGATCGAGCTGCCGGAGACGCCGGACGCGCTATGCACCACGCGCCCCTGTTCGCCCGGCTGCTCGATGAGGTGGGCGCATGAACATCCCAGCAAGCCGCTCGCTGCGCTCGCGCCTCGCCGGGGGCCCCGCATGAACACCCAGCAAGCCGCTCGCTGCGCTCGCGCCTCGCCGGGGGCCCCGCATGAACACCCCAGCAAGCCGCTCGCTGCGCTCGCGCCTCGCCGGGGGCCCGGCATGATCGGCCCGCTCGACGAGTACCCGATCCACCAGGCGCCGCTGCCGATCACACGGGTCGCGAGCAGTGACCGCAACTTCTACGACCGCTGCTACTTCAACGCGATGGACACCGTCTCGGGCGCGACCGATGCTGGTCACCGGCCTCGGGTACTACCCGAACCTCGGGGTCAAGGACGCCTACGTCGTGCTCCGCAACGGTGACTCCCAGACCGCCGTCCACCTCTCCGACGCGATCGACCACGACCGGCTCGACCAGCGAGTCGGCGGCTACCGCGTCGAGGTCCTCGAGCCACTGCGCCGGATCCGCCTGGTGCTGGAGGAGACCGAGGGCATCGGCTTCGACCTGACCTGGGAGGGCTCCTTCGACGTGGTCCAGGAGCTGCCGCACGTGATGCTCGCCAGTGACGTCCGGCCGACGCTGGACGCCCAGCGGTTCGCCCAGCTCGGGTCGCTGGAGCGGCACCCTGCTGGTCGACGGCGAGGAGACGTCGATCTCGCCCGACGCCTGGATGGGCAGCCGGGACCGGTCGTGGGGGATCCGCCCGGTCGGCGAGGCCGAGCCCGCGGGCCGGCCGCAGGACCCGCCGATGGAGGGCTTCTGGTGGCTCTACGTGCCGATGCGCTTCGAGGACTTCTCGGTGGTGGTGATCATCCAGGAGCGGCACGACGGCTTCCGGACGCTCAACGACGCGACCCGGGTCTGGAACGACGGGCGGGTCGAGCAGCTCGGCTGGCCGCGGGTCGACATCGACTACGCGCCCGGCACCCGCCACCCCGAGCGCGCGCGGATCTCCGGGACCGACGCCGCCGGCAAGCCGGTCGTGATCGAGGTCGAGACCCGCACCAACGTGGTGCTGCACGTCGGCGGAGGGTACGGCGGCGATCCGGACTGGAGCCACGGACAGTGGAAGGGCGCCGGCTTCGTCGAGCGGGTCAGCTACGACCTCACTGCTCCCGACGTTGCGGGGCGGATCCCGTTCGGCGTCGTCGACCACTGCGCCCGCGCGACCTGCGACGGGCAGGCCGGGCACGGCCTGTTCGAGCACGCCAGCATGGGTCGCCACGACCCGACCGGCTTCGTCGACTGGAGCAACGACCGCCGGTGACCGCGCGGGCCCGCGGGGCCGAGGCGCGCGCCGCGCAGTGCGAGCGCCGGCGACACCGCCCGAATCCTCAGGTACACCCGTATTCGGGTGCCTCGACCGAGATTCCGGCCGCCGCCATCGGGCCGGCGAGCCGCGGGAGGGTGAGCACCTCTTCCGGGGACCAGGCGCCCGCCTCGACCCTGGGGCCGCCGTCCCGGCCGAGCAGGGCCTCGGCGAACAGCACCGTGGAGTCCGCGGCCATGCGGAAGTCGCCACTCCCGCGGATGGTCCGAGTCGCCAGCTGCTTTCCGCCGGACAGCGCCGTGACCTGGTGGGCGACGGGTTCCCTGCTCGCGCCCTCGACCGTCGGCCCGCCGCGCGTGCGGAACGCCGCCCGAGGCAACCGTGCGATCAGGCCGGTGCGGTTCAGCGCCAACATGACGCGCTGGGCCGGCCGCTCGGCGAGGCAGAGGTAGGTACGCACGGTGACCGAGGAGGCGACCGCGCCGAGCCAGCCTTGGTCCGACTCGGCGAAACCGAGGACCGGCTGCGTCCCGAACGGCGGTGCCAGCGCCACGGTGGCGACCCGATGGCGACCGGACCTGGTCAGACCGCGGTGGGCGAAGTCGCCGGAAGCCTTCCCTCCGCTGCCCTTGGTCGTCACCGTGAACACCATCTCGAGCTCGTCCGCGTCCGGGTGCTCCTCGAGCAGGGACGCGGCGACCAGGTTCGTGACACCGGGGGCGATGCCTGCGTTCATCAAGACGGTGCCACGAGTCCCGGCCTCCTCGCGGAGCTCGGTCAGTGCGGCAGCCGGGCCCGCCGACACGTTGATCATCGCGCCACCGTGCGCCAGCACGTGTCGTTCGGCGGTCAGGGTCGAGTCCGGGACCGTGCTGACGACGAGGTCGACTCCCTCGAGCGCCGGCGGGACGGTGGCGGGGGCCGCCAGGTCGACGTACCGGAAGTCCGGCGCGCTGCCGGCGATGCGGCCACCACGGTGGACGGCCCACCCGGCGCGGTGGAACGAGTCGACGACGAGTGTGCCCAGGGCGCCGCCGGCACCGATGACGAGCACGCTCGGCCGGGTCGCGCGGGGCGTTTCTGATGCATTCATGAGATCACCTGATTCCGAAGATCTTGACGAACAGGGGCGTATCGATCAGCGTGTGCGGGGCGATCGCGTGGTAGGCCCAGACGTGCGCCCACGCATTGCCGGTGCGCAACGTGATGAAGGTCTTGAACATCCCCGGTGCGGTGTAGAAGAGCAGGACGTAGGCCGTGGACAACAGCGCGTCGGTGGGCGAGGTGCGATTGGTCCAGCCGTCCAGGACGTGCAGCGACGCGTAGGTCAGTCCGCCCAGCATCACCGTCGCGGGGAACGAACCCGTGAGGCGCAGGTAGCGCGGTGTGAGGATGCAGTAGACGAACACCATCGTCGGAAGCACGGTGCCGGCGAACGAGACCGCGAACGTCAACGGCACGCCGAGGACGAGCTGGCGAGCGCCGAGGTGGAGGACCTCGGGATCGAGGAGGAGCTGCACCGTGGACTCGATCATCAGCACCACGACGATGACCCTGACGTCTCCGCGCCGGTCCGAGGAGTGCAGGCTGAGCTGTTCGGTGGTGTAGCGCCGCCGCAGGAAGAGGTAGGGCACCACGGCGTAGGCCGCGAGGTTGTACGCCGCCCAGCCGAGTGCTTCTCCGGGGACCACGGCCTGCCCGGTGCGGATGACCATTCCGTCGAGGTGGAACCCGAACGCGTGCCAGCCGAGGGCATGCCCGACGAGGTAGCCACCGACCATCGCGAGCGTCCCGTACGCCAGTACCAGGGCCGTCTCCAGGGACGCCTGCTGACGTGTAGGTGCCCGTGCGGCGACGTCGGGCTCCGGTCGCTGCCGCGTGAGGAGGTGCACGACACCCATCAAGGCGAAGACCTCGAGGAGCATCGCGTCGGTCTGCAGCACCGCGCCCACGGTCGGCGGGTCCGCGAGCTTCGAGGCATGGAACGGGAGGTGTCCACCGCCCAGGGCGACCACGCCCACACTGGTGGCGACCCACCCGACCAGTCCGAGCCGCACGCAGCGGTGTCTGCCGAAGGCACTCAGTCGATTGCCCGCGCGCAACGAGCGGGTCAGGTCCGGTCCGAGTCCGAGTTGAGCCATACTGGAACCATACGACCGTATAATACGACTGTCCAATACATTCGTATTAACAACCGAGCGGAGCGGTGCGCGCCGATGACCGAGTCACCCAGGGACCGCCTTCTCGACGCTCTCGTCGCGATCACCGCCGAACGAGGGCTCGACCGGGTCAGCATCCGCGAGGTCGCCGCCGAGGCAGGCGTGTCGGTCGGGACCGTGCAGTACTACTGCCGGTCCAAGGACGAGATGCTCGAGATGGCGTTCCGGCACATCCTGGGTCGGATGTCCGATCGAGCCGCGGGCGCGCAGGGCGCCGCGACGGTCACCGAGGTGCTGCGGCACGCGCTGCACGAGTTCCTCCCCCTCGACGACCTGCGCCGCCGCGAGAGCCGGGTCTACCTCGCCTTCGCCGCGCGCGCCGCGGTGACTCCCCGGCTCGCCGAGGTCCAGCGCGAGCTCCTCGGTGAGATGCGAGGTCGGTGCGCCATGGTGTTCCAGACTGCGCAGGAAGCCGGCGAGGCCGTGACCGACTTCGACCCGAAGGAAGTGGCAGCGGTGACCACGGCGCTCGTCGACGGGATGTTGCTGCACATGCTCACCGACCCGAGCGGCCTGCGTGGCGCGGCAGCGATCAGGATGCTCGACGACCACCTGCGCCGCTACGTGGACGTGAAGGGCGGGGGCCGGGCAGCGCGCTGAACGGCGCTGCGCGCCTCGTCCTCAGACCAGCGCCTGCCCGTCGTGGGTCGCGAGCCGGTCCGCGACTGTCTTGAGGTCTGCACGCCAGATCTCCTCCGGCGGCGGCGGGAGCATCTCGTCCCACTCCATCGCCATCGAGCCGAGGATGCCGGGGAACCGCTCCGGGCGCGCGATGAACCACCAGTGCAGGTGTGCGGCGCCGTCGCCGACGCGCATCACGTGCACCCGGCCGACGTGCGGCAGGTTGCTCATGATCCGGCTGATCCACACGGTCAGCCGACCGTTCTCGGCGGCCAGGTCGTCGTCGAGGTCGGTGAGGTCGAGGTGCTCGCGAGGTTCGAGGAAGAGCACCAGCGGCATCCCGCCGCGGTGGACGGGGCGCAGCGTCCAGCGCTCGTTCTCCCAGATCCGGGACTCCGCACGGGCGCCCGCACAGGTCGGGCAGGGGTCGCCGCCCGGGTCCCCGGTGCGTGGCGCCTCGGATGCGACCGGGGCGCCGAGCACCTTCGCCACGAGCTCGCCGTCGACGACCTCCCATGGGAACACCTCCCACTCGGCCACTGGTGACATCGGCAGCCGCCCGGACTCACCGACCTGGTCGAGCACGCGGGCATACAGGGCTTCGGGAGACTCTGGCATGGCACCCACGGTGTCAGAAGGGCCGACGGAACCGCTCAGGTCCCCCCCGTCATCGGCCGATGTGAGGCCTGACGGGGGTTTGACGTCGGAAGGTTTCGCATGCAGTCAAGACTTCGAGCGGCTTCGGTCGCGGCCATCGTCGCGATGGCCGGCTCACTGGCGCTGGCACCAGCCGCGCTGACCACGGCCACCGCCTCGCCGGTGGCACCCGAGCGGCCCGGCATCAGCGCCGAGTGCGCATCGGCCCAGGCCGCCCTGGCCTCGGCCAGGACCAGCAAGGCCAAGGCGCACAAGAAGGTGGCCAAGGCGCGCAAGAAGCTGCGCAAGGCAAAGCACACCCACCGGCACGCCAGGATCCACAAGGCGAAGAAGGTGCTCAAGCGGTGGCGGCACCGGTACGCCGCACGCTCGCACAACGTGGAGCTCCAGACCGCCCGCGTGGGCTACGCGTGCTCCTCGCCCACCTCGACTGCGCGTGCGACCGGTACCGGGCAGAAGATGGACCTGCTCGTGACCGCGACGGGGACCCTGACCCAGCTGATCGACGCGACCCAGCTTGCTGCGCTGCTCGACCGGCTGCTGCCCGGCGTGGGCAGCAGCCTCAGCCCGACCCAGCTGACCTCGCTGCTCGGCGGGTTCAACACGGGTGCACTCTCGCTCGACGATGCAACCATCCTGCTGGGAAGCGTGTTCTCGCCGGCCGAGCTGCAGTCGCTCCTCGGCGGTTCGGCGAGCCCGGAGCTGGTTCTCGCGCTGGCGGAGAACATCATCAGCGAGCTCAGTGGGCTCGGCGGCGGATTCCCGGTCCCGGGCTCCTTCGACCCGACGGACCTGCTCCAGACGATCGCCGGGATGTTCGGTTCCCTCGACCCGAGCCAGCTCGGCGGGCTGCTCAACCTGCTCCTCGTCGCTGCCGGCCAGGGCGGGACGTCGCTGAGCCCGACCCAGCTGACCGACCTGCTGGACGCGTTGATCCCGGGCCTGTCGTCGCAGTTCGATGCGTCGCAGCTGACCTCGATGCTCACGGCGGTCAACGGCAGCAGCCTCGATGCGACCACGCTGAGCAACCTGCTCGGTGGCCAGTTCTCGTCGGCCCAGCTCCAGCAGGTGCTGGCCAGCACCTCGAGCTCCGACCTGACCGGCGGCGTCCTTGCCAACATCCTCGCCCAGCTGGCCACGGCGGGCGGCGGTGGTCTGGTCCTGCCGGGCGCGCTCGACTCGAGCGCGGCGCTCGGTCTGGTGACCGACGTGACCGGGCTGGTGAGCGACCTGCTCAACAGCACCCTCGGTGGCGGCGGAGGCGGCCTGGTGTGCACGCTGCTGCCGATCCTCTGCTGAGGGAGCCCTGAGGGAGCACTGAGGGTCCTGGGACGCTGCCGGAGAGAGGGCCTCCGGCAGCGTCTCTTCCTCGTCCTCAGGAGCCGCGACCACCGCGTTCTGGACGACGTTGCTCGGCCAGCAGCTCCGGGAAGCCATCGTGCTCCTGCGAGCATGTCGCCGTGGACGACTCGGCACGCAGTGCGGATGCGGCCGGGGACCCGCCGCTCCGGCAGGCGGTGACCGTCTGGGTGGTCGGCCTCCTGGTGTACCTCCTGGCCGTGTTCCACCGGTCGTCGCTGGCCGTGGCCGGCCTGGTGGCCGCCGAGCGGTTCCACATCTCCGCGGCCCAGCTGGGGACCTTCACGATGCTCCAGCTGCTCGTCTACGCCGTGATGCAGATCCCGGTCGGTCTCCTGGTCGACCGGTTCGGGTCGCGCGCGGTCCTGATCGTCGGTGCGACGGTGCTGACCTGTGCGCAGGCCGGGTTCGCCTTCGCGAACACCTACCCGCTCGCCCTCTGCGCGCGGCTCTTCGTGGGCATGGGCGACGCGATGACCTTTCTGTGCGTGCTCCGCCTGGTGAGCACCTGGTTCGCACCCCGGCGGATCCCGGTGGTCGTCCAGCTCACCGGCGTGCTCGGCCAGCTCGGCGCGATCATCGCCGCCGTCCCGATGACCTGGGCGCTCTCGCACCTGGGCTGGACCCGGTCGTACCTCCTCGCCGCGTCACTGGGCGTCGTGATGGTGCTGGCGCTGGTCGTGGTCGTGCGCGACGGGCCGGGCGTGCGCAGCCTGCGTGGAGCGTCGCTGTCGCTGGCGGAGGTGCGGGCGAGCCTGGCGGAGTCGTGGGCGCATCCCGGCACCCGGCTCGGCTTCTGGATCCACTTCTCCACCCAGTTCAGCGCGACCGTGCTCGGCCTGCTCTGGGGCTATCCGTTCTTCGTCCAGGGCGAGGGCGTCGGGAAGGCCACCGCCGGCGTGCTGCTCACCGCCATGGTGGTCGCGGTGATGACCGCCGGTCCGGTCCTCGGGTGGCGGACGACCGTGCGTCCCTGGCATCGATCGACCTTGGTCCTCGGAGTGGTCTCGACGATCGTGGTCAGCTGGACCGTCGTGCTCGCGTGGCCGGGCAACGCGCCGCTGTGGCTGCTGTTCTGGCTGGTCGTCGTGACCGGTGTCGGTGGCCCGGCCTCCGTGATCGGCTTCGACCTCGGCCGCACGTCGAACCCGCCGCACCGTCTGGCCAGTGCCACCGGGATCATCAACCAGGGCGGCTTCTACGCGAGTCTGCTGCTGGTGGTGGCGATCGGACTGATCCTGGACTGGCGGACACCGGGCGGATCGACGGACTACCCGCCCTCGGCCTTCCGCTGGGCGATGAGCTTCCAGTACCTGCTCTGGGGTGTCGGCCTGGTGCAGATCCTGCGCTACCGGGCGAAGGCGCGGGCGCGGCTGCGCTGCGACGATCCGGCGTTGTGGGCGGAGCTCTCCGGCGAGCCGGATCCCGCGGAAAACTAGAACAGGTTCTTGCGCGGCTCGGGAGCGGCTGGGATGCTTCCAGGCATGGACTTTCGACAGGGGGACCTGGAGGCGCTCGAGGAGATCCGGCGGCTCAAGTACCGCTACTTCCGCACCCTCGACCTCAAGCTGTGGGACGAGTACGCCGACACCTTCACCGCCGACGCCGTGGGCCACTACGGCACCAAGGTGTACGGCGACCTCGCACCGCTCCGGGGACGCGACGCGATCGTCGCGTTCATGGCCGAGAAGCTCGCCGGCGAGATCATCACCATGCACGTCGCCCAGCACCCGGAGATCGACGTGGACGGCGACGAGGCGACTGGGTCCTGGGGCTTCGAGGACACCGTGATCGTGCCGCAGTTCAAGGTGCTGATCCGGGGCGCCGGCTACTACCACGACCGGTACCGCCGCGAGGCCGACGGCGTGTGGCGGATCGCCGAGACGGCGTACGACCGGATCTACGAGTCGATGCAGTCCCTCGACGACACCCCGAGCCACCAGCTGATCGCCAACCGCTGGGCCCCCGCGCCGTCGGAGTAGGCGAGCGGCCGACGCCGATAGGGTTCGCGGCATGGGCGCGCTGAACATCCCCCCGGCCCCGGCGATCGAGGGCGCCGTCCCGGTGCACTCGGGCAAGGTCCGCGACCTGTACCGGATCACCGAGGGAGAGCACGCCGGCCGCCTGCTGATGGTGGCCAGCGACCGGATCTCCGCCTTCGACTTCGTGCTGGACAGCACGATCCCCGACAAGGGCGCGATCCTCACCCGGATGTCGCTGTGGTGGTTCGACCAGCTCGCCGACCTGGTGCCGAACCACGTCGTCTCGACCGACGTGCCCGAGCAGGTGAACGGGCGCGCGGTGATCTGCGAGGAGCTGGCGATGTTCCCCGTCGAGTGCGTCGCGCGCGGCTACCTGACCGGGTCGGGGCTGCTGGACTACCGCGCCGACCGGCGAGGTCTGCGGCATCGCACTGCCCGACGGGCTCGAGGACGGCAGCCGGCTGCCCGAGCCGATCTTCACCCCGGCGACCAAGGCAGCGCTCGGCGACCACGACGAGAACGTCTCCTACGACGCTGTCGTCGCGAGCGTCGGCGCCGGAGCGGGCCGCGCGGCTGCGCGACCTGACCCTGGCGGTCTACGCACGTGCCGAGCCGGTCGCGCGCGAGCGCGGGATCGTCCTGGCCGACACCAAGCTCGAGTTCGGCTCGCGCGCCGGACGGCACCATCGTGCTGGCCGACGAGGTGCTCACCCCCGACTCCTCCCGCTTCTGGCCGGCCGACGAGTGGCAGCCGGGTCGCAGCGCAGCCGTCGTACGACAAGCAGATCGTCCGCAACTGGCTCACCTCGCCCGAGAGCGGCTGGGACCGAGCGTCGGGCGAGCGCGCCGCCCGTCGCTACCCGACGGAGGTGGTCGCGCGCACCCGCGCCCGCTACGTCGAGGCGTTCGAGCTGCTGACCGGCGAGACGGTTCTGATGACCGCCGGTGGCCTTCGACGTCCCTGTCGAGGTCGCCTTCGACTACCTGGTCGACCCGCGCAACCGGCCGGAGTGGCAGTCGTCGCTGCGCCGGGTCGAGGTCGGTCGACGAGGTGCCGCGACCGGGCAGCGGTGGGTCGACGTGACCAGGCGTCGGCCTGCGCCCGCGCATGGAGACTGGTCGAGGCTCGAACCGGCCCGAGCTCGTGGTCGGAGTCGGGGCGAGTGGCGGGACCGTGGCGCGCGCGCGACTGACCCTCGCGTTCGCTGCCGACCGGTGGCGGGTGCGTCGTGGTCCCGGACTTCGTCCTCGGTCGGGCCGGGTGGTCTCGGCCGGCCGCTGGACCGCTGCGCTGACGCGGTTGGCGGCGTCCGCCGTCCGGATCGGACCTGCGCCGGGCCGCACGCATCCTTTCCGCGCGCGCCCCGCGACACTAGGTTGGGCGAGCGGTTGCGCGCACGGCCGACCACCGCGGCCCAGGAGACCCTGCCCGTGTACAACCTGTCGATCCTCCTCGAGGACAGCGCCCGCCGCTACCCCGACCGGGACGCCCTGGTCCTCGCCAACCGGGGGCGAGCACCCGACTGACCTACGCACAGGTCAACGGCATGGCCAACCAGGTGGCCAACCTGCTCGTCGACCTCGGGGTCGAGCGCGGCGACCGGGTCGCCCTGACCTGCCCGAACCTGCCGTACTTCCCGGTCATCTACTACGGAATCCTCAAGGCCGGCGGCGTCGTGGTCCCGATGAACGTGCTCAACAAGGGCCGCGAGGTCGCCTACTACCTCGACGACTCCGAGGCCAAGGTCTACTTCTGCTTCGAGGGCACGCCCGGAGCTGCCGATGGGCCAGGAGGGGTACGCCGGCGTGCAGCACGCCGCGGGCAGCCCCGAGCTCATCCTGGTGACGGCCGACCCGGCGGCACCGTCGCCGATCGAGGGCGCCCGCACGCTGGGTGAGGCCCTCGAGGGAAGGTCCCCGGTCTTCGAGGCCGTCGCCGGCGACGAGACCGACACCGCGGTGATCCTCTACACCAGCGGCACCACCGGCCAGCCCAAGGGTGCCGAGCTCACCCACTCCAACCTGGTCCTCAACGCGCTCACCTGCAACCGTCTGTTCGGGTCGAAGCCCGGCACCGACGTGCACCTGCTCACGCTGCCGCTGTTCCACTCGTTCGGCTCGACGGTGCAGATGAACGCCGGGCTTCTCGATGGGCGCGACCCTGGTGCTGCTGCCGCGCTTCGACGCCGAGGCGGCGATCTGCGCTGCTGCAGTCCGAGGAGGTCACCTTCTTCGCCGGCGTCCCGACGATGTGGTGGGGTCTGCTCGGCGCGCTGGACGAGGGGGTCGACGTCGAGCGGATCGCCGCGCAACCTCCGGGTCGGCGTCTCCGGTGGGGCGAGCCTTCCGGTGGAGATCATCAAGGAGGTCAAGGCGCGGCTCGGGGTGACCATCCTCGAGGGCTACGGCCTCTCGGAGACCTCGCCGGTCGCGACCTTCAGCGACCCGGACCGCGATCCTCGGCCCGGGTCCATCGGCATCCCGATCTGGGGGGTGGAGTGCAAGCTGATCGACGACGACTGGGGCACCGTCGAGGGGTCCGACGAGATCGGCGAGGTCGCGATCCGCGGGCACAACATCATGAAGGGCTACCTCAACCGGCCCGAGGCCACGGCCGAGGTGATGCGCGACGGCTGGTTCCGCACCGGGGACCTCGCGCGCCGCGACGAGGACGGCTTCTACTACATCGTCGACCGGTCCAAGGACATGATCATCCGCGGCGGCTACAACGTGTACCCGCGGGAGATCGAGGAGGTCCTGATGACCCACCCGGACGTCTCCCTCGCCGCGGTCGTCGGCGTACCCCACGAGTCGCACGGCGAGGAGGTCAAGGCGTTCGTGATCCTCAACGACGGCGCCACGCTTTCCGAGGACGAGCTGCTCGCGTGGGGCAAGGAGCAGATGGCGTCGTACAAGTACCCGCGCATCGTCGCCTTCGTGGACTCGCTGCCGATGACCGCAACCGGCAAGATCCTCAAGCGTGAGCTGGTCGACTGACGGCTTGCATGCATGCCCGGTGAGGTGACGGGGTACTGACCGGGATTTGGTTCGCGCTCAGGGAGACCACTTAGGATTCGCCCGTGCGCCGGGGATCAGCACCGGCCCCGCTGCACCGGGGGCGGCACAGGGCGGTCCGCCCCGACCAGGTCGGGCGGGCGCTGCGACGCGCGCTCGTGGCAACGGTGGCGCCGGCGCTCCTGCTCGGCTGTGGCGGGGTGGATCTTCGTCAAGGCGGAGTCGGCCAAGGCGCTCGACGTCGCGCTGAACACCGAGGGGCTGCTCTGGCTGGTCGTCGGCATCGTGGTCGTCTGGACGCTCTGGATCGCGCTGATCTGCCGCACCTACGCGCGGCACCGCGCCCACACGGCGTCGCGGCCGTTGCGCGTCGCCGGTGCCTTCGGCGTGCTGGTGATGTGTGCAGCGGTCACCGCGCCGATGGCCGTCGGCGCGCGGTACGCCGTCGTCCAGCGCGACCTCATCGGCAGCATCTTCGACGACGAGGTCAGCGCGACCGCCCCCCAGGTCACCAGGGAGAACCCGTGGGGCGAAGCGGGAGCGGGTCAACGTGCTGCTGCTCGGCGGCGACGGGGCGGTCCACCGACCCGGCGTACGCACCGACTCGGTGATCCTCGCCAGCATCGAGGTCAAGACCGGGAAGACGGTCCTGTTCAGCCTTCCCCGCAACCTCGAGCGGGTGCCGTTCAAGCCGGGATCGAAGCTCGCCGAGCTCTACCCGAACGGCTTCACCGACGGCAGCACCCAGCCCAACGCCAACTACTTCCTCAACGCGGTCTACCGCGACGTCCCGCTGTTGCACCCCGGCGTCCTCGGGCGCACCGACAACGAGGGCGCTGACGCCGCCAAGCTGGCGGTCTCCGGTGCCCTGGGCATCCGCGTCGACTACTACGTGCTGGTCAACCTCGCCGGCTTCCAGCGGCTCGTCGACGCGATGGGCGGCATCACCGTGAACATCAACGAGCGGGTGCCGATCGGCGGCAACACCGACGCCCACATCCCGCCGGACGACTACCTCGAGCCGGGACCGGACCAGCGACTCAACGGCTTCCAGGCGCTGTGGTTCACGCGTGGCCGCTACGGTTCGACCGACTATCACCGGATGGCCCGGCAGCGCTGTGCGATCAACGCGATCGTCGAGGAGGCCAGCCCGATCACGATGCTCAAGCGCTACACCAGGCTGGCAAAGGCGAGCAAGGACATCGTGCGCACGGACATCCCGCGCAAGCTGCTGCACGCGTTCGTCGACCTGGCGGACGAGGTGAAGGGCAAGCCGATCAAGTCGGTGAGCTTCGAGCTCAGTGCGCAGTTCAACCCGAACGACCCCGACTTCGACTACATGCACTCCGCGGTCCAGGCCGCGCTGCACCCGCACCAGGCCCCGACCTCGACCGCGACGCCGGGCTCCACCGCGACGCCGGGCTCGACCGCGACGCCCTCGAGCACGGCGACCGAGAAGGTCCCGAGCCAGGCCAGCAAGGCCGACGACGACTGCGCGTACCACCCCGCGACCAGTGCGAACCAATAGTCTGCCTCCATGGCGAGCCCGGCCCACCTCACGTCCTCGAGCGTCCTGCCCACGACTCCGGAGATCGCGTTCCAATGCCTCCTCGACGCCCCGCTCGAGGAGCTCTTCCCGACCCGCTCGGGCCTGATCCCTCCGATCCGCGGCTGCGAGGGACAAGACGGATCGTGGGGCGAGGTGGGACAGACGCGCACCGTCGTCCTCTCCGACGGCAGTCGCAACCTCGAGACGCTCACCAGGGTCGACGCGCCGCACGACTACCGCTACACGCTCAGCGACTTCACCGGGCCGATGCGGCTGCTGGTCCGGAAGGTGGAGGGCCGCTTCGAGTTCGAGCCGGTCCCGGACGGCACCCGCGTCACCTGGAGCTGGCTGCTCCACCCGACCAACCCTGTCGCCCGTCTCATGTTCCCCGCTCTCGGTGCGTCCTGGCGGACGATGGCGCGCGGCTTGTGGCCGCGCTTCCGCGACCGGGTCGCTCCCTGACGCACCCGTCGGAGGCCCGCTCGGGATGGCCTAGGATCTGATCACGTCCACCACTCCTACGCTTTCTGGAGCTGCCCCGTGGCCCGTGTCGTCGTCGACGTCATGCCCAAGCCGGAGATCCTCGACCCCCAGGGCAAGGCGGTCCTCGGCGCCCTGCCCCGCCTCGGATTCGAGGGGGTGACCGACGTCCGCCAGGGCAAGCGGTTCGAGCTCGAGGTCGACGGCGAGCTCACCGAGGAGCGTCTCGCGGAGGTCGAGAAGATGGCTGAGACGCTGCTGTCGAACCCGGTCATCGAGGACTACGCAATCCGCGTCCTCGACACCGAGTCCGCGTCATGAAGATCGGCGTCGTCACCTTCCCGGGCTCGCTCGACGACGCCGACGCGCGGCGCGCGGTGTCCGCCGCGGGCCACGACGCCGTCGCGCTCTGGCACGGCGATCACACGCTGTCCGGCGTCGATGCGGTGATCCTGCCCGGCGGATTCTCCTACGGCGACTACCTCCGCTGCGGTGCGATTGCGCGCTTTGCGCCGGTGATGACCGAGGTCGTCGACGCGGCCAGGGGCGGGATGCCGGTGCTGGGCATCTGCAACGGCTTCCAGATCCTGTGCGAGTCCCACCTGCTCCCCGGCGCGCTGATCCGCAACGACCACCGCAAGTTCGGCTGCCTCGACCAGCGCTTGGTGATCGAGAGCAACAGCACTGCGTGGACCTCGACGTACGACGTCGGGCAGGAGGTGACGATCGTGCTGAAGAACGGCGAGGGTGCCTTCGTGGCCGACGAGCCGACCCTGGACATGCTCGAGGCCGAGGGCCGAGTGGTGGCCCGCTACGTCGGGAACCCGAACGGCTCGCAGCGCGCCATCGCCGGCATCACCAACGAGGCCGGCAACGTGGTCGGGCTGATGCCCCACCCGGAGCACGCGATCGAGCGGCTGTGCGGTCCGGGCGACGACGGCCTGGGCTTCTTCACCTCGCTGAGCGCATCGGGGCTGCTGTCCGCCTGAGGGCGGTGTTGGTGGTGCAGCGCGGCGCCGAGGGCTAGGACGACGCGCCGGACGAGCTCGCAACGGCAACGCCCCGACGGCGTACGTCCTGGGTGCGGTGGTCGGGACCGGCCGGCTGGTCGTCGCCGACGAGCTCCTCGCCGGCGAGGATCACCGGCGCCCCTTCCTGAGCGCGCGCCAGGTCTTGGTGGCGACGACCCGCGTGGCCTGGATCCCGACACGCCTCTGGTAGGTGCCGACGGCCTTGCGGGTGGGCTTGTTGTACCTGCCGGTGACGGTGAGCTTCGCCGCCGTCGCCGCGTTCAGCGCGCGCTGGACCCGGATGACGTCGTCGTTGCTCATCTTGGCGGTGAGCACGGTGCGGCTGTTGCCGGCGGCCAGCAGGGACGTCCAGTCCGAGCGGGAGAACCCCTTGTGCACCTTGTGGTGGACCTTCGCCTGCCACGCCTTCGCCGCGTGGGTGGTCGCCTTGTTCCAGCGACCGGTGACCGACCGGGTGTACAGACCTTGCTGCCTGAGCAGGCACTGCAACGGCAGGGCGAGGCGCTTGTGGGTGTGCCGGTCCGCGTAGCGGTACGACCTCTGGCTGATCGAGGAGCTGGTGCACAGCTCGTCGCCCCGGTTGGCGGTCGCAGGTGTGGTGGTCTCGGCGTTGCCGCTCAGGTCCAGGTAGTCGCGGTCGATGTTGATCTTCACGCCGCCCCAGGTCTCCTGGTGGCCGCCCTGGTACTGGTGGATCCGCCGACCGATCCAGCCGTCGCCGCGGATGTAGGTGGAGCTCGCGTCGGCCCGGCCGTTCCAGTCGGCGATCCAGATCTGGTCCGGCAGCGCGATCGGGTTGCCCGGAGTCACCCGGGCGTCGTCGAGGACCTTGATGCCCGACGCGGCGCTGGAGTAGACCCCGGAGACGTAGCCGAGCTTGTGCAGCCGGTTGGTCCATGCGCTGCAGGAACCACAGCGAGGACCACTTGCACGAGTCGATGCCCGCGTTGAACGCCTCGAGGTCGTAGTAGATGGTGCTCTGCGCGGCGATGCCGAGCTGCTGGGCCGCCGCCACGGCGAGCTTGGCCTCGGCGCGTGCCCTGGGCGCGGGCCTGCGGCGTAGTTGTCGGTCGCGTCGGCACTGATCTTGTCTTCTGGTAGCGGTCGCGGGTGGTGCACGACGCCTGGGCGCCGAGGTGGATCGGCAGCAGCCGCCATCCGGTGGCCAGCTGGGTCGCCACCCAGGTCGGGGTGAGGTTGGTCTGGGCCTGGCAGAAGCGCAGCGCACCGGACATGTAGATGCCGACCGCGCGGAACGGGGAGTACTGCAGCCACGCCGTCATCGCCGCCTGGCTCGGCGCCTCGCACTGGTCGAACCCGTAGCCGACCATGTTGCCCGGCGTGATCGGGTTCGGGCTGGTCGCCGTCGACGTCGAGGCCGTCAGGCCGACGGTCGCGGCAAGGCCCGCGATCGTGACGCCGACGAGCGTGCGGCGAAGCCGGGGCAAACGAGGCATCTCAGTCACTCCAGTGTGGGGAATCCCGGTCACCATAACCACAGCAGTAACAGCGGTAACAGTGGTTCGGGGGAACTACAAATCTGTAATTCGTCCGGTTTGGTTCGGACGCGGCGAAACCTGTGGCGATGCCGGACCGGCGGCGGGCGCGGCGGGCGCGGAAGATAGATTTGGCGCGTGCCCGACGCCCGCACCACCGCCCCCCGTCTCGACACCGTCGCCGTCGCCGCGCAGGACCCGGATCGCGATCAGCCGTGGTCCGACCTGGGACTGAAGGCCGACGAGTACGCCCGGATCCGCGAGATCCTCGGTCGCCGCCCGACCAGCTCCGAGCTGGCGATGTACTCGGTGATGTGGAGCGAGCACTGCTCCTACAAGTCCTCGCAAGGTGCACCTCAAGCAGTTCTCCGAGATCCCTCAGGAGACTCCGGTCGGGAAGATGCTCGCCGGCATCGGCGAGAACGCCGGCGTGATCGACGTCGGCCAGGGCTACGCGGTGACCTTCAAGGTCGAGTCGCACAACCACCCGTCCTACGTCGAGCCCTACCAGGGCGCGGCCACCGGCGTCGGCGGGATCGTCCGCGACATCCTCGCGATGGGCGCGCGGCCGGTCGCGGTGATGGATCCGCTGCGCTTCGGGCCCCTCGACGCCGACGACACCCACCGGGTGCTGCCCGGGATCGTCGCCGGGCGTCGGTGGCTACGGCAACTGCCTGGGCCTGCCCAACATCGGCGGCGAGGCAGTCTTCGACGAGACCTATGTCGGCAACCCGCTGGTCAACGCGCTCTGCGTCGGGGTGCTTCGCCACGAGGACCTGCACCTCGCGAAGGCGTCCGGCGTCGGCAACCAGGTGATCCTGTACGGCGCCCGCACCGGCGGCGACGGCATCGGCGGTGTCAGCGTCCTCGCGAGCGAGACCTTCACGGTGTCCGACGAGGGGGGCTCCGGCCCGGCCAAGCGGCCGAGCGTGCAGGTCGGCGACCCGTTCATGGAGAAGCTGCTCATCGAGTGCACGCTCGAGCTGTTCGCGGCCGGCGTCGTCGCCGGCATCCAGGACCTCGGTGGTGCCGGCCTGTCGTGTGCGACCTCCGAGCTGGCCAGCGCCGGTGACGGCGGCATGCACGTCGAGCTGGACCGGGTGCCGCTGCGGGACTCCACGCTCGCGCCCGAGGAGATCCTGATGAGCGAGTCGCAGGAGCGGATGATGGCCATCGTCGAGCCCGCGGACGTGGACGCCTTCATGGCGATCTGCGCGAAGTGGGAGGTCGAGGCCGTCGTCATCGGCGAGGTCACCGACAGCGGGCGGCTGCACATCGACTGGCACGGCGAGCGCGTGGTCGACGTACCTCCGCGCACGGTCGCGCACGAGGGCCCGACCTACCAGCGGCCGTTCGCGCGGCCGGGCTGGCAGGACGCGCTCCAGGCCGATGCCGCCGAGGCGCTCGCCCGCCCTGCGACGGGCGACGACCTGCGGGCGACCGTGCTCCGGCTCGCCGGCAGTCCGAACCTGTGCGACAAGTCCTGGATCACCGACCAGTACGACCGCTACGTGCTCGGCAACACCGTGCTCGCGCAGCCCTCCGACTCGGGCATGGTCCGCATCGATGAGGAGACCAACCTGGGCGTCGCGGTCGCCACCGACTGCAACGGCCGCTACGCCAAGCTCGACCCGTACGCCGGCGCGCAGCTCGCGCTGGTCGAGTCCTACCGCAACGTGGCGACCGGCGGCGCCAGGCCGCTGGCGATCAGCGACTGCCTGAACTTCGGCTCGCCCGAGGACCCGGACGTGATGTGGCAGTTCGCCGAGGCCTGCCGGGGCCTCAAGGACGCCTGCCTCGCGCTCGGGATCCCGGTCACCGGCGGCAACGTCAGCCTCTACAACCAGACCGGCGAGACGGCGATCCTGCCGACGCCGGTCGTCGCGGTGCTCGGCGTCATCGACGACGTCACCCGCCGCACGCCGACCGGGTTCCAGGCCGCCGGTGAGGAGGTCTTCCTGCTCGGCGAGACCCGCGAGGAGCTGTCCGGCTCGGAGTGGGCGCACGTCGTGCACGGACACCTCGGTGGCATGCCCGCCGCCGTCGACCTCGGCGCCGAGAAGGCGCTGGCCGCCCTGCTGGCCGACGGCGTCGGCCTGCTCACCTCGGCGCACGACCTCTCCGACGGCGGCCTCGCCCAGGCGCTCGTCGAGTCCTGCCTGCGCCAGGACGTCGGGGTCACGGTCGACGCTGGCCGGCGACCCTTCGTCGACCTCTTCAGCGAGTCCGCCGGGCGGGTCGCTGGTCACCGTCGCCGCCGAGGACGTCGCGCGGCTGACCGAGCTCGCGCGTCGAGCACGGAGTGCCGGTCGCCCGGCTCGGCTCGACCGGCGGTGATGCGCTGTCCGTGACGGGCCTGTTCGACATCTCCCTCGCCGAGCTCCGCGACGCCTGGACCTCGACCCTCCCCGCCGCCCTGGCCTGACCCGAACCGCCGAGGCGTCAGGAGCTGTTCCGTCCAGGACGCCGAGGCGTCAGGACTGTTCCGTCCAGGACGCCGAGGCGTCAGGAGCTGTTCCGCCCAGAACGCCGAGGCGTCAGGAGCTGTCCCGTGGGGGGCACCGAGGCTCTGAACAAGCGACGCCTCGGCGGCGTTCGCGGCAGAGCAAATGACGCCTCGGCGGCGTTCGCGGCAGAGCAAATAGACGCCTGGGCGGCGTTCGCGGCACAGCAGCTGACGCCTCGGCGATGCTCAGGGCACAGCAGGCGACGCCTCGGCGGTGCGCAGCTCGGCCTGCCAGACCGCCGGCCGGGGGACCGAGCGGACGACCCGGCTGCAGGTCGGGATGAGTGCGGCGAGGGCGACCAGGCCGACCAGCCAGCCGACGGCGACCGGGCCGCCGAGACCGGCCAGCAGCGCGCCGGCGAGCAGCGGCGACAGCGGCATCGTGACCATCGAGACGAACTGCATCGAGGACTGGACCCGGCCCTGGAGCTCCGGAGGCGTGACGGCCATCCGGTAGGCGCCGATGCCGGCGTTGCCGGCCGGGTTCAGGAACAGGCCCGCCGACAGCGCGGCGGCCACGACCAGCCGGGTTGTTCCAGAGCATCATCGGCAGCGCCAGCGGCACGAAGCTCCAGGCGATCGCGACGGTCAGCGAGCCGGTGCGGAACCGGTCGATGAGCCGCGGACGCTGCGAGCGCCCCGAGCACGCCGAAGAGACCGGACCGCCGTCTCGACCAGCCCGATCTGCGCTGGCGCGAACCCGGCCTGGATCAGCCGCAGGATCGCCACGAAGAACAGTGCGTTGACCAGGAGGTTGACCAGCGACGGACCAGACCATCAGGACCCGGAAGAGCGGGCGGCGCAGGATGAACCCGAGGCCCTCGACCAGGCTCTTGCGCAGCCTGGGGGCCGCAGCTCGCGGCTGGGGCCACGGGCGAGAGGTCGGTGCGGATCCGGCCGAGCAGCACCCAGGAGACGGCATAGGTCACGCGGCGTCCACCGCGAACGGCAGCCAGCGGGCGACGTGCTGAAGAGCGACGCCGCCGAACGGTCCGCCGACGAGGCCGGCGACGTGCTGGCGGGCCTGGTTCTGCGCGAGCGCGGCCGCCAGCTGCTCGTCCGGCACGACGGACCGGACCGCCGAGGTCTCGGCCGGGGCGAAGAGCCCGGCGCCGCGCGCCGGTGAGCGACGGCGACCGACGAGCAGGTGCGGCGATCGAGATGCCCGGCGGTCAGCGGCGGCCGCGACGAGGGAGGCGTAGAGCAGCGACTCCGGTCCCGCTCGCGGTGCGCATCAGTCGGCGCCGGTCGCGTCCGGTCGGCGAGCACGCCGGCGGGCAGCAGGGTCGGCGACCAGCCCGAGCAGGTGCGCGGCCTCGGCGGCCGCTGCCCAGAGCGCCGAGCCGGTGATCGCGTAGGCGAGCAGCGGGAAGACGAACATGCTCATCCGGCTGCCCAGCTCGCTGATCGTCTGGCCGACCCAGAGCACGGTGAAGTCGTGGTTGCGGAGGAGGTCCCGAGTGCGCGTCATATCCGCAACATAGCTTGCGCAAGTAAGACGTGCGCAATAGTGCGTGCGCAAAATTCGCTAGGCTGGCCGTGCATGGCCGAGAAGACCGAGGCCGACGGCGGACGTCGGAGAACGATCGTCAGCGACCCGCGCGTGCTGCGCGCGATCGCGCACCCGATGCGCAACCGGATCCTCGGCGAGGTGTACGCCGCCGGGCACCTGCGGGCCGCCGACGTCGCCGAGGTGCTCGGGATCCCGGCCAACCAGGCCAGCTTCCACCTGCGCCAGCTGGCCAAGTACGGCCTGGTCGAGCCGGCTCCCGAGCTGGCCCGCGACGGCCGGGACCGGGTCTGGAAGCCGGCCCACGAGCACGGGGCCTGTCCATCGACGTCAGCGACGCTGGAGCAGGGGCCCGGCGGCAAGGCGGCGGTCGCGGTCTGGCAGCGGCAGGCCGCCGCGTCGGCGATCGAGGCGGTGGACCGGGCCTACGCGAGCCGGCAAGAGCCGCGACGCGCACGTGATGATCAGCGACGACTGGATCCGGCTGACCAAGGCCGAGGCCAAGGAGCTGAGCGAGCCGAGCTGGTCGCCGTCCAGGACCGGTGGCAGGAGCGCACCCGGCACCGACGAGGACCGCGACACTGCGCGAGCGCCGCACCTACAACCTGATGACAGATCCTCCAGCCGGCGCCGGAGGTCGAGGCGTGACGCCTGACCGGGCCGACCATCGAAGGAGCAGGTCAAGCGCTACCTGGCGGCGCTGCAGGAGCGGGCCCCGGGCGCGCGGTCGAGGTGCGGGTGCCGCCGTACGCCGCCGTGCAGGTGATCGGGGGCGGCACGCACACCCGGGGCACGCCGCGGGCGGTGGTCGAGACCGACGGCGCCACCTGGCTCGCCCTGGCCACCGGCGAGATCGACCTGGGCCGAGGCGGTCGCGGCCGGCCGGGTGCGCGCCTCGGGCGAGCGCGCCGACCTGTCGCCGTACCTGCCGCTGGACTGAGCCGGGTGGTCAGGAGCCGCCGAGCACGGCGGCGTCGTCGTTCAGCGCGAGGTACTCCGCCAGCCGGTCCTCGCGCAGCGCGGCCCAGAGCTCCTGCGTCGCGCTGCTCGTCGAGCACGACGTAGTCGATGCCGTCCTGGGTGGCCAGCGGCTTGGCGGCGACCGGGACGGTCAGGAACGTGGTGTTGCCGGTGCGCAGGTGCCGCATCGACCAGAGCGTCCCGAACATGCTCGGGTAGGAGAAGCCCGTCCTCGAGCGCGAGGTGGCCGGCTGTGGCGCTGCAGCATCCGGTTCACGGCGAACGGGTGGGTGAGCTTGCCGCCGTCGACCGCGCCCCGCATCAGCGCCTTGCACCAGGCTCTGCTGGCGTTCGACCCGGTCGAGGTCCTTGCGCACCAGGCACGGCTGCAGCGCGATGTAGTCGAGCGCCGCCTCGCCGTCGAAGCGGTGCGTGCCGGCCGGCCAGGTCGCAGCTCCGCGCGCGGCACGTGGACCACGACGCCGTCGAGCATGTCGACGATCTCGCGGAACGCGTTGAGGTCCAGCGACCGCCAGCCGGTCCAGGCGGGTGCCGGTCGAGCTCCTCGACGGTGCGGGCGACCAGGCGCGGCGCCGCCGGCTGTCGCGGCGTCGGCGAGCTTGCCCGGACCGACGCCGGGGATGTCGACGCACGGCGTCGCTGCGGGATCGAGATCACGAACAGCGCGCGCTGGTCGGCGGTCAGGTGCAGCAGCATCACCAGGTCGCTGCGGGCCAGGTCGTCGCGCCAGCCGGTCCGTGCTGCTGCGGCCGGGCGCCGTCGCCGCCGGGTCGCTGCCGACCAGCAGGATCGTGGTGCCCGGGTGCGACCGCGCCGGTCTGGCCGACGGCGTCCGGCATCCGCTCGAGCCCGCCGAAGGTCCACCAGAACCACACGACGCCGAGGACCAGCAGGGTCGCGAGCGTCGACGCCGGTGACGACGAGCGATCCGCTTGCGGCGCTGGCGGCGCCGACGGACCTTGCGCTTGTGCTCCTCGCGGCGCTGCGTGCCGCCGCTCGCGCCGGGCCTCGGTCTCCTCCGACGGCTCGTCGCTCGACGCCAGTCGTCGAGGTCGCTCGTCGTCAGGTCGCTCGAGTCACGCGGTCGTCGTCCTCTCGCTCGTCGGTCCGTGCGCCCTCGTCCTGATGAGCGCCACGATCTGGTGCACGCGCGCGAACAGAGTACGACGTGCCGGTGCCGCGTTCCGGGAACGCCCGAGTGCCGAGTCCCGGGCGACGGAACCTAGAGTGGCGCCCATGAACCTCGCCGAGCTGCGTCAGCGCGTCCAGGCCGTCCTCCCCGGTGTCCGCGCGGACCTCGAGGACCTGGTCCGGATCGAGTCGGTCAGCGCGGATCCGGCTCGCGCCGGTGAGGTGCAGCGCAGCGCCGAGGCGGTCGCGGCCTCTTCGAGGCCGAGGGCTTCGACGATCCGGATCACCAGTGCCGACGGCGGTGCGCCCGCGGTGATCGCCCACCAGCCGGGCCCGGAGGGCGCGCCCGACGGATCCTGCTCTACGCCCACCACGACGTGCAGCCGGAGAACGACCACGCCGACTGGGACTCGCCGCCGTTCGAGCCGACCGAGCGGGGCGACCGGCTCTACGGCCGCGGCGCAGCCGACGACAAGGCCGGCATCGCCGCGCACCTCGCGGCGATCCGGGCCCTGGCCGACGACCTCGCGATCGGCGTGACCGTGTTCGTCGAGGGCGAGGAGGAGATCGGCTCCGACACGCTGGGGGCGCTGCTGCAGCAGGAGGCCGAGCACCTGCCCGCCGACGTGATCGTGATCGCCGACAGCGGCAACTGGGACATCGGCGTGCCCGCGCTGACGACCAGCCTGCGCGGCCTCGTGCGCGTGGACATCGAGATCCGGACGCTGACCCACGCAGTGCACTCGGGCATGTGGGGCGGGCTCGTGCCCGACTCGCTGATGACGCTGGCGCGGGTGATCGCACTCGCTGCACGACGACGAGGGCAACGTCGCGGTCGCCGGGCTGCACGCAGGGCCCGGCCGCCGACGTGGAGTACCCCGAGGAGCGGCTGCGCGCCGAGTCCGGCGCGCTGCCCAGCATCGAGTGGATCGGGTCCGGCCCGGTCGTCGAGCGGCTGTGGACCAAGCCGGCCCTGAGCATCACCGGCCTGGACGCGCCCCAGGTCTTCGGCGCCAGCAACACCCTGGTGCCGGCCGCCCGGGCGCGGATCTCGCTGCGCATCGCGCCCGGGGACACGCACCGCCAACGCCGTCGAGTGCCTGCGCAAGCACCTCGAGGCCCACGTCCCGTGGGGCGCCGAGCTCGGCTTCACCGTCGTCGACACGGGTGAGGCGATCGCGATCGACGCCACCGGCCCGGCGTACGACGTCGCCCGCGACGCGTTCACCCAGGCCTGGGACGGCGTCGCGCCGGTGGACATGGGCGTCGGCGGATCGATCCCGTTCATCGAGCTGTTCCTGCGGACCTTCCCCGGCGCGAGCGTGCTGGTGACCGGGGTCGAGGACCCCGACACCCGGGCCCACGGCGCCAACGAGGGGCTGCACCTCGCGGAGTTCGAGCGGGTCTGTCTCGCCGAAACGCTGCTGCTGGCGAACCTCGCCACCGCTGCGCCCGTAGAATCCCTGTCGTGGCCCTTCCTGGACAGCCCGCCGGACCGCTCCCTTCCCGGCGTCGCGGCGACGGCCGACTGACCCACGAGCTCGACCCCCAGGACACCGGACCCCAGGACGCCTGCGGCGTCTTCGGCGTCTGGGCCCCCGGCGAGGACGTCGCCAAGCTCGCCTACTTCGGCATCTACGCCCTGCAGCACCGCGGCCAGGAGTCGGCCGGCATCGCGGTCAGCAACGGCCGCCAGATCCTGGTCTACAAGGACATGGGACTGGTCTCGCAGGTCTTCGACGAGTCCACGCTCGAGGCGCTCAAGGGCCACGTCGCGATCGGCCACGCGCGCTACTCGACGACCGGCGCCAGCACCTGGCACAACGCCCAGCCGACCTTCCGCCCGACCGCCGACGGGTCGATCGCGCTGGGCCACAACGGCAACCTGACCAACACCAGCGACCTCGCGCGGATGGTCGCCGACCTGCCGAGCGACTCCGGCGAGCTGGAGCATCCACGCCCGCAACCTCGAGACCAGCACCAACGACACCTCCCTGGTCACCGCGCTGCTCGCCCACCACCCCGACAGCACGCTTGGAGGAGCGGGCGGTCGAGCTGCTGCCGCAGGTCAAGGGCGCCTTCTCTTCGTCTGGATGGACGAGAGCACCCTGTACGCCGCCCGCGACCCCCAGGGCATCCGGCCGCTCGTGCTCGGCCGGCTGGAGCGCGGCTGGGTGGTCGCCTCGGAGACCGCGGCCCTGGACATCGTCGGCGCGTCGTACATCCGCGAGATCGAGCCGGGCGAGCTGGTCGCGGTCGACGAGGACGGCCTGCGCAGCCGGCGCTTCGCCGACGCCGCGCCCGAAGGGCTGCCTGTTCGAGTTCGTCTACCTCGCCCGCCCCGACACCCGGATCTCCAACCAGCGGGTGCACAGCGTCCGGGTCGAGATCGGCCGCCGGCTGGCCCGGGACTTCCCGGCCGACGCCGACCTGGTCATCCCGGTGCCGGAGTCCGGCACGCCCGGCCGCGATCGGCTACGCCGAGGCCAGCGGCATCCCCTACGGCACCGGCCTGGTGAAGAACTCCTACGTCGGCCGCACCTTCATCCAGCCCAGCCAGACGATCCGCCAGCTCGGCATCCGGCTCAAGCTGAACCCGCTGCGCGACGTCATCGAGGGCAAGCGCCTGGTCGTCGTCGACGACTCGATCGTGCGCGGCAACACCCAGCGCGCGCTGGTGCGGATGCTGCGCGAGGCCGGCGCCCGCGAGGTGCACGTGCGGATCTCCAGCCCGCCGGTGAAGTGGCCGTGCTTCTACGGCATCGACTTCGCCACCCGGGCCGAGCTGATCGCCAACGGCCTCTCGGTCGAGGAGATCTGCGCCTCGATCGGCGCCGACTCGCTGGCCTACATCTCCCTGGAGGAGCTGGTCGAGGCGACCACGGTGCCGGCCGACGACCTGTGCCGGGCCTGCTTCGACGGGGTCTACCCGGTCGCCGCTGCCCGAGCCGGAGCTGCTCGGCAAGCACCTGCTCGAGCCGGCGCTGGTCGTGCCCGACCGGCCGCTCGACGTCGACGGGCTGGCCGCCTCGCTGGCCGGCGGCGGCGCCGCCGACGCGCTCGAACGCCCTGACCGCCCGACCGAGCGCGACGTCGCTGAGGATGTCACGACCAGTATACGAAGCCGCCGGCGTCTCGATCGAGGCCGGCGACAAGGCCGTCGAGCTGATGAAGGTCTGGATCGAGAAGGCCCGCCGGCCCGAGCAGGTCGGCGGGCATCGGCGGCTTCGCGGGCCTGTTCGACGCGAGCGCGCTGAAGGCGTACGACCGGCCGCTGCTGGCCAGCTCGGCCGACGGCGTCGGCACCAAGGTCGCGATCGCCCAGGCGCTGGACAAGCACGACACGATCGGCTTCGACCTGGTCGGCATGCTGGTCGACGACCTGGTGGTCTGCGGCGCCGAGCCGCTGTTCCTCACCGACTACATCGCCACCGGCCGGGTGGTTCCGGAGCGGATCGCCGCGATCGTCCAGGGCATCGCCGAGGCCTGCGTGCAGGCCGGCTGCGCCCTGATCGGCGGCGAGACCGCCGAGCACCCCGGGCTGCTCGGCCCCGACGAGTACGACGTCGCCGGCTCGACCACCGGGGTGGTCGAGGCGCTGCGCTGCTCGGCCCCGACCTGGTGCGCGCGGGCGACGTGGTGATCGCGATGGCCTCGAGCGGGCTGCACTCCAACGGCTACTCCCTGGTGCGGCACGTGCTGCTCGAGCGTGGCCGGTCTCAGCCTCGACCGGCACGTCGACGACCTCGGCCGGACCCTCGGCGAGGAGCTGCTCGAGCCCACCCGGATCTACGCCAAGGCCTGCCTGGCCCTGGCCCGGGGCACCGCGACGCACGCGATGTCCCACGTCACCGGCGGCGGGCTGGCGGCCAACCTCGAGCGGGTGCTGCCCGCCGAGCTCACTGCGACGCTCGACCGCGTCGACCTGGGCGCTGCCGCCGGTGTTCGGGCTGGTCCAGCGGACCGGGTCGGTGCGCGCGCGAGGACCTCGAGCGCACCCTGAACTGCGGTGTCGGCATGGTCGCCCTGACCGCGCGCCGAGGACGCCGACGCGGCGATCGCCCTGCTCGCCGAGCACGAGGTCCGGGCCTGGGTGGCCGGCTCGGTGGCGACGGCCGCGCGACGACGCCGAGCGCGGGCGTCGTACGCCTCGTCGGCGAGCACGCCTGACCCGATCCCGGCCGTGGTCGGGGCTCCGCCGCCGATCACTTGGCGATCCGACGTGCGGGAATGACCGGTCGGCAGGTACGGTTGGACCCACGAGACGATGATTCCGACCGGCAGCCTCTGAGCGCCGGCCAAGTGTGCGAGGGGGTCGACCCAATGGGGCGCGGCCGTGCTAAGGCGAAACAGACCAAGGTTGCCCGCGATCTGAAGTACCGCACTCACGAGACGGACTTCAGCGCGCTGGCCAAGGAGCTCCACGCGGACGACGAGCTCCGAGGCCGACGAGCCCGAGACCGACGCCTCCGACGAGTACGACGACTGGGCGGGCTACTCGCCCTCGTCCTCGCGCGACTGACATCTCGCTGAGCCGCGTCCGCGGCTCGGCCTCGGGGCGGCCTGCCGCGCTGCCCCGGCGGGGCGTAGCCGGGCATGCGAATGTCGCGCGCGGGGCGCGTGGCGGTGCGCACGCTGCCCCAGCCGCGACATTTGCCCGCTGGTCGACGAGCCGGTCGCGCTGCCGGTCACCGGCCCGCGCGCCGGCGCCCGAGCCCGGCGCCGCGCCGGGTGGCTCAGCGCGGACCCGAGCCAGAGCTCGCGGCGACCGGCCGCGGCCATCCGGCGCTCGGCGAGGCGGTCGGCGGCGACCGACGGCGGGACCTGCTCCTGCGGCAGCGATCCGGAACACCTCGCGGGTGGTCGTCGAAGATGCCGGTCGCCCGTGCCTTGGCGCGCTCGAAGTCGAAGCCGGCCAGCTCGTCGGCGACCTGGATGAGGCCGCCGGAGTTCACGCAGTAGTCGGGCGCGTAGAGGATGCCGGCGTCGGCGAGCAGCTTCTCGACGCCGTCGTGGGCCAGCTGGTTGTTCGCGGCGCCGCAGACGATCCGGGCCTGCAGCACCTCGACCACCTCGTCGGTCAGGGCGCCGCCGAGGGCGCAGGGCGCGTAGACGTCGAGAGGCTGCGCGACCAGCTCCGCGGCGGACGCGACCGCTCCGACCTCGGGATGCGCCGCGGCACGCGCGCGATCGCCTGCGGCGACCACGTCGGTCACGACGACCGCGGGCGCCGTCCTCGAGCAGGTGCTCGACGAGGTGGTGGCCGACCTTGCCGACCCCGGCGACGCCGACGGTGCGGCCCGGCGAGTGTCGGTGCGCCCCAGGTCGACCTCGGCCGCGGCGCGCATGCCCTGGAACACGCCGTACGCCGTCAGCACCGAGGAGTCGCCGGCGCCGCCGTGCTCCGTCGATGCGGCCGGTGACGTAGTCGCACTCGCGGGCGATCGACGTCCATGTCGGCGCTGTAGGTGCCCACGTCGCACGCGGTGATGTAGCGCCCGTGCAGCGACTGCACGAAGCGGCCGTAGGCGCGCAGCAGCGCCTCGGTCTTCTGGGTGGCCGGGTCGCCGATGATCACGGCCTTGCCGCCGCCGAGGTCGAGGCCGGCGAGCGCGGCCTTGTACGACATCCCGCGGGAGAGGTGCAGGACGTCGGCGAGCGCCGCCGCCTCGTCGGCGTAGGGGTAGAAGCGGGTGCCGCCGAGCGCTGGGCCGAGCGCGGTGGAGTGGATCGCGATGATCGCGCGGAGGCCGGTGGCCTCGTCGGCGCAGAAGACGACCTGCTCGTGGCCGTCGAGCTCGGCGAAGACGCCGGGCGAAAGGGTGTTCATGCGGGCCTCACTGTCGGGCACCAGGGGTGGCGGTGCCGGGTTGGCGGGACTGCGTCTCCGGCAGGGGTGGCGCCGAAAACGATTGAAACCCTACTCGGGTTACGACCGGTCTGCCCGTTTTGTGCAGCTGTCTAGACCGGAAACACGTGTCCGTTTGGTCTGCTTTACACGACTTGCCGTGAGTGTCATGCTCGAGATGTCCTCACCAAGACGAACCACCGAACGAGGGGCACGACGATGCAGCACACCACCGAGACCGAGACCCTGTTGACGCCTGCCGAGGTCGCAGCGATGTTCCGGGTGGACCCGAAGACCGTGACGCGGTGGGCCAAGGCCGGCAAGCTCAGCGCGATCCGCACGCTCGGCGGTCACCGCCGCTACCGCGAGGCCGAGGTCAAGGAGCTCCTGGGCGGGGTCATCCCGACCCAGCGCGGCGCCGCCGACTGACCCGCCTGCGACTCTTCTCAGGGCCCGACGCCTCCTGGCGTCGGGCCCTGCGCGATTCGCGGCCGGGGTCCGCGACGTCCGGGGCACGTCCTGGTCGCCCTGCTGGTCGCCCGCGACGCTGGCGGTCAGGACTCGGAGAACGCTCCGTGCCGACCGGCTCCTTCGGCGAACCGGGTCGCGCCCGCGCAGCGACTCGGCCTCCAGCGCCCGCAGGCCGTGCCGGTACTCCGCCGCCAGCGCGTGCTGCTCGTCCAGCCCCCACTGGTCCAGGGCGCTCGCCCGGTCGCTGCGCGGTGCACACCTGCGGGAAGGCCGCGATCTCCGCGGCGAGCTGCGGGCGCGGGCGAGCGCCTCCCCGGGCGCCGCGACCCGGTTGACCAGGCCGATCGCCAGCGCCTCCTCGGCGTCGACCGGCCGACCGGTGAGGATCAGGTCCATCGCCCGCGAGTGACCGATCAGCCGTGGGAGCCGCACCGTGCCGCCGTCGATCAGGGGCACCCCCCACCGCCGGCAGAAGACCCCGAGCACGGCGTCCTCGGCGGCCACCCGCAGGTCGCACCACAGTGCGAGCTCGAGGCCGCCGGCGACGGCGTGGCCCTCGATCGCGGCGACCACCGGCTTCGCGAGCCGCAGCCGGGTCGGCCCCATCGGCCCGTCGCCGTCGGGCTCGACCCGGTTCGCCTCGCCGCGGCTGACCGCCTTGAGGTCGGCGCCTGCGCAGAAGGTGCCGTCGGCGCCGGTCAGCACCGCGACGCTCAGGGCGTCGTCGGCGTCGAACGCGCGGAACGCGTCGGCGAGGGCCGTCGGCGGTGTGCCCGGTCGACGGCGTTGCGTACGTCGGGCCGGTCGATGGTGACGGTCAGGACGGGTCCGATGGCCTCGCAGTGCACGCTCATGGGCCCATTCAACCCGGCCCGCGGGCGCAGGGTCAGGCCGCCCGGCCGAAGAGTCCGAGCAACCCGTGCGACCGCCCAGCGGAGCGGCGGGAGCGTCTCGGTGCACGCCAGCCGCTCGAGCAGGTCGGCGGCCGCGGACCTGCCGAGCGCCAGGTGGTCCGCCGTGCGGGAGAAGTCGGTCATCCGGGTGCCGAGGTCCGGTGCGGTGAGGTGGTGCACCTCGACTCCCGGGCCGAGGTCGGGCATCGGACGCGCCCGCATCGCAACGCCGAGGCTCGCGACCACGACGTCGATCGGCGTCCGAGCGTCGTGAGAACCGGGGTGCGACGCTGGCGTCGAGCACGAACACGCGGCTGGGCATCAGCTCGGCCGCTCCGGCGAGGGGGACGAGGTCGGAGACGCCACCGTCGACGTGCAGCGTGCGGGTCCCGTCGTGCTGGGTGAGGTGCACCGGTGCGAAGACGCCCGGCACTGCTGCTGACGCGAGCAGCACCGGGACCAGCTCGCCCTGGTCGTGGTAGACGGTGCCCGAGCCGCACAGCGGCGTGGTGGTGACGCGCACCGGGATGGTGAGCTCCTCGAGCCGCGAGACCGGCAGCCAGGTGCCGATCAGGTCTCGCAGGCCGTCGGAGGAGAACAGGTGGCCGCGACGCTGGGCGAGGTGGGCCAGTCGCGCCCAGGTGCCGCCCGGGAAGATGTCGCGGGTGGTCAGTCGCTGCCAGTGGTCGGCGAGCTCGTGCACCCGGTCGAGCCCGGTCTGCCAGCCGACGTACGCCGCATTCAACGCGCCGACGGAGGTGCCGACCAGTGCGTGCGGGACGATCCCCGCCTCGAAGAGGGTCTGCATCATGCCGACGTGGACGGCGCCGCGAGCCGCACCGCCGGACAGCACGAACACGTCACGATGCGCGATCTGTTGCTCCGACATGCGGCACCTCCTTGTGCCCGTGTTGCCTGATCGGGTCCATGTTGTCCTTGTCTTCTTCGATCGGTCCGTGGTGGCCGGGGTTGAGGGTTTCGTCCCACACCAAAGGTTCGGGCCGAGGCTGCCGATGAGCCCGATGCCGGCAGGAAGCCAGCGCCCGACCCAGCAAGGAGGCCCGCGATGATCGTCGCCCACGAGCCCGTCGTGGTCGCACCCTGGACCGGGGGCGCGACGATCCGCTACCACGACGAGATCTGGTCGGCGTGGCTGCACGGGTCGGTCGCGGCGATCCACAGCGCCGGCCGGCTGCTCCTCGTCGTGCCGGTGACCTCGCTGAGCCCGGCGGTCACCTCGCTCGCGATGCGGCTCTACCGCCTCGGGTCGGTCACCGTCCTCGACTGAGCCCGGCGACGGACGCCCCCGAGCGGCATCTCCGCGGGTATCTCGGCGGGTATCTCCGCCGGGTCCGGCGCCTCTTGTCGGCGAACCCGTGACGGGTGCCCGCGGTCGGTGCCATGATCCGAGCATCTCGGGGTGGTGCGTGCACGTCGGGAGGCAACATGGCGCGGATGGGCAGGCGGGTCGCCGCGCTCTTCAGCTTCCCCCTGCTTTCCCGGGTCGCCTTCCACGTCCGGAGGATGACCGGCGGGCTCGAGCGCGGGTTCTTCGTCCGGCTGTTCGTGGCGCTGGGAGGCTTCGTCGTGATCGCGGCCGGTCTGGTGACCCTCCTCGAGGGGCCGCACGACGACGTCGGCAGCACGGTGCGCAAGTTCGGCGACAGCTTCTACTGGGGCATCACGACCGTGCTCGGCAACGGTGACACGGCGTACGTCGAGTCGCCCGGCGGCAAGATCGTGAGCTGGCTCCTGGTCCTGTTCGGCGTGGCGATCGTCGCCGCCATCACCGGGACCCTCGTCGGCTTCGTGATCGACATCTTGCTCAAGGAGGGCCAGGGAATGGGTGCAGCCGGATACCGGGACCACATCGTCGTGTGCGGCTGGAACGCGACCGCGCGCGAGCTGATCGGCGAGCTGGGCGGTGACGAGTACTCGACCAGGATCGTGCTGGTGCACTCCGGGGACAAGAATCCCGCCGGCAGCGGCGTGTACTTCGTCAGTGGCGACATCACCCACGCCGACGACCTGCGCCGTGCCGGCATCGAGGAGGCGATGGCCGCGGTCGTCTGCCCTGCCGACGCCAGCAACGAGGCGGACATGCGCTCGATCCTCTGCGTGATGGCGATCGAGGCGATCGCTCCGCAGGTGCGCACCGTCGTCGAGGCCAACAATCCCGACCACGTGGAGCACTTCAAGCGCGCCCACGCCGACGAGATCGTGGTCAGCAGCCGGCTGGTCTCGCGGCTGATGGCGCGATCGTCGCTGTACCCCGGGCTGGCCGAGATCGTGACCGACATCGTGTCCGGGGGCGAGGGATCCGAGCTCTACCGAGTGACGCTGCCCGCGGAGTACCTCGGCCTCTCGGTCGACCAGCTGTCGGAGCGGATGCGCGCCGAGCACAGTGCCACGCTGCTGGCCGTGAGTCGCAACGGGAGCGCGCACATCAACCCGGAGCCGGACTTCCGGCTCGAGCACGGCGACGACGCCGTGGTGGTGGCGGAGTCGCTCGGCACGCTCGCTCCGCTGAGGCTCGCGGCGGCCACCTGAGTCAGGTCTCCGCAGCCAGCTCGGACACGGTCGCGGCCCGCCACTTGTCGCCGATCCGGTCGGCGCGCGAGCTCAGCGCCTCGACGACCGCAGGGAGGAGGGTCTCGGCGATGACCGCGTAGCCCGCGCTCGACGGGTGGAACCGGTCGGCGGAGAACAGCGTGCGATCGGCCGCGAACATGACCGCGGACCCGTGGTCGCGGTCGGCGACGAACGCTCCGGCCAGTCGCGCCGCGACGACCTGGGCGTCGCGGAGCACCATGCTCGCGGCGTGCAGGACGGGACGTAGTCCGAGGGGGCTGTCCGGCAGCGCGCTGAGGTCGGGCGCCGGGGCGACGACGACGCTTGTGCCCGCCTCGCGGAGGCGCCGGACGGCGTCGCCCAGGTCGTGAGCGGCCTGACCGGCGTGGGTGTGGTGGAGGAGGTCGTTGGTGCCGATGATCACCACGGCGAGGTGCGGGCGCCAGTCCAGGGCCGCGTCCACCTGAACGGCCAGGCCGGCGCTGCGCGCGCCGGCGGTGGCGTAGACCCGGCTGGTGACCGCGAAGCCGCGGTCGCGCAGGCGGTGCGCAATCCGGTACGCCGGGGTGTCGGCCCGGCGCTGTGCTCCCTGTCCGGCGGCGATCGAGTCGCCCAGCACCGCGAATCGGATGCTCATGCCCCCCATTACCCGTCCGGCCGCGAGTCAACCTCAAGGGTCTTCCGACCCGTTTCGCGCTCTTTCCGGGGGAGGTCAGCGCCGCCGTCGCGCCGGCTCGGTCACACCGGCTCGGTGGCGGCGGACCGGGCCCGCCCCTCCCCGGCCTCGATCTCGGCGAGCAGGTCCACGACGTACCGACCGAAGTCGATCTGGATGGTGTGCCGCGGGGAGGCGTAGTACTGCGCCGAGGTGCTCGGCCTCGTCCTTCGCCATGATCCGCTCCTGCTCCTCGACCGACGGCAGGGCGTACCGGCCGGTGAGCAGCCGGGCGAGCAACTTGGACTGCTGCTCGGCGAGGTTCACGATCGTGGGCGAGGACTGCGCCAGGCCGAGGAAGAACAGGTGGTCGACACCCGGCTTGATCATCCGCTTGAACAGCGGGTAGCGGTGGTCGCTGTCCGGGTGCAGGTCGGGCTCGCCCCCGCCGTCCGGCCCGGCGTCGAAGAACGGGAACCTCATCGCGTAGCCGGTGGCGCAGATGACCACGTCGGCCTCGACGGAGGAGCCGTCGACCAGGTGCACGGTCCGGCCGTCGAGCCGCTCGATCGCGGCCAGCATGTGGATGTCACCCGAGCCAGCCTTCGTGAGGAAGTCGGCGCTGACCGAGGGGTGTGCCGACAGTGGCTCGTGGTCAGGCTCGGGCAGGCCGTAGTTGCTCATGTTGCCGACCAGATCGCGGATCAGCTGGCGGCTCGCGGCCAGCGCCACGTCGCGCGGGATGTCCGGCGGCGCCATCACCTTGTCGGCCGCCTGGCCGTTGCGGTACTTGGGCAGCACCCAGACCCCGCGTCGTGCGGAGACGTAGAGCTTCTTCGCCATCCACGGGCTGGAGAGCTCCGAGGCGATGTCCATCGCCGAGTTGCCCATGCCGACGACGATCACGGTCCGGCCGCGGATCTCGACCGGCTCGAACGGGTTCACGTAGGCATGGCTGTGCAGCAGGTCGCCGGCGAAGGCCTCGGGGTCCGCCCAGTCGGGGAAGCGCGGCGACCAATGGTGGCCGTTCGCGACGACGAGGTCGGTGTAGCGGCGGGTCTCGCCGGTCGACAGGGTCACGTCCCAGCCGCCGTCGGCCCCCTCCCGATCGACGCTGCGTGCGGCGCGCACGACCTCGGTGCCGAACTCGATCGCCTCGCGCAGGCCGAAGTGGTCGACGTACGCGCGGAAGTAGTCGTGGATCAGCGTGTGGTGCGGGAAGTCGGGGTAGTCCGACGGGGCCGGGAAGATCCTCGAACTGCAGCCGGGTCGTGGAGGTGTCGATGTGCAGCGACTCGTAGACCGCGGACCTGCCGTTGGGGTTGCGGAAGTACCAGTTGCCGCCGACGTCGTCGCTCATCTCGAACTGGTCGTAGGAGATCCCGAACTCCTTCAGCCGCTTGGCCGTGGTGATGCCGGAGCAGCCGGCGCCGATGATGCAGACGTGCGGGTCCGTTCTGCAGTGGGGTCACGGGCCCTCCAGGCAGGCGAAGGCGGTGCGGACGTAGCCGTCGGTGCGTGGCGAGGCTCACCATGTGGCTGGCGAGCCGGTTCGGGGCGTAGGCCACCGTGACCCGACGGTCCAGGTCGTTCACGACGATCGCGCCGCCATAGCCGGTCCACCAGCAGGTGCGGCCCTGCGGGATCACCGGCGCGGACGCCATCGGGAGTCCGAACCCCACGCCGAAGCGCACCGGTACGGCGAGCACCTGGTCGATGCCCTCGGACTGCACCTCGAGGACGCGCGCCACGGTGGTCGGCGAGAGCAGGTCGACGCCGCGGAAGCTCCCGCCGTGGGAGACGTAGCGCCTGGGCCAGCGCGATCGCCGCGCGCGGTGCCGTGCCCACCCATCCCGGCGACGGCGCCGCGCCGCCACGCGTCGGTGTTGCACACGTCGGCGGTGAGCAGGGGATTGACGGCGGTCCGCACGAGGAAGTGGTCAGGACCGAGCGCCGCGTAGTCGATGTTCGACGCGGGTGGTGCGATCAGGTCCGCGCAGAGGTCGAGCTCGTCGTCGGGTACGCCGAGCCGGAAGCCGCCACCGACCAGGGCCATCACGTCGTCGTGCAGGACGTCGGCGAGCGTCCGTCCGGTGGCGCCACGGACCACGGCGTCGAGCAGGTGGCCGTGGCAGATCAGCTGGTACGCCGGCGCGCTGCCCGGGGCGTACCAGGCCTCCTGCGCGGCCAGCAACGCCGCCGAGCGCTCGAGGTCGATGATCTCCTCGGCCGTCACCTGCTCCGTCCAGCCCGGGACCCCGCTGGTGTGGCCGAGGACCTGTCGCAGCAGCACGCCGTCCTTGCCGTGCGCGCCGAACGCCGGCCAGTAGTCGGTGACGGGAGCGTCGAGATCCAGCTGACCGCTCTCGACGAGCGTGAGCACCGCCAGCGCGGCCATCGTCTTGGTGACCGACCAGACCTGGACGAGGGTCTCGCGCGTCCACGGCACGCCGGGTCGGGCCTCCCCGCCCCAGAGGTCGACGACGAGCTCGCCGTCGTGCACCACCGCCAGCCCCGCGCCGGCATCCTCACCGGTGGCGAGGTTCTTCTCCAGCAGCTCGTGAAGGGGCAGGAACGCCTCCGAGCAGGTGCCGTCGACCATGGCGCCACTGTAGAACCTGTTCTCGTTCCACGGTCAAGGTGGCGGTCCGAGGGTCGGGTGCCCGAGGTGCTGGCGACCGAGCGTTGCCGAGGCGCGAGGATGGGGCAGGACAGGAGGGCGGATGACGATGACGGATGCCTCGACGAGGGGCGCTCGGCGGACGAACCCGTCCGGGCCGCAGCTGATCGCCTACGCCGATCGCCTCGGCGGCAGTCTCGCCGGGCTCGAGCAGGTCATGGCGGAGGCGTTCGGGGACGCGTTCGACGGCGTCCACGTGCTGCCGTTCTTCCGGCCCTACGACGGCGCCGACGCCGGCTTCGACCCGGAGGACCATCGCGTGGTCGATCCGCGGCTCGGCGACTGGAGCGACCTGAGGCGCCTGGCCGACGGACGACGCGTGATGGCCGACCTCATCGTGAACCACATGTCCACCAGCTCGACGCAGTTCCGGGACTTCCTCGCCCGGGGAGACGAGTCCGGTCACGCGCCGCTCTTCTTGACGCTGTCCTCGATCTTCCCCGACGGCGCCACCGAGGAGGACCTCGCCCGGATCTACCGGCCCCGCCCGGGGCTGCCGTTCACGCCGGTGACCGTCGGCGGTCGCAAGCGCCTGATCTGGACCACGTTCACCGCCCAGCAGGTCGACCTGGACGTTCGCACGCCGCAGTTCTGGGACTACATCACCGCGGTCATCGACACGCTCGTCGACGGCGGTGTCTCCCTGATCCGGCTCGATGCGGTGGCCTACACCGGGAAGGTCGCCGGCACGACCTGCTTCATGACCGAGGAGTCCGCGCGGCTGGTCGAGCGGATCAGCACCTACGCCCACGACCGCGGGGCGCAGGTCCTGCTGGAGATCCACGGCCACTTCGAGCTCCAGGTCGAGATCGCTCGCACGGTCGACTTCGTCTACGACTTCGCGCTGCCGCCGTTGCTGCTCCACGCCCTGGGTCAGGGCGACGCCGACCCGTTGGCCCGCTGGCTGTCGGTCCGTCCGGCCAACTCGATCAGCGTGCTCGACACCCACGACGGCATCGGCGTGGTCGACGTGGGGCCGAGCGCCACGTCACCGTCTCGCCCCGGCCTGCTCGACGAGCAGCAGATCGACGCACTGGTCGCCGGTATCCATGCCAACAGCGGCGGCACCAGCCTGCTCGCGACCGGGCAGGCAGCCTCGAACCTGGACCTGTACCAGGTCAACTGCACCTACTACGAGGCGCTGGGGTGTGACGACCGGGCGCTGCTGATCGCGCGCCTGGTCCAGCTGTTCCTGCCCGGGATCCCGCAGGTCTACTACGTGGGCCTGCTGGCGGGACGCAACGACGTCGATCTGCTGCACGCCACCGGCGTCGGTCGCGACATCAACCGGGCCCGCTTCGCCCCGGCCGACCTCGAGGCGGCGCTCGCCCGACCGGTCGTCCGCCGCCAGCTCGCGGCGATCGGGCTGCGTTCCGCCCATCCCGGGTTCGACGGCGACTGCACGATCCACTGTGCGGGTTCCGCCCTGCGGATCACCTGGCGCAACGGCTCGGAGGTGCTGGAGCTCGGCGTGGACTTCGGGACCCACGAGCTGCGCCTGACCGACGGCGGGGTCGAGGTCGACCTCGGCTGAGGTCGTGCCGGTACGCCGGGCCACCTCTGGCCCAGTGAACTAGAACGTGTTACACATCACGCATGAGCCTGGACCGTGACACCTTCTTCATCGGCGGCGGTTGGGCCGCGCCGACCACCGACGCGACGCTCCGGGTCGTCTCACCGCACTCCGAGCAGGTCGTCGCGACCGTGCCCGAGGGGACGAACGCGGACATCGACGCCGCGGTCGACGCGGCGCGCGCGGCGTTCGACTCCGGGCCGTGGCCGCGGATGACCCCGGCCGAGCGGATCGCCGTCGTCGAGGCGTTCTCGATGCTCTACGCGACCCGGCTCGACGAGATGGCCGAGCTGATCACCGCCGAGATCGGCTCGCCGATCTCGTTCTCGAAGCTGGCCCAGGCGCCGGCGCCATGGATGCAGATCGAGGCGTTCCTGGCGATCGCGCGGGAGTACCCGTGGGAGTCCGCGCGGCCGGGCGCGCTCGGGCCGGAGGTGCTGGTGCGCCGCGAGCCGCTCGGCGTGGTCGCCGCGATCCCGCCGTGGAACGTCCCGCAGTTCACCACGATGTCGAAGCTGGTCCCGGCGATCCTCGCCGGGAACACCGTCGTGGTGAAGCCGGCGCCCGAGTCACCGCTGGACTGCTACCTGATGGCCGAGCTGCTCACCGAGGCCGGCCTCCCTCGGGGTGTGGTCAACATCGTCGCCGGCGACCGGGACGCAGGTGCACACCTCGTCGCCCATCCCGGCGTCGACAAGGTCGCCTTCACCGGCTCGACCGCGGCCGGCCGCAGGATCGCCGCCGTCTGCGGGGAGCAGCTCAAACGGGTCTCGCTCGAGCTCGGCGGCAAGTCGGCCGCCGTCGTCCTCGAGGACGCCGACGTGGCTGCCGCGGTCGAGGGCATCCGGTTCGTCGGGCTGATGAACTCCGGCCAGGCCTGCGTGGCGACGACCCGGGTGCTGGCGCCACGGTCGACGTACGCCGAGGTCGTCGACGCCCTTGCTACCGCGGTCTCGGCGATGCCGGTCGGTGACCCGATGGACCCGGCGACCGAGATCGGCCCGATGGTCGCGGAGCGGCAGCAGGAGCGGGTCGAGAAGTACATCGCCCTCGGGCAGGAGGAGGGCGCACGCGTGGTCGTCGGAGGAAACGGCCGACCCGACGGTCTCGACCGGGGCTGGTACGTCCGGCCGACGATCTTCGCCGACGTCGACAACCGGATGCGGATCGCGCAGGAGGAGATCTTCGGCCCGGTGCTGTCGGTGATCGGCTACGACGACGTCGACGACGCCGTGCGGATCGCGAACGACTCGCCGTACGGGCTCGGCGGGACGGTGTTCACCCGCGACCAGGCGGCCGGCCTCGACGTCGCCCGGCGGATCCGCACCGGCACCATCGGTGTGAACACCTACACGATGGACTTCGCCGCACCCTTCGGTGGCGTCAAAGCCTCCGGCATCGGCCGTGAGTTCGGACCCGAGGGGCTGGCCGAGTACACCGAGCTGAAGTCGCTCTACACCGGCACTCCGGACGGATCCTGAGGTGCGGCCGCCGGTGCAGGACGGGCTGTCGGACGAGGAGATCGACCGGCTCACCGCGCTCTACGCGCCTCTCGGCCAGGTCGTGCGCGACCTCGTCGACGCCGCGATCCGCACGGAGGTCGACGACGACGAGGTGCGCGCCGTCACCGCCGAGCTCGAGGTGCTGGCCGGCCGGCTGCGAGCCCGGCAGCGACCGGGATCCTTCGGCATCCGGTACGGCGCCTCCGGTCGCTCACGGCCCTGGGGCAACGCCGCGATCGGCCTGCGCAACGGCGTGGCGCCGCCGCTCCGGGTGGTTCGCGAGCCGGACGGACTGGTGTGGTCGGAGGTCACGCTCGGCGCCGCCTACGAGGGCCCGCCCGGGCACGTCCACGGTGGAGTCGCGGCGCTGGTGCTCGACCACGTGATGGGCGAGTGCGCGTCGGCCACCGGTCGGCCAGGGTTCACCGGCACCCTCACCCTGCGCTACCTCGCGGCGGCGCCGCTCGGACCGATCCGGGCCGACGCTCGCCCCGAGAGCTTCGACGGGAACAAGACAGTCATCCGGGGGACGCTGTCGTGCGGCGACCTCGTCTGCGTCGAGGCGGAGGGCGTCTTCGTGGTGCCGCGCCACCTGCGCGACGCGCCGCCGATGGACCTGCTCGGGGAGGTGGCGCGATGAGCGGCCGCACGCCGGAGGAGGCCGTGCTCGGCCTGTGGCGGACCCTGTCGGTGCGTGACTGGGACGGCCTTGCCGACTGGCTCACCGACGACTGCCTCTACGTCGACATGCCGGTCGGACCCGTGGCCGCCGCACGCGGGCCCGTCGACATCGTGAAGCGACTGCAGGTCGGGCTGCTCGACCTCGCGGCGTACGAGAACCACGACGGGCTCATCGCCGTGCGTCCCGATCCGGCCGGCGACGTCGTCATGTACGAGCACTCCGAGACCTGGACCTTCGCTTCGGGCGAGGTGGTCGAGCTGCCGTTCGTCAGCGTGCATCGGGTCCGGGACGGCAGGGTCGCGCTCTGGAAGGACTACTGGGACCTCGGCAGCGTGCAGAGCGCGGCTCCGGCCGACTGGATGGAGGGCCTCGCCACCGCCGACATGTCCTGGATGTTCGACGCCACCGGTCTCGTCTGACGGGTGAGACCCTCCAGCGCGGGCCGAGAAGGTCGGCACGCCGAACCGGCACGTAGTACCCGCGTGACGTGGCCACCGTGCTGCGCCACCGGTCAGGCACGACAGCCGCCTGCTCCGCGTCGGCCTGTGGCAGGGTGGAGAGCCCATGAAGCGAATCCGGCTGCCGACGGTGGTGCCGCATCGGCGACACATCACGAAGGCGCTGACCGAGCACGAGTTCTACAAGGAGCAAGTGCTGCGGGACACGCTCGAGGCAGCCGTGGGCCCAGGCTACGGGGCGGACCTCGAAGCACGGTTCCTGCGTTCGTTCCTGTCGTCGCGGTCGGTCTTCGTCGACGTGGGAGCCAACGCTGGGGCGTACTCCACGGTCGTCGAACAGGTCGTGGGATCGCGGAGGTTGGTCCTCGTCGAACCCCTGCCGGGACTCGCGGAGGTGTTGCGTGACCGCTTCCCGAGCTCGCACGTCGTCGCCGCGGCGCTCTCGGACCGACGGGGCAGTGCGAGGATCAGGATCCCGTCGATCGATGGCACGGCCTACGCGACGCGGGCTACGCTCAACGACCACGACGAGCCCGGACAGAGCGGCTTCGAGGAGTTGGACGTCGAGCTGCGCACGCTCGACGACCTCGTCGCCGAGTTGCGCCTGCGACGGCTCGACGTGCTCAAGATCGACGTCGAGGGACACGAGCTGGAGCTTCTCGCGGGTGGGCGGGCGACGATCGAGCTGCTGCGGCCGATCGTGCTGATCGAGATCGAGGCACGGCACCACCGGTTCCCCCTCGGTGACGTCTTCACCGAGCTCGAGGCGGCCGGTCTGGTGGGGTGGGTCTTCGACCCGCGGACCATGAAGGTGCGACGCGCGCGCGATGTCGACCCAGCAGTCGACCAGGCCCTCGCACAGCTGAGGTCGCGGAATTTCCTCCGCTACCTCAACAACTTCTGGTTCGTTCCCTCCGAGCGGGTCGACGGATTCCTCCAGAGAGCAGGGCACTTTCTGGACCGATTGGAGCCGCTGGACGGGCCACCCACCGATCGCCGATAGCCGTTCCCGTCGGCAGTGCGCCCTGGTGAGAGGGGCGACCGGCGATGCCGGGCCGGGTCAGCGGGAGAGCCGCGCCAACGCCCGGGTCGCGGCGTTGTAGCCGCACATGCCGTGGGCGCCGGCGCCGGGCGGCGTGGCCGCCGAGCACAGCCAGACGCCGGGGATGCCGGTGGCGTACGGGTCGACGGTGACCCTCGGCCGGAAGACGAGCTGGAGCGGGTCGTTGGCACCGGTGACGATGTCGCCGCCGACGTAGTTCGCGTTGTGCCGGGCGAGGTCGGTCGTCGTGCGGACGGCCGTCGCGCGGATCCGGTCGCGGAAGCCCGGTGCGTACTGCTCGATCCGCGCGGTGATCGCCTCGGTCGCGTCGCCCCGGAACCCGGCGGGAACGTGGGCATAGGCGTAGAGCGGGTGCAGGTCGCCGGCCGAGCGGGTCGGGTCGGCGAGGTACTGCTGCCCGACGAGGACGAACGGACGCTCGGGCATCCGCCCCACGTGGACCAGCTTCTCGGCCGCCGCGATCTCCGCGAGACTGCCACCGAGGTGGACCGTGCCGGCCGACCGGGCCGGCTCGTAGGCCCACGGCACGCCACCTTCGACGGCGTAGTCGACCTTGAAGGCGCCCGGCCCGTGCCGGAACCGCTGGTACGCACGGCGCACCCGGCCCGGCAGCCGGTCGCCGCAGATCGCGGCCGCTGCTCCGGGCGAGGTGTCGAGCATGACCAGGTCGACCTCGCCCAGCTCCTGCAGGGACTCGACGCGGTGGCCGGTCTCGACCCGGACGCCGTGCTCGCTGGCCCGCTGGAGCACCGCGTCGCGGATCGCGCCGGAGCCGCCCTCGGCGACCGGCCAGCCGTAGGCGTGCGCGGCCGTCGTCAGGGCGACCCCGATGGCGGAGGAGGCGAGTGCGGAGAGCGGCCGGAACGCGTGCGCAGCGGTGCCGGCGAACAGCGCGCGGCCCTCGTGGGTGCGGAAGCGGCGGGCGAGGAGCGTGGCCGGTAGGCCGGCCCCGAGGCCGAACCTGGCCAGGTGGACCGGGTGCCGTGGCAGGTGCAGGACCGGCTGGAGGAACTCGCGGCTGATCGTGTCGAAGCGCTCGCTCAGTGGTCCGAAGACCGCCGACCAGCCCGGGTCGCCGAGATCGGCAGCCGTCTGCGCGACCGACCGGTGGAGCACGGCGCCTCGGCCGCCGTCGAGCGGATGGGCGAACTCCGCCGGCGCCCACCGCCAGGTCAGGCCGGCGCCGGCGAGGTCGAACCGCTCGGCGAACTCCGACCCGAGCGCCAGCGGGTGGAAGCCGGAGCACTCGTCGTGGACGAGGCCGGGGAGGGTGAGCTCGGCCGACCGGGTGCCCCCGCCCAGGGTGTCCTCGGCCTCGACGACCCGGACCGACACCCCTGCGGCGGCGAGGGTGAGAGCGGCCGCGAGCCCGTTGGGGCCGCTGCCGACGACCACCGCGGAGGTCACGTGGCGGCCTCCGGCACGGGGCGCCGCCAGGTGACGTTGAGCGGGACCGGTCCGTTGGGCAACCACGGCTGCTCCTTGACGCAGTCGCTGACCAGCCAGGTGCCGCGCTCGATCACGCCGAGGGCGGCGTCGATCACCTTGTACTCCTGGGTCTTCCGGTGGATCGGCTGGGACTCGACCCAGACCACGATCATCTCTCCAGGCGCGAACTGCAGCCGCCGCTGGATGGCGGTGATCAGCTGCTCGTCGTGCAGGTGCCCGTCGCCGAAGTTCCAGCCGACGACGTAGTTGGCGCCGAACTCGCCCTCGCGCACGGTGTAGGTGTCGATCCGGTCGCCTAGGTGGGTGCTGAGCACCGAGAGCAGGCCGCGACCCTGGCTGTGCATCGCCCGCCAGGCCACGAACATCGACATCGTCAGCTCGGCGGCATCCGGCTCGTAGTCGAGGGCCTGGAGCTGGTGCGGGTGGGTCTCCACCGGCACCGGCAGCTCGTTGAGCCGCTCCTCGACGCCTGGTGCGAGCGCCCAGACCGCCGAGGCCCAGTTGCCGGCGTACTGGCGCATCGAGACCAGGAACGACACCTTGTCCGGGCGCAGGTTGCCCAGGACGGGGAAGAACAGCAGCGCCCCGGCGATCACGGGCAGCATCCAGGCGTGGGAGAAGTCGAAGACGCTGTAACCGTCTCCGGCAGGGTGGCCGGCGAAGAGGATCACCGCGATGTAGGCGAACAGGATGTTCCACTCCAACGGCACCGCGAGCGGGAACGTCGAGGTGATGAACAGGTGGAACAGCACCATGCAGCAGACCGCGACGATCGTCAGTGTGCGGTTCGTGCTGAACAGCAGCGTGAGCGGTACGACGAACTCGGCGGTCGTCCCCATCACGTGGGCCATGAACCAGGCGAACCGTGACGGCAGCAGGTCCTCGGGCGCGTTGCGGTAGTGCAGCGACCGGACCCATTTCGGGTTGAAGGGCGCGTTGGAGACCATCGGCGGGACGACATTGACGAAGTGGTGGCCGAACTTGGAGACCGAGGCCCCCACCCAGACGATCACGATCACGAGCTTGGCGGCGATGATCATGTCGGTGAAGTGCAGCGTCCCGCAGATCACCATGATCGGCAGGTACTGCTCACCGCGAGCGGCCAGGAAGGCCACCTTGTCGCGGAGCCCGAGGAGGGCGAGGAACAGCGCCGGGAGCAGCATCAGCACGGGCTGGACGAGCAGCTGGTTGGTGTCGTTGCCGCGTGTGGCGGCGAGGGAGTCGCTGTGCACGCCCGGGAGGACGATCGCGATGACCAGGCTGACCAGGACGGCGGCGTAGAGCAGGGCGTCCACCACGGAGCGGGCGTCGCCGGCGGTGAGCGGAACCTTCCCCGGCCATGGCGGGAGCCGCAGTGTGCCCGGGCGCAACCAGTAGCGCGCACCGCCGTAGAACGGCTTGAAGTGACCGGTCAGGGGCCCCCAGGCGCCGCCGATCCCGATGACCTCGAGGAGCGCGACCCACAACACGAGCTTCTCGTACATGATCGGCTGGTCCCACCAGGACCCGACGTCGAGCGGCGACCCGACGTCGGAGGTGAGGGTGGTGAGGAGCACGCCGCCACAGACCGACAGTCCGAACAGCTTCGCCAGGTAGATCACGTGCAGCACCCGCGGGCTGCCGAACCCGTTCTCCGCCCAGAAGCCGCTGAGCAGCCGCACCCGGTCGAAGAACGGCCGCCGCGCGAACTCCGTGGGGTCGACCGGTGGGACGAGCGGCTCCAGGAACGGCATCGTGGGCTCCCTTCGAGGGTGCGGTCGTCGGCGCCGACGTTGTCGAGGACAGTCTGGAGCAGTCTGGAGCACGGTGGCGAGGGTGACGGTGGCCGAGATGGTCCGGTGCGATGCTGGGGCGCGTGGAGTTCACCGAGGCGGAGCTGACCGCGTCCTCACCGCTGCCGCCAAGGCGACCCTGGCTGCGCAGTCGCGCGACACCGCAAGGGTCGGGTCGACGTCGAGGACACCTGGCGCGAGCTAGGTGGATACGGCCGCTACCAGCTGCTGGACTCCCTCGGCGACCAGCTGCTGCCGGTGCTCGCCTCCCTGCCCGACGTTCCGCGGGTGCACGGGCAGCGACCGGCGTACCCGACGGCCCAGGTGCGGGCCGCGGTCGCCGAGCACCTGGAGGACTGGGTGGCCGGCTGCGTCGCCAGGCAGTGCTGCTCGCCGGCACCGCCCTCCTCCAGTCGGCACTCGCGGCCCTGCCGCCCTGGCGCGACCCGGCCCAGGAGCGGGATCAGGGGCTCGGGCAGGACCACGAAGCCGACCGCGAAACCGGCACCCATGAGGGATGCCGCCAGAGGACGACGAGAGCCGCAGGTCGACGACCTGCGGCTCTCGGGAGTGGTGGGCAGGGGCGGGGTCGAACCGCCGACCTTCCACTTTTCAGGCGGACGCTCGTACCAACTGAGCTACCTGCCCAACAGCGCTGAAGCATACAGGCCGCTCAGGGGGCTGCCGAATCGGGCCGGTGGCTCCGCAGCGATCACCGGCGCAGGCGCGCGGCGATGCGGGGGATCACGAGCGCGGCGGCCACGAGGTGGTCCACGGCGAGGACACCGGCCGCTGTCGCAGACAGGCCGATCAGCGCCGGCGCCACGCAGGACAGCACGGCGAGGGCCCAGGAGGTGCGGGTGAACGTGCGCCGCGGATTCGTGGCCCGTCGCCGGACGCCCGCCGCGAGCGCGACACCGAGCAGGGCGCCGATGAAGGTGAGCTGCGCGAAGGCGGGCCACGGGATCGCTGCGCCGGTGCGGTCCTCGAAGGAGACGCCCGCGACGTGCGCGGAGACGGCGACGAGCGTGGTTGCGACGGCGGCGACCGCGCCGGCGGCGACCCCCGACTTCAGCAGCGGGAAGCGGCGGGTCGTCGTGGTGGGGGCGGGGATGGCAGTGGTGGTTGTGGTGGTGGTGCTCATGGTGGTCTCCGTTCCGACGGCGCCGGCTCGGTTGCCGGCTCTCGGGATCGCTACGAACGGGTCCGGGCCGATACGACAACCGATCCCGGATCTGGTCGAGGTCTTGTCTTCGACACGGTGCGGCCTGTAGAACTGGACAGGTGTCCAATCAGGTGTCTGGTTTCGACGGGCGCTCGGCTGCCGTGAGTGCGAAGTACGCCCAGCCCGCGCGGCGGCCGGCGGTGATCAGCGGCGCGTCGTCCGGGATCGGCGCCGCGGCCGCGCTGACCCTGGCGCGAGCGGGCTTCCCGGTCGCGCTGGGCGCGCGCCGGGTCGAGAAGTGCGCCGAGATCGTCGAGGAGATCCGCACGGCCGGCGGTGAGGCGGTGGCCCACCCTCTCGACGTCACCGACGCCAGCTCGGTGGAGGCCTTCGCCAAGGCGGTCACCGCCGACCTCGGCGACGTCGAGGTGCTGGTGTCGAACGCCGGCCACGTCGCGCCCGGGATCGTGCACGAGGTCGCGACCGAGCGGTTCGCCGCCGAAGATCGACCTCAACCTGATCGGCGCCCACCGTCTCGTTCGCGCGTTCGTGCCCGGGGATGGTGGCGCGGACCCGCGGCGACGTCGTCTTCGTCAGCTCCGACGTCGCGGTGCAGGGCGCGGCCGTTCATGTCGTCGTACGCCGCCGGCAAGTGGGGTCTGGAGGGGATGGCGCACGCGATGCAGATGGAGCTCGAGGGCACCGGCGTGCGCGCCAGCATCGTCCGCCCCGGACCGACGTGGAGCGAGATGGGCACCGACTGGGACGACGAGGCGGCCGCCGACGGTGCTCACCGGGTGGGTGAAGTTCGGCCTCGCCCGGCACCCGCACTTCCTCAAGCCGGCCGCGCTGGCCGACGCGATCGCGACGATCGTGTCGCGCGCCGCGGGGCGTCCACATGAACCTCGTCGAAGTGAACCCGGAAGCACCCGCTGGAGGACGAGATGACAGTCTCGACCGCAGGCATCGCCGGCATCCGCGAGGTGTCGCGGCGGTTCCCGGACAGCCCGCACGGCCACCTCGAGGACCTGCGCGACGACCCGATCGACCTGCTGCACCGCGTCCGGGACGAGTGCGGCGACATCGGCCGGTTCCGGCTCGCCGACCGCGACGTCGTGCTGGTCTCCGGCGCCGAGGCGAACGAGGCAGTTCTTCCGGGCGCCCGACTCGATGCTGGACCAGGCCGCGGCGTACCCGTTCATGACGCCGATCTTCGGCAAGGGCGTGGTCTTCGACGCCATCGCCGGAGCAGCGCCAGCAGATGCTGAAGAACCAGGCGCTGCGCGGCGACATGATGCGCGGCCACGCCAGCACCATCGAGAGCGAGATCCGGCGCATGGTCGCCGGCTGGGGCGACGAAGGGGAGATCGACCTGCTCGACTTCTTCGCCGAGCTCACCATCTACACGACCTCCGCGTGCCTGATCGGCAAGCCGTTCCGCGAGGAGCTCGACGAGCGCTTCGCGCACCACTACCACGAGCTCGAGCGGGGCACCGATGCGTTGGCGTACGTCGATCCGTACATGCAGGGGTCGAGAGCTTCGAGCGCCGGGACGCGGCCCGCGAGGCGCTGGTCGCGTTGGTGCAGGGGATCATCGACCGGAGGAAGACACGCGGCACGGTGCCGAAGGAGGACCGCGACCTGCTCGACGTGCTGATCTCGATCGACGATGTCGCGCCGACCGACGATCACCGGCATCTTCATCTCGATGATGTTCGCCGGGCACCACACGTCGTCCGGCACGGCGTCATGGGCGCTGATCGAGCTGATGCGGCACCCCGACGGTGATGGCCGACGTCGTCGCCGAGCTCGACGAGCTGTACGCCGACCCCCCTGAAGGCGGCACCGTCGAGGTGTCCTTCCAGGCGCTGCGGTCGATCCCGAAGCTGGAGGCCGCGCTGAAGGAGACGCTGCGGCTGCATCCGCCGCTGATCCTGCTGCTCCGGGTGGCGCAGGAGGACATCGAGATCGGCGGCCACCACATCCCGGCGGGCACCATGGTCGGCGCCACGCCTCGGGTGTCGAACCGGATCGCGCGAGGACTTCCCGGAGCCGGACACCTTCGACCCGGGTCGCTACCTCGACCCGCGGCAGGAGGACCTCGCGAACCGGTGGACCTGGATCCCGTTCGGCGCCGGCAAGCACCGCTGCGTCGGCAACGCGTTCGCGATGATGCAGATGAAGGCGATCTTCTCGGTGATCCTGCGCGACTACGAGTTCGAGATGACCCAGCCGCCGGAGAGCTACCGCGACGACACCTCGAAGATGGTGATCCAGCTGGCCCGCCCGGCGACGGTGCGCTACCGCAGGAGGGCCGGGCGATGAGAGTCGTCGCAGATGTCGACCTGTGCCAGGGTCACCAGAACTGCCAGGCCGAGGCGCCGACCGTCTTCGGCTTCGACGCGGACGCCGACACGGTCGTGCTGCTCGACGAGCACCCCGACGAGTCCCTGCGTGACGCCGTCCGCGCAGCGGTGAAGTACTGCCCCGCGATGGCCCTTTCCGTGGAGGACGCATGACGCGAGGACCTGACCCGCGCCGAGATCGAGGAGTTCTGGGACTCCTGGCTGGCGGTCAACCGCGAGGCCGAGCGGATCGGCGACTGGCGGATCATGGCCGAGCACTACGCGGTCGATGCGACGTACGGCTGGATGTACGCCCCCGACGAGCACTTCATGGCCGTCGGGCGCGACCAGATCCGGGACTGGGCGATCGGCATCGAGATGGACGGCCTCGACGGCTGGCACTACGACTACCAGGCGACCGTGATCGACGAGAAGAACAAGATGGTCGTCGGTTTCTGGAAACAGCGGTCCGGGATCCTCGACGACGCCACCGGCGAGGAGTTCGAGATCCTCGGCATCGGCGGGTCGTGGTTCGGCGTCGAGCGCCAGGTCGGCGGACCGGATGACGGCCGGCTGAAGTTCGCCTGGCAGCGCGACTGGTTCGACATGCCGTCGACCGCGCACACGTTCTTGTCGATCATCCAGGCCGGCAAGGCGCCCGAGACGCTGCTGAAGCGGATGTCGGTGACCGGCCTCGAGGTGCCGGGGCACTACCGCCACCGCGATCTGCCCTCGTCGGTGTGGCCACCGCCGGTGGAGGCGGGGGAGTACGTCACCCAGCAGCACGCGCCCGGGGCGAGCGCATGAGCACGCCACCGGCCCAGCAGCTGATCGACGGCAAGCTGGTGGCCGCTTCCGACGGCACCACCTTCGCGATCCTCAACCCGGCGACCGGGCAGGAGATCGGGCAGGCGCCGGACGGCACCGCCGCCGACGTGGACGCCGCGATCGCCGCAGCGCGTCGCGCGTTCGACGAGTCCGGCTGGTCGACCGACCGGGGGCTGCGGCTGCGCTGTCTGCGCCAGTTGCACCAGGCTCTGCTCGACGACGCCGACGACTTCCGCGCGCTCACCACGGCCGAGGTCGGGATGCCGGGCTTCATGATGGGTGCCGCCGGGTTCGACGTACCGGTCGAGGGGCTGAAGTGGGTCACCGACCTGCTGGAGACCTTCGAGTTCGAGACCGACCTCGGGGTCGCCGAGCCGATGGGCATCCCGAGTCGCCGGACGGTACGCCGGGAGCCGGTCGGCGTGGTCGCCGCGATCACGCCGTGGAACGTGCCGACCCAGATCAACCTGGCCAAGGTCGGCCCAGCCCTGGCCGCCGGTTGCACCGTGGTGCTCAAGCCGGCCCCGGACACGCCGTGGGTCGCCTGCGAGCTCGGCCGGCTGGTCGCCGAGCACACCGACATCCCGCCGGGCGTCTTCAACGTGGTCACGCCGCGGTCCAACGACGTGGCGGCGGCGCTCACCACGGACCCGCGGGTCGACATGGTGTCGTTCACCGGGTCGACCGCGACCGGCAAGGCGATCATGGCCGCGGCCGCGCCGACGCTGAAGAAGGTCTTCCTCGAGCTCGGCGGCAAGTCCGCGGCGATCGCGCTGGACGACGCCGACGTCGCGTCGGTCGCCGGCGCGACCGCCTTCGCGGCCTGCATCCACGCGGGCCAGGGGTGCGCGATCACCACCCGGCTGGTCGTCCCGCGCGAGAAGTACGACGAGGCGGTGCAGGTCGCCGCGGCGACGATGGAGTCGATCGGAGCGAAGGATCCCGCCGACCCCGGCGCCATCTGCGGTCCGGTGATCTCGCGGGCCCAGCGGGACCGGGTCGAGTCCTACCTCCGGTTGGCCGAGGAGGAGGGCGGCACCTTCGCCACCGGCGGCCGGGTCGATCGACCAGTGACGGTTACTGGATCGAGCCGACCGTGATCGCCGGGCTCGACAACACCTCGCGGCTGGCCCAGGAGGAGATCTTCGGCCCGGTCCTGGTGGTGATCCCGCACGACGGCGACGACGACGCGGTGCGGATCGCCAACGAGTCGGCGTACGGGCTGTCCGGGTCGGTGGACTCCGGCTCGCTGGAGCGTGCCAAGGCAGTGCGCGGCCCGGATCCGCACCGGGACCCTGGCCGTCAACGGCGGCGTCTGGTTCAGCCCGGACGCGCCGTTCGGCGGCTACAAGCAGTCCGGCATCGGCCGCGAGATGGGCGTGGCCGGCTTCGAGGAGTACCTCGAGACCAAGACGATCGCCGAGCCGGCATGACCGCTCGGCATCTCCCAACTCGCGGCGCGACTTCTCCCAGACTCGCGGGGCGGTTTGTCGCAACTCAACGGAACGGGTGGCAGATGAGATTCGAGGACAAGGTCGCGATCGTCACCGGGGCGGCGCAGGGGATCGGGGAGGCCTACGCCAAGGCGCTGGCTGCCGAGGGGGCCGCGGTCGTCGTGGCCGACCTGAACGAGGAGTCGGGCACTCGCGTGGCCAAGGAGATCGAGGCGGACGGCGGCACGGCGATGTTCGTCCGGTGCGACGTCTCCGACGCGGAGTCGGCTACGGCGATGGCCGAGGCCACCGTGGCGGCGTACGGCGGGATCGACCACCTGGTCAACAACGCCGCGATCTACGGCGACATGGCCTTCGACCTGCTGATCACCGTCGACTGGGACTACTACCGGAAATTCATGAGCGTGAACATGGATGGCGCGCTGGTGATGACCCGGGCGGTCTACCCGCACATGCAGCGGCGCGGCGGCGGGTCGATCGTGAACCAGTCCTCGACCGCGGCCTGGCTGTACTCCGGCTTCTACGGCCTGGCCAAGGTCGGCATCAACGGGCTCACCCAGCAGCTGGCGCACGAGCTCGGCGGGATGAACATCCGGGTCAACGCGATCGCGCCCGGGCCGACCGACACCGCGGCCACGCGCACCCAGGCCGGGGACGCGGCCCACGACATCGTGCGCACCCGCCTCGCGCTGAAGCGGATCGGGCAGCCCGAGGACATGGTCGGAGCCTGCCTGTTCCTGCTCTCCGACGAGGCGTCCTGGGTGACCGCGCAGATCCTCGACGTCGACGGCGGGCAGGTGTTCCGATGACCCCGGTGGTCGAGCCTGCCGAGACCCGCGTCGGATTCGTGGGCCTGGGCAACATCGGCAAGCCGATGGCGAGGCGGCTGCTCGCCTGGGACGGCGGCCTGACCGTCTTCGACCTCGCGTCCGAGCCGGTCGCCGAGCTCGATCAGGCGGGTGCGCCGGGCGGCGACCTCGGTCGCGGACCTCGCCGCCGAGTGCGGCGTGATCTGCGTGATGGTGAACACCGACGACCAGGTCCGCGAGGTGATGGGGCAGGTCCTCGGTGCCGCACAGCCCGGCACGGTGGTGGCGGTGCACTCGACGATCTCGCCGGACCTGCCGCCGCGGCTGGAGGACCTGGCCGGGCGGCACGACCTGCTCTTCGTGGACGCGCCGGTCAGCGGCGGCGCGATGGGCGCGGCCGAGGGCACGCTGGCGATCATGGTCGGCGGCAGCGACGCGGCCTACGACGCGGTCCGCGACCCGTTCGCGCTCCTGGGCACCGAGGTGGTGCACTGCGGGCCTGCCGGGAACGGCACCGCCGCCAAGCTGGCCCGCAACCTGCTGCACTTCGTCGCCTTCACCGCGACGGGTGAGGCACTCAGGCTGGCCGAGGCGGCCGGCGTCGACCTGGTCGCCCTGGGCCGGATCGTGCGGCACACCGACTCGATCACCGGCGGACCCGGCGCGATCATGCACCGCGACACCACCGCGCCGCTGGCGCCCGGACGACGGCTGGACCCCGATCTTCGAGCACGTGCTCGCGATCGGCGCGAAGGACCTCGGCTCACGCGATCGAGCTGGCCGACCGGCTCGGCGTCGAGGTCCCGATGGCGCAGTACGCGCAGCAGCATCTGGCCGGTGCGCTGGGGCTGGGCGAGGTCGCGGCGGCCGTCTCGACAGGCTCGACGTCCGAGGAGGACTCATGACCGACAAGTTCGACGGCCTTCCCGACGCGCGCCGCCGCGGCCTGGAGAAGATGGAGCAGGTCTACGGCTTCGAGATGAACGACATGGGCGGGGACTTCTTCCGCTACACCGCCGAGCACCTCTTCGGTGAGATCTGGCAGCGCCCGGGCCTCTCGGACCGCGACCGGCGGCTGCTGCTGATCGGGATGCTGTGCACCCACGGCGCCGCAGGACGTGCTGTCGATCCAGATCCCGGCGGCGTACCGGGCCGGCGAGCTCGACGAGGCCAACCTGCGCGAGATCGTGATCATGGCCTGCCACTACGCCGGCTGGCCGGTGGGCGCGCGACTGAACAGCCTGGTCGAGGAGACCATCGCGACGGGTCGGGAGAAGGCGGGCGACGATGGCTGAGCTCACCGTGACCGCGAGCCTGCGCCAGGGCCTGAACGCCGCGGCAGGCCGAGACCGTCGAGCGACTCCTCGTCGCCGGCGAGGCCGAGCTCGACGAGGCCGGCCCCGAGGCGCTGACGATCCGCACGGTGGCGCAGCGCGCCGGGGTCTCGCCGGCGACGGCGTACACCTACCTCGCGTCGAAGCACCACCTGTTCGCCGAGCTGTTCTGGCGGCGGATCGTCACCGATCCCGGGCCGGAGCCGAGCGGCGCCACCGCGACCGAGCGGATCCAGGCGTTCACCCGGCACATGGCCGCGATGCTCGGCCGCTCGCCGCACCTCGCGACCGCGGCCAACATCGCGCTGCTCGGCACCGACCCGGAGGTCGAGCGGTTGCGCCTGGTGATCGGCGCGGAGTTCGTGCAGCGGTTCCGCGACGCGATCGGCGAGCCGGTGGATCCACGGGTCCTCGAGGCCCTGACGTTCGCGTTCTCCGGTGCCCTGCTCCAGGCGGGGATGGGCCTGGTGACCTACGACGAGCTCAGCAAACGCCTCGACGACGTCGTGGCGGTGATCATGGAGGGCCACGAATGACCGCGACCGAATCGGCCGGCTGCCCGCTGCACTTCGACCACTACGACCACGCGCTGCAGGACGACCCCTACCCGACGTACGCGCGGATGCGCGAGGAAGCGCCGCTGTACCACAACGAGGAGCACGACTTCTGGGTGCTCTCGCGGCACGCGCGACCTGCACCAGGCGTTCCGTAGCCGACGACGTCTTCTCCAACCGGATGGGCGTCTCGCTCGACCCGAGCTCGTGGAACGAGGACGCGCACCTGGTGACGTCGTTCCTGGGCATGGACCCGCCGGAGCAGACCCGGCTGCGCAAGCTGGTCTCGCGCGGGCTTCACCCCGAAGCGGGTGGCCGACCTCGAGCCGCGGATCGCCGAGATCAGCGGCCACTACCTCGACGCTGCCGTCGAGCGGGGAACCGAGTTCGACTGGATCGGCGACTTCGCCGGCAAGTTCCCGATGGACGTCATCTCCGAGATGCTCGGCGTCCCGGAGTCCGACCGCGACGAGGTGCGCAAGCTACGCCGACCTGCTGGTCGTCCGCGAGGACGGACTGCGCGACGTGCCGCCGGCCGGGTTCGAGGCCGCGATGTGGCTGTTCGGCTACTACGCCGACCTGCTCGCCGAGCGGAGGAAGCACCCGGCCGACGACCTCGTCAGCGCGCTGATCTCGGTGTCCGACGAGGCCGAGGACGAGGGTCGGATGACCGACCAGGAGCTCACCGCCTTCCTGTTCCTGATGGTCGTCGCCGGCAACGAGACCACCACGAAGCTGCTCGGCAACGCGGTCGCCAACATCAGTCGGCACCCTGACCAGCGGGCCGCGGTGTTCTCCGACGCGACCCTGGTGGAGCCGTGGATCGAGGAGACGCTGCGCTACGAGGCGTCCAGCCAGCTGCTCGGCCGGCTGACCACTGAAGGACTTCACCGTCGACGGGGTCACCTGTCCGGCCGGATCGAAGATGCATGCTCAACATCGGCGCCGCCAACCACGACCACGAGGTGTTCGGCGACGCCGAGGAGTTCGACATCCGCCGCGACAAGGCCGAGCTCGCCAAGCACATCGCCTTCGGCGGCGGTCGGCACTACTGCCTCGGCGCGAACCTGGCGCGGCTGGAGGCGAAGATCGCGCTCGGACCGGCTGGTGTCCCGGTGCTGCCTCGATCGAGGTGAGCGGGGAGCCGACGCGGTTCTACTCCGCGAACGTGCGCGGGTATGCCTCGCTGCCCGTGACCGTGACGCCGCGATGACCTCGCGCTACGCCTCGCTCTCCCGGTCCGAGCTCGCGGCGCTCGTGCCCGAGCTGCTGCTGATCGGCCAGCTGATCGACCGCTCCGGGATGGCGTGGTGCATCGCGGCGTACGGGCGCGAGGGGATGCAGCAGGTCGCGATCGAGGAGTGGATGGCCGCGAGCCCGATCTACACCCGGCGGATGCAGCAGGCGCTGGGCTACGAGGGCGACGACGTCGTCACGATCTTCAAGGGGCTGCAGCTCGACATCGGCGCGCCACCGCAGTTCATGGACTTCCGCTACACGGTGCACGACCGGTGGCACGGGGAGTTCCATCTCGACCACTGCGGCGCGCTGATGGACGTCGAGCCGATGGGACCGGACTTCGTGCGCGGTATGTGCCACGACATCGAGGACCCGACGTTCGACGCCACTGCCGTGGCCACGAACCCGCGCGCCCAGGTCCGCCCGATCCACCGCCCGCCGCGGTCTCCGGACTCTTCGCCGCACTGTCGCATGGACGGTCGTCATCGACGACTCCTTCCCGCCCGTCTCGGAGTCGGCCGACTGCACGGCTCTCCGGTCGTCGCGGGCGGCCCTGCTCTCGCTCGCGCCGATCGACGCCTCGACCGAGGGGCTCTCCGACTACTCCGGGCCGCTGCTCTGCGACCTCGACTTCGCGGCGTTCTCGCACTCGGCGCTGGTGCGGATCGCCGACGAGGTGTGCCTGCAGATGCACCTGCTGGTGCTCGGGTTCCTGCGCGCCGTCCGACGGCGCAGCTCGCCGGAGGAGGCGCGCACGATCGCGTTGCGCCAGGTGGTCGGGATCGCGGGCGTCGCGGCGGAGCGGATCGCTCGCGCGCTGTCGCTGCCCGGCGACGCCGCCGGTGCGCTGCGGATGCTGGCGCTGCACCCGTTGCTGAACCCGGCGGCGTACGTCGACGCGACGGTGACCGACTCGGTCGAGGTGCGGCCGTCGCCGGCGCACGAGGACGGCGCCTGGATCTCGCTGTGCGGCCCGGCCTCGGTGGCACCGCTGCAGGCCGCGGTGCGCGCTCTCGACCCGCACCTCGACGTGGAGATCTCCGGGTCGGAGCGCTCGTGGCGCGCCGCAGTCGTGCGCCGCGACGCGCCGGCCCCGGTGGCCGAGGAGGTCGCGGTCACGAGGATCAGCACCGGCGCCTCGTTCGCCTTCGAGCCGCGCCGGTCGCTCCCGATCACCCCGGTCTGAGCCCGGCTGCTGCTGGCGCGGTCCGGCGTGGGGTGGGCTGGTGGCGTGCGCGGGTGGGGATTCGGCCTGGCGCGCGCCCGTAGCCGGGCGTGCAAATGTCGCGAGAGCGACGGGTGGGAACCACTCGCGCACCGCGCGCCACATTCGCATGTCGGACGACGAGCGGGACTACAGGCGGCCGCCGTCGAGGGCACCGCGGCCCGGACGGCCAGCGACGCACTGACTCAACCCGGGAGCCGCGCCCGCCACCGGGCCGCCTCTCACCCTGCTTCGGCCGCACCGGCACCCGCTGTCGGGCGCAGCGCCGCGGCGACCACCGCGGCGACGGCCACCAGGACGACGGCGGCGACGCCGGTGGCGGTCGCGAAGCCGTGCACGGTCGCCGCGAGCGGGCTTCCGGAGAAGCCGCGAGCCGCGTCGATCGCGATCGTGTTGAGGGCGGCGGTGCCGACACTGGCGCCGATCTGCATGGCGGTGTTCGCGGTAGCGGCGGCGATGCCGGCCATCCGAGGTTCGATGTCGCTGGTCGCGACCCCGATCGACGGTGTGAACACGAAGCCGACACCGGCGCCGACGAGCACCATCGCGGGCAGGAGCAGGGTCAGGTACCCGCTGGACGGCTCGAGCCGGGTGAGCAGCGCCAGCCCACCCGCGGCGACGGCGAGCCCGGGCGCCAGCGAGTGCGCGCGCGGACCGCGTCGCCATCAGCCGGCTGGCGACGCCGGAGCTCGCGATCACGGCCAGGTTGAGCGGCAGGAACGCGACCCCGGTGCGCAACGGGCTGTACGCCGAGCACCACCTGGAAGTGGTAGGTCAGCATCAAGAACATGCCGAACGTGCCGATCACCGACGTCGCGACGGCCAGGTACGCCGTGGCGCGACTGCGGTGCGCGAGGATCCTCAGCGGCAGCAGCGGCTGATCGATGCGTGCCTGGCGGGCGACGAACGCAGCGCCGAGCGCGAGCCCGATCGCGCCGGGCACGATCACCCGGGCCGAGCCCCAGCCGTGGGTCGCAGCCTGGCTGCACGCCAGGACCAGCGACGCCAGACCGGCGGTCGCAAGCACACCGGAGATCGCGTCGATCGACGTCGGGTAGCCGTCGCCGCGTGGCAGCACCCGGCTGCCGACGAGCAGTGCCGCGGCCGCGACCAGGACGTTCACGTACAGGCACCAGCGCCATCCGGCGTACTCGGTGAGAACGCCGCCGAGCAGGAGCCCGGTCACCGCACCGCTGCTCGCGATCGCGCCGAAGACGCCGAACGCCTTGCCGCGCTCGGCCGGTTCGGTGAACGTGATCGCGATCAGCGACAACGCAGCCGGTGCCATCAGCGCCGCGAACGCCCCCTGCAAGGACGCGGCCGGCCACCAGCATCGGGAAGCTCGCCGCGGCACCGGCGAGGGCCGAGCTGAACGCGAATCCGACGAGGCCGGTCATCATCGCCAGCCGACGTCCGATCCGGTCGCTGACCCGGCCGCCGAGCAGCAGCAGGCCGGCGAAGGACAGCGTGTACGCCGTGATCACCCACGCCCGCTGCGCATCATCGAACCCGAGGGAGGACTGGGCCGTCGGCAGCGCGACGTTCACGATGGTGGCGTCGAGGGCCACCATCAGCTGGGCGACCGCGATGACGCCGAGCGCCACCCACTTGTTCGGCGCGCCGGTGTGCGTCGGACGAGCGCCTCGCCGAGTGCTTGTCGGTGTGGTCGGAGTGCTGGTCATGGTTCCTTCTCCTGAGATAGACGGAGGAAGTTCCTCCGGTTACTCACGATGGCACGGCGCTCCGCGACAGTCAATGGAAATGGAGAAACTTCCTCCAGTTTCTGCTACGGTGCGGTCATGGCCCTGCGAGCGGATGCGCGACGCAACTACGAGCAGCTGCTCGTGGCCGCCGGTGACCTGGTCGCCGAGCGCGGGCCGCAGGTGCCGCTCGAGGACGTTGCGCGCCGAGCCGGGGTCGGCATCGCCACGCTCTACCGCCGATTCCCCGACCGGGAGACGCTGCTGCGGGCGCTGGTGCTGGACGCGTTGGCGCGCACCCGCGAGGCCGCCGAGAAGGCAGCGCAGGGCGACGACGCGTTCGAGGCCCTCGCGACCTACCTGCGCGACGCGCTCGCGCTGCGGGTCTCGGCGATCATGCCCCAGGTGCTCGACGCAGATCGATCCCGACGACACCGAGGTCGCCGAGGCTCGCGACGCCTCGGCGGCGGCCGTGGCCGACCTCGTCGAAGCAGCCCGCGCCAGCGGCGACCTGCCCGCCGACGTCACCTTCGCTGACGTCGGCATGATGCTCGTCCGGATCGCGCGACCGCTCCCGGGTCCGATGAGCACCGACCTCAAGGACGAGCTCGCACGCCGCCACCTCGAGCTCTTCATCCGTGGCCTGCGCAGGTCGGCGCCGGTGCGCTCGGTGGCCCGGCGCTGAGCCGCGACGAGCTCTCGGCGATCACCCATCCGGCAACGGACAGGGAGCCTGAGCCGGAGAGCACGACAGCCCGGACCTGACGGTCCGGGCTGGCTGTGTCAATCTCTGCGACCCCGACGGGACTCGAACCCGCGGCCTCCGCCGTGACAGGGCGTTCCTTGGCCTGACGGCTGTCGTCGGCTGGCTTAGAGATCTGATGAAGCCGCAGGTCAGACGGGGTGTATGCCCGTTGCATGCGTTGGGCGTCGCTGGTAGTCGACGGAACTGGGACGGGACGCAGACGGGACACGGCGGCCGAAGCGAGGGCCGCACAACAAGGGTCGGGCTCGATGCATCGGCCCGTGAGCAATCAAACATCGTCCGAACGGGCCAGTACCGGAGTTTCCCGAGACGTACGGCATCATCACCTTGCCCCGCGCGGTGACCCGAGACGCTGCGCGGGGCTCCGCATCTCGAGGAGCTGGGCCTCGCAACCTTGCGAGGCCCAGCTGGAACCGGTCTTGGAAGCCGATAGGCCCCGTGGGCCGGGTGGCTCCAGTCTTGCCTGGCGGCTCGATCTGCTCGCGGCGCTGAGGGCCCGACGTACGGGCAACGGGAACGAGGCAGGCGCCTCAGGTACGGCGGCCGACGCTGACGCGGTTTCGGCCGGCGAGCTTCGCTCAGTACATCGCTTCGTCTGCTCGGGCGATCAGTTGGTCGGGGTTGTCGCCGTCTTATGGGAAGGTGGCCACGCCGAACGACGCGGTCACTTCGACCAGGCGTCCGCAGCTGCTGATGGATCTGAGCTCGACGGCGCTGCGGATCTCCTCGGCTCGAGCCAGGGCGTCGCCCTGGGCCATCTCGGGTAGCAGGAGGATGAACTCCTCGCCGCCGTAACGGCAGTAGGTGTCGCTGGCGCGCGCGTTGCGTCTGAGAAGCGGTGCCCACCTCACGCAGGACATCGTCGCCGACGAGGTGGCCGTAGGTGTCGTTGACGACCTTGAAGTGGTCGATGTCGGCCATGATCAGGCTGACACAGCGTCCGGAGCGTTCGGGCACGGATCAGCTCCTGGTTGAGTGACTCCTCGAGATACCTGCGGTTGTACAGGCCGGTGAGGGCATCGTGGGTGGCCTGCTCGCGTAGCTGCTCCTGGATCGAGTCCGAGGGCGCGTTCGGCCCGGACTCGTTCGGTGATGTCGAGATCGAGCTGATCAGGATCGGGTTGCTGGTTTCGTCGGGTCCGTCGTCCATCAGGCTCCGTGGCATTCGACCTCGATGGTGGTGCCGTCCTTGCGCAGACCCTGGAAGGTGTAGGCGACGGCATCTGATTCTCGGGTTGATGCGCCGAAGGATCATGTCGGCGGCCTTGTCGCGATCGGAGATAGTGACCAGGTCGAGTGGACCCATGGCGCTGATCTCGTCGTGGTCGTAGCCGAACGATCTGGTCGAACTTGTCGTTGGTGTAGGTGAATGCGCCGTCCTCGATGACGGCGATGCCGATCAGGGATTGGCTCACAACGCCACGGAACCGCGCCTCGGACTCTCGCAAGGCGCGGGTCATCGTCTCGTTCTGTCGCAGAGCGATGTCTCCAGGTCCTGGGTTCGCGACCGGACCCGGTCCTCGAGCATGATGGCTGTCTGGAAGAAGGCGAAGTCGCTTCCCTGGATGCTCGTAACCCGTTCGGCGCGGTCCATCAACGCCTCGATGATCCGGTTCAAGCGGCCCACCTCGGCGAGCCAGTCGTCACGACTGGTGTTCGAGTACAGCGGTGTCGTCGCCGTCATGGTGTTCTCGCCGATCGCCACGCCGGTCGACGTCTGGTTGACATGAACGCCGCCGAACTGCTCTCCGTAGCTGTTGAAGCCGATGGCGTGGCTGCGTCGGTAAGATCTCGCTGACGTCGTCGACAGCGCCGAGCTTGGCCATCTCCGGTTTGCGCAGTACGCAGTCGAACCCAATGACGAGCTGCGAGGGGGCCGAGGCTGCAGCCGAAAGTTCGTCGAGGGCGCGATCCAGCTTCTCGACCATGTCGACTCCGCGTGCCGAGTCGGAGTACCAAGCCATTCTCGATCGCGCAATAGAACCCAGACTTCCGTCGGGGTTGGCCTTCTGGATGGAGCGGACGTAGTTGGATCCGTCGATCATCACGACCATGGGTCCAGCGGCGAACCGCATCGGGTCCAGGTCTTCCACGTCCGCGCCCACGAGTCGCGCGTAGCGGTCGGCGGCGGGCCAGCCATCCAGCTCGGTCACCACTCGGTGCGGGTGCGTCGGCATCTGTCACTACGACGCGGCGATCAGTGGGAACGAAGTGCTGAGTGTTGAAGACCTGAAACGGCGTCGCGGTGTTGACCAGGACCAGGGCTGCGGTGTCTGATCTGAACTCGCCGTCGCAGAACACCGCCGTCTGGTCGAACCGCAGATCGTCGCCCGCCGAGCCGCCGACGATCGGGATGTCTCCGAGCAGGTGCTGGAGCACCCGTGTCAGCGACTCCTAACAGCCACACAAACCATCGGTGAGCAGCAGAGCGAACGTGTTGCCTCCCCCGACATCGGGGTCCTGGTGATGCAGCGCCTGCAGTGCTTCCTCGACGACAACCTGAGCGTCGCGACAGCTCCAGGTCTCGCAGACCTGTCAGACGGGCGCCGGCCACCTTGAAATCTGCCGACGGGAAACTGGCTCCTGTGATGCTGTGGTCTACGCATCCGAGCGGCCCGATCTCGCCAGCAGTGGTGCAGCCCACGACCAGTACCGCCGGGAAGAGTCGGTTCATCTCCGAGGTCACAGGTGACAAGGTCATGGGCCGGCGAACAGAAGAACAACACCAGCGCCATGTCGTCCTGAAGCAACCCCGTCGTGGAACTCGCCCACTGCCGACCGTGTGTCGACAGCGCCAGACTGCGCTCGAAGGATCCCCATGCGCGGAGCCCCCGTCGCCTTCACCCCCGAGCGCGGTCTCTGCGCTCCCATGACATCGATGGTTCCGACCACACGGCCGACCACGACAGGGTCTTTCGTCACGATTGTCGCGTTTCTTCTGTCCGTGGGCCGCCGGGACGAGAGACTCTGATTGGGGCCGTCCTACTGCGTTTCCATGAGACCGGTCCCGCCCGGCAGTATCGTCGACTGGCAAATCATGGCAATCAGGGGGATAGATGACGATATCCGTCCCGGAACCAACGGGAACCTATCGCGACCTCGACGCACTGCTCGATGCTGCCCCCGACGCGATGCTCATCGTGGACCAGGATGGCCTTGTCGTCGAGCTGAACAGCCGCTGCACCGAGACGCTCGGATACTCTCGCGCCGAACTCGTCGGCAAACCGGTTCGAGACTCTCGTCCCGGCCGCACAGCGCAGCCTCCGCAAGCACCAGCGCGCGGCCTACAGCGAAGAAGGCGCGCGCCAGGGCGAAGTGCGTTCGGGCTCGATTTCCGAGCCCTGCGTCGTGACGGCCAGGAAATGCCCGTCGATATCTCGCTGGCCCCGTTTCGAACCGACAGCGGCCACCTCGTGCTCGCCGCGCTACGCGACGTAAGCCGCAGCCGGCACGACGAGCGCATCTTCCGCCAATTCATCGACGCAGCGCCGACGCCGTCGTCGTCGCAGACAACGAAGCGACAGATACTTCTCGTCGACGCGCGAACTGAGGAGATGTTCGGCTATCCAGGTCCGAGTTGATCGGGCGACCCAGCCGCACTCCTTGCACCGAACAGATGCAGGACTCGTTCGCATCGCTCGGCCGCGCAGCACCTGGCCGATCCATTGGCTCGACCGTGTTCGGCCTATCCGGAGAGCTCTTCGGACGTCGCAAGGACGGCGTGGAATTCCCGATCGAGCTGTCCCTTGCTCTCGATCGAGACCGAGGAACGGCCGTGCATCCTGGCAGCCGCCCGTGACATCACCGAACGGGTCGAAATTCTGCGGCAGTGAAGAAGCCGAGGAGCGCGACCGCGTCCGCGCCGAAGACTCGCGTCAAAGACGCCTTCCTCGCCACCGTGTCCCACGAACTACGCACCCCACTCACCTCGATGCTCGGCTACGCCGAGATCATGGCTGAAAGCGGTCAACTGACCCGCGATAGTGCCCACTACCTGTCGATCATCACACGCAACGCCAACCGCGAACTGCGCCTCGTCGAAGACCTGCTCACCCTCGCGACGATCTCAGGCGAAGGGATCCAGCTCCGAGCCGAGATGGTGGACCTGGTGCCCGCCGTACACGAAGCGGTGAATGCGGCGCAGTTCGCCGCCCAGCAGTCCGATCTCAACCTCCGCGTACTCGTGACCCGACCACCCCGTCCAGGTGTTTTGAGACCGGTGCGCATAGGCCAGGTGCTCGACAACCTTCTCTCCAACGCCATCAAGTTCACGCGACCCGGAGGAACCGTCGAAGTTCGACTCCGCACCGAGGACACCTCAGCCACGATCGACGTGATCGACACCGGAATCGGCATCGGTGAACGAGACACCGAGAAGGTATTCGAACGCCTGTATCGATCGCGCACCGCGGTCATCAACGAAATCCCGGCGCGGGAATAGGCCTGACAATCGCCGCGGCGATCATGGAAGCCCACCACGGCAACATCCGAGTCCTCGACAGCAGCGAACTCGGCACTACCGTGGCGATCGAAATCGCCTTGGTCTCGACGTTTCGTCGGACTGACTGAAACGCTCTGGCTCGACGCGTCGGGTCGCGACGTAATCGATCAGATACACCGGAACGGTCGCGAACTCGGAGGTTGACCTTCAACACCGGCCTCCACTCAAACCCACTGCCCTCATGGCCGGCAATCGTTGACTTTTCACGGCTTCCCGAATCTCGTCACGATCACGCCGTTTCCTGCCCTCAGCCCCTCCATTTCAAGCGGCACACATGCTACGAAGGACGTAGATGGGTCGCCCGTGCTCGGGCGGCCCACGCGGCATTTCTAGGGGTCCGTTGGTTGTCGACGGACGTCGTTGGAGGCGGTGCTCGGCGTGCGTGGTGGGGTGAAGTTCTACCGCGGCGCGGCGAAGGCTGCCCGCGCCTACGTCGAGCGCGACCGCTCGCGGGCCGATGACTACTACCTCGCCGAGGGCACCGGGGTCGCCGAGCGGCTCATCGCGACCCCGGACGGCGTCGCGAGCAGCCGGCTCGATGGACGGCGAGACCTACGAGCGGTGGGTCGCCGGGATCGACATCGACACCGGCCGGAAGAAGGGTCGGGTCCGCGAGGACGCGAACGCGTTGCGGTTCGTCGAGGTCACCGTCAACGGACCCGAAGACCTGGTCGCTGGCAGCAGCACTCCATCCCGAGGTCTCGGCGGCGTTGGACGCGGCTCAGGACAAGGCCGCCGCCGAGATCGTCGGCTGGGTCGCCCAGCACGCGACCACCCGGGTCGGGCCGCGTGGGCGGCAGGTGCAGGTGCCGGTCGAGCGGATCGAGGCCGCGGTGATCCGGCACTACACCTCCCGCGCCGGTGACCCGCACCGGCATCTGCACCTGCAGGTCAACGCCCGCGTCTGGGCGGCCGGCGCGTGGCGGGGCCTGCACTCGGTCGGTGTGCGCGACATGATCGAGGCGATCAACGGCATCGGGCACGCCGCGGTCGCCACCGACCCGGAGTTCCGGGCGGTCCTCGCCGCACGCGGCTTCACCTTGGACCCCGAGACCGGGGAGATCGAGCAGCTCGCGCCGTACGTCGGGGCGTTCAGTGCTCGGACCAGTCAGATCCACCGCAACATCGACCGGTACGAAGCCGAGTGGCGGCGCGAGCATCCCGGTGAGGAACCGGGGCCGCGGCTGCGCGAGGCGTGGGATCGGCGGGCGTGGGCCGATGCCCGGCCGGACAAGGTCGTCCCCACCGACGGCGCCGACCTGGTGGCGCGGTGGAACACCGAGCTGCGCGCTCTCGGCTACCGCGACCCGAGCCGCCCCGGCCGTGCTGGAGGCGACCCAGGTGGGCTGGATCGACCGGGACGGGGCGGCGGACTGGGTCGATCTCGCAGCTCGGGGCGAAGCGGTCGGCGTGGAACGCCGCCGACATCCGGGGCAAGGTCGAGGTCCTGCTGGCCCAGACCAACCTGGTCGCCGAGCCCGCGGCGCGCGTCGAGCTGGCCGAGGACATCACCGCCCGCGCCGCCGCACGCTGTGTTCGGCTGCTCGCCTCACCCGACGTGCCCGAGCACGTCCGATCACTGACCTCCCAGCAAGTCCAGGACGGTCGAGGACGACCTCGTCCATCGCCTCGCCCGCCGCGCCGAGACGCCCGCCCGACGTGTCCGGCTGCAAGGTCGCGGACTGGTGCGGATCGACCCGACCCAGGCCGCCGTCGTCGGCGCCCTGGCCGGTGACGGCCAGCTGGTGGTGGTGGAGGGCGCGGCCGGTGCCGGGAAGACCACCGCGCTGCGGGCGACTCAGGAGCTGCTGGCCGGCAGGGGCATCGGCTGCTGGTGGTGACGCCGACGTTGAAGGCGGCCGAGGTCGCCGCCGCCGAGACCGGCGCCGACGGTCACTCCGCGGCCTGGCTGGTCCACCAGCACGGCTGGCGCTGGGACACCGACGGGCACTGGGCCCGACGCCCCGACGCCACACCCGACCCGGCCGCCCGGCTGCGGCCCGGTGACCTGCTGCTGGTCGACGAGGCGGGCATGCTGGACCAGGACACCGCCCGCGCCCTCCTGACGATCGCCGACGAGGCCGGGGCACGGGTCGCGCTGGTCGGCGACCGGCACCAGCTCCCCGCCGTCGGCCGCGGCGGCGTGCTCGACCACGCGATCGCCTGGGCCCACCCGACCGCTGTCGTGACCCTGGAGAAGGTGCACCGGTTCACCGACCCCGACTACGCCGCACTCAGCCTGCGGATGCGCACCGGCGAGGACCCCGCCGCGGTCTTCGACGCCCTCCACCGCCGCGGGCAGGTCGTCATCCACCCCAGCGAGATCGAGCGCACCGCCGCGCTCGCCGAAGCCGGCGCGACCGGCGACCTCGTCGTCGCCGACACCCGCGAGCAGGTCGCCAGCCTCAACGCCGCGATCCGCGACCAGCGACGCGCCGACACCGGCGACGGACGACCCGGCGGAATCGTTGGTGACCGCTCGGGGCGAACGGATCGGGCTCGGGGACCGGGTCGCCACCCGCCGCAACGACCCCGACCTCGGGGTCGCGAACCGGCAGACCTGGACCGTCACCGGCATCGGCGAGGACGGCAGCCTCACCCTCCGCGGCGACGGGGACGTGACCGGGTGCTCCCGGCCGAGTACGCGACCCGGTTCGTCGAGCTCGCCTACGCCACCACGGTCCACGGCGCCCAGGGCGAGACCGTCGACCGCGCCCACGTCGCCATCGGGGACACCACCGGAGCTGCGGCGGCCTACGTCGCGATGACGAGAGGCCGGAACGGCAACACCGCGCACCTGGTCGCCGAGACCGTCGAGGAAGCCCGCAAGCAGTGGGTCGAGGTCTTCGGCCGTGACCGCGCCGACCTCGGCCCGGCCCACGCCAAGCGCCAGGCGATCGAGGCCATCGACCGCTACGGCACCCAGAAGCGCCGCCGGCCGTGGCCGACGCGAGCCGCGCCGACCGCGCCCGGCGTCCGACGCCGGGATCGGCATCTGAGGTCAGTGACGCCGCTTGCGCCGGCGGACCGGCCGCCACTCGACGCCGATCTCGCCGGCGAGCCAGGCGCTGAAGCCGGCCGGGTCACGCGGCGGCATGTCCTGGGAGGCGGTGGCCGCGTCGATGATCGGCTGCCAGGCTTCGCGGATCACGTCGGGGAGGTTCAGCCGCTCCCAGACCTGCATCAACAGGATGCCGTCGACGGAGTCGAGCATGAGATCGATGCGCCGAGCCCGATGACCCACTCGTAGTAGTCGATCCGCTCGGCCTCGTCCGACAGGTCCCAGACCTGCGGTCGGCGGGACTTGACGAGGTATTCCAGCACCTGGATCTTGCTGAAGCAGTCCGGCATCGGCACCGACCAGAGCCTCTCCGGCACGACAGTACCGGCCGATCTCGGGGTCCTGACGAGCGTCGAAGACGATGATCGGCTTGATCGCCAGCTCGGCGTCCGCGGCCTCCAGCAGCCGCTCGACGACCTCCAAGGTCGGCGACTTCCGGCGGGACTCGTACTCCGAGACCGACGACTGCTGGGTCCCGCCCAGACCGCCAGCTGCGCCTGCGACACGCCCGCGGCCTTGCGGGCCACCTCGATCACCGTCTTCGGCGGGTACACGACCGCAGAATATCGCTGATCATCGATTGGGAGCGGCTGCGCACCTACTGGGTGAGGTCGAGAACCGCTTGGCCTCATCGACCAGCAAGGAGCACACCATGACCGCACAACCGATGAACCCCGACGACAACCGCCGCCCGTCGACGAGCCTCGGCGACGAGATGCTCACCCTCCAGGAAGCCTGCGCCTTCCTCCGCGTCCCCGAAGGCACCCTGCGCTACTGGCGCCACCTCGGCGCCGGACCCCGCAGCTTCAAGGTCGGCCGCCACGTCCGCTACTGGCGCACCGACCTCATCCTCTGGCTCACCGAGCAGATCCAACCGTCCACAGGACCACCGATGAGGCCTGGTAGTTGTCGGCGGCCAGGCGCAAGGTGGCAACAGGCGAGAGCAGGAAGGTGATCTGCCATGGCACATGTGCAGAAGCGGCAACGCATGAACAAGGACGGGACGCCGGGCGCTGTGCTCTGGTGCCTGCGCTACGTCAATCCGGAGACCGGCAGGGAACGCACCGAGACATTCCGACTCAAGCGCGACGCCGAGCGGCGGCTCACGGAGATCGAGGCGAGCAAACTGACCGGTTCGTACGTTGACCCTCGGGCGGGGAAGGTCACCGTCGGGGTCTGGGCCGAGCGGTGGCTCGATGTGCAGGTGCAACTCAAGGCGACGACGCGGGCGCGGTATCGCAGCATCCTCGACGTCCATGTCATTCCGCGCTGGGGAATGGCGGAGCTGGCGAAGGTCCGGCACTCCGACGTGCAGAAATGGGTCGCGGACCTCTCGTCCGAGCGGTCGCCGGCAACGGTTCGCAAGATCCACCGAGTGCTGTCCCAGGTACTCGGCTCGGCGGTGAAGGACGGCAGGCTGGTGCGCAACGTCGCCGAGGGCATAGCACTCCCTCGCGTCCGATCGAAGGAGCGCCGGTACCTCACCCACGGGCAGGTGGCCGACCTCGCCGATGCGTGCGCGGCCATCCCGGTCAGCAAGTACGCCTCGACGACGGAGGCAGACCGGGCTGCGTACGGGCTGCTCGTGCTGTTTCTCTCCTACACCGGCTTGCGGTGGGGTGAACTCGCCGGGCTGCGCGTCGGGCGGCTGGACCTGATGCGGCGTCGCGCGTCGATCGTCGAGACGTACGTCGTCGTCGATGGCCATGTCGTGCCCAGCGACCCGAAGAACCACGAGCGTCGGGAGGTTCCGGTGCCACGATTCCTCATCGACGAGCTGGCTGCCCACGTCGCCGGGAAAGCCCCCGACGCGCTCGTGTTCGGCGGCGAGAAGGCCGGTACTCCGATGAGGTCGCGCACCTTCCAACGCGCAGTATTCGACGAGGCATCCGCGGCGGTCGGTCTCGACGGTCTCACTCCGCATGCGCTCCGGCACACCGCGGCCTCTCTGGCGATTGCCGCCGGAGCCGACGTCAAGGTCGTTCAGCAGATGCTCGGACACAAGTCGGCCACAATGACGCTCGACCTCTACGGACATCTGTTCCCCGACCGTCTCGACACCGTTGCTGACGCGATGGACGCGGCTCGCACGGTCGCGCTGAACGTGGCAGCCGAAGCTGGGACGGGACACAGACGGGACACGGCCGCTGTGGTGCCACTCCGGCGGTGAAAGCAAACGGCCTCTGGCTCTGCGTTTCCGCAGGCCAGAGGCCATTTACCATTTGCGACCCCGACGGGACTCGAACCCGCGGCCTCCGCCGTGACAGGGCGGCGCGCTAACCAACTGCGCTACGGGGCCTGGATGGTGCTTCGGCTTCCTCAACCTGAAGCCACGGAATGCTAACGCATCGACGGCGCCGATCCGAAATCGAGCCTGCGCCCGGTCATCGGGTGCTCAGCGTGACCGAGCCGTGCGAGGCGCCGACGCCCGAGAACGAGAGGGTGACCTCGCCACCGGCGCCGGCGTGCGGGAACGCGAAGGCGTAGTTGGCGCCGGATCCGGCTGCGAGTCGGTCCGGCCCGACCTGCACCGTGCTGCTCGAGGAGTCGCCGGCGGGCGAGCGGTACCGGGCGGTGACCTCGCCGAGCGGGTCCGTGCCCGAGGTGATCGTGACGACGACGAACAGGAGGTCGCTGGCGGTGGTCCGGTACGACGCGACGAAGGCTGCGTGCGCGTCGGTGCCGTCGACGGCGGCCTGCTGGCCGGCGCCCACGGTGACGCGTGGCGCGATCGGCTTGGCGTTGACCGAGAAGGACGCGACCTTCCCGTCGACGACCTCGACGTCGGTGTAGTCGAAGCAGGTCCGGTCCGAGCCGGTGCCCTGGCAGAACCGGTACCCGGTGTCGGTGTGGTCGGCGGTGAACTCGTGCTCGGTCGGAGTGACGCCGCCGTCCAGGGCGGCCTGGGCACTCGCCTGCAGGTAGGTCGCGTACGCCGCCGCGGGAGAGCCCGGCTGCGCGGCGTCGATGCTGCGTTGCAGTGAGTCGACGCTCTGGGTGGCGACGCCGTCGAAGTAGCCCTGGGCGCCCTGGGTGGCAGGGGTCGGCGCCGGGTTGCTCCCGCAGCCGGCCAGCACCGCGACCGCGAGGAGAAGGGTCCAGAACCTGCCGAGTGCCATGGCGAGACGATCGCACGGCCGGGGACGCGGGCGGAGTGGAACGGCTGGAGAGATCGGCACCCCAGCGGGATCGTCACCAGGTCGGACGTCGGGGCAAGCATTCGCCTGGCTCGAATCGCAGCGGAACAACTGCGCCCGCTTCTCGCCGCCCGGCAAGTGCCACTCACTTCGTCCGCCGCTGATGCCGACGCACTCCCACCCCGGGTCGCGCGGCTCCGCGCAGCGTGTCGAGGTGTTGGAGGATGACGGGTGGGTCGCCTACTTGATCGCTGCGAGCAATGCCTGGGCGGCGGCCTGTGGGTCGTTGCCCTGGTTCTTGCCGTTGATGTAGACCGTCGGTGTCCCGGTGACGTTGTCCTTGGACATCTGGTCCGTGGCGTTGAGCACCCACTGGTGGTAGCGGTTGTCCTCGATCGGCGTGGTGACCTGGGAGCGGTCGGCGCCGGCCTGGACGGCGTAGTCGATGAGCTGTTGGTCGCTGAGCCCGGCGCTGCCCTCGGCCGGCTGGTTGTCGTAGAGCAGGGTGTGGAACTTCAAGAAGGCATCGGGACCGGTGGTGTCGAGGACCACCATCGCCGCGTTCAGCGCGCGGCTGGAGTAGTTCGTGGTCGAGGCCTGGTCGAGGAACGCGACCATGTGGTAGTCGACCTTGATCTTGCCCGCGGCGATCGCGTCGCGGACCTGGGTGCCGGTGGCGGCCTCGAACTCCCGGCAGATGGGGCACTGCAGGTCCTCGTAGAGCTTGATCGTCACCGGCGCCGAGGCCTTTCCGATGGTGACCGAGTAGCGCCCGGTCAGGTTGCCGGGGACGTCCTTGGCGACCTGGCCGGTCTTGTCCCGGCTGGACTGGGCGAAGAACCCGATGCCCAGGACGATCAGGACCGCGACCACGACGGCGCCGATGATCGTGGTGTTGCGGATCCGTTCCTTGCGCTGCTGGGCCCGGATCAGCGCCTGGGCGCGCTCAGTCTTCGACTGTCGTGAGTTCTTCTTCGCCATCGGCGGGCCTTTCGGTGGTGGGGAACAACAGGTTGTCGACGGCGAGCCGGCTCTGCGGGCGCCAGACCAGCCAGAGGGAGATCAGGAGGAGTCCGATGTCGCGCAGGATGTCGCGCAGGTAGCCCGCGGCGGCGTTCTCCTGGTATCCGCCGCCTCCGAAGCAGCCGCACTGGATCTCCAGGCCACGCGCCCAGGCCGAGGAGATGCCCACGATGAACACCACGAGCAGGAGGCCGGAGACGACCGCGAAGCCGCGGGTCAACAGGCCTGCGAGGAGGCAGAGTCCGATCAACATCTCAGCAACCGGCAGCAGGTGACCGAAGGTGGGGACGGCCTGCTCCGGCAGCAGCTGGAAGGCGCGGACCGAGCGGACCGTGCCGGCTGGGTCGGAGAACTTGAGGTATCCGGCCACCAGCCAGACGCCACCGATCACCAGCCGGGCCAGGAGCTCGACCCACGTGAGCAGGATCCGCGATCTCATGGGTACCGACCGTACGGAATGGCGTGGAGGAACTCGACCGACATGCAGGTAGGCGCACCGACTCGCGCTGAGCGCCCGCCGGCCTGAGAGATCACCGTTGCACCCCCAACGGGATTCGAACCCGTGCTACCGCCGTGAAAGGGCGGGGTCCTGGGCCGCTAGACGATGGGGGCCCGCCGCGGCCGGACCCGGCGCGACCGGACCAGCATAGGGGTGGCCGCAGGGGCCGCCAAACGCGGACGGTCCCCGCAGGACCGCGCCTAGGCTTGCTCCCGTGGAGCTGACCGACGCCGAGTTCGACGACCTGGTCGCCGAGGCGCTGGACCGGATCCCGCCGCCGCTGACGACGCTGATGGACAACGTCGTCGTGCTCGTCGAGGACGAGCCGCCGCCGCACGAGGCCGGTGTCCTCGGCCTGTACGTCGGCACGCCACTGACCGAGCGCGACAGCGGCTACACGTTCCGGTCGCCGGACCAGGTCTTCGTGTTCCGGGGCCCGCTGCTGCGGATGTGCCTGGACGTCGAGGAGCTCGCCGAGGAGATCGAGGTCACCGTGGTGCACGAGATCGCGCACCACTTCGGCATCGACGACGAGCAGCTGCACGAGTGGGGCTGGGGCTGATCAGGCCTTGGCGCCGTACGGCATCCGCGGCTCCGCCGCCGCGATCTCGAGCAGGCGGTTGTACTTCGCCACCCGCTCGCCGCGGGCGGGCGCGCCGGTCTTGAGCTGGCCGCACCCGGAGCCCACCGCGAGGTCGGCGATGAACGAGTCCGGAGTCTCCCCCGAGCGGTGCGACACCATCGCGGCGTAGCCACCCTCGCGGCAGATTCGCATCGCTTCGAGGGTCTCGCTCACCGAGCCGATCTGGTTGACCTTGATCAGCGCGGCGTTCGCGACCCCGCGCGCAACGGCGTCGCCGATGATCGTGGGGTTCGTCACGAAGATGTCGTCCCCGACGAGCTGGACCCGGTCGCCGAGCGTCCTGGTCAGGTCGGCCCACCCGTCCCAGTCGCCCTCGGCCAGTCCGTCCTCGATGCTCCAGATCGGGAAGCGGTCGATCAGCTCGCCGTACAGGGCGACCATCTCGGCCGAGCTGAGCGCCTGGTCGGCGAACCGGTAGGCCCCGTCGCGGTAGAACTCGCTGGCGGCCGGGTCGAGGGCGATCGCGATGCCGCCGCGCCCTGCCTCGTAGCCGGCGTCCGCGATCGCGTCGACCAGCATCTGCAAGACCTCGTCGGGCCGGGCCAGGTCGGGGGCGAAGCCGCCCTCGTCGCCCAGGCCGGTCGCGAATCCTGCCTCGGCCAGCCTCGACCTCAGCGCGGCGTACACCTCGGAGCCGGCCCGGACCGCCTCGGCCAGGCTGGGGGCGCCGAGCGGCGCGAGCATGAACTCCTGCCAGTCCAGGTTGTTCGGGGCGTGGACGCCGCCGTTGAGGCAGTTGAAGTGCGGCACCGGGAGCACGGGATCTGCACCGGCGACGTCGAGGTGTTGCCACAGCGGTCGTCCGGCACTCGCCGCGAAGGCGCGCGCCGCGGCCATCGAGACCCCGACGATCGCGTTGGCTCCCAACCTCGACTTGTTCGGGGTGCCGTCCAGTGCGACCAGGGCCGCGTCGAGCTCCCCGATGTCGGCAAAGCTGTGACCGGCGATCGCCTCGTTGATCGCCTCGTTGACATGACCGACCGCGGTCAGCGCGCCCTTGCCGTGGTAGCGCTTCGGGTCTCCGTCGCGGAGCTCGACCGCTTCGCCGGATCCCGTCGACGCGCCCGACGGTACGCCGGCCCGGTGCTCGGCGCCGTCCGCGGTCGTCAGGACGACGGAGAGCGTCGGGGTGCTGCGCGAGTCGAGGATCTCGACGGCGCGGACGCGGTCGATCGTGATCTTCATCGGTGGTCCTTCCCTCCGGTGGCGGCGGTCGCACGCCACCGTCTCAACCTTCGTGGATCGGTCGCGCCGACCCAAGGGTCGAAGGGCCCGGGGTCGACGAACGGCCGTCACCCGCTTCGTGGGGGCGGCCGCGCCGGAGCCGCTAGACTCCCCGCGATGGCGGAGGGGCTCGCCGAAACCGCAGCGCTGCTGCCAACAGTCCCTACCTTTGAGCACAAGCGCACCCAGAGGTAGGTCAGACATGTCCGAGGTCGCAGCCAGACCACGCCGGTCGCGCGCGTGGAGCGCGCACCGGGGGGTGCTGCCCGTGATCGCTCTCGGCGGCATGGTCGGTGCCTCGGGGCGTTACGCCCTCGAGCTCGGGTGGCCAGTCGGGCGTGGAGACCTGCCCTGGGCCACGCTGGTGGCGAACATCAGGGGATGTCTGCTGATCGGCATGCTGATGGTGCAGGTCGTCGAAGTCGGCGGAGTGCATCCGCTGCTCCGGCCGTTCCTCGGGGTCGGGGTCCTCGGTGGCTTCACCACGTTCTCGACGTACGCCGTGCAGACCCGGGGGCTCTGGGCCGACGGTCACACGGCGACGTCGTTGCTCTATGCGGCGGCGACCCCGGCGCTGGCGCTGGTGGCGGTCGGTGCAGGAGTGTTCCTCGCTCGTGTGCTCCATCGCACTCGTACCCGGCTCCTCGGTCATCGCAAGGCCCGCAGGGACGCCCACAAGGACGGCCAGAGAGACGGCCAGAGAGACGGCCAGAGAGACGGCCAGAAGGAGGCATCGAGATGAAGCTGACCGGAACCGCCCGTCGGCTGACCGTCTTCCTCGGCGAGGACGACACCTGGCACCACAAGCCGCTCTACACCGAGATCGTGCACCGGGCGCACCGGGCCGGGCTGGCCGGGGCGAGCGTCATGCGCGGGATCGAGGGGTTCGGGGCCAGCTCGCCCCGGGTGCACACGACGCGGCTGCTCTCGTTGTCCGAGGACCTGCCCGTCGTGGTGGTCCTCATCGACACAGCCGAGCGCATCGACGCGTTCTTGCCGCAGGTGGAGGAGGTGCTCGGCGAGGGTCTGGCCGTCCTGGACGACGTCGATGTCGTCGTCCACCGCTTCCGCGAGCACGACCCGTCGTGAGCGATGTCGCAGGCTTCGCCTGGGTGTGCCTGGGTGCAGCGGTCGGCGCACCCTCGCGCTACCTGGTCGACCGCTTCGTGCAGGCCCGGCACGACAGCGTGATGCCCTGGGGCACGCTGAGCGTCAACGTGGCCGGCTCGCTTCGTGCTCGGGATCCTGGCCGGCATCGGCACGCGCGCACGACGTTCCCGACGTCGTGCGGCTGGCGCTCGGGACCGGCCTGTGCGGGGCGCTGACGACCTACAGCACGTTCAGCTACGAGACGCTTCGGCTGTTCGAGGACGGCGCCCGTCTGTTCAGCCTCGGCAACGTGGTCCTCAGCCTCGCCGCCGGCCTGGGCGGCCGCACTCGCAGGCTTCGGCGTGGCGGCGTTGGTCAGCTGACTTCCTGGCGCGGCACGAACCGCAGCGGCCCGCGCCACGGCGTCGGTGCCACGCCGCCCGCCTGCCGGGTGAACTCGCCGAGGTACCAGTGCATCAGCTCGACAGCGAGTCCGGTGGTCGGGTCGACAGCAGCACGCTGCGGTGAGCTGGTCGTAGACCTGGTGCAGCAGCTCGTTCAAGCGATCCATCGTGGCCGGGGCCGTCGACGGGGCGCTGTAGGTCAGGTCGACCGCCGCGGTGCCGTCGCGCGATCGCCTCGGTCCAGGGCGTCCAGGCCCGACGACCTGGCGTCGTTCGTACTCGACCTGGAGGTAGGTCTCGGAGAACTCGACCGCGAGCGGGTAACGCGGCGGCGTCGCTGATCGCCAGCAGGCGCAGCTCGCGGCCGAGCTCGTTGAAGTGGCGACGCAGGTGGAGGAACAGGTCCACCGGCATGCCGAGCAGCCGGATCGTGACCAGGTTGCCCGGGTCGACCGGCGCGGCGTGCGTGATCCGCGAGCGCGGCATCCATGGTGAACACCTCGCCCTCGGCCGGCGCGTCGCGTACGGCCGTTGCTCGGCTCGAACCAGACCACCTTGCCCAGGCCGTTCGGGGTGATGTCCGCGCCCCAGCGCACCGAGTAGCTGGCGACGAGGTCGAGGCCGCGCCCCATCGTGGGCCAGGAGAGGTCGTCCTCGCCGTCGACCAGCCGAGCGGCTGTTGCGACCGCTGCGGCGGCACCAGCGACTGGTCGGTCACCTCGATGCGCGGGTGCTCGGCGGTGCCACGCACGTGCACGGTCATCGGTGGCTCGGCGTGCAGGATCGCGTTGGTGACCAGCTCGGAGACGGCCAGGCGGGCACTGTCGGCCAGCTCGTCGCGGCCGATCTCGCGGAGCACGCTCGTGACCCAGTCGCGTGCCAGCCGCACGGACGGGGGCGTCGCCGGCAGGGCCAGCGTTCTCTTGTTCCAGGGCACTAGGGCGAACTCCTGGGTCGAGCGACGGACGGTGCAACGGGCTCTGCGGCCCAGCCCTCCCGGACCGATCAAACCACATCGGCGCCCGCTTCGCGGTTGCCTTCCGAGGCGACCTGCGGGTGTGACGCGTCGGCGACCCCGGCGCAGCGGCCCTTGAGCGAGATACGGTCCGGATTGCGGGGACCTCCGCTGCCGAGACATGGTCCGGCCACCGAAGACGACCGGTCCAGCGACCGGCACCGGGTCGTCGTGATCGGGTCCGGTTTCGGGGGCCTCTTCGGCACCAAGGCGCTGCGTCGCGTCCGACGTCGAGGTGACGATGATCGCCAAGACCACCCACCACCTCTTCCAGCCGCTGCTCTACCAGGTGGCGACCGGCATCCTCTCCGAGGGCGAGATCGCGCCGCCGACCCGCGAGGTGCTCGCCCGGCAGAAGAACGCCACCGTGCTGCTCGGCGAGGTCACCGGCATCGACCTGGCCGGCGCGCACGGTCACCTCCCAGGTCCTCGGCCGCGAGCTGGTCACGCCGTACGACTCGCTGCATCGTGGCCGCCGGGGCCGGCCAGTCCTACTTCGGCAACGACCACTTCGCGCGGTTCGCGCCGGGGATGAAGAGCATCGACGACGCCCTCGAGCTGCGCGGCCGGATCTTCGGCGCCTTCGAGCTGGCCGAGCTGTTCGCGGCGCAGGGCCACGACGTCGACCACCTGCTCACCTTCGTGGTCGTCGGCGCCGGGCCCGACCGGGGTCGAGATGGCCGGCCAGATCGCCGAGCTCGCCCGCTACACGCTCAAGCGCGACTTCCGCGCGATCAACACCCGCAAGGCGCGGGTGATCCTGGTCGACGCCGCCGCCCAGGTGCTGCCGCCGTTCGGCGCCGAGCTCGGGCGCCTGGACGCAGAAGCGGCTCGAACGACTCGGCGTCGAGGTCCAGCTCGGCGCGATGGTGGTCGCCGTCGACGAGCGTGGCCTGGAGGTCCAGGACCGTGACGGCACCCGGCGCCGGATCGAGGCGGTCACCAAGGTGTGGGCCGCCGGCGTGCAGGCGAGCCCGCTCGGCCGCGACGCTCGTCCGAGCAGACCGGCGCGGCGCTGGACCGGGCCGGCCGGATCGCGGTGAACCCCGACCTCACCCTGCCGGGCCATCCCGAGGTCTTCGTCGTCGGCGACATGGCGACGCTGGACAACCTGCCCGGGGTCGCCCAGGTGGCGATCCAGGGTGCCCGGTACGCCGCCCGCTCAGATCGACCGGCGGCTCGAAGGGCAAGCCGCCGCAGCCGCCGTTCAAGTACTTCGACAAGGGCAGCATGGCGACGATCTCGCGCTTCAGCGCGGTCGCGACGGATCCGGCAGGCTGCGGCTGTCACCGGGTTCATCGCCTGGCTGATGTGGCTCGGGGTGCACCTCTTCTACATCACCGGGTTCAAGAACCAGGTCACCGCGCTGCTGCACTGGGCGGTCACCTTCATCGGCAACGACCGGTCGGAGCGCACCGCCACCGAGCAGCAGATCTTCGCCCGCGAGGCGCTGCGCCGGCTCGACCGCGGCGCCGAGCGCTGGTCAGTGCGCCCGCGGGCACCCTACGCCGCGCGGAGCTGGAGGAGCGCGCGCTCGAGGAGGCCAGGCTCACCGACAGCGGTGCCCGGGGCCGCGTCGACTGAGCACGACACGCTGAACCACCCGACGCCTCACTCGTACTGCGGGGGAGCGGCACCCGTGCCGCCGCGAGCTCCTCACGGGCCCACCGCGGCAGGATGAAGATGCCCTCGGCGTCGACGGTGACGGTCGCCGTCGGCGCGCCGCATCTCGCCCTTCACGATCGTCTTGACCCCGTCGCGCCGGTCGACCCAGGCGGCGGCCGAGCAGCGGCCGAGCGGGGTGTTCAGGCGGTAGCGCAGCGTCAGCGTGCCGGTCATCCCGGGTGTCCCGCCGGCGGCCGCGGCCTCGCCGAAGACCTGGTCGAGCACCAGCGCGACGACGCCGCCGTGGACCTGGCCCGGCGGGCCCTCGTAGAGCGCGTTCAGCTCGAACTCGGCGCTCGCGCGCCCGGCGGTCCGGTCCTGCACGATCGTCAGCGGTACGGCGTTCGGGTTGCGCAGCCCGACGACGGCGTTGCCGTAGCCGCGGACCCGGCCGCTCGCGCGTGAACGACACCCCGAAGCTGCCCGGGATCATGCTCTTCTCGAGCCGCGCGGTGAGCTCGTCGACCTGCACGGCGCACGTCCTCGACCGTCTCGTGGTCGACGGTCGTGCGCAGCGTCGCCTCGTTGAGCCGGCGCACGCTGTCGGTCAGGGCCGCCGAAGACCGCCTGCTCGGCCGCGAGCTCTGCTCGTCGGTCAGGTCGAGGACCTGGTACTGGAACGGCGCGGCCATCCGCCAAGAATAGAACGAGTTCCAGTATTGCGGCTCTGTGTCGTTCGTCTCGACCAGTGTCGTCACATACCCTAGGGGGTATAGGCTTGAGCCTGGGTCAGTCGCAGAGGAGGAGCCCGATGTCCACCAGCACGGTCAGCCCGGTCCGGTCCGACGTACTCCCCGCGTGGTCGTCGGTGCTCGCCGTCGTCGCTCATCCCGACGACGAGTCGTTCGGCCTGGGCGCGATCCTGGACGCCTTCGGGCGTGCCGGGGCGACGGTGTCGGTGCTGTGCCTGACCCACGGCGAGGCGTCGGCCCTGCGCGGCGTGTCCGGCGACCTGGCTCAGCTGCGCGAGCGCGAGTTCCGCGACGCCGCCGACGCCCTCGGCGTGCGCACCGCGATCCTCCTCGAGTACGCCGACGGCGAGCTCGGCCGGCTCGGCGATGCTCTCCTCGACGAGGTCGTGGCAGCCGCGAAGCAGACGAAGGCGGAGGGGTTGGTCGTGTTCGACCAGTCCGGGGTCACCGGGCACGCCGACCACGTGGCGGCGACGACGGCCGCCGTGCGCGCCGCCGAGCAGCTCGACCTGCCGGTGCTCGGGTGGACGGTGCCGGCCGCAACGGCCCGGCAGCTCAACGAGGAGCTCGACACCCGGTTCGTCGGCAGCGAGCCGGGCGCAGTCGACCTGATCGTGCCGGTCGATCGCGATCGCCAGCGGATCGCGAGCCTGGCGCACGCGAGCCAGGCGATCCCGACCAGCGTGCTCTGGCGACGCCTCGAGCTGCTCGGAGACATCGAGCACCTGCGCTGGCTGCACCGTCCCGGGGTCGCCCGGATCCACGTCGACCACCGCGGGGGCGACCGCTTCGACATCGGGATCCGCTCGCACGTCGTGACCGTCGACCAGCCGGAGGATGCCGGGGGCGAGGACCTCGGCCCGACGCCGACCGAGCTCTTCGTGGCTGGGCTGGCGTCGTGCGTGGCGTTCTACGCGCGGCGCTACCTGCGCCGGCACCAGCTGTCGGAGGACGGGCTCGCGGTCGAGGCGTCGTACGCCATGGGGAGCAAGCCGGCCCGGGTCGCCGAGATCCGGATCATGATCCAGCCACCGGCCGGGCTGCCGGACGAGCGGCGAGATGCCCTGCTCGCCGTGGCCAGTCACTGCACCGTGCACAACTCGATCACCACCGCGCCGGAGATCAGCGTCGACCTCGCCCGATGACGGACGGCGCCGTCCGGGCTCGAAGGCCGATACCGCAGCGCCTACGCTCGGCCCCGTGACCGACCTGTTTCCGTTCCTGGCCGTCGTGGACGTCGACGCCGCGGTCGACTTCTACGCTCGCGCGTTCGGCGCCGTCGAGGAAGGCGAGCGAGTCCGGGCCCCCGACGGCCCCCAGGTGGCGGTGCTGTCGATCTCCGGTCATCGACTCGGGGTGGCGACCGCCGCGCCTGATCTCGACACGCCCAGCCCGGAGACGCTCGGTGCCACGACGGTACGGATCTCGCTCGACGTCGAAGACCCCGACGCGGTCGCCTCGCAGGCGGTCCGCACCGGCGCGCGCGAGATGTTTCCGGTCGCCGACCAGCCGTACGGGATGCGGCAGGGCCGGATCGTCGACCCGTTCGGCCACCACTGGCTGATCGGTCGGCCGCTCCAGCGGACCCTGTCCTCGCGCTGATCTCGAACCGGAGCCGGCCGTCCGGCACGCGCGCTGGTCGTCGGTCGCTGGCTGCTGCCGAGAGCCGGTCAGCCCGCCTCGGACCGCACGGGCATCGCGTCCGGCAGGGTCAGCGTGTGGGCGCCCCGGGCAGCCTTCGTGGCCAGGTAGCGGGCGTTGTCGGCGCTGAGGTGGACCGCCGTCGGGACCCGGGCGGCGACCTCGATGCCGAGTGCGGAGAGCTGGGCCGCCTTGTCCGGGTTGTTGCTCAGCAGGGCGATCCGCTCGACGCCGAGGGCGTGCAGCATCTGGGCGGCGACGGTGTAGTCGCGGGCGTCGGCACGAAAGCCCAGGGCGACGTTCGCCTCGTAGGTGTCCAGGCCGGCGTCCTGGAGCGCGTAGGCGTCGATCTTGGCGTAGAGCCCGATGCCGCGGCCCTCCTGTCGCAGGTAGAGCAGAAACCCTCCGGCGTCGTCGATCTCGGCGAACGCTTCGCCCAGCTGCGGACCACAGTCGCAGCGCTCGCTGCCGAGCACGTCGCCGGTGAGGCACTCGCTGTGCAGCCGGACCAGTGGTCGGCGGCCGGCCGCTCGCGGGCAACCGGTGCGGCGTACGCACCGAGACCGAGGGCGAGGTGCTCGCGGCCGTCGACGAGGCCGTCGAACGTGAAGACCCGTGCGGTCACGGTCTCGCCGCCGGCGAAGCGCACCGGCAGCGTGACCTGGTTGCGGATGGTGGCAGGCGGCGCAGTCATCGGAGCTCCTCGGGGGCGTCGGCGGCGGCGTCAGGGTCGAAGCGGTCGGACAGGGCGTAGCGCAGCAGCACCACCTCGTCGAGCGTCCGGGTCGCCACCAGCCGCGCGCGATGGGTCGCGGTCCACGGGTAGGCGCCGTCGTCGAGGAACCGGCGCGCCGAGGAGTCTCCGACGAGGAAGGGCGCGATCGCGATCTGGAGCTCGTCGGCGAGGTCCTCGGCGAGGAACTGGCTGAGGATGGTGGCGCCGCCCTCGACCAGCAACCTCCGGACGCCACGAGCGTGGAGGTCGGCGGAGAGTCGGCGCATGGTGCTCCGGGCGCCGCCGTCGACGACCGTCGCCACCCCGCCGAGCGCGTCGACCGCGGCTGGCACGGTGTCGCTGGTGCAGTAGACCAGCTTGTCGGTCGCGCCCACCGTGAAGAACGCCGCCTCGGGGTCGAGCTTGGCGAGTGCCGTGACGGTCACCTTGCGCGGGGTGGGCGGGCGGCCCTCGGCCACGCGCCGCGCGACCCGGTCGCGGTCGCGGACGACCAGGCGAGGGTTGTCGGCGCGGACGGTCGCGGCCCCCACGAGGATGGCGTCGCTCGCCGCGCGAAGCGCATCGACCCGGTCGAGGTCGGCGGCGCTGGAGAGGATCAGGCGTTGCGCGGAGCTGTCGTCGAGGTAGCCGTCGAGCGAGATGCAGCAGCTCAGCACCGTGTAGGGGCGATCAGCCATGGACGGCCTCCTCGAGGGGTGGCACCGGTGCAGGCATGAACGTACCCCGGCCGGCCAGGAGCACGAACGCCCCCGGCAGCGTCGCAACGGCGGCCAGCACGCCGTACGCGACGGAGACCGTGAGGCCGGTGCCCGACCCGAGTCCCGCGGCGGCGAACGCCCAGGCGGCGACGCCCTCACGGGGGCCCCAGCCGGCGACGTTGAGGGGGAGGGAGGACGCGACCAGCACCACGGCAGCCAGCGGCAGCAGCTCCAGTACCGGCGCGTGCACGCCGGCGGCCCGCGCGGCCACGAGGAAGACCAGGAGGTGCCCGGACGTGGCGGCGACCGACGTCAGGGTGACCAGCGCGCAGGACGCGCGGCGGCCGGAGGACGCGGCCGAGGTCGGCGAGGACGCGGGCCGACTGCCGGGCCAGGAGCACGAGCAGCCCGCCGGCGAGGACGGCGGTGGCACTCACGAGCAGGCTCGGCCGCAGTGGCGAGGGCAGCGCGACGAGGAGGCCGGTCGTCAGGGCGACCTGGACGAGCTGGCCCAGCGCACGCTCCCAGGCGACTGCGCGCAGCGCCGGGCCGAGCCGTCCGAGGTGCCGGCCGTGCCCGACCACGCGGTCGACGTCACCGAGCACCCCGCCCGGGAGGACGACGTTGAGGAGCTGGGCCCGGTAGACGGCCGCGACCGCGGTCGGCAGGGCGAGGTGCGCGCCGAACGCCGAGGCGACGGCGCGCCAGCGCACCGCGCAGCAGACCGTGGTCAGCGCGGTCACCGCGAGCGCCACCGCGAGCGTCCCCGCGCTCGTCGAGCGGAGTCCGTCGACCAGCGGTCCGGTGCCGAGCCGGACGAGCACGACCGCGAGGACGAGGACGCCACCGACCAGGCGCACCCGTCCCCATCGACTGCGGATGGTGTGATCGTTGATGGCCGGGCTCCGTCCTGGTGGGTTCTGGTGGGGTCTACGGATGGTGGGGCGGGGCGGTTCAGGGCGCGCGCGGTTTCACAACTTCTGTTGTGAAACTTCGACTACCCGAACGAAATCGCATTCGGGAAGCGCAAGATTCACAACCCAGGTTGTGAAACCGCAGCGGCCCGCATCGCCGCGTCCACCTGCCGCGCGGCGGCGGCCCACGTCGGCAGGGCGAGCCGACGGGCGCGTGCCGCGGTCCGCGCCCGGGCGCGCAGGGCCGGGTCGGTGAGCCAGGCGCGGAGGGCCGCGGCGAGGGCCGGTACGTCGTCGGGCGGGACGATCAGGCCGGGGACGACGCCGCCGGGGCCGCGGCCGAGCGCGTCGGGCACCCCGCCGACCGCAGCGGCGATGACCGGGAGCCCGTGCGCCAGCGCCTCGCTCACCACCATGCCGTAGGTCTCCATCCGCGACGGGAGCACCAGCACGTCGGCGGTCCGGTAGGCCGCATCGACGCCGGCTGTGTCGACCGGGCCGGCCAGGACCACGCGCCCGTCGAGAGCAGACGCGCGCGCGCCGACGTCGCCGGCGAAGGCCGCGTCGACCTCGAGCGATCCGAGGCAGGTGCAGGTCCACTCGAGGGCGTCGACAACGGCGAGCGCGTCCACGCAGCAGGTCCTGGCCCTTCCCGGGTGTCACGGCACCGACGCACACCAGGGCACCGCCGGAGGCGGTCCCGGGGGCGAGGTCGGCGAGGTCGGCGCCCGGTGGCGCGACCCGGATCCGGGGCGCCGGCACCCCTTCGTGCTCGACCAGCCACGACCGCGTCCAGTCGCTGGTGGCCACCACGCCGGCGACCCGCCGCAGCATGGCACCCTCGCCGTCGCGCCGGTCGGGCGCCGCGACGCCGAACGGCAGGTGCACGAGCACGACGAGGCGTCTGCGGTCGGCGTACGTGCTCACCACGCGAGGCGCGGCCGAGGCGACCAGGCCGTCGAGCAGGACCGGGCCCTCAGGTGCGGAGTCCAGGACGTCGGCGAGTGCGTCGACCTGCTCGCGCCCGACGTCCGGCCACGGCCCTGGCAGGAGGTGCTTCTGCACGGTCCAGCCGAGGTCCCCGAGCTCGGCCGCCAGTCGGCGGTCGTAGACGTTCCCACCGCTGGGCCGCGCCGGGTCGTCGACCCCCGCGGGCACGACGAAGTGGAGCGGGTTGCTCACAAGGGCCGCTCGTAGCTCGCCCACGCGACGTGGGACTCGTGCAGCGTCACCGTGAGTCGAGCCAGGTCGCGCGCCGCCTCGCCGAGCGCGCCGGACGCGATCCGGTCGGCGATCCGATCGGCAATCAGCCGGGCGAGCATCTCCGTGGTGGTGTTCTCCCCGGCCAGCTCAGGGTGCTCGTCGAGGTTGCGGTAGTTCAGGTCGGCGAGGACCGCACGCAGCTCCTCGCTCGCCCGGCCGATGTCGACGACGATCCCGTCGTGGTCGAGCCGTTCGCCGGAGAACGCGGCGTCGACGACGTACGTCGCACCGTGCAGGCGCTGTGCCGGCCCGAACGCCTCTCCCTGCAGGCTGTGGGCGATCATCACGTGGTCGCGGACGGTGACGCTGAACATCGGGCTCCTCGGGGTCAGGACGGGTGGACGATGCTGTGGCAGAGAGCGGGCAGCCGGCCGGAGGCGAGGTCGGCCATCACGGCGGGCAGCTCGTCGAACGTCGAGGCGCCGGTGAGCAGCACGTCGTACGCCGGGTCGCGCAGCAGCTGCAACGCCAGCGCCATCCGCTCGGCCGTCGTACGCCGCCCTCGTCGCCGCCGGGCGACCTCGCCGACCTGGCTGGAGCGGATCGTGAGCCGGTCGCTGTGGAACCGGCCGCCGAGTGCGAGCCGCACCTCGGTGTCGCCGTACCAGCTCAGGTCGACGACGGTGCCGTCGGCCGCGAGCAGGTCCAGGGACAGCTGCAGGCCGGCGGAGGTCGCGCTGGTGTGCAGGACCAGGTCGCGGCCGCCGGCTGCGTCGCCGGGCACCGCGAAGCCGACGCCGAGCTGCTCGGCGGTCGCGGCACGCGACGGGTCGACGTCGACCAGGGTGACCTCGGCGCCAGGCACTCCGGCGAGCACGCGGGCCACGCAGCAGCCCACCATCCCGGCACCCACCACCGCCACCCGGTCGCCGACCAGCGGCGCGGCGTCCCACAGGGCGTTCACCGCGGTCTCGACGGTTCCGGCCAGCACCGCGCGCTCCGCCGGCACGTCGTCCGGCACCACCGTCACGGCTGCGGCGGGCACGACGTACGCGGTCTGGTGCGGATGGAGGCAGAAGACGGTCCGGCCGAGGAGCGCGGGCTCGCCGGAGACCACCTCCCCGACGCTGAGGTAGCCGTACTTCACGGGTCCGGGGAAGTCGCCGGCCTGGAACGGTGCGCGCATCGTGTCGTGCAGGTCGTCCGGTACGCCGCCCCGGAACACCAGCGTCTCGGTGCCCCTGCTCACCGCGGAGCGGATCGTGCGCACCAGCACCTCGCCCGGCCCGGGATCCGGCACGCGCTCGGGCCGGATCTCGCCGCGGCCCGGCTCGACCACCCAGAACGCACGCGCCTCGACCGTCACCCTCGCATCCTTCCGTGATCGTCTCGTCCGGACCAGCCGGCTGAACCCTGGACCGCGGTGACACGTAGGAGCCGGTGACCATGGATACGGAGGAGCGGTGCACCAAGTTCACAGCAGCCGACGGTGGCGCCCCGCCAGCCTCGTCGAGGTCCTGACCCGGCCGGCCCGCGGGCCGGCGAACCGGGTCACGCTGGTCCGGGCAGTCCTCGTCTGCGTGGTCGCCGTGGTCGCGTTCGGCGGCGAGTCCCGCGGCCGGGTGCCGGTCCTCGTGTCGCTGGCCGCGGTGGCGCTGGTCCTCGACGGTGTCGACGGCTGCGTCGCGCGGCGAACCAACAGCTCGTCGGCCTTCGGGGCACGCTTCGACATGGAGGTGGACGCGCTCCTCATCCTGGTGCTGAGCGCGTACGCCGCACCGGCCGTGGGCTGGTGGGTGCTCCTGATCGGCGCGGCCCGGTACCTCTTCGGGGCGGCGAAGTGGCCGCTGCCCTGGCTGCGCGGGACGGCGCCGCCCAGGCGGTGGTGCAAGGTCGTCGCGGTGGTGCAGGGCGTCACCCTCACGATCGCTGCGGCCGAGGTGCTGCCCCTGGCGTGGAACCGCGTCCTGCTGGCGGTGGCGCTCGCCCTGCTCGCCGAGTCGTTCGGCCGGGAGGCCTGGGAGCTGTGGCGGGCCTCCGGGCGCGACGTTCGCGAAGCCGTGCGGAGGACGAGGTCGGCGCTGCTGACCGGCGTGGCCGTCGCCGCGACCTGGATCGCCCTCGTCCTGCCGGACCGGGCTGCCCACCTCACCCCCGGCGCGTTCGCTGAGCATCCCGCTGGAGGGGCTGGTGCTCGTCGGGCTGGCCCTCGTCGCGCCGGCCCGGTTGCGTCGGCGGGCAGCGGCGGTCTTCGGGGTACTGCTCGGCGTCGTGCTCGTCCTCAAGGTGCTCGACCTGGGCTTCTCCACGGTGCTCGACCGGCCCTTCGACCCGCTCAACGACGGGTACTACCTCGGTCCCGCGGTCGGCGTGCTCGGCGACTCGATCGGGCGGCCGCGCGCGGTCGCGGTGGCGGTCGCGGCCGGCGTTCTGGCGGCTGGGCTGGTCGCCGCGACGTGTTGGCGGCGGTCCGGCTCGGCCGGCCGCGTCGGCGCGGCGTCGCGTCGTCGCCGCCCGCGCGGTGGTGGCGCTCAGCGTGGCCTGGGTGCATCTGCGCGCTCGACCGGCGTCCAGGTCGCCACGGGCGCCGCCGTCGCCTCGACGAGCGCCGCCGGCCTGGTCGTACGGGCAGGTGCGCCAGCTGCGCGCCGACCTCGCCGACCGGAAGGTCTTCGCGGCCGCGAGATCGCCACCGACCCGACGCTCGCCGGTCCCCGGCGGCGAGCTCGGCTGCGAGGCCTGCGCGGGAAGGACGTCGTCGCTGGTCTTCGTCGAGAGCTACGGACGGTCGGCGGTCGAGGGCGTCTCGTTCTCGCCCGGGGTCGACCGCCGTCCTCGACGACGGCAGCCGCCGGCTGCAGGCGGCCGGCTTCCAGCACGCGCAGCGCCTTCCTGACCTCGCCGACGTTCGGCGCGGCGAGCTGGCTGGCGCACTCGCACCCTGCAGTCCGGGCTGTGGGTCGACAGCCAGCAGCGCTACAACCAGCTGATCACCCAGGACCGGATGACCCTGACCAGCGCCTTCGCGCACCGCCGGCTGGCGCACCGTCTTCGACGACCCGGCGATCACCCACGACTGGGCCGACGGGCGGCGCTTCTACGGCTTCGACCGAGTCCTACGACTCCCGCAACGTCGGCTACCGCGGGCCCGAAGTTCGGCTACGCACCGATCCCGGACCAGTACTCCCTGGACGCGCTCGACTCGGCACGAGCTCACCCCGGATCCGCACCGGCCCCGGGTGATGGCCGAGATCGACCTGGTGTCGAGCCACCACCCGTGGACACCGCTGCCGCGCCTGGTCGGCTGGGACCAGCTCGGCGACGGCTCGGTCTTCGACGGGATGCCCGAGCAGGGGCCGTCGAAGTCCGTCGTCTTCCGCGACCCGGACCAGGTGCGCGCGGCGTACGGGAAGTCGATCGAGTACACGATGGGTGCCCTGGTCTCCTGGCTGGAGCGCAACCCGGACCCGAACCTCGTCCTCGTCGTGCTCGGCGACCACCAGCCGCACCACTACGTCTCGGGCCGGTCCCCGGCCACGACGTACCGATCTCCGTGATCGCCCGGGACCCAGCGGTGACGGACCGGATCTCCGACTGGGGCTGGCAGGACGGGCTGCGTCCGGCTCCCGATGCGCCGGTCTGGCCGATGGACACCTTCCGCGACCGGTTCCTCACGGCGTTCGCTCGTTGACGCCAGCGGCGGGTGCTGCAGCCTCGACCGCTCGCGCCGTCGGTGGGCATGACTCCCGGGCGCTGCGGGTACCTGCCGAGCCGGACGACCCGGAGAAGGGGTGAGGACGTGTCGAGCGGAGCGGACGTGGTACGACGACAGATCGCTGCTGACCCCGCCACGGTCTGGGCCGTGCTCGCCGACGGCTGGCTCTACCCGTCGTGGGTGGTGGGCGCCGCTCGCATGCGCGCCGTGGACGCGTCGTGGCCCGCTCCGGGCAGCACGCTGCAGTACTCGGTCGGGGCGTGGCCGCTGCTCCTCGGCGACCGCACCGAGTCGCTGGCCAGCGAGCCCCCGCACAGACTCGTGCTCAGGCCGCGCGCGCGGCTGGTGGGTGCCACCGAGGTGGTCGTCGAGATCGAGCCTGCCGGTGGCGGCTCGGAGGTGGCCATCCGCGAGCACGCCGTGGACGGTCCGGGGACCCTGGTGCCGAGGCGGTTGCGCCAGCGCGGCATCGTCGCGCGCAACCGCGAGGCGCTGCGGCGCCTGGCCTTCCTCGCCGAGGGCGGTGCAGGGACGGGTGACCTCAGTCGCGCAGCACCCGGCTCCGGGCGCTCCTGAGCAGAGGCCGACGGAAGCCACCGACCGGGTCGTTGGCCTCGAGGAGGACGACGTCCCGGCCGGCGTCGGCCAACGCGTTCGCCGCGGCGGCCGATGAGGCCACCGATACCCGGCCGCCGGGGTGCCGACGTGCCGCCGGCGCAGGGGGCTGGCGTGTCAATCGGCGCAGATCGGGCACTGGGCCGGTGTCCGGATCTCGAGGCGCAGATGACAGGAGAAGACACGTGAGCACGCGGGTGGTGGTCGTGACGGGCGCGAGCGCGGGCGTGGGTCGCGCGACGGCGGTGGAGTTCGGCCGACGCGGCGACCGGGTCGCGCTGCTGGCGAGGGGACGCAACGGACTGGACGCAGCTGCGCGCGAGGTCGAAGCGGCCGGAGGGCGGGCACTTCCGATCCCCACCGACGTGGGCGACTACGAGCAGGTCGAGGCTGCCGCTGCTCGAGCCGAGTCGGAGCTCGGGCCGATCGACGTCTGGGTCAACAACGCGTTCTCGGCCGTCTTCGCGCCGTTCACCAAGATCTCGATGGAGGAGTTCCGGCGTACGACGGAGGTGACCTACCTCGGCTACGTGCACGGCACTAAGGCGGCCCTGCGACCGGATGCTCCCACGCGATCGTGGCGCGCTGGTGCACGTCGGCTCGGCCCTCGCCTACCGTGCCATCCCGTTGCAGAGCGCGTACTGCGGGGCCAAGCACGCGATCCAGGGCTTCCACGAGTCGCTGCGTTGTGAGCTCCTCCACGAGGAGGCGAACGTGCACACCACGATGGTGCAGCTCCCGGCGGTCAACACCCCGCAGTTCGACTGGGTCCTCAACCGGCTCCCCGAGCACCCGCAACCGGTGCCGCCCATCTTCCAGCCCGAGGTCGTCGCGCGACAGATCGCGTACGCCGCGGACCACCCCCAGCGGCGCGAGTACGTCGTCGGTGGGAGCGCGGCCGCCACGATCCTCGGCAACCGCGTGGCCGCCGGTGTGCTCGACCGCTACCTCGCGTTCACCGGCTACCGGTCCCAGCAGACGGGTCGGCCCGCCCGCGCCGGTCGGCCGGCCAACCTCTGGGAGCCGGCGGACGGTGAGGACGGCGAGGACTTCGGCGCCCACGGCTCGTTCGACGACCAGGCCAGCACGCGTTCGCCCCAGGGCTGGCTCACGCGCAAGGGAGTCAGCCCGTTGCTGGTGAACTTCGGGGCCGCGGTCGTCTCGGGCGCGAAGATGGCGGCCACGGAGCCAAAGGCGTTCGTCGCCGCGATGCTCGCGCGGCTACGCCCGGCTCCCGGCTGCGCCTCAGCGAGCGGCGACCACGTCGGCCACGGCGTGCAGGGCCCGGAGGTCCACCGTGCCCGGCACGAGGATGAACTCGTCGCATCCGGCCTCCTCGGCGCCCTCGAGGATCTCGACCAGCGCCTCCGGGCTGGCGCCCCGTACGTCGGCGGCGAGCGCGTCGGCGAGGTCGCTCCCGAGGAAGCCGAGATACCGGGCCGCGAAGGTGCGCAAGGTCCCGATGGGGTCCTCGACGCCGAGCGCGAAGAAGGTGCCGCTGACCTTGCGCGGCACCCCCCGGCCCGCCTCGCGCCAGCAATCCTCGGCGAGAGTGTTGGTCGCGGCGATCTCCTCCGCGCGAGCCGACAGGCTGAAGCCGCTGATGCCGTCGGCCCAGGCCGCGGCGCGTCTCATCGCCTTCGGACCGAGGGCGCCGGCGAGGATCTCCGGGCCGCCTGGACGGGTGGCCGGAGGCCCGACCGGCTCGGCGCCCGGGAACGGCGGCTCGCCCGCGAGCAGCCGCCGGAGCTCGCGGACCTGGCCGTCGAGCCGGGCATGGCGATCGGTGAACGGGCTGCCGAGTGCGCGGTAGTCGTCCTCCCGCGCGCCGACGCCGACAGCGATCGAGAGCCGACCAGCGGACAGCTGGTCGAGGGTGTTCACCTGCTGGGCGACCATCGCCATCGAGTGCATCGGCAGCACCCACAGGTTGGCGAACACGCGCGCCCGGGACGTCACCGCGGCGCAGGCGGCCAGGGACGCCACCATCTCCGGGTTCGAGAACGTCACCCGCTCTCCGGCCGAGATGCTCGAGAACGGGCCCGCGTCGACGCCCCGGGCCCACTCGACCGTCGTACCGGAGGCGTAGCCGGGAGCCATCTGCGGGAGCGCGATGCCGATCTCCATGGGCGCAGTCTGCCCGAGCGTGGCAGGGTCGGCTGCTGGTGTCTCGGATCGGGCGAAGGAGGCGACCCGCGGACCGGCGCCATGTCCAGCACGAGCCCGAGGCGCCAACCGTCGAGGACGGGTTCGTACACAGGCACCTGTGGTGGGCCCCGTGGGTCTCGAACCCACAACCCGCGGATTAAAAGTCCGCTGCTCTGCCAATTGAGCTAGAGGCCCCGCGCACGGGAGCGCCGCAAGTGCATCCGTCGGCGTCGGTGGCGGTCCCGTACGCCGGGGAGCCTAGCCAAGATGTGAGCCGCGGTCCTGCCCGGTCAGGGCCTGCGCCACAGTCGGGCGACCGCGACCAGCCCGGCCACGCACGGCAGCAGTCCGATCCAGCCGAGCAGGGGCGCCAGGCCGACCTCGCCCGAGGTGTCCTTGGTGAGCAGGGCGCTCAGTGCGACCGTCGTGCCCACGCCGAACGCGATCGTGGCCACCAGTCGGCTCCAGGCCCTGTCGGCCTTGACCGCCCAGATCGTCAGGGCCCAGGTGGCGAGCCCGAGGATGCCGACGACGGCGAGGAGCACCAACCAGGTGGTGACCGCGGCATTGACGCGGTGGTCGCTGTAGGTCGGGTACCCGTGCCGGATGTGTGCGGCCAGGACCTGGCCGGTGAGCCGGTCGATGAACGGTGCGGCGGCTGCGACCGCGGTCAGCAGCGCGCCGACGTACAAGGTGGTGAGCGTGGTGTCGTGTTGCCGGTGAGGCGTCATCGTCGTCTCCTCCGAGTGGTAGACGCTGTCCGAAGTTCGACGCTAATCGAACTGGCTCGATCGCGCGAGCGAATACCCCACGTCGGGCGTGCGCGGGAGCGGCCCCGGGAGCGGCCCCGGGAGCGGCCCCGGGAGCTGGCCGCGATCAGGAGGCGTCGTCGGTCTCGGGGCCGACTGCCTGGTAGTGCTGGACCAGGTCGACGAACTGCGCGGCATCGACCAGGCGTGCCGAGATGGAGACGGTCTTGCCGTCGTCGCTGCGCAACATCGCTTTCCAGGATCGTGAGGAGGGGCGACCGCGGAAGGTGATCTCGGTGTCGGGGTCGCGCAGGTCCCAGGACTTCGTCCGCGCGCCACGGGACACCTCGAGGACACCGTTGCTCACCGCGACGACCGGCGGGGCCCAGTTGAGCAGCGCCCACCAGGAGATCATCGCGAGCGCGGTCAGGGCTGCAGCGCCGAGGATCGACCGGCTGCCACCGTCGGAGACGGCCCACAGGATGGTCAGGACCGCGCCGACGGAGAAGACTGTGAAGAACGTGCCGAACACGTAGGCGAGCACGTTGCCGGGACGGAACTCGACGAACCGGGGCACCGGCTCGGCCGAGCGTGAACGCGAACCGGTGGTGGCGGGTCGGTACGCCGCGGCGGGCCGAGTCTCGCTCGGCTCGCTGCTGCCGAGCGCCGCCGCGGCGGCGCCGGGACGCGGGACGCGGGGGGCGGCCGCTTGCCGGGTGCGCTCCTGTGCGTCGCGCTCCCACTCCTCACGCTCGCGAGCGATCCGCTCCTTCTCGGCGCGCTTCGCGGCGATGCGCTCCTGCTGGGAGAGGAGGGCCGCCTGCCGGCGCTGCTCGCGCTCCTCTGCCTCGAGGCGCTCGGCCTCGGCCTTCTCCTGCGCGAGTCGCTCCTGCTCCTGCAGGGCCGCCGCGCGGCGCTCCTCGAGCGCGGCGAGGCGCTCGGCCTCGGCCTGTGCGCGGGCGATCCGTTCCTGCTCCAGGCGGTCCGCCTCGATCGCGGCCAGGCGGTCGGCCTCGGCCTGCTCGGCCGCGGCCTGCTCCGCCGCGAGGCGCTCGGCCTCGGCCAGCTCTGCGGCTCGGCGCTCGGCCTCGATGCGCTCGGCCTCGAGCCGCTCCTGCTCGCGGCGTACCCGCTCGGCCTCGGCGCGCTCCGCGGCAACACGCTCTGCCTCGGCCTGCTCCAGCGCGATCCGTTCGCGCTCGGCCGCCTCCGCGGCGACCCGGATCTGCTCGAGGCGCTCGGCCTCCGCCCGCTGGGCCGCGGCCTGCTGCTCCGCGAGCCGCTCGGCCTCCCGTCGCTCGGCCTCGAGACGTGCGGCCTCCGCCTTCTCGGCGGCCGCACGTGCTTCGGCGACCCGGACGGCCTCGAGGCGTTCGGCCTCGGCCTTCTCGGCGGCCGCGCGAATCGCGTCGATCCGCTCACGCTCCGCGTGCTCGGCCGCGAGCCGCTCCTGCTCCAGTCGCAGGGCCTCGAGGCGGTGGTCCTCGGCCTGCTGGGCGGCTGCGCGCTCGGCCTCGATGCGGTCGGCCTCCGCACGCTCGGCGGCGAGCCGCTGCTCCTCCGCCGCGATCGCAGCCAGTCGCAGGGCCTCGAGGCGGTGGTCCTCGGCCTGCTGGGCGGCTGCGCGCTCGGCCTCGATGCGGTCGGCCTCCGCACGCTCGGCGGCGAGCCGCTGCTCCTCGACGGCGACCGCGGCGAGACGGAGTCCCTCGAGGCGCGCGTCCTCCGCGCGTTGGGCCGCCTGGCGCTCGGCGTCGATGCGGTCGGCCTCCGCGCGTTCGGCGGCGAGCCGTCGCTCCTCGCTCTCGAGGGCGGCGATGCGCTCGGCCTCAAGTCGTTCGGCTTCGGCCCGCTGGGCGGCCGCCTGCTCGCGTGCGATCCGCTCGGCCTCGGCCTCCTCGGCGGCGAGGCGCGCGTTCTCCGCATGCAGCGCTGCGCGCCGGGCGCGCTCGCGCTCCATCGCCTGCTGACGGGCGCGCTCGAGACGCTCGGCCTCGAGGCGTTCCGCCTCGGCCCGGGCGGCCTCGAGTCGCTCCTCCTCGGCCTTGAGTGCCGCGAGCCGGGCCTCTTCGCGCCGCTGGGCCTCCTCGCGGATCGACTGCAGTCGCGCACGCTCGGCCTCTTCAGCGGCCCGCCGTTCGGCCTCGACCCGGGCGGCCTCCGCCCGGGCGATCTCGGCCGCCTCGGCGGCGAGGCGTTCGGCTTCGGCTTGTTCGGCGGCGAGGCGGTCGGCTTCGGCTTGTTCGGCGGCTGCGCGTTCGGCGCTCAGTCGCTCTGCTTCGGCGCGCTCGGCCGCCAGCCGCTCTGCTTCGGCGCGCTGGGCTGCCAGACGTGCGCGCTCCGCGATCTCGGCTTCGTCACGCTCGCGATCGAGACGGCGGCGTTCGGCGGACTCTGCGGCGATACGGGCCTGCTCGGCCGCATCGGTCTCGGGCTCGAGCACGCCGGTGAGGAACTCTGTGGGCGGCTCGCCGCCGTCGACGCCGACGTCCCAGCGTTCGTCGACGACGTGCTCGACGGGCGCGGCGTGGCCGAGGCCAGCGTCCTCCTTGTCGACGTCGACGTCCAGGTATCCGCCGAGGAACGCGGTCGGCTCCTCCGCGGTCGCCGGCACCTCGGTGGACTCGGGCACGTCGGCGTCGGCAACGTCGGTGGCCGGCGGCTCGGCCGGAGCCTCGACTGCCTCGTCGGTCTCCTCTGCCTCGACGGCCTTGAGGGCTTGCCGCTCGGCCTGCTTGCGGCGGCGACGCAGCCGACGGGAGGCGCGGCGGGCACCGCCCGGCGTCGGGAGGTCCTCCGAGCCGGTGTCGCCGTCGGACTCGAGGCCCGCGGCGGACCCGCTGACGGATTCGCTGACGGGCTCGCCGACGGGGTCGGGGGTGACCCGGATCGCCGGCATCGACCCGGTGTTCTGGAGCTCCTCGAAGTCCTGCGCCCAGGTGGTGACGCGGGGAGCCTCCTCGGCTCCCTCCTGGTGCCCGGCCGCGGGGCTCGCCTGTGGGCCGGTCGTCTCCGCAGCCGTCTCCGAGCCGCCGTCCTCCTGCGGCTCGGGCGCCCGCGCGTCCGACGCACGAGGGCGGCCGCGCCATCCGAACAGGCCGCGGCGCGGCTCCTCGTCGGCGTCTCCGGAGGCGGCTTGTGCCTCCTCCTCGTCGATGGCAAGGCTCAGCACGGCGAGGGGGTCCTGGCTCTCCGGTGGCGCGTCGCCGGCCGTCGCGGGGCGGTCGGCGGGCTCCTCGTCGACCTCCTCGAGGCCCTCGGAGGCGATCTGGAGGGGATCGATCAGCTCGGTCTCCTCCGGCTCGGTGGCCGGTGGATCGATGCGCTCGTCCGGGACGGCGGAGCCCCCGCGGCGGCTACGTGCCACGGTCCCACCCCTTCCTGTTCCCGGTGCGTGCGGATCGGCGCGCTGCTGCGCCCGCAGACTCCCATGCTTGCATCGACTGCCGCGGTTCGAGCGAATTGTCGCACTCCGGGCCTCGCTAACCACCCAACGAGCCAATGCCCGATTCGGCACGCGTCCGATCGTCGTACGCCGACGCGTGACAACGACCAAGGAATTGGTAGTGTCAGCCCTGCAGATGCAAGTTCCAGCGGTTACACCAACGCTTGTTGGAGTTTGTGATCCAACGGCGTTTCTTCTCCTCGTGAGGCGGGACGACGTATCACTGCATCTGTGCTGAGGCGACCGAGGTGGTCGTCTCTCGCCCCACAAGGAGAAATACGAGCATGGCTCAAGGCACTGTCAAGTGGTTCAACGCCGAGAAGGGCTTCGGCTTCATCGCCCAGGAGAACGGCGGCGACGACGTCTTCGTTCACTACTCGGCCATCCAGACCCAGGGCTACAAGTCCCTGGACGAGAACCAGAAGGTCGAGTTCGACGTCACCCAGGGCCCCAAGGGCCCGCAGGCGGAGAACGTCCGACCGATCTGACGACGTAGACCAGTACAAAGGGCTTCGACCAAACGGTCGGAGCCCTTTGTGTTTTGGGTGTAGGAAGATCCCAGGTCACGCTTGGGGGCACTCCACAGAAGTGACGACAGCCGGGGGAGAGAGACGAGGAAGGCACGTCGTGTCCACTGACCCGTTCGACGTCGAGCTCGAGGATCCCGAGCTCCTCGACGAGGTCGGCCTGACCGCCAGCCTGATGGTGGCCGCGAACCAGTCCGACGGACCCCTGTCCCGCGAGGAGATCGACCGCCTGCTCGGCCTGCGCTGACGCCCGGGCACCGGGCTGCACGGCCGGGTCCCGGTCTTGCGGGTGCCGACCGTGCCGTCCACCGCCTAGCATGTCTCCCGTTCTGATCCTGCTCTCCAGGAGTTCACCGTGGCGTTGAGGTTCAAGCCAGTCGACACTGCCTTCTACAGCTTGCTGACGTCGTCGGCGACGCAGCTCGTCGACGGTGCCGCGCTGCTCGCCGAGATGCTCGGCGACGGCAACGACCGCAAGGACATCGCGGCAAGCGGATGCGCGAGGCCGAGCACCACGCGGACGAGACCACCCACGAGATCGTCCGCCGGGTGAACAGCACGTTCGTCACGCCGTTCGACCGCGAGGACATCTACGCGCTCGCGTCCGGGCTGGACGACGTCATGGACTTCATGGAGGAGGCCGTCGACCTGACCCTGCTCTACGAGGTCGAGAACCTTCCCGCCGAGCTGGCCGACCAGGTCGAGGTGATCCAGCGCTGCGCCGAGCTGACCGCCGAGTCGATGCCGCGGCTGCAGTCGATGAAGGACCTCGAGGAGTACTGGATCGAGATCAACCGGCTCGAGAACGCCGGCGACAAGAGCTACCGGCGGATCCTCGCCAAGCTCTTCAGCGGCTCGTACGAGGCGCTCGAGGTGCTCAAGCTCAAGGACATCGTGGACTCGCTCGAGCACGCCATCGACGCCTTCGAGCAGGTGGCGAACATCGTCGAGCAGATCCACGTCAAGGAGTCCTGACCGGTGGATCTCGCCATCGTGGTCGCGGTGGTCGTCGTCGCCCTCGCGTTCGACTACACCAACGGGTTCCACGACGCTGCCAACGCGATCGCGACCTCGGTCTCGACGCGGGCGCTCACCCCGCGGCTCGCGCTGATGCTCGCCGCGGTGATGAACTTCGTCGGTGCTCTCCTCGGTCAGGAGGTCGCCCACACGGTGAGCGACACGATCGCCGTACCGAACGGCAACCACGGCCTGGTCATCGTGCTGGCCGGCCTGCTCGGCGCGATCACCTGGAACCTGATCACCTGGTACTTCGGGCTGCCCTCGTCGTCGTCGCACGCCCTGATCGGCGGGCTGGTCGGCGCGGCGCTCGCCGCGGGCGCGACGGTGCACTGGCAGACGATCCTCGACAAGGTCGTCATCCCGATGGTGATCTCGCCCGTCGTCGGCTTGATCGCCGCGTTCTTGGTGATGCTGCTGATCATGTGGATCTTCCGGCGGCGCAACCCGCACCGCGTCAGCGAGGGCTTCCGGCTGCTGCAGACGGTCTCGGCCGCTGCGCTGGCGCTCGGCCACGGCCTGCAGGACGCCCAGAAGACGATGGGCGTGATCTTCCTGGCGCTGATCGCCGCGGGGTACTACCCGGACACGCAGCAGAACCTGCCGCTGTGGATCGTGATCTCCGCGGCATCAGCGATCTCGCTCGGGCACCTACTCGGGCGGCTGGCGGATCATGCGGACCCTCGGCCGCCGGATCATCGCCCTCGACCCGCCGCGGGGCTTCTCCGCCGAGGCCGTCGGCGCCGGCGTGCTCTACACGACGGCGTTCGTCTACCACGCGCCGATCTCCACGACCCACACGATCACCTCGGCGATCATGGGCGCCGGCGCCACCCGCCGTTCTCCGCGGTCCGCTGGGGCGTGGCCCGCAGCATCGTCATCGCCTGGGTGCTCACCTTCCCCGCCGCCGGCACCGTCGCCGCCTTGATGTACGTCGTGCTGCAGGTTCGTCTTCCAGCTGCCCTGAGCTGCGGTCGGCCGGGTGGTCGGGCGTCGGTGGGGGCGTCGCGGAGCCGGACCTGCGAATGTGACGGCTGCGGCGGCCCGTGCTGGCCCGGCAGCCGGTCTGGCGCAGGCCCGCACGACGACTAGGCCGGCAACCCTGTGGACGGCGTCAGCGGCGGTCGCGCCGCGTCGACCACCCTCGATGGGATGGATCTGGTCAGCCACGTCACCGTTCTCGGCGGCGCCGGCACGCGCGCGGCGATCGTCGAGCGGTGCGGGCGGGCGGCGGTGGACCAGGCGCTGCGCGAGGGCGTTCTCGTCCGGGTGGCCCGTGGCCGCTACGCACTGAGCACCGCGAGCTCGGCCGTCGTCGCAGCGGCCACGGTCGGCGGCGTACTCTCCATGCGGAGCGCGGCCCAGCGCCACGGCTGGGGCCAAAAGCAGGTGCCCGACAAGCCCGACGTGACGTTCCCGCGCAGCCCGCCACGTCCCGCCGTCGGCGCGGGCGATGGTGCGTACGCCGCACTGGTCCGACATCGCCTCGGAAGACATCGTCGACGGCGCGGCCCACGAATCCCTACGAGTCCACGCTCTACGCCATCGCGTCGACGATTCCCGGGCTGGCGGCGACGCCGCAACGCCCGATCAGTGTGTTCGATGGTCGGGTTCTGCACCCGGACCTGTCGCGACGAGTCCCTGGGGATCGTCATCGAGGCCGAGAGCTTCGAGTGGCACGGCAAACCGGCGGCCCTCACCCGCGACTGCCGCCGCTACAACGCCTTCACGTTGTCCGGTTGGCTGGTGATCCGCTTCAGCTGGCGGCAGGTCATGTTCGAAACCAGCTACATGCTCAGCGTGCTGGAGAAGGTCGTGGCCCTCGTACGTCGACCTGCGAATGTCGCGCGAGGGCCCACTGCGCGTGCCGCCTGACCCGCCTGCGACATTTGCACGCCCGGCGCTGAGCACTCGGCGCCGAGCACCTGGCGCCGACCGCGGCCCGCAGGCGAGCCGCACCAGTGGCAGCCGCCGACGGCCGAGAGCCGGCGACTCGACCTCAGCCGAACCGGCCGGAGATGTAGGCCTCGGTGGCCTCCTCGTCCGGGCACGCTGAAGATCTTCTTGGTCGGGTTGAACTCGATCAGCCGGCCGGGCTTGCCGGCGCCGGACGAGGTTGAAGAACGCCGGTGTCCTCCGAGACGCGCGCGGCCTGCTGCATGTTGTGGGTGACGATCACGATCGTGTAGTCGGTCTTGAGCTCGTGGATCAGGTCCTCGATCGCCGAGGTCGAGATCGGGTCGAGGGCCGAGCACGGTTCGTCCATGAGCAGCACCTGCGGCTCGACCGCGATCGCGCGGGCGATGCACAGGCGCTGCTGCTGGCCGCCGGAGAGGCTGTGCCCGGGCTTGCCGAGGCGGTCCTTGACCTCGTTCCACAGGTTGGCGCCGCTCAGCGCGCGCTCGACGATGTCGTCGGCCTCCCGCTTGGGGATCCGCTTGGCGTTCAGTCGGTTGCCGGCGAGCACGTTGTCGTAGATCGACATCGTCGGGAACGGGTTGGGCCGCTGGAAGACCATGCCGATCCGGCGGCGCACCTCGACCGGGTCGACGCCCGGGTCGTAGAGCGACTGGCCGTCGACCATGACCTTGCCCTCGACGCGGGCTCCGGGGATCACCTCGTGCATCCGGTTCAGCGAGCGCAGGAACGTGGACTTGCCGCATCCCGAGGGGCCGATCAGGGCGGTCACGGAGCGCGCGGGGATCGTCATCGAGACGTCCTCGACGGCGAGGAAGTCACCGTAGTAGATGTTCAGGTCGGTGATGTCGATGGACTTGGCCACTGTTGTGTCTCCTACCGCCCGACCTTGGGGCTGAAGAACTTACCGAGGATACGGGCGACGAGGTTGAGCAACATGACGATGATGATGAGCAGGAGCGCGGCGCCCCAGGCCAGCTGGAGGGCGTCGGCCCCGGAGTTGTACTGCGTGATGATGAAGACCGGGAGCGTCTCCATCCGGCCCGAGAGCAGGTTGGTGTTCACGACGTCCACGGCGCCGACGGCGACGAGCAGGGGCGCGGTCTCGCCGATCACCCGGCTGATCGCCAGCATCACGCCGGTCAGGATGCCGCCGAACGCGGTCGGCATCACGACCTTGACGATGGTGCGCCACTTGGGTACGCCGAGGGCGTAGGAGGCCTCGCGCAGGTCCGGGGGCACCAGCCGCATCATCTCCTCCGCGGCTCGCACCACGGTCGGGATCATCAACAAGGAGAGCGCGACCGAGCCCATCAGGCCGATGCGGGTGCCGACGCCGCCGAACTCGGTGAACAGGGCGACGGCGAACAGACCCGCGACGATCGAGGGGATGCCGGTCATCACGTCCACCAGGAGCGTGATCGTGCGGGGGAGCCAGGTCTTGCCGCCGTACTCGACGAGGTACACAGCGGTCATCAGCCCGACCGGGACCGAGATCACCGTCGCGCCCGGCCGTGACCAGCAAGGTGCCGACGATCGCGTGCAGCACGCCCGTGCCGGGGAGCTGCTTGAAGGTCTTCGGGTCGAGCGTCGTGGTCATGTCGTGGCCCAGGAAGTGGCCGTCGATCGCGGGCAGCCCCTTGACCACGGTGTAGGTCAGCACCCAGACCAGCGGCGTGAGCGCGGCGAGCACGGCGTAGACGACCAGCAGCGACACGGCGCGGTCGACCGCAGCACGCCGCCCCTCGAGAGCAGCGGCCCAGCCCGGCAGACGCGACGAGTGTGACCAGGGCCGTGAGGATCGGCACCGCGACCCAGGACCAGCGACAGCAGGATCGTCACCATCGTGGCCAGCGCAGCGGCCGGCACCAGCACGTACAGCACGGCGCGCCGCGGCAGCCGGCGCGTGGGTCAGCAGGGTCGGGCACCGCAGCGGACGTCGGGAAGCTCTTCGAGCACGGTCATGCGAAGCGCCTCTCCGCTCGAGTGACGATCCAGCGGGCGACGAAGTTCACCAGGAAGGTGAACACGAAGAGCACCAGGCCGGTGGCCAGGAGGACCACCTGGATGTCGACGTTCTCTCCGTGGAAGTTCTGGGCGATGTTGGAGGCGATCGTGGCCGGGTTGTTGGTGGTGAGGATCTTGAAGGTCACCTTCGGGCCCTGGGCGTTGAGCACCATCAGCACGGCCATCGTCTCGCCGAGGGCTCGGCCGAGTCCGAGCATGGTGCCGGCGATGATGCCCGACCGGGAGTGCGGGAGCACGGCGTAGCGGACCATCTCCCACTTCGTCGCGCCGAGTGCGAGCGCTGCCTCCTCGTGGAGCCGTGGCGTCTGTGCGAAGACCTCGCGGCAGATGGCGGTGGTGATCGGCAGCACCATGATGGCCAGGACGATCGAGGCCAGGAACACCGTCCGTCCGGTGGCGGAGAGGCTGCCCGGAGAACAACGGGATCCAGCCGAGGTGGTCGTTGAGCCAGCGCTGGATCGGCTCGCTCGCCGGGGCCAGTGTGGTGAGACCCCACAGGCCGAACACCACCGAGGGGACGGCCGCCAGCAGGTCGATGACGTAGGCGATCGGCGACGACAGCCGAGCGCGGAGCGTAGTGGGAGAGGAAGAGCGCCACGCCGATGGCGAACGGGGTGGCGATCAGCATCGCGAGCACGGCGACCAGCGCGGTGCCGAACAGCAGGCCCGCGGCGTACGGCCAGAAGCTGGCGTAGGGCGCGTAGAGGTCCGTGGCGGCATGGAGCCCGCCCTCGTCCGCGCACGGCGAGGAAGATGAAGACCGCGGCGAGCACGACCATGATCGTCGAACCCGCCGCGATCGCGAGACCGTGGAAGATGCGGTCGCCGTACCCGCGCTTCCCCGTGAAGTCCGACGGGGCGATCGCTGGGTCTGTGATGGCGGTCACTGTGGCTTTCCCTCTTGCGGTGACGTGGTGGTGCCGGGCATCGATGCGGTCACCCCTACTCCGCGATGACTCGGAGCTTGTCGAGCTTGTCCAGGTGCGGAGACGCGGGGGGTGACGAGCGTGATTATCGCCGCCACCCCCCGCGCCGTCATCACTGGATCTGCGCGACGATGTCCGCCGCCTTGGTGGCGACGTCCGAAGGCAGCGGCGCGGAGTACGCGTTCGCGGCCGCGGCCTTCTGGCCGTTCTCGGAGACCATGTAGGACAAGAAGCCCTTGACGATCTTGCCGGTGTCGGCGTCGCTGTACTTCAGGCAGGCGACCTCGAGCGACGCCATGAAGATCGGGTACGTGCTCGGGTCGGTCGGTGGTGCGGTTCAGGTCGTAGGTCATCACCGTGGCTGCGGTGCCCGACTTGAGGGCCGAGGCCGCGAGCCCGGCGGCGGCGCCGTCGGCCGACGGAGCGACGTAGTCCGAGCCGACCTTGACCTTCGCGATGCTCACGCCGCTGTTGACCACGACCGAGTCGTCGTTGTAGCCGATGGTGCCGTCGCCGGCCTTCACGGCGTTCAGCACGCCCGGGTTGCCCTCGCCGGACTCGCCGGTCTTCGTCGGCCAGTCCGAGCTGCCCTCGGTCGTCCAGGCGCCCTCGGAGGCCTTGGCGAGGTAGTCGGTGAAGTTGGCGGTGGTCCCCGAGGAGTCGGAGCGGTGCACCGGCGTGATCTTCGTGCTCGGCAGCGTGGCGTCGGGGTTGTCGGCCTTGATCGCCGGGTCGTCCCAGTTCTTGATCGTGCCGTTGAAGATGTTGGCGATCGTCTTGGGCGCGAGCTGGAGGTTGTCGACGCCCTCGAGGTTGTAGGTGCACGTCGATCGGGGAGATGTAGACCGGGATCTCGACCACGTCGGAGCCACACTGCTCCTTGGCGGACGCGATCTCGTCGTCGCTCATCGCCGAGTCGGTGCCGGCGAACTTGAACGCGCCCGGAGATGAAGTTCTCCCGGCCGGTGCCCGAGCCGACGGAGTCGTAGCTGATCGTGACGTCCGGGTTGTCCTGGCCGAAGCCGGCACGCCAGGCTCCCTGGGCGACCTCCTGGGCGGAGGAGCCGCCGCCGGCGACGTTGCCGGAGAGGCCGGACGAGGTGGAGCCGGTGCCGCCCGAGTTGTTGTTGTCGCTCGAGCCGCAGGCGGCCAGCTGAAAGCTCAGGGCAAGTGCGGCGATGCCAGGGGCGGCGATGCGGCGAAGGGGGTGCGATTCACTTCGATCTCCTGTTGTTCAGACACTGGTCATCGCCGAAGGTAGGAATCCGAAGTGACGCGTCCGCCGTGCGGAGGTGAACGCGGAGTGAACGCCAGCCAGCATTTCGGCCCGCGTCGAGCGGGGCTGAGACGTGGCTCACGCAGACCGGCATGCGAATGTCGCCCGTGGTGCGCGTGAGGTTCGCACCACGCACTCGCGGCACATTCGCACGCCCGGGTGCGCGACGGAGCGACGAACCACCCCCGCTCAGAGCACGAGGTGCCGCTCGGTGGCGACGACGCGGCCCTTGCGGTGGTGGCACACGACCATCTCGCCGGGAGCCAGCGGCTCCTCGGTGACGCCGAGCTCGGCGAGGATCTGCGGCAGCACCGGGCGGTGGCTGCACAGCACCGCGCTCTCCTTCTCGGCGAGCAGGTGGCGCGACCAGGTCGCGGACGCTGGTCGAGCGTGGCGCCCTCCTCGTTGACCGCCGCGGTCGCGTGCACGCCGAGCACGTGGTCGCGCGGCGTACGGCGACACGGTCTGCACGCAGCGGGTGCTGTCGGAGGTGACCACGCGGGTGACGCCGTACGCCGACAGCACCGGGATCAGGCTCCGGGCCTGCTGCCGGCCCAGCGAGTGAGCGGACGCTCCCCGTCCGGGCCCTTCCAGCTGCCGCGCTTCTGCGCGCGTGCGTGGCGCAGGACGATCAGGGCCGAGGTGCGCCGCGGGTGCCGCTCCACGACGTCCAGCAGCTCGACGTCGTCGGCATAGGTCAGCATCCGGCGCGCCTTGTCGAACCCGAACCAGCGCGACCTGGTCGATCTCGGAGTTCGCGACGTAGCCCGAGACGTCGTGGTCGCCCATCACCCAGCCGGTCCAGTAGTGCACGTGCTTCGCGCGGCCGCCGGAGACCGCGTAGAGCTGCCGCGGCAGCGGCCGGCCGAGGCGGACCTCGACCCCGGTCTCCTCGAGCACCTCACGTACGCCGGTGGTGGTGACGTGCTCGCCCGGGATCCTGCTTGCCCTTCGGCCACGCCCAGTCGTCGTACTTCGGCCGGTGGACGAGCAGCACCTCGCCGCCGTTGGTCCGTCGGAGGACCACGGCGCCGGCGGCGACGACGTCCGCCGGCGCGGTCGGCGTGCCCGAGTCGGTGGGGACCATGCGGCTAGTCTCACGGGCAGTCGCGCCATCGAGCAATCGGGAAGGCCAGTGAACGCCTCGCCGCATCATCCTGGCCACGACGGCGGTCGTGCTGGTGCTCGTGGTCGCCTCGACCGGTCGGGACCTCTGGCAGCGAGGCGCACCGGACCGCGACTCGGCGAGGCGCTCGACGCGGTGCCGAGCGCGACGGCGCGGCTTGCCTTCACCGACTGGGCCGCCGTACGCGGCTCGACTGCACCTGCCGGAGGAGCCGGCACGACGACGCCGCGAAGGCGATCGACGAGCTCGGCTCGCGCGGCTACGACAGCGACCTCTCGGCTCGGCGTCGAGCATCGACGAGTCGACGAAGGCGCTGCAGGAGCACTTCGGGTTCTCGCCCGCCACTGCGCAGTGGGAGGCCTACGCCCAGTCCGAGGAGGGCGCGACCATGGTCGTGAGGATGCCCGACGACTTCGACCTCGACCGGGTGACCCGCCACCTCGACGGACCTCGGCTTCGCCAGGCCGTCCACGCCCACCGGCGTCTGGGACGGCGGCGTCGACCTGGTTGCGGCGATCGATCCGACGATCACCCCGGAGCTCCAGTACGTCGCGGTCCTGGCCGACCGGCACCTGATCGTGACCAGCGACCAGCGCGGCTACGCGCGGACGACGGCCGGGGTCGCCTTGGGCAGAAGGCCTCGCTCGGCTGACGACCGGCCCACCCGGGAGCTGGTCGGACAAGCTCGACGAGCCCGGCAGCCGCGATGGTGTGGACCGCGGGACTTCGCCTGCGACGACCTGGCGATGTCACAGGCCGACGAGGACAGCCAGGCGCAGGCCGACGACCTGGTCGCCGGGGCGGGCAAGGTCACCCCGCTGTCCGGGCTGGTGATGGCCCTGGCGCCTGACCGCACCCTCACCGTGGCGGAGGGCTTCGAGGACTCCGCGCAGGCGAAGGAGAACCTGCCGCGCACGCGCCCGACTCGCGGTCGGAGACGCGCCGGGGCGCGGTGGTCGGTTCAGCGACGACCTCGCGCTGGTGTCCTCGCGCACGGACGGTTCCGGCAGTGATGCTCCGGTTCACGCCGAAGGACAAGACCGGCTTCGTGCTCTCCGCGCTCGACAACGGCCCGGTGCTGTTCGCGACCTGCTGAGGTCAGCCGAGCCGATCTGCGAATCCGGTCGCCAGTGCTGCGGTCCGGTCCGGTGGCACCCGCAGGTCGTCGGTCCACAGGGTGCTGCAGAGCTGCCCGCGGTAGCCGACCGTGCTGAACGAGATCACCTGGTTGGGTGTGGCCGCCAGGTTGCCCCACATCGCGCGGACCCACGGCGGGTCGTCGGAGGCGTCGAGCAGCCCCATGTTGGTCACGCTCACCGCTGGCGCTGCCGCCCGGATCGCGTCCCCGACCGACGTCGCACCTGTGTCGAGGTCCTCGATCGAGTCGAGCCGGGCGAGCTGGAAGAACAGCTCGCCCTCACCGCGCTCGAGCGCGGTCTGCACGGTGGCGGCGACGTCGCGGGCGAGCGACCACTGGTCGTCCGGCCGGACGCGGTAGCGGTGGCCGAGAACGCCGACTGCCATCGCCGCCGGCCGCCGTGGGTCGTCGCTCGGGACGGACCGATCGACGGGGACGTTGAGCTGCAGCACGCCCTCGTCGGTGCCGCACACGGTGCGGGCGACCTCGTGGATCCAGGCCGAGGCCATCGAGGAGAACACCCGCACCTTCTCCTCGCGGGCCCGTCCGAGGACCGTGTCGGACACCTCGGTCGACCAGGTGATCGGGGTCAGCCGGGAGACCCGCTCGGTGGTCGCCTCGGGCCAGTCGGCTGGGAGGGGCGGTCCGAGCTCCCGGTTCCGGGCACTCAGCTCGCGCAGGACGTCCAGGAACGCCCGGCGGTCGGTCTGCCACGGGTAGGTGGTGCTCGCAGCCGGCGGTCGCGACAGGTGATCCTGGTCGGCAGCCTCGCGGCCGTCCAGGAACCGCAGGAACGCCTGCAGCTCGGTGAGCCCACCGCGCCCGTCGGCGACCGAGTGGTGACCGATCAGGTACATCAGGGACTGGCCTTCGTCCGGGCTGGCGAGGTAACGCAGCCCGACCACGCGCTCCAGGCCGAGGGGGAGGTCGGCCTCGCGGGCGACCTCGTTCGCCCACTGCGCGCTCGGCAGCTCGCGGGCGGCGAAGTCGAGTCGGGAGCTGCCGGCGTCGACGATCCGCAGGTCGGAGGTCGGCATCAGCCGGGTGTAGACCCGGCGTGCCGAGAACTCCCGCCACCGAGCCTCCACCTGCTCGACCGGCGGGCACACCGAGAGCCGGGCGCTGAGGATGGGGTTCGTCGGCCAGACCAGGTCGAGGAAGGCGTAGTACTTCTCGGGGACCGTCATCGGGCGTGAGGTCGAGGGCACGCGGACATTGTTCACGACGCGCGGGCGAGGCGGGTCGGAGTCGTCCACGTTCCGTACCGTTTGAGCCTTGTCGTCGTTGACATTGAGACTTCGCCGAACCGGGTGACTCCGGTGCGGAATACTCAACCGAGACATAGCGGGCCGACGCTGTCGCCCCCTGCCTGAAAGGACCGTCGTGGCCGAAGACAAGGCGCGTGCCGTGATCGCCGAGTTCCTCCAGCGTGCCGGGAAGAGCGGCGACGTCAGTGACGAGACCCCGCTCTTCGGTGACGGGCTGGAGCTGGACTCCCTCGAGGCCGCCGAGCTCTCGGTGATGCTCGAGGATGCGTTCGGCACCGACCCGTTCTCCTCGGCCGAGCAGCTCCCGCAGACGGTCGGCGAGATCCTGGCGTTCTACGAGGTGTCCTCGAGCGCATGATCCTGCTTCTCGAGCGCGCCGCGGCCGAGGTGCCCGACCTCCCGGCCGTGGTCACCGAGGAGGGCGTGACGACGTACGCCGACCTGCTGGCCGGTGCACGCCGGATGGCAGCCGGCCTGCATCGCCGCGACGTCGCCCGCTTCGCCGTCGTCGAGTCCGATGCGCGGCGGATCCTGCAGCTCCTCGCCGGCGCTGCCCTCGTCGGCAGCCGAGCCCTGCCAGTACCAGGCAGACATGGCGGCCGACGAATTCGCCGACCAGGCTGTCGCGCTCGGCCACGACGTCGTGGTGACCCGGCGTACGGACCTCTCGGGGGCCTTCGACGTGCTGCACCCCGACGATCTCGCGGCGACGCAGGCGGACGACGACGCGCCGCGAGGCGACGCGCAACCCCTGCTGATCCGCACGACCGGGACCACCGGTGTGCCGAAGGCGGCTCGGCACGACTGGTCCATCCTCGGCACGGACCATCGAGCGGGTCTCGCCCCGACCGGGGCAGCGGTGGCTGCTGGCCTACGGTCCGCACCAGTTCGCCGGCATGCAGGTGCTGCAGCACGTGGTCGCCAGCCGCGCCACCCTGGTCGCGCCCTTCCCGCGCCAGCCGCGCAACGGCCTCGACGCGCTCGTGTCCGCCGACGTCACCTGTGTCAGCGCGACGCCGACGTACTGGCGGTTCCTCCTCGCCGAGGCGCGTGCGCGCCAGGTCGCGCTCCCGCCCCTCGAGCAGATCACGCTCGGGGGCGAGGCGAGCCCCGGCGACCTTCTCGACGAGCTCCGCAGCACCTTCCCGGACGCGCGGATCTCCCAGGTCTACGCCTCGACGGAGTTCGGCTCGGTGGCCTCGGTTCGCGACGGGCGGCCCGGCCTCGACGCAGCCAGCCTCGTCAGCGAGACCAACCCCGACGCGAGCCTCCGGGTGCACGACGGTGAGCTCTGGGTGCGTGCTGGAGCGGGCATGCTCAGCTATGTCGGCGCCTCTGCCGAGAGCGACGATTCCGCCGGCGACGAGTGGCGCCGTACGGGCGACCTCGTCGAGGTCGTCGACGGCCGGGTGCTGTTCCGGGGGCGTACCTCGGAGGTGATCAACGTCGGCGGCGTGAAGGTGCACCCGCTGCCGGTCGAGGAGCGCATCAGCGCGCTGGGCTGGGTCGCCGCCGCTCGGGTCTATGGTCGAGCCAACCGCCTCACCGGTGCGATCGTCGCTGCCGAGGTGGTGCCGGTCGGCGGTGTCGAGGACGTCGACCTCGACGCGCTCCGTGACCAGATCCGGGACGCGGTGTCCGACCTGCCGCGCGCCTGGCAGCCGCGCAGCGTCGCCTTCGTCGACGCGATCGAGACCCGCGGTGACAAGACCGTCAGAAGGGTGGAAGCGTGACCACAGAAGCTGCGTCCGCGGAGGCGGGCCCCCGCGTCGTGATCGTCACGGGAGGCAGCCGGGGGCTCGGTGCCGGCATCGTCGAGGGCTACCTCCAGGCCGGGGACCGGGTCGCGACGTGCGCCCGGTCGCGGACGCCGGAGGTCGACAAGTGGGAGGCGGAGTACCCCGACCGCTTCCTCTTCGCGGAGGTCGACCTGAGCAACCGCGAGCAGACGACCGCCTTCGTCGCCGCCGTCGTCGAGCGGTGGCAGAGCATCGAAGTGCTGGTCAACAACGCCGGTGTCGCCCGCGACGGCGTGATCGCGATGGCCGACGACGACGATGTCGACCTCGTCGTCGACCTGAATCTCAAGGGCACGCTGCACATCACCAAGCTGGTGGCCCGCCGGATGCTGGCGCGGCGCCACGGGCACATCGTGAACATCTCCTCGATCGTGGGGCTGTCGGGATACCGCGGTCTCGCTGTCTACAGCGCCACCAAGGCTGCGCTCGACGGCATGACCCGGGCGCTCGCCCGCGAGCTCGGGTCGCGGGGCATCGTGGTGAACTCCGTCGCTCCCGGCTACCTGCGCACCGAGATGTCCCACGGACTCGACGAGGACCAGCTCAACCAGATCGTGCGACGCACTCCCGCCGGTCGCCTGGGCGAGCCGGCCGACATCGCCCGGTTGGTGATGTTCCTGACCGACCCGGCCAACGACTACATCACCGGCCAGGTCATCGTGGCGGACGGCGGCCTCACCGCCTGACTGCTACTTCGTCCGGCGGCGGCTGTGCTGGGCGATGAGCGTCTCCTGCAGGTCGACCATCGGCTCGTCGTCCGGAGAGCCGCCGCGTGACCAGGTGCCGTCCGCGGTGAGCTCCCACGCCGAGGTGTGCGGGTCGAACGCCAGGTCGAGCAACTGGGTGACCTGTTCGACCGCGGCCCCGGTCGGCAGATTCACGAGCACCTCGACCCGCCGGTCCAGGTTGCGGTGCATCATGTCGGAGGACCCGATCCAGGTCTCCGGCTCGCCGCCGTTGGCGAACCAGTAGATCCGGCTGTGTTCGAGGAACCGGCCGAGGATCGACCGGACCACGATGTTGTCCGACAGGCCGGGTACGCCGGGCCGCACCGCGCAGATCGCCCGGATCAGCAGCTCGACGCGCACGCCGGCCTGGGACGCGTGGTAGAGCTCGTCGATGATCGCCTCGTCGACGATCGAGTTGGCCTTGAACCGGATGCCGGCCGGTTTGCCGGCCCGGTGGTTGGCGACCTCGGCCCGGATCCGCTCGATGATCCCGCTGCGCACCGAGTCGGGCGCCACCATCAGCTGGTTGTAGGAGGCGTTGCGGGAGAAGCCCGACAGGTTGTTGAACAGGTGCGCGACGTCCTCGCCGATGTTCTCGTCGGTGGTGAGCAGACCCAGGTCTTCGTAGAGCCGTGCGGTCTTCGGGTTGTAGTTCCCGGTGCCGATGTGGGTGTAGCGGCGGATGCCGTCCGGCTCGTCGCGGACCACCATGGCGAGCTTGCAGTGCGTCTTGAGCCCGACCAGGCCGTAGACGACGTGGCAACCGGCCTGCTCGAGCTTGCGGGCCCACCGGATGTTCGCCTCTTCGTCGAAGCGGGCCTTGATCTCGACGATCACCAGCACCTGCTTGCCGGCCTCGGCGGCATCCACGAGGGCATCGATGATGGGGGAGTCGCCGGAGGTGCGGTAGAGCGTCTGCTTGATCGCGAGCACGTGCGGGTCCGCCGCTGCCTGCTCGAGGAACCGCTGGACCGACGTGCTGAACGAGTCGTAGGGGTGGTGCAGGAGCACGTCGGAGCGGCCGAGCGCCTTGAACACGTCGACCGGCGAGGCCGACTCGACCGGCGCGAGCAGGGGGTGGGTGGCCGCGAGGAAGGGGCGGTACTGCAGCTCGGGGCGGTCGAGGTCAGCGATGTCGTGCAGGCCGCGAAGGTCCAGCGGGCCGGGCAGCTTGAACACCTCGGCCTCGCTGATGCCGAGCTCGGAGACGAGCAGGTCGAGCACCTCCTCGTCGATCGACTCCTCGACCTCGAGCCGCACCGGGGGGCCGAATCGCCGCCGCAGCAGCTCCTTCTCCAGCGCCTTGAGGAGGTTCTCGGCGTCGTCCTCCTCGACCTCCAGATCCTCGTTGCGGGTGACCCGGAAGGTGTGCACCTTCAGCACCTCCATGCCCGGGAACAACCGCTTGAGGTGCTCGCCGATGACGTCCTCGAGCGGGACGAAGCGCTGGTTGCCCAGCGGCACGAACCGGCTGAAGATGGGTGGCACCTTGACCCGCGCGAAGTGCTCCTTGCCGGTCTTCGGGTTGCGCACCAGCACTGCCAGGTTGAGAGAGAGCCCGGAGATGTAGGGGAACGGGTGCGCGGGGTCGACGGCCAGCGGTGTCAGCACCGGGAAGACGCGCTCCTTGAACACCTTCTTCGCGGCGCGCTGCTCGTCACGGTCGAGCTCGTCCCAGCGGACCAGGTCGATGCTCTCCTCGCCGAGTGCGGGCACGATCCGGTCGCGGAACACCCGCGCGTGCCGGGTCGCCAGGTCGGCGGTCTTCTCGAGGATCTGCTGGAGCACCTCTCGCGGCATCAGCCCGGACGCCGCAGTCACGGCCACTCCTGCCGCGATCCGCCGCTTCAGGCCGGCGACCCGCACCATGTAGAACTCGTCGAGGTTGCTGGCGAAGATCGCCAGGAAGCGCACCCGTTCCAGCAGCGGCAGCGCTTCGTCCTCGGCGAGCTCGAGCACGCGCTGGTTGAGCCGGAGCCAGGACAGCTCGCGGTCGAGGAAGCGGTCGGGGAAGCTCAGGTCGAGGTCGTCGGCCTCCGGAACGTACGGCGGGTCGACGTCGAATGCGTCGGCGACCACGCGAAGGGCGCCGTCGAGGGGGCCTTCCTCGGCGCTCGCGCCGACGGTCGAGGGAAACGACTCCGTGGTCATCGGCCTGCCCCCGGATCGGCCGGCACGGTCACTCGCGCGCTCCTCCTGCTCATGTGAGCAGTCTGACAGCCCTGGTTGAACGGCAGGTGAAGTAGTTTCTCCACCATGTCCCGCGCCCGAGCCGCTGTCGAGGCTTCCGCCCTCCGGGCGGCGCTGGCCCTGCCGGCGCCCGTCCAGCGAGCGCTGCTGCGGCGACCGGTGGTCATCGACGGGCACACCCTGTCCACCGAGATCCAGCTGATGCTTCTGCTGCAGCGACTGGTCCGTGAGCCGGAGTTCGGTGTCGGGCCGCTTGCCGAGGCCCGCGAGGCGGTGGACAAGCAGGGTCGGATCGTGGCCGGTCGTCAGCCGATCGGCGCGCTGCGCGAGGTGACCGTCGACGGGGGCGACGGGCCGCTGGGTGCCCGGCTCTACATCCCGTCGTCCCGAGTGGGCGCCGATCCGGTGCCGACGCTGATGTTCATCCACGGTGGGGGCCATGGTCTCGGCAGCCTCGACAGCCACGACGGCGCCTGCCGCCACCTCGCCGAGGTGTCCGGCGTGCAGGTGCTCTCGGTCACGTACCGGCTCGCCCCGGAGCACCCGTTCCCGGCAGCGGTCGACGACTGCTTCGCGGCGTACCAGTGGCTGGTGAAGAACGCCGACGCGGTCAACGCCGACCCGCAGCGGCTCGCGGTCGGGGGCGACTCGGCGGGGGGCAACCTGGCGGCGACGACGGCGATCCTCGCCGCCGAGGCAGGCCTGCCGCTGGCGTTGCAACTGCTGGTCTACCCGGTCACCGACCTGGTGAACCGCTCCCGGAGCCGTGACCTCTTCGACGGCGGCGGGTTCTACCTCAACCGCGAGGGCATGGACCGGCTCGCCGACTGGTACGTCCCCGACCCGGAGCAGCGGCGGCACCCCCTGGCGTCAGTGCTCCTGCGCGACGATCTCCCTGCCGACCTCGCACCTGCATACGTGGTCACCGCCGGCTTCGACCCGCTGCGCGACGAGGGCGAGGCGTACGCCGACCTCCTCGACGCCCACGGCGTCCCGGTGACCCGCAAGCGTTACCCGTCGATGATCCACGGCTTCCTCAACCTCGTCGGCGTCGGTCGTGAGGCCCGGGCGTACTGCGTGGAGATCGCGACCGAGCTCGCTCGCGCGCTCGCCTGACGCGGCCCGGTCCCGAACAATTGCGGGCAACCGCCACCGGGTCCGACATTGACGAGACGTGTCGTTGCGCCGCTGTTAGGTTGCCCTCGCGGACAGTCACCACATCCGATTTCCGTCAAGGGGGAATTCATGAAGCCAGTCATGTCCCGGTCGGCCTTCGGCCGCCGGGTAGCGGCGATCGCGGTGCTCGGACTCGCGGTCACCTCGCTGAGCCTGGGCCTCGCCGGCCCGGCGAGCGCCCTCAGCCCCGACATCGAAGGCACCGTGACCGGTGTCGGAGGCGCACCGCTCAACGGCGTCTGTGTGGACGCGTACGACGCCTCGAACGGCGACGACCTCATCTCCGAAGAATGCACCGGGCCCGACGGCCACTACGCCTTCTCCGGTCTCGCTGTCAGCCAGATCAAGCTGTTCTTCTACGACGACAGCGGCTTCGCCTTCACCGGCGACACCCAGTACCTCGGCCGCTGGTTCGGCGGCTCGAAGTTCGAGCCCGCTGCGGCGCCGGTCAGCATCTCGCCCAGCGGCGACACCGTGCTGAACTTCACGATGACACCTGCGGCGACCATTTCCGGCTCGATCACCGCGACCGATGGTCACGCGCTCACCGGGACGTTCTCGACCGACGTCATCGACGCCGACTTCAACCACCCCGGCTACGTCACGGCCCGGGACGGCAGCAACTTCAAGATTGCCCTCGAGCCCGGCACCTACCGCGTCGGCGGGTACGGCTACGACAATCCGCCCGTGGGTGCCGACATCGACTACGTGGAGAAGTGGTGGGTCAACAGCGACTCGCCGGTCGGCGCGACGCCCGTCACGGTTTCGGGCAGCGGTTCGGTGGGCGGGATCGACCTCCGGCTCACCGACCAGCTGGCTGCTCGCACGGCCCCGTCGATCACCGGCTTCGCCGCGGTCGGTCAGCCGCTGACCGCCGACCCCGGCACCTGGAGCCGCAACGCCGGCACCGAGTTCTCCTACACCTGGATGCGTGGCACCACCGTGGTCGGCACCGGTGCGACCTACACCCCGACGGTCGGCGACTTCGGCCAACGACTCAACGTGGTCGTCCGCGCGCTGAACCACTCCAACGCCGGCCAAGCCGCCTCGGCGCAGACCGACCCGGTCAAGTGGGCGTCGAACGCCAAGGGCAAGGCCAAGCGCGCCGGCGCGCACAAGGTGCGGTTCAAGATCAAGATCAAGTCCGCCCACCAGAAGCGGGTGAAGGGCAAGGTCGTGGTGCTGCGCGGCACCAAGAAGGTGCACAAGCCGGTCAAGCTGGTCAGGGGCAAGGTCGTGATCACCGTCGGTGGCCAGCCCAAGGGCAAGCAGACCTACACCGTGCTGTTCAAGGGCAACAAGAAGGTTGCCAAGTCGAGCAAGACCTTCACGGTGAAGGTGCGCTGACCCGACCTCGACGTCGGACCTGACGAAACGATCAACGCGAGCGGCCCCCGGGACACCTCCGGGGGCCGCTTCGCGTCCTACGCCTGACGGGTGGTGCCGCGGTACTGCACCTCGGTGCGCACCACCCTGAAGCCTTGAGCCTCGTAGACCGCCATCGGCCGGGTCGTTGTCGCCGTCGACGTAGAGGATCACCTCGTCGACGCCCTGGGTGGCGAGGTGCGCAGGCCGGCCCGGGTGAGCAGGGTGCCGATCCCGCGACCTGCGGCCCTCGGGTTCGTCGCGACGACGTACACCTCGCCGTACGGCGGGTCCTCGTCACGGTGCACCTTGGTCCAGTGGAAGCCGAGCAGCGCGACCCCGTCGGCATCGCCGTCTGCGTCCTCGGGGAACGCGAGGAACAGGCCGCTGCGGATCGAACCAGGCCTCGGCGACCCGCTCGCGGAAGTCCTCGTGAGGTCAGGTGTCCCTGCTCGGGGTGGTGGGCGAAGGCGGCCGCGTTGACCTCGAGCAGCGCGTCCTCGTCGGCCGGCTCGAACGTCCGCACCCGGACGCCGGCCGGCGGCGCGATCTCGGCGACCGGGAGCGAGGTGGGCCGGCTCATGATCCGCAGCTCGCGCTCCGTCGGGATGCCGAACCGCGCCGCGAGCCGGGCCGCGGCGGGATGGTCGCGTGCGACCACGCCTCGACCCGGTCGGTGGCGGCGAGGGCGGCGGCGGCCAGTGCGGTGCCGACGCCCCGGCTGCGCGCGTCGGGATGCACGGCGAGGTCGAGGATCTGCCCGTGCAGCAGGCGCGAAGCCCGACCGTTCGCCGAGACCACAGCGAGGCGTCGCGGAGGCCGCGGTACTTCAGCTGCAGGCAGGCCTGCTCGTTGAGGGTGATCACCCCGTCGGCGGCGTCGCAGGCCTCGGCGATGCGGCGTACCTCGGCCGCCGGGCCGCCGGACGTCCGGACGTCGAACGTGCTCGGCGTCGACCTGCGTGATGCCGTCGGACTCACGTGCGCCGGCACGTCCTCGAGCTCGCGGGCGTTGTCCTTCGGGGGCAGGACGAAGCGGTAGCCGACGTTGCGGACGGTGCCGATCAGGGACTCGTTCTCCGGGCCGAGCTTGGCGCGCAGCCGACGGACGTGCACGTCGACCGTGCGGGTGCCGCCGAAGTAGTCGTAGCCCCAGACCTCCTGCAGCAGCTGCTCGCGGGTGAACACGCGGCCGGGGTGCTGCACGAGGTACTTGAGCAGCTCGAACTCCTTGAAGGTGAGGTCGAGCACCCGGCGGCCGAGCTTCGCGGTGTACGTCGCCTCGTCGACCACGACCTCCCCGCTGCGGATGATGTGCGCCTCGGGGTCGTTCGGGTCCTTGGCCGCGTCGGCAGCTGCCGAGCGCGATCCGGATGCGGGCGTCGATCTCGGCCGGTCCGGCGTTGTCGAGGAGCACGTCGTCGATGCCCCAGTCGGCGGCGACGACGGCGAGCCCGCCCTCGGTCAGGATCAGCAGCACCGGCTGGTCGGAGCCCGTCGTGCGGATCAGCCGGCACAGGTCGCGCGCGTGGGCGAGCTCGCGCCGGCCGTCGATCAGGACGAGGTCCGACGCGGGCGCCTCGAGCAGGGCGCTGCCCTCGGCCGGCAGGATCTTGACCTGGTGCGGCAGCAGTGCCAGGCCCGGCAGCACCTCGGCCGAGGGCTGGGTCGTGCTCGTCAGCAGGAGCAGTGTGCTCATGCACGGCACCTCCTCCGGGCGGCCGGCGGCGATAGGGCAGGATATCGGAGATGACCTGCCCGCTGGCCAGGCCGACTCACCAGCCGGACAGTCCGGCTGCGCTACTGGGCGTCCGTCCGGGCCGCGGCCGGCGTGGACGAGGACGTCTCGACGTCGCGGGACCCGGTGTCGCTCGCTCGTCTGCGGGCGCGGGCCAAGCGGTCTGGCACGCCGCGTCGACGCGGTTCGCCTCGGTGCTCGACACCTGCTCGGTGCTGGTCGGCGATCGTCCGGTCGCATCGGCGGACCCGGAGGACGTCATGGTCGAGCCGGGGCAGACGGTGGAGTTCCTCCCCCGTTCGCCGGCGGATGAACCGAGGCGCGAACGGAGGTAGACTCTCGCGCCAGGTCGACCGACGCGGAGGAAAAGACGTTGGCTGGCAGGTTCCGTGGTGCCTTGGTGCGCGGAAGCGCCGCGGTTCTGCTGGTGGCGGCGCTCGTGGTGTCGACCAGCATCCGGGCCTCGGCGTGCTCGTGGTGCGGTCGCGGTCGGCGCTGGCCGGTGTGATGGTGTTCGGCCTCGAGACGGCCGGTTTCGTCGACGCTGACCCTCGCCTTCGCCACGGCGCCGGCGTACCGAGGTCTCGCAGGGACTCAGCGGCGGGCATCTCCACGCCGACCGACCTCTTCGCGGTGTTCACCGCGGTCCTGCTGCTGCCGGGCGTGGTCTCCCGACGACTGCGGCTCCCGGCCGCCTTCGTCGTCGGCCTGGTCGTGGTCGCGCGTCACCGGCCTGGTCGCCAGCCTGCTCTCGGCGGACTCGCCGCTGGGCAGCATCTTCATGCTGGTCCAGTGGCTGTACTACCTCGGCGGCCTGCCGATCCTGATCGCCTGGTGGCGTCCGGGCACGAAGACGGATCGTCACCCTGCTGTGGGCCTACGTGGTCGGCCAGATGGTGAGCACGGCCTATGCGCCTGGCCACGGGCCCGGTGGTCGGTGACCGCTACCAGGGCCTGTCCCACCACACCAACGCCTTCGGCATGGCCGGCATGACCGCGATCGCGATCCTGATGTACCTGTTCGCGCACCACCGCGGCGTGCAGATGCAGGCGGTCGTCCTCGGCGCCGCAGCGGTGAGCGGCCTGTCGATCGTGATGAGCGGAAGCCGCGCCGCCCTGGTGGTCGCCGCGGTGCTCGTGCTGATCATGCCCGGCCATCGAGCGTTCGGCGCTGTCCGGCTTCGTGATCGGCGTGCTCGGTGCGCTCGCCCTGGTCGCCGTTCCCGCTGCTCGTCCAGGGCGGGTCACGGCGGCTCGGCGCTGACCCGGCTCGCCGGCGGGGGCACCGCGGTGAGCGCCGACCAGGCTCGCTCCAGCGCGCCTCGACGAAGGCCTGGCGTCGGTTCGGGACGTCGCCGATCATGGGCAGCGGGCTGGTCAACGTGGAGCTGTTCCACGACATCTTCCTCGAGGTCGCCATCGGCGTCGGCATCTTCGGGCTGGTCGGCTACCTGATCGTCTGCTGTTCATGCTGGCCCGCCCGCTGCTGTCCGACCACGTCCACCGTCGGCTGTGCTACCTGCCGTTGGCCTGGATCGGGATGGGCCCGCGCTGCCGGGCCTGTGGGACCGGACGATGTGGGTGCCGATCGCCCTGGCCATCCTGGCCCGCTCAAGGACGGCCAGGGAGGACTGCCTCGGAGGAGCGACCGGACGGGCCGGCGTCCGGCCCGACGGCCCTCGGCTGCCGTCGGATCGCGCGCCGGTCGCGAGCGAGGCGTCAGGCCGTGACCGAGCCGGCTGCCGCGACCCGAGCGCAGCGCTCGAGCACGTCCTCGAAGCGGTCGGCGCACCCGGCGAGCTCGAACTCCTGCTCGGCCAGCGCCCGCGCGGCCTTGCCCAGTGCGGCCCGGCGCTCGTCGTCGGCGAGCACCGTCGCCGACCCACTCGGCCGCGGCCGGCAGCGAGGCGGCCTCCGGGGGGCAGCACGCAGCCCTCGACCCGCGAGACCAGGGTCGCGGCGAGGTTCTCGGCCGGCATCAGCCCGAGGACGGGCCGGCCGGCGCACAGGTAGGACAGCGTCTTCGACGGCACCGAGAAGGCGCCGGCGTCCTGCTCGAGGAGGACGACGAGCACGTCCCCGGAGCCGAGCACGTCGGAGAGCCGCTCGTAGGGCTGGAAGGGCAGCAGCAGCAGCGGTACGTCGAGCCGCGCGGCCTCGTCGCGGAGCACCTGCTCGGCCGGCCCCTGGTTGACCACGACCAGCTGCACCGGCTGGCCGGCGTCGATCACCTGGCGGGCGAGGGCGACCAGCAGGGCCGGGTCGTGCTTGAGGCCGAGCGTGCCGGAGTAGAGCAGCGTGCGGACCTCGTCGAGACCGTGCTCGTGGGACCAGTCGTTGGCGCGGGTCACCGGCTGGATCTCCTCCAGGGGCGCCCAGTTCGGGATCACGGTGGTCTTGGCTCGCGGTGCCCCACGCGGCGGTGGACGTCGACGAAGGAGTCCGCGATCACCACCACCGCCGCCGCTCGGCGGGCGCACCACTTCTCGGCGGCGCCGATGAGCGCGGCGACGACGCGCGAAGGACCGGGACAGCTTGCTGCCCGCGAAGGACCGGATCGCGACGGCCTGCACGTCCTGGTGCCACAGCACCCACGGGATCCCGCGCAGCCGCAGGCACGAACGCGAGGATCACCAGCGTCGGGATCGGCACGTTGGAGGCCATCACCACGTCGGGCCGGATCCGGCGTACCTGGCGCACGAGCTCGACGCCGAGGCGCAGCTCCTGGAGCAGCCGCTTGCCGAAGCTCATCTTCGCGATCACCTCGCCGACGCCGATCGGGTCGAACCGGATCGTCTCGCCGGGCTCGGCCGTGAGGTGGCCCTTGCCGGAGGTGTAGGCGTCGCAGTAGGAGTGCGTCACGTCGTGGCCGCGCCGGGACAGCTCGCGGCTCAGCTCGACCTGGAACGGGTGTCCGCTGTAGTCGTGGACCAGGATGCGCATCTGGACGTCGCGCTCGCTCAGCCGAGCGAGCGCTTGACCTCGTCGTAGACCCAGGCGTAGGTCTTGGCCATGCCCTCGGCCAGCGGTGATCGACGGCGCCCAGCCGTAGGTGTCGAGGATCTGGGTGTTGTCGGAGTTGCGGCCGCGCACGCCCTGGGGCGCGTCGAGCTGGTAGTTGCGCGGTGCAGCGTGATGCCGGCGATCTCCTCGACGATGGAGTACAGCTGGTTGATGCTGACCAGCTCGTCGCTGCCGAGGTTGACCGGCTCGGGGCTGTCGCCCTTGAGGATCATCTGCGAGCCGCGCACGCAGTCGTCGATGTACATGAAGCTGCGGGTCTGCTCGCCGTCGCCCCAGATGTCGATCTCGTGGTCGCCGGTGAGCACCGCGGTGGCGATCTTGCGGCAGACCGCGGCGGGCGCCTTCTCGCGGCCGCCGGTCCAGGTGCCGTTGGGGCCGTAGACGTTGTGGTAGCGGGCCACCCGGGTCTGCAGGCCGAAGTCCTCGAGGAAGTGCCGGCACATCCGCTCGGTGAACAGCTTCTCCCAGCCGTAGCCGTCCTCGGGCATCGCCGGGTAGGCGTCGGACTCCTTGAGGGCGGTGATGTCGGTGTCGGTCTGCTTGTCGGCGGCGTACACGCACGCCGAGGAGGAGTAGAAGTAGCGCTCGACGCCGGCCTTCTGCGCCGCCTGCAGCATGTGCGTGCTGGTCAGCACCGTGAGCATGCACAGCGCCTTGTTGTTCTCGATGAAGCCCATGCCGCCCATGTCGGCGGCGAGCATGTAGACCTCGCGGGCGCCGTCGGTCTGCGCCAGCGCGTCGTCGAGCAGCGACAGGTCGGCCCGGCGTTCTCGGCGCCTTCGTGCACCTGGTACCACTCCGACATCGGCTTCACGTCGACCGAGCGAACCGTGCAGCCCCTGCGCGAGCAGGTCCTTCGACCAGGTGGCCGCCGATGAATCCACCTCCGCCGGCGACCAGGACGTCTACGCCACGGCCAGACATGCATGCTCCAATCGTCGAAAGATGACAGTCGCTGCTCCCGAACGACCTCGGCACCTCTAACGAGTGTCCGGCAGAGGCGTCACGGTCGGAACCGTGCCCGGATTACCCTACTCTGACGGGCGTGGAGATCCGCACTCGTGACGGGCGTCGCCGGCCAGGACGGCATCTACCTGGCCCGGCAGCTTCGGCAGGAGGGCGTCCGCGTCGTCGGGACGGTGCATCCGCTGAGTCCGGAGCCGGAGCGGGTCGCGGCGTACCTCTCCGACGTCGAAGTGGTCGTCGCTGGACCTCACCGATGCCGAGGGCCTGCGCGGCCTGGTCGCCGGCTGCGCACCCGACGCGGTCTTCAACCTCGCCGGGATGCAGCTCGGTCGCGCTCAGCTGGGAGCGGCCGGAGGAGACCTTCGCCGTGAACGCCGATGCGGTCGAGGTGCTCGTCGACGCGGTGCTCGCCCTGCGCGACCGCACCGGACGCGAGGTCAGCCTGGTGCAGGCCTCCACCGCGGAGGTGGTCGACGGCGCCAGTCCCTACGCGCGATCGAAGGCGGCCGCAGAGGAGATCCTCCGGCGGGCGCGCGACGAGGCAGGCCTGCGCGCGAGCTGTGCGCGGTTGCACATCCACGAGAGCCCGGTGCGGCCGCCGGCCTTCGTCAGCCGCAAGATCACCGGTGCGGTGGCCGAGATCGTGCTCGGCCGCGCGCTCCCACCTCATGCTGGGCAACCTCGACGTGGTGCGCGACTGGGGCTTCGCAGGTGAGTACGTCACCGCGCTGCGCCTCATGGCGGCGAGGCCGGATCCCGAGGACCTGCCGATCGGCACCGGGGCTGCGCACACGCTGGCCGACCTGGTCCGGCTGGCCTTCGCCGCGGGCGGCATCGACGACATCAGCGGCCTCGTCCAGCAGGATCCGCAGCTGATGCGGCCCGCGGACATCCCGGTGCTGGTGGCCGATCCGGCACCCGCCGAGCGGGCGCTGGGCTGGCGGGCAGCGGTCACGCTCGAGGCGCTGGTCGGGCAGATGGTCGCGGTCGACCTCGAGCGGCTCCGCACCGGGGTGCTGGAGTCGGCCGACTACCTCGCCGTGCCGGTCGCCTAGCGCCCGGTCACACGGGCGCGCCGTGCTCGACGAGTGAGTCCCGGATCGTGCGGGCCATCCCGGCCCAGCTGAAACGAGCGGCGAAGCCGGCGCCGGCCTTGCGCTGCTCGGGCGTGCGCGCAAGGGCGTCCTCCATCGCCGCGCGGAGGTCGTCGGCCGAGGTCGAACGCGCAACTGCGGCGTGTCCGCCGGTGACCTCGAGGAGCGCCGGGTCGGCGGAGACCACCGCCGGGATGCCCAGCCTGAGTGCTTCGACCGCCGGTAGCCCGAAGCCCTCGAAGTCGGAGGGGAAGACAACCAGGCCGGCGCCGGCGAAGCACGCGGCGAACGAGTCGTCGTCGAGCCACGGCATCAACTCGACCTGTTCGGCGACGCCGAGACGCTCGACGAGCGCGGTGGCAGACGCCCGGTCGGCGGCCCCCATGCCGACGAGCCGGAGCCGCCACTCCGGGTGCGCGGGACAGAAGTCCGCCCAGCCTTCGAGCACGGCGGTCACGTTCTTGTTCGCGAAGTGGCCGAACGCGACCGCGTAGGGACCCGACCGGAGGCTCGGTCGTCCGCCACGTGGTCGCGTGCTCGGAGCCGAGCACGGCGGCGCGTCCCCGTCGCGCCAGCCGGGGGTGCAGGGACTGCAGATCGGTCGAGCGTGCGCTCGGAGATCGTGTAGATCCCGTCGACGTGGCTCATGCTCCAGCGCCACGCGATGTTGCGGGCCAGGCGGGTGGCCCGGCTGAACTGCTCCGGTCGGAGCTCGTGGCGCAGGTCGTAGAGGATCAGGCCGCGGACACAGCCGGTGCCGAGCAGGCCGCTCGCCGGCACGCCGGAGAGCACGGCGTCCGCGCGGAGCGACCGGGCGGCACGGCGTACGCCGAACGAGCGGAGCCACAGGCTGCGCAGCGGGCCGGGGAGCGGCGCGTCCAGGCGCTCGATCCCGACACCGTCAGGGAGCTCGAACGCGGGGCCGTCCGGACCGGTGAGCACCGTCAGCCGGTCGCCGGGCCAGGCCTCCCGCCAGGCGCTGACCAGGTGCTCGAGGACGATGGCCGAGCTGCCGGGTGCGACGGCCACCGCGTCGATCACCAGGTGCATCGATCCTCCTCGGTCGCGAGCGGCAGTTCCGGGACACGGACCCTACCAGCGCGCCGGGGCGGCTACTCTGCCGCCGTGACCAAGCGCGCGTTCATCACCGGCATCACCGGACAGGACGGCTCCTACCTCGCGGAGTTCCTGCTCGGCATGGACTACGAGGTGCACGGGCTGGTCCGCAGGGCCTCGACCCTGAACCGGAGCCGGATCGACCACCTGCATTCCGAGAAGCAGGCTGCACCTGCACTACGGCGACCTCACCGACGGGGTGAGCCTGGTCAACCTGATCCACGCGATCGAGTCCGGACGAGGTCTACAACCTCGGTGCGCAGAGCCACGTGAAGGTGTCCTTCGAGATGCCGGAGTACACCGCCTCGACGGATGCGGTCGGCACTCTCCGGCTGCTCGAGGCGATCCGGGCGGCCGGCATCGACACGCCGCTTCTACCAGGCCTCGACCTCGGAGATGTTCGGCGCGACACCGCCGCCGCAGAACGAGAACACCGCGTTCTACCCGCGGTCGCCGTACGGCGCGGCCAAGCTCTACTCGCACTGGGTGACGATCAACTACCGCGAGGCCTACGACCTGTTCGCGGTCTCCGGGATCTTGTTCAACCACGAGTCGCCGCGTCGCGGCGAGAGCTTCCTGACCCGCAAGGTCACGCTCGGTGTGGCGTCGATCAAGCTCGGCGTGACCGACCACCTCACCCTCGGCAACCTCGACGCGATCCGCGACTGGGGCTATGCCAGGGAGTACGTCGAGGGCATGTGGCGGATGCTCCAGCACGACGAGCCGCAGGACTACGTGCTGGCCACCGGGGTCGGGACGACCGTCCGCGAGTGGTGTCAGTACGCCTTCGCGCACGCCGGCCTGAACTGGGAGGACCACGTGCGCTACGACCAGACCTACGAGCGGCCCACCGAGGTCGACGCGCTGATCGGCGACTACTCCAAGGCCCGCGACGTGCTCGGCTGGAAGCCGGACACCGACGCACAGGCCCTCGCGCGGCTCATGGTCGACGCGGACCTCGAGCAGATGTCGCGCCTCCTGGGTCGCGCCTGATGGTCCGCGCATGACCGTCCTGTCCCGGATCAGCCGCGACGGGCAGGACGACCTCGTGTCGCTGCAGTGCGACGTCTGCGTCCCGCCGGTGATCTCGGCGAGCACGGTGACCGAGATGAGGGATCTCGGCTGGCTCACCGTCTGCCGACGGCGAGCCGCTGGACGTCTGCCCGTGGTGCGTGCTGAGCGTGCCGGAGCGCGACCGGCGCCGCCGGGCCGATCCGGAGCCGGTGGAGCCGGACCCGGCGCGGCTGCCGAATCTCGTCGTGGTCGGTGCCGCGAAGGCAGGCACGACCAGCCTGCACAACTACCTGGACCTGCACCCCGACATCGTGATGTCCCACGACAAGGAGATGCGGTTCTTCACCGACCCGGACTGCCGCTCGTGGATCGGGCGGTACCAGGGGTACTTCCCGGCCGGCACCCGCTACCGCGGCGAGTCCACGCCGCAGTACACCAAGTGGCCGCTGTACCCAGGCGTCGCGGATCGGATGGCCGACCTGGTTCCGGACGCGCGGCTGATCTACCTCGTGCGCGACCCGGTCGAGCGTGCCCTCGCGGAGTACGTCGAGGAAGCGACCTGGGGCGTGGTCACCGGTGACGTCGAGGAGGAGCTCCGCGACGCCGACGCGCCGCACAACCGCCTGATCGCGCCCAGCCGGTACGCCGCCCAGCTGCGCGAGCTGCAGCGGCGCTTCGACGCCTCGCAGATCCTCGTCGTGGACCTCGGCGATCTCGCGGAGCAGCCGGCTGAGACGCTGGCGACCGTCTTCGAGTTCCTCGGGGTTCCGCCGATCGAGCTGGACGACGAGGCCCTGCGGCCGCGCAACGCCTGGGGGTTCAAGGGCACCCATCCGGCCTGGTACCGCGCCCTGCGTCGGCCGGCGCTCGTGCAGCTCGTCCACCGACTGCCCACGGAGCGACTGGAGCGGCTGCGGGCGTTCGTCCGCCGCCGGGTCAGCAAGCCGGTCGAGCGGCCCGAGCCGAGCGAGCAGACGCTGACCCGGTTGCGCGAGGTGCTCGCCCCCGACGTCGCCGAGCTGCGCCGGATGACCGGCCAGCCGTTCGCACGCTGGTCGCTGTAGCCGCTCGCCCGGCAACCCCAGCGGCGGGCGCTCGTCCCGTCCGCTCAACTCCTGACGACTCGCGCACGCAGAGGCCGAGGACCAACTAGATTGCAGCCCGTGCCCACACTCCGCGACCTCGTCGTCAACGTCCGCAAGCACGTCGAGTGGTCCGTGCGCGACCGCTTCCCGAACCGCAAGGTGGTCCGGGACGTGCAGGGCGTCCGGATGGTGCTGCCGTGGCCGCACCGGCTGCCGGACTACGCGAACGGCACGCCGTACGGGCAGAACCTGGTCGGCCTTGCCCGCCTGCTCGGCGCGACCAGCAAGCCGGTGCGGGTGCTGGACGTCGGCGCCAACGTGGGGGACTCGACGCTGCAGATCCTCGACGCGACCGACGCCCGCGTGCTCTGCATCGAGGCCGATCCGTACTACCTGGAGTACCTCCACCTCAACGTCGACGCCAAGCCGGAGGTCGAGGTCGTCGAGGCGCTGCTCAGCCCGGACGTTCGCACCGGGGCGACCACTGCGGTCCGCGTCGGGCGGCACCACGCGCTTCACCGAGGGCGGAGTGGGTGACGCGCTCGCCTCGATCACGCCGGCCGAGCTCCGCGCGCAGCACCCCGACTTCACCGACCTGCGGCTGGTGAAGTCCGACACGGACGGCTACGAGGTCATCCTCGTTCCGGCGATCGCGCAGGAGTGGGCGGACTCGCGTCCAGTGCTGTTCTTCGAGTACGACCCGCACCTGACCCGGGTCGCGGGCAACGACCCGCTGTCGGTCTGGCCGGCCCTGAAGGCGCTCGGCTACCGCGATGTCGCTGTCTGGGGCAACGGCGGCCACGCGCTGGGCCGGACGACGGTCGAGGAGGTGTCCGCGAAGATGGACTCGCTGGAGGCCAAGATCGGGCTCCGCAAGCAGGCCTACTGGGACGTCGCGGTCGTCCACCGGGACGACGCGGACGGCTTGCAGGCGCTCGAGGAGCTGATCCCCGAGTCGCAGCTGCTCTGAGCGCGCAGCGCGCCGGGAGTGTCCGGCGAGAGGCTCAGGAGTCCGGGTCTTGCTCCGGCAGGAGAAGCGGGACCCGCCACAGCCGGCCCGGCTCCCCGAGCAGCACCGCGAGTGTCGTCCGGAGCAATCGCAACGACCACGAGATCAGCCAGACCGCGACCGGGACCTCGACCAGCGCCGCGGTCGCGATCGACGTGAGCCGGTCGTGGTCGTTCGCGGTGGTGACGTCGAACCACGCGTCACACAGCACCAGCACTCCGGCGGTGAAGGCGGCGAGGACCACCAGCTGGCGACGCAGCAGACCCAGCACCGCGGTCGCGGCGAACATCAGGGTGAGGATCACGTCGAAGCCGGTCCAGGCCAACGCCCAGTTCTGCGTGACGTAACGATCGGGCAGGGTCACCCCGATGTAGACCGTCCACGCCGCCAGCACCACCGACGCGGCCATCACCAGCGTCAGCCGCCGCCGGCGCGGCGGCCGTAGCCGTGAGCTCGCCGTCGCCAGGCCTGCCAGTGCGAGCATCGCCGCGCGTCGATCCTCCGGTGTCATCGCCTCCAGGTCGGCCTGCGTCGGGCGTGCAAGCCCCTCGGGCCCGTCCCGCGTCCCCGCCATCGGCACTCCTCCTCCGCGTCGGGAACAGGCATACCCCACCGGCTCCCGCCGGGAAAGGGCGGGTGGCCGGGACGACGCACGTCGGGGTCACCACGTTCACCGCAGAGGTGCTCGCACGGGTGGTCCTCTCTGCGCCGCTCTCCCTGCAGGCGCAGAGCGCGAGCGCGCCGGCCGACCGTCAGCCCAGCGGGCCTTGCCGTTCGTACGCCGAGTCGGGGACCTCGATCGGGGCCAGCCGGCGCGCCGGAACCCCGCCGTGGAGGTGGCCGCTCTGGAGCTCCTGCCCGGTCCACACGCTCGAGCCGGCCGCGAGCAGCGCGCCCTCGCCGACCACGGCCCCGGGAAGCAGCGTGCAGTTCGTCGCGATCACCGCACCCTCCTGCAACGACACCGGCTGCAGGATCAGGCCGCCCTCGCGGGGGTCGAAGGCGTGGCTGAGCACGGTGCTGCGGACCCCGGTGATCCAGCTCCGGTCGGCCATCAACAGCCCGCCGCCGCACTCGAGGAAGTGGAAGCTGATGATGTGGCACTGGTCGCCCATCCGCAGGGTGCGGCGCACGCCGTGCTCGTCCACGCCCGGCTCGAACCCGGACCCGCCGAGGATCCAGTTGAACATCACGATCCGCGAGCCGCGGCCGAGCTTCACCAGCGCCAGGTAGCGGAAGGCGTTCCAGTTGCCGATCACCGCGCCCTCGGCCAGCTCGAACCGGTCCACGCGCTGGGCAAGGCAGATCCCGACGCGCGCCGTCGGGTGCACGTCGTGACCGAGCCGGTTGAGCAGGCTGTTCTTCAGGCTGCTCGGCGGCAGGAGGAAGACGAGCGTCGTGAGGAGGGGGCGCACGCGAGGATGCTACCGATCAGCGCGGCTTGCGGGCCCAGACGTCCAGGGTGATCCGCGGCGCGACCCTGCTGGAGACGGCCTTGTCCATCAGCCACGACGCCGGCCGCAGGCTCCACTCGGGAGCTCGCAGGGAGTGCAGGTAGGCCACCGACGACATCGAGTAGCGGGCCTGCGGCTCGACCAGTACGTCGGTGAAGCCGACCCGCTCCAGCAGCCTGGTGATGCTGGTCCGGCTGTGCAGGATCCGGTGGTGCCCGGCCAGCCGACGGTCGGAGATCCGGGACACCCGGCCACCAGTGGCGGTCTTTGCGCGGAACGACCCGCGGTCGGGGACGGTGTTGTGCGGCGTCTGCAGGTAGAGCACCCCGCCCGGCGCGAGCATCCGGTGCACGTCGCGCATCATCTCCTCGCCGTTGCGCACGTGCGCCAGCACGCACCACATCGTGACCGCGTCGTACTCGTCCTCGTGCCGCAGCTGGGAGAGGTCGCCGAGGTCGAGCTCGACGCCGCTGCGCTCGCGGGCGACCGCGACGGCACCCTCCATGATGTCGTTGCCGGCGACCTCGAAGCCGTACTCGTCGCGGGCCAGCGCGAGGAACTCCCCGCCGCCGGCGCCCACGTCGTACAACCGCGCGGGCCGGCCCTCGGGCCGGACCTCGCGCGCCAGCCGGCTGAGCTTGTCGTGCCAGGCCTCGGGACCGACGCCCTCGCGCTTCTTGTCGACCCAGTCGTTGACGTACTCCACCGACACCTCGTCGGTGCCGATCACCGTGGAGGTGTCGGGCTCCTCGTCGAGGAGGAACTGTGCGTTGCAGTCCCGGCAGCGCGCGACGACCAGGTCGGTACGCCGTGACGGCGGGCCGACCTGGACCGACGAGGAGCTGCACGCCGGGCAGACGGTCATCGAGGGGCGCGCTTCCTGGGCGGGAGTGGCCACGGCTCAGCCGTCCGAGGTCGCGGCGAGCACGTCCTCGACCCGCTTGCGGGTGACCGCGCGGCCGTCGGCGTTGGCGTGCAGGCCGTCGTAGGTGAGGTCCTCACGCATTGCGCTGCGCTCGTCGGAGTAGTCGTCGTAGACGTCGACCAGGAGCACCCGGGCGCCGTCGGTGGGCAGGTCCTTCGCGGCGCGGATCATCGCCTCGCGCAGCGCCCGGCTGGCCGTGATGCGCTCCTCCAGCGATCCGACGACGGGGAACCCGATCTGCTCGGGGTAGACGTCGCTCTCCGGCGGGGGGATCAGCACGAGCGCCCGCCGGGCGCCCGCGGCGGTGGCGGCGCGGCGCAGGCGCTCGAGGTAGATCGGCACGAACTCCAGCGCCTTGTCCGGGTCGCTCATCCGCGGGACCAGGTGGCAGCGCACGTCGATCTCGCCGAAGCTGAACGCCCAGACGATCTTGTCGGCGCGCCGCGTCCGCGCCACCAGGCGCAGCACCCGGAGCACCGCCGTGGGCAGGCCCTCCCGGGCGATCGAGAACATCACCCGGGGGCCGAGGTGCCACACCCAGCGCCCGTCGGGCAGCCGGCGCAGTGCGGCGATCATCGTGGGTGAGTTCATGTGGACCGCGTGCGAGTCGCCGATCCAGACCTCGTCGACCCGTCCGAGGAACGCATGGGCCAGCAATCGGGCGACGCCGAGGAGGCCGACGAGCCGGGCACGGTAGCGGCGTACCGCGCGGCGGAGCCGGCGGACCCGGGTGTCGGCAGCGGGAAGGGCGGCGTCGGTCACGGATCAGGTCCAGGTCGAGGGGGTGCAGGCAGCCCGCACGGTCACCTCGCGGCCGGTGCTCACGTCGACCAGCGGGAGGTCACCGATCGCGTCGAGCCGCTGCTCGATGCTGCGGATCCGGGAGAGCGTGCCGTCGGGGTTGCGGGTGGTGAGGAACCGTGGCGCCCGCCAGGCCTCGCGGGTGGAGACCTCGGGGAGGGCGTCGTCAGCCAGGCTGTCGTGGACGAAGAAGGCGTTCGCGGCGTTGCTCGAGCAGCCGACGAGGCGGTACCCGCGCTGTTTGCCCAGGTGCGCCAGCGCGCCGAGCGAGGCTCCGAAGTACGCGCGCGACCAGTGCGCCTCTGCGTCGACGAACGTGGGGTCGTAGGGGACCGTGACGGTCGCGTCCGGCCCGAACAGCGCGTTGAACTCCATCACGACGATCGCCGGCGTGACGTCGGTGATCGCGTTCCAGAGCCAGTAGTCGACCCCGTCGACATCGATCGACAGCAGGCCGATCTGGCCGCTCAACCCGAAGTCCTCGATGATCTGGCCGATGTTGTCGCGGGTCACGAACGCCTGCACGGGCTCGATGTCGTAGCGCCAGGCCAGCTTGGACCCGAGGATGAACCGGGCGTGGGTGTCATCACCGTTGACCGCGATCCCTCGCCAGTTGTTGTTCTCGAGCAGGAAGCGGGTGTTGGACTCGCGGTAGTTGCCGACGCCGACCTCGACGAACGTCGTGTCCGGCACCTTCACGTGCCGGATCAGGTATTGCAGGATCCCGTCCTCGCCGAACTGGGAGAAGATCGAGAACTCGACGTCCTCCAGTCGCGCGGGCGCGGGCCGGGTGTCCATCAGGTGGGTCTCGAGACGGCCGATCGCCAGCATCATGTCGTCGTGGAGCGCCTCGACGCGGCGCAGCACCATCTGCGCCGGCCGGGAGTTCGCCATCCTGGCGGCGACTCGGGCTGTGATGTCTGAGGCCATGACCAACCTTGGGACGAACCGTTGAGGTGGGAGGAGTGTGCAATCCCGACCACCCTTGGCCGGTGCGCGCGCCCACTGTAGCGGACCACCTGCGATGCAGCAGGGCTTCTGAGAGGATGCGGACATGGCGCAGTCGACCGGGGAATCGGCCGAGGTGCAGGCCTCCCCGACGAGGGCGGGCAAGCGCCGGTCGCCGACCACCGCCGGGCGGCGCGCGGGCCTCGTGACGTTCGACCAGGGCATCTCCAGCGCCTCCAACCTGCTGGTGCTGATCTGGGTCGCGCATGCGCTCTCCGCAGCCGACTTCGGGCGCTTCAGCCTCGTGTTCTTCGTCTGGGTCTTCACCCAGAACGGCCTGGTCCGCTCCCTGGTCTCGGCGACGGTGATGGTGCACCCGGAGGACGCCGACCACCGTCCCCGCGGGGTCGTCGGGGCCGCGGTGCTGCTGTCGCTGGCCGTGGCAGCACTGTGCGTGGTCGCAGGCGTGGGCATCTGGGCACTCGGCAGCGACGTCGGGCCGCCGCTGGTGGTGGTCGGCGTGCTGATGCCGCTGCTCGGCGTCCAGGACGTCGGTCGCTACATCGGCATCGCGGAGTCCAAGCCGGGTCGGGCCGTCGTGCTCGACACCCAGTGGCTGGTGCTCCAGATGGTGTTGTTCGTCACCGTCGAGGTCGTGCACGGGTCGACGCTGATCTGGCTCGTCGCCGCGTGGGCCGGCAGCGGGGCGGTGTCCGGCCTGTGGGTGTTCGTGCAGCACGGCGTCCCGATGGGCCGCGAGCTGTCGTTCGACTGGCTCCGGGAGCGGTGGCACTTCTCGTGGCGTTCGCTGGTCGCGTCGAGCTCGAGTGCGACCGTGGCGCTGATCGGCTCGTCGCTGATGGCGATCGTCAGCGGACCGGTCGCGGTGGCGGCGGTCCGCGCCGCGCTCCTCCTCGAGCGCCCGAGCACGACGGTGCAGACGGCCGTCGCGACGTCGGCGGCCACCGACATCGCCCGCGAGCAGTCCGACAATGCCGGCCTGCTGCGGCACCAGCGCCGCACGATGACGGTGTCGATCCTGGTCGCGCTGCTCAACATGGGAGTGCTGCTCGTCATCCCGGACTCGGTCGGCAAGCTGCTGCTCGGCCATGTCTGGGACATCGTCCAGCCCCTGCTGCTGGTGGTCGGCTTCCACGTGGGTGCGATCGCCGCGCAGAGCGGTGTGCGTGCGGCGCTGATGGGTCGGCGCCAGATCCAGGCGGTGATGGTCGTCGACATCACCGGCACGGTGCTGTCGATCATCGGCCTTGTCGCCGGTGCTGCCGTCGCCGATGCGCAGGGCGCGATGTGGGGCGGCGTGATCGGCCAGACGATCACCTCGGCGATCTGGTGGGTGGTGCTGGTGCGGCACCTCGCCACGACGGGACGGGCGGCGCACTCGGTGCCACCACCGGCCGATCCGGCCGCCGAGGCCCCCGTATTCTGACGCCGTGCTGCGCTTGGTCAGGTCGTTCTCGAGGTCGATCCTTCGTGGTCTGGTCGTCACCCGGCAGCGTGTCCGGTGGTACCGCGACGAGGTCGAGGTCGCGCGCGGGTCGTTCGTGGCGAAGGGAGCAGTCCTGGGTCGGCGGGTGCGGATCACCGGGCCGGCGTACATCGATCCGTGCGAGGTCGGGCCGTACGCGATCATCGGCCGGATCGTGATGCGCAGTGCGAACCACTACACCGAGTTCCTCAACATCCAGGAGACCGCACAGCGGCGGGTCATCGGCGCCCGATCGGTGCTCAAGCCGCCGCAGAACCTGGTCCGGATCGGTGCCGCGACCTGGGTCGGGGACAACGTCACGATCCTCGAGGGTGTCGAGATCGGCAACGGCGCGATCGTCGGGGCTGGCGCGGTCGTCACCAAGTCGGTGCCGGCGTACGCGATCGCGGTGGGCAACCCGGCCCGGATCCTGCGCTACCGCTACCCGGAGGAGGTCATCGAGCTGATCGCGCCGGTCGAGTGGTGGACCTGGAGCGACGAGAAGCTGCGCGCCAACAAGGACCTGTTCGAGATCGACCTCACCACCGTCGACCCAGACGTGCTGCGCACGAGACTGGCCGAGCTGGCCTGACCGGGCGCCGAGGTCGGCCGCAGCCTCAGCCCAGGTCCTTCCACCAGTCCCGGTCCGCCGCGTACCCGAAGTCGACCAGGTCGGCCCCGGCGAAGGAGTCGAACACCTCGCCGGCCTCGCGGGTGAAGTGGGTGCGCCAGTCGCCGGCCGCGCCCTTGCGCCGGAAGGCGGCCCGGTCCTCCTGGCCCGGACTTGCGGCCGGCCGACTTGGAGAAGTCGTGCCGGCGCACGGCCAGCTCGACCAGCTCGCGGTCCGGCTCCGTGCCCGACGCGTCGGTGAGGGCCCGGAACATCTCCGCCGCGGCGTCGTCGAGCAGGCCCTCGTAGGAGACATGCCCGACGTGCGGCCGGTCCCACCAGTCGCGGACGTGCTGCTGCCAGGTCACGCCGTGGGTCGTCGGTGCCACCGTCATCTGGTACTCGATGAACTTCGGCAGGTTGCCCTGCACGTCGGCGGGGTCGAAGCCCGGCCCGTAGAGGTTGGTGAAGATCTCCCGGATGCCGTTGGCGAAGCGCGGGTTCTTGTTCATCTGGGTCGCGCGCGTCCAGTAGAAGTAGAACGACATCATCACGTCGCGCCCGTCGCGGCGGATGTAGATCGCCGGGGGCATCCGCTCGTCGTACAGGTAGTGGGAGTGCACGACCGCGCGGAACATCAGGGGCAGCTGGTAGTCGACCGGCACCGGCAGGCCGAGGCTGGTGCCGATCAGCTCGCACAGCCAGTTCGTGCCCGACTTGGGGAAGCCGCACCCGACCCACATGCCCAGGGCGCGGCCCCGGCGCAGGATGATCCGGTGCGTGGTGGCCGCGGAGAACCGGCGCAGCTTCTCCTCGACCCAGAGGGTGGTCTTCGACCGGTCGTCGTCGCCGACGATCCCGGTCACGCCTCGGTCCCCACCCGGCGGAAGAGGTGGACGGTGTCGTGCAGGTCGATCAGCTTGCGCAGCTCGTCGGACTCGTAGACCGGGCGGGTGTCGACCAGCTCGTAGCCCGCCTTGCGGACCTCGGGCTCGAAGTCGAGCATCGAGCCGTCCAGCTCGGTGCTGAGCAGCTGCTCGGGGGTGTTCGGCACGATCATCAGCCACTCGATCTTGCGCTCGGCGATCCGGGCGAGCCACCACCGGATCGCGTCCAGCGAGCACTCCGAGAAGCTGTGCACGTTGACCGCGACGTCGTACTCGTCGGCGAGCGTCTCCCACTGGTCCAGCCGGACCACGCGCACGGTCTCGGGCGCCTCGCGGAACTTCAGGTAGTAGTCGCACAGGAACGTCGACGTCGCGACCCCGTCGATGCAGTCGTACGCCGCGAGGTTCGGCAGCGCCGTCGACATCCGGTGGGCGAGACGACCGTAACCGGCGCCGATGTCGAGCACACGAAGGTCGTCGATCGAGCTCAGCCCCATGTGTGCGTCGAGGTAGTTGATCTCGTTGACGCTGTCGAGGAGGTCGCGGCTCACCGGCGGCCGGGTGCCGAAGGTGAACGTGAAGGCGCCGAAGAGCCCGTCCTCCGCGACCCGCTGGAGCAGGCCGAGCCGGTCGCGGGACTCGACGTCGAGCATCGAGAGGTACATCCGCATCTCGGCGGCGCTGCGCAGCTGGCGGAACTGCCAGACGTAGGCGTTGTCACCGCGGAACCACGCCAGCGACAGGTTGCGGCCCAGCCAGCCCGAGCGCCACTGCGTGTGCGCGGCGGCGGGCACGTCGAGCGCGTCGTAGGCGCGCTCGAGCTCGACCAGCTCGGGGTTGTCGGACGCAGTGTCTGCTCGGCTCCGGCAGGCAGCGGGACCTCGTCGTTGTGCGAGACCCGGGCATAGCGCCGGGCCTCGTCGTCCAGCTTGGTCACCAGGTAGCCGCTGCGGGCGGCCGCCGACTTCGACCTGCCGCCGCGTCCAGGCGCGGACCAGCGCGGGGTTTGCTCGCTTCACCCGGGCGAGCAGCTGACTGTCTGAGAGGGGAGGCACGGCCGGAACTCTATCCGGCAATCTGCGTGCGTCTGGCGAAATGCTCACCACTCGGTCGCGAACGGCCCGCTGCGCGCGGGAGTCTGGTGGAATGCTGCACCTCCCGTCGGAAGGGCCCAGGCCGTTGATCTCGACCCCCGTGGTGCTGATCGCGTTCAACCGACCGCACCTGGCGCGTCGGACGCTGGCCGCGGTCCGGGACGCCGCTCCGCAGCAGCTGTTCCTGGTCGCCGACGGACCGCGTGCCGACCGCGTCCGAGGACGCGGCGGCGTGCGCGGCGACCAGGGAGGTCCTCGGCGAGGTCGACTGGCCGTGCGAGGTCACACGAAGTTCTCCGAGGTGAACCTCGGCGTCGAGGCGAACGTCGAGCTGGGTCTCGACTGGGTGTTCGGCCAGGTGCCCGAGGCGCTGGTGCTTCGAGGACGACTGCACCCCGGACCCGACCTTCTTCCCGTACGCCGAGGAGCTGCTCGAGCGGTACCGCGAGGACCACGCGGGTCTGGCACGTCGCGGGCAACCGGCACGGCGTACCCCCGCGGTTGTTCCACGGCGACAGCTACGCGTTCAGCACTGGGCCAGCGTCTGGGGCTGGGCTACCTGGGCGGACCGTTGGCAGCGGCACCGCGGCGCTGTTCCCGCGCGACCACGTCCTGCGCGCGGACGGCGACCGGGGCGACGCGCCGGTCCGGACCCGGCCCGCCGATCCGCGGCCCGGGACGCTGGTGCACGCGGTCGGCCAGCGGCACTTCGCCGAGGCGGCCCGGTCCTCCGACGTGGTGACCCACGGCTGGGACAAGCACTGGTGGCTGACGATCATGTCGGAGGGTGGCCTGTCGGTCACGCCGGCGGGCAACGTGGTGAGTCAACGTGGCTTCGGCCCGGACGCGACGCACGGCGTCTCGGAGGCGGCTGCGACGACCCGGCCGAGCCGATGGGGTTCCCGTTGCGGCACCCGTCCCGGCGTGGCGCTGGACGTCGACGTGGAGCGCGAGCTCGAGCTCCATCTCAATCGGGTCGGCGGGACCGGCGGCGATGTGGGCGCGCAAGGTCATCCGCTCCCCTAGACTGCGCCGTGTCGCCCGCGCTGCCGTGAGCAGCGGCCCTGCGACGAGCGCGGCCCGATTCGCCGCCCGGCTCACCCGAAGGAGTGCTGATCGTGCGGCCCGCCCGACTGACGGCACGCCGGCGGGCTGAGGACCCCGGTCGTCCTGATCGTGTTCCGGCGTCCGGAGGTGACCCGGCGCAACCTCGAGGTGCTCCGCGCAGTGCGGCCGGAGCGGCTGTTCCTGGTCGCCGACGGGCCGCGGCCCGAGCAACGCCGAGGAGGCGCGCCAGTGCGCCGCGGTCCGCGCGGTGCTCGCGGACGGTCGACTGGCCTGCGAAGGTCGAGCAGAAGTACGCCGAGCGCAACCTCGGCCTCGAGGCCAACGTCGAGCTCGGCCTGGACTGGGTCTTCTCCCAGGTCGACCGCGCGATCGTCCTCGAGGACGACTGCATCCCGGATCCGACGTTCTTCCGCTTCTGCGACGAGCTGCTCGAGCGGTACGCCGACGACCCCAGGGTGTGGCAGATCGGTGGCGACACCCATCTGGTGCCGCCGGAGATGTTCGGCGGCGACAGCTACGCGTTCAGCACCTGGGCCAGCGTGTGGGGCTGGGCGACCTGGGCCGACCGCTGGCACGCGCACCGGGCGGAGTTCGACCGCGACCATGCCGGCGCCGAGGAGCGCGTGGGCCAGCTGCCCGCGCACCGCGGACGCGCACCGCACGCGGCCCGCCGTACCGCACCCGGAGTCCCTGGTCACCGAAGCCGCGCGCAGGCACTTCACGTTCGTCTCCACCGAGCCCGACGGCGACCGCTACGGCTGGGACCACCACTGGTGGGTCACGATCATGTCCCGGCAAGGGGCTGTCGGTGATGCCGGCGGTCAACCTCGTCGTCCACGACGGGTACGGCGAGGGCGCGACCCACACCCGGGCGGCCAAGGAGCCCTACCCGGCGGCCCCGATGGCGTTCCCGCTGGTGCACCCGGCCTGCCGTGGAGCTGAACCGCGCCGTCGAGGGCGAGCTGGAGCTGGTGCTGCTGCGCACCGACGGCCGCCTCTCCCGGCTGGCCCGGCGGCTGATCAAGCCGCTCTGGATGCGGGCACTGGTGCGCCGCGATGCTCGAGATCCCGGTGGTGTGGCGCTTCGTCCGGCGCCTGGTGGGCCAGTGAGCCGCCTTCCCGGCCCGGCTGCAGCCCGCGTGGCCGCTGCTCAAGCGCGCGCACCGGTTGCTCTCGGTGCTCGCCGGGCTCGCGTCTTCCGGCCGATGTCGCGGATCTTCGGTCCGGCTGTCGGCGCCCGCGCGCTTCCCGGGCGCGCGACGGGTCACCTCGCGAGACCGCCGCGCTGGAGCCCGGCGCGGTAGTCGTGCACCCCGGGGCGCCTGCAGAGATCTTCGAGCGGGGACCGGCCGACGGGTGACCCGGCCCGGCACTGGGTGTTCGAGCGGGGCCGGCACGCTGAGGTGCCGGCGAGCTACATGCTGGAGGTGCGCGACGGTCGGCTGGTGGGCGACTTCGGCGCGACCGTGACGCCGGGCGGCGTGCTCGACTACCAGACCAGCGGCTACTTCGGCCTCGACGGCTGGCGCGAGCACCCGGTCTTCCTCTCCCCGAGGCTGCCGGCCGTCGAGCACCTCTCCGGCACGGTGCTCAGCCTGACCACGCGCGGGACGAGCAACAACTACTACCACTTCCTGTACGACGCGCTCGCTCGTTACGGCATCCTCGAGGAGGCCATGCCGGGGGAACGGCTCGACGCCGTGGTGGTGCCGCACGGCACCCGCTACCAGCAGCAGCTGCTGGAGCTGGCCGGCATCCCGGGACCGCACGTGCAGCCGCGCGCCGACCGGACCTTCACCGCCGACCGCCTGCTGGTGCCGAGCACGCCCAACCAGGACCTCGACGCCCCGCGTGCGGCCACGCACTGGCTGCGCGACCGGCTGCCACCCAGTGGCCGGACCGACACCCCCAAACGTCTCTACCTGTCCCGGGGCACCACCCCGCGCACCCGGATCTACCTGCAGGAGGCCGAGCTGTGGCCGCGGCTGGAGCAGCGCGGCTTCGTCATGCTCGACCCGGGCACGCTCACCGTGCAGGAGCAGATCGACGTGTTCCACGGCGCGGAGGTGATCATCGCGCCGCACGGTGCGGCGCTCACCAACATCACCTTCTGCACGCCGGGCGTCCGGGTGCTGGAGATGTTCGCCGGGACCTACGTCCACCTCGGGCTCTGGACGATCGCCGAGGCCGTCGGCGGGGTGCACTACCGCTACCTGGTGGGCGCGGGCAGCTCTCCCGAGGGCCGAGAGATGACCGGCATCGTCGACGACGTGGACATCCCGGCGGCGCGGGTCGAGGCTGCTCTCGAAGAATTGCCGGCCGCTCCCTGAGCGGTGCGCGACGGATACCCTGTGAGCCGATCATCCGCGCTGCGCGACCACGCCACGGAGGCATGCACGTGAACGAGCACGGCCCGACCTACCAGCCCGCCAGGACCCTCTCGCGGCTCTACCCCGAGGTGCGTGCCGGCGGCTACACGAGGTACGACGGGTTCGTCGAGTTCTACACGCGGGTGAACGCGCTCCTCGACGCCGACTCCGAGGTGCTGGACTTCGGCGCCGGGCGCGGCCTCTGGGCGGTGGAGCCGATGCCGGAGCTGCACAAGAAGCTGCGTGCCTTCCACGAGCGTGTCAAGCTCGTCCGCGGTGTCGACGTCGACCCGGTGGTGCTCGACAACCCGACGCTGGCGTCTGCGCAGGTCATCGAGCCGGGGGAGAAGCTGTCGTTCGACGACGGGTCCTTCGACCTGGTGGTCGCCGACCACGTGCTCGAGCACATCGACGCCCCGGACGCACCCGGCGTCGCGCAGGAGCTGATCCGGGTCCTCAAGCCCGGCGGCTGGCTCGCAGCCCGGACTCCCAACAAGTGGGGCTTCATCGGCCTGGGAGCCCGCGCCGTGCCGAATGCGCTGCACACCCGCGCCCTCACCCGGCTGCAACCGGACCGCAAGGCCGAGGACGTCTTCCCGGTGCGCTACAACATGAACACCCGGCGCGACCTCAAGCGACTCTTCCCGCCGCCGCTCGAGCTCGTCGTCTACGGCCACAGCTCGGAGCCGACGTACTTCGGCTCGGCGGCGCCGGTCTGGCGGATGGTGCAGGTCGTCGACCGGCTCACGCCGCCCCGACTCCAGCCGACGCTGATGATCTTCGTGCGCAAGCCGGACTGACCGCTTTACGGCGCCGTCCCGATCATTCGGACTGCTGTCTCGGATGATGGGATTCGGGCTTCGTGGCAGCCGGGCCCGAGCCCCTACTCTCGACGCATGTCCTCGACACTGTTGACCAAGCGCCGCGCAGTGGATCACTGCCGCGTGCGCTCGGCGCTGTGTCGAATGTCCTGACCGGACGCAGTCGTGGCCACGTCGTGGCCTCGCGTCCGCCACGCCCCTGACGGCGCCCCGACGGGCGTCCGTCACGCCCATCTCGACGTCAGGACACAGGTCATGAGCACATCCCCGATCGACGCGCGCGGACCCCAGTTCAACGCGACGCTGACCAGCGTCGTGCTGGTCCTCGCCCTGGCCACGGCGCAGACCCCGGTCGGCGTCGCCCTCCTCGCGCTGCAGGCGACGCTGTTCGCGGTCGCCGTGGCGCTCGGTGTCCAGCGCACACCGGCCGCGTGGGTGTTCCGACGCGTGGTCCGGCCCCGGCTGGGTCCGGCGACGCGCTGGGAGGACCCGCGACCACCGAGGTTCGCCCAGGGCATCGGCCTCGCGTTCGCCGCCACCGGCCTGGTGGGGCTGACTGGCCGGACCGCTGTGGCTCGGATACGCCGCCACCGGCTTCGCGCTCGTCGCGGCGCTGCTGAACGCCACCGTCCAGATCTGCCTGGGCTGCCGGATCTACGGCATCTGCCACCTCCCGCAGGACAGGCAACTCACCGGACAGAGCACCACCCTTCCCCGCACCATCGTCACCGACAAGAAAGAAGTAGCCGCATGAGCCGCGAAACCGCTCTGGTCACCGCCGACTGGGTCGAGCAGCATCTCGACGACCCGAAGGTCGTGCTGATCGAGGTAGACGAGGACACCACCGCGTACGCCAAGGGCCACATCCGTGGCGCGATCAAGCTCGACTGGACCACCGACCTGCAGGACCAGGTCCGCCGTGACTTCGTCAACAAGACGCAGTTCGAGGCGCTGCTGTCCGACCGCGGCGTCGCGAACGACGACACCGTCGTGCTGTACGGCGGCAACAACAACTGGTTCGCGGCGTACGCGTACTGGTACTTCAAGCTCTACGGCCACCAGGACGTCAAGCTGCTCGACGGCGGTCGCAAGAAGTGGGAGCTCGACAGCCGTGAGCTGACCGACGAGCTCCCGTCCCGCGAGCAGACCAGCTACACCGCTCAGGAGCAGGACCGCTCCATCCGTGCGTTCCGCGACGAGGTGGTCGAGGCGATCGGCGCCCAGAACCTCGTCGACGTCCGCAGCCCCGACGAGTACGCCGGGCGGCTGCTCGCCCCGGCGCACCTGCCCCAGGAGCAGGCGCAGCGAGCGGGTCACATCCCGACCGCGGCGAACGTGCCGTGGAGCAAGGCGGCCAACGACGACGGCACCTTCCGCTCCGACGACGAGCTGCGGGAGATCTACTCCGAGGCCGGCGTGGACTGGGGCAAGGACACCATCGCCTACTGCCGGATCGGGGAGCGCTCGAGCCACACCTGGTTCGTGCTCAAGGAGCTGCTCGGCCAGGAGAACGTCAAGAACTACGACGGCTCGTGGACCGAGTACGGCTCGCTGGTCGGCGTGCCGGTCGTCCTCGGCGACGAGGCAGGCGAAGCCTGATGTGCGGAGCCACCGAAGGCGGCCTGTCTCTCGACGGTGTCGACGTCAAGAAGGAGGCCATCATCCAGGGCCAGGTGACCAAGGCGGGCGAGCCGGTGGGCAACGCCTACGTGCGACTGCTGGACCGCACGGGCGAGTTCACCGCCGAGGTGCCCACCTCGGCGACCGGGCACTTCCGGTTCTTCGCCGGCCCCGGCGAGTGGACCCTGCGCACGCTGGCGCCCAAGAACGACCCGGTCGACCGCGCGGTCACCGCGGCCACCGGTGTGGTGGCCGAGGTCGCGGTCTCGCTCTGACCCGCGCTGACGACTCCGGTCCACGCCCTCGCACCCTGTGGTGCGAGGGCGTGGGTCGTCCCGGGGACGTGTCCGGGCGTGGGCGGCGCTTGGGTAGGCTCAGCGGTCATGTCGGGTCCTGAGCACCCGGACTCCCCTCCGCCCGAGGTGCCCGAGGAGTTCGTCGACGCCTATCGCGAGGCATACCGGCGCGCGCTCGAGTCCGGAGTCGACGCGGCGCCCGATCACGCGGCGCCCGATCACGCGGCGCAGGCCATGGTGACGCCAGGTCAGGACGTCCCGCTCGCCGCTACGCGCCCGGACGAGGGGCCGGCACCCGCCCGGCGTACGACCCGTTGGCGGGACGCCCGGTGGCTGTGGCCGGTGGCGATCGGCGCCTCTGCGCTGGTGCTGGTGACGGCGGCGTACGCCGCCGGCCGCGCTCTCTCCGGCGACGGCAGCGAGTCGGGCGGCAGCGCGCGGCCGAGCGCCGCCCGCACGACGACCCCGGACCGGGCCCGATCGCCCCACGCCGGGCCGACCGAGGCCGAGCCCTCGACGGCCCCGGGCGGTTGGGCGGGTGCGGTCGCGGACGTCGAGGTGCGGGCGATCTCGGCGGACTGCACGGCGCCGCCGAGCAACGACTCCGCCGGACACCGGGTCACCTACGTGCCCGAGAACGCGATCGACGACCGGGCCGACACCGCCTGGCGCTGCGCGGGCAAGGCGATCGGGCAGCAGCTCACCTTGCGGATGTCGGAGGACGTCGACGTCGCCGAGGTCGGGCTGGTGCCCGGGTACGCCAAGACCGACCCGGCCAGCGGCGCCGACCGGTACGCCGAGAACAACCGGATCACCCGCGTCCGCTGGATCCTGGGGGACGGGGACAGTGTCGTGCAGCGCCTCGACCCGGACCCGTCGTCCCGGTCGGTCCAGCTGCTGCGCGTGCCCCGCACCACGACCGACACCGTCACGCTCGAGATCCTGGGCGTGCGCCGCGGGCCGCGGAACACCACGGCGATCAGCCAGATCGTGGTGCGCTCCGCCGAATGATCCGGCGGGACCGGTCGATCAGGTCTTGACCCGCTTGGGCTCGGACTTCTTGGGCTCGGGCTTCTTCGGCTCGTAGCTGTAGCCGTACCCGTAGCTGTAGCCGTACCCGCCGGCGTTGCGGCGCGGCGTCATGTTCACCGCGACGCCGAAGAGATTGGCGTCGATCTGGGTGAGCCGGAGTCGCGCCTGGACGAGCTGGTCCGTGGTCGTCTTGCCGTGCCGCACGACCAGGATCGCGCCGTCGACGTCGCGGGCGATGATCGCCGCGTCCGACACCGGCAGCAGCGGCGGAGCGTCGATGATCACCATGTCGAACATCTGGTTGAGGCGATCGAAGAGCGACTGCGCCGCGTGCGACTGCAGCACCTCGGTCGGGTTCGGCGGGATCGGCCCGCTGGCGAGGAAGTAGATCCCGCTCGCGGTGTGCTTCTGGATGCTCTCGTGCAGGTCGCTGCGTCCGACCAGCACCGTCGTGAGGCCGACCGAGCGCTCCAGGCCCAGGACGCTTGCCGCCTTCGGCCGGCGGAGGTCACCGTCGATGAGCAGGATCCGCTGGCCGGTCTGGGCGAGGGCGATGGCGAGGTTGATCGCGGTCGAGGTCTTGCCCTCGCTGGGCACTGCGCTGGTGATGACCAGCGAGCGCGGCCGGGTGTCGAGGTTGAGGAACTGCAGGTTGGTGCGCAGCAGCCGGAACGCCTCGGCGCGGGGCGCGTGGCTGCCGGCCTCGGTCAGCAGCGGGTGCTTCGGCACGTCACTGTCGTAGGCGATGCTCGCGAGCACGGGGGACTCGATCGCGTTCTCGACGTCCTTGGCCGAGGAGATCGTGTTGTCGAGGATGTCGCGCACGATGGCGGCGCCGAGGCCGATGAGCAGCCCGACGAGGCCGGCGATGACCATGTTGAGCACCGGCTTCGGGCTGACCTGGGCGGCGTTGTACGACGCCGGGTCGACCACCGTCGCCTTGATCAGCGCACTCTTGCCCGGCGGGGTCTCCAGGTCGGAGAGGTAGCTGGTGAGCTCCTCGGACTCGGCCTTCGCGATCCGCTGCGCCACCCCCGGGTCGGGGTCGGTCACGCTGAGGTCGATGATCACCGTGTTCGTGGCGACCTGGGCGCTCACCTTGTCGGTCAGCTGGCTCGGGGTGAGGTTGAGGTTCAGCCGCGAGATCACCCGCTGCATCAGCTCACGGCTGGTCGCGAGCTCTGCGTAGGACTGCACCCGCTGGGTGGCGTACACGCTGGACTGGAGCGCCTCGATGCCGCCGCCGCTGGTGTCGGTCGAGATGAAGACGCGTGCCTTCGACTGGTACTGCGGCGTCTGCGAGTACGTCAGCGCGCCGGCGGCCAGGAGGCTCAACAAGAAGAAGACGACGATGGTCAGCCACCGGCGCTGCGCCATCCGCAGCAGTTCCTTGAAATCCACACTGAACTTTCTGGCTCGTAGCTGGTACCACCCGTCCACCGGAGTGTAGACGGCGCGGCGGCGCTCCCCGGGCTGCGTCCCGAACGCGGCGCACAGTTGAACGATCAGCCGGTCGAAAAGTGATGTGTCCGCCCAAATTGACCCCGGGGCGCACCGGTCAGGAGGGTGCTGGCGTCGCGGAGTCCAGGAGCACGGTGAACGGACCGTCGTTGACGAGCTCGAGGCTCATCGCAGCGCCGAAGACACCGCGCTCGACCGGCGTGCCGAGCCGCTCGAGCTCGGCGCAGAGGGCGTCGTAGAGCGGTGCCGACACCGGGCCGGGCGCGGCGGCGGACCAGGTCGGCCGCCGCCCCTTGCGGGCGTCGCCGTACAGGGTGAACTGGCTGACCACCAGCACGGCGGCGTCGAGGTCGGCGACCGAGCGCTCGTCGCGCATGATCCGGAGGTCGCGGACCTTCCGGGCCAGCCAGTGGACCTGCTCGAGCCCGTCGTCGTGGGTGATCCCGACCAGGACGACCAGGCCGGGCCGGTCCAGCCGGCCGACGACGTGTCCGTCGACGGAGACCGAGGCTCGGGTCACCCGCTGAAGCACCGCACGCATGACCCGGAGCCTATTGATGGCCTGTTCATGGTTGGCTGCAGCCATGGGAGACCTTCTGATCACGGTGGCTCCGACGGGAGCGGAGACCGCCAAGGCCGACTGCCCACAGCTGCCGACGACGCTGCCGGAGCTCGTCGAGACCGCCCGCCGGTGCGAAGCGGTCGGCGCCGGCATGATCCACGTGCACATCCGCGACGACGAGCACCGGCCCACGCTCGACCTGGGCCGGCTCAGCGACACCGTCGCGGCGCTGCGCGAGGGCACCGACCTCGTCGTGCAGCTCTCGACCGGCGGCTCGGTGCACGATCCGCTCGACGACCGCCTCAAGGTGCTCGACGCGGCGCCCGGACTCGTGCAGCCTGACGATGGGCACGACCAACTTCGGCGACGACGTGTTCCTCAACCCGTGGCCGTTCGTCTGCGACCTGTACCAGCTGAGCCAGGAGCGCCAGGTCGTCCCCGAGTTCGAGCTGTTCGACCTCGGCCAGGTCGCGTCGCTGCACCGGCTGCTGCGCACCCACGGCCTCCCGTACGGCGGCAAGGTGCACGTCGACCTCGTCATGGGCGTGCCCGGCGGGATGCCCGGCACCGCCGACGCGCTGGTCGCCGCGGTCGCCGCGCTGCCGGCCGAGACCACCAGCTGGTCGGCGACCGGGATCGGCCGCAGCACCCTCGCCGTCGCACTGGCCAGCCTCAGCAAGGGTGGCCACCTGCGCGTCGGCATGGAGGACGTGCTGACCCTGGCCAGGGGCGTGCCGGTCGAGCACAACGACCAGCTGGTCGCGCGCGCTGCCGAGCTCGGCCGGTTGGCCCAGCGCACGCCGATGACCGGTGCCGAGGCCCGCGCACTCCTCGGCCTGCCCGCGACTGCTGGTTGAGGCAGCCGTTACGCCCTACGCTCCCCCCGTGGACGACCCGCACCGCAAGCCCGGGGACCGGGAGCGCGCTGCTCTGGTCGCGCGGATCAAGCGTGCGGCCGAGCAGGGCCGGATCGCTGCCGCCGACCGGGACATCCGGCTGGCCAACGTGGCGAACGCGCAGAGCGCCGGCGAGCTCGACCTGATCGGCCGCGACCTCGACCAGCTGGAGGCGGCCGTGCCACCCGTGTCGGCGTCGCCGATCCCGCCGGCCGGAGCGACGCCGTGGGCCGGACCCAGCGCGGAACCGGTGGCGGACCTGCTCGCCGAGAAGGCCGTCGACGCAGCCAGGACGACGGCCCGCTCGGTCGGGCTGGTGACCTTCGTGCTGATCCTGCTGGTCGGCCTCGGCGCCGGAGCGGTGGCAGTCGTGAACGCCGTGCACGGGTCGTCAGGCCCCCGCGAGTCCGGCGGCGGTCTCAAGGACCCGATCCCGATCTCGCAGGCACCGGGCTCCGGCGACCAGAACGGCGCGAACCCGGACCCGTCGCCGGAGCCGCCCGGGCCGGCGTACTCGCTGACCGCGGCCGGGATCCGGGCGTTCCTGCAGGCCTACCAGCAGCGCTTCGGCACCACCGACGTCGTCGACCTCACCATGTACGGCGACTACGTGGTCGTCCAGGTGCCGGTCGCCGGCAAGGCCCGGCACGAAGGCTGGCTGTATCGCAACGGCAGCTCCTGGACCAGCTTCGGCGGTGTCGCGGCGAACTTCCCGGGGGCGCGGCCGGTCGACACCACCCGGCTGGCGATCCGGGCGCTGGTCGGCAACATCGACACCGCGCGCACGACGTTGAACGTCGAGGACCCGAGCACGACGTACGTGATCGTCCGGCAGTACACACCCGGCGACGCCGTGCCCAGCGTCGACATCCACGTCGCCAACGACTTCGACGAGTCCGGCTACCTGGCGACCACTCTCGACGGCAAGGTCGAGCGCGCCTACCCCTACGGCCCCTAGGCTCGTTCCATGCGCAGCCTGGTCGTCAAGTGCATCGCCGGCACCGAGGACGCGGAGCGCTGCAACCAGGCGTTCACCGTCGCGGCCACCGCCGCCGCGGCCGGGGCCGAGGTGAGCCTGTGGCTTGCCGGAGAGGCGGTCTGGCTCGGCGTACCCGGACGCGCGGAAGAGTTCACCCTCGAGCTCGCCGGCTCCCTGGCGGAGGCGCGCGACCTGATCATCGACGAGGGCCGCATGGTGGTCTGCGCCCAGTGCGCAGCCCGCCGCGGCATCACAGCGGCGGACCTGGTCGACGGCGTCGGGATCGCCGGTGCCGCCGCGTTCACCGAGGAGATCCTCGCTGATGGGGTCCAGGCGCTGGTCTACGAGCAGCACGCTCCGATCGATCCTGTCGTTGCGCCGGCGTGGGAGGAGCAGGAACGATCAGAGCGCGCTGCCGCTGGTGGTGGCGTTCGCGTTCCCGAGGGACGCGCTCCCTAGACTGGGCTGCGTGGAGGCGTTCTTCGTGGTGGTGATGGCCGGCGTGCTGCTCGGCGTCGGGGTCTGGGCGGTGACCGCGATGCGGCACCTCTTCACCTTCACCGACCGACGACCCGGAGACGACTGACGTGCCGTTCGAGATCCCACCGAACATCCACCCGAACTGTGCGCGCCGCTGGCCTGGCTGATCGGCACCTGGGCCGGCAACGGCCACGGGGAGTACCCCGACATCGAGGACTTCCAGTTCGGCCAGGAGATCATCTTCCAGCAGGACGGCCGGCCGTTCATCCACTTCATGAGCCGGTCCTGGATCGTCGACGCCGACGGGCAACCACGTGCGTGAGGCCGCGCAGGAGACCGGGTTCATCCGGCCGCAGGAGGACCGGTCCCTCGAGGTGGTGATGACCCACAACATCGGCTTCGTCGAGATCTGGCACGGCGAGCTGCACCCCGAGCAGCCGCGGTTCGAGATCGTCACCGACACCGTGGCTCGCACGGCCACGGCCAAGGAGTACACCGGCGGCAAGCGGCTCTACGGCTACGTCAACGGCGACCTGCTCTACGCCTTCGACATGGCCGCGATGGGCAAGCCGCTGCAGCCGCACACCCACGCCCAGCTGAAGAGGCAGTGACCCGTGGGCACCGGCGAGACGACGTCCGACGCGACTGGCAGGCCCGGCTCCGGGAGAGCGGCCACCGGCTGACCCCGCAGCGCGAGCTGGTGCTGGCCGCGGTCGAGAGGCTCGGGCACGCCACCCCGGACGAGGTGTACGCCGAGGTGCGCACGCACTCCTCGGCGATCAACCTGTCCACGGTCTACCGCACCCTCGAGCTGCTCGACGAGCTCGGGCCTGATCCACCACGCCCACCTGAGCGACCGGGCGCCGACCTACCACTCAGCCACCGGCCACGAGCACTCCCACCTCGTCTGCCGCGGCTGCCACGCCGGTGATCAGCGTCGGCCGCGATGAGATGGAGGAGGCGCTCGGGCCGCTGGCCGCCCGGCACCACTTCACGCCGGACTACGGCCACCTGACCGTCTTCGGCACCTGTGACGAGTGTGCCGAGGGTGCGCGCCACACCGGAATGACGCGGCACGGCACACTGTTGGGATGGACATGAGCCCGACCAGCCCGCTGCTTGCGCTGCCCGGCGCTGTCGCCGGCGACGGCATCGACGCTCCGGTCGCCGCGCACTACGGCTCCTTCAACCTCGAGCAGCGTGCGCTGGAGTCCGGCGAGGGCTTCGTCGACCTGTCCCACCGCGGCGTCGTCCGGGTGACCGGTCCCGACCGGCTGGACTGGCTGCACTCGCTGACCACCCAGCAGCTCACCGGGCTGGAGCCGGGCCAACCCACGGTGGCGCTGGTGCTCTCGCCGCAGGGCCACGTCGAGCACGTGCTCTACGGCGTCGACGACGGTGACGCCTTCACCGCGCACGTCGAGCCCGGCGCCGCAGCGGCGTTGGTCGACTGGCTGGACCGATGCGCTTCCTGATGCGGGTCGAGGTCGCCGACGTGACCGCCGACCTGGCGGTCGCCTGGCGTCCGGCGAGTGGCTACGACCTGGTCCCGCGCGACCGGCTTGCGGCCTACGCCGAGGCGGCCGGTCCGGCGGCCGGCATGTGGGCGTTCGAGGCGCTGCGGATCGCCCGCGGCGAGCCGCGCTTCGGCCTCGACACCGACCACCGCACGATCCCCAACGAGGTCGGCTGGATCGGCGCGAGCCCGTGGGAGGCCGTGCACCTCGACAAGGGCTGCTACCGCGGTCAGGAGACCGTCGCCCGGGTGCACACGCTGGGCCGGCCGCCGCGCCGGCTGACCCTGCTGCACCTGGACGGCTCGGTCAACCGGCTGCCCGAGCCCGGCGACCCCGCTCGTGCACGACGGCCGCGAGGTCGGCTTCGTCGGCTCGTCGGCCCGCCACCACGAGCTGGGCCCGATCGCGCTCGGCCTGGTCAAGCGCGCCGTTCCCGTCGACGCCACGCTCGACGCCGACGGCGTGCCCGCGGCCCAGGAGGTCCTGGTCGACCCCGAGGTCGGGCTGCACGTGCGGCCGCGGCTCGCCTGAGTCCACAGTCCCGAATGCTCCTCGGCGCGCTCATCGGTCCCTCTAGGCTGGCCTGATGCACCGGCTGCGCAACGGCGTCCAGAACTACGACTGGGGCTCGACCGAGGCGATCCCGCACTTCGTCGGCGACCGGCGGACCGAGGTACCGGTCGCCGAGATGTGGATCGGCACGCACCCGCTCAAGCCTTCGATGGCCGTGGACGCCGGCGGCAACGAGAAGCCGCTGTCCGACGTCGCCGGCGACCTGCCGTTCATGGTGAAGTTCCTCGCCGCGGACCGCCCGCTCTCGCTGCAGGTGCACCCGTCGCGGTCGATGGCCGAGGTCGGGTTCGCGCGCGAGGAGGACGCCGGCATCCCGCTGGACGCACCGGAGCGGGTCTACAAGGACCGCAACCACAAGCCGGAGATGGTCTACGCGCTGACCACGTTCGACAGCCTGATCGGCTTCCGGCCGACGGCGGAGATCCTGCGCGTCCTCGGCCCGCTGAACACTCCGCTGAGCCAGCGGCTGGCCGACGACCTGCGCTCTGCGCCCGGCTTCGCCTCGATCGTGCGCCGGATCGAGTGGCTGCTGATCGTCGGAGATCGACCCGGCCGAGGTGCACCAGATCGTCGGCGCGTGTCGCACGCTCGCGTCGCTGGGGATGGACATCAAGCGTGCCTACGCCACAGCGGTCGAGATCGCCGAGCACCACCCCGACGACGTCGGTGTGGTGATCTCGCTGATGCTCAACCGGATGACGTTGCAGCCCGGCGAGGCGGCGTACCTCGAGACCGGCGTGATCCACGCCCACCTCAGGGGGCTGTGCCTGGAGGTGATGGCGAGCTCGGACAACGTGCTGCGGGCCGGCCTGACCAGCAAGCACATCGACCCCGAGGGCCTGGTCGCCTGCCTCGAGAGCGGGATGGCCAGGGTCGCGCGGGTGACGCCGGACTTCCTCGACTTCGACACCGAGGTGTTCTCGCCCGCCGGTGGCGGCTTTGCCCTCGCGGTCACCCAGATCTCGGCAGCGGCACCCGACGGCGTCGAGCTGGTCCGAGCCGAGGACAGCGTGCTCGTCTGCACCGGAGGAGAGGTGACCGTGTTCACCGACGCCGGCGACACGCTCACCCTGCGACGGGGCGAGTCGGCCTACCTCGCCCCCGAGGACCGCGGTGCCCGCGTACGCGGCCTCGGCGAGGTCGCCCAGGCCTACGTCCCGCCGACCCGCTCGCTGCGGTCGCGGCTGGTGAACGTGGTCTGAGCGGGTGGGCCTGGCTCCCCACGAGCTGGCGGCCGGCGCGCTCGCACACCATCGACCACGACGCAGGCGTGGTACCGGGTGTGCTCGGCGCCACGCCTGCGCGCGGTCGATCTCAGGCGGCGACCGGCTCCAGATCGCCGTTGCGGGCCGCCTCCGCGTGCGCGGCGCTGTCCCGGCTGGAGATCAGCACGGCGGCGAGGATCGCGCCTGCGACGGCGAAGCCGGCGCCGACGGTGAAGGCGTCGGAGAATCCGTCGGTGAGCGCGGTCGCGGTGTTCGCCCCGGAGATGACGGCGTCCTTGGTGGAGGCGTTCGCGATCGAGGCGAGGATCGCCAGACCGAGAGCGCCGCCGACCTGCTGGGAGGTGTTGATGAGGCCCGAAGCCAGCCCCGCCTCGTGCGCCTCGGTGCCCGTGACCGCCGCGATCGTGACCGGCACGAACGCGAAGCCCAGCCCGACGCCCGCCAGGATCGACGGTCCGAGCACGTCGACGGCGTACGTGCCGTCCGCGTCGATCCGGCTGAACCAGGCCAGCGCGACCGCCACGAAGAGCATCCCGACGATCAGGACGGTCTTGAACCCGAGCCGGGTGACCAGGGCGCTGGCCGCACCCGCAGCCAGGATGATCGCGACCGCCAGCGGCAGGTAGGAGAGACCGGCCTCGAGCGCGGAGTCACCGAGCACCTGCTGGAGGTACAGCGTGATCAGGAAGAACATCGAGAACAACGACATCCCGATCAGGATGCCGACGAGATTGGCGCCGCGCAGCGTGCGCTTGCGGAAGATCGAGAACGGGATCAGTGGCTTGCGGGTGCGCAGCTCGACGACCACGAACGCCACCAGCAGCGCTGCGGCCCCGACCAGGCGCCAGACCGTCTGCGCCGAGCCCCAGCCGACGTTGATCGCGTCGACCATCGCGTAGACCAGGAGGGCCGTGCCCGCGGACACGGTGATCGCTCCGGGCAGGTCGAGGGTGCGGTCGCTCTCCTCCTCGGCGGTCGACTCGGCCAGTCGCTGCGGGGCCTGCCACACGATCAGTGCGCCGATCGGGACGTTGACGAACAGCACCCACTCCCACCCGGCCCACTCGGTGAGCACGCCGCCGAGCAGGACGCCCGCCGCACCCCCGGCGCCCGCGACCGCGCCCCAGATGCCGAGCGCCTTGTTGCGCTCCTGGCCCTCGGGGAACGTCGTGGTGATGATCGACAGCGCGGCCGGCGAGGCGATCGCGGCGCCGAGGCCCTGGAACGCGCGCGCGCTGATCAGCCAGGTCTCGTTCTGCGCGAGCCCACCGGCGAGGGAGGCCAGCGCGAACAGCGCCATGCCGATCATGAAGACCCGGCGGCGGCCGAGGTAGTCGGCCAGGCGTCCGCCGAGCAGCAGGAAGCCCCCGAAGGTGAGGGTGTAGGAGTTCACCACCCAGGAGAGGTCGTTCTGCGAGAAGTCCAGCGCGCGGCCGATGGACGGCAGGGCGACGTTGACGATCGAGGCGTCGATGACGACGACGAACTGGGTCATCGCCAGCAGCGCGAGGGCGAGGTTGCGTGCACGCGAGGTGCTGAGGTCGGGTGGTGGCATCTGGGGGGCTCCTGAAAGTCAAGTGGAAGCGAAGTTCCGATTCCGGCTGCGACGTTACGGAAGCCCGGTTCCGCTTGTCAACGGAAATACGGAGGTAAGATTCCGGATGTCGCCAACCGTGAGCACTCACCGACAAGGATGGCCGTGAGCACCGACATTCGCCCACTGCGAGCCGACGCGCAGCGCAACCTCGAGCGGATCCTCGCCTCGGCTCGGATCTTGTTCGCCGAGCGCGGGCCGAGCGCGCAGATGGAGGACATCGCCGCCCACGCAGGCGTCGGGATCGGCACGCTCTACCGGCGCTTCCCCACCAAGGAGGCCCTGGTCACCGAGCTCGTCCGCGAGCGGTTCCAGGACTTCGGCGTGATCGCGGCCGAGTGCGAGTCGATCGAGGACCCGTACGACGCCCTGGCCACGATGATGCGTCGGCACGCGGAGTCCGCCGAAGGTGACATCGCCTTCCAGCTCGCCATGCTCCAGCTCAACGACTTCCAGTGGGAGGGCATCGAGGACGACAAGGCCGCCCTCAACGCCGTCGTGTCCCGGATCATCACCCGAGCGCAGTCCGCCGGTGAGGTGCGTGCCGACCTGGGCATCGAGGACTACGGGATGATGATGTGCGGCGTCACCGCGACGATGCACTTCAGGGGCGAACGCCACGAGTGGCGTCGCCACCTCGACCTGATCCTGGACGGCCTGAAGCCGACCTGAGCGGTGGTGCGAAGCCGGCGCGGGGAACCGTCAGTTGATCATCCCGGCGCCGACGGTGACGCCGGTCGCCTCGTCGATCAGGATGAACGAACCCGTGGTGCGGTTCTTCGAGTAGGCGTCGCACAGCAGCGGCACCGTGGTGCGCAGCTGGACCCGGCCGATCTCGTTGAGGCCGAGCTCGCCGGTCTCCTGGTCGCGGTGCAGGGTGTTGACGTCCAGGCGGTACTGGATGTCCTTGACCAGCGCGCGGCCCGTGCGGGTGGTGTGCTTGATCGCGAGCTTCTGCCGGGGGCGCAGCGGCTCGTTGGTCATCCAGCAGACCATCGCGTCGATGTCCTGGCTGGGCGTCGGGGCGTTCTTGACCCGGGCGATCATGTCGCCGCGGGAGACGTCGACGTCGTCGGTCAGCCGCACCGTCACCGACATCGGCGGGAACGCCTCGTCGATCTCCTCGTCGAACAGGTCGATGCCGGCGATCGTGCTGGTCATCCCCGAGGGCAGCACGACGACCTCGTCGCCGGGCTTGAAGCACGCCGCCGGCGACCTGGCCGGCGTACCCGCGGTAGTCGTGGAAGTCGTCGGACTTCGGCCGGATGACGTACTGCACCGGGAATCGGGCGTCGACCAGGTCGCGGTCGGAGGCGACGTGCACGTGCTCGAGGTGGTGCATCAGGCTCGGGCCGTCGTACCACGGCATGTTCTCCGAGCGCTTCACCACGTTGTCGCCCTTGAGCGCCGAGATCGGGATGACCTCGAGGTCGGGGATGTTCAGCTTGGTGGCGAACGAGGTGAACTCGCGCGTAGATCTCGTCGTAGACCTCCTGGTCGTAGTCGACCAGGTCCATCTTGTTCACCGCGAGCACCAGGTGCGGCACCCGCAGCAGCGACAGGATCACCGCGTGCCGGCGGGACTGCTCGGTCAGGCCCTGGCGGGCGTCGACGAGCACCAGGCCGAGGTCGGCGGTGGAGGCGCCGGTGACCATGTTGCGGGTGTACTGCACGTGGCCGGGGGTGTCGGCGATGATGAACTTGCGCGTTCGGCGTCGCGAAGTAGCGGTAGGCCACGTCGATGGTGATGCCCTGCTCGCGCTCGGAGCGCAGGCCGTCGGTCAGCAGCGCGAGGTCGGTGTAGTCGTAGCCCTTGGACTGCGCTGGTGGCCTCGACCGCCTCGAGCTGGTCCTCGAAGATCGCCTTGGAGTCCAGCAGCAGGCGGCCGATCAGGGTGGACTTGCCGTCGTCGACGGAGCCGGCGGTCGCGAAGCGCAGCAGGTCCATGGACCGCCTCGGGCCGAGCGTGTCGCTTCATCAGAAGTAGCCTTCCTTCTTCCGGTCCTCCATGGCCGCCTCGGAGAACCGGTCGTCGCCGCGGGTCGCGCCGCGCTCGGTCACCCGGGCGACCGCGATCTCGTCGATGATCTCGTCGATCGTGTGCCGCGGCGCTCTCCACGCAGCCGGTCAGCGTCAGGTCGCCGACGGTGCGGAACCGCACGGTGCGCTCCTCGGCGCTCCTCGCCGGGCTTGCAGCGGGTTGAGCTCGCTCTCGGTCAGCAGCATCCCGTCGCGCTCGAAGACGCGGCGCTGGTGGGAGAAGTAGATCGAGGGGATCTCGATGCTCCTCCTGGCCGAGGTAGTGCCAGATGTCCAGCTCGGTCCAGTTGCTCAGCGGGAAGATCCGCATGTGCTCGCCGCCGTGGATGCGGCCGTTGTAGAGGCTCCACAGCTCCGGGCGCTGCATCTTCGGGTCCCACTGGCCGAAGTCGTCGCGGTGGGAGTAGACCCGCTCCTTGGCGCGCGCCTTCTCCTCGTCGCGGCGGCCGCCGCCGAAGGCGGCGGTGAAGCCCTCCTCCTCGATGGCGTGGAGCAGGGTGCCGATCTGGAGCCGGTTGCGCGAGGTCTTGCCGTCGTCGACCACGATGCCGCTTGGCGATCGCCTCCTCGACGCTGGCCACGACCAGGCGTACGCCGAGCCGGTTGACCCACGCGTCGCGGGTGGCGAGCACCTCGGGGAAGTCGAAGCCGGTGTCGACCTGGAGCACCGGGAACGGGATCTTGGCCGGGTAGAAGGCCTTCTCGGCCAGCCGCAGCATCACGATGGAGTCCTTGCCGCCGGAGAACATCAGCACCGGCTTCTCGAACTCCGCCGCGACCTCGCGGAAGATGTGGATCGACTCCGCCTCCAGCTGGTCGAGCTGGCTCAGCTGGTAGTCGGCATGGGTCTGGGTCATGGGGGCCTTTCGTCGACGGTCGTCGCACCCATCGCGCAGGGCAGCGGCCATCGTATCGAGTCCGCGCGGAGTGCCCCGCATCGTCTCACAAGAAGTGGAACGCGTTCTAGTTCTGGCTCCTGGCTCTCGGTCGCCACCGCACGTTTCGCACCGCTCTCGGCGTCGGTCGGTGCGCTCTCGTCGGTCGCCTGGCCGGTGGGGTCCGGCGCCGTCAGGTCGTCGAGGAGCGCGCCGCCGACCGGCTCGGAGTGCCAGGCGTCGATCTGCCAGCCCGTCGCCGGGTCGCCGACGAGCTCGATGCAGGCGGTGTTGTGCAGCGGGTCGGTCGCCCGGGCGTGCGACTCGGCGTCGCGCGACCCGCGCCGAGACCCAGGTGCGGATGGCGGCGCCGTGGCTGACCAGCAGGGCGCTCTCCTGGCCGGCCCCGGCGAGGACGCGGTGGACCTCGGCCACCGCGGCGTCGTACCGGGCGAGGAACTCGTGGCCGGACTCGCCGCCCGGCATCCGGGTGTCGTAGCGCCGCTCGATCCAGTCGCGCGACCGTGCCGATGTAGCCGCGATCGAGTCGTGGTCGGCGGCCATCTCGAGGTCGCCCGCGGAGATCTCACGCAGGCCGTCCAGGCGCCGGGGCTCGAGCCCGAGCAGGCTGGCCAGCGGCGCGGCGGTCTGGTGGGTGCGGGCCAGGGTGAGACGTAGATCTGGTCCGACGCCGCGGTCCGCGAGCGCGCGGGCGGCAGCTCCGCCTGGCGGTGGCCGAGGTCGGTGAGGTCGAGGCCCGGGCACGGCGGTGTCCAGGGCGCCGGCGGTGTTGCCGTGCGTCTGACCGTGGCGGAGGAGGAGAGCGCATGCCTCGAGATGCTACGGAGACGTCCGTGCCGTCGCGTGTGACCAGGTGGCCGGTCGGGCAGCCGCCACGCGCGTGGAGTCGTTGTCGAAGTTCGGCAGGCCGTGGGCCTGCCGGACGAATCCCCAGGCGAGCGGCCCGAGCAGGAGCATGCCGGCGCCGAGGATCCCGACCCACTCCGGCGGCACCCCGAGCATCTTCAGGCCGGTCAGGGCAGCACGATCACGATGCCGCGCCGGATCACCGACTGGGAGACCCAGGCGGCCAGCCGGGCGCCGAGGAACGTGCCCGGCGTGCTGCCGAGGACCAGCGGGATCAGCACCGTCCCAGGTGACGCCCTCGGTGAGCACGTGCCCGATCGCGGCGGCGAGCACGAGCGGCACCGCCTGGACCAGGTCGGTGCCGACGAGGCCGGACGCGCGGACAGGGTCGGGTAGAGCAGCAGCAGCGAGACCATGATCAGCGAGCCGGACCCGACGCTGGTGATCCCGACGAGCAGGCCGCCGACGGCGCCGACCACGATCGTGGGCAGGGCGCGGACGTGCGGCTCGTCCGTGCTGAGCACGTTGCCGCCGGTGACGAAGCGCAGCTGCAGGTACATCCGCAGCGCGTAGCTGCCGGCGGCGAGCAGCAGCGCGCAGCCGATCGCGGTGGTCGAGGAAGTCGGTGCGCGCCTGCGGCGTCGCCGACGGCCTTGCACGATGAAGCCGCCGGCGAACGCGAACGGCACCGAGCCGAGCGACGAGCAGGCCGGCGAGGCGGAGGTTCGGGGATCCGTTGCGCCAGTGGACCGCGGCGCCGACGGACTTGCTCACGCTGGCCGACGACCAGGTCGTTGGCGACCGCCGCGGCGGGGTTGATGCCCAGGAAGATCAGCGCCGGTGTCATCAGCGCGCCACCGCCCATGCCGGTGAGGCCGACGACGATCCCGACGCCGAAGCTGACGACGAGGACGGACAGGCGCGTCGCCGAGGTCAGCGAGGTCGTGCATCAGCGGTCCCCGGTCTCCGGCGGTCGCGGCGACCTCGAACGGCAGCACGGCGAGCACGTCGCCCAGGGCGTCCTCGATGCTGCGGCCGGTGGTGTCGACCCGGACGGCGGCGTCGGCCGGCTCCTCGTACGGGACTCGAGATGCCGGTGAACTCCGGGATCTCGCCGGCGCGCGCCTTGGCGTACAGGCCCTTGCGGTCGCGCCGCTCGCACTCCTCCAGCGGGGTGGCGACGTGCACCAGCACGAACGTCCCGCCGGCGTCCTCGACCATCGCGCGGACCTGGCTGGCGGGTGCGGTCGAACGGGCGCGATCGGCGAGCAGATCGCGATGCCGCGGTGACGCGCGATCTCGGCGGCGACCCAGCCGATCCGGCGGATGTTGGTCTCCCGGTCCTCCCGCGAGAAGGTCAGGCCCGCGCTGAGGTTCCGGCGGACGACGTCGCCGTCGAGGCTGGTGACGGTGCGCTCGCCGGGCTCGAGGATCAGGTCGTTCAGCGCCCGGGCGAGCGTCGACTTGCCCGCTGCCCGACAGGCCGGTGAAGAACACCACCACGCCCGGGTCCGTCGGCTGGTCCGCGGCGACCACCCGGCGACGGCTCCGGCGGGGAGGTCGCCGGCACCGGTCGGCGCCGAGCACCGTCGACCGGGGCGTAGTTCTGCGACCACCCGACTGGCCGAGGCGCGTGGTCGGCCTCGGCGTCGCCGTGCGAGGCCAGCGGGGCGGCGACGACGTGGGCGTCGCCGAGCAGCGCCGCCGCCGCGAGGCTCGCCCGCACCAGGCCCGACCGCGGCTCACGCCCTGCGGCGTGCCGGCGCCGGTGAGCGCGAGCAGCACGACCGGCCGGTCCGCGCGCGCCTGCGCGGATCGCCGCCAGGTCGGCTCGGTGAGCGGTGCCGCGACCGGCACGGTGAGGGCGTCGGGGTGACGGCGGCGGCACCTCGTCGGGCGAGAGGTGCAGCCGGCGGAACGGCGCCGTGCGACGGGCGCGCGAGCGCGGTCAGCCCGGAGCGCGTCCAGCGGGCGAGCGGCAGCCCCTCGGGGTCGACCAGCTCGACCTCCTCGGCGTCGGAGAGCTCGGCGGGAAGCGTCAGGCGGACCGGACCGTCGCTCGAAGGTCCGCAGCGGGGCGAGTGCCGCCGTTGAGCAGCAGCTCGAGGTCGTCGAGCTCGCGCGGCGCTCGGGCAGTACTGGGGTGCCGGCACCGGGCCATCGTGCCAGACCGCGGGGCTCGCACCCCGCTGGTTCCTCGCGGGGTCACGCCTGGGTCTCCGGTCGGCCGTCGCGGGCTCGCTGGACCTCGGGCTGGGAGTCGCCTGACGGGTCTCGGCCCGCCGTCGCGGGTTCGCGAGCTCACGTGCGGGCTCGCTCGACCTCCTCGGGTCGTGACCCCGCTCGTACGCGCAGGGTGCGGCTCAGAGCACCGGCGCGGATCTCGCCGACGACGGCGGCCGCCACCGAGCAGCGGCGCCGCGCCGGTACGCGCGGACCGCGGCGGTGTCCACGCCCGGCCTCGGTGTCGACGCCGAGCCGTGCCGCAGCAGGCCGGCCATCACCACGGGCCGGGCCCGGGGCGCGCCGTCGTCGGTCTTGACGGCGAACGCACGCCCGTCGGGGAGGGCGACGCGCGTAGCAGGACTCGGCGCCCGCCTTCGCGATCGCGCCGGGGACCGCCCGGAGCAGGGCGCGCTCGTCGCGCGTGGACCCGGAGACTAGCTCCGGGTGCGCCCGGATCGCCGTGGCGACCGCTGCACCTCGGGCTCGGCTGCCGGTCGCCAGCCGGCGCGAACGCGCGCGCGAGCCCGACCAGGGAGGTGGCGAGCAGCGGTGCTCCGCAGCCGTCCACCGCGACGTGCGCGACCGGCTCACCGGTGAGCTCGGCGAAGGTCGCCGCGATCGCCTGCTGCAGGGGGTGGTCGGCGTCCAGGTAGGTCTCGGTGGGCCAGCCGTTGCGCCACGCAGGTCGCGAGCATCGCGGCGTGCTTGCCCGAGCAGTTCATGTGCAGCCGGCGTCGCGGTCGCCGCCCGCCCGGACGAGCGCGTCGCGCACGTCGTCGTCGAGGGGCCAGTCCGGCGGCGTCTGCAGCGCCGACTCGTCGAGGCCGGCGCCGGCGAGGATCCGGCGCACGCCGGCGACGTGGAACTCCTCGCCGGAGTGGGAGGCGCAGGCGAGGGCGAGCAGCTCGCCTCGAGGTCGAGGCCGGCGCGGAGCATGCCGACCGCCTGGAGCGGCTTGTTGCACGAGCGCGGGAGGATCGGCGTCCGCACGTCGCCGCGCTCGTAGGTGACCTCGCCGACGGCGTCCAGGGCGACGGCCGACCCGTAGTGGTGACCCTCGACGAACCCGGAGCGGACGATCTCGGCGATGACGGGCAGCATGCCCGTCAGCGTAGTGAGGCGCTCGACGGTCCCCGGTGGAGGCATCCTGCTAGCACCCGGGCCACGTGTCGGGAATCTCCGTGTGCAAGGGCCCTGTGACGGTCGTCACCGGCTCGGCGGTTGCACTTGCTAACAAGAGTTAGCACGATGGAGATGTGGCCAGGAAGTCCAGGGTCGGGCATGACCGTCGAGAGCCTCGGGAGCTACCTGCGCGAGCAGCGAGTCGCCGCGGAGATGTCGTTGCGGCAGCTCGCCGAGCAGGCCGGGCGTGTCCAACCCCTACCTCAGCCAGATCGAGCGCGGGCTGCGCCGGCCCTCGGCGGAGGTGCTCCAGCAGCTCGCCAAGGCGCTGCGGATCTCGGCGGAGCAGGTCTACGTCCAGGCGGGGATCCTCAACCCCGACGACGACCAGGTGCGCTCGGTCGAGCTCGCGATCCTCGCCGACCCGATGCTCACCGAGCGGCAGAAGCAGGCGCTGCTCGAGGTCTACAAGTCGTTCCGGGCCGTGACGAGAGCCACCGCCTCGCGCGTCGACGGCGACGCTCGACGCCGAGCGACGCACCGGAGCACGACCACCCGCACAGACCGAAGACGTCCAGTCCGGAGACACCCGGCCAGGCGACCACCAACCGAAGGAAGCTGAGATGGCCAAGACCCAGTTCAACGTCGAGCAGTTCAAGACCGAGGCCGTGAAGCCGCTGTACGCGGTCGCCGGCGCCACCGAGATCGCCGTGGAGCTCGCCCGCGGCTACGCCACCGAGGCCCAGAAGGCCACCCAGGAGCGCTTCAGCGGCGTCCAGACCCGCGTGTCGCGACGTCCAGGCGCGCGTCGTCCAAGGTCGACCTCGAGCCCGAAGACGCTGCCAGGCCCAGGCCCGCGCCCGTGTCGAGGAGCTGCGGCCGAGGCCAAGCGACGCCCAGGCGCGCTTCGAGGCCCGCGCTGACCGAGATCCAGAAGGACGCCCGCGACCTGCCCGGCCAGTCGAGGCCCGGCTCAACGAGGCGCTCGAGGAGCTCAACACCACCTACGCCGACCTCGCCGGTGCGCGGTGAGAAGTTCGTCGCCGCGATCCGCAAGGACGGCGTGAAGGCCGTCACCAGCGAAGCCGGTCCGAAGGCCGCGGACGAAGGCCGCCGCCAAGAAGGCTCCGGCCAAGAAGTCGACCGCCAAGAAGGCGACGGCGAAGAAGGCCACCAAGAAGGCCTCCTGACCCACTGGGCCAGACCTCTGGGCCAGACCTCTGGGCCAGACCTCTGGGCCAGACCTCTGGGCGAGACCCCCGTGCCCTTCGAGGCGCGGGGGTCTCGACGTCTGCGGGTGCCAGTAGCTGCCTCGATCGCGAGCGGGTCACCGCGGAACGGCGTACGCGACAACCGGAGGAGCCCTAGGGTTGGAGGGTGCACGCCTTCCAGTTCGAGCAGTCCCTGATCGGATGGGTGTCCCTCGCCCTGCTGCTGGTGAAGCTTTTCGCGCTCGCCGACGCGACGCTCCGCCCGGGGGCGTCGTTCACGGCGGCGGACAAGCTCACCAAGACCGCGTGGCTGTGGATCCTGGGCCTGGCGTTCGTCGCCGACGTCGTCCTGCCGAGCATGTTCCTGATGCTCGCGGGCACGGTGGCGGCCTTCGTCTACATCCTCGATGTGCGTCCGGCCGTTGCTTCGGTGACTCGTCGTCGTTGATCACCCTGCGATGAGTGACACATTGGCGGAGACCGAGCAGGCGAGCGAGGCGGCGGAGGAGCCGGCCACGGGTCGCCAGCGCACGCACCTGCAGCGCCGGATCCGCCAGATGCTCTGGGGCATCTTAGCAACACGAACTGAGCCGAGGCGGCAAGA
>CAVSVQ010000005.1:0-300321 GCA_963731485.1 uncultured Actinomycetota bacterium
CATTGTTGATTGCCGCTTCGCTGCTGCGTGTCTCGGTCGTCTCCTTTGTCAGGTTGTGAACATCCAATTAGCTCTGCCGCGCGACCCGCACGGACCTGCTTGATGTGGTGCTGCACCTTGGCATATTCATTGTGAATGATTTAGCCTGCAGCCGCCGCACCCGGAGACCTGCCCGCGGGCTCCATCAATGGTTAGGCCGCAACGTGCCGTATTGCTATACCGGATCTGTTAGCCGAGCCCGCATCGACGAGGAGCACGTGGTCTATCCGGGGGCCATCTTCACGTGATTCTTTGATGCCGACGGCATCCCTGCAATGGTTTGTGTAGCATCTCAGGGCTTCATGCTCGCTGCAGACTCCAGCCTCCACGGCTCTGGTGCTGCTGCTGTTATTGCTGTGCCTCACTTTCCTTTGGCTGCTTTCTTCATGTTGGTTTAGTTGTGCTGCAACGACATGAAGCCTCCTCCCCACCTGCTGATGATTGAATGAGTGTGGTGGAGTGACAGTGCGGGCGCGGCAAGGCCGATGTGTTGTCGTGTTTATTTCTTTCTTGCATGGGGCAGCCTTTGCCATGCTGGAGCGAGTGGTCGAACTCATCACTCCGCCATCACCTGTTCTCGGCGTCCGCGACGGCGCTGTCCAGCAGCGGCGGATCGGCCGCGAACATCGCGCTGATGAACCAGCTCGCCAGTGCCAGCTTCAGCTCGCTGTCGACCTTCAAGTTCAGCGACCTGATCGCGATCGACTCCGGAGCGGGCTCGGCGCTCGGCAGACCTCGATCAACCTGCTCGACCTGGTCGCGGGCAGCGCGTTCATCGCCAACGGCACCAATGCGCTGGCCATCCCGAGCATCACCGCCGGCGTGCCGAACGTCGCCGGCGTGACGGTCGTCGCTGCACGTGATCCAGGCTCCGATCGTGCACTGCGGCCACCTCGGCTCCTCTGCGCACACCTCACAGGTGTCCCTCGACGTGACCGCCACGTTGTCGAACCTGAACCTGCTGGGCCTGGCTGCGTCCAGCACCGTGACCTTCAGCCTCTCCCTCGCGGACGCGACCGGGACCCTGACGAAGATCGTGTGCGGGCCGCCGGACGGCATGGACGTCGCGGTGGCGTCGTCGCTCGCCCAGATCTCCACCGGGCTGAGCGTGGACCTGAAGCTTCTGGGCCTGTGGTCGCGAAGGTCGTCGGCAACGTCGACGCTGTGCGCCGGCCGGGACGAACACCGGTCTCGATCCGGATCCCCACCGACAGCTACGGCCGACCGGTGAGCAGCGGCTCCGGTGTGGTGGTGCCGCCAGCTGGGCTCGGGTCACCTGTCGATGACGCTGCTCGGCGTGCTGCCGCTCGGGGTGTCGCAGGCGAGCCTCCTGGCCTCGGTGTACACCAACATCGTCTCGGCCGTCGTCAACCCGCTCGCATCGAACCTGAACGACGTCGTCACCGGGCCGCTGTCGAGCCTGCTCGGCCTCGAGCTGGGTGGCGCGGACGTGTTCGCGGTGCAGCAGCCCTCCTGCAACGACGTGTCCCTGGACGGCTGACGGCCCGCCGGCTCCGGTCCACAGCGGACCGCCGGCCGGAGCTGGTCCACAGCCGTCGACGTGGATGCTGCGCCGCGGGACCACCCTGCCGTTGGCTCTCCGGCGGAGGTGGTCGTGAGCACAGGCAGGCAGAACGTCGCGCTCGGCGCGTACGGCGAACGGGTGGCCGCGCGGCACCTGGTCGACGACGGGCTGGAGGTGCTCGACCGCAACTGGCGCTGCGACGCCGGCGAGATCGACCTGGTGCTGCGCGACGGCGACGTGCTGGTGTTCTGCGAGGTCAAGACGCGCCGCGGCACGGCGTACGGGCACCCGCTGGAGGCGGTCGACGCGGTCAAGAGCGAGCGGCTGGTCCGGCTCGGCGGAGCGCTGGCTCGCCGACGCACGCCGTCGTCCCGGCGGACGTGCGCTTCGACGTCGTGGCGGTGCTGCGGTCGCGACGCGGACGCGGCCGAGGTCGAGCACGTCCGGGGGCTGGCGCTGATGTGGGCGAGCACGCGCACGGTGTCGCTGCAGGGTGCGCATCGGGCACGTGGTCGACGTCCAGGTCGACGTGAGCCAGGGCATGATCGCGACCACCTGGTCGGGCGCCCGGACGCCTCGATCAACGAGGCGCCGGGACCGCTGCCGGTCGGCGATCGCCAACAGCGGCTTCGAGTGGCCGAGCAGCCGAGCGGATCACGATCCTGCTGTCGCCGGCCGACCTGCCCAAGCGCGGTCCGCACTTCGACCTCGCGATCGCGGTCGCGGTGCTGGCGGCGTCGGGGGAGCAGTTCCCCGCCGGTGCGCTCGACGACGTGGTGCTCGATCGGCGAGCTGACCCTCGACGGCCGACTGCGGCTGCGTGCCCGGCGTGCTGCCGATGGTGATGGCCGCGGCGCGGCCGTGGCATCCGGCGGGTCGTGGTCCCCGAGCCGCAGCTGCGCCGAGGCCGCGCTCGTCGGCGGCGTCGAGGTGTACGGTGTCCGGTCGCTGGCGCCAGGTGGTCGCGCTCCTCCGGGGCGACGAGCTCCCCGAGGCGCCGCCGGTCGAGCCGCCCACCGGGCAGCCGCTGCTCAGCTGGCGCGGCGACGCGCGACTCGAGGAGGTCGACCTCGTCGACGTGCTCGGCATGGCCGATGCGCGCTACGCCCTCGAGGTGGCGGCGGTCGGCGGCCACCACCTGATGCTCACCGGGCCGAAGGGCGCCGGCAAGACGACCCTGGCCGAGCGGCTCCCGACGATCCTGCCCGACCTGAGCCCCGAGGAGTCGCTGGAGCTGACCGCGATCCATTCGCTGTGCGGCGCGCCTGCCCGCGGGCGTCGACGGTGCTCACCCGGCCGCCGTTCCGCGCGCCGCACCACTCGGCGTCGCGGGCCGGCGATCCTCGGCGGCGGCACCGGCCGGGTCCGGCCCGGGCGAGGTGAGCAAGGCACACCACGGCGTGCTGTTCCTCGACGAGTTCCCGCTGCTTCCCAGCGACATCGTCGAGGCGCTCCGCCAGCCGCTGGAGAGTGGGCGAGATCACCATCGCGCGCGGCGACGAGGACGCGACCTACCCGGCCGGCGGCGATGCTGGTGCTCGCGGCCAATCCGTGTCCGTGCGGCGAGTACCACCCGTTCGCGCGCGACAACGGCTGCGCCTGCGGCGAGGTCAGGCGCCGGGAGTACCGCCGCAAGCTCTCCGGCCCGATCGCCGACCGGATCGACATCACCCGGTTCGTCGAGCCGGTCAAGGCAGCACGAGCGCTCACGACCCGCTCGCGGTGCCGGAGTCCTCGGCGACCGTGCTCGCCCGCGTGACCGCGGCCCGCGCGACGACAGACCGAGCGGTACGCCGGCACCCCGTGGCGGCTCAACGGCGCACGTGCCCGGCCCGGTGCTGCGCGAGCACTGGCCGCTGGCCGACGCGCCGCAGCGCGCGCTCGACCGGCGGTCTACGGCGGCGCGCTGACCCGGCGGGGCGCGACCCGGGTGCACCGGGTCAGCTGGTCGGTCGCCGACCTGCGCGGGCTCGACCGGCCGGGCCTCGACGAGCTCGAGGTCGCGCTCCGGCTGCGCGAGCCGCGGTCGCCGCTCGACCTGGACATGATCGGTGGTGCCGCGTGAGCCAGTCGCGCACGACCACGACCCGGAGCGGCTGGCCCGCGTCGTGCTCAGTCGGGTCGGCGAGCCCGGCGACCCGCGGCTCGCCGGGCTGGTCGCCGAGCTCGGCGCCAGGCGGTGCTGGCCGAGCTGCGCGAGCAGGGCGAGTCCGGCGGGACCGCTCGAGAGACGACCTCGCCGCCCGGCTCGCCGGGGTCGACGTCGAGCGCCGAGCTCGAGCGCGCCGAGCGGCGCGGCATCCGGTGCGTCGTCCCCGCCGACGAGGAGTGGCCCGACGCCCTGGCCGACCTCGCCCACGCGCCGACGTCTGCACGAGCGCGGCGGCGTGCCGATCGCGCTGTGGGTGAAGGGGCCCGGTCGGCTCGACCAGGTCGCGACGCGGTCGGTCGCGGTGGTCGGGTCCCGGTCCGCGACCACCTACGGCGCCGCGCGTCGCCGGGCGACATCGCGGCGGCGCTCGCCGACGCCGGGCACACGGTCGTCTCCGGAGCTGCCTTCGGCATCGACCAGGCCGCGCACCGAGGGGCGCTGGCCGCGCGCGGGTCCGACCGTCGCCGTGCTCGCCTGCGGCGTCGACCGTGCCTATCCCGCCGCCCACCGGCAGCTGCTCGACTACATCGCCGACGTCGGCGTGGTCGTCTCCGAGGCGGCCCCGGGCTGCGCGCCGACCACGGATCCGGTTCCTGGCCCGCAACCGGCTGATCGCCGCGCTGACGCAGGGCACCGTCGTCGTCGAGGCGGCGATCCGCAGCGGCGCGCTCAACACCGCCAACTGGGCGGCCGGGCTCAGCCGGGTGCTGATGGGCGTGCCCGGCCCGGTGACCAGCTGCACCGTCGGCCGGGGTCCACCAGCTCATCCGCACGTCGCGGCGCGCTCCTGGTCACCGACGGTCGCGAGGTGCTCGAGGCGGTCGCCCCGGCCGGCGCGCACACGATCGGCACCGGTGCAGGAGCCGGCGCCGTCCCCGCGACCTCCTGACCGCCGAGCAGCGCCAGGTGCTCGACGCGGTCCCGGTCCAGCGCGGCGCGGTCGGCGGAGCAAGATCGCGCAGACCGCCGGGCCTGGCGCCGCCCGCGCGTCCGACGACTGCGCTCGACGACCTGCTCGCGCAGGGGTTCGTCGAGCACGCGCTGGGCGCTGGCGCCTGGCCGGTGCCGCGCGCCCGACCGGCCGCGCCTCCCGCGCGGTGCCGCCGGGTTCCTAGGCTGGGCGGGTGGACCTGCCCGAGGAGTTCCCGGCAAGGAGTTCACGGTCGCGCTCGCGGCGTACGAGCGCCACCTCGTGTCCGAGCGGGACCTCACGCCGCACACCGTGCGCGCCTACCTCGGGGACGTGTCGCGGGATGCTGGCGCACGCCGCCGCGCTCGGGCTGACCTCGCTGGACGACCTCGACGTGCGCACCCTGCGCAGCTGGCTGGCCAACCAGCAGACGCTCGGCAAGGCGCGCACCACGATGGCGCGACGCGCGACCGCGGTGCGGGTGTTCACCGCCTGGGCGCTGCGCACCGGGCGCGCCGAGCGCCGATCCGGGCGCCCAGCTCGGGCAGTCCGAGGGCGCACACGTCGCTGCCTCCGGCGCTCGACGTCGCCGAGGCACGCGCGCTGCTCGAGGCGGCCGCGGCGGCCGCCGACGACGGCAGCCCGGTCGGGCTGCGCGACGTCGCGATCCTCGAGCTGCTCTACGCCACCGGCATCCGGGTGGGCGAGCTCTGCGGGCTCGACGTCGACGACGTCGACCGGGCCCGCCGGGTCGTCCGCGTCTTCGGCAAGGGCCGCAAGGAGCGCACGGTGCCCGTTCGGGCTCCCGGCCGACCAGGCGCTCGTCGCGCTGGCTCGACTCGGGCCGGCCGCGGCTGCTGGCGCCACGGGGCCGGCGCGGCGCTGTTCCTCGGGGCCCGCGGCGGGCGCGATCGACCAGCGTGCGGTGCGCAGCATGGTGCACCGCCGGCTCGCCGACGTGCCCGGTGCCCCGGACCTCGGCCCGCACGGTCTGCGGCACACGGCCGCCACCCACCTGCTCGAGGGCGGTGCCGACCTGCGCACGGTCCAGGAGCTGCTCGGCCACGCGTCACTGGCCACCACGCAGATCTACACCCACGTCACCGCCGAGCGGCTGCGAAAGGCATACCGGCTGGCGCACCCCAGGGCATGAGCGCCCAGGGCCGGCGCGAGCAGCGGCAGCAGCCGCACCGGCGCGAGCCCCGAGGAGGGACAGCGGGTCGAGGTACTGCGCTCCGCGAGCAGGCCCCAGTGCAGGCAGGCCCGGGGGAAGCAGTGGCTGCAGCCCGGCCTGGAGCGGGCCGATCGACCCCGCCGGTCGGGACGACGCTGCCGACCGCGACCGATGGCGGTCGACCGGCTCGTAGGTCGTCCGCGTGGCGCCGTGGTCGACGACGACCACTCCGCGGCCGGCGAGCGTGCCCGGCGAACGTCGACCGTGCCCGGGAGCGCGGCGCGCACCGGCTGGCCCGGCCGCCCGAGCAGGTCGACGCCGCGGTGGCCCGGCGCCCCAGGCGAGTCGTCGGCGGGTCGAAGGCGCGACCACCTCGGTCGGCGGATCCAGCGGCCAGACCGCGGGCCGCGGACGTGCCCGGGCATCGGCGCGGGCGTCGTTCGGCGCGGCGGCGAGCACGGCGAGCAGGGCGGCGACGAGCAGGAAGACCTTCATCGGGCCAGCGTCCGGCGTCCCGCGGCCGCCCCGGCCATCGCCGACCGGGCAGCTGTGGACCGCCGGCGTGCGACCGGGGCTGTGGACGGGACGCTGGCCGCGCCACGTTTCGACACCGTGCCGAGCGGCGGCTAGACTCTGCCCAGCAACCCGTACGGGTTGACTTCGCACGCCCGCACACCGTGCCGGCCTCCAAGAGCCCCTGGCCCCTGGGAGACCGGAACAACGCGGGTGGGGACCTTCAGTCCCGAGCGGCCCCGGCCGCGAGGGTCAGGCCTCCACGCAGGCGTCAGGGCAGGCCGACCGGCCTGCAACGAACTGAAAATCGGTTCGGGCGCGCGCAGGAGGTCGCGTGCCCGGCCACTACCAGGAGGCAAGACCGGCATGGCCGTCGTCACCATGCGCCAGCTCCTCGAGAGCGGCGTCCACTTCGGGCACCAGACCCGACGCTGGAACCCCAAGATGAAGCGCTTCATCATGACCGAGCGCAATGGCATCTACATCATCGACCTGCAGCAGTCGCTGTCCTACATCGACACCAGCTACGCGTTCATCAAGGACACCGTCGCCAAGGGCGGCACGATCATGTTCGTCGGCACCAAGAAGCAGGCCCAGGAGGCGATCGCCGAGCAGGCGACCCGCGTCGGGATGCCCTACGTCAACCAGCGCTGGCTGGGCGGCATGCTCACGAACTTCTCGACGATGCACCAGCGGATCAACCGCCTCAAGGAGCTCGACGAGATCGACTTCGAGCACGGTCGCGGGCTCGGGTCGCACGAAGAAGGAGCTCCTGCAGATGAAGCGGGAGCGCGACAAGCTCGACAAGACCCTCGGCGGCATCCGCGAGATGGGCCGGACGCCGTCCGCGGTGTGGATCGTCGACACGAACAAGGAGCACCTCGCGGTCGAGGAGGCGCGCAAGCTCCGGATCCCGATCATCGCGATCCTCGACTCCAACTGCGACCCCGACGTGGTCGACTACCCGATCCCGGGCAACGACGACGCGATCCGCGCGGTCGGCCTGCTCACCCGGGTGGTGGCCGACGCCGTCGCCGACGGCCTGATCGCCCGCTCGGGCGCCAAGACCGAGGGCGAGGAGAAGGCGATCGGCGCCGACGAGCCGCTGGCCGACTGGGAGCGCGACCTGCTCGCAGGGTCGAGGCCGACAAGGCTGCGGTCGAGGCGACCGGTGCCCCCACCGATGAGCAGGGTGCCGCCACCGAGGCGACCCCGGCCGCCGAGGCGACCGGAGCCGCCGCCGAGGCGGACCGCGGCCGCCGCAGTCGCCGAGGCGCCCGCCGAGGCACCTGCTGCCGCCGAAGAGCCCGCCGAGGCGCCTGCTGCCACCGAGGCGCCCGCCGAGGCTGCCGCCGAGAGACCACTGACGAGACGAAGGAGGACTGACGCGTGGCGATCACCGCTGCCGACGTCAAGAAGCTCCGCGACCTGACCGCCGCGGGCATGATGGATGCCAAGAAGGCCCTCGAGGAGGCCGACGGCGACTTCGACAAGGCCGTCGAGATCCTGCGGGTCAAGGGCCAGGCGAAGGCCGAGAAGCGCGCGGGTGAGCGCGAGGCCACCGCCGGACTGGTCGCCGCGTCCGGCGGCGCACTGGTCGAGCTGAAGAGCGAGACCGACTTCGTCGCGAAGAACGACGACTTCGTCGCGACCGCGCAGAAGATCGCCGACGCGGCCGCCGAGGCGAAGGCCGGCGACGTCGACGACCCTCCGCGCCGTCACGATCGACGGCACGACCGTCGGTGAGATCGTCGGAAGGCCTCGCCATCACCATCGGCGAGAAGATCGAGCTCGGCGAGGTCGCCTACTTCGAGGGTCCCTCGGTCGTCTACCTGCACAAGCGGGCAGCGGACCTGCCGCCGGCCGTCGGCGTCATCGTCGAGTACGACGGCGACGAGGCCGCCGCTCGGGGCGCCGCGATGCAGGTCGCCGCGATGCGGCCGAAGTACCTCACCCGCGAGGACGTCCCGGCCGACATCGTGGCCGCCGAGCAGCGACGTCCTCGAGAAGAAGACCCTCGAGGAGGGCAAGCCGGAGGCGGCTGTCGCCAAGATCGTCGAGGGCCGTCTGGGCGGCTTCTTCAAGGAGATCGTGCTCCTCGAGCAGGAGTCGGTCACCGAGTCGAAGAAGACCGTGAAGCAGGTGCTGGACGAGGCCGGGACCACCGTGAAGCGGTTCGCCCGCTTCGAGGTCGGTGCCTGATCCAGGCACGCATCCGTTAGGTTTCGACCAAGACGAAGCACGAGGAGGCCGGCCCGATGAGCGAGAGTTCGACCATCGGACCGGCCTTCGCCGTCTCGGCAGGCTCAACCACCCAGGCGGGGGAGAAGCGATGACGTACCACCGGGTCCTGCTCAAGCTGTCCGGCGAGGTGTTCGGCGGCGGCAAGGTCGGGCGTCGACCCCGACGTCGTCCAGACGATTGCCCGCGAGATCGCGTCGGTCGTGCACACCGGCGTCCAGGTGGCCGTGGTCACCGGTGGCGGCAACTTCTTCCGCGGCGCCGAGCTCCAGCAGCGTGGCATGGACCGTGCGCGCGCGGACTACATGGGCATGCTCGGCATCGTCATGAACTGCCTGGCGTTGCAGGACTTCCTCGAGAAGGAGGGCATCGAGACCCGGGTCCAGACCGCGATCACGATGGGCCAGGTTGCCGAGCCGTACATCCCGCGTCGCGCGATCCGACACCTCGAGAAGGGCCGTGTCGTGATCTTCGGCGCCGGCGCCGGGCTGCCGTACTTCTCCACCGACACGGTGGCTGCCCAGCGGGCCCTGGAGACCAAGTGCGAGGTCGTGCTGATGGGCAAGAACGGTGTCGACGGCGTCTACAGCGCCGACCCGAACCGCGATCCCGGCGCCATCAAGTACGACGAGCTGACCTTCCAGGAGGCGCTCGGCTCCGGCCTCAAGGTGGCCGACGCGACGGCGTTCGCACTGTGCATGGAGAACGACCTGCCGATGATCGTGTTCGGCATCGAGCCCGAGGGCAACATCCTCAAGGCGGTCCAGGGTGAGAAGATCGGCACCCTGGTGAGCAGCGGACACAAGGAGAACCTCCAGTGATCAACGAGACCCTGAACGAGGCCGACCAGAAGATGGACAAGGCCGTGGGCGTGGCGCGCGAGGAGTTCGCGGCCATCCGGGCGGGTCGCGTCAATCCGAGCATGTTCGCCAAGCTCACCGCTGAGTACTACGGCACCCCGACGCCGGTCCAGCAGCTGGCGTCGTTCACCTCGCCCGAGGCGCGGATCATCCTGGTCTCGCCGTTCGACGTGAACGCGATGCCGGCGATCGAGAAGGCGATCCGCGACTCCGACCTCGGCGTGAACCCGTCCAACGACGGCAAGCTGATCCGCTGCGTCTTCCCCGAGCTGACCGAGGAACGCCGCAAGGAGTACATCAAGGTTGCGCGGACCAAGGCCGAGGAGGGCCGGGTCTCGGTGCGCAACATCCGGCGCCACGCCAAGCAGGAGCTCGAGCGGCTGGAGAAGGACGGCGAGGTCGGCAAGGACGACGTCGCGGGCGCCGAGAAGCGACTCGACGCGATGACCAAGAAGCACACCGACCAGATCGACGAGCTGCTCAAGCACAAGGAATCCGAGCTGATCGAGGTCTGAGCGCCCCATCATGACCTCGACCGATGCGGCCTCACCGCCGCCGCAGAAGGACTACGGCCGCGCCGGTCGCAACCTGCCGGCCGCGATCACCTCCGCCGTCGGTGCTGCTCGTCGCGATCGCCGGCTCGCTGTTCTTCTTCAAGGCCGCCTTCATGCTGATCGTGGCCGCGGCAGTCGTCGTGGCGGTCTGGGAGCTGCACCGCGGGCTCGCGGCCAAGGGGATCGACATCCCCGAGCAGCCACTGATGGCCGGCGGTGTGGTGATGGTCGCCGTGGCGTACTGCTGGGGCGCTCCGGCCCTGGTCACCGCGACCGCAGTCAGCGCTCTGGTGACCATGCTGTGGCTGCTGCGCCGCGGCGTCGACGGGTTCGTCCAGAACGCCTCCGCTGCGGTGTTCACCCTGGTCTACGTGCCGTTCCTGGGTTCGTTCGTCGCCCTGATGCTGGCCGAGGGCGGCGACCGGTGGGAGGCCGAGCCACGTCGACGACGGCGTCCGCGGCATCATCGCGTTCATCCTGGTCACCATCGCCTAGCGACATCGGCGGGTACGTCGCCGGGGTGCTGTTCGGCCGGCATCCGATGGCGCCGGTGATCTCGCCGAAGAAGTCCTGGGAGGGCTTCGCCGGGTCGATCCTGTTCTGCGTCGGCGTGGGGTCGCGGCTCGTGGTCTGGCTGCTCGACGGCGACTGGTGGGTCGGCGTCGTCCTCGGCCTGATCGCCGTCGTGATGGCGACGCTCGGTGACCTCGTCGAGTCGGTGATGAAGCGCGACCTCGGCATCAAGGACATGAGCCAGATCATCCCCGGCCACGGCGGCCTGATGGACCGGATCGACTCCCTCCTCGCGACGATCGCCCCGATCTGGCTGCTGCTGCACTACCTGGTGTTCAGCTGAACCTCGAAGTCACGGGGAGAGCCGCAGCAGCGGCTGGCCCGACGTGGCGCGCACCTCGACGCGTGCGATGTGGTCGCGCGGCCAGGGCACCGACCCGACCACCTCGGCCTGGTGGCTCGGTCCCACGATCCAGGTGGCGATCGTGCGCTCCTCGCCCTGGTTGTTGACCGCCACCAGGTCGTAGGGACGGGACCACTCGGCCGCGTCGGCGTACGAGCACTCCATCGTGATCTCCGTGCCCCACGGATGGGTGACCAGGGCAGCGCTGGCGGTCACCGGGCTGTCCACGACCGCTGACATCGCGGTCAGCGCCGGGCCGCCGGCGTCGTTCGACCGGTGTACGACCACCGCCGTGCCGGTGATCGCCACGAGGACGGCCGCCGCGCTCAGCGTGCCGACGACCAGGCGACGCCGTCGCGCCGACCGGCGCACGGCGCGCAGCAGCCTCGGCACCAGGGTGTCCGGCACCGGCACCGGGTCGGCCAGGTCGTCGGGAGAGACCCGGGAGAGCAGCCCGGGGATGCCAGCGAGGCCGGCCACGGTCTGGCGGCAGTCCGCGCACTCGGCGAGATGCTGCTCGAACTCGACCCGCTCGGTCGCGGGAAGGGCCCCGAGCACGTAGGCCGCGGCAGAGTCGCACGTCGCGGTCATCGTGTCACCCCCCGCTCCTCCAGGGCGAGCCGCAGCGCTCGCATGCCGTAGTGCAACCTGGACTTCACCGTCCCCGGCGGGACGCCGAGCCGCTCGGCCGCCTCGACGATCGTGCGGCCGCCGTAGTAGCACTCGACGATCGCTGCTCGGTGATCGTGGCTGAGCGACCGGAGTGCGTCGACGACCAGCCACTGCTGCAGCATGTCGTCGGTGCGGTCGGGCGCCACCACCTCGAGGTCGTGGGGGTCCGCGCTCTCCTCCGGGCGCACCGACCGGGCTCGCCAGGAGTCGATCGCGACGTTGCGCGCGACCGTGAACAGCCAGGCCCGGACGCCCTCGGGCTCACGGCCGAGCACGCTCGGGTGCTTCCAGGCCCGCAGCAGCGTCTCCTGGGCGATGTCCTCGGCCCGGCCCGCGTCGCCGCGGGTCAGGCGCAGGCAGAAGCTCCACAACGCGTCGGCATGCTGCTCGCACGCGGTGCGCATCAGCTGCTCGTCCAGATCAGGCGTGCGGACCACCTCCACATCTGACACCACGGACCCGAGGACGGGAAGGTTCACACGATTCGGCGTACCGACTTTCGAGTGGGAGAATCGCCCGGTCATGGACGAACCGGTCAAGACCCTGCCCCTCGTCTTCGAGGAGCCGAAGGGCCGCGGCAAGCCGCCGCGGCACCTCGCCGACCTCACTCCAGCCGAGCGCAAGGCACGGCTGGAGGAGCTCGGCCTGCCCGGGTTCCGTGCCCGGCAGCTCTCGACGCACTACTTCTCGCGGCTCGTCGACGACCCGGCGGAGATGACCGATCTCCCCGCCGGCCAGCGCGAGGAGCTGGTCGCGGGCCTGCTTCCTGATCTGATGACGCCGCTGCGCACGCTCGAGGCCGATCGGGGCACCACCCGCAAGACGCTCTGGAAGCTGTTCGACGGGGCCCTGGTCGAGTCGGTGCTGATGCGCTACCCGGGCCGCACCACCATGTGCGTCTCCAGCCAGGCCGGCTGCGGGATGGCGTGTCCGTTCTGCGCGACCGGCCAGGGCGGCCTGCAGCGCAACATGTCGACCGCCGAGATCGTCGAGCAGGTGGTCGCCGGGGCACGTTCGCTGGCGCGCGGCGAGGTGCCCGGCGGGCCGGGACGGGTCTCCAACGTGGTGTTCATGGGCATGGGCGAGCCGATGGCCAACTACGCCGCCGTCATCGGCGCGGTGCGCCGGCTCACCGACAAGACGCCCGACGGGCTGGGCATGTCCGCGCGCGGCATCACGGTCAGCACGGTCGGGCTGGTGCCGCGGATGAGGCAGCTCGCCGACGAGGGCCTCCCGGTGACCCTCGCGCTGAGCCTGCACGCGCCCGACGACGAGCTGCGCAACGAGCTGGTGCCGATCAACACCCGCTTCTCGGTCGCCGAGACCGTCGACGCGGCCTGGGACTACGCGCGCAGGACCAAGCGCCGGGTCTCGATCGAGTACGCCATGATGCGCGGCATCAACGACCAGGCGTGGCGGGCCGACCTGCTGGCCGACGTGCTGAAGCTCGTGGCTGCGCCCGATGAGAAGCGCTGGGGCTGGGTGCACGTGAACCTGATCCCGCTCAACCCGACGCCCGGCTCGAAGTGGACGGCCTCCGACCCGCACGACGAGAAGGAGTTCGTCCGCCGGCTCGAGGCCAAGGGCGTGCCGACCACCGTGCGCGACACCCGCGGCCGCGAGATCGACGGCGCCTGCGGGCAGCTGGCCGCGGTCGAGTCCTAGGCCAGGCGCTGGCACCGGCTCGGTCGCGGCCACCGGCGCGCAGGAGCCACCCAGCAGGCCGGGCGGCGTCGCGACCAGCAGCTCGGTGTTGCGCGCCGAGGCCGGGCCACGGTGGGCGTCGAGGTCGGTCTGCGGGTCGTTGGCGCACAGCTCGCGGGAGATCGCCGCGAGCTCGAGCGTGGTGCCCAGCTCGGTGTAGTCGGCCGCGCCTGCGGCGTGGTCGATGATCGTGGTGAAGATCGACAGCGTGCCGTCCTGGTTGTCGGCCACCTCGATCAGTCGCGCCTGCTGCGGGCCAGTCGATGTGCGAGGCGGTGTTGATCTCCCAGAAGCCACCGCTGCCGTCGGTGCGCGCGTGCGCGGTGATCGCGTTGACGTGGGTGTGGCCGTTGACCCAGGCGATCACCTGCGGCTGGGAGAGCAGGTAGTCGACGACGGCCGGGCCGAGCACGCGCGGGCTCGGGTCCAGGCCGGTGAGCACCAGCGGGTTGCTCATCGTGGTCGCTGGTGTGGTGGCTGAACACCATCACGGCCTTGTCCGTCGGCGCTGCCGATCGTCGCCTGGAGCCAGTCGAACTGCGCCTGGTCGAGCGAGCCGTCGGCGTAGCCGTTGGGGTTCACCGAGTCCATCACGACGAACCGGAAGTCGTCCTGGTCGAAGAAGTAGTACGCCGTGCCGTCCGCGACGGTTCTGCGCGGTGAAGCCGTGGCCGCTCGGCGAGCTGGTGGTGTTGAAGTACTCCTGCACGACCTGGGTCCGGCTGAGGCTCTTGCGGTCCGGGTCGGGCGTGACCAGGCGGATCCCGGGCAGGGTGAGGATGCTGGCCAGCAGCTCGTCGAGCTGGTTGTGCTGCAGGGCGTTGAGCACGTCGCTCTGGCTGATGCCCGGCGGCAGCGTGATGATCTTCACCGGCCCGGTGCAGAGCGCTGAGAGCTGGGTGGTCTTCGCCGGGAAGTTGCCCTGGATCAGGCCGTCGTGGTTGCCGAAGCAGGTGTACCAGGGGATGTCGAGACCGGCGGCGTCGAACGGTCGCCGCGCAGCGTCGAGGAGGCCCTTGACGACCGGGAAGCCGTGGTCGGCGCGCAGCATGTCGGCCTTCTTGAGCAGCGGCAGTGCCCTCGGGGTGCCAGTAGTGGATGTCGTAGTACAGGACGTTGTTGTCCATCACGCCCTCGTAGCGCGAGTGGCTGCCGCTGTCGGGCCGCACGCGTGCTGGCCGTCGAGGATGTCGATGTTCCAGCGGACCTCGTTCTTCTGGCAGTTGTCGGAGTTGTCGCCGGTCTCGATCATGAACGCGAGCGGCCTTGCCGGTCGCCGGGCCGCGCCTGATCGCGTTCACCGCCTGCACCATCGCGTCCGCGACCTGGGCGGTGAGCATCTCGTGCGGTCGGTACGACGAGGACAGCAGCCCGGTCACGAGGTTCTCGTCGTTCGGGTCCTCGAAGCGGTCGAGCCACTCGACCCGTCCCGGGGACTGGTGGTCGACCACGTGGATGTCGCTGAACTGGGCGAACGCCAGCAGGCCCTGCCGGCACGCCGCCCGACCCTCGTCCGCAGCGATGCCGAGGTCGGTGCGGACCGTCCAGGGCTCGCCGGCGTAGCGGCGACGACCTTGGCGTAGCCCTTGGCATCGCGCGTGCCCGGGCCTAGGTGCTGCGCGAGCGTCGTGCCGGCCGTGCCGTGCCGGCGACGGCGGCCTCGGCCAGGGATCCGAAGATCGGGGGCGACGGCCGCGGCACCGGCGACGACTGCAGCAGAGCGCAGCACGTCCGCGACGGGACAACTCCATGCCACCCCAACGACGCGATGTGTCCCGTGCGGTCACGTCCCGGTCTGGACCGCGGGCTCGCGGGGACCGACACCTCGGTGGACACCCGTCCCGGCCAGACGCGGAAGGATGCGCACGGGGACCCACGATCCAGTCGAAGGAGGCCGAACGATGGCAGACGCGCCACAGCCCGAGAAGCTCGCGCGGCTCAACCGCCTCGAGTCGCTCAGCGACGACGACCTGCGCACGGTGGTGCAGCGCCGGCCGCCACGTCCACCTGCCCGCGGACTGGTCGCTGATCTGGGAGAGGACGCCGGCCGACAAGGCCTACCTGATCGTCGAGGGCGAGGTCTCGGTCCGCAAGGGCGGCACCGAGGTCGCCCGCCTCGGCCCGGGTGACGTCATCGGCGAGATGGCGATCGTCAACCACAAGCTGCGCTCGGCGAGCGTGGTCAGCCTGACCCCGCTCGAGGTGATCCACTTCACCAAGGAGTCGCTCGAGCAGCTGCTCGAGCGAGGTCCCGGCGTTCGGCGATGCGCTGCGCGGGACCACGGCCGACCGACTCGGCTCGTAGGCATGGCCCCTGAGCCGAGCGACGAGCGCCGGGCGGCTCGACCCGCAGCAGATCGTCGAGCTGCTCGAGGAGCATCTCCTCGGCAGCCACCCGACCTTGACCGGGCCCGAGATCGCGGCCGAGGTCGGGATCGACATGGAGCTGGCCCGACAGCGGTGGCGGTCGCTCGGGTTCACCGCCGTCGACGACGACGAGGTCGCCTTCACCCAGGCGGACCTCGAGGCGATGCGCCTGACCCAGCGGCTGCACGAGCTCGGCATGATCAACGAGGACGACGAGTCCGCCCTGATCCGGACGCTGGGCCGCAGCTTCGCCCGGCTGGCCGAGTGGCAGCTCGGTCTGCTGGGACGGGCCGTCGACCCGACCGGTCTGGAGGCCGGTGAGCTCGCGGACGTGGTCGCCGAGATCACGCCGGTGATCGAGCAGGTGCAGAACTACATCTGGCGTCGGCACGTGCTCAGCGCCGCGTCCCGGCTGCTGCTCGCGCCGCCCGCCGACGAGGAGGGCGCGGTCAACGCCGGGATCGGCTTCGCCGACATCGTCGGGTACACCCGGCAGACGAGGTCGCTGAAGCAGGAGGAGCTGGCCCGCCTGGTCGACGTGTTCGAGGCGCGGGCGCTGGCGATCGTGTCCTCCCACGAGGGCCGGATCATCAAGACGATCGGGGACGAGATCCTCTTCGCCGCCGACGACCCGGCGGCCGCCGCGCACATCGCGCTGGAGCTCGTCGAGGAGCACCTGCACGACGAGGACTTCCCGCAGCTGCGCGTCGGGCGTTGCGTGGGGCACGGTGCTCAGCCGGCTCGGTGACGTCTTCGGTCCGACGGTCAACATCGCGGCCCGGCTCACCTCGGTCGCGCGCCCGGGCAAGGTGCTGGTCGACAAGGAGCTCGCCGAGGAGCTGCACGACGACGAAGCGTTCGACCTGCGGCGGATGCGGCGTACCGCGGTCAAGGGCTACCGCCGCCTCGAGCCGTGGCGGCTGCGGCGTCCCGGCGAGGACCGCGCGGGCACCTGAGCCCTCCTCAGCGCCCGTCGAGCAGCAGTGGCACGACCTCGTCCGGCTGGTCGACGAGGTGGGTCCGGACGGCGAATGCGCGGCCGCGACCCAGCGCGGTCACCAGGCCCTCGACCGGCAGCTCGCGCGACCAGTACGACCGCCCGACGAAGACGAGCGGGATCTCGGTGCCGTGCGGGGCGTAGTAGTCGGCGCAGACCGCCTGGAACACCTCCTGCACCGTCCCGGCCACTCCGGGCAGGAACACCAGCCCGCTGCGGCACACGCGCAGGAGGACGTCCTCGCGGATGGCGTTGCGGAAGTACTTCGCGATGGCGCTCGCGAACACGTTGGGCGGCTCGTGGCCGTAGAACCAGGTCGGCACGCCCAGGGACACCGCGCCACGCGGCCACCGACCGCGCACCTCCAGCGCGACCCGCGCCCACGCGGTGACGTCCCGGAACGACGGGACCGTCGCGAGGGTCTCGACGGCCGCGACGACGTCGGCGTCCGGCGAACCGGCCAGGAGGGCGCCGAGGTTGGCCGCCTCCATCGCTCCGGGGCCGCCTCCCGTGGCGACCGTGTGGTGGTCGCCGAGGGCGTGCCCGAGCCGAACGGCGTCGAGGTACGCCGGCGATCCCCGCTCGATCGCGTGGCCCCCCAGCACCCCGACGATGCTGCGGTGGCCGGCGAACTCCTCGAGCGCGTCGTCGATCGCGTGGTCGTGCAGGGCCTGGGCGAGGGTGCGGTCCAGGGACCTCGGGCGTCGAGACCACGCGTACGCGCGCGCGTCGGGCGTCGCGTCGTACCCGTGGTCGAGTCCGCGGTAGAGCTCGTCGGGGGAGTAGAGCGTCGCCCGATACGGATCGACCGGCACGTCGGGCACGCTCGGGAAGACCAGCCCGCCTCGCCGCCGGACGTCCTCCTCGCCGCCCGGGACCGGCCCTTCGGCGAACCGGCACCCCAGGAAGACCGCGCCCGTGACCTCGATCCCCGCGAGGAGCGGTGCGCGTCCGCCGAGGTCCAGCGACTGCAGGTGCATCCCGCGCAGGGAGCGGGCACCCGCGGCGACCAGCGCGTCGAGCTCGGCGAGAGTCTCGATCTCCACGTCGGGCACGAGGTGAGACTACGGCCTCCCGAGGGCCGGGAGTCCACCCGGCGGCTGCGCACCAGCTCGCAGTCGGTGAGTCCGGGATGTCGTCGCACTCGGGCGGATCGGTCCCCAGCTGTGCATGCGACGTTCACCGACACGAACCAGCCGTCTTCCTTCGCGTTACGGCGTCCTTCCTACGTTCGTCGATGTGCGGATCCTCGTGATTTCGGAGTCGTTCCTGCCGCAGGTCAACGGCGTCACCAACTCGGTGCGCCGGCTGCTCGACCACTTCGACGGTGGGCCGCACCGGGCAACCCTGGTCGCGCCCTCCGGTCCGGACGAGTACGCCGGCACCCGGATCCGGCGGGTGACCAGCGTCGCGATGCCGACCTACCGCGACTTCCCCGTGGGGCTGGCCTCGCGTGCCACCCTGCGGCGGATCTTCGACGAGGTCCGCCCCGACGTCGTCCACCTCGCCTCGCCGGCACTCCTGGGCAGGACCGCCGGAGCGGTCGCCCGCGAGCGCCGCGTGCCCGTCGTCGCGGTCTACCAGACCGACCTGGTCGGCTTCGCCGAGCGCTACCCGTTCCCGGGTGCGGCCGGCCTGATGCGGCGTCTGACCACCTCGATCCATCGTCCCGCGGACGTGACGCTGGCTCCCTCGACCGCCAGCCTGGAGCAGCTCCGCGGCCTCGGGGTCGAGCGGTGCGCGCTCTGGCCGCGCGGAGTCGACACCGTCCAGTTCGACCCGGCTCGTCGCACCAGGGACCTTCGTGACCAGATCGGCGCGACCGACGACGATCTGCTGGTCGGCTACGTCGGCCGGCTCGCGGCCGAGAAGGAGCTCGACCTGCTGGCTGCGCTCGACCGTCGTCCCGGCGTACGCCTCGTCCTCGTCGGCGGCGGACCCGAGGAGTCGCGCCTGCGCAGCCTGCTCCCGGGGGCGTGCTTCCTCGGTGTGCGCCACGGTGAGGACCTCGGCCGGATCGTCGCGTCGTTCGACGTCTTCGTCCACACCGGCAGCACCGAGACGTTCTGCCAGGCCGCGCAGGAGGCGCTCGCGGCGGGTGTCCCGGTGGTGGCGCCGGACGCCGGAGGCCCGCGCGACCTGGTCGTCGACGACGTGAACGGGCTGCGCTACCGGCCCGGTGATGCCGAGGCGCTGCGCGTCGCCGTGGAGTCGCTGGCCGCCGACCCGTGGCGGCGCATCCGGATGGGACGGGCCGCCCGGGCGGGGGTTCGGGACCGGTCGTGGCACGCCGTCAACCAGGTCCTGCTCGACCACTACCGACGGCTGGTCGGGTCGACCGATGACCTCCGTCGGGCCGGCTGAGCACCGCTCGGCACCGTCACCAGGCCGCGGCGAGCGCCTCGGCGAAAAGCTCGTGCTCGTCGACCTCGAGCCCGCGGCGCACGAACCAGGTGCACATGTTGTGGCAGTCGCGTTGCAGGAACTCGGCACCGAGGGGGTTCACGACCAGGTCGACGACCTGGGGGAGGTCGATCAGGACGAGTCGCTCGCCGGCGGCCAGGACGTTGTACGGCGAGAGGTCGCCGTGGGCGACGCCCATCCGTGCGAGCGTCAGCATCGCCTCCCGCAGCTGGTCGAACCAGGACCTCAGCAGCCGGTCGTCGGGCCGGGTCGCGGCCAGGCGCGGCGCGGCGTGGCCGTCGTCGGTGACCAGCTCCATCAGGATCTCGGTCTCGTCGATCTGCACCGGGTACGGGACCGGTACGCCGGCCTCGTAGCAGCGCGTCAGTGACTCCCACTCGGCCCACGCCCACTGGGTCGCGGCGGCCTGACGGCCGAACGCCGTCTTCTTCGCCATCGCCCGTGCCTCCCGGGAGTCCCGCGTGCGCCGGCCCGCGGTGTAGTCCGCGTTGCGGTGGAAGGTGCGGTGCTCGGTGCTGCGATAGCGCTTCGCGGCCAGCAGGCACGCGGCGTCGCCGAGCTGCGGAGGGGCCGCACGCTCGAGCACGAAGACATCGGCCTCCTTGCCGGTCTTGAGGACGCCCAGCTCGGTCTCGATCGCGGCGCGATCGGTGACCAGCCAGTCCGGGGCCGGTTGGGGGCCGCGCATCAGCGGCTCGAGGTCCCAGTAGCGGGTGAAGCGCTGACCGTCCTCCGGGTCGTCGATCGCCCGGTAGTCGAAGGAGAAGTCAGCGAGGGTGGGATCCGGGTCGGTGGAGTCCGGGTCGGTGAGGTCAGCGTCGGTGAGGTCAGCGTCGAGCGACGCCGGGTCGTGCGAGATCAAGGGTGCTCCAGAGAGTCGAGGAGTGGCGGGCAGTGGGCACGCCAACGGCAGTGATCTGCATGTCACCTCTCCTCTCTCCGGTCGCGGACGGCGTCCGCGGAACGCACCGAGGATGACAGCGCGCCGGACGGTGGAGCAACGGGTTTTCGGGCCGAGGGTGCAGCAGCGCGGCGAGCAGGATCTCGGTCGTCGAGGGGCGCAGGCTGACGATGCGTACGCCACGACTCTAGGGTGGGCGCGGAGCATCCGACTGGGAGGAATGCCTGATGAGCGACACAACGAACTCGGACCCGAGGAGCGCAAGGTCGTCGACGCCGTCCCGAAGCAGCTGCTGATCGGCGGGGAGTGGCGGGATGCGGCCACCGGGGGCGGGACGTTCGCGGTCGAGGACCCGGCGACCGGGCGAGTCGCTGTGCGAGGTGGCCGACGCGACGCCGCGAGGACGCCGTGGCCGCGCTGGACGCCGCGGTCGCCGCGCAGGCCTCGTGGGCCGCGACGCCGCCGAACGAGCGCTCGGAGATCCTGCACCGGGCCTTCCTGGCGCTCAACGAGCGCGCCGACGAGCTCGCCCTGCTGATGACCCTCGAGATGGGCAAGGCGCGTCGCCGAGTCGAGGGGCGAGATCGCGTACGCCGCGGAGTTCTTCCGCTGGTTCTCCGGGGAGGCGCTGCGCGTCGACGGCTACTACAAGACCGCCGGCAACGGGCAGAGCCGGGTGCTGGTGATGCGCCAGCCGGTCGGCCCGTGCTTCTTCATCACCCCGTGGAACTTCCCGAACGCGATGGGCACCCGCAAGATCGGGCCGGCGATCGCGGCCGGCTGCACGATGGTGGTCAAGCCGGCGCACCAGACGCCGCTGTCGATGCTCGCGCTCGCGCCGGCTGCTCGAGGAGTGCGGGCTGCCGCCGGGCGTGCTCAACGTGATCACCGCGATGCAGCTCCGGCGAGCGTCTCGGCCCCGCTGATCGCCGACCCGCGGCTGCGCAAGCTCAGCTTCACCGGGTCGACCGAGGTCGGCCGCAAGCTGATCGCCCAGGCCGCCGACCAGGTGCTCAAGGTCTCGATGGAGCTCGGTGGCAACGCTCCGTTCCTGGTCTTCGAGGACGCCGACCTCGACGCCGCCGTCGACGGCGCGATGCTGGCCAAGATGCGCAACGTCGGCGAAGCCTGCACGGCTGCCAACCGGTTCCACGTGCACGAGTCGGTCGCCGAGGAGTTCGGCCGGAGACTGGCCGAGCGGATGGGCGCGATCCGGGTCGGGCACGGCGACCGACGGACGGCGTCGAGGTCGGCCCGCTCATCGACGCGGCCCAGCAGGACAAGGTCGCCGAGCTCGTCGACGACGCGGTCGGGCAAGCGGCGCGACTGCGCTCATCGGCGGCGGCAAGGGCGGACGGCGCCGGCTACTTCTTCGAGCCCACGGTGCTCACCGGGGTCACCGCCGACGCCCGGCTGCTCACCGAGGAGATCTTCGGCCCGGTGGCGCCGATCGCGACGTTCGCCACCGACGAGGAGGCGATCGCGGCCGCGAACACGACCGAGTTCGGCCTGGTCGTCCTACGTCTTCACCCGTGACCTCAAGCGCGCCCTGCGCGTCTGCGAGGCGCTCGAGACCGGGATGATCGGCCTCAACCAGGGCCTGGTCTCCAACGCCGGCGCGCCGTTCGGCGGCGTGAAGCAGTCCGGCATCGGGCGCGAGGGCGGCAACGAGGGCATCGCGGAGTACCTGGAGACCAAGTACGTCGCGGTGAACATGTGACCGAGGAGCAGGTCGCCGTCGTCGACGAGGCCGGCCGAGTCGTCGGCACGGCGCCGCGCTCCGTCGTACGCCGCGACAATCTGCTCCATTCGGCGACCGCGGTGCTCGTCCGCGACCCGGCGGGCCGGATCTACCTCCACCGGCGCAGCGACACGAAGGACTGGGCGCCGGGGCACTGGGATGCCGCGGCCGGTGGCGTGATCGCAGTCGGCGAGGACCCGGACGCGTCGGCGGCCCGCGAGCTGGCGGAGGAGCTCGGCGTCACCGGGGTCCCGCTCAGAGCGCTGGGCACGCATCTCTACCAGGACGACACCGTCCGCTGCTTCGAGCACGCCTATCGAGGTGGTCTGGGACGGACTGGTCCGGCACCAGCCCGAGGAGGTCGCCGAGGGTCGCTGGGCCACGCCTGGCCGAGCTCGCCGCGCTGCTCGCCGACCCCGAGGTCGCGTTCGTGCCCGACACCCGCCAGCTCCTCGCGCAGCTGGGCCTCGATCACGGCCCGGCCTGACGACGCCGGCTACCGCGGCACGACCAGCACAGCGGCCGGCTCGACGTCGATCCGCACTCTGTCCCCGACCCGGAACTCACGCGCTGCCGAGCTCGACATCTGGGCCGAGACGGGCGTGCCGTCTGCGAGGGTGCAGTGCACCCGGGAGAACGGGCCGAGGAACGCGACCGCGGTCACCGTGGCGGTCCCGTTCTGGTCCGCTGCAAGGTCGAGCGCCTCCGGGCGGACCATCGCGGTGCCGCTTCCGGCCGTGATCGAGCCGGCCAGGAGTGGCAGCCTCGTGCCGAGGACCTGCACCTGATGGTCCCGGATCTCGCCGGGGAGCCGGTTGCTCAGTCCGACGAACTCGGCGACGAACGGGGTCGCCGGGTTGGCGTACAGGTCGGCCGGAGCGGCCAGCTGCTCGAGCTTGCCGTCCTTCATCACGCCGACCCGGTCGGCGACGGCGAGCGCCTCCTCCTGGTCGTGGGTGACGAACACGGTGGTGGTCCCGACCTCGAGCTGGACCCGGCGGATCTCGTCGCGCAGCTGCACCCGGACCTTCGCGTCGAGCGCCGACAGGGGCTCGTCGAGCAGCAGCACCGACGGCTCGATCGCCAACGCCCGCGCCAGCGCCACCCGTTGCTGCTGCCCGCCGGAGAGCTGGTGCGCATAGCGGTGGGCGTGCTCGCTCAGCCCGACCAGCTCGAGCACCTCCTGGGCACGAGCCCGGCGCCGGCGGTGGTCCTGGCCGCGGAGCTTCAGGCCGAACGCGACGTTGTCGGTCACGGTCAGGTGCGGGAACAGGCTGTAGGCCTGGAACACCATCCCCATGTCGCGCTTGTTCGCCGGCACGTGGGTGATGTCCCGACCGTCCAGGAGCACCTCACCGGACGTCGGCTGGTCCAGGCCCGCGAGGATCCGCAGCGCAGTCGTCTTCCCGCACCCGGACGGTCCCAGCAGTGCGACCAGCTCCCCGGGCTCGATACGCAGCGTCAGGCCGTCGAGAGCGCGCACCCGGCCGTAGTGTCGGCCCAGGTCGAGCAGCTCGACGGCCAGGCCCGCAGGACCGGCGGCAGCTTCGGTGTCGGCCACGTCAGGACCCTTCCGTCAGAGTGGTGGGGATGGGTGCCACGTCCTCGGTGAGCTCGGGTCCCGAGCGGCGACGCCGGTTCGTGAGCAACGAGAGCAGGAGCAGCAGCGCGGTGCCGAAGAGCAGCGTGGCCAGCGACGCCGCCACCGAGGTCGGGCCGTCGCTCTTGCCGATCAGGACGATCACGACCTGGAGGTTCTGGTAGCCGCTCAGGCTCGCGATCGTGTACTCGCCGAGCACCACGGCGATCGAGATGAAGGCCGCGGAGAAGATCCCGGTCCAGATGTTCGGCACGATCACGCGCAGGATCGTCGTGGCCCAGCCGGCACCGAGCGAGCGCGCCGCCTCCGACAGGGTGTCCACGTCGATCGACGACAGGGAGGCATCGATCGCGCGGTAGGCGTAGGGCAGCACGAGGACGACGTACACGAACGCGAGCGTCAGCGCCGACTCGCCGAAGAAGTACACCACCCACGCGTAGACGTCCTTGAGCCCGACGACGATCACCAGTGCCGGGATGGTCAGTGGCAACAGGCACAGGAACTCGATGAGTCGCCGGGCCCAGGGCGTGCGCAACCGGACCCAGATCATCGTCGGCACGAGGAGCGCCAGCATCACCACGACGGTCGAGGCCGCGAGCAGCAACGAGATCACGATGGCGTGGTAGAGCTGGTCGTCCTCCAGCAGGGATCGCCAGGCCTGCCACGTCCGGCCGCCGCCCCTCAGGTCCCGCGTGCTGAAGTCGAGCATGGCCAGCAGCGGCGCGCTGAAGAAGAGGGCGAACAACCCCAGCAGCAGCCACCGGGACACCCGCCAGGTGACGGACGGCCTCACTGCAACCACCTCGACGTACGCCGGACCAGGGCGGCGTAGGCGACCATGACCACCGCGACCACCGCGACCATCTCGGTGGCCAGGGCGTAGGCGAAGCCCTGCTGGCCGAGCACGACCTCGCTGGTCAGGGCGGCCCTGATCAGCAGCGGCAGGATCGGGTTGCCCTGGCTGATCAGCGCGGCAATGGTGGCGTAGGCCGCGAAGGCGTTGGCGAAGAGCAGCAGCATGGACCCGAGGAACGCCGGGGTCAGCAGCGGGATCGCGACGAGCCGCCAGTACTGCGCCGTCGTGGCACCCAGGTTGATCGCCGCCTCACGCCACTGCTCGCGCAGTCCCTCCAGGGCCGGCAGGAACACGATCACCATCAGCGGGATCTGGAAGTACGTGTACACGAGGACCATGCCCGGCATGTCGAACAGCCAGCCGGAGCCATAGATGTCCCAGCCGAGGTGGTCGCGTGCCCACACCGTCAGCACACCGGAGAAGCCGATGGTCGCGAGGAAGGCGAAGGCGAGCGCGACTCCGCCGAACTGCGCGAGCACGCTGCAAAGGCTGGTGACCACCCGTCGGAACAGCGACGTCGGCGGACTGGTGACGACCAGGTACGCGAGCAGCGCGCCCAGCGTCGCACCGATCACCGCCGTGCTCGCCGACAGCACCAGGCTCTTCCACAGCGCGTGCGTGGCCGTGTCCGACCCGAGCGCGCGGATCCGCTCGAGCGAGAAGCCGCCGTCGCTCGTCACCGACCCCACCACGACGGTGACGGTCGGGATCACCAGGAACACGAAGAGATAGAGCAGGAACGGCACCAGGGGCAGTGCGTCGCGCAGCCGCACCCCGGTGCCGTTCCTCGTCATGTCGTCTCCAGTCGGTCGGTCAGCCGATGACCTTGGCCCAGTTCGCGGCCAGGTAGTTGGCTGCCTTCTTGTTCTGCTCCTCGGAGACGACCACCGGGGTGCCCTCGACCGAGGGGAGCGCCTCGAATTTCGCCTTGTCGATCGTGCCCGCGGCCACCATCGCGTCGGCTCGCACGGGGCGGGCTCCGCCGGCCAACCAGAGGTTCTGGCCGGCGTCGCTGTAGAGGAACTCCTCCCACAGGCGCGCCGCCGCGGGGTGCGGGGCATCCTTGTTGATCGCCTGGTAGTAGTAGCCCGCCACCGGGTCGCCGTCGGAGGGAACCACGACCTTCCAGGTCGGCAGCTTGGCTGTCTCGGCGGCGTTCAGGTAGTCCCAGTCGATGACCACCGGGGTCTGGCCGGACTCGATGGTCGCGGGTGTCGGGTCGACCTTGAGCAGGTTGCCGGCCTTGGCCACCTTGGCGAAGAAGTCCACGCCCGGTGCGATGTCGTCGGCGGAGCCGCCGTTGGCCAGGCTGGCCATCATCACACCGGAGAACGCGGCTCCGGCCTGCGTCGGGTCGCCGTTGAGCGCGACCTTCCCCTTGAGCTCCTTGCCGAGCAGGTCGGAGACCTTGCTGATGTCGGGGACCTTGGAGGAGTCGTACCCGATCGACATGAAGCCGCCGTAGTCGTTCACCCAGGTGCCGTCGGCGTCCTTGTACTGGCTCGGGATGTCGTCGAACGTGGACACCTTGTACGGAGCGAAGAGATCGGTGTTCGCCAGGGCGACCGACTGGCCGAGGTCGAACACGTCCGGCGCCGAGCTGCGGCCCTTCAGCTGCTTCGCGGCGTTGATCTCGTCCTGGCTGGCGGCGTCGGGCTGGGCCGAGGTCACCTTGATCCCGTACTTGTCCTCGAACGCCTTGATGATGTTGCCGTAGTTGGCCCAGTCCGGCGGCAGCGCGATGACGTTGAGCTTGCCCTCCTTCTTGGCGGCCTTCACGAGGGCGTCCATGCCGCCCAGGTCGTCGGCGGACGTGGCGGACGAGGCCTCCGAGGTGTTGTCCTTCGACGGCGGGCCGCCGCACGCGGCGAGCGCGAAGGCGCTCAGCGCGGTGGCCGTCACGGCGGCGACGAGGGGCATTCGCTTCATGTTCTGCATCCCTTCACTGGGTTTCGGTCCCGAACGTAGCGGCCATCGGGGCGAATCGGTGCACGAGAGCTGGCCGGAACGTGACGAGCTGGTGAAGAGACGGGTCGGTCCTGCGTCTGTCCAGCCTCAAGGGTCGGTGAACGGCTGCATCTGCACGAACGTCGGCGACTCCCGGCGGCCCAGCTCGTACGTCGCCCCGTGCGGGCACTCCAGGGTCCGGCCGCCGGAGCGGACGGTCATCCCGGCCACCGACGAGTGCACCACGTCGTGGTGCCCGCCCTTCGGGTCGCTGTAGGTCCAGCCGACCAGCGACGCCGGCGGCGCCTCGACCGCGAGGTCGATCCTGCCGACCCGGATGATGCAGCCGTCCTCGCGGTCGACCACTCGCACCGGCCGGCCGAGTCCGCCGAGCCGTTGCCGGCGGCCGTCGAGCTCGAGGACGCCGTTGGCGATCCACGGAGTCGACAGCGGGCCGACCTTGAGCCGGCCCAGGACCATGTCGACCAGCCAGTCCTCGCCGGCGCCGCGGAGCCAGATCCAGCGCTCGGCGTGCTCGCTGCCCCAGTTGTGCCCCAGCATCCCGGTCCATCCGGTGAGGTCGACCACCCGGCCGTCGACGCGCACCTCGCCGGCGAACGTCAGCCGCGGCCGGATGCTGACCGACTTGGTGCGCGGGAGCGGGGCGCCATACAGGAAGGGCAGGGGGAGATGCGGGAACGCCGGGTCGTCGCCGCTCCACGTGAACTCCCAGCCGGGCGCGGTGGCGCGGGCGGGCTCGAGGGTCGCGTCGCCGACCCGGATCAGCGGTCCGGCGCCGAGGTCGGGTGTCGACCACTTGTCGGCGTGCGGACCGTCCAGATCGAACAGCGTGCGCCACACCGAGCCAACCGGGGCGCCCTCGGGCGACTTCCACACGGTGTGGCGCAGCCACAGGGCCCGAGGCGCGGCCGGGTCGTAGGCGGTCAGGTAGAAGCTCTCGTAGAACGGATCCCGGGGGCCGACGAGCGGGAACCGCGCGGCGGCGAGGTCCATGCCGCACATGCTGCCACCTGCCGGGGCTGGGAGGATGGACCCGTGAGTAGACGTGACGTCGTGATCCTGGGCTCCACCGGGTCGATCGGCACCCAGGCGCTCGACGTCGTCCGTGCCAACCCCGACCGCTTCCGGGTGGTCGGGCTCACCGCGGGTGGGTCGCAGCAGGAGCTCTTCGACGCGCAGGTGGCGCGAGTTCGCGCCGGCGTACTCCGGGCTCGGCGAGGATGCCTCGGTCGAGGCGGCCGGCTGGCCGCCGACGTCGTCCTCAACGGCATCACCGGCGCCGTCGGTCTCCGGCCCGACGATCGCCGCGCTCGAGGCCGGCAACACCCTCGCGCTGGCCAACAAGGAGTCGCTGATCATCGGCGGACCGGTCGTCAAGGCGTGCGCGAAGCCGGGCCAGATCGTGCCGGTCGACAGCGAGCACAGCGCGCTCGCACAGTGCCTGCGCGGCGGTCGCGCCGAGCGAGGTGCGTCGCGCTGGTGCTGACCGCGAGCGGCGGCCCGTTCCGCGGCCGCAGCCGCGGCCGACCTCGCCGGCGTGACTCCGGACGAGGCGCTCGCGCACCCGACCTGGGACATGGGTCCCGTCGTCACGATCAACTCCGCGACCCTGGTGAACAAGGGCCTCGAGGTGATCGAGGCGCACCTGCTCTTCGACATGCCGCTGGACCGACATCGAGGTGGTGGTGCACCCGACGTCGGTGGTGCACTCGATGGTCGAGTTCACCGACGGATCGACGCTCGCCCAGGCGTCGCCGCCGACGATGCTGATCCCGATCGCGCTCGGCCTGGCCTGGCCCGACCGGGTGCCGGACGCGGCGCCGGCGGTCGACTGGACCCGGCCGCAGGCGTGGGAGTTCTTCCCGCTCGACGACGAGGCGTTCCCTGCCGTCCGCCTCGCCCGCGAGGCCGGCGCCCGCGGTGGCACCGCGCCGGCGGTCTACAACGCGGCGAACGAGGTCTGCGTCGTCCGCGTTCCGGGAGGGCCGGCTCGCCTTCACCGAGATCGTCGACACGGTGGGCGCCGTCCTGGAACGACACACGCTGAACACCGTCGACGCGACCACCCAGGACGTAGGCTCGACGGCGACCGATCCCACTCGAACTCACCCTCGACGACGTGCTGGCCGCCGATGCCTGGGCCCGCGACGAGGCCGCCCGTTCCCTGGAGCCCCGATGAGCAGCCCACGATGAGCAGTGCCCTGATGTACGTCGCAGGCGTGCTGCTCTTCGCCGTCGGCGTCGCCGCCTCGATCGGACTGCACGAGATCGGCCACCTCATCCCCGGCAAGCTCTACAACGTCAAGATCACCCAGTACTTCGTGGGCTTCGGGCGCACGATCTGGTCCCGTCGCCGCGGCGAGACGGAGTACGGCCTCAAGGCGATCCCGCTCGGCGGCTACGTGAAGCTCGTCGGGATGCTTCCGCCTGCGCCCGACCAGGATCCCGAGAAGGTTCGGGCCTCCAACACCGGGATGTTCGCCCAGCTGGTCAGCGACGCCCGTGCCGCGGAGTACGAGCACGTCGACCCCGACGACCACGACCGGTTGTTCTACCGGCTGCCGTGGTGGAAGCGCGTGGTCATCATGGGCTCCGGGCGTGACGATCAACCTGGTGCTCGCGTCGCTGCTCTTCGGTGCGGTCTTCATGGGTTACGGCGCCACCGAGGCCACGACCACGGTCGCCAGCGTCTCGCAGTGCGTGAAGGTCGTGGCGATCGACCACGACCCGGGACCCTGCACGCGCGAACGACCCGGTCACGCCGGCGGTGAAGGCGGGGATCAGGTCCGGCGACCGGATCGTGGCCTTCAACGGCACCACGATCACCTCCTACGACCAGCTCCAGCGGCTGATCCGTGCCAACGAGGCGGGCCGGGCGGACATCGTCGTCGTCCGTGGCGACGCAGCGCCTCACCCTGCACACGAACACCACCTTCAACGGGCTGCCGTCGATCGACGACCCGACCAGGACGGTCGACGCCGGCTTCCTCGGCATCAAGCCGACCGGGCACCGGGTGCGCCAGGACGTCGGGTACGTCGTCGACTTCATGGCCAGCGGCACCTGGGAGACCCTGAAGGCGATCGGGGCGATGCCGCAGAAGGTGTACCACGTGACCCGTGCGGCGCTCGGCCTCGAGAAGCGCGACGTGAACAGCCCGATGAGCGTCGTCGGTGCTGGACGCGTCGCCGGCGAGTTCGCCTCGGACTACCCGGACCTCTGTGGCCGACCGGTTCTTCTCGGTGGTCCTGCTGCTGGCCGGGCTGAACCTGTTCCTCGGGCTGATCAACCTCGTGCCGTTGCCACCGTTCGACGGCGCCGGCATCGCGACCACGCTCTACGAGGCGGTCCGCCGGGGCATCGCGCGGCTGCTCGGCCGGCCGGATCCCGGCACCGTCGACGCCGCGAAGCTGCTGCCGGTCACCTACGTCGTCGCGAGCCTGCTGCTGCTGATGACCGTGATCCTCGTGTACGCCGACATCGTCGCGCCGGTCTCGGTCGACCTGACCACGACCCGCTCCGACCTAGGATTGGCGCCATGACATCGGTCTCCCTCGGCATGCCGGCGGCCCCGCCGCCGGTGCTCGCGCCTCGCCGGCCCACCCGCCAGATCAAGGTGGGCAAGGTCGGCGTCGGCAGCGAGTCGCCGGTCTCGGTGCAGTCGATGACCACGACGCTGACCGCAGACGTGAACGCCACGCTCCAGCAGATCGCGGAGCTCGACCGCGACCGGCTGCGACATCGTGCGGGTCGCATGCCCGTCCCAGGACGACGCCGACGCGCTGCCGGAGATCGCCCAGCACTCCCAGATCCCGGTGATCGCGGACATCCACTTCCAGCCGCGCTACGTGTTCGCCGCCATCGAGGCCGGCTGCGCCGCCGTACGCGTCAATCCGGGCAACATCAAGAAGTTCGACGACCAGGTCAAGGAGATCGCCGCCGCGGCGAAGGACCACGGCACCTCGATCCGGATCGGCGTGAACGCCGGGTCGCTGGACCCGCGGCTGCTGGAGAAGCACGGCAAGGCGACCCCGGAGGCGCTCGTCGAGTCGGCGGTGTGGGAGGCGTCGCTGTTCGAGGAGCACGACTTCCACGACTTCAAGATCTCGGTCAAGCACAACGACCCGGTCGTGATGGTGCGCGCCTACGAGCTGCTCGCCGAGCAGGGCGACTGGCCGTTGCACCTCGGTGTCACCGAGGCCGGACCGGCGTTCCAGGGCACGATCAAGTCGGCGACCGCGTTCGGTGCGCTGCTGTCGCGGGGGATCGGCGACACCATCCGGGTCTCGCTGTCGGCGCCGCCGGTCGAGGAGGTCAAGGTCGGCATCCAGATCCTGCAGTCGCTGAACCTGCGTCCGCGCAAGCTCGAGATCGTGTCGTGCCCGTCGTGCGGTCGTGCCCAGGTCGACGTCTACACGCTCGCCGAGCGGGTCACCGCCGGTCTCGAGGGCATGGAGGTCCCGCTGCGCGTCGCCGTGATGGGGTGCGTCGTCAACGGTCCCGGTGAGGCCCGGGAGGCCGACCTCGGTGTCGCCTCGGGCAACGGCAAGGGCCAGATCTTCGTCAAGGGCGAGGTGATCAAGACCGTCCCCGAGTCCGAGATCGTCGAGACGCTGATCGAGGAGGCGATGCGGATCGCCGAGGAGATGGAGCCGGTCGAGGGCGCCTCTGCGGAGGTCTCCGTCTCCTGAGGCCTTCTCCTGGCCCCGTCTCCTGGGTCAGCCGGCCGGCGTGCTCGTGCCGGACGGGGTCGACGACGGGCTCGTGGACGGGCTCGGTGGACGGGCTGGCCGAGTCGGGAGACCCTCCTGGGCGCGGATCGCGGCGACCAGCACCTGCAGCGCCTGCTCGCAGGTCATCCAGTGCGGGCTGTCCTGGGCCAGGAGGTCGAGGTCCTGCATGCGTCGTGGTCAGCGCGGTCACGTCGTCGAGGTCGACCGAGACCGTCTGGCCCCAGCCGGGCGCCAGCTCCTCGTTCGCGCTGGTCTGCGTTCGGCCGTGAGCGTCGTCCATCGCCGGCGTGACGGCGTGCTTGGACGGTGGCTTCACCTCGTGCCGTTGTCGCTCCGCGCACCGGGTCGGGCAGCGGGTCGTGCAGGTAGAGGTCGATCGGCCGCACGCACCTGGCGACAGCTGGTAGGTCATGTCGTAGGGCCGCAGCTTCTCGCTGAACTGGCGCAGCGACGATCGATCGCCTTGACCTGGGTCTCGATCGCTGGCGCCTGGCAGTCCTTCGCCGACGTCGGCCGTCTCGTAGTACTCGACCGTGGCGATCGACCGATCGTCCAGCGTCGCGCCAGCGCGGACGGGTTCGGGTCCTGGTCCAGTGCCGGCGACCGTCTCGCCGACGTCGTGCCCACTGGGCGTGGCAGGCCTTCAGGCCCGCTGCGGCGGCGGCGTCCACGCTCGGCTCGGCGCCTCGCGCCGCAGCCGACGAGCGCGACCGCGAGCACGAGCGCGAGGGCGGCCGGCGGGAGGACCGGGCCCGGGCTGGGACGAGGCATGGGCCAACCGTATCTGTCGGTACAGTCCAGATGTGCTCGCATCGCAGGGTCGACATGCCGAGCGACACCGGGTCGTTCGCCGGCGTGCGCGTTCTCGGCCCGGCCGACCTGCCCGCTGCGCTGGAGGTGCTCGCGACGATCCGGTGACGAACGTCTTCGTCGAGTACCGCAGCCAGGCTGACCCAGCTGGACCCGCGCTGGCTGGGTGGACAGATGTGGGGGTACGTCACGCCGACGGCCGCCTCGAGTCGCTGTGCCACGTCGGCGCGAACCTGGTGCCCGTCGCCGGCGACCGGCGGAGTCGTGTGCGGCGTTCGCCGCAGCGGGCGCTGCGGCAGCGCCGGCGTCAGCTCCACGATCGTCGGGCCGCGGGACGCGGTCGAGCTGCTCTGGACCGACCTCGTCGAGGACTGGGGCGAGCCGCGCGAGCTGCGCTGGGACCAGCCGCACCTGCAGATCTCGACGGCTCCGCGAGGTGGCCGGCGACCCGGAGGTCCGGCGCACCACGCCCGACGAGATCGACACGCTCTACCCGGCGTGCGTCGCGATGTACGAGGAGGAGGTCGGCGTCTCGCCCGAGGCCGACGGCGGCCGCAACCTCTACCGCGCCCGCGTCGCGCAGCTGGTCAACCGTGGCTGGTCGTTCTCGCGGATCGAGCACGGCAAGGTCGTGTTCAAGGCCGAGATCGCCTGCGCCACGCCCCCGGCCTGTCAGATCCAGGGGGTCTGGGTCGACCCGGCTCGGCGCGGCGAGGGGCTGTGCACCCGCGGGATGGCGGCGGTCGTCGACGTCGCGCTGCGCGAGATCGCGCCCACCGTCGCGCTGTACGTCAACGCCCACAACCTCGCGGCCCGGACGGCGTACGAGCGGGTCGGCTTCGCGCAGTCGGGCACCTTCTCCACGATCATGTTCTGACAGGCTGCTCGCCATGAGCCGCACCGCTGCGTCGTGACGCGAAGATCGTGGTCGGCGCGTTCGCTCGCCTCGGGCACCGTGCACCTCGTCGAAGCCGGAGGTCTTCGAGCCGCTGATGCCGCAGTGGGTGCCGGCCCACCGCGAGGTGATCCTCGCGTCGGGCGTCGCCGAGCTGGTCTGCGCCGTCGGGCTGCTGTTCCGCGCCGACCCGTCGGCTCGCCGGTCTGGCGAGCGCCGCGCTGCTCGTGGGCGTCTTCCCGGGCAACGTCAAGATGGCGGTCGACGCCTCGAGGACGCGCAACACCTCGTTCAAGGCGGCGGCCTCGCCCGGCTGCCGCTGCAGCTGCCGATGATCCGCGGAGCGCTGCGGGCAGGGCGGGCGTGAGTGATCCGGTCAGGACGGACGGGCGGGAGGCGGTCGAGCGACACAGCGCGTCACCCCACGAAACCCCGTCGAGGCACCCGGTCGGGCGCAGATAGCCTTGCGCTCATGATCATGCGGATGTCGTCGTTGTTCGTGCGGACCCTGCGGGAGGACCCGGCGGACGCGGAGGTGCCCGAGCCACCGGCTGCTCGTGCGCGCCGGCTACATCCGCCGCGCGGCCCCCGGCATCTACTCCTGGCTGCCGCTCGGGCTCCGGGTGCTGCGCAACGTCGAGCAGGTCATCCGCGAGGAGATGGACGCGATCGGCGCCCAGGAGCTGCAGTTCCCCGCGCTGCTGCCCCGGGAGCCCTACGAGGCGACCGGGCGGTGGACGGAGTACGGCGACGGCATCTTCCGGCTCAAGGACCGCAAGGACGCCGACTACCTGCTCGGGCCCACCCACGAGGAGATGTTCACGCTCGTCGGTGAAGGACCTGTACTCCTCCTACAAGGACCTGCCGGTCTGGCTCTACCAGATCCAGACCAAGTACCGCGACGAGGCGCGGCCGCGCGCCGGCCTGCTGCGCGGGCGCGAGTTCATCATGAAGGACTCCTACTCCTTCGACACCACCGACGAGGGCCTCGACGCGTCCTACGCGGCGCACCGCGCAGGCCTACATCAAGACCTTCGACCGGCTCGGCTTCGACTACGTCATCGTCAAGGCGACCAGCGGGGCGATGGGCGGCTCGAAGTCCGAGGAGTTCCTCGCCAAGGCCGACGTCGGCGAGGACACCTACGTGCGCTGCACCAGCTGCGACTACGCCGCGAACGTCGAGGCGGTCCAGGTCCGCGCCTCCCGCAGCCCGTGCCGTACGACGACGCCCCGGCGGCGCACGCCGAGGACACCCCGGACACGCCCGACCATCGACTCGCTGGTGGAGTTCCTCAACGCCAAGCACCCCCGCGACGACCGGCCCTGGGACCGCCGGCGACACGTTGAAGAACGTGCTCGTGGTGCTCAAGCACCCCGACGGCAGCCGGGAGCCGCTCGCGATCGGCCTGCCCGGCGACCGCGAGGTCGACCAGAAGCGGCTGGAGGGCCAGCTCGAGCCGATCGAGGTCGAGCCGATGGACGACGCCGAGCTCGCGCAAGCACCCGGCGCTGGTCAAGGGCTACATCGGCCCGGCGGCGCTGGGGGAGGAGTCCGAGTCGGGCATCCGCTACCTCGTCGACCCCCGTGTCGTCGAGGGCACCCGCTGGGTCACCGGCGCCGACGTCGCCGGCAGCCACGTCCTCGACCTCGTCGCCGGCCGCGACTTCACGCCCGACGGCACCATCGAGGCCGCCGAGGTGCGCGACGGCGACCCCTGCCCGAACTGTGACTCGCGGGCACGCTCGAGTCGGCCCGCGGCATCGAGATGGGCCACATCTTCCAGCTCGGCCGCAAGTACGCCGAGGCGCTCGACCTGCAGGTCCTCGACGAGAACGGCAAGCTGGTCACGGTCACGATGGGCTCCTACGGCATCGGGGTGTCCCGCGCCGTCGCCGCGATCGCCGAGGGCAACAACGACGAGCTCGGCCTGTGCTGGCCGCGGGAGATCGCGCCCGCCGACGTGCACCTCGTCGCGACCGGCAAGGACGACGCGGTGTTCGCGGCGGCCGCCGAGCTGGCCGACGAGCTGTCCGCACGCGGCCTGGCGGTCCTCTACGACGACCGCCAGAAGGTCAGCCCCGGGGTGAAGTTCAAGGACGCCGAGCTGATCGGCGTGCCCACGATCGTGACGGTCGGCCGCGGCCTGGCCGACGGCAACGTCGAGGTCAAGGACCGCCGCACCGGCGAGCGCACCGACGTCGCGTTCCTGCAGGCGGTGAACCACCTCGTGCACGTCGCCCACGGAGGTTGAGCGTGTCCGAGCCTCGCGCCACGGTGACACAGAAGCGCGCGACGTTCCGCGCGCTGCACGACGGCGGCTGCTTCGTGATCCCCAACGCCTGGGACCGGGGCTCGGCGCGCTACCTGGCAGGGCTGGGCTTCCCGGCGCTGGCCTCGACCAGCTCGGGCTTCGCGTGGTCGCGGGGTCGCGCCGACGGCCAGCCGGGTCGCGACGAGGTCCTGGCACACCTGCACGACCTCGTCGAGGCCACCGAGCTGCCGGTGAACGCGGACTTCGAGGACGGCTACGGCTCGGGTCCGGACGAGGTCGCGGCCAACGTGCGGCTCGCGGTGGAGACCGGCGTGGCCGGCCTGTCGATCGAGGACGCCACCGGCGACCCCGCAGACCCGCTGCTACCGCTCGAGGCGGCGATCGAGCGAGTGCAGGCCGCGCGGGAGGCGATCGACGCGACCGGCGGGGACGTCCTCCTGGTCGGCCGGTCGGAAGGCTTCATCGCGGGGCGTCCCGATCTCGAGGAGACCGTACGCCGGCTGCGTGCGTACGCCGACGCCGGAGCCGACTGCCTCTACGCCCCTGGCATCGCGACGCGCGAGCAGATCGTCACGGTCGTGGAGGCCGCGGCACCGCTGCCGGTGAACCTCCTGGTCGGGGGCACCTCCGAACTGACGGTGCCGGAGATCGCGGCGCTGGGTGTGCGCCGCGTCAGCGTCGGCGGTGCGCTGGCGCGAGCCGCGTGGGGTGGTCTTCAGCGAGCCGCGCGGCTGCTGGCCGACGAGGGCCGCTTCGACGGGTTCGGCGATGCCGTCCCGGGTGCGGCGCTGAACGCGTTGATGGGCAAGGACTGACCCCGGCCGGCACCCGGAATCCGATCGCCGCGCCCGGCCCGCGGCGACTAGGTTCTCCCAGCATGGACATCGACGCCGTGATCTTCGACTGGGGCGGCACGTTGACGGCGTGGCACGACATCGACTTCCACGCGGAGTCGCTCGCGCTCGCCGAGGCGGTCCGCCGCACACCCGACGCCGACCACGACCTGGACGCACACGCCGCGAAGCTGCACCGCGCCGGCGCGACCGTGTGGGGCTGGAGCCGTGACGAGCAGCGCAGCGCCACGCTCGAGGACCTGTTCGCAGCGGCCGACCTCGACCACGACCCCGGACTGCTCACGGCCTACTACGACTTCTGGGAGCCGCACACGCTCACCGACCCGCAGGTCGGGCCGATGTGGCGCGAGCTCAAGGAGCTCGGCGTCAGGGTCGGTGTGCTCTCCAACACGATCTGGCCGCGGGCGTGGCACGAGGGCTTCTTCCGACGCGACGGCGTCCTGGACCTCGTCGACGGCGACGTCTACACGAGCGAGGTGCCGTGGACCAAGCCGTCGCCGCATGCGTTCGCGGCGGCGATGGCGGCGGTCGGCGTCACGGAGGCCGCGCGCTGCGTGTACGTCGGCGACCGCCTCTTCGACGACATCTGGGGCGCCCACAATGCGGGGATGCGGGCCATCCACGTGCCGCACAGCGTGATCCCGCCGGAGCAGGTCGGGCACAGCGAGGGCGAGCCCGACGCCGTGGCCCACGAGCTGGGGGAGATCCCGGCCATTGTTGCCGGGTTGTGCACTGCATGAATCAGAAGGGCGTTGGTGGTTCCCCGCGGCGCCCGGTCGGGTGAGGATCTAGTCAGTCCCGGGGAACATCTCGGGGGTTCCTCGGAACTCCAGTTGACGGACGGCCGAGTCGTCGAGGGCGACAAGGGCCCATCGGCGCTCAGCACCGGTGGTGCTCTCGATGAGTTGGCCATATGTCCTGGCAATGCGGCGCTCCACCTGGAGCGCCGCATTGTTTAGTTCCGGGGTCGTTCCCGTCGGCGGCAGGTCGTAGGACACCTCCGCGGCCACCGGCTCGGCTCCGGCGCGGTGGATCGCCGCCGCGAGCTGGTCGCGGCGCTTGCGGTGCGCCCGGAACGCGCCGAGCAACCGGGCGTACAGCTCGGGCTGCCGGGACTGCGAGGCCTGGGCGCCGAACACGCCGAACAGGTACACCGCGGCATGCTCGCCGGCCAGCGTGGCCTGCTGCGCCTCGACGGGCGTCATCCGGGGAGCCCGTGGAGCTGTTGGGAGACCGCCGCTGCCATGGCACCGAGCAGGCGTGCAAACGCTCCGCTCTCGGCGCGCAGCGCGAGCCCGAAGAGCCCGTCGTGGAGGGTGCGCTCGTGCGCGGTCACCTGGGCCAGCGGCCCGGCGGGACCCGTGCGGCACGGCGTAGGTCGCACCCGGCGTGGGGGCGGTGTCCACGCCGTCGGGGACGGCATCGACCACCGCGTCGAGATGCGCGTCGTGGACCGCGAGCAGGGGCGCGAGCCGAGGAGCGAGCGCGGGGTGCCGGACGCCGGTCGCCTCGACCACGGCCCGTGCCGACCGGACCAGGGTGGCGGCCTCGACGGCGACCGCCACATCGGGAGCGAGGTCACGCTCGGCGTCGGGCGCAGGCGTCTTCTCGCTGCTCAGGGGGTTGTTCAGGGCGCACCCGCCGACGGTCACGCCGATACCCAGGCCGAGCGCGCCGCGACGGCTCAGCCGGGTGTCGCCTACGAGGCGTGTCTGGCGGGTCATCACGGCGCATCGTAGTGCGGGCCGCTACGCTGAAAGGCACCACAACAACACAGCAGGAGGTCGCGCCGATGGATGACTCGGGCACGCCGGGTCCTCCCGGGGACGTCGCGGGCCGCTTGGCTGGGTTGCTGACCGGCCCGATCGAGGCGCTCGGCCTCGATCTCGAGGCGGTCGACCTCTCCAGGGCGGGCAAGCGATCGGTGCTGCGCGTCGCCGTCGACAAGGACGGCGGCGTCGACATGGACGACATCGCGGCCGCGACCAGCGAGGTCTCCCGTGCCCTCGACGACGCCGACGCGATGGGCAACGGCCCGTACACCCTCGAGGTCTCCTCACCGGGCGTCGAGCGTCCACTCACGCTGCCTCGTCACTGGCGTCGCAACATCGGCCGTCTGGTCAAGGTGACGCTGGGCGACGGCAGCGAGCTGACCGGCCGCATCGTCGAGACCGACGACACCGGCGCCGGCCTCGAGGTCGGCGGCGCGGTCCGGAGGGTGTCGTTCAGCGAGGTTGCGAAGGCCCGCGTCCAGATCGAGTTCACCAAGCCGGACAAGGAGGGGTGAGCCGTGGACATCGACATGAGCATCCTGCGGATGCTCGAGCGCGAGAAGGAGATCTCCTTCGACGTGCTCGTCGAGGCGATCGAGCAGGCGCTGCTCACGGCGTACCACAAGACCCCGGGCGCGCTCGAGCACGCACGCGTCCAGCTCGACCGCAAGAGCGGGCACGTCATCGTGCTTCGCCCGGGAGAGCGACGAGGAGGGCGAGCCGCAGGGCGAGGAGTTCGACGACACGCCTGCGGACTTCGGGCGGATCGCGGCCACGACGGCGAAGCAGATCATGCTGCAGCGGCTGCGCGACGCCGAGGACGAGCTGAAGTTCGGCGAGTTCTCCGGCAAGGAGGGCGACGTCATCTCCGGGCCTCATCCAGCAGGGCCGGGACCCGAACGACGTGATGGTCGACCTCGGCAAGCTCGAGGCGCTGCTGCCGGCGGGGGAGCAGGTGCCCGGCGAGAACTACTCGCCACGGCACCCGGATCAAGGCGCTGGTCGTCAGCGTCCGCAAGGGCATGCGCGGCCCGCAGGTGATGCTGTCGCGCACGCACCCGAACCTGGTGAAGAAGCTGTTCGCCCTCGAGGTGCCGGAGATCGCCGACGGCACCGTCGAGATCGTCGGCGATCGCCCGCGAGGCCGGCCACCGCACCAAGATCGCGGTGAAGTCCAACGTGCCGGGCGTCAACGCGAAGGGCTCCTGCATCGGCCCGATGGGCCAGCGGGTGCGCAACGTGATGAACGAGCTGCACGGCGAGAAGATCGACATCGTCGACTGGTCCGACGACCCGGCCGAGATGGTCGCCAACGCGCTGAGCCCGGCCCGGGTCTCGAGCGTCGAGGTCGTCGACCTGGCAGCCGGTCGGCGCGGGTGGTGGTCCCGGACTTCCAGCTCTCCCTGGCGATCGGCAAGGAGGGCCAGAACGCCCGCCTGGCCGCCCGCCTGACGGGCTGGCGGATCGACATCCGATCCGACGAGGCACCCGAGACCGATTGAGCGGCGGGAGTGCGCCAGTCGGTTCGGAACTTCGCGGCGCCGACCGGCTAGACTCACCGACGGTGGTTTTCCGATCCGACGACCTGCACGCCTCGGGCCCTGTCCGGACGTGCATCGGATGTCGGGAAAGAGCCGCCAAGCGTGAGTTGTTGCGAGTGACGCTCGGAGAGGACACGTCAGGCCAGCACGCAGTGTCGGCCGTCGTACCCGATCCGCCGTGGCACCGCGCCTGGCCGTGGAGCGCACCTGCACCCCACGGTCGCGTGTCTTGAGCTCGCCGAACGCAGACGTGCCTTCTGCCAGGGCCCTGCGCAAGATACCAGGGCTGGACGGGCGCTGAGCCTCGAGCGGCTACGGGCGCACCTCACGGAGTCAGTGACCGAGTAAGTCGAGACGAAATCGGAGCATCAGCTCATGAGCCTGCGATGAGAACTTCGAAGGTAACGCGATGAGCGTGCACATCAACTAGCGGTCCGAAAGCCCGGTCACCCGGGCTCGGACCAGGAGGAACAGCGTGGCCAAGGTCCGAGTCCATGAACTCGCAAAGCAGTACGACGTCACCAGCAAGGAAGTGCTGGGGATGCTCAGCGAACTCGGTGAGTTCGTCAAGGCAGCCAGCTCGACGGTGGAGCCCCCCGTCGTCAAACGCTTCCAGGACAAGTACGGCGCCGAGCTGACCGCCAAGGCGGAAGCGAAGGCAGCGAAGAAGGCTGCCAAGAAGGCGCCGGCCAAGAAGGCGGCCGAGCCCGCCGCAGCACCGGCCGCAACGCCGGCTGCCCGAACCGGCTGCCGAGCCGGCTGCCGAGGAGCCGGCCCAGGCACCCGTCGAGGTCCCCGCGGAGCCGGCTGCCGCGGCGAAGGCGGCCCCGAAGCCCGGGCCGCGTTCGGCGCCCGAGCCGGTCGTCGAGGAGCCCGCTGCGGCGGAGCCGAGCGCCGAGGAGCCGGCCGCATCGGCCGAGCCGCGCCGCGACCCCGCCGCGCCCCGCCCTGCGGCGGCCCGTCCGGGCGCTCCGCGCCCGGGCAACAACCCGTTCTCCTCCACCCAGGGCATGGGCCAGCCGTCCGGCAGCACCCGCGGCCCGCGACGGCGCGTCCGACGGCGCCTCCCGGCCGGCCCGGCATGCCCCGCCCGAACCCGGCGATGATGCCGAAGTCGCCGGCCGCCTTCGGTCCCGGCGGCGGCACGCGCGGTCGCCCCGGACCAGGCGGTCCCGGCGCGCCCCGGCGCACCGGCGGGTCGCTCCGGCGGCCCCGGCGGCGCGGCGGTGCCCCGGGTCGTGGCGGACTCGGCGCGCCGGCCGGCGGTCCCGGTGGCTTCGGGGCCCGGTGGCGGACCCGGCGGTCCGGCGGTCGCCCCGGTGGCGGTCGTCCCGGCCAGCGCGGCAGCACGCAGGGTGCGTTCGGTCGCCCCGGCGGCCCGTCGCGACGTGGCCGCAAGTCCAAGCGCGCGCGTCGCCAGGAGTTCGAGCAGATGGAGGCCCCGACGATCGGCGGCGTCCGGGTCCGCAAGGGCAACGGCGAGACCGTCCGGCTCGCGCGGGGCGCCTCGCTGACCGACTTCGCCGAGAAGATCGGCGTCGACGCCGGCCTCGCTGGTGCAGATGCTGTTCCACCTCGGCGAGATGGTCACCGCGACCGAGTCGGTCAACGACGCGACCCTCGAGCTGCTCGGCGAGGAGCTCAACTACGTCGTCGAGGTCGTCTCTCCCGAGGACGAGGACCGCGAGCTGCTGGAGTCCTTCGACCTCGAGTTCGGCGCCGACGAGGGCGACGAGGGCGACCTGCAGGTGCGCCCGCCGGTCGTCACCGTGATGGGTCACGTCGACCACGGCAAGACCAAGCTCCTGGACGCGCTGCGCAACGCCAACGTGGTCGAGCGAGGAGGCCGGTGGCATCACCCAGCACATCGGCGCCTACCAGGTGCACACCGACGTCGACGGCGACGACCGGCGGATCACCTTCATCGACACCCCGGGTCACGAGGCGTTCACCGCCATGCGTGCCCGTGGCTCGCAGTCCTCGGACATCGCGGTCCTCGTGGTCGCGGCCGACGACGGCGTGATGCCGCAGACGGTCGAGGCGCTCAACCACGCCAAGGCGGCCGGGGTGCCGATCGTGGTGGCGGTCAACAAGATCGACAAGCCCGAGGCCGACCCGACCAAGGTGCGCGGCCAGCTCACCGAGTACGGCCTGGTGCCCGAGGAGTACGGCGGCGACGCGATGTTCGTCGACGTCTCGGCCAAGTCGAACCTCAACCTCGACAAGCTGCTCGAGGCGATCGTGCTGACCGCCGACGCGTCGCTGGACCTGCGGGCCAACCCCGACCAGGACGCCCAGGGCCTCGTGGTCGAGGCACACCTCGACCGCGGTCGCGGACCGGTGGCGACGGTCCTGGTCCAGCGCGGCACGCTGCGCGTCGGCGACTCGATCGTGGCCGGTCCGGCTTACGGCCGCGTCCGCGCGATGCTCGACGAGTACGGCGAGAACCTCGAGGTCGCCGAGCCGTCCCGACCGGCGATGGTGCTCGGCCTCTCCGGCGTACCCGGGGCGGGCCAGAACTTCATCGTCGTCGAGGACGACCGGATGGCGCGCCAGATCGCCGAGAAGCGCGAGTCCCGTGAGCGGGCGGCCATGCAGGCCAAGCGCCGCGTGCGTCGCAGCCTCGAGGACTTCATGGCGTCGATGGAGAAGGGCGAGAGCCAGGAGCTCAACCTGATCCTGAAGGGCGACGTGTCCGGCTCGGTCGAGGCCCTCGAGGACTCGCTGGCCAAGATCGACGTCGGCGACGAGGTGCGCTGCGGGTCATCGACCGCGGTGTCGGTGCGATCACCGAGACCAACGTCGACCTGGCGGCCGCGTCCGACGCGATCATCATCGGCTTCAACGTCCGCCCGCAGGGCAAGGCGACCGAGCTGGCCGAGCGCGAGGGCGTCGAGATCCGGTACTACTCGGTGATCTACCAGGCCATCGAGGAGATCGAGGCGGCGCTCAAGGGCATGCTCAAGCCGGAGTACGAGGAGCAGACCCTCGGCCAGGCCGAGATCCGCGCGATCTTCCGGTCCTCCAAGATCGGCAACATCGCCGGCTGCATGGTCACCAGCGGCGTGATCCGGCGCAACGCCAAGGTGCGCCTGATCCGCGACGGCGCCGTCGTCGTCGAGAGCGCCGACCTGGCCTCGCTGCAAGCGCGAGAAGGACGACGCCTCCGAGGTCCGCGAGGGCTTCGAGTGCGGCCTGGTGATCAAGGGCTTCAACGACATCAAGGAAGGCGACGTCGTCGAGGCCTTCGAGATGCGGGAGATCCCGCGGAGCTGAGTCGGGTCCGGGCGCCGAGATTCACAACTTCTGTTGTGAACTTCGGCGCTTCCCGAATGCAATTTCGTTCGGCAAGGGCACGTTTCGCAACAGCAGTTGTGAAACCTGAGCCAGGTGAGCAGAGAGACAAGCCATGAGCAGCCCACGGGTCCGCAAGATCGCGGACCGGATCAAGGTCATCGTCGCGGAGATGCTGGAGCGGCGGGTCAAGGACCCGCGGCTCGGGTTCGTGACCGTCACCGACGTGCGGGTGTCCGGTGACACCCAGCAGGCGTCGATCTTCTACACCGTCCTCGGTGAGGCCGGAGGATCTGGCCGGGACGCGGTTGCGCTGGAGTCGGCCAAGGGCCTGCTGCGCTCCGAGGTCGGCAAGCAGCTCGGGATGCGGCACGTGCCGCACGCTGGAGTTCATCCACGACGCGCTTCCCGAGACGGCCCGGCACATCGATGACCTGCTCGAGCGGGCTCGGCGAGGCCGACGCCGCGGTGGCGGCGTCGGCGAGCGGTGCGACGTACGCCGGCGACGCCGACCCGTACAAGAAGCCGCGTGCCGAGGACGACGGCGAGCCCGACGAGGGTTTCGAGTCATGCCGCAACGTGACGACTGAGTCCGGGCTGGTCGTCGTCGACAAGCCCGCCGGGCATGACCTCCCACGACGTCGTCGCACGCGTACGCCGACTCGCGGGCACCCGCAAGGTCGGTCACGCCGGCACGCTCGACCCGATGGCGACCGGGGTGCTGGTGGTCGGGGTCGAACCGCGCGACCCGGCTGCTCGGGCACCTGCTGCTCACCGAGAAGTCCTACGACGCGATCGTGCGGCTCGGCGCCGCCACCACCACCGACGACGCCGAGGGCGAGGTCGTCGCGCACGGCGTCGGCCGCCGACCGTCACCGAGGACGCCGTCCGGCGGGCGCTGCGGGCGTTCGAGGGCGAGATCGAGCAGGTGCCGTCGACCGTCTCGGCGATCAAGGTCGGCGGCCGGCGAGCCTACGAGCGCGCGCGCAGCGGCGAGCCCGTCGAGCTGGCCGCGCCGGCCGGTGCGCCGTCGACGCGATCGAGGCCGGCGAGTTCCACCGCGAGGACGAGTTCCTCGACGTCCGCCTCCGGGTGCGCTGCTCGAGCGGCACCTACATCCGCGCGATCGCCCGCGACCTCGGCGCCGCGCTCGGGGTCGGTGGCCACCTCACGGCGCTCCGGCGTACCTCGGTGGGGCCGTTCACCCTCGACCAGGCCGACGCAGCGACCTCGACCACGTGCGACCGTGCGTGCCGATCGCGGAGGCCGCGCGGGCCGCCTTCCCGTCGGTCGACCTGTCCGCGGAGCAGGCCACCGACGTCCGGTTCGGCCGCAGGATCGCGCGTCCCTCCCGGGCGACGGCCCGCACGCCGTGTTCGCCCCCGACGGGGAGTTCCTCGCCCTCTACGAGCGGGACGGCGAGACGGCCCGGGCAGTCGCGGTCTTCGTCTGAGTGCGCTCGCCCGGTGCGTGGACCGCGACAGGTCGCGGCCAGTAGTCTCGGCCCGTGCGCGTGTGGCATTCCCTCGAGGAGGTGCCGGCCGACCTCGGCCGGCACCGTCGGTGGTGATCGGCAACTTCGACGGCGTGCACCTGGGCCACCAGCACGTGATCCGACGCGCCCGTGAGCGTGGCCGACGCCGACGGGCTGCGCGTGGTCGCGGTGACCTTCGACCCGCACCCGATGGCGGTGCTGCGCCCCGACCACGCGCCGATGACGCTGACCGACCTCGGACACGCGCTGCCGACCTGCTCGCCGAGGCCGGTGCCGACGACGTCTTCGTGATCCGGTTCTCCCGCGAGATCGCCGCCTGGACGCCGGAGGAGTTCATCGAGCGGGTGCTCGTCGGCGGGCTGCACGCCCGCCACGTGGTCGTCGGTGCCAACTTCCGCTTCGGCAACAAGGCAGCCGGTGACGTGGCCCTGCTGGCCGAGTGCGGGCCGGCCGCGTGACTTCGTGGTCGAGGGGATGGCGCTCGACGGCGGCCCGCAGGTGTGGTCCTCGACGTACGTGCGGACCTGCCTGGCCGCTGGTGACGTCGAGGGTGCAGCCGAGGCCCTCGGCCGCCCGTACGCCGTCGTGGGCGAGGTGGTCGAGGGCGACCGCCGCGGCCGCGAGCTCGGGTTTCCGACCGCGAACGTCCCCGTACGCGACCTCGCCGTGCCCGCCGGACGGGGTCTACGCGGGCTGGCTGCACGGTGCCCGGCGAGGAGCGATCGGCTGCCCGCCGCGATCTCGGTCGGCATCAACCCGACCTTCGACGGCGTGCGCGACCGCCGGGTCGAGGCCTACGTGCTGGATCGCACCGACCTCGACCTCTACGGCCGCCGGGTCGAGATCTCGTTCGTCGCGCGGATCCGCGGGCATGGTGAAGTTCGAGGGAGTCGAGGACCTGGTGGCGACGATCCACGACGACGTCGCACGCACGCGGGAGCTGCTCGGCCTGCGCTGACCGGTGCGACTCGCGCTCAGACGCGCAGCCAGGCGAGCACCGCGCGCACCCGCCTGTTGTCGTCGATGTCGATCGGCAGGTCGAGCTTGGTGAAGATGCTGTTGGTGTGCTTCGCCACGGCCTTCTCCGAGACGAACAGGGCGCTGGCGATCGCGGCGTTGGAGCGGCCCTCGGCCATCAGCGCCAGCACCTCGCGCTCCCGGTCGGTCAGCCGGTCGACCGGCTCCTCGCGCTGGCGGGCCATGATCGCGGCGATCACCTCGGGATCGATGACGGTGCCCCCGGCGATGACCCGGCGCACGCCGTCGACGAACTCGCCGACGTCGGCGACCCGGTCCTTGAGCAGGTAGCCGACCGCACCGTCGCCGCTGGCGAGGAGCTCACGGGCGTAGAGGTGCTCGACGTACTGCGAGAGCACGATCACCGGGAAGCCCGGCCGCCGCCGACGTGAGGTGATCGCGGCCTGCAGGCCCTCGTCGGTGAAGGACGGTCGGCAGCCGGACGTCGAGCACGGCGGCCTCCGCCTCCGGATCGGCGAGCGCCGCCTCGAGCTCGGGCGCGTTGTCGACCGCGGCCAGGATCGTGAAGTCGTGGGCCTCCAGGATCCGGATCAGGCCGTCCCGGAGGAGGGCATGGTCTTCGGCGAGGACAAGCCGCACGGCACCTCCAGCGTGACCAGGGTGGGCCCCCGGCGGGGACTCGACACCCTCATCGTGCCGTCGAACGCCGACAGTCGCCGCATCACCCCGCGCATTCCCGAGCCGCGGCCGGGATCCGCGCCTCCGGAGCCGTCGTCCCCGACGACCGCGGTGAGCATCCCGTCGGCGTGCCGGAGCTCGACCCAGGCGTGCTCCGCTCCGGAGTGCTTGCCGACGTTCGCCAGGCACTCGGCGATCGCGAAGTACATCGCGGACTCGACCGGGGCGACCGGCCGCCCGTCGAGCTGCTGGTCGACGGTCACCGGGATCGCCATGTCCAGCGCCAGCGCCTCGATCGCGCCGCTGAGCCCGCGATCGGCGAGCACGGGCGGGTGGATGCCGCGTACGACGGACCGCAGGTCGCCGAGCGCGGCTGTCGTGGTCTGCCTCGCCTCGGCCACGAGCCTGCGTGCCTGGTCGGGATCGTCGGCCAACACGTCCTCCGCCAGGCCCAGACTCATCCCGGCCGCGACGAGTCGCGCCTGGGCGCCGTCGTGGAGATCACGCTCGATCCGGCGCAGCTCGGCCGCGGAGTGGTCGATGGACTCGGCCCGCGTCTCGGTGAGCACCTGGACCCGCTGCTCGAGACGCTCGGTGTGGCCGTAGGTGAGGAAGAACAGGTCGACCCGGGCACGCGCCCGCATGATCGGCTCGGCGCCGTACCACCACAGCCCTCCGGTCGCGATCGCCAGCAGCAGCACCACGACGAGAAGGGAGAGAGCGAATCCGACGGTCATCGAGGCGAGCGCCCAGGCCAGCTCGCGCCAGGTCATCGGGTCGCGCGCCCAGGTGGTGACCCGGTCGACGAGGTGTGCGCCCTCGGGCACCGGCCGTCGGTCGGAGGGAACCTCGATCCCGAACGTGCCGGCCGCGTAACGGCGGTGCCGGTCGGCGATCCAGCTGCTGCCCGGCATCGCCACGGCCAGCAGCAGGAGCCCGATCCAGGCGATTGCGGTGACGGCCCCGACCACGAGCAGCACGAAGAGCAGCAGCGTGGGGATGGCGAGCAGTACCTCGAGGACGGCGAATCCGGTGAGCCTGAGCCGGCCGGCGGGGGTCTGCTCGCTGCGGTCTCGCATGCAGCCATTGTGTCCGAGCCGGGCGATTCGCACGGTGGACCCAGGTCCACCTCTGCTGTGGACCTGGCGCCCCTGACCGGTGCTCCGCGGGTCACGAGGCTGGACGCAGAGCCTCTCGAGGTGCGGGAGGACCAGGCAAGGTGAAGGAGCAGAGATCATGGTCAGACACTCCCTCTCGGGTGTGCCACTGCGGGCGGCGCGCTGGAGTGCCGTCCACCCCTGGCGAGCCATCGGGGCATGGTTCGCGTTCGTGCTCGTGGCGGTCGGACTCGCGGTCGCCGTACCGACGGTGCAGACCGACGACGCCGACTACGGTGTCGGCGAGTCCGGCCGCGCCGCGCAGATCGTGCGGGGCGCAGGGATGCAGCCGCTGCCGGTCGAGGACGTGCTGATCACCACCCGCGACGGTGGCGCACCCGACCGGGCCTCGACGCAGCAGGTCGCCGAGGACGTCGCACGCCGGCTGGCGCGCGCCGACCACGTCGTCCGGGTCGCCGACCCGTCGTGGAGCCCGGACGGCACCGCGGTCCTCGTCGAGGCGGAGCTCGCCCGCGGCACGGACGACGTGGACGCGCTCCAGGCGGTGACCGATCGGGCCCAGGCTGCGCACCCGGACCTCCGGATCAGGCAGGCCGGCGACGTCAGCATCGACTCCGGCATCAACGACCGGGTCGCGAACGACCTGTCGTCGGCGGAGGGCATCAGCCTGCCGATCACGCTGGTCTTGATGCTGCTCGCGTTCGGGGCCCTGATCGCGGCGGGGATCCCCGTGCTGATCGCGGCGAGCAGCGTGGCCGCGACGATCGGGATCACCGCGCCGCTGTCCCACCTCGTGCACGCCGAGCCGACCGTGAGCAGCATGATCGTGCTCATCGGCATGGCCGTGGGCGTGGACTACTCGCTGTTCTACCTCAAGCGCGAGCGCGAGGAGCGCGAGCGGGGCAGCAGCACGGTGGACGCGGTCGAGATCGCGGCGCGCACCTCCGGGCACTCGATCCTCGTGTCCGGGTTCGCCGTCGTCGCGGCCATGACCGGTCTGTACGTCGTCGGCGGCGCGACCTTCAACTCGCTGGCGACCGGGTCGATCCTGGTGGTGGCGATCGCGGTCCTCGGGTCGATCACCGTGCTTCCGGCGCTGCTGTCCACGACGGGTCGCTGGGTCGACCGTCCCCGGGTCCCGCTGCTGTGGCGGTTGAACCGTCGCATCGGCCGGGGCGGGGAGCGTAGGACGATGCTGGGCCGGCACGTCGTCGGCCCGGTGGTGCGCCACCCGGTCGCTGCGCTCCTCGGTGGCGGCGTCCTCGTGGCGGCCCTGGCGGCGCCGGCCCTGGGCATGAAGGTGCACGAGTCGAACCTCGACACCCTGCCGGCCGACATCCCCCAGGTGCAGACCTTCAAGACGATGGCTGCGGAGTTCCCGTCGCAGGGCGCCCGCGCCGACGTCGTCGTCAAGGCCCGGGCGGCCGATGCTGCCCAGGTCCGCGAAGCCCTCACCACCTTGCAGCGGGACGCGATCAGGACGCCCGACTTCGTCGACGGTGGCGACGACCCGATCGAGGTCTCCCGGGACCACAGCGTGACGGTGCTGCACCTGGTCATGCGCTACGACGAGTCCGATCGCCGGGTCGACGGTGCGGTGGAGCGACTCCGTGAGCGTCTGGTGCCGGTGGCGTTGTCGGGCCTCGACCGGTCGGGCATCGAGTACGCGGTCGGCGGCTGGTCCGCGGAGGACTACGACAGCGCCCACCACCTGCGCAGCTACCTCCCGGTGGTGGTCGGGTTCGTGCTGCTGCTGACCATGCTGATGATGGGTCTGGCCTTCCGCAGCGTCGTCGTCGCCCTCGTCTCGGCGGTGCTCAACCTGGGCTCGGTCGGGGTCGCCTTCGGGTTGCTCACCCTGGTCTTCCAGCACGGCTGGTTCGAGGGAGCCCTCGACTTCACCTCGCCCGGCTTCGTCATCGACTGGCTGCCGATGTTCATCCTGGTCGTTCTGGTCGGCCTGTCGATGGACTACCACGTGTTCGTCCTGGGCCGGGTGCGCGAGTACGTGCAGAGCGGGCTGCCCGCGCGCCTGGCCGTGGAGAAGGGCGTCAACGACACGGCCGGGGTGGTCACCAGCGCAGCGGCCGTGATGGTCTCGGTGTTCGCGATCTTCGCGACGCTGAGCATGCTCGAGATGAAGATGATGGGTGTGGGCCTGGCGGCCGCGATCCTGCTGGACGCGACCCTGGTGCGGCTGGTGCTGCTCCCGGCGGCGCTGACCCTGCTCGGCGACCGCGCGTGGAGCCGTGGGACGCGACGGCCGGCGGGGGAGAGGGTCCTCGAGTCCGACCCGGCGTACGAGCTGGTCGGCTGACTACACCGCTGCTGCCTCGACCTGGACCGGTACGCCGCTCAGCGCGGCGTTGCCGGACAGGTCGAGGCGCTCGGGGTCGGTGAGGTCGTTGATCGACACGCCGGCACCTTGGCTCGCGTGCTCGAGCCGGACGCCGTCGACCTGGTGGCCGTAGCCGTGGGGGAGCGAGACCACCCCGGGCATCATGTCGTCGGCCGCGGCCACCTCGACCGACACCGACCCGACCCGGGAGGTCACGCGTGACCAGCGCGCCGTCGGCGAGGCCGCGCGCGGCGAGGTCGTCGGGGTGCATCAGCAGCTGGTGCCGCGCCTGCCCCTTGGTGAGCCGCTCGGAGTTGTGCATCCAGGAGTTGCAGTCCCGCTGGTGGCGACGCCCGATCAGGACCAGGTCGTCGGTCGAGCTCGGCCATCGCTGGAGCGCAGTCGGGCCACGGTCGTCGGTGATCACCGCGGCGCGCCAGGTCGATGCGCTTGTCCTTGGTCATCAGCCGGTCCGGCAGGGTCGGGCGCAGCGGCCCGAGATCGACGCCCTCGGGGTGCTTGCGCAGCTCGGTGATCGTGGTCCGTCCTCCGGTGCGCAGCAACATCCCGATCAGGAAGGTCGGGCTCAGCGACAGCAGCACCCGCTCGCGCAGCCGCGTCGCGCAGCGGCGGCTTCTGGTCCAGGCGCGCCTGGATCCGCAGCGTCGAGGTCGCGGAAGATCTCCCAGTCGTGGCGGGAGCCCTTCGGCTTGGGCAGCACGGCCGGGGTGAACCGGGCAGTGTTCCGCACGGCCAGGCCGTGGAAGACGATGTCGTAGTGGTCGCGCTCGAGCGCGGTCGTCGGCGGCAGGATCACGTCGGCGTGCCGGGTGGTCTCGTTGAGGTAGATGTCCACCGCGGCCATGAAGTCGAGCGAGTCGAACGCCTCGCCGAGCCGCTTGCCGTCGGGCGTCGAGAGCACCGGGTTGCCGGCGATCGTGAGCACCGCCCGGATCTGGCCCTCGCCGGGGGTCTCGATCTCCTCGGCGAAGACGCTCACCGGGAGCTCGCCGCCGTACTCCGGCGCGTTGCGGACCCGGCTGCGGTACTTGTCGAAATGGCCGCGCCCGACGATGCCCCTCTTGACGAAGTCGACGGCCGGCTCGGTGAAGAGCATGCCGCCCTCGCGATCGAGGTTGCCGGTGAGGGTGTTGAGGCAGATCAGCGCCCACTGGCACACCGAGCCGAACCCCTGGGTCGACAGCCCGATCCGGCCGTAGGCCGCAGCCCCGTCCGCGGCGGCGTACTCGTGAGTGATCCGGCGGATGTCGTCGGCCGCGACCCCGCTGACCGAGTCGGCGTACTCGGGCGTGAAGTCGGCGACCAGCTCACGCACGCGCGTCGACGCCGTCGACGTACGCCGCCGGTCGTGTGAGCCCGTCGGCGAACAGCACGTGCAGCATCGCCAGCAGCACGACCGCGTCGGTGCCGGGACGCACGAACACGTGCTCGTCGGCGACCTTCGCGGTCTCGGTGCGGCGCGGGTCGAACACCACCATCGTGCCGCCGCGCCGCTTCAGCGCGCGGACCCGGTTCGGGAAGTCCGGCACGGTCATCAGGGAGCCGTTGGACGCCATCGGGTTGGCACCGAAGACCAGGAAGTACGACGTCCGGTCGATGTCGGTGATCGGGATCATCAGCTGGTGGCCGAACATCAGCGAGCCACGAACTGGTGCGGGATCTGGTCGACCGACGAGGCGCTGAAGCGGTTGCGGGTCCGGAACGCCTTGACCAGGCGGATGCCGTGGGTCGCCGCTCCGAGCGAGTGCGCGTTGGGGTTGCCGAGGTAGATGCCCAGGGCGTCCTTGCCGTGGGTGTTGATCGGCTCGCGCGATGTTGTCGGCGACGAGGTCGAGCGCGTCGTCCCAGGTGGTCTCCACCCACTCGCCGTCGACCTTCTTCACCGGCCGGTGCAGCCGGTCGGGGTCGGCGTGGATGTCGGCGAGCGCGACGCCCTTCGGGCAGATGTGGCCCCGGGAGAGCGGGTCGGTGTCGTTGCCGCGGATCGCGACCACGCGCTCGCCCTCCGGGCGCTTCTCGACGGTCAGCTCGAGACCGCAGATCGCTTCACAGAGGTTGCAGACCCCGAGCCTGGTCTCGGTCGGGACGGAACTGGCCGGTGTGGGGGAGGGCGCCATGGGTCCGATCGTTCCACGTCAGCGGGTCCGTCGGGAGGCGGTGACGGGGCCGAAGGTCACCCCGGGCACGGAAGGACGGCCCATCCGGTCGGCGTACCCGCTCCCGGAGAGTGGAGGTGGGACGACGTCTCGGGCACTCCCGGAAAGGGGTGTGCGATGGATCCGGTGGCGGGCCACGAGGACCGGCTGGTGTGGCGGCACGTCGAGGTCGACGGAGCCGGACGCGGTCTACGGCGTCGCGGGCGAGGGCCCGCCGGTGCTGTTCCTGCACGGCTGGGCGCTCAACCACCGCAGCTACCGGCACGCGCTGCGTCGGCTCGCCCGCTCGGGCGTGACCGTCTACGCGCCGTCGATGCCGGGGTTCGGGGGGACCGCGGAGCTGCCCGGCCGAGGACTTCAGCCTCGTCGGGTACGCCGCGTGGGTCGGCCGGTTCCTCGACGCGGTCGGCGTGCGCGGCAAGGTGATCGTCGTCGGGCACTCCTTCGGCGGCGGGGTGGCGATCCAGTTCACCCACGACGCCACCCGCCGGGTCAAGCAGCTGGTGCTGGTGAACTCGATCGGCGGGTCCGCCTGGACCGACCGCCGGGGTCGCAGCCGGCACATGCGCGAGCGCCCGCTGTGGGACTGGGGGATCCACCTCCCCGCAGACGCGTTCTCGCTGCGCGAGCTGACCCGGATCGCGCCGGTGATCGCCGCGGACGCGGTCCCGAACGCCGTCCTGCACCCGCGCTCGCTGTGGCGGGTCGGACGGTCTCGCGCGGAGCGCCGACCTGACCGGCGAGCTCAACGACCTCCGCAAGCGCCGCGTGCCGGTGGTGATCCTGTGGGGCCGCAACGACACCGTGCTGCCGGAGGCGTGCCTGGAGTCGATGCGCGCCGCGCTGGGCAATCCGGACGTGCGCACGGTCGACGGCAGCCACGGCTGGGTGCTGACCAGCCCGGGCCGCTTCGCCGAGGAGCTCACCAACGTCATCGGTCCCGGCGCACCCCGGAAGAAGCCGGGGGCGGCGTAGCCGGCGCTCGATTTCGGCCTGCGCCGGGCCGCTGATAGCCTTGGGAGTTGCCCCTGTGGGGCGACGACGCCGTGAAACGGCCGCGGATGAAGAGTGCCCGGGTGGATCTGCCCCGGCGCGCCGCGCAGCGAACGAGAAGGGAGTCCACGTGTCCATCGGTACGGACGCGGAGACCAAGAAGAAGATCATCGCCGAGTACGCCACCGCCGAAGGTGACACCGGCTCCCCGGAGGTGCAGATCGCGCTGCTCTCGCACCGCATCTCCCACCTGACCGAGCACCTCAAGGAGCACAAGCACGACCACCACAGCCGTCGTGGCCTGCTGCTCCTCGTCGGCCAGCGCCGGCGATTGCTCAACTACCTCGAGAAGACCGACATCGAGCGCTACCGCTCGATCGTGCAGCGCCTCGGTCTGCGCCGATGATTCCCCGGCACCCCGGAAGGCACTAGCCTCCGGGGTGCCCCGGTTTTGCAGACCAACGCAGGACATCCAACGCAGAACGACCCACAGCAGACAACTGAACAAAAACAACCCACAGGAGCGGCCCGCGAACGCCGGCCTTTGGTAGTGGCCTCCGGGTTCGGACTGGGATCGACCAGTGAACCGAACCCGTGGGCCTCGATCGAAGACCGGCCCCCACGCAGGGCAGGCGCCCCCAACTCTGGCAACAGCACTGCGGGCTCGCGGTTCGCTCCGCGAAGAGAAAGGGAATCCCTTTGAACGAGGGCCCCGTCGTTTCCGCCGTCGAGACCGTTCTGGACAACGGCAAGTTCGGCACCCGCACCGTCAAGTTCGAGACCGGGCTGCTGGCCCGGCAGGCCGCCGGCTCGGTGACCGCCTACCTCGACGAGGACACCATGCTGCTGTCGGCGACCACCGCCGGCAAGCAGCCCAAGGACCAGTTCGACTTCTTCCCCCTCACGATCGACGTCGAGGAGCGGATGTACGCCGCGGGTCGCATCCCCGGCTCGTTCTTCCGCAGCGAGGGTCGTCCCGGCGAGGACGCCATCCTGACCTGCCGGCTGATCGACCGCCCGCTGCGCCCGACCTTCAAGAAGGGCCTGCGCAACGAGGTCCAGGTCGTCATCACCGTGCTCTCGCTGAACCCGGACGCGCCCTACGACGTGCTCGCGATCAACGCGGCCTCGGCGTCCACGCAGCTCTCCGGCCTGCCGTTCAGCGGCCCGGTCGGCGGCACCCGCGTGGCCCTGATCGACGGCCAGTGGGTGGCGTTCCCGACGCACACCCAGCTCGAGGACGCCGTCTTCGACATGGTCGTGGCCGGCCGGGTGACCGAGACCGGTGACGTCGCGATCATGATGGTCGAGGCCGAGGCGACCGAGACACACCTGGGACCTCGTCCAGTCCGGCAAGCAGGCGCCGACCGAGGAGGTCGTCGCCAGTGGCCTCGAGGCCGCCAAGCCGTTCATCAAGCAGCTGTGCGAGGCCCAGGCCGAGCTCGCCAAGCAGGCCGCCAAGCCGGTCGAGGAGTTCCCGATCTTCCTCGACTACGAGGACGACGTCTACGCCGCGGTCGAGGCTGCGGTGAAGGACGAGACCGCGGCCGCGCTGACCATCGCGGGCAAGCACGAGCGCGAGGACAAGCTCGACGAGATCAAGGCGAGCCTGCTCGAGCGCGTCGGTGCCGACTTCGAGGGTCGCGAGAAGGAGATCGGCGCCGCGTTCCGGTCGCTGAACAAGGCGCTGGTCCGCCAGCGCGTCCTGCGCGACAAGGTCCGCATCGACGGGCGCGGCCTCACCGACATCCGCACGCTGTACGCCGAGGTCGGCGTGCTCCCGCGGGTGCACGGCTCGGCGCTCTTCGAGCGCGGCGAGACCCAGATCCTCGGTGTCACCACGCTCGACATGCTGACCATGGAGCAGAAGCTCGACACGCTCTCGCCGGAGACGTCGCGTCGCTACATGCACAAGTACGTCTTCCCGCCGTTCTCCACCGGTGAGACCGGCCGGGTCGGCTCGCCCGAAGCGGCGCGAGGTCGGCCACGGTGCGCTCGCCCGGAGGGCGCTGCTGCCGGTGCTGCCGACGCGCGAGGAGTTCCCGTACGCCATCCGCCAGCTCTCCGAGGCGATGGGTTCCAACGGCTCGACCTCGATGGGCTCGGTGTGCGCCTCGACGATGTCGCTGCTGCAGGCCGGCGTGCCGCTGCGCGCGCCGGTTGCCGGGATCGCGATGGGCCTGATCTCCGACGAGGTCGACGGCGAGACCCGGTACGTCGCGCTGACCGACATCCTCGGTGCCGAGGACGCCTTCGGCGACATGGACTTCAAGGTCGCCGGCACGCGTGAGTTCGTCACCGCGCTCCAGCTGGACACCAAGCTCGACGGCATCCCCGCCGACGTGCTCGCCGGCGCGCTGACCCAGGCCCGTGAGGCCCGCCTCGCGATCCTGGACGTGATGGCCGAGGCGATCACCACTCCCGAGGAGATGTCGGTGCACGCGCCGCGGATCATCACGGTGAAGATCCCGGTCGACAAGATCGGCGAGGTGATCGGGCCCAAGGGCAAGGTGATCAACCAGATCCAGGACGACACCGGCGCCAAGCTGTCCATCGAGGACGACGGCACGATCTACATCGGTGCGACCAACGGCGAGGCGGCCGAGGCGGCCCGCCAGGCGGTGAACCAGATCGCGAACCCGACGATGCCCGAGGTCGGCGAGCGCTACCTCGGCACCGTGGTGAAGACGACGAACTTCGGTGCGTTCGTCTCGCTGATGCCCGGCAAGGACGGCCTGCTGCACATCAGCAAGCTCCGTGCCCTGGCCGGCGGCAAGCGGGTCGACAACGTCGAGGACGTCGTCTCGGTGGGCCAGAAGATCCAGGTCCAGATCGGCGAGATCGACGACCGCGGCAAGCTGTCGCTGGTGCCCGTCGTCGAGGAGGGGTCCGCCGAGGCGGCGCCGCCGCAGAGACGGTCGGAGTCCACCGAAGAGTGACGCTCGCCGCAGAGCAGAAGCCGGGCACGACCCGCACCCTCATCGAAGGCGTCCAGCGGACCGTCCTTCGCGGGGGGCTGCGGGTCGTGACCGAGCACGTCCCCGGTGTCCGCTCGGCGGCCATCGGGGTCTTCGTCGGCGTCGGGTCGCGCGACGAGAGCGCCACGCTCAACGGCGCGTCGCACTTCCTCGAGCACCTGCTGTTCAAGGGCACCGGGACCCGCTCGGCGATGGAGATCTCCTCGGCCCTCGATGCTGTCGGCGGGGAGTTCAACGCCTACACCGCTCGCGAGTACACCTGCTACCACGCTCGCGTGCTCGACCAGGACCTGCCGATGGCCATCGACGTGCTCGGCGACATGATGACCGCCTCGCGGATCGCCGCGGCCGACGTCGAGGCCGAGCGCGAGGTGATCCTCGACGAGATCGCCATGCACGACGACGACCCCGACGACGTGGTGCACAACCTCTTCGCCGCCAAGGCCTGGCACGGCACGCCCCTGGCCCGCCCGATCGCCGGCACCGCCGAGTCGATCCAGGCGCTGAGCCGCGACGCAGGTCAACCGCTACTACCGGTCCCGGTACGTCGCCCCGGCGATGACCGTGGCGGTGGCGGGCAACGTCACGCACCGCGACGTCGTACGGCTGGTCCGAACGGCGTTCGCCCGCCGCGGCTTCCTCGACGACGTCAGATGCCCGGGCGCTGCCGCCGAGGCTGGCGGAGCGGCCGCGGGCGACCAAGGCCGGCGACACCTTCGCGACCCGGTCGTTCGAGCAGGTCAACCAGGTGCTCGGCATGCGCGGCCTGACCCGGTCCGACCGACGCCGCTACGCCCTCGGCGTGCTGAACGCGGCCTTCGGCGGCGGGTCGTCGTCGCGGCTGTTCCAGGAGGTGCGCGAGCACCGCGGACTGGCGTACTCGGTCTACTCCTTCGCCACCAGCTACTCCGACGCCGGCATGGTCGGCGTCTCGGTCGGCTCGCTGCCGAGCAAGTCCGACGAGGTGCTCGACGTGGTCCGCGGCGAGCTCGCCCGCGTCGTCGAGTCGGGCCTGACGCGCGAGGAGCTCGACCGCGGCCGAGGCCAGATGCGCGGCGGGCTCGTGCTCAGCCTGGAGGACACCGCGTCGCGGATGACCCGGCTCGGCGAGGTCGAGCTGTTCCAGGACCGACTGCTCTCGCTCGACGAGGTGCTCGCTCGGCTCGACGCGGTCACCCTCGACGAGGTCAACGCGCTCGCTGCGGACCTGTTCAGCCGGCCGGAGACGCTGGCTGTCGTGGGCCCGCGCCGCGGCTGACTTCCTGCTGGTCGATCCCGAGATCGGACATGTCTCCTCCTGTTCTCACGTGCGGCGTCGGTACCGCACGTCTCCGTTCGGTAGGTACTCAGTGGTGTAGGCGTCGTCGTGGGCGCGGTGGTGGTGGAAGCTGCACAGGCAGATGCCGTTGGCGAGATCGGTGGCACCGCCTCCGGCCCAGGGATCCTTGTGGTGGGCCTCGGTCCAGGCCGCGGGAATCCCGCAGCCCTCGGCTCGACAGCCTTGGTCGCGGATCCGGAGCGCCTTGCGCTGGGCGCGGCTGAACAACCGGCTGGTGCGGCCGAGGTCGAGGACCTCGCCGTCGGTGCCCAGGACGGCCGGGATCAGTTGCGCACTGCAGGCGAGCCTTCGCGCCTCGCTCGCGCTGATCCGGTCGATGTCGTGGCCGAGGACCGTCGCGACGCCCAGACGGGCACAGAGCTCGTCGACGCCGATGGTCACGAAGATCGCGGTGGCGTCGCCACCGTGGGCGGGGAGTCGCGCGGGATCGAGGTGCTCGAGAAGCGTCATGAACGCGTGACCGCGCTGGACCCGGATCGGCCCACGGGAATCCGGTGAGGACACCGGCGGCTCGCCGCCGACGGCGGTCTGGTGTCGGGGGCTGGTGAACGCGTCGAGGTAGGTGGCCAGCCGGTTGGCGGCCGCGTCGGGCATCTGGGCGCTGACGCGTGTGCTGCCGTCGCCGAGACGGGTGAAGGACAGGCTCGCGGTCTCGTGGGCGCGGCGCTCGGCTTCCTCCAGCGTGCGCGCCTCGTGTGCGTCGGCGACCTCGGGATCGATCGCTTCGAGGATCTTGCGGCCCAGGACCCTGAGGTCCTTCGGGGCCCAGTCGGCGGCCAGTGCGACGAGCTGCTCCTCGACCGCGTCGACCAGCGCGGGGTCGAGGTCAGTGGGCAGCTCGTCGAGCACTTGAACGCACACGTGTGCCTGCGGCAGGTTGATCGCACCGCCGACCAGTGCGGACTCGAGTCGAGCGCAGCGCGCCTTCAGCGCGGAGGCCAGGTCGCCGTCCCGGTGTGCCGGCCCGCGGTCGAGGCGTGCCTCGTGCGCGAGCCACGCTGCGGCGTCGCGGGTGCCGTGCTCGGCCGCGACGTCGTCGGCGCAGCCGAGCACGCGCAGCTTGAGGCCGGCCAGCTCGGACTCCAGGCGCACGAGCTCGAGCAGTGCTCGCTCCTTCTCGGCGGTCGAGAGCAGGTCGGGTCGGGCGTCGCGGGCATCCTCGACGTCGACTGCGAGGGCGGCGACGGCCCGCAGGAACGGGTGGGTCCACGGGTCGCGAGCGACCGGCTCGACCGCCATGTCGGCACCTCCTCACACACGCGTTGACCGGATCGGTCGCACATGTGACGGGCAGCGTGCCTGTGCGGAGGCGGCGAAGAGATCGCCGGTCGAGGCCTCAGCCGTCGGTATCACCTCGACGTAGATTGATCGTACACCCGTTCGATTGAGAAGGCAAGACGGTCTTCAGCGAGATTCGGAGCGAGATTCGGGTTCCCGAACGAGATGAGCGGCAAGGAACGTGGAAGACCGAGGAGGACCCGAACGCAGCCGTGATGCTGGCGGTCTCCGAGGTTGGAGCCTTTGTTCGTGCACTGCTTCCTGCCAGTGCGCCCGAGAAGACCCACTCACATACCGCGTTCCGCGCGGCCGTGCCGATGACAGGACCTGGGCTGGACGCCAAAGTCGTGGGCGCGTGCGCGGCCACCGGCTGGCGGCGGGCACCTATTCAGTCGTTGCTCTGCTGTGTGCCCTCACCTGTTCGATGAAGCGCTCGGTCTCTCGACGCGTTCGCAGCCGATGAAAGGTGATGTGCTTCCACGTGGGATCAGCCATCGCCTGCGCGTAACGGTCCTGCGTGCGTGCATACGTGGTCCAGGCCCACCACAGGATCGAATCCTCACCGCGCCAGAACATGAGACCACGCCAGCTCTCGCGGTTGCCGCTCCACAACGCCTGCCGCGTGGCCGCGCGACGCACCGTCCGGGTGACCGACTGCCACATCGCGCGCCGTCGTGACGGGCTGACCCACACGACAGTGTCGGCCGTGGTCCACACCTGAGAACCGAGCTTGCTCCAGTAGTTTCCGTCCACTACCCACGCCTCCCCGGCGGTCGCGGTCCTCACGCGCTCGGACAGCTCGTCCTTCGTCGCAGCGGTCCAATTCGGTCCCCAATACAACGCATCCAGCTCGACGTGGGGAACGGACAGGGCATCGGCCAGCCGCCGGGCGACAGCCGTCTTGCCGGAGCCCGAACTGCCGACCACCGAGATGCGCTTCATGGTTCCAAGACCATAGAGGGAAGCGCGCCGCGATCCGCGCGGACATCGCGATCAGCGGAGCGCGCGGTGCGCGGCGATAGCCGCGAGCACGGCCAGCACGCCAGCGGCGACCGTCCCTGCCGGGATTCTGCCGCTGATCCGGCGGCTGCCGAGTGCGTGGTTGGCCTGGCTGGAGAGCACGGATCCATTGCTCTGGTGCGACAGCGCCGAGCCCGCGCTCTGGTAGGACAGCGGAGGCCGCGGACATCGCTGATCCGATCGACCCGGCCGAGGCGAACGACCCGACACTCGCGATCGACGCGACCGATGCGGCGCTGCCGATCGACAGGACCGAGTCCTGGGAGCAGATGGAGAGGAGGGAGTTCTCCGACCAGAGCGACCACACGCCCGTCAGCCTAGGCCCAGGCCAGGTCCCTGTAGCCGCACCACCAGCACCGCGACCAAGAGGCCCAGCGCCCCGCAGTGCAGGCCCTCGACCTAGCAGGCGGTGCCGCGGTCGACGGAAAGGACCGCGCCCGTCACCGATGCCGCCGCGTCCGAGGCCAGGTAGGCGATCGCGTCGGCGATGTCGCGAGGCGGCATGAACCCGTAGCGCGCACCTGCGGTCTCCATCAGCAGTCCCCAGTCGAGATCCGTGTCGGGGTGCTCCGCCGCCGCGTTGGTCGGCAGGTCGGTCTGCACACCGCCGGGACAGATCGTGTTGACCCGGATGCCGTCGGCCGCGAGCTCGAGCGCCAGGGACTTCATCAGCATGATCACGCCGGCCTTCGAGGCGCAGTACGCCGCCTGGTACGGCTGGGCGCGCAGGCCCGCGATCGAGGAGATCGTGACGATGTTGCCCCGCTGACCCGAAGGTGCGGCAGCGCGGCGCGGCTGACCAGCATCGGGCCGGTGAGGTTGACCCCGAGGTGGCGCTGCCAGACCGCGAGGTCGAGATCCTCGAACCGGCGGAACTGGTCGATGCCCGCGACGTTGACGACGATGTCCAGGCCACCGAGGCGCTCGACCGCGGCGGCGACGGCCGTCGCCACCGAGCCCTCGTCGCTGACGTCGCAGGCGAGGACGTCCTCGCCTGCGTGCAGGTCGAGGCCCGCGACGCCTGCGCCCTCCTGGGTCAGCAGCTCGACCGTCGAGCGCCCGACTCCTCCGGCCGCTCCGGTGACCAGTGCGCGCTTGCCCTCGAACCGTCCAGCCACCAGCGACCCCTGTCGTCCAGGCGCCGGGTCGGCGCGTCGGCAAGGACGTTAGCCGACGCGAGCGGGCTGTCGCCGACGTACGCACTACGCTGCTCCCCGTGAGTGCTCTCAAGGTCGGCGTGCTCGGCGCCCGGGGCAAGGTCGGTCGGGTCGTCTGCGAGGCCGTCGAGGCGGCCGAGGACCTGGAGCTGGTCGCCGCGGTGGACGCAGGACGACGACATCGACGCCCTGGTCACCAGCGGCGCCGAGGCGGTCGTGGACTTCACCCATCCCGACGCCGTGATGGACAACCTGGAGTTCTGCGTCGACCACGGCATCCACGCGGTCGTCGGCACGACCGGCTTCGACGAGCGCCGCCTCGACCAGCTGCGAGGGTGGCTGGCGCGGCAGCCCGGCAGACCGGGGTGCTGGTCGCCCCGAACTTCTCGATCGGCGCGGTCCTGATGATGCGCTTCGCCGCCGAGGCGGCGCCGGTTCTTCGAGTCGGTGGAGATCGTCGAGCTGCACCACCCGGACAAGGCGGACGCGCCCGTCGGGTACGGCGCGCCGCACCGCCGAGCTGATCGCGGCCGCCCGCGCGCGAGGCCGGGCTGGGTGCGCCGCCCGACGCGACCAGCACCGGGCTGCCGGGCGCCCGCGGGCGCCGAGGTCGCCGGGCATCCACGTCCACGGCCTGCGGGTGCGCGGCCTGGTCGCGCACCAGGAGGTGGTGCTCGGCGGGTCGGGGGAGACCCTGACGATCCGGCACGACTCGCTCGACCGGGCCTCGTTCACCCCGGGTGTGCTGCTCGGGCTGCGCCGGATCGGCGCGGCCCCCGGGCTGACGGTCGGGCTCGAGGCGTTCCTCGACCTCGACTGACTGCACGCTTCGTGCAGAGCATGGATCGGCCCTTCCCATCGGGCGCTGAACCGACAGAGGTGACTCCAGAGGACCCCTCCCAATCCTCCTCGCCTCGGAGAGGAACGCCATGCGCACCCGTGCACCCCACCTCAGGAAGAGCCTCGCTGCGCCGCGGCAGCCGTGGCCGCGACCGTCGCTGCCCTGGCCGTGCCGGCCGGCGCCGCCGGCCGGCCTCCGGCGCCGACCACGACTCCCGCGTCGCTGCCGCGATCGCCGCCGCGAAGGCCGCACATCGCGGCCGACGAAGTTCGGCGCACGCCAGGCGTTCAAGGCCGTCGACACGATCGTCGACCGCGAACGGCACCGCGCACGTGCGCCTGCACCGCACCTACCACGGTCTCGAGGTCGTCGGAGGTGACCTGGTCGTGCACCAGACGGCGGCCCGCGCGTGGAAGGGCGCGAGCCAGACGCTCGGCCGCGACGCTGAGCCTGAGCACGACACCAGGCGTCAGCCGCGTCCGCGGCCGAGACGAAGGCGCTCGGCTCCGAGCAAGGTCACCCGCGGCATCCGTGGCGACCGGGCCGAGTCGGCGACGCTCGTCGTCGATGCTACCGGCGCCACGCCCCGGCTGGCCTGGCGAGTGCTGAGCGGCGGCGTGCAGTCCGACGGCACGCCGAGCCGGCTGGAGTCCTACGTCGACGCGCGCACCGGGCGCGATCCTGCGCACCGAGCAGCAGATCGAGACCGCCGACGGATCCGGTCAGTCGCTCTACAGCGGCACCGTCCCGCTGCAGCTGAACCACAGCCCTGCTGAACTACCAGCTCAAGGACCCGACCCGCGGCAACACCTACACCACCGACATGAAGCAACACGACCGACGGCCTGCTGTGCCAGCTGTTCGGCTGGGGTTGCCAGGCGGGCACGCTGTTCACCAGCCCGGACAACAGCTTCGGCAACGGCTCGACCAGCTCGCGCGAGTCGGCCGCGGTCGACGCGCAGTACGGCACCAACATGACCTGGGACTTCTACCAGACCACCTTCGGCCGCAACGGCATCTTCGGCAACGGCACCGGGTCCTACAACCGGGTGCACTACGGCTCGAACTACGTCAACGCGTTCTGGGACGGCACCAAGATGACCTACGGCGACGGCGACGGCACCAGCTACGGGCCGCTGACCTCGCTGGACGTCGCCGGGCACGAGATGTCGCACGGCGTCACCGAGAACACCGCTGGCCTCGCCTACAGCGGTGAGTCCGGCGGCCTCAACGAGTCGACCTCGGACATCTTCGGCACCATGGTGGAGTTCTTCGCGAACAACGCCCAACGACCCCGGCGACTACCTGATCGGCGAGCAGTTCGACCTCAAGCACCACCTCGGCTTCCGCCGGATGGACAACCCGGCCTCGGACGGCAGCTCGGTGAACTGCTGGAGCTCGACCACGAAGAACCTCGACGTGCACTACTCCTCGGGCGTCGGGCAACCACTTCTTCTACCTGCTCTCGGAGGGCTCGGGGGCGAAGACGCTCAACGGCGTCTCCTACAACAGCCCGACCTGCAACGGCTCGACCGTCACGGGAATCGGTCGCGACGCCGCCGCCGCGATCTGGTACCGCGCGCTCACCGTCTACATGACCTCGAACACCGACTACTCCGGTGCCCGCACCGCCACCCTCGACGCTGCCCGGGACCTCTACGGGGCCGGCAGCACGCAGTACGACGCGGTCGCCGCGGCGTGGAGCGCGGTGAACGTCTCCTGACCGGCCCGGGCCTGACCTGCCTCCCCGGGTCAGGTGGCGACGGCGGTGTGCAGGCGGACCTGCTTGACCTGCACGCTGCCGTCGCCGGTCAGGTCGAGCGTGCGGTGCGCGCCGTCCGGTGCCCAGCCCGCAGCGGTCAGGAAGGCGCGGGTCTCGTCGTCTCGGGCGGGCAGCCAGATCACGGCCCGCGAGAACCGGTCGGCCTTCAACGTGTCGATGCCGGCCTGCATGAGTCGAGAGCCGTGCCCGGCGTGCCGTTTGTGGGGGTCGATCGTCAGGTCGGTGATCTCGCCGTCGGCGACCGGGTCGCAGTCCGGGTCGGTCGCGGGGCCGGTGAGGCGAACCCGGTGACCAGGTTGCGCTCGAGCGCGACCAGCGCGCGGTTGCGGGCGTCCGGGGGCAGTGCTCAGGGACTGCCGCCACCCGGCGGCGATCTCCTCGACGTCGAGCGCCTCCAGCAGCTCGGTGGGTAGCAGGTCGGCGTACGACGTGCGCCACGCGCGCACCTGCACCCCGGCGATCGAGGCGGCGTCGTCGGCCCAGGCGACCCGGCAGGAGACGTCAGCGCTCACGGCGCCATCCAAGCACTGAGGTCGGCGGCGTCGATCACGAGGTCGGCCACGAGGTCGGCCCGCCCGGCCGTGGCGTTCACCAGTCGCGCGTTCGGCTCGTCGGTGTGCTCGACCCACGCCTCCGCAGCCGCCCGAGTGCGCCCGTGCCGGACGTGCCGCTCGACCAGTCGGTCTCGCCGCTCGCGGTCGTCACCGGACAGGAACCAGCACTCGTCGAGGTGGGCGCGCGCGTCGCGCCACCCGGGCTCGTCCAGGAGGAGGTAGTTGCCCTCGGTCACGACCAGCCGGTGCCCGGGCAGGACGGGAATCGCGCCGGCGAGCGACAGCTCGCGGTCGCGGTCGAAGGCCGGGGCGTAGCCGGTCACGTCCGGACGCTCCCGGAGTCGACCCAGCAGGGCGGCGTACCCGTCGACGTCGAAGGTGTCCGGCGCGCCCTTGCGATCGAGGCGACCCAGCCGGGCCAGCTCGTCGTCGTGGAGGTGGAAGCCGTCCAGCGGCACCACCACCGCCTCCGCGCCGATCCGGTCGACGAGGTGACGGGCGAGCGTGGACTTGCCTGCTCCGGGCGGCCCGCACACGCCGAGGAGCGCTCGCTCGCCTCCCGCCAGCAGTCGCCGGGCCCGTTCGACGAGGTCGCCGACGGACCTCGACGTGCCGGCGGTCATGCCGGCCGGGTCGGTCGACCCTCAGTCATCGAACTCGAACCCCGCGGTCGTGGCGTTCGCGATGACCTTCGTGACGGCCCTCGGATCGGCGAGCACGGGCTCGAGCACCTGCTGGAGCCGGGCGAGCGGGCCGCGATCGCCGTACGCACAGAACATCGAGCCCTCGGAGTCGAACTCGACCACCGCGGCGACGTCCGGCGCGAGGAACTGGGCGACGCCCTCCCAGAAGTAGCCGTTCGGCTCGTGGTCGGCGGCGGTGACCGCGTCGTCGGCCGGGAGGTCGCCACAGGCGAAGGTCAGGCTGAAGGACCCGGCGCTCTCACGGCCGGCGCTCTCACGGATGGTGGCAATGGCAGGCACGCGGCCATCATGCGCCATCTCGCCTCGATCACCCAGTTCGACAGCGAAGCGTTACAGTCGATGCGTCGTACGACGGTGGATCTGTAACATCCGTGGGCTAGGCTCCGCCTGTGAGCACCTTCGACGAGCTGATCGCCACGGACGCGCGCATCGAGCCGCGCGACGACATGCCCGACGCCTACCGGGCGACGCTGGTCCGGCAGATCGCGCAGCACGCGCACAGCGAGATCATCGGGATGCAGCCCGAGGGCAACTGGCTGACCCGGGCGCCGAGCCTGCGGCGCAAGGCGATCCTGCTGGCCAAGGTGCAGGACGAGGCCGGCCACGGCCTCTACCTCTACGCCGCCGCCGAGACCCTCGGGGTCTCCCGCGACGACCTGCTCGACGCGCTGCACGCCGGCCGGCAGAAGTACTCCTCGATCTTCAACTACCCGACGCTGACCTGGGCCGACATCGGCGCGATCGGCTGGCTCGTCGACGGCGCCGCGATCGTCAACCAGGTGCCGCTGTGCCGCTGCTCCTACGGTCCCTACGCGCGGGCGATGGTGCGGATCTGCAAGGAGGAGTCCTTCCACCAGCGCCAGGGGTTCGAGCTGCTGCAGGCCCTGAGCCGCGGCACCGAGGCCCAGCACGCGATGGCCCAGGACGCTGTCGACCGGTGGTGGTGGCCCTCGCTGATGATGTTCGGCCCGCCGGACGACGCCTCGACCCACGGCGCGCAGTCGACGGCGTGGGGGATCAAGCGGTTCTCCAACGACACCCTGCGGCAGCGGTTCGTCGACATGACCGTGCCGCAGGCCGAGGTGCTCGGCCTGACCCTGCCCGACCCCGACCTCCGCTGGAACCCCGAGCGGGAGTCCTTCGACTTCGGTGAGATCGACTTCACCGAGCTCTTCGAGGTGGTCCGCGGCAACGGCCCGTGCAACGCCCAGCGCCTCGGGCACCGGGTGCAGGCGCACGAGGACGGTGCGTGGGTGCGGGAGGCGGCGGCGGCCCACGCGGCGAAGCGGCCGCGAGGCAGACCGAGGAGGTGGCGTAGTGGTTTCGGCAGGCTCGACCACCGGAGGGGACCTCTGGGAGGTGTTCGTCCGCCCGAAGCGCGGGCTCGCGCACGTCCACGCCGGCTCGATCCACGCCGCCGATGCCGAGATGGCGCTGCGCAACGCGCGCGACGTCTTCACCCGGCGCCAGGAGGGCGTCTCGGTGTGGGTGGTGCCGTCGGCGGAGGTCACCGCCAGCAGCCCCGACGAGCAGGACAGCTTCTTCGACCCGGCCGCCGACAAGGCCTACCGGCACCCGACGTTCTACGAGGTGCCCGATGGCCTCCATCTCTGAGCAGCCCGTTGCCCCAGACGTTGCCCCAGACGTTGGCCCAGACGTTGCCGCAGACACCGCGCGGCTACGCACTGGCCCTCGGCGACGACGCGCTGATCGCCTCGCACCGGCTCACCGAGTGGGTCGCCCGGGCACCGCAGATCGAGGAGGACGTGGCGCTGGCCAACATCGCGCTCGACCTGCTCGGCCAGGCCCGGCTGCTGCTCCAGTACGCCGGGTCGCTGACCGCGCACCCGACGGGTGCGCCGCACCGAGGACGAGCTGGCCTACTTCCGCGACGAGCGCGCGTTCCGCAACGTCTGCCTGCGTCGAGCGGGCCAACGGCGACTTCGCGGTGACGATGGCCCGGCTGCTGCTGTTCGCGGCGTACCAGCGCGAGCTCTACGCGCGGCTCAGCGCACTCGAGCGACCCGACCCTGGCCGCGATCGCCGCCAAGGCGGTCAAGGAGGTCGACTACCACCGCGACCACGCGCGCCAGTGGGTGCTGCGACTCGGCGACGGCACCCCGGATCGTCGCACGAGCGGATGCAGGCCGCGCTGGACGCGGAGTGGCCGTGGGCCGCCGAGCTGTTCGACGCGTCCTGGCTGCCGGCGCGGGCTGGTCGAGACCGGCGTCGCGGTCGACCCGGCCGCCCTCGAGGGTCCGGTGCTGAGCTGGGTCCGCGCCGTCCTCGCCGAGGCGACGCTGACCGAGCCCGAGGTCGCGTCCGGCGGTCAGCACCGGGCGCGACGGCCGGCACACCGAGGCGCTCGGGCTACCTGCTGGCCGAGATGCAGCACCTCGCCCGGTCCCACCCGGGGGCGACGTGGTGACGCGCCGCGGCCCACGAGCGCTCGCCGACGAGGCCCGAGCCGGCGTCGCGGCGGTGCCCGACCCGGAGCTGCCGATGGTGACGATCGAGGATCTCGGCATCCTCCGCGGCGTCCGGGTCGTGGACGGCGTCGTGCACGTGACGATCACGCCGACCTACGCCGGCTGCCCGGCGATGGGCGCGATCCGCGCCGACATCGAGGCTGCGGTGCACGCATGCCCCGGGGCGGCCGGTGGTCGTGCGAGACGGTGCTCGCGCCGGCCTGGTCGAGCGACGACATCACCGAGGACGGGCGGGCGAAGCTGGCCGCCGCAGGGCATCGCGCCGCCGGGGTCCGGCGCGGCGCCTCCCCGACCGGGGCGGTCGCCGCTGACGCTGACCGTCCGCTGCCCGCAGTGCGGCTCGCCGGACACCGCGCGAGCTCAGCCGGTTCGGCTCGACGGCCTGCAAGGCGCTGTGGGTCTGCGAGGCGTGCGCCGAGCCCTTCGACCGGTTCAAGGAGCACTCGAGGAGCCGTGGCCGGTCCCCGGAGTTCCACGCCCTGGCGGTCGACGGCGATCGACCCGCTGACCGACGACTCGGTGGCGCTGACCTTCGCGGTGCCCGACGAGCTGCGCCGGCGTACGCCTTCGCCGCGGGGCAGCACGTCGCGATCCGGGTGCCCGGCGACGAGGTCCGCCGCTCCTACTCCCTGTGCGTCGCCGCGCCGGACCGTCCGGCGAGCTGGTGCTGCGCATCGGCGTGAAGCGGCTGCCCGGGCGGCATGTTCAGCCAGAAGGTGCTCGAGCGACTCGAGGTCGGCGACGAGCTCGAGGTGATGACGCCGATGGGCCGCTTCGGCGCGGCGCTCGCCGGGTTGCGGCGGCCGGCGTTCGTGGCGGCCGGGTCGGGGATCACGCCGGTGCTGTCGATGGCGGCCAGCCGCGCTGGCCGACCCCGAGGTCGAGGAGGTCACCGTGATCGACTGCAACCGCAGCCAGCGCGACGTGATGTTCCTCGACGAGCTGGCCGACCTCAAGGACCTGCCACCCGGCGCGGCTCCAGCTGGTGCACGTGCTGACCCGCGAGCCGCAGGAGAGCGCGTTGCTCTCCGGCCGGCTCGACGCCGAGCGGGTGCGCTGCGATCCGCGCAGCGCTCTGGTCGGCGAGGCCGACGGGTGGTTCCTGTGCGGCCCCTTCGACCTGGTCACCACGCGTGCACGAGGCGCTCGTGGTCGAGGGCGTCGACCCCGGCCGCCGTGCACACCGAGCTGTTCCACGCCGAGGCGCCGCCACCGGGTGCCGCGTCGAGCCGCCGGTCCGACGGCACCGAGGCGAGTCGCCACGCTCGGCGGGCTCCGGACACGGCGTTCACGGTGGCGCCGGGCGAGCACGTGCTGGACGGCCTGCTGCGCGTGCGCGGCGACGCGCCGTACGCCTGCAAGGGCGGCGTGTGCGGCACCTGCCGCGCGCGCCTCGTCGAGGGCTCGGTGGCGATGGACACCAACTGGGCGCTGGAGCCCGACGAGGTCGAGCGCGGGCTACGTGCTGACCTGCCAGTCCCGGCCCGACCAGCGACCGGCTGGTGCTGGACTACGACGGCTGACCCGGCGTCGCTCGAGGTGCTCGAGCCGGCCCGAGCAGCCGCCGAGACGCGCCTGCGCCCACGCTGACCGCGAACGCGAGGATCGCGGTCGGCCACCAGCCGGCGCGGACGTGCGTCGCCGAAGGCCGCCAGCCCGACGGCCGCCGGGCAGCACCGTCGACTGCAGCACCACCGGCGCCGTCGCCGCGGTGATCGCGGCCCGCTTCATGGCGGCGGAGTACAGCACGAAGCCCGAGCACGCCGAACAGGCCGATGCTGAGCGCCGGCGGCGACGCGTGTGCAGGCTGCCAGCTCGGAGTCGCACCAGCGCGCGGGTCGCGATCGGCGACCCGCCGTACGCCGCGCCCGGCGAGCACGCCGAGCGCGACCACGCCCCGAGCTCGCCGCGGCTGCGCCACGCGAGCCAGCCGAGCAGCGCGTTCGCGAGCAGCCAGGCGTAGAGCACCGACGGTCGCCGCGGGCGTGAACTCCGAGTCGCCCACCGGGCCGGCCGCGGCGGCGAGCACGCCCAGCCCGACCGCCATGGCGGCCACCGACGGCCGACCAGTGCGACCCCAGCGGCTCGTGCATCACGACGAGGCGACCAGCGGCGGTGACGACCAGGGACGACCCGACCCCGACCTGGGCGAGGTACAGCGGGAGCTGGGCGATCGCGACGAGGTGCAGCACCCAGCCGGCGAGGTAGACCGAGACCACCAGCAGCATCCGCGGGCAGAGCAGGCCGTGTCGGCGGATCACCGCCGCCTGGACCACCGCCAGCGACCCCGAACAGCAGCGGCCGCACCGAGCGCGGCCGGCGAGTCCGAGGAGCACTCCGGGAGTCTGTAGGTGGGGCGGCGTCTAAGGTGACGTCCATGCAGACCTACCTCGACCTCGTGCGCAGAATCCTGGACGAGGGCGTGGAGAAGTCCGACCGCACCGGCACCGGCACCCGCAGCGTGTTCGGGCACCAGATGCGCTTCGACCTGCGAGGCCGGGTTCCCGCTGGTGACCACCAAGAAGATCCACACCCGCTCGGTCTTCGCCGAGCTGCTCTGGTTCCTGCGCGGCGACACCAACGTGAAGTGGCTGCAGGACCGCGGCGTCACGATCTGGGACGAGTGGGCCGACGAGCAACGGCGACCTCGGGCCGGTCTACGGCTACCAGTGGCGCTCCTGGCCGGCCCCCGACGGCCGGCACATCGACCAGCTCGCTCAGGTCTCGACGCAGCTCCGCCGCGACCCGGACTCCCGGCGGCACATCGTCTCGGCGTGGAACGTCGCCGACATCCCCGACATGGCGCTGGCGCCGTGCCACACGATGTTCCAGTTCTACGTCGCCCCGCAGGACGACGGCCCGGGCCGGCTGTCCTGCCAGCTCTACCAGCGCTCGGCGGACGTCTTCCTCGGCGTGCCGTTCAACATCGCGTCCTACGCCCTGCTCACCCACATGGTCGCCCAGGTGACCGGTCTCGAGGTCGGCGACTTCGTGCACACGCTGGGCGACGCCCACCTCTACACCAACCACCTCGAGCAGGCGCGGCTCCAGCTGACCCGGGAGCCGCGGCCGCTGCCGACGCCTGGTGCTCGACCCGTCGGTGACCGAGCTGGACGCGTTCGACCTCGAGCACATCGCGGTCGAGGGCTACGACCCGCACCCGGGGATCAAGGCTCCGATCGCCGTATGACGGCGCCGCGCTGACAGGCTGACGTCCGGGAGCGGAGCGACCGGGTCCGGATCACGCTGGTCGCGGCGGTCGCCGACAACGGCGTGATCGGCGACGGCGGGGACATCCCGTGGCGGATCCCCGAGGACTTCGCCCACTTCAAGGCGCTCACCCTCGGCCACGTCCTGGTGATGGGGCGGGCGACGTACGAGTCGATCGGGCGGCCGCTGCCGGGGCGGCACGACGATCGTGCTGACCCGCGACCCGGGCTGGTCGGCCGAGGGCGTGCTCGTCGCGCGGTGACCTCGACGAGGCACTGGACGCTCGCCGGCCGGCGATCCGACGGAGGTCTTCGTGGTCGGGGGAGCGGCGGTGTACGCCGAGGCGCTCGCCGGGCCGACGCGCAGGTGCTCACCGAGGTGCACCTCGACGCCCGACGGAGACACCCACTACCCGGAGTTCGACCGGGCCGAGTGGGTCGAGGTCAGGCGCGAGCCGCACCTGGACGCCGAGATCCCGCACGAGATCGTCTGGTTCGAGCGGGCCTGAGCCCGGACCCACCAGTCGCCGGCGGGGGTGGCGCCGGGGTCAGGGCGCTTCCTTGACCACCAGCTTCAGCAGGTCTGACCTCGAGCTGCGCACCTTGCTCTGGGTCATCCCCGAGCGCTGCACCAGGAAGACGCTGACGATCCGGCCGCCCGACCGGACAGCGCCGGCGCGTTGACGTCGGGCCGCCGAACATCGTTCCGGTCACCACGAACGCCGCCGAGCCGACGCCCGCGAGTGTCCTCCGGCGTGCCCTCGACCGCCGAGGTGGCCTCGGCCTTGGCGCCGTCGATGCCGCCGGCTGCCGCCGCCGACTTGTCCAGAATCGTCACCGACATGCCGCGGGCGCCGCCCTGGTCGAACTTGCACCCGGTCTGCGCCGGACACGGCCGAGCCCGCGACGGAGACGCCGAGCACGGCGCCGACCTCCTCGGCGCCGACGTAGCGGCAGATGCCGCCCCCGGCGGTCGCCGGCTGGTCGTTGCTCTCGGCGTCGCCGTTGCCACCGTGTCGGCAGCGGTCGTGGACGGCTGTCGCGGCTGGTCGCGGCGTCGGCGTGGTGGTCGTGGGCGTCTGCGTCGGCGTCGCTGCCGGCGTCGGTCGGCGTCGCGCTCGACCGTCGACTCCGGTGCGCCGGTGCCGCGGGCCGACCGAGCTGCCGCCGCAGCCGGCGAGCGAGGGCCAGGAACGGGGCGAGGGCCAGGGACGGGCAGAGCGCACCGGGATCGCGTGCCGACGGAACACCAGGCGGGAGGCGGTCGCAGGGCCGGTCACCGGCACCGTGAGAGGTATCCCGGCGGGGAGCGCACTAACCTAGGACCATGAGTCTCCCTGATCGCGCCATTCGGTCGGATGCTGACCGCGATGGTGACCCCGTTCGCCGCCGACGGCTCGGTGGACCTCGACGGCGGTGGCCCGGGTCGCCGACCACCTGGTGCGCCAACGGCAACGACGGCCTGGTCGTCTCCGGCACGACCGGGGAGTCGCCGACCACCACGACCGAGGAGGACGGCCAGATCCTCGCCGCGGTCAAGGACGCGGTCGGCGACCGGGCGAGGGTCGTCGCCGGCGTCGGCACCAACTCGACGGCCCACTCCGTCGAGCTCGCCCGAGCAGGCGGCCAAGATCGGCGCCGACGGCGATGCTGCTGGTGACGCCGTACTACAACAAGCCGTCGCAGGCCGGCGTGCTCGAGCACTTCCGCCAGCGTGGTCGGAGGCCGGCGGGCCTGCCCGACGATGCTCTACGACGTCCCGGGCCGCACCGGCACCGCGATCGCGCTGGACACCTACGCCCGTGCGGCCGGAGTGGGACCAGGTGGTCGCGGTCAAGGACGCGGTCGGCGACCTGCCCCGGGCGGCCCGGCTGGTCGACCTCGGGCTACGCGGTCTACTCCGGTGACGACCCAGCGACCCTCGGCTTCCTCGCCCACGGCGGCTGCGGGCTGGTGTCGGTGGTCGGCCACGTCGCCGGACCGCGAGCTCGCCGACGATGATCGACGGCCTTCCTCGCCGGCGACCACGCCGGGGCGCTGGCGGCGTACACCCGGCTGCTGCCGGCCTTCGACGCGGTGATGGGCGTGCCCGAACTACGGCGCCACCACCGCCAAGGCCGCGCTCGCAGCTCGCCGGCGTGCTCGACAACCGCCGGGTCCGCGGCCCGCTGCGTCGAGCTCGACGACGACGAGGTGCGCGCGCCCTCGCGCGACGGGCCTCGTCCGCATCGGGACTGCTCTCGTGAGCCACCCGCACCCCGAGCTGCCCGCGCCCGGGCCGCTGCCGCAGCGGCGGCCTGCGGGTGACCGCCGCTCGGCGGCCTCGGCGAGGTCGGCCGCAACATGACCGTCTTCGAGTACGACGGCCGGCTGCTCGATCGTCGACTGCGGGGTGCTGTTCCCCGAGGAGACCCACCCCGGCGTCGACCTGATCCTCCCGGACTTCGACGCCGATCCGGGACCGCCTCGACGCGGTCGACGCGCTCGTGCTCACCCACGGGCACGAGGACCACATCGGCGCGGTGCCGTACCTGCTGCGCGAGCGCGAGGACATCCCGCTGGTCGGCTCCCAGCTCACCCTGGCCCTGGTCGGCTCCAAGCTGCGCGAGCACCGCCTGAAGAACACCGTGCAGCACATCGTCGCCGAGGGTGACCGGATCACCTTCGGGCCGTTCGACCTCGAGTTCGTCGCGGTGAACCACTCCATCCCCGACGCCCTCGCGGTCGCGATCCGCACCGGCGCCGGACTCGCGCTGCACACCGGCGACTTCAAGATGGACCAGCTGCCGCTCGACGGCCGGATCACCGACCTGCGCGCCTTCGCGCGGCTCGGCGAGGAGGGCGTCGACCTGTTCCTGGCCGACTCGACGAACGCCGAGGTGCCTGGCTTCACCACCTCGGAGAAGGACATCGCCCCGGTGCTCGACCGGGTGTTCCACCAGAGCAGCCAGCGGATCATCGTGGCCTGCTTCGCCTCGCACGTGCACCGGGTGCAGCAGATCATGGACGCGGCGGCCGAGCACGGCCGCAAGGTCGCCTACGTCGGCCGCTCGATGGTGCGCAACATGGGCATCGCCCGCGACCTCGGCTACCTCGACGTCCCGCCCGGGCCTGCTGGTCGACGCCAAGGCGCTGGCCGACATGCCGCCGGACAAGGTCGTGCTGATCTCCACCGGCTCGCAGGGCGAGCCGCTGTCGGCGCTCAGCCGGATCGCCCAGCGCAACCACAGCTTCGTGCAGCCTCGAGGAGGGCGACACCGTCATCCTCGCGAGCAGCCTGATCCCCGGCAACGAGAACGCCGTCTTCCGGGTGATCAACGGCCTGATCCGCGGCGGTGCGCACGTCGTGCACAAGGGCAACGCGCTGGTGCACGTCAGCGGCCACGCCAGCGCCGGCGAGCTGCTCTACTGCTACAACATCGTCAAGCCGCGCAACGTGATGCCGGTGCACGGCGAGTTCCGGCACATGAAGGCCAACGCCGACCTGGCGATCGCCTCCGGCGTACCCGCCGACCGGGTGGTGCTCGCCGAGGACGGCATCGTGGTCGACCTGGTCGACGGGAAGGCCGAGATCGCCGGCAAGGTGGACTGCGGCTACGTCTTCGTCGACGGCACGTCGGTCGGTGACATCACCGAGACCAGCCTGAAGGACCGCCGGATCCTCGGCGAGGAGGGCTTCGTGTCGGTGATCGTGGTGGTCGACTCCCAGACCGGCAAGGTGCTCAGCGGTCCCGAGATCCACGCCCGCGGCTTCGCCGAGGACGACGCGGCGTTCGACGCGATCCGCCAGCCGATCGTCGACGCGCTCGCCAAGGCGTTCGCCGAGGGCGTCGACGACACCCACCAGCTGCAGCAGACCATCCGCCGGGTCGTCGGTCGCTGGGTCAGCAACACCCACCGTCGGCGCCCGATGATCATCCCGGTCGTGCTGGAGGCCTGAGCATGACCGCGCCGAGGTGCCGGCCGAGCACGAGTACGTCGTCGCTACCACCAGTGGGGCGCGGACTTCTTCGCGGAGGCGGTCAGCGAGGAGCGCATCCTCGGCGCCGTGAACAACATCGCCGGCCAGCCGATCGACTTCGGCCCGATCGGGGTGGGGCCGGGCAAGCTCGCCAAGGTGCGAGCCTACGGCGCGATCGGGTCGGCCCGTGCGGCGCGGCTCGATCCGGACGAGAGCAGCCGGGCCGAGATCAGCTACCGCGTCGAGCTCCCCGTCGACGCTGACCTTCGAGCTGAACCTCCAGGTCGAGACGCACACCTTCCACGCCGAGCTGCTGGTGCCGCTGACGCTCACCGCCCGCGCGGTCGAGGGGGTCCGGGTCTACATCGACGGTCGCGCCCCCGCACAGCTCCGAGGTCCAGGTCCAGGTGCAGGCCGAGGGCATCCGGGCCTCGATCATGCAGCGGGTGGCCAACGTCGAGGGCGAGCTGCGCCGCTTCGTCGCCCGGTACGTCGCCCGCGAGGTCACCAAGCCGCACATCGCGCTCGCGCGCGGCTGATCGACGTCGCCGCCGCGATCGACCGGGCCTGGGCGTCGATCTCGCCCGAGTCCAGCAAGGAGCGCGGTCACCGAGGACCTCAACGAGGCCCTGGAGGTCGAGATCCGCGAGAACGAGGACACCTTCCTCGAGATGTGACCGGTCGCCCCGGGGCGGGGAAACAGCGATAAGGCCCCTTTACGGATTTTGACGGTTTCGCAGGCGTGGGGGCCACGGTCCCCCCTACTCTGGTCCCAGCGCGCGGGGGATGCGCCTGGGAGAAGGACCATGACTGCGAAGGACGTGCCACGCCCGGACGGCGTGGGCAAGGCTCTACGAGCTGATGCGGAGGGTGAACTCCTCGAGCGACCCTGCCGAAGTGCTCGAGGAGATTGCCCGCGGCGTCGTCGAGGTGCTCGGGTTCGGCGTCGCCGCCATCGCCCGCCTCGAGGGTGGCGACACGCTGGTGATGACGACCGTCGCCGGGCCGGAGGAGGTCCGCGCCCAGATCGTCGGCCGGCGCACACCGGTGTCGGTGATCCTCAACGAGTTCGCCCAGGCCGACGAGTGGGGGATCCTGCGCTACGTGCCGCACGGCCGCCTGCCCGACGAGGTGATGGGCGCCGCCTGGATCCCCGACTTCGAGCCGAGCGAGGACGCGCGCGCCTGGCACCCGCTGGACGCGCTGTACGCGCCGCTCTACAGCGCCACCGGCGAGCTGCTCGGCAACATGTCCGTCGACCTGCCGCCCGGGGGACGGATCCCGGGCCGCCGCGACCGCGAGCTGCTCGAGATGTTCGTGGTGCAAGCGGGCCTGGCGATGTCGCACGCCCAGCAGCGCGAGCGGCTCGCCGAGCGGGTCCGGCTCGGTGAGACCCTGCAGCGGGTGACCGCGGCCGGTCGACTGCTCGGGCTGGACCTCACCCTGCACGAGGCGGCGGAGGCCATCGCGGCCGGCTTCTCGGCGGCACAGGTGTGGGTGCACTGCTTCCCCGACGGCGAGACCGGCAGCAGCGAGTACTCCGCCGGCTTCCCCGACCGCGCGCCGACGCACCGGCAGTCGGCGCTCCGTCGCGACCTGGCGCGCGCGGCGCACGAGCTGGGGCGGCCGATCGTCGTCGGTCGCGAGACCGCGGAGCCGGGGCTGTGGGGGGTGCAGAACGTCCTGGCGCTCTACGACGCCGGCAGCCTGGTCGCGGTCCCGGTGGCCGTCGGGCGCGAGCTCCTCGGCAACCTGGTCCTGCTGCGGCCCACGGGCGCCCCCGACCTCACCGAGGCCGAGCTCGACGCCGTCGACCAGGTCAGCCGGGAGCTCGGCCGGATGGTGCTGAACACCCGGCTCTACGAGACCGAGCGCCGGCTCGTCGCCGAGCTCCAGGAGATCGACCGCTACAAGGGCGAGCTGATCGCGACCATCTCCCACGAGCTCAAGACGCCGCTGACCTCGATCATCGGGCACACCGAGCTGCTCGAGGAGACCGCCATCGACCTGGACTCCCTCCAGGCGATCACCCGCAACGCGCAGCGGCTGAACCGGCTGATCGAGAACCTGCTGAACTACTCACGGATCCAGGACCGCCGCGAGCACGTACGTCGCGCCGTCGACCTGACGTCGCTGTGCGAGAACAGCCTCGACCTGCTGGCCGTCCAGGCGGAGCAGGGCGGACTCGAGCTCAAGCTGGCCTGTCCGCCGGAGCCGGTGGTCGTGCACGGTGATCCCGAGGAGCTCGCCCGGGTGGTCGACAACATCCTCAGCAACGCCGTGAAGTACACCGCGCGGGGCGGCCGGGTCGACGTCGCGATCAGCCAGGACGGCGCCTGGGCCGAGATTGCCTGCACCGACACCGGTCTGGGCATCTCCGAGATCGACCAGTCGCACCTGTTCTCCGCCTTCCACCGGTCGAGCAACCCCGAGGCGCTGTCGATCCCGGGCACCGGGCTCGGCCTGGCGATCTCGCGCCGCATCGCCGAGATGCACGGCGGCGACATCCTCGTCGAGTCCGCGCTGGGGGAGGGCAGCACCTTCCGGGTGCGCCTGCCGCTAAGCGGGTCGCCGGCGGCCGCCGTCGACGGTGCGGCCGAGGCCGTCTGAGAGCACCGCCGGCGTCGATCCGTCGGTCATCGTCAGGACCCGGTCCATGGCGTCCAGGCCGATCTCGTCGTGGGTGATCCACACCAGAGCCCGGCGGCGCTCGCCAGCGTCGTGACGGGGGTCGTGACGGGTGCTGCGCGCGGCGAGCACCGTGTCGGTGACCGCGAGCGCGGTCGCGGTGTCGAGGTGGGCGGTCGGCTCGTCGAGGACCAGCACCTCCGGGTCCGCGAGCAGCGCCCGGGCGATGCCCAGGCGTGCGCGCTCGCCCCCGGAGATCCCGGTCGCGCCGTCGCCGAGGAACGTGTCCAGCCCGGCGGGCAGGGCGGCGTACCAGCTGTGCAGGCCGGCGGCGAGGAGTGCGTCCAGCAGGGCGGCGTCGTCGGATTGCGGCGCCGCCAGGCGCAGGTTCTCGCGGACCGAGGACCCGAACACGTAGGGGTCGTCGTCGACCAGGCCGACGTGGCGTCGCACCTCCGCCGAGCCGACGGCGTCGGCGTCGACGGCGTCGAGGCGGTAGTGGCCGCGCAGCGGAGCGAGGTGCCGCACGAGAGCGGCGGCGATCGTCGACTTGCCGCACCCGGACGGGCCGACGATGCCGAGCGCCTGTCCGGGCGTGAGGTGCAGATCGAGATCGCTCACGACCGCGCGGCCGGTCCAGCCGAGGGCCACCCGGTCGAGGTGCACCTCGACCGGGCCGTCGAGCGCGACCGCGTCGACCGGCTCGGTGACGGCCGGCGTGAGCCGCTCGAGCGCATCGAGACGATCGCGTGCCGCCCGGGTGCGCACCGAGGTCGCGCCCGCCTCGGGGAGGGTCGCCAGCACGTCGAACAGCGCCAGCGGCACCAGCACCAGCATCGCGGTCATCGGGCCGGAGACGTGGTGGGCGGCCAGACCCGGCGCTGCGAGCCACGCGACCGCGACCACACCGATCCCGGTGAGCGCAGTCAACAGGGCGCGTGCAGCGGCGAGGGCCCCGGCGGTCCGGCGTCCGGCCGCGGCCAGCCCGAGCCCGATCCGCCCGACGTGGGCGACGGCGTCGTCGTCGGCCTGCCACAGCACCAGCTGCCGGGCGGACTGCAGCGTCGCGACGACCTCCTCGGAGAGGGCAGCGCGTCGGGCGACGAACGCGCGCTCGCCGCGCCGGGCACCGTGCCGGGCCACGAGGAGGGCGAGCCCGCCGCCGGCGAAGCACAGCACGGCGATCGGCGCTGCGGCGACCGGGTGGACCAGCAGCGCGACCAGGGTCGCCAGCAACGCGGTGCCGAGCGCGGACAGGACCGGCTGGCGCACGCGCAGCTGCTCGTCGAGCTGGGCGTCGACGTCGTCGACGACCGCGGCGAGCAGATCGCCCCGGTGCCGGCCGAGCCGTGCGGGCGACAAGCGGCACCAGGACGTCGTACACGCGCGCGCGGGTGTCGGCGAGCATGCGCAGTGCGACGTCGTGGGAGACCAGCCGTTCGGCGTACCGAGCGCCGGCCGGGCGAGGCCGAAGGTGCGGACCCCGACGATCGCCACCATGAGGTAGCAGCACCGGCGGGTGCTCGGCGGACTTGGCGATCAACCAGCCGGCCGTCGCAGTGAGCGCGACGCCCGACGCCGAGGCACCCGTGGCCAGCAGGGTCGCGAGCGTGAGCCGGCGGCGCGCGCGGACCCCGGACGTGGCCGGCAGGGACGGTTGCTGCGGGCCCTCTTCCGGGAGCGCGTCGATCCCGGGGTGGGTCGTACCGGCGCGGGCGATCTCGATCTCGGGGTCGGCCACGACGTCGGCGTCGGTCTCGGGGACGGTCTCGGTGCAGGTCTCGGGGTCGGTCTCGGGAGCCGACAGCACGACCAGGTGGTCGGCCGCGCGCACGACGGCCGGGCGGTGCGCGACCACGACCACGCTCGCGTGCCGGGCGAGGCGGGTGAGCGCGGCCAGCATGATCTGCTCGGTCTCGTGCGTCGAGGTGGGCGGTGGGCTCGTCGAGGACGACGTAGGGCCGGTCCGCGAGGACGACGCGCGCCAGGGCGAGGCGTGCCCGCTGCCCGGCCGAGAGGCCGGCGCCGTCCTCGCCGAGCGGGGTGTCCAGGCCGTCCGGGAGGGTCGCGACCACCTCCTGCAGCCCGACCGCTGCCAGCGCCTGCCACAGCTCGGGCGCGCGGCGTCCGGCCGCCCGATCCGCAGGTTCTCCGCGATGCGTGCCGGCGGTGAGCCAGGGAGTCTGCGGCACCTGCGCGACCAGGCGCCGCCACTGCGGGGTCGATCGGCTCGCCGGCCAGGGTGATCGTGCCCCGAGTCGAGCCGGCAGCTCCCCGAGCAGTGCCTGCACGCAGCGTCGACTTGCCGCAGCCCGAGGGTCCGACGACCGCGGTGAGGCCGGGTGCCGGGATGGTGGCCTCGGGCAGCGACGAGCGCCGCGGCGGGCGCGCCGGGGTAGGAGACGACGAGGTCAGCGGACATGGAGCGGGACCGGGTCGACCCGGTCAGCGCTCGCCCGGGTCGGCGAGGGGAGGCGCGACGCGACTCGAGATCGCACTCGCTTCGTCGAGCAGGTCGTTGACCGCGACGAGGGTCGCCACCCCCTCGGCCGCGGCGTGGAACTCCGCGCCGACGCGGCGCAGCGGCCAGTACGCCTCCGGGGCCAGCAGCAGGACGACGAGCGCGGTCCGCAGGTCGATGCCGCCGGCGGCGAGGCGCAGACCGACGCTGACCGCGACCAGGGCGACCGAGAGGGTGGCGATCAGCTCGAGAGCGCCGCTGGAGGCGAAGGCGAGCCTCAGGGTGTCCAGGGTGGCCCGGCGGTAGCGGTCGGTCACCTCGCGGATCCGGCCGGACTGGCCGCCGGCACGGTTGAAGGTGACCAGCGTCGGCAGCCCGCGGACCACGTCGAGGAAGTGCCCGGCGAGCAGCGACAGGGTGCGGTACTGCCGGTCGGCCCGGTCGCGGGTGGCCAGCCCGATCAGGATCGCGAAGACCGGCACCAGCGGCAGGGTGAGCGACGACGATCAGCCCCGCCCAGAGGTCCTGGCTGAAGATAGGCCAGACGGTGAGCGGCGGCAGCACGGCCGCCGACGACCAGGGTGGGCAGGAAGCGGGTCACGTACGGCTCGACCGCGGCGACGCCTCGGGTCGCCAGCAGGCCCAGCTCGCCGCTGCGCCGCCGCGACAGCCCGACTGCTCCGAGGTCCATCGCCGCGCGGAGCACCCGCGTGCGCAGGTTGTTCGTGACGCGCGCGGACGCCCGGGCAGCGGCGAGGTCGCCGAACGCGCCGACGAGCTGCCCGCGCGAGCGTGATCCCGAGCAGCCACCAGGCTGCCGGGTGCCAGGCGGCGGCCAGCCGGGTCGCCGGCGAGCAGGTCGGTGACCAGCGCGGCGACCGCGAAGGCCTGGCCGGCGACGAGCGCCGCCGCCGACCACCCCGCTGCCGACCACCCCGGCCAGGGCGGACCTGGCCGGGGTGAGCAGGGGCAGAACCCGAGGATCGACCGGCTTCATGAGCGGCTTGCGCCTCGCGTCACGCCGCGCCGGCGGTCAGCTTGGCACCGGCTTCGACCGGCGGGATGTGGTGGGTCGCGATCCGCTTGCGGAACACCCAGTAGGTCCAGCCCTGGTAGACCAGCACGACGGGCGTGAAGATCACCGCGACCCAGGTCATCACCGTCAGCGTGTAGTGCGTCGCCGAAGCGTTGGTCGTGGTCAGCGAGAACGCCGCGGACGTCGTCGAGGGCATCACGTCCGGGAACAGCGCCAAGAACAGTCCGGCGACGGCGAGCGCGATCGTGACGAACGTGCCGACGAACGCCCAGCCCTCACGTCCCTGCCAGGCCGCGTAGATCGCGCTGACCAGCGCCAGCGCCGCGAGCACGAACGCGACCGGCCGAGCCGGTGGACCCGGTCTTGGCCTGGGCCCAGACCATGAAGACCACCGCGGCGACGGCGGCGGCGAGCCCGAGCTGGACCGACAGGGCGCGGGCGCGGTGCCGGATCTCCCCGTCGGTCTTCAGCGCGATGAACATCGCGCCGTGGGTGGCGAACAGCAGCAGCGTGACCACGCCGCCGAGCAGGCCGAACGGGTTCAGCAGCGTGAACAGGTTGCCGGTGAACTCCTTGTCCTGGTCGATCGGCACGCCGGCGACGATGTTGGCGAAGGCCACGCCCCACAGCAGGGCCGGGACGAACGAGCCGATGATCAGGCTCAGGTCCCAGTTCCGCCGCCAGGTGTCGTCGTCCTTCTTGGCGCGGTACTCGAAGGCGAGGTTGCGCACGATCAGGGCGAGCAGGATCAGCAGCAGCGGCAGGTAGAACCCGCTGAACAACGTGGCGTACCACTCGGGGAAGGCGGCGAACGTCGCACCGCCGGCGACCAGCACCCAGACCTCGTTGCCGTCCCACACGGGGCCGACGGTGTTGTACAGGACCCGGCGCTCGGTGTCGTTCTTGGCGACGACCGGCAGCAGCATGCCGACGCCGAAGTCGAAGCCCTCGAGGGTGAAGTAGCCGATCCAGAGGACGGCGATGAGCGCGAACCAGACGGTTGTGAGCTCCATGTCGCTCTCCTTCCTCAGTAGGCGAACGCCAGCGGGCGTCGTCGGTGTGGTCGGTGGGGTCGGGCGGCTCCTCGTACGCCGGGGCACCGAGCTTGATGTAGCGCCACATCAGGCCGAACTCGACGACCGCGAGCACGGCGTACAGCAGGGTCAGCGCGATCACCGAGACCCAGGCCTCGAAGACCGAGACACCGGGGGAGACTCCCTGCGCGGTGGTCATCAGGCCGAAGACCACCCAGGGCTGACGGCCCATCTCGGTGAACATCCAGCCCCAGGAGTTGCCGAGGACCATCGCGATCGGCAGCAGGATGGCCAGTCGCGGCCACCACACGCCCAGTGGGCGTCCGCCCTTGCGGGTCACCAGCAGGATCAGTGCGGCGCCGGCGGCGGCGAAGACGCCGAGCCCGATCATGAACCGGAACGACCAGTAGGTCACCGGGATGATCGGCGTGTAGTCGCCGGGGCTGTAGTAGGTGGCGCCCGGGGTCCTCGCCGTACTTCGCCTGTGTACTCCTCGCGGAGCTGGTTGATGCCCTTGACCTCGGAGTTGAAGTCGCCGGTGGCCAGGAAGGAGAGCAGCTTGGGCACCTTGATCGCGAACTTCTCCTCCTTGCCGTCGGGCGTGCCGATGGTGAAGAGCGAGAAGGACGCCGGCGACTCGGTCTTGTAGAGGCCCTCGGCGGCCGCCATCTTCATCGGCTGCACGTCGGTCATGATCTTGCCCTGGACGTCACCGCTGATCGCCACGCCGAGGCCGGCGACCAGCGTGACGGCGGCGCCGATCCGGACGGCCTTGAGGTACAGCGGGGCGTCGGTCTCGGTCCCGGCCTGCGCCGGTCTGGCGGTTGCTTCAGGTGCAGGTAGGCGGCCACGCCGAGCACGAAGGCGCCGGCGGTCATGTAGGCGGACAGCACCACGTGCGGGAACGTGACCAGCTGGACCTTGTTGAACATCACCGCCCAGAAGTCGGTGAGCTCGGCGCGGCCGGTCGCGGCGTCGTACTTGTAGCCGACCGGGTGCTGCATCCAGGAGTTCGCCGCGAGGATGAAGTACGCCGAGAACAGGGTGCCGATGTGCACCGCCCAGATCGTCGCGGCGTGCAGCCTTCGGCGGCAGCTTGCCCCAGCCGAAGATCCACAGGCCGAGGAACGTGGACTCGAGGAAGAACGCGAGCAGCCCCTCGACCGCCAGCGGGGCGCCGAAGATGTCACCGACGAAGCGGGAGTAGTCCGACCAGTTCATCCCGAACTGGAACTCCTGCACGATGCCGGTGACCACGCCGATGGCGAAGTTGATCAGGAACAGCTTCCCGAAGAACTTCGTGAGCCGGAGGTACTCCTCCTTCTCGCTGCGCACCCACGCGGTGTGGAACGACGCGATCGATGCGCGCTGAGGCCGATCGTGACCGGGACGAAGAGGAAGTGGTAGACGGTGGTGATGCCGAACTGCCATCGGGCGATGTCGGTGACATCCATGGGGGGTGCTCCCGTCGACGAGAGGACGCTGTCCTGATTTCGAGGAGGGTCTCCTACACAACGTAGTAGATGGTACGACAACCGTGTCATGCCGCGGAGGGGACAAGGTCCCCGGGGTGCGGGACAGTGGTCCCATGGACGTCTCGGAACTGCTCTCGGACTCACTCGGACGCGTGCGGGACGGCGTGCTCGGCCGTGGTCGACGGGCTCGAGGTCGACCAGCTCGCCTGGCGGCCGGACGACGTCCGCCAACTCGATGGCCTGGCTGGTCTGGCACCTCACCCGCGTCGAGGACGACCATGTCGCCGACGTCGCCGGGGTCGAGCAGGTGTGGACCTCGCAGGACTGGTACTCCCGGTTCGGGCTGCCCGTTCCCTCCGCAGGCGCACGGCTGGGGTCACACCGCCGACGGAGGTCGCGCAGGTGCGGGTCGCCGGCGACCTGCTCGCCGGCTACCACGCGGCCGTCGCGCGCGATGGCCCTGGACTACGCGCAGGAGCTGGCGCCGACCGACCTGGACCGGATCGTCGACGAGCGCTGGGACCCGCCGGTCTCGCTCGGCGTCCGCCTGGTCAGCGTGGTGAACGAGGTCAACCAGCACCTCGGCCAGGCGGCGTACCTGCGCGGACTGGTGGAGCGGGGGCACGCGGGGTAGCGGCCTGAGGTGCACGGAGTCGTCCGTCGGCGGGCGTTGCCCAGGACGTCCTACGGCTTGGCTGCCGGGGCGACCAGAACGCATGACTCCCGCAGAGAGCCGTTGGTGCCCGCCGACCGGCATCGAACCAATCCGGGTCGCCGCCCGTAGGCGAGGGGGAGGGACGAACCCACTGCATCGGAGGCAAGCCATGACGACTCGACTCATGGGCGCGTCGGCGGCCGTGGTCTCCGCCGTCGTCCACCTGTACCTGTGGTTCGACGGCGTCAAGGACCAAGGCACCGTCGGCGCACTCTTCGTCGTCAACGTGGTCGCGGGCCTGGTGATCGCCGGCCTGCTCCTGCGCTGGCATCACTGGATCCCGTTGTTCCTGCTGGCCGGCTTCGGCGCCAGCACCCTGGGCGCGTTCCTGGTGTCGGCGTCGGTGGGGCTGTTCGGCATCCACACCGGCTGGAGCTGGTACGCCTGGCTCGCGGCCGCGGCGGAGGTCCTGGCGGTGCTCGCGGCCCTCTTCGCGGCGTACCAGGAGGGGTACGTGCGGCGGCAGGCGGGAGCCGGTGCCCTCAGCCGCGGGTGAGGCGCGGGTCACCGTGCGGCCGACCGGGGCCACTGACCGGCCCGCCGCAAGCCGCTTACTACGTGAGGTAGTATTCGGAGGTGCCCCGCTCCAACCTCGGCGACCTCGAGCGCAGCGTCATGGAGACGCTGTGGGACGCCGGCGACGACTGGCTCACCGTGCGTGACGTGCACGACCGGTTGAGCGCCGGACGCGACCTCGCCTACACCACCGTGATGACCGTCCTGGACCGGATGACCCGCAAGCAGATCGTCGAGCGAGAGCGCGAGGGCCGCGCGTGGCGGTACCGGCCCACCCAGAGCCGCGGCCAGATGACTGCCGAGGTGATGCGCCAGGCGCTCGGCGAGTTCGCCGAGGAGGCCAACGGGCACGACCGCGCCGCTGCGCTGGTGGCGTTCGTGGGCGAGGCGAGCGACGCGGACCGGCAGGCCCTGCGAGAAGCGCTCGCCGACCTGGACCGCCACGAGCGGTGACGACCGACCAGTCATGAGCCTCGGGTCATGACCACCCTGGTGCTGGCGGCACTGGCGTTCGTCCTCGCCGGTCCGGTGCCCGCGGTGCTGGCGCGCGTGCCCGCCCTTCGCCGCACGCCGCGCGCGACCATGCTGCTGTGGCAGGCGGTGGCGCTCGCCGGCGTGCTGGCCGCGCTCGGGGCCGGCCTCTCCCTGGTCACCTCACAGCTCGTCGGCGACCGGTCGCCGAGGTCGTACGCGCTGTCGGCGATCCCGCTGTGCGTGACCGGCCTGGTGCTCGCCCGGCTGCTGCTGTCGGGCCACCGGGTGGGTACGTCGGTCCGCGCCGTGCGCCGTCGCCACCGACGGCTGGTCGACCTGCTCGCCCACGATCGGGACGGGGTCCACGTCCTCGAGCACGAGGCGCCGACGGCGTACTGCCTTCCGGGCATCCGGTCCCGGGTCGTGGTCAGCAGCGCGACCGTGACGACACTGACCCCCGAGGAGCTGGCTGCGGTGCTGGCCCACGAGCGCGCCCACGTGCGTGCCCGGCACGATCTGGTGCTGGAGGCGTTCACGGTGTTGCAGCGGGCGTTTCCCGCCGTGGTGACCTCGCGGCATGCCCTCGGCGAGGTGACCCTCCTCGTCGAGGTGCTCGCCGATCGCGCGGCTCAGCGCCGGCACGGGTCCCGCGCCCTGGTGTCGGCCTTCTCGGCGCTGGCCGTCGGCGGTGGCGTGGCGGCGCCGGAGGGTGCTGTCGCCGCGTCCGAGGTCGGCCTCCGGGCACGCCTCGAGCTGCTGCTCGACGACGCGCGCCACCCGGTCCAGGCCGGGTCGGTGTCGGTCGCCGCCGGGGCCGTGCTGGTGCTGCCGACCCTGCTCGTGGTGCTGCCGTGGCTGACCGAATTGGCCGCCTGACCGCCCGAATTGTGGGGCTGGAGACACGGCGTGTGACACCTGGGACGCGTGGGGCGATCCCGTACTCTGCGGAGCATGGCGACCCGTACGTCTTCCCCGACGGCGTCGCGGAGCAGGAGCACGTCCACCAAGGGCGGCTCGGGTTCGCGATCCCGGTCGTCGGGAAGGTCCACCACCAAGCGCAAGCCGGCCCGGCCCACGAAGTCCAAAGGGGCGAGCAAGGGCCGGCGGCCGGCTCCGCGCGCCGTGCGCAACGGGCCGGGTCCGGTCTCGCGGACGTTCGGCGCGCTGAGTCACGGGCTGGGTCATGGCGTGGCCGGTGTCTGGCTGGGCGTCGCCGGGGGAGTGGGCGCCGGGAGCGCGCCGGATCGGGCAGGGCGCTCGCGACCTCGAGCCGGAGCACCGCCGCGACGGCGCCGGTCTGTTCCTGGTCGCGCTGGCCGTCGTGGTCGCCGCCTCGGTGTGGTGGCAGCTGCCCGGCTCGGTCTTCGCCGGCACCCGCGCCGTGGTCGCCGGCTCGGTGGGCCTGCTCGCGTGGTTCGTGCCGCTGATGCTCGTCTACGTCGCGTGGCGCAACATGCGCGACCCCGAGGCCAACGGCCCGGCCGGCCGGCAGGTGGTCGGCTGGGGTGCGCTGCTGCTTCGGCGTGCTCGGCATCATCCACATCGCGAACGGCTCGCCCGAAGCCCGAGCTCGGCGACACCGGCGACCTCCAGCAGGCCGGCGGCGCCCTCGGGTTCGTCGATCGCCAAGCTGCTCACCGACCTGCTGCACACCGGGTACGTCGTGGTGCCGCTGCTGCGTGCTGCTCGCCCTCTTCGGGATGCTCGTGGTCACCGCGACACCGGTCTACCAGGTGCCTGCCCGGCTGCGACACGCGCGCGACCGGCTGCTCGGTCGCCAGGTGCAGGCCGAGGAGTCGGACGAGGAGCGTCCCCGCGAAGCGGCGGCGGCGCCGCGCGCTGGACGACTCCGAGATCGATCCCGAGATGGGCGACCCGGCCTACGACAGCCCGCTCGTCGACGGGGCCGCACTCGAGGGCCGCGAGCTCGGCAAGCGCGGTCGCACGGGAGCGGTCGAGGCAGCACCGGAGGACACCGCCAAGGCCGAGCTCGAGCCGCCGCCGCACACGCCGCTGCCGGCGCGCGTGGAGCAGCTCAGTCTCTCCGGCGACATCGCCTACACCCTGCCCGAGAGCGACATCCTCAAGCCCGGCAGCCCGCACAAGACCCGCACTCAAGCGCCTCGGACGAGGTGGTCGAGCGGCTGATGCAGGTCTTCGAGGAGTTCGAGATCGACGCCCAGGTCACCGGCTACACCCGGGGCCCGACGGTCACCCGGTACGTCGTCGAGCTCGGCCCGGCGGTCAAGGTCGAGAAGATCACCAACATCCAAAGAACATCTCCTACGCGGTGGCCTCGGCCGAGGTGCGGATCCTCTCGCCGATCCCCGGCAAGTCCGCGGTCGGCATCGAGATCCCGAACTCCGACAAGGAGATCGTCTCGCTCGGCGACGTGCTCCGGTCGAACACCGCTCGCGGCGACCACCACCCGATGGTCGCCGGCCTCGGCAAGGACGTCGAGGGCGGCTTCGTGGTCGCCAACCTCGCCAAGATGCCGCACCTGCTGGTCGCCGGCGCCACCGGCTCCGGCAAGTCCAGCTTCATCAACTCGATGATCACCTCGATGCTGATGCGGGCCACGCCCGACGAGGTGCGGATGATCCTGGTCGACCCCAAGCGGGTCGAGCTGAACGCCTACGAGGGCATTCCGCACCTGATCACGCCGATCATCACCAACCCGAAGAAGGCCGCCGAGGCGCTGCAGTGGGTCGTGCGCGAGATGGACCTGCGCTACGACGACCTCGCCAACTTCGGCTTCCGGCACATCGACGACTTCAACAAGGCGGTCCGGGCGGGCAAGGTGCAGGTGCCGGCGGGCAGCGAGCGGCAGCTGACGCCGTACCCCTACTTGCTGGTCGTCGTCGACGAGCTCGCCGACCTGATGATGGTGGCCCCGCGCGACGTCGAGGACTCGATCGTCCGGATCACCCAGCTCGCGCGGGCCGCGGGCATCCACCTGGTGCTCGCGACCCAGCGGCCCTCGGTCGACGTGGTCACCGGCCTGATCAAGGCCAACGTGCCCTCCCGGCTGGCCTTCGCGACCTCGAGCCTCGCCGACAGCCGGGTCATCCTCGACCAGCCGGGCGCGGAGAAGCTGGTCGGTCAGGGTGACGGGCTGTTCCTCCCGATGGGTGCCTCGAAGCCCGCCCGCATCCAGGGCAGCTGGGTCACCGAGGCGGAGATCCACCAGGTCGTGCAAGCGCTGCAAGGACCAGCTCGAGCCGACCTACCGCGAGGACGTCACGGCGCCGCAGCAGTCCAAGCGCGATCTCGACGACGACATCGGCGACGACCTCGACCTGGTGATCCAGGCGATCGAGCTGGTCGTGTCCACCCAGTTCGGCTCCACCTCGATGCTGCAGCGCAAGCTGCGGGTCGGCTTCGCCAAGGCCGGGCGGCTGATGGACATCCTCGAGAGCCGGGGCGTGGTGGGCCCCAGCGAAGGATCGAAGGCTCGGGACGTGCTGGTCAAGCCCGACGACCTCGACGCGGTCGTCGCGACCCTGCAGGGGGAGCATGTGCGCACGCACCGCCACGCTCGAATCCGGACACGAACCTCCGGGCCTGGTCGCCGTCCGCCGCAACGTCTGGCTCAGCGGCGTCGTCGGCGGCCTGGCCGCCCTGATCGGGCTCGGCTACCTGCTGCGCTGCTCCGGGCGCGCTCGACACGGCCGTCGGCGTGCTGCTGCTGCTCGTCGCGGCGGTCCACGCCAGCGCTCTGTGGTCGGCGCGCACGCCGGTGCTCGTCGCCGACGAGCACGGCATCCGGCTGCGGGTCGGGCGCGACCTGGCGTGGGCTGCCGTGGGGCTCGGTGCGCCAGCTCGTCGTGGAGCACGCCGACAACCCGCTGCGCGAGGGCCGGCTGGTGGTCGTGCCCCGTGACCCGCAGGCCGACGCTGGACGACCTCGACGCGCCTCGGCCGGCTGCACGTGCGCCTGGAACCGACTCTGGTACGGCGCGCCGCTCAGCGTGCCCGCTCGGCATGACCACACTCAGCGACAGCCGCGACCTCGGCGGCGACCTCGTGGGGCCTCGACGGCGCTCGCCGCGGTCGGTCGGACGTGGTGCAGCTCCGGGGCCGCCGGCTGCGCCCGGCTCGACGACGTGGTCGCCCGCCGGGCGAGCGGCCGCCGACCGCCGGAGGACGACGGGATCGAGCCGGTCGCGGCGCTCGTCCCCGACCCGCTCGCCGAGTCCGACCTCGGGCTCCACCTCGCTGTCGACCTCGATGTCGAGCACGAGCCGGCGCCCGAACCGACCGTCGAAGCGGTCACGCCCGGTGCGCGCCACTGAGCCAGCCGGCCCGCGTCGGAGGTGCGCCGTCGACACGCCCGGCCGGTCGGTCTGCGTGCCCGTCCAGCGCCGGCCCTACGAGGTCGCCGCCGAGGCCGACCGTGAGGACACCGCCGAGGTTCCCGACCTCGGCCGACCCGGAGGCCTGGGGGGTGCTGCCGGTCGAGGTCGAGTCTGCGAGACCTCACGGTGATCGCGCCTGACGAGCCGGCTCCCCGCGAGCCGGTGATCGGCCCGACGATCGCGCATGCCCGCGAGATGCTCGACATGACCATCGACGAGCTCAGCGAGCGCACCCGGATCCGGCCGCACGTGCTGGAGGCGATCGAGGTCGACGACTTCGGCCCCTGCGGCGGCGACTTCTACGCGCGCGGTCACCTCACCGCGATCGCGCGGGTGCTCGGGCTGGACCTCGACGCCGTGATGAAGCAGTACGACGAGCGCTACGCCGGCGGGCCGATCAACGCCCGCCGGGTCTTCGAGGCCGAGCTGCGCCACCGGCCTGAGCAGCGGCATGCGCGCGACGCGGGGCGGCCCGCAGTGGACCCTCCTGATCGGTGCGGTGCTCTGCCTCGCCCTGGTGTGGGGAGTGGCCCGGCTGCTCTCCGGGGACCCGGCCGAGGTCGCGGCGCCGCCGGCGAGCTCCGGTGATTCCGCAGGCCTCGCGGCCGAGCACCAGCCGATCACCTCGCCGCTGATGAAGACCACCCGGATGACCGTGACCGCGGCGCACGCCGGGGCGCACGTCGTCGTCAGGGACCGCACCGGCAAGGTGCTCTGGTCCGGCGACCTGCGGATGACCCACCACCGCCGGATCGTCGGGCTCGCGCCCTTCACGGTCGAGGCCGACAACGCGGGCGCGGTCGAGGTCACGATCGCCGGACATCCGATGGGCACGCTCGGCACCGCGGGCAAGGCGGGCAGCAAGCGCTTCCAGTGATCGGCGGCCCGGGATCGGCAACCGGGATCCCCGGCCGGGCTCGGTAGCCGGGGTCAGGAGCCCTGGGGCGGCGGGACCATCTCGGCGCGCACGCCGAGGAGCCGCACCGGTCGCTGGTCGTCGAGCTTCTCGAAGAGCTCGAGGGCGGTCCGCGCGATCACGGAGGCGTCGTAGGTCGGCTCGAGGAGCTTGCGGCTGCGCTGCACGGTGAAGAACGGCGCGAACCTGACCTTCAGGTGCACCCGGGCGCACGGGCGGCCCTCCCGGCCGATGTCCTCGACCACCTGCGACGCCAACGCGTGCACCGCTTCGTCGACGTCCGCCCTGCTGGCCAGGTCACGCTGGTAGGTGGTCTCGCGTCCGTGGGCGCGGGGCACCCACGGCGTGTCGTCGACGGTGGCGTAGCCGCCTCCTCGGCCGAGTCGCCCGTAGTGCGGCCCCATCGTCGGCCCGAACTCCGCCGTCAGCGCGTCCGGGTCGGCGTGCGCGAGGTCGCCGACCGTGTGGATCGCCAGCGTCGCGAGGCGCGCGGCGACGCGCGGGCCGACGCCCCAGAGGTCGCGCACCGGTCGCGCGCCCATCACCGGTAGCCAGCTCTCCCGGGTGAGGGTCGCGACGCCGCGCGGCTTCCCGAGCCCGGTGGCCACCTTCGCCCTGGTCGTGGTGTCTCCGATCCCGATCGAGCAGTGCAGCCCGGTCGCCGCGAGAACCCGGGCCTGGATCTGCCGCGCGACCGGCTCAGGGTCGGCGGCCTCGACCCCGACGAACGCCTCGTCCCAGCCGAGCACCTGGACCGTCGCGCCCGGGACCGCGCGGAGCGTCGCCATCACCTGCTCCGACGCAGCCTCGTAGACCGGCCGGTCGACGGGCAGGAAGACCGCGTCCGGGCACCGCTGCTGGGTGATCTTGTGGGCGGTCCTCAGCGGCATGCCCGACCGGATCCCGAACTCCCGCGCGGCGTACGACGCCGTCGACACCACCGCGCGCTCGGTGGGGTCGCCGCGCCCGCCCACGACGATCGGCTTCCCGGCCAGCTCGGGTCTTCGCAGCACCTCGACGGCCGCCAGGAACTCGTCGAGGTCGACGTGGAGGATCCAGGAGGACACTGCTCGAGCCGCTCACCGGGAGCGCGTCAGCGGCTCGCCGCCTTCGGTCAGGTGATCGCGCCAACCGCGCCGGGCCGTCCAGCCGAGCACGCGCTCCAGCTTCGCCGTGCTGACCCCGCTGGCGTCCGGGCGAGGCACTTCGCGCAGCTCGGTCGGGGCATCCGGGTACGCCTCGCGCCACGAGGCGTGCAGGTCGCGGCCACCGATCGTGTCGGGCGCGGCCACGTAGAACACCTCGTGGCCGACGAGATCGCATTCGGCGGCCAGGCGCGCGGCGTCCGCGAGATCGTCGGCGTCGACGTACGCCCATCCCGTGATGCTCGGCGCCGACGGGTCCGCCACCACCGGGCCGAGGTTCCGGGCGTAGGAGTCGGCGTCCTGCACCCAGGTCGGCCGCAGGCTCACGCAGCGCAGGTCCGAGCGGCGGACCGCCGCGTCACACACCTGCTCGCCCAGAGCCTTCGACAGGCCGTAGGGGTCCTGCGGCGTCAGCGGGTGCTGCTCGTCGACCGGCAGGTACTGCGGGAAGAAGGCGCGCTCGGCGAACGGGAACCCCGGCGCGGTCTCGCTGGAGATGTTGACCAGTCGCGGCACGCCCCACCGCACGCACGCCTCCACGACGTTGAACGTCGCCATCAGGTTGTTGCCGAAGACCACGTGCGGCGCATGCTTGCCGGGTGCCGGCAGGGCAGCACAGTGCACCACCGCGTCGTACGGCCCGGCTTTTGCGTTCTCGCCCTCGCTCGACTCCGCCGACCAGCGCGTAGACCTGCCCGGCGTCGGTCAGGTCGGCGACCACGTACGGCGGCGTGCCCGGGGTCTGGTGATCCCAGTCGACTGCTCCGAGATCGGTCCCGGTGACGGTGTGTCCGGCTTCCTTGAGCACGCGAACCACCGCTCGGCCGACCTTCCCACGCGATCCGGTGACGAGGGTGCGCACGTGACCTCCCTCCCGTTCGTGCGCCCGGCGTTCGGTGCGCGAAGGTTGCAGCGCTCTGGAAGCCTACGACGCGACCGGTTCGGGCACGTCGTCCGCGGAGGTCGCCAGCGCCGACGGCACCGCCGCACCGCGCGGACGGACACGAATCGGTATCGGAGGCAACCTCACGCCGTGCTCGTGCGTCTGGATGTGTATGCGGTCCGCACCGCGACTCGGACGGAGGAGGACGGACCATGAGTGTTGCCAGCCCGATCACCACCTCGCACCCTCGCGCGGTCCCACGCACGTCGCCCGACGTGCCCCATGTGCACGTGTGGGAGCTGCGCGCAGTCGAGTTCGACACCTGGGGGCAGGTCAGCCTCTACGAGTGCCTCGGCTGCCCGCGTGTGCGCTACGCCTGAGCGCGGATTCGTCCGCGGCCACCGCCGACCTCAGTGAGGTGAGAGTTGCCCGGTGAGTCGCTCGTGCCGGTCCGCGCTGGACCGGTTGAGACCGATGATCTCGACGCTCTTGCCCTTGCGGGCGTACTTGGTGGTGATCGCGTCCAGCGCGGCGACGGTGGAGGCGTCCCAGATGTGGGAGGCGGTGAGGTCGATGACGATCCGGTCAGGATCCTCGACGTAGTCGAATTGCGTGTACAGGTCGTTGCTGGAGGCGAAGAACAGCTCGCCGGTGACCCGGTACACGGCGGTCGCGCGTCCTGCTGTGTCCTCGACGAGCTCGCGGTCGGTCTCGGTGAGGTGGGCGACCCGGCGGGCGAACAGGGTCATCGCGACGAGCACCCCGACGACGACGCCGACGGCGAGGTTGTGGGTGGTCACGGTGACGGCAACGGTGGCGACCATGACCGCGGTCTCCGACCGGGGCATCCGGCGCAGGGTCGCCGGCTGGACCGAGTGCCAGTCGAAGGTGCCGACCGAGACCATGATCATGACCGCGACCAGCGCGGCCATCGGGATCAGCGCGACCGCATCGCCGAAGCCGACGACCAGGATGAGCAGGAACGTGCCCGCCAGGAAGGTCGAGAGGCGCGTCCGGGCGCCGGATGCCTTCACGTTGATCATGGTCTGCCCGATCATGGCGCAGCCGCCCATCCCGCCGAACAACCCGGTGACGATGTTGGCGATGCCCTGTCCCCGGGCCTCGCGGGTCTTCTCGGAGTGAGTGTCGGTGATGTCGTCGACGAGCTTGGCAGTGAGCAGTGACTCGAGGATCCCGACCAGGGCCATCGCGAGGGCGTACGGCGCGATCGTCCGCAGCGTGTCGAAGGTGATCGGCACGTCGGGGAAGAACAGCGACGGGAGACTGTGCGGCAGCGTGCCCTCGTCCCCGACGTTCGGCACGTCGATCGCCCCAGGATCGTGAACCCGGTCAGGGCGACGATCGCGACCAGTGGTGCCGGCACCACCGTGCTGATGCGTGGGAACCCGACGATCACGGCGATGCCGACGGCGATCATCGGGTAGACCAGCCACGGCACGTGAACCAGGTGGTCGATCTGGGCCTGGAAGATCAGGATCGCCAGGGCGTTGACGAAGCCGACCATGACCGAGCGCGGGATGAACCGCATCAGCTTCGCGACCCCGGCCAGGGAGAGGAGCACCTGGAGAATGCCGCCGAGGATGACGGTCGCGATCAGGTAGTCGTAGCCGTGCTCGCGCATCACGGGGGCGATCACCAGGGCCACGGCACCGGTGGCGGCAGAGATCATCGCGGGTCGGCCGCCGAGGAACGAGATCGAGACGGCCATCGTGAACGAGGCGAAGAGCCCGATGCGTGGGTCGACGCCGGCGATGATCGAGAACGAGATCGCCTCGGGGATCAGAGCGAGGGCGACGACGAGACCGGCAAGCGCCTCGGTGCGCAACAGCCTCGGTGATCGGAACGCATCGAGGACCGTCGGCTCCGGGCGGGCAGGCGGGGACAGTTGGGTGGTGCTCAGGGTGGTGCTCACGGGTGTGCTCCGTTCGGACAGCCGGGCGGAGCGTCACGAGGTGGCGACCGGCTGCCGACTTGGCTTGAGAGGTGGGCGGTGCGCACGATGGATGCGCGTGCTGACGCGGTCGTCAGCGGAAGTCTGTGGGTCGGAGCCTAACCTTCGGCAACCTCAGATCTCCAATCCGCGCGATCTGGTCAGCCGCGCCACGTGTACCGGTGCTCCGGCCGGCCGGTCGAGCCGTAGCGCAGGCCGAGGTCGACGCGACCGGCGGCGACCAGGTCTGCGAGGTAGCGCTGGCCGTCGCCCGGGAGACGCCGGTCGCGTCGGCGACGCCTGGGCGGTGAGCGCGTCGTCGGCGTCCTGGAGGGCGTCGCGGATGGCGTCGGCGGTCACGGCCGACCGTCCCTTGGGCATCGCGCCCGCCGGGGAGTCGCCCTCGCGCAGCACGGCCAGGGCGCGGTCGACGCCGCGCTGGTCGGCCTGGCCCGACTCCGAGGCGTGGCCAGAACCGCGCGAACGCGGCGAGTCGCTGGGTCAGCACGCCCGGGCCGAAGGGTTTGAGGACGACGTTGACGCGCCCCGTGCCACCGCCCGGCGAAGCACCGCGGCGTCGGTCTCCGCGGTGATCAACATGACGGCCGCGTCGAGCCGGCCGACCAGGGCGGAGCCGCGCTCGTCGGGCAGGTACTCGTCGAGCAGCACCAGGTCGGGACGTTCGGACTCGGCCAGGGCCAGCGCGTCCGCGGCCGTGTGGGCGACGCCGGCGACCTCCATGCCCTCGACCGCGGCGACGAGGTCGGCGTGCAGACGGGCGACGCGGAAGTCGTCCTCGACCACGAGCACACGGATCATCGGCGGACCTTCGTCGGGTGCGGTGCTGACCACGCCGCACAGTCTGGCCTCGAAGACCGCTCCGTGGCCAGCGGCGCCCCCGACGTCCCGCGGAGGTCCACCGGCGTCGAGCAGCACGATGTCACCGCCGGTGGCGCGGGCGGTGTGCCGTGCGAGGGAGAGGCCGAGGCCGTGCCCCTCGGCTCCGGCGCCGCGACTGGTGTAGCCGTGGTCGAAGACCGAGCCCGCGACGTCGGCCGGTACGCCGTCGCCGGTGTCGCGCACGTGGACCACCAGGTCCGGCCCCGTCCGACAGCAGGGTCGACCTCGACCCGAGCCAGGCTCGTCGGGCACCGGTCGCCGCCGCGCGGATGGCGTTGTCGAGGAGGTTCGCGACCACGGTCACGGTGTCGAGCGGTTGGGCCAGCAGGCCGTCGACGAACGTCTCCGGAGTGACCTCGAGCGTGACGCCCGACTCCGACGCGGCGGCGGACTTCGCCGCGAGGACGCCGGCCAGGTACGGGTCGTCGATGCCGGCCACCCAGGTCGTCGTGCCGGAGAGCTCCTCGAGGTAGGCGAGCGCCTCGGACGACGTGGCCGCGGTGCAGCAGGCCGGCGAGCGCGTGCAGCCGGTTGCGTGTGCTCGTGCGCCTGCGCCCGCAGCGCGTCGGTGAGCGCCCGCGTCGCCTCCAGCTCGCGGGCCAGCGTGTCCAGGTCGCTGCGGTCGCGCAGGATCAGCACCTCACCGAGGTCGCGGCCGTCGCGCTGGACCTGGCAGCCGGGTCGCCAGCACCGCCCGGTCGGCGATGATCCGGAGCACCCCGCGCGGCGCCGGCTGCTGGGCCATCAGGTCGACCACGACCGGGTCGACCGTCGCCGCGTCGAGGAGCTCGCCCCGCCGGGGAACGCTGCCGAGGAGCCGGACCGCCTGGGGGTTGGTGACGGTCACGCGCCCGCAGGTGTCGACCGCGAGGATCCCGTCGGTCACGCCGTGCAGCACGGCCTCGTGCTCGCGGACGAGGTCGGCCATCTGCTCGGGCTCGAGGCCGAAGGTCGAGCGCCGCAGCCGGCGTCCCATCGTGATCGCGCCGAGGAGGCCGAGGGCCAGCGGCACGCAGCGCGATCAGGCCGAGGGCAAGGGCCAGGGCCCAGGTCTTCTTGTCCAGCTCGGCGATGTCGATGCCGACGCTGACCTCGCCCACCACCCGGCCGTCGGCCGCGCGCAGCGGCACCTTCCCCCGCGCGGACAGACCGAGGGTGCCGCGCTCGACCGTGACGACCTCGCGCCCGGACAGGGCCTCCTCGGGACTGGTCGACACCCGTTCACCGATCCGCGAGGGTGTCGGGTGGCTGAAGCGGATGCCCCGGTCATCGGTCACGACCACGTAGAGGGCGCCGGTGGCGTGGCGTACCGCCTCGGCGTCGCGTTGCACCGGGCCGTCCTCGGTGGGCTCGGTCGTGGTCACGGTGGTCGCGAGGTTCGGTCGCTGCGCGACCGAGCGCGCGATCGCGAGTGCCCGCTGCTCGTACTGATCGGTGAGGTCGCGGCGGAGCACGACGACCGCGGCCGCGGTGCACAGCACCACGACCAGGCTGAGCAGCAGCGCCGTGAGCACGAACATCCGGGTACCGAGGCGCAGTCGTGGCCGCCGGCGGGCGACCCGGCTGGACGTGGCGCGATCGGGTCCGGGCACGGGGTCACCGTAGCCCCGGAACCGGCCGCAAGGGCCTGCTGAGCAGAACGAGCAGAACGCTGCTTGTGCGCACTGGCGACGCAATGCGCGCAAGGGTAGTGACGCACGTCATAGGGACCTAACGTCGCCGCCCATGACCGCACCACTCACCCCTCAGTCACCCGCGGGCCAGTCACCGGCCGGGCCGGCGATCTCGCTGCGCTCGGCGACCAAGAGGTTCGCCACTCGCACGGGCGAGCCGTTCACCGCGATCACCGACGTGACCCTCGACGTCGCCGCCGGCGAGTTCGTGACGATCGTCGGACCGACCGGCTGCGGCAAGTCCACGACCCTCTCGCTGGTGTCCGGCCTCGAGCCGGCCAGCGCCGGCACCGTGAGGTGCACGGCAGGCCGGTCGTCGGGCATCCCGGAAGGCGTCGGCTACATGTTCCAGTCCGACGCCGTGCTGCCCTGGAAGAACGTGCTCGACAACGTCGCGATCGGTCTGCGCTACCACAAGGTCGCAAGGCCGAGGCGCACGCCAGGGCACGTGACTGGCTGCACCGGGTCGGGCTCGGTCGGCTTCGAGGACCGCTACCCCCACCAGCTCTCCGGCGGCATGCGCAAGCGCGTGGCGATGGCCCAGTCGCTGATCGGAGAGCCGTCCCTGCTGCTGCTCGACGAGCCGTTCGGTGCGCTCGACGTGCAGACCCGCGAGCTGATGCAGGACGAGCTGCTCGAGCTCTGGTCGGGCACCGGCGCGGCGGTCGTGTTCGTCACCCACGACCTGACCGAGGCGATCAGCCTCGCCGACCGCGTCGTCGTGATGACCGCCGGCCCGGCGACGGTCAAGGACGTCGTCACCATCGACCTGCCGCGCCCGCGGAAGGTCGAGGAGATCCGGCTGACGCCGGAGTTCACCGAGATCTACCGCGCGGTGTGGGACAGCCTGCGCGAAGAGGTCGAGATCACCCGAGCCCGAGGAGCCTCCCGTGTCGCTTGATGTCGCAACCGAAGCCGCCGGCCGCCTGGACGGCGCACCCGAGAACGCGCGGCGCTCGCAGCGCGGCGTACCGCCTGCTGCGCGGGAAGCCGGGTCGCCCCTCGTGGTCAACGCAGTCCGTCTCGTCCTGGTGGTCGCCTGGCTGGGCTCGTGGGAGATCGCCGCACGGACCGTGATCGACCCGTTCTACTACTCGATGCCGAGCCGGATCTGGCAGCGCCTGGTCGACTGGTTCACCGACGGCACGTCCCAGGGCAGCATCTGGGTCAACGTCGGCGTCACCCTCGAGGAGGCGGTGCTCGGCTTCCTGATCGGCACCCTTGCCGGTGTCGTGCTCGGCGTCGTGCTGGGCCGGAGCCGGTTCCTCGCCGAGGTGCTCGGCGCCGTTCATCAAGGGCGCCAACGCGATCCCGAGGATCGTGCTGGCCTCGCTGTTCGTGATCTGGTTCGGGCTCGGCCTCAGCAGCAAGGTCGCGACCGCCTTCGTGCTGGTCTTCTTCGCCGTGTTCTTCAACGCCTTCCAGGGCGCGCGCGAGGTGGACAAGGTGCTCGTCGACAATGCCCGGATCCTCGGTGCCTCCCGGTGGGACCTGATGCGCACGATCATCCTGCCGAGCGCGACCTCCTGGATCCTCGCCAGCATGCACGTCGCCTTCGGGTTCGCGCTGATCGGCGCGTCGTCGGCGAGTTCACCGGCGCCGACAAGGGCATGGGCCTGCTGATCGCGCACTCGCAGGGCAACTTCGACGCTGCCGGCATCTACGCCGGGATGTTGATCATCACCGTCGTCGCGCTGGTCGCCGAGTGGCTGATCTCCGGGCTCGAGCGCCGGCTCACCGGCTGGCGTCCCCAGCAGGCCGGCTCGGCAGCGGCCGGCATCTGACCCCGCACGCACCACCTCACCTCCACGAGAAGAAGGAAGCACGATGGAACTGAAGACCGTCCGCATGCTCGCAGCAGGGCTGGCCGTCGTCGCGGCGGCCGGCCTGACCGGATGTCGCAGCAGCAACAGCGACAGTGCCGGCGACGCATCGTCCACCCCCCAGGTGAAGATCATGGTCGGCGGCATCGACAAGGTGATCTACCTGCCGGCGATGCTCACCCAGCAGCTCGGCTACTTCAAGGACGAGGGTGTCGACGTCAAGCTGATGACCGAGCCGTCCGGGGCTTCGGCCGAGAACGTGCTGATCGCCGGCCAGGTGCAGGGCGTGGTCGGCTTCTACGACCACTCGATCACGCTGCAGGCGCAGGGCAAGTGCGTCGAGAGCGTCGTCCAGCTGGCCAAGGTCCCCGGTGAGGCCGAGGTGGTCTCGACCCAGGCCGCGTCGAAGATGGCCTCGGCAGCGGACTTCGCGGGCCGCAAGCTCGGGGTCACCTCGCCGGGCTCGTCGACGGACTACCTGACCCAGTACCTCGCGAAGAAGAACGACATCGACTCCTCCGGCTACACCACCGTGCAGGCGGGCGCCGGATCGACCTTCATCGCGGCGCTGCAGAACGGCGGCATTGACGCCGGCATGACCACCGACCCGACGATCGCGACCGCCCTCAGCAAGGGCCTCGGGAAGGTGCTGATCGACATGCGCACCGAGGAGGGCACCAAGGCCGCCCTCGGCGGGCTCTACCCGGCCGCGTCGGTGTACATGGACTGCTCGTACGTGGACAAGAACCCCGAGACCGTGCAGAAGGTCGTCAACGCGTTCGTGAAGACCCTCGGCTGGATCTCCACCCATGACGCGTCCGAGATCGCGGCGAAGATGCCGAAGGACTACGCCGGCGACGACCCCGACCTCTACGTCGAGTCGATCAAGGACTCCTCGCCGATGTTCACCACCGACGGCGTCATGCCCGACGGCGGCCCGGAGACCGTGCTCGACGTGCTCGGCACCTTCAGTGACGTCGTCAAGGCGAAGAAGGACGACATCGACCTGTCGAAGACCTACACCACGAAGTTCGCCGACTCGGCGAGCTGAGCGGGGCGGTCGACGACCCGTCCGGCCCGTCCGGTTGATTTCGCCCTGAGCGATTTCACCCGGGCGGGCCCGGCCGTCATACTCGCTGGGTCATGACCTCCGCTGCCCCCACAGACTCCCAGCACACCGTCGCCCTGGTGACGCTCGGCTGCGCGCGCAACGAGGTCGACTCCGAGGAGCTGGCCGGCCGGCTCGAGGCCGGTGGCTTCCTGCTGGTCGACGACGCCGCCGCCGCCGAGACCGTGGTGGTGAACACCTGCGGCTTCGTCGAGGCCGCCAAGAAGGACTCGATCGACACGCTGCTGTCCGCGGCCGACCTCAAGGACGGCGGCGACACCCGGTCGGTGGTGGCGGTCGGCTGTCTCGCCGAGCGGTACGGCGCCGAGCTCGCGACGTCCCTGCCCGAGGCCGACGCCGTCCTCGGCTTCGACGACTACCCCGACATCGCCGACCGCCTCCGCGGGATCCTCGCCGGCGAGCGGCACCCCGCGCACGTGCCCCAGGACCGGCGCCTGCTGTTGCCGATCAGCCCGGTCGAGCGCGGCGACAGCGCGGTCGTCGTGCCCGGGCACGGGCTCGACGAGATCGGCACCGGGGCACCGGCCAGCGGCCCCCGCACCGTCCGCCGTCGGCTCGACGCCGGCCCGATGGCCCCGCTCAAGCTGGCATCGGGCTGCGACCGTCGGTGCACGTTCTGCGCGATCCCGAGCTTCCGGGGATCCTTCGTCTCGCGACGCCCGTCCGACGTCCTGGCCGAAGCCCGCTGGCTCGCCGGCGAGGGCGTGCGCGAGCTGTTCCTGGTCTCGGAGAACTCCACGTCCTACGGCAAGGACCTCGGCGACATCCGCCTCCTCGAGACGCTGCTGCCCGAGCTCGCAGCCGTCGACGGGATCGGGCGGGTGCGGGTCTCCTACCTGCAGCCCGCCGAGACCCGTCCCGGGCTGGTCACGGCGATCGCCGGGACGCCCGGCGTCGCGGACTACTTCGACCTGTCCTTCCAGCACGCCTCCGCGACCGTGCTGCGGCGGATGCGTCGCTTCGGTGACCCGGAGGCCTTCCTCGGCCTGCTTGCCGACATCCGCCGCCAGTCACCCGCAGCGGGCGTGCGGTCGAACTTCATCGTCGGCTTCCCGGGGGAGAGCGAGGAGGACTTCGAGACGCTCTGTGCCTTCCTGGCCGAGGCCAGGCTCGATGCGATCGGGGTGTTCGGCTACTCCGACGAGGACGGCACCGAGGCGGCGACGTACGACGACAAGCTCCCCGAGGACGTCGTCACCGAGCGGGTCGAGCACCTCATCGGGCTGGCCGAGCAGCTCAGCGCGCAACGCGCCGAGGAGCGCGTCGGGGAGCGGGTCGAGGTGTTGCTCGAGGTGCTGGACCACGACGACGGCTCACCCCGGGCCGAGGGCCGCGCTGCCTGCCAGGGACCCGAGGTGGACGGGTCCACCACGCTGACCGGGCTGCCGGCGGGTGCCCGGGTGGGTGACATGATCGAGGCGGTCGTGGTCGCCAGCGAGGGCGTGGACCTCGTGGCCCGTCCGATCACGGCGTGACCGAGAGGACCCGATGAGCGAGCAGCAGCCCGGCGCCGGATCCGAGGGCGCCGGATCCGAGGGCGCTGTGTCCGAGGGCGCTGTGTCCCAGGGCGCTGTGTCCCGGGGCAGCGCTGAGTCGCAGGGCAGCAATTGGAACGTCCCGAACGCCCTGACCACCCTGCGCATCCTGATGGTCCCGGTCTTCGGCTGGGCGCTGCTCCACGACGGCGGCGACAGCCAGCCCTGGCGGTGGCTGGCCTACGGGCTGTTCGCGGCCGCGATGGTCACCGACAAGGTCGACGGCGACATCGCCCGCAAGCACAACCTGATCACGAACTTCGGCAAGATCGCCGACCCGATCGCCGACAAGGCGATCACCGGGATGGCCTTCATCGGGCTCTCCGTCATCGGCGCACTGTGGTGGTGGGTCACCGTGCTCGTGCTGGTCCGCGAGTGGTCGGTGACCGTCGCCCGGCTCTCGATCGCGCGTCAGGTCGTGATGGCGGCCCGGCAGAGCGGCAAGCTCAAGACGATGGCGCAGGCGCTCGCGCTGGGCGGCTTCGTGGCCCCCTTCAAGGACCTCACCGGTCGTTGGGACGTCCCCGGTGACATCGTCTGGTGGGCGTCCGCGGTCCTCATGGGGGTCGCGGTGGTGCTCACGGTCACGTCCGGGGTCGAGTTCGCGCGCGATGCCGTGCGTCAGCGGCGGGGTTTCGACCCGCCGTCGCAGGTTCGCTAGCTCACCTGCGGGCTCGCTCAACCACCTCGCGTCGCACCCGGGCTCGTTCCTCGCACGGGCGCGGCTCGGTCACCGGTTGAAGCGACGCTCCCGGTCGCGTCGGTCGCGCTCGGCGACGGCCCGGTAGTACTCCACGATCCGGTGCACCTCGGGCGGGTCGACCTGCTGCGGGCCGAGCTCGACGACGCGGCCGTCGACGGCCTCGAGCCGCAGGCGCCAGGTCGGCTGGTCCGGCGTGCCGATGAGCTCGACCAGGTGGACCGGGTCGGCCAGGTTGACGATGTCGAGCACGCCGCCACGACGGATCCGCATGACCGACCCCTTGAGGTCGACCGTCGTGATCGCGGAACCCATCAGCGCCCCACGGAAGATCACCGCGACGAACGCACACGCGACCAGGCCGACGATGGCGCCGACCGACTGCGTCGTGATGGTGAGGACCAGGAACGCGATCACGCCCGCGAGCGCGGCGAGCAGCAGGCGTGCCCGCCACCAGGCGAGGCTTCGCAGTCTCCGACCAGTGCGCGGTGTCGGGGATCGGGGTGTGGCCCGGCCCGAACGTGGGGACCGGTACCGCGAGCTCGTCGATCTCGTCATGGTCGGGCTCGACCTGCGGCGGGATCTGGGTGTGGTCGGTCCGGGATGGCCCGAGCCACGCGGGTGTCTGGAACTGCGCTCGCGCTGCCGCGCGGCGCTGTTCGGCCCACTGGCGGGCCGCTTCGGCGGCAACTGCCTCGGGACCGGCGGCCTGTTCGGTGATCGGGCCGTTCTGAGAGCCGGTGTCCGTCTCGTCCATGATTCCTCCAGAATGCGCGGAGTTCTCTCCTCCAAGTGTCGGCTATGTGCCGAATTGCTGGTATGGACCGGTTGATCCCGGAAGTGGACCAGATGCGGCCGTCCCCTGGTTAACGGTCCAGCCTTCCTGCGGTCACGGAGGCGAGTGAGCGCGCCGCCTGCACCAGGGTCAGGTGCGAGAACGCCTGGGGGAAGTTCCCGGCCATCCGCTGGAGACCGGCGTCGTACTCCTCGCTGAGCAGTCCGACGTCGTTCGCCAGTCCGAGCAGCCGCTCCATGAGCGCAGTCGCCTCCTCGACGCGGCCGGCCAGGGCGTACGCCGACACCAGCCAGAACGAGCAGGCCAGGAAGGGGTGCTCGTCACCGTCGAGGCCGTCGACGCCGCTGGCCGTGCGATAGCGCAGCAGCAGCCCGTCACGCATCAGGTCCTCCTCGACGGCCGCGATCGTCGCCACCATCCGGGGATCGTCGCCCTCGACGAAGCCGACGATGGGCAGCAGCAGGAGTGCGGCGTCGACCTCGGTGGTCTCGTAGTGCTGGGTGAAGCAGCCACGCCGGGGATCGATCGCCGTTGGCCAGCACGTCCTCGCGCACCCGGTCGCGCAGGTCTCGCCAGCGGTCGACGGGGCCGTCGAGTCCGTGCCGCTCGACTGCGCGCACCATCCGGTCGAACGCGGCCCAGGCCATGACCCGGCTGTGCGTGAAGTGACGCTCCGGCCCACGGATCTCCCACAGCCCGTGGTCGGGTTGCTGCCAGGTGCTGGCGAGGTTCTCGACCAGCGCGCGCTGGAGGCTCCAGCTGTCCGCGCGTCTCGGCCAGGCCCGCCTCGCGAGCCGCGGCGAGGGCCCAGAGAACCTCGCCGATCACGTCGTTCTGGCGCTGGCCGACGGCGGCGTTGCCCACGCGTACGGGTCGGGAGTCGGCGTACCCGCGGAGCTCGGGGATCGTGCGCTCGGGAAGGTGACGGCCGCCGTCGATGGTGTAGACGATCTGCAGGTCCTCGGGATCGCCGGCGACGGCCCGCAGCAGCCAGTTGCGCCAGGGTGCTGCCCGCTCGGCGCGCTTGGTGCCGACGATGGTCTCGACGGTGAGGGAGGCGTCCCGCAGCCACGAGTAGCGGTAGTCCCAGTTGCGCTCGCCGCCGAAGCTCTCCGGCAACGAGGTGGTGGCCGCCGCGACGATCCCGCCGGTCTCCTCGTGGGTCAGCCCGTGCAGCGTGAGCAGGCTGCGCACGACCGTCTCGGCGAAGGGTCCCTCGTAGGCGCTCTCGACCGCCCAGGTGCGCTGTTCGTCGAGGGTGTGCTGCAACCGCTCGTCGATGTCGATGTCGACCGGGCCGGGCGTCTCGCGGTGGGACGGCACCCAGGTCAGCGTGAAGTCGAGGCAGTCTCCCTCGGCGACGTCGAGCTCGCCCTCGTGGCGCCCGTCCGCCGCGCGCGGCAGCCGCGGACCGGCGAGAACCAGCTTGTCCGGCCCGGCGACGGCGACGATCACCTCGGTCCCGTGGACCTGCTCGCGGCGGACCCAGGGCCGGATCCGGCCGTAGTCGAACCGGATCACGAGCTGGTGGCGCAGCCGGACCGTGCCGCGGACGCCCTCGATGCGGCGGACCACGTCGACGCGACCGTCCCCGGTCGGCATGAAGTCGATCACCCTGATCTCGCCGGTCGAGGTGGTGACCGTGGTCTCCAGCACGTTCGTGTCCTCGAGGTAGCGCCGGCGCGCGACTGCGTCGTCGGCCGCCGGCGTGATCTGCCAGCAGCTGCCGTCCGGGTCGCCGAGCAGGCGGCTGAAGCACGAGGCCGAGTCGAAGCGAGGCAGGCAGAGCCAGTCGATCGAGCCGGTCAGCGACACCAGGGCGGCCGTGTGGCCGTCACCGATGACGGCGTAGTCCTCGATCGCGGCGCTGGCGTCGGTCTGGGCGCTGGATTCGGTCGGGGCCATGTCCGAAGACATTAACCTCTGGACTGTGGCGACGGATCCAGACCTCGGCCGTGACCTCGCGCGGCGGCTCCACGAGGAGCTGCTCGCGCGCGGCGAGACCGTGGCGTGCGCCGAGTCGCTCACCGGTGGTGGCGTCGCCGACCTGCTCAGCGGCACTCCCGGCGCCTCGGCGACGTTCGTCGGGGGCGTGGTGTCGCTACGCGACCCGGGTCAAGCGTGACCTGCTCGGCGTGACGGCCGCCCAGGTGGTCTCGGCGGACTGCGCAGCGCAGCTCGCCACCGGGGTCCGCGGCCTGCTCCGCTCCGACTGGGCGTCGTCGACGACCGGCGTGGCCGGTCCGGAGAAGCAGGACGACAAGCCCGTCGGCACGGTGTACGTCGGGGTCGCCGGCCCGCGCGGCGTCCAGGTGCGCCGGCTCGCGCTCGACGGCACCCGCGCCGAGATCCGCGCGGGGGCTGACCGCGCCGCGGTGCAGGCCCTGATCGACGAGCTGCAGGGGTGACGAGCCTCCGATGAGTGCGGATCAGCTGCTGGAGATCGCCGACCGGCTCTACGGCCTCTCGCCAGGGTGACTTCACGGCAGCCCGGGACTCGGAGGCGAAGGCGGTCGCGGCGGACAAGGACGTCGCCGCTCGGGTCAAGGCGCTCAAGAAGCCGTCGATCGCGGCGTGGGCGGTCAACCTGCTGGTGCGCCGCGAGGGCGACCAGATCGACCAGGTGCTCGCGCTGGGGGAGTCCTTGCGCGAGGCCGCGGCGTCGATGGCGGGCGAGGAGCTGCGCGCGCTGACCCGGCAGCGACGCCAGCTGACCAGCGCGCTCGCCACGCACCGCCGGGACCTCGCGCGCGAGGACGACGTCCGGCTGACCGCTGCGGTCGTCGACCAGGTCGAGGGAATGCTGACCGCGGCCATGCTCGATCCGGTCGCGGCCGCGGTCGTGCGCTCGGGGCTGGTGCTCACCGGGTTCACCTCGACCGGCGTCTCCGAGCTCGACGTCGAGGCGGTGTGCGCGCGTCCCGGAGGCGGTCGCGTGCGGACGTCGGTCACCGGGCCTCCGTCGCGGAGCGCTCCGCCCCGTCGCTGCACCTCGTGCCCGGAGGACGACCGGGTCCGGCGCGAGGCCGCGCAGGACGCGGTCGACGAGGCCGCGCGAGCGGTCTCGAGGCGACCGCTGCGGAGCTCGAGCGAGGTCGACAGCACGCTCGCGGACGCTGAGCGCCCGCCGGCTGCAGCTGCAGGGGGAGATCGACGAGCTGCGTCGCCGGCTGGCCGGACTCGAGGACGACGTCGACGACGTCGACGAGGATCTCGAGGACTGCGAGGGTCGCACGCGAGGACGCAGCGGCGGTCCTCGAGGAGGCGCGAGGGCGAGCTGGCCGCGGCGCGGAGGGCACTCGAGTCGCTCGGGCTGACCCGGGCGATCCGGCCGGGCCCGGTATCAGGCTCGGTTCAGGCCCAGCCCTTGGCCCGCTCGACGCCCTTCTGCCACAGGGCGTAGGCCGCGGCCGTCGCTCTCGGCGGCGCGCCGGGTCGGGGTCGAAGTGCCGGTCGAGCTGCCAGGACGACCGCAGGTCGTCGGTGGAGTCCCACACCCCGGTGCCGAGCCCGGCCATGAAGGCAGCGCCCAGGGCGGTGGTCTCGACGATCCGTGGCCGCTCGACCGGTACGCCGAGCAGGTCGGCCTGGAGCTGGCAGAGCAGGTCGTTGGCCGCGGCGCCGCCGTCGACCGCCAGCGAGGTCAGCGCCGGGCATCGTGCTCGATCGACGTCGCGCACCTCGAAGGTGATCGCCTCGAGCGTCGCGCGGACGAGGTGGGCTCGGGTGGTGCCGCGGGTGATGCCGAGGATGGTGCCGCGCGCGTGCGGGTCCCAGTGCGGTGCGCCGAGCCCGGTGAGCGCAGGCACGAACACCACGCCGTCGGTGGAGTCGACGGCGCCGGCGATGGCGGCGGTCTCCGCCGCCGTGCCGACGATCTGCAGCCCGTCGCGCAGCCACTGGACCGCGGCGCCGGTGACGAAGATCGCGCCCTCGAGCGCGTAGGTGATCGTGCGCCGCCGGGGGCGCGCCAGCCGGCGGTCGACAGCAGCCCGGCGTCGGAGCGGACCACGGTCGTCGCCGGTGTTGGTGAGGATGAACGAGCCGGTGCCGTAGGTGCACTTGGAGTCGCCCTCGTCGAAGCAGGTCTGGCCGAACAGCGCCGACTGCTGGTCGCCGGCGATGCCGGCGATCGGCAGGTCGAGGTCGAGGAAGGCTCCGCGGGTCGGTGCGGGCCGAGCTCGCCCCAGTTGTCGACCACCTCGGGCAGGGCGTCGCGGGGCACGCCGAAGAGGGCGCACAGCTCGTCGGACCACGCACCGCTGCTCGAGGTCGAAGAGCAGGGTGCGCGAGGCGTTGGAGACGTCGGTGACGTGCCAGGTGCCGCGGGTCATCCGGGCGATCAGGTAGGAGTCGACGGTGCCGATGGCGTACCGGCCGGACTCGACCAGCGCCCAGGTGTTCGGCTCGTTGCTCGGCGAGCCAGGTCAGCTTGGTGCCGGAGAAGTAGGGGTCCAGCCGCAGCCCGGTCAGCTGCGCGACCCGGTCCTCGTGGCCGGCGTCCTCGCAGCCGCGTCGCAGATGTCCGCCGTGCGGCGGTCCTGCCAGACGATCGCCCGGCGCGGACGACCCGAGGGTCTCGCGGTCCCACAGCAGCACGGTCTCGCGCTGGTTGGTGATGCCGATGCCGCGCGCAGGTCGTCGGGCTCCCCGCCCCAGCGCCGTCAGGCAGTCGCGGGTCGCCTCCAGGGTGGCCTGCCAGATCTCCTCCGGCGAGTGCTCGACCCAGCCCGGGCTGCGGGAAGTGCTGGGCGAACTCCTGGTAGCCGCGGGCCGCGATGGCGCCGTCCGGCGCGTCACGACCAGGCGGTGACACCCGGTCGTGCCGGCGTCGATGGCGAGGATGCTCATCGGGCGCGCTCGTCGCGTCGCTCGGTGTCGCGCAGGATGCTCGAGGACCACTCGGTCGATCCAGGTGCCGTCCTCGGCGACCCGCATCTCGTAGTTCTCCGTGCCCGACCCAGGCGCCGAGGTCGCGGTGGCCCGCCGCGACCGGCGCGCGCTCGTCCAGCTCGGCCGCGAGCTCCGTCGTCGACCGGCACCTTCTCCTCCTCGGTCGAGGCGGTGAGGTAGAGGTCGTTGAGGTCCAGCAGCCGGGCGAGCTCGGCGACCGGGTCGGTCGTGGTCGTCGACCCGCAGGTCGACCGCGACGTCGTCGCGCGCCGCCGTACCCGGCGCCCTCGGCGACCACCAGCAGCGGCCGCCGACTGCCGGCCGCGGCGTGTCGCCGCCGGCGGCGTCGCCGGCGGCCAGCGCGGCGAGCAGCCGGCGGGCGAGCGGCTGCGCCGGCTGCCGACCGTCCCAGGCTGCGCTTCATCGCCTCGACGACCTCCGGGCCGGCGAGGATGTTGCCCTGGATCGCGCCTAGTCCGGGCTCGCCGGTGACGTCCGCCGGCCCAGTCAGGCAGGCGCGCCGGTGTGCGTCGCCGCAGCCGCCGTCGACGTCGACGATGCCGACCTGGCGGTGGTCGCGCCTGTCGTCCTCCTCGAGCATCCGCTGCAGCGGCCACCGACGCGGTGGCGCCTTCGTCGAGCAGGGACAGGCCGATGCCCTTCCAGGCGACGTTGGCGTCGGCCTGGGTGGCGAGGGCGCCGACGCCGGCGACCGCGGCGGGACACGGCGTTGCCCACGGCGAGGAACTTCGAGGCGACGGCGACGCCCCAGGCTGGTGCCGTCCGGACCGAGCGGGCCAACGATCGAGAAGGTCATGGCGGGACCTTAGACGAGCGACCCGTCGGGCCGCGGCGACGCAGGGTTACTCGCCCGCTGATCGACTAGGGTCGGCCCGGTCACTGTAACGATCCAATCACAGGAGAGTCGACGATGCGCGTCGGAGTGCTGACCGGTGGCGGCGACTGCCCCGGACTGAACGCGGTGATCCGGGCGGTCGTCCGCAAGGGCGTCAAGGAGCTACGGCTACGAGTTCGTCGGCTTCCGGGACGGCTGGAAGGGCCCGCTCGAGGGCCTGACGATGCCGCTCGGCATCGCAGAGGTGCGCGGGATCCTGCCCCGCGGCGGCACCATCCTCGGCTCCTCGCGGACCAACCCGTTCAAGGTCGAGGGCGGCGTCGAGCAGATCAAGGCCAACCTCGCCGAGGCCGGGCGTCGACGCGCTGATCGCGATCGGCGGCGAGGACACCCTCGGCGTGGCGACCAAGCTCGCACGAGCTCGGCGTCAACGTCGTCGGCGTGCCCGAAGACGATCGACAACGACCTGTCCGGCACCGACTTCACCTTCGGCTTCGACACCGCGGTCAACATCGCCACCGAGGCGATCGACCGGCTGCACACCACCGCGGAGTCCCACCACCGGGTGCTCGTCGTCGAGGTGATGGGCCGGCACGCCGGCTGGATCGCGCTGCACGCCGGCATCGCCGGCGGCGCCAACGTCATCCTGATCCCCGAGCAGCCCTTCGACATCGAGCAGGTCTGCAAGCACGTCGAGACACCGCTTCGAGAGCAAGTACGCCGTGATCATGGTCGTCTCCGAGGGCGCCGTCCCGGTCGAGGGCGGCGACGATGACGCTGGTCTCCGGGGAGAAGGACGCGTTCGGCCACGTCCGGCTCGGCGGCATCGGCGAGCGGCTCGCCACCGAGATCGAGGACCGCACCGGGCAAGGAGGCGCGGGCCGTCGTGCTCGGGCACGTCCAGCGCGGCGGCACGCCGACGGCGTTCGACCGCTGGCTGGCCACCCGCTTCGGGCTGCACGCGATCGACGCGGTCCACGACGGGCGACTTCGGCACGATGATGGCGCTGCGCGGCACCGACATCGTCCGGGTGCCGCTGATCGAGGGCACCGGCGAGCTGAAGCTGGTCCAGCCGGAGGAGTACGCCGAGGCCGAGGTCTTCTTCGGCTGAGCGGGCGCGCGCCGGAGCCGGTGCGTCCACATCGACTCCTCGATCCGCTCCTCGCGACGGTCGCGAACACCCGGGAAGTAGGCTTGTTCGGTGCAGAACCCGTCCGTTCCCGCTCAGGTCCCCGATCTGGCCGACCTGCATGCCCGCGGGGCGGCCCAGCAGCCGGCGTACCCCGACCCGGCTGCGGTCGACGCCGCGGTGGCCCGGCTGCGGTCGTTCCCGCCGCTGGTCTTCGCCGGGGAGTGCGACGCGCTGACGGACAAGCTGGCGGCCGTCAGCCGCGGCGAGGCGTTCCTGCTCCAGGGCGGCGACTGCGCGGAGACCTTCGCCGGCGTCACCGCCGACAACATCCGCAACAAGCTCCGGGTGCTGCTGCAGATGGCCGTCGTGCTCACCTACGCCGCGTCGGTGCCGGTGGTGAAGGTCGGCCGGTTCGCCGGTCAGTACGCCAAGCCGCGGTCGCTCCGACCTCGAGACCCGTGGCGGGGTGACGCCTGCCGGCGTACCGCGGCGACGCGGTCAACGGCTTCGACGTTCACCGCCGAGTCGCGGATCCCCGACCCGCAGCGGCTGGTCGAGGTCTACCACGCCTCGGCGGCGACGCTGAACCTGGTCCGCGCCTTCGCCACCGGTGGGTACGCCGACCTGCGCCAGGTGCACGCCTGGAACACCGACTTCGTGCTGAGCTCCGCCGGTCGGCCGCCGCTACGAGGCGATGGCGAACGAGATCGACCGGGCGCTGACCTTCATGCAGGCGATCGGCGCCGACCCCGACGAGTTCCACCGGGTCGAGATCCACTCCAGCCACGAGGCGCTGGTGCTGGAGTACGAGCACGCGCTGACCCGGATCGACTCGCGCACCCAGCTGCCCTACGACGTCTCCGGCCACTTCGTCTGGATCGGCGAGCGCACCCGCCAGCTCGACGGCGCGCACGTCGAGCTGCTCAGCCGGATCCGCAACCCGATCGGCGTGAAGCTCGGCCCGACCACGACGGCCGACGACGCGATCGCGCTGGCCGGCAAGCTCAACCCGGACAACGAGGCCGGGCGGCTGACCTTCATCACCCGGATGGGCGCGGGCCGGATCCGCGACCTGCTGCCGCCGCTGGTGGAGAAGGTCGAGGCCGCCGGCGTGCCGGTCGCCTGGGTGTGCGACCCGATGCACGGCAACACCTACGAGGCGTCCTCGGGCTACAAGACCCGGCGCTTCGACGACGTGATCGCCGAGGTGCAGGGCTTCTTCGACGTGCACCGCTCGCTGGGCACCTGGCCGGGCGGCATCCACATCGAGCTCACCGGCGACGACGTCACCGAGTGCGTCGGCGGTGGCGAGGAGCTCGCCGAGATCGGCCTGGCCAGCGCTACGAGTCGGTGTGCGACCCGCGGCTCAACCGGGTGCAGTCCCTCGAGCTGGCGTTCCTGGTCGCCGAGATGCTGCGCAAGGCCTGAGCGCCGCCCTGCACGCAGCGCTGGGCTGCGTTGGCGTCGCACGACGTCCCCTCCGCTGCGCTCGCTGACGGCCGCCTTCGCTCCTCCGCCTTGCCGGGCACCACGTCCGACGACCCTCGGCTCCTGCTCGTTAGGCTCGGCTCGTGATCGACCTCCGCTCCGACACCGCTGACCAAGCCGACCCCGGCGATGCGCGAGGCGATGGCCCGCGCCGAGGTCGGCGACGACGTCTACGGCGAGGACCCGACGGTCGCCGACGCTGCAGGAGCGGGTCGCCGGCGATGTTCGGCAAGGAGGCCGCGCTGTTCACCCCGACCGGGTCGATGGCCAACGTGCTCGCGGTCGCAGCGCTCGTCGGGCCCGGCCAGGAGGTGCTCTGCGAGTCGCGGGCGCACATCGTGCGCGCCGAGCTCGGCGCGCACGGCGCGCTGACCGGGACTCACCAGCCGGACCTGGTCGCATCCCGGACGGGCAGATCGACCTGGCGGCGATCCAGGGGATGTACGCCCCGGACATGGGCCCGTTCTTCGTGCGCACCGACCGCGGTCTCGGTGGAGAACACCCACAACTTCGCCGGCGGGATCGGTGCTGCCGATCGACGACCTGCGGGCGCTGCGCGCCTGGGCCGACCGAGATCGGCTGCGCCGTCCACCTCGACGGCGCCCGGATCTGGAACGCCCACGTCGCGACCGGCACGCCGTTCGCCGACTACGGCGCGATCGCCGACACCATCTCGGTGTGCCTGTCCAAGGGTCTCGGCGCGCCGATCGGCTCGCTGGTGCTGGGCACGCGCCGAGACGATCGCCGAGGCGCGGGTGCGCCGCAAGCGCCTCGGCGGCGGGATGCGCCAGGTCGGCGTGCTCGCCGCGGCCGGGCTGCTACGCCCTGGACCACCACCTCGACCGGATGGCCGAGGACCACGAGCACGCCCGGCTGATCGCCGAGGCGTGTGGCGTCGATCCGGCCACGGTGCCGACCAACATCGTCGTGGTCGACGTGCCCTCCGCGCCGGACGTCGTCGCGGCGGCGGCCGAGCAGGGAGTCCGGATCGGCGCCGTCGGCCCGCAACGGGTCCGGCTGCTCACCCACCTCGACATCACGCGTGACGACGCCGAGCGGGCGGCGAAGGTGCTGGCCGGGATCCTGCGCATCGACGCGCGGGCGGGCTCGGCGCGGCGGGTTCGACCTCGGTCTACCCCCCGGCACGGGCGCTCGGCGGCGTCGACTGCGTCCGACGACCGGTGGGAATTGGCGCACCGCCTGGGCCAGCGCGCGCAGGTCGGCGCCGAGCAGCGCCTGCGGGCCGTCGCACAGGGCGTGCTCCGGGTCGGGGTGGACGTCGACGATGACGCCGTCGGCGCCCGACGCCGATCGCCGCCCGCGAGAGCGGGACGACGAGGTCGCGGCGGCCGCCGGCGTGCGACGGGTCGACGATCACCGGCAGGTGGCTGGTGGACTGCACGATCGGCACCGCGGAGATGTCCAGGGTGTTGCGGGTGGTCGGCTCGAAGGTGCGGATACCGCGCTCGCACAGCACCACGTCGAGGTTGCCGCGCTGGGCGACGTACTCCGCCGCCATCAGCCACTCCTCGATGGTCGCGGTCATCCCGCGCTTGAGCAGCACCGGCTTGCCGGCCTCACCGGCGGCCTGGAGCAGGCCGAAGTTGGCCATGTTGCGGGTGCCGATCTGGAGCATGTCGGCGTACTCCGCGACCACGGCGACGTCGCGTGCGTCGACCACCTCGGTGACGATCGGCAGGCCGGTGGTCTCGCGGACGTCGGCGAGGATCTCCAGCCCACGGACGCCGAGGCCCTGGAACGCGTACGGCGACGTGCGCGGCTTGAAGGCGCCGCCGCGCAGCAGGGTCGCGCCCGGCGGCCCGGGCCATCTCGGCGGCCTCGAGCGTCTGGCCCGGTGTCTCGACCGCGCACGGTCCGGCGATGAAGGTGAACGTGTCCGGGCCGATCGGGACCTGGTGTCCCGCCGGACCCACCCAGACCGTGGAGCGTTCCGGGTGGTGCTGGCGGCTGACCAGCTTGAACGGGTCGGAGATCCGGTGCACGTCGGCGACGCCGGGCATGCTGCGCAGGTTCAGGCCGTGGAAGGAGTCGATGTCGCCGACGAGACCGATGATCGTGCGGACGACGCCGCGGCTGACGAACGCCTGCCCGCCGACGCTCTCGACGCGCTCGGTGACGTGCGCGATCTGCTCGTCGGTGGCGCCAGGGGCCATCACCACAACCATGGCCTGACCCTAGATCGGTGGTCCACCCCTCGGACGCCGATTCCGGCGGTCGAGACGGCGGTCGAGGCCGCGGCCGGACGGCGGTCAGACCGCCGGGGCGGTCAGCGGGTCGCGTGCGGACGGCGGAGCAGGGCCGGCAGGTACGCCGCCCCGGGTGCCGCAGGGCTGGTGGCGGCCCGGTCCTGGGGTTGGCCAGGCGCAGTGCTTCAGCGACAGGCATCCGCAGCCGATGCAGCTGTCGAGCCCGTCCCGCAGCCGCTCCAGTGCGGTGATCTGCTCGTCCAGCCGCCGTCGCCAGTGCCGCGAGATCCGGTGCCAGTCGGCCTTGGTGGGGGTGCGACCGCGGGGGAGGCGCTCGAGCTCGTCGCGGATCTCGCCGAGCGTGAGCCCGATGTTGCTCGCCGCCCGGATGAACGCCAGTCGTCGCAGCACGCTGCGTTGGTAGCGGCGCCGGCCGCCGGCGCTGCGGGTGGCCTCGATGAGGCCCTGGTCCTCGTAGTAGCGCAGCGCCGAAGCGGCGAAGCCGCTGCGACGGGCGACGTCGGTGACGGTGAGCAGGTCGTGGGTGTCCATGGGTCTCGAGAAGGTCGCCGCACGACGACCTCAACCTCCTCGCTTCGCTCGGGCCTTGACTTCAAGTTCACTTGAACTTCAAGACTTGCAGACGAAGAACAGTCGAGCAAGGAGATTCCATGGCAGTCGCACTCATCACCGGAGGGTCGGCCGGACTCGGCCGTGCCCTCGCGCACGCGCTCACGGCACGACGGCTGGCAGGTGATCGTCGACGCCCGCGACGCCGACCGGCTGCTCGCAGCGACCGATCGCCCGGGCCTCGTCGGCATCCCGGGAGACGTGGCCGACGAGTGGCACCGCGGGTGCGCTCACTGCAGCCGTCGAGCGTGCCGGCGGCTCGACCTGCTGGTCCACAACGCGAGCACCCTGGGACCGACCCCTCTGCCGCACCTCGCCGCCACCGTCGCGACGCAGGCGCAGGAGGTGTGGGCCACCAACGTCGGGGCGCCGACTGGCGCTGACCGACGATCTCCTGCCCGCCCTCGTCGGCGTCGCGCGGGCACGCTGCTCTCGATCTCCTCCGACGCGGGCGTCGAGCACTACGAGGGCTGGGGACTGTACGGCGCGTCGAAGGCTGCACTCGACCACCTGACCCTGACCTTCGGCGCCGAGAACCCCGCGATCCGGGCCTACGCGGTGGACCCGGGCGACATGCGGACGGCCATGCACCAGGCGGCGTTCCCGGGCGAGGACATCTCGGACCGGCCGCTGCCGGAGACCGTCGTACCGCACCTGCTCGCGCTGCTCGAGCGCGACCACCCTCCGGCCGCTACCGGGCGCTGGACGTGCCGGTCCGCCGAGAGGATCGGTGGCTGACGTGCGGATCCTCGAAGAGCGTTCGTCGGTCCACTTCGACCCGGCGTGCGGACGCGGTCGCGCCCGCCCCCGCCGAGGCCCGCGGCCTCTCGCGGGAGGACGTGCGCCTGCTGGTGGCCTCGCCCGGCGGCATCGTGCACGCCCGGTTCCGGGACCTGCCCGACCACCTGCGGCCCGGGGACCTGGTCGTGGTCAACGACTCGGCCACGATCGCCGGGCGAGGTCGACGCCGAGCGTGCCGGCCGTGGCCCGGTCGTGCTGCACCTCGCGACCCCGCTGGACGACGGGTCGTGGGTGGTCGAGGTGCGGACCGCAGGAGACGCGTGCCCGCGCGGTGCTCGACGCGCAGCCCGGTGAGCGGTTCGAGGACGGCGCGGTGGCGGTGACCCTGCTCGAGCCGTACCCGCGTGCCGGTTCCTCGCCGACCGGCGCGGGCAACCGGCTCTGGCGGGCACGGGTCGACGGCCCGCTCGAGGACCACCTGCGCCGCCACGGACGGCCGATCGCCTACGGCTACCTGCCGCGCCGCTATCCGCTCAGCGCCTACCAGACGGTCTTCGCCACGCGTCCCGGCAGCGCCGAGATGCCCTCGGCCGGGCGGCCGTTCACCCACGGTCTGGTGACCAGGCTGGTCTCGCAGGGCGTCGCGATCGCGCCGATCACGCTGCACACCGGGGTGTCGTCACAGGAGGCCGGCGAGGCACCGCAGCCCGAGCGCTTCTCCGTGCCCGAGCCCACGGCCCGGCTGGTCAACGCGGTCCGGGCCGGTGGCGGCCGCATCGTCGCGGTCGGCACGACGGTCACCCGCGCCCTCGAGTCGGCGGTCACCGCGGACGGCGACGTCGTGGCGAGGAGCGGCTGGACCGACCGCGTGGTCACGCCCGCCGATCCGCCGCGGGTGGTCACCGGTCTGGTCACCGGCTGGCACGATCCGCACGCGTCGCACCTGCTGCTCGTCGAGGCCGTTGCGGGGCCGGCACTCACCCAGCGCGCCTACGAGGCCGCAGTCGCCGAGGACTACCTCTGGCACGAGTTCGGCGACTCGGCGCTGCTGCTGCCGTAGCTCAACAGCTCGTCGACGTTCCGTCCTGGATCACGGAGCAGGTGTCCTCGAAGGCACTGCTGATCGCGCCGCCGAGGGCGAACACGAGGACGACGCCCACGGTCGCAACGATCGCGATCCCGATCTCGATCCAGCCCAGCACGATGCCTGCGGTCGCCATCCCACGCCCGGTCAGCCAGCCGTTCGACGCGTCGATCTCGCGCTGGGCCTGCCGGCCGACGATGATCGCCGGGATCCCGGCGATGAATCCGCACGCGACCACGCCGACGATGCCGAGCACGAGCGACGTGGTGGCCTTGCTGGAGTTCTGCGGCACCGCGTAGGGAGGGGTCGGCGGAGTCGGCGGGAGGTTCGTCACGCGGGCACCCTAGCGGGATCTCGACCCGTCGTCAGACCGCGATGTGGGTCACCTCGGCCTCGATCCGGCGACGGGGGAGGGCTTCGACGACCAGCATCGCGGTGATCACCAGCCCGCCGCCGAGCAGCATCCGTGCGCCGACCGACTCGCCGCCGAGCAGGACGGCGAAGAACGCCGCGAAGACCGGCTCCATGCTCATGATGATCGCCGAGCGCGTCGGCGGCAGGTGCGCCTGCGCCCAGGTCTGGCCGAGCAGAGCGGCGGCGCCGGCGAACAGCGCCATGTAGCTCACCGCCAGCCAGTCGTCGAGGCGGTCGGGCAGCGTGATCCCGTCCGGCACGGCCGCGACGAAGCAGATCGCCGCGATCACCAGGCACTGCAGGATCGACATCCCGATCGCGTCGGCCGGTCGCGACCATGCGCCCAGCCCGACGATGTGCAGCGCGTAGAGGATCGCCGCGACCAGGGTAAGCGTCTCGCCGTAGCCGACGCTGAAGCCGTCGAGGGTGAGCACGCCGAGCCCGGCGACGGCGAGCACCACCGCGCCCCACGTGACGACGGGGATCCGGGTGTGCAGGATCGCCGCGGCGAGGAGCGGTGTGCAGACGACGTACATGCCCGTGATGAAGCCCGAGACGCTGGCCGGCGTGTGCGCCAGACCGATCGTCTGCAGGATCTGGGCGAGACCGTAGAGGCCGCCGAGGACCACGGCGTGGCGGCGCAGGTCCGGGGTCGAGGCGGGCGACCGCGCGCGGCGCGACCGCCAGCATCGCCAGGCTCGCGATCGTGAAGCGGACCGCCAGGAAGTCCACGGCGGGCACCCGGTCGAGCAGGTCGTGGATGAGGAAGAACGTCGAGCCCCAGCAGGCCGTCATCGCGAGCAGGGTCAGCGCGGCGAGCAGCTCGAGGCGACGGTCCCGGACCGTCCCGTCGGACGGGCCCATCGGTCAGAGGTGCTCTCGGCGCTGGTGGACCCTCATTCGGCCCTCAGGCCGTCCATCACGACCTTGAGGACCCGGCGCGCCTGCGCGCGATCGAAGTTCGGCATCATCGTGCACCCGCCGACGAGCCGGATCACGTCCGGCGCGGTGACGTCGCGGCGTACGGCGCCCGCCTCCTGGGCGCCACCGACCATCCGCTCGGCGGCGTCGGTCATCACGGCGCGCGAGTGGGTCATCAGCTCGGAGTCGCGGCCGGTCGCCTCGACGAGCTCGTGGAAGATGTGCTTCTTGGTCGCGGCGTAGTCGATGAACACCTCGAGCCAGTGCTCGAGCGCCTCGAACGGCGGGTACCCCGAGCCGAACCGGTCGGCGGCCTGGGCGAGCCCGTCGACCTCCTCGCGGTACACCGACTCGAGCAGGTCCAGGCGCGTGGGGAAGTGCCGGTAGAGCGTGCCGATGCCCACGCCCGCCTGACGGGCGACCTGCTCCAGGGAGACCTCGGCGTCGGCGGGCCCGGACAGGAACAGCTCACGCGCGGCCTCGACCAGCCGGGCGCGGTTGCGCGCGGCGTCGGCCCGCAGCCTCGGCGCGTCGGTCTGGGTCATCGGTCGGTCCCTCGGTGGTGCTGATCGGTCGCAGCGTTAATCGTTTGATAAGCGGAGGTGCCCTCCGTATATTAAACGGAGGCGCCCTCCAGATCATACCTTCTCGTGAACGGAAACACCGTGTCCGACCAACTTATCGCCGACACCCCGGCTCCGGTCGCACAACGCCGCCGGCAACCCCGGCAGCGCCCCGACCGCCCTCGCCTCGTCCTCGCCACGATCCTCACCACCCAGCTGATGGTCGTGCTGGACATGAGCATCGTGAACGTGGCCCTGCCGCACATGCAGCAGGCCCTCGACTTCTCGCCCGACCGGCCTGTCCTGGGTCGTGAACGCCTACAGCCTGGCCTTCGGCGGCCTGCTCCTGCTCGGCGCCCGCAGCGGCGACCTGCTCGGCCGCCGGCCCACCTTCCTGGCCGGCATCACGGTGTTCACGCTCGCCTCGCTCGCCGGCGGGTTCGCCACCACCGGCGCTGCGCTCGTCGCGGCCCGCGTGATCCAGGGCGATCGGAGCGGCCTTCGCCGCACCCGCGACACTGTCGCTGCTCACGACGATGTTCCCCGACGGCCGCGAGCGCACCCGGGCCCTCGGCCTGTTCACCGCCGTCTCCATCGGCGGGGCGTCGCTCGGCATGGTCGTCGGCGGCGCGCTCGTCGAGGTCGCGTCCTGGCGGTGGGTCATGCTCGTCAACGTCCCGATCGGCGCGGCCGTGGCCGCGAGCGCCTGGCTCCTCGTCCCCCACACTCCCCGGCGGCACGGCCGGTTCGACCTGGCCGGCGCCGTCACCTCCACGCTCGGCGTCTCGGGCGTCGTCTACGGGTTCGTGCACGCCGCGAGCGACGGCTGGGGCGACCCGGTCACGCTGGTCTCGATCGCCGCGGGGGCCGCGCTCGTCGCAGCGTTCGTGGTGATCGAGCGCACCGCCGAAGAGCCGATCACGCCCCTGTCCCTGTTCGCCAGCCGCGTGCGCAGCGGAGCGCTGTTGGCGCGAGCCTTCCTCGTCGCCGGGGCGATGGGAGCGTTCTTCTTCCTCACCCAGTACCTCCAGGACGTCCTCGGCCTGAGCCCGATCCGCGCGGGCCTCGCCTTCCTCCCGCTGACCGCGATGCTGTTCGCGGCCTCGCAGGCCGCCTCGCGCGGACTGCTGGAGCGCTTCGGTGAGCGGCCGGTGATGGTCGCCGGGGCGAGCCTGACGCTGTTGTCGCTGCTCTGGCTCACACGGCTCGACGTCGACAGCGGGTACGCCGACGTGCTGCTCTCGCTGGTCGTCCTCGGCCTCGGCAACGGGCTCGCCTTCGTGCCGCTGACCTCGTCGGCGCTGCACGGGGTGCGGCCGGAGGAGGCCGGCGCGGCGTCCGGGCTGGTCAACGTGGCCCAGCAGCTCGGGTCCGCCCTCGGCCTGGCCGGGCTGGTGACCGTGTCCGGGCATGCGAGCCGGTCGGTCGACCTCGCCCCCGGCCTCGACGCCGTCGCCCGTGCGCACGAGACGTTCCTGTCCGGTGCGCACGCGGCGTTCGAGGCGGCCACCGTGATGCTGGTGGTCACCGTGCTGCTCGTCGGCGCTGGTGGTGCGGCGGGAGCCGGTCGTGACCGAGGTCGCTCGCGACGAGTGACGCCGTGGGCGGCTCAGACGACGACGAGGGTGACCGTGCTGCCGCGGGGCACGGATCAGCCCTCGCCGGGGTCGGTGCTGACGACGCGATCCACGCCGATGTAGAGGTTGCTGTGCACGACGTCGACGTTGAGGCCGAGCCCCTCGAGGGCGTGGGTCGCGTCCTCGACCTTCTGGCCGGTGAGGTGGCGGGATCGCGACCAGTGCCGGCCCCTTCGAGACGACCAGGCTGACCTTGTCGCCCTTGAAGCCGGTGCCCGAGTTCGGGCTCTGCGAGATCACCCGGCCCAGCGGAACGGTGTCGCTGAAGTCGTCGGTGCGTTGCACGTCGAAACCGAGGCCGGAGAGCGCGTCGACGGCCTTGTCACCGCGACGACCGGTCCAGTCGGGGATCTTGATCGGCCGCTTGCCCTTGCTGACCACGAGGTTGACCGCGGTGTCGCGGCGCAGCGGGGTGCCGGCCGCCGGGTCGGTGGTGATGACCTGTCCGGCCGGCGACCTTCTCGCTGAACTTGTCGATCTCCTGGCCGAAGCTCGAGCGACGCCCCGGTCGAGCAGGGCCTGCGCCTCGTCCAGCGTCTTGCGGCGCAGGTCGGGGACGGCGTGTCGCTCCGGTCCGAGCGAGATCACCGCGGGACACGGTGCCGTCCTTGGCGATCCGGGCGCCGGCGCCCGGGATCGGTGCTGATCACCGAGCCCTTCGCGACGGTCTCCGAGTACGCCTGGTCGCCGATCTCGAAGCCGAGCCCGGCGGCCTCGACCTTCGCCTTCGCCGCGGCCTCTGCGAGGTTGATGACCGCAGGCGTGTGCGTGTAGCGCGCCACGCCGAGGTACCAGCCGGCGAGCCCGACGAGCAGCGCGAGCACCAGCACCGAGACCAGCAGGATCGGGCCACGCCGTGAGCGTCGCGGCACCGGGCGTGGGTGCTCGGGCTCGACGACCGGCGGTGGCACCGGCCGCTGGGGCGGCGTCGCGGCCGTGCGCGACGACGGGACCAGCGGCGCCGAGGAGACCGGTGTGGTCACCTCGACGTCGGGGTCGAAGACGTCCGGCGGGTGGTGCGCCGATCCCGGGACCGGGCTCCGGACCGCACCCGCGGACACCAGTCCGGGGACGAACAGCTCGCCGGTCGGCGTGGTGTCGCTCTGCTCCGGGTCGCCGTGCACCGGCGCGGGCATCAGGTCGGCGGTGAGCTCGGGGTCGTCGACGACGCCGTGGTCGAGCGCCTGCCGGACCCGGCGCACCTGGTGGAGCAGCACCCGGGCGTCCGACGGGCGCAGGTCCTTGTCCCGGGCGGTGGCGCGCGCGACCAGCGCGTCGACGTACGCCGGGAGCCCGGGCACGCGCAGCGACGGTGCCGGGATGTCCTCGTGCACGTGCTTGTAGGCGACCTGGATCGGGCTGTCGGCCTGGTGCGGCTTCTGGCCGGTGAGCATCTCGTAGAGCAGCACGCCGGCGGCGTACACGTCGGAGCGGGCGATCGGCCTTGCCGTCGACGACGAGCTCGGGGGAGAGGTAGGAGACGGTGCCGATCAGCACGCCACCGGTGGCGGTGTGCTGGGTCTCGGCGTTGACCGCGCGGGCGAGGCCGAAGTCGGCGACCTTGATCCGGCCGGCCCCGGAGTCCGGATCCGTGGCGAGCAGGACGTTCTCCGGCTTCACGTCGCGGTGGATCATCCCGGCGCCGTGCGCCGCGGCGAGCGCGGCGAGCACCGGCTCGAGCACGCCGAGCGCCTTGCCGGGCTCCATCGGCGCCTCCTTGCGGATCAGGTCGCGCAGCGTGAGGCCGGGGACGAACTCCATGACGAGGAACAAGGTGCCGTGGTCGTCGCCCTGGTCGAAGACCGCGACGACGTTGGGGTGGGAGAGGCGAGCCGCGTGTCGCGCCTCTCGCTCGAACCGCGCGACGAAGTCGGTGTCGTCGCCGAGCCCGGCGTGCATCACCTTGACCGCGACGGTGCGGTCCAGCCGCAGGTCGGTGGCCTGGTAGACCGTGGCCATCCCGCCGCGGGCGATGCGGGGGCCGATGCGGTAGCGGCCGTCGAGGATGCGGCCGATCAGCGGGTCGCCCTGACGACCCTCCTCGGTGCGCTCCACGCCGTCGTCAAGATTGGGTCCTCCAAGCTGGATCGGAAGGGGAAGGTCCCGATCTGGCGACCGAGTCTAGTTGCCCGACCGCCGGAATCGCCGCAGCGCGGTGCTCTGTCCACCCGATCGCGCACGATGCCCGTCCGGGCTGGCAGCATGGAGTCAGTGGCTGAACATGACTCAGGCGACACCTCGACGCGCGACGCCGGACCTCGGCGCTCCTCATCCCGCAGTGGCTGGACTGGAAGGCGGCCGGGACCGCTCTCGGGGTGCCGGTGACCAAGGTCGCGCCAGCTGATCCGGGACCACCAGCTCGCCGGCGCGGTACCGCGCGACGGTGCGGGCCAGCAGGTGCCTGCCGAGCTGATCATGGACGGCGAGATCGTCAAGGGAGTGCCGGGGCTGCTGACGCTGCTGCACGACGGCGGGTACGACGACCGCGAGATCCTCGCCTGGATGTTCACCGCCGACGACACGCTGCCCGGGCGGCCGATCGACGCGCTGCGCGAGAACCGCGGCTCGGAGGTCAAGCGACGCGCGCAGGCGATGGCGTTGTGAGTCTTCCGAGACGAGGGCCTTCTGGGTCTTGTCAGCGCAGGTCCGGGCGGGCTAGGAAGTTGCTACGAGCCCCGAAGAGGAGCGCAGACGGGAGACAACGGACGTGAGCGGACTTGCCGGACTGCTCGCCGGGCACCACCAGCCCGGCGTCTACCAGTGGCACGCGGCCTTCGGGCCGGAGGACGTGCGGCACACCGTCGAGCACGCAGGCGCGCGGTTCGCCTACGTGGACGGCTGGACCCACCAGGAGAAGACCGAGCTGCTGGAGGCGTTCGCCGAGGCACTGGAGTTCCCGGACACGTTCGGGCACAACTTCGACGCGCTGGCCGACTGCCTCAACGGCATCGACGGCGACCACCTGGTCCTGCTCTGGGACGGATGGGGCCCGCTGGCTCGTTCCGACCGCCGCACGTTCGACGTCACCGCCGACATCCTGGCCGGCCGCACCGCCGACGGCCCGTGCTCGATGAGCGTGCTGCTGCGCGGCGAGGGGCCGGACATCGACGTGCCGTCGCTGGACGGGTAGGCCGGCCCGGACCCGTCTCTCAGTGCCGGTGCCGGCGCCGGGGTGCGTCCGGCAGCTCGACCGGCCGCGTCGTGCCGTCGGAGGTCCCGGCCCGGCCCGTGCCCTCCGGGTTGACTCCTGGGCTGAGTTCTGGGTTGACTCCTGGGTTGACTTCTGGGCTGCCGTCGTCCAGCCAGCCGTCGTGCGCGTCGAGGAGCAGGTCGAGGACGACCGCCGGCGCGTCGGTCTCCACGAACCACGGGTGGTCCGCGTCGTCGTCCTCGCCGGCGTAGCGCTCGCGGCTCGACCGTCACGGCGTACCCGTCGTGGCGGAGCCGGCGCTCGAGGTCGCGCGCGGCGTCCTCGTCGAACACGATGCCCCGTGCCACGGGAGGTGGCAGCGCCACCTCAGACCGTCCGCTGGGTCGCGGCGGCGGCCAGGTCGCGGAGCACGCCGCGGGCCTGGTCGCGGATGTCGGCCGCGTCGAGCGCGGTCAGGGCACGCTCGGTCAGCAAGGCGATGACCTCCTCGACCTGGGCGTGCGCGCCGCTGGCGTCGATCAGCGCACGCAGCTCGGCGACCTCCTCCGGTCGTCAGCGGCTTGCCGAGGCTGGTGTCGAGGTGCTCGCGCTCGGCAGGTCCCAGGGCGTCGAGCGCCAGCGCGATCAGCACGGTGCGCTTGCCCTCGCTGAGGTCGTCGCCCGCGGGCTTGCCGGTCGCGCCCGGGTCTCCGAAGACACCGAGCAGGTCGTCGCGCAGCTGGAACGCCTCGCCGAGCGGCAGCCCGAAGCGGCTCAGCTCCGCGATCGTCCCGGGCGCGGCCCCGGCCAGGGCGGCGCCGATGTGCAGCGGACGCTCGATGGAGTACTTGGCGGACTTGTAGCGCACGACGTTCATCGCGGCGTCGACGTCGCTGGTGCCCCGGGCCTGGGCGGACACGTCGAGGAACTGGCCGGTCACGACCTCACTGCGGGTCAGGTCGAAGTAGCCGAGCGCCTCGAGGACGCGCGGAGCCGGCAGGCCGCTGGTGCGCAGCAGCTCGTCGGACCACGACAGCAGCAGATCGCCCAGCAGGATCGCCGCGGCGGCGCCGTACTGCTCGGCGCTCGCCGACCAGTGCCGCTCCCGGTGCAGCGCCTCGAACGCGCGGTGGGTGGCCGGGCGTCCGCGGCGTACGTCGGAGGCGTCCATCACGTCGTCGTGGACCAGTGCGCTGGCGTGCAGCAGCTCGAGGGAGGCGCACGCCTTGAGCAGTCCGGCGGGGTCCTCGGGCTCCGCGACGGCGAGATGGCCCCACCAGCAGAACGCGGCGCGGAAGCGCTTGCCGCCGGTGACGCTGGTCCGCGCGTGCTCGACCAGCCGGTCGGCGTCCTCGCCGAGCTCCGCGAGCCACGACGACTGCTGGTCGACGAACGCGCGCAGGGTGTCCTCGATGCCGGAACGGAAGCCTGCGGGGTCCCAGAACCCGGCTGCGTCTTCCTGAGACTCGGCTCACCGGGCGAGCCTAGCCCCCGTATTCTCGGCGCCATGGGTACGGGACCGACTGCGAGCATCGCCGCGCTCCTGGCGCAGGGCGAGCGCTCGTTCTCCTTCGAGTTCTTCCCGCCGAAGGACGAGGCGGGCGAGGAGATCCTCTGGCGTTCGATCAGCGAGCTCGAGGCGCTGCGACCGACCTTCGTGTCGGTCACCTACGGCGCCGGCGGGTCGACCCGCGACCGCACCATCGAGATCACCGGGCGGATCGCCAAGGAGACCTCGATGACTCCGATGGCGCACCTGACGTGCGTCGGCCACACGGTCGCTGAGCTGGGCGAGATCCTCGACCAGCTCGCCGCCGCCGGGGTGGAGAACGTCCTGGCGCTGCGCGGTGACCCGGTCGGTGGGCCGGGCACGCCGTGGACGGCGACCGAAGGTGGGCTCGACTACGCGGCGGAGCTGGTCACGCTGGTCCGCGAGCGCCACCAGTTCGCGGTCGGGGTCGCGGTGTTCCCCGAGGGCCATCGTGACGCCCCGGACCTCGACCACGACCTGCGGGTGATGCGCGCCAAGCACGCCGCGGGCGCCGAGTTCGCGATCACCGAGATGGTGCTGCGCGCCTCGGACTACCTCGGCCTGGTCGAGCGGGCGCGCGGCGCCGGCATCGACATCCCGATCATCCCGGGGATCATGCCGATCCTGAACCTGAACTCGATGCGCAAGATGGTCGAGCTCTCCGGCCGCGAGATGCCGGCCGAGGTGCTCGCGCGCATCGAGCCCCTGGCCGACGACCCGGCCGCGGTGCGCGCCGAGGGCATCCGGATCGCCACCGAGCTCTGCGACGAGCTGCTCGCCGGCGGGGCACCGGGCCTGCACTTCTACACGCTGAATCGCTCCAAGGCGACGCGCGAGATCTATCAGTCGCTGGCCTGTCACGCGTGATCGACGGTTTCACAACCGAGGTTGTGAACCGCACGCCCCCTACGCCGGCCCGATCACCTGCGCGGCGAGGGCCGCCGAAAGGCCGACGCTCGGCAGACCGGATCCGGGGGTCGTGTGCGCGCCCGCCATGACGACTCCCTCGATCGGCGTGCGGGTCCCGAGGCGGTGGGTCAGCGTGTTGCGACCCTGCCAGAGCACGCCGAGCGGTGAGCCGCCCCACTGCTCGACGAGCTCACGCGGTGAGCGGTCGACACGGACCTCGACCTGGTCGCGCACGCGGATGCCGGTCCGTTGCAGCGCGGTCACGACGTCCTCGGCGAGACGGCCGCGGCCCAGCACGGTCCAGGCGTGCGCTCCCGGCGGGAGCCGTGCCGGTGGTGCGCAGCACGAGCATCGGGTCACCGTGCAAGACGACCTCGGCCGGGAGGTCGGGCACGTCGCCGACGACGCCGATGTGGCACGTGAGCGGGGGGATCGCCGGCATCGTGCGGACGACGTACGACGCGAGCGCCGGGAGCCGGCGTGGATCGACCGCACACACCACGTGGTCGGCGTCGAGGCTGCCGTCGTCGACGCGGACCGCGACCACCCGGCCGCCCTCGACGACCAGGTCGCGGGCCGGGGTGTCGGTCAGCGCGGTCACGCCCCGGGTCTCCAGGCGCGCGGCGAGCACGTCGGCCAGCTGGCCCATCCCGTCCGGGAGGGTCCAGGCGCCGAAGTTCTGCTCGACGTAGGACCAGACGCCCTCCCAGGCCGGCACGTTGCGCGGGTCGTGCCCGTCGAACCGCACCCGGTGGCACGCCAGCAGGCGCAGCCGCTCGTCGCGCAGCTCCCGCTGCACCAGCTTGTGCAGGGTCAGCCGGGTCGCCAGCAGCCGGCGCGCGTCCTTGCTCGCGTGCTCCTCGGACCACAGCTCGCTCGAACCAGTCCTTGCGGAGCACGTCCCAGACCTCGGCGAAGTCGTCGACGAAGTCGACCCAGCGCCGGCCGCACTCCTCGCCCAGCGCGCTGCCGACGGCGTCCAGCTGCGCGGCGCGGCTGCCTCCCGGCAGGTCGAGAACGCTGCCGTCGTCGAACCGGTGCTGCTGCACGGGGTCGACCGGCACGAGGTCGATCTCCTTCTCCGCGGCGCGGCCGGACTTGCGGAACAGGTCGCGGACCACCGCCGGCAGCAACGTCGCCGTCGGACCGCTGTCCCAGCGGAAGCCGTCCTCCTCGACGTAGCCGAGCGCGCCGCCCAGCCGCGAGGACTGCTCGAGCAGCGTGACCTCGTGACCGAGCTTCGCCAGGCGGGCAGCGGCGGCGAGTCCGCCGAAGCCGCCGCCGACCACCACCACGCGTGCCATGGGCACACCCTAGGGGCGAGGTCACGCTCGGTCGGACACCCGATCCAGCGGCGGCCGCCGGGTCGTCGGCCGTCAGGATGGGGCCGGCCGGGTTCCGCCCGCTATTCGGTCGCGGCCGTCGGGCGCGCTGCCGTAGCGTCCGAGGCGTGCAGACGACCCCCGACACGACTCCCGGGATCGCGACCGGCTGGACCGAGATCACCGACGGCGACGAGCTGACCGCCCTGCTCGGGGAGCCGGCCGCACGCGCCCGCGACAAGGTGCGCACTGCCCTCACCGACCTCGACCGCGACTGGCTCGCGGCGTCGCCGTTCTGCGTGATCGCGACGGCCGCGTCCGACGGGTCCTGCGACGCCTCTCCCAAGGGCGACCCGGCCGGGCAGCTCGTCCACGTGATCGACGACCGCACGATTGCGATCGCCGAACGGCCCGGCAACCGCCGTGCCGACGGCTACCACAACATCCTGGCCAACCCGCACCTCGGGCTGCTGTTCCTGATCCCGGGCCGTGGCGACACGCTGCGCATCAACGGCCGGGTCCGGTTGGTGTCCGAGGCGCCGTTCTTCGACGCGATGGTCGTCAAGGGGCACCGGCCAGTGTTGGCGCTCGTGGTCGAGGTCGACGAGGTCTTCCACCACTGCCAGAAGGCGTTCCTCCGGTCGCGGCTGTGGGATCCGGAGTCCTGGGACCCCGACGGGGTCGTGCCGCGGCGCGCGGTCCTCGCCCAACAGCTGGAGCCGTCCGGCAAGACGCTGGAGGAGCTCGACGAGTACTACGGCCCGGCGTACCGCGAGGGTCTCTACCGGGGCTGAGGCCCGGCCGACTCGCGGGCAACCATCGCGGCCGGGCCGCGCATCAGTTGACCTCGATCTCCTCCGCCCCGGTCATCGTCCGGAGCTCCTCGTAGGTGGTGGAGAACACGGCGGCCGGGTGTCCGGCTGCGGCCCAGATCTCGTCGTAGCGCCGCAGCGTCGGATCGAGGAAGGTCCGGATCGGCCGGGGGTGAGCGATGGGGGACACCCCGCCGATCACCTGGCCGGTGTGCTCGCGGACGAACTCCGGTGTGGCCCGCTTCAGCGCCTGTACGCCGACCGAGGCGGCGGCCTTTGCGGTGTCGACGCGGTGTGCTCCCGAGGTGAGGATCAGCACCGGCACGCTCTCGCCGGACTCGGTGGTGCCGGCGAAGAGCAGGCTGTTCGCGATCGCGCCGACCTCGCAGCCGAGGGCTGCGGCGGCCAGGGCGGCGGTGTGGACGGAGTCGGGCAGCACCACGATCCGGCCCCTGCCGCCGCGCGCGTCGAGGTCGCGGCGGAAGCGGGCGATCGCCGGGTGCTCGCCGGCGGTCGTCGGGTCACTCATGGCCAGACCGTAGCGGTCCCGAGTCGGCGGTGCTTGACGACCTGTCCCAGCGGAGGTGTACTGTGATGGCATTCGAACACATGTTCGAAGTGTGGCCCGGTGGAGGGTGCTTCGACCCCATCCTCCATCGGGCCACCGACAGGGTCGAGGCCACCGGAGAGCACAGGACGACGCGAGCAAAGGAGCAGGACGTGCGGCTGTACGACGACCTTGTGGATGTGCGCCAGGCGCCGGCCGATGCGCTGGCCGGCGACGGCGAGGAAGGGCCTGACCAGTTCCTCTGGCGCGGCCGCCTCTGGCAGGTGCGCGAGGTGATCGCTCACTGGATCGAGACGGGGGCGTGGTGGGTGCGCCGACCCGAAGACGCTCCCGGAGACTCCGAGCTCGTCGGTCAGCGCGAGGTCTGGCGCGTCGCGGCGGCGCGCGGTCGCGCCGTGGCGTCCGTCGACGACCCCGGCTTCGCGATCTTCGACCTCACCTTCGACTGGACCGAGGGCGTCTGGCGCCTGGCCGGATCGCTGGACTGAGGGGGCTGCGGTGATGAACCTCCACCTTCCGGCGGCCACGCACTCCTACCTCGAGCGGTCGGCCGAGTCCCTGCGCGAGGCGATCACCTGCGCCGACGTCCCGCAGCGCTATGCACTCGCGCACGTCGCGGCACTCCGCGCCACTGCCGCCCTGCTCGCCGCGCGCACCCAGCCGGTCCCGGCGCAGCGGCGCCGGCAGAAGAACGCCTGGGTCCTGCTCGCCGAGGTGGCGCCGGAGCTCACCGAGTGGGCCACGTTCTTCTCGGCGGGGGCGTCGAAGCGAGCCGCCGCCGAGGCGGGGTCGCGGCGAGCGGTGACGGCCCGCGAGGCCGACGACCTGGTGCGCGACGCCGACCGGTTCCTCGCGTTGGTGGAGACGTCGCTCGGCCTCACCGGGCACGCGCCGTTCCGGGTTGCCTGAGGAGTCCGTCGGGGAGGGGCTCCTCTAGTGTTCACCGCATGGAACGCCCACTCGAGCGCCGCGGCTCGTTGCGCACCGCGGTGGTGTGGGAGGCGTGTCGCCGTCACCTCGAGGCCGGCGGTCCCGGCCAGACCGTGCTGGACATCGGCGGAGGCACCGGCGGCTTCGCCGTCCGGGTTGCCGAGCTCGGCCACCACGTCGCCGTCATCGACCCGAGCCCCGATGCTCTCGCTGCGCTCGACCGGCGTGCACGCGAGCGCGGTGTCGAGGCGCTGGTCACCGGGCGGCAGGGCGACCTCGCGAGCGTGTCCGACATGGTCTCCGCGGGCACGGCCGACCTCGTGCTCTGTCATGGTGTCCTCGGTCTGGTCGACGATGCCGGTGGCGCGCTGGCGGTCATCGCCGGGCTGTTGCGCCCGGGCGGGGCGCTCAGCCTGCTCGTCGGCCAGCGACATGCCGCCGTGCTGGGCCGGGCGATGGCGGGCCACTTCGCCGAGGCGCTCGAGCTGCTCGACCCGTCGCCGGCCCCCGACGCCGAGCGCCGGTTCACTGCCGAGGAGATCCGCCGGCTGCTCTCCGAGGGTGGCTTCGACGTCGTCGCGATGCACGCCGTGCGCGTGTTCACCGACCTGGTGCCCTCAGCCCTGCTCGATCTCGAGCCGAGGGCGGTCGACGGCCTCCTCGACCTCGAGCGGGCCGTGGCGGATCGCCCCGAGTACCTCACCCTGGGCGCGCAGGTCCACGCCCTCGCCACCCGCTGATTCGACCCCTGAGCCCGCCGGTCCGGTCCTCGGCCGACGACGAGCCGGCTTGCCGTGAGCGGTCCGGAGGAGCGCTCCTGGGCGTGCCCGATCCTGCACGTCGACATGGACGCGTTCTACGCATCGGTGGCGATCCGCGACCGCCCGGATCTTCAGCGTGTGCCGGTGATCGTCGGCGGCGGCCACCGCGGCGTCGTGTTGTCGGCCAACTACCCGGCACGCGCCTTCGGCATCCGATCGGGGATGTCCGGCCGGCTCGCGCACGAGCTCTGCCCGCAGGTGGTGCGCGTCTCGGCGGACTTCCGCGACTTCGAGACGGTGTCGCGTTCGGTGATGGAGATGTTCCGTGAGGTGACGCCGCTGGTGGAGGCGTACTCCCTCGACGAGGCGTTCCTGGACGTGTCCGGTGCGGTCCGGCGCCTGGGGTCCCCACTGCAGATCGCGGAGTACATCCGCGCCCGGGTCCACGACGAGCAACGGATCGACTGCTCGGTCGGACTCGCCGGGTCGGTCTCGGTCGCCAAGGTGGCCAGTCGGCGCGCCAAGCCCGACGGCGTTCTCGTCGTGGCGCCCTCGGAGGTGGTCGGCTACCTGCATCCCCTCGACGTCGGTGAGCTGTTCGGCGTCGGTCCGCGCACCCGCGCGCGGCTGCACCGCATCGGTCTGGTCACGGTCGGGGACGTCGCCCACACACCGCGGCAGACCCTGCAGCTCCTCGTCGGCCGGGCTCTCGGCGCACAGCTCCACGAGCTCGCGTGGGGCACCGATCGCACCACCCTGACGGCTCGACGCAGCGACCACGATCCCGAGCGCAGCATGGGGGCCGAGGAGACCTTCGCTCGCGACAGCGCCGACCGCGAGGCGATCAGCCGGGAGCTGCTGCGGCTGGCGACCCGGGTCACCGCGCGGATGCGGTACTCCGGCGTCGTCGGACGGACGGTGTCGTTGCGGGTGCGCTACAGCGACTTCGCGACGATCACCCGTTCGCACACGCTTCCCGACCCGACCGACGTCACCGGAGAGGTGCATGCGGCGGCGCTGGCGCTCTTCGACGCGCTCGGGTCGCGCCGCCTGCGCGTCCGCCTCGTCGGGGTTCGGGTCGAGGGGCTGCTGGCCCGCGAGCACGCCCACCGGCAGCTGGTGATCGGCGAGCGCGAGCGCGGCTGGCCGGACGCGGACCGGGCGGTCGACCGCGTCAGCCGGCGGTTCGGGCGTGGCGTCGTACGCCGCGCGACGCTGCTGAGTGGCGACCGGCCCTGAACGACGGGCCCCGAACGACGGGCCCCGAACGACCGGCCCTGAAGACGGCCCTGAAGACGGGCCCTGAAGACGGGCCCTGAAGACGGGCCCTGAACGACGTCCATTGCCGGCGGCGTGAATTTATCAATCTCGGGTACCGCGTTGCGGGCAGGCTGCCTAGACTTGAGCCAGCACCTGCGACCACGCCGTCGCCCGGTCCCCTTGGAGGAAGTCGTGCCGCTGTCGGAAGAGGAGCTCCGTCTGCTCGAGCAGATGGAACGAGCCCTCGCCGCAGAGGATCCGAAGTTCGTCTCTGCGCTGCAGGGGCGCACGCTGCGCCGGGTGGCCCGGATGCGCACGGTCGGCGCAGGGGTGGTGTTCCTCGGCGGCGTCGCCCTCCTCATGGGCGGGGCGATGGCGCAGCTGACCTGGCTCGGCATCATCGGCTTCCTGGTGATGCTCGGCTCGGCGACGCTCGGGCTCGCCGCCTGGCGCGGCCACCGGGTGGCCGAGGAACGGCCCGGGCCACTCACACCGGAGGCCGTGTTGGGCTCCGACGACCACCCGCACCGCTTCGAGGTGCTCGACGGTGGCCGGGCGAGCAAGCCCCGCCGCCCCCGTCGGCAGCCTCGTACCCGCCGCCACGGCACCTTCATGCAGCGCCTCGAGCAGCGCTGGCAGCACCGTCGCGAGCAGGGCGGCTTCTGAGTTCGAGCTGAGCGCGCGCGAGGTTCGGGGGCGCGGGCTCGACGCGGCGGCGGTCGAGGGCACCAGCAGCGGACCTCACGGACCCGCGAAGCGAGGCTGGCGAGACCGCGGACGAGGGCAGCCGCGTGCACCCCGGTCGGTCAGCGCACCTCGCCGACGCCGGCCAGGTCGACGCGCCGCTCGACCGTGGGAACCACACTGCGGTCGAGCACGGAGCGTGGGAAGACGCGCGCGATCCACATGCGCGGGGTCGACACCGAGTCCGCGAGCACGCCGGCCCAGCCCTCCACCGCCTCGACCACGGCCTGCCGGGTCGCCGGGTCGACGGTGAACGGACGACCGTAGCGGGCTCTCTCCACGAAGAGGACGAGGTCGTCGAGTCGCTGGAGCGACTCGCGCACGGTCATCGCGAGCGGCCGCAGCTCCTCGGCGATGTCGCGCACCGAGCGCTGGAGCGGGAGTTCGACTCCGACGTCGCGGGCGGTCGCACAGAGCTCCGCCCAGGCGCCCTCGGCGAGCACGGCGGCATCGTCGTTGCGGGGACCGAGACGGAAGTCACCGAGTCGGTGCCGTCGTTGTCGGCTGCGGACGAGGGCGGGCAGCAGGAGCAGCAGCACGACGAGGGCGAGGCCGACGATCCAGGCGACCAGGCGCGTCCCGCTCGCGGACGAGGACCCGGACGCCGTCGCGTCGGGTCGCTTGCTCGCCGGAGTGCTGTTGTCCTGCGGAGACGCAGCCGAGGTCTGGCTCGGTGCGGTCGTGGGCTGCTGGGCCACGCCGAGGGTCCAGGCCGGCGGGTTGTTCCCCGTCCGCGCGGCCGGCGTCGGCTCGAACCGGACCCAGCCGCTGCCGCCGAAGTACATCTCCGGCCAGGCGTGCAGGTCGTCGCTGGTGTAGCGATAGCTCCCGTCGGGCAGCTGCTCGGGCGCGAGGAACCCGACGACGACCCGTGCCGGTACGCCCAGTGTGCGGGCCATGATCGCCATGGCGGCTGCGAACTGCTCGCAGTAGCCCGACTTGTCGGTGGTGATGAATCGCGCCAGCTGAGCGATACCGCTGCCCGGGGCGGGCTCGAGCGAGTAGCTGAAGCCGCCGGTGTTGCGGAACCAGTTCTGCAGCTTGACCATCCGGTCGTAGTCGTTGGTCGCGCCGGCGGTGACCTCCTCGGCGATCCGATTGATCACGGACGGACGGTTGCCGGGCACGACGGTCATCGGCCCGCTGATCTCCGGAGGCGGCTGGAGCGCCTGCTGCATCCGGAGTGCGGAGTAGTCCGGCTTGAACCCGGTCAGCTGGTAGGTGAGGCCGGCGGTCTTGGGCTTGTCGACGCTGGCGATGTCGAGCGTCCGCAGGTCGTAGCGCCAGTCGCCGCGGTTGATCTCGATCCGCCGGGTCGGGTACGGCGTCGGCAGCCAGGTGGTCTGGAAGCCCGGGTCGATCTGCAAGGTCCAGTCGGACTCCGTGCCTGTCGCGGTCGGGGAGAGTCCCGGCGCGTTGGGCAGCCGGCCGTTGGCGTCGTTGGACCTTGCCAGCCGTCGGGCGGACGGCTGCCACTCGATGCCGTTGAACTGGTCGAGGACGGTGACCCGGAGGTAGGTCGGGTCACCGGAGGTGCGCGCCTCGACGAGTGGGATGTGGTCCCGGGCGATCAGGTCCCGGCGCAGGTCGACGATGGGGTTGCGCAGGGTCACGTTGTCGCCGCTCCCGGAGCCGTTGCCGGGTCCGTCGCCGCCCTTGAACAGCCCCTGACTGACCGGGACGAGCACGGGCAGCACCAGTGCGCCCGCCGCGGTGAGCAGCCCGATCCGGACCGCGGCGCCCCGCACCGTGGACCCGTTGACCACCTGGTCGAGCGAGTCGATGCGCTCGCCACGCCCTGCGATCGAGCGTCCCCAGCCGAGCACGCGCTCGGTCTCCTCGGTCGCCAGCAGCATCATGAACAGCAACCCGGTGATCACGAAGACGACCCAGGACAGCCCGGCTTCGAGCACGCTGATCGGCACGGTGAGGGTGACGATGATGGGCAGCCCGGCCCACGGGACGCGACGCAGCCCGCAGGCGAGCAGGTCGGTGGAGAGCAGCACCAGCATCGAGGTCGCGAGCAGGTAGGCGTAGGTCTCGGTGTGCTCGGAACTGACCGGTGAGGCATAGGTGTTCACCGCCACCGCTCCGCCGTGGATCCGGTCGGCGACCGCCGCGAAGCTCGTCGGGGTCGGCACCCATCCGGACCAGGCGTCGGCGGCGGCGTAGCGGTGGTCGAGCCAGAGCACCGCGAGGAGGAGCTGGGCAGGGAGCACGGCGTACCAGGGAGCGCGCAGCGTGCGTCCGGCAGCGCCGACCGTCACGACCAGGAGAGCGCCGAAGAGTGCCGGGGAGAGGAAGTGTCCCGGCTGCTCCACCAGGCCACCCCAGGACCAGAGGGCGACCCACGCCATCGCCGCGGTGAGCGCCGATATGCCGAAGCCGGCCCAGGAACCGCCGGCTCATCGGCCGAGCTCCTGCCAGGTCGCCTGCAGCGATCCTGTGCGGGTCAGCTCGGCTGCCTTCCAGCCGTGCTGGCGCAGCCAGGCGGCGGTGGGGAGCCGACCGGGACGACGGGTGAAGTCCGGATCGGTCGACCGGGCTGCCCAGCTGTCCACGTCCAGCGCGACGGCGTACGACGCGCTGCCGCGATGGTGCAGGCCGGCGAGGAACTCCCGGTCATGGTCGTCGATGTCTCCGAGGACCGCGACGAGCATCCCGGAGGTGACGCTCTCGTCGACCCAGCCGGTGTAGAGCTCGGAGTTCGGCACTGTCGGCAGCACCGCGAGGCTCTCCAGCAACGGCCGTGTGCTGACCTCGACGTTGCCGTCGTGCCAGCCGTGCTCGAACTCCTCGCCCTGGGCGCTCACCAGGCGCACCTGGTAGCCCTGCGCGGTGAGGTGCACCGCGATCGACGCGGCCGCCGTGACGGCACGCTCGACCGAGGAGTGCGGTCCCTGCCCCCGGTGAGCGCGGGCGCGGTTGTCGATGAACAGCGTGCAGCGCGACTGCCACGGCTGCTCCTCGCGCCGGACCATCAGCTCGCCGACCTTTGCCGTGCTGCGCCAGTGCACCCGGCGCAGGTCGTCGCCGAGGCGGTACTCGCGGACGGTCACATCGGCCGCGCTGCCGCTCGCGAACGGGCGCGGCCGGTTGTCGCCGGTGCCGGTCCAGGCCCCGCGCAAGGTGACCGGCGGCAGCGGCTCCGTGGTCGGGATGACGACCAGGCTGGTGGTCCGGGTGAAGGTGCGGTGCAGCTCGAGCAGGCCGAACGGGTCGCCGACCCGGACCCGCATCGGTCCGATGTCGTACTTGCCGCGCACCTCGGCCTGGACGGGGTACTCGATCTGCCGGTGCCAGCCGGGCCTCATCGTGTCGATCACGAACCGCGGTCGTGAACCCAGCGCCCACGGGATCTGCTCCTCGATCAGCAGCACACCGGTCGTCGGCCCGACGTTGGTGAGCTCGAGGTGCACGACCGCACGCTGACCGACCTCGACCTGGGTGGCTCCGAGCGTGCGCGCGAGTCCCAGCCGGTTGCCGGACCTGGCGACCCAGAGCGCGGCGATGAAGGGAAGCAGCGCGACGAGCATGCCGATCCGGACCAGGTCGCGCTCGCCCAGGACGATGCCGCACAGGATCGCAGTGAGGCCGGCCGCGACGAAGCTGCGTCCACGCAGGGTGAACCCTCGCAGCGCCTCGCGGATCGCCGAGCTGGGTTCGATCCGGGTGGTGGGGCGCTCGGAGACGACGGTGGCCGACATCGGTCAGCTCGAGGAGGCGGCCGGCCCCGTGCCCGAGGTGGTCGTCGAGATCGGGACACCGTCGAGGAGACCGGCCAGGATGTCCGCAGGCCCGCGTCCGTTCATCGCGGCCTCGACGGTCGGCAGCAACCGGTGGGCCAGCACCGTCGTGCGCGAGCTCGCGCACGTCGTCGGGGACGACGTAGTCGCGACCGGCCATGGCGGCCCAGGCCTTCGCTGCCCGCACCAGGTGGAGCGTGGCACGGGGCGATGCGCCGAGCCGTAGCTCGGGGGAGCGGCGGGTGGCGGTGGAGATCGCGACGGCGTACCGCTGGACGGCGTCGGCGACGTGGACGTCGGCGACCACCGAGATCAGCTTGCGGATCTCGGCGGCGTCGGTGACCGGCTCGAGGTCGTCCAGCGGGTTGTGGGTCTCGCGGGCGGACAGCATCGCGATCTCGGCGGCCTCGACCGGGTAGCCCATCGACACGCGGGCCATGAACCGGTCGCGCTGGGCCTCGGGGAGGGCGTAGGTGCCTTCCATCTCGAGGGGGTTCTGGGTGGCGATCACCATGAACGGCGGCTCGAGGCCGAAGGTCTGGTTGTCGACGGTGACCTGGCGCTCCTCCATGCACTCGAGCATCGCCGACTGGGTCTTCGGGGAGGCGCGGTTGATCTCGTCGCCGATGACGATGTTGGCGAACACGCCGCCGGGCCGGAACTCGAACTCGCGGGTGTCCTGGTTGAACACCGACACGCCGGTGACGTCGGAGGGCAGCAGGTCGGGGGTGAACTGGATCCGGCGCACCGTGAGGTCGATCGAGCGCGCCAGCGCCTTGCTCAGCATGGTCTTGCCGACTCCGGGCACGTCCTCGATGAGCAGGTGGCCCTCGGCCAGCAGCACCACCACGGCGGCGCGCGCCACCTCGGGCTTGCCTTCGATCACGCGCTCGATGTTGGCCCGCACGCGGTCGGTGACGGTGCGCAGGGAGTCCAGGCCGTGTCGGGCTCGGTGTCGGTGGCCGTCGACCCGGTCGGGGACGACGCGCTCGCGAGGTGCTTCGTGCATGCCCCTAGTGAACCTCATCACCGAAGGTGCGTCGGCCGGTCGGTCGTGACGACCCGGTGACTCCGGGGAGCAGAGGGGAGAGAAATGGCGCGAATGTGGTTGACGGTGGAGGATCGTGGGGTATCGTGGGGCAAAGTGGAGGAAGAGCCGCAGGAATGGGGGCAGTGAGGTGGCGCGATGTTCTCCGGCACCTTCCGACCCCGAGCTCGATGACAAGGGCCGGCTCTTCCTCCCCGCGAAGTTCCGAGAGGCGATGGGGGACGGACTGGTGATCACGAGGGGTCAGGAGCGCTCCATCGACGTGCGCACCCGTGCCGACTTCGCGGCGTTCACCGAGAAGTTCAAGAACGCCTCGCAGACCGACGCTCGGCTGCGCGCCTACGGCCGGATGCTCTTCGCCCTGGCCTCGGAGCAGGTCCGCCGACAAGCAGGGCCGGATCACCATCACCCCGGAGCTGCGCGACTACGCGTCGCTCGACCGGGACTGCGTGGTGATCGGCATCTACGACCGGATCGAGATCTGGGAGCCCCGGGCCTGGGCCGCCTACACCGCCGAGCAGGAGAGCGCCTTCTCCGACATCCAGGAAGAGATCTTCCCGGGCTTCTGAGCAGCTCGGGCTGGTACCGGGACCGGCCACAACTCCACATCGGTGATCGCACGACGAGGCTCGCGTCCGCTCCTCCCGGAGCCCGAGGCCGTCTGGGGCACCTTCCCCGGCACCAGAAGGCACACTGCCTCCGCGGAGAGAGCGGACGGGAACCTGGCCGGCGATCACCACTGCACCACCATCGCAGCATCAGCCGGCACGACAGCTCAGGGGTCGAAACCATGAGCGGAGTCGGACGACAGGTCGTCGGACCACTCGCCGACCGACGACCGCCGTCGGCGCGTGCGGCACCAGGTGCGCGACGGCCTCGCCGTGATGGCGTTCTCGGCCGCGACCAGCGTCGGTCTCGCCGGGCGCCTTCATGCTGCTCGCCGGGCTCGGGAAGTAGGGCCCGGCGCATGAGCGGCCCCGCCCACGTCCCGGTGCTCCTCGACCGGGTCGTCGCCCTGGTGGCACCTCCGCTGCGGCAGCCGGGCTCGATCCTGGTCGACGCGACGCTCGGACTGGGTGGCCACACCGAGGCGGTGCTCGCCGCGCTGCCCCGAGGCGCACGTCGTCGGCGTCGACCGGGATCGTGCACGCGCTCGAAGCCGCCGGTGAGCGGCTGGCTCCGTTCGCCGGGCGTACCACGCTCGTGCACGCGGTGTACGACGAGATCCCGCGGGTGCTGGCCGACCTCGGGATCGCGCCGGTGCAGGGGGTGCTGTTCGACCTCGGGGTGTCCTCGATGCAGCTCGACGTGCGCGACCGCGGGTTCGCCTACGCCGAGGACGCGCCGCTGGACATGCGGATGGACGACACGCGCCGGCATCACCGCGGCCGAGGTGCTCAACACCTACCCGGCCGCCGACCTGGCCCGGATCCTGCGCACCTACGGCGAGGAGAAGTTCGCCCGGCCGATCGCCCGGGCGATCGTGCGTGAGCGCGAGAAGGCACCGTTCGACCGCTCGGCGCGCCTGGTCGAGCTGCTCCGCGAGGTGATCCCGGCGCCGGCGCGACGTACCGGGGGACATCCCGCCAAGCGCACCTTCCAGGCGCTGCGGATCGAGGTCAACGACGAGCTCGGCGTGCTCCGCCGGGCGATCCCGGCGGCGATCGACTCGCTGGCCGTCGGAGGTCGGGTCGTGGTGATGAGCTACCAGTCGCTGGAGGACCGGATGGTCAAGCGAGACGCTCGCGTCGCGCTCGCACACGTCCGTCGCCCGACGACCTGCCGGTCGTCCCCGAGGAGTACCAGCCCGAGCTGCGACTGCTCACCCGAGGGGCCGAGAAGGCCTCGGCCGACGAGGTCGCGGCGAATCCGCGGGCCGCGTCGGTGCGGCTGCGAGCCGCCGAGCGTGTCCGGGAGGCGGCGGCATGAGCACGCTCGTCGAGCCAGGCGCGCGCCCGGGCACCGCGCTTCGCGGAGGCGGCGGTCGAGCGAGCCCGCCTCACCCTGGTCCCCGCCGAGCTCGCATGCGCGCGCCGAGGGCGCCCTTCGCCGTGCTGGTGTTCGTGATCCTCGGCGGCGGGGTCGTCGGGCTGCTGATGTTCAACACCCACATGCAGCAGGCGTCGTTCTACGCCACCCGGCTCCAGCACCGGGCCGACGAGCTCACCGCCCGCCAGCAGTCCCTCGAGATGGAGCTCGAGCGGCTGCGCGCACCTCAGCGGCTCGCGAAGGTGGCCAAGGCACTGGGCATGGTCGCCCCGGGCGTACCCGCGTTCGTCCGGCTCTCCGACGGCAGCGTCGTCGGCGACCCCACGCCGGCCAGCCCGGATGACGCCGTCGCGATCAACCCCCGGCCGCCCGTCGCTCCCGGCCGCGCTCAGCCCGGATCCGATCATCGTCCGGGTCCCGGCCCAGGACGCGACCACCGGCCAGGCAGGCGACGTCGCCGGGCAGGGACAGACCGACCCGACGACCGGGGCCACGAGCCAGCAGTCCGGCCACAAGCCCGGTCACAAGCCCGGTCACAATCCGGCCCACACGTCCGGTCACAAGGCCGGCCACAGGTCCGGAGCCCGGCAGTGACCGCGGGCCGGGGCCGGGCGGCGCGGCCGGTGGGGCGCTGGCGCGGCTCCTCGGAGGTCCGGCTGCGCTTCGCGCTGATCGTGCTGGCGATGGTGATCTCCGTGTTCGGCGTACGGCTGTTCCAGCTGCAGGGGCTCGATCCCAAGGCGTACGCCGCGAAGGCGGACGCCGAGGGTCTGGTCACCGTGCCGCTGCCCGCGACGCGTGGCGCGATCACCGACCGCAACGGCGTCCCGCTCGCCGAGTCGGTCAGCGGGTTGATGATCGTCGCGGACCCCGTAGCGCACCGATGCGCACGCCGAGGAGATCGCCAGGATCCTGGCCAACCGGCTGGGCGTGGACTACTTCGACGTGCTCGCCAAGCTCCGCAAGGACCCCGACAAGCCCGGGTCCCGGTTCGCCTACGTCGCCCGGCGGGTTCCGGCGACGCTCGCGCGCAAGGCCGTCGCCGCCGATCGACGACGCCGGGTACAAGGGCGATCGACACGCGACTGGACCCGGTGCGCGACTACCCGGCCGGTGACGTCGCGGCCAACCTGCTCGGCTTCGAGAAGGTCGGCGACCAGGCCGACACCGGTGGTGGGCTCGAGCGTTCCTTCGACTCCCTGCTCGCCGGCAAGGACGGCAGCGAGACCTACGAGGTGGGCCGCGGCAACCGGATCCCGCTCGGGGAGAACACCGAGATGAAGCCCGTCAACGGCAAGGACCTCACCTCACGATCGATCGCGACGTGCAGTGGTACGCGCAACGGGTGCTGCGCACGGCCGTGCAGGGTGCGCGCGCGAAGTCCGGTGCCGCGATCGCGCTCGACACCCGCACCGGCGAGATCCTCGCCCTGGCCGACTATCCGACCTTCGACCCGGGCCGGCCCGCCGAGTCCGACCAGGCCGACCTCGGGAGCCGGGCGCTCAGCGACGTCTACGAGCCCGGCTCGGTCGAGAAGGTGCTCACGATGGCCGGGCTCATCGACGAGGGCAAGGTCACCCCGCGCACCCGTGTTCGCGTGCCTCGGCAGCTCCCGGTGGCCGACCGGGTGATCCACGACTACTTCAACCACGACAACCTTCGACTGACCCTGGCCGGCGTGATCGCGAAGTCGTCGAACATCGGCACCGTTCTCGCCGCCCGGCAGTACCAGCCCGGTGAGCTGTGGCACTACCTCGACCTCTTCGGGCTCGGGCACCGCACCGACATCGGGATGCCCGGTGAGACCCGTGGCCTGCTGCCGCCGGCGAGCGCGTGGACCGAGCTGACCCAGGCGACCGTGTCGTTCGGCCAGGGCGTGTCGGTCAACGCGCTCCAGATGGCGACCGCCGTGAACGCAGTGGCGAACGGCGGTGAGCTGATCACCCCGAGCCTGATCAAGGGGCGCGCGGTCACGGCGGCCGGCGACGTCGTCGGCACCGACACGGCCACGCGGCACCGGGTGGTCAGCGCCCAGGCCGCCGGGAAGGTCGCCCGGATGATGGAGATGGTGACCACCGAGGGCGCCGGCACGGCCCCGGGCGCGGGCATCGCCGGATACCGGGTCTCGGGCAAGACGGGCACCGCCCAGCAGGTCGGCGCGAAGTGCCGCTGCTACGACGGCTCCCTTGCGGTCTCGTTCGCCGGCTTCGCGCCCGCGGACAACCCGCGGTTCACCGTGTACGTCGTGATCCAGCGTCCGCAGGGCAGCGCGAGCGGCGGCGGCACGGCCGGACCGGTGTTCCGCAAGATCCTGACCTACCTCCTCCAGAAGTACGCCGTGCCGCCGACGAACACCCCGCCGGCCCGGCTGCCCGTGGAGTGGTGAACCGATAGGTTCGCGGGGTGGTCCCCGATCCCTGCCCGACACGTCCCGTGCACCCGGTGACCACGTCGCTGGCGGGTCTCGCTGCCGACCTCGGCGCCCGCCTCTCCGGGGAGGCGGCCGGCGTCGTGGTCACCGGCCTGTCGCTGAGCTCGCAGCGGGTCGTACCAGGTGACCTGTATGCGGCGCTCCCCGGTTCGCGGGCCCACGGGGCGACGTACTCGGCCGACGCCGTCGCGGCCGGTGCCACTGCGATCCTGACCGACGAGGCCGGTGCCGACGCAGCGCGGGTCGCCGGGGTGCCGGTGCTGGTGGTCCCGGCCCCGAGGCAGCTGCTCGGCTCGCTCGCCGCTCGGCTCTACGGCGACCCCGCGTCGGCGCTCACGCTGATGGCCGTCACCGGCACGCAGGGGAAGACCACGACGACGCGGCTCCTCGAGGCGGGCCTGCAGGGCGCAGGTGTCCCCGCTGCGGTGGTCGGCACCGTCGGCACCCGGATCGGCGGGCAGGACGTGCAGACCGCCCTGACCACTCCCGAGGCGCCGGACCTGCACGCGCTGTTCGCGGTGATGCGGGAACGCAAGGTGCGGGCATGCGCGATGGAGGTGTCCAGCCACGCCCTGGTGATGGGACGGGTCGACGGGGTGAGGTTCGACGTCGCGGCGTTCACCAACCTCGGCCGCGACCACCTGGACTTCCACGAGGACCTCGAGGACTACTTCGCGGCGAAGGCGTCCCTGTTCACCCCTGAGAGGGCGCGCCTGGGACTGACCAACCTCGACGACGAGCACGGACGCCGCCTGCTCGACCGGGCCTCGATCCCGATGCGCACCTTCTCGGCAACCGGAGCCGAGGCGGACTGGCGCGCGGTCGAGGTGGACCTGCGGCCCGAGGGGTCGCGGTTCACCGTCGTCACCCCGTCGGGCGAACAGGTCCCGGCCGGCGCTCCTCTCGCCGGGGGCTTCAACGTCGCGAACACCCTCTGCGCGGTCGCCCTCGCGGCCGAGGCGGGATTCGATCCGGCGCCGGTTGCCGCGGCCATCGCCGCCTCGGGCGGTGTCCCCGGTCGGCTCGAGCGGATCGACGCCGGTCAGGACTTCCTTGCGGTCGTCGACTACGCGCACAAGCCCGATGCCCTGGTGGCCGCGCTCGAGGCGCTGCGCCCGCAGACGCCCGGCCGCCTGGTCCTGGTCGTCGGCGCCGGCGGCGACCGCGACACCGGCAAGCGCCCGGTGATGGGGGAGATCGGTGCGCGGCTGGCCGACGTGCTGGTCGTGACCGACGACAACCCGCGCAGCGAGGACCCGGCCGCGATCAGGTCGGCGGTCCTGGCCGGAGCCCGGACCGTCCCGGCGGGCGCGCGAGCCGAGGTCGTCGAGGTCGGTTCCCGCCGCGACGCGATCCGGCACGCCGTGGCGATCGCGCGTCCCGGCGACACGCTGCTCGTCGCGGGCAAGGGCCACGAGACCGGGCAGGAGGCCGAGGGTGTCGTGACGCCGTTCGACGACCGTGACGAGGTCCGCGCAGCGATCGAGGAGCGCCGATGATCGCCCTGTCGCTGGCCGAGATCGCCGGCATCGTCGGCGGGACGGTGGCCGGGGACCCCTCGACCGAGGTGTCGGGGCCGGCGTTCCTCGACAGCCGGAGACCCGAGCCGGGCGGTCTGTTCGTCGCACTCGCCGGCGAGCACGTCGACGGTCACGACTTCGCGGCAGCTGCGGTCGGCGGTGGCGCGGCCGCGGTGATCGGGTGCCGGCCGACCGAAGTCCCGACCGTCGTCGTCCCGGACGTCCAGGCGGCCCTGCACACCCTGGCGGCCGAGGTCCTGCGACGCGTGCGCCGGGCTGCCCCGGACCTCCGGGTGGTCGCCGTGACGGGCTCGCAGGGCAAGACGAGCGTCAAGGACATGCTCGCGGCCGTGCTCTCCGACGCGGGACCCACCGTGGCGACGTACCAGTCGTTCAACAACGAGCTCGGACTGCCACTGACGGTCCTCGGCGTCGAGCCCTCGACGCGCTTCCTGGTCCTCGAGATGGGTGCGCGCGGCGTCGGCCACATCGCGGACCTCTGCGCGATGGCACCTCCGGACGTCTCGGTGGTCCTCAACGTCGGCATCGCCCACCTCGGCGAGTTCGGGTCGCGTTCGGCGATCGCGCAGGCGAAGGGCGAGATCGTCGAGGCGCTCGGGCCCGACGGGATCGCCGTGCTGAACCTCGACGACCCGCTCGTCGCCGCGATGGCGCCGCGCACCCGTGGCCGGGTGCGGACGTTCGGCCGCAGCACCGGCGCCGTGGTGCGCCTGGAGTCACTGGAGCTGGACGAACTGCTGCGCCGCCTCGTTCGACCTGCACACCCGTGGGACACCGGCGTCGACCAGCGCGTGCGGGTCCGCCTTCGCCTCCTCGGCGAGCACCAGGCGACGAACGCCGCGGCGGCCGCCACCGCTGCGCTCGCGCTCGGACTCCCGCTCGAGGCGATCGGCGCCTCGTTGTCGCGGATCGAGACCGCTGTCCCCGTGGCGGATGGAGCTGCGCGAGCGCGCCGACGGCCTGGTCGTGATCAACGACGCCTACAACGCCAATCCCGACTCGATGCGGGCCGCGCTCGACACGCTGGCCGGGATCGGACGACGCACCGGTCGGCGCACGGTCGCGGTGCTCGGCGAGATGCGCGAGCTCGGCGAGTCCTCGGCGGAGGAGCACCGCGCCGTCGGCCGGCATGCGGACGAGCTCGGGATCGACCGGGTGGTGGTGGTCGGGGAGGGAGCCCGGCCGATCGCCGAGAGCGCCCGTGCGGCATCCTTCTGCGCGTCGGTCGACGAGGCCCGCGATGCCGTGCGGAACAATGTCGGAGGCGACGAGGTCGTGCTGGTCAAGGCGTCGCGCGCCGCAGGACTCGAGCGTCTGGCCGCAGAATTGCTGTCGCAGACCGCAGGAGACGGAACGGAGGAGGGGAGCGCGTGAACACCCCAACGAGCCGCTCGCTGCGCTCGCGCCTCGCCAGGGATCACGGATGAGAGCGATCCTGCTCGCCGGCGGCCTGTCGCTGATCTTCACCCTCGTCGGCACCCGGGTCGCGATCCGGATCTTCGCCGCCAAGGGCTACGGCCAGCTGATCCGTGACGACGGGCCGACCACGCACCACACCAAGAGGGGCACGCCCGACGATGGGCGGGCTGGTGATCGTGCTGGCCACGGTCGTCGCCTACTTCCTGGCCAAGCTGATCACCGGTTCGCATGTCTCGATCTCGCGTGCTGCTCCTGCTCTTCCTCTTCGTCGGGCTCGGCACGGTCGGCTTCCTCGACGACTTCATCAAGATCTACAAGCAGCGCAACCTCGGTCTGCGCAGCAAGGCGAAGTTCATCGGCCAGACGGTGGTGGCGCTGGCCTTCGCGGCTGGCTGGTGCTGCTGGCGGCACGCGCCCGTTCACCGACGGACCGCAGGCGTCACCCCGGCCGGGCACGCGATCTCCTTCACCCGCGACATCGACAAGCTCGCGCTTCCGACGGTCGTGCTCGTGGTGTTCATCGTGCTGCTGATCGCGGGCGACCAGCAACGCCGTCAACCTCACCGACGGGCTCGACGGGCTCGCCGCCGGCGCCTCGATGATGGTCTTCGGGGCCTACATGCTGGTGAACATCTGGCAGAACAACCAGTCCTGCTCGGGCGCACGGGTAGCCCTGGACTCCTCGAGACCGGCTCGTGCTACGACGTGCGCGACCCGCTCGACCTCGCCGTCGTGGCCGCGGCGATCACCGGCGCGTGCTTCGGCTTCCTCTGGTACAACGCCTCGCCGGCGCAGATCTTCATGGGCGACACCGGCTCGCTGGCCCTGGGCGGTGCCGTCGCCGGGATGGCCGTGCTCACCCGCACCGAGCTGCTGCTGGCACTGCTCGGCGGCCTGTTCGTGCTGCAGACGATGTCGGTGATCCTCCAGGTCGGCTTCTTCAAGCTGACCAACGGCAAACGACTGTTCCGGATGGCGCCGCTGCACCACCACTTCGAGCTGCTCGGCTGGGAGGAGATCACGGTCGTGGTCCGCTTCTGGCTGATCGCGGCCGTCTTCGTCGCCGCCGGTTTGGGCATCTTCTACGCCGAATGGGTGGCCGGTGCCTGATCTGCCGGGTGCTGGTCGGCTGGATGCGCTCGGCCGGCACGACTCCTGGGCGGGCGTGCGCGCGGTCGTCGCCGGGCTTCGGGGTCTCCGGCTTCGCCGCGGCCGACAACCTGACCCACCTCGGCGCGACCGTCACGGCGCTGGACGAGTCCGACGAGGGCGACCGCCCGGAGAAGGCCGAGCTGCTCGAGATCCTCGGCGCCACGGTGCGCCTGGGTGCGGGCAGCACCGCCGTGCTGCCCGACGACGCCGACGTGGTGGTCACCTCGCCGGGGTGGCGTCCCGACGCGCCGCTGCTGGCTCAGGCGGCGGCGCGGGGGGTGCCGATGTGGGGTGAGGTGGAGCTGGGCTGGCGGCTGCGCGACCCCGAACCACCCTGCTCCGTGGCTGGCAGTCACCGGCACCAACGGCAAGACCACGACGGTGCAGATGCTCGAGGCGATGCTGCGCGCGCGCGGGACTGCGCACGGTTGCCTGCGGGAACGTCGGCCTGCCGATCGTCGAGGCGGTGATGGACCGGTCACGGACGGCGGGGCTGCCTACGACGTCCTCGCGGTCGAGCTGTCCAGCTTCCAGCTGCACTACACCTCGTCGGTGCGGGCGCGAGTCGGCGGCCGTCCTCAACGTCGCGGAGGACCATCTCGACTGGTACCCTCGACTTCGAGCCGACTACGCCGCGGACAAGGGCCGGATCTACCAGGGCGTCGAGCGTGCCTGCGTCTACAACGTGGCCGACCCGGTCGACCGAGGAGCTCGTCCGCGAGGCCGAGGTCGTCGAGGGTGCCCGCGCGATCGGCTTCACGCTCGGTGTTCCCGCCGTGGGCATGCTCGGCGTGGTCGACGACGTGCTCGTCGACCGGGCGTTCGTCGCCGAGCGGCAGACCGGCGCCGCCGAGCTGCGTGCACGCTCGCGCGACCTGGCCAGCCCGGCACCGCACTTCGTGGCCGAACGCGCTGGCCGCTGCCGCGCTCGCGCGCGTCGCACGGCGTGCCTCCGGCGGCGGTGCGCGACGCGCTGCGCGGCTTCACGCCGGACGGGCACCGGATCGCCGAGGTCGGCACGCTTCGCCGGGGTCACCTGGGTCGACGACTCCAAGGCCACCAACCCGCCGGCCGCGCTGGCCTCGCTGCAGGCCTACGACCCGGTGGTGTGGATCGCCGGAGGGCTGGCCAAGGGCGCGTCGCTTCGACGACCTGGTGCGACGGGTCCGCGACCGGCTGCGCGGCGTGGTCCTCCTCGGGCGTCGACGCGCCGGTGATCGCCGCGGCGCTTTCCCGACACGCACCCGATGTGCCGGTCTTCCGACCTCGCCCGACCGGGGAGACTGCTCCCATGGATCGCGTGGTGGCCGAGGCCGCAGCGCTGGCGCGGCCGGGGGACACCGTGCTGCTGGCTCCCGGCTGCGCCTCCATGGACATGTTCGCCGACTACGCCGCCCGCGGCGACGCCTTCGTCGACGCGGTGCGGCGGCTGGCCGGTCGCAACGAGCAGTGAAGGAGCAGGGCAGGCCATGAGCGAGCGGAGCGAGGGCAGGCGTGAGCGCCACCGCTCGACGCCGGACGAAGCACCGGTCTCGCTCGGCGCACGGGCGTGTCCGGCTGGCTCGCCTCGATCCGGCGCACGCTCGACCGCCCGCTCACGCCGTACTACCTGCTGCTCGGTGCGACCGGCCTGCTGCTCGCGATCGGGCTGGTCATGGTGCTCAGCGCCTCGAGCGTCGACTGCCTTCGAACACGCACGGCAACAGCTACTACTGGGCGACCAAGCAGGTGGATGTGGGTGCTGATCGCGCTGTCCGTGCGCCTGGATCGCCACCCGGCTGCCGTTGCGGCTGCTGCGCTTCGCGCGCCTGGCCGATGGTGCTGGTCTCGCTCGTGCTGCTGGTCCTGACCCAGACCTCGCTCGGGCGTCGAGGTCAACGGCAACCAGAACTGGCTCGGCCTCGGCCCGCTCCAGATCCAGCCGTCGGAGGTCGCGAAGTTCTCGATGGTGCTGTGGTGCGCCGACGTCTACGCCCGCAAGGACGCCCTGCTGGGCTCGTGGCGCCACTCTTCGTGCCCGGTGGTGCCGGTGACCGCGCTGCTCACGGGGCTGGTGCTGGTCGGCGGCGACCTGGGCACCGCCCTGGTGCTGTTCGCGATCGCGCTCGGGCCTGTTCTGGGTCGTCGGCGTGCCGGCGCGGATCTTCGTGGCGGCGGTCAGCGTGGTCTCGGTCGCCGCGCTCTACCTGGCCGCCAGCAGTCCGGAGCGGCTGAACCGGATCATCTCCTTCACCGAACCCGTTCAAGGACTTCCAGGACTCCGGCTGGCAGGCCGGCCACGGCATCCTCGGGATGGCCAGCGGGGGCATCTTCGGCAAGGGCATCGGCGCCAGCCAGCAGAAGTGGGGCAACCTGCCCGAGGCGCACACCGACTTCATCTTCGCCGTGCTCGGCGAGGAGCTCGGTCTGGTCGGCACGTTGCTGGTGCTGGCGCTGTTCCTGACCATCGCGTACGCCGGCATCCGCGTGGCCATGCGGACCGACAACCTGTTCGTCCGCTACGCCACCGCCGGCGTCGTGATCTGGCTGATGGCGCACGTGATCATCAACATCGGCATGGTGCTGGCCCTGCTGCCGGTGATCGGCATCCCGCTGCCCTTGGTCTCCTACGGCGGCTCTTCGCTGGTGCCCGAGCTGGTCGCGCTCGGCCTGGTGATCGGGTTCGCCCGGTCCGAGCCGCGCCGCGGCAGGCGCGCTGCGGCGGCGACGACCAGCGAGCGGCGCCAGGATCGACCCGGCGCCGTTCGGCGGTCAACGCCGGCGCTCGCCCGGCACGCCGCGCGAGGCCGGGATGAGGTGACCGGCACGAGGCGCGTCCTGCTCGCAGGAGGCGGCACGGCCGGGCACACCTCGCCGCTGCTGGCCACTGCGGACGCACTGCGCCGGCGGCACCCCGACCTGGAGGTCACCTGCGCTGGGCACTGCGCGAGGTCTGGAGAACCGCGTGATCCCGGCCGCCGGCTACCCGCTGGAGCTGGTGCCGCCGGTGCCGCTGTCGCGCCGGCTCGACGCCGACCTGCTCCGCACCCCGGCTGCGGCTGCGCGCCGCGGTGCGCGAGGCGGCTGCGGTGCTCGACCGGATCCGCCCCGACGTGGTGGTCGGGTTCGGCGGCTACGTCTCGGTCCCGGCGTACCTCGCCGCGCGGCGAGCGGCGGGTGCCCTTGGTGGTCCACGAGGGCAACGCGATGCCCGGCATCGCGAACAGGCTCGGCGCCCGGCTCACCAGCTACGTCGCGACCAGCTTCCCCGAACACCAGCTGCCGCACGCGGTGTGCACCGGCCTGCCGATCCGCACGGATGATCGCGACCCTCGACCGGGCTGCCGCTCCGCGACGAGGGCAGGGCAGCCTTCGGTCTGGATCCCGACCGCGCCGACCCTGCTGGTGACCGGAGGGTCCCAGGGTGCTCGCCGCTTGAACGCCACGGTGTCGGCGTGCGCGCCGGCACTCGCCGAGGCCGGCGTCCAGGTGCTGCACGTCGTCGGCTCCAGCGGGCGAGGTGGCACGTCGAGCAGCGAGCCGGGTGCGCCGCCGTACGTCGTGCGAGCACTACGTCGACCGGATGGACCTCGCCTACGCGGCCGCGGACGCGGTCGTGTGCCGTGCCGGGAGCAACACCGTCACCGAGGTGGCCGGCGTCGGACTTCCGGCGGTGTTCGTGCCGTTGCCGATCGGGAACGGGGAGCAGGCGCTCAACGCGCGCCCGGTCGTCGACGCCGGTGGTGCGCTGCTGGTGGCCGACGCGGCGTTCACGCCCGAGTGGGTCCGGGCGAACCTTCCCGGGCTCGTGCGCGACGCCGAGCGGCTCGCCGGCGATGTCCGCGCGCCGCGGCCGGCGTGATCCCGCTGGACGCCGACGAACGGCTGGCCGACCTGATCGAGGCGTGCCGCGCGAGGTGGCATCGATGAGGGTCCCCGTCCCCGACGAGCTGCCTGCCCGCCGATCGGCTCGGGCCGGGTGCACTTCGTCGGCATCGGTGGCGCCGGGCTGTCCGGGATCGCGCGGATCATGCTCGCGCGCGGCATCGAGGTCTCCGGCAGCGACGCCAAGCCGTCGCGCGACGCTCGAGGCGCTGCGTGCGCTGGGCGCGACCTGCTTCGTCGGGCACGAGGCCGAGCAGGTGCAGGGCGCCGACACCGTCGTCGTCTCGACCGCGGTTCGCGAGGACAACCCCGAGGTCGTGGAGGCACGAGCGACTCGGACTGCGGCTGCTGCCGCGCTCGGCGGCTCTCGAGGCGGTGATGCAGGGCCGGAAGCGTGGTCGCGGTCGCGGGCACGCACGGCAAGACCACGACGACCTCGATGCTCACCGTCGCGCTGCAGCACTGCGGCGCGGACCCGTCGTTCGCGATCGGCGGCGAGCTGAACGAGTCGCGGGTCCAACGCCCACGACGGCACCGGGGAGCCTGTTCGTGGCCGAGGCGGACGAGAGCGACGGCGCGTTCCTGGTCTACTCGCCGTACGCCGCGCTGGTCACCAACGTGGAGGCCGACCACCTCGACAACTACGGCACCCCGGAGGCCTACCGCGCCGCGTTCGTCGAGTTCCTCGACCGGATCGACCCGGCCGGGCTTCCTGGTCGCCTGCGTCGACGACCCCGGGGCCGCCGACCTCGCCGAGACAGGCTCGGGCGACGGGGCCTGACGGTGGTCGCGCGTCGGTGAGATCGGCGGAGGCCGAGGTACGCGCGGAGGCACGTGGCTCTGGTCGGCGTCGACCTCGACGTTCGCCGTCGTCGACCGTGGCCGGCGGCTCGGAGAGGTCGCGGCTCCGGATCCCGGGCCGGCACTACGTGCTGGATGCGCTCGCCGCGCTCGCCATGCGGCCTGCGACTGGGCTTCGCCTTCGACGACCTGGCCAGCGGCCTCGGTGCCTACACCGGCACCCGGCGCCGGATGGAGTTCAAGGGCGAGGTCGGCGGCGTCCGGGTGTACGACAGCTATGCCCACCACCCACGCGAGATCGCCGGCGACCTGGTGGCCGCTCGGTCTCTGGCCGGCGCCGGCCGGGTGGTGGTCGCGTTCCAGCCGCACATGGTCTCGCGCACCCGGATCTTCGGGGCCGAGATGGGCGCTGCGCTCGGGCGCGGCCGACGAGGTCGTGGTGATGGACGTGTACGTCGCTCGCGAGGACCCCGAGCCAGGGGTGACCGGCGCGCTTGTCGCCGACGCGGTGCCGCTGGCCCCGGAGCACGTCGTGCTTCGAGCCGTCGTGGTCCGCTGTCGCCGAGCACCTTGCGAGCCGGGCGCGCCCCGGCGACGTGGTGCTCACCCTGGGCGCGGGTGACGTCACCTGCTGGGCCCCGAGGTCCTCGCCGAGCTCGAGGCGCGTGGAGCCGCAGACCCGTCCCCGAGCAGCGTGGGCCCGACGACGCCGGCACCGAAGGCCGACCGGAGGTCGACGATGACGGTCGACTGACGAGCAGACGTCGCCCGCGCCGGCCGGGACTTCGCGCGTCGCCGGTGGCCGCAGCGCTGCGCCGCGCTCCGTCCGTTCCTGTACGCCGCACTGGTGCTCGCCCTGGTCGGACCGGCGTCTGGCTGGTCTTCTTCTCCGTCGGTGGTGACGGTGCGTGAGGTCGCGGTGCGTCGGCAACCGACGACTGAGCTCGCTGCCGCGTCGAGGCGGTGGCGAAGGCCCCGCGTGGGTCGTCCAGCTGGCGCGGGTCGACCTGGCCGCGATCCAGGCCCGGGTCGAGACGCTGCCCGCCGTGAAGGCGGCGTCGGTGTCGCGGTCGTGGCCGCACACCGTCGCGATCGCGATCACCGAGCGCACCCCGGTCGCGGTGGTCGACCGCGGCGCCGGGCTCCAGGCCGTGGACCGCGACGGCGTGCTGTTCGGCCAGCTACGCCACCCGGCCCGACGGACCTGCCCGCTGGTGCGCACCGCCCCGGACGTCGAAGGCCGAGGCGCTCGCCGAGGCGGCCAGGGTGGTGACCTCGCTGCGGTCCGGACATCGCCGCGCAAGGTCGACCTGGTCGGAGGTCGAGACGATCGACCGGATCCGGCTGAGCTGCGCCGGCGGGCGGACGGTGATGTGGGGGAGTGCGGAGGACTCCGCGCAGAAGGCCGAGGTGCTGGCCGTGCTGCTCGGTCAGGACGCGCGCGAGATCGACGTCAGCGTGCCCGGTCGACCGACGACCCGCTGACCCGGCCGCTGACCCGGCGGCTGCCCGGCGGCGCCTGGCAGATTCGGCAACCACCGGCTCGTTCGGGCGTGTTGCCACGGATTCGGCCACCTGGGCTGCCTACCTTGGTCTCACCACCTCAGGTTGACATAACATTAACCTTCTACTGGAGGGTTAGGGTTCTCGGCCGGAGGTGCTTCCCCGAAGACCCGGAGTCGCCCTGCAGTCGGGCAGGGCGACGCAGCAAAGCGAGAGGCACCCGCCGTGGCAGCACCACAGAACTACCTGGCCGTGATCAAGGTCGTGGGTATCGGTGGAGGTGGAGTCAACGCCGTCAACCGGATGATCGAGGTCGGGCTGAGGGGCGTCGAGTTCATCGCGATCAACACCGATGCGCAGGCCCTGCTGATGAGCGACGCCGATGTCAAGCTCGACATCGGTCGCGAGCTGACCCGCGGCCTCGGCGCCGGCGCCAACCCCGAGGTCGGCGCGGACGCGCCGCCGAGGACCACGCCGACGAGATCGAGGAGGTGCTCAAGGGCGCCGACATGGTCTTCGTCACCGCCGGCGAGGGTGGTGGCACCGGCACCGGTGGCGCTCCGGTGGTCGCCAAGATCGCCCGCTCCCTGGGCGCGCTGACGATCGGCGTGGTGACCCGGCCGTTCGCGTTCGAGGGCAAGCGCCGGGCGACGTCGGCCGAGGAGGGCATCGCCAACCTCCGCGAGGAGGTCGACACCCTGATCGTGATCCCCAACGACAAGCTGCTCTCGATCTCCGACCGCAACGTGAGCATGCTCGACGCCTTCAAGCAGGCCGACCAGGTGCTGCTCCAGGGCGTCTCGGGGATCACCGACCTGATCACGACCCCCGGCCTGATCAACCTCGACTTCGCCGACGTCAAGTCGGTGATGTCCAACGCCGGCTCCGCGCTGATGGGCATCGGCTCGGCCCGCGGCGAGAACCGCGCCGTCGAGGCGGCCGAGCTCGCGGTCTCCAGCCCGCTGCTCGAGGAGTCCATCGACGGCGCCCAGGGCGTGCTGCTCTCGATCGCCGGTGGGTCGGACCTCGGTCTGTTCGAGATCAACGAGGCTGCGGCGATGGTCTCCGACGCGGTGCACGACGACGCCAACATCATCTTCGGCGCCACCATCGACGACGCCCTCGGCGACGAGGTCCGGGTGACGGTGATCGCCGCCGGCTTCGAGGGTGGCCGCCCCAAGCGCCGTGAGGAGGCGCCGAGCCTGCGCCGGCCGACGCCGCCGAAGCAGGCCGCAGACCCAGGAGGAGACCAGGGCTGCGGCCAAGGCGCTCGCCGAGGAGCGCCAGCGCCAGACCGGCGCAGCCGCAGCCGGGCCACAAGGAGCCGGTGCCGGTCGGTGCCAGCACGCCGGCCCAGCCCCGCAAGCAGCGCGAGCTTCGACGACGACCTCGACATCCCCGACTTCTTGAAGTAGGCTGCGTTCGCACCCTCGTGTACGCCTTTCGCGCCTCTCCGGCCCCGTCGACCTGGCCTTCACCGACAGGTTCGGCGGGGTCAGCCGTGCTCCCTACGACGAGCTCAACCTCGCGCTCGACGACGGCGACGACCCCGAGGCGCGTGCGGAGAACCTCCGCCGGGTGCTGACCGACTTCGCCCCCGACCTGGTGGCGACGCCGGGATTCTCCGTGGGCGACCCACGTCGCCCAGCTGCGCCAGGTGCACGGTGCCACCGTCGACCTGGTCGAGGACCGCCGCGCCACCGGGGCTCTCCCCGAGGCCGACGCCATGGTCGCCGCCGAGCCCGACGGCGATCCTGGTCGTGCGCGTCGCCGACTGCGTTCCGGTGCTGCTCGCCGACGCCGAGACCGGCGTGATCGGCAGCGGTGCACGCCGGGCGCTCCGGCCTCGTCGCGGGGGTTGCGCCGGCCGCGGTCAGCCGGATGCGCGACCTCGGCGCCGGCCGATCTCACCGCGTGGCTGGGTCCGCGGATCTGCGGCGCCTGCTACGAGGTGCCCGCGGCGATGCAGGCCGAGGTCGGCGCCGTCGTCCCCGAAGCGGTGTCCACCACGTCCTGGGGGACGCCCGCGCTCGACGTCGGGGCCGGCGTACGCGCCCAGCTCGAGGCCCTCGACGTCCGCGTGGTCGACGTCGCCGGCCTGCACCCGCGAGTCGACCGGACCTCTACTCCTATCGCCGCGACGGCGACCGACGCCGGACGGTTCGCCGGACTGATCAGGAGGCATGCCGGTGGGTGACCGCGACACCCGATCGCGAGCCGAGCTGGCGGCGAACCTCGCCGCGGTGCGCGACCGGATCGCGCGCGCGGCCTGCGAGGCGGCCGGCCGTGACCCGCCGGAGGTCGACCCTGGTCGTGGTGACCAAGTTCTTCCCCGAGTCCGACGTCCGGCTCCTCGCCGAGCTCGGGGTCACCGCACGTGGGGGAGAACCGCCACCAGGAGGCCTCCGCGAAGGCCGCGGCCTGCGCCGACCTCGGCCTGGCCTGGCACTTCATCGGCTCGATCCAGAGCAACAAGGCGGCGGCGATCGCCGGCTACAGCCGACGTCGTCGAGTCCGTCGACCGGGCCAAGCTCGTCGGCCCGCTCGACCGCGGTGCCTACGCGACGCGGGCCGCGCTCGTCGACTGCCTGGTCCAGGTCAGCCTGGACCCGCCCGAAGCCGTCGGTCGCGGCGGCGCCGCCCCGGCGGACGTCCCCGCGCTCGCGGACGCCGGGTCGCTCGACGGCCGGAAGCCTCCGCCTGCGCGGGCGTGATGGCGGTCGCGCCGCTGGGCGCAGCCGCCGCTGGCCGGCGTTCCAGCGGCTCGCCGACGTCGCCGGCGACCTGCGCCGTGCCGACACTCGGGTGCGACGGTGGATCTCCGCCGGCATGAGCGCCGATCTCGAGGACGCGGTACGATGCGGCGCGACACACGTGCGTGTTGGCTCCGCGGTCCTCGGTCCGAGGCCACCGATCAAGTAGTGTCCCGAACAGGACTCGCCGCCCCCGGTGCGGGACCGAGCGCAAGAGGAAGAGGAACATGAGCGGCGCGATGCGGAAGATGGGCGTCTACCTCGGGCTGCTCGAGGACGCCGACGGCGAGTACGCCGAGCTCGACGGCGCCTACGACGAGCCGGCCCGCCGTGCCCCGAGCCGGCGGCGCGGCCGGTCTCGAGCATCTCCGAGCGGCGCCGCGGCCCCGGCCGCTGCCGAGCCGACGTCGGGCGGGTCGACCGAGGTCGTCCAGCGCGCCGCTGCGCCGCTGTCGCGGATCACGACCCTGCACCCGCGCACCTACAACGAGGCGCGGGTCATCGGCGAGAACTTCCGCGACGGCATCCCGGTGATCATGAACCTCTCCGAGATGGCCGACGGTGACGCCAAGCGGCTCGTCGACTTCGCTGCCGGCCTGGTGTTCGCGGTGCACGGCTCGATCGAGCGGGTCACCAACAAGGTCTTCCTGCTGTCGCCCGCCCAACGTCGACGTCGCTGCCGAGGACAAGCAGCGGATCGTCGAGGGTGGCTTCTTCAACCAGAGCTGAGCGCCCGTGAACCCAGTCGGCCAGATCATCGACGTGGTCATCTGGACGTTCATCATCTTGATGCTCATCCGGTTCGTCGTCGACTGGATCCAGGTCTTCGCCCGATCCTGGACTCCTCGCGGCCCGGTGCTGGTCGTGCTGGAGGGGGTCTACTCGGTCACCGACCCCCCGATCAAGGCGTTCCGGCGGGTGTTCCCGCCGTTGCGGATCGGGAGCGTGTCGCTGGACCTGAGCTTCCTGGCGGTGCTGCTGATCTGCTACCTGCTCCTCTACATCAACCGCATGGTGTGGGCCGCAGTAGCCAACGGGCTATTGTTCAATCCGGCAAGTTGATGTCCGACTAACGAAGAATGGGTGAGGTCATGCCGCTGACGCCTGAGGACGTGAGCAACAAGCGCTTTACTCCTGTCCGGCTCCGTGAGGGCTACGACATGGGTGAGGTCGACCAGTTCCTCGACGAGGTCGAAGCCGAGCTGGAGCGCCTCAACAAGGAGAACGACGACCTCCGGCAGCAAGCTTGCGGCGGCCCAGCGCGGTGGCGCCGAGACTCCGAGCACTCCGGCTCCGCCCGTGGTCGAGAAGGCTCCCGAGCCCGTCCGGCGCCTGCTCCGACGCCGGTGGCCGCTCCGGCCGCACCCGCCCAGGAGATCAAGGTGACCACGGTCGCCGACGCGTCCAGCGCGGCGGCGAAGCTCCTCGAGATCGCCACCCGCAACGCCGACGAGCTGGTCGGCGAGGCCAAGGACGAGGCCGACCGGATCGTCGGTGCCGCCCGCGCCAAGGCCGAGCGCCTCGAGGCCGAGATCAAGACCAAGAGCGACCGGCTCGAGTCCGACGCCCGCACCCGCGCGGCGATGCTCGACTCCGAGACCGAGGCCCGCCGCAAGGAGATCTTCGGCAACCTCGAGAAGGAGCGCGACCAGCTCAACAGCGAGATCGAGGGCCTGCGCTCGTTCGAGCGCGAGTACCGCAGCCGGCTGAAGAGCTACTTCACCCAGCAGCTCGAGGCGCTCGACGGCAACACCGCGGCGGCGCCGGTGGCGCTGCCGACGCCAGAGCGAGCACGCCCCCAAGCGGTTGCGCTCGATCCTCGGCGAGGAGTCGGGCGAGAGCTGACCCGGTCCGCGCCCGCGTCGGCCGGGACCCGGCCTCACACCCGGTACACGCTGAACCCGAAGCCGAGTTCGTCGTCTCGCACCGTCACGGTGTCGGCGGACTCGGCTTCGGCCATGCGAGGCGGCCAGCACCTCGCGAGCGATCAGGTCACTGGTGCTCGGCCGAACGCCTCGGGCCATCTCACCCTCGGCCGTCCAGGTCAGGGCGATCCGGTCGGAGACGTCGAAGCCGCTGTTCTTGCGGGTCTCCTGGATCAGCCGGATCACCTCGCGGGCGAGTCCGGCCCGGCGCAGCTCGGGCGTCAGCTCGAGGTCGAGCGCGACCGTCTCGCCCTGCTCGTTGACCACCGACCAGCCCTCGCGCGGACGCTCGGAGACGATCACCTCGTCCGCGAGCACCTCGATCTCGGCGCCGTCGACGCACGACCGTCGCCCGCCCGTCGGCGGCGATCGCCGTGGCCAGCGCGGCGGCGTCGGCGGCGGCGATCGCGGCGGCGACCTTCGGGGTGTCCTGGGCGAACCGCTTGCCGAGCGCCCGGAAGTTGCCCTTCGCGGTCGTGGTCGACCAGGTCGCCGGCCTGGGAGAGCGGCTCGAGGGCGCCGACGTTGAGCTCGTCGGCGACCTCCGCGCGCAGCTCCGCGGTGAGCGTGTCGTAGGCAGCGGCGGCGACCAGCGCCCGCCGCAGCGGCTGGCGGGTGCTTCACCTTGGCGTCGGCGCGTGCGGCCCGGCCGAGCTCGACCAGCCGCCGGGCCAGCCGCATGCTGCGGCCAGGTCGTCGTCGACCGCCGGTCGTCGGCCGTCGGCCAGGTGGCCAGGTGCACCGAGTCCGGCGCCGTCGGAGCCCGTCACCGGCGAACCCCTGCGAACAGGTCCTGCCAGACCCGCTCGGTGATGAACGGCGTCAGCGGCGCCATCAGCAGGGTGACCAGTGGAGCGCCTCGTGCAGCGTCGCCAGCGCGGCTGGGTCGCCGTCCCAGAACCGCCGGCGCGACCGACGTACGTACCAGTTGGACAAAGTCGTCGACGAAGGCCGCGATGCACGCTGCCCGCCCGCTGGGTGTCGAAGCCCTCGTAGCGCCTCGGTCACCTGCGGACCAGCCGGTGCGCCTCGGCGAGGACCCAGCGGTCCAGCACCGGCCGGTCGCCGACCGCTGGTGCCGGGGACTCCCCGGGGCGCCAGCCGGCGGTCCGGGCGTAGAGCACCTGGAACGCCACGGTGTTCCAGTAGGTCAGCAGCACCTTGCGGACGGTCTCCTGGATGGTGCCGTGGCCGACCCGGCGCGCCGACCAGGGCGACCCCGAGCAGGCCATGAACCAGCGGACGGCGTCGGCGCCGTGCTCGTCCATCAGCGGGATCGGCTCGAGGATGTTGCCGAGGTGCTTGCTCATCTTCCGGCCGTCCTCGGCGAGGATGTGGCCCAGGCAGAGCACGTTCTTGTACGACGACTGGTCGAAGACGGCGTGCCGACGGCCATCAGGGTGTAGAACCACCCGCGGGTCTGGTCGATCGCCTCGCAGATGAAGTCGGCGGGGTACGCCGCCTCGAACCGATCCTTCGAGCCCTCGACGTGCGGGTAGCCCCACTGGGCGAACGGCATCGAGCCCGAGTCGAACCACGCGTCGATGACCTCGGGGACCCGGCGGGCCTGCTCGGCGCAAGGCTCGCCCGAGTCGGACACTGCGGGGCAGGCGAAGGTGACCTCGTCGACGAAGGGACGGTGCGGGTCGAGAGCGGACTGGTCGGTGCCGGTCAGCTGCGAGAGCTCGGCGAGCGAGCCGACGCAGGTCTGGTGGCCCTCGCCGCAGCGCCAGATCGGCAGCGGCGTGCCCCAGTACCGGCTGCGCGACAGGGCCCAGTCGATGTTGTTGTTCAGCCAGTCGCCGTACCGGCCCCACTTGATCGTCTCGGGGAACCAGTTGGTGCGCTCGTTCTCGCGCAGCAGGGCGTCCTTGACCGTCGTGGTGCGGATGTACCACGACGGCTGGGCGTAGTAGAGCAGCGCGGTGTGGCAGCGCCAGCAGTGCGGGTAGGAGTGCTCGTAGGGGACGTGACGGAACAGCAGGCCGCGCTTCTCGAGGTCCGCGACCAGGTCGCTGTTCGCGTGCCGGAAGAACTGGCCACCGACCAGCGGGACGTCGCCGGCGAAGTGCCCGGTCGCGTCGATCGGGTTGACCAGCTCCACGCCGTTGCGCCGACACGAGAGGAAGTCGTCCTCGCCGAAGGCGGGCGCCTGGTGCACCAGACCGGTGCCGTCCTCGGCGGTGACGTAGACCTCGGTGACGACTGAGTGTGGCTGGGCTCGGTGGCTGGGTGTGGGCGTGCTTGCGTCGCCTCGCTCGGGGCGGGCCAGTCGACCAGTTCGAAGGGGCGTTGATAGGTCCAGCCGACCATGTCGGTCCCGGAGAACCGGTCGCCGAGCTCCCACTCCTCGCCCAGGACCGTCGACGCGAGCGACTCGGCGAGGACCAGCGTCTCGCCGTCCGTCGGTGGCGGTCACGTAGGTGAAGTCGGGGTGCACCGCGACCAGGGCATTGGAGACCAGCGTCCACGGGGTCGTGGTCCAGATCAGCAGGTCGGCACCGACGTGCGGGCCGCTGGTCAGCGGGAAGCGCACGTAGACCGACGGGTCGGTGACGGTCTCGTAGCCCTGCGCGAGCTCGTGGTCGGACAGGCCGGTGCCGCAGCGGGGGCAGTACGGCGCCACGCGGTAGTCCTCCGCGAGCAGACCCGAGCCATGGATCTGCTGAAGCGCCCACCAGACCGACTCGACGTAGGAGGGGTCCATCGTGCGGTAGGGGTTCTCGGTGTCGACCCAGTAGCCCATCCGCGCGGTCATCTGCTCGAACGCGTCGACGTGGCGGAGCACGGACTCACGGCACCGCGCGTTGAACTCCGCGATGCCGAACGCCTCGATGTCGGCCTTGCCGGAGAAGCCGAGCTCCTTCTCCACCGCCAGCTCGACCGGCAGCCCGTGGCAGTCCCAGCCGCCCTTGCGCTCGACGTAGCGGCCCCGCATGGTCTGGAATCGCGGGAACACGTCCTTGAAGACCCGGGCCTCGACGTGGTGGGTGCCAGGCATGCCGTTGGCCGTCGGCGGGCCCTTCGTAGAAGGTCCACGGCTCACCGTCGCGGGTGCGCTCCACCGACCGGGCGAAGGTGTCCTGCTCGCTCCCAGAGCGCGAGCACCTCGCGCTCGAGCGCAGGCAGGTCCACCTGGGGCGGGACGGGGCGGTACTCGGTCACGGAAATCCTTCGCGGTGCTCGTCTCCTGCGAAGGGACGAGGGCGAGCCGTGCTCGCTCCCGCGGTACCACCCTCCTTGGCCGGACCGCGGGTCCGACCCACTCATCGGGCGCTGCGGCCGGGTCTAGTCCACCGCACCGCTGGCTGCGGGGGTGTTTCTTCCGGCGACTCCGGGGTGATGGCCCCATCCTCGTCTGCAGCAGCACCAGTGTGCCAGACCACCGGAGTCCGGTTCATCGCAGCAAGATCCACGGTCGAGATGAATCCGAGCCGATCGGGATGGCGCCTTGAAGGCCTTGGGCGTTGGCTCTATCCTCGCGCGGACTGGTCATGACCTCCGTCATGAGAACTCCTTGGCCGATAGGGGCCCGCGCATGGCAACCGGCAGACGTTCCCTGGTGGGCCGCGCAAGCGCGGCCGCACGCAAGGTCGTGCAGCGCTCGACGTCCTCGACGAAGGCGACTGCGGGCTCCACAGTGGCGCTGAAGAAGACGGCGCCGGCGACGAAGGCGGCCACGAAGAAGACCGCCACGGCGAAGGCTGCGGCCAAGAAGGCGCCGGCCAAGAAGGCGCCCGCGAAGAAGGCGCCCGCGAAGAAGGCGCCCGCGAAGAAGGCGCCGGCAAGAAGGCCGCGAAGAAGGCCGCCTGCGAAGAAGGCGCCCGCGAAGAAGGCGCCGGCCAAGAAGGCGCCGGCCAAGAAGGCGCCGGCCAAGAAGGCCGCCGCCGGCCAAGAAGGCGCCCGCGAAGAAGGCGCCGGCCAAGAAGGCGCCCGCGAAGAAGGCGCCGGCCAAGAAGGCGCCGGCCAAGAAGGCGCCGGCCAAGAAGGCGCCCGCGAAGAAGGCGCCCGCGAAGAAGACGGCGGCCAAGAAGGCGGCCCCGGTCCAGGCTCCAGCCACCAAGGCTGCACCCACGAAGAAGGCTGCTGTGCAGAAGGCCCCCGCAAAGAAGGCCGCATCCTCGGCCGCCAGGCTCGTCGTCCTCGAAGCCGAGGATCCGTGGACCAAGGAAGAGCTCAACGAGGTCCGCAACCAGCTCCGCGCAGACGTCAAGCGGTTGAGGGCCGAGCTCGAGGAGGTCGCTGGTGACCTGGCGGACCTGATGCGCGACGCGGGGGAGAGCGCCGGCAGCGACCAGGCCGACGTCGGGTCCGCCACCTTCGAGCGGGACCAGGAGATGACGATCGTCAACAACGCTCGGGACATGCTCGCCCAGTCCGAGCACGCTCTCGAGCGCATCGCCGACGGCACCTACGGCGTCTGCGAGATGTGCGGCAACCCCATCGGCAAGAACCGGCTGATGGTTTTCCCGCGTGCGACAATGTGCATGACATGCAAGCAGCGCGAGGAGCGTCGCTGACCCGCGACCGTGCACCACCTGAAGGCGACCCGTCTCGGTCTGCTGCTGAGCATCGCGCGGTGGCCTGGCTGGTCGACCTGGTCACCAAGGTGGTCGCGCAGCACGAGCTCGCCGACCGCGAGCCGGTGCGACGTGCTCGGCTCGCTGCTGCGGCTCAACCTCACCCGCAACGCCGGCGCGGCCTTCAGCACCGGCGAGTCGCTGACGCCGCTGATCTCCCTGTTCGCGCGCGGCGCATTCGTGGTCGTGGAGCCCTGGCTCGCCCGGGTGCGCACCACCGGCTGGGCCTGGGCGCTGGGGCTGCTCCTGGCCGGCATCGCCGGCAACCTGACCGACCGTCTGTTCCGCGACCCCGGGCCGTTGCGCGGGCACGTGATCGACTTCCTGCAGCTGCCGCACTGGCCGATCTTCAACGTCGCCGACATCTGCATCAACGTCGCGGCTGCGCTGATCGTCGTGCAGTCGGTGCGTGGCATCCCGCTGACGGGCGCCACGAGGTCGCTGGCGACGCGGGGGAGGAGTCGTGATGACGACTCCGGCGAGGAGCGCGCCCTGCTGGTCCCCGAGGGCCTGGCCGGCGAGCGCGTCGACACCGGCGCTCGCCCGGATGTTCGGCATCTCCCGGTCCGAAGGCCGCCGACCTCCTCGGCCAGGGGCTGGTGCGGCTGGACGGCGCCGCCGCCGCGAAGTCCGAGCGCCTCGTGCCGGGGAGCCTGCTCGAGGTCAGCCTGCCGCGCGACGTCGGACCCTCTCGAGGTCCGCGCCGAGAGAGTCGAGGGCATCAGGATCATCCACGACGACGACTCGATCGTCGTGATCGACAAGCCCGTCGGTGTCGCGGTGCACCCGTCGATGGGCTGGACCGGCCCGACCGTCGTCGGCCACCTGCGTGCCGCCGGATACCGGATCGCGACCAGCGGTGCCCCCGAGCGCCAGGGGATCGTCCAGCGGCTCGACGTGGGCACGTCGGGCGTGATGGTGATCTGCAAGGGCGAGCGTGCCTACTCGGTGCTCAAGAACGCCTTCCGGCACCGCAGCGTCGACAAGACCTACCACGCGCTGGTCCAGGGCCACCCCGATCCGCTGGAGGGCACCGTCGACGCCCCGATCGGCCGCGCGCCGAGGTCGGACTGGAAGTTCGCAGTGCGCGACGACGGCAAGCACAGCGTCACGCACTACCGGACCCTCGAGGCGCACCGCTTCGCGAGCCTGCTGGAGGTGCAGCTCGAGACCGGTCGGACCCACCAGATCCGGGTGCACATGGCCGCGCTCAAGCATCCGTGCGTCGGCGACCTCACCTACGGCGCCGACCCGACCCTGGCGCGCCGGCTCGGACTCGAGCGGCAGTGGCTGCACGCGGTCCGGCTCGGCTTCGAGCACCCCGACTCCGGCGAGTACGTCGAGTACGAGTCGTCGTACCCCGCCGACCTGGCGGCGGCGCTGGAGATCGTCCGCACCGAGCACTGAGTCCGCGCCGAGCCGAGTCCGCACCGCCACCGACACGAAAGCCCTCCGATGTCGATCGACGAGACCGAGACCCCCGACCTGGCGCTGCGTCGGGCGACCCCCGAGGACGCGCCGCAGCTCGCCGAGCTGTACCTCGCCACGCGCAGGGCGGCCGAGCCGGCGATGCCGCCCCAGATCCACGCGGCGGAGTCGGTGCTGGCGCACGTCACCGGTGAGGTCGTCGAGAAGGAGGTGTGGGTGGCCGAGCGCGGCGAGGTCGTCGGCTTCATGACGCTCACCGACCGCTTCCTCGACGCGTTGTACGTCGGCCCGGACCACCAGGGCTTCGGGATCGGGACGGCGCTGCTCGATCTCGCCAAGGCGCGACGGCCCGGACGGGTTCGGGCTGTGGGTCTTCGCCAGCAACGCGCCGGCCCGGGGCTTCTACCATCGCCACGGCCTGGTCGAGCTCGAGCACACCGACGGCTCCGGCAACGAGGAGCACAGCCCGGACGTGCGGATGGCCTGGCCCGGCCTCGACCCGATTGCGTTCCTGCGGGCGCAGGTCGACGAGGTCGACGACGAGCTCGCGCTCCTGCTGGCCCGGCGGTTCGCCCTGACCGCGACGATCCAGGGCTTCAAGAGCCGGCCCGGCCAGGAGGGGCGCGACCCCGAGCGGGAGCAGGAGATCGCCCGCCGGATGGCCACCCACGCGCCCGGGCTCGGCGCCGAGCGCATCAGCCGGATCATGCGGACCGTGATCGATGAGTCGCTCGACGCCTACGAGTCGCGGTCGTCGCGACTGATGGAGATCTTCGGCGACCTCGTCGAGACCTACCGCGCGTTCGCGGAGGACGCCCGTGGATCGTCGCCGTGCTTCGAAGCCTGGGCCAGCGCCGTGGCCGAGGACCCGGACGTGCTCGCCTGGCTCGCGGAGCTGCCCGAACGCAAGCGTCAGCCCAACCTGGTGTTCGCCGCGGCCCGGTGGCACGGTGTCGCGGCCCCGGGGCCGTACGACGGTCTCCGGGCCGCCCTCCTCGGTGACACCGGTGAGCTGCGCCGCACGATCATGGCGAGGTCGACCCAGACCAACGAGATCGGTCGGCTCGCCACTCTGCTTCCGGCTTTCGCCACGATCGGTGACGAGCTCGCGCTCCTCGAGGTCGGTGCCAGCGCCGGGTTGTGCCTCTATCCCGACCGCCACGACTATCGCTGGGTCACTCCGTCGGGCGACCGCGGTCTCCGAGGGAGCGGCGGGTCGCTCCTCTCGACCGTCGTCGAGGGGGAGCTGCCGGTCCCCGAGCGGCACCCGCTGGTCCGGTGGAGAGCGGGCATCGACCTCAACCCGCTCGATGTCTCGAACCACGACCAGATGGCTTGGTTGGCCACGCTCGTCTGGCCCGAGCAGGACGACCGGCGGGTGCGGTTGCGCTCCGCCGTCGACCTTGCCCGGGCCGACCCGCCCCGGATCGTCGAAGGAGACCTCCTCGCCGAGCTCCCGGGTCTGCTGAGCGAGGCACCCGGGGTTCCGATCGTCTTCCACAGCGCCGTCGCGGTGTACCTCGAACCCTCGCAGCGACAGGAGTTCGTCGCGATGATGACCGGGCTCGTCCAGGACGGTGCCTGCCACTGGGTGAGCAACGAGGGAGCGCGGGTGCTGCCGGGTGTCGCGGTGCCCGAGCCGGCCGTGCCGAGTCGGTTCCTGCTGTGCGTGGACAAGGAGCCCGTGGCCTGGACGCACGGACACGGCCGCTGGATCAGGTGGCTCTGATCACGCTGTGACATCGCCGGGAGATCGCCGGGACGGGAACGCTGCAGCGCCAGGGAGCGTTGTCCTGACATGCACCAGCACTTCAACGGGCTGAAGACGACGCTCCTCCTGGGTGGCATCTTCGGCCTGCTCCTCGCGATCGGCGGCATGGTCAGCGCCTCGACGGGCAGCTCTGCGTTCATCTGGATCTTCGCGCTCCTCGGCGTCGCGATGACGGCCTACGGCTACTGGAACTCCGACAAGATCGCGATCAAGGCGATGCGCGCCTACCCGGTGACGCCGCAGCAGCAGCCCGCGATGTACCGCATCGTGCAGGAGCTGTCCGCGAAGGCCGGCCAGCCGATGCCGGCGCTCTACGTGTCGCCGACCGAGGCGCCGAACGCCTTCGCCACCGGCCGCAACCCCGAGCACGCCGCGGTGTGCTGCACCGAGGGCATCCTCGGTCTGCTCGACGAGCGCGAGCTCCGCGGGTGTGCTGGGCCACGAGCTCATGCACGTCTACAACCGCGACATCCTGACCTCCTCGGTCGCCGCGGCCGTGGGCGGCGTGATCACCTCGGTCGCCCAGATGCTGATGTTCGTCTCGATGTTCGGCGGTGGCGGTGACGACGAGGACCGGCCGAACCCGATCGCGCTGATCGCGATCTCGCTGCTGGCCCCGATCGCGGCAGCGGTGATCCAGATGGCGATCAGCCGCACCCGTGAGTACGACGCGGACGAGGACGGCTCCCGGCTCACCGGCGACCCGCTGGCGCTGGCGAGCGCCCTCTCCAAGCTCGAGCACGGCGTCGCGTCCCGGCCGCTGCAGCCGACGCCGCAGCTGCAGAACGCCAGCCACCTGATGATCGCCAACCCGTTCCGCGCCCAGGACGTCTCCCGGCTGTTCGCCACGCACCCGGCGACCGCGGACCGGATTGCCCGTCTGGAGCAGATGGCCGGCCGCTGACGGCCGCCGTCCGGGACAGGTGGGCTCGGGCCCGGTGTGTCGGCGGCGGCTGAGACACTGTCGTCGTACGCTGGCGATCTTCCCCGAGAATGCGCCTCCGTGCGTGCCCATCCGCGACCCCTCCGGGAAGGTGTGATCTCCGCTCCATGTCGACCGGCTCCGACGACGGGTTCGTGCACCTGCACGTGCACACCGAGTACTCCATGCTCGACGGGGCCTCGCTGCTGGACGGTCTGTTCACCCGGGTGCGCCAGCTGGGGATGCCGGCGATCGCGATGACCGACCACGGCAACCTGCACGGCGCCTACGACTTCTGGTCCAAGGCGCGGGCGCACGGCGTCAAGCCGATCATCGGGCATCGAGGCCTACCTGACGCCCGAGACCCACCGCAGCGAGCGGCGCAAGGTCCAGTGGGGCAAGGGCGACCGCGGCATCGGTGACGAGGGCGGCGACGACGTGGCCGGCGGCGGCGCCTACACCCACATGACGATGCTCGCGGAGACCACCGAGGGCATGCACAACCTGTTCCGGCTCTCCTCGATGTCCAGCCTCGAGGGCTACTACTACAAGCCGCGGGCCGACCGGGAGCTGCTCGACCGCTACGCCAAGGGCCTGATCGCCACCACCGGCTGCCCGTCCGGCGAGATCCAGACCCGGCTCCGCCTCGGCCAGTACGACGAGGCCCGCCGCGCGGCCGCCGAGTTCCAGGACATCTTCGGCAAGGAGAGCTTCTTCCTCGAGCTGATGGACCACGGCATCGACGATCGAGCAGCGGGTGCGCGACGACCTGCTGCGCCTCGGGCAGGACCTCGGCATCCCGCCGGTCGCGACCAACGACTCGCACTACAACAACCCCGAGGACGCTGCCGCTCAGGACGCCCTGATCTGCGTCGCCTCGGGCAAGACCCTCTGCCGACCCGAAGCGGCTCGAAGTTCGACGGCGGCGGCTACTACATCAAGTCCGCCGCGGAGATGCGCGCGCTGTGGGCCGACCGGTTCGGCATGCCCGAGGCCTGCGACAACACGCTCCGGATCGCCGAGCGCTGCGACGTCGAGTTCACCGAGTCCACCGGCGGCTACATGGCGCGAGCCGACATCCCGGCAGGGGAGACCGAGGAGTCCTGGTTCGTCAAGGAGGTCTGGCGCGGCATCGAGGACCGCTACCCCGGCGACCGGCTGACTCCCGAGGTCAAGGACCGGGTCGAGATGGAGCTCGAGGTGATCCGCACCAAGGGCTACTGCGGCTACTACCTCGTCGTCGCCGACTTCATCAACTGGGCCAAGGACAACGGCATCCGGGTGGGCCCGGGCCGAGGGTCGGGTGCGGGGTCGATCGCGGCGTACGCCCTGCGGATCACCGACCTCTGCCCGCTCCAGCACGGCCTGATCTTCGAGCGGTTCCTCAACCCCGAGCGCCCGTCGATGCCCGACTTCGACATCGACTTCGACGAGCGTCGACGCGCCGAGGTGATCCGCTACGTCTCGCGACAAGTACGGCTCCGACCGGGTCGCCCAGATCGCGACGTTCGGCCGGCTCAAGGCCAAGCAGGCGCTCAAGGACGCCGCGCGGGTGCATGGGCTACGACTTCGCGATCGGCGAGCGGATCACCAAGGCGCTTCCGGCCGACGTGATGGGCAAGGGCGTCCCGCTCCCGGCTCTGTTCGACCAGACGCACAAGCGCTACGGCGAGGGTGCGGAGTTCCGCGAGATGCACGACCGCGACGCCGACGTGCGCGCCATCTACGAGACCGCGCGCGGGCTCGAGGGCCAGATCCGGCAGTGGGGGGTCCACGCCGCCGGCGTGATCATGTCCAGCGAGCCGCTGATCGACATCGTGCCGATCATGCGACGCGAGCAGGACGGCGCGATCATCACCCAGTTCGACTACCCGATGTGCGAGGCGCTCGGCCTGGTCAAGATGGACTTCCTGGGCCTGCGCAACCTCACCGTGCTGGACGACGCCCTCGCCAACATCCAGGCCAACCGGGGAGTCGAGGTGGTGCTCGAGGAGCTCCCGTTCGACGACCAGGCGACCTACGAGCTGCTCTCCCGCGGTGACACCCTCGGTGTCTTCCAGCTCGACGGCGGGCCGATGCGCGCGCTGCTGCGCTCGATGCGGCCGGACACCTTCGAGGACATCTCCGCGGTCGGTGCGCTCTACCGGCCGGGCCCGATGGGTGCGGACTCCCACAACAAGTACGCCCGCCGCAAGAACGGCCGGGAGCCGATCGACCCGATCCACCCCGAGCTCGCCGAGGCGCTCGAGCCGGTGCTCGGGGAGACCTACGGCCTGATCGTCTACCAGGAGCAGGTGATGGCGATCGCTCAGGCGCTCGCCGGCTTCACGCTCGGACAAGCCGACAACCTGCGCCGGGCGATGGGCAAGAAGAAGGCCGAGGAGCTGCAGAAGCAGTACGCCGACTTCGAGGCCGGCATGCTCGCGCGCGGGTTCTCCGGGCGCGCGATCTCCACGCTGTGGGAGATCCTGGTCCCGTTCTCCGACTACGCCTTCAACAAGGCCCACTCCGCGGCGTACGGCGTGGTGTCGTACTGGACGGCGTACCTCAAGGCCAACTACCCGGCCGAGTACATGGCCGCGCTGCTCACCTCGATCAAGGACGACAAGGACAAGCTCGCGGTCTACCTCAACGAGTGCCGCCGGATGAAGATCCAGGTGCTGCCGCCCGACGTCAACGAGTCCGAGGCCGACTTCACGCCGGTCGGCTCCGACATCCGCTTCGGGCTCGGCGCCGTGCGCAACGTCGGGCACAACGTCGTCGACGCGATCGTCGGCGCGCGGCGCGAGAAGGGGCGCTACACCGACTTCAACGACTTCATGGACAAGGTGCCGGTGGTCGTGTGCAACAAGCGGGTGGTCGAGTCGCTGATCAAGGCCGGCGCCTTCGACGAGCTCAAGCACCGACGTCGGGCGCTGGTCGCCATCCACGAGGTGGCCGTCGACCAGTACATCGACCTGAAGCGCAACGAGGCGATCGGCCAGGACTCCCTCTTCGCCGGGCTCGAGGGGCTCGACGACGGGGACTCCTCGGGGTTCGGCATCTCGGTCGCGGTGCCCGAGATCGACGACTGGGACAAGATGACGTTGCTGGGCCACGAGCGCGAGATGCTCGGCCTCTACGTCTCCGACCATCCACTGCTCGGCATGGAGCACGTGCTGTCGGCGTCGCGTGACTGCACCATCGGCCAGCTGATGCTCGACGAGGAGCGCCCGGACGGGTCGAGCGTGACCGTGACCGGCCTGATCACCTCGGTGCAGCGCAAGGTGACCAAGCGTGGCGACACCTGGGCGATGGTGACGCTCGAGGACCTCGAGGGCGCGATCGACGTGCTGCTCTTCCCGAGCTCCTACCAGCTGGCCGCCAACGTGCTCACCCCTGACGCGATCGTGACCGTCCGGGGTCGGCTCTCCCGGCAGAAGGACCAGCCCGAGCTGCACGGTCAGGAAGTCACCTTGCCGGACCTCAGCGACGGCCCGAGCGGGCCGGTCGTGATCACGCTGCCGTCGACCCGGTGCACGCCCCCGGTCATCGAGCAGCTCAAGGAGATCCTGCGCACCCATCCCGGCATGTCCGAGGTCCAGCTCAAGCTGCTCACCCGAGCCACCACCCGGGTCTACCGGGTCGATGACGGTCATCGGGTTGCGCCCAGCCCGGCCCTGTTCGCCGACCTCAAGCAGCTGCTGGGGCCGGGGTGTCTGGGATGACCGGGGCCGGGACGACCGAGCCGGCAGGGTCGCCGCCCCCGGGTCCGCTTTCCGGGCCGCCGGACGCGTCACCGCCGCAGCGCCGCGCGCGGCGGCACGTCGGGCACCTTCCGCTCCTGCGCGACGCCGGCTTCGTGCTGGGGTGGTTCGCGGTCCTGGGTGCGATCGCCGCCCTGGTCTGGTGGCAGGTGACTCCGCTCGCCGAGTACACCCGGACGGCCACCGCGGGGCAGCTGAGCGAGGAGCAGCTCGGCCGGGAGGTCGCCGCCGACGGGTGGTACGTCGTGATCGCCGCGGTGGGTGGCCTGGTCAGTGGGGTCGCCCTCGCTGCTCTCCGGCGCCGAGACCCGCTGGCCACGGTCCTGCTGGTCGCGGGCGGCGCGTTCCTCGCAGCGTGGGTGATGCTCGAGGTCGGCCTGTGGGTCGGCCCGCCCGACCCGGGCAAGGCACTGGAGCACGCGGCCACGGGCGCGAAGGTCCCGATGCAGCTCAAGACCCATGCCCGCGGAGCGTTCCTCGTCTGGCCGATCACCGCGCTGCTGGGCGTGGTCGGCGTGCTGTGGGGGATCGACGAGCGCCGGCGTCGCGAGCCGCAGGACCGGTAGCGTTCGCGACTCGGCCGAGGACGGTCGGCCAGCCTCGACCGATCGCGGCGAGCGTGGCGCCGGTGACGCGCGCCGGGTCCGCCGGGTCGAGCCCGAGGTCGAGACCCCGGCGTCCCCCACTCACGTGGACGATGGGCTGCTCCTCGGCCGAGTCGTCGAGCACGGTCGGGAGGGCGCGCCCGCGCGGGTGAGGGCGACCGCGGCCGGGGTCGCTCCACTGGATCGTTTCTTCGTCATGACGTCCGGGGTCCGGCGCGCTAGTTCGGGGACCACCGGGTGCGCGCCACCTCGGTCGCCGGAAGGCTGGGCAGGGCTCGCATCGCGCGCATCTCCTCCCGCAGCGACCGGCGCAGCGCCCGGAGCCGGGTGAGGGCATCGGGCGCCTCGAGGAGCTGCTGGCGCTCGTTCTGGCTCAACAGGCAGGTGGCGGCGAGCGTGTAGGAGAGGTACGCCGGATCGCGGGGCATCTGCCCGGCGAGCACGGGGCCGCCGCGCATGGTCGAAAGGGCGACGCGGTACTCCTCGAACGTTCGGAGCGTGCGGGTGGCCTCGTCCGCGGCCTCCTCGGTGTCCTCCTCGTCGTCGACCAGGTCGCCGGTGGCGGTGAGGTACTCACCGCCGGGGTTCACCTCGTCCAGCACGATCCGCTGGCGCCCGGTGACCTCGATGTCGAAGCGCCCGTCGTCGTACCGCTCGACCTCGGTGAGCTGGACGAGGGTGCCGACCCGGTGCAGCGACTGCACGCCCCGGTCGCCGACCTCGTAGCCCTCGCGGATCGCGACCACGGCGAACGTGCGGTCGGTCGGATCCGGCACCGCCAGCAGGTCGCGCATCAGGGCCCGGTACCGGTCCTCGAAGATGTGCAGCGGGGTGACGACTCCGGGGAACAGCACCGCGTTCAGCGGGAACACCGGAACGGTCCTCACGAGGAGCACGCTACGGCAGCACCGTGCCCGCGCACTGAAATCGTGGCGGGCGCGCGTCGCGGTCCTCCCTAGACTGGAGCCATGATTCGCCGGGTCGACCTCAGGGGCGCCGCCGCGGCGTCCCCGGACGCGACGGCGCCCGACTACCGCACGCTGGTGCCGCGGGCACAGTTCGACGTCGACGCCGCCCTGGAGGTGGTCCGGCCGATCTGCGAGGACGTGCGTGCCCGGGGGGTCGCGGCGATCGTCGAGTACTCCGCCCGGTTCGACGGCGTCGAGCAGGACGACGTCGCGGTGCCCGCCGAGGCACTGACCCGAGCCCTCGAGACGCTCGACCCGGAAGTGCGCGCCGGACTGGAGGAGTCGATCCGGCGGTTGCGTGCCACCTGCGAGGCCGAGCTCGAGCGCGACGTGGTCACCGACCTCGGCGCAGGTGCCCGGGTGACCCAGCGGATGGTCCCGGTCGACCGCGTCGGCCTGTACGTGCCCGGAGGGGTGGCGCCGCTGGTCTCCAGCGTGGTGATGAACGTCGTCCCGGCGCAGGTCGCCGGCGTCGCGTCGATCGCGCTGACCAGCTCGCCGCAGAAGGCTGCGTTCGGGGAGTGGGGTGCCGGCTTGCCGCACCCGACGATCCTCGCGGCCTGTGCGCTCCTGGGCGTCGACGAGGTGTACGCCGTCGGCGGTGCCCAGGCGATCGCGATGTTGGCCTACGGCGCGGGACCGTGCCGTCGGGTCGACCTGGTCACCGGCCCGGGCAACATCTACACGGTGTCGGCGAAGCGGCTCCTCAAGGGCGTGGTGGGCATCGACTCCGAGGCCGGTCCGACCGAGATCGCGATCCTCGCCGACGACACGGCAGAGGCGGCTCTGGTCGCAGCCGACCTGATCAGCCAGGCCGAGCACGACCCGATGGCCGCCTCGGTGCTGGTCACCGACTCGGTGGCGCTGGCCGACGCGGTCGAGCGCGAGCTCGAGGTGCAGGTGGCGGCGACCAAGCACGTCGACCGCATCCGCACGGCTCTCGCCGGCGAGCAGTCCGGCATCGTCCTGGTCGACGACGTGGAGCAGGGGCTCGACGTGGTGAACGCCTACGCAGCCGAGCACCTCGAGATCCACACCGCCCGGGCGTCGGAGGTCGCGGCGCGGGTGCGCAACGCAGGCGCGGTGTTCGTCGGCCCCTACGCGCCGGTGTCACTGGGCGACTACTGCGCGGGGTCCAACCACGTGCTGCCGACCGCCGGGTGTGCGTGCCACTCCTCCGGCCTGTCGGTGCGCGCCTTCCTCAAGGCCGTGCATGTCGTGGAGTACTCCCGGGACGCGCTCGCCGACGTCGCCGACCACGTGACCACCCTTGCCGACGCCGAGGACCTTCCCGGACACGGCGCTGCGGTCCGGGTGCGCTTCGGGGAGGGCTGACCGCCGATGACCTGGCCACCCCTGCGCGAGGAGCTCCGGGGCGTCGAGCCGTACGGCGCCCCGCAGCTCGACGTGCCGGTGCAGCTCAACGTCAACGAGAACCCCTACCCGCCGTCCGCCGCGACGGTCGCGGACATCGCGGCCGCCGTGGCCGAGGTCGCAGGCACGCTCAACCGCTACCCCGACCGGGAGTTCGCCGAGCTGCGCAAGGCCCTGGCGGAGTACCTCAACACCTCGGGAGGACGCGGGATCGGGCCGGACCAGGTCTGGGCCGCGAACGGTTCGAACGAGGTGATGCTGCAGGTCCTGCAGGCGTTCGGCGGACCCGGACGAACGGCCGTGTCGTTCGCGCCGACGTACTCGATGTACCCGGAGTACGCCCGCGACGCGATGACGCCCTGGATCGCCGGTCGGCGGCACGACGACTTCTCCTTCGACCTCGACCACGCGCGGGAGCTGCTCGACGAGCACGAACCGTCCGTCGTGCTGCTGCCGTCGCCGAACAACCCGACCGGCACCGCCCTGCCGCACGACGTCATCGGCACCCTGTGTGCGCTGGCGGCGCGCCACGACGGCCTGGTCGTGATCGACGAGGCCTACGCCGAGTTCCGCCGCGAGGGCACCCCGTCGGCCCTGGAGCTGCTCGACGAGCACCGCAACCTGGTGGTGACCCGGACGATGAGCAAGGCGTTCGCGCTCGCCGGCGCCCGGGTCGGCTATCTCGTCGCGGCGACCGAGATCTGCGACGCCCTGCGGGTGGTGCGGCTGCCGTACCACCTGTCCGCGGTCACCCAGGCCACGGCGGTGGCAGCGCTGCGGCACGCCGACGAGCTGCTCGCGAACGTCGACGAGCTGCGTCGCGAGCGCGACCGGACCGTGACCTGGCTGCGCGACCGTGGTCTCGAGGTCGCGGACTCCGACGCCAACTTCTGCCTCTTCGGGCGCTTCGAGGACCGCCACGCGGTCTGGGAGGGTCTGCTGCAGAGGGGAGTGTTGATCCGGGAGACTGGTCCGGACGGATGGCTGCGCGTGTCGATCGGCACCGCGGAGGAGATGGTGGCGTTCCGCGCCGCCCTGCTGGAGGTTGACGACGTGAGGACTGCACGGATCGAGCGCGAGACCAAGGAGTCCAAGGTCCTCGTCGAGCTGGACCTCGACGGCACGGGCCGCGCCGATGTCAGCACCGGCGTCGGGTTCTACGACCACATGCTGTCCTCCTTCGCCCGGCACGCGCTCGTCGACCTGACCGTCCAGACCGACGGCGACACCCACATCGACGCCCACCACACGGTCGAGGACACCGCGATCGTGCTCGGCGACGCCTTGCGAGAGGCGCTCGGCGACAAGGCCGGCATCCGCCGTTTCGGTGACGCGCTGGTGCCGCTGGACGAGGCGCTGGTGCAGTGCGCCGTCGACGTGTCCGGCCGCCCGTACTGCGTGCACACCGGCGAGCCGGAGGGCCAGGAGCACGTCGCCATCGGCGGCGACGGCTATCTCGGCTCGCTGACCCGGCACGTCTTCGAGACGCTGGCGCACCACGCCCAGATCGCGCTGCACGTCCGGGTGCTGTCCGGCCGCGACCCGCACCACGTCGTCGAGGCCCAGTTCAAGGCGGTCGCGCGGGCGCTCCGCGACGCGGTCGCGCTCGACCCGCGCGAGACCGGCATGCCCTCCACGAAGGGGACACTCTGAGCCCCAGTGTCACCGTCCTCGACTACGGCTCGGGCAACCTCCGCTCGGCGGTCCGCGCGCTCGAACGTGCCGGCGCCGAGGTGGTCCTGACCGGTGACAGACAGGCGGCGCTGGACGCGGACGGACTGGTCGTGCCCGGAGTCGGCGCGTTCGCGGCGTGCATGGCCGGCCTCGAGCGCGTGAAGGGACCGGAGATCATCGGCCGCCGCCTCGCCGGTGGTCGGCCGGTGCTCGGCATCTGCGTCGGCATGCAGGTGCTCTTCGAGACCGGGGTCGAGCACGGCGTCACCACCGCGGGATGCGGGGAGTGGCCGGGCACGGTCGAGCGGATCCAGGCGTCCGTCGTGCCGCACATGGGGTGGAACACGGTCGAGGTGCCGGAGGGCAGCGCTCTGTTCGCCGGGGTCGAGGAGGAGCGGTTCTACTTCGTGCACTCCTACGGCGTGCGCGACTGGACTCTGGTCACCAACGGCCGCACCCGGGCGCCCCTGGTGACCTGGGCCGAGACCGGGCCCGATGAGAAGCGTGGCGACCGGTTCGTCGCCGCGGTCGAGAACGGCCCGCTGTGCGCGACGCAGTTCCACCCGGAGAAGTCCGGGGATGCCGGCGCCCGGCTGCTGGCGAACTGGGTGGCTCCCTGCGGGAGTCCCGGTGAGCAAGGAACGCGCCCGCCGGCGGGAGGTGCGCGAGCGCGAGGCGGCGGTGCGCGCGGCCGCCCGAGCTCGCGCGAGGCCCAGCGACAGGCCCAGCGACAGGCCCAGCGGCGCGCGCGGCGCAACGCGATGCGCAAGCGGCTGACGCCGCTGATCACCGGTCGCCAGACCGGCGTGCTCGCGCGTCGCCGCCGCACCCGGCTCAACCTCCTCCTGGTCGGGCTGCTCTTCGTCCAGGTCGTCGTCTGGGTGGTCCGGCCGGACTGGCAGGCCCGGCTCGCCGCCCTCCTCGTCGCGGCGCTGGTCCTCCCGGTCATCGCGGCCTTCACCCTCTAACCCCCAACGAGTCAGGAGCTCTTCTGTGAACGCGCACCTCGAGCTGCTGCCGGCCGTCGACATCGCCGGCGGACAGGCCGTTCAGCTGGTCCAGGGGGTGGCCGGGTCCGAGAAGCGGTTCGGTGACCCGATCGAGGCCGCGCTGCGCTGGCAGGAGGCCGGCGCCGAGTGGCTGCACCTGGTCGACCTGGACGCTGCGTTCGGGCGTGGCGAACAATCGCGCGCTCCAGGCCGAGATCGTGGGCACGCTGGACATCAAGGTCGAGATGAGTGGCGGCATCCGCGACGACGCTTCGCTCGAGGCGGCGATGGCGACCGGGTGCCGGCGGGTCAACATCGGCACCGCCGCGCTGGAGCGAGCCGGAGTGGTGCGCGGCCGCGATCGCGACGTACGGCGACCGGGTGGCGATCGGGCTCGACGTACGCGGGTCGACGCTGGCGGCGCGCGGCTGGACCCGCGAAGGCGGCGACCTCTACGAGGTGCTGGCCCGTCTCGACGCCGAGGGCTGTGCGCGCTACGTCGTGACCGACGTCAACAAGGACGGCATGCTGCAGGGCCCGAACCTCGACCTGCTCACCAGCGTCTGCGCGGTCACCGACCGGCCGGTCGTGGCGTCCGGTGGGATCACCGAGCTGGCCGACCTGGAGGCACTGATGGACCTGGTCCCCGTCGGGGTGGAGGGCGCGATCATCGGCACTGCGCTCTACGAAGGCCGGTTCACCCTCGAGGACGCGCTGCGCCTGACCTGGCCGGAGCGGTTCCTGTGAGTCTCGCCGTGCGGGTGATCCCGTGCCTGGACGTCGACGGCGGCCGGGTCGTGAAGGGCATCAACTTCCGCGAGCTCCGGGACGCCGGTGACCCGGTCGAGCTGGCGAAGGTCTACGACGCCGAGGGCGCCGACGAGCTCACCTTCCTGGACATCTCCGCGTCCCACGAGGGCCGAGCGACCACGCTGGAGATCGTCTCCCGGACCGCGGAGCAGGTGTTCATCCCGCTGACGGTCGGTGGCGGGGTCGGCAGCGTCGAGGACGTCGACCGGCTGCTGCGGGCGGGTGCGGACAAGATCGCGGTGAACACGGCCGCGATCCAGCGACCTGAGCTGGTCGCCGAGATCGCCGACCGGTTCGGCAACCAGGTGCTGGTGCTCTCGGTCGATGCCCGCCGGACGGCGCCCGGGCAGGACTCGGTGGGCGACTCCGGCTTCGAGGTGACCACGCACGGCGGCCGGAAGTCCGCCGGGCTGGACGCCATCGCGTGGGCCGTGCAGGCTGCCGAGCTCGGTGCCGGGGAGATCCTGCTGAACGCGATGGATGCCGACGGCACGGAGAGCGGCTTCGACCTCGAGCTGATCAGCGCGGTGCGCCGGGCCGTCTCGGTCCCGGTGATCGCCAGCGGTGGGGCCGGTGCTCTCGAGCACTTCCCGCCTGCCGTCGCGGCCGGGGCAGACGCGGTCCTCGCGGCGACCGTGTTCCACTTCGGGACGCTGCGCATCGGCGAGGTCAAGAAGACGCTCGCGGCGGCCGGCTGTCCGGTGCGCTGAGGGCCGTCCTCAGGCCGGGTCCGGGGTCCAGCACAGGCCGTACCTCTGGCCCGCGTCCCACTGCTCACGGGTGGGCCACTCGAAGCTCCACTTCAGGCGAAGGACGTCGGATGCCAACCGGGCGTCGATGTCGTGGCACTGGGAGTCCGCGGCGGCCTCGGCCGCCTTGCCGAGGTAGCGGGCCTTCTCGGGCAGCGCGACGGTGGCCCGCGCGCGCCAGGTGTGCCGGGCCGAGCAGATCACCCGGACGAAGCCGTCGGCCGCCGGGGAAGAGGTGCCACAGGTGCCGAACCGGTCGAGGACGCCGTCGGACGCCAGCAGGTTCTGCGTACGGCGGGGCAGGTTCGCGAGCCGATCGCGACCTGCGAGGGCCACGAGGTCGCACCGGAACCACAGAGCGCCGCGGTCACTGTCGGCGAGAGAGGGGCTGAACCACACGACGGTCAGCCGGCTCAGCCGCCGGGTCTCGGCGTCGCCGCCGAGGTGCCGGGCGAGACGGGCCCGGCAACGCTGCGCGATCTGTTGCTGGACGGTGTCGGAGTCCACCGCGAGCAGGTGGCCGTCCACCACCGGGTGGATGGTGCCCACCGAGATCGTCGTCGTGGTGTGCGGTGCCGAGCACGGCACCGGATCGGCCGTGGTGCTCGGACGGGCCGCCTCGGCGAAGTCGAGGGCGTAGCACGCGTGCCGCGGCGGCGGCGACGAAGGCGGCGACGGAGCCGGCGACGGCGTGCTCGTCGTGCGCTCGGCACGCGGCGCGCCACCGCCGCTGCACGCCCCGACCGTGGCGAGAGCGACCGCGGCGACGACCGTGACGGCCACTCTCGCCGCGTGTGTCCCGCGGCTCACCGGTCGGTCCTCGCCCAGCAGACCGAGCGCCTGTTGCCGGTCTCCCACTCGGCCTCGTGGAACCAGGTGTACCCGAAGTCGTAGTCGGGGGCGTAGTTCGACCAGGCACCGACCCAGTCCGAGCACCGGTCACGCGACCGGACCTCGACGATCCGGTCGCCGGGATACGGGTCATCGGGCAACCCGACCTTGATGGCGGTCACGGCGCGCCAGTCGTGCGGCTCCGAGCACGGGACCTTCGACGCGTGCGCGACCGTCGTACCGCGGGCACAGGTCAGCCACTGGTCGGGCCGCTCGGTGGCGAACAGCCCGCGAGCCTCGACCGGAAGGTCGCGCAGCGTGGTCGCGTCGTCCGGGCCTCCGACCACGTCGCAGCGGTACCAGCGAGCTCCGCGGTCCCAGCCTCGCTGCGAGGGCCGGAACCACGCCCACGAGAGCTGGATCCGCAGGGCGAGGCTGTCGTCGGCCCCGAGGAAGTCGCGGAACGCCTGCGCGCACGTGTCGAAGGCGAACCGACCGTGGCGCAGGTCGTCGTAGGACGACCCGGTGTCCGCCGGCAGCGTGCCCACCTGGAACGTCTCGGCGGTGTGCGGCTGCGTGCAGGGCACCACCGGGGTGGCGTTGCTGGGCTCCTCGAGATCCGCGGCCCGCAGGTCGCGGCACGTCCCGGACTTCGGTGGAGTCAGTCGGTCGGCCTCGGTGTCCTTGCGGACCGTGGTGCCGCAGGCCGAGACGAGCAGGGCGGACGACAAGGATGCGAACGACAGGAGGACGACCGTACGTCGAAGCACGAACCCTCCTCCGCCGGCCGCCCGGACGACGTCGCTCGGCCGGACCGCGGCCTCATGGCGACAGCAACGCGGCGATCGTAGCGCCCAGGGCGTAGGCCGCTTCGCGCTCTGCTCCGGTGACGTCGCCCATCGCCTCGAGCACGTCGTATCCCTGCTTCCAGCCAAGTGCGCCCACGATCGACAGGACCGAGCGGACCGCGCCGGTGGTGTCGTAGCGACCGTGGACGTAGAGCCCGAACGGCCTGCCGGCGGTCTCTCCCGCGGACTCGCCGGCGGCGCCGCTCGGGTCCAGCGCGCCACCGACCTGGAGGAACGTCGAGTCGAACACGTGCTTGAGTGCCCCGCTCATGTAGCCGAAGTTCGCCGTGGTGCCGAGCAGGTAGCCGTCCGCGGCGAGGATGTCCTCGTGCGACGCGGCGCCGGACGCGAAGTCCAGCGCCGCGCGCTCGAGGACGTCGACCCCGGTGATCTCCGGGTCACGGGTCCCGGCGAGCACCTGATCGGTCAGCGCCGTCATGGCGCGAGTGGGGGAGTGGTGGATCACCAGCAGCGTGACCATGCCCGCCACCCTAGGGCGCTGCCTCAGGAGCAGTGCATCCGGTCGAACGACGATCGCACCGTGCCTTGCGCGTCGACCGCGAGGTGAGCGACCTCGGTGAGGTGGGTCAGCGAGCCGTCGCTACCACGCAGTGTGCCGTGCACTGTGGCGGTCTCGTGCCAGTCGTCCTGACCGTCGTTCACGTAGGTGCCGGTCTCGCGGAAGACGACGCTGCCGGTGTAGGAGGTCGCTGCCGGGTCGTCGGGGACGAGGCTGATCTGCGAGGTCGCGACCGTGCGACCGTGGACGGTGCCGTCGGAGAGCATTGCTCCGGACAGCTCGTCGTGTCGGCTCTCGACCATCGTTCCGGTGAAGTCGGGGCAGCCGGTGCCCAGACCGTCGATCCGGGTCGTCGCCGACTCGTCGAAGGAGAATGAGTAGTGCTCGGCGGGTGACCCGGCGTGCGCCGGACCGGAGACGGCTGCCGCGCCGACCGCGACCAGGCCGACTCCAAGACGGGCGCCGAGACGGGCGCGGGCGCTCATGCCGCAGCCCGGGCGCGCAGACGGCGGACCACGGCGACGGCGCCGACCACGAGGAAGCTGAGTGCCAGCGCGAGGAAGATGAACCACGACGGGTCGCCGATCCACTTCGGGCCGTCCTCCCAGCCCGAACCCGGCTGACCCGCGGCACTGAGCATGAAGAACCCGAAGGCGAGGACGAGCAGCACGGCCTCGGTACGGATCGGGTGTTCCTGGACCTGGATCTTGACGAAGTGACGCATGGCTCCTCCTCGGTGGTGCGCAGCCCGGTGCCGCGCGGTGCTCCAGCGTCACGGCGGGGACGGGCGCCGTGGGAGGGGCCGATGTCCCGGTGGAACCGGGACATCCTCCCGGTCAGAACGGCTGCGATCGGGACCGGAGCGGTCGAGAATGCTTCCGTGGCAGTGCTCGCAGATCCAGGGGCAGCGACGCCGACGCGATCGGGCGCGGCGTCCCTGGCCGCGCCTGCGTCGGGCCTCGCGACGGCCGTGCTGTCCGTGGTCGGCACCTGGCTCGCCGTGGGGCCCGGCCAGCGCAGCTGGCACGGGATGGTCGCCGACAACGTGCTCAACAACGCACTGAACGGGGTCGTGTTCGGGGTGATCGCAGCGGTGCTGCTCCTCCTCCGGCCCGCACACCGCGTCGGCTGGCTGATGCTGTACGTCGCCGCAGTCAGTGCGGTCACGGTCGCCGGCGAGGGGTGGACGCTTGCCGCCTTCCACCACGACCTGCCGGGGCGCGCTCCAGCCGCATGGCTCGGGTCGTGGATGTGGGTCACGGCCCTCCCACTCGGCGCCACCGTGCTTCCGGCGATCTATCCCTCGGGTCACGCCGTGACCGCCTTCGGTCGGTGGGTGGTGCGGATCGGCTGGGCTGGTGCGCTGCTCGCCGGCGCGGGAGTCGCGATGCTCGACGACGCCTACCAGTCGGTGGCGCCGGGCCACCAGCTCGGGCACAACCCGGTGTCCGGCGGTCACGCCCAGACCGCATTCGTGGGCCTCGCCGTGGCAGCCGCCGCGGTCGAGGTCCTGCTGGTCGTCGTCACCTTCGCCTGGACGCTGCGGAGGCTGCGCCGCGCGCAGTCCCCCGAGCGGGAGCAGCTGGCCTGGTTGGTGGTGTCGGTGATGCCGCTCATGGTCGGCGTCTTCGTGGCCCCGCCGCCGGTGATGTTCGTCCTGACCGTGGTCACCACGATCACGCTGCTGATCGGGATCGTGCGGCACCAGCTGTTCGACATCAAGCTGGTGCTGCGCAGCGGGCTGCTCTACGGGGGCCTGACAGTGGTCGCGGTGGTGACCTACTTCGCCCTGGTCGCGCTGATCACAGGGGTTGTGGCGTCGGGCGCGGTTCCGAACCTGTTCGCTGCTGCGACCGTCGGCCTGGTCCTGGTGCCCCTGCACCGTTGGTCCCAGCGCGTGCTCACGCGGCTCGTCTACGGTGACCGCACCGATCCCGTGCGTGCTCTCAGCCGGGTCACCGAAGGGCTCCGTGGCGCCGGCACCGACCCGACGGACCTCGTGCCGATGCTCTCGGGCATCGCGCTCGCGCTGAGGTCGCCCGCGGTCCGGGTGTGCGGGGCCGACGGGCGCGTCCTTGCGCGGGTCGGCGCGGCCGATTCGGACGTCGGGCACGAGGTCGTGCTCGAGTACGCCGGTGAACCTGTCGGCGTCCTCGCCGTCGCCCCGAGGACCGAGGGTGAGCGGTTCGGTCGGCGTGATCGCGACTTCATCGACGCGATCGTCGGGCCGGTGTCGGCCGCGGTCCGCGCCGGCGTACTCGCTCGGGAGCTCGCCGAGTCCCGGACCCGGGTGCTCGCCGTGCGACAGGGAGAACGGCGCAGCCTGCGCGAGGACCTGCACGACGGCCTCGGTCCGTCGCTGTCCGGCGTCGCGCTCGGGCTCGAGGCGGCGCGCAGGTCCTTGGGCACGCACCCGGAGCGGCTCCCTGAGATCCTCGAGGTCTTGCACCGGGAGGTCGAGTCGCTGGTTGCCGAGGTTCGCGACATCATCGAGGACCTCGGCCCTGGCGACGTCGACCTGCTCGGCGCCGTCCGGAGGCACGTCGACGCCGTCGCAGCGGCCGGGGAGGTCGAGGTCGAGCTGGTCGAGAGCGGTGACCTGGCGCGGGTGCCCGGTGAGGTCGCGGTGACGGCCCACCGGATCGCCGGGGAGGCGCTGACCAACGCCGCCCGCCACGCCCGCGCCCGGCGGATCCGTGTGGCCCTGAGTGGCCACCGCGACCAGCTGGTGGTCGAGGTTGCCGACGACGGCACCGGTGCGGTCCGTCCTCGGCCGGGTGGCGTCGGGCTGGACTCGATGCGGCAGCGTGCCGAGGCGGTCGGCGGCGTCCTCACCGTCTCCGCCGAACCGGACCACGGGACGCGTGTCCGCGCGGTGCTGCCGCTGCAGGAGGCCACGTGACCGCGACTCCGGACCCCGAGATCCGGGTGGTGCTCGCCGACGACCACCCGATGTATCGCTACGGCGTGGCAGCGGTGCTCGCGGACGAGAGACCGCATCGCGCTCGTCGGCCAGGCGTCGACCGGACGAGAGCTGCTCGAGCTGGTGCGGCGGCTGGAGCCGGACGTCGTGGTCACGGACATGCGGATGCCGGACCTGAGCGGCATCGAGGTGACCGCGGCGCTCGCCACGGAGCTGCCCGAGCTGCCCGTCCTGGTGCTGACCATGCACGACGACGACGAGAGCGTGTACGGCGCGATGCGCGCCGGCGCCCGCGGCTACCTCCTCAAGGGTGCCGACGCCGCCGAGCTGGTGGCCACCATCCAGGCCCTCGCCTCGGGTGGAACCGCGTTCGGCCCCTCGGTCGCTCGCCGGATCGTCGGATTCTTCCTCGAGGCACAGCTGGCCCAGGGTGCGTTCCCGGAGCTGACTCGTCGGGAGCGTGAGGTCCTGGACCGGCTCGCCGCCGGCAAGCGGAACTCGGTGATCGCCCGGGAGCTCGACCTGAGCGAGAAGACCGTGCGCAACCACCTGTCGTCGATCCTGGTCAAGCTCCAGGTGGCGGACCGTTCGGCCGCGATCGTGCGCGCCAGGGAGGCGGGCCTCGGCCGGTGACCGGCCGCGTCAGCACGCCGACCCGCGCTCGTGCCTCGCGGGGTGTCGGCTCAGAACTCGTCCGGGCTGGAGACGGCCTCGCTGACGACCATCTCCGGGGGCGCCGAGGTGTCGCCGCCGGTCGAGCCGATGAAGGCCTGCATCGTCGGCTCGCTGAAGAAGGCCTCGAACTCACCGATGCTCTCCCACTCGTCGATGACGTGCACGTAGCCGTCGCCGAAGCCGAACCGGTGGTGGAGTGCGCCGGCGGCGCGCGCCTTCTCGCCGATGGCGCGGAACTCGTCGGCGCGCTCGGCCAGCGCCTTGGCGAAGACGGCGACGTCTCCGGGGAGCTTCATCGTGACCAGGTAGCTCATGGGTTCCTCCTGTGGGGTGTCGGTTCGAGAGGTATTCGCGTGCCCGGGCGCGCTGGATCACCCCGGTCCAGACCGGTCGCGGTGTGGTCAGTCGCGCGCGAATGCGTCGAGCCCTGCGAGCACGGCGTGCGCGAGAGCCCGGTCGCCCTCGACGACAGCCTCGAGCTCCGTCGGGTCGAGCCGTCGCGCCGCGAGGCGGCAGATGTCGACGGCGTCGGCGACCACCAGGACGTCCGCCTCCGCCACCGGATCGACCAGGTCGCCCGGGTGCAGGGGCACCGAGTAGCACCCGCCGGCGGATCCGGTGAGCACGAAGCGGGCGGTGCGGCTCGGTGCCGTCGAGCTGCGCACCGCAAGCGCGAGGGGGACGGCGGCCATCAGGCGCGAGGACATGAGCGCCATCCGGGCCGGGTCGAGGGCCGGCGACGGGCGGTCCGCGGCGGCTGCGACGTCGATGCTGTGCGCCCACACCTCGAAGGTGCGGATCACCAGGAAGCCCGCCGGGCTCGTCAGGAAGTCGTGGAAGGAGACCTGCGCCTTCGGGTCTGCGGCCGCGGCTGCCGCACCCACCGCGAGCGCGGTGTCGCGCCAGACCGTGGTGAGCAGTGCGGGGTCGGAGCCCGCGAGCTCGGCCACCGTGTCGCGTGTCGCAGCGACGTGGTCGAGGACGAGCGGTACGTCGTCCTCGGGGTCGAGCCAGCGCAGCGACAGGCGCTCGACCCCGATGAGGTGGGCGACGAGGTCGCGGACTCGACCGTGCTCACCGTGCGCCGGACGGTCCCAGACGTCGGCGGGCAGGGAGCCGAGGAGCGCGGCGAAGTCGGCGACGGTCCGCGCGAAGGCGTCGTCGGGGGAGCACGGTCGGGCAGCGTCGACCGGCCGGTCCGGAACCCGGGCCTGCACGGCCGCGACGAGGGTCCGGTCGCGCAGGCCGGTCGGCGGTGGCTCGCCGATGTCCACGGACGTCAGCGCGTCCAGGCCGAGGAGGGCGGCGAGCTCGTCGTCGGACGTCACCGGATCACCTCCTCCTCGAGCACGGCCCGGAGTCTGCTCATCGCCAGTCGCAGCCGCGACTTGGCGGTGCCTTCCGGGATGCCCAGGGCCTGGGCCACCTGACGGTAGGTGAGCCCGCCGAAATAGGCCAGCTCGAGGGCCGAGCGCTGGTCCGGCGGCAGTGCTGCCAGGGCGGAGGCGAGTCGCCGGCGGCGGGACTCGTCGGCCGCCCCCTCGACGACCACGAGCTCGGGACCGTCCTCCACGTCGACGGTGGCGGCCGAGGTCTCGACCCGCGCGCGGCGCTCGGCTCGGCGTACCTCGTCGACGGCGCGACGATGGGCGAGGACGGCGAGGTAGGCGCGCAGCGTGCCGCGGGTCAGGTCGACCCGGTCGGGGAGCTCCCACAGATGGGTGAAGACGTCCTGGGTGATGTCGGCGGCCAGGTGATCGTCGCGGGTGACCCGACGCGCGACTCCGTGGACCGTCGCGGCGTACGCGTCGTAGACGTGACCGAGCGCGAGCTGGTCGCCGGCGTGGATCCGCGCCACCAGGACCTCGTCGGTGCTGCCTCCGGAGCGCACGGACATGACGCTACGCCGACGTCCGTCCGGCTGTATGCTGATCGGGTCATGTTCATGCGCAGCCTGCTTCTTCGCTGCCGCAGCGAGGTCTGACCCAGTCCGGACCCCCTCGCTGCGGAGTGTTCGTGCACGCCGGCTCCGACTCCGACTCCTAGGACAGCGAAGACAGACATGACCCTCGAGAACTCCCGGCTGAGCCGGTTCCACAACACCCAGACGCCCAGCGGCATGCCGATCCACCGCTACCGGGCGTTCCCACCCGTCGACCTGCCCGACCGCACCTGGCCCACCCGGCAGATCACCCAGGCGCCGCGCTGGCTCTCCACCGACCTGCGCGACGGCAACCAGGCGCTGATCGACCCGATGACCCCCGAGCGCAAGCACCGGATGTTCGACCTGCTCGTCTCGATGGGCTACAAGGAGATCGAGGTCGGCTTCCCGAGCGCCAGCGAGACCGACTTCGCGTTCGTGCGCCAGCTGATCGAGCGGGACAAGGTGCCCGACGACGTCACCATCTCGGTGCTGACCCAGGCGCGCGAGGACCTGATCGAGCGGACGGTGCAGTCGCTGGTCGGCGTACCGAAGGCGAACATCCACCTCTACAACGCGCTGGCTCCGATGTTCCGGCGGGTGGTCTTCCACGCCGGCAAGGACGAGATCAAGGACATCGCGGTCCGCGGCACCCAGCTGGTGATGAAGCACGCCGAGAACCACCTCGACAAGACCGTGATCGGCTACGAGTACAGCCCGGAGATCTTCACCGGCACCGAGCTGCCGTTCTCGGTCGAGGTGTGCGAGGCGGTCTCCGACGTCTGGCAGCCCGACGACGGCCGCGAGATCATCCTGAACCTGCCGGCGACCGTCGAGATGGCCACGCCGAACGTGTACGCCGACCAGATCGAGTGGTTCTCCCGGCAGCTGACCCGGCGCGAGTTCACCACGATCAGCCTGCACCCGCACAACGACCGCGGCACCGCGGTCGCAGCGACCGAGCTGGCGATGATGGCCGGCGCCGACCGCGTCGAGGGCTGCCTGTTCGGCCACGGCGAGCGCACCGGCAACGTCTGCCTGGTGACGCTGGGGATGAACCTCTTCAGCCAGGGCATCGACCCGCAGATCGACTTCAGCGACATCGACGAGATCCGGCGCACGGTCGAGTACTGCACCCAGCTGCCGGTGCACCCGCGGCACCCCTACGCCGGCGACCTGGTGTACACCGCGTTCTCCGGCTCCCACCAGGACGCCATCAAGAAGGGGCTGGAGGACCTCGACCGGATCGCCGAGGAGCAGGGCAAGCCGGTCGGCGGAGATCGCCTGGGAGGCGCCGTACCTGCCGATCGACCCGAAGGACGTCGGCCGCACCTACGAGGCCGTGATCCGGGTGAACAGCCAGTCCGGCAAGGGCGGCGTGGCCTACATCATGAAGTCCGAGCACAAGCTCGACCTGCCGCGCCGGCTGCAGATCGAGTTCAGCCGGGTCGTCCAGCAGCAGACCGACGACGCCGGCAGGGAGATGTCGTCCGACGACATCTGGGCGGCGTTCCAGGAGGAGTACCTCACCCGGGAGGCTCCGCTGCGGCTGAACTCGGTGCACACCTCCTCGGCGGCCGGGGAGAAGGACCAGCTCACGGTGAACGTCTACGTCGACGGTGAGCTGCACGAGCTGCACGGCACCGGCAACGGCCCGATCGCCGCGTTCGTCGACGCGATCAACGGCCTGCGCGACGTCGACCCGGCCTGGGACTGGGACGTCCGCGTGCTCGACTACCACGAGCACGCGCTGTCCTCGGGCGGCGACGCGATCGCGGCGGCGTACGTCGAGTGCGTGGTCGGCGGTGAGATCCTCTGGGGCGTCGGGCTGGACCCGAACATCGTCACCGCCTCGCTGCGGGCGGTGCGTCTCGGCGGTCAACCGGAGCTGACCGCGGGTCGTCGGGCAGGGCGCGGGCGGCGAGCGGCAGGGTGATCGTGAACGCGGTCCCCTCGCCCTGTCGGAGCTGCACGTCGATGTGACCGTCGGTGACGCTCGACGATCGAGCGCACGATCGACAGACCCAGGCCGGTGCCCTGGATCGCGTCGCTGCGCGCAGTCGTGGAGCGGAAGAACCGCTGGAAGACGTTGTGGACCTCGTTCTCGGGGATGCCCACGCCGGTGTCGGCGACGCTCAGCCGGCAGGTGCCGTCGCCGTTCGCCGAGAGCGTGGTGGTGATCGTCCCGCCGTCTCGGGTGAACTTGATGGCGTTGGACAGCAGGTTCGTGACCGCCCGTTCGAGGTACGCCGCGTCGCCGATGACCAGGACCGGGAGCGTCGGGCAGCTCGTCGCGCACGTCCAGCTGGCGACTCGACAGCAAGCCGGTCGACCGATACGTGGCTCGCCTTCGGACGACGCGTCGCAGGTCGAGCGGCTCGCGGCTGCTTCGGCGGGGCGGTCACGCTCTCGTAGCTGGCGAGGGTGAGGAGGTCGTTGGCCATGGCGAGCAGCCGCTCGGCGTTGCGCTCGATCACGTCGACCATCTGCTTCTGCTCGGGAGCCAGCTCTCCGGCCATGCCGTCCTCGAGCAGCTCGATGCTGCCGATGATGCTGGTCAACGGAGTCCGCAGCTCATGGCTCACCGTGCTCACGAAGTCGTCCTTCGCGTCATCGAGCGCACGGAGGTGGTCGACCGCCAGCTGCTCGCGGTGCAGCGCCTCGCGCAGGAGCTCCTGGTTGCGCCGGGTCTCGGTGACGTCGCGGGCGACGATCAGGTAGCCGATGGGGCTCCCGGTGCCGTCGGCGATCATGCTGGTCGTCATCGACACGACGAGTGGGACGCCGTCCGGCGGGACCCAGGTCCAGTCGCGGGTGCGTGACTCGAGCGCGGTGACGTCGTGGACCAGGGCGTCGAACCCGACGGGGACGCCGGCGGCGACGCCACGCAGGCGCAGCTCCTCAGGGTCGAGGAAGTCGAGGAAGGACCGGGACGTCGCGTCCCGCGCGTCGAAGCGCAGCAGCGCTTCGGCACCGGAGTTGACCACGGTGATCCGGCCGGAGCGGTCGGTGCCGACGATCGCCACGGTCGTGGCGGACCGCAACAGGTGCTGCAGGAGGTGCTGGGTCGCGCGCTCCTCGGTGATGTCGTTCATCGTGAGCACGTACTGGAGCGACCCGTCGTCGGGACTGTGGTAGCGGCCGTTCGAGTAGGTGACCACGCGCTCGCCGCCCGTCACGGTCAGCACCACGGTCTCGCCCGCGGTCGGGACGAGGCTCGGATCGGCGAACTCCTTCGCGATCGTCTCCCACCGTCCCGGCGGCATCAGCCGCTGCCAGAAGCCGTGGCCGACCAGGTCGTCGCTGGTGAATCCGGTGAGCCGGGTCACGGCCGGGTTGGCCAGGACCACGACGCCGCGGCTGTCGGTGACGATCGTCGGCGTGGTCGAGGAGTCGATCACCGCCTCGGTGCGACGCTGTTCGTTCCGGACGGTCATGTGCGCCCGGAGCTGCTGGCGCACCGCGAGCGCGAGCGGCAGGCCGGTGACGACCAGGCAGACCAGGTAGAGCTGGGTGAGCAGGTTGCTCAGGACGCTGCCCGCCGGATGGTCGGCGGTCACGAACGGGCCCTTGTCGGCGACGGTCAGCCAGGTGATCGCCGTGGCCATCACCACCTGCTCGACCACCACGACCCGCGACCCGAACGCGATGCCGGCCCAGATCAGGAAGGGCAGCGGGACGAATGCGAGGGTGAGCTCGGTCCTGGTGCCGAACGCCAGCAGCGTCACTGCGGCGATCACGAGGCCGTGAAGCACTGACGCAACGGTCGGGGGTCGGCGGATCTGCCGCCGAGGGAGCATGCCGACCGGGGCGATCACCAGGACCGATGCCCAGTGCGATCCGGTGGTCACCAGGAGCGTCGATCGGAGCTCGCCGTCGAGCAAGGCCCACGAGGTGAGCGCGACCCCGGTCGCCGCGACGGCGGCCCCGGCCAGGGAGATCGTCACCAGCCAGGCGAGGTCGGACGGCGCCTCGAGGTGGCGTCCGATCACCCGCCGGACGCCCCAACAGACCACCGCCGTCTCCGCCACGTCGGAGAGCGCGAGGAGCAACGATGCGTCCCAGTCGTGCCCGCCGATGACGTTCGCCAGCAGGTTCGCGACGTACAGCGCCACCAGCAGCCGAGGCCACCACGCCCGCGGCGCGACGAACAGCGCAGCCACGCTGACACCCGCGGCCGGCCACCAGTTGGCGGTCACGTCGGTGTGGTGGGAGATCTCGATCCCGACCAGGCCTGCCGCCAGGGTGCAGGCCACCAACCCGGCCACGAGCACGCGTCGCCAGGCTGCGGTCATTCCTCCCTCGTCCACCGGGACCAATCCTCCCCGAAACCGAGGCACACGTGGGCACAAATCGAGGACAAAACGGACCGCGCCTCGCCGCGATCGTGGTGCCACCGCCGTTGGGTTACCCGTGGGAAACTTGCACCATGACCCTGGTCTCCGAACGCATCGGTCAGTTCTTCCACGACGGGCATCGCCTCGAGTACACCGAGTACGGCGGCGGCGACCGTTGGGTCGTGCTCGTCCACGGGCAGCTGATGCCGCGGCGCATGCACGAGCCGCTGGCCCGCAAGCTCGCCGCGTCCGCGGGCGCCCACGTGGTCACCGTCGACCTGCTCGGGCACGGGCGCTCGGACCGGCCCAGCGACCCGCTGCTCTACTCGATGACCGCGTTCGGAGAGCAGGTGATCGCGCTGCTCGACCACCTCGGCGCCGACCGCGCCGTGCTGGGCGGGACCTCGCTCGGCGCCAACGTCTCCCTCGAGGCCGCGGTGCTCGCGCCCGAGCGGGTCCAGGGCCTGCTGATCGAGATGCCGGTGCTGGACAACGCGGTGGAGGCCGGGATCCTCGCCTTCGCGCCCCTGCTCTTCGTCTCCCGGTTCCTGCCCCCGCTGGTGTCGGGAGTCCGGATGGTCTCCCGTGCCGTGCCACGCGGCGTGGTCCCGTTCTGGGTCGGCATCGGGCTGGACACCCTCGACCAGCGCCCCGCCGCGATGGCCGCGACGGTGCACGGCCTGTTCTTCGGCCGAGTCGCACCGTTCTCGAAGCAGCGCCGCGAGATCCAGGCGCCCGCCCTGGTCGTGGGCCACACCCGCGACCCGATCCATCCGGCGGCCGACGCCGAGATGCTCGCCGACGAGCTGGTCGGATCGCGGTTCGTCGAGGCACGGAGCATCGCCGAGTGGCGGCTGTTCCCCGAGCGGCTCGACGACATCGCGAGCAGCTTCGTGAGCGAATGCTGGTCGGCCTCGGCCGCCGACCGACGCATCGGCGGCTGACGCAGGCGGTACCAGCGAGGGCCGAATGTGCCGGATATCCCGTTTTCGCACTGCGCCGCCACTACCCTCGGGAGCACTACTGGGTCGCGTGAGAGGTGGGGCAAGGCCAAATGCGCTCCAGGTCCGCGTTCATCCTCGGGATCCAGCAGCTGCTGGGGCGTGAGCATGCGGACCCTCGGGTGGCCCAGTTCCTGTTCCTGCTGCCGGTGGCCCTCGACGCCGCCTCGGTTCTCCTCGTCCAGCGAGCGGATCCGACGTCGTCGTACCTCGCGGGCCTCGTCCTGGTCGTCTTGTCGAGCCTGCTGGCGATCGCGATCGGCCGCGAGCGGGTGCCGGAGCGCTTGACGTTCCTGGTGCCGACCGGCGATCTCGTCGCCCTGGGCCTGATGCGGGTGATGCACGAGAGCACGGTCGGCGTGGCCCTGGTGTTCCCGGCGATCTGGCTCGGCCTGCAGTTCGGGCGCCGTGGCGTCGCACTCACCGTCCTCGCCGCCCTCGCGGCCGCCACGCCGACGTTCCTCACCCGTTCGCCGTCCTCGGTCGAGCTCAGCCGGATGGGTGAGGTGCTGCTGCTCGGCGTGCTGTGCTCGCTCATCGTGGCGGTGACCGCCGAGCTCTGGCTGACCAAGGTCGGGGAGGCCTCCGAGGCGCAGCGGATGCTCGAGCGGGCAGTGGCCGACAGCGCCGACCAGAGGCGCTACAACGAGGCGATCCTGAACAGCGTCGACGTCGGGCTGCTCGCGCTCGACGCCCGCGGCAGGGTGCATTCGATGAACCCGCGACAGGAGCGCTTCATGGCGCTCGCCTACCCGGAGGGTCACGACGGGGCGCCGGACCAGAAGGGCTACACGTTTGCGGCCGACGGGTTCACCGAGCTGGCCCGTGAGGAGCTCCCCGCGTGGCGCGCGCTCCATGGCGAGACGCTGCGTGACTACCTGATCTGGGTGGGTGAGGACCCCGGCATGCGGCGCGCGTTCGCGGTCTCGGTCTCGCCCTTCTTCACGACCTCTGGCGAGTTCGACGGCGCGGTGCTCGCCTACCACGACGTCACCGAGCTGATGACCGCCGCGCGGCTGAAGGACGAGTTCGTCGCGACGGTCAGCCACGAGCTGCGCACGCCTCTCACCTCGATCGTGGGGTACGTCGACGTGCTGCTGGAGGACGTCTCGGAGATCCCGCCCGAGGCCAAGCCGTTCCTGCTCACCGTCCAGCGCAACGCGCGGCGGCTGCACCGGCTGGTCGACGACCTGCTCTCCGACGCACTGAAGCTCGGCAAGGCCGAGCTGCACCTCGGCCGGATCTCGCTGGCCAACGTCGTGCGCACCTGCGCGGTCGAGGCCGAGAAGTCGGCGACCAACAACGGTCTGACGCTCACGCTGGACGCGGGACGATCCCTTCTGGAGGTCACCGGTGACGCCGAGCGGCTCGCGCAGGTGATCGACAACATCTTCAACAACGCCATCAAGTTCACCCCACGCGGCGGAACGGTCGCGTGCAGCCTCCGGCGCGAGGGGGAGGAGGCCGTCGTACGGATCAGCGACACCGGTCGGGGCATCCCGCCCGAGGAGCTCGAGGACGTCTTCGTCAAGTTCTTCCGGTCTCCCGGAGTGCAGACCGACGCGATCCCCGGCACCGGCATCGGGCTGGCGATCTCGAAGGCGATCGTGGAGGCGCACGGCGGCACGATCGACCTCGACAGCATGCTCGGCGTGGGCACCACCTTCGAGATCCGGATCCCGCTGGCGGGCGCAGCAGAGCCGGGGCAGCGCGTCGCGCCCGCCACCTGACCACTCACACGGGACAATGTCGCCATGCAATCGTCGCGAAACCGGAGCTGGTGATGCCCCTCTACAGCGACGAAGCGATCGTGCTGCGCACGCGCAAGCTCGCAGAGGCCGACCGGATCATCACGCTCCTGACCCGCCAGCACGGAGTCGTGCGGGCCGTCGCGAAGGGAGTGCGCCGCACGACCTCGCGCTTCGGCTCGCGGCTCGAGCCGTTCACCCACGTCGACCTGCAGCTGGCCGAGGGGCGCAACCTCGACGTGATCACCCAGGCCGAGACGCGCGCGCCGTTCGGTGAGGCGATCAGCGCGGAGTACGACCGGTACACCGCGGCGTCGGTGATGCTCGAGACCGCGGAACGACTGGTCGTCGAGGAGCGGGAACCCTCGGTCCAGCAATACCTCCTGCTGGTCGGCGCACTGCGTTCGATGGCGTCCGGCGAGCACCGACCGGGAGACGTGATGGACTCCTTCGTGCTGCGGTCCCTGGCGGTGGCCGGCTACGCGCCGTCGTTCGACGGCTGCGTGCGCTGCGGTGTCGAGGGACCCCATCGCGCGATCCATCCGGCCTCGGGTGGGGTGCTGTGCGCGTCGTGCCGCGTGCCCGGATCGGCCTACGCCGCGGTGGAGACGGTGCGGCTGCTCGGCGCCCTGCTCTCCGGTGACTGGGCCGTCGCCGACACGGCGGAGGAGCGGCACCGGCGGGAGGCCCGGGGGCTGGTCTCGGCGTACCTGTCGTGGCACCTCGAGCGCGGACTCCGCTCGATGCCCTACGCGAACGCCGCGTGGGCCGACGGGGCCGCCGCCGTGGCTCCGGTCGAGGGGGCTTCGTGAGGGCACCCGACCCGCACCCGAGCGGCGCGAGACCCCCGGCCCTGCCGCGGGAGCTGATCCCGCGGCACGTGGCCGTCATCATGGACGGCAACGGCCGCTGGGCCAAGCAGCGCGGCCTGCCCCGCACGGCGGGCCACGAACGCGGCGAGCAGTCACTCGTCGAGGTGGTCAAGGGCGCCATCGAGATCGGCGTGCAGGCCGTCTCGGCGTACGCCTTCTCCACGGAGAACTGGTCGCGGTCGGCCGACGAGGTGCGCTTCCTCATGGGCTTCAACCGCGACGTCGTCCGCCGGCGCCGCGAGGAGCTGCACGAGCTCGGCGTCAGGGTGCGGTGGGCCGGGCGTGAGCGGCGGCTGTGGCGGTCGGTGATCAAGGAGCTGCAGGTCACCGAGGAGCTGACCCGGCACAACGACGTGCTCACCTTGACGATGTGCGTCAACTACGGAGGCCGGGCCGAGATCGCCGACGCCGCGCAGGCCCTGGCCCGCGACGTGGCTGCCGGTCGGGTCAACCCGGACCGGATCGACGAGCGCGTCTTCGCCCGCTACCTCTACGTCCCCGAGCTGCCCGACGCCGACATGGTCTGGCGGACCTCGGGGGAGGAGCGGCTGAGCAACTTCATGCTGTGGCAGGCGGCGTACTCCGAGATGGTCTTCAGCAACGTGCTCTGGCCCGACGTCGACCGGCTCGCCTTCTGGGCCGCGATCGAGGAGTACGCCCGCCGCGACCGCCGCTACGGGTCCGCCTGACACCCGAGGCGTCACCTCGTGACCGCCCAGGCCCGCCGAGGCGTCGCTTGTTTACTGCCCAGGCTCGCCGAGGCGTCGCGTGTTCACTGCCCGGTCCCGCCGAGGCGTCGCGTGTTCACTGTCCGGCCCCGCCGAGGCGTCGCTTGTTCACTGTCCGGCCCCGCCGAGGCGTCGCTTGTTGCCGGAGCGTCTGGCCCGGCGGCGCAGAGTCTCCTCGCGTATCGAGCATCCGTTGACGCCTCGGCGGTGCGTGTCCGACAAGAACTGACGCCTCGGCGGTGCGTGTCCGACAAGAACTGACGCCTCGGCGGGTCAGGAGCAGCGGGCGCAGGTGCCGAAGATCTCGAGGGTGTGGCTGACATCGGCATAGCCGTGGGCTGCGGCGACGGCTCGGGTCCAGCGCTCGACCGCCGGGCCCTCGACCTCGACCGTCGCGCCGCAGCTGCGGCAGACCAGGTGGTGGTGATGGCTGCCGCTGCAGCGCCGGTAGACCGCCTCACCCGCCTCGGAGCGGAGCACGTCGAGCTCGCCGGCGTCGGCCATGGCCTGGAGCGCGCGATAGACCGTGGAGAGGCCGACGTTGTCACCGGCCGCCCGGAGCGCCTCGTGAACCTCCTGGGCGCTGCGGAAGTCGTCGAACTCGCCGAGCACGGTGGCCACCGCCCGGCGTTGCCGCGTCGGGCGGACCCCGGGCAGCTCGCTGGGGGACTGTTCAGTGCTCGTCATAGTGCCCTCCGTGGACGGCGTGCCGGTGGCCGTCGTGGATGTAGTCGACGTGGTCGCCGTGCTCGACCGCCAGGTGGCCGCAGCCGGGACCGTGCTGGTGCCGGTGCTGCTCCTCGACCTCCTGCTCCTCCGGTGGCTGGGGCATCTCGAAGGGCACCGTGGCGAGCCGCTGCCGCTGGAGCACGAGGCCGACCGGAGCGGTCACCGCGAAGCCGAGGAGCGCGATCAGCACGATCGTCGAGCCCGGTGGGACGTCGACGTACGCCGAGGTCGCGACGCCCGCGACGGAGGCGACCAGCCCAGCGACCATGGCGCCGAGCATCGTCGCGCGGAACCCGCGGGCGAACTGCTGTGCCGTCGCGACCGGAACCACGAGCAGCGCGCTCACCAGGAGCAGCCCGACCGTGCGCATCGCGACGCTCACCGACACGGCGGCGATGACCGAGATCAAGACGTTGTAGAAGCGGACCGGCAACCCGTTGGTCCGGGCGAAGTCCTCGTCGTTGGAGACTGCGAACAGCTGCGGCATGAGCGCTAGGCAGAGTCCGATCACCACACCGGCGAGCGCGACCGTTGCCCAGACGTCGGCCGTCGAGATGGACAACAGCGAGCCGAACAGGAAGGTGTTCAGCGAGGCCACCCCGTTGCCGCCGAGCGAGACCAGCATCAACCCGCCGGCCAGGCCGCCGTAGAAGATCAGCGCGAGCGCGACGTCGCCGGAGGCCCGTCCGGACGCCCGGATCATCTCGATGCCCACCGCGCCCACGATCGCGACGACGACGGCGGTGAGGGTGGGTGAGGTGCCGGTGATCAGGCCGAGGGCGACCCCCGTGACACTGATGTGGCCGATGCCGTCGCCCAACAGGGAGAGCCGGCGCTGGACCAGGAACGTGCCGATCGCGGGAGCGGCGAGCCCGGTCACCGCGGCCGCGGCGATGGCCCGGAGCATGAAGTCGGTCAGCAGGATGTCCATCAGGCGTCCTCGTCCAGCAGGCCGGACAGCGGACGCACGTGCAGCACCGGTTCGGCGGGGTCGCAGTGCTCGCCGTGCCCAGGGTCGCCGTGACCGGCAGTCTCGAGCGTGGTGGGTGGGCCGTCGTAGGCGATCCTGCCCTCGCGCAGCAGCACGGTACGCCGGATCAGCGGCTCGAACGGACCGAGCTCGTGCAGCACGACCACGATCGTCGATCCGGAGGCGGCCAGCGTGCTCAGGGCGTCGGCAATCGCCTGCTGGCTGATCAGGTCGACGCCGGCGTTCGGCTCGTCGAGGACCAGCAGCTCCGGCTCCCCGGCCAGCGTGCGTGCCATCAGGACGCGCTGCTGCTGGCCGCCGGACAGCGTCGAGACCGTTTGGCTGGCGCGGTCGGCGAGCCCGACCGTCTCGAGGGCCGCGTGCACCGCGCTTCGGTCGGCTGCTCCGCTCGGGCGCAGCGGGCGGCGACGAGCGAGCCGGCCGGCAGCGACCACCTCGCGCACGGTGGCGGGCACGCCGTGGGTCATCGTGGAGCGCTGCGGCACGTAGCCGAGGCGGCTCCAGCCCGAGAACGCGCCCAGGGGGGTGCCGAAGAGCCGGACCTGGCCCGAGGACAGCGGCACCAGGCCCACGATCGCCTTCACCAGGGTCGACTTGCCGGAGCCGTTGGCGCCGAGGATTGCGAGCACGTCGCCGGCTTCGACGGTCAGGTCGACGTCGCGCACGATCGGTCGGCCGCCGAGGGAGACGGCGCCGCGGACGACTTCGATCACCGGGGTCATGAGGCCACCTTGCACCCGTTGGCGCGCTGGAGTGCAGCCAGGTTGGCACGCATGAGCGAGAGGTAGTCCGAGGAGCTGCCCTTCTCGACGCCTTCGATCGGATCGAGCACCGCTGTGGTCAGGCCGAGGTCGCTGGACAGGACGTCGGCCATCTTCGGGCTGGCCAGCACCTCGCTGAACACCGTGGTGATCCCGTCCTTCTCGATCAGGCTGCGCAGCTCGTCGATGTGACCGGCGCTCGGCTCGGCATCGGGGGAGAGGCCGGCGATCGACGCCGAGTGGATGCCGTAGCGAGCCCAGTAGCCGAACGCGTCGTGGCTGGTCACGATCACGTCTCGTCGGCAGTCCGACAAGCCGGAGGCGAACGCCGAGTCGAGGTCGGTGAGCTCCTGCTCGAGGTCGGCGAGGTTGGCGGCGAAGTCGGCGGCGTGGTCGGGGTCGACGTTCGCGAGCCTCGCCTCGATCGCCCTGGCGGCCTTCTCGAGCCGTAGCGGGTCGAGCCAGAAGTGCGGGTTGTTGTCCTCGAGGTCGACGTCAGGAGCGACGTCGAGGGAGCTGCCCTTCGCGTTCTGCGCGACGGCCTCGTCGACCGCAGGCTGGAGCTTCGACTCATAGACGACGAGATCGGCGTCCGCGATCTCGGCGACCTGCCTCACCTTGAGCTCGAGGTCGTGCGGCTCGACGCCCGGTGCGGTGAGGTCCACGACCCGGACGTGGTCGCCGGCGAGCCGCTGGGTGACGAACTCGAGCGGGTAGAACGACGCGACCACAGTGGGCCGGCCGTGCCCGCTGTCGGCGCCGCACGCGGAGACGAACGGGGTGAGGACCAGGGTGAGGACGGCGAGGATCAGCGGGCGCATGACAATGATTCTCATTCAAAATGAGAATCATTGTCAAATGACAGCCAGACACTAGGCTTCCTCCCGTGCTCGTGGTGAACCGCTTCCGCTCCGACGACCTGGCCGTGCTCGACGAGCTGAGGTCCGCGCTCGAGGTGCTCGGTGGGCAGGAGGGCTTCGTCGAGGGCAGGGTCGGGTCGCAACCTCGACGACCCGGCGCTGTGGGTGATGGTGATGCGCTGGCATGACGTCGGCAGCTACCGCCGGGCGCTGTCGTCGTACGACGTGAAGGTCGGCGCCGTCCCGCTCCTGAGTCGTGCGATCGACGAGCCGAGCGCGTTCGAGGAGACCGACGGCGAGCTCAACGAGGCGATCCCGCGCAGCACGGGCTGACCCGCACTCGATAGGGTGTGCTCTCGCCCGCCGGCAGCCAGTCGGCACGGAAGCAGGAGCTGAGATTCTCGTGGCCAAGAAGCCCGTCTCCGACCATCGACAACGTCGTCTCCCTCGCCAAGCGGCGCGGTTTCGTCTTTCCCTGTGGGCGAGATCTACGGCGGCACCAGTCGGCCTGGGACTACGGCCCGCTCGGCGTGGAGCTGAAGGAGAACATCAAGCGCCAGTGGTGGCGCGCGATGGTCACCGCCCGCGAGGACGTCGTCGGTCTCGACTCCAGCGTGATCCTGCCGACCCGCACCTGGGAGGCCAGCGGCCACCTCAGCACGTTCACCGACCCGCTGACCGAGTGCCAGTCCTGCCACAAGCGGTTCCGGGAGGACCACCTGCAGGAGGAGTTCGCGAGTCCGCAAGGGCACTCGACGACCCCGACTCGGTCGACATCAACGAGCAGGTGCCGTGCCCCAACTGCGGCACCCGCGGCGCGTGGACCGAGCCGCGCGAGTTCAACATGATGCTGAAGACCTACCTCGGCCCGGTCGAGGACGAGTCCGGGCTGCACTACCTGCGCCCGGAGACCGCGCAGGGCATCTTCCTCAACTTCGCCAACGTGCTGACCACCTCGCCGCAAGAAGCCGCCGTTCGGCATCGCCCAGCATGGGCAAGAGCTTCCGCAACGAGATCACCCCGGGCAACTTCATCTTCCGCACCCGTGAGTTCGAGCAGATGGAGATGGAGTTCTTCGTCAAGCCGGGCGAGGACGACGAGTGGCACCAGTACTGGATCGACGAGCGCACCCGCTGGTACGTCGACCTGGGCATCAACCCCGACAACGTCCGGCACTACGAGCACCCGCAGGAGAAGCTCACCCACTACGCCAAGCGCACCGTCGACATCGAGTACCGCTTCAACTTCGCCGGCTCGGAGTGGGGCGAGCTCGAGGGCATCGCCAACCGCACCGACTTCGACCTCACCCAGCACTCGAAGTTCTCCGGCCAGGACCTGTCCTACTTCGACCAGGCCTCGGGGGAGCGCTACGTCCCCTACGTGATCGAGCCGGCCGCCGGCCTGAACCGCGTCGATGATGGCCTTCCTGGTCGACGCGTACACCGAGGACGAGGCGCCGAACACCAAGGGCGGCGTCGACAAGCGCACCGTGCTGCGCCTGGATCCGCGGCTCGCGCCGGTCAAGGTGGCGGTGCTGCCACTGAGCCGCAACGAGGACCTCACCCCGAAGGCCCGGGACCTCGCCGCCGAGCTCCGGCAGCGGTGGAACGTCGAGTTCGACGACTCCGGGGCGATCGGTCGCCGCTACCGCCGCCAGGACGAGATCGGTACGCCGTACTGCGTGACCGTCGACTTCGAGACGCTCGACGACGGTGCTGCGACCGTGCGCGAGCGCGACTCGATGAGCCAGGACCGGATCTCCGCTCGAGGGCCTGCGCAGCTACTTCGCCGAGCGCCTCGGCGCATGCTGATCAGCGCCGCCGGTCGACCGGCCGACGGCCGGGCGTGCACAATGTCCGGGTGACCCACCACGCTTCCCGATCCGTGTGGCGCACGGGCCTGACCGCTCGCCGCCCTGCTGCTCGCGCTGTCCGTGACGGTGACCGCCTGCGGTGGCGACGAGAAGCCGACCACCGAGCCGACGGTCACGCTGCCGACCGGCAACGTCAACGTGCCGGCCGGCGTGACGCTCACCAAGCCCGGGCGCCGAGCTGAAGTTCGGCGACAGCGGCGACGGTCGCCTACGAGCCGAACGCCGAGCGCAACACCGGTGCTGGAGATGACGGTGACTGGCCGCGGCGCAGGGCAGCGATCGACGACCTCAGCAGCTACGTGCTCGACGACCGCACCAAGGCCTCGACGCCGTACTACGTCAGCGTCGTCGGTGAAGAACGTCGGCGACGGCGACGTCGGCCAGACCCCGATCCCGCTGTGGGCGGTCGACAGCGCCAACACGCTTGATCCAGGCCTCGAGCTTCACCAACTCCTTCACCCGTGCCCGTCGACGCCGCTGCCCACGACCTTCGCGCCGAACGCCGACGATCGACGCGTGCCTGGTCTACCTCGTGCCCGACCACGGCACCCTCACCGGGGCTGAGCTTCCGGCCGCTGCAGGCCGTCGCGCCGATCGTGTGGAACGGCGACGGTCACGCCTCCGGCCACGAAGAGACCAAGAAGAAGAAGGGCTCCTGATCGCTGGTCTCGGCGCTCGGCCCGGTCACGGGTCGACACCCCGGTGGTGCTGGCGCCGATGGCGGGCATCACCAACGCGGCGTACCGCCGGCTGTGCATGGAGCAGGTCGACCGCGCAGGGTCGGCCGCGCTCTTCGTCTGCGAGATGATCACCAGCCGCGGCCTGGTCGAGGGCGATGCCGACCACCCGGTCGATGCTGGTCTTCGACGAGCGCGAGGACGTCCGCTCGGTCCAGCTCTACGGCACCGATCCGGCGTACGTCGGCAAGGCGACCGAGATCCTGTGCGCCGACTACGGCGTCGCCCACGTCGATCTGAACTTCGGGTGCCCGGTCCCGAAGGTGACCCGCAAGGGCGGCGGCGCGGCGCTGCCGTGGAAGCGCACGCTGCTCGGCGAGATCCTGCAGGCAGCCGTCGGCGCCGCGTCGCGGTACGACGTGCCGGTGACCATGAAGACCCGCAAGGGCATCGACGAGGAGCACCTCACCTACCTCGACGCCGGCCGGATCGCCGAGGAGTCCGGAGTCGCTGCGATCGCCCTGCACGGGCGAACGGCGCATCCAGGGCTACTCCGGCACGGCGGACTGGGACGCGATCGCCCGGCTGGTCGAGCACGTCTCGATCCCGGTGCTCGGCAACGGTGACATCTGGGAGGCCGCCGACGCGATGCGGATGGTCGACGCAGACCGGCGCCGCGGGCGTGGTCGTCGGCCGCGGTTGCCTCGGGCCGGCCGTGGTTGTTCCGCGACCTGGCGGCGGCGTTCGCCGGACTCGGGACGGCGAGCGTCCGGGTCCACGCTGCCGACCCTCGGCGAGGTGCGCACGATGATGCGCCGCCATGCCGAGCTGCTCTGTGCGCGCACATGGGCGAGGAGCGCGGCTGCAAGGAGTTCCGCAAGCACGTGTCGTGGTACCTCAAGGGCTTCCGCGCCGGCGGCGAGCTGCGCCATGCACTGGCGCTGGTCTCGACGCTGGCCGAGCTCGACGGGCTGCTGGACCGAGCTCGACCCGGAGGAGCCCTTCCCGGCGTCGGTGCTGGGCGCGCCCCGCGGTCGCCAGGGCAGCCCGCGCAAGCGGGTCGTGCTGCCCGACGGCTGGCTCGAGGACACCGACGGGCGCGGCGTGGTCGTGCGCGAGGACGCCGACGAGACCACCGGCGGCTGAGGGCGGCGTGTCCTGGGTCACGTGTGCCGCGTGGAGCGGCCGTCCCGTGTCGGCCGCGTCACGTCGCAATTGTCTGGTTCGGTTGGCTCTGCAACCGGCGCCCGTGTTCTGATGGCGGGGCCCTCCGCGTGAGGGCATGCCCTTGCAGTCAACGTGAGGACGACTCGTGACCCGAGGCAGACACAGCCTTGCGCCACAGAAATCCGGGAACCGACGGCTCGCCTACCTGGCCGCACCGCTGGTCACCTCCGCGGTCGTCGGCATCGGGGTCGCGGTCCAGCGGCAGCCGCGACGGCACCGACCCCGCTCGACGTCGGCCGCTACGCCGCGGCCGACCTCGGCGCGCGGCGTCTGGTCGACCGGATCGCGCCCCCGATCTCCCGCGACACCGACCGGCTCGCTGTCGCGAGCCTGATCGACGCCGACCAGGTCGCCGGCCGACGCTGGACCACCGTCGACCTCGACCTCCGCGCGACGCCGACCGAGGACGCCCGCGTGCTCGGCGAGCTCAAGGCCGTGAGCCGGGTCCGGGTGACCGGCGAGCGCAGCGACGGCTTCGCCCAGATCATCATCCGCGACGCGCGGCTCGCGCACGGTTGCGTGGGTGACCGCGGAGTACCTCGCGGCCAAGAAGCCGACCGACCCCGCGCACCTGCCGCTGAGCGAGGCGCCGTGCCCGGACGGCTCGGTCGAGCACGGGCCTGACCGCCGGCGCCGTGCGCGTCTACCGATGCGGTGTGCCACGCCTTCCCGCAGATCACCCGATACGGCGGCTGGGACGCACCACGGCGAGCACCGCAGCGGCCGGGCGCTGGACATCATGACCAGCGACGTCGCAGCTCGGCAACGCGATCGCCGCGTTCCTCCGGGCGCACGCGTCGCAGCTGCATGTCTTCGACGTGATCTGGCGCCAGCGGATCTGGACCAGCCAGCGTGCCGGCGACGGCTGGCGGTCGATGCGCCGACCGCGGCTCCGCCACCGCCAACCATATACGACCACGTGCACGTCTGCGTTTACTGAGCGCGCCGCCATCCGCGGCCGCTGGCTTCGTTGTCGTCGGTCGACGGCCGCTCCGTCAAGAAGGCCGCCTACCCTCCTCCGCCTTGCCATCGACACGCCTGACGACGCTCAGGCCCTGAGCGCCGCCATCTGCCTGGCCGTCGCCACGCCTGAGGACGTCCAGACCCTGAGCGCCGCGATCCGCGAAGGATCGGGTGCAGGTCGTAGTCTGGGTGGGCACGACGACTGCAACCACGTGCGGCTCGCGCCGATTCCGCAAATGCGCTACGTGGAACAGACCGCACCGACCTAGGGTTGCCCCACTGTGAGCGACCCGCTCGATCCCGGACGCTGGAGTCCGGGCGCGACGACCCTGGGTGACGGGTTCGCGCGTCCTCGGGGTCGCGATCCGGCGCGAGCCGTGGATCTTCACCGTCTCCACCCTGGGCAGCCTGCTCTTCGGAGCCCTGACCGTGGCCGACGCCTGGGTGCTCGGCTGGTCGACCGACCACGTGCGTGCTCCCGGCGTTCGAGCACGGGCACCACCACCGCCGGCGCACTGCGTCGCCGTGCTCGCGCTGTTCCTCGGCGTGGCGATCCTGCGCGCGGTCGGCATCGTCGCGCGGCGGCTCGGGGCCGGCGTGATGCAGTACCGCATGCAGGCGGCGTACCGGCGGGAGGTGACCGGCGCAGTACCTGCGGCTGCCGATGTCCTGGCACCAGCGGCACCCGGCCGGTCAGCTGCTGTCCAACGCGAACTCCGACGTCGAGGCGGCCTGGGCGCCGATCGCGCCGCTGCCGATGGCGGTCGGCACGCTCGCGATGATGGTGATCGCGGTCGTCCAGATGCTCGTGGTCGACCTGACGATGGCGGCGGTCGGGCTGCATGGTGTTCCCGCTGGTGACGGTCGGCGACGCTGACCTACCAGCGGTTCTCCTCGCCGCTGTTCACCCGGATCCAGGCGCTGCGCGCCGAGCTGAGCGAGGTCGCGCACGAGTCGTTCGACGGCGCGATGGTGGTCAAGACCCTCGGCCGCGAGGCCGAGGAGACGGCCCGGTTCGCCGAGAAGGCCGAGCAGCTGCGCGACCTCGGCGTCCGGGTCGGCCGGATCCGCGGCCGTCTTCGACCCGCTGCTCGAGGCGATCCCGGGGTTCGGCGTCCTCGGTGTCCTCGGGGTCGGGCGTCTGGCGGATCCGGCAGGGGCACGCCGATCCCGGCGACCTGGTGACGATCGCCTACCTGCTGACGATCGTGGCGTTCCCGATCCGGTCGATCGGCTGGCTGCTCGGAGAGTTCCCGCGCTCGGTCGTCGGCTTCCGGCGGGTGCACCGGGTGCTGGACGAGCCGGTCGCACACGGCGTACGGCGACACGCGGCTGCGACCTCGCCGAGCCGGGCCGCGACCCTGGAGCTCGACGGACTCGCGCTACTCCTACGTCGCCGGCCAGCGACTCGCTCGACGAGCTCAGCTTCGACGTCGAACCGGGGCGCACGGTCGCGATCGTCGGCGAGACGGCCTCGGGGAAGAGCACGCTGACCACGCTGCTGACCCGGCTGGTCGACCCCGACGACGGCCGGGTCCTCCTCGACGGCACCGACCTGCGTGACCTCGCGCCCGGCGAGCTGGCTCGGCACGTGGCGCTGGTGCCCCAGACGGCCTTCATGTTCGACGACACCGTGCGCGGCAACGTCACCCTCGGCGAGGACGTGCCGGACGAGGACGTGTGGGCGGCGCTGCGCACCGCCCAGGCCGACGGGTTCGTCGCAGCGCTGCCGACACGGCCTCGACTCCCGGCTCGGCGAGCGCGGCACCACGCTGTCCGGTGGCCAGCGGCAGCGGCTGTCGCTCGCGCGTGCCCTCGTACGCCGCCCACGGCTGCTGATCCTCGACGACGCCACCTCGGCGGTCGACCCCGAGGTCGAGGCCCGGATCCTCGCGGCCATGCGGTCGACCGTCTCGTCGGGCTCGGGTCCACGCTGGTGCTGATCGCCTACCGCAAGGCCACGATCGGGCTGGCCGACGAGGTGCTGTTCCTCGACGGCGGACGGATCGCCGACCGGGGCAGCCACGCCGACCTGCTCGCCCGCAATCGCCGCCTACGCCCGGCTGGTCAACGCCTACGAGGAGGTGACCGCGACGTGAGCGAGACCGACCCAGTGGTCGACACCGCCGGCGCCGGCACCGTGATGGCCAGCGGCGACGAGATCTCGGCGTGGCAGACGATCAAGCGCGGCGCAGAGATCTCCCCGGAGCTCAAGGAGGGCATCTGGGTGACGATGCTGCTCGCGTTGCTGGGCACGGGCGGCCGGGTCGTCGTCCCGATCGCCATCCAGCAGACCCTCGACCACGGCATCAACGGGCCGCAGCGGGATCGACCTGCCGTTCGTGACGCGGATGGCCGTGCTCGCCGCGCTGGCCCTCGTGCTGACCGGGCTCTCGTCGTACCTGATGACCGCGCGGCTGTTCACCACGTGCCGAGCGCGGTCTGGCGACGCTGCGGATCAAGGCGTTCCGCCACGTGCACGACCTGCCCCTGCTCACCCAGAACACCGAGCGTCGCGGTGCTCTGGTCTCCCGGGTGACCAGCGACGTCGACCAGGTCAGCCAGTTCCTGGTCTTCGGCGGCATGATCGGCATCGTCAGCGTCGGCCAGATCGCCGTCGCGACCGTGATCATGCTGTTCTACAGCTGGCAGCTGACGATCGTGGTCTGGGTCTGCTTCGCGCCGCTGTTCTTGTCGCTTGCGGTACTTCCAGCGCAGGCTGTCCGACGCCTACGGCCTGGTCCGGCGGATGGTCGGCCAGATGCTGTCGGCGGTCTCCGAGCCGGTGGTCGGCGCGGTGGTCGTGCGCACCCACGCGATCGAGGGGCGCACCCAGGCGCGCATCGACGACGCGATCGGCCAGTGCCAGGGCGCCAGCACCCGGGCACAGGGCCTGACGGCCTTCTCGTTCTCGCTCGGCGGCGTCTCCGCGGGACTGGCCAACGCGCTCGTCCTGATCGTCGGCATCTGGCTCGGCTTCGCCGGCGACATCACCTCCGGTGAGGTGCTGGCGTTCGCGTTCCTGGTGTCGATGTTCGTCAGCCCGGTGCAGATGGGCACCCAGGTGCTCACCGACGCCCAGAACGCCATCGCCGGGTGGCGCCGGGTGATCGGCATCCTGGACACGCCGGCCGACCTCGACGACCCGGGTGCGCACGGAGTGACGCTGCCGCATCGACCCCTCGACGTGGAGTTCGACCACGTCGACTTCGCCTACCCCGGTGGCCCGCTGGTGCTGCGCGACGTCGACCTGCGCATCGAGCCCGGCACTCGGGTCGCCGTCGTCGGGGAGACCGGGTCGGGCAAGACCACGTTCGCCAAGGTGCTCACCCGCCTGATGGACCCGGTGTCCGGGTCGGTGCGCCTGGCCGGCCAGCGACCTGCGGACGATCACGTTCGACTCCTTGCGTCGCCGGGTCGTGCTGGTGCCCCAGGAGGGATTCCTCTTCGACTCGACACTGCTGGCCAACGCGACGTACGGCGACCTCGACGCGACGGCCGGCGACGTCCGTCGCGCCGTGATCGAGCTGGGCCTGGCCGACTGGCTCGGGGGACTTCCCCTCGGTCTCGACACCCGGGTGGGGCAGCGCGGTGAGTCGATGAGCGCCGGGGAGCGCCAGCTGGTCGCGCTGATCCGCGCCCACCTCGCCGATCCCGACCTGCTCGTCCTCGACGAGGCGACCAGTGCGGTCGACCCCGCGCTGGAGATGCGGATCGGGCGTGCCCTCGAGGCGCTGATGTCGGGTCGCACCAGCGTCACGATCGCGCACCGGCTGTCCACCGCCGAGAACGCCGACGAGGTGATCGTCTTCGACCAGGGCCGGGTCGTGCAGCGTGGCCCGCATGCCGCGCTCGTCGCCGAGGGCGGCGTCTACGGCCGGCTCTACTCCTCCTGGGTCGCCCAGCAGTCGTAGGCGCCGCCATACGCGGCGCCTGGCTGCGTTGTCGTCGCTCGACGGCCCGCTCCGCTCAAAGGCCGCCTTCGCTCCTCCGCCTTGCCATGCACCACGTCTGACGACGCCTACTAGGCTTGGGCGGTGAATTCCCTCGACCCGGCCATCGCCGCCCGCCTCAAGCGCGACAGCCAGGGCCTCGTCCCGGCGGTCGTGCAGCAGCACGACACCGGCGAGGTGCTGATGCTCGGCTGGATGGACGACGAGGCGCTGCACCGCACCCTGACCACCGGCCGGAGCACGTTCTGGAGCCGCTCGCGGCAGGAGTACTGGGTCAAGGGCGAGACCTCCGGCCACCGCCAGCACGTGGTCGAGGTGCGCCTGGACTGCGACGGCGACACGGTGCTGGTCAAGGTCGACCAGGAGGGCCCGGCCTGCCACACCGGCGCACGGACCTGCTTCGACGCCGACCTGCTGACCGATGGCTGACCGATCGCGCGGAGGCAGCTTCGGGGCCACCGTGCTCGCCGGTGGGGTCACCGCCGCGCTGACCGCGGTGGCGTCGGCGAAGCCGTGGTTCGGGCTCTCCAGCGACCGACCGGTGACAGGGGTGCCGGAGTCGCAGACCAGGATCGACATGCCGCTGGCGCTCGCGCTGGCGCTCGTCGTCCTCGCCGGCTGGGGCGCGCTCCTGGTCTCCCGGGGGATGGTCCGCAGGGTGTGCGCGACGGTCGCGCTCGCGGCCGCCGTCGGCGTGATCGCCTGCGCAGTGACGGCGCCGTTCGTGCTCCCCGACGACCTGCGCCGGGGTCTCCCCGACTCGCCGGTCGAGCCGGGGGTGGACCCCACCGGCTGGTTCGTCGCCGCGTTGGTCGGCTCGGTGCTGTCCGCCCTGGTGCTCCTCGCGGCCTGGCGGCGGGCGCCGTCGTGGCCCACCATGGGCAGCCGGTACGACGCGCCGGCCAGCCGATCGGCGCAGCCCGACGAGACCGACCTCTGGAAGGCGCTCGACGAGGGCCGCGACCCGACCGGTCCCGAAGAGGCCTCGTCCCCCTAGAATGCTCTCGCCCCCGAACGAGAGCGAGCCCGGAGCTCTCCCCGCGACGAGGAGTCACACGCATGGCGGACAACCACGGCAACACCCCCGCAGCCTGGACGGCGGTCATCATCGCGCTGGCCAGCTTCGTGGTGGGTGGCGTGGGCCTGATGGCCGACTCGATGGTGGTCTTCTGGATCGGCGTCGCGCTGACCCCGCTCGCCGTCGTCGTGGGTTACGTCATGGCGCGGATGGGCTACCACACGAGCCACTGATGACCACCGTCGCTCGCGTCCCCGACCTGGTGGGGACACGCGCGCGCCGACTCCGCGGTCCGCTCGGGTCGGCCGCTGCGGTCGGGGTCGCTGCCCTCGCGCTGCGCGTCCGTGACCCGCACCAGCACGCTGCGTGGGGGCTCTGCCCGTTCAAGGCGATCACCGGCTGGGACTGCCCGGCGTGCGGTGGGCTCCGTGCGGTCAACGACCTCGGCCACGGACAGCTCGTCGAGGCGGCGCACAGCAACCTCTTCTTCGTTGCCTCGCTCCCGCTGGTCCTCGCGCTCTGGGCCCTGTGGCTGGGCCGTGGCTGGAGCGGCGCCGACCTGCCGGGGGTGCCGGCGCGGGTCGTCCGCCCGCTCCTGTGGGTGGCGGGTGTCGCGCTGCTGGCGTTCACCGTCTATCGCAACACGCCCTGGGGCAGCGCGTGGTTCGTGGTGTGATCCGGTCGGTTCAGGAGCGGCCGGCCACCACCAGGCCGACGTACCCGATCAGTCCGAGCACGGTCAGGGCGATGCCGATGATGCCGAGGACGAACCCGGCCTGAGCCTGGCCGCTGCCCGCCTGCATCCCGCCGGAGGCTGCGATCTCCTTCTTCGCCTGCTGGGACAAGACGACGGCGACGATGCCGGTGAGGACACCGCAGCAGAACAGGCTGAGGATCCCCAGGATCATCGACCAGAGCGCCTTCTGGTTGCTCGAGGGCACCGCGTAGCCGCCGGGAGCCGGATAGCCCGTCGGCGGCGGGGGAGCGCCGTATCCGGGTGCGGACCCGTAGGGCGGCGGCGGAGGAGGTGGCGGCGCGCTTCCGGGGTCCTCGGAGCTCGGTGGGGGCGGTGGGTAGCTCATCTGACCTCCGTGGCTCGGCTGCTGGTCGGCAACCTACCGGCGGGCGCTGCGGTCCGCGAGCGGTGTCACGACCATCTCCCGTCGCGGACCTGCGGCGGGCGCGTGTGGACCCGCGTGAGAGCCTTGGAACCGCGACCCAGCGACCCGCCCCCGACACCAGCCCCCGAACCAGTGAGGCCCGACCCATGTCCGTGCTCGACGACATCGTCGAAGGCGTGCGCGCGGATCTCGCGGTCCGTCGGGCGGAGGTGCCGGAGGCCGACCTGCGGGCAGCCGTCACCGACCTGCCGCCGGCCCGGGACCCGATGCCGGCCTTCCGGTCCCGCGGGCTGAGCGTCATCGCCGAGGTGAAGAGGCGGTCGCCGAGCAAGGGGGACCTCGCCGAGATACCGGACCCCGCCGCGCTGGCACGGGCGTACGCCGCCGGCGGTGCCGACGCGATCTCGGTGCTCACCGAGGCGCGCCGGTTCGGCGGCAGCCTCGACGACCTCCGTGCGGTGCGCGCGGCCGTCGACGCCCCGTTGCTCCGCAAGGACTTCATCGTCTCGGAGTACCAGCTCCTCGAGGCGCGCGCTGCCGGAGCCGACCTGGTGCTGCTGATCGTGGCGGCGCTCGACGACGCGACCTTGCGCTCCCTCCACGACGCCGCCCGGGCCCTCGGTCTGACGGTGCTCGTCGAGGTCCACGACGAGGCCGAGGTCGACCGCGCCGTCGCCGTCGGCGCCGAGCTCGTCGGGGTCAACGCGCGCAACCTCAAGACCCTCGCGGTCGACCCGGACACGTTCGGCCGGCTGGTCGGGTTGCTGCCGGACACGGTGGTCAAGGTCGCCGAGTCCGGGCATCACCGGCGCGGACGACGCTGCCCGCGCCGCCGCCGAGGGCGCCGACGTCGTGCTCGTCGGTGAGGCGCTGGTCAGGGACGGCGACCCGGCCGCTGCGGTGGCGGCCATGCGCGGGGCAGGAGCGAGGACATGAGCGGTCAGTCGGGCCGGCCGGCCGAGGACCCCTTCTACGGTGACTTCGGCGGCCGGTTCATGCCCGAGGCACTGATCGCCGAGCTCGACCGGCTGACCGAGGCCTGGCGGCTCGCGATGGCGGACGCGGAGTTCACGGCCGAGTTCGACCGCATGCTCCACGAGTACGCCGGCGTGCCGAGCCTGCTCTACGACGCCACCCGCCTCTCGGAGGTCGCGGGCGCGCGGATCCTGCTCAAGCGGGAGGACCTCAACCACACCGGCGCGCACAAGATCCGCAACGTCCTCGGCCAGGCCCTGCTCGCCCGGCGGATGGGCAAGACGCGTCTGATCGCAGAGACCGGCGCGGGCCAGCACGGAGTGGCGACCGCCACCGCCGCGGCCTACCTCGGTCTCGAGTGCGTGGTCTACATGGGCGAGCTGGACACCCGGCGGCAGGCGCTCAACGTGGCCCGGATGCGGTTGCTCGGCGCCGAGGTCCGGCCGGTCGCGTCCGGCAGCCGCACCCTGAAGGACGCGATCAACGAGGCGATCCGGGACTGGGTGGCGAGTGTGGAGCACACCGGGTACTGCTTCGGCACCGCCGCCGGCCCGCACCCGTTCCCCGCGATGGTGCGCGACTTCTGCCGCGGGATCGGGGACGAGGCCCGGTCCCAGTGCCTCGAGCTCACCGGTGCGCTGCCCGACACGATCACCGCCTGCGTGGGCGGTGGATCGAACGCGATCGGCCTGTTCACCGCGTTCCTCGACGACCCAGTTCGCATCGTCGGCTTCGAAGCCGGCGGCGAGGGGGTGGACACCCCCCGGCACGCCGCCACGATCACGGCCGGGGAGATCGGCGTGCTGCACGGCGCCCGCACGTTCGTGCTCCAGGACGAGGACGGCCAGACGATCGAGTCGCACTCGATCTCCGCCGGTCTGGACTACCCGGGCGTCGGGCCCGAGCACGCCTACCTGGCCAAGAGCGGCCGCGCGGAGTACCTGCCGATCACCGATGCCGAGGCGATGGACGCCCTCGCCCTGCTCGCCCGCACCGAAGGCATCATCTGCGCGATCGAGTCCGCGCACGCGGTCGCCGGCGCGCTGCAGCTGGCGAAGCAGTCGCCCGGCTCGACGATCCTGGTCAACCTCTCCGGTCGTGGCGACAAGGACATGGAGACCACGACGGCGTGGTTCGACCTGGGCGACCCGGCGGCACGAGCCGAGGACGACGCGTGAGCACGGCGAAGGCGTTCGCCGGCACTCGCGCGGAGGGCCGGGCCGCTCTGGTCGGCTACCTTCCCGCGGGCTTCCCGACCGTCGAGGGCTCGGTCGAGGCGTTGCGCGTGATGGTCGACGCGGGCTGCGACATCATCGAGATCGGCCTGCCCTACAGCGACCCGGTCATGGACGGCCCGACGATCCAGGCCGCCGCGCAGCAGGCCCTCGACGGGGGTGTCCGCACGGCCGACGTGCTGCGCACGGTCGAGGCGGTCGCGGCGACCGGCACCCCGACGCTCGTGATGACCTACTGGAACCCCGTCGACCACTACGGCGTCGACCGGTTCGCCGCCGACCTGGCAGCGGCCGGCGGGTCGGGGCTGATCACGCCCGACCTGACGCCTGACTCCGGTCCCGAGTGGATCGCGGCGGCCGACGCCCGCGACCTCGACAAGGTCTTCCTGGTCGCGCCGTCCTCGACCGACGAGCGGCTCGCGCTGACCGCCGCGGCATGCCGTGGGTTCGTCTACGCCACGGCGGTGATGGGCGTGACCGGGGCGCGCGCGAGCACCAGCGAGCTCGCAGGCCCGCTGGTCGCGCGCACCCGCACGGTCCTGCGCGACCTCGGCAGCGACCTGCCGGTCGGCGTCGGGCTCGGCGTCTCCGACGGCGACCAGGCCGCCGAGGTCGCGTCGTACGCCGATGCGGTGATCGTCGGGCTCCGCGTTCGTCCGGACCCTGCTCGACGCGGGCACCGACCGAGCCGCCGGGCTCGCCGCCCTCAGGGCGCTCACGGAGGATCTGGCGGGAGGTGTCCGGCGTGGCTGATCGTCGCATCAGGGTCGGGCTCGCCGCGGCCGTCACCACGCTGGGCCTGCTGGTCAGCGGCTGTGGTGCGAGCGCCCCCGACGCCGCGGCCTCAGGGCTCCAGGGCACCGACAACCACGGATTCCGCGGCGACCTACATGGATCAGCCGTACGTCGTCCCCGACGTCGCCGCTGCCCGACACGGCCGGCAAGAGCTACGACGTCGCCAGCGCCGACGCTGCGCTGAAGGTGGTGTTCTTCGGCTACACCAACTGCCCCGACATCTGCCAGGTCGTGATGAGCACGATCGCCAGCGCCGTTGCCCGGCTCGACGACGCCGACCGCTCCCGGGTCCAGGTCGTGTTCGTGACCACCGACCCGGCGCGCGACACCGGCCCGGTGCTGCGCAGCTACCTCGCCCACCTCGACCCGCGCTTCGTGGGGCTCACCGGCAAGCTGAGCCGGATCGTGGCGCTGGGCAAGCCGCTCCATGTCGACATCGAGAAGGGCCAGAAGCTGCCCAGCGGTGGTTACGACGTCACCCACGGCACCCACGTCTACGGTGTCATCGGCAACCAGGCGCGGGTGCTCTGGTCCCAGGACACCTCGCCCGCCGACATGGCGGCTGACATCATCAAGCTGCTGAAGTCCTGACGAAGGAGTCCCGTTGACGGCCGCGTCCATCGCCCTCTCCATCCCCAGCCCGAGCCAGGGAGTGTGGCACCTCGGCGCGATCCCGGTCCGCGCCTACGCGCTCTGCATCATCCTCGGCGTGGTGGTCGCGGTGTGGTTCGGCGACCGGCGCTGGGTCGCCCGCGGTGGACGGCAGGGCGAGATCGGCGACGTCGCGCTCTGGGCCGTCCCGGCGGGCCTGATCGGTGCACGCGCGTACCACGTGGCCACCGACCACGACCTGTACTTCGGCGCCGGCAAGAACGCGTGGGCGGCCCTCGAGGTCTGGCACGGAGGGCTCGGCATCTGGGGGGCGATCGCGGGCGGTGCCTTCGGCGCCTGGCTGGCGTGTCGTCACTACGGCATCAGGATGCTCCCGCTGATGGACGCGCTGGCACCCTCGCTGCTGCTCGCCCAGGCACTCGGCCGCTGGGGCAACTACTTCAACCAGGAGCTGTTCGGGCGGCCCACCGACAAGCCGTGGGGCCTCGAGATCGACGCCGCGCACCGCCCGCCGGGCTATCGAGAAGTTCGCCACCTTCCACCCGACCTTCCTCTACGAGAGCCTGTGGAACCTCGGTTCCTTCGGCGTCGTCGTCTGGCTGGACCGCAAGCTCCGCCTCGGCTTCGGGCGTTGCTTCGCGCTCTACGTGATGGCCTACTGCCTCGGCCGGCTGTGGATCGAGCACCTGCGCATCGACACGATCGAGCTGAACGACGTGCTCGGGCTCCGGTGGGGCGAGTGGATGGCGATCGGCCTGTTCACCGCTGCCCTCGCCTACTTCGTGGCGGCCGGGCGTCGGCACCCCGCGCCGGAGAGCCGCGAGGCGAGTGTGTACGTCGACCGGGCCGTGCCGGCCGTCGGCGACCAGGTCGACGGGGCCGGCAGTCGAGTCGGCCGGCTCGGCCAACGGAGCCGCATCGGGCTGAGCGGCCACGATCCCCGCTCAGTGTCCACGTACTGAGACATCCATCCCACACAATGGATGCGCGCGCGGCCGAACGGCTGTTGTAGGCTGATCCCTCCGCATGGGCCAGTGCCGTCCTGTGCAGCATTCCACCGCCGCACTCCTGCCCGATCCCATCGAGGTCTGGCGAGGGTGCGCTGAGACGACGACGGGAGAGTGCGTTGCAGGCATTCCCGCCGCCCACACCCCCGGCACAGGCCGGACGCTTCGGGCGACCCGCACCCCAGGGGCTGTACGACGGCGAGCACGAGCACGACGCGTGCGGCGTCGCGTTCGTGGCGACGCTGACCGGCGTGCCGAGCCACGAGATCGTGTCGCGCGCCCTGACGGCACTGCGCAACCTCGAGCACCGCGGCGCCGCCGGCGCCGAGCCGAACTCCGGTGACGGTGCCGGGATCCTGCTGCAGGTGCCGGACCGGTTCTTCCGTGAGGTCACCGCCGAGCTCGGCATCGAGCTCCCGCCCCAGCACGCCTACGCCGTCGGCACCGCCTTCATCCCGGGCGACGCGGAACAGGTCGACAAGACCCGCCACCGGATCGAGGAGATCGCGGCGGAGGAGGGGCTGTCGGTCCTGGGCTGGCGCGACGTCCCGACCGACCCGTCGTCGCTGGGCGCAACCGCGCTGTCGACGATGCCGAACTTCGTCCAGGTGTTCGTCGCGTCCCGCGGCAGCCGGCTGCTGGGCATGGGCCTGGAGCGACTGGCCTTCTGCCTGCGCAAGCGCGCCGAGCACGAGGCCGACGTCTACTTCCCGTCGCTGTCGAGCCGCACCATCGCGTACAAGGGCATGCTCACCACCGAGCAGCTCGACCACGTCTACCCCGACCTGGTCGACGAGCGTGTCGAGACCGCGGTCGCGGTCGTGCACTCACGGTTCTCCACGAACACGTTCCCGAGCTGGCCGTTGAGCCACCCGTACCGCTTCATCGCGCACAACGGCGAGATCAACACGGTCATGGGCAACCGCAACTGGATGCGCGCACGCGAGGCGCTGCTGCACAGTGACCTGATCCCGGGCGACCTCGAGCGGCTCTTCCCGATCTGCACGCCGGGCGCGAGCGACTCCGCGTCCTTCGACGAGGTGCTCGAGCTGCTCCACCTGGGCGGCCGCAGCCTGCCGCACGCCGTCTTGATGATGATCCCGGAGGCGTGGGAGAACCACGCCGAGATGGACCCCCGGCGCAAGGCCTTCTACGAGTTCCACTCCTCGCTGATGGAGCCCTGGGACGGTCCGGCGTGCGTGGTGTTCACCGACGGCACCCAGGTCGGAGCCGTCCTCGACCGCAACGGTCTGCGGCCCAGCCGCTACTGGGTCACCGACGACGGCCTCGTCGTGCTGGCCAGCGAGGTCGGCGTGCTGACCGACATCGAGCCGGCGAGGGTCGTCCGCAAGGGCCGGCTCCAGCCGGGCCGGATGTTCCTGGTCGACACCGAGGAGCACCGGATCATCGAGGACGAGGAGATCAAGTCGGCGCTGGCCGACGAGCACCCCTACGACGAGTGGCTGCACGCCGGTCTCATCCGGCTCGGCGACATCCCCGAGCGCGAGCACGTCGTGCACAGCCATGCGTCGGTCACCCGCCGCCAGCAGATCTTCGGCTACACCGAGGAGGAGCTGCGGATCCTGCTGACCCCGATGGCGAACACCGGTGCGGAGCCGATCGGCTCGATGGGCACCGACACCCCGGTCGCCGTGCTCTCGGACCGGCCCCGCCAGCTGTTCGACTACTTCGCACAGCTGTTCGCCCAGGTCACCAACCCGCCGCTGGACGCGATCCGCGAGGAGCTGGTCACCAGCCTGAACGGCACCATCGGTCCGGAGGCGAACCTCCTCGAGCCGACCCCGGCGTCGTGCCGCCAGGTGGTCCTGCCCTTCCCGGTGATCACCAACGACGAGCTGGTGAAGATCCGGCACATCAACCGCGACGGCGACATGCCGGGCTTCATCGCGCACGTCTCCCGCGGCCTGTACGACGTGAACGGCGGCGGCGCGGCCCTGGCTCGGCGCCTCGACGAGATCTGCGCCGAGGTGTCGGCCGCGATCGCGCAGGGAGCGCGGATCATCGTGCTCTCCGACCGGCACTCCGACGCGACCAACGCCCCGATCCCGTCGTTGCTGATGACCGCGGCCGTGCACCACCACCTGGTGCGCGAGAAGACCCGCACCCAGGTCGGACTCGTCGTCGAGGCCGGCGACGTCCGTGAGGTGCACCATGTCGCGACGCTGATCGGCTACGGCGCCGCGGCGGTCAACCCGTACCTCGCGATGGAGTCGGTCGAGGACCTCGCCCGTGACGGGTTCTACGTCAAGGCCGAGCCGGACGTCGCGGTCCGCAACCTCGTGAAGGCGCTCGGCAAGGGCGTGCTCAAGGTGATGTCGAAGATGGGCGTCTCCACGGTGGCGTCCTACACCGGCGCCCAGATCTTCGAGGCCCTCGGCCTGTCCCAGGAGCTGGTCGACAAGTACTTCACCGGCACCACCTCCAAGCTGGGCGGCGTCGACCTCGACACGATCGCGGAGGAGGTCGCCCGGCGGCACCGGACGGCGTACCCGGTCGACGGCATCGCGCCTGCGCACCGCGACCTCGCCATCGGCGGCGAGTACCAGTGGCGGCGCGAGGGTGAGCTGCACCTGTTCAACCCCGACACGGTGTTCCGCCTCCAGCACGCCACCCGCGCCGGCCGCTACGACGTGTTCAAGCAGTACACCCGCCTGGTCGACGAGCAGTCCGAGAAGCTGATGACGCTGCGCGGGCTGTTCCGGTTCAAGGACGCCGGCCAGACCGGTCGTCAGCCGATCAGCATCGACGAGGTCGAGCCCGTGTCGGAGATCGTCAAGCGGTTCTCCACCGGTGCGATGTCCTACGGGTCGATCTCCAAGGAAGCCCACGAGACCCTGGCGATCGCGATGAACCGGCTGGGCGCGAAGTCGAACACCGGCGAGGGCGGGGAGGACCCTGACCGGCTCTACGACCCGGAGCGCAGGTCGTCGATCAAGCAGGTCGCCTCGGGCCGCTTCGGCGTGACCGCGGAGTACCTCACCAACTCCGACGACATCCAGATCAAGATGGCCCAGGGCGCGAAGCCGGGCGAGGGTGGGCAGCTGCCCGGCAACAAGGTCTACCCCTGGGTGGCCAGGACCCGGCACAGCACGCCGGGCGTCGGCCTGATCAGTCCTCCGCCGCACCACGACATCTACTCGATCGAGGACCTCGCCCAGCTGATCCACGACCTCAAGAACGCCAACCCGCAGGCCCGCGTCCACGTGAAGCTGGTCGCGGAGGTCGGTGTCGGCACGGTCGCGGCGGGCGTCTCCAAGGCGCACGCGGACGTCGTGCTGATCTCCGGCCACGACGGTGGCACGGGCGCCTCGCCGCTGACCTCGCTCAAGCACGCCGGCGGACCCTGGGAGCTCGGACTGGCCGAGACCCAGCAGACGCTGCTGCTCAACGGCCTGCGCGACCGGATCGTGGTGCAGACCGACGGCCAGCTCAAGACCGGGCGGGACGTCGTCATCGCGGCGCTGCTCGGCGCCGAGGAGTACGGCTTCGCGACCGCGCCGCTGGTGGTCTCCGGCTGCGTGATGATGCGGGTGTGCCACCTGGACACCTGCCCGGTGGGCGTCGCGACGCAGAACCCCGTGCTGCGCGAGCGCTTCTCCGGCAAGCCCGAGTTCGTGGTGAACTTCTTCGAGTACATCGCCGAGGAGGTGCGCGAGATCCTCGCCGAGCTCGGGTTCCGCTCGCTCGACGAGGCGATCGGACGCGCGGAGGTGCTCGACGCCGAGCGCGCCGTCGACCACTGGAAGGCGGCCGGGCTCGACATCGCGCCGATCTTCCACGTGCCCGAGCTGCCCGAGGGCGCGCCGCGACGGAACACGACCGGCCAGGACCACGGCCTCGACAAGGCGCTGGACCAACGAGCTGATCGAGCTCTGCGAGCCGGCCCTCGAGCGTGGCGAGCCGGTGCGTGCGCAGCTCTCGATCCGCAACGTCAACCGCACCGTCGGCACGATGCTGGGCCACGAGGTGACCAAGCGCTACCGTGCCGAAGGCCTGCCGGAGGGCACCATCGACCTGACCCTGGTGGGCTCGGCCGGCCAGTCGTTCGGGGCGTTCCTCCCGCCGCGGCATCACGCTGCGCCTCGAGGGCGACGCCAACGACTACGTCGGCAAGGGCCTCTCGGGCGGCCGGCTCGTCGTACGCCCCGACCGGTCGGCGACCTTCGCGGCCGAGCACCAGATCATTGCGGGCAACACGATCGGCTACGGCGCGACGTCCGGCCAGATCTTCCTGCGCGGGCAGGCCGGCGAACGGTTCTGCGTGCGCAACTCCGGGGCCACGGCGGTCGTCGAGGGCGTCGGTGACCACGGATGCGAGTACATGACCGGCGGTGTCGTCGTCGTGCTCGGCCCGACCGGTCGCAACTTCGCGGCCGGCATGAGCGGTGGCGTCGCCTACGTGCTCGACCTCGCCGAGGGACGGGTCAACCCCGAGCTCGTCGAGCTGGGCTCGGTCGAGGGCAAGGCCGCCGACGAGCTCGAGGCGCTGGTGCGCCGCCACCTCGAGGAGACCGAGTCCGAGGTCGCCGAGGGGCTGCTCGCCGACTGGCCGGCCGCGCTCGCCCGGTTCACCGAGGTGATCCCGAGCGACTACAAGCGCGTGCTGCAGGCGCGCGAGGAGGCCATCGAGGAGGGCCTCGACGAGGACGAGACCGCGGCGCGCATCATGGAGGTGCTCCATGGCTGAGCGTGCAAGGTCCAGGGAGGTTGAGCACAGCATGGAGTGCCGGTGCCGGCCGACGAAGGAGGTCTGCCATGGCTGACCCCAAGGGCTTCTTGAAGCACACCCGCGAGGTCGCGGAGCGGCGCCCCGTCGAGGAGCGGGTCGAGGACTGGAACGAGGTCTACCCGGGCGGACCCGGCCGCGCTCTGCTGCCGATCATCCGCACCCAGGCCGGACGCTGCATGGACTGCGGCATCCCGTTCTGCCACCAGGGCTGCCCGCTGGGCAACATCATCCCCGAGTGGAACGACCTGGTGTGCCGCGACGACTGGGACGCCGCGATCGAGCGACTGCACGCGACGAACAACTTCCCGGAGTTCACCGGACGGCTGTGCCCGGCACCGTGCGAGACCGCCTGCGTGCTGGGCATCAACCAGCCCGCGGTGACGATCAAGAACGTCGAGGTCTCGATCATCGACCGGGCCTGGGAGTCCCACAACGTGCGGCCGCAGCCGCCGGAGTGGCTCTCGGGCAAGACCGTGGCGGTGATCGGCTCCGGCCCGGCGGGGCTCGCCGCCGCCCAGCAGCTGACCCGCGCCGGCCACACGGTCGCGGTCTACGAGCGTGCGGACAAGATCGGCGGCCTGCTGCGCTACGGCATCCCCGAGTTCAAGATGGAGAAGAAGGTCCTCGACCGCCGCCTGGAGCAGATGCGCCGCGAGGGCACCGTCTTCCGGGCCGGCGTCGACGTCGGTGCGCGAGCTGACCGGCGACCAGCTGCGCGAGCGGTACGACGCGGTCGTGCTGGCCGTCGGGTCGACGATCGCCGCGCGACCTGCCGGTGCCCGGGACGTGAGCTCGGCGGCATCCACCAGGCGATGGAGTACCTCCCGCAGTCCAACCGGGCCGTCGCTCGGGGAGGACGTCGACGGGCCAGATCCGCGCCGACGGCAAGCACGTGGTGATCATCGGCGGCGGCGACACCGGGGCCGACTGCCTGGGCACGGCGATCCGGCAGGACGCGGCCTCGATCACCCAGCTGGAGATCATGCCGCGACCGCGGCGAGGACCGCCCGGCCGGCCAGCCGTGGCCGACCTACCCGATGACGTTCCGGGTCTCCTCGGCCCACGAGGAGGGCGGCGACCGGGTCTACTCGGTCTCCACCCAGGAGTTCCTCGCCGACGAGCACGGCAACGTCCGGGCGCTGCGCCTGGTCGAGGTCGACGAGAAGTTCCAGCCGATCGAGGGCACCGAGCACGAGATCCCGGCCGAGCTGGTGCTGCTGGCGATGGGCTTCGTCGGTCCCGAGCGCGAGGGCCTGCTCGAGCAGCTCGGCGTCGAGCTCGACGAGCGCGGCAACATCGTGCGCGACGCGTCGTACGCGACCACGGTCGACGGCGTGTTCGTCGCCGGTGACGCCGGACGCGGCCAGTCGCTGATCGTGTGGGCGATCGCCGAGGGTCGCGCCGCGGCCGCGGCGGTGGACACCTACCTCACCGGCGCGACCACGCTGCCGGCCCCGATCCCGCCGACCGAGCGCCCGGTCACCGTCTGAATCCGCCGAGGCGTCACTTCCTGCGTGGTTTCGACCGCCGAGGCGTCACAGGAAGTGACGCCTCGGCGAGGCCGAGGCGTGCACGAGGAAGTGACGCCTCGGCGGGCGAGGCGTCACGAGGAAGTGACGCCTCGGCGGTTCGAATTGGATCGTTCAAGGCGGATCCCGGTAGGGTCTTCCCGTGCGTAGAGCCAAGATCGTCTGCACGCTCGGGCCGGCGACCTCGACCCCGGACAGCATCCGCGCGCTGGTCGAAGCCGGCATGGACGTCGCCCGGCTGAACCTCAGCCATGGCACCCACGCCGAGCACGAGGCGGTCTACCGGATGGTGCGGGCGGCCTCGGACGCCACCGGCCACGGCGTCGGGATCTTCGCCGACCTGCAGGGACCGAAGATCCGGCTCGGGCTGGTTCGCCCAGGGCGGCACGCGGTTGCAGGCCGGCCAGGCCTTCACGATCACCACCCGCGACATCTCCGGCAACAACGAGATCGCTCCCACGACCTACGACGGCCTGCCCGGCGACGTCCGCGAGGGCGACCGCATCCTCATCGACGACGGCAAGGTCCGGCTGCGGGTGACCGGGGTCGAGGGCACCGACGTGCACACCCGGGTCGAGGTCGGCGGCCGGGTCAGCGACCACAAGGGGATCAACCTGCCCGGCGTACCGGTCAGCGTCCCGGCGCTGTCCGAGAAGGACATCGAGGACCTTCGGTGGGCGCTGCACCTCACCGTCGACTTCGTCGCGCTCTCCTTCGTGCGATCGGCGAAGGACGTCGAGGACGTCCGGCAGATCATGCGCGAGGAGGGGGTGCTGCTGCCGGTGATCGCCAAGATCGAGAAGCCGCAGGCGATCGACAACCTCGACGAGGTGGTGAAGGCGTTCGACGGCTTCATGGTGGCGCGCGGCGACCTCGGCGTGGAGTGCCCGCTCGAGGACGTGCCGTTCCTGCAGAAGCGCGTGGTGGAGAAGGCCCGCCGCAACGCCAAGCCGGTGATCGTGGCGACCCAGATGCTCGAGTCGATGATCAGCAACCCGGCACCGACCCGGGCCGAGGCCTCCGACGTGGCGAACGCCGTGCTCGACGGTGCCGACGCGGTGATGCTCTCCGGCGAGACCAGCGTGGGGGAGTACCCCATCGAGACCGTGCGCACGATGGCGCGGATCATCCAGTCGACCGAGCACCACGAGCTGCACCACATGGCGGCGATCGACTGGCAGCCCAAGACCCGAGGCGGCGTGATCGCCAAGGCGGCCGCCGAGGTCGCCGAGCGGGTCGGTGCGAAGTACCTGGTCGCGTTCACCCAGAGCGGTGACTCCGCACGCCGGCTGGCCCGCTACCGGGGGTCGATCCCGGTCCTCGCCTTCACCCCCGAGGCGCAGGTCCGCTCGCAGCTGGCGATGACCTGGGGCGTCGAGGCGTTCAAGACCCAGGCCGTCGAGCACACCGACGAGATGGTCCGCCAGGTCGACGAGGAGCTGCTGCGGATCGGGCGCGTCCAGGAGGGCGACCTCGTGGTGATCATCGCGGGCAGCCCGCCGGGCATCCCGGGCTCGACCAACGCGCTGCGCATCCACCGCATGGGTGACGCGATCAACGAGGTGGCGCCGGCCTACCGCCGGGACTGAGTCGCTCGCGGCACCGGAGCTGCTGGGGACGGTCGCGGCGGACGGGATCGTCGGGTCGACGAGCACGCGGGCATCGTGGCCTCATCCCTTGGGGCCGACGAGTGCGTCGAGCGTCGCCACCGCCTCGCGTCGCGAGACCGACAGCGTCCGGCGGTTGGTCTGCCGCCACGGGATCCCGACCAGGTCCAGCGCCTCGCCGCACCACCGCATGATGTCGGCGGACTCGTTGACGAACTGCCAGCGGCCGTACTCGTAGCGCTTCCTCTCGCCGGCGACCATCCGGGTGGCCCAGTTGTGCACCCGGCACCCGTCGGAGTGGAACAGGCCGCGGAGGAAGTCGGCAGGGTGTTCTGCCACGATGACGCGCTGCCAGTCGGCCATCTCGAGCTGCCGCGCGTGCTTGTAGCCGGGGCCGTGCTGGGGGAACAGGCATGGCCAGTGCTTCCACCAGCACGTGCTGATCGTGCAGCCGGTCAGCCGGTGGTGAGGGCTGCCGCCTGGTTTGACCCGTCGCATCAGTTCCAGGATGTGCTGGTTCAGCGCCGCGTACCTGGTGTCGTTGAAGATGTGCAGACCGTAGAAGCCGCGTGGATGCCGGGAGATGTGCCCGTCGCCGAGGTACCAACCGAAGAGCTCGCCGTACGCTTCCTCGTCCAGCGGCGCGCCGTCGCACAAGGGACACGGTGTGGAGCTGGAAAGTCCGCCGCGCGGTTTGCCCCGACGCTGGTACTCGCGTCGCCAACGGCGGATCGTCTTGACGGAGACACCGTGAAGAGCGGCGTTCGCGTCGTCGCGCATGCCGGCGTCCGACGCCCGGAGAGCGCTCTCGACCGTTTCGAGCGGTCGGATGTGTGGCATGCCTCGATCATCCGTGCGCGCGCCGACACACGAGCCCACGAGCGCCTGGGTGCCGGGTGTGGGAGTCGAACCCACAAGTCCTTTCGGACGGCGCCTTTTGAGGGCGCTGCGTATGCCGTTTCGCCAACCCGGCCGGGGCGTGCATACGGTACCCGAGTGCGCTCGGTAGCCTGTCCCGCGTGACCGAGAACCCCGCCCCCGACGCTCCCCGCGGTCGCCGCGTGGTGATCGCCGAGGACGAGGCGCTGATCCGGATGGACCTCGCCGAGATGCTCGCCGAGGAGGGGTACGACGTCGTCGCGGCCGTCGAGGACGGCGAGCAGGCGGTCACGCAGGCCGAGGAGCTCCGGCCGGACCTGGTGATCCTGGACGTGAAGATGCCCCGTCTGGACGGGATCGCTGCTGCTCAGCGGATCGCCAGCCAGCGGATCGCGCCGGTCGTGATGCTGACCGCCTTCAGCCAGCGGGACCTCGTGGAGAGCGCGCGCGACGCGGGCGCCATGGCCTACCTGGTCAAGCCGTTCGGCAAGTCCGACCTGATGCCGGCCATCGAGATGGCGGTGAGCAGGTTCGCCGAGCTGCAACAGCTCGAGGTCGAGGTCGCCGACCTGACCGAGCGGCTCGAGACACGCAAGGTCGTCGACCGCGCCAAGGGCGTCCTCCAGGAGGAGCTCGGGTTGAGCGAGCCGGACGCCTTCCGGTGGATCCAGAAGACCGCGATGGACCTCCGGCTGTCGATGCGCGAGGTCGCGGACGGCGTCGTCGAGCACGGTGTCGAGCCGCGTTGAGGCACCCGGTCTGGACCGTGCGTCCGCCCTCGCTCCTCAGCACAAGCCGGACCAACCAACCGAACCCGGCGTATTGCGGTCACAACTTCGCAACAGTGAGAATCGAGCCGACCGGTGGCCCCCGCCGGGGACTCGCTGGTGCTAGCGTCCCGGCACAACACACGTGATCGTGCCGAGAGTCGATCGCACATCCACCCCGATGACGGAGGAAAGATGATCCGTTCCACGAAGTACATGCGCGGGTTCGCCGCGCTCGCGGGCGTCGCCGCGCTGACCTTGACCGCGGCGTGCGGTTCGTCGAACGACAACAACGGCGGCAGCAGCGGCAGCAGCGGTGCCAGCAGCGACCTGTGCGGCAAGAACCTCGCGTTCCTCGGCGCGCTGACCGGCGACGCAGGTGCGCTCGGCCAGAACATGGTCAACGGCATCGATCTCGCGCTGAAGGAGTACAACGACAAGAACGCCGACTGCAAGGTCAGCCTCAAGAAGTTCGACTCCCAGGGCGACCCCAAGAACGCTCCGGCGCTTGCGACGCAGATCATCAACGACGACTCCATCTGGGGGCTGATCGGCCCCGGGTTCTCCGGTGAGTCGCTGGCCACCGGCAAGACCTTCTTCGAGGCCGGCCTCCCGTCGATCTCCCCGTCGGCGACCAACGTGACGATCACGCAGCAGGGCTGGACCACCTGGCACCGGGTCATCGGCAACGACGACGCCCAGGGTTCGGCTGACGCGAAGTACCTCACCACCACGGCGGGTGCGAAGAAGGTCTTCGTGGTCGACGACGGTCAGGACTACAGCAAGGGTCTCGCCAACACGGTGAAGTCCGCGCTCGGCTCGGCCATGGTCGACTCCGACCAGATCTCCGTCGGTCAGACCGACATGTCGGCCGTCGTGACCAAGGTCAAGGCCTCCAACGCGGACGCCTTCTTCTACGGCGGCTACTACACCGAGGCCGGCTTGCTGGCCAAGGCGCTGCGCCAGGCCGGCTTCAAGGGCACGTTCATGTCGGGTGACGGCGCGGAGGACCCGAACTTCGTGACGGTCGCGGGCAAGGACGCCGCCGAGGGTGCGGTGCTCTCCGCTCCCGCCGGTCCGCCCCCGTCGGGCTTTGCGGCGACGGGTCTGTACGCCACCCAGGCCTACGACGCGACGAACATCTTCCTGGCGGCCCTCGAGGCCGGCAAGTCGAGCGCCGAGGACATCAACTCGTTCATCGACAGCTACACCGGCACCGGTGTCAGCGGTCCGATCGCGTTCGACGACAAGGGTGACATCACGCAGTCGACGATCTACGCGTACTTCGTGAAGAACGGTGAGCTCGACGTCGCGAACCCCGAGCCGATCAAGTAGGCAGGATCGCCCGCAGGACTGAGTCAGGCTGCGGCCGGAGGGCATCCTCCGGCCGCAGCCGGTCAGCCCAGGGGAGAGGAACTCCTTGCACATCGCCCCGCTCGCCGTCGATTTCGGCGCACTCTTCGGCAGTTACGACAACTTTCTGAGCTTCACCATCGGCGGCCTGGTTTTCGGGTCGATCTACGCCCTCATCGCGCTCGGCTACACGATGGTGTACGGGGTCCTGCAGCTCATCAACTTCGCCCACTCCGAGGTCTTCATGTACGGGACCTTCGCAGTGGCGTGGGTGTTCGTGTTCCTGCACGGCACCGACCAGATCACCGAGAGCATGTGGCAGGCCCTACCGATGCTCCTGGTCGCGCTGGTCGCGGCCATGCTGACGTCGGCGGCGGTCGCCCTCCTTCTCGAGCGCGTCGCGTACCGGCCGCTGATCAACAAGAACGCGCCGAAGCTGATCGCGCTCATCTCGGCGATCGGCGCGTCGTTCGCCCTCGCCGAGGCGATGGGTCTGCGCGACAAGTTCGCGCAGCGACTCGGGCTCGCGGACAACCTGGTCAACTACGTCTCGAAGCCGGGCACCAAGCACCAGAACATGGGCCAGGCGCGGGACATCTACTCCAACCCGGTGAACATCGACGCTCACAACGTGTTCTCGGTGGCGGGCTACGAGGTCACCGACGTCGACCTCGTCATCGTCGTCGCCGCGATCTTGATGATGGTCGTCCTCGACCAGTTCGTGCGACGCACGCGGTTCGGACGCGGCATCCGCGCGGTGGCGCAGGACCCCGAGTCGGCCGCGCTCATGGGCGTGAACGCCAACCGGGTCGTGCAGGGCACGTTCATGATCGGCGGACTGATGGCGGGTGCGGCCGCGACGCTGTACATGATGAAGATCGGGTCGACGCGGCAGAATGCCGGCTTCCTCCTGGGGGTCAAGGCGTTCACGGCGGCCGTCATGGGTGGCATCGGCAACCTGCGCGGCGCACTGCTCGGCGGGTTGATCCTCGGGGTGATCGAGAACTGGGGAGCGGCGGTCGCCGGCAACCAGTGGACGTGACGTGGTCGCGTTCGTCCTCCTGGTGCTGATCTTGCTGGTCCGGCCGTCCGGGCTGCTGGGCGAGGCGCTCGGAAAGGCGCGTGCGTGATGTCGGCCCTTCAAGCTGCGCTCCGTGGCGCGGGCAGGCGCTGGGACAACACCGTCGATCGCTACGACCGGCAGCCGAGGGTCGTGAAGGTGCTGCTGATCGTCGTGCTGGCCCTGTTCGTCTACGCCCTGCCGCTGCTCCGGCCGCCGATCATCACGACCGAACAGATCGACTTCGGCGGTGTGATGTTCACCGTGGCGGATCTTCGCACTGATCGCCCTCGGCCTGAATGTCGTGATCGGGTACGCCGGTCTCCTCGACCTCGGTTACGTCGGCTTCTACGCCACCGGCGCCTACACCATCGGTGTGCTGACCTCGGACCACGGCCACTGGCCGTTCTTCCTCGTCCTGCCGGTGGCGGTGGCGGTCACCATGGTCACCGGCGTCGTCCTGGGCGCGCCGACCCTGCGGGTGCGCGGCGACTACCTGGCCATCGTCACCCTGGGATTCGGAGAGATCATCCGGATCAGCGCCAAGAACATCGACTGGCTCGGCGCCGCGGCCGGCATCAAGGACATCCCGCACCCCAACGACATCGGTCCGGCGCCCAAGCCACCGTTCGACCCCGGTGGCATGTTCGACATCCCCCGACTGGAGTGGAACGGGTTCGTCCCGTCGCTCGACCACGAGCACCCGACCCACTTCCTGATCTTCGGTGCAACCGACGCGATCCCGTACTACTGGACGGTCCTGACCGCGATCATCCTGGTGTTCCTCGGCGACCGGATGATCAAGGCGAGCCGGGTGGGCCGGGCGTGGGAGGCCACGCGCGAGGACGAGGACGCCGCGGAGCTGATGGGCGTGCCGACGTTCCGGTACAAGCTGATGGCCTTCGCCCTCGGTGCCGCGATCGGTGGGCTCGCCGGGTCGTTCTACGCCAGCAGCCAGGGCGGCTACATCAATCCCGACAGCTTCCCGCTGCTGTACTCGATGCTGTTCGTGGCGGCCGTCATCGTCGGCGGATCCGGCAACCGCTGGGGCGCGATCGTCGGCGGCGTGCTGGTGGCCTACCTGCCCGAGCGCTTCCGTGGCTTCGCCGACTACCGATACCTGGTGTTCGGCGTCGCGCTCATGACCCTGGCGATCTGGCGGCCGCAGGGCCTGCTGCCCCCGCGGCAGACCCGAAGGGCGAGGGCGGCCGCGGCCGAGATCGAGTCCCTCGAAGACGCCGGACCTGCGGAGGAGGGTGTCCATGCCTGAGACCAGGGCGTTGCTCGAAGTCGACGACGTCACCATCCGCTTCGGCGGACTGACCGCGCTCGACTCGGTCAGCTTCGACATCCGTGAGGGCGAGATCCTCGGGCTCATCGGTCCCAACGGTGCGGGCAAGACCACCTGCTTCAACGTGATGACCGGCGTCTACCAGGCCACGTCCGGCCAGGTCCGACTCGACGGCACTCCGCTGGCGAAGATGAAGCGCCACAAGATCACCAAGCTCGGCATGGCGCGCACCTTCCAGAACATCCGGCTGTTCCAATTCGATGACGGTCCTGGAGAACGTCATGGTCGGCGCCGACGCGCACAGCAACGTCACCTTCGTCGAGGCGCTGTTCCGGATGCCGCGACACCGGCACACCGAGGAGACCTCCCTCGCCAAGGCGCGCGAGCTGCTCGACCTGGTCGGGATCACGGCGCGCGAGGACGAGCTCGCGGCAAACCTCTCCTACGGTGACCAGCGACGTCTGGAGATCGCGCGGGCGATGGCCACCGGCCCGAAGCTGCTGTGCCTGGACGAGCCGGCGGCCGGCTTCAACCCGGCCGAGAAGCAGCGCCTGATGGAGCTGATCCGCAGGGTCCGCGACCAGGGCTACACCGTGCTGCTGATCGAGCACGACATGCGCCTGGTCATGGGAGTGACCGACCGTATCGTGGTGCTCGAGTTCGGTCGCAAGATCGCCGAGGGCTCCCCGGCGGAGATCCGCGACAACCCGGCCGTCATTGCGGCCTACCTGGGAGTGGACGAAGACGATGCTTCTTGAGGTCGAGGGCCTGTGCGTGAACTACGGGCACATCGAGGCCATCCGTGACATCACCTTCGGGGTCGAGGAAGGCACCGTCGCCACGCTGATCGGGGCCAACGGGGCCGGCAAGACCACCACGCTGAAGACGATCTCCGGACTCCGGAAGGTCCGCGCCGGCTCGGTCCGGTTCGACGGCAAGGACATCACCCACGCGCCGCCTTTCGAGCGGGTGCTGCTGGGCATCAGCCAGTCTCCCGAGGGCCGCGGCTGCTTCCCGGGCATGACGGTGCGGGAGAACCTCGACATGGGCGCCTTCGTGCGCAAGGACCGCAAGACACCGGCGTACCGCGAGGACCTGGACCGGGTCTTCGACCTGTTCCCGCGGTTGAAGGAGCGCGAGCGCCAGGTCGCGGGGAGCATGTCGGGAGGCGAGCAGCAGATGCTCGCGATCGGCCGCGCGTTGATGGCCAAGCCACGCCTGCTGCTCCTCGACGAGCCCTCGATGGGCCTCGCGCCGAAGCTGATCCAGCAGATCTTCACGATCATCGGCGAGATCAACCAGCAGGGCACGACGGTGCTGCTGGTCGAGCAGAACGCTGCGCAGGCGCTGAAGCGGGCCGACAGCGCGCACATCCTGGAGACCGGGGAGATCGTGCGCTCCGGCACGGCAAGGAGCTGGCCGGCGACAGCTCCGTCCGGGCGGCCTACCTCGGCGGAGACGTCTGAGCACCTGCTTCGCGCGCTGCCGAGCAGGTACTTACCCCGGAACCTACGGCGGCGTAGTGTGTGCGCCATTGATCAGCCGGACCACCACGGGGGTTGGAGGAGCCGTCGATGTCGCGCTGCGCGCTCGCCATCCGGGACGCAGGCCCCGAGGACGCCGCCGAGCTGCTGCGCCCTGTGGGCCCACGCCGGCCGCGGTGAGCAGCCGCCTGCCCGGCCGGTCGAGGAGGCCACCCGGGCACTCGCACAGATCGCGGCGGACCCGGACGAGCGGATGCTCGTCGGCGAGCTCGACGGCCGGCTCGTCGCCGGCCTGCACCTGCGACGTGCGCCGCTGAGCCCGCTGCACACCGAGGTCGGTGGTGCACACCTCCCACCTCATCGTCCATCCCGAGCACCGGCGCCGCGGCTACGCGCGGGCGCTGCTCGATGCCGCGCTCGTCCTGGGCCGAGGAGAAGGACGTCACGCCACATCACCGCGATCACCGCGAGCAACTCCCGCGACACCAACCGTTTCCTCGCCCGGCTCGGGCTCGGCACCGCCGGACAGTACGCATCGCGGAGCACCGCGACGATGCGCCGCAAGCTCACGCCCGAGGTGATCCGCAGCCAGGACGGCCCGCCGCCAGCTCGGCCGGGTGCTCGCCGCAGCGTCGGTCGATCCAGCGGCGCCTCGGCGAGGCGCGCTCGGAGAGGACCAGTGCGCTCAGCGGAAGCTGCTCGGCCGGCATCAGCGAGCAGGTGATCCGCGACGTGCACACGCCGTCTTGCCGGCCTCGTCGGTGATCACCACCTCGTACGCCGCGCTGCTGCGGCCGAGGTGGATCGCCGTCGCCGTGCCGGTGACCACGCCCGTGGTCACGGCGCGGTGGTGGGTCGCGTTGATGTCGACGCCGACCGAGAGCCGGTCGGGCATGGCGTGCAGCGCGGAGCCGATCGAGCCGAGGGTCTCGGCGAGCACGACCGACGCGCCGCCGTGGAGCAGGCCGTAGGGCTGGGTGTTGCCCTCGACCGGCATCGTCGCGACCACGCGCTCCGGGGAGATCTCGAGGATCTCGATGCCCATCTTGTCGTTCAGGGCGCCCATGCCCTGGGGCATCGCGGCGAGGAACTCGGCCACGTCGTACTCGTCGCTCATGGCGCACATCCTCGCCGGGTGGGGACCGGACCGGTTTGTCGGGGTCACCCATTAGGGTCGAGAGGTGCCCGAGACCGGACCACGTCCGGCCGACCGCGCCTGCTGCTCCTCGACGGCCACTCGCTGGCCTACCGCGCGTTCTTCGCCCTGCCGGTGGAGAACTTCTCGACCGTGACCGGGCAGCACACCAACGCCGTCTACGGCTTCACCTCGATGCTGGTCAACGTGCTCCGCGACGAGCAGCCGACACACGTCGCGGTCGCCTTCGACCTGTCGCGCAAGACCTTCCGGCTGGAGGAGTACTCCGAGTACAAGGCCAAGCGCAACAAGACCCCCGAGGAGTTCAGCAGCCAGCTGCCGCTGATCCAGCAGCGTGCTGGACACCTTCCGGATCCGGCACCTCACCTACGCCGGCTACGAGGCCGACGACATCATCGCCACGCTCACGACCCAGGCGCTCGCCGAGGGGATGGAGGTGCTGATCCTCACCGGTGACCGCGACTCCCTCCAGCTGGTCACCGAGGACGCGACCGTGCTGTACCCGATGCGCGGCGTCTCCGACCTGGCCCGGATGACGCCGGCGGCCGTCGAGGCCAAGTACGGCGTGCCGCCGGCGCGCTACCCGGAGCTGGCGGCGATCGTCGGGGAGACCTCGGACAACCTTCCCGGGGTCCCGGGCGTCGGCGCGGGGTTCGCGGCGAAGTGGATCAACCAGTTCGACGGTCTCGACAACGTCATCGCCCACGCCGAGGAGATCACCGGCAAGAAGGGCGAGGCGCTGCGCGAGCACCTCGACGACGTGATCCGCAACCGGCGGCTCAACGCCCTGGTCTGCGACCTCCCGCTCGAGGTCGAGCCGCACGACCTCGGGCTGACCGAGTGGGACCGGCAGGCTGCGCTGGAGCTGCTCGACGAGCTGGAGTTCCGCGGCGAGCTGCGCACCCGGATCATGGACACCCTGGCTCCGGCCGAGGAGCCGGTGGCCGAGGCGGGCTTCGACCTGAGCGGCCGCACGGTCGCGCCGGGTGAGCTGGCGGCGTACCTCGCCGGGCTCGGCAACGACCCGGTCGGCCTGCACGTCCGCGGCAGCTGGGGCTCGGGCACCGGCCGGGTCGACGGGCTGGCGTTCGCCGAGGCCGACGGCCAGGCGGCCTACGTCGACGTCGCGACGCTCACCCCCGAGGACGACGCAGCTCTCGCCGACGTGGCTCGGCCGACTCCGGAGCGACCGAAGATCGTCCACGACGCGAACGGGCCGCTGCTGGCGGTGCGCGCCCACGGCTGGCAGCTCGCCGGTCTGGCCACCGACACCGCGATGATGGCCTACCTGGTGGCGCCCGACCAGCGCTCCTACGCCCTGGCCGACCTCACCCTGCGACACCTCAAGCGCGAGCTGCGGCAGGAGTCCGGCGACGACCAGGGACTGCTGTTCGAGACCGGCGACGAGGTCGCCGAGACCGCGATGCTGCACGCGCGCGCGGTGATCGACCTGGCCGAGGCGTTGCGAGGCCGAGCTCGACGCCCGCGGCGGCACCCGCCTGCTCAGGGACATCGAGCTGCCGCTGGTCGGAGGTGCTCGTCGCCATGGAGGCCACCGGCATCGCCGTCGACCAGGACCTGCTCGTCGACGCTCGAGGAGGAGTTCGCCACGGCCGTCCGCGAGGCCGCGGCAGACGCCTACGAGGTGATCGGCAAGGAGATCAACCTCGGGTCGCCCAAGCAGCTCCAGGTGGTGCTCTTCGACGAGCTCGACATGCCGAAGACCAAGCGCACCAAGACCGGCTAGACGACCGACGCCGACGCGCTGCAGGGCCTGTTCGAGAAGACCGAGCACCCGTTCCTGGCGCACCTCCTGCGCCATCGCGACGTGAGCCGGCTGCGGCAGACGGTCGAGGGTCTGCTGAAGACGGTGGCGCCCGGACGGCCGGATCCACACCACCTTCAACCAGCTGATCGCGGCCACCGGACGGCTCTCGAGCACCGACCCCAACCTGCAGAACATCCCGGTCCGCACCGAGGAGGGCCGGCGCATCCGCGAGGCCTTCGTCGTCGGACCCTCGAGCGGCGGCACAGGAGTGGGCGGCGCTGCTGACCGCGGACTACAGCCAGATCGAGATGCGGATCATGGCGCACCTGTCGGAGGACGCCGGGCTGATCGAGGCGTTCAACTCCGGTCGCGACTTCCACCAGGTCACCGCGTCGCGGGTCTTCGGGGTCGACCCGTCCGAGGTGACCGGCGAGATGCGCGCGAAGATCAAGGCGATGAACTACGGGCTCGCCTACGGGCTCTCGGCGTTCGGGCTGTCGCAGCAGCTGAAGATCGAGACCGGCGAGGCCCGGGCGCTCATGGACGAGTACTTCGAGACCTTCGGTGGCATCCGCGACTATCTCGCCGGCGTGGTCGACGAGGCTCGTCGCTCCGGGTTCACCGAGACCATCATGGGTCGGCGCCGGTACCTACCGGATCTGACCAGCGACAACCGGCAGCGCCGCGAGATGGCCGAGCGGATGGCCCTCAACGCCCCGATCCAGGGCTCGGCAGCCGACATCATCAAGGTCGCGATGCTCAACGTCGACCGGGCTCTGCGGGCTGCCGGCCTGGCGTCGCGAATGCTGCTCCAGGTCCACGACGAGCTGGTCTTCGAGGTCGCTGCGGGGGAGCGAGGCGGCGGTGGAGTCACTCGTGCGGGAGCAGATGGCCGCCGCCGCCGAGCTGACGGTGCCGCTGGACGTGTCGGTCGGCACCGGGCGCAGCTGGCACGAGGCGGCTCACTAGGTGGGGCGTGTCTCCTGGATCAGCTGCTCCTCGTCCTTGCGGAGCGCGTAGAGCCCGACTGCCAGGAGCACCGCGCACAGCGCCACGTCGGTGCTCACCACGAGTGCGATCAGCTGGTGCAGCGACGTCACGAAGTAGCCGACACAGACCACGACGAGGAAAGCCGCCCAGACCAGGTAGACCGACCGCCTGCCCTGACGAGCGAGCACGGAGTACACCAGCAGCTGGAGCATCGACAAAGCGGTCCCGAGGATTGCGAACACCCACAGGCTCGAGGCGATCTCGCGGTACTCGTTGCCGCCGACGAACACGAGCGCGAGGTTCTCGAGCACGAGCGCGCCGAGGGTTGCGCAGGCGCCCAGACCGCCGACGAGGATCAGGCTGCGAGTGAGTGCCCGGCGTCGCTCGGCCGTGGTCGACATCGACGGGAACGCGACGACGATCACGAACTGTGGCAGGAACAGCACGGCCTTGGCGAGGATCAGCCCCCCGGCGTACAGGCCGGCGTCGTGCTCGGGAAGGACGTTGCGGGCCACGACGATGTCGGCATTGGACAACGCGAAGAAGGCGAACAGGGCCTGTCCGTTGTGTGCCGTCTCCCGCAGCACCAGGGCGAAGCCGTGCTCCTCGTTGGACACCCCGGGCTCACGGTGTCGGCGCAGCGCCCACCAGCCGAGCAGGACCGGGGGCACCGCACCGAGTGCGATGCCGACCATCGCGCTCGCCTCGTTCGGTCGCCAGAGGATCAGCGCGGTCCCGATGACCAGCCGCGGCGCACCGCTCGCGACGTACATCACCGCGAGTGGCCACCATCGCCGCTCGCCCTGGAGCACCCCCGCCTGCCCGCCCATCATCGTGAGCGGGACCGCGGCGACCGCGACCAGCGCCGCGGTCGCGAGGCTGTCGAGCTTGAGCACCCGGTTCACCAGTGGGGTGAGCACCAACAGCACCACGCCGAGCGCGAGCGACGCGCGGTAGGTGACCCCCAGGATGGTCTTCTCGATCTGGGCGACGTGGTGCGGCTCGGCGGAGATGCGTCGGGCGGCCGTGGCCTGCAGACCGAGCTGCATGACGCCGATCACCAGGAGGGTCGAGGTCAACGAGGCGAGGGCCCCGTAGGACTTCGGGCCGAGCACCCGCGCCGCGATGATCGTGAATCCGTAGGTCGAGACGTTCATGACACCCATGGCGACGGCGATCGCGCCGGGACCTCGCAGCAGGCTCCGGCGCGTCTCGGTGTTCGGCCGCGCGGTCATGCAGGACACCCTATGGTGGTGTCGCTCTGCACTGCGGATAGGGAGGACCCAGCGGATGCGCCGACTGCGGGGGCCGCGCGTCACCCCGGCCGGCGCCGCAGTCGTTGCGGTCTACCTGGCGTTCGCTGCCGTCAGCCTGCTGCAGCAACCGGGGCGGACGACCTACGACACCCGGCTCGAGCTCACCGAACGGCCCGGCTCGTTCCTCGCTTCGGCGTTCTCCCTGTGGCAACCGGACGTCAACTTCGGCGAGGTGCAGAACCAGGCCAACGGGTACCTGTTCCCCCAGGGACCGTTCTTCTGGCTCGCCGATCTGATCCATGTCACCCCCTGGGTGACGCAACGGCTCTGGTCCGCCCTCGTCGTGGTCGCCGCGTGCGAGGGAATGCGCCGAGTTGCGCGTGCGCTGGACCTGCCTCCCTCGGCGGCCTTCCTCGGCGGGCTCGTCTTCGCATTCTCACCACGCCTGATCGGGACCTCCGGAGTGCTCACCGGCGAGGCGCTGCCGGGCGCGCTCGCGCCCTGGGCGCTGCTGCCGATGCTGCTGGTCACCCGGGGGCGGCTCGCGGCTCGTCCTGCGGTCGTGCTGAGCGCCGCGGCGGTGATCGCGATGGGGGGAGTGAACGCCGTCGAGACGGGTGCGGCACTGGTCCCGGCCGGCGTCGTCGCGCTGTGGGCCGGCTCTCGCCGCCTCATCGCGTGGCGCCTCCTGGCTGCGTGGGTGGGCCTGATTGCCGCCGCGACTCTGTGGTGGACGGTTCCACTGCTCGCCCTCGGTCGCTACAGCCCGCCGTTCTACGAGTACGTCGAGAGCGCGACGACCACGACCTCGCTCGTCGGGTGGTCCGAGGCCGTGCGCGGCGACAGCCATTGGCTGTCGTGGGCTGTGCTCGCCGACGGTCGGCCCTGGTGGCCCGCGGCCCATGCGCTCGCCACCGGGCCGGTGTACGTCGTGGTGTCGGCGCTCGTCTCCGCAGCCGGCCTCGTCGGTCTCGCGCGCTGGCGGAGCCGGTACCGGGTGCCGTTCGCCTTCACGGCTGCGGCCGGACTCGCCGTGCTCACGGTTGCGCACGGCGGCACGGCCGGGTCGCCGCTCGCCGGGAGCGCCCGCGCGGCCCTGGACGGAGTCCTGCAGATCTTCCGCAACGTGCACAAGTTCGACCCGTCCGTGCGACTTGCGGTGGCGGTCGGGGTCGCCGCCCTGTTCGCGGAGGTCGTGGGCCGGGTGGATGCGCGCACCTCGGCCGGAGCGACCGGACGGTGGGTGGTGGTACCGGCCTGCGTCGTGCTCGTCCTCGGGGGGCCGTACCTCCTCAACGACTCGCGAACACCGGGATGGTCGGCCATCCCGTCGTCGTGGACGCAAGCCCGGGCCTGGCTCACCGCCCACCCCACCCAGCGCGGCATCCTGATCCTCCCGGCGAGCGGCTTCGCGATCCAGACGTGGGGCGCGACGCTCGACGAGCCGGCCCTCGCCCTCGACGTGCGACACCGGGTGGCGCTCACCCAGGCACCGCTACTGCCCGGCCAGAGCCTGCGGTTCCTGTCGGCCCTGACCACCTCGATCGGCACCGCCCGCGCGCGATCCGTCGCCGCGGAGCTGGCCGGCGCCGGTGTCGAGTACGTCGTCCTGCGCGGCGACCTCGATCGGGTGGAGACCGGCACGCCGAGCCCGGCGCTCTCGGAGATCGCGCTGGCTGCGGCCGGGGTCGAGAAGGTCGCGTCGTTCGGAGCAGACACGGTCGCACCCGTGACCGTCTACCGAGTGCATCGGCACGAGCCACTGCTGCGCGCGTCGCCCGTCGACCAGGTGCTCACGGTGGCGGGCGAGCCCGAGTCGGTGCTGGCCCTGCAGGACGCCGGCCTCGCGAACGGACCGGTCGTGCTGGCTGGCGAGCCCGGCTGGGACCGGACCCCGGACGTCGTGACCGACGGCGCGCAGCGACGGGAGCGTCAGTTCGGGACCCTGTACGAAACGCGCTCGGTCGTCATGCAGGCGAACGAGCCGTATCGCGTGGAACGGGCCGCCCACGACTACCCGGGCGTGCCGGACGCCCGCCAGGTCGTCGCCGAGTACGACGGGCTCGAGTCGCTGCGGGCATCCTCCTCCCGGGGGTACGCCGACACCTTCGGCGAAGTGGTACCCGCCGAGGGGCCCGCGGCGGCGATCGACCAGAATCCCGCCACCCGCTGGGTCACGTCGCCGGCGACCGTCCCGACCAGTCAGTGGCTGCGGTTGACCTTCCGCGGCGAGCGACGGGTTCGGCAGGTGACCGTCCGCCCCGTCGTCGGTGATCCCGCGCTGGTCCCGGTTCGGCGGATCGAGGTCGTCGCCGGCCCCCAGCACCGGACCGTGGACGTCAGCCCCGACGGAGCCGCGGCGATCGCGAACTTCGACGGCCGTGAGGTGCACTCGGTCACGGTCTACATCCGGGCCGTGGGTGGTGCCGACAAGCGCGCTCCGGTCGCCCTCACGGATGTCCAGGTCGACGACCTGCGCCCGACCGAGACCCTGCGAGTGCCTGACCAGCTCGGATCGGGCACGAGCTTCCTCTTCGGCACGGACCCGGGGGTCCGACCCTGTCTGCCGGCGACCTTCGGGCCGGACTGCACCGAGTCACGGCGTCGGACGCCGGAGGAGCCGGCCGGACTGAACCGGTCCTTCGAGGTTCGTCACGGCCAGGTCGACGCGGTGGAGATCACCGGCGCGGTGGTGGCGCGCACGACCCGGCGGGCGCTGCGACTGCTCCAACCGGTCGGTCGTGAGCAACGCATCCATGCCTCCTCGGTCTTCGGCAACGATCCGGCGGTGTCGAGCCGGTTCGCGTGGGACGGTTCCTCCGAGACCGCCTGGGTGCCGGCGGACAACGACCCCGGGCCGACGCTCGTCTTCCACTGGAGCACGCCTCGCGAGCTCTCCGGGATCCGGGTGGAGTCCCCCGACCCGCAGACCGCTCCCAGGCGCGCCCTCGTCACCACAGCCGAGGGCAGGCAGTTCGAGGTCCGGGTCGGACCAGCCACCACATCATTTCCGACGGTGCGCACACGGCGACTCACCGTGACGTTCCAGCGTCCTGACGAAGGCGTGCGGATCGCCGTGGGCGAGGTGGAGCTCTCGGGCGCGGTGGTGACCCAGCCCTTCGACTCGACCGCGGCCACCGGCGCCATCTGTGGCCTCGGGCCGCACGTCCTGGTCGACGGTGTCGTCCACCAGAGCGAGGTGCGCGGCACGCTCGGCGACATCGTCGCGGGCCGGCCACTGAGGCTGGCGGTGTGCGACCTCGACGACACCGGCAGTACGCCTCGCATTCCGCTGGCCTCCGGCCGGCACCGGATCTCGGCGCCACCGACGATCCAGTTCCAGACGGTCGCGCTCGCCGGCGCCGCGCGCCACCCCGCATCGTCCTCGGCCGCACGCACCGTTCACCTGGAGACATGGCACGGAACGCGGCGGACGGCGACGTTCGGGTCCGGACCTGCCACCGTGGTGTCCATGCCGGCGAACGCGAACCCCGGATGGCGGGCGACGTTCGCCGGCAAGGTGCTCACCCCGGTCCGGGTCGACGGCTGGCAGCAGGGCTGGGTCCTCCCGGCAGGACCGGGCGGTCGGCTCGTCATCGACTTCCCGCCGCAACGCTGGTACGGGCCGCTGATCATCGCCGGACTCGTCCCGGCCGGTCTCGTCGTGGTCGCGGCTCTGCTCCTGCTGGTCGGCCGTCGCCGCACCGGCCGCAACGCAGCGCCGGTGCCGGGGGCCACATCGCCGCGCGCCGCGGTGGCTGTCGCAGTCGCGTTGTTCGCGGCGCTCGGTCTCGCCAGCGCCGCGGGGGCCCTGGCGGCGTGGCTCGCACGCCGGCGGCGTACCTGGCCGGTCGCCGTGGGTGGCCTCGCCGTGCTGGTCTCCGGTGTCCTCGACGCACGAGACCCGGCGCACCCGGCCGACGGAGTCGCCGACCTGCTCGCGGCCGGCGGGTTCGGGCTGTTGCTCGCGATGGCGCTGCTCGGTGCTGAGGACGACACGTGATCCGCGTGTGGCGAGGGAGCCAGGGCGCTGCTGCGCTTGTCGTCCTCGGGGTGACCGCAGTGTGGCGTGGGTTGTTGCTCAAGGCGTCGTTCTTCAACCAGGACGACTACTACCTGACCACGCGTGCGCTTCCACCACTCCGGCCTGAGCTGGCGATTCCTCTTCGAGGCGACCGCCGGACACGTGCAACCGGCGCAGCAGCTCACCTACTGGCTGGTGGCGCGGAACGCACCGTTCGACTGGGGCACGATCGCCACCGGGATCCTCACGGCCGAGCTGCTCACCGTCGTCGTGATGTGGCACCTGCTGAGCCGTCTGCTGCCGGGCAGGTGGGTCCGGGTGCCGCTGCTCGCGGTGTTCGCCTGGAGCCCGATCACGCTCGTTCCGACCCTGTGGTGGAGCGCCGCGATGGGGCTGTGGCCGCCGATGCTGTTCCTGCTGCTCGCGGCACTGTTCTTCGTTCGCGCCCAGCAGCGAGCCGGGAACGTTGCCGTCGACCTCATCGCGTGCCTCCTTGCGATCGTCGCCGGCCTGGCGTGGCACGAGCGCGGAGTCCTCGCGATCGCCGTCGTCGCCGGAGTCGCGATCGCCCGATCCCCGCGCACAGGATGGCGCCGGATCCACCACGCGGTCAGACGATGGTGGGTGCTCTGGGTGCCGCTCGCCGTCATGACCGGCGGCTACCTCGTGCTCCACCAGGCACTCACCTCGGTGGGGCCACAGCAGGCGAGCGCGGAGAGCTGGTTCGCGATCATCCGGGCGTTCGTGCTCCGCAACACGGTTCCCGGTCTCGCCTCAGGCCCCTGGAGCGCTGACGTCCTGGGTGGTGCGATCGCGCCGGCACGATGGGTCGAGGTGCTCGCGGCGCTGCTGGCCGTGGCGGCCGCCATCTGCCTGGCCCGGCTGGGCGGACCCTCGCGAGGGGCGGCGCTGCTCATGCTCGCGGCGTACGTCGCCGGCGACGCGCTCCTGCTGCTGCTCGGCCGCGCCGGGTTCGGCGAGATCATCGCCCTCGATCCCCGGTACACCGCCGATGTCGTCGCCGCGGCGGTGCTGTTCGCAGCGATCGCGCTCGAGGGTGCGCCGAGCCGTCCGCCGATCCCGAGGATGCCGGTGGTCGCCGGGGCCGCGGCGCTGCTCTACCTCGGCGGGGCGGCGGTCACGACCGGACAGCTCGCCGGCCATTTCGAGAACCACGACGACCGTCGGTTCGTGACCAACCTGCGCGCTGCGCTCGCCCGGGATCCCGACCAGGTCCTTCTCGACCGGCTCGCCCCGCCCGACATCCTGCTTCCGCTGCTGGGCAAGGAGGCGCTGCTCTCGGAAGTGCTGGCACCCCTGCCCGAGCACCCGGTGTTCGACGTGCCGAGCCCCAAGCTGAGGCAGGTGACCGACGACGGCCACCTGGCCGAGGTGCGGATCGTTCCGGTCGGGACGAGTGCTCCGGGACCCGATGGAGAGTGCGGCCACGCGGTGGCGACCGGCGAGACCGTGATCCCCCTGGAGTTCAGCGCCCCGCTGTCTGGCCGCGTCGTGTTCCGGCTGCAGGCGTTCATCAACCGGGCCGCCGACTTCGACGTGCGCGTCGGCACGTGGACCGGCCGGATCCATGTGATCCGGGGTCCGCAGGACATCTGGCTGGTGGTGCCCGCCGACGCGGAGCCGTACTCCTCGGTCTCGCTCACCGGGGCCGGGACCGGCACCCTGTGCGTGGTCAGGGTGGACGTCGGTCCTCCGCTGGACGAGCCATGAGGACGTGGTTCCCACCGAGGGTGGTCGGCGACGCTCGTGGTGACGCTCGTCGTGCTCGGGCCGCTCTTCGTCGCCGGCGGGATCGCGCTCCGCGGAGACATGGTGTTCGTGCCCGACCAGCCCTGGAAGCCGGCGTGGCTCGGACTCGACGGCTCGGTGCCGCGCGCGGTGCCGATGGACGCGCTGGTCTCCGTGCTGGACGAGGTGCTGCGCGGTGCGTTCCTGCAGCGCGTGCTGCTGACCGGCGCGTTCCTGGTCGGTGGGCTGGGCATCGGACGGCTCACGGCCGGGTTCCGGGCATCGGGCCAGGTGGCGGCAGTCGTGGTCTATCTGTGGAACCCGTGGGTCCATGAGCGGCTCGCCATCGGCCAGTGGCCGACGGTGCTGGGGTACGCGTTGCTCCCGTGGCTGGTGATCGCAGGCTCCCGCGCCCGAGACGGACGCGCGGGCGGCTGGCCCGCCACCGCGCTCGTGCTCGTCCTCAGCGCCGTCTGCGCCCCGTCGGCCGGTCTGGTCGCTGTCCTGGTCGCTGCGACTCTCGTTGCGATGGGCAGAGACGTGCGCCGGCTCCTGGCCCTGCTCGGCCTGGCCGGCGTCGCGAACCTGCCGTGGATCGTGCCGAGCCTCCTCGGGCCGGACATCCGTGGGTCGGATGTCCAGTTCGCCGAGTTCGCCGCGCGGGGCGAGTCGTCCCTCGGCACACTGGCGAGCCTGCTGTCCATGGGCGGGATCTGGAAGGCCTCGATCGTGCCGCCCGAGCGCGAGCACGTCGTCGTCGTGGCGGTCGCGGCTCTCGTGGCGCTGGCGTTCGTCGCGTCGTTCCGGTACGCCGGGCCGGTCCTGGGCCGGTCCACCACCGTCGGCATCGCGGCCGCCGGCGCTGCCTCCCTGCTGATCGCCGTTCTTCCGGCGATCGGACCGATCGGCCGGGGTCTCGGCTCGCTGTCGACCGATCTGCCCGCGCTCGGGATCCTGCGCGACTCCCACCGCTACCTCGCCCCCTTCGGGATCGTCCTCGCGGTCGGAGCGGCCGCCCTGGTCGACCGCCTCGTCGCAGGCAGCCGCCGGGATCGCGTCGGACGCGGTGCGGTCGCCGCGGTGGTGCTGGTCGCGCCGGTCGTGCTGCTCCCGTCCCTGGGGTGGGGTCTGGCCGGCGCGCTCCGGCCGGTGTCGTTCCCGCACGACTGGTCGCGGGCCGCATCCCTGGTGGCCACGGAGCGAGGAGCCACCGTGGTGCTGCCCTGGACCGGCAGCTATCGCGGCTACGCGTGGAACGACTATCGCGCGGTGCTCGACCCGGCTCCGCGATTCCTTCCCGGCGACGTGCTCGTGGACGACCGCGTCTTCCTGCGCGACGACGTGCTGCCCGGCGAGGACCCGTTCCTGCGGCGCGTCGGCGCGGCGCTGCGGGCGTCGGACCCGGCGCGCGCGCTGCGTGACCTGGGGGTCCGATGGGTCCTCGTGGAGCGGGGCAACGGAGTCACGGCCGAGGACGTCCCCGCCGGCACGGTCGTCCTCGACGGGCGGTGGCTGCGACTTGTGGACCTCGGAGCGCCGACCGGGGACCTTCGTCACTTGCGCTCGGCTCCCGCGACGCCGATGGTCGTAGCAGGAGACATTGCAGCGGGTTTCGTGGGGTGCGTCTCGGTTTGGCAACTGAGGCGTCGATTGGTCGCTACTCGCGAGTAATCCGGTGTAATGTCCGTCACGCGCGTCCTTGGGAGGGGACGCCTGGGAGGGAGTTACCGAAGTGAACCTGGTGATCGCTGTCATCGTGGGCACCGTCGTGGGGATCGCCGGCACCGTCGGCGGCGTAGCCGCCTATCAGGGCAGTCCGCATGGTGTGCCGCAGGTCCAGCTCTACAGCTACGCAGACAACTGACCGCTCCTCGGTGAGCGGGTCGCGGTTTTGATCGCGGCCGTTGTCGCGCGGGCGGTTGGAGGGCTGCACCGTGCAATTGATCATTCCTGCCTACAACGAGGAGCGCCGTCTTCCGGCGACCCTGAAGTTGCTGCGCGCCTACGCGCTGTCCACCGGCGAGCTGCCGCACCCGCCGCTGGAGGTGCTCGTCGTCGACAACGCGAGCACCGACGCGACGGCTGCCGTCGCGCTGGCGATGGACTCCCCGGTGATGCCGGTCCGCGTGCTGCGCTGTGCTGAGCGCGGCAAGGGTGCTGCCGTCCGCGCGGGGATCGCCGAGACCTCCTCGGACGTCGTCGGGTTCATGGACGCGGACGGAGCCACCGATCTGGCTGCCTTCGAGTCGGTCAGCGACCTGCTCGCAACCGGCGCCGACGTGGTGATCGGCTCGCGGGCCGCCGAGGGCTCGGTCACCGAGGCGCGGCACACCCGCATCCGGAGCCTGGGCGCAGCGTGGTACCGCCGGGCAGCGGCGCTGCTCGTGCCCGGCGTCCGGGACACCCAGTGCGGGTTCAAGATCCTTCGCGGCGACCTCGCCCGCCACGTCTTCGCCTCCTGCGGCACCCGGGGATTCAGCTTCGACGTGGAGGTCCTCGCGCGCTGCCGCGCCCTCGGTGCGACCGTGGCCGAGCTCCCGGTCGTGTGGTCCGACGTTCCGGGCTCGACGTTCAGCCCTCTCCGCCACGGTGCGCGAAGCTTCGCCGAGCTGGTCGCGATCGCATGGCGACTGCGACGCCGCCCATCCCTGCGCCCATCCTTGCGCCCAACCTCGCGCCCAACCTCGCGCCCAGCCCTGCGAACGGCCGTGACCCCGCTGCGGGCCGGGCTCGCGGACGCCACACCGGACCGCTCCGACCTCGGACTTGCGGAGGGTGCCTGACATGCAGACGCACCGGCAGCCGCTGGACGGGGCGCGAGTCGTCGTCGCGAACTGGCGCGACCTCGACCATCCCCTGGCCGGGGGATCCGAGCGCTACGCCTGGGAGCTGGCCCGCGGCCTGGTCGGCGCCGGAGCGCGCGTCGACTTCCTGACCGCGCGTCAGCCGGGGCAGCCGCGCAGCGAGACGCGTGACGGTGTCCGGGTGGTGCGACGCGGCGGACAGCTGAGCTACTACCTGCTGGCGGCGCTGTGGCTGCTGCTGCGCCGCAGGTCGGTCGACGTGGTGGTCGACCTGGAGGCGGGCATCCCGCTGTTCTCGCCGGTCCTGGTCTCCCGCCGGCGCACCGGACTCGTGCTGGTGGTGCACCACGTGCACCTGGACCAGTTCGGGACCTACTTCCCGGCCCCGCTGGCGTGGCTCGGCCGCTTCCTGGAGGGCACCGTGATGCCGCGGGTCTACCGCGGCGTCACGACCGTTGCCGTGTCGGACTCGACGCGTCGCGCGATGGTCGAGCGCCTCGGTTGGCACGGACCGATCACGCTGTTGCGCAACGGGAACGTCCCGCCCCGGGCCGCCGGCGACGTCTCGCCGGCCGACACGGTCGACCGGCTCGTGGTGCTGGGCCGACTGTCTCCGCACAAGCGGGTCGACCTCGTCGTCCGTGCGGTGGCCGCGCTCCAGCCGACGCGTCCGGCGCTGCACCTGGACGTGATCGGCAAGGGACCCGATCGCAACCGGCTCGAAGCACTCGTGCGCGACCTGGATGTCGGCAAGCACGTCACCTTCCACGGATACGTCTCGGAGGACGCCAAGGCCGATCTGTTGTCGCGTGCGCGCCTGCACGTGTGCGCGTCGGACGTCGAGGGCTGGGGTCAGGTCGTCATCGAGGCCGCGGCGTACGGCGTGCCGACGGTCGCGCGTGACGTCCCCGGTCTGCGCGACTCGGTCCGCCACGAGACCACCGGCTGGCTCCTCCCGGAGCCGGTCACCGACCTCGCCGCCGTCCAGGCTCGCCTGCTCGTCGGCATCGAGACCGCTCTCCAGGAGCTCGAGGACCCGGAGCGCCGGGACGAGATCTCATCGGCCTGTCGCGGCTGGGCCGCACAGTTCGACTGGGAGTCCATGCGGGCGGGCGCTGTTGCGCTCGTCGCACACACCATGAAAGGGGCCAGCTGATGGCGGCCAACACGTTGATCGATGCACCGAGGTCCACGGGCGGCGGCACCCACGGCGGTTCGCGCCCACTTCTGGGTGCGATCCTTGCCGGTCTCGGCGCACTGCTGTTCGTCGTCGGGGGACTGGTCCACTTCTACGTCGTGCCGGCGCTCGCGGTGGCGCCCATCGACCAGAACTCGGTGACCTCCCTCGAGGCCACCGGCGCCACCTTGTTCGACACGGACACGCTCTCCGCGATCACCACCGACCTCTCGATCAAGGCCCGGACGGTCGGTGACGTCGAGGCTTCCAAGAAGGCCCCGGACCACACCCTCGTCTGGGTCGGTACGACCACGGTCACGTCGTCCGACGGCGTGATCCGGTCCCAGCAGGTCAAGCGGGCCGCGTTCAACGAGGAGACGGCCGAGGCCGTCAACTGCTGCGGCAACTTCATCGAGACCGAGCAGGGCGTGCGCACGCCGGTCACCCGCACCGGCCTGATGTGGAAGTTCCCCTTCAACACCGAGAAGAAGACCTACCAGGTCTGGGACGACACCCTCGGCAAGGCGGTGGCGACCAAGTACACCGGGACGGCGAAGGTCCTCGGACACACCACCTGGGTCTTCCAGAACGACGTGCCCGCGACCGTGGTCGGCAGCCAGGACGTTCCCGGCACGCTCGTCGGCCAGGCGAGCAACGACAACGTGACCGCCGACAGCTACTACCAGAACCACAACACCTACTACATCGAGCCGATCACCGGCGCGATCGTCAACCAGGTGACCGACACGAAGTCCTGGTTCAGCTACCAGGGCAACGACCTGGTCACCACGCAGGCGAAGATCCACTACACCGACGCGCAGATCAAGGAGATGTACGACAAGACGCTCGGCAACCAGCCGATGCTGCTCTCCCTGGCGCAGGGCTTCGTGCCGTGGGTGGTGGCGTTCCTCGGCCTCGGCCTGATCGCTGTCGGCGGTGTGCTCGGTCGTCGTCAGGCGCGCTGACCGGAGACCTTGCCCAGCTCCTCGACGACGAGGGCCAGCAGCCCTTGCAGGCCCTCGTCGTCGTGCTGGGCCGCGCGGCCACGCAGGGTGAGTGTGGTGCGTCCGTGCACGGTGGCAGCGCCGAGCGACAGCCCTGAACCGCCGCCGGTGACGGGATAGAAGGCGAGGGTGCGGATCTCCTCGGGAGCCGTCACCTCGCCGAGGTGCGAGACCAGGAGGGTCGAGCCGAGGCGAGGCGCGGCGAGTCGTACGGCGGCCCGGGCGAGCATCCCGATGGCTCCCGTGCCAGGGGAGTCACCTCCTCCCGGCTGCAGCGGCGCGTGGGCCAGCCGTTCGCGGACCTCGGCGACGTCGAGGTCCTCCACGTCTCGCAGCCGGAGGAATCCGCTGTGGTCCGACAGGTCCCGGGAGGAGCCGCCGACGGTGGAGACGCCGACGGCGACGCTGACGCGCCGGGTGCGGACTCGGTGACGCTGGTTCCACCGGACGACCGCCCGGGCGCCCGCGGACACGAGGTCGGCGGTGCGCGGGGCGTGCTCGACCACGGTTGCCGCGAAGGAATCGCCCGGTGCCCCGGAGGCCGCGGATGCCGCCACTCGCGCTGGTGGCTGCGCGGCCACCTCCCACGCACGCGTCAGGACAGCGCCTCCCGCGCCGGGGCGGTCGATGCCGACCCCGCGTGCCCGCGAGCGGAGGTCGCAGCCGAGCAGGCCGCCTGCCACGACGAGCATCGCCAGACCGTCCAGCGCGTCGTGCCGCGCGGCCACCACCAGGCCGGTGTCGTGCACCGCGACCCGGACCGGCTCGGTCCCGTCGGCAGCCAGGGTGGTCAGCAGTCCGCGCGGATCAGCGTGGGTGACCGCTGCGGGCGACGGCACCGGCCAGCCGGCGCGAGCGGCCAGGTCAGTGAGCGCGGCGCGCACGTCGGGCAGGACGATCGGTGAGGAGGTCGTGACGTCGAGAACGACGACCCACGGTATTCGCGGGTCACCGAGGCCATGACGGTCGTGGTCGTGCACGGTCACGGTCGGGTGGCCCGCAGGACGAGGCTGATCCCGCGGCGACTCCCGACGGGGAGCCGGGCCTCGAGCGCGACGACGGCCCGCAACCCCAGGTTGAGGACCATGTTCACCGGCTCCATCTCGCTCTCGGACTCGACGCGCCGGCGGCGCCGGGCACGGGCGACCGGTCGCAGGAGGACGTTCCACCCGGAGACCGAGTCGACCCGGAATCCGGCGCGCTCGACGAGCGCGACCAGGCCCGCGCGCTCGTAGCGTCGCACGTGTCCGAGCGCCAGGTCGTGCCCGCTCCACAGGTCCATCCCGGCGGGCACCATGACGAACAGCTCGCCGCCGGGTCGCAGGACCCGGTGGGCCTCGGCCGCGACCTGGTCGTCCTCCTCGACGTGCTCCCAGGCATCGGTGGACATCACCAGGTCGAAGGTGCCGTCTGCGAACGGCAGCGAGCGGGCATCGGAGCGCAGCGCCGGCAGTCCGCGCGAGCGCGCCATCGCGGCGGCGTCGGCGGAGTGGTCGAGGGCGACGACGTCCCAGCCGAGACCGCGCAGCACCTCGCTGTTGCCGCCCGGACCGCAGCCGACGTCGAGCGCGTGCCCGGGCCGCAGCCCGGCCAGCTCACGGCGCACGACGGCGCGGCGGCCGGCGTACCACCAGTGTCGCCGCTCCAGTGCCGCGGACCTGCGCAGCTCCTCCGCGTCCATGTCCCTCCTCGACGTGTCCGCGGCGCGACCGCGCACGAGGTGAGGCTACCGGTCAGCCGAGGTCGGCGACGTAGAGCGCCGTCCCCGGCGTGAGCAGGCCGCGCAGCCGGCTCCAGCCGCCCCAGACGCGGTCGTGCTCGGCCGGCCACTCCGGCTCGACCAGGTCGACGAGCCGGTAGCCCGCGCCGGCGAGCGCGCGCACCCAGTCGCCCAGCGTGCGGTGGTGCTCGACGTACGAGGTCTCGCCGGTCTCGTCGTCGACCTCGACGTACGGGCGTCCGGTCCCAGTAGGACTGGCTCGCGGGCAGGCCCGCCCTCGCCCGGGTCGTCGGGGAACATCCAGCGAGTCGGGTGGGTCACCGAGAACGCCAGCCGGCCGCCGGGCCGGGTGACCCGGGCGATCTCGAGCGACCAGGGCATCGGCGTCGGCGATGAACTGCAGCGCCCCGAACGCACGAGAACACGATGTCGAAGGTGCCGTCCGGCGAAGGGGAGGGCGGCGGCCCCGGCGCACACGGTCGGCACCGCCGGTGCCGAGGTCGAGCGTCGATCCGGCGACTGTGCTGGAGCTGGCGCAGGGAGACGTCCAGCCCGACGGGCCGGCCGCCGTGCGCCAGCACCCAGCGGGAGCACTGGCCGGCGCCGCAGCCGAGCTCGAGCACGGCGCGCCCGCGCACGTCGCCCAGCGCGTGCAGGTCGTCCTCGCGCACCCCTCGGGACCCCAGAGGAAGCCGGCGTCGCCGAGGAACTCGCCGTGGGTGGCCTGGTACTCGTCGGCGTAGCGGTCCCAGTCGGCGCGGTTCGCCCTCAGGGAGTCGCCTTCATCGACGGGCCTGCGCTCGACGCGGACCGGTCGGTGGTCGGCCTGCCATGCGAGGATGATCCCATCAGGCCGGTTGGACGGGGGCGGGCGGTACGCCGTACCCTTGAGACGCGCCAGAGGTCTGCGTGAGTCTCAGACGGAGCAGTCTCTCGCTCGCTGTCGTCGCTGTGCTCCCGTCGGATCAACCGAATGGTCGTGATGGCGAAACCGGCTTCTGCGCGCGCCCGCACGACTTCTGTCCACCCAAGGAATCCACTCCCTATGACCAGCACACCCCACTCTCTCCGACGCGCCGCAGGTCGCCGTCAACGACATCGGCTCGGAGGAGGACTTCCTCGCCGCCATCGACGAGACCATCAAGTACTTCAACGACGGCGACATCGTCGAAGGCACCATCGTCAAGGTCGACCGCGACGAGGTCCTGCTCGACATCGGCTACAAGACCGAGGGCGTCATCCCCTCGCGCGAGCTCTCGCATCAAGCACGACGTCGACCCCAACGAGGTCGTCGAGGTCGGCGACAAGGTCGAGGCCCTGGTCCTCCAGAAGGAGGACAAGGAGGGCCGGCTGATCCTGTCCAAGAAGCGCGCACAGTACGAACGCGCCTGGGGCACGATCGAGCAGGTCAAGGAGGAGGACGGCGTCGTCACCGGCACGGTCATCGAGGTGGTCAAGGGCGGCCTGATCCTCGACATCGGGCTGCGCGGCTTCCTGCCCGCCTCGCTGGTCGAGATGCGCCGCGTGCGCGACCTCCAGCCGTACGTCGGCAAGGAGCTCGAGGCGAAGATCATCGAGCTGGACAAGAACCGCAACAACGTCGTGCTCTCGCGCCGCGCGTGGCTCGAGCAGACCCAGTCCGAGGTCCGTCACGGCTTCCTGACCCAGCTGCAGAAGGGCCAGATCCGCAAGGGTGTCGTCTCCTCGATCGTCAACTTCGGTGCGTTCGTGGACCTCGGCGGTGTCGACGGCCTGGTGCACGTCTCGGAGCTGTCCTGGAAGCACATCGACCACCCGAGCGAGGTCGTCACCGTCGGTGACGAGGTCACCGTCGAGGTGCTCGACGTCGACATGGAGCGCGAGCGCGTGTCGCTGTCGCTGAAGGCGACCCAGGAAGACCCCTGGCAGCACTTCGCCCGCACCCACCAGATCGGCCAGATCGTGCCGGGCAAGGTCACCAAGCTGGTGCCGTTCGGCTCGTTCGTCCGCGTCGAGGAGGGCATCGAGGGCCTGGTGCACATCTCCGAGCTCGCCGAGCGTCACGTGGAGATCCCCGAGCAGGTCGTCCAGGTCAACGACGACGTGATGGTCAAGATCATCGACATCGACCTCGAGCGTCGCCGGATCTCGCTGTCGCTGAAGCAGGCCAACGAGACCGGCCACGGCTGCCGACGTCGAGGAGTTCGACCCGACCCTCTACGGCATGGCCGCGACCTACGACGAGCAGGGCAACTACATCTACCCCGAGGGCTTCGACCCCGACACGGGCGAGTGGCTCGAGGGCTTCGACGAGCAGCGCAAGCTGTGGGAGGAGCAGTACGCCAAGGCGCACGCTCGCTGGGAGGCCCACGTCAAGCAGCAGGCCGAGGCCAAGCAGGCCGAGGTCGAGGCCGGCGAGGCGACGTCGTACTCCAGCGATGCCGGCGGCGACACCGAGGAGGAGGGCGGCGGCTCGCTCGCCTCCGACGAGGCGCTCCAGGCGCTGCGCGAGAAGCTGACCGGCGGCGGTTCCTGACCTGCCCCGACCGAGACGCACGCCGAAGGGCGCCCACCGACCGGTGGGCGCCCTTCGGCGTTGTGTCGCGGTCTCGCGGTCAGGCGGGGCGGCGCCGGTAGGCGAGCGGGCCGAGCTCGTCGCTGGGCTGGTTGCCGGTGCCCGGGCCGGCGAAGTTGTCCTGGCGGGCGAAGCGGATCAGCGCGACGAACCCCGCCAGGAGGGCCACGAGCACCAGGGTCGACATCAGAATCTCGGTCATGGCAGTAATCCTGCGCTGCGTTGATTGCTGCCACCAGTGGCAGAAATGACCTGTTCCCTCGATTTCCTGCCAAGTCCGTGGCAGGCTGGCGTGATGCTGACCAACGTGGCGGTGCTCGCCTTCGACGGAGTGGCTCCCTTCGAGCTCGGGGTGCTCTGCGAGTCGTGGGGCGTGGACCGCACGATCCACGACGTGCCGTCCCTCGACTTCGCGGTCTGCACGAAGCGTCCCGGCGAGGTGCGCACCAGCATGGGCTTCGGCCTCACCGTCGAGCACGGGCTGGACCGCGCAGCGGAGGCGGATCTGGTCTGCGTCCCCGCGATCCAGCGCGACTGGCGGGTGCCCGAGGACATCTCCGACTTCCTCGTCGAGACCGTCGAGCGAGGCGCCCGGGTGATGTCGGTGTGCTCCGGAGCCTTCCTGCTCGGGGCCGCCGGGCTGCTGGACGGCCGTGGCTGCACCACGCACTGGATGTACACCGACGAGCTCCAGGAGCGCTACCCGAAGGCCAGGGTCGTCCCCGAGGTGCTCTACGTCGACGAGGACCCGGTCATCACCGCCGCCGGATCCGCGGCCGGCCTCGACGCGTGCCTGCACCTGTGGCGCAAGGAGTACGGCGCCCGGGTGGCCTCGATGGTGGCCCGTCGGATGGTGGTGCCGCCGCAGCGCGAGGGCGGCCAGGCGCAGTACATCGCCCGAGCCGTGCCCGACTGCACGGCCGAGACGCTCGGCCCGCTGCTCGTGTGGATCACCGAGCACCTGGCCGAGGACCACAGCGTCGACGCGCTTGCGCGCAGGGCACACATGTCGGCGCGCACCTTCGCGCGCCGCTTCCGGGCCGAGACCGGCTCGACGCCGCACGCCTGGGTGACCAACCAGCGGGTGCTGGCCGCCGAGGAGCTGCTCGAGGTCAGCGACGCCTCGATCGAGTGGATCGCCGCGGAGGTCGGCTTCGGCAACGCCGCCACCATGCGCCAGCACTTCGCCCGGGTCCGCGGGATCAGCCCGCAGGGCTACCGGCAGTCCTTCAGCTGCGCGACCGACCGCTCCGCCTGATCTCAGCCGGTCGGGGGAGGGGCGTCGACGACCTCGATCCGGATCCGCTTGTTGCCCTTGCCCTTGCTCTCGGTGCGGGTCACCCGCACCGCACCCACCTCGGCCGTGGAGAGCAGGTGGGTGCCGCCGTCGGCCTGGCGGTCGAGGCCGACGATGTCGATGACCCGCAGCGGGTCGATCTCCCGGGGGATCAGGTCGGCCGCAGTGCGGATCAGGGCCGGGTCGGCGTCGGCTGCCGACCTCGGGACGAAGTCCACGACGATCTCGTGGGCGCGCTGGATCTCCTCGTTGATCCGGCGCTCGACGGCAGCGCCGAGATCGGTCGACATCGACTCGAACGGGAAGTCGAGGCGCCCCTGGAGCGGCTCCATGTTCCCGCCGGTCACCGGGATCCGGTAGTCGGCCCAGATCACGCCGCACAGCACGTGCAGGGCGGTGTGGGTGCGCATCAGCGCGTGCCGGCGGTTCCAGTCGAGCTGTCCGTGGACCGTGGTCCCCACGTCGGGCAGGTCACCCTCGCCGTCGAGCGTGTGCCAGACCGGCCCGCCGTCACGGCGGACACCGGTGACCACCAGCTCACCCTGCGTGGTGCTCAGCGTGCCGAGGTCGCAGGGCTGTCCGCCGCCTCCGGGATAGAAGGCGGTCCGGGTGAGCCGCACCCGGCCCTGCTCGCGGTCGACCTCGGCGACCTCGGCGTCGAACTCGGTGCAGAAGGCGTCGACGGCGAAGAGCTCGGTCTCGGCGAGTCGCGCGGGCGGCTCACCCCTGGTCCGGCTGCCGCTCGGGTTTCCGGGAACTCCCATGACCGGCACGGTAGCGCGCGGTCAGGAACGCCCCGTCAGGTCGCGGCGCAGCACCTTCCCGGTCGACGTGCGGGGGAGCTCGAGGAGGAAGTGGTACTCCTTGGGCCGCTTCGGTGGAGCGAGCCGCTCGCGTGCCCAGGCGTCGAGGTCGTCTGCGGTCGCGGTCCCGACCACGGCGGCGGCAACGCGCTGACCCCACTGCTCGTCGGGGACGCCGTAGACCGCGACCTCGGTGACGCCGGGATGCTCGGCCAGGGCGTTCTCGACCTCCGCCGGGTAGACGTTGACGCCGCCGGTGATGACCAGGTCCTCGCGGCGTCCCGCGAGGTGGAGGTATCCCTCCGCGTCGAGTCGCCCGAGGTCGCCCACGGTGAACTCCTCGCCGTCCCAGGCCTCGGCGGTCTTGTCGGGATCACCCCAGTAGTCGAACCGCGCGTGGGCAGGCACCCGGCACCAGATCAGCCCGTCGCGGTCCACCCGGAGCCGCCGGCCCGGCCGGGCTCGCCCGACGGTGCCCGGTCGGGTGAGCCACTCCTCGCTGCGACACGCAGTGAACTGCCCCTCCGTGGACCCGTAGAACTCCCAGGTCGAGCCGGCGGGGAACTCCGCGATCAGCCGGCGCTTGACCGGGTCCGGGCACGGCGCGCCCGCGTGGGCCACGAGCCGGAAGCAGGAGAGGTCCGGCGCTCCGCCCCCGGAGCTGGACGCAGCGTCCCAGTGGGCGAAGAGCCGCTGGAGGTGGGTGGGCACGCAGAACATCGTGGTCGGTCGCTCCTGCCCGATCGTGGCGGTGACCTGCCGCGGGTCGAAGTGGCCCTGCTGCTCGAGCCCGACCACCCGGCCACCGGCCAGCAGCGTGCCGATGGCGAAGCGAAGTGGTGCCGAGTGGTACAGCGGGCTGACGACCAGGTTGACGTCGTCCTCGGCGAAGCCCCACAGGTCGCGCTCCTCCTCGAGCAGCGCCCGGGCATGGTCGCGGGCGAGGATCCCGCTCCAGACGCCCTTCGGGCGGCCGGTGGTCCCGCTGGTGACGTGCATCGGCCGGGCCAGCGGCAGGTCGCCGGGCGCCCAGTCCGACGGCAGGGAGCCGAGGCCCGCCGGGTCCGACACCACCACCGCCGGGTCGAGGTCGGCCAGGATCCGGGTGCGCTCGTGCTCGGTCAGGCGCGGGTCGAGCGGGATCGGTACGACGCCGCGGACCAGCAGCGAGATCACCGCGTCGAGGTACTCCCGCGAGCCGGGCAGGAGCAGCGCCACCCGATCACCACGTCCCAGCTGCACGGCCCCTATCCTCCCAACCATGGCCAGCAACCTGCGAGTGGGTCTCACCGGCGGCGTCGCCTCGGGCAAGAGCACGGTGTCGGCGATGCTGCGTGAGCTCGGCGCGGTCGTGATCGACGCCGACGCCCTCGCGCGCGAGGTGGTCGCCAAGGGCACCCCCGGCCTCGACCGCGGTGGTCGAGGAGTTCGGACCGGAGCTGCTGACCCCCGACGGTGACCTCGACCGGGCCGCGATGGGCGCGCTGGTGTTCGCCGACGAGTCCGCCCGCCGGCGGCTCGAGGCGATCGTGCACCCGCTGGTCTTCGAGCGGATCGTCGACCTCGAGACGCACGCGCCTCCCGGAGCGGTCGTGGTCCACGACATCCCGCTGCTCGCCGAGAGCGGGCGCGCCGACACCTTCGACGCGGTGATCGTGGTCGATGCACCCGAGCAGGTGCAGGTCGAGCGGATGCTCCGCGACCGCGGCTGGACCGAGTCCGACGCTCGCGCCCGGATCGCGGCCCAGGCTGCGCCCGAGGAGCGGCGGGCGATCGCGACGTACCTGATCGAGAACACCGGCTCCGTCGAGGAGCTCAGGGCCGAGGTCGAGAAGATCTACGCCACCTTGACGAATCCAGGTTGAGGATCTGGCGCTCCGACGTCAGGTGCCGCAGGATGTCCTGAGTCCCCACCGATCCGGAGGTTTCGCATGCGTGTCCCCCAGCCGGCGCTGCGTGCAGCGCTCGTCCTGTCCGTCGCCGTCGGCCTCGGCGCTCCCCTCGCAGCGGCCGCTCCTGCCGGTGCGACCAAGGGCGGAGGCGGCGCTCCCACCACCGGCACGGCCCGGATCTTCATGGTCAACCCGGTGCAGTCCAGCAACGACCAGGGCCTGACCGACCAGAAGGACTCGGCGACCGCCGTGCCCGACAACGCGTACGCAGTCGCGCCGCTGCGCAACCTCGACGGGTCGGGCTACCTGCGGGGTCGCTGGGTCACCGTGAAGTCCGCGACCGGGGCTCCGGCGTACAGCCCGACCAGCACCTACTTCTACAACCGCCACGACGACCAGTTCGAGCAGGTGATGGCCTACTTCTGGATCAACCAGGCCCAGGAGTACCTGCAGTCGCTCGGGTTCGACAACATCGTGCACCAGTCCTTCGACGTGAAGATCGACCAGTACGGCGGCGACAACTCCTACCAGACCGACAAGCCCTACCGGGTCCGGCTGGGCAAGGGCGGGGTGGACGACGCCGAGGACGCCGAGGTGATCGTGCACGAGTACGGCCACGCCGTGCACGCCTCGCAGGTGCCGGGCTTCGGCCAGAGCGAGGAGGCCGGATCGATCGGCGAGGCCTGGGGCGACTACTTCGCCGTGACCGTGGGCCTGGCCGCCGCCGACCAGTACGGCTGGCCGGTCGCGGCCGATCCCTCGTGCCCGATGGACTGGGACTCCACGTCCTACACCGACGCGCCGCACTGCATCCGCAGCTTCCACACCGGCATGACCGTCGCCGACAAGACCGGCGAGGTGCACCACGACGGCCAGATCTGGAGCCAGGCGCTGTGGGAGACCAGGCAGGGCTACCAGGACCTCGGTCTCACGACCGCTGACTGGGACGCGACGCTCGTCGCCTCGCAGTTCGACTACGCGCCGGACACGTCCTTCGCGGCCGCGGCGCAGGCCACGGTCGCGACGGCACTGTCTCGTGACGGTGCGGCCGCCGCCCAGGTCGTGCACGACGCCTTCGCCGCGCGCGGCATCCTCTGACGAGCTGCGCCGCACACGCACGAGGGCGGCGTCACCGTCGTGGTGACGCCGCCCTCGGCGGGGGATCTGATCTCTACGCGGCCAGGTCGGGGTCGGCGATCCGGCGGAGCTTCGCGATCGCCTCGCGCTCGAGCTGGCGCACCCGCTCGGCCGAGATGCCGTGCCGGGCGCCGATGTCGGCGAGCTTGTGCTGCCGGCCGTCGACCAGCCCGTAGCGCGACCGGACGATGTCGGCGGACCGCTCGTCGAGGTGATCGACCAGGCTGTTGAGCCGGTCGCGGGCCTCGGTGTCGAGCACGGTCAGGTCCGGCCCCGGCGAGCTCTCCTGGGCGATCAGGTCACCGAGCGAGGTGTCGCCGTCGACGTCGAGCGGGGTGTCGAGGCTGACGTGGTCGCGACCCCAGCTCATCAGGTCGAGCACGCGGTCGAGATCCATGCCGAGCTCGGCGGCGATCTCCTCCGGCTCCGGCTCGCGGCCGAACTGCCGCTCGAGCGTCCGGCGCGCCGACGAGACCTGGTTGAGCTCCTCGACGACGTGGACCGGCAGCCGCACCACGCGGGCCTGCTGGGCGATGCCGCGGGTGATCGCCTGACGCACCCACCAGGTCGCGTAGGTCGAGAACTTGTAGCCCTTGGCGTAGTCGAACTTCTCGACTGCGCGGATCAGGCCGGTGTTGCCCTCCTGGATCAGGTCCAGCATCGGCATCGCGCTCCGGCCGTACTTCCGGGCGATGGAGACGACGAGACGGAGGTTCGCGTTGATGAAGCGCTGCATCGCGCGCTCACCCTCCTCGACCAGCCACTCGAGCTCGGCCTGGGTGGCATTGCCGGGGGCGCCGCCCTTGCGGCGGCCGACCCGGCCCTCCTCGAGGAGACTGGCGGCGAACAGGCCGGCCTCGATGGCCTTGGACAGCTCGACCTCGGTGATGGCGTCGAGCAGCGGCGTACGCGCGATCTCGTCGAGGTACAGGCCGACGCTGTCGCGGCCCTCGATCTCGCGTTCGGTGCGACTTGTGGTCACGCCCGCCTCCCAATCAGTTCAGGTGAGCCGCCCAGGATCCGCGACTCACACGTTCAACGCACGGCGCCGGTCGAGGATTCCCGTCTGGAGCCCGCTCTCTCGACTGGTACGACGTTCGGCCGGTACCCGAAGTTGCCGGGTCGATGAGGTTCTCAGGCACTTCTCAGCCGCAGGGCAGACTGGACTCGTGAGCACCACCACCGACCGGGGCCCGGCGGCCGGCCGGATCGACCTCAACGCAGACCTCGGCGAGGGCGTCACCGACGACGCCGGCCTGCTCGCCGTCGTGACCAGCGCGAACGTCGCCTGCGGCTTCCACGCCGGGGATCTCGACGTGATGCGTGCCGTCTGCGAGGCCGCTGCCGCGGGTGGCGTCGTGGTCGGTGCCCAGGTCTCCTACCTCGACCGGGAGGGGTTCGGTCGTCGCCCCATGGACGTCGCGGAGGGTGTGCTGCGGGCTGGGTCGCGGAGCAGGTCGGCACCTTGCGCGAGGTCGCCCGCGCCGCCGGCATCGACGTCTCGTACGTGAAGCCGCACGGAGCGCTCTACAACCGGGTCGTCGACGACCCCGGCCAGGCCGCCGCGGTGCTCGACGGCAGCGACGAGCTTCCCGTGCTCGGGCTGCCTGGATCGGCGCTGCTGTCGCTGGCTGATCGACGCGGCCGGATCCTGGTGCCCGAGGGGTTCCCCGACCGCGCCTACACGCCCGAAGGTCGGCTGGTGCCGCGGGGCCGGCCGGGGGCGCTGGTCGAGGACCGTGGGAGGGTCGCGGCCAACGCGGTCGCGCTGGCCGCGGGCGGAGCGGTCCGCACCGTCTGCGTCCACGGCGACTCACCCGGAGCCGTCGCCACGGCACATGCCGTCCGCGAGGCGCTGAGTGGCGCGGGGATCGCGGTGCGGTCCTGGCTCGAGCAGCGATGAGGCGTCGCCGGTTGTCCACAGGTGCCTGTGGACCTGGCTGTGGAAAATGGGTCTGAGATGTGGAGTGCGTGCGCATTCTTGTGGACAACCCTGTGGGCAAGGAAAAACAGCCGAAAAAGTTCGAGAAAGCTCTTGCGCGGTGTGGTCGCGGTCACGTAGAAATCTCTCACCGCCTCCCGCAAGGGAGCGGGGGATCGGACGAAGACCGAGGTTCCACCCGGCGGGGCAACCCACCGGAAGCCGCCAGGTGATGGGGTTGGCTGGGGCCGAGGAAATCGATCGGTTCGGAACAGTTCATCGCCGCTGATCCAATTTGCAGGGCCCGTGAAACTCATACTTTCACGGGCCCTGCATCTATTTCCGGCATCATTTCTCCGGTCCTTTCTCTGATGTTTTCGCCGGTGAGTGACCTGGTGGACATACTTGGGCACATGCGTGCGCGCCGGGTCGGAGAGCACGGGCTGCTGGTGGAGTGCTCCGACGTCCGCCGAGGTGGAGGCGACCTACGCGGCGCTGCGCGAGCGCGCCGCTCGAGCTCGGCGCGCTCGACATCGTTCCCGCTGCGCGCACGGTGCTGCTCGACGGCCTGGCGGACGTCGCGCAGGCCGCGGCGCTGGTCGACGCTCTCGTCCCGGGACTCGCCGCCGGAGCGGGCCCCGGGCGCTGCAGTCGTCGAGATCGCGGTGACGCTACGACGGACCCGACCTCGCCGAGGTGGCCCGGCAGTGGGACGTCGACCACGCCGAGGTGGCCCGGATCCACGCCGGCGTCGAGTTCGTGGTCGCGTTCTGCGGCTTCGCGCCGGGATTCGCCTACTGCACCGGGCTGCCCGACGGAGCTCGTGTCCGCCGGCGTGCGGAGCCGCGACCCGGGTGCCGGCCGGATCGGTCGCGCTCGCGGGCGAGTTCACCGGCGTCTACCCGACCGCTTCGCCGGGTGGCTGGCAGCTGATCGGCCGCACCGACGTACCGGTGTGGCGACCCGGGCCGAGGACGAGCCGGCGCTGCTCGACACCCGGCACCCGGGTGAGGTTCCGCGATGTCGACGCCTGAGCCGGCCCGCGCGTGCGTCGAGGTCGTCGAACCCGGGCGCACTCACGACGGTGCAGGACCTCGGCCGGCCCGGGCTGGGCGCACCTGGGCGTGCCGCGGTCGGGCGCCCTGGACCAGCCCGCGTTGCGGCTGGCGAACCGGCTCGTCGGCAACCCGGAGGCCGCGGCCGGCCTCGAGACCACGCTCACCGGCGTCGCGTTCCGCGCGTCCCGGGCCACGTCCGTCGCCGTCGACCGGCGCGCGCTGCGACGATCCGGGTCGGGCGGCGCGCATGCGGTCTGGGGATCGGCGCTCTCGGTCGCCGCAGGCGCCGAGGTGTGGGTCGGGCCGGCGACCGAGGGCGCTGCGCTCGTACGTCGCGCTGGCGGGCGGGGTCGACCTGGTGCCCGTGCTGGGCTCGCGCTCGACCGACCTGTTGTCCGGGAGTCGGACCCGCGCCGCTGCGCGCCGGGGACCTGCTGCCGCTCGGCGTACCGGGCGGGGCGCCGCACGGCACCGAGGCGTTCCCACGAGGGTCGACCGGCGAGCTGCGGGTGCGGCTCGGGCCGCGGCAGGACTGGTTCTCCGACGCCGCGCTGGCCGCGCTCGACGGGGCGGCGTACACCGTCGGGGCGGAGTCGAACCGGATCGGCCTGCGCCTGCACGGTGCGCCTCTCGAGCGGGTCGTCGGGCAGGAGCTGCCGAGCGAGGCGATGGTGCTGGGCGCCGTGCAGGTGCCGCCGAGCGGGCAGCCGGTGGTCTTCCTCCACGACCACCCGACGACGGGCGGCTACCCGGTGGTCGGCGTGGTCGTCGAGGACGACCTGCCGGTCTGCGCCCAGGCGCGGCCCGGCGACCGGCTCAGTCTTCGGGTGGTGGGCTGACCGCCTCGCGCACCGGGCGCAGCATCGGGTCGTCGACGGCGAGGCTGAGCACGCGGCCCGGTGGGGTCTCGGCGGTCTCGAAACGCACCGTCACCACGCCCCGGCCGGAGCCCCAGACCCAGCCCCGCCCGTGGGTCTCGTGCTCGACGTCCATCCCGGGCGCCCAGACGCGCCTGCGCGCCATTGCGGCGAGCGCCGACTCGGTCTCGTCGGTCGTGCTCCTGCTCGGTCGTCCTCGGGACCGGATCGTCGGCGAACAGGTCGTCCTGGATCCAGTCGGCGAGACCGGAGACGCCGACGCCGAGGAGCCGCACGCCCCCGAGGTGTCCACGTCGCCCAGCAGGCGTGCGGGCGACCCGGGCGACGGTGCGGCCGTCGTCGGTCGGCCCCGGCAAGCGTCGCGGAGCGGGTGTGCGTGGAGAAGTCGTGCAGCCGGACCTTGACCGTCACGGTGCGGCCCGAGAGCCGCGCCCGCCGCAGCCGTTCGGTGACCTTGGTCGCCTGTCGGTCCAGGAGTGCCTGGAGCAGCCGTCGGTCGACGTGGTCGGTCTCGTAGGTGTCCTCGACGCTGATCGACTTGGCCTCGCGCTCCGGCGACCACCGGCCGGTCGTCCTCGGCCCGCGCCAGCAGGTGGAGACTGCGGCCGTGGGCCTTGCCGAGCACCCGGACCAGCTCGTCCTCGCTGACCTGCTCGAGCTCGGCGACGGTGTGCACGCCGATGCCGCCGCAGGTGCTCGGCGGTCGCCGGGCCGACCCCGGGGATCACGGTCACCTGCATCGGGCGAAGGAGGTCGCGCTCGTTGCCGGGCGCGACCACGACCAGGCCGTCGGGCTTGTCGAGGTCGCTGGCGATCTTGGCGATCAGCTTCGAGGTGCCGACGCCGACCGAGCCGGTCAGCCCGCCGGTGACCTCGCGGACCCGGTCCTTGAGCTCGCGGGCGAACGCGCTCACCGTCGCGACGGAGTGGTCGGGAAGCGCCGCCTCGGCCAGGTCGACGAACGCCTCGTCCAGCGACAGCGGCTCGACCAGCGGGCTGAGCCCGCGCAGCAGCTCCATGACCGCCGCTGCTGGTCTCGTCGGTAGGCGTGGAACCGGCCGGCGAGGAAGGCCGCGTTCGGGCAGCGCCGCCGTGCCTCGGCGGTCGGACATCGCCGAGTGCACGCCGAACGCACGCGCCTCGTACGACGCGGTGGCCACGACTCCGCGTCCGCCCACGCCGCCGACGACGACAGGCTTGCCGCGCAACGACGGCTTGTCGCGCTGCTCGACCGCGGCGAAGAACGCGTCGAGGTCGACGTGCAGGATCGTCGGCTCGGCGCGCACCCGGGCATCGTACGGCCGCCGGTTCACGTCCACAGGCTCGCGCCCGCGGCCCACGCTCCCCAGGCGGGAAAGCAGCGGACGCACGCAGGGGACGGCGTCGGATCTGCTGTCGGCATGCGCCGACCGAAGACCACGTTCACCGCCCGCACGCCTGCCGACCTCGTCGCGGTCGTCCCGCAGCTCCTCGGCTTCCGACCGGAGGACTCGGTGGTGATGGTGACGTTCGGGGCGCCGGGGGAGTGCTTCCATGCTCGGGTCGACCTCCCCGCCGGCGCCGACGGCCAGAGGGCCGTCGTCGCGATGCTCACCGACGTCGTGGCGCAGCACGGTGTCCCACGTGTCGCGCTGCTGGTCTACAGCGACGACGCGTCGGCGGCCTCGATGTTCCACGACATCGCGGTCCCGGCCTTCACAGGCGCCGGCGTCGATGTCATCGACGTCCTGCGGGTGGGCGCCGGAGCGCGTTCCACAGCGCCGGCGACCCGGACGACCCCGGCCGTCCCTACGACCTCTCGTCGCACCCGTTCACGGCCCAGCAGGTCGTGCAGGGGCGAGTGGTCCACGGCAGCCGGGCCGAGCTGGCGGCAACGCTCGACCGCGTCGATCCGGCCGACGCGGAGCTGGTCGCGCGCACTGCTGCGCGCCAGACGGCCCGGCTCCGCGGCGTGGTCAGCTTCGTCGACCCCGAGCACGTCGCCGAGGCCCTGACCGAGGACGCCCGCTGGATCCACCATCTCGTGCGCAGGCACACCGCCCTCGGTGCGCCGATGTCGGCCGAGGACGCCGGCCGGCTGCTCGCGCTCGTCGCGGTCGAGCAGCTCCGCGACGTGGCGTGGACGCAGATGTCGCGCGGAGCACGCCGATCGGCACGTCGACCTCTGGCGAGATCTGGTCCGGCGGGCCCCGCGTGACCTGCGTGCCGGCCGCCGGCTCGCTTGCTCGCGTTCGCGGCGTGGCTCGACGGTGACGGCGCGCTGGCCTGGTGTGCGCTCGACCGGTGTCGTCGAGATCGACCCGCGAGCACCGGATGGCGGGCTTCGTCGGCGCGCTCCTCGAACGCGCGGTGCCGCCGTCGTGCGTGGCCGAGCGTGGTGGACCCCGAAGGGCCGCCGGACGCGGCCTCCTGAGGCGACGCGCGGGATCGGCCCTGTTCGCCGCGCAGCCGCGCGTCTAGGGTCTGGGCATGGGGCAGGAGGTGGACCACCAGGAGTTCAGCCGTGCTGATCGCACCGCCCATCGGGAGAAGGTGCGGCGCTGCCTGGACGTCTTCGCGCTGATGCTGCGCCAGGCGCACTTCGAGGCCGAGGACCCGATGACGGGCCTCGAGATCGAGTTCAACCTCGTCGACGACGAGGGGCGACCGGCCCTGAAGAACGCCGAGGCGCTGGCCGCGATCGCCAACCCCGACTTCCAGACCGAGCTCGGACAGTTCAACCTCGAGATCAACGTCGCCCCGCGCCGCCTGGGTCAGCGCGGGATCACCGGGTTCGAGGCCGACCTCCGCGCCAGCCTCAACGACGCCGAAGCCCGGGCGAGCCAGGTCGGCGCGCACCTGGTGATGATCGGCATCCTGCCGACCCTGGAGGCCGGCCACCTCGGTCCCGCGACGATCAGCCCGAACCCGCGCTACCGGCTGCTCAGCGACCAGATCCTCGACGCGCGCGGCGAGGACATCGCGATCTCGATCACCGGTGTCGAGCGGCTGCGCACGACCTCGGAGTCGATCATGCCGGAGGCCGCCTGCACCAGCACCCAGCTGCACATCCAGGTGAGCCCGGAGGACTTCCCGTCGTACTGGAACGCCTCGCAGGCGATCGCCGGCGTGCAGCTCGCGGTCGGCGCGAACTCGCCGTACCTGCTGGGCAAGGAGCTCTGGGCGGAGACCCGGATCCCGCTGTTCGAGCAGGCCACCGACACCCGCAGCGAGGAGCTCAAGTCCCAGGGGGTGCGGCCCCGGGTGTGGTTCGGCGAGCGCTGGATCACCTCGATCTTCGACCTCTTCGAGGAGAACGTCCGCTACTTCCCGGCGCTGCTCCCGATCACCGAGGAGGAGGACCCGCTCGCGGTGCTCGAGGCCGGCGGCACGCCGCTGCTGCACGAGCTCCGGCTGCACAACGGCACCGTCTACCGCTGGAACCGGCCGGTGTACGACGTCGTCGACGGCACGCCCGCACCTGCGGGTGGAGAACCGCGTGCTCGCGGCCGGGCCGACGGTCGCCGACACGATGGCGAACGCCGCGCTTCTACTTCGGGCTGGTCCGGGCGCTGGCCGAGGACGAGCGGCCACTGTGGTCCCAGATGTCCTTCTCGGCGGCCGAGGAGAACTTCCACGTCGCGGCGCGGGACGGCATCGACGCGCAGGTCTACTGGCCGGGCATCGGGCAGGTCGGCGGCGAGCGAGCTGGTGCTGCGCCGGCTGCTGCCGCTCGCACGCGAAGGGCTGCGACCGCTGGGGCGTCGACGACGACGAGAGTGCGCGGCTCCTGGGCATCATCGAGGACCGCTGCAGCTCCGGGCGCAACGGCGCCAGCTGGTTCCGTGACCGCGTGCACGCCCGGGAGGCCGGCGGCACCGATCGTGCCGAAGCGCTGCGGCTGACGCTGCTGGAGTACCGCGACCGGATGCACAGCAACGAGCCGGTCCACACCTGGTCGTGAGCGGAGCGTCCTATGCCGGACTCTGGTCGCGCCGGCGGTCCGGTCTCGGCCGGACCCGGCTCCAGCGGATGACGTCCTCGTTGGCCAGGTTGAGCCAGCCGTAGCGGGTGATCACGAAGAAGCCGGGCAGGTCGTGGCCGTGACGGCCGAAACCCTCACGTGCGGCGGCGAACCAGGCGAAGTCGGCGTCGGACGGCGCGAGGTCGCCGCTGCGGGTCAGCCACGGGACCGGGCGTTCGCCGGCCCGTCCGTCGAGCCCCTCGATGGCCCGTTCGACGAGGTCGGCGCGCAGCCCCGCGTCGAAGTAGGGGTCGTGGGGGAGCGTGATCCGGGCTCCTCCCGGCGTGCCGACGTGGAAGAGCGTGGGCAGGCGTCGTCGGGTCCCGGCCTCGGTGACGAAGTCGCACAAGCGCGGCCCGCAGCTGGCCGGCCAGTGGCAGCGCGTCGATGTCGTCCATCGCCCCAGCGTGGACCCGCAGGGCGCACGTCTGCCGGCGCGATCCACAGGCTCGACCCGAATCCCCGAGCGCTCGATGCGGGAGGATGGGCCCATGGCGTTCCACATGACCGGCCTGCCGGAGGCCGACGAGGTCCTCGACCGGTACCCGTTCGCCCTCGTGGTCGGGATGATGCTCGACCAGCAGTACGGCATGGAGCACGCCTTCCGGGGTGGCTGGAAGGTCCTCGACCGGTTCGGCTCGCTGGACCCGGGCGCGATCGCGGCGGCCGATCCCGAGGAGTTCAAGGAGGTCTGCAGCCGTCCACCGGCGATCCATCGGTTCCCCGGATCGATGGCGGCGCGCCTCCAGGAGCTCGCGGCTCTGGTCGATTCACCGGTACGACGGCGACGTGACCCGGCTCTGGTCCGAGGCGCACGACCGGTCGGGAGCTGCTGCGAGCGGGTCCAGGAGCTTCCCGGCTTCGGTCGGCAGAAGGCCCAGATCTTCGTGGCCCTGCTGGCCAAGCAGGTCGGTGTCCGCCCCGAGGGCTGGGAGTAGGCCGCCGGCGACTACAGCCTCGAGGGCTACCGATCGGTGGCCGACGTGGTCGACGAGCACTCGCTGGCCAAGGTGCGGGCGTACAAGAAGGAGAAGAAGGCCGCGGCGCGGCCCGGACCGGGCGCGTGACTCCCGGCGTGACTCCGGCGTGACTCCCGGCGTGACTCCCGCGTGGGCGAGGCCTCGTTGTGTGGACGTCCGTGCCAGAATGGGGTCGCGGCTGTTGACAGGTACGGGCTTTGCCGCGCCCGAGAAGTGCCCATACCTGTCTGACCGAGAGGTAGTTCGTGTCCTCGAGCTCGTCCGCCGCGACCGCACGGAAGTCCACCGCCAAGACTGCCAAGGCCGCGGCCAAGAAGGCACCTGCCAAGGCCGCGAAGGCTGCCGAGAAGGCTCCCGCCAAGAAGGCGCCCGCGTCCAAGGCGACCCCCGCCAAGAGCGCCGCGAAGGCTGCTCCGGCCAAGAAGACCGCTGCCAGGGCCGCGGCACCTGCGACGGCCGAGGAGATCCAGCAGGCCGTCCAGGCCGTCGGGCCCGACGGCAAGAAGATCCTCGCCGACGTCCCCGACGAGCAGTTCGAGGCCGACCTCGAGGCCGACCCCACGATCATCGAGGACGAGAAGAAGGCGTTCACCGTCTCGGCGGCCGACGAGACCGACGAGCCCGAGCAGCAGGTGATGGTCGCCGGCGCGACCGCCGACCCGGTCAAGGACTACCTCAAGCAGATCGGCAAGGTGCCGCTGCTCAACGCCGAGATGGAGGTCGAGCTCGCGAAGCGGATCGAGGCCGGCCTGTTCTCCGAGGAGAAGCTCGGCCAAGGGCGGCAAGATCAGCGCGAAGATGCTCGAGGAGCTCGAGTGGATCGCCGAGGACGGCCGGCGCGCGAAGAACCACCTGCTCGAGGCGAACCTCCGACTCGTCGTCTCCCTCGCCAAGCGCTACACCGGCCGCGGCATGCTCTTCCTCGACCTGATCCAGGAGGGCAACCTCGGCCTGATCCGCGCGGTCGAGAAGTTCGACTACACCAAGGGCTACAAGTTCTCCACCTACGCCACCTGGTGGATCCGGCAGGCGATCACCCGCGCGATGGCCGACCAGGCCCGCACCATCCGCATCCCGGTGCACATGGTCGAGGTGATCAACAAGCTCGCCCGGGTCCAGCGGCAGATGTTGCAGGACCTCGGTCGCGAGCCGACCCCGGAGGAGCTCGCCAAGGAGCTCGACATGACCCCGGAGAAGGTCATCGAGGTCCAGAAGTACGGCCGCGAGCCGATCTCGCTGCACACGCCCGCTCGGTGAGGACGGCGACTCCGAGTTCGGTGACCTGATCGAGGACTCCGAGGCGATCGTGCCGGCCGACGCCGTGTCGCTTCACGCTGCTCCAGGAGCAGCTGCACGCCGTGCTGGACACGCTCTCCGAGCGCGAGGCCGGGGTGGTCAGCATGCGCTTCGGCCTCACCGACGGCCAGCCGAAGACCCTCGACGAGATCGGCAAGGTGTACGGCGTGACCCGCGAGCGGATCCGCCAGATCGAGTCGAAGACGATGGCAAGCTGCGGCACCCGAGCCGTTCGCAGGTGCTGCGCGACTACCTGGACTGAGCGAGCGTCACCGGGACCGAGCCAGCTCGACGTCGCCGGTCTCGGCGCCACGGCGCCGCCAGGACTGCACGGCGAGCCCGGCGAGGGCCATGCCGAGACCGAGGAAGCCGGCCAGCTCGAAGCCTCCCTGCCAGCCGCCGTGGTCGAGCGCCCAGCCGACCAGCGGCGCGCCGACCGCGCCGCCGAGCGTGAGCGCGGAGCCGTGCCAGCCCATCGCCTCTCCGCGCACCCGCGGCGGCACCGCCCGGCTGAGCTCGTCGATCGTCGCGGTGATGGTGGGCGCGCAGAACAAGCCGGACGCGACGAGCAGCACCGTGAAGCTCAGTCGGTCGTGACCGAGGGAGACCAGCGCCGTGGTCGCGGCAAGGAGGACCAGCATGACGCCCGCGGGGGGATGGCGGCGCAGGGCGCCGTACACCGTGCCGCCCACGGCGGATCCGAGAGCCCACAGCGCCAGCACCCAGCCGATCGAGCTGGTGTGCTCCATCGCCCGGAGCGCGGCGACCGTCCCCAGGTCCTCGCCGGTGAGGATGATCGTGGCCGTGGCGGAGATGGCCAGGATCGCCACCACCGTCGGTGACAGCCAGTCGCGTACGCGTGGCTTCGCGGTGCCGGCCTCCTCCTCGGTCGTGACGTGGGCGATCGCGGGGTTGTCCCACCACAGTGCGATCCCGCCGAGCACCGCGACCAGCTGGAAGAGCAGGAGCGCGACGGGCGTCGGCAGGTAGACCACGGCCAGCACGCCGAGCACCGGCCCGATCATGAACGAGAGCTCCACGACGACCGAGTCGACCGACAGCACGGCGGTGCGCTGGGTGTCGGGCACCGCGTTGATCAGCACCTGCCGGACGATCGAGAAGATCGGCATGATGAACAGCCCGGCCACCGCGACGAAGCCGAGCAGGAACCAGTAGCCGAGCCAGGGCGCGATGCACCAGCAGACCGTGAGCACGATCAGTGAGGGCACCAGAGTCGCGCGCAGGCCGATCCGGTCCAGTCGCCGGCCCCGCCACGGTCCGCTGACGGCCAGCGCGAGGGCATAGACCATCTCGACGACGCCGGCCTCGGTGTAGGAGCGGTCGAGGTGGGTCACGACGTGCAGCGTCAGCACGACACCGGCCGCCCACATCGGGATCCGGACGAGGAGCCCGAGGCCGAGGATCCGACGGACGACCGGGTTTCGCGCGAGCTCGGCGTACGTCGAGAAACCCATCCGGACAAGAAACCATGCGCGACCCGACGGCGGAAGCGATTTCGCGAGGACGGGACCTCTGGCTCAGCCCTTCTCGGCCTGCTCCCGGGCCCAGCGGTAGTCGGCCTTGCCCGACGGTGAGCGGGCGATCGTCGGCCGCCGGACGATCGCCTTGGGCAGCTTGTAGCGCGCGACGTGCCGGGCCGCCTCGGCGAGCAGGTCCTCGTCGGTGGCGGTGCTGCCGTCGCGCGCAGCGCGACCACGGCGACGACCTCGCTGCCCCAGCGCTCCGACGGGCCGCCCGGCCACGACCACGTCGTCGACGTCAGGGTGGGCGGCCAGCGCCCGCTCGACCTCCTCGGCGAAGATCTTCTCGCCGCCGGAGTTGATGGTCACCGCGTCGCGGCCGAGGAGCCGGATCCGGCCGTCGTCGAGCAGCTCGGCCCGGTCACCCGGGCACCGAGTAGCGCACGCCGTCGATCACCGGGAAGGTGCGCGCGGTCTTCTCCGGCGTCGCCGAGGTAGCCGAGCGGGACCAGCCCGCGCCGCGCCAGCCAGCCCTGGCCCTCGCCCGGGCGCGAGCACCCGGGTGCGCAGGTCGTCGACGACGGCGGTGTCCGGCTCGGGGGTGAAGACCGCGGTCGCGCGCCTCGTTGCCGGCCGCGGAGTAGTGGTTCATCTGGATCCCGGTCTCCGAGGAGCCGACGGCGTCGAGCAGCAGGATGTCCGGGGAGCGCCGCCAGCAGCCGGTGACCGGACGCCGGGCGTGATCGGCGCGCCGCCGTTGCTGATCGCCGCGAGCCCGGACAGGTCGTAGCCGCCGCGCTCGATCTCCTCGACCAGCGGCCGCGCCATCGCGTCGCCCGACGACCGGGATGCTCAGCACCCGCTCGCGCTCGGCAGGTGCGCAGCCAGTCGGCCGCGTCCATGCGCAGTGACGTTGTCCGGGAGCACGATCGTGCCGCCGGTGCTGATCATGTGGAACGCCGACCACTGCGCGGCGCCGTGCATGAACGGCGCGGTCATCAGCAGGCGCAGGCCGCCGCCGGCGTCGCGGGCCGCGTCGGCGATCTCGTCGTAGGTCGCGTACGGCGTCGGGCGAGCCGAACGGCCGGCCGCCCATCGCCGCGACGTAGATGTCGTGCTGGCGCCAGAGCACGCCCTTCGGCATGCCGGTGGTGCCGCCGGTGTAGAGCAGGAAGCGCGTCCTCCCCGAGCGGCACCGGCATCGGCGCGGCCGGGGCGGGGTGCGTCGACCGCCTCCTCGTAGTCGACGGCGCCGTCGAGGCAGCGCGTGGCCGCAGTCGTCGGCGACCTGGAGCAGCACCCGAGGGTGCGGCACCTGGCCTCGGATCGTCGCGACGCGAGGTGCGAACTCGCGTGGTAGACCAGCGCCCGCGGCGCCGGCGTCGTTGAGGAGGTGGACCAGCTCCTCCTCGACGTACTGGTAGTTGATGTTGAACGCGATCGGCACCGGGCCCGGTAGGCGGCGAGCATCGCCTCGGGGTACTCGTTGCCGTTGCGCAGGTAGAGGCCGACGTGGTCCTGGCCGGACTCGTGGCCGGCGAGCTCGGCGCGCGGGGTGTGCCGCCCGAGCCCCCGCGCGGGCGAACCAGTGGGCGAGCCCGTCGATGCGCGCGTCCATCTGCGGCGTAGGTCAGCCGACGGTCGCGCCAGACCAGCGCCTCCTGGTCGGGCACGGCCGCCGGCGACCGTGCCGAAGACCGGTCGACAGGTCGAACCGTGGCTCGGGCACTGCGTGGCCACCGGGCTCACCAGCCGGCCGGCAGGGCCGGTGAAGTCGGGGTCACGACCCTCGGCGAACGCGGTGAGCGCCTCGAGGTTGGCCGGGCCTCCCATCAGCTCGGCGAAGCAGGCGTTCTCCCGCTCGCGCGCGGCGCGATCTCCGCGCGCAGCGGGCGCCATCATGGTCTTCTTGACCGCCATGAGGCTCGAGATCGGTCGCGCGGCAAGGGTCTCGGCGTGCCGCCGAGCCGTCGGCGAGCAGGTCGTCGGGCTCGCAGACCTTCCAGACCAGTCCCATCTCCTGCAGCCTCGGCCGCGCCGATCCACTCCGCGGACAGCAGCATCCAGGCGGCGTTCTGGCGGCCCATGAGCCGGGGGAGCAGGTAGCTCGAGGCCGCCTCCGGGGCGACGCCGAGGCTGGTGAACGGGCACTTCAGGCGCGCGGTGCGAGACATGAACGCCAGGTCGGCGAAGCCGAGCACGGTCGCGCCGATGCCCGAGGCCGAGGCCGTTGACCGCGCAGACCAGCGGCTTGGGGAAGGCGGCCAGTGCGTCGACCAGGCCGAGGAACCCGTGCTTGCCGCGCTCGAACGTCGGGATCGGTGGCCATCTGGTGCATCTCGAGCAGGTCGGTCCCGGCACTGAACGCGCGGCCGTTGCCGGTGAGCAGGACCACCGCGACGCGCCGGGTCCTCGGCGGCCTCGACGAGCGCCTCGGTGGTGGCGTCGTACAGCGCCTCGTTGAAGGCGTTGAGCGCGTCGGGGCGGTCGAGGGTGAGGGTGCGCACCCGGGCGTGGTCGTCGATGAGGAGGGCCATGCGCGTGACTTTAGAACACGTTCCAGTTCTCGGGGAGCGCCTGCGCCACCGTCCACGGCGGTGCACCGCCGAGGCTGCCGACACGCACACGATCGTCAGCGCGCACAGCGCGAGGCCGACGGCCTGGGCACGGTGGACGCGCTCGCGCAGCACGAGGATCGCGAGCAGCACGGTGAACGCCGGGTAGAGCGAGGTGATCACCGCCGCCAGGCTCAGCAGGCCGTGCTGGGTGGCGAGGAGGAAGAACGAGCACGGCCAGCGTGGCGAGCACGCCGGGCACCAGCCCGACCAGCTCCGCGGCCCGGCGGCGGGAGCGGGTTGCCGCCGAGAGACGACCGCGACCAGCGCCAGGGCAGACCACCGAGGTGCCCTGGTTCACCGCGAGCGGCCAGTAGCCGGCCGTGTCGGGCACCTGGCCCGAGGGCGGCGAACAGCAGCCCGAAGCCGAGTCCGGCGAGGACGCCGTCGACGAGGCCCGGCCGCCGCGGCCCGGCCGGCGGTGTCGGGCGACCCGTCGATCGGCGCCCTCCTCGCGGGAGACCAGCCAGATGCCCGGGAGCGCCAGGCGCGATCCCGGTCCACGGCCAGTGGACCCGGTCGCTCGCCGGCCAGCAGCCCGACGAGCAGCGGCACCAGCACCGCGCCGACCGCGGAGACCGGCGCGACGACGCCCATCCGCCCGGCCGCGAGCCCGCGGTAGAGGAAGGCGGTGCCCGAACCGCTGCCGACGCCGGCCAGCAGGCCCCACAGCCAGGTCGCCGCTGGTCGGGTCGCCCGGCGCGAGCGAGGGCGAGCACCAGCGAGCCGGCGAAGGCGCCGACGCACGCGAGCAGACCGACCGGCCAGACCGAGAGCCGGCGGGAGGCGAGGCCGCCGGCGAAGTCCGAGACGCCGTACAGGACGGCCGCAGCGAGGAGTGCGAGGACGACGGTCATCAGGTGAGCCACCACGCCGACCGCCCAGGTCGCGCGCCGAGGCGAGGCCGAACCCGAGCTCGATCAGGATGCCGAGGCCGACGGCCTACAGCGCGTGCACGGTGGCCGGCCACGCCTGCTCGGTGGTCGAGCCGGCGCCACTGCGGCGAGGTACACGCCGAGCACGAAGCCCAGGGCAGCCCGACCACGGGCACCACGAAGAAGCCGACCACGCCGAGGGCGGCGCCGGCGACAGTGTGCTCGCTCGGTACGCCGGCCCGCTGCAGCCGGCGTCCGGGCACCAGGTACTTGACCACGGCTCCCGGTCACCAGCAGGCCGAGCGCGACGGCGGTGACCGCCCAGGCGGTGGCGCCGCCGCGGTCGGACGGCCCAGAGCGAGCTCGGCGAGCCGACCAGGACGCTGCCCGGCAGCACCGGCACCAGCATGCCGACCAGGCCGACCGCGATCGCCGCCGCGACGAGCACGACTCGAGCTCCGGTCATGGCGCGATCCTGTCAGCGCCGTCGCCGGACGACCCGTCTTTATCGCCGCCGGAGAAGCGGCGATGCCCCGGTCCTGACGGGCCGGGGCATCGCGCGTCAGTGCGGAGGACGGCTCAGTGCTCGTCCTCGGTGGCGCTGGTCGGGTGTCGGCGAGCTTGTCGGTCTCGTCGTGGACGTAGGCCGCGATCTCGCGGAGCTTGTCGCCGTGCTCGCGGGCGTGGTGGGCGCAGAAGAGGAGCTCGCCGCCGCCCTGGAGGGACACGCGCAGGTAGGCCTGCGCACCGCAGCGGTCGCAGCGGTCGACCGCAGTCAGCGGGGTCGCGCTCGGGGCTGTCGCAGTGTTCACGGTGGCCTCTCTTCCTGATGTCGCTGCCTTGTTCAACGCGGGAGGTGCGAGGAAGTTCCGAAGAATCCCTTTGGCCCGCGTCTGTCACCGGGCTCAACATCCAATCACGGCTCGATCTTCCCGCCCGACCCAGTTTCCACGAGCGCTGAGACGGACGGCTGGCTCGAGTGTGACGCAATCCACTCATCATCATCGGCAGGCGGGGGCCGGTGTTGCACGGAATTTGCAGGTTCGTAACATGAAGACGCGGCTGACGGGCCTCCATGACGCGACTTGCGGCCCGAACGCGACGTCCGGGGCGCGTGCGCTGCCGCGGGCCGGGGGTGGCGTTGAGTAGATTTCTGGTGCTGGACCACGCAGCCCGGCGCGACGTCCCGGTGACCCGCCACTGAGAGGAAGACCCATCATCGACAACACCTACAACGCCCAGCACCTGCTGGTCCTCGAGGGCCTCGAGGCGGTCCGCAAGCGGCCCGGGCATGTACATCGGCTCCACCGACTCCCGCGGCCTGGTGCACTGCCTGTGGGAGATCATCGACAACTCCGTGGACGAGGCGCTGGCCGGCGTCTGCACCCGCGTCGACGTGACCCTGCATGCCGACGGCTCGGCCGAGGTGCACGACAACGGTCGCGGCATCCCGGTCGACAAGGAGCCCAAGACCGGGCTCTCCGGGGTCGAGGTGGTCTTCACCAAGCTGCACGCCGGCGGCAAGTTCGGCGGCGGCTCCTACGCCGCCACCGGCGGCCTGCACGGGGTCGGCTCCTCGGTCGTCAACGCGCTCTCCGCCCGGCTCGACGTCGAGGTGGACCGGTCGCCCGGCCACCCAGCACATGTCCTTCCAGCGCGGCGTGCCCGGCGTGTTCGAGGGCGAGGGTCCCGACGTCGACTTCAAGCCCGAGTCGGGGCTGCACAAGGGCGGGCGGGTCAAGAAGGGCGTGACCGGCACCCGGATCCGCTTCTGGCCGGACCGGCAGATCTTCACCAAGGACGCGACCTTCGGCTTCGACGACGTGGTCACCCGGCTGCGGCAGACCTCCTACATCGTCCCCGGCCTCGAGCTGCGGATCACCGACCTGCGCGGCGACGAGCCGGTCACCGAGAGCTTTCAAGCACGACGGGGGGATCTCGGAGTTCTGCGAGTTCCTCAGCCCACGACGAGCCGGTCACCGACGTGCTCCGGCTCCAGGGCTCGGACACGTTCACCGAGACCGTGCCGCTGCTCGACGACAAGGGGCACATGACCCCGCAGGACGTCGAGCGCGAGCTCACCGTCGACGTCGCGCTGCGCTGGGGCACCGGCTACGACACCGAGATCCGCTCCTACGTCAACGTGATCGCCACGCCCAAGGGCGGCACCCACGTCACCGGCTTCGAGGCGGCGCTGACCAAGACCTTCAACGACGCGATGCGAGCCGGCCAGGTGCTCAAGGTCAACGACGCCGACGTGGTCAAGGACGACGTCCTCGAGGGCCTGACCGCGGTCGTCACCGTCCGGCTGGCCGAGCCGCAGTTCGAGGGCCAGACCAAGGAGGTGCTCGGCACCCCGGCCGCCCGGTCGCGTGGTGCGCAAGGTGGTGGCGGCCGAGCTGAAGCAGTTCCTGACCTCGACCAAGCGGGCCGAGAAGGCTCAGGCCAAGCTGGTGATGGAGAAGGTCGCCGGGCGCCGCGAAGACCCGGCATCGTCGCGCGCCAGCACCGCGACACCCAGCGCCGCAAGAACGCACTGGAGTCCTCCGCGCTGCCGGCCAAGCTGGCCGACTGCCGCTCCAACGACGTGGAGCGCTCCGAGCTGTTCATCGTCGAGGGCGACTCGGCGCTCGGCACCGCGAAGCTGGCCCGCAACTCCGAGTTCCAGGCGCTGCTGCCGATCCGCGGCAAGATCCTCAACGTCCAGAAGGCCCAGGTGGCCGACGTGCTCAAGAACGCCGAGTGCGCCTCGATCATCCAGGTCGTCGGCGCCGGCTCCGGCCGCACCTTCGACCTCGACGCCGCGCGCTACGGCCGGATCATCTTCATGGCCGACGCCGACTCCGACGGCGCGCACATCCGCTGCCTGCTGGCGACGTTGTTCTTCAAGTACATGCCCGACCTGGTGCACCGAGGGCCGGGTCTACACCGCGGTCCCGCCGCTGCACCGGATCGAGCTGACCAACCCGAAGAAGGGCATGGACAAGTACGTCTACACCTACTCCGACGCCGAGCTGCAGCGGAAGCTCGCCGAGCTGACCAAGAAGGGGGTCCGCTGGAAGGACCCCGTGCAGCGCTACAAGGGCCTCGGCGAGATGGACGCCGACCAGCTGGCGGAGACCACGATGGACCCGCGCCACCGCACGCTGCGCCGGATCACCGTCGACGACGCCGCGCGCGGCGGCCGAGGTCTTCGAGCTGCTGATGGGCGCCGAGGTCGCGCCGCGCAAGGACTTCATCGTGGCCGGCGCCTACGAGGTCGACCAGGACACGATCGACGCCTGAGGCTCGACGTCACCGGCCACCGGTGTTGGTCAAGGGCCTGCTCCAGGCCGGGTCCGCCCGGGCGGATCAGAGCAGCTGCTCGAGCAGGCCGGTGTCGACGTCGTAGACGAACCCGCCGACCACCACGTCGTCGGGGATCAGCGGGTGCGAGCGGACCTTGCGCACGTCGTGCTCGAGCGCCGCCCGCTGGTTCTCGACGACGTGGAAGCGTGCCAGGAGGCGTCCTGGCCGGCCGGGGCGCCGATCTTCTCGCTGGAGCTGCGCCTCGGTGTGGCGGCCATCGCGCACCGGGTGTGCGGCACCACGAGGATCCGCTCGACGTTGAGCAGGTGGACGCCGAGCACGAGCGCCTCGAGGGCCTGCTCGGTGACCCGGCCACCGGGGTTGCGGAAGATCTTGGCGTCGCCGGGCTGAGGCCGAGCATGCCGAGCGGGTCGATCCGCGAGTCCATGCAGGTGACCAGCGCGATGCCCGGCGTGGGCGACGCCGTCGAACCCGGCCAGAGCCCGAAGTCCCGGGCGAACTCGCGGTTGGCGGCCAGCAGGTCGTCGAAGTCAGCGCTCACCCGGCCGAGGTTAGTGCAGCGGCGACCCGCTTCACGGTGACGTCGCGCACACCGGTCGAGCGCCTCAGTCCGACCAGCCGTCGCGGCGTACCGGGTGACCGGCTTCGCGTCCTTGCCGCACGACTCCGGCCGCTCACCCTCCTCGTAGATCCTCGACGTGCACCGCCACCGACGGCCGTCGCGGTGGGCGACCTCCCACCCGTCGTCGGTCGGACCGTCGACGGCAGGTCGTCGAGGCCGGTGATCGCGTGCCGCTCGCGAACGTGGCACTCGGCGACCTGCCCGGCCGCCGGCCAGACCGAGCGGCCGCGATAGCCGGCGAGCACGAGCTGCCCGAGGGACTCGGCGTGCCAGCAGCGGACCCGCGTCCAGCACGCGTCCGTGCAGCGAGCCCGACGGCAGGAGCACGGTCGTCGGGGCGAACCGGTGACCGGACGTGTGCGTGACCTCCCAGACACGGTCCGGGAACCGCGCGGCCGCGGCCGCGGCGACCGGTCGCCCGAGCCGGGCACAGCAGGTGTCCCGGGTGCCGTTGGTGCACACGAGCAGCTGCGGTTCGGACGGCGACAGGGACGGGAGGGACTCGAGGACGGCGTCGCGGTCACCGGCGGAGACGGCCGCCCAGTCCAGGCCGAGCAGCTCCTCGGGTGACTCGACCGTCCCGGAGAGCAGCCAGGCCGCTCGGGGGCGGGAGTGGGCGACCAGGACCCGCCGGGGGCCGCCGACATGTGCATCGGCGTGGGGGCCGGGGCGACGGATCAAGGACGGCCGGACGCCGTGCGCCGCCGCGGCGGACTCGACGGCGGCGCCGACCCCGGGATCGAGGTGGGAGTCGGTCCACGCCTTCGCCCCCCACGGCCCGGCCTGCTCGAGACAGACCCACCCGGACGCCTCGGGTGCGGAGCCGATGAGGTGCTCCTGGGCGGCGGCGGACGTCGCGCTGCAGGCGGTGATCATCGAGGCCTGCCCGTCAGGGCGCCTCGATCTGCACGCTCTTGTCGTAGTCGCTCGAACCGCAGGTCGTAGGTGACGTCGCCGTCGTGGTCGAAGAAGTCCCCGCTGACCTGCAAGGTGATGATCCGGCCGTCGCCGTCGATGCCGACCGACGTCCGGTAGCTGCCGCCCTTGCTCGCGCTGGGGATGATCGGCTGGACCAGGTCCCCGGTCAGCGTGCCGGTGTAGGTCGTCAGCACCACGTCGCCCTCGCGCTTCTGGCCCGCCTTCTTCGCGCCGTCGAGCTTCAGCAGCAGCCCGGAGATGCCTGGTCGGGGTTCGCGAAGTCGGCGGGGTTCGGCGAGCTGTACTCGGCCGGGTCGATGGTGACGTACTTCGGCGTCAACGGCAGCTTGGCGTAGACCTTGTCGTCGATCGCGACGACGGGCACGTCGGCGTTGAACCCGCCCAGGACCACGGTGACCTTGCCCTCGAACGCCGGCTGGTGGGTGAGCGTGCCGTCGGCTCCGAGCACGGCGTCGCCGCTTTGGGCCTCGCCTCGGTCGACAGCGCGAGGTGCACGCTGCGGGCATCGTCGAACTGCTTCTTCGCCGAGCGCCAGCACGTCGTGGGTGCTCATCGTGCTCGTGGCGTCGCTGGAGCCGCCGCAGGCGGTGACCGGGAGCAGCAGGGCGAGGACGGCGCCGGCCAGGGCGACGGTACGACGGGTCATGGCGCTCAGCCTGCCATGCACGTGGGGTGTCAACCGACCGCACCCGGAAATGCGGCGTGTCTGGACGTCCCGGGTCTCGGCGTTGCGGAACACGGCGAGCGAGACCAGGCCCGCGATCACGCAGCAGACCGCCGCGCCGAGGAAGATCGTGTGCAGCTCGATCAGCCCGGTCTCGCGGAACAGCTGGGTGTAGGCATCGCACCGGCTGTGGCCGTCGGCACACCTGCTGGGGGTCCGGGAGGTCGGCCTGCTTGTGGTAGTAGACGCGCAGTCCGATCGTCGTCAGGGCACTGATGCCGACGAGCTTGCCGACGGTGCGCGCGACGATCAGGAGGCCGCTGGCGACGCCGTGGACGTCACCGTGGGTGGCCGCCAGCAGCGCCGCGTTGACCGGCGGGATCGCCAGCCCGATGCCCGTCCCGACCATCAGCAGCGGTGCGGTCGCCCAGGGGTTGTGCAGGGTCTCCAGGCCCCACCGGGCCATCAGGGCGAACCCGATGCCCGCGAGCGCCATCCCGGCGGCTGCGACGACCCCGGCGGGGGCCCGGTGCGTCCACCAGCCACCCACGACGGCGCCGAGTGGCAGCCCGACGAGGAAGCCGGACGAGCACGAGCGCGGCCAGCAGCTGGGACTCGCCGTAGATCGTGATCCGAGCGAAGATCGGGATGTCGACCAGGGCGGCGATCAGCGCGCTGCCGGCGAAGAAGCTGACCACCATCGCCCCCCAGGCCGGGGTCGCGCGCAGCGTGCCCGCCGGCACCAGCGGGTTGCCGACCGTCGAGTTGCGCCGCCAGAACGCGTACGCCGCAACCGCACTGCCCAGCAGCAGCCACGGACCCGCGGGCGAGATCACGTGGACCTCGGGATCGGCGGTGGCGAAGGCGACGATGACCCCACCCAGGGCGGCCGTGAGCAGGACGGCGCCGAGGACGTCGACTCGCCGCAGCACGAGCCGCCAGCCCTTCAGGTCGAGCAGGGGAGCCGACGCGGTGACGCACCGCGCACCAGGACCAGCACGGCGAGGACGCCGCGCCGACCAGGGCCATGGGCGAGAGCCAGCGGGTGTCGCCGACGACGGGCAGGAAGACCGTGCCGAGGGTGACGTCCTCGGCCAGCCGCGCTGGCTGACGCATCACCAGGAGCACCGCAGACGAGGGCGCCGACCGACAGGCCGATGCTGATCCAGTCGATCGGCCGGTCGCTCGCGCGCGCGGCGCCCCGCAGCGCGCGTTCGGTGACACCGCGCCGCCGGATCACCGCGGCCAGGACCAGGCCGACCGCGAGGTTGATCCAGAAGATGTCGCGCCAGGTCCCGAAGGCGAGGACGAGGGCGCCGTAGAGCGGTCCGACGACGTTGCCGAACTCCTGGACCCCGTTGACGATGCCGAGCGGGATGTTCCGCCGCCGCGGCGGGTAGAGGTCGGCGACCAGAGCCAGGGTGGTGGGCACCAGCCCGCCCGCCGCCGATCGCCCTGGAGCACCCGCCCGGTGACCATGGAGCCGAGATCGTAGGCCGACGCCGGTGACCATCGAGCCGACGGCGAAGACGAGCATCGAGCCGACCAGCACCGGGATCCGTCCGCGCAGGTCGGCGATCCGGCCGACCAGCGGTAGCGCGCCGACGTAGCCGAGGAGGAAGCCCGAGATGATCGGCGCGCCCTCCTGCAGCTGCTCGGCCGACAGGCCGGAGGCGGCCATCATCTCCGGCAGGGCGAGCACGACGACGTAGGTGTCGGCGGCGGCGAAGGCCACCGCCACCGCGGCGAGGCCGAGCAGCACCCGGCCCACCGGGTCGACGCGCGTCGTCGGACCTCCGGGGGCTCGTTCACCGGCCGGCGACGCCTTCGCGTCGCACGGCCCGCCACCGTGCCCACCGGGGACGCGCAGGCCACGACCGGCTGGCTGCCGGGGGTGCCGGAGCCGTCGCGGCGGCCGATCGCCTCGGGCAGGTCGACCGGAGCACCGCTCGCGGCGGCGGCGAGCGCGGGCGCCGCGCCCGGCCCACGCGAACACCAGGGCGTCCTCGCCCTTGAGGAACCGGTGGCATCGGACGCCGCCGGTCGCACGGCCCTTGCCGGGGTACTCCGCGAACGGGGTGACCTTCACCGATCCGGCCTCGGTGCCGGGCAGCGCGTTGCTGGAGCCGGCGATCGTGACCACCACGGCGTCGGTGGCGTCCCCGACCGAGGGTCCAGCGCGCCGAACCAGGTCGCCCGTCGCGCCGGCCGCGAGCTTCACGCCGGCGATGCCGCCCCCGGAGCGGCCCTGTGGCCGGACCGTGCTCGCCGCGAAGTGCAGCAGCTGGGCGTCGTCGGTGATGAAGCACAGCGTCCTCGTCGCCGGTCGCCAGCTGCGACGGCGCCGACGACGCTGTCGCCGTCCTTGAGGGTGATCACGTCCCACTCGTCGCGGTTCGAGAGGTGCTCCGGGTTGACCCGCTTGACCACGCCCTGCGCGGTGCCGAGAGCCAGGCCGGGCGAGCCCGGCGTCGAAGGTGGTCAGCGCCAGCGCCCGCTCCCCGGCCTCGAGGGTGAGGAACTCACCGACGGGGCGCCACCTTGGAGGTTCGGGTGGTTGGCGGTGGCCGGCAGCGTCGGCAGGTCGAGCACGCCGAGCTTGCGCACCCGGCCCGCCGAGGTCAGCACGCCCACCTCGCCGCGCGCAGTCGCCCGCACGGCGGACACGATCACGTCGTGACGGACGCGGCGCACCGTCCTCGCCCGGCGGCTCGGTGTCGCTGGTGCGCGCGAGCAGGCCGCTCGAGGAGAGGTAGACGAAGCAGGGGTCGTCGGCGACCTCGAGCGGGGTCGTCGTGGACGCGGTGGCGACGCCGGAGGACTCCAGCAGGACCGTGCGCCGCGGCGTGCCGTAGGTCTTGGCGACCTCGGCGAGCTCCTCGGAGACCACCGCGCGCAGCCGGGACTCGTCGCCGAGGATCTCGTCGAGCTCGGCCGATGGTGGCCAGCAGCTCCTCGCGCTCCTTGTCGAGCTCGAGCTTGGAGAACCTGGTCAGCCGGCGCAGCGGCATGTCGAGGATGTAGTTGGCCTGGATCTCGGTCAGGTCGAAGACCGTCATCAACCGCTCGCGCGCCTGCTCGGCGTTGTCGCTGCCGCGGATCAGCTGGATCACCTCGTCGATGTCGAGGATCGCCAGCAGCAGGCCCTCGACGAGGTGCAGCCGGTCGGCCGCCTTGCCGCGGCGGAACGTCGGAGCGGCGGCGTACGACGTCGACGCGGTGGAGGAGGAAGACCTCGAGCATCTCCTTGAGGCCGAGCGTGCGGGGCTGGCCGTCGACGAGCGCGACCGCGTTGATGCCGAAGGAGTCCTCCATCGGGGTGCTCTTGTAGAGCTGCTCGAGCAGCGCCTCGGGGTGGAAGCCGTTCTTGACCTCGATGACCAGCCGCAGGCCCTTCTCGCGGTCGGTGAGGTCCTTGACGTCGGCGATGCCCTGCAGCTTCTTGGCCTGGACGAGCTTCTTGATCGCCTCGATGACCCGCTCGGTGCCGACGCCGTAGGGGAGCTCGGTGACCACGATGCCCTTGCGTCGCGGCGTCACCGACTCGATCCGGGTGGTCGCGCGCATCTTGAACGACCCGCGACCGGACTCGTAGGCGTCGCGGACGCCGTCGAGCCCGATGATCTTGCCGCCGGTGGGGAGGTCGGGCCCGGGGATGAACCGCATCAGTGCGTCGAGGTCCGCGTTCGGGTGCTTGAGCAGGTGGCGCAGCGCCTGGACGACCTCGACGAGGTTGTGCGGGGCGATGTTCGTGGCCATGCCGACGGCGATGCCCGAGGCGCCGTTGACCACCAGGTGCGGGATCGCGGCCGGCAGCACCGAGGGCTCGACCTCGCGACCGTCGTAGTTCGACCGGAAGTCGACGGTGTCCTCGTCGATGGTCGCGGTCATCGCGACCGCCGGCCGGCGCCATCCGGCACTCGGTGTACCGCATCGCCGCCGGGGGGTCGTCCGGACTGCCGAAGTTGCCGTGGCCGTCGACGGTCGGCACGCGCATCGACCAGGGCTGCGCCATCCGGACCAGGGCGTCGTAGATGGCGCTGTCGCCGTGCGGGTGGAAGCGGCCCATCACCTCGCCGACGACCCGTGAGGACTTCACGTGGCCGCGGTCGGGTCGCAGGCCCATGTCGTGCATGGCGTAGAGGATCCGGCGCTGCACCGGCTTGAGCCCGTCGCGGGCGTCGGGGAGCGCGCGGGAGTAGATGACCGAGTAGGCGTACTCGAGATAGCTCGACCGCATCTCGTCGCCGACGTCGATGTCGACGATGTGCTCCTCGAAGTCCTCGGGGGTCGGGGTGGTGGTACGGCGAGCCATGGACGCATTCTCCCCAACGGCTCCGACGTCCGGTGCCCGGCTCGCCGCGCGATCGCCGGGCGCCTCGGTTGTCAACCAGTTGGTTGACAAGTTGGCGGGAGCCACTCATGCTCGGAAGTCCGGACGACCGACCACTCGGGAGGACCCATGGCCACCGTCGTGACCCACGCCGTCGCCTCGATCGACGGGTTCATCGCCCGCCCCGACGACTCGGTCGGGCCGCTGTTCGACTGGTACCAGAACGGCGACACCGAGCTGTACGGCGGCGGTGGCCAGTGGGTCTTCCACGTGTCGAAGGTCTCCGCGGAGTACTGCCAGCCCTGGTGGGACTCCTGCGGCGCGATCGTCATGGGCCGGCACCTGTTCGACACCACCAACGGGTGGAACGGCGTCCCGTCCGTCGGCGAGCGGGTCTTCGTCGTGACCCACGAGGCCCCGACCGACTGGGTCCCGAGCGAGACCCTGGCCGCGGAGGACGCGCCGTTCACGTTCGTGACCACCGGCGTGGCCGACGCGATCGCACAGGCCCGTGAGCTCGCGGGCGACCGCCGGGTGGCGGTCTGCGCCGGCGACGTGGGTGGGCAGGCGGTCGCCCTGGGGTTGGTCGACGAGGTCGCGATCGACATCGCGCCGGTCCTCCTCGGCGCGGGCAAGCGCTACTTCGGCGATGCCGTGGTCCCCGAGGGGCTGCTCGACGACCCGACCGTCGTCCAGGGTGATCGCGTGCTGCACCTGCGCTACCGGGTACGCCGCTGACCCGACGGTTCATTCGAACCTGCCGATCGGAAACGTCGCCGTCACCCGGGACCGGTACCATTTGACGGGTGACCACCGCGGACCCGACCAGGAGCGCGGAGCGCGAGTACCCGGCCCACTGGGAGGCCGATGTCGTCCTGCGGGACGGGCGGACGGCGCACCTGCGCCCGATCACTCCCAGCCGACGCCGAGGGCCTGGTCGAGTTCTACGCCGAGGTCTCCGACCAGTCGAAGTACTTCCGGTTCTTCGCGCCGATGCCGCAGCTGTCCGAGAAGGACGTGCACCGGTTCACCAACGTCGACCACCACGCCCGGGTCGCCTTCGTGCTGACCGTCGCCGAGAAGATCACCGCGATCGCCAGCTACGAGCTGATCGAGCCTGGCGAGGCCGAGGTCGCCTTCCTCGTCCAGGACGCCCACCAGGGCCGCGGGATGGGTCAGCTGCTGCTCGAGCACCTCGCCCAGGCCGCCCGCGAGAACGGCGTGCACCGGTTCGTCGCCGAGGTGCTGCCGGACAACCAGCGGATGCTCCAGGTCTTCCACGATGCCGGCTACCAGGTCGCCGGCGGCTGGGACGAGGGCACGATGCACCTCGAGTTCAACATCGACCCGACCGACACCGCGCTGGGCGTGATGGCCGCGCGCGAGCACCGGGCCGAGGCCGCCTCGATCGACGCGTTCCTCAGCGCCCGAAGAGCGTGGCGGTGATCGGCGCGTCCCGTCGCTCCGACACCATCGGCGCGGCGCTGGTGCGCAACCTGGTGCTCGGCGACTACGCCGGGCGGGTCTACGTGGTCAACCCGGCCGCCGACGCGGTGGCCGGGATGCCGGCGTACGCACGCGTCGGCGACATCCCCGGCGACGTCGAGGTGGCGATCGTCGCGGTCCCGGCCGAGGCCGTGCAGGACGTCGTGCTCGACTGCGCAGCCAAGGGCGTGCACGGCCTGATCGTGATCTCCTCGGGCTTCGCCGAGACCGGCGAGGAGGGTCGGCAGCGCCAGCGGCAGACTGGTCGGCCTGGCCCGGTCCTACGGGCTGCGGCTGATCGGCCCGAACGCCCTCGGGGTGATCAACACCGCCGTCGACATCTCGCTGAACGCCTCGCTGTCGCCGGTGATGCCGCCACGCGGGCGCGCCGGCTTCTTCTGCCAGTCCGGCGCGCTCGGGCATCCGCGATCCTCGAGAAGGTGCGCGGCCGCGGCCTGGGCATCTCGACGTTCGTCAGTGCGGGCAACCGTGCCGACGTGTCCGGCAACGACCTGCTGCAGTACTGGGAGGAGGACGAGAGCACCGAGGTCGTCCTGCTCTACCTGGAGTCGATCGGCAACCCGCGCAAGTTCTCGCGGATCGCCCGCCGGGTCTCGCGGAGCAAGCCGGTGATCGCGGTGCGCTCCGGCCGGACGCACCCAGGGCGTGCCGATGGGTCACGCGGTGCGCTCGATCGCGGCGCCGCCGGCCGCTGTCGACGCGATGTTCCGCCAGGCCGGGGTGATCCAGGTCGACACCCTCGACGAGATGTTCGACGTCGCCCAGCTGCTCGCCCACCAGCCGCTCCCGGCCGGTCCACGGGTGGCGGTCGTCGGCAACTCCGACGCGCTCGGGTTGCTCGCGGCGGACGCCGCCGCGGCGAGTGGCCTGTCGGTGACCCGCTCGATCGGCGCTCGGCGCCGAGGCGACCGCGGAGGACTTCGAGGACGCCCTCGACGCGGTGATCGACGACGGCGAGGTCGACGGCGTCGTCGCGATCTACATCCCGCCGATCAACTCCGGCGGCGCCGAGGTCGCGAACGCCCTCGCTGCTGTCGCCGAGCAGTCCGACAAGCCGATGGTCTCCAGCTTCCTCGGTCGGGAGGGCGTTCCCGAGCTGCTGCGGGTGCCCGACCTCGCCGGCAGCACCGCCGGCCGGGGGTCGGTGCCGTCGTACCCAGCGGTGGAGCAGGCGGTCCGCGCGCTCGCCCGCGTCGTCGAGTACGCCGCCTGGCTGGACCGCCAGCCCGAGGAGGGAGAGGACGAGCTGCCCTCCGACCTCGACCACGGCTGCCGCGACGAAGATGCTCGTCGAGCTGCTGCTGGAGTCGCCGGACGGCCGCGACCTGACGTTCGCGGAGTGCCAGCAGCTGCTCGGCTACTACGGCATCGAGCTGTGGGACCGGATCCCGGTGCGCACGGCGGACGAGGCGGTGGCTGCTGCCGAGGTGCTCGGCTGGGACGTCGTGCTCAAGGCGACGGCCGAGCCGTTGCGGCAGCGGCCGGACCTCGCCCACGTCTGGCGCAACATCGAGGACGCCGACGAGATGCGGCACGCCTACCAGCAGCTGACCGGGATCATCACGTCGGTCGCCGACGCGGCGTACGTCGTCCAGAAGACTGCGCCTCCCGGCGTCCCGGTACGCATCGACGGGCTCGAGGACCCGCTCTTCGGCCCCGCGGTGTCGTTCTCCATCTCCGGAGCCATCACCGAGCTCGTCGGGGACAAGGCCTACCGCATCCCGCCGGTCACCGCCGTCGACGCGCGCGAGGCCGTGCGGGCGATCAAGGCAGCGCCGCTGCTCTTCGGTCACCGGGGGAGCGAGCCGGTCGACGTCGCCGCCGTCGAGGATCTCTTCCGCCGGGTGGGCTGCCTCAAGCTCGACCTCCAGCAGGTGTGCGCGATCGACCTGAGCCTGGTCCACGCGACCGCCGACGGTGCGATCGTGCTGGACGCGGAGGTCAAGATCGCGCCGGTGGTCGACCCGCGCTCGGACTGGTTCACCCGCCGGCTCACCGTGCACCCTGGGGACACGCTGCCCGGCTGAGCGTGCCCGCGTGACAGACTGGCGCCCATGCGCATGACCTCGGAGGACCAGTTCGCCGAGCTGGGTGCCGCGATCGAGCAGACCGGCTACTACCCGGCCGTCGTCCGTTCCGGAGTGACGGCGGCGATCGCCGACGAGCACGTGGTGTCGTTCCTGGTCCACCACGAACCGACGATCGACCGCGACGAGGTCCGCAGGCACATCACCGTGGTGGTGCTCACCCCGAGCCGGCTGATCCTCTGCCACACCGACGAGCACGCCCCCGACGACCTGCTCCCGCAGCCCTACACCTCGACCTCGACCGAGGCGATCAAGCTCGACCAGGTCCGGTCGGTCGTGGTCAACCGGATGGTGGCGAACCCGGCCGAGATCACCAACACCCCGGTGCCTGCGCCGGCCGAGGCGGTGCTCACGATCGGTTGGGGTGGCATCGACCGCATCGACCTGGAGCCGGCCACCTGTTCCGACCCGAACTGCGAGGCCGACCACGGCTACACCGGCGTGGTCGCCTCCGACGACTTCTCTCTCCGCCTCAGCTCGGCGGCCGACGGCCAGGCAGCGGTCGACCGCCTGCTGGCGTTCGCCGAGACGCTCTCCGCGAGAACGCACGGGTGACGGCGCACTCGACGGCCGTGACGGGCGGGGGATTCGTCCAACCGGCGTACGGCGGCCGCAGCCTCGGCGACGTGCTGCCCGCCGTTGCGCGGGCGATCGGGGTCGACGTCGGGTTCCACGACACCACGCTCGAGCTCCCGTCCGCGCGGCGCTACGTCGTCTTCCTGGTCGACGGCCTCGGTCACCGTCTGCTCGCGGCACACCCCGACCAGGCGCCCTTCCTGCACTCGCTCCTCGGTGAGCCCGGGCTCGCCGGCGTGCCGTCGACGACGGCGACGAGCATCACCTCGCTCGGCACCACCCTGACGCCGGGCCAGCACGGCCTGGTCGGATACACCTCGCGAGTGCCCGGCACCGACCGGCTCCTGAACGCACTGATGTGGGACAAGCAGGTCGATCCGCTGGAGTGGCAGCCCCACGAGACCGGCTTCGCCCGGCTGCGGGCCGGGGGCGTGCGCGCCACCGTGGTGAGCAAGCGCGAGTTCGTCGACTCCGGCCTGACCGTGTGCGGCCAGCGAGGCGCCGACTTCGTCGGTGGCGACCGGATCGGGGAGCGGATCGCGGGTGCGGTGGCCGCCTCCGCCGAGGAGCCGAGCCTCACCTACGTCTACGACGGAGACCTCGACTGGACCGGGCATCGCTACGGCGTCGACTCCCCGCAGTGGCGGGCCCAGCTCGCCGCGCTCGACGCCAGCGTCGAGCAACTGCGCGAGGCGCTCGACCCCGGGGTGCGCCTGGTCGTCGTGGCCGACCACGGGATGATCGACAGCCCGCCGGAGTCCCGGGTCGACGTCGACGAGCATCTCGATCTGCGCGCCGGCGTCCGCCTCGTCGGCGGGGAGGCACGATTCCGGCACCTCTACTGCGACGCCGGGGCTGTCGACGACGTGCTCGCGACCTGGCGGGAGCACCTGGGTGCCCGGGCCGAGGTGCTCAGTCGCGACGACGCGATCGGGCTTGGTTGGTTCGGGCCGGTCACTCCACAGGTGCGCCCGCGGCTCGGTGACGTCGTGGTCGCCGCGCACGGCGACCTGGCCGTGATGAGCACGGTCGACTTCCCCTACGAGAACCTCCTCGTCGGGCTGCACGGCTCGCTGACGCCCGCCGAGATGGAGATCCCGATCCTGGTCACGTAGGTCTGCGTGCTCGGTCACCGGGTCTCGATACCCTCCGTTGCGGCCTCGCAGGCTCGGCCGGAGGCGCTACTCGACCTCCTCCATGACTGATCCGCTGACGCGTCTCGGTCATCCGGAGAACGGCAGCGGCTCGCTGACCATCGAGACGGCGCGGGCCCGGGCAGCGGTCATCCGGCGCCGGTGGTGCTGGCGGCAGAGCACCTCGTAGGCGACCTCGGCCGGCTCCGTGCTGCCGTCCTCGATGTCGCCGACGACGATCACGTCGCCTTCGGTGACCATCTCGCCGTTCTCGGTACGAGCGTTGTGCGTGGCGCGCTTGCCGCACCAGCACAGCGCCTCCACCTGCAGCACCTGGGTGCGGTCGGCGAGCTCGACCAGACGCTGCGACCCGGGGAACAGCTCGGTGCGGAAGTCGCTGAGGATGCCGAACGCGAACACGTCGATCTGCAGCTCGTCGACGACGCGCGCCAGCTGGTCGATCTGCCGCGGGTGGTAGAACTGCGCCTCGTCACAGATCAGGTAGTCGATCCGGGCGCCGTGGGTCAGCGCGCCGACGACGTGCCGCCAGAAGTCGAAGTCCTCGGTGACCTCGGTCGCGGAGTGCTCGAGGCCCAGGCGCGAGGAGAGCGTCGCCTCGCCCGCGCGGTCGTGGGTGGTGAAGATCTGCCCGATCCGTCCCCGAGCGGCGTGGTTGTGGTTCGTCTGGAGTGCGAGGGTGCTCTTCCCGGAGTCCATGGTGCCGGTGAAGAAGTGGAGTTCGGCCATCGGGGAAGATGATCGCATGCCCGGCCCGCTGATCTCAGCCCGCGACCTCGCCACTGTGCTCGCCTCGACGGGGCTCGACGCCGTGACCGTCCTGGACGTGCGGTACCGGATGGGTGGCCCGGGCGGTGCGGAGGAGTACGCCGCCGGGCACGTCCCGGGCGCCGCGTACGTCGACCTGGACACCGCCCTGGCCGCGCCGCCCGGCCCGCGCGGTCGGCACCCGCTGCCCGACCTCGCGGTGTTCGAGGCCGCGATGCGGCGGGCCGGGGTGAGCGACGACCGGCCGGTCGTGGTCTACGACGACTGGGGCGGCCGTGCGGCGGCCAGGGCGTGGTGGCTGCTGCGCCACCACGGCCACGCCGACGTACGTGTGCTCGACGGCGGCTGGCCGGCCTGGCAGCGCGGGGGCGGCCCGGTCGAGACCGCGGAGCCGGCGATCGCTGTCGGCACGTTCACCGCCGGGCCGGGGCGCCTCCCGGTGATCGAGGCCGCAGACGTCCTGGAGTTCGCGGCGAAGCACACGCTCGTCGATGCGCGAGCGCCCGAGCGGTTCCGCGGCGAGGTCGAGCCGGTCGACCCCGTCGCCGGGCACATCCCCGGCGCGGTGAACGTGCCGACCGGCCGGAACCTCCGCGACGACGGCACGTTCCGGTCTGCCGACGAGCTGCGCGAGCTCTACGGTGCGGTGGAGCGTGCGCGGGACGACGAGATCGCGGCCTACTGCGGGTCCGGTGTCACCGCGGCGCAGAACGTGCTCGCTCTCGCAGTGGCCGGCATCGAGGCGGCGCTCTACCCCGGGTCGTGGAGCGAGTGGGTGGCCGACCCGAGCCGGCCGGTCGAGACCGGCTGAGTCTTCCCGATCGGCACGGGGCGGCCGGGTCGAGTCTGGCGCCGTCAGTGCGCGGGACGTTGGTGGCGCCCTCCGGTTCGCTGCGGGAACAGCACCCGGGTGACGTCGGCGCCCACGATGGTCGGTGTCTGCTCGGCCGGCCAGTCCGAGAGCGACCGGTCGGCAGGCCGGTCGGCGAGATGCTCGAGCCGCTTGGGACGTCCGGCCTCCCACCAGGCGAGGGCGGCGAGCCCGACAGCGGCGACGACGGCGATGGTGAGCCAGATCCAGGTGTCCATCTGAGTTCCTCTCCGAGGACACCCGAGTCTACGCCTCCCCGGCGAGGTCGGCCGAGCCGCTCAGCACCTCACCAGTGCACGCCCTTGAGCATCCGGGCCATCATCTGCTGCTCGCTGGTCATCGTCGGCTGGTCCACCTCGACGGGGCTGCGGGCGCCTCGGCCCTGGCGGCGCCGCGGGCGGCGGCGGAGTCGGGGAAGACCTGGTAGGCCAGGTGCAGGATCCGGAACGCCGCCTTCGGCGCGAGCGTGTGCGCGAGCGCGCCGAGGTTGCCGGTGAGCGTGTTGATCTCGTGCGGCCGGTCGACCAGCGCGGTGACCACCTTGCCGCGCGGCCTGGGCCGGGCTGATCGTCGGGAACCGGTCGTACATCTTCGTCGGCGCGATCATCGGGGTGCGCACCAGCGGCATGTGGATGCTGGTGAACGAGACGCCGTCGCCGACCAGCTCGCTGGAGACGACGTTGCTCCAGGCGTCGAGCGCGGCCTTCGACGCGACGTAGGCGCTGAACCGCGGCGGGTTGGTGAGCACCCCGATCGAGGAGATGTTCACGACGTGGCCCGACTTCTGCGCGCGCATCTTCGGCAGCAGGCCCATCACGAGCCGGATCGCGCCGAAGTAGTTCAGCTGCATGGTGCGCTCGAAGTCGTGGAAGCGGTCCTCGCTGAGCTTGAGGGAGCGCCGGATCGACCGGCCGGCGTTGTTGACGACGAAGTCGATCCGCTCGAAGTCGCCGCTCAGCTGCTCGGTCAGGGCGTCGATCGCCTGCAGGTCGGAGAGGTCGCAGCCGTAGGCGTAGGCCTTGCCGCCCTGGCTCTCGATCAGCGCCTTGGTGGCCTCGAGCTTGTCCTTGCCGCGGGCCACCAGGATCGGGACCGCTCCGGCCTTGGCGACCTGCACGGCGGTGACCAGGCCGATGCCGGACGAGGCGCCGGTGATGACGACCGTCTTGCCCTTGAGCGCGGCGACCGCGGCCTTGTCGTGGACGATCGAGTCGTCGAGCATCTCCTCCCAGTAGGTCCACAGGGTGCGCGGCGTACGACTCGAGGTCGGGGACCGCGATGCCGGAGCCGGCCAGCGCCTTCTGGGTGTGGCTCGGAGGCGTAGACGCTCGGGAAGGACACGTGGTCGAGCACCTCGGGCGGGATGCCGAGCCGGCCGAGCGTCTGGCCGAGGGCGAGGTGGGCCGGCGGGGTGCGGAGCGCGGCACCGAGCAGGGCGCCGGGGCGCAGCTGCCGGGGGAGCAGCGCCGTGGGCAGCCGGTTGGTGACGCTGCGGTCGATCGGGGTCGCGAACTGCGGCGCCTTGGCTGCGGCGGCGAACGTGTTGACCAGCTCGACGGTGTTCTGGGGCTCGGGGTTGACCAGGTGGAACGCCTCGCCGTCGTGATCGGGCAGGTGGGCGAGGTGGTCCATCGCCTTGGCGACGTAGTCGACCGGCACGACGTTGGTGTCGCCGAGGTCGACGCCGACCAGCGGCAGCCACGACGGCAGGGTGTCGCGCATCCGCTTGAACAGCGGGAAGAAGTAGTAGGGCCCGTCGATCTTGTCCATCTCGCCGGTCTCGGAGTGGCCGACGACGACCGCGGGCCGGTAGACCCGCCACGGCACCGGCGACTCCTCGCGGACGATCTTCTCGGACTCGAACTTCGTGCGGTGGTACGCCGAGGGCAGCCCCTGGCCCTCGTCGAACATCGACTCGTCGAAGAGGCCGCGGTAGTCACCGGAGGCCGCCACCGAGGACACCTGGTGGAAGACCCCGGCCTCGAGGGCTCCGGCGAGCGAGAGCGCCGACCGGGTGCCGCCGACGTTGAGCGTCTCGTTGAGCTCCTCGCTCGCGGTCATGTCGTAGATCGCCGCGAGGTGGAAGAAGTGGTCGATCGTGCCGCGGTGCTCGTCGATCCACGCGGGGTCGACGCCGAGCTGGTCGGCGCGCAGGTCGCCGACGACCGGGACCAGGCGGGAGCTGCCGCCCCACTTCTGGGCGATCAGCGCGTCGAGACGACCGCGCGAGCCCTCGCGGCAGAGCAGGTGGATCTCGCCCTCGCGGTTGTCGAGCAGCTCGTGGACGAGGTAGCGCCCGATGAACCCGGTGGCGCCGGTGACGAAGTAGGACATGGAGTCCCTTCCCGCTGGCTGGGTGACTGGAGGGTGTGCCCATTCAACTCGCAACGACGCAGTGCGTCACGCGCCGGTGGTGATGTTACTGGCGGGTAGGCGAGCAGGTCCAGCCCTGCTCAGCGAGATCCGGGTCACTCGCCCTTGCCGCCGCCGAACATGATCTCGTCCCAGCTCGGCACCGACGAGCGGCCCTTCTTGTGCGGCTTCGCCGTGCTCGGCCGGGGACTCCGGCGGAGCCCGGGATCGTCAGCAGGAGTCGGCCCGTCGTCGGCATCGTCGTCGGCGTCGACTGGGTCGTCGGTGTCCTCGGCGTCGTCGTGCTCGTCCGCGGTGTCGGCGATCCAGTCGGCGTCGGCGTGGTCGGCGGTGAGCTCGTCGTTGCGGTCGCGGACCAGCTCGATCGCGTCACTGCCCAGGTCGCCGTCGACGTCGTGGTCGGCCAGCGGGAGCTCGTCGTCGGCCGGGGTGGTCCCGCTCGGGACCGAGGAGAGGCGACGGGTCGGTGCGCCGCCCTCGGGTGCCGCGGTCGCCTCGCCGGTCAGGAACCGGGCCTCCTGGTTGTCGGCGACGACGTAGCGACCGGGCTGGTCGTAGGTGAACTCGGCGCGGTGGGTCGCCCCGCCCGCGGCGTACTCGGCGACGAGGGTCCAGCGGCCGTCCTCGCGTCGCCACGCGTCCCAGGCGACGTCGTCGGCGCGGACGCCGAGCGTCGGTCAGGTGGGCGCGGGATGCCTGGTCGAGGGTGCCCGCGGCGGTCGACGCGTCGGTGGAGCGGCGACGGATCGAGGACTTCTGGGCGCTCTCGGCGACGTGCGCTCGCTCGGCGAGCACGGGCGCGGCGAAACCCATGATCGCGTCGACGGTGGTCTGCGCTGCGGCCGCGACGTCTTCGGCGGACTCGCCGCCGCGGATCCGGGCCTGGATGTCGCGCGGGCGGAGAGCGCTTTCCATCTTCATCTCCAACTGGCCGAGTCGAGCGTGGTCTCCCCGGAGGGCGGCGCGGAGACGGTGGTCGACTGGTACGGCGAACTCCTCGCCGGATGTCGCTGACCAGGACGAGGCGCTTGCCGTCCTTGCTCAGCCCCACCGGGGTGAGGTGCTGCATCGTCGCCGACTCCTTCGGTCCGCGTGTCGTGAGCCTACCTTTCACAACGCCCTACGCTCCTCACATGGCCGACGACTCGCCGCTCCTGCTGGCGCTCGAGCTCGTCGGCATCTTCGTCTTCGCCCTGTCCGGGGGGCTGGTCGCGGTGCGCAAGCACCTCGACATCTTCGGGGTGCTGGTGCTCGCCGGTACGACGGGCCTCGGGGGCGGCTTCCTCCGCGACGTGCTCATCGGCGCCACGCCGCCCGCGGCGCTGGACGACTGGCGCTACCTGCTGGTGCCGGTGGCCGCCGGGCTGACCACGTTCGTCTTCCACCCGACGCTGGGCCGGATGGAGCGGCTGGTCACGATCCTCGACGCCGCGGGCTCGGGCTGTTCTGCGTGACCGGGGCGCTCAAGGCACTCGAGTACGGGCTCGGTCCGATGCCGGCCGCCCTGATGGGGATGGTCACCGGGATCGGCGGCGGGATGGCCCGCGACCTGCTCGCCGGTCGGGTGCCGGTGGTCTTCTCCAGCGAGCTGTACGCCACGCCGGCGCTGGCCGGGGCTGCCTGGGCCGTGCTCGCGCACAGCAGGGCTGGGCGCTGGGCTGGTGGCGCTCCCCGGGGTCGTGCTCTGCTTCGGCTGGCGGGTGCTCGCGATCGTGCGGAACTGGCGGGCGCCGGTGCCGAGCGGCCCGGCGAGCGTGTGAGCGGGGACGCGGACGCGTCCGGCGGTCACTCTCCCAGCACCCGCCGGAGGTACTCGTTGGCGAAGACCCGGTCGGGGTCGAGGCGGTCGCGCAGCGCCTGGAACTCGCGCCACCGCGGGTAGGCCGGCTCGAGGTCGGCGGCGGTGCGGGTGTTGAGCTTGCCCCAGTGCGGGCGGCCGTCGTACCCGCGCAGGACGTCCTCCACGCCCGCGAAGTAGTGCCGTGTGGTCGGTCTGGGCGTTCATGTGGAAGGCGAGGTACATCGAGTCGCGGCCCGACGCGGTCGACAGGGCGATGTCGTCGGCCGGAGTGGTGCGCACCTCGATCGGGAAGCTGATGTTCAGCCCCGACGCGTCGATCCATCGACGTACGTCGCGCAGCGCGTCGAGACCGGCCTCGCGCGGGCACGGCGTACTCCATCTCCCGGAAGACCACGTTGCGCGGGGTGGTGAACACCTTGTGCGGCACGTCGGAGTAGGTCCGCTCGGACAGCGCCCGTCCGGCGAGCTCGTTGATCCGCGGGATCCAGCCGAGGCGCGCGCGTTGCCGACCCTGTTGGCCAGGCCGAAGACGGTGTTGGACAGGAAGTCGTCGTCCAGCCAGCGCCGGAACCTGCCCAGCGGCGCGGGGGTCGTCGATGGTGCGGTTGTTCTCCTTGGCCAGGACCCGCTCGGTGTGCGGGAACCAGTAGAGCTCGAAGTGGTGGTTGTCGGCGGCGAGCTCGTCGAACCGCCCGAGCGCCTCGCTCCAGACCATCGGGAACTCGTGGGCCTCGAGGGTGAACAGCGGCTCGACCCGGAAGGTGAGCGAGGTGAGGATGCCCAGTGCGCCGAGGCCGATCCGGGCGACCGCGAAGACGTCGGGGTTCTCGGTCCGCGACGCCCGCAGCACCTCGCCGGTGCCGGTCGACCAGCTCGAGCCCGGCGATCTGGGCGCTCAGCGAGGCGACGACGCCGCCGGTGCCGTGGGTGCCGGTGGAGGTGGCGCCTGCGACGGTCTGCTCGGCGATGTCGCCCATGTTGTGCAGCGACAGTCCGACGGCCTCGAGGCTGGCGTTGAGCACGCGCAGCGGTGTCCCGGCGAGCGCGGTCGACGGTCATCGCCTCACGGTCGACGGCGACGATGCCGGACAGCCGGCTCGGGGCGAGCATGATCCCCTCGGGCGCGGCGATGCCGGTGAAGGAGTGGCCGGTGCCCGGCATCTTCACCGTCGTACGCCGCTCGCGTGCCCGCTCGACGGCGGCGACGACGTCGTCGGTGTCGCGGGGCGAGCGCATCTCCGTGGGGGTGACGGAGACGAGGCCGGCCCAGTTGCTGCCACGTGCTCATGCGCGGCAGGCTAGTCGGCCGTCGTCGGCGTGCGCGGGCGCAGGGCCGGCGCCAGAAGCGCGGCGGCCAGGGCCAGCGCCGCCGGACGACCACGCAGACCCAGTACGCCGCCGAGCCGCCCGCGCGGTCGGCGACGAGCCCGGCGAACTAGGCGCCCGGTGCGATGCCGGCGGAGATGCCGGTCTGGAAGACGGCCATCGCCTCGGTCAGCCGGGACCGGTGGCGTCGAGCGCCTCGAGCAGCGAGACCACGCGCGATCAGGCCGGCGCGAGGGTCGAGACCGACCAGGAAGAGCAGCACGCCGAGCACCGTCAGGTCGCCGAGGAACGGGAAGCACCAGCATCGCGGCCGCGAGCACGCGCGATGCCGATCCGGAAGCCGGCGAGGTCAGGGAGCTTCCAGTGGACGGCGCCGGCCACCATGCCGGCGACCATGCTGCCCAGCGAGAACGCGGCGAGCAGCACGCCGGCGGCCGCCTTGTGCCCGGCGTCCTCGGCGGTCGCGACCGTGGCGACCTCGAGGGCGCCGAAGAGGCAGCCCAGCGCGACGGCGGCCGCGGCGATCGGGAGCAGCGGTCGCCACGGCATCGCGATGCCGGGCGTCGTGTGCTCGCGCGGAGTGCACCGGCGGGGCGGTGCCTCGGCTGCAGCGCGAGGAGCACGGTGCCGACCGTGCCGAGCACCAGCGGCGACCAGCAGCCGGTCTGCGGGGCGCGCAGGCGTGGACAGGAAGGTCACCAGCGCCGGGCCGGTGACGAAGACCACCTCGTCGCCGACCGCCTCGACGGCGAAGGCGGTGTGTCGCTCCTGCGTCGGTGCCGACCAGGTGCGCCCAGCGGGCCCGCACCAGCGAGCCGATCTGGGGGAGCGCGGCGCCGGACAGGGCCGCCCAGACGTGCGGCCACGGCGTCGGCCCAGTCGTGGGTGACCGCGTGGACGAGCAGCCCGGTGGTCAGCGCGAACAGCACCGCGTCGACGTACAGGACCGCGCGTCTGCCCGAACCGGTCGGCGAGCCGGCCGTGCGGGATGGCCACGACCGCGTTGCCGACGACGTACGCCGCGGACACCTGTCCGGCCAGGGCGTAGGACCCGGTCACCGAGCTGACCAGCAGCACGATGCCCAGGGTCATCATCGAGATCGGCAGCCGGGCCAGCCAGCCGGTCGCGGAGAAGGCCAGCGCACCGCGGTGGGCGAGGACGCGGCGGTAGGAGTCGAGCATGGCTGGGCGCCAGCCTACGGGCCGGCCGAGCCGATCTCCGGCCAGCCACTGGGATAACTGGCCGCGCGTCTCTAGGATGCTCGGTCATGCCCTCCGGTCCCGACCCGTACGACGCGCTGCTGCTGGTCTCGTTCGGCGGCCCCGAGAGGCCGGAGGACGTGCTCCCGTTCCTGCGCAACGTCACCGCCGGCAAGGACATCCCCGACGAGCGCCTCGCCGAGGTCGGCGCGCACTACGACCTGTTCGGCGGCCGCAGCCCGATCAACGACCAGAACCGGGCGCTGGTCGCGGCGATCCGGGAGGACTTCGTGAGCCAACGGCATCGACATCCCGGTCTACTGGGGCAACCGCAACTGGGACCCGCTACCTCGCCGACACCCTCGGCAAGATGACGGCGGACGGGGTGACCCGGGCCGCGTGCCTGCTGACCTCGGCGTACTCGTCGTACTCCGGCTGCCGGCAGTACCGCGAGAACCTCGCCGACGCCGTGGCCGAGCGTGCCCGGGCGCCCCGCGGCTGGACCGGCTGCGTGCCTACTTCAACCACCCGGGCTTCGTCGAGCCGAACGTCGACGCCACCCTGGCCGCCCTCGCCGGCCTGCCCGACGAGGTGCGGCGGGAGGCGCACCTGGTGTTCGTCACCCACTCGGTCCCGGAGGCGATGAACGCCGGCAGCGGCCCGATCGGCGACGCCTACGTCCACCAGCACCGCAGCGTATGGACGAGATCAGCGAGCGGGTGCGCGAGGAGACCGGGCACCGCTACCCGTACGGCGCTCGTCTACTGCTCGCGTTCCGGGCCCCCGTCGGTGCCCTGGCTCGAGCCGGACGTCAACGACCACCTGCGCAGCCTGCATGGTCGCGAGGTGCCCGGCCGTGGTGCTGGTCCCGATCGGCTTCGTCTCCGACCACATGGAGGTGGTCTACGACCTCGACACCGAGGCGATGGCGACGGCCGCGCGAGCTCGGCATCGCCTGCGAGCGCGCCGCCACCGCCGGGGTCGACCCGCGGTTCGTGGCGATGGTGCGCGACCTGCTGCTGGAGCGGGCCGCGAGCCGAGCGCGGGCGAGGAGCCCGACCGCGGCTGCGGTCGGCGCGGTGCCGCCGGCCTGGGACGTCTGTGCGGCCGGCTGCTGTGCCAACCCGCGCGGTCCGCGCCCGGCCCTGTGCGGGTCGGACTGACGGCCGGCTGGCACGGACCGGTGGAGCGACCTCCACGACGACCTGCTCGACCTGGCTGTGCGCATCGCGCGCGAGGCCGGCGACTGGTCGCGGCCGCGCCGCGAGGCGGGCGTCGAGGTCGCGGCGACCAAGAGCAGCGTCACCGACGTCGTCACCGAGGCCGACCGGGCCAGCGAGGCGCTGATCCGGGAACGGATCCGCGCGGCCCGGCCCGACGACGGCATCCTCGGCGAGGAGGGCGGCGACAGCCCGGGCACCAGCGGTGTGCGCTGGGTCGTCGACCCGATCGACGGCACCGTGAACTACTTCCTCGGCCTGCCGCACTACGCCGTGTCGATCGGCGTCGAGGTCGACGGGCGTGGTCGAGGCCGGGGTCGTGCTCAACGCGGCGACCGGGGAGGAGTTCGCCGCGGTCCGGGGCGGGGTGCGACCCGCGACGGCCGTGCCGCTCCGGGTCCGCGCAGCCCGGTCCGCTCGAGCCGGCGGTGATCTCGACGGGGTACAACTACGAGCCCGCGATCCGGCGAGCGCCAGGCGGCGCGGTGGCCGATCTGCTCGTCCGGGTGGCCGACATCCGGCGATTCGGGTCCTGCGCGCTCGACCTGTGTGCCCTCGCGTGCGGCTCGGTCCGACGGCTACGTCGAGGAGGGTCCGATGCCGCTGGGACCACGCCGCCGGCGGACTGATCGCCGAGGAGGCCGGCGCCGTGGTGGAGGTGCTCGACCGGTGCGCGGGCGAGGACCTGGTGGTCGCGGCGCCGAGCGCCGGCGTACCCGGGGATTCCTGCGCGGCTGGTGCGGGCTCGTGTGGCTTCGCTGGAGACACGCGCCTGACCCACCGGGAACAACCTGCGTGCACGCTTTCGTTGTGCGAGTCCGCGGACACACCGTGGAATGGATGTGCACCTGGGCCCGAAGTGGTGCACAATCTGCGCGCGCCAGACGATGGCGAGCGAGGAATCAGGAGAGGGACGAATGGCGACCGATTACGACGCACCGCGCAAGACCGAGGAAGAGCAGAACGAGGACAGCCTCGAGGAGCTCAAGGCGCGGCGTCACGACAAGAACTCCGGCAAGGTCGACGAGGACGAGGCCGAGGCGGCCGAGTCCTTCGAGCTGCCCGGCGCCGACCTGAGCCACGAAGAGCTCGCGGTCGAGGTGATGCCCCGGCAGGACGACGAGTTCACCTGCATGAGCTGCTTCCTGGTGCACCACCGCAGCCAGCTCGCCGACGAGAAGAAGCTGATCTGCCGCGACTGCGCCTGACCGCTGGCACACCACGCGCAGATGCGAACGGCCGCCCCTCGGCGGCGGCCCTCGGCCGTTCGCATGTCGTCAGGCCTCTGTCGGCGACGCCCTGGCGGCAGGTGGCCCGGTCGAGCGGGCGTAGTAGTGCGCGGCCCGGCGGGTGGCCAGCATCCGCGCCACCGCGACGAAGGTGCCGCTGACCGCCGCCCACAGAAGTGCCTCCCGCATGTCCACATCGGGGGACGCTGGATTGGCCGGCGGCTTCTTGCCGGTGGCCGCCTTCCACGAGGTGTTCAGGGCCTTGCGGGCAGCCGTGGCGGCCACCAGCGCCGCGACCAGCGAGAAGAGCTCCAGATCTTCGAGCTGTCCTTGTGGTCGTCGTCCTTCGCCATGGTTGCCTCTCCGTCGGGTGTCTTCGGGTAGGGCTTGTCCCGGCCGCGTCGCGCCCGTGGGTCAGTGCCCGGTCGGTGCGCGCCCATGCGACGAGAGCGCGGCCGCGAGCCGGCGTGGGTGCCGGGTGGAGATCAGCCAGTACGGCGTCGGGTCGGCCGGGTCGTCGAGCACGACCTTGACCGAGCGTGAGATGTAGGGCCGGGTGACCAGGAACGCCCGGGCGTCCGCGTCGACGCCGTGGACCCGGCGGGTGGCCTCCTTGTCAAGCGGCTCGGCGGCGCCGAGCGGGCCAGCGCGATGGTCGCGGCCGGACCGGCGTACAGGACTCCGTCGCGGACCTCGACCCGGGCCGAGCCGACCCAGGCGAACATCCCGAAGACCGCGGCCAGCAGGGCGGCCGAGCGGTCCAGGCGAGCCAGGCCGGCAGGGCGACGATGAAGGCCAGCCAGACCGTCGCCAGGAACATCGTCGCCTGCACCCACCAGCGCAGCGGGACGTGCAGTCGCTCCCGGTAGGTCGCGGCCGGGTGACCCGCGGCTGGGTGACCCGCGGTCGGGCCGGTCGCTGGCATGGGCAAAGCCTGACATCCAGCGGGACCGGCCACGCCGGTAGGGTCGCTGCCCGTGGCGAGCCAACCCCGGACCCGTGCAGATCAGCATCCGTCGGCTCGACCCGGAGCTCCCGCTGCCCTCGTACGCCCATCCCGGCGATGCCGGCGCCGACCTGTGCGCCCGCGAGGACGTCTCGCTGGCGCCCGGGGAGCGCAGGCTGGTGCCGACCGGGATCGCGCTGGCCCTGCCCGAGGGGTACGTCGCGCTGGTGCACCCGCGCTCCGGGCTGGCGCACCGGCAGCGGCCTGTCGATCGTCAACGCACCGGGCACGATCGACGCGGGCTACCGTGGCGAGGTGCAGGTGTGCCTGGTCAACCTCGACCCGGCGACGCCGATCACGCTCCGGCGCGGTGACCGGATCGCCCAGCTGGTCATCCAGCGGGTCGAGACCGCCAGACTTCGTCGAGGTCGACGACCTGCCGGACTCCTCCCGAGGAGCCGGCGGCCACGGATCCACGGGAGGGTTCGCGATGAGGTTGCGCCGCAAGAACGACGGGGCGTCGGAGGTCGAGCCCTCGGACGTCGACACGTCGGGCGTCGAGCCGTCGGCCGTCGAGACGCCCGACCCCCGACCGGGCGGTCCTCTGGACATCGACGAGATCGAGCCGGACGCGACCTACATCGACCTCGGCAGCCTGCTGCTGCGGGACCCGCGACGGCCTCGAGCTGCGGCTGCAGGTCGACGAGCAGACCGGCGCGGTGATGACCGTGCTCCTGGTCGGCGACGACGGGCGTCCTGGAGATGCGCGCGTTCGCCTCCGCGCGCGGCGGCGACCTGTGGGCCGACGCCCGCCGGGAGATCGCCGCCGACACCGCCCGCCGGGGTGGCACCGCGACCGAGCAGGACGGTGGCTTCGGCCCCGAGCTGCTCTGCCAGGTGCCGGTGACCGGTCCCGAACGGCGAGTCGCTGATGCAGCCCTCGCGGGTGATCGGATACACCGGGCCGCGCTGGTTCCTGCGGGCCACGCTGGCCGGCCGGCCCGCGCTCGACCCCGAGTACGCCGCGCGCGTTCGAGGAGGCGCTGCGCGCCGTCGCGGTGCGCCGGGGCAGCGACGCGATGCCACCCGGGGAGGCGCTGCCGCTGCGGATGCCCCCGCAGGCGACAGCGGCTCACCGACGACACGCCCGCGGAATGACCAGGGACAGACTAGGCTCTGCTCATGCCGCACACGACAGGGGCGCCTGCGCGCCGGCCTGCGCCAGTGGGCCAGCCAGACCCATGCCGAGGCGGTCGAGCTGCGCGGTGACGCGGTCAAGGCCGGCTGCGTGCCGATCGACGAGGCTCCGGACCGCGAGATGGTCACCGTCCAGGGCACGCCTGCGCACGGTGACCCTGCGCCCGCGAGGCGGCGTACCGGCTCTCGAGGCCGAGCTCTACGACGGCACCGGCACGATCACCGTGCTGTGGCTCGGACGCCGCCGGATCGCGGCATCTTCCCGGGCCGGTCGATCCGGGTCACCGGGCGGATCGGGGTCCACGGCGGCATCCGCGTCGATCTACAACCCGCGCTACGACCTGCGGTACTGAGCGACGCACGTGGACCAGTCACTGGCACCACCACGGCGACCGTCGAGGAGGTCGTGCGCGGCCAGCTCGCGACCGCGCTCGGCGGCCGGCGCGGGATGCTCGAGGCCGCCGTCCCGACGGCCGTGTTCACCGTCGTCTTCCTGCCAGCCACCAGCTGCGGCCCGCGGTGCTGGTCGCGGTCGGCTGCGCCGTCGTGCTGCTGGTGGTGCGTCTGGCCCAGCGCAGCACCACCCAGTTCGTGCTGAACAGCCTCTTCGGCATCGGCATCGGCGCGCTCTTCGCCTGGCGCGCCGCCCGCGGCGGCGGGGACGCCGAACGACCAGGCGCTGGCGTACTTCCTGCCCGGCATCCTCTACAACCTCGGGTACGCCGTGGTGATGATCTTCACCATCGTGATCCGCTGGCCGCTCGTGGGCTTCATGGTCGGCAGCGTCACCGGCGACCCGACCGGGCTGGCGCGCGGACCGGGCGACCGTCCGGCTGTGCAGCCGGCTGACCTGGCTGCTGGTGCTGCCGTGCGTGGTGCGGGTCGTGGTGCAGGGCCCGGTCTACCTCGCCGGCCGCAAGGGCTGGTGGGACCAGGACTCCGCGGTCGCGACCCTCGGGATCGCCAAGCTGGCGATGGGCTGGCCGCTCCAGGTCGCCGCGCTGGCTGCGATGGTGTGGCTGCTGACCCGGAACCGGACGCCGGTGGTGGAAGCGGCGAGCAACGACGACGGATCCTCGTCTCCGGCTGACCCGGTCACCCGGAGCCGGGGCGCGCCCGGTCGTCAGTCCCGGGGTGCGAGCAGCTGCTCGAGCTCGGCCTCGACGTCGGCGTGGCACACGAACAGCAGCTCGTCGCCGGACTCGACCGGCTGCTCGCGGGTCGGGGGTGTAGACCTGGCCGTCGCGCAGGATGGTCACCAGCGCGACGTTCTCGGGGAAGGGGATCAGCCCGGACGGCTTGCCGACGTACGGCGAGCCCGCGGGCAGCGTCATCTCGACGAGGTTGGCGTTGCCCTGGCGGAAGGTGAACAGCCGGACCAGGTCGCCGACCGTGACCGCCTCCTCGACCAGCGCCGACATGATCCGCGGGCGTCGAGACGTTCACGTCGACGCCCCAGGCCTCGGTGAACAGCCACTCGTTGTTGGGGTGGTTGACCCGGGCGACCGTGCGCGGCACGCCGAACTCGGTCTTGGCCAGCAGCGAGGTGACCAGGTTGACCTTGTCGTCGCCGGTCGCGGCGATCACCACGTCGCAGTGCTCCAGCCGGGCCTCCTCGAGCGAGGACAGCTCGCAGGAGTCCGCGAGCAGCCACTCGGCGTCCGGCACCCGCTCGGGCTTGATCGAGTCGGGCTCCTTGTCGATGAGCAGCACCTGGTGGCCGTTGGTGATCAGCTCGCGGGCGATCGAGCGGCCGACGGCTCCGGCTCCGGCGATGGCGACGCGCATGGGCTCACTCCTCCTCGGGCCCGCGCTCGATGACGCTGGTAGGCGTGCGCGGCGTTCTCCTCGCGGAGCACGACGTGCAGCAGGTCGCCCTCCTGGATCACCGAGTCTCGCTGGGGGAGCATGCCCTCGCCGAGCCGGTCGATCCAGGCGATCCGGCAGCGCGACTGCTCCTGGAACTGCACCGTCCGGTGGCCGACCCACGCCTCGGGCGCCGGGATCTGGTCGAGGCGGATCGTGCCGGAGGGGTCGCGGAAGTCGGGCTCGGCGCCCGGCCGGCAGCAGCCGGCGGAGCACCTGGTCGGCGGTCCACTTCACCGTGGCGACCGTGGTGATGCCGAGCCGCTGGTAGACCTCGGCGCGGCCGGGGTCGTAGATCCGGGCGACGACCTGCTCGATGCCGAAGGTCTCGCGCGCCACCCGCGCGGCGATGATGTTGGAGTTGTCGCCGCTGCTCACCGCGGCGAAGGCGTCGGCCCGCTCGATGCCCGGCGTCGTTGAGCACCTTCTGGTCGAAGCCGTAGCCGGTGACCTTGATGCCGTTGAACGACGGTCCGAGGCGCCGGAAGGCGTCCGGATTGCTGTCGATGACGCTCACGGTGTGGTTGCGGTCCTCGAGGGAGCGCGCCAAGGTCGAGCCGACTCGGCCGCAGCCCATGATCACGACGTGCACGTGAGGAACGCTACTGCACCTGCACCGGACCGGCCGGTACGTGCTCTAACGTTGTCGCTCGTGGGTCGTCGGTGGTCTCTCCAAGCGGATCCTGCTCGGCCGCAAGCTCCGCAGCTCGCAGCTGGGCGAGACGCTGCTGCCGAAGCGGATCGCCCTCCCGGTCTTCGCCAGCGACGCGCTCTCGTCGGTGGCCTACGCCCCGGACGAGATCTTCATCATGCTGTCCGTGGCCGGGGCGTCGACGTACGCGTGGTCCTGGAAGATCGGCATCGCCGTCGCGCTGGTGATGCTCGCCGTGATCGCCTCGTACCGGCAGACCGTGCACGCCTATCCCTCCGGCGGCGGCGACTACGAGGTGGCCACGGTCAACCTCGGCCGCACCGCCGGCACCACGGTCGCGAGCGCCCTGCTGGTCGACTACGTGCTCACCGTGGCGGTGTCGATCTCCTCGGGCGCCCAGTACACCGCCTCGGCGCTCCCGGTGTTCCAGCGACCACGAGGCCACCCTCGCCGACCGTCCTGGTGGTGCTGCTCGCGGCGATGAACCTGCGCGGGATCCGCGAGTCCGGCACGGCGTTCGCGATCCCGACGTACGCGTTCATGGTCGCGATCCTCGGGATGTGCGGGCTACGGCATCGTGCGCCTGATCGGGGGCAACCTGCCCGACGTGGAGAGCGCGAAGCTCGAGCTGCACCCGGCCTCCGGGCTACGAGGGCAGCCTGACCACGGTCGCGCTGATCTTCCTGCTCGCCCGCGCCTTCTCGTCGGGATCGGCCGCGCTGACCGGCGTCGAGGCGATCTCGAACGGCGTGCCGGCGTTCCGCAAGCCGAAGTCCCGCAACGCCGCGACCACGCTGCTGCTGCTCGGCGTCGATCGCGATCACGATGATGCTCAGCGTGATCACGCTGGCCCACCAGATGGGCCTGCGGTACGTCGACCCGCACGACCTCGAGCGGCTCACGCTCGACGGCGAAGCCGGTGCCGGCCGACTACCAGCAGCACGCCGTGATCGCGCAGATCGCCAGGCCGATCTTCGACGGGTTCCCGCCGGGCTTCTACTTCGTGGTCTCGATGACCGGGGTCATCCTGGTGCTCGCCGCCAACACGGCGTTCAACGGGCTTCCCGGTGCTCGGTTCGATCCTCGCCCAGGACGGACTCGCTCCGCGCGCAGCTGGGCTCGCGCGGCGACCGGCTCGCCTACAGCAACGGCATCGTGTTCCTCGCGGTGATGGCGATCGTCGCTGATCCTGGCGTTCAACGCCGAGACCACCCGGCTGATCCAGCTCTACATCGTGGGCGTGTTCGTCTCGTTCAACCTGAGCCAGCTGGGGATGATCCGGCACTGGACCCGGCACCTGCAGGACCGAGACCGACCCGGCCGCGCGACGGCGGATGTTCCGCTCCCGGGCGATCAACACGTTCGGCCTGGTGATGACCTCGGTCGTCTTCGTGATCGTGCTGATCACGAAGTTCCTCGCCGGCGCCTGGATCGCGATCCTCGCGATGGTGGTGTTCTTCGCGATCATGAAGGGGATCCGGCGGCACTACGACCGCGTCGCCGAGGAGCTCCTCGTGGGCGACGAGGACCCGATCATGCCCACCCGGGTCCACGCGGTCGTGCTGGTCTCGAAGCTGCACAAGCCGACGATGCGGGCGCTCGCCTTCGCCAAGGCCGCCCGGCCGAACGTGCTGGAGGCGGTCTTCGTCGCCTCCGAGCAGGACGAGTCGGACCAGCCTGCTCGCGGAGTGGGACGAGCGGCACATCGACGTCCCGCTCAAGGTGCTGTACTCGCCGTACCGGGAGATCATCCGGCCGATCGTGCAGTACGCCATGGAGATCCGGGAGCACAACCCGCGCGGCGTCGTCGCGGTCTACATCCCGGAGTACGTCGTCGGTCGGTGGTGGGAGCAGCTGCTGCACAACCAGATCGCGCTGCGGCTCAAGGGCCGGCTGCTGTTCACGCCCGGGGTGATGGTGACCTCGGTGCCCTACCAGCTGCGCGGCTCCGAGCTCGCCAAGGAGCGCGAGGACTGGGAGCTGCAGCGACTCCGGCCCGGCGACGTCCGGCGCGGCCGGGGTGGCCGGTGAGCGGGTCGGGCCGCTCGGTGACGGGGACGTCGGTCGGCCTCGCGGTCGGCGACCACGTCGAGGCGACGACCGGGCCGATCGCCCACGGCGGCCACGTGGTCGCGCGGGTGCGGCCACCGGTCGAGGTCGGAGACGTCGAGGCGCGCGACCTGGTCGTGTTCGTGCGGCACGCCTTGCCCGGGGAGCGGGTCGTCGTCGAGATCACCGAGGTGGACAAGACGTTCCTCCGCGGAGACGCCGTGGAGAGTCCTCGAGGCTTCCGCCGACCGGGTGCCGGCGCCGTGCCCGCTGGCGCACCCCGGCGGCTGCGGTGGCTGCGACTTCCAGCACGTGGCCCTGCCCGCCCAGCGAAACCTCAAGGCCGCCGTCGTCGAGCGAGCAGCTGCGCCGGCTCGCCGGGATCGACCGCGACGTGGTCGTCGAAGCCGTCGAGCCCGACGCTGCACTGGCGCACGCGGATGCAGTACGTCGCCCTCGATGCCGGCCGGCGGGGGCTGCGCAAGCACCGGTCACACGACGTCGTCGAGGTCGAGGAGCTGCCTGATCGCGGCGCCCGGGGCCGACAGCCGCCGGCCGCTCGGTGACCGAGCACGTCCTCGGTCGCGACTTCGCCGTGGCCGGCGACGGCTTCTGGCAGGTCCACCCGGAGGCGCCGCGCGTCCTGGTGGAGACGGTGCTGGCGATGCTCGGCCCGCGACCCGGCGAGCGGGCCCTGGACCTGTACGCCGGCGTCGGCCTGTTCTCGGCGTTCCTCGCCGAGGCCGTGGGACCCGGTGGTGGCGTGGTCAGCGTCGAGGGCGACCGGCGCGCGAGCGAGCTGGCCGGCGAGAACCTGGCCGACCTGCCGCAGGCCGCGGTGCGCCCCGGCCGGGTCGACCGGGTGCTCGAGCAGGGCTTCGGATCGCGACGTGGGGTGGACCTGGTCGTGCTCGACCCGCCGCGCGAGGGCGCCAAGCGCCGGGTCGTCGACGCCGTCGCCGGGCTCGGCCCCCGGGCGGTCGCGTACGTCGCCTGTGACCCGGCAGCCCTGGCCCGCGACCTCGCCTACTTCCGCGAGGCGGCTACCGCCTGGCCGACCTGCGGGCGTTCGACCTCTTCCCGATGACTTCCCACGTGGAGTGCGTGGCGCTTCTTGTGAAAATCGACTCTGGCCTGCGGGTTGATGTGATCGGCTCGTGTCGCGAGCCCGAGCGGGGCCCACTGGGCTCACTTTGGGCTCGGTTTGGGGCCGCGGTGGGGCCATGGCCATGACTTTCGGAAACTATGCCGCCAGCGGGCGAGTCGTCAGGAACCGAACCGGGAAAAAGTCCGAAGTTGAGTCCAGCAGAGTGGTGTACGACGTGGTGACCGGCGGCTGCGTGTAGACGTGGGCGCGGTCACCGCGTGATTCTTCGAGAGATCTACCAAAACCCACTCGAAGAAAGGCACCACGGTGACCGCGAAATCCAGTATCGACCCTGGCGACTTCTTGCACGAGCACCTGTCCCAGGCCAGCCCGGACCTGTTGCGTGAACTGATGGAGGGGTTCCTCAACACGCTGCTCTCGGCCGATGCCGACAGTGTCTGCGGCGCCGCCTACGGGGTCCGCGACGCAGGCCGGACCAATCGCCGCAACGGCTACCGGCACCGGGAGCTGGACACCCGGGTCGGCACCCTCGACGTCGCGGTCCCGAAGCTGCGCGAGGGCTCCTACTTCCCCGAGTGGCTGCTCGAGCGGCGTCGGCGCGCAGAGGCGGCGCTGACCAGCGTGGTCGCGACCTGCTACCTGCTCGGGGTCTCCACCCGGCGGATGGACCGGCTGGTGCAGTCCTTGGGAATCACCGGGCTGTCGAAGTCGCAGGTCTCGGTGATGGCCCGCGACCTCGACGAGCTGGTCCGCGACTTCCGCGAACGGCCGCTCGATGAGGGGCCCTACACGTTCGTGGCCGCGGACGCGTTGACGATGAAGGTCCGCGAGGGCGGCCGGGTCGTCAAGATCGCGGTGATGGTGGCCACCGGCGTCAACGCCGACGGGTTCCGCGAGATCCTCGGAGTCGCGACGTCGACCGCAGAGTCCGGGGCCGGCTGGAACAGCTTCTTCAAGGACCTGGTCGCCCGCGGCCTGAACGGGGTCGCGCTGGTCACCTCCGATGCCCACGCCGGCCTGGTCGACGCGATCGGGGCGAACCTGCCCGGCGCGTCCTGGCAGCGGTGCCGCACCCACTACACCTTCAACCTGATGGGCATCTGTCCCAAGCACGCCTGGGGCGGGGTCAAGGCGATGCTGCACTCGGTCTTCGACCAGATCGACGCCGACGCCGTGCACGCCCAGTACGACAAACTGCTCGACCAGGTCGAGAGTGCTGCCCGAGGTCCATGAGCACCTCGACGCCGCCCGCGACGACGTGCTCGCGTTCACCGCGTTTCCCAAAGCACTCTGGCGCCAGATCTGGTCGAACAACCCCAACGAACGGCTCAACCGCGAGATCCGCCGGCGCACCGACGTCGTCGGGATCTTCCCCGACCGGACCTCCATCGTCCGGCTCGTCGGCGCCGTCCTGGCCGAACAACACGACGAGTGGGCCGACGGCCGCCGCTACCTCGGCCTCGACGTCCTCGCCAAGAGCCGACTAACCCTGGTCACCACCGAGACCGACAAGGAGGCCCACACCAACATCACCGGCGCGATCAGCGCCTAACCAGACAACGACGAATCACGAGACGTCGTACACCACGCCACGGGACTTGACCAAAGTCCGACCGTGGGTCTGAGAGAGGACCACCTCCAGCACTACCAGCAGGTCCTTCAATCGAGAGGCGCGGTGTCGAGTCTGGCCAATGGCTCGGTGAGGTCAGTCCCGGTGAGGTGGACAAGCCGTGAGCGAACCTCAGGTCGACCCCCAGACTTAACCGCAGATCATCCCGGACGTCCCGGCCGATTCCGGTCGATCCGGACCCGGGTGCCGACCGAACCTGGATCGGCAGACGCGCCCCAACCCAGCCTAAAACTGAGGAGAAGACATAACTGACGTCGTCGACCTGATCAAGGGTGACCACACGGAGGTGGAGCGCCTGTTCGACGTACTGAAGAACCAGCCCTCGGCGCGGGCGCTCAACCTCCCCGTGCTCACCACCCTGCTCACCGCGCACAGCCGCGCCGAAGAAGCAGAGGTCTACCCTGCGGCAGCCATGCTGGAGGCGCCGAGGACGTCGCGCACAGCCAGAAGGAACACCTCGAGGCCGACCAGTTGCTCGCCCGGCTGGCAGCGACCGATCCCCAGGACAGTGCGTTCGAGAAGCGACTCCAAGAACTCGTCGATGCCATCAGCCACCACGTCGAGGAGGAGGAGACGACTGTCCTGCCCGGGATGCGTGAGCGCATGAATCAGGACGAGCTCCGCAAGCTCGCCGACCGTTTCTCAGCCGTTCGCTCCGAACTACTGGGCGAGCGGCCCGACGACATCACCAGGGA
>CAVSVQ010000006.1:0-331431 GCA_963731485.1 uncultured Actinomycetota bacterium
CGCGCGTTGCTTGGTCGAAACCTAGGTTCCCGAGGCCATGTAGGCCGCGAGGATGTAGTTGGGGTGCCGGTCGAGGTTCTTTCGAGCGCGGTCGTAGCGCATGGTTGTTCGCGGGTCGGCGTGCCTGGCGGCGATCTGGACGTCGCGGAGGTCGACCCCGGCGTCGAGCATCGTGGTGACGAAGGTGTGGCGAAGCATGTGGGGATGCATCCGGGTAGTGCTCACTCCTGCTGCCAGCGCGAGTGCTCGGAGGCGTCGGGTGGCGCTATGACGGTCCATCCGGGCTCCGGTGCGGCTTCGCAGGATCGGGCCGCAGGCGCGCCCGGCGATCGCCTTGTCGATGGCCCGGCTCACCGCGGGCGGCAGAGGGGTCAGTGCAACCTTGTCGCCCTTGCCGTGGACACGCAGGACGCGGTGGCCGTGCACTTCTTCGAGGGCTTCGATGTTGGATCCGGTGGCTTCGAAGATGCGCAGCCCGAGGAGTCCAAGCATGGCGACCAGGGCGAAGTCGTTGACGTTGGCTGAGTCGCGGGCTGCGGCCAGCATGGCTTCGAACTGCAGATGGTTCAGGCCGAGGGTCGGCGATTCGGCGGAGACGCGCGGCCTGCGGACGTAGTCGGCCGGGGAGTGCTCGAGCACGCCGTCGATGACGCACGTTCGGTAGAAGCCAGCCACCACCGAGAGTCGACGCGAGACGGTTGATGGCTTGTAGCTGGCGACCTCCTGCATCCAGCGCAGGTATAGCTCGATGTGGGGGCGCTTGGCCGCAATGGGATCCAGGCTGTGGCGCTCACACCACGTCAGGAAGGCTCGTAGATCTGATTCGGTGTGGACGCGGGACTGGCCCTTGAACCTGGCAAGGTAGGCCGCGATCGCCATCCGGAGGCCGGCGTGCGCAAATTCGCGGGATGCGACGAGTTGGGCTGTGTTCATCCTCCACTGCGTCACGGATCATGGGCCCGCGTCAAAAACTGACCACCGTGGGTACGGGTCTCGCGGGAAGCTCGGCGGTGGCTTCATCGGCGGTTCGGTGCACCGCGTTCCCACCAGTCCGCCGGCGGACCCTCACCAATCGCGTGCGCGGCGTACTCGACGTCGCCGAGGTTGCAGAACTTCCAGAGCTCCTTCGCGGCACGGCTGTACTGGAAGATGAGCTGGTCGGTCTCGAAGGCGTCGGTTTCGCCGGCGCGAAAGCTGTCAACGGCTTCACCCACCCGCTGAACTAACGCGGCCAGCTGAGCCTCGTGATACGCCGCAACCGCCTCGCGCGCGGCCCGCCGCTCCGACTTCGTCGACATAGGAGCGAGGCTACTAACCCGACGCCACGAGGAGGCGACTGCTATTCCCAGCGTGACCTAACAGCGAGCTCGATGCTCGGGAGGCGCCATCCTGGGAGCGAAGATTCGGGGGATTCAGGCGGAGGCCAGCTTCTTCACGACGTACTGGTTGAGGCTCAGGCCGTCCTCGGCTGCGTGAACGACCAGATCGCGGTGGAGGCCTTCGCCGATGCGGACGTTGAAGGTGCCGGAGTAGGTCCGCTCCGAGAACGGGACCGGAACCTTCTCGCGTTGCTCGGCCATGTCGGCGAGTACATCGCTGACGACTGCCTCGAGCCCCTGGAGCGCCTCGATCTGGGTCGGTGCGAGCCACGACAGCGAGGGGAACTCCAGACAGGTGGCGACGAACTCGCCGTCCTCGGCCGACCAGGTGACTCGGTAGCTGTAGTGGGACACGTCCACTCGGGTCTCGGTTTGCATCAGCTGGCCTCCTTCTTGTCGATCGCCTTGAGGACCTGGCGTACCTGGTACGCCTTGGCCTTGCCCTTGTCGTTCTGGATGTTCACGCGCGGGTCGCCGGGCCACGGGGTCTTGAAGACGACGTGGGAGCTGCCGCTCTGGCGTGGACTTCCGAAGTAGTGCTCACAGACCGTCTTGAGGTCGTTGAACGCGATGCCCTGCGGGTTCGCCCGCATCGCTTTGACGATCTTGTCGACGGACGGCACAACCAAATGGTACTACCCGCAGTACCGTCTGCCAAGGTCGTCAGCTCCCGTTCGTTCCGGAGCTACAAACGCCTGAACGCGCGCGCGGTGCGCGCTCGGCGGCATGAGCGGGCGCCAGCCCGAGCACAGTCTCCGGGACCGCCATCAATCTATGAACCCAGCGCCCCGCGTACCGACTGCGACGAAGCTGACGACTCCGCCCGAGAGTGCGATGAATGGCTGGAAGTACATCAAGAGGACTGGAACGAACGGGATCACTGCGTCTTGGCCGGAGTCCATCGTCATCCGGCTCAGCGAGACGGCCACGAACGTAGCGGATGCCGCGAATGGCAGATAGGGCCAGAGGCGCACGCTCTGGCGGGAGACGAGCCAGAAGCCAAGCACGGTGACGATGGCCATCAATGGTGAGCACACTTCAAAGACGGTTGTGCCCGTGCCGATCGATCCTGAGTTCGACGTCACGACCTCTACGATCCACGGCACGAACGCCCACGAGGTCGGTACGAGGACTAGCCAGAATGCCCGACCTCCAACACTGCCTGCCGGCTCCATGTTCCGAAGTCTGGTGCACGAACATGCACCCATCATGAGTACTGCTACTCAGACGGTGCGGGCATCCGCTCTTCGGCACGAGCGGATCGCGCCAGGTGAGGGCGCCTCATCGAGGTTGTGTGCCCCAGCGCGCCCCATAGCTCACGCTCGTGGCATGGCAGGTCCGGAGCCATCAGGTTCGGCGCTACTTCGCTCGGGCAATCTCAAGTCGCCGGAAAGGGGTGTAACGGCTGGTCTCTCGAGTAGGGCTGGCTAATGAGGCTGCTGATCGGGGTTGAGGGTGACGAGCTGGGTGTCGGACCTCCACTCACTGTCGGGCTCGAAGAAGTCGCCAGGCCAGAGTCTCGGGACTCGCCGGGGCGGTTCAAGGGTCGGGCGGCAAGTCGTTGGGGGGATCCATGGAGAAGTCGCTAGACCGATATCCGCAAGCTCGCGCCATGAACGGGCTGCGACGCTATGCCCTCTGCGCGGCATGTCAGTGCAAATCTGCTACCGCAGCCAGCGATCGAAGGCCGCCGCCGTGCCAACGGCTCTCTAGCCGACGCCCGAGGTTTCTGCCTGCTCGACGGCCTCGGCCAAGGTCCACACGATGATCCCCGTTTGTGCCGTGATTCGGTCCCGCTTGCGGAGGATGTCGTCGCTGTCGCCGGTCACGAAAGCGTCGTGTCCAGCCAGGCGGTGAGCGCCCAGATGCTGTACATCGTGGAACTTCCGCAGGTCGCGTTTGCCCAGGGTCGAGCGCTCGGTCATCGACTCGACCCACAGTCGTCCTGGCAGCACGATTCGCCGCAACGCCGCGTCCACCGGTCCGAAGTCGTCGTCGACCAATATGTCGGGACCGTCGAAGACTGAGTAGTCGAGTCGCGCGGGCCCGGGCACCACTCCACGAATCGGGCTGTCCTCCAGCCAACGCCGATTCGCTTTCGAGTTGATCGGCGACGCCCGCTCCTGGTCTCGGTCGTACGCTGCGGTGATCCAGAGCTCAACACGCCCCCTGCGTGCCAGCTCAACCAGTCGGTCCATCAGCTCGGCCTGGTCCTGTCGTTGGGCCGCTGGATCACGCACCACGTATCGAGGGTCAGGGTGAGCATCCACCGAGCATGGCACGGGCGGAGATGTGCGGCCTGACGGCGGCAATAGCGTGCGGGTGCGCGCTCAGCGATGATGAGTGCGGACTGTCGTCGTCCTGTTGACGTTCGGGTGAGCCGCACACGCCTACCGGCTCTGGCTATCTGAACAGAAGTGGCGTCTGATCGTGCGCACCCGTAGTCCCCATCTACCATCGCCACGGCGACGACCGTGGCACAGACAGCGAGTGTGCCGAGCGTGAATACATTGTCCACTCCGCCGTTCACCAACGAGAGAGCAGCGGCTCCGACCATGAGGAACGGAGTGGAGTACACGAAGAACGACACGACAAAGGTGCCCTGCAGAAACGCGCGCCGAGCAATCGAGGACGGGTCTTCGTCATCGGGACGATTCGGGAAACCACGCCCTTCCTCCGCCGCACGCCGACCGAAATAGTTCATGACCTGATTGCGTTCGAGTCGAGTCAAGGCCGCGTACAGGTCGGGAGCCACATTGTGGATTACCGTCGCTGAGCATCTTCGCAACCTCCTTGCTGGACCTTCATCGACGCCGCTCACGACGGTAGTCGTATCCGAACTGCCGACGGCGTCTCAGCTCCCTCGACTCTGCATGATCGCGCGCGGAACGCGGCAGATCCGCGCGCGCCAGCGCGCACTCTATGCGGCACGAGCGGTCGCTCTACCCGGCGTGTTTGCAGGCCGATATCGACCCGAGGTAGTTCTGGGAATCGAAGGCGCCCTCAGTGATCGCTCCACCAGCAAAGCCGTAGAACCGGTGGTCCTAGGTCGCGAACCTGTTTCCTCCGACGCAGTCAATGATCTTGCCGCGACTGCTTTCTCCGTCGCCCCCGCTGCATCCGCGATAGTCGTCCGGAAGAGTGTGGCTGGGGATCCAGACGTCGGCAACACCGGCAGGTCTCGGGATGAGCCATTCGATCCGACGCCCGCGCAACCGGCGACGGCGACGGCGGCGGCGGTCCCAGCGGCTCCGAGAAGAAGGAGATGCAGTCGCGGCACGCGCCAATGGTTCCATGACCTGAAATCCAACATCCGCTCATCGGCATGTGAGTACTGATCGCTGCGTTCGAGGGTCGCCAGAAACTGGGCGCTTTCATGTGCTCACGTCGACGCGCTGGAGGGTGTGTCCGCTCGTGCGCTCACCTTGTGCCGCCTGGAACTCTTCCGACCTCCTTACCCCCCTCCACTTCACCAACCCATCACTACCAACACTTCCCATCCATCCCACCCAAATTCCTCCTCAATCTCCTTCCCCATAGGGCCTTTCTCACCTTCCCAACAGTCGGCACGCATGCTACGAAGGACGTAGATGGGTCGCCCGTGGTCGGGCGGCCCACGCGGCATTTCTAGGGCATCCGTTGGTTGTCGACGGACGTCATTGAGACCAGGACTCGGGGTGGTCGGCGTGCATGGCGGGGTGAAGTTCTACCGCGGTGCGGCGAAGTGCTGCCCGGGCCTATGTCGAACGTGATCGATCCCGCGCGGATGACTACTACCTCGGCGAGGGAACCGGGGTCGCTGCCCGGCTCGATCGCGACCCCGGACGGCGTCGAGCAGGCGGGGTCGATGGACGGGGAGACCTACGAGCGGTGGGTCGCCGGGATCGACATCGACACCGGCCACAAGAAGGGCCGGGTCCGCGAGGACGCGAACGCGTTGCGGTTCGTCGAGGTCACGGTCAACGGACCCAAGACCTGGTCCCTGGCCGCTGCGCTGCATCCGGAGATCTCGGCCGCGCTGGACGAGGCCCAGGACAAGGCCGCCGCCGAGATCGTCGGCTGGGTCGCCGGTCACGCGACCACCCGGGTCGGGCCCACGGGGACGGCAGGTGCAGGTGCCGGTGGAGAAGATCGAGGCCGCGGTGATCCGGCACTACACCTCCCGGGCCGGTGATCCGCACCGGCATCTTCATCTGCAGATCAACGCCCGCGTCTGGGCGGCCGGCGCGTGGCGGGGCATCCACTCGGTCGGGATCCGGGACTAGCATCGAGGCGATCAACGGGATCGGGCACGCCGCGGTCGCGACCGACCCGGAGTTCCGGGCGGTCCTCGCGGCGCACGGGTTCACCCTCGACCCGGAGACCAGCGAGATCCGCGAACTGGCGCCGTATGTGGGTGCGTTCAGTGCCCGGACCGCGCAGATCCGCCGCAACGTCGACCGCTACGAAGCCGCCTGGCGCAGCCGAGCACCCCGGCGAGGAGCCCGGTCCACGGCTGCGCGAGGCGTGGGACCGGCGGGCGTGGGCACAAGCCCGCCCCGACAAGGTCGTACCCGACCGACGGCGCCGAGCTCGTGGCCCGCTGGAACACCGAGCTGCGCGATCTCGGCTACCGCGACCCGACCGAACCGGTGCCGCTGGCGGGGACGCGGCCGGGGTGGATCGACCGCGATGCCGCCGCCGAGCTGGTCGTCTCCATCCTCGGGGCGAAGAGGTCGGCCTGGAACACCGCCGACATCCGCGGGAAGACCGAGGTCCTCCTCGCCCAGACCGGCCTCCTCGCCGACCGGGCCGCCAGGGTCGAGCTCGCCGAAGACATCACCGCCCGGGCGGCCGACCGGTGCGTCAAGCTGCTCGTCCGGGACCGATGTGCCCGAGCACGTCCGGTCGCTCAGCTCGCCGCAGGTCCTCGAGGTCGAGGCCGACCTGATCAGCCCGCCTCGCTCAGCCGTGGCGGACAGCCGCCCGCCACGGCCCGCCGGCCGGGCGGGGCCTGGCGCCGGTCGACCGACGCCACGCCGATGCCGTCGGTCTGCTCACCGGAAGCGACGAGCAGCTGGTGGTGGTCGAGGGCGCCGCAGGCGCCGGGAAAGACCACCGCCCTGCGTGCCACCCAGCAGCGCTGGCCCTCCACGGACACCGGCTGATGGTGGTGACCCCGACGCTGAAGGCAGCGCAGGTCGCCGCCGCCGAGACCGGCGCTGACGGTCACTCCGCGGCCTGGCTGATCCACCAGCACGGCTGGCGCTGGGACAACGACGGACACTGGACCCGACAACCCAACCCCGCGCCCGAGGCAGCGGCGCAGCTTCGGGCCGGTGACCTGCTGCTCGTCGACGAGGCCGGGATGCTCGACCAGGACACCGCCCGATGCGCTGCTCACCATCGCCGACGAAACCGGCGCACGCGTCGCGTTCGTCGGCGACCGGCACCAGCTCCCCGCCGTCGGCCGCGGCGGCGTCCTGGACCACGCGGTCGCCTGGGCCCACCCCACCGCCGTGGTCACCCTGGAGAAGGTGCACCGGTTCACCGACCCCGACTACGCCGCACTGAGCCTGCGGATGCGCACCGGTCAGGACCCCGGCAGCGTGTTCGACGCCCTCCACCGGCGCGGCCAGGTCGTGATCCACGCCTCCGAGGTCGAACGCACCGCCGCCCTCGCCGAGCTCGGCGCCAGCGGTGAGCTGGTCATCGCCGAGACCCGTGACCAGGTCGCCGACCTCAACGCCGCCATCCGCGACCAGCGATACGGCCACGACGCCGGCACCGACGGCGCGCGGGATCGACGCTCACCACCGACCGGGGCGAGGTGCTCGGGCTCGGGGACCGGGTCGCGACCCGCCGCAACGACCCCGACCTGCAGGTGGCCAACCGGCAGACCTGGACCATCACCGGCATCGGCGACAGACGGCAGCCTCCTCCTGCACGGTCGTGGTCGGGACCGGCGAGATACCGGCCGACTACGTCAACCGGTTCGTCGAGCTCGCCTACGCCACCACCGTCCACGGCGCCCAGGGCGACACCGTCGCCCGCGCCCACTTCGCCCTCGAGCGACACCACCGGTGCCGCGGCGGCCTACGTCGCGCATGACCCGCGGCCGCGACACCAACACCGCCCACCTCGTCGCCGACGACCTCGACGAGGCCCGCCGGCAATGGGTCGAGACCTTCGGCCGCGACCGCGCCGACCTCGGACCCGGCCACGCCCGCACCCGCGTCATCGACGACATCGACCGCTACGGCCCCGCCGTCCCACCAGCCGACCCAGCAGGGTCACCGCGGCGTCCCGGACGCGGACTCCCGCAGGTTCCCCCGACGCCGATCCGCACCGAAAGCCCCGGAATCGGCCGCTGACAAGCCCCTGCCGAAAAGAATTCGGGGAACGCTGCTTGACCTGCGCAAACGCAACGTTCCCCCACAACGTTCCCCCAGCGTTCCCCCGTCAGGGGGAGCGAATCCGGTAACGCTGCCTGCTCATGCTGACCGGCATGAACAAGCACACCCATGACCCGCCGACGACCACCAAGACGTCCGAAGACGAGCGTCGAATCCGGGCTCCGGCAAGCCCTCGGCGAAACGATTTCGAGGGGAACCTGCTGACCTGCGCAAACGCAGGTACCCCCCTCAGGTTCCCCCCTCCACGTCCCCGAAATCCGGGGTACCTGACCGCCCATGCTGACCAACGTGACCCGACCAGTCACCACCACCACCAACCAGGAGAAGCACCATGACCGCACAACCGAACCCCACCAACCCCGGCCGTCGCACGGGAGCCAACCCCGGCGACGAGATGCTCACCCTCCACGAAGCCTGCCGCTTCCTCCGGATCCCCGAAGGCACCCTGCGCTACTGGCGCCACCTCGGCGCCGGACCCCGCAGCTTCAAGGTCGGCCGCCACGTCCGCTACTGGCGCACCGACCTCATCCTCTGGCTCACCGAGCAGACCAACCGCCCGCAGCGCGATCGCTGACACGCCCAGATGTCCTATCCGGGAGAGATCATGGAGCAGTCACGGAAGGAGCACCAGCATGGCTGCAAACATCGCCAAGCGGCCCAACGGCAAGTGGCGGGCCCGCTACCGCGACGACACTGGGCGAGAGCATGCCCGCCATTTCGAGCGCAAGGTCGACGCCCAGGCGTGGCTCGACGAGCAGACTGCGAGGATCGTGCGCGGGGAGTGGGCCGATCCGCGGGCCGGGCGGGAGCTGCTCAGCGCATACGCAACCCGCTGGCAGTCGATCCAGGTCTCGTCACCGGGCACAGCGAGGATCGTCGACAACGCGCTGCGGCTTCACATCCTGCCGCGGCTCGGCGGGCAGAGGCTCGCCAACATCCGCCGCAGCGACGTCCAGGCATTCGTGAAGTGGCTCGAAACTCGTGAGCTTCGGCCGGCCACGGACAGCGAGCCCGCACGCACTCTGTCGGCCGGGAGCGTCCGGAACATCTACGAGGTGCTCGCGCGTGTCATGGACGCCGCGGCGGAGGATCGGGTCATCGCGATCAGTCCGTGTCGGCGGATCGCGCTGCCCAAGGACCATGACGACGAGGTGGAGGTCCCGACGCTCGAGGAGATCGAGCTGGTACGAGGCGCGCTGGGGGAGCGATGGCAGGCCGTACCGGTCGTGCTCGCTGGGTCGGGGTTGCGGGTCGGTGAGCTGCTCGGACTCAGGCTGTCTGACGTCGACTTCCTGCGCAGGTCGATCGGTGTCGAGCGGCAGCGCCTGCAGTCGAACCAGATCGCTCCGCTGAAGTCGCGGGCCTCGCGGCGAACGGTCCCGGTCGGCCACGTGGTGATCGAAGCGCTTGCCGCGCACCTTGCGTCGTATCCGCCGGCGGGCGACGGATTGTTCACCGATGAACTTGGCGAGCCGCTGACCTACCGGCGATGGAAGCGCTTGCTCAGTGACGCGGCCAAGGCCGCCGACGTTGGCGTGACGTCGCACTCGTTCCGGCACTTCGCGGCTTCCGCGCTGATCTCAGGTGGCGCCTCGGTGAAGCAGGTACAGGCGTTCCTCGGGCACGCATCCGCGGTGGTGACCCTGCGGACCTACGCCCACCTGTGGCCTGGTGATGAGGACCGGACCCGTAGCGTGCTCGACGCCGCGCTCGGTCCGCTCGGAGCCCGTGCGGACTCTCTGCGGACCGAGGCGGCGCCAGAGGGGTAAAACCCCAGGTCAACGGCCTGCGGTGAAAATCAGGCCTTCTTGGTCTCCCAGAAGATCTCGGCGATCTCGTCGATCTTGGCGAGCAGCTGGTCGGCCTGGTCGGGGTCGAGAGTGCCCTTGGTGCCGGCGGCTCCGGCGAGCTTGGTGGCCTCGTTGACCAGCGTGTGCAGCTGCGGGTACTTCTCGAAGTGCGGGGGCTTGAAGTAGTCGGTCCACAGCACCCACAGGTGGTGCTTGACCAGCTCCGAGCGCTGCTCCTTGATCAGGATCGCGCGCGTGCGGAAGTCCGGGTCGTCGCTGTCGAGTGCCTTGGTGATGATCTGCTTGACGGACTCGGCCTCGATGCGCGCCTGGGCCGGGTCGTAGACACCGCAGGGCAGGTCGCAGTGGGCAGAAACCTCGACGGTGGGTGCGAACAGTCGCGCGAGCATGCTCACGTCCTCTCTGATGGGGGCAGAAGTTCGGTGCCTGCGACACTACTCCGCGTGGAGCAGGTCGCCCGATGGGGTCTCGCGAAGGTGCGCGGGCACTCGATGACACCCACGCTGTACCCGGGGGACCGGCTGCTCATCCGCTACCGAGGGCGTCCGCGGGTCGATGACCTCGTGCTGGCCAGGTTCGCCGACGGCACCCTCGCGGTGAAGCGTGTCGGAGGCACTCGGACGACCCGCTCCGGCGGAGCGGGCTGGTGGCTGGTCAGCGACAACCCCGACGAGGGCGTCGACTCCCGCCATCGCGGGCCGGTGGCGGACGAGGCCGTGGTGGGCGTCGTACTGCTGCGGGTGTGGCCCCGGCCCGGCCGACTCCGATTGGGCGCGTCACCGCGCCTGTGAGACGATGACTGCTGGGTCATCCCCCAGTCCTGGCGGCTCCGCGGACTCACGCAAGGTCGGCGTCGAGCAGCCCTGCACCGTCAGATCCGTCCGTACGAGAGAGCCAACCTCATGGTTGCATTTGACCCGATGCCCGATCTCGACCCCGCCGCTGCTCCCGAGGTCGAGGTGACCGCACGCACCCGACCCGGTCTTCGAGCTGCACGCGGGCGGCAAGATGGAGATCGCGCCGACCGTCGCGCTCAACGGGCCCGTCGAGCTCTCCCTCGCCTACACCCCGGGCGTCGCGCGCGTGTGCGAGGCGATCGCCGAGGACCCGCTGCTGTACGGCGACTACACCTGGACCGCCAACACGGTCGCGGTCGTCACCGACGGGACCGCCGTGCTCGGCCTCGGCGACATCGGCCCGCGTGCCGCGATGCCGGTGATGGAGGGCAAGGCCGTGCTGTTCAAGCAGTTCGGCGGCATCGACGCGATCCCGATCTGCCTCGACACCACCGACGCGGACGAGATCGTCGAGACCGTCGTCCGGCTCGCGCCGAGCTTCGGCGGCATCAACCTCGAGGACATCTCGGCACCGCGCTGCTTCGAGATCGAGGAGCGGCTCAAGCAGCGACTGGACATCCCGGTCTTCCACGACGACCAGCACGGCACCGCCGTCGTCGTGCTGGCGGCGCTGGAGAGCGCGATGCGACTCACCGGGAAGTACCACGACACCGTGCGGATCGTCGTCTCCGGCGCCGGCGCCGCGGGCGTCGCGGTGACCCGGATCCTGCTCGCCGGCGGCTACCGGGACATCGCGGTGGTCGACCGCGCCGGCGTGCTCCAGCGCGACCGCACCGACCTCACCCCGGTGAAGCGCGCGCTCGCTGCCGAGACCGCCGACACGACCGGCCGCTGGGGCTCGCTCGCCGCCGTGATGGAGGGTGCCGACGTCTACATCGGCGTCTCCGGTGGCACCGTGCCCGAGGACGTGGTCGCGTCGATGGCCGAGGAGTCGATCATCTTCGGGCTCGCGAACCCGAACCCCGAGGTGCACCCGACGCTCGCGCACAAGTACGCGCGGATCGTGGCGACCGGGCGGTCGGACTTCCCCAACCAGATCAACAACGTGCTCGCGTTCCCGGGGATCTTCCGCGGCGCCTTCGACGCCCGGGCGACGGCGATCACCGAGGGGATGAAGCTGGCAGCCGCGCAGGCGCTGGCCGCGATCGTCGGCGACGAGGCTCGCGACGACATGATCATCCCGTCGCCGTTCGACCCCCGGGTCGGGCCGACGGTGGCGGCCGCTGTCGCTGAGGCCGCACGTCGAGACGGCGTCGCGCGCCGTTGAGTTGGCACTTGTCGAGGTCCGAGTAGGGAGTTGCCGGGGTACGGCGTCGCGGGAAGTCTGAACTCGAGGCCCGGGATCTCCCAACTCGACCGCTCGCTAGGGTCGGGACATGTTCGCCGTCTACGCCGAGAAGTTCTCCACCGACGCTGGTGACACCCAGGACGTGCTGTCCGGCCTGGTGGTCGGTGAGCGGCCCGACCCCGAGGTGCCGGACGGCTGGGCGAAGGTGCGGGTCAAGGCGGCCTCGCTGAACCACCACGACCTGTGGTCGCTGCGCGGTGTCGGCCTCAAGGAGGATCAGCTGCCGATGATCCTCGGCTGCGACGCCGCGGGGTACGACGAGGACGGCAACGAGGTGGTCGTGCACGCGGTCGTCAACGACCCGCACTGGCAAGGTGACCAGACGCTCGACCCGAAGCGCTCGCTGCTCAGCGAGCGCCACCAGGGCACCTTCGCCGAGTTCGTCGTCGTGCCGCGCGGCAACGTCATCGCCAAGCCGGCGTCGCTGTCGTTCGCCGAGGCCGCGTGCCTGCCGACCGCGTGGCTGACGGCGTACCGGATGCTGTTCACCCAGGGCGACCTCAAGGCCGGCGACACCGTCCTGGTGCAGGGCGCCGGCGGTGGCGTCGCGACGGCGCTGATCATGCTCGCGCGGGCGGCGGGGCTGAAGGTGCTGGCGACCAGCCGTGACGAGGCCAAGCGGGCCCGTGCACTCGAGATCGGCGCCCACGAGGTCTTCGAGGCCGGCACCCGCCTGCCCGTCAAGGTCGACGCGGTGATGGAGACCGTCGGGCGGGCCACCTGGGCACACTCGATCCGGTCCCTGCGCCCGGGTGGCGCGATCGTGATCTCCGGCGCCACCTCGGGGCCGAAGCTCGACGACGCGATGATCAGCCACATCTTCTTCCTCCAGCTCCGGGTGATCGGGTCCACGATGGGCACCACCACCGAGCTCGCTGCCCTGGTGAACCTGATGGACGCGACCGGCGTCCGTCCGCTGATCGACCGGGAGCTCCCGATGGACCGGGCCCGCGACGGCTTCGCGGCCATGGCCGAGGGCGACCTCTTCGGCAAGATCGTGTTCACTCGCTGATGGCAGCGTCGGCGATGCGCACCCACCTCGTCACCGGCGCGGCGCTCGGGCATCGGGCACCAGGTCGCCGAGGCGCTCTCCGCCCGTGGTGACCGCGTGGTCCGGCTGACCCGCGACGTGGTGGACCTCTCCGACGCGGTCGAGGTGGCGCGCTGGGCGACCGACAACGCCCCAGACCTCGCGCACCTGGACTCGCTGCTGCACGTCGCCGGCACCGTGGACCTGGGCAACGTCGCCGACCTCGACGTCGAGGTCTGGCAGCGGCACCTGGCGGTGAACCTGACCGCGCCGGCCGTGCTCACCGCGCACCTGCTGCCGGCGCTGCGGGCGGCCGCCGGCACGGTCGTATTCGTGAACTCCTCGGCGGGGCTGGTCGCGAACGCCGGCTGGTCGGCGTACGCCGCGTCGAAGTTCGGCCTCCGCGCGCTGGCCGACTCGCTGCGTGCCGAGGAGGCCGGCGCCGGCGTCCGGGTGACCACGGTGTTCCCCAGCCGCACGGCGACCCCGATGCAGGAGAAGGTCCACGAGCAGGAGGGCCGCACCTACGACTCCTCGCGCTGGATCCGGCCGGACACCGTTGCCGAGTCGATCCTGCACGTGCTCGACCTTCCTGCGGACGCCACCATCCCCGAGCTGGTGATCCGGCCCCGCTGACCGGCCCCGCTGGCCGGTCCCGTTGGGCCTGCTCGTGACGGCTGAAAACCCGTCGAGGAATGTCGGCGTGCTCCCGTAGCGTTTCCCACCTGTCGCCGGTGTCGTAAACGCCAGTTCCCGTTCGTCGTAGATGTGACAAGCGGTTCTGGGCGTGGCCCAGGCCCGGCCCCACGTTCTCGAAGGAATCTCATGGCACACGACGCCTCGGCCCCCGTCGCAGGAGCCAGGACCAGCACCGCCGACATGGCGGTTCTCCGCTGGCTGGTCGCCGCGACCTTCATCGTGATCCTCAACGAGACGATCATGATCAACGCGATCCCCGACCTGAAGGTCCACTTCCACGTCGGGAACGGCGCGGCCCAGTGGCTCACGACCGCGTTCATGCTGACCATGGCGGTGGTCATCCCGGTGACCGGCTGGTTCCTGCAGCGGGTCACCACCCGGCAGGCGTTCGGCCTCGCGATGACGGTCTTCTGCACCGGCACCTTGCTGGCGGCGCTCACTCCGCCCTCGATGTTCTGGTTGCTGATCGTCGCCCGCGTGATCCAGGCCTCCGGCACAGCCGTGATGATGCCGCTGCTGATGACGACGCTGATGAACGTCGTCCCCGAGAGCGACCGCGGCCGGGTGATGGGCAACGTGACCCTGGCGATGTCGGTCGCCCCGGCGCTCGGCCCGGCGGTCTCGGGCCTGATCCTGTCGTCGCTCTCCTGGCGCTGGATGTTCCTGCTGGTGCTGCCGATCGCGGGCACGATCGGGGTCGTCGGCTCTGCGCAAGCTGAAGAACATCGGTGAGCCGACCGCCGGCGCGATCGACGCGGTCAGCGTCCCGCTGGCTGCGCTCGGTTCGGCGGCCTGGTCTACGGCCTGAGCCTGATCGGCCGCGACGACGCGCCGGTCTCGCCGTACGTGCTGATCGGCGGCGGCGCCGTCGTGCTGGCGGTGTTCGTCTGGCGCCAGCTGAGCCTGCAGCGCGGCGGGTCCCCGCTGCTCGACCTTCGGACGCTGACGCACCGCAACTACACGCTGTCGCTGCTGCTGATGGTGATCGCGTTCATGGGCTTCCTGGGCTCGATGCTGCTGATGCCGCTCTACCTGCAGGACGTGCGCGGGCTCTCGCCGCTGCAGACCGGGCTGCTGATGATGCCCGGCGGTCTGGCGATGGGTCTGCTCGGCCCGCAGGTGGGCAAGGTCTTCGACCGGGTCGGCGGCCGGCCGCTGGTGATCCCCGGCGCGATCGGGATGACGATCGGCCTCGGTCTGTTCACCCGGATCGACCTGCACACGCCGTACGCACTCATCCTGGGCATGCACGTGTTGCTGATGGTGAGCCTGGCCGGGATCTTCACGCCGGTCTTCTCCCTGGGCCTCGGCGCGGTGCCGCAGCAGCTGTACTCCCACGCCAGCTCGTTGCTGGGTGCGCTCCAGCAAGTCGCCGGAGCCATGGGGGCAGCCCTCTCGGTGGCGGTGCTGACCGCACGTGGCGACTCGTTGGCCGCCGGCGGCGCCTCGAAGCTCGCCGCCTACGTCGGCGGCATGCAGTGGGCGTTCGGCCTCAGCGCGATCCTCTCGATCGCGGTGATCGTGCTGGCAGTGGTCCTGCCCGGACGCCCCGACGGCTACGGCCAGACGTCGGCTGATCTCGACAGCGAGCTCGACGACCTCGTCGATGGCGAGATCGGCGACGCCACGGTCGCTGCCGGCTAGCTCTCCCGCTGCGAGCGCCAGTTCTGGGCGCCGACGATGACGATCAGCAGCTGGGTGCGGGCGCGTCGCCTGATGGCGGCGCGCTCGCGCTCGGCCGACTCGAGGATCTCCTCGGCGACGGCGATCATCGCGACCACGATCAAGCGGGAGAGGACCTGCAGGTCCTCGGCGGACCAGTGGTCCATCGGCAACCGTGCCAGGTCGGTGGCCAGCTCTCGCTCGAAGAGCGCGAACTCCTGGCGTACGGCGGCGCGCACCACCACCGATCCGCCGGATCGTTCGCGGGCGATGAACGAGAAGTGCGCCCGCTGGCCACGCACGTGCTCGTCGAGCACCTCGATCGAGCGGTCGACGATCTCGTCGAGCGGCGGGTTGCCCGCGACGCACGTCGCGGATCATCGCGCGCAGCGACGCGAACGACTCCTCGACCAGCGCGAGTCCGAGGTCGTCGATCGACGCGAAGTGCCGGTAGAAGGCCGTCGGCACGACTGCCGACCTCCTTGGCGACCTGGCGCAGGGACAGGCCGGCCAGACCGGTCTGCTCGCTCAGCCGGAGCGCGGCGTCGAGGATCGCGCGTCGGGTGCGTTCCTTCTTCTCGCCGCGGGTCTCGGCCCGACGCTCGGCTCCGCGCTCACGCAGGCCAGCGTACCGAGCCGCCCGGCCGCGCAAGCGGTGAACGTGTGTGCACCGTGGTGGGCGTCACGTCGGTCCTCGCTTGACCGCAAACCTGAGCACCTTCATAGTTTCAGTGTACGAACGTTCACTGAAAGAAGGAGGTCAGCCGATGGGTCTGACCCAGAAGGTGCTCGGCTCGAAGGCCGTCGCTGCACTGACCTCGCCGCACGGCGGTCGACCGCTATCTCGAGATGTTCAACCCGATGTGGGCCGCGACCGAGGTGCGAGCCCGGGTCGTGGACGTGCGCCGGGAGAACCCGGCCTCCGGCGGCGCGCCGGTTGCGACGCTGACGCTGCAGCCGACGAGCACGTGGCGCGGGCACCGCGCCGGGCAGTACGTCCAGGTGGGTGTGGAGCTGCCCGGCTCGTCCAAGAGGCTGACCCGGTGCTTCTCGATCTCCTCGGCGGCGTCCGCGCCCGGCGAGCGGTTCACCCTCACCATCCGCGCGCACGAGGAGCGCCAGGTGTCGCAGGTTCCTGGTGACCGAGGCGCGGCCGGGCCAGATGCTGCACCTGAGCCAGGCCGAGGGCGCGTTCACTCTCACCGAGAGCCCGGCGACCCCGACCAACGACCACCTGCTGATGATCTCCGGCGGGTCCGGCATCACCCCGGTGATGTCCCAGCTGCGCACCCTCCTGCGCGACGGGTACGACGGGAGGGCGGGCCGCAAGGTCACCTTCCTCCACTACGCCCGCTCACCGGAGGACCAGATCTTCGCCGCCGAGCTGGCCGAGATCGCGGCCGCCGACAACGGCGTCGAGGTGCACCTGCGCTACGGCGACCAGATCTTCAGCGAGTTCGAGCTGCGCCGGCTCGTGCCGCGCTTCCGCGACATCGACACCTGGGCCTGCGGCCGGCGGCGATGGTGGAGCTGGTCGCGGCGGCGTACGGCGCCGAGCCGACCGACGCCGCGAGCCGGCTGCGCGTGGAGTTCTTCAAGCCGCCGGCCCTCACCGGTGGTGCCGCCGAGGGCGAGGTGGCCTTCACCCGCTCCGGCGCGAGCGCCGCGAACACCGGCGCGAGCCTGCTGGAGCAGGCCGAGGCACTCGGGCTCGCGCCCGAGTTCGGCTGCCGGATGGGCATCTGCTTCTCGTGCACCTCGCGCAAGACCGCCGGCACCGTGCGCAACGTGCTCACCGGCGAGGAGTCGTCGCTGCCCGACGAGGACATCCGGATCTGCGTCAGCGCCCCCGAGGGCGACTGCGTCCGTCGACCTGTGACCCTGACCGACCAGGAGAACCCATGACCATCACCCAGCACCACCCAGACCACCCAGACCACCCGGCTCACGCCCGAGCAGCTGGAGGCGTTCGGCGCGGAGATGGACGCGCTGCGCCAGCGGCTGATCGCCGACCTCGGCGAGGAGGACGCGGCGTACATCCGCGGGATCGTCAAGCGCCAGCGGCAGTTCGAGATCGCCGGCCGCGCGCTGTTCTACCTGCCCCCGGCCTGGCCGCTCGCCGTCGCGTCGCTGAGCATCTCCAAGATCCTGGACAACATGGAGATCGGCCACAACGTGATGCACGGCCAGTACGACTGGATGGGCGACCCCGGCCTGAACTCCCGGATGTTCGACTGGGACACCGTGTGCCCCGGCGAGCAGTGGAAGTACTCCCACAACTACATCCACCACACCTTCACCAACATCCTCGGCAAGGACCGGGACATCGGGTACGGCGTCCTGCGGATGGACGAGGACCAGCCGTGGCGTCCGTACTACCTGGGCAACCCGGTCTACGCCTTCTTGCTGATGGTGTTCTTCGAGTGGGGTGTGGCGATGCACGACCTCGAGGTGGAGAACATCGTGGCGGGCAAGCGGAAGCTGGCCGACAACAAGCCGCTGTACCCGGGCCTGCTGCGCAAGATCCGCCGCCAGGCACTCAAGGACTACCTGCTCTTCCCGGCGCTGACCGGTCCGTTCTTCCTGAGCACGCTCGCCGGCAACGCGGTGGCGAACCTGGTCCGCAACATCTGGGCGTTCAACATCATCTTCTGCGGCCACTTCCCGGCCGGCGTCGAGAGCTTCTCCGAGGAGGAGTGCCAGGACGAGGTCGGTCCTGACGGTGAGCGCAGCGAGTCGCGCGGGCACTGGTACTACCGCCAGGTCCTCGGCTCGGCGAACATCACCGGTGGCCGGCTCTTCCACATCCTCAGCGGCAACCTCTCGCACCAGATCGAGCACCACCTGTTCCCGGACCTCCCGGCGCGGCGCTACCCGCAGATCGCGGGGGAGGTTCGCGAGATCTGCGAGCGCTACGGCCTCGAGTACAACACCGGCCGGCTGTCGAAGCAGCTGCTCAGCGTCGCGAGGAAGATCATCCGGCTCTCGGTGCCGACCCGGCGTACGACGAGCCCGCGGCCGTCGCCACGAGGCCGAGGTCCGCGCAGCGGCGTGAGGTCCGGCGCCGGACTGAGACCGCACTCACGTTGCCCGTCGGTCGGCGTGGCCGGAGACTGGTGCGCATGAAGGAGCGATTCAGCAGGGCCGAGATCAGCAAGGACGCGCTGCAGGACGGCGTCCAGGCCGCCGCCGGGGCGGTGGGTCAGGTTGCGACGATCGTGACCGGTGCCGTCAAGGACGTGGCCGGAGTGGTGGGCGGACTCGCGACCGAGCTGTTCGAGATCCGGGACGCCGCCCGTCGTGCCGAGGCCGACCACGCGCCGTCGGGCGTGCCCGACCTAGACGCCGACCTGCACGCCGACCTGCAGGCCGACCCGGACTCCCCGGGCAGCCGCACGTCAGGCACTGCCGCCGACCTGCACGCGGACCCGGACGCGCCGACGGGCTGAGTCGGCTCCGACGGATCAGCCGAAGGACATCTGGAAGTCGGCCTGGCGGAACGAGGCGAGCGTGCGCTTGCCGTGCAGCCAGCCCAGTGGGCCGGCCGGGTCGAAGGACCACGAGGACCGGCAAGGCAGTGCCCTGGAGGATCCGGTGAGCGAGGCGGTGACCTCCTCGCCCGCCCGCGGGTCCGGCGCGGTCCGGCGCTGCCAGGTGTCACCCTTGAACGGCAGCCGCGGCGCGAACCGCGAGACGTCGGTGAATCGAGCGGACAGGATCGGCCGACCCTCGAGCGCGGCGGTCCAGGTCGTGCGGGCGAACGGCCCGCTGCGGGCCGTGTCGACGGTGAAGGAGCACAGATCCTTCGGGATGGCCCAGAGCGCCCGGCCGCCCGCCACCGACGGTGGCGAGTCGACCCAGATGTCGGTGATGTTGACCGCCTTCCTGGGCGTGCCGCCGGTCTCGACGAGATGGGCCACCAGGAGCTCTCCGTAGGTCAGCGGGCTCGGTTCCTCGTAGCGCACCAGCGCCACGCCGTACAGGCCCGACTCGTGCCCGGCGTCCTCGCCGGCGCGGACGCGGAACAGCGAGAGCCAGAGCTGCCCGTGCATCTGCCACGGCGCCGGGGGATAGGTGGTGTCGACGTCGGTCGGGAGGGGCATCTGGCCGGTGGTCATGCCGGCCAGCGTAGAACAGGTTCCAGTTCGCCTCGATCGGGTCCGCCCGGCGAATCGCCCGTGCGAATGGGCGATTCTCCGCATAATGGCCGTCCCCGCTCACCCCGTCCGGAAAGCCCCACCCGCTCGTGACGCTCTCGCGGACCGCATCGACGGTCGTCCTCCTCTCCCTCGTCCTCACCTCCCTCACCTGCCTCGCCGCCGGCCCGGCTGCGGCGCGAGGTGACCACCGCCATCGCTTCCACGCCGGCCGGGCGTACCGAGGCTCGTTCCCGGACCCCGACGTGTTCGCGCGAAGCGGCGTGGATCGCGACCGCCACCACCGTGGCCGGCGCTCGCTGCCGATGCTGACCTCGCACGACGGCGGGACGTGGCGCGCGCGGCGGGCCCACGGAGCGGCGCCCGGCGGACCAACGACGCCCTCGTCGGCGTCCCGCGCTGGGCGGTGCGACAGGTCGGCGGGATCGCGGCACTTCACCCCGATCTGGGCGCCCTCGATCGGCCGGGCCGTCGAACGGCCGGTGGCTGGTCGCGTGTACGCGGCGCCGCTGCGGCGGCACCCGGGACGCGGTGCATCGGGATCGCCGCGATCGGTCCGGGCGCTCGGGCCCGTTCCGCCACTGCCCGGCGACACCCGCTGGTGTGCGCCCGCCGGCAGAACGCGATCGACCCGGACCTCTTCCGCAGCCGCGGTCGCACCTACCTGTTGTGGAAGACCGAGGGCATCCGGGACGGGTGCCGGCGGCCTTGTGGTCGCGGCCGCTGCGCGCCGACGGCCGCGGCTTCCGGCGCGGGTCGCGGGCCCATCGCCTGCTGCGCACCGGGACGAGCCTGGGAAGGCCCGGTGATCGAGAACCCGTCGATGATCCGGTACCGACGGCCGGCTCTACCTGTTCTACTCGGCGAACCGCTGGTACACGCGGCGCTACGCCGTGGGCTACGCCGTCTGTCGGCTCGCGCGCGGACCGTGCCGACGGCGCAGCGCCAGCCGCTCCTCGCCAGCGGCCGGGGCATCGCCGGGCCGGGCGGCGCGTCGGCCCTGCGCGGGCCGCACGGACGGCTGCTGCTCGCGTACGCCGCATGGCCGGCCGGACGCGTCGGGTCGGAGCGCCGGCTGCACATCGCGACGCTGCAAGGCGCGAGGCACGGACGGCTGGTGGTCGCGCGCCGGTATGCGCACCGCACCACCGGCCCAGCGGAGGCGCGCCCAGTCGGGCCCCGCGGCCGCCGCGCAGCCGGCGGCCGTGCACCCGGTGCCGTCCGCCGATCTGGTGCAGCTCGCCGGTCAGGTCACCGCAGCGCTCACCGCGCTCGTCGCCGGCTGGATGCCGACCCGGGACTCACCCGTGACCGGGAGCGGGTGAGGGCTCAGTCGTCGTCGGGATCGTCGGCGCGCGCCAGCCAGGTGGCGAAGCCGCTCGACGGCGAGCCTCGAACTCGGGGTGCACGTCGACGAAGGCCTGCAGCTGGTCGGCGAGCCAGGCCAGGGTGACCTCCTCGTCACCGCGGCGCTTCTGCAGCTCCTCGATGCCGCGGTCGGTGAAGTACATACCCTCGCCTGCCGACGCTCACGCGAGCGCCTCGGTCGGCACTGAAGCGGCGCTCTTCTGCTCCTCGACGTGCCGCGAGTGCTGGCCCACCGACGGGGAGGACGACTCCGGGCGCGAGAGCACCGTGCACGTCCTGGTCGAGCTGCCGAAGAGGTTCAGCTGGAGGTGCGGCGCCGGGCCCATGTTCGCCGGCTCGTCCTGCACCCAGCGCACCTCGCGCAGGTTCGGGAACCGGCCCGAGCTCGCCGCGGAGCTCCTCGACCGGCCGCGGGTACAGCTGCTCGATCCGCACGATCGCGGTGGTCGGGTCGTCGCCCTGCCGCTTGCCGCGCTCGACCATGAGGTCCCAGGTGATCCGGCCGCTGCACAGCAGCACGCGTGCTCACCTTGTCGGGGTCGACCGCCGAGTCGCCGATGACCGGCGCGAAGGAGCCGTGGGTGAACGCCTCGGGCTGCGAGGCCGCCTCCTTGCGCTTGAGCATCGACTTCGGGGTGAAGACGATCAGCGGCTTGTGCTCCTCGCCCAGAGCGTGCCGGCGCAGCAGGTGGAAGTGGCTCGCCGGCGTCGACGGCTGGGCCACGACGAACGCGTCGTCGGCGCGCCATCGTGAGGAACCGCTCGATCCGGGCCGAGGAGTGGTCCGGGCCCTGGCCCTCGTAGCCGTGCGGCAGCAGCAGCACGACGCCGGACTGCTGGCCCCACTTGGTCTGGCCGGCGGTGATGTACTCGTCGGTGACGATCTGGGCGCCGTTGACGAAGTCGCCGAACTGCGCCTCCCACAGCACCAGCGCGTCGGGCCGGGCCACCGAGTAGCCGTACTCGAAGCCGAGCGCGGCGTACTCCGACGAGCAGCGAGTCGTAGACGTGGAACGGCGCCTGGTCCTCGGTGAGGTTCGCCAGCGGGGTCCACTCGTTGGCGTTCTTGCGGTCGATGATCGTCGCGAACCGCTGCACGAACGTGCCGCGGCGGGAGTCCTGGCCGGCCAGCCGGACCGGGCGGCCCTCCATCAGCAGCGAGCCGAACGCGAGGATCTCGCCGGTGCCCCAGTCGATCGGGCCCTCGACGATCGCCGCCGCCCGCCGCTGCAGCTGCGGGAGCACCTTCGGGTGCACGGTGAAGCCCTCGGGCGGGGAGACGTGGGCGTCGGCGATCCGCTTGATCGCCTCCGCGGAGATCGCGGTGGTGGTGGTGGCGACCGACCTTCTCCGGGTACGCCGGCACCGTGGTCCACTCGTCCGGCCGGGTGTCGGCCTCGCGGACCTCGGTGAAGACCCGCTCGAGCTGCTGCTGGTAGTCCTGCAGGACCTGCTCGGCCTCCTCGAGGGTGATGTCGCCGCGGCCGATCAGCGACTCGGTGTAGAGCTTGCGCACCGAGCGCTTCTGCTCGATCAGGTCGTACATCAGCGGCTGGGTGTACGACGGGTCGTCGCCCTCGTTGTGGCCGCGGCGGCGGTAGCAGACCAGGTCGATCACGACGTCCTTGTTGAACGCCTGGCGGTACTCGAAGGCCAGCCGGGCGACCCGGATGCACGCCTCGGGGTCGTCGCCGTTGACGTGGAAGATCGGCGCCTGGACCATCCGGGCGACGTCGGTGCAGTACAGCGAGGAGCGCGAGGACGCCGGCGAGGTGGTGAAGCCGACCTGGTTGTTCACGACGACGTGGATGGTGCCGCCGGTGCGGTAGCCGCGCAGCTGGGAGAGGTTCAGCGTCTCGGCGACCACGCCCTGGCCGGCGAACGCGGCGTCACCGTGGATCAGCAGCGGCAGCACCGGGTACGCCGCGCCCTGGTTGAGCACGTCCTGCTTGGCGCGGGCGATGCCCTCGAGCACCGGGTCGACGGTCTCCAGGTGCGAGGGGTTCGCCGCGATCGAGACCTTGATCTTGTCGCCGGTGCCGGCGACGAACTCGCCCTCGGCGCCGAGGTGGTACTTCACGTCGCCGGAGCCCTGGACCGTGCGCGGGTCGATGTTGCCCTCGAACTCGCGGAAGATCTGGTTGTAGGACTTGCCGACGATGTTGGCGAGCACGTTCAGCCGGCCGCGGTGGGCCATGCCGATGGTGACCTCGTCGAGCGCCGGCCTCGGCGGCCGCCTCGCAGATCTCGTCGACGACGCGGGATGGTGGTCTCGCCGCCCTCGAGGCTGAACCGCTTCTGGCCCGACGAACTTGGTCTGCAGGAAGGTCTCGAAGGCCTCGGCCTGGTTGAGCTTGAGCAGGATCCGCAGCTGCTCCTCGCGCGGCGGCTTCTGCGTGCGGCTGCTCGACGCGCTGCTGGATCCAGCGGCGCTGCTCGGGGTCCTGGATGTGCATGTACTCGATGCCGACGGTGCGGCAGTAGGAGTCGCGCAGGATGCCGAGGATGTTGCGCATCTTCATGAACCGGCGCTCGACCGCCGAAGGAGCCGGTGGCGAACTCGCGGTCGAGGTCCCACAGCGTCAGGCCGTGCGACTCGACCTCGAGGTCGGGGTGGCTGCGCTGCTTGTACTCCAGCGGGTCGGTGTCGGCCATCATGTGGCCGCGGACCCGGTAGGCGTGGATCAGCTCGAGGATCCGGGCCTGCTTGCTGACGTCGTCGTCGTGGCTGGCCGAGACGTCCTTGCTCCAGCGGATCGGCTCGTAGGGGATCCGCAGCGAGCGGAAGATCTCGTCGTAGAAGCCGTCCTCGCCGAGCAGCAGCGCGTGCACGCGCTTGAGGAACTCGCCGCTCTGCGCGCCCTGGATGACCCGGTGGTCGTAGGTCGAGGTCAGCGTCATCACCTTGCTGACCGCGTTGCGGGTGAGGGTCTCCTCCGAGGCGCCCTGGAACTCCGGCGGGTAGTCCATCGAGCCGACGCCGATGATCGCGCCCTGGCCCTTCATCAGCCGCGGCACCGAGTGGTTGGTGCCGATGGTGCCCGGGGTTGGTCAGGCTGATCGTGGTGCCCTGGAAGTCGGCGACCTCGAGCTTGCCGTCGCGGGCCTTCTTGACGATCTCCTCGTAGGCCGTCCAGAACTGCGCGAAGTCCATCGTCTCGGCCGCCTTGATGCTCGGCACCAGCAGCTGGCGGGTGCCGTCGGCCTTGGGCAGGTCGATGGCCAGGCCGAGGTTGATGTGCGCGGGCTGGATCAGGGTGGGCTTGCCGTCGACCACGTCGTAGCCGACGTTCATCTCCGGCATCGCCTTGAGCGCCTGGACCAGCGCGAAGCCGATGATGTGCGTGAACGAGACCTTGCCGCCGCGGGCGCGCGCGAGGTGGTTGTTGATCACGATCCGGTTGTCCCAGAGCAGCTTGACCGGGACCTGGCGCACGCTGGTCGCCGTCGGCACGGTCAGGCTGACGTCCATGTTCTGCACCGTGCGGGCGGGGGCGCCGCGCAGCACCGTGTAGGTCGGCTCGTCGGAGGCCTCGGCCGCCTTCGGGCTTCGGCGGCTCCTTCGGCACCGGCTTGGCCGCCTTGCTCGCGGGGGGTGGGCTCGCCGGGGCGGGCGTCGCTGCGGGCGTCGCTGCGGGAGGAGCTGCCGGGGGCGCCGCGGGGGAGGCCTGGGCGGGGGCGGGGGTGGCAGCCGGGGTCGCAGCCGGGGTCGCAGTCGGGGTCGTAGTCGGGGCCGGCGCCGGCGCGGCGGGTCGCGGTCGGCTGGCTGGCTGCGACCGACGCCGTGGCCTTGCCGGCGCCGTCGGGCGCGGACGCGCCGTTGCCGTAGTTCTTGAAGAAGTCCCACCACGCGGGATCCACGCTGTTCGGATCCTTCTGGTACTGCTCGTACATCTCGTCGACGAGCCACTCGTTGGCTCCGAACGCGGTCAGCGGGTCTTCGGCAGGCACGGCCTGGTTCGCCTCATTCTTCCTCGTGGGCGCTTCGTCTACGTCGCAAGGCTAGCCCCGCGCCCGGTCGCATATCAGTCGCTGGAACGAGATTTCGTCCCGGCTCGATCCGGGACGACGTCTCTCGATATCAAGATAATCCAAAACAGGGCCGATCCCCAGCGCTGCGGTCACTCAGGGCAGCCGACGTGGGCGACGTCACGGTCGCTGACCACTGGCCCGCTGCCATCGGCGCCGGAGTGGATCGAGTACGCCGAGCAGTAGTAGAAGCTGAGCTCGCTGTCCCGGTCGATCGTCACGGGTGCCCAGACCCCCTTGCCGCGCGGTTCGAGGTAGCGCAGTGACGTGCCCAGGAGGGTGCTGTCGTCCCCTTCGTGCTTCAGGTAGCGGCCGAGCCAGGCCTGCACGTAGACGCTCGCGGTGGCCTGACCCCACCGGCTCGCGGGGAGGACGTAGGGGATGTCGGTGTACTCCAGGTGGGTGGAGGCGCGCGGGACGACGAGCATCGCGTCCTTGCCGGCGGCCACCCAGTCGTCGTACCCGGTGCTGCGCTCGCGCATCGGCTCGGGCAGGCCCGGCGCCGGGACGAGCGAGCTGCCGCCGCTGAGCAGGTACGGCGTCACCGTGAAGCCGTACTCCGACTGGATCGCGAGCGCCGGGACCGTCGGGGTGTTGTCCGAGGTGCCGCCGGCCCCGGGGAGCGCGGGCCCGTGCGGGCCGGACAGCTTGTCCAGAGCGACGATGGTCTCGACGCGCGGGTCGGTCGCCTGCACCTTGGACACGGCGAAGGCGCCCATCGAGTGACCGATGATCGCGATCCTGCTCGTGCGCCCCGGCGTCACGGTCTCGGTGTCGGGTGACCTGTCGAGGAGAGCGGCGTAGGGGTTCGACGACGACAGGAACCAGTCGAGCGCATCCTCGGTGCCGGTGGTGAAGTTGGCGAGCTGCTGGAACGGGACGCCCGGACACCCGGTCATGTTGCCGTCGACGGGCGCGGCGAACGGGTTGCAGAACGGGACCATCGATCCGGTCGTGTGCGGCAGCGTCTCGCTGGTCCCCTCGCCCTGGACGTCGTAGGTCAGCACGACGTAGCCGCGCTCTGCGAGGTCCTCGGCCAGCCACGCGTACATCCCCGCCGAGCCCTGCACCGATCCCGGGGTGATCACCACGCCCGGGAAGGGTCCGGTGACCGGCTGCCCGGAGTACGGGTCCCTGGCGTCGGGCAAGGGTGCGTACACGGTCCCGCGGAGGAGGGCGCCGTACCGGTTGACGAAGGAGATCGGCTGCGACCGCCCGCGGGTGCCGTCCCAGCCGGCGCGCAGCGGATTGCCGACGTTCCACCCGGGCACGACGTTGCCCGGGCTCAGCGCCAGCCGCGTCGGGTTGGCCGCCTGGGCGAGCAGCTGGGCCGCGGTGAGCAGGGTGGCCTGCTGGATCAGCGCGGGCAGGTAGCTCGGGTTGGCGAGCTGGCCCCCCGGCCCGGTGATCCGGCCGTAGGCGTTCGCGATGTTGGCCAGGTCGCGGGCGACGTACGCCGGGCTGCCCGGCTGGGGCCGGTCGTCGGCGTGAGCGGGCGCGACCGTGAGCGCCGTCGCACACAGGAGGGCGAGGACGAGCGGGCGAAGCCGAGACATGCCTGCTCAACGAGCGGTGCCGGGTTCGGGCACGCGGGGGCTTTGCGGCGTCGGGGCTCAGTCGCGTGCGCGCGCTCCGAGCGCGTGCGCGACCAGTGCGTTCGCGTGGCCGTGGCCCACCCCGTAGTCGATCTTGAGCCAGCTGACCAGCTCCATGTGTCCGGCAGGGGCATGGGCGTGGATCAGCTCGATCCAGTGCTCGATCGACTCGCCGTAGGTGCGCTCGATCGCGGGGAAGTAGGACGCCGGGCCGAGGTGGGTCTGCGGGGTCGTCGTCATGGTCGTCATCGTGGGGCTGCCTTCCTGGGTGCGGGTTCATGAGTACGACGAACGAGGGGCGGCGGTTTCGACAAGGGGCTGCGGTTGTTCTTTCGGGGCCGGCAGAGCTCGTTCGGTTCGGTGTGCTGCTGTCGGGCGTGGTTTGTGCCGGGGTGGTTCTTGGCGGCGACGACCTGCTTGGCAGGGCGTTCGCTCGTCGGTTGCGTTCTGTGCCGGGGTGTTGTTGGCAGCGACGACGGGCGCTGGTGGGTGGCTGGGTCGGTGGTCGGGTGGCGGTTTGTATCCGGGGGTTCTTGGCAGCGACGACGGCGGTGGGTGGCTGGGTCGCGTGGTCCGGTGCGGTCCGTGTCGGGGCTGTTCTTGGCAGCGACGGCGGTGTCGGTGGATGGTCGGGTTCGCGCGGTCGGGTGCGCTTCGCGCCGGGGTCGTTCCTTGGCAGCGACGACGGTCGTCGGTGGGTGGCTGGTTCGCGCGGTCCGGCGGTCGAGTTGCGGAAGATTTCTCGAAAGAATTCGAGAATTCCCTTCCAGAGGTGGGATCTGGGGCCGAAAGTGTCGGTGGCCGCACCTAGATTCAGGTCATGGACTCGGGCACCCCACTCTCGACGCGGCAGGGATTCTTGCTGCCGCACGTCGAGCCCGGGCGGCGGAGAACAAGGCAGCTGCCGAGCTGCTTGCAGTCGCCGTGGAGTGGGCGCTGGCCCACCAGGTCGACGACCTCGTCGAGGCGGCGACGGTGCTGGTCGAGCACGGCCGGGACACCGGGATCCCGATCGCCGGCGACGGCTGCTCCGCTGGTCGCGGGGTTCGCGGTCGCCGAGCTCGCCACCACCCTGGGCCTCCGGCGGCTCGGGGCGGCGGCTGGTCGGCGAGGCCCTGGAGCTGGCGTGCCGGTTGCCGCGGATCTGGGCCCGGGTCCGGGCCGGGTCGTTGCCGGCGTGGCGGGCCCGCCGGATCGCCGAGGAAACCCTCGCCCTTTCCGCTGAGGCTGCCGAGTACGTCGAGCCCAGTTGGCGCGCGTTCGCGCACAAGACCGGGTCCGGCGCAGACCCAGCGGCTGGTCGATGAAGCGATCGCCCGGTTCATGCCCGAGCTATGCCGCCGAGCGGCGCGAGCGGGCCGCGGACGGACGGCACTTCGACATCGACCTCGACCAGATCTCCTTCGCCGGCACCGCACGGGTCGATGCCGAGCTCGACCTCGCCGATGCCCTCGACCTCGAAGACGCCCTGCGCGGCCGGTGCCGCCCAGCTCGCCGCGCTCGGGATCGAGGACCGCTGGACGTGCGGCGGTCGGTCGGCCGCCGGCGAGCTGGCCCGCGCGCCAGCTCGCCCTCGGCTTCGAAACCGAAACCGGCACCCAGGCCAAGACCGAACCGGAGCCGACGCTGCAGCCCACACCCAGTCCGGGACCGCGGCCGGTTCGGACGTCAGGTCGCGTCGGGCGGGAGGTGGTGCTCTACGTGCACCTCTCCCACGACGCCCTGACCTCCGGCGAGCCGGATGTGCCGGTGCAGGTGTGCGGGGCCGGGGGCTGGGCCGGAGGCCAGCTGCTCACCACCGGCCAGATCGCCCAGTGGTGCGGCCGTGACGACACCACCCGGGTGAGCGTGAAGCCGGTGCTCGACCTGGCCGCCTACACCGCCGTGGACGCCCACGACCCGCCCGCCGCGATGGCCGAACAGGTCCGCGCTGCGCGACCGCACCTGCGTGCACCCCTGGTGCCAGCGCCCCGCCGCGGGGCTGCGACCTGGACCACCTGATCCCCTACATCCCGTCGAGGAGGGCGGTCCGCCGGGGCAGACCAACCCGCTCAACCTCGCGCCCCTGTGCCGGTTGCACCACCGGATGAAGACCCACGCCGGCTGGACCTACACCATGGTCGAACCCGGAACCTTCCTCTGGCGCGGACCCCACGGCCACACCTGGCTCCGCGACCACACCGGCACCACCGACCTCACCCCCGAGCCAGTCGACCCGCCACCCCGACGAACCACCTGACCCCGCACCCGGCAGACACCACCTGCCGGGCCACCGGCACGCCCCAGGGCCCGCCGGCCGCTCAGTCGGCGCGCACCGCCACCAGCGCCTTGTGGTCCGACGGCGTCGAGAGGAGCGTGACGCTCGTGGCCGGACCCGGCCCGTGGACGTCGTCGAGCTTGCGAGTGCCGGTCCCGATGGTGCCGGGGTGCTGCTCGCGGCCCTCCCAGGCGGAGGTGAGCCCGGCGAGGCGCAGGGAGTCGAAGTTGGAGTCGCCGACGGCGTACACGACGTGACCGGCCCGTTGGTGCTCGGCGATCAGCTTCTCGAGGCGGCGCACGTCGCGCCGGTGGCGCGCCTCGAGACGCGGACGGGCGGGGTGGTACGCGGCGTCGACCTCGACTCCCGGTGTGAGGTGGTAGCTCATCATCGCAACCGTCCGGTCCTCGAGCCGGTCGCGGAAGACGCCCACGGTGACGACCCGGGGCGGCTCGATCCCGAGTGCGCGGTCGGGGCGGTCGGACCGGCCGAAGCCGCTCACGAAGACGACGCGCGACGAGATCCGGTCGAAGCGAGCGGCCCGGGCGCCGACGACGTTGCCGCCCGCAACCGCCGAGACCCAGTGGTACGCCGGGTCGCGAGGCCGCTCGAGCAGCTGGGTGCCGAGCGCGGGGATGACCTTCACGTCTCCGTACCCGCGCAGCAGCCCGAGCCGGCTGACGTACCACTCCTGGAGCCCGACCAGGTCGGGCTCGACGTCGAGGACCTGCTCCAGGGCGGTGCGGGCATCGGCCGGTCGGAGCTTGTAGAGGATGTTCGCGCTCGCGACCGTCGTCGACATGGGCTCAGTCTGCCGGGAGGCTCTCGGCTCGCGGTCGAGGGTCGGTCGCCGAGCAGTCAGATGCCCGGCGACCTCGTACTGTTCGCCCTGCGATGGTTGCGGAAGGCAGACCTGGGCGGGACGCCGACACGGACGCGGTGCAGCGGATGCTGCGCGGCGACGAAGACGCCTTCCGGGTCATCTACCGCGACGTCCAGCCGGGCCTGCTGCGCTACCTGACCTATCTGGTCGGCGATGTGGAGGCGGAGGACGTCGCGGCCGAGACGTGGGCCCAGGCCGTGCGGGACCTCGGCAGCTTCTCGGGGTCGCTCGACGGGTTCCGGGGCTGGATCACCACGATCGGGCGTCACCGGGCGATGGACCACCTGCGTGGCCGGGCCCGGCGGCCGGTGGCAGACGTCGACGCCGACACGCTCGCCGAGATCCCCGTCCCCGAGGGGACCGAAGCCGTGGCCCTTGGACTGGTGTCCACGGCCGAGGCGCTCGCGCTGATCGCCACGCTGCCTCCAGACCAGGCCGAGGCCGTGCTGCTGCGCGCCGTGGTCGGGCTCGACGCGAAGTCCGCGGCACACGTCCTCGGCAAGCGCCCAGGTGCGGTGCGCACGGCGGCGTATCGCGGGCTTCGGACGCTGCAACGACGAATTTCGGCCGGGGAGTGACACATCCGGCCGCTCCGACGCTGATGGAGTGAGATGAGTACCAGACGACCGAAGTTCTCCCGGCGCCGCGCGTCGCGCATGCTCGACGACCCGACGGCGTACGCCGGCGACGCCGGCCTGGGCGCTGCGTTGTCAGCGGCGTCCACCCCCGGCCTCGAGCCGGCGTCGCGCGGCGAGGAGCGTGCGGCGGCGGAGTTCCGGTCGGTGGCTCATCCGGACCCTGTTCCGACACTGGGAGGTACCCCGGCCATGACCCGATTCACCCGGAAGATCGCAGCCGTCCCGGCGGCCATCCTCGCCGCTGCAGGCCTGGTGGTGGCAGGGGGCGGCATCGCCCTGGCTGCATCACAGGGCGCGGTGCACGTGCCGTTCACCGGGCACGACAACCGCCCTGCGGACGCGCCGAGCGCAACCGCCACGGTCAACCCGGGACTCACCCACACCGACGAGCCCACCGACGAGGCCACGGACGACGCCGCGGACGAGAGCGAGGGCACGACCCCGGGCGCCACGCCGAGCCCGTCGCTCAAGGGCCTCTGCGTCGCCTTCCAGGCCGGCGCGATGGACCACGCCGCGACCAACCCGGCCTTCACCGCGCTGCAGACCGCGGCAGGCGGCGCCGACAACGTGGCCGCCTACTGCGTCGGCCTGATCGGTGAGCGCTCACACCCGACCCACCCGGCGAAGCCGACGCAGGCAGCGACGCCGCACGAGCACCCGGCGCACCCGGCGAAGCCGACCCACGCGCCGGACAAGCCGGAGAAGCCCTCGCGCGTCGCGTCGCACTGACACGCCGCGCCTGCCCGAGGACTCAACGCGCCCCTGCTTCCCCCCGTGGCAGGGGCGCGTTGGCATGTCCGGACCCGGAACGGGACGGGGCGAGCACGGCACGTGGCCCGGCTGATCGCCACGGAACCACAGAGCGCCTCCGGCAGGATTCGAACCTGCGACACCTGGTACCGGAAACCAGTGCTCTATCCCCTGAGCTACGGAGGCCTGCGCCCCTCGGCGCGATCCCGAAGACTACCGGGCGGAACTCGCGCAAAGGAAACCGGCACCCGCCGATAGGCTTGCCCGGTGACTCCCGCCGAACTCTCCAGCGCCGTGGTCGACGCGCTCGCTGCGCTCGCAGCAGCGGGTGATCTCGACCTGCCCGACGGGTTGCCGACCGAGGTCACCGTGGAGCGTCCCCGGCAGAAGGGCCACGGCGACTACGCCACCAACGTCGCGATGCAGCTGGCGAAGAAGGCCGGCACGAACCCGCGCGCGCTCGGCGAGCTGCTCGCAGCACGGCTCCGGGAGGCCGACGGGATCGGTGCCGTCGAGGTCGCCGGACCGGGCTTCCTCAACATCACCGTCGAGGCCGGCGCACAGGGCCTGGTGGCGACCGACATCGTCGCCGCGGGATCGTCGTACGGCTCGTCGGACGCGTTCGCCGGCGAAAAGATCAACCTCGAGTTCGTCTCCGCGAATCCGACCGGGCCGATCCACATCGGGGGCGTCCGGTGGGCGGCCGTGGGTGACGCGCTCGGGCGGATCTTCACGATGACCGGCGCCAAGGTGACGCGGGAGTACTACTTCAACGACCACGGCACCCAGATCGACCGGTTCAGCAGTTCGTTGCTGGCGGCCGCCAAGGGCGAGCCGACCCCGGAGGACGGGTACGGCGGTGCCTACATCGCCGAGATCGCGACCGCGGTCCAGGCGAAGCGGCCGGAGGTGCTGGACCTTCCCGACACGGAGGCGCAGGAAGTCTTCCGCGCCGAGGGCGTCGAGCTGATGTTTGCCGAGATCAAGCAGAGCCTGCACGACTTCGGCGTCGACTTCGACGTGTACTTCCACGAGGACGACCTGCACACCAGTGGAGCGGTGCAGAAGGCGATCGACCGGCTGACCGCGCTCGGCAACACCTACGAGAAGGACGGCGCCCTGTGGCTGGCCACCGAGAAGTTCGGTGACGACAAGGACCGCGTGATCGTGAAGAGCGACGGGCAGGGCTCGTACCTGTCCGGTGACCTCGCCTACTACCTCGACAAGCGCAGTCGGGGCTTCGACCGCTGCTTCATCATGCTGGGCGCTGACCACCACGGCTACGTCAACCGCCTGATGGCGATGTGTGCCGCGTTCGGCGACACTCCCCACGTCAACCTCGAGGTGCTGATCGGCCAGCTGGTCAACCTGGTCCGGCACGGAGAGCCGCTGCGCATGTCCAAGCGAGCCGGCACCGTGGTGACGATCGACGACCTGGTCGAGGCCATCGGCGTCGATGCGGCCCGCTACGCCCTGGCGCGCTACACCTCGGACTCGACGATCGACCTGGACCTCGACCTGTGGTCGCAGCGGTCCGACGACAACCCGGTGTACACCGTTCAGTACGCCCACGCCCGGATCAGCTCGATCCTGCGCAACGCCGCGGATCTGGGCGTGGTCGCCGACTCACATCCGGAGCTGCTCGTCCACGAGAAGGAAGGGACGCTGCTGCGATCCCTGGCGGAGTTCCCGAGGGTCGTCCGCGCCGCTGCCGAGCTCCGTGAGCCGCACCGGGTGGCGCGCTACCTGGAGGAGCTGGCGCGGACCTACCACCGGTTCTACGACACCTGCCGGGTACTGCCGAAGGGTGATGAGGAGACGACCGACCTCCATCGAGCCCGGCTGCTTCTCGTCGAGGCGACCCGGGTCGTGTTCGCCAATGGTCTCGACCTGCTGGGCGTCAGCGCGCCCGAGCGGATGTAGCCGGCCGTGCGCGCACACGAGGCGGGTTGGGCGCATGCCGCCGTGTCGGTCAGCGGACCGGCCTGGCTGCGCGCGCCCGACGACCTGAACGCCCTGGTCCCGCAGCTGTGGTCGACGACCGCAGCCAAGGTCGACGGCGTGCTGGAGGTCGGGGGAGTGCCGGTCACCGAGCTGGTGGCCGAGCACGGCTCGCCGGCGTACGTGCTCGACGAGGCGGACTTCCGCACCCGCGCCCGGGCGTTCAGAGACGCCTTCGACTCCTACGACGTCTACTACGCCGGCAAGGCGTTCCTCTGCACGACGGTCGCGCGCTGGGTCGTCGAGGAGGGGCTGCTCCTGGACGTCTGCACCGGCGGGGAGCTCACCGTGGCCGAGCGTGCCGGCGTGCCGGCGGAGCGGATCGGCTTCCACGGCAACAACAAGTCGCGTCGCCGAGCTGCACCCGCGCCGTCGAGCTGGGCGTCGGCCGGATCATCGTCGACTCCTTCCACGAGATCGTCCGGCTCGCCCAGATCGCCGCGCGAGCTCGGCCGCACCGCACAGGTGCTGCTGCGAGTGACCGCCGGCGTCGAGGCGCACACGCACGAGTACATCGCCACCGCGCACGAGGACCAGAAGTTCGGCTTCTCGATCAGCAGCGGTGACGCGCTGGCGGCCGTCCGGCAGGTCCACGAGACGCCCGGCCTCGAGCTCCTCGGCCTGCACTCGCACATCGGCTCGCAGATCTTCGACTCCGCGGGCTTCGAGGTCGCGGCCCGGCGCGTGCTCGCGCTGCACGCCCAGCTCTCCGACGAACTCGGCGTGGTGCTGCCCGAGCTCGACCTCGGTGGCGGCTTCGGCATCGCCTACACGACCCAGGACGACCCGTCCGACGCGGCGCAGCTGGCGACCGAGCTGACCAAGATCGTCACCGAGGAGTGCAAGGCGCGCGGCCTGGCGGTCCCGCGGCTCTCGATCGAGCCCGGCCGGGCGATCGTCGGGCCGGCGATGTGCACGGTCTACGAGGTCGGCACGGTCAAGGCCGTCGAGCTCGACGGCGGCGCCGTGCGCACCTACGTCAGCGTCGACGGCGGGATGAGCGACAACATCCGCACCGCGCTGTACGACGCCGACTACTCCTGCACGCTGGCCACCCGCGCCTCCGACGCCCCGCCGCTGCTCACCAGGCGTCGTCGGCAAGCACTGCGAGGCCGGCGACATCGTCGTCAAGGACGAGTTCCTGCCCGGCGACGTGGTCCCCGGCGACCTGCTCGCCGTCCCCGGCACCGGCGCCTACTGCCGCTCGATGGCCAGCAACTACAACCACGTGCTGCGTCCGCCGGTGGTGGCCGTCCGGGACGGCGCGGCACGCGTGCTCGTCCGCCGGGAGACCGAGGACGACCTGCTGGGACTCGACGTCGGCGCCTCGCGAACCGGATGGAAGACTGAGCCGGTGACAGTGATGAATGACGAGTCGCGCGCCCGTCCGGGTGGCCATGCTGGGCTGCGGCGTCGGTCGGCAGCCAGGTGGCCCGGCTGATCCACGAGCAGGCCGGCGACCTCGCCGCCCGCGTCGGTGCCCCGGTCGAGCTGGTCGGTATCGCCGTACGCCGGCTCGGCGTGCCGCGCGACATCGACCTGCCCGCCGACCTGTTCACCACCGATGCCGAGGCGCTGGTCGCGCGCGAGGACGTCGACGTCGTCGTCGAGGTGATCGGCGGCATCGAGCCGGCTCGCTTCGCTGATCCTCTCCGCGCTCGCGCACGGCGCCTCCGTGGTCACGGCGAACAAGGCCCTCCTCGCCGAGGACGGCGCCAGCCTGTTCGCCGCGGCCGAGGCGGCCGGTCGCGACCTCTACTACGAGGCGGCGGTCGCCGGTGCGATCCCGATCCTGCGCCCGCTGCGCGAGTCGCTCGCCGGGGACCAGGTGACCCGGGTGCTGGGGATCGTCAACGGCACCACGAACTTCATCCTCGACCGGATGGACACCGCCGGCACCGGCTTCACCGAGGCGCTCGAGGAGGCGCAGGCGCTCGGCTACGCCGAGGCCGACCCGACGGCCGACGTCGAGGGCTTCGACGCGGCCGCCAAGGCCGCGATCCTGGCCAGCCTCGCCTTCCACACCCGGGTCACGGCCGAGGACGTGCACCGCGAGGGCATCGCCGAGGTCACCGCGAGCGACGTGGCGTCGGCTCGCGAGATGGGCAGCGTGGTCAAGCTGCTGGCGATCTGCGCGCTCGAGGACGGGCCCGGAGGGTCCGGCGGTCTCGGCCCGCGTGCACCCGGCGATGATCCCGCGGAGCCACCCGCTGGCGAGCGTGCGCGAGGCCTACAACGCGGTCTTCGTCGAGAGCGAGGCCGCCGGCCAGCTGATGTTCTACGGCCCCGGCGCCGGCGGCGCGCCCGACGGCGAGCGCGGTCCTCGGTGACCTCGTCACCGTCGCGCGCAACCGGCTCGCCGGCGTCCGCGGTCCCGCGTGAGTCGGCGTACGCCGACGCTGCCGGTGCTGCCGATGGGACGCACCGAGACCCGCTACCACGTGCGATCGACGTCGACGACAAGGCCGGCGTGCTCGCCGCGGTCGCGCAGGCGTTCGCCGAGCACGACGTGTCGATCCAGACGGTGCGCCAGGAGGGCCGCGGCGACGACGCCCAGCTGGTCGTGGTCTCGCACACGCGCCACCGACGCGGACCTCGCAGCGACGGTCGAGACGATCCGGCGGATGGCGTTCGTGCGCGAGGTGTCCTCGGTGATGCGGGTCGAGGGGGCCCAGGAATGAGGGCGCGAGCTCTGATGGCCCATCGTGGCGCGGCGTGATCGAGGAGTACCGCGACCGCCTGGACCTGCCCGACGGCACACCGACGATCACGCTGCGCGAGGGCGGCACCCCGATGGTCAGGTCCGGCTGGCTGTCCGGGCTCACCGGTGCCGAGGTCTGGCTCAAGGTCGAGGGCAACAACCCCACCGGCTCGTTCAAGGACCGCGGCATGACCGTGGCGCTCTCGGTGGCCGTCGGGCAAGGCGCCAAGGCGGTGGTCTGCGCCTCGACCGGCAACACCTCGGCCTCGATGGCCGCGTACGCCGCCCGCGCCGGCATCAAGCCGCTGGTGCTGGTGCCGCAGGGCAAGATCGCCGCCGGCAAGCTCGCCCAGGCGATCGTGCACGGCGCCCAGGTGATCATGGTGCGCGGCAACTTCGACGACTGCCTGCGCATCTCCCGTGCGCTTGCCGAGGACTTCCCGGTCGCGCTGGTGAACTCGGTGAACCCGATGCGCCTCGAGGGCCAGAAGACCGCGTCCTTCGAGATCGTCGACTTCCTCGGCCACGCCCCGGACGTGCACGTGCTGCCGACCGGCAACGCCGGCAACATCTCGGCGTACTGGAAGGGCTACAAGGAGTACGTCGACTCCGGGGACGCCAGCCGGCACGCCCGTCATGCGCGGGTGGCAGGCCGCCGGCGCGGCTCCCCTCGTGCTCGGCGCAGCCGGTGCCCGACCCGGAGACCGTCGCCTCGGCGATCCGGATCGGCAACCCGGCGTCCTGGGACCTCGCCATGGCCGCGGCGCAGGAGTCCGGCGGCCGGTTCCGCAAGGCCACCGACGACCAGATCCTGGCTGCGCAGCGCGAGCTCGCCTCCCGGGAGGGCGTGTTCGTCGAGCCGGCGTCGGCCGCCGGCGTGGCGGGCCTGCTGATCGAGCACGCCGAGGGCGTCGACCTGCACGGGCAGACGGTCGTCGTCACCGTGACCGGGCACGGCCTGAAGGACATCGACACCGCGTTGTCGAGGCTTCACCGACCTGGTCGACACCGTCGTCGACGCCGACGTGGAGGCGGCCGCGCGCGCTGCCGGCCTGGCATGAGCGAGCGCAGCGAGCGACAGAGCGATCGCCGCCGTGCGGCGCGGGCGGGTCACCGTCGAGGTCCCGGCCACCAGCGCGAACCTCGGTCCGGGGTTCGACTGCGTCGGGCTGGCGCTCGACCTGCACGACACGGCTCGACGGCCGAGGTCGTCGACGCCGGCCTGGAGATCGAGATCGTGGCGAGGGTGCCGACGATCTCCCGCGGGACGAGACCCACCTGGTCGTGCGGTCGATGCGCGCCGCGTTCGAGCACGCCGGCGTCGAGCCGGCCGGCACTGCGGCTGCGGTTCGCGAACGCGGATCCCGCAGGCACGGGGCCTCGGCTCGTCCTCGGCGGCGATCGTCGGCGGGCTCGCCCTCGCCCGAGCCCTGCTCGTCGACGGTGGGAGGTGCTCGACGGACGACCGCGCTGCTCGACCTGGCCGACCGCGCTGGAGGGGCACCCCGACAACGTGGCACCCGCACTGCTCGGCGGTTTCGTGGTCTCGGGCCAGGACGACGAGCGGGGCTGGGCCGTCCGCGCGCCGGTCGATCCCGCGGTCTCGGCGGTGCGTGTTCGTGCCGCCCGACGGCCTCAGCACCGAGGCGCGCCCGCGGCCTGCTGCCGGCCGAGGTCCGCCACGCGCCGCCGCGGCCAACAGCGGACGGACGGCCCTGCTGGTCGCGGCGCTCGGCGGCGAGCACCGCAGCAGCTGCTGCGCGGCGACCGAGGACTTCCTGCACCAGGAGTTCCGCGCGCCGGCGATGCCCGAGTCGCTGGCGCTGGTGCACGCGCTGCGCGCCGACGGGCACGCCGGCCGTCGTCTCCGGTGCCGGTCCGACGGTGCTGGTGCTGACGACGAGCGGCGGCGAGCTCGTCGCGCGGTGCCCGGCCGGGCTGGGCGGCGTACCCGCTGGCGGTCGACGGCACGGGCGTCCGGACCGTGGCGAGCTGATCGGCGGCCGGGTGCTACTGTGGCATCAGCGTCCAGTGAGATCGCACCCTGGATCGACGTTCACGGCGACACCCTGACGCACTCTCCCGATCGGACTCCGGCACCGGTTCCGCGTATCGCGTGCACGGGTGCCTCGGAGCGGCATCGGGGTACACCACCGAGCCGGACGTCTCCTCGTCCGGCCCAGCGAGGGGGAAGGACCCCACATGACGCGAGACCACCGACAGCACTGCCGCACCCGCCGCTCCGGCGCGCAAGGCAGGTGGGCTGAGCAGCATGCTGCTGCCCGAGCTCAAGCAGGTGGCCGGTGGCCTCGGGATCAAGGCCACCGGGATGAAGAAGGCCGAGCTCGTCGCCGCGATCAGGGCGGCCCAGGGTGGCGCCCAGAGGAGCAACCAGAAGGCCGCGGCTGCGGCCGGTGCCGAGGCGGGCGGCCCGGAGCGCCCGGAGCCCCGAGCAGCGCGACCAGCGAGCCCGCCCGCGAAGAGGGCCGCGATCAGGGCCGCGAGGAGGACCGCCAGCGGGCAGGGACCGTTCGGGAGGTCGCGGACCGCCAGGACGACCACGACCGCGAGCCGGCCGGCAGCGCGACCAGCAGGCCGCCGGTCAGGGCCGGCAGGGTGCGCCCGAGAAGCAGGACCGGCCGGAGCAGGCCGACAAGGCCGATAAGGCAGGACAAGGCGGACAGGCAGGCACCGGCCAGCAGGGCCAGGGCGGCAATCGCGACGACGACGGCGGTGGCCGGCGCAACCGGCGGCGCCGGGCCGTGACGAGGAGGGCGGCAGCCGGGCGGCAACCGGCGCGGCGTGGACGCGACCGGGCGGCGGCCAGGGCGGTGGCGCAGGGCGGCCGTGGCGGGCGCGCCGAGCCGGACCTGCAGATCCTCGAGGACGATGTGCTCACGCCGTGCGCCGGCATCCTCGACGTCCTCGACAACTACGCGTTCGTGCGCACCAGCGGCTACCTGCCGGGTCCCGACGACGTCTACGTCTCGCTGTCGATGGTCCGCAAGTACGGCCTGCGCCGCGGCGACGCCGATCACCGGCCAGGTGCGCCAGCCTCGCGAGGGTGAGCGCAAGGAGAAGTTCAACCCGCTGGTCGATCATCGACACCGTCAACGGCGCCGACCCGCAGGCGGCGAAGGAGCGCGTGGAGTTCAGCAAGCTCACCCCGCTCTACCCCTCGGAGCGGCTGCGTCTCGAGACCACGCCGACCAACCTGATCGGGCGGGTCATCGACATCGCGTCGCCGATCGGCAAGGGCCAGCGCGGCCTGATCGTGTCTCCGGCCAAGGCCGGCAAGACCATGGTCATGCAGTCGATCGCGAACTCGATCACCACCAACAACCCCGAGTGCCACCTGATGGTCGTGCTGGTCGACGAGCGGCCCGAGGAGGTCACCGACTTCGAGCGCTCGGTCAAGGGCGAGGTGATCAGCTCGACGTTCGACCGGCCGGCGAGCGACCACACCACGGTCGCCGAGCTCGCGATCGAGCGGGCCAAGCGGCTCGTCGAGCTCGGCCACGACGTCGTCGTGCTGCTCGACGGGATCACCCGGCTCGGACGCGCCTACAACCTGGCGGCCCCGCCGAGCGGCCGGATCCTGTCCGGGGGCGTCGACTCGGCGGCGCTCTACCCGCCGAAGAAGTTCTTCGGCGCCGCGCGCAACATCGAGGACGGCGGGTCGCTGACGATCCTGGCGACCGCGCTGATCGAGAGCGGCTCGAAGATGGACGAGGTGATCTTCGAGGAGTTCAAGGGCACCGGCAACATGGAGATCCGGCTGCGCCGCGACTTCGCCGACAAGCGGATCTTCCCGGCGATCGACGCCGTCCAGTCCGGCACCCGCCGCGAGGAGCTCCTGATGAGCAAGGAGGAGCTCGCGATCGTCTGGAAGCTGCGTCGCGTGCTCTCCGCGCTCGACGGACAGCAGGCCCTCGAGCTGCTGCTCGAGCGGCTGAAGCAGAGCGCAGACGAACCTCGAGTTCCTGATGCAGGTGCAGAAGACCACGCCGACGGTCAACAGCCAGGAGAGCTGACCGTCCAGCGCCCGGCAATCGGTGCATTACGCCCTGATTGGTCGTGCGGCAGTCGATATGCTGGCGGGGAAGCGCCCGCCGGGCGCCGGGGGACGGGTCCGCGGTCGGGCCCACGGGAAGAACATGGTGGGGCTTTTCACTACGAGGGGGACTCGATGGCACGCATCGTGATCGCGGATGACGACGCCGACATCCGCGAGCTGGTCGTGTTCAAGCTACGACACGCCGGACACGAGGTGCTGCCCGTGGCTGACGGCGCGGCCGCGGTCGAGGCGTGCCTGTCGAGCACGCCGGACCTGGTCATCCTCGACGTGATGATGCCCGGCATGAGCGGACTCGACGCCGCGCGGGCGCTGCGCGCGGACGACTCGATGGCCGGCGTGCCCATCATCATGCTGACCGCGCGTGCCCAGGAGCCCGACATCGAGCAGGGCTTCGACGCCGGAGCCGACGACTACGTCGTCAAGCCGTTCAGCCCGCGCGAGCTCGCCTCACGGGTGGCGGCGGTACTCGCGCGCAGCAGCTAGGCCGACGACGACCGTGGCATCCGCACGTGGGGGCGGGCGCAGCACCGGTTCGACGGCACCTCTTCCTCCTGGCTGTCGCGAACCTCCTCGTCCTGCTCGCCGTCGGCGTCGCGGGCATCGTCGCGACGTTCCGGGCGCATGACTCGGTCCACTTCCTGACGCTGCACGTCGAGCCCGCGGCGGACGCGAACGCCGCCGCGCTCCAGGACCTCACCGACTCCGAGACCTACCTCTGGGCGTGGGGCATCTCCGGCTCGCGGCAGAGTCTCGCCGAGTACCTGTCGTCGATGCGTCTGTTCCGTCGTGACCTGGCCCGGCTCACCACGCTGTCCGACGACCTCGATCCGCAGGTCCGCCTGCTCGTCGCCGACTTCGGTCGCGCGGTCGACAACTGGTACGCCGCCTACGTCGAGGAGCGACTGGCCCAGCCGACCGGTCCGCAGAGCTTCAACGGCGACCTGTTCGCACGCGGCGAGGAGCTCTTCGCCGACGTACGGGCGTCGAACTCCGCCGTGGGCAGTGAGCTGCTGCGGCTCTCGGGTGGGGCCGACGACCAGTCCCGACACGACGACCCGGACGCTCGTGGTCGCACTGGCAGCAGTGCTGCTCGCGGCCGCAGCTCTGATCGTGCTGCTCAGCCGGTCGGTGGGCCGGCGGGTCACCGGGCCGCTCCGGGCACTCGAGGACACCGCCCACCGGCTCGGTGGCGGCGAGCACGCCGCCCGCGCGCCGGTCGAGGGACCTCGCGAGGTGGTCCAGGTGGCGACCGCGATCAACAAGATGGCCGACGAGAACGACAGAGCCCGTGCGGTCGAGACCCGCGTGGTCGACCAGCTGCGGGCGCTGGACGCAGTGAAGTCGGACTTCGTCTCGAACGTCTCCCACGAGCTGCGCACGCCGCTGACCAGCATCCTCGGCTACCTGGAGCTGCTCGAGGAGGAGATCCGCGACCGTGCCGACGAACCCGAGCGCGAGATGATCGACAGCCGCGAAGCGCAACGTGCTGCGGCTCGGCGAGCTGATCGACGATCTGCTCGCCCTGACCCGCACGGAGGGTCAGAGCACGGACCTGGTGCCCCTCGACCTGGGGCTGCTGGTGCGAGACGTCGTCACCGATCTCCGGGTCGCGTCCAGCCAGCAGGGCGTGGACATCCGGCTGGAGCAGCCCGGTTCGTCCGGTGCTCGTCCACGCCGACGGCGGACAGATGGCCCGCGTGGTCACCAATCTGGTCAGCAACGCGGTCAAGTTCAGCGAGGGCGGGTCGGAGGTGGAGGTGACCGTGACCGCCGACGGCCACCACGCCGTCCTCGCCGTCGAGGACCACGGCATCGGCATCCCCGAGGCGGAGATGGACCAGCTCGGCTCCCGGTTCTACCGCGCGTCCAACGCGGTCGACCTCGGCATCACCGGCACCGGGCTCGGGCTGCGGATCGTGCAGGCGATCGTCGAGAACCACCAGGGAACCGTCGACCTGCGGTCGACGCAGGGCGTGGGCACGCACGGTCTGGGTGCGGATCCCACTCGTCACCGATCTCGTGGAGTCCCGGCCCGAGCGGGTCGAGGACGAAGCGGACCGGGCCCGACCAGTCGGCTGAATGCAGCGGAGCCGGGAACATCGGCGCCGTCCGTGGCGTTCCATCGTGGTCACCCGGAGCCTGCGATTTCTCAGCAGGGTTCGCCGGATGGCACAATCGTTGGTCGGCTCCGGTTCACGCCCGCACTCGCGGGCGACCCGGCGGCTGTGAGACCCGAGAGGAAACCATGAAGAAGGACATCCACCCCGAGTACGTCGTGACCGAGGTGACCTGCACCTGCGGCAACACGTTCACCACGCGCAGCACCGCGGCGAGCGGCTCGCTCCACGCCGACGTGTGCTCCAACTGCCACCCGTTCTACACGGGCAAGCAGAAGATCCTCGACACCGGTGGCCGCGTGGCCCGCTTCGAGGCCCGGTACGCCAAGAAGGACGCCGCCAAGAAGGACGCCGCCAAGTAGCTTCGCCGAACGCCGGCCACCGCACCACGCGCGGGGCCGGCGTTCCGCTTGTCCTGGGCTGGCCGGAGAGGCAGGTCCGGAGCCGGTACGTCGGAGAGGGGTCAGTGTTCGAGGCAGTCGAGTCGCTGGTCGCGGAGCACTGCAGAGCTGGAGAAGGTGCTCGCGGACCCGGCGCTGCACGCCGACCAGGCGCGGGCGCGCAAGGTCAACCAGCGCTACGCCGAGCTCTCGGCGATCATGCGTGCCCACCGCGAGTGGCTGCAGCTCGGCGAGGACGCCGCGGCCGCCCGCGAGCTCGGCGCCGACGACGCCGACTTCGCCCTCGAGGCCGAGCAGCTGACCGAGCGCCGCGGCGAGCCGTCGAGGAGCGCCTGCGGCAGCTGCTGGTGCCGCGCGACCCGGCCGACGGCAAGGACGCGATCCTCGAGGTCAAGTCGGGGGAGGGCGGCGAGGAGTCCGCGCTGTTCGCCGGCGACCTGCTGCGGATGTACACCCGCTACGCCGAGCGGCGCGGCTGGTCCACCGAGATCCTCGACGCGACCGAGTCCGACCTCGGCGGGTTCAAGTCCGTCACGGTCGCGGTCAAGGCCAAGGGGGTGCCCGGCGCCGGGCGAGGCGCCGTACGCGCTGCTGAAGTTCGAGGGCGGGGTCCACCGGGTGCAGCGGGTGCCGGTCACCGAGTCCCAGGGGAGGGTCCACACGTCCGCGGCCGGCGTCCTGGTGATGCCCGAGGCGGAGCCGGTCGACGTGAGCATCGACGAGAAGGACCTGCGCGTCGACGTCTTCCGCTCCTCGGGGCCTGGTGGCCAGAGCGTGAACACCACCGACTCGGCGGTCCGGATCACCCACCTGCCGACCGGCATCGTGGTCAGCTGCCAGAACGAGAAGTCGCAGCTGCAGAACAAGCGAGCAGGCCCTCCGGATCCTGCGCGCCCGCCTGTTGCAGGCGGCCCAGGAGGCCGCCGACGCCGAGGCCAGCGACGCCCGTCGCTCTCAGGTGCGCACGGTCGACCGGTCCGAGCGGATCCGGACCTACAACTACCCGGAGAACCGGATCTCCGACCACCGCACCGGCTACAAGGCCTACAACCTCGACCAGGTGCTCGACGGCGCGCTCGAGCCGGTGATCGAGTCGTGCGTGGCCGCGGACATGGCCGCGCGACTCGAGGGCCTCGGTGACTGAGGCCCGCGCGCTGCTGCGCGCGGCCGAGGCCCGGCTGGCCGAGGCGGGGGTGGACTCACCCGGGTTCGACGCCGCGGAGCTGCTCGCCCACGTCCTCGGCACGACCCGGTCGACCTGCTCCTCGTCGAGGATCCGGACGCGGCCGCCTGCGCTGCCTTCGAGGCGCTCGTCGTCCGGCGCGCGGCTCGCGAACCGCTCCAGCACCTCACCGGAACCGCGGCCTTCCGGCACGTCGAGCTCGCCGTGGGTCCCGGGGTCTTCGTGCCGAGGCCCGAGACCGAGCTGCTCGCCGGTTGGGCGGTCGAGCGGGCTGCCGGCGTCGTCGCCGCGGGGCGCACGCCGGTCGTGGTCGACCTCTGCACCGGGCTCCGGGGCGATCGCGCTCGCCCTGGCGACCGAGGTGCCGGCCGCCGTCGTGCACGCAGTCGAGCTCGACCCGGACGCGTTCGTGTGGGCCACCCGCAACCTGTCCGGCAGCGGGGTGGACCTGCGCGAGGGGGACATGGCCGAGGCGTTCGGCGATCTCGACGGCACCGTCGACGTGGTGGTCGTGCAATCCGCCCTACATCCCGCTGACCGAGTACGAAGGTGTGGCGCGGGAGGCCCGCGAGAACGACCCGCACCTCGCCCTGTTCTCGGGGGAGGACGGCCTCGACGCGATCCGGGTGCTCGAGCGGGTCGCAGCCCGGTTGCTCGCGCCCGGCGGACACGTCGGCTGCGAGCACGCGGACCTGCAGGGGGAGTCCGCCCCGGGAGTGTTCGCGGCGAGCGGCCGCTGGGCCGACGTACGCGACCACCGCGACCTGGCCGGCCGGCCGCGCTTCGTGACCGCAAGACTGGCACGATGAGCCGGTGCCGACCCGCTACGACGTCACCGACCCCGAGCAGCGCGACGCCGGCCTGACCGCGGCGACGACCGCGATCCGCGCCGGCGAGCTGATCGTGATGCCGACCGACACGGTCTACGGCCTGGCCGCCGACGCGTTCGACCCGGCGGCGGTGCAGCCGCCTGCTGGACGCGAAGGGACGCGGCCGGCAGATGCCGCCGCCGGTGCTCGTCGGCTCGGTCGCGACGCTGGACGCGCTGGCCTCGACGCCGCCGGTCCTGGGCCCGGCGACCTGGTCGACGCACTACTGGCCCGGTCCGCTCACCGTCGTGGTGCGCGAGCAGTCCTCCCTGCAGTGGGACCTCGGCGAGACGCGGGGGACGGTGGCGGTGCGGATGCCGGACGACCCGGTCGCGCTCGAGCTGCTCGGCCGCACCGGGCCGCTCGCGGTCAGCTCGGCCAACCTGCACCGGTCAGCCGGCGGCGACCGACGCCGACCAGGCCACCGCCATGCTGGCGGACCGGGTGTCGGTCATTCTCGACGCCGGGCCGACCGCCGACGACCGGCCGTCCACGCATCGTCGACTGCACGGCCGCGCAGCCGCGGGTCCTGCGGGTCGGTGCGGTGTCGGTCGACGAGCTGCGCGCGGTGCTCGCGGCGAGCGAGGTGGCGCTCGACGACCTGACGCCTGACCTGACGCCTGACCTGACGCCTGACCGAGCGACCGAGCCTGACCCGACGCCTGAAGAGGAGCCACCCGCCGGTGCGTGAGTACCTCCTCGTCTTCCTCGCGGCCGCGGTGGTCAGCTACCTGCTGTGCGTGGTCGCCCGGGAGCTCGCGATGCGGACCGGCGCGGTCGCCCAGGTGCGCGACCGCGACGTGCACGCCGTGCCGATTCCGTACTTCGGCGGGGTGGCGATGCTCGGCGGTCTCGGCGCCGGGCTGCTGGTCGCCCACCACCTGCCCGTTCCTCGGTCGGTCGCAGGCGTTCCACGACGCGGGGACGGTCCTGATCGGCGGCGCGATCATCTGCGCGGTCGGCGTGCTCGACGATCTGATCGAGCTCGACGCGCTCACCAAGTTCGGCGGTCAGGTCGTCGCAGCCGGATTCCTGGTGCTCAACGGCGTCCAGCTGTACTCGCTGAACCTCCCCGGCGTCGGCCAGCTCACCCTGGACCCGGCGCCAGGCGATGCTCTTCTCGGTCGTGCTGGTGGTCGGCACGGTCAACGCGATCAACTTCGTCGACGGCCTCGACGGCCTCGCCGGCGGGATGGTCGCCATCGGCGCCGTCGCCTTCTTCGTGTTCTCCTACCGGCTCGCCGACGTCAACGGGTACACCTGGCGATCACGGCGGCGCTGCTGTGCGCCTGTCTCGGTGGAGCCTGCGTCGGATTCTTGCCGCACAACTTCTTCCCGGCGCGGATCTTCATGGGCGACTCGGGCTCGATGCTGCTCGGGCTGGTCCTCTCCGGCTCTGCGCTGTCGCTGACCGGCCAGTTCGCGACCGTGAGCATCAACCAGACCAGCGACTTCAACGCCGGCAACTGGCTGGTCGATGCTGCTGCCGATCCTGCTGCCGATCTCGATCCTGGTGGTGCCGTTCCTCGACCTCGTGCTCGCCGTCGTCCGCCGCACCCGGCGTGGCCAGATGTTCTACCACCCCGACAAGGAGCACCTGCACCACCGGCTGCTGGAGTTCGGGCACAGCCAGCGGGTCGCCGTGGTGATCATGTGGCTCTGGTCGGGGCTGGTGGCGTTCGGCGCGGTCGTGGTCACGTCTGTACGCCAGCGTGCTCAGCATCGTGGTGACGGTGCTCAGCGGCTTGGTGATCCTGGTGCTGACCTTCGCCCTCCCGCGGATCAAGGGGTCGGCAGCGCTCGGTTCCTGACCCGGATTTCGCCCGTCCGAAAGTTTGTGCTACTTTTCACAAGCACCGACCGACCGCCGTTGACGACCGAAGAAGGCCGCCATGACGACCGCACCGAACTCACCCCGTGCCGGGCGTTCTCAGCCGGTTCTCAGGTGCCTGAATCGCTGTGGTAGCGTCGCCGGGTCGTCGCCCGCTGACGCCCTCTCGGACCAGCCCTTCGCGCTCGTACAGGGCTCGCGACCGGACGACTACGCGCTCACCCCACGAACGGACCTGACTGGATGGCCGATGACCCGACCGAGAGCGGCCTGCGCGGTCGCGACCTCATCGGCCTCGGCGGGCTCCTGGTCGGTGGCGTCGTCGGTGGCATGGTCGTCGGCCTGCTCGTCGACGACGCCCTCGACTCCTCGCCGGCGGGCGTCCTGGTCGGCGTCCTGGTCGGTGGCGCGCTCGGGTGCGTCGGCTTCGCGCTGCGCGTGCGTCGCGCGCTGCGGGGGTGACCGCCGATGAAGAAGCACACCTCGACCGACGAGCGCCCGGCGGCGGCCGTGGACGTCCCGGAGACCGCCTCGATCGGCCGCGTGCTGCGTGACCAGCGCAAGACCGTGTGGGTCGCCGCGGCGATGATGCTCCTGGGCCTCTTCGTCGGGCAGTACGACGAGTGGACGCTCGCCTTCTGCATCGCCGGCGGTGTCCTCCTCGGCCTGCTCAACCACCTCGTCACCGAGTACTGGCTGCTGCGGATCATCACCGGCGGGTCGGAGCCGACCCGGGGCCAGCTGACCCGCACCACGATCGTCCGCCTCGCGGTCCTGTCCGTGGTCGCCATCGCGATCGCTGTAGCGTTCTGGCCCGCCGGCATCGGACTGCTGCTCGGCCTGGCGATCTTCCGGCTGATCTCCCTGGTGATGACTGCGATCCCGCTTCTGAAGGAGCTGAAGAAGGCATGACCGGCATCACCTGCGTCCCGATGGCCGACATCAAGATCGGCGAGCACGTCGAGCGGCACTTCCTCGGTCATGACGTTCAACATGGACACGATCTGGACCACGCTGGTCGCCGGCGCGATCGTGGTGCTGCTCGGCTTCTGGGCCCGCTCGGCGCTCACGAAGCGCCCCGACGACCACGTGCCGACCAAGATCCAGCTGCTCTGGGAGACCATCGTCAACGAGGTCCAGACCCAGGTCGAGGACAACCTCGGCAGGGTGCACCCCTTCGTGGTCCCGCTCGCCGTGGCGCTGTTCTTCTTCATCCTGATCGCCAACTGGCTCGAGCTGATCCCGAGCGAGCTCAACCACAAGGCGCACCTGCTGCCGGCCCCGACCGTCGGACACCAACCTGACCTACGCGATGGCGATCCTCGTCATGGTCGGCGTCTGGATCTACGGCATCCGCACGAAGGGCGCGAAGGGCTACTTCAAGCACTTCGTCGAGCCCTACCCGGTGCTGCTGCCGCTGAACGTCCTCGAGGAGCTGGTCAAGCCGATCACGCTGGCCCTGCGACTCTTCGGCAACATCTTCGCCGGCGGCATCATGCTCGCGCTGATCGCGGGCTGATCACCTGGAAGGTCGGACCGTGCGATCGGCGGCGTGTGGGCATCGCCGAACATCTTGTGGAAGCTGTTCGACATGGCGATCGGCGGTCATCCAGGCCTTCATCTTCGCCCTGCTGACCGTGCTGTACTTCGGCATGGCGGGCGCCGGTCACGACGACGACGACCACCACGGCGCAGATGTCGACCCGACCGACCAGGATGCCCTCGCCCACCGCGGGCACTCAGAGCTCGTGGGCTGAGCCGGCGGCTCGACCACACCAGAGGTAACCAAACGGCGCCGGACCCCGGCGTGGAACTCAAGGAGAGACATGGCAGTCAAGAACACTGAGCAGGCCATCAACCTCGCCGGCGCTTTCGTCGGTGGCGGTCTTGCCCTCGCCGGCGGCGCCATCGGCGCCGGTATCGGTGACGGCCTTGCCGGTTCGTCCTACATCCAGGGCGTGGCCCGTCAGCCGGAGGCCCAGGGCCGCCTGCAGACGATCTTCTTCCTGACCGTCGGTCTGGTGGAGGCGATGTTCTTCATCAACCTCGCGTTCATGGCGCTGTTCGTCTTCGTCCTCGGCGGCAAGTGATCGCCGGGTCGTTCGACCTGGGCCCTGCTCGCAGGGCTTCGAGAACCCGCACTACGCAAAGGACCGAGAAGTAGATGGACACCGATGTGACCCAGGTGGTCCCGCTGGCGAGCAACTTCCTCGTGCCCAACGGCACCTTCTTCGTGGAGCTGCTCGCGTTCGCGATCATCGTCTTCATCCTGGCGCAAGTACGTCGTCCCGCCGATCAACCAGGCGATGACGGCTCGCCAGGACGCGATCCGCAAGCGAGTTCGCCGACCTCGACCAGGCCAAGGCGGACGCCAAGTCGGCCGAGGAGGAGTTCCGCGCGCAGATCGCGGACGCTCGGCACGAGGCGGCCCGGATCCGCGAGGAGGCCCGGGAGCAGGGCGCCGCGATCATCGCCGAGATGCGCGAGCAGGCGCAGGCCGAGGCCGACGCGCATCGTCGAGCACGCGCACGCCCAGATCGAGGCCGACCGCCAGCAGGCGGTCACCTCGCTGCGCGCCGAGGTCGGCACGCTGGCGACCACGCTGGCCGGCCGGATCGTCGGCGAGGCGCTCGAGGACGAGGCTCCGCAGAGCCGGGTCGTGGACCGCTTCCTCGCCGACCTCGAGGCCAGCAAGCCGGTCGCGGTCGGGCCAGGGATGAGTGCACGTGATGCAGCGGGTCGCTCCGGCGGAGTCGCTCGCCCGCGCTGAGCGACGAGGTCGGCGCGGCGGTCGACGGCGGCGCGCGACGGTGCCGAGCTCGGCGACGACCTGTTCGGCGCGCTGCCGTCCTGCTGCGCCGCCAGCCGGCGCTCCGGCGCGCGGTGACCGACCCCTCGCACCGACGCCGAGGCCAAGTCGGGCCTGGCCCGGGGCGTGTTCGGCAAGCACTGGCGGTCGGCGCCACTGCGAGCTGGTGGCCGCGGCCGCCGAGCTGCGCTGGGGGTCGAGCGCCGACCTCGCCGCGGCCTCGAGCAGCTCGGCGTGGTCGCGGTGGTCATGGCGGCCGACCGTGAGGCGCCGGGGACCGCTCGAGGACGAGCTGTTCGCCTTCGGTCGGCACCGTGGTCGAGAACGCCGGAGCTGCGCACGCGCTCTGTCCGACCCGGCCCGCTCCGTGGCCGACAAGCGGGCGCTGGTGCGCGCGCTGCTCGAGGGCAAGGTGCACGCCGGCCACCGTGCGGCTCGGTCGAGCAGGCCGCTGAGCGGCGCACACCTCGACCGCTGAGCCAGCGCGATCGACGACGTACGTCGAGCTCGCGGCCGAGGACGCGCGGCGAGGATCGTCGCCCTCGTCCGGGTCGCCGAGCGCTCGCCGAGGGCGAGGAGAACCGCCTCGCCGCGGCGCTGCTCGGCAGCAGTACGGCCGCACCGGTGCACCTCAACGTCGTGGTCGACCCCGTCGGTGCTCGGCGGCATCCGCGTCGAGATCGGCGACGAGGTCATCGACGGCAGCATCTCCAGCCGGCTGGACGACGCCCGCCGGCGGCTCGCCGGCTGAGCCGGCCGGCACCGCGCCACGCACTCCAGACCACGAAACGTTCGCACCAGAAGAGAGAGTAGGGATCAGAAATGACGGAGCTTTCGATCCGTCCGGAGGAGATCCGCGACGCGCTGGCGAAGTTCGTCGCCGACTACAAGCCCGCGGCCGCCAGCAAGGAAGAGGTCGGCACCGTCTGCCCAGGCCGGTGACGGCATCGCCCGGGTCAGCGGCCTGCCCTCGGCGATGGCCAACGAGCTGCTCGAGTTCGAGGACGGCACCCTGCGGCCTCGCCCTGAACCTCGACACCCGCGAGATCGGTGTCGTCGATCCTCGGTGACTTCGAGAGGATCGAGGAGGGCCAGACGCGTGCGCCGCACCGGCGAGATCCTCTCGGTGCCCGTCGGCGACGGCTTCATGGGCCGCGTGGTCGACCCGCTCGGCACCCCGATCGACGGTCTCGGCGAGATCGCCTCGGACGCGCGTCGCGCCGCTGGAGCTGCAGGCGCCCACCGTGGTGCAGCGCAAGTCGGTGCACGAGCCGCTGGCCACCGGCATCAAGGCGATCGACGCGATGACCCCGATCGGCCGCGGCCAGCGCCAGCTGATCATCGGTGACCGCGCGACCGGCAAGACCACGATCGCGATCGACACGATCATCAACCAGAAGCAGAACTGGGAGTCCGGCGACCCGACCAAGCAGGTGCGCTGCATCTACGTCGCGATCGGCCAGAAGGGCTCGACCATCGCCTCGGTGCGCGGCGCGCTCGAGGAGGCCGGCGCGCTGGAGTACACCACCATCGTGGCCTCGCCGGCCTCGGACAGCGCGGGCTTCAAGTACCTCGCGCCGTACACCGGCTCGGCCATCGGCCAGCACTGGATGTACGACGGCAAGCACGTGCTGATCATCTTCGACGACCTGACCAAGCAGGCCGAGGCCTACCGCGCCGTCTCGCTGCTGCTGCGCCGCCCGCCGGGCCGCGAGGCGTACCCCGGCGACGTGTTCTACCTGCACAGCCGGCTGCTCGAGCGCTGCGCGAAGCTGTCCGACGAGCATGGGCGCGGGCTCGATGACCGGCCTGCCGATCATCGAGACCAAGGCCAACGACGTCTCGGCGTTCATCCCGACCAACGTCATCTCGATCACCGACGGCCAGATCTTCTTGCAGTCCGACCTGTTCGCGGCCAACCAGCGCCCGGCGATCGACGTCGGTGTGTCGGTGTCCCGCGTCGGTGGTGCGGCGATGACCAAGGCGATGAAGGCCGTGACCGGTTCGCTCAAGGTCGACCTCGCGCAGTTCCGCGCGATGGAGGCGTTCGCGATGTTCGCCTCCGACCTCGACGCCGCCTCGCGGCAGCAGCTCGACCGCGGTCAGCGGCTGATGGCGCTGCTCAAGCAGCCGCCGTACTCGCCGTACCCGCTGGAGGAGATGACGGTCTCGCTGTGGACCGGCACCACCGGTCGTCTCGACAAGGTCCCGACCGAGGACGTGCTGCGCTTCGAGAACGAGTTCCTCGACTACCTGCGGCGCTCGCACGAGGGCATCCTCGTCGGGCATCCGCGAGACGCATGAACGTTCGACGACGACACCGACGCGGCGCTCGACGAGGCCTACGACCGCCTTCCTCGACCAGTTCGAGACCTCCGAGGGCAGTCGATCAAGCCGGGCACCGAGCCGCAGGTCGAGGCGGTCGACGACGAGGAGCTCGAGCAGGAGCAGATCGTCAAGCAGAAGCGGGGCTGACGCATGGCCGTATCGCTGCGTGAGTACCGCGCGCGGATCAAGTCGACGGAGTCGATGAAGAAGATCACGCGCGCCATGGAGCTCATCGCTGCGTCCCGGATCATCAAGGCGCAGCAGCGGGCCCAGCCGGCCGCGCCGTACGCCCGCGAGCTGACCCGGGCGGTCTCGGCGGTGGCGACGTACTCCAACGTCGACCACCCGCTGACCACCGAGCCGGAGAACCCGACCAGGGCCGCGGTGCTGATCATCACCAGCGACCGCGGTCTGGCCGGGGCGTACTCCTCGAGCGTGCTGAAGGAGGGCGAGCGGCTCGCCGAGCGGCTGCGCGAGGAGGGCAAGGAGATCACCACCTTCATCGCCGGGCGCAAGGGCGAGGCGTACTACCGGTTCCGCGACCGCCCGGTGGCGAAGTCGTGGACCGGCTTCTCCGACCAGCCGCGCTACGACGACGCCCGGAGATCGGCGAGGCGCTGATCGACGCCTTCGTCGACGGACGAGCGAGGACGAGGCGTCGACGAGGTGCACATCGTCTACACCCGGTTCCGCTCGATGCTGGTCCAGGAGCCGCACGCGGTGCGGCTGCTGCCGCTGGAGGTCGTCGAGGGCGAGGAGAAGCCCGCGCCCGGACGAGGTGCTGCCGCTCTACGAGTTCGAGCCGGGCGCCGAGCGAGGTGCTCGACGCGCTGCTGCCGCGGTACGTCGCAGAGCCGGATCTACTTCGCGCTGCTGCAGGCCTCGGCCTCGGAGCTCGCGGCGCGCCAGAAGGCGATGAAGTCGGCGACCGACAACGCCGACGAGCTGATCAAGAAGTTCACCCGAATCGCCAACCAGGCCCGCCAGGCCGGGATCACCCAGGAAATCAGCGAGATCGTCGGAGGCGTCAACGCGCTCGCCGACGCCACAAGCCGGGAGTGAGTGAGAGACATGACTGCCACGATCAAGAGACCGCAGCGGCCGGCCACCGGCGCAGCATCGGTCGGATCGCCCGGGTCATCGGCCCGGTCGTCGACATCGAGTTCCCCGTCCGACTCGATGCCGGAGATCTACAACCTGCTCGAGACCGAGCTGACCCTCGGCGGCGAGACGCAAGAAGCTCTCCCTCGAGGTCGCCCAGCACATCGGCGACGGCATGGTCCGCGCGATCTCGCTGCAGCCGACCGACGGCCTGGTCCGCGGGGCGACCGGTCACCGACACCGGCGGCCCGATCACGGTGCCCGTCGGCGACGTCACCATGGGCCACGTGTTCAACGCCACTCGGTGACTGCCTGAACCTCGAGGAGGGCGAGAAGCTCGAGGTCAACGAGCGCTGGGGGATCCACCGCAAGGCGCCGGCCTTCGACCAGCTCGAGTCGAAGACCCAGATGTTCGAGACCGGCATCAAGGTCATCGACCTGCTCACGCCGTACGTCCAGGGCGGCAAGATCGGCCTGTTCGGCGGCGCGGGCGTGGGCAAGACCGTGCTGATCCAGGAGATGATCGCCCGGGTCGCCAAGGACCACGGCGGCGTGTCGGTGTTCGCCGGCGTCGGCGAGCGCACCCGTGAGGGCAACGACCTGATCGTCGAGATGGACGAGGCCGGCGTCATCGGCCAGACCGCCCTGGTCTTCGGTCAGATGGACGAGCCGCCGGGCACCCGGCTGCGGGTCGCGCTGTCGGCGCTGACGATGGCGGAGTACTTCCGCGACGTGCAGAAGCAGGACGTGCTGCTGTTCATCGACAACATCTTCCGGTTCACCCAGGCCGGCTCGGAGGTCTCCACGCTGCTCGGCCGGATGCCGTCCGCGGTGGGCTACCAGCCGAACCTGGCCGACGAGATGGGCGTGCTCCAGGAGCGGATCACCTCGACCCGTGGTCACTCGATCACCTCGATGCAGGCGATCTACGTGCCCGCCGACGACTACACCGACCCGGCGCCGGCCACCACGTTCGCCCACCTCGACGCGACCACCGAGCTGTCGCGTGAGATCGCCTCGCTGGGCATCTACCCGGCCGTGGACCCGCTGACCTCGACCTCGCGGATCCTCGACGCGCAGTACATCGGGCAGGAGCACTACGACTGCGCGATCCGGATCAAGCAGATCCTGCAGCGCAACAAGGAGCTGCAGGACATCATCGCGATCCTCGGTGTCGACGAGCTGTCCGAGGAGGACAAGATCATCGTCTCCCGGGCGCGCCGGATCCAGCGGTTCCTCTCGCAGAACACCTACGTGGCCAAGCAGTTCACCGGCATCGAGGGCTCGACGGTGCCCGGTCGCGGAGACCATCGAGGCGTTCAACAAGATCGCCGACGGCGAGTACGACCACGTGGCCGAGCAGGCGTTCTTCATGTGCGGCGGTCTGGACGACGTCGAGCGGAAGTGGGCCGAGATCCAGAAGAGCCTCTGATCGCCATGGCGAAGACACGATGCAGGTCTCCCTCGTCGCGGCCGACCGCGAGGTCTGGTCCGGCGAGGCGACCGTGGTCAACGCCCGGACGGTCGCGGGCGAGATCGGCATCATGGCCAACCACACCCCGATGCATGTCGGTGCTCGCCGAGGGCCAGGTCGACGTACGCACGGTCGACGACGGCCACTGGGTGGCCGCCATCGACGGCGGGTTCATCTCGGTGGCGCACAACGAGGTCCGCCTCCTGTGCGAACATGCGGAGATCTCCCACGAGAGCAACTACGAGGAGGCCGCGGCCTGCTCGAGGAGGCCAAGGCGAGGTCCGAAGCAGCGAAGCTGACCGCAGACGCACTGAGAGGAACGTGGATGAGCCGGTATGGCAGTGGCTGCTCGACTCAGCCGGTGTCGTGCTGCTCCTGCGTCTGTCTGCTACGGCTCCTGCTCGTCGTACGCCGCCGCCTGCTCTCCCGCAGTGGGGGCACCTTCGAGCTCAGTGTCCGGTTCGCGGTGCCGGCCACGGCACAGGCCGGGCGCGGCTGGGTCCTGGGCCTCGGTCGCTACCGCGACGAGCAGCTGGAGTGGTTCCGGATCTTCTCGCCCTGGCCCCGCCCGCGCCGGCAGCTGGGCGCGGTCGACAGCTGGAGATCACCGGCCAGCGCGAGCCCTCCGGCGTCGGAGGCCTTCGCGCTGTACGGCGGCCACCTGGTCGTCGAGTGCCGCGACGCCGCGCGGGCCGGTGGAGCTGGCGATGAGCCCTTCGGCCCTGACCGGGTTCTCCTCCTGGCTGGAGTCCGGCCCGCCGGGAGACCGACTGGGATCGAAGTCGCCAGTGCCTGAGTCGGGCGGACGCGTCGTCGAGATCGCGGGGCTGACGAAGTCGTTCGGGCGCGTGCGCGCGGTCGACGGGCTCGACATGGTGGTGCGACCCGGCGCGGTGACCGGCTTCCTCGGGCCCAACGGAGCCGGCAAGACCACCACCTTCCGGATGCTGCTCGGCCTGGTCGGCGCCGACGCGGGCACGGCCCTCATCGGCGGGCGCCGCTACGCCGACCTGCCGCACCCGATCGACCGTCGTGGGCGCCGCGCTCGAGGCGGCCAGCTTCCACCCCGGCCGCACGGCGCGCGACCACCTGCGCGGCTACGCGCCGTTCGCCGGCGTCGACGACCGGCGGTGCGACGAGGTGCTCGCGCAGGTCGGGCTCACCGAGGCGGCAGGGCGAAGGGTGGGCGGCTTCTCCTCCGGGCATGCGTCAGCGGCTCGCGCTGGCCTGGGCCCTGCTCGGCGACCCGCGAGGTGCTGGTGCTCGACGAGCCGGCCAACGGGCTCGACCCCGAGGGCATCGTCTGGCTGCGACGCTTCCTGCGGCACCTGGCCCACGAGCGCGGCCGGACGGTGCTGGTCTCCAGCCACGTCCTCGGCGAGGTCCAGGCGAGCGTCGACGACGTCGTGGTGATCGCGCACGGCCGGCTGGTCCACGAGTCGTCCCTGGCGGACCTGGTCGCCCTGGCCGAGCCCGCGGGTGCGCGTGGTCGCCCGGACGTCGCGGCGCTCTCGGCGCTGGCCGACGCGCAGGGCTGGGCGACCGAGTCCCAGGGTGACGGCGTGGTGCTCAGCGGGGCCACCTGCGCGCAGGTCGGCGCGGCGGCGTACCGGGCCGGCATCGAGCTGCACCTGCTGGCCGAGGAGGGTGGCTCGCTGGAGGAGGTCTTCCTCAGGTTGACGGCCGGGTCTGCGGACGGGACCGGCCGATGACCGCGGCGGTGCGTGCGGAGTGGCGCAAGCTGATCAGCGACGCGGATGTGGTGGCTGCTCGGCCTGGTGCTCTTCGCCTACATGGGGTTCATCGGGGTGGTGATGGGCTTCAGCCTGACTGCGGACCCGGCGGCCGGCGAGCTCCGGGCCGTGACCTGACGGTCGCCGAGATGCGCCGAGACCGTGCTACACCCTGGCGGTGAGCGTCGGCTACGTGTTCCCCCTGGTCATCGGTGCCCTGTCGATGACCGGCGAGTTCCGGCACAAGACGATCACCGCCGACGCTCCTCGGCGGAGCCCCGTCGTCGGCCTCGTGATCACCGCGAAGCTCGTCGTCGGCGCTGTCGTGGGCGCGGCGTACGGCCTCATCGGCACGCTCGCGGCGGTGCCGGCGGGGTCCCGTTCCTGGCCACGAAGGGCGAGGGCACCTTCCTCGACGACTCCGGCATCGTGTCCGATCTCGGCTTCTCGGTCGTCGCGATGGCGGTGTGGTGCGTGATCGGGGTCGGGCTGGGCGCCGCTGCTGACCAACCAGGTCGCGGCCGTCGTGGTGATCCTCGCGTTCACCCAGTTCGTCGAGCCGATCCTGCAGGCTCGGGCTCTCGGCCATCGACCCGCTGGCGGGTGCACAGAAGTTCCTCCCCGGTGCAGCGGCCGAAGCGCTCGCCGGCGGCGAGCCTGTACGGCATGAGCGGCGATCTCCAGATGCTCGGCCGGGGCTGGGGTGCGGTCGTGCTGCTCGCCTACGCCGTGCTGTTCGCCGTGCTGGGGCGGTTCCTGACGCTGCGGCGCGACGTGAGCTGAGCGCGACCGTTTCGGCTGCCGGTCCGTACGTGGTCGGGAAAGGCGCAGCGACGAGGGAGCGCTGTGGTCTCGGATTGCGGTCGGGCGCGGCTTTGGGTGCGTTTGCCGGCGCCAGACGCCGGCGATCTCACCCAATGCCAGGTTGTGGAGTCTGACTGTCACCAGGTGACACCAATCCTCCACAACCTCTGCCCGACAGCGCGACCCGGCCACCCGCGGAGCCTCGTCGTCGCTGCGTTCGCCCCGACCACAGCAGAAGGTGAGCCGGATCAGTCGGAGGATGAAGCCGCTCCCCGCCCGGCACCCACAGCACGTCGCCCTCCTCCCGGTTGGCGTACCTGGCGAGGATGAACAGCAGGTCGGAGAGCCGGTTGAGGTAGGTCAGCGCCAGCGGGTTCATCGAGCTCGGCGTACTCCGCCCAGGCGGCCCAGGCCTCGCGCTCGGCGCGGCGCACGACCGTGCGGGCGACGTGCAGGTGGGCGGCAGCGGGCGTGCCGCCGTTGAGGATGAACGACCGCAGCGCCGGCAGGTGCTCGTTGTAGCGGTCGCACCAGCCCTCGAGGCGGTCGACGTAGTCCTGCTCGATGCGCAGCGGCGGGTGCTCGGGGTCGGGGACCACCGGGGTGCACAGGTCGGCGCCGACGTCGAAGAGGTCGTTCTGGACGTGGGTGAGCACGGCGCGCCACGTCGTCCTCCAGGCCGCCGGCGGCAAGCGCGACGCCGAGGTGGGCGTTCGCCTCGTCGACGGTCGCGTAGGCCTGGAGCCGCGGGTCGGTCTTCGACGTGGTGCTCATGTCGCCGAGGCGGGTCTCACCCGCGTCGCCGGTGCGGGTGTAGATGCGGGTGAGGTTGACCATGGTGCCAGCGTAGGGGCGCGGACGTGCCGGCCCGGTCGGTCTAGGGTGGCTCGTCGTGGAGAGCTTCCAGATCACCTCGGCGGGACCGCGGGTGCAGCCGCTCGTCGGGACCGTCCACGTCGGCGGGGCGAAGAACTCCGCACTGAAGCTGATGGCCGCCGCGCTGCTGGCTCCGGGCACCAGCGTGATCCGCAACGTGCCGGACATCCTCGACGTCGAGGTGATGGGCCAGCTGCTCGAGCGGCTCGGGTGCACGGTCGATCATCACCCACCCCGATGTCGACCCGACGCAGGCGTGCACGAGCGGGCTCGCCCGGATCGAGGTGCCCGAGGAGCTGAGCTGGGAGGCGCCGTACGAGCTGGTGCGCAGGCTGCGGGCCTCGATCGCCGTGCTCGGTCCGCTGGTCGCCCGCTGCGGTCGCGCCAGCGTCGCGCTTCCCGGTGGCGACGCGATCGGGTCGCGCGGTCTGGACATGCACATGGCGGGACTGCGCGAGCTGGGCGCCACGGTGCGGGTCGAGCACGGCCAGGTCGTCGCCGAGGTGGCCGGCGGCCTCGAGGGGTGCGGCGCTGTGGCTGGACTTCCCGTCGGTCGGGGCCACCGAGAACCTGCTGATGGCGGCCGTGCTCGCGCGGGGCACCAGCGTGCTCGACAACGCCGCCCGCGAGCCCGAGATCGTCGACCTGTGCCGGATGCTCGTCGCGATGGGCGCGCGGATCGACGGCATCGGCTCCTCGACGCTCGACGATCGACGGGGTGGACCGGCTGACGCCGGTCGAGCACGCGACCGTGGCGGACCGGATCGTCGCCGGCACCTGGGCGTTCGCTGCCGGCGATCGCCGGCGGCGACGTCACCGTCGAGGGCGGCGTGGCCGCGCCACCTCGACCTGGTGCTGGACAAGCTCGGCGACGCGGGTGCGGAGGTTGCCGTGACCGGATCCGGGTTCGCGGTCGCCGTCGACCGGCGGCTGCGGTCGTTCGACGTGGTGACGCTGCCCTATCCCGGGTTCCCGACCGACCTGCAGCCGTTCGCGATGGCGCTCGCCTCGGTCAGCGACGGCACGGCGATGATCACCGAGAACGTCTTCGAGTCGCGGTTCATGTTCGCCCAGGAGCTGGCCCGCCTCGGCGCGGACCTGCACACCGACGGCCACCACGCTGTCGTCCGTGGCGTGCCGATGCTCTGTCGGGCGCGCCGGTGGTCGCCCACGACATCCGGGCCGGCGCGGCGCTGGTGCTGGCCGGGCTCGCGGCCCAGGGAGTCACCACCGTGGCGGAGTCCCAGCACATCGACCGCGGCTACCCGTTTTTCGCGGAGGTGCTGGCCGGTCTCGGTGCAGACGTCGTCCGTGAGGTCGGTTGAGACGCCACGAATCCGGGCAATGACCCCAAAGAGGGCGAGGCGCCCGCCCGAGGGCAGGCATCCGTGGAGGACTCCCGGCAGTTCGCAGCCGAGTCGGCGTGATGTGACCGATCGGACGCACGTGAGACAGTGCACATCCCGTACCGGTCGGTAGCCCGAGCGGCCTACGCTCCTCCCATGAGCGCTAGACGAACCCCAGCCGAAGGACCGCCCTGGGTGATGCGGACCTACGCCGGGCACAGCTCGGCGGCGGAGTCGAACAAGCTGTACCGCACCAACCTCGCCAAGGGTCAGACCGGGCTGTCGGTGGCCTTCGACCTGCCGACCCAGACCGGCTACGACCCGGACTCGCCGCTCAGCCGCGGCGAGGTCGGCAAGGTCGGGGTGCCGATCCCGCACCTGGGCGAGATGCGCCGGCTGTTCGCAGGACATCCCGCTGATCGAGATGAACACCTCGATGACGATCAACGCCACCGCGATGTGGCTGCTGGCGCTCTACCAGGTGGTCGCCGAGGAGCAGAGCCCGGGATGCCGACCCGCATCGGACGTGCACGCGCAAGCTGGCCGGCACGACCCAGAACGACATCATCAAGGAGTACCTCTCCCGCGGCACCTACGTGTTCCCGCCGGAGCACTCGCTGCGGCTGACCGCGGACACGATCGCCTACACGGTCAACAACATCCCGAAGTGGAACCCGATCAACATCTGCAGCTACCACCTGCAGGAGGCCGGCGCGACCCCGACCCAGGAGCTCGCCTACGCGCTGTGCACGGCGATCGCCGTCCTCGACGCGGTCAAGGACTCCGGCCAGGTCTCGCGCCGAGGACTTCGAGAAGGTGGTCGGGCGGATCTCGTTCTTCGTCAACGCCGGCGTGCGGTTCGTCGAGGAGATGTGCAAGATGCGCGCCTTCGTCGAGCTCTGGGAGGAGATCACCCGCGAGCGCTACGGGGTCACGGACGAGAAGATGCGCCGGTTCCGGTACGGCGTCCAGGTGAACTCGCTGGGCCTGACCGAGGCGCAGCCGGAGAACAACGTCCAGCGGATCGTCCTGGAGATGCTCGGCGTGACGCTGTCGAAGAACGCCCGCGCGCGCGCCGTCCAGCTGCCGGCCTGGAACGAGGCGCTCGGCCTGCCGCGTCCGTGGGACCAGCAGTGGTCGCTGCGGCTGCAGCAGGTGCTCGCCTTCGAGTCCGACCTGCTGGAGTACGACGACATCTTCGACGGCTCGCGCGTGATCGAGGCCAAGGTCGAGCAGATGGTCGCCGACGCCCGCGCCGAGATCGACCGGATCCAGGCGATGGGCGGCGCGGTGGCGGCCGTCGAGTCGGGCTACATGAAGCAGGCGCTGGTCAGTCTCGCACGCCGCCCGCCGGGCCCGGATCGAGAGCGGCGAGGACGTCGTCGTCGGGGTGAACAAGTTCGAGACGACCGAGCCCTCGCCGCTGACCGCCGACCTGGACGCGGCCATCCAGACCGCCGATCCGGAGGCCGAGCGCCAGGCGATCGCCTCGGTGGAGGCCTGGCGGGCCGAGCGCGACGAGGCCGCCGTGCAGAGCGCGCTGGCGTGCGCTGGCCGAGGACGCCAAGACCGGCGCCAACCTGATGACCGCGACGCTGGCCGCCGCCCGCGCCGGCGCGACCACCGGCGAGTGGGCCGGCACGCTGCGCGAGGTGTTCGGCGAGTACCGCGCCCCGACCGGTGTCGCCGGGTGCGGTGCGGTGTCGGCCGAGGCGGGTGGCCGGGGCGAGCTGACCCGGGTGCGCGAAGCGTGCGCCGGACCGGCGAGGAGCTCGGCGGCCGGCTGCGGCTGCTGGTGGGCAAGCCGGGCCTGGACGGGCACTCCAACGGTGCCGAGCAGGTCGCCGTGCGGGCCCGCGACGCGGGCTTCGAGGTGGTCTACCAGGGCATCCGGCTCACCCCCGAGCAGATCGTTGCCGCCGCGGTCGCCGAGGACGTGCACTGCGTCGGGCTGTCGATCCTGTCCGGGTCGCACATGGAGCTGGTGCCCGACGTGCTCGACCTGATGCGGGCGGCGGGACTCGACGGACGTGCCGGTCATCGTCGGCGGGAATCATTCCCGACTCCGATGCCCGGCGCCTGCTCGAGCTGGGCGTTGCGGCGGTGTTCACCCCGAAGGACTTCAGCCTGACCGAGACGATGGCCGGCATCGTCGCAGCGATCCGGAAGGCCCACGACCTGCCGATCTGACCGGCCCTGAAGTCCGATTCCGCTCCCGCGGGCCCGAGCCGCCGAGTAGCATTTCCTCGTCGGCTGGAGGGGCCGGCCGGACAGGGAGTCTCATGCAAGCGGACTCGGGGGGTGAAGACCGAGGCCGCGGACCTCGGCCGCGAGGAGCGGCTGTTCCGCGGGCTGCTGGAGGCTGCCCCGGACGCGATGGTCATCGTTGACGAGCGCGGCCGGATCGTGCTGGTCAACGCCCGGGTCGAGAAGTGGTTCGGATACCAGCGTGACGAGCTGGTCGGGCGCACGTCGAGGTGCTGGTGCCCGAGCGGTTCGCCGGGCAGCACAACGCCTTCCGCTCCGGATACGTCGCCGAGCCCCGCACCCGTCCGATGGGTCTGGCCGGCGACCTGTTCGCCCGGCGCAAGGACGGCTCGGAGTTCCCCGTGGAGATCTCGCTGGCGCCGCTGGAGACCGAGGAGGGTCTGCTGGTCTCGGCGGCGGTGCGTGACATCAGCGAGCGCCGGCGTACTGCAGGAGGAGGCGGATCGGGTCAAGGACGAGTTCTTCGCGACGGTCTCCCACGAGCTGCGCACGCCGCTGACCTCGATGCTCGGGTACAGCGAGCTGATGGCCGACCTGGAGGAGCTGAGCCCCCAGGGTCAGCGGTTCCTCCAGGTGATCACCCGCAGCGCCGAGCGCGAGCTGCGGCTGGTCGACGACCTGCTCACGCTGGTGGCGATCGAGGAGAGTGGGCTGGCGATCCGGCCGCTGGCCGTCGACCTGGAGTCGGTGGTCCGTGACGCGGTCGAGTCCGCCCGCCCGCGCGCCGACGAGGTCGGCATCGAGCTCGGCTGGAGATCCCGGCTTCCCGGTGCAGGTCGAGGTCGACCGGGACCGGATCGGCCAGGCGATCGACAACCTGCTCTCCAACGCGCTCAAGTTCACCCCCGCGGGCGGCTCGTGTCCGGGTCTGCCTGCGCATGAGCGACGGCGAGGCCGAGATCGACGTCGCCGACTCCGGCAACGGCATCCGGACGAGCGACTCGCAGCGGATCTTCGAGCGCCTCTACCGCTCCGGCTCCGCCGTGGCCCAGCAGGTGCCCGGCGCCGGGCTCGGCCTGACGATCGCGCTCGCGATCGCCGAGGCGCACGGGGGCAGCATCACGCTGGTGCGCAGACCGACACCACCGGCACCACCTTCCGGCTCGAAGCTCCCGCTCGCTCGAGCCTACACCGGAATTGCCAGTTTGTGATCGCGCAGGCCCCGCGCTCAGTAGGATGGAAGTCCACCGCGCGGCTCGGGGCGCTGCCGTTGGGGGAGTCTGATGCATCCAGACGTGGGGTCCCGATCCGCCAGGGCGGCGTTGCCGCGCTACTGAGTGCTGCGCCGGACGCGATGGTCGTCGTCGACCAGCGCGGCGTCATCGTGCGTGCGAACCCGCGGTGCGAGCGGATGCTCGGGTACCGGAGCGGCGAGCTCACCGGCCAGCCCCTCGAGATCCTGGTGCCGATCGAGCTGCGCGAGGTCCACCGGAAGTACCGAGCCGGCTACCTCGCCGATCCGACGGTGCGGGAGATGGGCTCCGGCCTCCAGCTGTCCGCGCAGTGCAAGGACGGCCGCCGTACGCCGGTCGAGATCTCGCTCAGTCCCCTCGACACCGAGAAGGGCACGCTCGTGCTCGCGGCGATCCGGAAGGCCGGACGGTCGCGGACCGAGGACGACCTGTTCCGGCGGTTCCTCGAGGCGGTGCCGGACGCCGTGGTGATCGTGGACGCTGGCGGCCAGATCGTGCTGGCGAACGTCCGGGTCGAGGAGATGTTCGGTTACGCCCGAGCCGAGCTGCTCGGCCGGCGGGTCGAGATGCTGATCCCGGACCGGTTCGTCGGCAACCACGTGAACTTCCGCGAGAGCTACGTCGCCAGCACGCCGCGGCCGCGCCCGTTGAGCCTGGCCGGCGGCATGTTCGGCAAGCGCAAGAACGGGACCGAGTTCCCGGTGGAGATCTCGCTCGCTCCGCTGGAGACCGAGGAGGGCGCGCTGGTGATGGCGCACGTGCGCGACGTCACCGAGAACCTCGCCATCGTGGAGGCAATGCGTGAGGCCGAGGAGCGTCGGCGCATCCAGGAGGAGACGACCCGGGCGAAGGACGTCTTCTTCGCGACGGTCTCGCACGAGCTGCGGACCCCGCTGACCTCGATGATGGGATTCGCCGAGCTGCTGGCCGACGCCGGTGACCTGAGCCCCGAGCACGAGCACTTCGTCTCGGTGATCCTCCGCAACGGGCGCCGTGAGATCCGTCTCGTCGACGACCTGCTGACGCTGGTGAGCATCAGTGAGGGCAAGCTGGCGCTCGACCTCGAGGAGGTCGACCTCACGGCGACGGTGCGGGACATCGTCGAGTCGGCGATCCCGCGTGCCAGTGCTGCTGGTCTCCGGATCAGCGCCGAGCTGCCGGACCGTGAGCTCCGGGCGACCTGCGACCCACACCGCCTGGGCCAGGCGATCGACAACCTGGTGTCGAACGCGATCAAGTTCACACCGGAGGACGGGGAGGTGACCGTCCGCCTCGAGACGGTCGGCTCGACGGCGCGCATCGACGTCGTCGACACCGGGATCGGCATCGGCGACGCCGATCACGAGCGTGTGTTCGAGCGGCTGTACCGCTCGCCGGTGGCGGTCGCCCACGAGATCCCCGGGGCCGGCCTCGGCCTCTCCATCGCGTCGGCGATCGTCGAGGCCCATCGCGGCGGGATCCGCGTGGTCCAGAGCGACGAGCACGGCTCGACGTTCCGGATCGACCTCCCGCTGGAGTGAGACCGGTCAGAACAGCCGCTCGGTGGGGTCGTCCAGTCCTCGCAGGGCGTCGTAGTCGACGACTGCGCAGGTGATCCCGCGGTCCTCGGCGAGGACCCGCGCCTGCGGCTTGATCTCCTGGGCGGCGAAGATCCCGCGGACCATTTGCCGTGAGCAGCGGGTCGCGGTTGAGCAGCTCGAGGTAGCGGGTCAGCTGCTCGACGCCGTCGATCTCACCGCGGCGCTTGATCTCGACGGCCACCGAGCGTCCCTCGGCGTCGCGGCACATCAGGTCGACGGGACCGATCGCGGTGGGGTACTCCCGGCGGACCAGGGTCAGACCGGGGGCCAGCGTCGCCGGGTGGTCGGCGAGCAGCTCCTGCAGGTGCTTCTCGACGCCGTCCTTCTGCAGGCCCGGGTCGACGCCGAGGTCGTGGGAGGAGTCGTGGTGGATCTCCTCGATCAGGATCCGCAGGGTGTCGTCGGTCCGGCTCGTGACCACCCACTCGACGTGACCGTCCTCGGAGGTGCCCTCCTTCACCGAGCACGGCGGGCTCATCCAGTTCAGCGGCTTGTAGGACCCGCCGTCGGAGTGGACCAGCACCGACCCGTCGGCCTTGATCATCAGCACCCGGGTGGCCATCGGCAGGTGGGCGGAGAGCCGCCCGGCGTAGTCGACCTGGCAGCGCGCGACGACGAGTCTCACGGGGAGGCAATCTACCCGCCCCGGCTGCACCCACCACGACGTGACCCAACCCACAGCCCGACTGGTGGAACGCCCGTTACCCACCGGTAGCAACATGCCATCCTCGCGTGCATGACCCCTCCCGAGCAGATCTTCGGCACCCTGGTGCTGCCGTACCTGAACCACGCGGTGCGGATGTACGAGACGGCGTACGCCTCGCGCGCCGACATCGACGCCGCGATGCGCTTCGGCTGCGGCTACCCGGCCGGGCCCGCTGACCATGCTCGACGAGCTCGGCCTCGCGACGCGTGCGCGACCAGCTCGCGGCGCGGTACGCCGAGACCGGCGACGACCTCCACCGGCCGGCCGACCTGCTCGAGAAGCTGGTCGCCGAGGGTCGCACGTTCGCCGACGAGCCGTCGGGTGCCGACGCGGCGGCACCGCAGCTGCGTCACGAGATCGCCACGGTCGGAGTCGTCGGCACCGGCACGATGGCCTCGGGCATCGTCGCAGGTGTTCGCCAAGGCCGGCTACGAGGTCGTCGTCGTCGGCCGCAGCGACGAGAAGGTCGCCGGTGTCCGCCGGCGATCGACGCAAGGCGCTGGACAGGCGATCGAGAAGGGCAAGCTCGACGAGGCGGCCAAGGCCGACGGTGCTGGCCCGGCTCGACCGGCGCGACCGTCCCGCGAGGCGCTGGCCGACGTCGACCTCGTCGTCGAGGCGATCGCGGAGGACCTCGAGCTCAAGCTGGAGCTGTTCGCGCGACCTCGACCGGATCTGCAAGCCGGGCGCGATCCTGGCCACCACGACCTCGTCGCTGCCGATCACCCAGCTGCGCCGACGCCACCTCGCGACCGGAGTGCGGTCATCGGGATGCACTTCTTCAACCCGGCCCCGGTGATGAAGCTGGTCGAGGTGGTCACCACCGACCTGACTGCGCCGGACGTCGACGAGACCGTCGCGCGCGCTGTGCGCGAAGGTCGGCAAGGTCGCGGTCTCCTGCGGCGACCGGGCCGGCTTCATCGTGAACTGCCTGCTGTTCCCCTACCTCAACGACGCGGTGAAGCTGCACGAGTCCGGCGCGGCGGACCTGGCCGAGATCGACGCCGCGATCAAGGAGCAGGCCGGCTTCCCGATGGGACCGTTCCAGCTGCTCGACGTGGTCGGCAACGACGTCTCGCTCGCGATCCAGAACGAGCTGTTCACCGAGTTCAAGGAGCCCGGCTTCGCCCCGGCGGCGCTGCTCGAGCAGGTCGTCGCCGACGGGCACCTGGGCCGCAAGACCGGGAAGGGCTTCCACGACTACCGCTAGTCAGGGCGCCCTCAGCGCAGTTCCTGACGGGGGTGGACCTCCGCGATCGCGGCCGTGCGATCATGCGGGGCATGACGACTGCAGCTCCCGAGCAGGCCCAGGCCGCGCACCACGCACGTTCACGACCATCGGCGTCATCGGCCTCGGCACGATGGGCGCCGGCATCGCGGAGGTCTTCGCCCGCTACGGGCTACGCGGTCGTCGGCGTCGAGCTCAACGACGAGACCCTCGACGCGCGGCCGCGCGCACCTGGACCACTCCACCGGACGAGCGGTCGCGCGCGGCAAGCTCACCGAGGAGGACCAGGCGGCGCTGCTCGGCCGGATCACGTTCACCACCGACCTGGCCGAGGTCGAAGGACGCCGACCTCGTCGTCGAGGCGGTGGTGGAGTCGCCCGAGATCAAGAAGGCGGTGTTCCAGCGGCTGGACGGCATCGTCCGCGAGGACGCCGTGATCGCGACGAACACCTCCTCGCTCTCGGTCACCGAGCTGAGCACGGCGAGCTCGCACCCGGGCCGGGTCGATCGGCGTGCACTTCTTCAACCCGGCGCCGGTGCAGGGCCTGGTCGAGGTCGTCCGCACCGTCGTCACCGAGCCCGACGTCCTCGAGGACGTCACCGCGCTGGTCCGGGCGGTCGGCAAGAACCCGGTCGTCTGCGGCGACAAGGCCGGCTTCATCGCCAACACGCTGCTGTTCGGCTACCTCAACCACGCGGTCGCGATGTACGAGGGCCAGTACGCCTCCCGCGAGGACATCGACGCGGCGATGCGGTTCGGCTGCGGCTACCCGATGGGTCCGCTGGCGCTGCTCGACCTGATCGGGCTGGACACGGCGTACGAGATCCTCGAGACGATGTACCGCCAGGGCCGCGACCGGCTGCACGCTCCGGCGCCGATCCTCAAGCAGATGGTCACGGCGGGCATGCTGGGCCGCAAGAGCGGGCGGGGCTTCTACACCTACGAGGAGCCCGGACAGCCCGGTCGTGGTCGCCGACGAGAAGACGCCGTCGGCCGACGACAAGCCCGCAGCTGCGCCACGACATCGCCCAGGTCGGCGTCGTCGGCACCGGCACGATGGCCACCGGGATCGTCGAGGTGTTCGCCAAGGCCGGGTACGACGTGCGTGTACGTCGGCCGCTCGCAGGACAAGGTCGGCGGCGGTCCGCGCCGACGATCGAGCGCTCGCTGGACAAGGCGATCCAGCGCGGCAAGCTGGAGGAGTCGCAGAAGGGCGAGGTGCTCGCGCCGGCTCACCGGCACCACGAAGCTCGACGACCTCGCGGACGTCGACCTCGTCGTCGAGGCGATCGCCGAGGACCTCAAGGTCAAGACCACCCTGTTCGAGAACCTCGACGAGATCTGCAAGCAGGGCGCGATCCTGGCGACCACCACCTCCTCGCTGCCGGTCATCGCGTGCGCGCAGGCGACCAAGCGGCCCGGCGACGTGATCGGGATGCACTTCTTCAACCCGGCGCCGGTGATGAAGCTGGTCGAGGTGGTCTCGACGGTCTCCACCGCACGAGGACGTCGCCGAGACCACGCGGGCACTGTGCGCGGCGATCGGCAAGGTCGCCGGTCTCCTGCGGCGACCGCGCCGGCTTCATCGTCAACGCGCTGCTGTTCCCCTACCTCAACGACGCGATCAAGATGCTCGAGGCGCACTACGCGACCGCCGACGACATCGACACCGCGATGAAGCAGGGCTGTGCGCTGCCGATGGGGCCCTTCGAGCTGCTCGACGTGGTCGGCAACGACGTGTCGCTGGCGATCGAGCGCGAGCTCTACCTGGAGTTCCGCGAGCCCGGGTTCGCGCCGGCGCCGCTGCTCGAGCACCTGGTCACCGCGGGCTACCTCGGGCCGCAAGACCAAGCGAGGGTTCCGGGACTACTCGACCCGCTGAGCCGGGGCCGGAGCTGGCCTGTCAAGCGAACTTGACACCCGGCGGGCCTGTAAAGCATGCTTGTCAGGTGAGGAACGACGTGCGGGACCTGCGAATGCTGCGCGGGATCTCCCAGGGGACGCTCGCTGAGGCGCTCGGGGTCTCGCGCCAGACCATCAACTCGATCGAGAACGGTCGCTACCTGCCGTCGCTGACGCTCGCTCTCGGGATCGCGCGGTACTTCGAAGCGACCGTGGAGGGGATCTTCCATGTCGATGAATGACCGACACGCACCCGCCGTCCGTCGCTGGGCGGCGCCCACCGTGGCCGTGGTCGCCGGGGTCGGCTACCTCGTCGCCGGCCTGGTCGGCGACCAGACGACCTTCGGCGTCGTGGGTCTCGCGATCATGCTGGTGGCCGCGCTGGGCTTCGTCCTGGCCGGCCGGCGCAGCGAGTACGTCGACGGGCTGCTCAGTGGGCGCGACGAACGGATCGCCGGGCACGACCGGGACGCGTCCCTGGCGGCCGGCATGGCCGTGCTGCTCGCCAGCCTGGTGATGTTCATGGTCGAGATCGCGCAGGGACACGACGGGTCGCCGTACTACCAGCTCGCCGCGCTCGGCGGGGTGACCTACGTCGTCGCGCTCGGCGTGCTGCGACTGACCCGCTGAGCGCGGCGGGCGTGGGGCGGGTGCACGCCGGCGCCGAGCCCGGCTCGGTCTTCGACGGCATCGGTGAGCTGTTCGACTTCTCGCGCTGACACACTGGCCCGGTGTCCGCTCTCCACGCGAAGCAGTACGGCGACCACGGCTCCCGCGTCGTCTTCCTCCACGGGCTGTTCGGCCAGGGCCGGAACTGGACGCAGATCGCCAAGGCGCTGGCGCCCGAGCATCGTGTCCTGCTGGTCGACCTGCCGCACCACGGCCGATCGCCGTGGCAGGAGTTCTTCGACTTCGTCGACGTGGCCGACCAGGTCGCCGAGCTGCTCACGGCCGACGACCCGGTCGCCCTGGTCGGTCACTCGCTGGGTGGGAAGGTCGCGATGGTGCTGGCGCTGCGGCGCCCCGAGCTGGTCGAGCGGCTGTGCGTGGTGGACGTGTCGCCGGTGGCGTACGAGGGTGCCCGGGAGTTCAGCCGCTACATCGAGGCGATGCAGGCGATCGATCTGACTCGCCTCGAGCGGCGCAGCGACGCCGACGCGGCGCTCGAGGAGGCGGTTCCGAGTGCGACGGTGCGCGGCGTTCCTGCTCCAGAACCTCCGGCACGAGGGCGACACCTGGAGCTGGCAGGTGAACCTCGACGTGCTGGGCGCGGACCTCGCCGAGGTCGGCGGCTGGCCGGAGGAGAGCCTCGCCGGGCTCGCGCCGTACGCCGGGCCGGTGCTGTGGATCGCGGGCGCCCGCTCGGACTACGTGCGCGACGACTACGCGCCGGCGATGGACCGCTGGTTCCCGGGCAATCGGCGGGTGCGGATCAAGGACGCCGGCCACTGGGTGCACTCCGAGCAGCCCGAGGTGTTCGTGGAGGTGCTGAGTCAGTTCCTCGCCTGAGCGACGGCGTCGTCGCGTGCGCGCCGGCGTGAGCGGTACGCCGCCACGGCGTTGCGGTTGCCGCAGGCCGTGGAGCAGAACCTGCGGGAGCGGTTGCGCGACAGGTCGAGCACGACACCCTCGCAGTCGTCGTCGGCGCAGACCGCGAAGCGGGACATCTCGTCGGCGCGGATGACGTCGATCATCGCCATCGCGGTCTCCACGACGATCCGGGTCGCGAGCGGGGCGTCGGGGCCGACGGCATGGATGTGCCAGTCGACGTCGCCGTGACGCACCAGCTGGGGGAGGGCCCCGGCATCGGCGAGCATCTGGTTGACCGTCGCGACGGCGTCCGTCGCGCGAGCTCGTGAACAGCGCCCGGAGCGGCGCCCGGAGCGCTCGCACCGCGTCGAGCTCGGCGGTCGTCTGCGCGTGCGAGCCGGTGTAGACGTACTGCACGAAGAACCGGTCGAGGTCCGCGACGGTCGTCATCGTGTCCGGCTCCAGCCCCGAGTTGGCGAGCTCGACCGCGGCGAGCAGGGCTGCCTCGGTGTCATGAGCGAAAATCACGTTGACACCTTACCAACGAGAATCTACGGTCATGAGCCATGGCGACGCTGACCCATGACGCGACTCCGATCGGGCCGGCGTCCGCCACCGGATCGCGGATCGCGGGCCTGTGGTTCGCGGTGCTGTCCGCCGCGTCGTTCGGCCTCTCCGGCGCCCTGGCGAGCGGGCTCATGGACGCCGGGTGGAGCGCCGGCGGCGCGGTCGTCGTGCGGGTCGGGGTGGCGGCGCGGTGCTCCTGGTCCCAGCCGTGGTCGCCCTGCGACGGCCGCTGGGCGCGAGCTGCGTGCGCACCTGCCCCTGATCGTCGGCGTACGGCGTCTTCGCGGTCGCCGGCGCGCCAGCTCGCCTACTTCAACGCCGTGCGGCACATGGACGTCGGGCGTCGCGCTGCTGATCGAGTACACCGCGCCGGTCGCGGTGGTCGGGCTGGATGTGGCTCCGGCACGACCATCGGCCGGGTCGCACCACCGTCGTCGGTGCGGCCGTGGCGGCCGTCGGGCTGGTCCTGGTGCTCGACCTGCTCTCGGGTGCCGACCTGAGCGGGGTCGGCGTCGCCTGGGCGTTGGTCGCGATGGCGGGCGCGGCGGTGTACTTCGTGGTGTCGGCCGGCGACAGCGACCTGCCTCCGCTGGTGCTCGCGGCGGCCGGGCTGGTGCTGGCGACGGTGGTGCTCAGCGCGGCAGGAGCACTCGGGGTGGTGCCGCTCGACGTGAGCAGGGCCGACGTCACCTACCGAGCGACGACCGTGCCGTTCTGGCTCCCGCTGCTCGGCCTCGGTGTGGTCACCGCCGCCGTCGCCTACGTCAGCGGGATCGCGGCGTCGCGGCGCCTGGGTCCGCGACTGGCCTCCTTCGTGGGGCTCGCTGGAGGTGCTGGCGGCGCTGCTGGCCGCGTGGTGGCTCCTGGGCCAGCTGCCGCGGTGGCCGCAGCTGGTCGGCGGCGTCCTGGTGCTGGCCGGACTGGTCGTGGTCAACCGGGGTGAGACCACGGCTCGGCGTCCGGTGCGCGGCCGGGCAGGTGGAGCTACCGCGCGTCTTGTCGCCTGACCCACACCTCGCGGACGATCAGCAGCACCGCCGCGGCGGTCGGGATCGCGAGCAGCGCGCCGACCACGCCGAGCAGGGCGGCGCCGATCAGGGCCGCGATCACCGTCATCGCCCCGGGGATCTCCACCGAGCGCGACATCACCCGTGGGTAGATCACGTAGTTCTCGATCTGCTGGTAGGCGATGTAGAAGATCACCGCGGCGATGCCCATCTTCGAGGTCGGTCGCGAACGCGATCGCGCAGACGATGATCGCGCCCAGGGTCGCGCCGATCATCGGGATCACGTCGAGCAGCGCGACCACGAGGGCGAGCGCGACGGCGTACTGGCCGAGCCCGATGATCGACCAGGAACACCAGCGTGCTCACGCCCGGCGAGGGTCGCGATCACGAACGCCCCCGAGACGTAGCCGCCGATGCCGCGCACGATCTGGTCGCCGAGCTTGCTGACCCGGTCGCGGCGCGAGGCCGGCGCGAGCTGGTACATCGCGTGTCTTGATGGTCGGGAGCGACGCCAGGAAGTACAGCGTCAGGACGATCACCACGAAGATGTTGCCCGAGCAGCGAGAGCACCTTCAGCCCGACGTTGAGCGCGCCGCCGAAGACGGTCGTGGCGAGGTCGCCGGACTGGATGTAGTCCTTGGCCTTGTAGACGATGTCGTACTGGTCGTTGAGGTCGCTGGATCTGCTTGTTGTGGGTGAGCTGGTCGAGCCAGCCCGGCGCGTTGTCGGTGATCGTGGTCACCTGGTCGGTGACCACCGGGACGATCGCGAGGATGAACAGGGCGATCGCCAGCAGCACCCCGGCGATCACCACGAGCAGCGCCCACGGCGCGCTTGAGCCCGCGGCGCCATGAAGAACTCGACGATCGGGTTCAGGCCGGCGGCGAGGAACATCGCGACGACCACCAGGATCAGCACCGAGCCGATCTGCAGGAAACGGGTGGCCAGCCAGTACGCGACGGCGAACCCCAGCCCGCCGAGGAGGCCGACGTAGAACGGCGTGTGCTCCAGCGGCGGTCCGGGCTCGCCGTACGGCGACGCCGCCGCCTGCGGCTCCAGGTCCTCGGTCTCGGAGTCGGCAGCAGCGTCCCGGCACGGCCTCGTCGGTCATGCGCGGGAACCTACCGAACGAATGTCGCTACTCGGTGTCGGCCGCGTCGTCCGGGCCGTGCTCGTCGGTGGCCGCCTCGGCCGCCTCCGTCGGAATCGTCGCCGAACCCGGCGACGACGTCCTTGAGGGCGGCGAGCTGGCGCGACGATCGCGTCGCGCCGCTTGCGACATCCGGTCGACCTCGGCCTTGATCGCGGCGAGGTCGCGCTCGGCCTCGGCCTTGCCGCTGGTGCGCAGGCTGTCGGCCTCCTTCTTGGCCGCGCTCGACCAGCTGCTCGGCCTCGCGCCGCGCCTTGGCCAGCAGCGACTCGGCCTCGGCGGTCGGCGAGGTCGCGCCGCTCGGTCGCGCCGCGTTGGTCGACTCCCGGGCACGGTCCTCGGCGGCGTTGGCGCGCGCCTCGGCCTCCTGGACGAGGCGCTGGGTCTCGGCGGTCGCCGTGCTGTGGTGCTCGGCGGCCTCGCGGGCGAGGCGCTCGCGCTCGACGGCGAGCGTGCGGCGGGCCTCCTGGACCTCGCGGTCGACCGCCGCCCGCATGCTGCTCGGCCTCGCGGGTGGCGCTGGTGCGCAGCGCGGCGGCCTCCTGCTCGGTCGCCAGCCGCAGCTGGTCGGCCTCGCGCCGGGCCGCGGCGAGGTGGTCCTCGGCGTCGGCCTTCAGGCGGCGGCGCTCGGCCTCGATCTCGGCCATCGTGCGGGCCCGCAGCTCGTCGAGCTCGCCGAGCTGCACCAGGCGCATGTCGTCGGCGTCGCTCTCGGCCTGTCGCCTTGATCGCCTCGGCCTCGCGGACCGCCTGGTCGCGGATCTCGGCGGCCTGCGCCGTTCGCCTCGTGCGAGCACCTCGTCGGCCTGCTCCTCGGCGAGCCGGAGCATCTCGCTGGCCTTGCCGCCGAGACCGGCGTACGACGGCGTCTCGTTCTCGGCGAGCGTTCTCGCGCAGCTCGGAGTTCTGCGCCTCGAGGACCTTCAGCTTGCCCTGGGCCTCGTTGAGGCTGGCGAGCAGGCCGGCCTTCTCGGCGGCCGCGGTGCGCAGGTGCCGGTCGACGGCGTCCTTGTCGTAGCCGCCGCGGCGCACCAGCGGGAGGCTCGCGCCCGGCCGGCGGCGGGGCCAGGTGCGACCGGGGCATCGCCGTCGGCGCGGCGATGCGCGGCGTCTCGGTCCCGGAGCTGCGGTGGACCTGGGCGCACCGGCTGGTCGCGGCTGGCCTCGCCTCGACCCGGGGGATCACCTGCGGTCGGAGCGTCCTCGCCGCTCTCCTCGTCGAAGATGGACAGGCCACGGTCTTCAGTCATCGTTTCCCTCGCAGGTCGGCGTGCATCGGCTCGGTCCCCGGCTCCAGGGCGACAGTCTGCCCGCTACGGCTGCGGTAATCCCAAGCGGGACGGTCGAATCCGACACTGCCCCGCAGGCTCCCCGAACGAACTCGTGCTCCCCGAACGCGATTACGTTCGGGAAGCACCGTTCGACAACGTGATGTCGTCGAAACCTGCGGCCGCTCAGACCCCGCGGAAGGTGTTGATCTGGTCGAGGTGCTGGGCGCGCAGCTCCTCGTCGCGGACGCCGAGGCCCTCCTCGGGGGCCAGGCAGAGCACGCCGACCTTGCCCTGGTGGGCGTTCTGGTGCACGTCCAGCGCGGCCTGGCCGACCTCGTCGAGCGGGTAGGTCTTCGACAGGGTCGGGTGGATCATGCCCTTGGCGATCAGCCGGTTGGCCTCCCACGACTCCCGGTAGTTGGCGAAGTGCGAGCTGATGATCCGCTTGAGGTTCATCCACAGGTAGCGGTTGTCGTACTCGTGCATGTAGCCCGACGTCGAGGCGCAGGTGGTGATCGTGCCGCCCTTGCGGGTGACGAACACCGAGGCGCCGAAGGTCTCCCGGCCGGGGTGCTCGAAGACGATGTCGATGTCCTCGCCGCCGGTGAGCTCACGGATCTTGGCGCCGAAGCGCGCCACTCCTTGGGGTCCTGGGTGTGCTCGTCCTTCCAGAACCGGTAGCCCTCCTCGGACCGGTTGATGATCAGCTCCGCGCCCATCTTGCGGGCGATGTCGGCCTTCTCCTCGTTGGAGACGACGCAGACGGGCACGGCGCCGCCGTTGAGGGCGTACTGGGTGGCGAAGCCGCCGAGGCCGCCGGAGGCGCCCCAGATCAGGACGTTGTCGCCCTGCTTCATGTCGCCGCCGTTCTTGCTGACCAGCTGGCGGTACGCGGTGCAGTTGACCAGGCCCGGGGAGGCGGCCTCCTCCCAGGTGAGGTGCTCCGGCTTGGGCATCAGCTGGTTGGCCTTGACCAGCGCGATCTGGGCCAGCCCGCCGAAGTTGGTCTCGAAGCCCCAGATCCGCTGCTCGGGGTCGAGCATGGTGTCGTTGTGCCCGTCGGGGCCCTCGAGCTCGACCGAGAGGCAGTGCGCGACGACCTCGGTCGCCGGGCTTCCAGGTGTGCACGCCGAGCCCGGTCGCGAGGACGACGCCGGCCAGGTCGGAGCCGACGATGTGGTAGGGCAGGTCGTGGCGCTTGGCCAGCGGGGAGATCCGGCCGTAGCGCTCCAGGAAGCCGAAGGTCGACAGCGGCTCGAAGATCGAGGTCCACACGGTGTTGTAGTTGATCGCGCTGGCCATCACCGCGACCAGCGCCTCGCCGGGGCCGAGCTCGGGCAGGGGCACGTCGTCGACGTGCAGGGACTTGCGCGGGTCCTTCTCCTTGGTGGGCATCCCCTCGAACATGTCCACCTCGTCCTTGTGGACCATCGCGGCCCGGTAGGACTCGGGAAGCTCGAGGGCGGCGAAGTCCTCCGCGGAGGTGTCGCCGGCGAGGATGGCGTCGAGGATGTGCTGCACGTCAGGCTCCTGGGCTGGTTGTACGTCCGGGGTGGTACGTCAGGGGTGAGTCGGCGGCTCGGCGGATGTTACCCATCAGTCTGTTCCGAATGTGCTCGGTGTAATCGACGTCTCACCGGGGCACGAGCCGCTCAGAGCAGTCGCGCGGGCAGGCCCTTCCGCCGCAGCCGGCGCTGGGCCCGCCGGCCCTGGAGCACCACGAGCGGGAGTGCCCGGACGGCGAGCTCGGGCATCGCGTCCAGCAGCCGGACCTGCGCCCCGCGCCAGCGCGGGACCGCGGTCACCTGTCGCGGCCGGTCCAGCACCCGGGCGACGGCGGCGGCGACCTCGTCGGCGGCCGAGCAGCCGGCCGGTGAACGACAGTGCCGCTTCGGGGTCGTCGAGCTTGTCGTCGAGCATCGGCGTCCAGATGCCGTCGGGGCAGACGCAGCTGATCCGGATGTCGCGGACCTTGGCGCGCCGCAGGTCGGCCTGGGTGCTCAGGCTGAACCCCATCACGGCGTGCTTGGTGCCGGCGTACACGGTCTCGCCGGGGACGGCGACCAGGCCGGCGAGCGAGGCGATGTTGACCACGTGCCCGCCGCCGTGGTCGCGCATCTGCCCGATCGCCGCGACGGTGCCGTTCATGACGCCACCCACGTTGACGTCGAGCATCAGCTGGCGCTGCTCGGGGGTGTTGGTCCACGCGGGGCCGGTGAACAGCACGCCGGCGTTGTTGACCCACACCGCGAGCCGGCCGTCCGCGCGCGGCGGTCTCCGCAGCCGCGGCTTCGCAGGCTTCCGGGTCCCGGACGTCGAGCGCGGAGGCGAACGCCCCGTTGCCGATCCGGTCCGCGGTCGCCTGGGCTGCCGCCGGGTCGACGTCGGTCACGTGCACGAGGTGGCCGCGGTCGGCGAGGACCTCGGCGATCCGGGCACCCAGCCCGCGCCCGCCGCCGGTGACCAGCGCACCGCCCGGTCGCCGAGGGGGACACCTCAGTGGCTCTCGGCTGAGGGCTCGACGAGCTCGACGAGCACGCCGCCGGCGTCCTTGGGGTGCACGAAGTTGATCCGGCTGTTCGCGGTGCCGCGCCTCGGGGCGTCGTACAGCAGCCGGAGGCCGCGCTCGCGCAGGATCGCGGACACCTCCTCGACGTCGCGGACACGGTAGGCGAGCTGCTGCAGTCCCGGGTCCGGACCGGTCGAGGAACTTCGCGATCGTGGAGCTCTCGTCGAGCGGGGCGAGCAGCTGGATGCAGGCGCCGGTCGGGTCGGCGTCCCCGCCGACGCTCATCATCGCCTCGCGCACGCCCTGCTCCTCGTTGGTCTCCTCGTGCACGAGGGTCATCCCGAAGGCCTTCGTGTAGAGCTCGATCGCGGCGTCGAGGTCCGGCACCGCGACGCCCGCGTGGTCGATGCAGAGGAAGAGGTGCTCGGGCAGGTCCATCGCAGCAGAGGTCGAACCGGGGTCAGTCATGGCTCCATCCTCGTCCACGCCGTCCGGGGCCTCAACGGGGTGTGACGACGGCGACACTGCGCGGACGCTGAGACCCCTCCCTGCGCGGCGCGATGCTGGGTAGTGTCGGTCGGGTACTCACGCGAACCTCCAGGAGGACCCCATGTCCGGATCTGTCATCGTCGCCGGCGCGCGCACGCCGATCGGTCGCCTGCTCGGCGGACTGAAGGACCTGTCCGCCGCCGACCTCGGCGGTGTCGCGATCAAGGGCGCCCTGGAGAAGGCCGGCGTGAGCGGCGACCAGGTCGACTACGTGATCATGGGCAACGTGATCCAGGCCGGCAACGGCCAGAACCCCGCCCGCACCGCGGCCACGCAGGGCGGCATCCCGCTCTCGGTCCCGTCGATCACGATCAACAAGGTGTGCCTGTCCGGGATCAACGCGATCGCCCTCGCCGACCAGCTGATCCGGGCCGGCGAGCACGAGATCGTCGTGGCCGGTGGCATGGAGTCGATGACGAACGCGCCGCACCTGCTGCCGAAGTCGCGTGAGGGCTTCAAGTACGGCGACGTCACGCTGGTCGACTCGATGGCCTACGACGCGCTGTTCGACCAGCTCACCACCCAGGCGATGGGCCTGCTCACCGAGGAGCGCAACAAGGTCTCCGACGGGCTGACCCGCGAGGAGCAGGACGCCTTCTCCGCGCAGAGCCACCAGCGCGCGGCCCTGGCGACGAAGAACGGGCTCTTCGACGACGAGATCGTCCCGGTGGTGATCAAGACCCGCAAGGGTGACGTCGAGATCACCGCCGACGAGGGCATCCGCGCCGACACGACCGCGGAGTCGCTCGCCGGCCTGCGGCCCGCGTTCTCCAAGGACGGCACCGTCACCGCCGGCTCGTCCTCGCAGATCTCCGACGGCGCCGCGGCGGTGGTCGTGATGAGCAAGGCCAAGGCCGAGGAGCTCGGCCTGACCTGGCTGGCCGAGATCGGCGCCTCCGGCCAGGTGGCCGGCCCCGGCGACTCGACGCTGCAGTCGCAGCCGGCCAACGCGATCAAGGCGGCCGCGGCCAAGGAGGGCATCGCGGTCTCCGACATCGACCTCTTCGAGCTCAACGAGGCGTTCGCCGCGGTGGGCCTGCAGTCCGCCAAGGAGCTCGGCATCACCGACGACATGGTCAACGTCAACGGCGGCGCGATCGCCGTCGGCCACCCGGTCGGCATGTCCGGCACCCGGATCGTGCTCACCCTCGCCCAGGAGCTGAAGCGTCGTGGCGGCGGCGTCGGCGCAGCGGCGCTGTGCGGTGGCGGTGGCCAGGGCGACGCCCTGATCGTGCGCGTGCCCAAGTCGAACTGAGCCCGAAGGCTTGAGCACCGGCTCGACCGCGCGGAGCGGCCGTCGCTCGACGGCGGACGTCCCCGGCCTCGTCGAGCGCGCGAGGGCGGGGGAGGCCCGTTCGGTCGCACGGCTGATCTCCCTGGTCGAGGACGCCTCGCCGCTGTTGCGCGAGGTGATGGCCGGGCTCGCGAAGGCGGCGAGCGAGCGGACCGACGGCGGCGCGCACGTCGTCGGGATCACCGGCTCGCCCGGGGTCGGCAAGTCGACGTCGACCAGCGCGCTCGTCGGTGCCCTGCGCGCGCAGGGCAAGCGGGTCGGGGTGCTCGCGGTCGACCCGTCCTCGCCGTTCTCCGGGGGTGCGCTGCTCGGCGACCGGATCCGGATGCAGGACCACGCGCTCGACCCGGAGGTGTACATCCGCTCGATGGCCTCGCGGGGGCACCTCGGCGGGCTCTCGTGGGCCGCACCCCAGGCGATCCGGGTGCTGGACGCGGCCGGCTGTGACGTGATCCTGGTCGAGACCGTCGGCGTCGGCCAGAGCGAGGTCGAGATCGCCTCGATGGCCGACACCACCCTGGTGCTGCTGGCGCCCGGGATGGGCGACGGCATCCAGGCCGCCAAGGCGGGGATCCTCGAGATCGGCGACCTCTACGTGATCAACAAGGCCGACCGCGACGGGGCCGACCAGCTGCGCCGCGAGCTGCGCTCGATGCTCGCGCTCGCCGAGCGTCCCGAGGGTGCGTGGAAGCCCGACATCGTCAAGACGGTGGCGATGACCGGTGAGGGCGTCGACGAACTCGTGGCCGCGCTCGACCGACACCTCGCCCACCTGCGCGCGTCGGGTGGGCTGACGGCCCGCCGGGAGCGGCGGGCGCGCGACGAGATCGAGGCGATCGCGGTGACCTCCCTGCGGGAGCGCTGGGGCGACGTCCACGCCCGCAGCGAGCTCGACGACCTCGCGGCGCGCGTGGTGGCCGGCGCCACCGACCCGTATGCCGCCGCCGACGAGCTGCTCGCGGCCTTCGCCGAGAGACCCTGATGCCGACAGCCCCCACTGCCATCCCGCACGACCTCGCCGGCCGGGTCGTCGTGGTGACCGGCGCCGGCCCTGGATCGATCGGCCTGGCCACGGCACGGGCCCTGGCCGACTGGGGTGCCGAGGTCGTGGTGACCACCAGGTCCGTGCCGGTCGAGGCCTCTCCCGGTGGCCCCAGTGCCTGGCACCCGCTCGACCTCGCCGACCGAACGTCGGTCGCGGAGTTCGCCACCTGGTTGCTGGACCGGTACGCCGACCGGCTCGACGTGCTGGTCAACAACGCCGGCATCCATCTCGACCTGCGTTCGACGATGGACCGAGCCGCCGCTGGTCGACGGCCACGAGGTGCACTGGCGGACCAACTACCTCGGGACGGTCCAGCTGACCCGGCTGCTGCTCCCGGCGCTGCTGGCTCGGGCGAGCGGACCGGCGAGGCCCGGATCGTGCACGTCGTGTCGAAGCTGCACCGCCGCGGCACCAACGCCGCGATGTTCGACGGGCTGGAGCCCTACAACTCCTGGGCGGCGTACGGCACCTCCAAGCTCGCGCTGGTCCACGACGCGGGCGAGCTGTACCGCCGGCACGGCGAGGCGGGGCTGCGGGCGATGTCGCTGCACCCGGGCTCGGTGTACACCCGCGTCGCCGACCGTGGCCTCGAGACGAGCCCGGTGCTCGGCCGGTTGCGAGCCCTCGCGGCCCCGCTCGAGCGCCGGGTCCTGATGACGCCTGAGCAGGGCGCGCAGACCACGCTGCACTGCGTCGCCGACCCCGGGGCGCGGCACGGGTACTTCCGCGGCTGTGCACCCGCGGAGCCGGCGACCGAGGCGCTCGACGTGGTCGCGGCGAAGCGGCTGTGGGACCGGACCGAGGCCTGGCTGGCGGAGGCGGGCGCGTGATCAGCGAAGGCCCGATCACCCAGGTCGCCTGGGTCACCGAGGACATTGCGGCGACCGAGGTGCTGCTGCGCGACCAGTTCGGCACCGGCCCGTGGACCCGGATCCCCGACGTCCACTTCGACCAGGAGCACTCCCGGCTGCGTGGCGAGCCCGCCGAGTTCACCGCGCACATCTCCCTGGCCTACGCCGGGGACCTCCAGCTGGAGCTGATCCAGCCGGTGTCCGGGACGTCGGTGCACACCGAGTTCCTCGCCCGCTGCGGCCCCGGGCTGCACCACGTCTGCTTCCAGGTCGACGACCTCGCGGTGGCGTGCGCGCGGGCCGAGGCCGCCGGCGTCCCGGTCCTGCAGACCGGGTCGATGATGGACGGCGAGATCGAGTTCGCCTACCTGGACGGATCCGCCGCCGGCGCGCCGTACGTCGAGCTCGCCAGGATCGGTCCGCAGATGCAGGCATTCTTCGACGCGATCCGAGCCACCTGACGCCCGCCCACGGCGGGCGCGCCTCCCGGACCGGAGGCCGCCGGGTTGGTAGACATGACGACGACGTATGCGTGCGCGCTTCGGGACGCGCACGCCGGACGACGATCGGAGCAGACGATGGCAGGCGTGCTGAAGAAGGGCGTGCTCCTTCTCGTCGTGGTGTTCATCGGGTTCTACATGTTCACCGACCCCAACGGGCTCGCCCAGACCACCAAGGACGGTGGCGCGGCCCTGTGGAAGGCGCTGACCTCGCTGTTCGGCGCCCTCATCGACTTCATCAACGCCGTCAAGTCCTAGCGCCGGGCCGATGGCCTGCTCCCGCGCTTCCTGCGCGACCCGCAGATCGGGCGGCACCTGCTGCGCGAGGAGGGCGAGGTCATCGTCGACGAGGTCTGCAAGCACTGGGTCGTGTACGTCGTCCCCGGCGCTGATCGGCGTCGGCGGGCTGTGCTTCCTCGGCCTGTTCGTGGTGGCCTCGGTCCAGGTCGCGTGGCTGCCGTTCGTCGCTCGGCTTCGGGCTGCTGGGCTGGGCGGCCTGGCGGGCGCTCGCTGCGAACCTCGACCGCTTCGTGATCACCAACATGCGGGTCTTCCGGGTCAACGGGCGTGCTCGCCCGCTCGCTGGCGACGATGCCGCTCGGCGCGGATCCTCGACATCACCGTGGTCAAGCCGATGACCGGGCGCGTGCTCGGCTACGGGCACTTCACCTTCGAGTCGGCCGCGCAGGAGCAGGGCCTGCGCGACATCAGGTTCGTCGGCGACCCCGACGCCCGTGACCTCGCCATCCAGCGCGTGGTGCAGCGCGCCGGCCTGCGCGGGGCTCCGCGGATCGACTGACCGGGCAGCTCGTCCATAGGGTCTGCCCGTGCTCCCCTTCGACCCGATCGACGAGGCCGCAGCCCAGTGGGGGCGGCGCTGGGACGGCGTGCCCGCAGATGCACGCGGTCACCTCCCTGATGCGGGTCCAGCAGCTGGTGCTCGGCCGGCTCGACGCGATCCTCAAGCCGCACGGCCTGACCTTCGCCCGCTACGAGGCCCTGGTGCTGCTGACCTTCTCCTCGCGCGGGTCGCTGCCGCTGGGCAAGATGGGCGAGCGGCTGCAGGTGCACCCGACGTCGGTCACCTCGATCGTCGACCGGCTGGAAGGCGCCGCGCTGCGTCGTCCGCCGGCGGCACCCGGACGACGGCCGAGCCGTGCTCGCCGAGATCACCGACGCCGGGGCGTGACCTGGTCGAGCGGGCGACCGCGGACCTGGTCGCGGCCGAGTTCGGGCTCGGCGCCCTCGACGAAGCGGCGCTGCGGGCCCTGTCCGAGCTGCTCCGCCCGGTCCGCAGCGCGGCCGGCGACTTCTGATTCGCCGAGCCCGAGCTCGCGACGGCACGGCGGTCGGCTTGGATGATTTACTTGGACGTCCTAGTATCTCATCCATGACGACCGCCCGGGAACGCTGGCAGGAGCGGTACGCCGCTGCGCGCGTGCGCGACGCGGACTTCACCACCCTGTCGGGAGCGGAGGTCGAGCCGGCCTACGGCACCGACGACTGCGGAGTGGCCCGGGGAGTTCCCGTTCACCCGCGGGCTGTACCCGTCGGGCAACCGTGGGCGCACCTGGACGATCCGCCAGTTCGCCGGCTTCGGCAACGCCGAGCAGACCAACGAGCGCTACAAGATGATCCTCGGCCGCGGCGGCGGCGGGCTCAGCGTCGCCTTCGACATGCCCACGCTGATGGGCCGCGACTCCGACGACCCCCAGTCGCTCGGCGAGGTCGGCCACTGTGGCGTCGCGATCGACTCCGCGGCCGACATGGACGTGCTCTTCGACGGCATCCCGCTCGGCGAGGTGACCACCTCGATGACGATCAGCGGCCCGGCGGTCCCGATCTTCTGCATGTACCTCGTCGCCGCCGAGCGCCAGGGCGTCGACCCGGCGATCCTCAACGGCACCCTGCAGACCGACATCTTCAAGGAGTACATCGCGCAGAAGGAGTGGCTGTTCGGTCCGGAGCCGCACCTGCGCCTGATCGGCGACCTGATGGAGTACTGCGCCGAGGGCATCCCGGCGTACAAGCCGCTGTCGGTCTCGGGCTACCACATCCGCGAGGCCGGCTCGACCGCCGCGCAGGAGCTCGCGTTCACGCTGGCCGACGGGTTCGGGTACGTCGAGCTCGGGCTCTCGCGCGGGCTCGACGTCGACGTGTTCGCGCCCGGCCTGAGCTTCTTCTTCGACAGCCACCTCGACTTCTTCGAGGAGATCGCGAAGTTCCGCGCCGCCCGGCGGATCTGGGCGACGTGGATGCGCGACGTCTACGGCGCCACGACCGAGAAGGCGCAGTGGCTGCGGTTCCACACCCAGACCGCCGGCGTCTCGCTCACCGCCCAGCAGCCGTACAACAACGTGGTCCGCACCGGCTGTCGAGGCGCTGGCCGCGGTGCTCGGCGGCACCAACTCGCTGCACACCAACGCGCTGGACGAGACCCTGGCGCTGCCCAGCGAGCAGGCCGCCGAGATCGCGCTGCGCACCCAGCAGGTGATCATGGAGGAGACCGGCGTGGTCAACGTCGCCGACCCGCTCGGCGGCTCCTGGTACGTCGAGGCGCTGACCGACCGGATGGAGGCGGAGGCGAGCGCGATCTTCGACCGGATCCTGGCGATGGGCGGTTCGAGCCTGACCTCGGCCGACGCCGACGGGCTCGCGGCGGCGACCCGGACGGGGCGAGAACCCGATCACCAAGGGCCTGCTGCGCGGCATCGAGGAGGGCTGGTTCATGTCCGAGATCGCCGAAGCGGCCTTCCAGTACCAGACCGCCCTGGAGAAGGGCGACAAGTAGGTCGTCGGGGTCAACGTGCACACCGACTCGGTGACCACCGAGCTGGAGATCCTGCGGGTCTCCCACGAGGTCGAGGTCGAGCAGGTCCGGATCCTGGGGCGAGCGACGTCGTGACCGCGACCAGGCAGCGGTCGACGCGGCTCTCGGCCGGATGGTCGAGGTCGGTCGCACCGAGGAGAACATGATCCCGGCGATGCTCGACGCGGTGCGCGTGGAGGCGACGCTCGGCGAGATCTGCGACGCGCTGCGCGCCGAGTGGGGCGAGTACCGCGAGCCCGCGCGGTTCTGATCGGTCACACCGACTGGGACGCCGACTCCGGGCTCTGCTGGGGGTTCGGCACGCGCGCCGGCTGCGGTTGTGGCCTTCTGGCGGCGTATCCGGTCGAGGTCGCCGGCAGCCTGACCACGAAAGTGCTGCCCCGACCGTTCGGTCCGGCCTCGACGTGGATCGACCCGCCGTGCCGGTCGGCGATCCGGCGGCAGATCGCCAGTCCGAGGCCGGTGCCCTGGTAGGCCTGGTCGTGGGCCCGGTGGAACGTCTCGAAGACCAGCTCCCGCTGGTCGGCGGGGATGCCGATCCCGTTGTCGCTCACCCGGATCTCGAGCCACTCCCCGTCGTGGTGGCCGCGACGTCCACGAGGGGGCGCACGCCCGGCGCGACGTACTTCACGGCGTTGCCGAGCAGGTTGTCGAACAGCTGGCGGCACGAGGCCCGGGTCGGCCCACACCTCGAGCCCCGGCGCGACGGTGATGAGCGGCGTACCGGGCCCGTCGATGCGCAGCAGGGCCAGGGCCCGGATCTCGGCGGTGAGGTCCACCACCGCGGGTCGCAGCGACTGGTCGCGGGCGACGGTGTAGGCCAGCAGGTCGCCGATCACGTGCCGCATGTGGCTGGCCGCCTCGTGCACCCGCGCGACCATCGGGACGCCGACCGACGCCGGCACCGATCCCGCGGCGAACTCCTCCTCCAGCGACTCGGCCCATCCGGTCACCAGGGTCAGCGGGTTGAACAGGTCGTGCGCGACGACTCCTGCGAACGAGGCGAGCGCATCACGGTGCTGGCGGTCGAGGGTGACGTCGCGGATGTTGACCATGGCGCGCGGCGGCGCCTCCGGGTCCTCCGCGGGGAGCGGCCGTGCGCTCATCTCCAGCACCCTGCCCTCGGGCACCGACTCGGTCCGGAGGTGGTAGTCGGTGGGGAGGACCTCGTCGCCGGCCAGGGCACGGACGGTGGGCATGTCCTCGTCACGCACCGGCGTCCCGTCGTCGTGGAAGAGACGGTACGCCGCCGCGGGACGCACCTGGTCGCGCAGGTCGTCGAGGCCGAGCAGGCGCTGGGTGGCGCCGTTGCTCACCAGGATGGCGCCGCCCTGCTCGATCACGACGAGACCTTCGCTCATCGACTCCAGGACCGCGTTGAGCAGCCGGGCGCGCTCGTCGGCCTCGCGACGCGCGCTGCTCGAGGTGGCCGACGGCCTGGTCGCGCTCGGTCCTGCTGAAGGACAGGCTCAGGCCGGTGAGCACCGCGGTGGCGACGAAGAGCTGCGCGACCAGCGCGCGCACGTAGTCGGAGTCGATGGCGGCGAACGGGCCGCTGGCCGTGCAGGGTGAAGACCAGGCCGACCGTGCCGACCGCGATGCCGTGGATCATCACGGCCAACGGGCTGAACCTCAGGCCCGCCCAGACCGACACGGCGAGGACGAGGAAGGACAGCGACGCCCCGTCGTTGCGTCCGAAGAGGACGCCGTACAGCGCCAGCGAGGTCGCGGCCAGCAGCAGTGCCTCGAGGAACACTGATCGGCTCCGGGGCCGGACCGCGTCGAGGACGAGGCGGCCGAGGTCGCGCGGGGTGCGCGCCGAGCTGAGGTGGGGGCCGGCGAGCAGCCCGGCCAGGGTCAGGACGAGGATGCTGATCGTGTTGCGGCCCCACCACACCAGGAAGTGGGCGGACTCGGGCGCCTCGCCCACGAGCCGGAGGGCGACGAACCCGGTCGCGGACCCGACCAGGCTCGAGGTCAACGATGCGACGACCAGCCGGCCCAGGTCGGCGAGCCGGTGCAGCGGGTTGGCGCCGCCGAAGCCCCAGAGGCCGGACAGCCACCGTCGGACCAGCACGACGAACGCGATCACCTGCAGCAGGTTGGAGACCACGAACGCGAGCGACGCGCCCACGCTCGCGCCCGTCGTGAGGTTCACCGTGAGGGTGGCGGCGGCGAGGGCGGCGGCGTCGCCGGGCCAGGTCCGCCGGTTCCCGGAGGCCAGCCACAGTGCCGCGACGCCCGCGGCGGGCCACACCATGCTCAGCGCCTCGCGGTCGATCACGCTCAGCCGGCCCAGGTAGCCGAAACCCAGGAAGAGCACGAGTGCCGAGGCGGGCCGCAGCAGCCGGCGAGCAGACGTCGGCTGTGCTCCGGTGGCGCGGCTGCGCTCCATATGTCCCATGATCGAGGGTTTGGTAACGATTTTTCCAATTACGCCACGGGTCTGACCGAACGGATGAGGCGCCGCGGCCACCCGGGCCATCCGAGCGGCCGCCGTGGGGCCGTCTTCGGGCATCGGCCAGAATGGGCCCATGACGCAGCAGCCTTCCGACTCGGCCCAGCAAACCCGCTTCTCGCGCCCGGGCGCCGTCGACCTCTCCGGCCTGCAGGGTGCGGCGGCCGGCCCCGCCGGGGCCGCTGGGCTTCGGGGGCCGGCGCGGACGTGAGCGGCGCCTACACCGTCCAGGTCGACGAGTCGAACTTCCAGTCCGTGCTGGAGAGCTCGATGAACGCCGCGGTGCTGCTGGCGTTCTACAGCGGTTCCCGGTCGCCGGAGAGCGTCCGGCTCGGCCGACGACCTGCAGCGCCTGTCCAACGAGTTCGAGGGCCGGTTCCTGCTCGGGCGGGTCGACGTCGACACCGTACCCGCAGATCGCCCAGGCGGTCCAGGTGCCCTCGGTGCCCTACGTCTTCCTGGTCGCGCAGGGCCGCCCGATGCCGCTGCTGCAGAGCAGCGGCGCCGATCGAGGACCTGCGGGCCGCGATCACCCAGGTGCTCCAGCAGCTCACCACCGGGGGCTTCGCGGGCCGTCACCAGCCGCGCGCCGGCGAGGTCGACGCGGAGACCGGCGAGGAGACCCTGGACCCGCGCTACGCCCCGGCCCAGGACGCGCTCGAGCGCGGCGACGTCGACGCCGCCGTCGCGGAGTACCAGAAGCTGGTCGACGCGAACCCGGCCGACTCCGAGGCCGCGGCCGGTCTGGCGATGGCGAAGGTGCTCCAGCGCACCGTCGGGGGTGGACCTGAACGCAGGCCCGGGCGGCGGCGGCCGCGAACCCCGACGACGTCGACGCCCAGACGCTCGTGGCCGACCTCGACCTTCTCGGTGGCCACGTCGACGACGCGTTCAACCGGCTGATCGACGCTGGTCCGGCGCACGACGGACAGCGACCGTGACCGGGCGCGCACGCACCTGATCGCGCTCTTCGCCGCGGTCGGCAACGCCGATGCGCGGGTGCAGCGGGCGCGTCGGGACCTCGCGTCCGCGCTGTTCTGACCGCCGGGCCGGATCCGGGTTCGTCGGCGCCGAGGTTACGCCTTGCTCACGCGGCGCACAGCCCGCTGTGAGCCGGTTCGCACATTTCACACGCAGGGCCACCCGGTCGCGAGAAACGGTTTACCTCGGTGTCATTGCGTGGCGTGACGGTCGCGAAACATCTGCGTTGACACCTTGCTGGTCACGATCCACCCGAGGATCGGTGACCTCAAGGAGCCCAGATGTCTGCCACCGAGACGACCGAGACGCTGCCGGTCGAGACCCGGCCGCTGCCGCCGGCCGACGCCCGACCCGGCCGCGCACCGCGGACCCGCTGGATCGAGCCCCGTTGGATCGAGCCCCGTTGGATCGAGCACTGGGATCCCGAGGACACCGCGTTCTGGGAGTCGACCGGACGCCCGATCGCCCGGCGGAACCTGGTCTGGTCGATCTTCGCCGAGCACATCGGCTTCTCGATCTGGCTGTTCTGGAGCATCAGCGCGGCGCTGCTGGCCAAGGCCGGATTCGACTTCACTCCGGAGCAGCTGTTCTACCTGGTCGCGGTGCCGAACGCGGTCGGCGCCTTCCTCCGGCTGCCCTACACCTTCGCGGTGCCGATCTTCGGGGGCCGCAACTGGACGGTGATCAGCGCTCTGCTGCTGCTGGTCCCGACGATCCTGTACGCGATCGTGGTGCAGCACCCGGGCACGCCGTACTGGGTGTTCGTCCTGCTCGCGGCCACCGCGGGCTGTGGTGGCGGAAACTTCTCCTCCTCGATGGCCAACATCAATGCCTTCTACCCCGCGCGGGCGAAGGGTGCGGCGCTCGGGCTCAACGCCGCCGGTGGCAACATCGGCGCCTCGGTGATCCAGCTCGGTCTGCCGGTCATCGTCGGCGCCGGCGGTCTGTTCGGGATGGTCAAGGCCAGCGGCGGAGGCGTGCACCTGCAGACGGTCGCCTACCTGTACGCCGCCCTGGCGGTCGTCGGCGCCGGCGGTGCGGCTCTGTTCATGAACAACCTCGCCGGCGCGAAGTCATCGGTGAAGGCGACCGCCGCGGTGGTCCGGAGCAAGCACAACACGATCATGGCGATCCTCTACGTCGGCACCTTCGGGTCGTTCATCGGCTACAGCTCGGCGATGCCGCTGGTGATCAAGCTGAACTTCTCGGTGGTCAACGACGGGGTTCTCACCGGCATCAACTTCGCCTACTACGCCTTCCTCGGTGCCGCCGTCGGCTCGCTGATCCGCCCGCTCGGTGGCTGGGTCGCCGATCGGGTCGGCGGCGCGCGGGTGACGTTCTGGAACTTCATCGCCCAAGCGGTCTTCACCCTCGCCACCCTCTGGTCCCTGTCGCGGCTGACCCCCAACCCGGGCGCGGACCCCAAGATCGCGGTCGACAACGAGCAGTACTTCCCGGTGTTCCTGGCGATGTTCCTGCTGCTCTTCGCCGCGACCGGGCTCGGCAACGGCTCGACCTTCAAGATGATCCCGGCGATCTGGCGGGCCGAGGCCGAGGCGGCGACCGAGGCCGGCACCCCGGAGCGCGAGGCGGCGCTGAAGAAGGCGAACGTGGAGTCTTCGGCGGTGGTGGGCATCGTCGCGGCGGTCGGGGCTTTCGGTGGCTTCCTGATCCCGATGATGTTCGCCGCGCCCTGGGTCGACGACAAGGTGGGCGCGATCAAGAACGCGTTCTGGGTCTTCACCGCCTTCTACCTCGTCTGTGCGGCGCTCACCTGGGTGTTCTACCTGCGCAAGAAGGCGCCGCTGGCGCACGCGGGGGTCTGAGTCTTGGTCGACACCCACTGCCCGTACTGCGCCCTGCAGTGCGCGATGACGCTGACCCCCGCGGCGGAGGGGGTCAGCGTCATGCCCAGGGCGATGCCGCCCGGACGGAGTGGCTCGACCAACCGGGGCGGGCTGTGCCACAAGGGCTGGACCAGCGCCGAGGTGCTGCGGCTGCCCGACCGGATCACCGAGCCGCTGGTGCGGAACGCCGTCCGGTGTCCTGGAGCCGAGCGACGCTGGGAGCGAGGCGCTCGACGTGGTCGCGGGCGGGTGCAGGCGCTCCAGGCGGCGCACGGCCCGGACACCGTCGCCGTCTTCGGCGGCGGCGGCCTGACCAACGAGAAGGCCTACCAGCTCGGCAAGTTCGCCCGGATCGCGCTGCGGACCCGGCACATCGACTACAACGGCCGGTTCTGCATGTCCTCGGCCGCGGCCGCGGGCAACCGGGCCTTCGGCATCGACCGCGGGACTGCCGTTCCCGCTCGCCGACGTCGGCGCGGCCGACGCCGTCCTGCTGCTCGGGAGCAACGTGGCCGACACGATGCCGCCGCTGGTCCAGCACCTCGCGGGCGGTCCGCGAGCGCGGCGGCCTCGTCGTGGTCGACCCGCGCCGCTCGGCGACGGCGGCGCTCACCGACGGCGACCGACGGCGCCGGCGGGGCTGCACCTCCAGCCGCTGCCCGGCACCGACCAGGCGCTGCTGCTCGGGCTGCTGCACCTCGTCGTCGCCGAGGGTCTGGCCGACGAGGACTACCTCGCCGCCCGCACCACCGGCTGGGACGACGTACGCCGCTCGGTGGCGCTGTGGTGGCCCGACCGGGTCGCCGCGGGTCACCGGCGTCCCCGAGGACACCCTGCGGCGGGCCGCGCGATCCTGCGCGCCGGCGCGCGCCCGTCGCGCGGCGGGCGCGGGTGCGATCGTCCTCACCGGCCGCGGCGTCCGAGCAGCACACCGAGGGCACCGCCACCGTCACCGCCGCGATCAACCTGGCCCTGGCGCTGGGCCTTCCCGGGCGGCCGGCGAGCGGCTACGGCTGCCTCACCGGGCAGGGCAACGGACAGGGCGGCCGCGAGCACGGCCAGAAGTCCGACCAGCTGCCCGGCTACCGGATGATCGACGACCCGGCCGCCCGGGCGCACGTGGCCGGGGTCTGGGGCGTCGACCCGGACACCCTGCCCGGCAAGGGCGTGCCGGCCGTGCGAGCTGCTCGGCAAGCTCGGTGGCGAGGTGCGGGCGCTGTTCGTGCACGGGGCCAACCTGCTGGTCAGCGCGCCGGACGCGACCGCCGTGCGCCGTCGGCTGGAGGCGCTCGACCTGCTCGTGGTGTGCGACTTCGTGCCGGGCGAGACCGCGCGGCTCGCCGACGTCGTGCTGCCGGTCACCCAGTGGGCCGAGGAGGAGGGCACCATGACCAACCTCGAGGGCCGGGTGCTCCGCCGCCGCAAGGCGGTCGACCCGCCCGGAGCAGGCGCGCAGCGAGCTGCGAGATCCTCGCCGACCTGGCCACGGCTGCTCGGACTCGCCCGGTGCACTTCGACACCGAGCCGGCGCAGGTCTTCGACGAGCTGGCCCGGGCGAGCGCGGGCGGCAGGGCCGACTACTCCGGGCTCTCCCACGCCCGCCTCGACGCGGACGCGGGCGGCGCACTACTGGCCGGCGCCCGGGCACGTCCGCCGGCACGCCGCGGCTGTTCACCGACGGCTTCGCGCACCCGGACGGCCGTGCCCGGATGGTCGCGGTCACGCCGGGCGCGCCGGCCGGACGACCTGCGCCGCCGAGGCGCCGGTCTACCTCGTCACCGGCCGCGTGCTGGCGCAGTACCAGTCGGGCGCCCAGACCCGGCGCGTCGACGGCCCTCAACGCGGTCGCGCCGGCGACCGTTCGTCGAGCTGCACCCGACGCTCGCCCAGCCGGCTCGGCGTCGACGACGGCGACGACGTCGCGGTCACCTCGGCGCGGGGCATGGCGGTCGCGCGTGCCCGGATCACCACGGCGATCCGGCCGGACACGGTGTTCATGCCGTTCCACTGGCCAGGTGACGGCATGGCGAACGCGGTCACCAACGACGCCACCGACCCGGTCTCCGGGATGCCGGAGTTCAAGGTCTGCGCCGTCTCGCGTCGCCCGGGCCGACCTGGTCGTACCCACGGAGCTGGAGGTGCCGGCATGAGGAGCGAGAAGGTCGTCGTGGTGGGCGCCGGCATGGTCGGCCACCGATTCGTCGACGAGCTGGTCCGCGGCGACCCGGGCGGCAGCGTATCGAGGTCGAGCTGATCGGCGCAGAGGAGTACGAGCCCTACAACCGGATCCTGCTCTCCGAGGTGCTCGCCGGCCGCGCGGACCTCCGGCGCTCGGGCTGCCGCTGCCGGACTCCCGAGCGGGTGCACGTTCTGGCGCGGCGTCGGCCGTCGACGCGATCGACCGCGAGTCCGGGGCCGTGCAGCTGTCCGACGGCAGCCGCCGGCCCTACGACCGGCTGGTGCTGGCCACCGGCGCGCGGGCGTTCGTCCCGCCGCGTGCCCGGGCTGGACGCGCAGCCGCGGCACGTCCACGTGCTGCGCACCCTCGACGACACCCGCAACATCGCCGCCCGCGCGATCAACGCCAAGCACGCCGTCGTCCTCGGTGGCGGCGTGCTGGGCCTCGAGGCCGCGTGCGGCCTCCGCCGGCGCGGGCGTCCCGGTCACCGTCGTCGACCTCGACGACCACGTGATGGCCACCCAGCTCGACCGGGCCGCCGCGCACGGTGCTCGCGGCACAGCTCGGCGGCCTCGGCGTCGACGTGGTCACCGGCACCAGCGTCGCCGAGGTGATCTGCGCCTACGACGAGCTGGTCGCGGTCCGGCTCACCGACGGCCGCCTGCTCGCCGCCGACCTGATGCTGGTCTCCTGCGGCATCCGCGCCGAGACCGGGCTGGCCGGGGCGCGCCGGGCTCGCCGTGGACCGCGGCGTCGTCGTCGGACGACCAGCTCGCGCACGCCGAACGCACGTGTGCACGCCATCGGTGACTGCGCGCAGCCGGCCCAGCGGGATGACCGGGCTGCTCGCGCCGGGCTGGCGCCAGGCCGAGGCCCTGGTCGTCGGCTGCTGCTCGGCCGCGCGAGCCCGGCGTCGACGAGTGCCAGCCTCGGACCAGCGGCCCGAGGACCGGTGCGGCTGAAGGCGGTCGGAGTCGACCTGGTGACCATGGGCGTGCGCGCGTCCTCAGGCGCGCGGGAGACCGACCGGGTGGTCACGGTCAGCGACCCGGCGGGCCGGCCGACACGTCGACCTCGTCGTGCGCGACGAGCACGCTCGTCGGCGTCACCTGCCTCGGCGCCCCGGACGTCTCCGCGTCGCTCAGCGTCGGCCTTCGACCGGCGTACGCCGCTGCCGCTCGGACCCGCTGGCCCTGCTCGTGCGCGGCGGGCGGCGGAGCGGTGCCGAGGAGTCCGCGTCGCCGGTGCGGATGCCGGGCCGACGACGGTCTGCCGCTGCAACAGCGTGACGAAGAAGGACATCGTCGCGGCCTGGGAGGCCGGTGCCGGCAGCGTCGACGCGGTCGGCGCGGCGACCCGGGCGACCACCGGCTGCGGCGGCTGCACGGAGGTGGTCTGCGGCCTCGTCGACTGGCTCAACGCCAGCGACCCCGAGACGCCGGCCGCTGGCCCACCGACGCAGCACCACCGGTGGGAGCCGGGCGTAGCACGCCCGTAACACAGCGAAACATCACTGCCCCATCGAGTTCCTAAGGTGCCTGACATGTCCAGTACTCACCCGCTGGCCACCGACCCGCCCTCCGCGACGGCTCCGCGTCGTCGGCGGCGGCATGGTCGCCCACCGCCTGGTCGAGGCGCTGCGCGACCGCGACGCCGAGGGAGCCTGGGCGGTCGACCTCTACTGCGAGGAGCCGCGGCGCGCCCTACGACCGGGTGGCGCTGACGTCGTACTTCTCCGGCAGCACGCCCGAGGACCTGCTGCTCGGCGACGGCGCGCTCGCGGACGGACCCGCTGGTGACCGTGCACGTCGGCGCGACGCGTCACCGCCGATCGACCCCGAGACCGCGGACGGTGACCGTCGACGGCCGCGCCGAGCCGTACGACGCCCTGGTGCTCGCCACCGGGTCGTCGGCCTTCGTGCCGCCCGGTCGCCGGCGCCGACCTGCCCGGTGCCTTCGTCTACCGCACGATCGACGACGTCGCAGGCGCTGCGAGTCGTGGGTCAGCGGCGCCGGACGCGCCGTCCGCGGCGTCGTCGTCGGCGGCGGCCTGCTCGGCCTCGAGGCGGCCGGCGCGCTGCACGGCCTGGGCGTGGCGACCACGGTCGTGGAGTTCGCCGACCGGCTGATGCCGCTGCAGGTCGACGAGGGCGGCGGCGCGGCGCTGCGCCGGATCATCGAGGGCCTCGGGCGTCGAGGTGCGCACCGCCACCGCGACCGCGGCGCTGCACGCCGGGCGCCGACGGCGCGGTCGGCGTCGATGGAGTTCGCCGACGGCTCGCGTCGCTCGACGCCGACGTGGTGGTCTTCGCCACCGGGGTCCGGCCGCGCGACGAGCTGGCCCGCGAGGCCGGCCTCGTCGATCGGCGAGCGCGGCGGCGTGGTCGTCGACGACGCGCTGCCGGACGCGTCGACGCCGGGCGTCTACGCGATCGGCGAGGTCGCCTGCATCGCACGGGCGCACCTGGGGCCTGGTCGGCCCGGGCAACACGATGGCCGAGGTGGTCGTCGACCGGCTGCTCGGCGGCGAGGCGACGTTCCCGGGCGCCGACACCAGCACCAAGCTCAAGCTGCTCGGGGTCGACGTCGCGTCCTTCGGCGACGCGTTCGCCGAGGCGCCCGGCAGCCTCGAGGTCGTGTACGCCGACCCGGTCGCGAAGGTCTACAAGAAGCTGGTGCTCTCCGACGACGCCACGACCCTGCTCGGCGGCGTGCTCGTCGGCGACGCCAGCGCCTACGCCTCGCTGCGCCCGATGCTCGGGCGCCGAGCTCGGCTGCGGACCCGAACGCCTGGCTGCTGCCCGAGGGCGGCGTCGCGCCGCCGACCGGCGAGCTGCCCGACGCGGCGAACGTCTGCTCCTGCAACAACGTCACCGCCGGCACGATCCGCGCGGCCGTCTGCGACGCAGGGCTGCACCGACCTCGGCGCGGTCAAGGCGTGCACGAAGGCCGGCACCAGCTGCGGGTCCTGCCTGCCGCTGGTGAAGAACCTGCTGAACGCCGAGCTGAAGAAGGCCGGCGCCGAGGTCAGCACGGCGCTGTGCGAGCACTTCGCGTTCAGCCGGGCGCAGCTGTTCGACATCGTCTCGGTGACCGGCCTGCGCACCTTCAGCGAGATCATCGCCGCGCACGGCACCGGGCGCGGCTGCGACATCTGCCGGCCGGTGGTCGCCTCGATCCTGTCGTCGCTCGGCGCCGGCCACGTGCTCGACAAGGACCTGGCCCGGCTGCAGGACACCAACGACCACGTGATGGCCAACCTGCAGAAGGACGGCACCTACTCCGTCGTACCCCGCGTGCCGGGCGGCGAGATCACCCCGGCCGGGCTGATCGCGATCGGCCGAGGTGGCCCAGGACTTCGGGCTGTACACCAAGATCACCGGCGGGCAGCGGATCGACCTGTTCGGCGCCCGCCTCGAGCAGCTGCCGGCGATCTGGAAGCGACTGGTCGAGGCCGGGTTCGAGTCCGGGCACGCCTACGGCAAGGCGCTGCGCACGGTGAAGTCCTGCGTCGGCTCGACCTGGTGCCGCTACGGCGTGCAGGACTCGGTCGGGCATGGCCGTCGAGCTCGAGCTGCGCTACCGCGGGCTGCGCTCGCCGCACAAGATCAAGCTCGGCGTCTCCGGGTGCGCGCGGGAGTGCGCGGAGGCGCGCGGCAAGGACGTCGGCGTGATCGCCACCGAGAAGGGCTGGAACCTCTACGTCGGCGGCAACGGCGGCTTCACGCCCGCGGCACGCGCAGCTGTTCGCCGAGGACCTCGACACCGAGACGCTGGTGCGGACCATCGACCGGTTCCTCATGTACTACGTGCGCACCGCCGACCGGCTCCAGCGCACCGCACCCTGGGTCGAGGAGCACGAGGGCGGGCTGGAGGCGATCCGCGCGGTGGTGATGGAGGACTCGCTGGGCATCTGCGACGACCTGGACGCGGCGATGGCCGCGCACGTGGCGAGCTACCGCGACGAGTGGGCCGCGACGCTCGCCGACCCGGAGAAGCTCGCGCAGTTCGTCTCCTTCGTCAACAGCCCCGACGCCGGCGACCCCGACCTGGTCTACGTCGAGGAACGCGGCCAGAAGCGGCCGGCGACCACCGACGAGAAGGTGCTCATCGCCGGGGCGACGATCCAGGTGCGGTCATGACGACGACCGATGTCCGGCCGGAGTCGAGCGGCTTCGACTCGCCGCGCAGGCCGGGCTGGGTCGCGGTGTGCACCATGCGTCAGCTGATCCCCGAGCGCGGCGTGGCCGTGCTGGTCGGCGGCCACCAGGTGGCGCTGTTCCGGGTGACGTCGTCGATGGGCGAGGACTTCGTGTACGCCGTCGGCCACCGCGATCCGTTCGCCGACGCCAACGTGATCGCCCGTGGCATCGTCGGGTCCGTGGGAGCCGGCGACGACCAGCGGGACACGGTGGCGTCGCCGATGTACAAGCACGTCTTCGAGCTCGCCACCGGGCGCTGTCTGACCGACGACTCGGACCGGCTGCCGGTGTACCGCACCTGGATCGCCGGCGGCGTCGTCTACGTGAATCCCCGGCCGGTGGATTCGCTGTCCCACGACCCGGTGCCGGCCGATCCGGCACCCAGTCCGTAGGGGACCCGCCTTGACCGAGCTCACCCCGGTCCTGGCCGGCACCCGGATCCTGGTCACCGCGCAGCGCCGCTCCGACGAGCTCGCCGGGGCGCTGATCCGGCGCGGAGCCGAGGTGGTCGTCGCGCCCACCCTGGGTGTGGTCCCGCACATCGACGAGGAGACCCTGCTGCGGCGTACCCGGGAGGAGGTGCTCGCGGCCGGGGTGGACACCGTCGTGGTGACCACCGGGATCGGGTTCCGCGGCTGGATGGACACCGCCGAGGCAGCGGGGCTCGGGGACCAGCTGGTCGAGGCGCTGGCCGACGTCAGGCTGGTCGCCCGCGGGCCCAAGGCTCGGGGAGCGCTGCAGGCGGTCGGCCTGAAGGCCGACTGGGTCGCCGAGTCGGAGACCTCGGCCGAGATCGTGGAGTTCCTGCTCGCCGAAGGCGTGGCCGACACCCGGATCGCGGTCCAGCACCATGGCGCCGGCGATCCCCACCTGGAGGCCAAGCTGGTTGCCGGGGGAGCGAGCGTCGTACCGCTCGAGGTGTACCGCTGGGGGCCGCCCACCGACCCTGCCGTGGTGGCCGACACCGCCGTGCAGGTCGCGGCAGCGGCGTTCGACGCCGTCATGTTCACCTCGGCACCCGCGGCCGGCGCCTGGATCGCCGAGCTCGAGCGTCAGGGCCTGATCGACGTGGTCCGTGACCTGGTGGTGTCGGGCCGGTTGCTGGTGGCTGCGGTCGGCCCGGTGACCGCCGAACCGCTGGTCAATGCGGGCCTGCGGCCGGTCCACCCCGACCGGTCCCGGATGGGCGCCCTCGTGCGCCTGGTGATCCTCACGCTCGGCGACGAGGCGCACAGCGTGCCGACGCCGTCGGGCGTGCTGCACGTGCGCGCGTCGTCCGCCACGCTCGACCACGAGGTGCTGCCGCTCTCGCCCAACGGACTGGCGATCCTGCGCCGGCTGGCCCGCAACCCCGGCGAGGTGGTCAGCCGGGACCGGCTGCTCGAGGTGCTCCCGGGCGACTCGGCGGACCCGCACACCGCGGAGGTCGCGGTGGCCCGGCTCCGCGAGGCGCTGGGCCCGTACCTCGGCTCGCACCCGCTGGTGCGCACGGTGATCAAGCGAGGCTACGTGCTCCAGATCAGCTGACGCGAGCGGCCGCGGTCGTTGCCGATGCGCCGAACCCGCACCCGATGCCGTATCGTCGTGGTTGTTGAAGGGACGGCTCCCGAGCTGTCCTGGCCCCGCACGATGGCGCGGCTTGTATCTCTTACCCCTGGTATTCGGTTCGCTGGACATCAGCACAAGTGGATGTCTTCAGCAGCCGGAGGGCACAGTGCCCCCGGCAGAACAAGGGAAAAGATCATGGCACAGGGCACCGTCAAGTGGTTCAACGCCGAGAAGGGCTTCGGCTTCATCGCCCAGGACGGCGGCGGCGAGGACGTCTTCGTCCACTTCTCCGCGATCCAGTCCGACGGCTACAAGTCGCTCGACGAGAACCAGAAGGTGGAGTTCGACATCACCGCCGGCCCCAAGGGCCCGCAGGCGGAGAACGTCCGCGTCTCCTGACCTCACCACGAGGGCCCCGACCGCACGCGGTCGGGGCCCTTCGTGCGTCCGGGCCCGGCCGGACGCACGGGTCGGCCGGGGTGGGCGCGTGAAGGCGCCGTGAAACCGCGGTGAAACCGCCGGTCCCTAGCTTGTGGTGCGACGTCGGACCGGCGTCGCCCCACGAGAGGAGGTCCAGCGATGGCCACCACCACCACGGCTCCCGCTGAGCCGCGCACCTACCCGTCGCTGCGGGCAGCCTGGATCCCGCTGGCCGCCCTGTGCCTGGCCTTCTTCGTCGAGATGGTCGACAACACGCTGCTCTCGATCGCGTTGCCGACCATCGGTCGCGACCTCGGCAGCGGCACCACGGCGCTGCAGTGGGTCACCGGCGCCTACTCGCTGACCTTCGGTGGGCTGCTCCTCACGGCGGGATCGATGGCCGACCGGCTCGGGCGTCGGCGGGTGCTGCTGGTCGGACTCGCCGTGTTCGGCTTGCTCAGCCTCTGCGTGGTCGCGGTCACGAGCGCCGGCGAGCTGATCGCGCTGCGTGCCGCCCTCGGCGTCGCCGCCGCCGCGATGGCGCCGATCACCAACTCCCTGGTGTTCCGGCTCTTCGACGACGCGGCGCTGCGGATGCGCGCCATCACGGTGATGATGGTCGTCGGCATGTCCGGGTTCGTCCTCGGGCCGGTGCTCGGGGGCTCCGCCCTGGCTCACGTGCGGTGGGAGTGGCTGCTGGTCGTGAACGCGCCGATCGCGCTGGTCGCGTGGGTCGGGGTGCGGCTCGGCGTACCGGCCGATCGTCCAGACGACCTGACCGCGGACGTCCTCGACCTGCCCGGCACGGTGCTGAGCGTGCTGGCGATCGGCCTCGCCTGCTACGCGCTGACCAGCGGCGTGGAGCACGGCTGGCTCGCCGTGTCCACGCTGGCGTCGGTCGCCGGCGCCGTCGCCGCACTGGTCGCCTTCGTCCGGCACGAGCGTCGCAGCGTCTCGCCGATGCTCGATCTCGGGTTGTTCTCCCGGGGCGCCGTCCGCGGCGCTGCCGTCGCGCAGGTGGGGACGTCCATCGCGATGGCCAGCGTGATGTTCGGGCTGATCCTGCACTTCCAGTACGCCTACGGGTGGAGCCCGATGCGCGCCGGCCTGGCGAACCTGCCGATCATCGTGACGATGATCGCCGCCACCCCGGTGTCGGAGTGGCTGGCGAAGCAGTTCGGTCACCGCGTCGCCTGCCTGGTCGGTGCGGCCTGCTCGCGGGCTCGCTGGCCGGCCTCTCCTGGGGAGTGGAGCACGGGTACGCCGCGATCGCGGTGACGATGGTGGTGATGACCGTCGGCCTGCGCACGGTGATGACGATCTGCGCAGTCGCCCTCGTCGAGGCGATGCCGGCGAACCGGACGTCGATGGGCACCGCCCTCAACGACACCGCGCAGGAGGTCGGCACCAGCATCGGCACCGCCGTCGTCGGCACCCTGATCGCGGCGCTGGTCACCAAGAGCCTGCCGGCCGGCACCTGGAGCACCGCCCTCGTGGCCTCCTTCTTCCACGGTGAGCGGATCACCTACGCGGTGCTGGCCGTGGTCGTCGGCGTCGTCGCCACCGCTGGCGCGCTGGCGCTCACCGACTCGCACACCACCGAGGACCTGGTCTGAGCGACGCGGCCGCAGGCTCGCTCAGCAGCAGGCTCACTCAGCAGGTGGCCGATGCTGACCAGCAGCCGGGGCCAGAGACTTCGCCGTACGCCAGACCCGACGCGCGAGCGCGGAGTGCCCGGATGTCACACGGCGGACCTGGCCGGCGTCTTCATGTCGTACCCAGAGACACAGGAGGACGACATGACTGGAACCACCCGGATCCCTGCGGCCGAGATCACCGGCTTCAAGGGCGCGCTGATCAAACGGTTCGCGCGGAAGGCGCTCGGTCAGGTGCCGAGCTCGCTCGGGGTCTACTGGCACAACCAGAAGGTGCTGATGGGCATGGCTGGCATCGGTGGCAAGGTCAAGAAGTGGGACGCGTGCGACGAGCAGCTCAAGTCGTTCGCGCACATGGTCGTCGCGGCGCAGGTGGGCTGCAGCTGGTGCCTGGACTTCAACTACTTCGAGGCGAACAACCTGAACCTCGACATGGACAAGGCGCGCGAGATTCCGCGGTGGCGTGAGTCGGGGGTCTTCTCACCGCTCGAGCGTGACGTGCTCGAGTACGCCGAGGCCATGACCGTCACGCCGCCTGCTGTCGCCGACGAGATGGTGGTCGGCCTGCGCGACCAGCTCGGCGACGCCGCGCTCGTGGAGCTCACGGCGGTGATCGCGTTCGCGAACTTCACCACCCGCCCGAACGTGGCGCTGGGCATCGAGTCGGACGGGTTCGCCGCAGCCTGCGGGCTCAAGCCGCTTGCCCAACCCGCAACCGTAGGGTCGTGACATGCCGGACGATCCGTTCCTGGCCCACCGTGGCCTGCTCTTCACCGTCGCCTACGAGATGCTCGGCTCCGCCGCCGACGCCGAGGACGTGGTGCAGGAGACGTGGCTGCGCTGGGACGCGATCGGTGAGGTCGCGCGTGCCGATGTGCGCGACCCGCGCGCCTTCCTGGTGCGGATGGTGACCCGCAAGGCGCTCGACCGGCTGCGGTCGAATGCTCGTCGCCGCGAGGAGTACGTCGGCGAGTGGCTGCCCGAGCCGCTGCTCACCGCGCCGGACGTCGCCGAGGACGTGGAGCTGGCTGAGAGCGTCTCGATCGCGATGCTCACGGTGCTGGAGACGCTCACCCCGACCGAACGGGCGGTGTTCGTGCTCCGGGAGATCTTCGACACTCCCTACGAGGAGATCGCCGAGGCGGTCGGCAAGTCCGCGGCTGCCGTCCGGCAGCTGGCGCACCGCGCGCGCGGCCACGTCGCCGCGCGGCGCCCGCGGATGGAGGTCAGCCGCACCGAGCAGCAGGAGGTCGTCGGTCGCTTCGCCACTGCCGTGACCCACGGTGATCTGCAGGGGCTGCTCGACGTGCTGGCCCCCGACGTCGTGCTCCTGGCCGATGGTGGCGGTGTGGTCCAGGCAGTGATGAGCCCGGTGAACGGTGCGAAGAAGGTGGCCAACCTGCTGCGGCCCTTCCGCCAGCTCGCACCGGACGCCGACATCGTGCCGGTGCTGCTCAACGGCGCGCCCGGGCTCCGGATCATCGGTGCCGGCGACGGCGCCGACACGGCGATCAGCTTCCTGGTCGAGGAGGGTCGAATCTCCCGGATCTATGCGATCCGCAATCCGGCCAAGCTCGGCCGCATCGATGCCGAAGCGACTCTGTGCCGGAGCACCCGGGGTGGGCCCGGGTGAGGTGAACCTGGGGGTGATCGCCACCATCGTCCTCGCTGGCTCGTTCGTGCAGGCTCGGCGCAACCGCGTCGGAGCATCGAGGTCGTAGGGCTAGCGTCGGGGCATGAGACCCCGCGTGCTGGCGAACGTGGCCGGAGTCCTCGCCGCGTCGGCCTGGACGGCGTGGTGGGTCGCGCGCGCCTGGCCGATCTCCGGCTTGTCGTGGCACTTCTTCGCCGACGGCAGCCACGACCTCGTGCACACCGACGGCCTGTCGGTGTACGCCCAGCACCCGGAGCTCCAGGTGGGCCCGTTGTCGCTCGTGGTGGCCGCCCTGTTCGACGCCCTGCCGGGCGACACGTCCAAACCGACGGCTCTGGTCACGATGACGCTGGTCGGACTGGCGCTGCTCGGCCTGCTCGCGCAGGTCGTGCCGGCAGATCGACGACTACCCCGGATGCTGCTCGCCGCCTTCGTCCTCCTGCCGGCATGGACGGTGCTCGCGGTGCGCTGGGGACACCTCGACGACGTGCTGGCCACGGCCGCGGCGGTCGGAGCGGTCGTCGCGCTCTGCCGCGGCCGTCCGCTCCTGACCGGTCTGGCCCTGGGGCTCGCGATCGCGGCGAAGCCGTGGGCGGTCGGTTTCGTGCCGCTGTTGCTCGCGCTGCCCAGGGATCGCGTGCGCGCGGCCGTCACCGCGATCGCGACCGCTTCCGCCGGATGGCTCCCGTTCGTGCTCGGCGACCCGGGGACGCTGTCGGCACTGCATCCCCGGGTCGCGCTGGTCCCGGGGTCAGGGCTGCACGCACTGGGGGCGCGCGGTGAGGTCGTCCCGGCCTGGGGACGCTCGGTGCAGCTGTTCCTCGCCCCTGCGGTGGCGTTCGCCGTCGCGCTGAGTCGTCGTTGGGCCGGGATCCTGCTGGTTGCGGTCGCCGTACGGCTGGCCCTCGATCCGCAGGACAACGCGTACTACATCGGCAGTGCCGCGATGGCAGCCGTCGTGTTCGACCTGCTGGGCACCCGCTGGTTGGTGCCCTGGACCACGCTGCTGACGGTGGTCGCGCTCTGGCAGCCGTTCGTGCGGGACTACCCGCATCGGCTGACCACCACGACGGGGCTCACGCACTGGTGGTTCGCGCACCAGGGCACCGTCGCCTGGCTGCACCTGACCTGGGCTGCACTCGCGATCGCGATCGTCCTCATCACGCCGGCATCCGCGCTCCCGAGGCGCGCACCGGACGCAGCCACCGCACTCGCGGAGTGACGCGGTGATGATGGGCGTTGACAGGCCGCCGGGCCGAGCGTGAGCCGATCCCTGGTCGGGCTCAAACCCTCCCGCGGCCGGCCCGGATTCGGCGAAACCCGGGGTGGACACCGGGGCTGAGCCCCTGCTCGTCCGCGATCTGCCGGAGGAGGCTGGTCAACTGCGCGCGCTCGTGATCGTCCAGGCCGCGGACCAGGTGTCGTTCGTGATCGCGTGCCAAGGTCCCGATCCGACGCAACGTCGCCCGGCCGTTCGAGGTCAGGCCGACGGCGTGCTGGCGGCGGTCGGTCCTGCTGCGCTCCCGGCGGACCAGGTCACGCTCCTCGAGGTCGTCGAGGAAGGTCACCACCCGGCTGGGCTGCATGCCGAGCCGGGCAGCCAGCTGCTGCTGGCTGCTCCCCGGCTGCTGGGCGATCAGTCGCAGCAGGCCCGCCTGCGGCGGCGTCAGGTCGAGGCTGGCCACCCGGTCCGCGAACAGGTCCGCGGCATGCGCGCCGATCTGGGTGAGCAGGAATCCGACGCCGTCGTGACGCGTTCCATCAGGTTCCGCCTTGATCGAGGCCATGGCCGGATCCTACAGTGACTGAATCGTTCATGGCATGAACGATTACAGAAAGGATGGAAATGACTCGGGAAGCAACCACCCAGCAGGCGCCCGCCACCCCGGCGCAGGGCCGACATCTTGGCGGCGCACCCCTGCTGCCACCCGCCGTCGCGTACGTCGTTCTCGCGCTGACCGGGGTGATCGCGCCGCCCGCGGTAGCAGGGGTGGCGGCCTACTCCTCGGACGCTGATCTGCTCGACTTCTACCGCCACCACCACGACGCGGCGCACCTCCTCGCCTTCATGGTGCTGGCCTCGTCGGCGCCGTTCGCGGTGTTCGGCGCGATCGCCTCTCACCGGGTGCGCGCGGCCGGACTGGACGTGCCCGGCCGGCTGATCGGGCTGGTGGGCGGCGTGGCCGCGGCCGGGATGCTCGCCCTGTCCGGGCTGTGCAGCCTCGCGCTGGTGCAGCCGCACGTCTCCGAGAGCGCAGCGGCCGTGCGTGGGCTGCAGGGATTGGCCTTCGCCAGCGGCGGCCCGGGCTTCGTGGTGTTCTCCGGCCTGCTCCTCGCCGGGATCTCGGTGCCGGCGCTCATCGGGGGGCTCACTCCACGCTGGCTCGCGTGGTTCGGGCTGGCGGTGGCGGCCGCCTGCGAGCTGGCCAGTCTCGCCGCGCTGACGTCGGCGCTCGACCCGCTGCTGCCGTTCGGCCGGTTCGGCACGATGATCTGGCTGGTCGCCCTGGCCCTGACCTGGTCGCGTGATGACCGCCGACCCGAACCACGTGAGGCGAGCGTATGAGCCTGCGATCGTGACCGGTGGGCCGAGCGGGCCGGGCGCGGCCGCGCCCGCCCGGCTCGCTGCCCGCGGCGTGCTGGTGACGACGAGTCAGGGCCGGATGTTGAAGTTCCGCCGGAAGACGTTGTCGGGGTCCCAGGCGCGCTTGACCTCGGTGAGCCGAGCCAGCGTCGCCGGGGGCCAGAGCGCTGCGATGTCGTCGTCGGTGTCGGAGCCGAGGAAGCCGGCGTACGAACCGATGCCGTGACGGCCGATCGTGCGCCACTCCTCGCGAGCCTGCTCGACCAGCTCCGCGGGCGCGTCGAGCGGCAGGAACTTCGCCGAGACCACCAGCACCTGGGCGGACCTGTGGGCGAACGCGGTGGCGTCCGGCGCCACCCGAGCCAACGCGCCACCGAGGCTGCGCGTGAAGACCACCCGGCCCGCGGTGCCGTCGGCGTACGCCGACGCGATCGCGTCGATCGCGTCGCCGGACAGGTCCTCGAGCAGGGTGTTGCCGATCACCGGCTGGATGCCCTCCGGAGCGTGCGCCTCCTCGAGTACCTCGGCGTACGGCTTCTCGGAGATGCTGTTCGACTGCAGCGTGCCGAGCGAGCGAAGCGGGTCGATCGCGCTCGGGTCGTCGCCGCAGTAGGCCACCCAGATCGTCGCCCCAGCCGGGAAGTCGCCGAAGCCGGGCATCAGCGCGAGCGCGGTGCTGAGCTCCTCCGGGGCCGCCGCCATCGCCGCAGCCCAGCCCTTCAACAACTGCGGGACGTCCTCCAGTGAATAGCTGAGCGTGCCGAAGTGCAGCGTGCTGACCGGCTGCGCCCGGAAGTCGAAGGCGGTGACGATGCCGAAGTTGCCGGCCCCGCCGCGCAGCGCCCAGAAGAGGTCGGGATTCGTCTCGGCGTCGGCCCGGACGACCTTGCCGGACGCGGTCACGACCTCGGCGCCGAGCACTGCGTCGATCGTGAGCCCGTGCTTGCGCACCATCCAGCCCATGCCCCCGGCCTGGGTCAGCCCGCCGACCCCGACCGAGACGGTGTCGCCGGAGGTGATCGCGAGCCCGTGCTCGGCGAGCTGGGCCGCGGCGGCGCCCCACGTCGCGCCGGCGCCGATCCGCACCCGGCCCTCGCCGAGGACCTCGACGGAGTCCAGCCGGCTCAGGTCGATCACCGCGCCGCCGTCGCTGTTGCCGAAGCCGAGCGCGTTGTGGCCGCCGCCGCGCACGGCCAGCTCGAGGCCGGCGGCGCGGACGTGCTCCAGCGCGGCCGCCACCTCGGCGGTGTCGGTCGGGCGGAGCACGATCGCCGGCTCGGCGGTGCCGGCGGCGGTTGTGCGGGCGGCGTCGTACTCGGGATCACCGGGACGGATGGCGATCTGGTCGATGGTCGTCATGGCTGCGACCGTAGAAGTTCAAGCGGACTTGAAGACAAGTGTTTAACGACGGCGAGCCGGCCCGTGTGCGCGTTCGCGTGCCGCACAGTCGGGCGGTCCCGCTGAGGGACTTGCGCAATCGAACAGGTATTCGATACACTTTGGCATGCTCTCGGGACCGCCGGCCAACGCCTCCGCCGGCGGCCCGCTGCCCGAGGCGCCGGATCTTCAGGACCTGCGGGACGCGCTCGACGGCCTGGCCCGCCACGACGGCCATGACCTGTCCGAGGCCGAGCTCATCGACCAGCTGACCGCGATGGAGCAGCTGAAGGCCGCGATCGCCGCCGCCCAGGCCCGGCTCACCGCGACCCTCGCGGCGGTCCGGATCCAGGCCGAGGCCGAGACCGGCGTCCCGGCCGATCGCCGTGGTCGCGGGTTGGGCCACCAGGTCGGGCTGGCCCGACAGGAGTCGCCTGTTCGTGGCCGCCAGCACCTCGAGCTGGCACTGGTGCTGGTGCGCGAGCTCCCGCACACGTTGGCCGCACTGACGCGGGGGGAGATCAGCGAGTGGCGCGCCACGCTGATCGCGCGCGAGACCGCGACTCTCTCGCGGGCGCACCGCGCCCAGGTCGACGCGGACCTGGCCGGTCAGCTCGTCGGCGCCGGGGACAAGCGGGTGGCCGACACCGCTCGTGCGATGGCCTACCGGCTCGACCCCGGGTCCGCGCTGCGCCGCGTCCGCGGCGCGGAGGCCGACCGTCGGGTCGGCCTGCGTCCCGCACCGGACACGATGGCCCGGCTCACCGCACTCGTCCCGGTCGCCCAGGGCGTCGCCTGCATTGCCGCGTTGAAGAAGGCTGCCGATGCGCGACGCGCCGCCGGGGACCTTCGCAGCCGCGGCCAGGTCATGGCCGACACGATGGTCGAGCGGATCACCGGCCAGAGCACCGCCGACGCAGTGCCCGTCGAGGTCGGTCTGGTGATGACCGACCAGACCCTGCTCGGCGGGGACCACACTCCCGCGCACCTCGACGGCTACGGTCCGGTCCCCGGCTGGCTCGGTCGCCGACTGGTCCGCGACGGCGACCGGGCGTGGGTCCGCCGGCTGTACACCGATCCCGAGTCCGGTGACCTGGTCGCGATGGACTCGCGCCGCCGCGACTTCGACGGCCAACTGCGTCACCTGATCGTGCTGCGGGACCAGACCTGCCGCAACTCCTGGTGCGATGCCCCGATCCGGCACGCCGACCATGTCATCCGAGTCGCCGACGGCGGCCCGACCACCGCCGACAACGGCCAAGGTCTGTGCGAGGCCTGCAACTACGCCAAGGAGGCGCCGGGCTGGCAGACCGGCCGCGTGCCAGGTGAGCGACATCCGGTCCTGACCACCACTCCGACGGGGCACCAGTACCTCTCTCGAGCGCCCGACCCACCCGGACCGCGCAGATATCCCTATCGCCTCGAGATCCAGTTCCCCCGGGTCGCGTAGAGAGGTCAGAGCCCGCTCTCGGTGTACGCCGGCCCGGGGTCGTCCGAGACGTTGCGCAACGCCGCGACCAGGCGGCGTGCGGTGAAGTCGGCGCAGAGCTCGTGCGCCTCCTCCAGGGTGACGAAGCGGGCGGCGCGGATCTCTCGCTGCTGCCGCACGATCGACTCCACGATGCGTTCGTCATGCACGCCGCCGTCGAAGACCAGGCAGACCGCGTCGTCCCAGCCGCCCCACGGCGGCAGCCAGTCGGTGAGCACCAGTGCGCCCGCCGCGATCTTGAGACCGAGCTCCTCCTCGACCTCGCGGGCGACGGCGACCTGCGGGGACTCGCCGACCTCGACCACGCCGCCGGGCAGGTCCCAGTCGTTCTTGTAGGTCAGCTGGCACAGCAGCAGCCGGTCCTCCGTGCTCCGGATCAGCATCTGGCTGATCGCGCGTTTGCGCGGGAGGAAGGAGTTCAGCAGTCGGCGGAAACCCATCGGCTCCTCCACGGGGGTGTCGTCCGCGATCCGGGCGTAGACGATCCGGTCGGCGCCACCGTCGACCCGGCGGGCGACGCCCTCGCGCATCAGGCCGGAGAAGGCCGCCACCCGCTGGGCGACGTCGTCGTCGGGGTCGACCAGCACCTCGACCCGGTGGTGCCCGTCGCTGAACGCCTTGGCCAGCGCCACGCGCACGACGTCGACGGTGGGCCCGAGCCCCTGCGCCTGGAGGTCGGCCGGCCAGGACAACCGGGCCACGCCGGGGGAGATCGGGGTCAGCTCGGCGGACACGCGGACAGACTACGGGTGGATCAGTCCGTGCCGGGAGCCAACCAGAGCGTGGCCAGCGGAGGCAGCGTGAGCGTCGCGCTGGCGGGTTGTCCGTAGAAGCCCTGGTCGGTCGCGGTGACCGTGCCGAGGTTGCCGACCCCCGAGCCGCCGTACCCGCCGGCGTCGGTGTTGACCACCTCGCGCCACTCGCCGGCGAACGGCAGCGGCAACCGGTAGCCCTCGTGCGGCATCCCGGCGAAGTTGCACACGCACACCAGCGCCTCGCCCTGGTTGCCCCAGCGCACGAACGCGATCACGTTGCCCGCGGCATCGTCGGCCAGCAGCCAGGTGAAGCCACCGGGGATGTGGTCCTGGGTCCACAGCGCCGGGCTGGCGGCGTAGGTCTTGTTGAGGTCGCGGACCAGCTGCTGGACGCCGGCGTGCTCGCCGTGCTGCAGCAGCCACCAGTCCAGCTCGCGCCCCTCGGCCCACTCGTTGTCCTGGGCGAACTCGGTCCCCATGAACAGCAGCTGCTTGCCGGGATGCGCCCACTGGTAGCCGAGGAACGCGCGTACGCCGGCCAGCTGCTTCCAGCGGTCGCCGGGCATCTTGCGCAGCAGGGAGCCCTTGCCGTGCACCACCTCGTCGTGGCTGATCGGCAGCACGTAGCGCTCGGACCAGGCGTAGACGAGGCTGAAGGTCAGCTGGCCGTGGTGGTGGGAGCGGTACATCGGGTCGCGCTGCATGTAGCTCAGCGAGTCGTGCATCCAGCCCATGTTCCACTTCAGCCCGAAGCCGAGGCCACCGTCCTGCGTCGACGTGGTCACGCCGGGCCACGAGGTGGACTCCTCGGCGATCACCAGGCCGCCGGGGACGTGGTCGTCGACGGCGCGGTTGAGGTCCTGGAGGAACGCGACCGCCTCGAGGTTCTCCCGGCCGCCGTGGACGTTCGGGCTCCACTGCCCGGCGCCGCGGGAGTAGTCCAGGTAGAGCATGGAGGCGACGGCGTCGACGCGCAGGGCGTCGACGTGGAACTCCTCCATCCAGTACAGCGCGTTGGCGATCAGGAAGTTGCGCACCTCGAGCCGCCCGAAGTTGAACACGAGCGTGCCCCAGTCGGGATGCTCGCCGCGCAGCGGGTTCGGGTCCTCGTACAGCGCGGTGCCGTCGAACCGGGCGAGTGCGAAGTCGTCCTTCGGGAAGTGCGCCGGCACCCAGTCGAGGATCACGCCGATGCCGGCCTGGTGCAGCCGGTCGACGAGCCGCCGGAAGCCGTCGGGATCGCCGAAGCGCGCGGTCGGCGCGTAGTACGACGTCACCTGGTAGCCCCACGAGCCACCGAACGGGTGCTCCATCACCGGCAGGAACTCCACGTGCGTGAAGCCCATCTCCACGACGTAGTCGACCAGCGCGTCGGCCAGGGCGTCGTAGCCGTACCAGGAGCCGTCCGGGTGCTTGCGCCACGAGCCGAGGTGCACCTCGTAGACCGACATCGGTCGCGCCGGGTCGGCGAGCTGGTGGCGGGCGGCCATCCAGTCGCCGTCGGCCCAGGTGTGGGTGCTCTCGAAGACCACCGAGTGCTGCTCGGGGGGCACGCCGGTGTGCTGAGCCATCGGGTCGGCCTTGTCGCGCCACTCGCCGTCGGCGCCGGCGACGACGTACTTGTAGCGCGCGCCCGCGTGCACGCCGGGCACGACCAGCTCCCAGACCCCGGACTCCGGGCGCCGCGACATCGGCATCGTGGAGCGGTCCCAGCCGTTGAAGTCGCCGATCAGCCGGACCTCGCGCGCATTCGGTGCCCACACCGAGAAGCGCGCACCGTCGCCGTGCAGCTGGGACCCGAGCGCCTCCCAGAGCCGGTGGTGCTTGCCCTCGCCGATCAGGTGCAGATCGAGGTCGCCGAGCGGTGACGCCAGCGGCGTGCCGTCCGGCTGGGTCCGCTCGCGGTGCCCCGAGGGCAGCGGTGCGGCCGGCTTCTGCTCCGGGACGTTCGGTGCGGGCCGGGTCATGGTCAGGCCTCCGAGCGAGTCGTGGTGTACTCCGTGGTCCCGTCGGCGAGCCGGTCGAGGGCGGCCAGCGGGATGTCGACCCAGGTGGGTCGGTTGCGGGTCTCGTAGACGGCCTCGTAGACCGCCTTGTCGGCGGCGTACGCCGTGACGAGCGTGAGCTCGCCGGGGCTGAGTGGTCGCTGGCGGTGGTGCACGTAGCCGTCGAGGAACGCAGCGCTGTTGCGCTGGACCCACTCCTCGGCGCGGTAGGCGATCTGCGCGGTCTCGGGGTGGAATGCAGTGTCGTTCGCGGCCAGGTCACGCGCGACTGCTCGCGCGGCGTAGTCGAACGAGCGGAGCATGCCGGCCACGTCGCGCCACGGCGACTCGGGGAGCCGGCGCTCGGCGAGGTCCCGGGCCGGCTCGCCCTCGAAGTCGACGAGCTTCCAGCCCAGCGAGGTGCGCAGTGTCTGGCCCAGGTGCAGGTCGCCGTGGACCCGCTGCGCGACCTGGTCCGGGCCGACCCCCGCGACCGCGCCGAACTGCTCGACGAGCGCGGCCCGGTGCTCGGCGAGCTCGGGGACGACGTCCAGCGCCTCGGTCAGCCGGTCGCGCATCGCACGCGACGTCGCGGCGACGTCGAGCCGCTCGGTCGGGAAGGCCTCGGCCAGCACCTCGTGCACCTCCGCGACGGCGACCCCGAGACGGAACGCCTCGGCCGCGAAGTCGCCCCCGACCTCATCGGCGTGCAGGTCACCCTCGGCGAACAGGTTGCGCGCGCTCACCAGCGCGAGGTCCCAGCCGTCGCTCGCCGTGCGCAGGAACTGCTGGAGCATCGCGAGCTGGAGGCCCTCGGTGGCGACGTAGCCGTAGAGCGAGGCGACGTGGGTGCTCTCGGCCCGGGTCAGCGCCTCGTGGATCTCGACGTCGGGGTTCTGCCCGGGCGTGATCCGCCGGAACACCTTCATGAGGCTGTCCTCGCCGAAGGCGACCGAGGAGTTGCTCTGCTCGCCGGAGAAGAGCGTGGAGTGCGCCGAGAGGTCGAGATCGTGGTCGGCCGTGCGGTGGAAGGCGCCGCGCGGCACCGCCGACGTGGCGGCCGCGAACGCCCGCAGCCAGCCGTGCATCGCCTCGCGGTCGTGGGTCGCGTCGTAGTGGAACACGTCGTCCCACTCGCCCACGAAGGCGTGATTGAGACGTTCCTCCGGAGTGTCGTACGCCGCCAGCGGCACCTGGTAGACAGCCGTCTCCGGTGGTGAGGTGTTGTCGAACTCGAGGGACACCAGCGTGGTGGCCACGCCGTCGGTGAGCTCGATCTCGCGCACGCCGGTGATCGCGAAGTCACGGCCCTTGCCACCGAACCAGCGAGCGTCGGCGATGTACGCCGCGAGCGCCTGCTCCTGCCGGGCGGTGTCAGTCATCGTCGCCCTCGCCTCCCTCCGGCGCCGGCAGCCGGATCCAGTAGAAGCCGTAGCCGCCGAGCGTCAACAGGTACGGCAGCTCGCCGATCTTCGGGAAGTGCACGCCGCCGAGGAGCTCCACCGGCACCACGCCCTCCCAGCGGCGCAGGTCGAGCTCGACCGGCTGCGGGAACCGCGACAGGTTGTTGACACAGAGCACGGCGTCGGTGGCCTTGCCGCCGTCCGCCGTCGCGTAGGTGAACTCGCGGACGTAGGAGAGCACCGACGGGTTCGACCCGCCGAGGTCGAGGAAGTCGCCCAGACCGAAGCAGGGGTGCAGCTTGCGCGCGTGGATCATCCGCCGCGTCCAGTGCAGCAGGGACGAGGAGTTGTCCAGCTCGGCTTCGACATTGACCGCCTGGTACCCGAAAACCGGATCCTGGATCGCGGGAAGGTGAAGTCGTCCCGGGGTCGCCACCGAGAAGCCTGCGTTGCGGTCCGAGGTCCACTGCATCGGTGTCCGGACCCCGTCGCGGTCGCCGAGCCAGATGTTGTCGCCCATCCCGATCTCGTCGCCGTAGTAGAGCACCGGTGAGCCGGGCAGCGAGAGCAGCAGCGCGGTGAACAGCTCCATCCGGTTGGTGTCGTTGTCCAGCAGCGGGGCGAGCCGGCGACGAATGCCGATGTTGGCCTTCATCCGCGGGTCGAAGGCGTACTCCGCCCACATGTAGTCGCGGTCCTCGTCGGTGACCATCTCGAGGGTGAGCTCGTCGTGGTTGCGCAAGAAGATGCCCCACTGGCAGCCGTCGGGGATCGCCGGCGTCTGCTCCATGATCTCCGAGATCGGGAAGCGCGACTCGCGGCGGACCGCCATGAAGATGCGCGGCATCACCGGGAAGTGGAAGGCCATGTGGCACTCGTCGCCTCCGACGGCGGGGTCGCCGAAGTACTCCACCACGTCGGTCGGCCACTGGTTGGCCTCGCACAGCAGCACGGTGCCGGGGTAGGACTGGTCGACGAACTCGCGGACCTTCTTCAGGAAGTCGTGGGTCTCCTTGAGGTTCTCCCCGTTGGTGCCCGGTCGCTCGTAGAGGTAGGGGACCGCGTCGAGCCGGAAGCCGTCCAGGCCCATGTCCAGCCAGAACGACATCGCCTCGAGGATCGCCTCGTGCACGTCCGGGTTGTCGAAGTTGAGGTCGGGCTGGTGGGAGAAGAACCGGTGCCAGTAGTACTGCTGGCGGACCGGGTCCCAGGTCCAGTTCGACGGCTCGGTGTCGACGAAGATGATCCGGGCCTCGGAGTACAGCTCGTCGGTGTCGGACCAGACGTAGTAGTCGCCGTACGGTCCGGACGGGTCGGCGCGGCTGGCCTGGAACCACGGGTGCGCGTCGCTGGTGTGGTTCATGACGAAGTCGATGATCACCTTGATGCCGCGCGAGTGCGCGGCGTCGAGGAAGGCGTGGAAGTCGTCGACCGTGCCGCACTCGGGCTGGATGCCGGTGTAGTCGGACACGTCGTACCCGCCGTCGCGCAGCGGCGAGGTGAAGAACGGCGGCACCCACAGGCAGTCCACGCCGAGCCACTGGAGGTAGTCCAGCTTCTCGGTGAGGCCCCGGAAGTCGCCGACGCCGTCGCCGTCGGAGTCCTTGAAGCTGCGCACCAGGACCTCGTAGAAGACGGCGGTCTTGAACCACTCGGGTTCGACCAGGGTCACGGTGGTGTCGTCGGTCGCTGCCACCTCGGTCAAATCCGGCTCCTCACCGTCAAGACGTGCGCCACTTCGACCGCGGGGTCGAGCCGGACGTAGTTGTCCCGGCCCCACAGCCAGGTCTGGTCGCTCAGCTCGTCGTGGACGTCGAACTTCGCGTCGGTGGGCAGCCCGAGCGCCTCGAGGTCGAGGTGCACCATGGTCGTGTGGGCCGCGTGCGGGTCGACGTTGACCACCACGATCACCGCGTCGCCCTCCACGTGGTCGGCCTCGGGGTCGGTGTGCGCGACCTGGCCCTTGCTGAAGGCCACGATGTGCGGGTCCTCGCTGTGGTGCACCACGAGGTCGCGCAGCTGCTGGAGCGCCGGGTGGGTCCGGCGCAGCTCGTTGAGCCTGGTCAGGTACGGCGCCAGCGACCGGCCCTCGGCCTCGGCGGTCGCCCAGTCGCGGATCCGGATCTGGTACTTCTCCGAGTCGAGGTACTCCTCGCTGCCGGGGCGCAGCGCCATCCGCTCGCAGAGCTCGTACCCCGCGTAGACGCCCCAGCTCGGGGACCCGGTCGCGGCGAGCACGGCCCGGATCTTGAACGCCGGCGGGCCGCCGTACTGGAGGAACTCGTGGAGGATGTCCGGGGTGTTCACGAAGAAGTTGGGCCGCATGAAGTGCGCGGTCTCGTGGGACACCTCCTGGAGGTAGCTCTCGACCTCGTCCTTGGTGTTGCGCCAGGTGAAGTAGGTGTAGCTCTGGTGGAAGCCGACCTTCGCCAGCGCCTGCATCATCGGCGGCTTCGTGAACGCCTCGGAGAGGAAGAGCACGTCGGGGTCGGTCTCGCGGACCTCGGCGAGCAGGCGCTCCCAGAACGGCACCGGTTTGGTGTGCGGGTTGTCGACCCGGAAGATCCGGACGCCGTGCTTCATCCAGTGGTGGATGATCCGGAGCACCTCGGCGTAGATGCCGTCGGGGTCGTTGTCGAAGTTGACGGGGTAGATGTCCTGGTACTTCTTCGGCGGGTTCTCGGCGTAGGCGATGGTGCCGTCGGCGCGGGTGGTGAACCACTCCTGGTGCTTCTTCACCCACGGGTGGTCGGGCGCCGCCTGCAGGGCGAGGTCGATCGCCACCTCGAGCCCGAGCGCCCGCGCGCGCTTCACGAAGGCGTCGAAGTCGCGGAGGGTGCCGAGGTCGGGGTGGATCGCGTCGTGGCCACCCTTCTTCGAACCGATCGCCCACGGCGAGCCGACATCGTCGGGACCGGGGTTCAGGGTGTTGTTCCGGCCCTTGCGGTTGACCTCGCCGATCGGGTGGATCGGCGGCAGGTAGATCACGTCGAAGCCCATTGCGGCCACGGCGTCGAGGCGCCTCGCCGCGGTCTTGAAGGTGCCGGTGTGGATCTTCCCGTCGTCGTCTGCGAAGGCGCCCTCGGAGCGCGGGAAGAACTCATACCAGCTGCTGAAGAGGGCGCGCTGCCGGTCGACGCGCAGCGGGTAGGGACCTTCGACGGTGAGCAGGTCGCGCAGCGGCTCAGCGTCGAAGATCGCGGCGAGCTCGGGACTCTCGGCCACCGCGAGGCGCGCCTCCACCGGACGTTTCTGGTCCGCCAGAGCCTTGACCGCGGCAGCGACGGTCTTCTTCGCTGCCTTGTCGGTGAGCCGACCGGCGAGCCGCTCGAGGAGCAGGACGCCCTCGGTGAACATCAACTCGACGTCGACCTCCGCGCGGATCTTGATGCCGGCGTCGTGCAGCCAGGTCGCGAGCGGGTCGCTCCACGACTCGATCGCGAAGGTCCAGTCGCCCTCGGCGTCGGGCGTCACCGTGGCGGTCATCCGGTTGACGTCGGCGTGGGCGTCGCGCATCCGGACGGGCGGGCGGCGTACGCCGGCGGGGTCGGTCAGCACGACATCGGCACCGAGCTGGTCGTGGCCCTCCCGGAAGACGACCGCGGTCACCGGGAACGACTCGCCGACGACGGACTTGGCCGGATAGCGCCCGTGCTCGACCACGGGTGTGACGTCGAGGACAGGGATGCGTCCGACCATGCCTCCACCTTTGCGAATCGCGACGAATCACGCAAACGTCCGGCACCTGCCCTAGCCCGTGGGCGCCGGACGGGGACCCGGACAGGGGACCCGGACAGGGGACCGGGTGCGAGACCAGGGTGAGACGCACGCGACACTGGGATCCGGCATGCGGAGATCGACTCGGTAGTTCTCCCTGTACATCCTCGGGTACACCCTCGGGCCGTTCGATCGGAGCCAGATGTCCAGCCCTTCCGCCCAGTCGCGCAAGCGGCCCCGGCACCTCCTCGACCCGAGCGAGCTCGGTCGGCCGCGCGACGTCGCCGCGGAGAAGCGCAGCCTGACCCGGGTCCAGCAGTGGGTGATGTCGGTGCTCGCAGTGACCACGATCCTGCACCTGTCCGGTGGCCTGGTCCTGGCGGCGGTGTTCCTGCCCGAGGAGCGCGGTGTGTCGGCGCAGATCGGGCTGAACGTGATCGCCGCGGTCTTCGGCGTCCTGGCGGTGGCCGTCGGGCTGGCGATCCACCGCCGCCGGGTGCTGTCCGGGTGGCTGGCGCTCGGAGTCCTGCCGGGGATCGTCGGGATCTGGCTGACGCTGGGCTGAGACGCGGGCCCGTCAGCCGGGCTGGTACCCGAGCACGGCGCGGGTCATCTGGTTGCGCGTGTCCAGCAGGTCGTCGAGCGCGGCGTCCAGGTCGTCGGCGCTGACCTGGATCGGACTGTGCGCGGTCGGAGTCTCGCGGTCGGCCGCGACGACGGCAGCTCGGCGGAGCAGCTCCTTGAGGAAGGACGCGGTGACCCCGTCCGTACGGTCGAGGACCGCGTCGAGCCGACTGAGGTCGACGGCGAGACTTCCCCGGTAGAGCTCGACGAGACGGCGGCGCGACTCCCGATCCGGCAGCTCGATGTGAACGGCCTGGTCCACCCGCCCGGGCCGCGAGGCGAGCGCAGGCTCGAGCAGATCGGCGCGGTTGGTCGTCAACAGGAAGACGACGTCGGCGTCCTCGTCGAGCCCGTCCATCTCGTTGAGCAAGGTGAACAACAGCGGCGTCTCGCCGCCGTAGTGGCTGCGTTCCTCGGCGATGAGGTCGACGTCCTCGACAACGATCATGGCCGGCTGCAGCGCCCGGGCCACCGAGCAGGCCTCGCGGATGCCGTGCAGCGTCTCCCCGGTGAGCTCGACGACGGTGGTGTCCACCAGCTCGCTGACGAGATAGCGCACGGAGTGCGTCTTCCCCACCCCCGGGGGCCCGTAGAGGAGGATGCCTCGCTTGAGGTGCTGGCCCGAGGCCCGCAGGCGCGCACTGTTGCGCGCGACGCCGACGACCTGCCGTCGGAGGTCGGCGAAGGTGGCGCTCGGCAGGATCAGCTCCTCGGGGGACATGACCGGGCGATCCCGGAAGCGGAGCAGGGAGCCCCGCTCGCCGAACATGCTTCGCCCGAACGACACGACGTGGCCGCGGTACACGTTGTGCTCCAGTGCGAGCCGCCGGAGACGCTGTGCGAGCTGCTCGGCCACTCCGGGGCGGTTGGCCACGATCTCCAGGGTGAGGTCCGCCGAACCGGCCTCGGGGTCCGGGCCGCGCACGAGGACGGCAACACGGTCCTCGTCGTTGCGAAGCAGGACGACAGCAGCACGCAGGCACTCGCGAGTCTGTCCTCCGGGCCCGCTGGGCAAGCTGACGCGGGTGACGTTTCCGGGCCGCGGTCCGTGCATCGCGTACACCGGGTCATCGCTGAGGAGGTCGGCGATCCCGAAGGGACCCTGATGACGGTGCCCGGCGACACCGACGACCTGAGCGTGGTCGCCGTACTCGTCGAGCACCACGTCGACAGCACCTTGGACGTTCACGTGCTCGTACGCCGGCCATTGCTCCACGGTGACGGCCAGCTCCTGGACCCGGCGCCGAGATGGTCGATCAGCACCGAGCGAAAGGTCGGCCGGTCGCCGGCACGCGCCGCGGAGACGAACCGGCGCGCGACGAAGCGGGCGTAGCGGCCGATGTCGGAGAGTTGGGGCGCTTGATCGTCGGCCGACGGAGCCGGGTGCGAGGCGGCGGAGAAGGACACCTCGGGAGCGTAGAGGTCCTCGGCCGGGTGCGACCACCCGCCGATCGGTCCGGCCCGGGCCCGGTTGCCTAGCCTGTACCCATGACGGTCGGCATCGGTGAGCCCGGGGCACATGGGATCGGGTCTCGGCTTCTCGCTGGCGCGTGGCGGCGTTCGCGTCGTCGCGACCGTCGCCGGCCGATCGCCGCGCACGGCGCGGTTGGCGGCCGATCTCGAGCTGCTGCCGGACCTCGACGGGGTCGTCGCCGTCGCCGACGTGGTCCTGGTCGTGACACCACCGGCCGCCGCCGTGGACGCGGCCGGCGCGATCGGTGCCGCGGCGCGGCGGACCGGGTCCTCGCCGCTGGTCGTCGACATGAACGCCGTCTCTCCGAACACGATGGACGCCGTCGCCGCGGCGCTCGGCACGCTGCCGCTGGTCGACGGGTCCATCTCAGGTGGCCCGCCGAGCATCGTCGACGGCACGCACCTGTACTTCTCGGGCGATCGTGCCGCGGAAGTCGCCGAGCTGCCGTGGACCGGTGTCGTGGCCACGGTGGTCGCCGGCGGCCTGGGCCGGGCGAGCGCGTTGAAGATGTGCACCGCCAGCGTCTACAAGGGGACCGCGGCCCTCTGGACGCAGGCGCTGGTCACGGCGGCCCGCAACGGGGTCCTCGAGCAGTTCCTCTTCGATGTCGCACGCAACGTCCCGGCGCTTCCCGAGGACGTCGCCCGGGCGGCGACCAAGTCACGCCGGTACGTCGGCGAGATGCACGAGATCGCGGCGACGCAGGCTGCTGCCGGGCTCTCGCCGCGCCTGTTCGAGGCGATCGCGGAGGTGTGGGAGCGCGTCTCCGAGGGCACCCTCGCCGCGCTGGACCCGGAAACCGTCGACGTCACCATGCCGGTCCCGGACATTGTCAAGGGCGTGCTTCCGGACGCCTGACGCGGGCGGCTCCGACGGACCGGTGTCACCCGTGGATGAGCGGCGCCATCGCCCGCGCGACCACGCTCGGGCGATGCGTCCGGCGCTCCTCCCAGTCGGCGAGGGTCATCGCCCGCAGGCCGGCGTTGATGCCCAGCCAGCGCAGTGGCTCGGGCTCCCATGCCCGGCTGCGATGGTGCACCCACGGGAGCGAGGTGAGGTCGGTGTCGCGGCCCAGGACGAGGTCGGCGAGGGTGCGTCCGGCGAGGTTGCTCGTGCCGACGCCGTCACCGACGTACCCGCCGGCCCAGGCCAGCCCGGTTGCTCGGTCGAGCCCGACGGACGCCGCCCAGTCCCGCGCGATGCCCAGCGGTCCGCCCCAGGCGTGCGAGAACCTCACGTCGGAAGGGAGCTGGGGCAGCAGGTCGCGCAGGGTCTGCCGAAGCATCCTGAAGACGCGGGGCTCGTGGTCCTGGCTCGGTCGCACCCGGGAGCCGAAGTGGTACGGCGCGCCGCGGCCGCCGAAGGCGATCCGCCCGTCCGCGGTCCGTTGCCCGTAGACGATCACGTGCCGGCCGTCGGTGAACGTCGGCCGCCGGTCGAGGCCGACCTCGTCCCAGACGGCCTGCGGGAGCGGCTCGGTCGCGACCATCAGCGAGTAGACCGGAGCGATCGCCCGGCGCTGTCCCGGCAGCGCCGGGGTGTAGCCCTCGGTCGCGCGCACGACGACGTCGGCGGTGACCCGGCCGGCCGCGGTCGTCGCGTGGCCGGGCCCGATCCCGGTGACCCGGGTGCCCTCGAAGAGCACGACGCCGCGCGCCTCGACGGCCCTGGCGAGCCCGCGCACGAGCCGGGCCGGGTGCACGACCGCGCAGTGCGGGGTGAACAGGCCGCCGGTCGCGTCCGGGGCCGCGAGCACCGTGCGCGTCTCCGCTGCGTCGAGCGACCGGAGGTCGTCCTCGCCGATGCCGCGCTCGCGGGCGGTGCGGATCTCGTCGTCGAGCCGTGCGGACTGGGCAGCGGACCTGGCCACGGTCACGGTGCCCCCGCGCTGGAAGTGGGCGTCGATGCGCTCGGCGGTGACCACCCGGCCGACCTCGACGACGGTGTCGACCATCGCACGGTGGAGCCGGAGCGCCTCGCTGGGCGAGGAGTCCCGCACCAGGATCCGCCACGGCGTCGGGAACAGCGCGCTGCACCATCCGCCGTTGCGTCCGGACGCGCCGAAGCCGGCCACTTCCGCCTCGAGCACCGCGATCCGCAGCGCCGGGTCGGCGATGCTCAGGTAGTAGGCCGTCCAGAGGCCGGTGAACCCGGCGCCCACGATCACCACGTCGTACGTCGCCGGCCCGGGCAGGGCAGGACGTGGGGTGAAGTCGTCGTCGGCGGTGTCCCGCCACAGCGACGCCGGCAGACCGGAGTGGGGCGCAACGGGATCCGTCGTCAGCGCACACCCCACGAGTAGGTCTGCTTCTTCAGCTTGAGGTAGACGAAGGTCTCGGTGCCGCGCACGCCCGGGATCGCGCGGATCCGCGAGGACAGCACCGAGAGCAGGTGCTCGTCGCTCTCGCACACGGCCTCGACCAGGATGTCGAAGCCGCCGGCGGTGATCACGACGTACTCGATCTCCTCCATCTTCGCCAGCGCGTCGGCGACCGGCTCGAGCGGCCCCTCCACGGTGAGGCCGATCATCGCCTGGCGGGCGAACCCGAGCTCCATCGGATCGGTCACCGCCACGATCTGCATCACGCCGCTGTCGATGAGCCGCTGGACCCGCTGGCGGACCGCGGCCTCGGAGAGTCCGACCGCCTGGCCGATCTTGGCGTAGGCGCGCCGGCCGTCCTGCTGGAGCTGCTCGATGATCGCCTTGGACACCTCGTCGAGGTGGGTGTGTCGTCCGGTCGCGTGCGTCCCCGTGGTCAGCCATGGTCGACATGGTCCCGCGGACCGACGTCCAAGGGCAAGCGTCACACCGCGGTTTTCGTTGCGAAACAAGAACTTCACGACGGAATCCCTTGTGGTGGGCGGGGAGGTCTGTAAGTATCCGCGCCATCGTCACCATCGTCTGGGAGGCCGGAAATGGCCCGGCAATTCGCATCACGCAGCCGCGATCGGTCAACCGTCGCGGATTCCTCCGAGGGGTCGGGCGCCGCCGGGGTCGCCCTCGGCCCTCCCCGAGCTGCTCGCCGCCTGTGGCACCGAAGGGATCGAAGCAGACCGCGTCCACGTGCGTGAGCAAGGACATCTCGGCCACCGACAAGACCCTGAACTTCTCCAACTGGCCGGAGTACATCGACGTCAGCAGACCACGGCAAGAAGATGCCGTCGCTGGACAACTTCATCGCGCAGTCGGGGATCAAGGTCACCTACAACACCGACATCAACGACAACAACCAGTTCTTCGCCAAGGTGCAGAACCAGCTCGGTGACTGCCAGCCGATCGGCCGCGACATCATCACCCTGACCGACTGGATGGCCGGCAAGATGATCAACCTCGGCTGGATCCAGAAGCTGGACGCGGACAAGATCCCGAACGTCGACGCGAACATCATCGACAGCCTGAAGAGCCCCGGCTGGGACCCGAACCGCGACTACGCGGTGCCGTGGCAGAGCGGCCTCACCGGCATCGCCTACAACGCGAAGTACACCGGCGAGGTCAAGAGCATGAAGGAGCTGATCACCCGCTCCGACCTCAAGGGCAAGGTCACCATGCTCACCGAGATGCGCGACACGATGGGCTTCATGCTCAAGATCGTCGGGCGCCGACCCGCAGAACTTCGACCAGACGGACTGGGAGAACGCGCTCGACGAGCTGAAGAAGGCGGTCGCGGCCGGGCAGTTCCGGCGCTTCACCGGCAACGACTACGTCGACGACCTCAACGCCGGCAACATCGTCGCCTGCGAGGCGTGGTCCGGTGACGTGATCGCGATGCAGTTCGACAACCCGGACATCAAGTGGGTGGTGCCCGAGGAGGGCCTGACGATCTGGGCGGACAACATGATGGTGCCGAACAAGGCCGACCACAAGGGCAACGCCGAGGCGCTGATGAACTACTACTACGAGCCCGAGGTCGCCGCGACCGTCTCCGCCTGGGTGAACTACATCTGCCCGGTCAAGGGCGCGCAGCAGGCGATGGAGAAGATCGACAAGAGCCTGGTCGACAACGACCTGATCTTCCCGTCCGCGGACTTCCTCGCCAAGACGATGATCTTCCAGGACCTGGACGAGAAGACCGCGCGCACCTACGAGACCGACTTTACCCACGCGCGACGGAGCCTGAGCTTGTCCGACAGGGATCTCGTCATCGAGCGACTCACCAAGCGGTTCGGCGGCTTCGTCGCGGTCGACGACCTGTCGGTGACCGTGCCCCAGGGGTCGTTCTTCGCGCTGCTCGGTCCGTCCGGCTGCGGCAAGACGACGACGCTGCGGATGGTCGCCGGCCTCGAGGACCCGACCGCGGGCGCGATCCGGCTCGGCGAGACCGACATCAGCCGGCTCAAGCCGTACAAGCGCCCGGTGAACACCGTGTTCCAGTCCTACGCGCTGTTCCCGCACCTGACGATCTTCGAGAACGTCGCCTTCGGGCTGCGCCGCCAGGGCAAGAAGGACGTCAAGGCCGAGGTCGACGCGATGCTCGAGCTGGTCGAGCTCGGGCAGTACGCCGCCCGCAAGCCGGCCCAGCTCTCCGGCGGCCAGCAGCAGCGGGTCGCGGTCGCGCGGGCGCTGATCAACAGGCCCGAGGTGCTGCTGCTCGACGAGCCGCTCGGCGCGCTCGACCTGAAGCTGCGCCGCGCAGATGCAGATCGAGCTGAAGCGGATCCAGACCGAGGTCGGGATCACCTTCGTGCACGTCACCCACGACCAGGAGGAGGCCATGACGATGGCCGACACCATCGCGGTGATGAACGCGGGGGTGATCGAGCAGCTGGGCAGCCCGGTCGAGCTGTACGAGCACCCGGCGACGACGTTCGCCGCGAACTTCCTCGGCCAGTCGAACCTCGTGGCCGGTCGAGGTGGTCGGCGCCGAGGTGCCGACGGGCTCGATCTCGACGTGCACGGCGCCCGACTGGTCGGCGACCGAGGTCAGCTCGGTGTCGGCAGCGGCGACGCGCTGGGTCGGCGTTCGCCCGGAGAAGGTGCAGCCTGGTCAGCGGCCGGCTGACGCGCCCGACGAGGGGCCAACGTGCTTCGCTGGTGGCACCATCACCGACGTCAGCTTCGTCGGGGTCAGCATCCAGTACCTCGTCCGGATGCCCTGGGGCCAGGAGCTGACGGTCTTCGCGCAGAACAACGGGGCCGACGCCCCGTTCGGTCGGTGTCCGAGGTCGCCGACCTGTGCTGGCGGCCGGAGCACACGTTCGTGCTCGACGCAGGCCAGGACGCCACCGCGGGCGCCGACCTGGGGGACGAAGGGTGAGCGCAGCCGCCGCTGAGTCGGCGTCGGTCCACGACAAGGCGCCCGAGCAGCCGCCGGCCCCGGAGCAGCGCCAGCGCGGGTGGGCCGGGTACCTCCTGCTCCTGCCCGGCGGCGCGTGGCTGCTGATCTTCTTCCTGGTGCCGACCGTGATGCTGCTGATCAGCAGCCTGTACGACCCGGCCGGCTCGTTGATCGACGGCTACAACCTGACCTACCGCTTCGCCAACTACAGCGACGCGATCCAGGTCTACGCCAACACCTTCGGCCGCTCGCTCGGTTACGCGCTCGTCGCGACGGTCGCGTGCATCCTGCTGGGCTATCCACTGGCGTATGCGATCGCGTTCAAGGCGGGCCGCTGGAAGAACTTGATGCTGGTCGCGGTGATCGCCCCGTTCTTCACCAGCTTCCTGGTCCGCACGCTGTCGTGGAAGCTGTTGCTCGGCGACCACGCATTCATCGTCGACACGTTCAAGGCGCTGCACCTCATCGGGTCCGACGGGCACCTGCTGAGCACGCCGTTCGCGGTCGTCACCGGACTGACCTACAACTTCCTGCCGTTCATGGTGCTGCCGCTCTACGCCAGCCTGGAGAAGATCGACCTCCGCCTCGTGGAGGCAGCCTCCGACCTCTACGCCTCACCGCTGACCGCCTTCCGCCGGGTGACGCTGCCGCTGTCGATGCCGGGCCTGGTCGCGGGCACCCTGCTGACGTTCATCCCGGCCACCGGCGACTACATCAACGCCGAGCTGCTCGGGAACCCGCAGACCCGGATGATCGGCAACGACATCCAGGACCTGTTCGCTGCCGGCTCGCTGCCCGAGGCCGCATCACTCTCGGTGACGCTGATGGCGCTGATCGTGGTGATGGTGCTGTTCTACGTCCGCCGGGCCGGGACCGAGGAGCTGCTCTGATGACGTCGGTCGGTCGCGGGCTGGGTCGATGGCTGGGCACGCAACGCAATCCTGCTCTTCGCCCTGCTGGTCCTGCTCTACATGTTCCTGCCGGTCTTCGTGGTCATGCTGATGTCGTTCAACCAGCCCGCGTCCCGGCTCGGGTACAACTTCGACGGCTTCACGTTCGACAACTGGACCAACGTCTGCGGCCCGTACCAGCTGTGCAGCTCGGTGTGGGTGAGCATCCGGATCGGCCTGGCCGCCACCCTGGTGGCGACCGCGCTCGGGACGTTGATGGCGTTCGCCATGGTCCGGCACCGGTTCCGCGGACGTGCCTCGGCGAACCTGCTGATCTTCTTGCCGATGGCCACCCCCGAGATCGTCCTCGGCTCCTCGCTGCTGGCGCTGTTCGTGAACCAGGGGCTCGCCGGTCAGCTCGGCTTCTGGACGATCTTCGTCGCCCACGTGATGTTCTGCCTGTCCTTCGTGGTGGTGACCGTCAAGGCGCGTCTGGCCGGGATGGACCCGCGCCTGGAGCAGGCCGCGATGGACCTCTACGCCAACGAGTGGCAGACGTTCTGGCGGGTCACGTTCCCCCTGGTCTTCCCCGGGATCCTGTCCGCGGCGCTGCTGAGCCTGTCGCTGTCGTTCGACGACTTCATCATCACCAACCTCAACGCAGGTCAGACGGTCACCTTCCCGATGTTCGTGTGGGGTGCAGCGCAGCGCGGGGTGCCGATGCAGGTCAACGTGATCGGCACGGTGATGTTCCTGATCGCGATCACGCTGGTCCTCGGCGGCGAGCTGAACAATCGCCGGCAGGCCCGGGCGCTGGCCCGGTGAGGCACGACACCGGCGCTCGCCGACGCGGCGCCGGCGCCCTACTGGCTCGACGACCCGAGGCGACCGGATCCCGCGCCGGCCCTGGCCGGTCCGACCGCGGCGGACCTCGTCGTGGTCGGCGGCGGCTACCTCGGGCTGTGGACCGCGCTGCTCGCGGCCACCAGGGAGCCGGGGCGCGACGTGCTGCTGCTCGAGGCCGAGACCTGCGGGCACGCGGCCAGCGGCCGCAACGGCGGCTTCTGCGAGGCCAGCCTGACCCACGGGTTCGGCAACGGCCTGGCCCGCTGGCCCGAGGAGCTGCCGACGCTGCTCCGGCTGGGCCGCGACAACCTCGACGCGATCGAGCAGGCGGTCGGCGAGCACGGCATCGACTGCGACTTCGCGCGCACCGGCACGCTCAGTGTCGCCACCGAAGCCGCACCAGGTCGAGGACCTGACCGAGGAGCAGAGCGCGGCCGCGGCGACCGGGCACACCCTCACGCTGCTCGACGAGGCAGCGGTGCGTGCCCGGGTCTCCTCGCCGACGTACCGGGGGGCGCTGTTCGACCCCGACAGCGCGCTGGTCGAGCCCGCGCGGCTCGCCTGGGGCCTGCGCGAGGCGTGCCTGCGTCACGGCGTCCGGGTCGTCGAGGGCTCGCGGGTCCGCGACGTGCGCCCGGTGCGTGCCGGCGGAGGAGTCGAGCTGTTCACCGACGCCGGCCACCGGGTGGTCGCCCGGCAGGCCGTGCTCGCCACGAACGCGGCCCGCTCCCTGCTGCGCCGGTTGCGGCTGATGACGGTGCCGGTCTACGACTACGCCCTGATGACCGAGCCGCTCTCCGCCGAGCAGCGTGCGTCGATCGGCTGGCAGGGGCGCGAGGGGATCTCGCGACCGGACGAACCGGTTCCACTACTACCGGCACCACCCGGGACGGCCGGATCCTCTGGGGCGGCTACGACGCGATCTACCACTACGGGAGCCGACAGCGGCCGGCGTACGAGCAGCGGCCGGAGACGTTCGACGTGCTGGCGCAGAACTTCTTCGCGACCTTCCCGCAGCTGGAGGGGCTGCGCTTCACCCACCGCTGGGGCGGCGTGATCGACACCTGCACCCGGTTCACCGCGTTCCACGGCACCGCGTACGACGGCCGGGTGGCGTACGCGCTGGGTTTCACCGGTCTCGGCGTCGGCGCGACCCGGTTCGCCGCCGAGGTCGCCCTCGACCAGCTCGCCGGCGTCGAGACCGAGCGCACCCGGCTGCGGATGGTCCGTGAGCGCCCGCTGCCCTTCCCGCCGGAGCCGGTGCGCTGGGCCGGCATCCGGGCGACCACCTGGTCGCTGGCGCGGGCCGACCGCAACCAGGGCCGCGAGAACCTCTGGCTGCGGACGATGGACCGGCTGGGGCTGGGCTTCGACAGCTAGGTCGGTTCAGCCCGTCGACCACTTGTGCGCCGGGCCGTGCTCGTGCGGGTCGAGGTGGTTCTCGGCCTCGGTGAGGACGCGTGCGCAGGATCTGCTCGATCTCGTCGAAGTGCGCCTGGTCGCAGATCAGCGGCGGGGCGAGCTGGACGACCGGGTCGCCGCGGTCGTCGGCGCGGCAGTACAGGCCGGCGTCGAACGAGCGCCTTGGACAGGAAGCCGCGCAGCAGCCGCTCGGACTCGGCGTCGTCGAAGGTCTCCTTGGTGGCCTTGTCCTTGACCAGCTCGATGCCGTAGAAGTAGCCGTCGCCGCGGACGTCGCCGACGAGCGGCAGGTCGAGCAGCTTCTCCAGGGTCGCGCGGAAGGCGCCCTCGGTGTCGAGGACGTGCTCGTTGAGCTCTCCCGCTCGAAGATGTCGAGGTTGGCCATCGCCACCGCCGTGGACACCGGGTGGCCGCCGAAGGTGTAGCCGTGCGGGAACGATCTCGGTGCCCGTGCGGAACGGCTCGAAGAGCCGGTCGGTGGCGATCATCGCGCCGAGCGGGGAGTAGCCCGAGGTGAGCCCCTTGGCGCAGGTGATGATGTCCGGCTGGTAGCCGTAGCGCTCGGCGCCGAACATGTGCGCCGAGCCGGCCGAAGGCGCAGATCACCTCGTCGGAGACCAGCAGCACGTCGTACTCGTCGCAGATCTCGCGGACGCGCTCGAAGTAGCCCGGCGGCGGCGGGAAGCAGCCACCGGAGTTCTGCACCGGCTCCAGGAAGACCGCGGCGACGGTCTCGGGGCCCTCGAACTCGATCGCCTCGGCGATCCGGTCGGCGGCCCAGCGGCCGAAGCGCCTCGCGGTCGGTCGCCGTGGAACTGCTCGGGGGCGCGGTAGAAGTTCGTGTTCGGCACCCGGAACGTGCTCGGGCACCAGCGGCTCGAAGGGGGCCTTCATGCCGGGCAGGCCGGTGATGGACAGGGCGCCCTGCGGGGTGCCGTGGTAGGCGATCGCCCGGCTGATCACCTTGTGCTTGGTCGGCTTGCCGGTGAGCTTGAAGTAGCTGCTTGGCGAGCTTCCACGCGGTCTCGACCGCCTCGCCGCCGCCGGTGGTGAAGAAGACCCGGTTGAGGTCGCCGGGGGCGTAGTCCGCGAGCCGCGCGGCGAGGTCCATCGCGCCGGGGTGGGCGTAGGACCACAGCGGGAAGAACGCCAGCTCGGCGGCCTGCTTCGCGGCGGCCTCGGCGAGCTCGGTGCGCCCGTGGCCGGCCTGGACGACGAAGAGGCCGGCGAGGCCGTCGAGGTAGCGCTTGCCGTGCGCGTCGTAGACGTAGGCGCCGTCGCCGCGCACGATCGTGGGGATCTCGGCCGTGGTCGTAGGACGGAGTGCCGGGTGAAGTGCATCCAGAGGTGGTCGCGGGCCGCCTGCTGGCGGGCGTCGTGCGCGCCGCTGGAGCGGGTTCGGTCATGCCGGTCAGTCTGCCAAGGCGCGATGCGCTTCAGCAAGTGAATCCGTGACTCGACGGCGAACTTCTGACGCTTTCGCAGGTCATTAGCCGGATCGTCCTGCGGATTTCGTTGTGAGTCCGCTTGACCGTGCCCGGCCTCCGGCTTGACTTGGCCCATGTCCGAGCAACGACCTCAAGGTCCTGCAAGAACGTCATCGGCGGAGAGCTCGTCGACGCCGCCGTCCGGTGCGACGTACGACGTCGTCGACCCAACCACGGGGGCGGTGTACGCGACCGCGCCGGCGAGCGGCGCCGAGGACGTCGACCGGGCGTATGCCGCCGCGGCGAGCGCGTTCGACGTCTGGGGCGGACCAGTCCGAAGGAGCGCAGCGCGGCGCTACTGAAGATCGCGGACGCGCATCGACGCGCACGCCGACCGGATCACCGCGGTCGAGGTCAAGGACACCGGCAAGCCGATCGGTCTCACCGCGAGCGAGGAGCTGCCCCCGAGCTCGGACCACTTCCGCTTCTTCGCCGGGGCCGCGCGCGTCCTCGAGGGCAAGTCCGCAGGGGAGTACCTGCCCGGCCACACCTCGTGGATCAGGCGCGAGCCGATCGGCGTCGTGGGTCAGGTGACGCCGTGGAACTACCCCCTGATGATGATGATCTGGAAGATCGCGCCGGCGCTCGCCGCGGGCAACACGATCGTCCTCAAACCGAGCGACACGACGCCGGCGTCCTCGACGTTGCTGGCCGAGATCTGCCAGGAGTTCCTCCCGCCGGGCGTGCTCAACGTGGTCACCGGCGACCGGGACACCGGCCGGCTGCTGGTCTCGCACAAGACCCCGCAGATGGTCTCGATCACCGGGTCCGTGCGGGCCGGCATGGAGGTGGCGGGCTCCGCGGCCGCCGACCTCAAGCGGGTCCACCTCGAGCTCGGCGGGAAGGCGCCGGTGATCGTGTTCGACGACGCCGACCTGGCGGCGGCTGCCGAGGCGATCGCCACGGCCGGCTACTTCAACGCCGGCCAGGACTGCACCGCCGCGACCCGGGTGCTGGCCGGGCCCGGGATCCACGACGACTTCGTCGCCGCGCTCACCGAGCAGGCGAGGAGCACCCGGACCGGGATGCCCGACGACGAGGACGTGCTCTACGGGCCGCTGAACAACCCCGACCAGCTCGCCCGCGTCGCCGGCATGGTCGACCGGCTGCCGGACCACGCGACCGTCGAGGTCGGTGGCGGTCGGGCGAGCGTCGCCGGCGGCGAGGAGGGCTACTTCTACGAGCCGACCGTGCTCTCCGGCCTGAAGCAGGACGACGAGCAGATCCAGACCGAGATCTTCGGTCCGGTGATCACCGTCCAGCGGTTCGGCGACGAGGCCGAGGCGCTGCGCTGGGCCAACAGCGTCGAGTACGGACTGTCCTCCAGCGTCTGGACCCGCGACCACGCCCGCGCGCTCCGGATGAGCCGCGACCTCGACTTCGGGGTGGTCTGGATCAACACGCACATCCCGTTCGTCTCCGAGATGCCGCACGGCGGGTTCAAGCACAGTGGCTACGGCAAGGACCTCTCGATGTACAGCCTGGAGGACTACACCCGGATCAAGCACGTGATGTCGTTCCTCGGGGAGGACTGACCGGTGCGGATCCTGCTCGTCGGCGCCGGTGGCGTCGGCGCGGCCTTCGTGTCGATCGCGCGGCGGCGGCACTTCTTCGAGACCTGCGTGGTGGCCGACTACGACCTGACCCGAGCGGAGCGGGCCGTGGTCGAGGCCGCCGACGCTCGCTTCAGTGCTGCTCGGATCGACGCCTCCGACGTCTCGTCGGTGACCGAGCTGGCCCGCCAGGTCCGCGCCACGCACGTGATGAACGCGGTCGATCCGCGCTTCGTGATGCCGATCTTCGAGGGTGCGTTCGCGGCCGGCGCGGACTACCTCGACATGGCGATGAGCCTGTCGAAGCCGCACCCGGACGCGGCCGTACTCCGAGTGCGGGGTCAAGCTCGGCGACGACCAGTTCGCCCGGGTGGAGGAGTGGGAGCAGGCCGGCCGGCTCGCGCTCGTGGGCATCGGTGTCGAGCCCGGGCTCTCCGACGTGTTCGCCCGGTACGCCGCCGACCACCTGTTCTCCGAGATCGACGAGCTCGGCACCCGTGACGGGGCCAACCTCACCGTGGACGGTTACGACTTCGCGCCGTCCTTCTCGATCTGGACCACGATCGAGGAGTGCCTGAACCCGCCGGTGATCTGGGAGCGGGACCGCGGGCTGGTTCACCACCGAGCCGTTCAGCGAGCCGGAGGTGTTCGTGTTCCCCGAGGGCATCGGTCCGGTCGAGTGCGTCAACGTCGAGCACGAAGAGGTGCTGCTGATGCCGCGCTGGGTCGACGCGAAGCGGGCGACGTTCAAGTACGGCCTCGGCAACGAGTTCATCGAGGTGCTCAAGACGCTGCACAAGCTCGGCCTGGACCGCACCGACAAGGTGCGCGTCGGCGGCGTCGAGGTCTCGACCACGCGACGTGGTCGCCGCCTGCCTGCCGGACCCGGCGCGGCCTGGGGGACCGGATGCACGGAAAGACCTGCGCCGGGCTCTGGGTCACCGGCACCGGCAAGGACGACCAGGGGCACGACACCGGTCCCAGGTCGACCTACCTGTTCCACGTGGTCGACAACGACTGGTCGATGGGGGAGTACGGCCACCAGTGCGTGGTCTGGCAGACGGCGGTGAACCCGGTGGTCGCGCTCGAGCTGCTCGCCACCGGCGTGTGGTCGGGGAGCGGGGTGCTCGGGCCGGAGGCGTTCGACGCGGTGCCGTTCCTGGACCTGCTGACGGAGTACGGCGCGCCGTGGGGCCAGCAGGAGCTGGCGTTCCGGGCGCCGGCCTGAGGCGTCGCGCGAACGGGTCGGGTCAGATCGAGGCGACCTCGGCGAGCACGTCGATCGCCTCGTGCAGCAGGTGGTCGGGCGCGACCAGGGGCGGCAGGAACCGCAGCACGTTGCCGTAGGTGCCGCAGGTCAGCGTGAGCACGCCGGCCTGGTGGCAGCCCGGCGCTGAGCCGTGGCGGCCATCGCGGGGTCGGGTGTGGTGGTCCCGGGCTCGACGACCTCGATGGCGATCATCGCGCCGCGGCCGCGGACGTCGCCGATCGCCGGGGTTCGCCGTCGCCAGGTCGCGCAGGCGGCCGACCAGGCAGCGCCTCGATCTCGCGCGCCCGCGCGTTGAGGTCGAGCTCCCGCATCGTCGCGATCGAGCCCAGGGCGGCGGCGCAGGCGACCGGGTTGCCGCCGTAGGTGCCGCCGAGGCCGCCGGCGTGCACCGCGTCCATGATGTCGGCGCGACCCACCACGCCGGCCAGCGGCAGCCCGCCGGCGACGCCCTTGGCGACGGTGACCAGGTCGGGGACGACGCCCTCGTGCTCGCTGGCGAACCAGGCGCCGGTGCGGCACATGCCCGACTGGATCTCGTCGGCGACGAAGACGATGCCGTTCGATGCGGCGTACGCCGCGAGCGCCGGGAGGAAGCCGGTGGCCGGGACGATGAAGCCGCCCTCGCCGAGCACCGGCTCGATCACCACGCAGGCGACGTTGCCCGCGCCGACCTGCTTGTCGATCACGTCGATGGCGCGGGCCGCGGCCTCGGCGCCGCGACAGGCCGTCGCGGAACGGGTAGGACACCGGCACCCGGTAGACCTCGTTCGGCGAACGGGCCGAAGCCCTGCTTGTACGGCATGTTCTTCGCGGTCATCGCCATCGTGAGGTTGGTGCGGCCGTGGTAGGCGTGGTCGACCACGACGACGGCGTTGCGACCGGTGTGGACCCGGGCGACCTTCACGGCGTTCTCGACGGCCTCGGCGCCGGAGTTGAACAGCGCGGCCTTCTTCGCGTGGTCGCCCGGGGTGAGCTCGGCGAGCTGCCTCGCACACCTCCACGTAGCCCTCGTACGGCGCGACCATGAAACAGGTGTGGGTGAACGCGGCGACCTGCTCCTGCACCCGGCGCGACGACCTCCGGGGCGGCGTTGCCGACGGAGGTCACCGCGATGCCGGAGCCGAGGTCGATCAGGGAGTTGCCGTCGACGTCGACGACGACGCCACCGCCGGCCGCAGCGACGTAGACCGGGAGCACGCTGCCGACGCCGGCCGCGACCGCCGCGGGCGCGGCGCTGCTGGAGCTCCTGGGACCGGGGCCCGGGGATCGGGGTCAGCAGCCGACGCTCCTGCGGGATGGTCGGGCCGCCGGTGCGGGACTCGTGGGTGACGCTCATCGGGGGCCTCTCGTGACGTGGACGCGGAGCCGGCCCGCCGATCTCCGGGATTCAGTCGGCGGCACGGTCCGCTGCGACAGTATCCGCTGCAGAACAGGCGAGATGCAACTGAATCCGTCGCGAACAACGGATCAGGCTGTGGTTTCCACCATCTTCTTGCCGACGAGCTCGTCGAGGAAGGCGACCACGTCGTCGCGGCAGCCGTCGGCGGTGACGGCGTACTCCTCGGCGACCAGCGCGCACAGCTCCTCGGTCGTGCGCGGCTCGGCCAGGTGCTGCCAGATCGACGCGGCGACGTCGCGCAGCCCGTAGTACTCGCCCTGCTCCTGCCCCATCATCACCAGCTCGCCGTCCATCTCCACGGCGTGCAGCTCGGGGCGGCGGACGTAGGCGGTCATGCGGAACCTTCTGGACGGCGGCCGCACCGGCAGTGTCGGGCGGTGGCGATGTCGGTGAGGATCGCATCCGCGGTGGCCTCCGCGGTCATGGTTTCCACGGGTCGGGCGACTCTGCGCGACCCGCACCCGGGCCGCGAGCCGTGCGCACCGCTCCAGGTGGTCGCGGACGGCGGCGTCGCCGTGGACCAGCTCGTTGCGGTAGGTGTGCTCGTGCAGCAGGGCGAACGCCTCGATCCCGGCGGCCTCGCTGACCTCGAGCCGGGTCCCGCCGTGCCGCTCGAGCACGTAGATCCAGCGCACGGGCAGCGGGCCGACCTCGCGGCGGTGGATCGGCAGCTGGTACTTGTCCACTGCGCGGGCGACGCGGTCGAGGCCCGGACATCGACCCCGAGGCGGGCGACTGCGTCGGCCCACAGCTTGATCCGCGGGTGTCCCGGGAGCGCGAGCCCGTCCCGGTCGACCGGGACCACGTCGTCGGCGAGAACGTCGAACCCCCGGCGTTGCAGCTCGGCCGCGAGGGTGGACTTGCCGGCGCCCGACCGGCCGACGACCACCGCAACCGCATCACCGAAGCGGAACGCGTTGCCGTGCAGGACCAGATGACCGCGCTGCATCATCACCGCCCCCATGGCTGTGCCCAGCACGTACAGCTGGAGCAGGCGGGGTCGGCGTCGGGCTCGGGGTCGACGAGGATCTCGTGGCCGCCGCGGACCAGGAACCTGCCCGCCCCGGCCACCTCGAAGCCGACCTGGTCGTCCGTGCGCCAGAGCCCGAGCGGCAGCGCCGCGGCATCGGGAGGGGCGGGCCGAGGCGGCCGAGCCGGACCGCGACGTCGGCGTCGCCGTGCGTCCCGGACGGCTCCGTGCCGAGGTCGGGCAGAGGGACCTCGGTCTCCACGGTCAGTCCGTAGCAGTGGTGCCGGTCGAGGTGTCGGCCGGGATGTCCGGTCGGCCGACTCATCCGCGTCGCCCGCCGGACGGCGTGGTGGCGAGGGGTCCAGGCGAACGAGCCCACTTCGGTGTAGCGGTGCCCGGTCTCCCCGGTCACGATGTGTCCACCGGCGCTGACCCACGCGTGGGCGACGAGCGCGTCACTGCTCGCGGCGTACGCCGAAGGAAACCACGTGCGGCACCCGGGCCAGGCCGAGCAGGATGCGCGCGGTGAGTGCCTGCGGGTAGCACTCCGAGCGCCACGGCGTGTGCCGCGCGGCCAGGCGCACGGTCGCGCCGATCCGGAGAGCGTGCACGAGAACGGCGTCCTCGAGTGCCGGGTCCTCGAGTGCCGGGTCTCGGCGGTGGGACCGGGCCGGCCGAGTCCACGGCGTTCGCCGAGGAGGCGGCGGATCACGGTGAACGGAAGAGCAGGATCGCCAGCCGGCTCAAACCCAACAGGGACCAGGCCGCCACGAGACGGATCTGGTCCCTGTGACCAAGTCGGCGGAAGCCACGACGCCAGCGTCGCGAATGTCCACTGTCCGAGTCCCCCGATGCACCCGAGGGTGCTGCCTTGGTTGGGGTTTCCTTCAGCTGAGCAGGCCGCCGAGCCCGATGTGGACGTCAACCGAGGCACCACCCAGTCCCAGGTGGAGGTTGATGTCCTGAGTCGAGCGCAGGCTCAGCGCCTCGAGACGAGGTGCGCTGTAGACCTTGTCCGAACCGGTCATGTGGAGCTCCTGTCGGTTGTTCCCCTTCATCCCCGACAACGATCTTCTGGCTCACGTGTCACGCGCCGTCGGTGAGGATCTTGAAATGGCCCGAGTGGACTAGACGGGCTGGTTTCGCCGGGTGGGAGGCGATGCTTTCGCACCGAAGGTCCGCCCGGCACCCCTAGCCTGTGCAGCGTGGAGCCCTCCCCGGCCGCGACGCGGCACGTCCGCGCGCTGGTCCGTGCGGCGCTGCGCACCGAGGTGGGCTCCCGGCGTACGCCGAGCCCGCTTGCGGAGCGGTGGCCCGAGCCGGTGGGTGCCGACCACGCCGACCGGTCGCCGCGATCGTCCGCCAGCGCGTCGTCGAACTGCTGCATGCCCGGGCCGACGCGATCGAGCTGCCGCCCGCCCTCGCCGAGGCGCTCGCCGCGCTGAGGGCGGCCAGCCGGGCCCTGGTGCCGCTCCAGCTCCTCGAGCTCGCCCGGGTCGGCGACCTGCTGCGCGCTGCGGGGAGCGCCACCTGGCGATCAAGGGCCCGGCGCTCGCCGCCCAGCTCACGGTGACGTGGGCGCTCGGGGGTTCGGTGACCTCGACGTGCTGGTCAGCCCACGGGCGGTCGCGGCACTGGTCGACGCCTTCACCGCTCACGGCTGGCGGTCCTCGGTCCCGCTGCCGGACCGGTCCAGCTGGGCCTGGCGGCGGCTGCTCTACACGTCGAACGAGCTGACCTTCTACGGCGCGTCGTGCTCGGTCGACCTGCACTGGCGGCTCGACCCGACGATCGACGGCCTGCCGGCCTTCGACACGCTCTGGGAGCGCCGGGAGACCGTCGACCTCGGCGGCGTCGCTGTCTCGACGCTCGGCCGGGCGGACGCGCTCGCCCACCTGTGCATGAACGCGGCGCGCGACGAGTGGCGGTGGCTCCGGTCGCTGGTCGACATCCACCGGACGGCTCGCTTCGAGGGTGCCTGGGAGTCCGATCGGCTCAGCCCGCTCGCGGTCCGGGCGCTGGTCGTGACCGAGGACCTGGTCGGGCTGCCGGCGGAGCGTGCCGCGGGCGGTGCGCGAGCGGATGGCACAGGTGCCGCCGCGGGTGCGCCGACGTCTGGTGCGGGCGGCGATCCGCGGCGAGGAGGGCGCGGAGCGCCGATCGGAGGTCCCGGCCAGCGTGTCGTGGCCCGCGGTCGCGTTACCAGTTGGCTGCCAGCACGTCGCCCCGAGACATCCGCCGCACCCTGAGCACGCTCGTCCTGCCGGGTTGGGCCGTGCGCGACGTCCGCGCCGAGTCGGCCTGGCGCGGGGTACCTGTCGGGATCGGTCGCCGAGCCTCGGACCTGACCCGACGCTCGTGGCACCACCTCGCCGAGAGGCGGGGCGGATGATCCGGCACGCCCGAGCAGCGCTTGCCCTGATGGCCGGCACGGTCGGGCGGGGCCGGGTGGTCGCGATGATCCTGCTCCAGCTCGTGGTCGCGGTGATGGAGGGCCTCGGGCTGGTCCTGCTGGTGCCGGTGATCCAGGCTCTGGGCGGCTCGGCGCACCTCGGCGTGCCCGGCCTGAGCGTGCGGCTTAGCCTGCCGCAGGCGTTCGCACTGGTCGTGGTGGTGGTCTGTCTGCGCGGCCTGGCGCACTGGCGCTCCGCCGTGCTCGGCGTCGACATCCGGCTGGCGACCGTCGACGCGCTCCGCCTCGGCCTCATCGACGACCTCTACCGCGCGGACTGGTCGTTCCTGGCGGCACAGCGCCGTAGCCACCTGGTCTCGCGTCTGACCACCGATGTCGAGCGGGTGCACAGTGCGATGGCGATGGTCCTGAGCCTGGTGGTCGGCACGCTGGTGCTGCTCGCGACCGCGGCCGTGGCCGTCCTGCTGGCACCGCTCGTCGGCGGTCTGGCGGTCCTCAGCCTCGCGGTGGTGGCGTTCGTCGCCACCCGGTCGAGCCGGGGAGCGACCCGGCTCGGCCGAGCGATGACCGAGCGGATGGCCGGCTTCGGCGCCGCGCTGAGCGACTCCCTCGCCGCCCTGCGGGTGATGCGGGCACACGATGCCTCCGCCGCGTGGTCGGCGCTGGTGAGCGCCGAAGCCGGCCGCGTGCGCGAGGTCCGGCGGTCCTTCGTCTCCCGCTCCGGGGCGATCTCCGCGGCGACCGGAGTGGCGGCCGTGCTGGCCGTGCTGGCCCTGATCCTGGTGGGCCGGCACACCGGTTTGTCCTTGGCCGAGCTCGCCGCACTCGCGGTGGTCGCGATGCGGCTGCTTTCGTCCGCGCAGACGCTCCTGACCTCTGCCCAGGTGTTCGCCAACGACGTGGCCGCGCTCGACCGGCTGACCGCGTTCGCCGCCGAGGCGCGCGCCCACCCGGAACCGGCGCCCGCGCCTGACGAGCGGCCGCGCCGCGATCGCGCTCCCGCCGCCGGCGTCCCGTTGCTGCGGCTGCGCGACGTGACGGTCACCTACCCGGCCGAGTCCGGGCAAGGGCGTGAGCCGGCGTTGACCGGGGTCGATCTCGAGGTGCCGCACCGCGGACTGGTGGTGGTCTCCGGCCCCAGTGGCGCGGGCAAGAGCACTCTGCTCGACGTCGTGCTCGGGTTGATCCGGCCCGACAGCGGCGAGGTCCTGGTCGACGGCGCCCCGTTGGCGGACCTGGTCGGTTGGCGTCGCCGGATCGGGTACGTGCCCCAGCAGACCGTGCTGGTACCGGGCACGGTCTGGCAGAACCTGGTCTGGTCGGTCGTCCCCGGGTCGGACGCGACCGAGGACGAGGCGTGGGCCGCGCTGCGGACGGCGGGCGTCGACGACGTGGTCCGGGCCCTGCCGGGCGCGCTGCAGGCGCCGCTGCACGAGCTCGCCGAGCTGTCCGGCGGGGAGCAGCAACGGCTGAGCATCGCTCGCGCCCTGCTGCGCCGCCCCGAGCTGCTCGTGCTCGACGAGGCGACCAGCGCACTCGACCTCGACACGGAGAAGCGCGTGCTCGACCGGCTGCTGGACGGCAGCCGGTCGGTGCTCATGGTCACCCACCGCACCGTCGACGGTCGAGGCGGCACCCGGCTCCGGCTCGAGGCGGGCCAGCCCGTCCCCTGACCGCCCGGCGCTCCGCCCGGCGCTCCGCGGCAAGAACAATTGGAACGATCAAGTCGAGTTCGGTTACGGTCGTCCTCGTGCGTGCCATTCGACGATTCACCGTCCGACCCGTCCTGCCTGCACGAGCTGCAGCCGCTGCTGGAGCTGGCGACCAACCTGCGCTGGTCCTGGCATCCGGAGACCCAGGACCTCTTCGCGGCGATGGACGCCGAGTCAGTGGGAGGCCTCCGGACACGACCCGGTGAAGCTCCTCGGCCTGGTCTCCGCCGAGCGACTCGACGAGCTGGCCGCGGACAAGAAGTTCCTGCGGCGGCTCGAGCTGGCCGCAGGCCGACCTCGAGCAGTACCTCACCGGTGACCGCTGGTTCCAGAAGCGGGCTCGCGAGCCGGCGACGACGCTGCCGCGCTCGGTGGCGTACTTCTCGCCCGAGTACGGCATCACCTCGGTGCTGCCGCAGTACTCCGGCGGCCTGGGCATCCTGGCCGGCGACCACCTCAAGACGGCCAGCGACCTCGGCGTGCCGCTCGTCGGGGTGGGGCTGCTCTACCGGCACGGCTACTTCCGCCAGGCGCTCTCGCGGGAGGGCTGGCAGCAGGAGACCTACCCGGTCCTCGACCCCGACGGGCTGCCGATCACCCCGCTGCGCGAGCACCGACGGCAGCCACGCCCAGGTCGTCCTCGACGTCCCCGGCGACCACCCGCTGCTCGCCCAGATCTGGGTCGCCCAGGTCGGCCGGGTGCCGCTGCTGCTGCTGGACTCCGACGTCGAGGCCAACCCCGAGCCGCTGCGCGACGTCACCGACCGGCTGTACGGCGGCACGGTCGAGCACCGGCTCCGTCCAGGAGCTGCTGCTCGGCGTCGGCGGCATCCGCGCGCTGCGCACGTAGTCGCGGATCACGCGGCGCCGAGGAGCCCGAGGTGTTCCACACCAACGAGGGCCACGCCGGATTCCTCGGGCTGGAGCGGATCCGGGAGCTCTCGGTCTCCGAGGACGGCCCGAGGTCTCGACTTCGCGACGGCCCTGGAGGTCACCCGGGCCGGCACGCTGTTCACCACCCACACCCCGGTGCCGGCCGGGATCGACCGGTTCCCGCGCGACCTGATCGAGCAGTACTTCGGCGCGCAGAGCCCCGTGGCCGGCGTGCCGGTGGAGGACATGCTCGCCTGGGCACCGAGGACTACGAGGGCGGCGACCCCGAGGTCTTCAACATGGCGGTGATGGGCTTCCGGCTCGCCCAGCGCGCCAACGGAGTGTCGCTGCTGCACGGACACGTCAGCCGGGGGATGTTCAACGGGCTGTGGCCGGCGTTCGACGAGGCCGAGGTGCCGATCACCTCGATCACCAACGGCGTGCACGCGCCGACCTGGGTGGCCCGCGAGGTGTTCGAACTCGCCGACCGGCTCGGCGCGGACACCGACTCGGACGACGCTGAGCGTGTGGGACGTCGTCGACAAGGTCCCGGCCGACGAGCTCTGGGCGACCAAGCGGGCGTTGCGGCTGCGACTCGTCGAGGACGCGCGGGCCCGGCTGCGGCGGTCCTGGCAGCAGCGTGGCGCCGCCGCCGCCGAGCTCGGCTGGATCGACTCCGCCCTCGACCCCGACGTGCTCACCATCGGGTTCGCCCGCCGGGTGCCGTCCTACAAGCGGCTCACGCTGATGCTGCGCGACCCCGAGCGGCTCAAGCGGATCCTGCTCGACCCGGAGCGGCCGGTGCAGCTGGTGATCGCCGGCAAGGCACACCCGGCCGACGACGGCGGCAAGGGGCTGATCCAGGAGATCGTCCGGTTCGCCGACGACCCCGACGTGCGGCACCGGATCGTGTTCCTGCCCAACTACGACATCGCGATGGCCCAGCCGCTCTACCCGGGCTGCGACGTCTGGCTGAACAACCCGCTGCGCCCCTACGAGGCCTGCGGGACCTCGGGCATGAAGGCGGCGCTCAACGGCGCGCTCAACCTGTCCATCCTCGACGGCTGGTGGGACGAGTGGTACGACGGCAGCAACGGTTGGGCGATCCCGTCGGCCGACGGCATCGCCGACCGAGCACGCCCGCGACGACATCGAGGCGAACGCGCTCTACGACCTGATCGAGCACGAGGTCGCACCGCGCTTCTACGACACCGAGGCGACGGCATCGGAGACGCGCTGCCGGCGCGGTGGATCGAGATGGTCCGGCACACCCTGAAGTCGCTCGGCCCGAAGGTGCTCTCGTCCCGGATGGTGCGCGACTACGTCGAGCAGCTCTACGCCCCGGCCGCCGCGTCCGCGCGGGCGATCAACACGACGTTCGAGGGCGCACGCGAGCTGGCCGACTTCAAGGCGCGAGTCCGCGCCGGGTGGGACCAGGTGCGCATCGACCACATCGACACCACCGGGGTCTCGGACTCGCCGGAGGTCGGCGCCGGCCTCGACCTCAAGGTATTCGTCTCGCTCGGGTCATCGCTCGGGCCGGACGACGTCGAGGTCCAGGTCGTGCACGGCCGGGTCAAGGGCGAGGACCAGCTCGTGAGCACCGCGGTCGCCGACTGCACCTCGCCGAGTCCTACGAGGCCGGCCGGCATCGTTTCGAGGGCCGGCTGGTGCTCGACCGGCCCGGTCCGTTCGGCTACACCGTCCGGGTGCTGCCCCGAAGCACGCCGGCCTGCGTCGCCCGCCGAGCTGGGCCTGGTCGCCCTGGCCTGACCGCCTGAGAGTCTCCCGGTCGCCCGGTCAGTCGTCGGCCGAGTGCTGCTCGGGTCGTCGCCGGGATCCTCCTCCAGGACGACGAGCGACTGGGCCGTGCAGCAGCCAAGGTCTCGCCGGCACGGACCTGGTGCTCCGGTGGCAGATCCGTGGTCGGTCGAGAGCACGACCGTCCCGCGTCTGGACCCACTCGTTCTCAGGCAGCCGGCACCTCGCAGTCCTCGGCCGGAGCCGTTCAGCCAGATCAGGAACGACGCGTCGCGCTGCTGCTCGCCGCGCGGGCCGGGGGAGCGCAGCGGGTCGCCGGAGACGAACATGCCGATCACCCGCAGCCCGTCGTCATGCCAGTCGTCGCCGGTCATCTCGCGGCCCTCGGGGTGGATCCAGGCGAGGTCCTTCGGGCCACCGATGATCGCCGGGCGGCCCTCGAACCAGTGTCGCTGGCGCAGCGCCGGGTGCTCGCGGCGGATCTCGCAGCGCAGTTCGGGTGATGTCCCACATCTCCAGCCAGGCGTCGTCGGGCGCGCCAGTCGATCCAGGAGATCTCGTTGTCCTGGGCGTAGGCGTTGTTGTTGCCGCGCTGGGTGCGCCCGCGCTCGTCGCCGGCGGTGATCATCGGGACGCCGTTGGACAGGCACAGCGTGATCATCAGGTTGGCCGCGATGCGCTTGCGCCGAGCGACGATATCGCCCCCTGGGGGTCCTGTGTCGGTCTCGCCCTCGACGCCGCAGTTCTGCGACCGGTTGTTGTCGGTGCCGTCGGTGTTGTCCTCGCCGTTGGCCTCGTTGTGCTTGTGCTCGTAGGAGACCAGGTCGCGCAGCGTGAACCCGTCGTGCGCGGTCACGAAGTTCACCGACGCGTACGGCGACCGGCCGTCGTCGGCGTACAGGTCCGAGGAGCCGGCCAGCCGGGTGGCCACGGTCCGGATGCCGTCGGACTGCCCGCGCCAGAAGTCGCGCATGGTGTCGCGGAACTGGTCGTTCCACTCCACCCACGGCGGCGGGTACTCGCCGACCCGGTAGCCGTCGGATCGAGGCGTCCCACGGCTCGGCGATCAGCTTGGTGTGCCGCAGCACCGGGTCCTGGCCGATCGTCGTCAGCAGGTGCCCGCTCATGTCGACGGAGTAGGCCGGACCGGGTCAGCGCCGAGAGCAGGTCGAAGCGGAAGCCGTCGACGTGCATCTCGGTGACCCAGTAGCGCAGCGAGTCCAGGATCAGCCGCAGCGCCTGGGGATTGCCGGCGTTGACGGTGTTGCCGCAACCCGTGACGTCCCAGTAGGTGTCGTCGAAGACGGCGTGCTCGGGCAGGTCCGCGGCCTGCTCGGGATCGATCGGGACCCGCTTGTACATGCCGCGATCGTCCAGACCGCGGAACGACAGCGACGGCCCGGTGGCGGCTGCCTCGGCGGTGTGGTTGTAGACCACGTCGAGGATCACCTCGATGCCCGCCTCGTGGAACGCCTTGACCATCTGCTTGAACTCGGTGACCTGCTGGCCGCGGTCGCCGGAGGAGGAGTAGGCCGCGTGCGGGGCGAAGAAGCCGAGGGAGTTGTAGCCCCAGTAGTTGACCAGGCCGTGCTCGGAGAGCCGAGGCTCGGAGAAGAACTGGTGGATCGGGAGGAGCTCGACGGCGGTGACGCCGAGCTCGTTGAGGTAGCGGGTCACGGTCGGGTGGGCGAGGCCGGCGTACGTGCCACGGAGCTCCTCGGGGATCTCCTGGTGCAGCTGGGTGAAGCCCTTGACGTGCAGCTCGTAGATCAGCGGTGTCGCGCCAGCGGCGCCGCAGGGGCGGGTCGCCGTCGGGCCCCCAGTCGAACTCGTCGTGGACCACCACGCTGCGCGGCATCGACGCCGCGGAGTCCGTCGTGCTCTGCCGGCTCGGGTCGTCGAGGATCGTAGGCGTAGATCGCCGGACCCGGCTTCAGGGCGCCGCTGACCGCCTTCGCGTACGGGTCGAGCAGCAGCTTGTGCGGGTTGAACCGCAGGCCCTGGTCGGGTTGCCACGGCCCGAACGCCCGCAGGCCGTAGCGGGTGCCGATCGGCGACGCCGGGGATCGCGCCGTGCCAGATGCCCAGCGAGTGCTCGGTGAGCTGGTAGGACGTCTCGCGGCCGTCCTCGTCGAACAGGCACACCCACATCGCCGTGGCCTCGGGCGCGTGGACGGCGAAGTTGGTCGCCTCCTCCTCCCAGGTCGCGCCCGAGGGGCCAGGCCGCCCCGGCCACACGGGCGCGCGCTCGTCCCGGCTGCGCCATTCCCACGTGTCCATCGCCACCGGTCGATCATTGCAGCCCGGGCCCCGCGTGGCCGCCGCGACGATAGGTTGTGCCGGACACACGACGGCAGGAGAGGTCCAGCGCATGAGCGAGTTCGTCCGACTGGAGGTCGCCGACGGCGTCGGCACGATCCGGCTCGACCGGCCGAAGATGAACGCCCTCAACGAGCAGGTCCAGGAGGAGATCCGGGCCGATGGCCGGCGAGGCGACCCTGCGCGACGACGTCAAGGCGGTCGTCGTCTACGGCGGCGAGCGGGTCTTCGCGGCCGGGGCGGACATCAAGGAGATGGCCGACATGTCCTACGTCGACATGGTCAAGCGCTCCACCGGACTCACCACCGCCTTCACGGCGGTCGCGCGGATCCCCAAGCCGGTCGTCGCGGCCGTCAACGGCTACGCCCTGGGCGGCGGCTGCGAGCTGTCGCTGTGCGCCGACGTCCGGATCGCCGCCGACAACGCGGTCTTCGGACAGCCCGAGGTGCTGCTCGGCATCATCCCCGGCGCCGGCGGCACCCAGCGACTGAGCCGGCTGGTCGGGCCGAGCCGGGCCAAGGACATCATCTTCACCGGCCGGTTCGTCAAGGCCGACGAGGCGCTCGCGATCGGCCTGGTCGACCGGGTCGTGCCCGGCCGACCAGGTCTACGCCGAGGCGGTCGCCTGGGCCGGCCAGTTCACCGGCGGCCGCGTCTTACGCCGTGCGTGCGGCCAAGGAGGCGATCGACCGTGGTCTCGAGGTCGACCTCGAGACCGGCCTGGAGATCGAGCGGCAGCAGTTCGCCGCGCTCTTCGCGACCGAGGACCGGACCATCGGGATGAGCTCATTCGTCGAGAACGGTCCCGGCAAGGCGAAGTTCAAGGGACGCTGACCGCGATCGACCACGTCGACCACCGCGTCGACCAGCCGCAGATAGCGCAGACAGATCAAGGAGCCCGGTGGCGAAAGTTGTGAAGTCCGACCAGCCGTTCCCCGAGCGGGCCCAGCCGGGCGGCGCGGAGAAGGACCAGCTGCGGGAGACGATGGCGAAGATCCTGCGCCTCGTCTTCCTGGTCTTCGCGGTCGTGCTCGCGCTGGGTGCGTTCCTGGTTGCGGCTCGCGACAACGTGAGCCAGGACAACGAGCTGGTGAAGTTCGTGCTGAACTTCGCCGACGCCATCGACGGCCCGTTCAGCCGCAAGAACGGGATCTTCGAGTTCCACGGCGAGAACGCCATCACCAAGGACGCGGTGGTCAACTGGGGGATCGCGGCGATCGTCTATCTGGCGATCGGCCGCTACCTGCAGCGGCTGCTCGCGCCCCGCGTCACAGCGCTCTGAGGCACGTGGTCGACGTTCTGGGCCACTCCGCGACCTGGGCTGTGACCGACCGCACCCGCGGTCGGTGTCTGTAGGCGCACACGCTCCGCTAGTAGCCTCGAGGCAACCTCAACTCTGATTCAGGAGGGGCCCCTCGGGGCTGTCATCAGCATGAACATTGTCGTCTGTGTGAAGTACGTACCCGACGCGACCGCCGATCAGAAGTTCGAGGCGGACAACACCGTGGACCGCGTCGGCGTTCCCGGACTGCTGTCCGAGCTCGACGAGTACGCCGTCGAGCAGTCGCTGCAGCTCAAGGAGAAGAGCGCCGACCCCGAGTCGGTCGAGGTGACCGCCCTGACCGTCGGGCCCGGAGGCCGCCGCGGACGCGGTCCGCAAGGCGCTGCAGATGGGCGCCGACAAGGGCGTGCACGTGGTCGACGACGCGGTCGCCGGCTCCGACGCCCCGGCCACCTCGAAGGTGCTCGCCGCGGCGATCGAGAAGATCGGCGACGGTCGGACGTGGTCGTCTGCGGGATGGCCTCGACCGACGGCGCGCATGTCCGTCGTGCCGGCGATGCTCGCCGAGCGTCTCGACCTGCCGCAGGTCACGCTCGGCTCGGTCGTGGAGAGCCAGGGCGACCAGTTCCGGATCAAGCGCGACGGCGACGCCGCGACCGAGGTCATCGGCGCGACGGCCCCGCTGGTGCTGTCGGTGACCGACCAGTCCGGCGAGGCCCGCTACCCGTCGTTCAAGGGCATCATGGCGGCGAAGAAGAAGCCGCTGGACACCTGGTCGCTCGGCGACCTGGGCGTCGACGCCGGCGAGGTCGGCCTGGACGCGGCCTGGACCGCGGTCGAGGCCACCGAGGCCCGCCCGCCGCGCACCGCCGGCGAGATCGTCACCGACGAGGACGGCTCGGGCGCCGACCGCGCTGGTCGAGTTCCTCGCCTCCAAGAAGTTCATCTGAGGACCGGGAAAGGAATAGCGAAGACATGAGTGAGATACTGGTTCTGGTCGACCACGTCGACGGCGCGGTCCGCAAGCCGACCTACGAGCTGCTGACGATCGCCAAGCGGCTCGGTGAGCCGTCCGCGGTCTTCATCGGCGCGGCCGGACAAGGCCGACGCCGCGGCTGCCGAGGCCGTCGAAGAAGTACGGCGCCGAGAAGGTGTACGTCGTCGACGACACCGAGATCAAGGGCTACCTGGTCGCCCCGAAGGCCGAGGCGCTGCAGCAGATCGCCGCGAAGGCGAGCCCGGGCGCGATCCTGATCACCTCCTCCGCCGAGGGCAAGGAGATCGCCGGCCGGCTGGCGATCAAGCTGGAGTCCGGGCCTGATCACCGACGCGGTCGACGTGCAAGCCGACGGGCTCCGGTGACGACCCAGTCCGTGTTCGCCGGCAACTTCACCGTGCAGGCGAAGGTCACCAAGGGCACCCCGATCATCACGGTCAAGCCGAACGCCGCCACCCCCGAGGAGTCGGCCGGCGCCGGCGCCGTCGAGGAGTTCTCGGCGACGCGTCTCGGACTCGGCGAAGAAGGCCCAGATCGTGGCCTCGCAGCCGCGTGAGTCCTCTGGCCGCCCCGAGCTGACCGAGGCCGCGATCGTGGTCTCCGGCGGTCGTGGCACCGGCGGCAACTTCGAGCCGGTCGAGGACTTCGCCGACTCGCTCGGTGCCGCCGTCGGCGCCTCGCGTGCCGCGGTCGACTCCGGCTGGAAGCCGCACGCCTTCCAGATCGGTCAGACCGGCAAGACGGTCTCGCCGCAGCTCTACGTCGCGGCCGGCATCTCCGGCGCGATCCAGCACCGCGCCGGCATGCAGACCTCGAAGACGATCGTGGCGGTCAACAAGGACGAAGAGGCCCCGATCTTCGAGCTCGTCGACTTCGGTGTGGTCGGTGACCTGCACACCGTGCTCCCGGCCGCCACCGAGGAGGTCACCAAGCGCAAGGGCTGACCTGCCCAGCCGCGACTGAGACGACCAGCCAGGGTTGTCGCCGCCCTCGTGGCGGCGGCAGCCCTGGCTGCTTCTCTGCTCCTGACCGCCTGTCGGCTGCTCACCCCGTCCGCCGGCTGCTGGTGATGGCGACCGCACTGGTCCCGCTGGCCCTCCTCGGCTACGCGGTGGCGGCGGCCGGGTCCTGGGCGGTACGCCGACTCTCCGCCCCCGGCCGGGTCCGGAGGACCGCCACCGTTGCCGTTGCGGTCTCGCTGGTCGGCGTGGTCGTCCACGCCGGCCTCGCCCTCCCGGCGTACGTCGGCGGCCACTGCGTCCGGTCCTGCCGACCTGACCGTGATGACCTCGAACCTGCACCTGGGACAGGGCGACACCACCGCGGTCGCGACGATCGCGAGGCACGAGGACGCGGACGTCGTCGTGCTCGAGGAGGTCACGCCCTCGGAGATGGCGGCGCTGACCGGTCTGCGCTCGTCCTACCCGTACGTCGGTGGCGCGGCCGCGCCGTGGGCCTACGGGACCGTGGTGCTCTCGCGCTACCCGCTGACCCAGGAGCGCCAGCTGCACGTCTCGAAGGGCGCCTGGTTGATGCGGGTCCTGGCCCCGCGTCCCTTCTGGCTGGTCGCGGTGCACACCGCGCAGCCGCTGACCGCCTACCGCGCCTGGGGACCGGACCACACGGCGTTGCTGGACGCTGTGCGCCGGCTCGACGGGCCGCTCGTGATCGCGGGCGACTTCAATGCGACTCTCGACCACCGGCCGATGCGGCAGCTGCTGGCCGCCGGGCTGTCGGACGCGGCTCGGCAGTCGAACGCCGGCTGGCAGGCGACCTGGCCCGCCAACGAGAGCAGCGGACGTCTCGTGCCCTTCGGACTCGGCCTGATGGCCCTCGACCACGTGCTGGCCAGCAGCGCTTTCTCGGCGATCTCGACCAGCACCTACGAGGTCCCGCGCAGCGACCATCGTGCGCTGGTGGCCCGGCTGGCCCTGCGCTGAGACGACCTCGGCGGGCGGTTCGTGGGTGCGCGGGCGGCACGCCGTACCCTTGATGGGCGATGACCGTCTACCTGGACCACGCGGCGACCACGCCGATCCTCCCCGAGGCCGCCGCGGCGATGACCGCGCAGCTCGGGAGCGTCGGCAACCCGAACTCGCTGCACGCCTCCGGACGAGCCGCGCGACGGGTCGTCGAGGAGAGCCGGGAGACTGTCGCCCGTGTGCTCGGCTGCCGGCCGGGTGAGGTGGTGTTCACCTCCGGCGGCACGGAGGCCGACAACCTCGCGCTCAAGGGTCTGTTCTGGACGCGCGCGGCGGAGGATCCGCGGCGCCGGCGCATCGTGAGCACCGCGGTCGAGCACCACGCCGTGCTCGACCCGTTGCAGTGGCTTGCCGACGAGGCGGGTGCCGACGTGGTGCTCACGCCGGTGGACCGGCTCGGCCGGATCGACCTCGATGCGTTCCGGGCGGCGATCGAGGCCGACCCGGCAGCCGTCGCCCTGGTCTCGGTGATGTGGGCCAACAACGAGGTCGGCACGGTGCAGCCGATCGCCGACGTGGTGGCGATCGCCCACCAGCACGGCATCCCGGTGCACACCGACGCCGTCCAGGCGGTCGGGCAGGTGCCGGTCGACTTCGCGGCCTCCGGCGTCGACGCGATGACGCTCACCGGCCACAAGATCGGCGGACCGTACGGCGTGGGAGCGCTGCTGCTGCGTCGCGAGGTCCAGCTGACCCCGCTCCAGCACGGCGGCGGTCAGGAGCGCGACGTCCGGTCCGGCACGATCGACGCTCCCGCGATCGCCGGCTTCGCCACCGCCTGCGAGCTCGCGGTCAAGCACCAGGCCGAGCTGGCGACGCGGCTCGCGGGGCTGCGCGAGCGCCTCGTGCAGGGCGTGACCCGGGTGGTCCCCGACGCCGCCTTCAACGGCGATCCCGTTGCGGACGTCCAGCACCGCCTGCCCGGCAACGCCCACCTGACCTTCCCCGGGTGCGAGGGCGACTCGCTGCTGATGCTCCTGGACGCGCGCGGCATCGAATGCTCGACGGGCTCGGCCTGCAACGCCGGCGTCCCGCAGCCCTCGCACGTGCTGCTCGCGATGGGCCGGGACGACGAGGAGGCCCGCGCCTCGCTGCGGTTCACACTCGGCCACACCTCGACCGAGTCCGACGTCGACGCGCTCGTGGACGCGATCGGCCCTGTCGTCGAGCGGGCTCGCGCAGCCGGCCTGACCGGGAAGTCCTCGGCTTGAGCGGGTCGGCCTGATGCGCGTCCTCGCCGCAATGTCGGGCGGGGTGGACTCCGCGGTCGCCGCCGCGCGTGCGGCCGAGGCCGGCCACGAGGTGACCGGCATCCACCTCGCGCTGTCGCGCAACCCGAAGTCGTACCGCACCGGAGCCCGCGGCTGCTGCACGATCGAGGACGCCAACGACGCGCGCCGCGCCGCCGACGTCATCGGCATCCCGTTCTACGTCTGGGACCTCAGCGACCAGTTCCACACCGAGGTGGTCGAGGACTTCCTGGCCGAGTACGCCGGCGGTCGCACCCCGAACCCGTGCCTACGCTGCAACGAGAAGATCAAGTTCGCCGCCGTGCTCGACCGCGCGCTGGCGCTCGGCTTCGACGCGGTCGTCACGGGCCACTACGCGCAGCTCCGTGACGGTGCGGACGGCGCCGTCGAGATGCACCGGGCGGTCGACGCCGGGAAGGACCAGTCCTACGTGCTCGGCGTACTCACCCAGGAGCAGCTGCGGCACTCGCTGTTCCCCCTGGGCGACTCGACCAAGACCGCCGTCCGGGAGGAGGCCGCCCGCCGCGGCCTCCAGGTGGCCGCCAAGCCGGACAGCCACGACATCTGCTTCATCAGCGACGGTGACACCGGTGGCTGGCTGGGGGAGAAGCTGGCGGACGTCAACCGCGGCGGCCGGATCGTGTCCTCCGACGGCTCGGTCCTGGGGTCGCACGAAGGGTCCTGGCGGTTCACCATCGGGCAGCGCAAGGGGCTGCGGATCGGTACGCCGGCCGCCGACGGGCAGCCGCGCTACGTGCTCGACATCGAGCCGGTCTCGGGCACCGTCACGGTCGGCTCCCGGGCGGAGCTCGCGGTCTCCGGTCTGGACTGCATCCGTCCGCTGTGGTGCGCCGCTGCGCCCACGGCCCCGCTCGAGTGCACGGTCCAGCTGCGTGCCCATGGGGAGGAGCATCGCGCCGTGGTGGTGCCGTCCGCCGACGGGTTCTCGGTCACCCTGCACGACGCCGCCTCCGGCATCGCGCCGGGCCAGGCCTGCGTCGTGTACGACGGCACGCGGGTCGTGGGTTCGGGCACGATCGCGGTGACGACGCGGGCGTAGGTCTCGGCAGCGGGGCCAGGTCGGGTCCGGTCTGTGGATGCGGTGGTCGGGCGCGGTCCTGCTCTCGGCGGTCTGTGCTGGGGTGGTTCTTTGGCGGCGACGACGGGGCTCGGGTCGCGCTCGTCGGCTGCCGGTTTGTGCCGGGGTCGTTGTTCGGCAGCGACGACGGGTGCCGTGGGTGGCTGGGTCGGGCGGTCGGGTTCCGGTTTGTGCCGGGGTGGTTCCTTGGCAGTGACGACGAGCTGGCCGGGGCCTGGGTCGGGCGGTCGGGTTCCGGTTTGTGCCGGGGTGGTTCCTTGGCGGCGACGACGGGGTCGGGCGGGTGGCCGGGTCGGGTGGTCGGGTGGCTGCCGGGTGGTCGATCCGGGTCGCGAAAGTTTCTCGGGAAATTTCGAGAATTCCCCTAGAGACAAGGGGATCTGGGGCCGAAAGTGTCGGTGGCCGCACCTAGATTCAGGTGCATGGACTCGGGCACCCAGACACTCGACGCGGCAGGGATCCTTGCGGCTGCCCGTCGGGCTCGGGCGGCGGAGAATGCGCCGCGGCGGCCGAGGTGCTGGCGGCCGCAGTGCAGTGGGCGCTGGCTCACCAGGTGACCGATCGCGAGGATGCGGCGACGTGGCTGGTCGAGCACGGCCGCGACACCGGGATCCCGATCGCCGGGCAGGGTTGCCCGTTGGTCGCGCAGTTCGCGGTCGCCGAGCTCGCCACCGCCCTGGGCCTCTCGGCGGGCTCGGGGCGGCGGCTGGTCGGCGAGGCCCTCGAGCTGGCCTGCCGACTGCCGCGGATCTGGGCCCGCGTCCGGTCCGGGACGCTGCCGGCGTGGCGGGCCCGCCGGATCGCCGAGGAGACCCTGTGCCTCTCCCCCGAGGCCGCCGAGCACGTCGATGCCCAGCTGGCCCGCTACGCCCACAAGACTGGTCCGGCCCAGACCCAGCGGCTGGTCGACGCCGCGATCGCCCGGTTCATGCCCGAGCTGGCCGCCGAGCGCCGCCAGGCCGCTGCGGACGGGCGGCACTTCGACATCGACCTCGACCAGATCTCCTTCGCCGGCACCGCACGCATCGACGCCGAGCTCGACCTCGCCGATGCCCTCGACCTCGACGACGCCCTGCGCGCCGGAGCCGCCCAACTCGCCACCCTCGGCTCCGAAGACTCCTGGATGTGCGGCGCTCGGTCGCCGCCGGCGACCTGGCCCGGCGCCAACTCGCCCTCGGCTTCCACACCGAAGCCGGTGAGAACGGTGGTGGGAACGGTGGTGGGAGCGGCGGCGGGCAGATCACGGCCAACCCTGACCCCGGCCGGTTCGGGTCCCAGAGCGGGCGCGGGATCGCTGGACGGTCTCGTGGGCGGGAGGTGGTGCTCTACGTGCACCTCTCCCACGACGCCCTGACCTCCGGCGAGCCGGACGTGCCGGTGCAGGTGAGCGGGGCCGGGGGCTGGGCCGGAGGACAGCTGCTCACCACCGGCCAGATCGCCGAGTGGTGCGCCCGACCCGACACCACGAGGGTGAGCGTGAAGCCGGTGATCGACCTGGCCGCCTACACCGCCGTCGACGCCCACGACCCACCCGCCGCGATGGCCGAACAAGTCCGGCTGCGCGACCGCACCTGCGTGCACCCCTTCTGCCAGCGCCCCGCCGGAGGCTGCGACCTGGACCACCTGATCCCCTACATCCCGCTCGAGGAAGGTGGTCCGCCGGGGCAGACCAACCCGCTCAACCTGGCGCCGTTGTGCCGGTTGCACCACCGGATGAAGACCCACGCCGGCTGGACCTACACCATGGTCGAGCCCGGAGTCTTCCTCTGGCACGGACCCCACGGCCACACCTGGCTCCGCGACCACACCGGCACCACCGACCTCACCCCCGACCAGGTCGACCCGCCACCCCGACGAACCAGCTGACCCCGCACCCCGCCGGCCACGACCGGCGGGGACGCCGGCATGCCTGTGGCCCCGATGAACCCGTGGCACCATGACCGGATGATCGGCCGGGCGCACCACGTGGTGATCGACTGCCGCGACCCGGTCTCGCTGGCCGAGTTCTACGCCGAGCTCCTCGGACTGCCCGTGACCCACCGGTCGGCCGACTTCGCCGTGGTGTCCGCGGACACCACGACGTCGGGCTACGCGTTCCAGCGCGCCGAGCACCACCAGCCGCCGCGGTGGCCGGACCCGTCGTACCCGCAGCAGATGCACCTCGACGTGATGGTGGACGACCGCGAGGGCGCCGCCGAACAGGTGCTGTCGCTCGGTGCCACGGTGCTGTCGGCCGAGGACCATGTCTACGCCGACCCGGCGGGCCATCCGTTCTGCCTGATCCGCGGCCGGGCTGGGCGCCACCGGTCCACGGCTGAGGTGCAGCCTCAGCGCCGCCGCTCGCACATCCCGGTGGCGTACTCGCGGTCGGCGTTCGGGACCACGCCTGCCTCGATCTGGGCGTCGATGTGCTGGCTGCACGCCTGGGAGACCCGGCCACCGGGATCCGTGCCGTTGCCGTCCGACCCGCAGCCGGTGCCCACGACGAGGATCACGCCGCAGGCGGCCAGCCAGGTCGTCTGCGAGTGCGTCGCCACGGCTGCCTCACCGCTTCTTCGGTGGCAGCGGCACGATCATCGAGGTGCGGGTGGCGTACTCGGGGTAGCCGGGGCGCTTCATCATGGTCTCCTCGAGCAGCCGGGCACCCGTGGCGACGACCAGGAAGTAGGTCATCGCGAGCGGTGACACCACGGTGAGAACCCCCGGCCAGGCCGAGGCTGCTGTCAGCCAGATCCCCCACCAGACGCAGGCGTCGCCGAAATAGTTCGGGTGGCGGGTGTAGCGCCACAGGCCGCGATCCATCACCGGCCCGCGGTCGGGGTCGCGCTTGTACGACGCCAGCTGGGCGTCTCCGATCGACTCGAACGCGACGCCGACCAGCCAGACCACGACCCCGACAGCGACCACCGGGACGAGACCCCCGCCGCGCACCGCGGAGACCTGGACCGGGAGCGACACCAGCCAGATCGCGGCACCCTGGGGGATCCACACCCGCACCAGGGGGCCGCCCGGGCGCTTGCGCAGCAACTCGGTGTAGCGCGGGTCCTCGCCGTGGCCCTGCCCCTGGGAAGGCACTGTGCGCCGCCAGATGTGCCAGGACAGCCGGACACCCCAGACCGACACGAGTGCGACCAGGAGCCAGCGACGTGCGGCCGCCCCGTCGCCGAGCACCGCGCTGACCAGCGCGACCGCCGCGAGTGCGAGCCCCCAGGTGACGTCCACGACCGAGACCCGGCCCGCCCGGCGGGCGGCGTACGCCGTCACCGCCATCGCCAGCACGCAGACCGCGGCGGAGGTGCCGCTCACGACGAGGAAGTCGCTCATCAAGAGCCCTCTCTGGTGAAGGTCAGCTGGTTGACGTCGATGTATCCGGCGGCGAACCCGGCGCGGGAGTACTCCAGGTAGAAGTGCCACAGCCGCAGGAACGTCTCGTCGAACCCGAGCTCGAGGACCCGCTCGCGCGCAGCCCGGAACCGCTCGTCCCACTGTCGCAGGGTCTCGGCGTAGTGGCTGCCGAACGCGACCCGGTCGACCAGGCGCAGGGTCGTGTGCTCTCCGGTGACCTGCTCGATCGCCTCGACCGACGGGAGGAAGCCGCCCGGGAAGATGTACTTGTTGATCCACGTCCAGGTGTTCCGGGTCGCCAACATCTGTGCATGCGGCATCGTGATCGCCTGGATCGCGACGCGGCCGCCGGGCGCGAGCAGCCGGTCGAGGGTGCGGAAGTACGTCGGCCAGTACTCGTGGCCGACGGCCTCGACCATCTCGACCGACACCACGGCGTCGTACTGTCCGGTGACCTCGCGGTAGTCCAGGAGGTCGACCGCGACCCGGTCGGAGAGCCCGGCAGCCGCGATCCGCTCGCGCGCGAGCTGCTGCTGCTCGGTGGACAGGGTCACGCTGCGCACGGTCGCCCCTCGTCGGGCGGCCCTGGATCGCGAGCTCACCCCAGCCGGTGCCGACCTCGAGCACGCGGGTCCCGGCGCCGACCCCGGCCGCGTCCAGGATGCGCTCGATCTTGCGGCCCTGTGCCGCCTCGAGCGGCGCGCCGACCGCGGGCGGCAGCAGACGCAGGTGTGCGCCCTCGGTCGCGGCGTCGGTGTCGAACATCGCCGAGGAGTAGGACAGCGTCGGGTCCAGGAAGGTGGCGAACAGGTCGTTGGAGAGGTCGTAGTGGTGGGCGATGTTGCGCCGGGCGTTCTCGGCCGTGCCGTCCTGGTGTCGCGGCGGGCGGGCGACGTAGGCACCACGGAGCCGTTGCATCCAGCCGGGGAGCAGACCGGTGATCTCTCGACAGAGCGGGGTGAGAGTGGCGGCGAGGTCGTCCGCGTCCCAGGCGCCGGTCAGGTAGGACTCGCCGAAGCCGATCAGGCCGTCCGACCCGATCCGCGTGAAGAACTCGTCCGGGCGGTGCAGCACGATGTCTGCCCCGGGTCCGGCTCCGTCCCCGGTGGCGACGGTGATGCCCAGCCGGTCCGTGACGCGCAGGAAGATCCGGCGCGCGACGGCTGCCGAGATGCGGGCCTTCGGGCCCCGGCGGAGTGGGTTGATGTCGGCCCAGCGGTCGACGATCGGGCCGTGCTCGAGGTCGGTCGTGGCGGTCATCGGACGCCTTCCTGGTGGTGGGTGGGTCGGGGACGGACGGGCAGCCGGCGGGCCCAGAGCCACAGCCCGTGCGCCCGGATCTGCAGTGCCCCGAGCAGCGACGCCGGGGCCGCCCGCACGGCACCGGTTCCGGTCAGGTGACCGGTCATCGACGCGTCGAACACCGCGCCGTCGCCGGTGACCAGCCGGACCGCCACCCGCAGGCGGTCGCCGGGGACCGGGGCGGTCACCTGGTAGTGCCCGTCGACGCCGTGGAACGGCGAGACGTACATCTGCTTGGTGACCAAGCCCCGCCCACCGGCGTCCGGATGCAGCAGGTAGGCGTGCCGGTCGCCGTAGGTGTTGTGCACCTCCACGACGGTCGCGACGAGGGTGTCGGACGCGTCGAAGCACCAGAACACGCTGATCGGGTTGAAGCACTGGCCGAAGGCGCGGGCGTGGGCGGCCATCAGGATGCGGCCGCTGACCCGCACGCCCTCGCGGGCGAGGAACGCCTCGACGTTCTCCCGGAGGCTGCGGTCGGGGTCGCCGAGGTGGTCGCGCGGCTCGAAGGATCCGCGGAAGTGACGGCCCAGCCGGCCGTGGTCGGGAAGGCTGTCGAGGTCGACCAGCCAGCAGGTCGAGCGATGGGTGAACCGGCGCTTCATCGGCTCGCGGCGGGTGTGCGTGATCGTGGTGGTGTAGATCCGGGGGGTGCTCGCCGAGCGCGCGGGCCGACGGCCAGTCGAACCCGAGCCGCGCGGCCGCGGCGACTCCGGACCGGGCGCCGTCCTCGTGGAAGCCCCAGCCCTGCCACGCGCCGGCGAACGCGACCCGATCGCTGTCGAGCTCGGCGCTGCGGCGCTGGGCGGCGACCGACTCCGGCGTGTAGAGCGGGTGCTCGTAGTGCCGGGTGGCGATCACCGTGGCCGGGTCGACGAGGTCCGGAGCGCCGAGGGTGACCAGGTAGCGAGTGCCGCGGGCCGGGTCGAGGGGCAGGTCCATCAGCCGGGTCAGGTCGTAGGTGACCGTGACGGCGCCGGTGCCCGGGCGCTCGAGGTGGTTCCACGAGGCCCGCGCCCGGGGATGCCGGGGGAGCAGCGAGGTGTCGGTGTGCAGCTGGGCGACGTTCTTCGAGTACGGCATCGCGGTCAGCACCTCGCGCTGGGCCGCGGTGGGCTCGTCCAGCAGGCCGAGCGCCTGCTCCGGGTGGGTCGCGATCACGACGGCGTCGAAGAGGTGCACCGTGCCGCTGCCGTCGGTCACCTCGACCCCGTGCGGCGTCTCGTGCACCGAGGTCACCTTGGTGTCGACCGCGATCGTGCCGCCTCGGCGGACCAGCTCGGCGGCCAGTCGGTCGACGTACGCGCGCGACCCGCCGGTGACGGTACGCCACTGCGGCGAGCCGAAGACCGCCAGCATCCCGTGGTGGCGCAGGAACTCGAAGAGGTAGCGAGCCGGGTACTCCAGGGCGACCGCGGGGTCGCAGGACCAGACCGCGGCGACCAGAGGCGTCATGAAGTGCCGGCGGAAGTACGCCGAGAAGTGGCCGTCCTCGAGGAACTCCGCGAGCGTCAGGTCGCGGCCGGCGCCTCGCCCTCCCGGCGCCGACGCCAGCAGCTGCCGCGCCCGCCGGTGGAACCGGGGCACCTCCGTCAGCATCCGCAGGTACGCCGGCCGGGTGAGGTTGCGCCAGGTCGGGAACAGCCCGCGCACGCCCCGCGCGCCGGCGTACTCGAGCCCGGCGTCGTCGGAGCGGACCGACATCGACATGTCCGACGGCTGGGTGCGCACCCCGAGCTCGGCGGAACAACCGGAGCAGCGTCGGGTAGGTGCGCTCGTTGTGCACGATGAACCCGGTGTCGATCGCGACCGGCCCGGCCGCGGTCGGCACCAGGTGGGTGTCGGCGTGACCGCCGAGGCGGTCGTCGGCCTCGAAGAGCGTGACCTCCGCCGAGCCCGAGATCACGTACGCCGAGGTGAGGCCGGCCACGCCGCTGCCGATGACTCCGGCGCGGCGGGTGCGTACCCCGCTCATGTCAGGTGGCTCGGGAGAAGTCGAAGAGCGCGATCGGGTCGGTCGGTCGGTGACTCCGAGCCACCCTCGGGCTCGACGGTGATCCCGGCTGCCGGTGGCCTGGTCGCGTCGCCGCGGAGCAGCACGGTCCGGCTCGCCGGCCTCCTTCATCAGGCCGGCGGGGACCATCGCGCCGCCGGGGGTCTGCAGCCAGAGCTCGTAGACCTTGCCCTGCGGGGGCGGCGGGCATGTTGCGGGTCACCAGGACCGCCCTGCCCTCGGTCACGGAGCGGACCAGGCTCGCCCGCACTCCGCCGGGAAGCGACAGCGTTGACCCGCTGGGCGTCGGCGGCCTGGAGCACGCGATCGGTCTCGCTGAGCGCCTGCTGGGACTGGTCCGGTGTGCTCACCTGCTGCCAGACCACGGCGCCGCCACCGACCACCGCCAGGACGGCTGCCGCCGCGGCCAGCACCGCCCATCGGGGCCGGCGCGACGCGAGCGTGGTCACCGGTGACGTCGGCTGCTCGGTCCGCCCGGACCGCTCCGTCGCGCTGGCGGCTCGGTCGCCCTCGGGGGCAGCGGCCGGATCGTGGCGATGCCGGCGAGCACGCTGTCGCGCAGCGAGGCGGGCGGCGCGGTCTCGTCCGGAGCCGCCCAGCAGCGGCGGTCGCCTCGCGCAGGCTGGCGACCTCGGCGCGGCACTCGGCGCACGACGGCCAGGTGCTCCTCGAACTGCTGCCCGCTCCGGCGGCGTCGAGCGCGTCGACCGCGTAGGCGCCGGAGAGGCGCGTGGATCTCGTGGGGGTTATGGCGGGTTCCTGGGAGCTCATTGGCCCACTCCCATCGCGTCGCGCAACCGGATCAGTCCGTCCCGGATGCGGGTCTTGGCCGTGCCGACCGGAAGGTCGAGCATCGTCGCCACCTCGGTGTGCGTGTAGCCACCGAAGTAGGCAAGCTCCAGCGCCTCGCGCTGGACGTCGGTGAGCTCGGCGAGGGCGCTGCGCACTCGCCGGGCCTCGAGCGAGGCCTCTGCGGCCTCGGCGGTCGCGTCGTGGTCGACCGACCGGGTGCGCTGGTGGTACGCCGCGTCCTGCCGCGAGGCGGCCTCGGCAGCCCGGACCCGGTCGACCGCCCGGCGGTGCGCCAGCGTCATCAGCCAGGAGAGCGCGCTGCCCTCTGGCTCGTCGTACCGGGCGGCGGTGCGCCAGGCCTGGAGGTAGACCTCCTGGGTGACCTCCTCGGCCTGCGCCGGGTCGCGCACGACCCGCAGCACGAGGCCGTGCACGCGACGCGAGGTCTGGTCGTAGAGCTCGGCGAAGGCCTCCTCGTCGGCGCGGGCGCAGCGGCGCAGCAGCGCCGGCCGAGGGACGTGCCCGTTCCCTCCGGCGAGTGGTCGCCGGAGGGAACGGGGCTCAGGTGGGACACCGTGCTGTTCCTTCGTCGTCTCTTGTCGACAGTGTGGTCAGGGCACCAGCACGGTGTCGATGACGTACACGGTGGCGTTCGCGGTCGGGATGTTGCCGCACAGCACCTTGGCGTTCGCGCCGGCGACGGTGAAGTCCTCGCCCGAGCCCGTCGACCTTGATGGTGTCGCCCGCCAGCGTCTTGTGCGTGCCGGCGAGCTGGTCCGGCGAGAGCTTGCCGGCCACCACGTGGTGGGTCAGCATCTTGGTCAGCATCGCCTTGTCGGCCAGGAGGCCGTTCAGCGTGTCGCTCGGGATCTTGGCGAAGGCGTCGTCGGTCGGCGCGAACACGGTGAGCGCGTCCGCCGAGTTCAGGGTGTCGACGAGGCCGGCCTTGCCCGACCGCGGTGACCAGCGTCGTGAGCAGCGGGTTGTTGCTCGCCGCAGTCGCGACCGGGTCGGTGGCCATGCCGTTGAAGGAGCCCTTGCCGTCGGACGGGATCAGCTTGCAGCCGGGTCCGAAGGTGTCGGCACCGGCGTCCGCGGCGGGCGCGTCGACGCTCGCCGAGGTGTCGCCGCTGGCCTTGGTGTGCCGTCGACGAGTCGTCGCTGCCGCACGCAGCGAGACCCAGGCTCAGCGAGAGGGCGAGTGCCGCGACCGCGCTGCCGCGGCGGAGGAGTGGGGGGGTCATGGGAGTTGCCTTCCGGTCGGTGATCGGTGGTCGGTGGGTGGACCTTCACCCGTGGTTCGGAGCGGCCGGTCAGCCGGATTGGTCGGGATCGGCGATCACGCGACCGAGACGACGATCTCCTGGATGCCGCTCGAGCCGTCCGGGAAGGAGTCGGCGCGCACCGGTGTCTGGACGGTGCCGTCGCGGCCCGTGCAGCGCACCGCGATGCTGTGGCTGCCCGGCTTCGCGTCCCAGGGCAGGTACCACTGCCGCCAGTAGTCGACTCCGGCGTCCGGGCCGAGGGTCGCCTCCTGCCAGGCGCCGCCGTCGATGCGCAGCTCGACCTTTGCGACGCCGTTGTGCTGGGCCCAGGCGACGCCGCCGATCGCATGCCGGCCGGCGCCGATCGTCGAGAGCGGGCGCGGTGTGTCGATCCGGCTGGAGAGCTTGATCGGCGCGTCGGTCGCCCAGTCGCGGCGGGTCCAGTACGCCGCGTCCTTCGCGTACGTCGTCACCGTGAGCCGGTTGAGCCACTTGGTGGCGCCGACGAAGCCGTAGAGGCCGGGGGTGACCAGCCGGGCGGGGAAGCCGTGCTCGCGGGGAAGCACCCCGCCGTTCATCCCGAGCGCGACCAGCGCCGGGCGGTCGTCGGTCAGGGCCTCGATCGGCGTACTGATCCGGAAGCCGTCGACGTCGACCGAGAGGACCTGGTCGGCCTTCGTCGACGGGCCCGCCATCGCGAGCAGCGTCCGGGTCGGTACGCCGAGCCAGCGGGCCGCGCCGACGAGCTTGCCGCCGACCGTGTTCGAGACACAGGTCACGGTGATGTCGTGCTCCTCGACGGCGAGGTCGCGCAGGTCGTCGTAGCTGAAGGAGAGCTCGTGGTCGACCATCCCGTCGACGTGCAACCGCCAGGAGTTGTGGTCGACGATCGGCACCGCCAGCTTCGTGTCGACCCGGTAGAAGGTCCGGTTCGAGGTGCGGAAGGGCGAGATTCCGGGGTGCTCGGTCTCCAGGCCGGCAGCCAGCGGCGGCAGCGGCGAGGCCGGCCCGCGGCAGCACGATGTCGGAGATCCGGGAGCGCACCCGGACGATCCACTGACCGGCTCCGGCGGCCGCGAGACCGCCGATGAGCAGCACGCCGGAGCCGATCAGGAACCCGCGGCGCGAGCCCGCTCGCGTGCGGGCGCCGTCGGGGCCTGTGGCGGTGCCCTCGGGTGCGCTCGCACGAGCGAGTGAGCGCGCCAGCCACCACAGGGCGAGCAGACCGCCGGCCGCGGCGGTCAGGGCGGGGACGACGTCGACCGCGCGGGCGTCGGGTCGGGCCAGCGCGGCCGCACCGGCCAGAGCGACCAGCCCCCCGAGCAGGCCGAGGCCGACTCGCCGACGGCGCCGAGCGAGCACCCCGGCGACGGCCGCCAGCAACAGGGTGCACCGCCAGCACGCTGCCGATCAGGACGGCCTTGTCGTGGGTGCCGAAGTGCCGCGACCGCCCACTCCTTGACCGGGGTGGGGGTCGCGTCGATCACGGTGCTGCCGACCGCTAGCACCGGCGAGGCGGCCGGGTTGCCGGTCGCCGCGACGAGGTGCGCCACGGACATGCCGAAGCAGGCGGCGAGTACTCCGGCGACCGCGTGCGCGAGCATCTGGAGCGACGGCAGTCGGGGACCCCTCATGGGGGTGGTTCGGAGCCGACGGCCGTCCGGATGGCCGTCCTCCTAGGCTGCGCCGGGTCGACCGAGCGCAGGGACCAGGACCGCGAGGGCCGGTCGCGACCGGCGTCGGATCGATGCCGGGCGAGGACGTCCGCGAGGCCGTGCGCATCGTGCTCGGTGAGCTGCCCGACCTGCCGCACCTGCCCGAGCTGCCGGCGCGCGGCGCGACCGCCGGGATGACCGGACGGGCGCTGGCGGTCGTCGCCGAGCTCGGCTTCGACCTGCAGCCGGCCGGATGGCGGCTGACCGACGCGCCCGGCGTCGACCACCGCCGCGCGCGGTCGCTGCTGGCCGCAGGACCTCGACGCCCTCGAGGAGCAGGCCCAGGGCACGGGGTGTTCCAGGAGGGGGCGAGCTGAAGGTGCAGGTCGCCGGGCCGTGGACGCTCGCCGCCACCGTCGAGCGGCCGCGTGGGGACCGGCTGCTGGCTGACCACGGTGCCCGGCGCGAGCTCGCGCAGGCGCTCGCCGAGGGCGTCCGCGGGCACGTCGCCGACCTGCGCCGCCGGGTGCCCGGCGCGACCCTGCTCGTGCAGGTCGACGAGCCGGTGCTGCCGGCCGTGCTGGCCGGCCAGGTGCCGACCGCCTCGGGCTTCGGCCGGCACCGCTCGGTCGACCCGCCGCGCGCCTCCGAGGCGCTCGGGTGAGGTCTTCGCGGCGATCACGGAGTCCGGGGCCGACGCCGGTCGCACACTGCTGTGCCGGGGACGTCCCGATCGCGCTGCTGCGCGGCGCCGGCGCCCGCGTCGTCTCGGTCGACCTCGACGGTCCTCGCGGCCGCGGCGTACGACGAGCTCGGTGCCGCCCTCGACGCGGGCGAGCGGGTGTTCCTCGGCGTCGTACCGGCGACCGACCCGGCGCGCACGCCGACCGACCGCGCAGGTCGTGGAGCGGGTGCGGCGGCTGCTGGACATGCTCGGCCTCGACCCGACGAGGTCGCCGGGCAGCTGGTGCTGACCCCGGCTGCGGCCTGGCGGGGGCGACGCCCGCGTACGCGCGAGAGGCGCTGTCCCTGGTGAGGGACAGCGCCTCTCGGCTGATCGGGTGACCGGTGGTCTGACGGTCGCGGGTCAGACCACGACCGCGCCCTGCTCGCGGCCACTCCTCGGCGTCGGTGGCCATCTCCTCGTGCTTGACGTCGAGGAAGATCCACACGATCAGGCTGGCCGCCCAGATCATGAACGCCCCGGTGAGGAACGCCTGGTCGCGCCCTCGGTGAACGCCGCCTGGGTGCCGATCACGTCCTTGCATGCGCCGTCGGTCGGCTCGGGTGCCGCTGGCCACGATCGTGCCGCATCAGGCGAGGCGAGCTGCCTTGTCCTGGATCGCGTGCACCGCGATGGTGGACAGGGTGGCCAGGCCGAGCGCGCCACCGACCTGCTGCATGGTGTTCAGCACGCCCGAGCCGACCCCGGAGTCGCGGTGGTCGACGCCGTGGACGGCCGCGAGCGTCATCGGCGACGAAGGTCAGGCCCATGCCGATCGCCATCAGCACGATGAACGGGAACAGGTCGGCCCAGTAGTTCACCGCGCCGCCGAGGTGGCCGCCGGTCGTCGCCGCCTGCACGATCGCCGACGGGCGAGTCGTCGACGCTGAGCCGGCGAGAACATCAAGCAGCGCGACGCCGGCGAGAGCCGTGCCCGATGCCGGCGACGAACCGCGGGTCGATCTTGCGTCGACCAGCTTCGAGGCGAGCGTCGCACCGAACACGATGCCGAACGCTGAACGGCAGGAACGCGAACCCGGTGTGCAACGGGCTGTAGCCCATCACGTTCTGCACGAACTGCGAGAGGAAGTAGAACATCGCGAACATCGCGGCCGGCACGATCATCATCGATGACGAACGCGGTGGCCCGGGTGCGGTTCGTGAGGATCCGCAGCGGCAGCAGCGGGTGCTCGACCCGACGCTCGATGGCCACGAACAGCGCGAGCAGCACCAGTCCGACCGCCATGAACGCCGAGCGTCCGGGCGTCGTCCCAGCCGTAGCGCTGGTCGCCGGCGCGGGAGATGCCGTAGACCAGCGAGACCAGGCCGAGGGTGCCGCTGACCGCGCCCGGCAGGTCGAGCTCGCCGGGGTGCGTCTCGGACTCGGCGAGCACCCGCGGGGCAGCCGAACGCGGCGGCGAGGCCGATCGGCACGTTGATCAGGAAGGTCAGCCGCCAGCCGCTCGACGTCGGCAGGCCGAGGATGCGGGTGCAGGCCGGTGAGCCAGCCGCCGAGCACCAGGCCGACCGCGGCACCGACACCCGGACATCGCGGCGTACACCGAGAACGCGCGGTTGCGCGGCGGACCGGCCGGGAAGTTCGTGGTGATCAGCGCGAGCGCGGTCGGGGCGGCGAGCGCCGCGCCGAGGCCCTGCAGGCCACGGGAGCCGAGCAGCATCAGCTCGTTCTGGGCGAGCCCGCCGAGACCGGAGGCGACCGCGAACAGGGTGACGCCGATCATGAAGATCCGGCGGCGGCCGTAGAGGTCGCCGAGCCGGCCGCCGAGCAGCAGCAGGCCACCGAACGCGAGCGCGTAGCCGGTGACGACCCACTGCAGGTTCGCCTGGCGAGATGTCGAGGTCGTGCTGGATGAACGGAAGCGCGATGTTGGCGATGGTGCTGTCCAGCACCACCATGAGCTGCGCGACGCAGATGAGCACCAGTGCCCAGCCCAGGTGGCTTGTGGTCCGGTGGGAGCCTCGGTGGGGTCTCCGACGGCCGCCGTCGTCGTGTCTGTCATGTGCGTCTTCCTTGCCTTGTCCTTCGTCAACTTGTGGTTGCCCTGCTTGTGGTTGCCTGCTTGGTGCTGGCCTGGGTGCCGGCCGGTGTGGTGTTGCCTGCCTGCGCGCCGCACGAGGGGTGTCGTACGGCGGGGAGGATCACGTGGTCGACGACGCGCTCGATCGTGGTGTCGTCGGATCGGGACGCCCAGACGAAGGCGCGGTGCAGCAGGATGCCCGGCGAGAGCGGGCACGATCAGGTCGAGGTCGAGGTCCTCGGCGATCTCACCGCGCTCCTGGGCCCGTCGGTAGATCGCCTCGCTCACGGCGAGCTTCGGCGCGATGAACTCCAGACGGAACTCGCTCGGCGAACTCCGGGTCGGTGCTGACCGCGGTGACGACGGCACCGAGGATGCCGGTCGCGGCACCGCTCGAGACCCTCGTGCCCGCAGAAGGTGGCCAGCAGGTCGCCGCGGAGCGTGCCGGTGTCGTGCTCGTCGACGTGCGGCGAGGCCTTCGCCCGGACCAGCGCCTCGACGACGAGGCTGGCCTTGCTCTCCCAGCGGCGGTACAACGTCGCCTTGCTGGCCCGCGCCTCTTGGCGACCGCGTCCATGGTGAGCCGGTCGTAGCCGACCTCCAGGAGCAGCTCGACGGTCGCGTCGAGGATCTCGTCCTCGCGCTCGCCCTCGACGCGCGGGCGCTGCACGTGCGCGATCTTGGCCATCATCATGCGGGTGCTCACCGCCCTTCCGAAGAGATGGATGAAACGAAACAGTTTCGTTCCATCAACAGAGTACGGATCCGTTTCATTCCCGCCAAATTGATTTCCGACGATCGAGGTCCGATCCGGTTACGGCTGGGGCGGGAGTGGTCCAGAACTGGTCTGGCCGTTCGGTTGGTTCCTACGGAACTCTCCGGTCCGCAATACGGCGGGATGTCCGGATCGGGACCCCGGACCGACGGGTCATTCCGGCCGCGACCACCCCAACTCGGGCATTTGCCGAAGTTCGCGAAATCACTGTCGGTCGTCGCTACCGGTTGGTAGACAACCTGCGCACCCAACGTCACCAACGGTCACCAGCAGGTCACCGGCGGGTCACCAGCAGCGAATCTCGGGAGAAGAACAAGGGGTACGGCAATGCGCATGCGCGGCACTGGAACGACGCCTGGACACGTCTCGGAGAGGAGCCGACCGGCGTCGCGACGGCTGGGCGTCGCCACGGTGCTGGCGATGGCCGCCGGGCTCCTCGCGTTGGTGGGGCCCTCGCCGGCCGCGCAGGCCGCCACCGCTCCCGGCGTCGACGCCACGGTGTGGCAGGTCGGCTGGCAGTGGAACTACGCGACCACGTTGAAGTACACCGCCTCGGACGCGAACGCGACCGTCAACGAGAACGTGACCGCGACGGTCTCCTCGCTGACCACGTTCGCGGGCCAGCCGGCGTACAAGGTCATCGCTGAGCGGCAGCGTCACCGGCGGCTCCGGCTCGGCCAGCGGTCAGAACCTGACCATCAAGGGCGGCAACGTCAGCGGCACGCGCTATGTCCGGCGCTCGGACCTGGCGCTGCTGCAGGAGTACCAGAAGCACCACGTGACCGGCTGTGCCGGCCCCGGCTGCTTCGTCGAACGTGACCGCGGACATCGAGCTCACGCTGGACCCGACCCCGACCTGGCACCAGCACGACTTCCCGCTGAGCGCGGGGGATGCCTGGCAGGTGAACGAGACGATCGACTACAACGGGTCGTTCCACTACGACGCCGGCAGCATCGGTGGCAGCGGTGGTGACACGCTCAACGGCACCATCCCGCTGGTCGCTCCGGTGTCGGTGACCAACCAGACGATCTCCACCGGGATCGGCTCGTCAGCGACGCAGTACGTCAACGCCACCAACGGTGACACGATCAGCCGCCTGTGGTGGTCGGCCGCGCACAAGAACGACGCGCGCAACTACATGAAGCTGCCCCTGGACGGCGCGACGCTGGAGATCGACCAGACCCTCAGCTCGGCCTCCACCCCGTCGCCGGCGAACACGATCAGCGAGAGCATGTCGGACTCGCTGACCTGTGCGGGCGACACCGTCACCGTCTCCGGGGCGTTGAGCACGGCGGCGAGCGGCGTCCCGGTCACGGTCACCCTCGACCGGTCCCAGATCGGCGCCGGCACGACCAACGTGTCCACGACCACCGGGACCAACGGCGCCTACTCCGCGACCATCACCGCGCCGGTGCAGAGTGACGGCCTCGGCAAGGCCGGCTCTCGCGCCAACTGGGGCGTGCTCGTCTCGGCGCCGTCGGCCGACGCGACCAACGTCAAGACGTTGGTGGTGACGCCGAAGGACTGCAGCACGATCGCCTACACCGGTCCGACGAGCGGCGCCCAGTTCGACAGCACCACGGTGAGCGCGCAGCTCACCGATCTCGCCAGCGCCGGCGGCGCGGCCGGGCGCACCGTCACGTTCACGCTTGCCGGCGGTTCGTCGGTGAACGCGGTGACCGACGCGAGTGGCGTGGCGACGGCGAACCTGCCGATCGGCGGGCCGCCGCGCAGCACCACGGTCACCGCCTCGTTCGCGGGTGCGGCCGACCTCGAGGCGGCCTCCAGCCCGGCCGCGTTCACGGTGACGAAGGCATCGACGAGCACGACGGTCGCCCCGTCGTCCTCGACGGTGACGATCGGGGACCCGGTCACGTTCACCGCGACCGTGGCGTCGAGTGCCACGACGGGCACCGTGCCCGGCGGCACCGTGCAGTTCAAGGTCGACGGCTCCGACTTCGGCGCGGCCCAGCCGCTCGCCGGCGGCACCGCGACCAGCCAGGCGTTCAACACCGGCACCCTGCCGATCGGCAACCACACGGTGCAGGCCGTCTACAACGGCGACCCCGACTACTTCGGCAGCACCTCGTCCGTCGCCACGTTCCGGGTGCGCAACCCGCTGCTGCCGACCACGACGACCGAGGTCGCCGCGCCGGGCTCGGTCGTCGCCGGCCAGACGGTGACCCTGTCGGCCGACGTGTCCGCAGACTCCGGCACCGATCCGGTCACGGGCTCGGTCACGTTCACCGACGGTTCGGAACTGCTCGGAACCGTGACGCTCGACGGCGCCGGCCACGCCCAGCTCGACGTGAGCTCGTTGGCCGTCGGGAGTCACGCCGTCGTGGCGACGTACTCCGGAGACGACGTGTACGCCGCCAGCAGCTCGACGTCGGCGACCGTGACGGTGGCGAAGGCCGACGTCGAGCGTCGCCCTGACCTCCGCGGACGACACCACGGTGACCGGTGAGGCCGTGAACCTCACTGCGAACGTCGCGGCGCAGGCCCCGGGCGCAGGGACCCCGACCGGCACGGTGCAGCTGATGGTCGACGGGAACGACGTCGGGTCACCGGTCGCGCTGGTCGGCGGCTCGGCGGCATTCGGGCCGCTGACCACGCTGGGCGCCGGCGACCACACCCTCGCGGTCAGCTACGGCGGCGATGCCGGCTTCCGGACCGGGACGGACTCGCTGACGCAGCACGTCACGAAGGCGGGGACGACCACGTCGCTCGTGGCCACGCCGTCCCCGTCCTCGGAGGATCAGCCGGTGACGATCACGGCCAGCGTGGCCGCTCAGGCCCCGGGCTCGGGTGCACCCACCGGCACGGTCGTGTTCACCTCCGACGGTGACGTCATCGGCGCCGCGCCGCTGACCCGCCGGGGCAGTGGCAGCCAAGCGTCCCTCGAGGTGTCGACGCTGACACCCGGTGCGCACACGCTCGCGGCCTCGTACGCCGGCGACGACGACTTCCTCGGCAGTCAGTCCGCCGATCTCAGTCACACCGTGATCGAGGGCGCGGCCGTCGTCGCGACCACGACCACGGTGACCTCGTCGGACAACCCGTCGACCTACGGCGAGCTGATCGCCTTCACCGCGACGGTCGCGGCCGAGGACGGCAGCACGCCGACCGGGAGCGTGCAGTTCTCGCTGGACGGCATCGACTTCGGCGACCCGGTCGGATCTCGACGCCGACGGAGTCGCGGTCAGCCCGACGCTGGCATCGCCGGAGCCCGGCGACCACACCGTGATCGCGGCCTACCTGCCGCCGGCCACCTACTCCGGGAGCGGTGACATCCTCGACCCAGACGGTCACGGACGCGGGCGTCGACCTGGCGCTGGAGTCCTCGGGCACGCCCAGCGACTACGGTCAGCCGGTCACGTTCACGGCGACCGTGTCGTCCCAGGCCGTCGGCACGGGGACGCCCACGGGCTTCGTGCAGTTCTCGGTGGACGGCACCCCGCTCGGCGACGCCGTCGCGGTGGACGAGGACGGGATCGCCCAGAGCCCGCCGGTCTGCCGACCTGGCTCCCGGATCGCACGCCGTGACGGCGCTGTACTCGGGCGACACCCACTTCGGCCCGGGCACTGCGTCGCTGTCCCAGGGCGTGGAGAAGGTCGGCACGACCACGGTGCTGGTCGCGTCGACGACGGCGCCGACCTACGGGGACGCGGTGCAGCTGACCGCCACGGTCACGCCCGGGCAGACCAGTTTCGGGGCACCGGGCGGGACCGTCACCTTCCGGGACGGCGGCACGACGCTGGCGACAGTGCCCGTGTCGGCCGACGGGACCTCGGCCACCGCGACCCTCAGCCGGTCGGACCTCGGAGCAGGGCAGCCACTCGATCGTCGCGGAGTACTCGGGGACCCCGGCGTTCGCGGCCAGCTCGTCGGCGCCGGTCACCGTCACCGTCGGGAAGCAGGCCACCTCGCTCCACGCGGATGCCCTGCTGATCCGGGTCAACCCGCTGATCGGCCTCAACGTCGGGGTGGTGCGGGCGGTGCTGACCAGTCCCTCGGCCCCTTGGACGGCAGGACGGTGGTGTTCACGAACGGCGCGACCACGCTGTGCGCCGCGACCACCGACGCCACCGGTCTGGCCACCTGCCAACCGTCTCTCCTCGACTGGCTCGCCACGACGCTGGCCGGCAAGTTCACCGCGACCTATGCAGGTGAGGCGAACTACCAGGGATCGACCGACGTCGGAAGGCTGATCCAGTGATCCGGCCGACCCAGAGAAGAGGAAAGACCGTGCGCAGAATCACCGCAGCACTGACGGCACTGCTGATCGCCTCCGGACTGACTCTCGTGGTCGCTGGGCCGGCCGCTGCCTCGATCACGGCGCCGGCGAACGGCGCGACGACCGCCGGCAACGTCACGGTCAGCGACTCGGGTGCCTCCAACTCCGGGAACTTCTACTGCGGCGACGGATCGATGCGCCTCGAGGTGACGCTTCGGAACGCGGCGAACCAGACAGTTGCCACCCTGATCAACCTCAGCGGGTCCTCGGCAAGTGGCTCGCACTCAGCGACCCTGGTCACCCGGAACTTCCCGAACGGTGCCTACAAGCTGCACAGCCACGTGGTGAACGTCGTCAAGTCGGGGTTCGCCGGCCTCGGCTGCGGCACCAAGACGGTCGACGGTGACCGTTCGATCACCATCCGCAACACGGTCAGCATGAGCTACAGCGGTGCGCTGAGCGCGCCTCGGAACACCTCGGTCGCGGTCTCGGCCACGGTCGTCGATGCGCACGTCTCTGGTGTCCCGGTGGCGGGTGTGACCGTGAGCTTCTCGCTCTCGAGCGGCGGCGGCTCGACCTCGGCGGTCACCAACGCGTCCGGTGTCGCGACCGCGACCCTGCCGGTCGCCGGATCGCCCCGAACCGCGACGCTGACCGTGTCCACGCCGGGCAACTCGTTCTACGAATCGGGCTCGCTGACCCGGTCGTTCGACGTCACCAAGAACTCGACCTCGACCACCCTTGCCGCTCCCACGGCTGCCGTGCACGGCCAGCCGGTGACCTTCGTGGCCACGGTCGCGGCGACCAACGGCACCGGTACGCCGAGCGGCACGGTCCAGTTCACGGTCGACGGCAGCGCCTTCGGTGGTCCGGTCACGCTGGTCGGCGGTTCGGCGGCGTCGCCGTCCACGACGAGCCTGAGCACCGGTTCGCACACGATCGGCGCGACGTACTCGGGTGACAGCGGCTTCCTCGGCAGCACGGCCGCGGCCAGGACCCAGCAGGTGCACAAGGCCGAGACCACGACCGGCCTGGTCGCGGCGCCGTCACCGACGGTGAGCGGGCAGGCGGTCACGTTCACAGCGACCGTGGACGTGGTCGCGCCCGGGGCAGGCACGCCGACGGGCGGCGTGCAGTTCGACATCGACGGCCAGCCCTACGGCACCGCGGTCCCGCTGAGCGGTGACACCGCGACCCTGACGATCAGCAACCTGTCCACGGGCAACCACGACGTCGAGGCCACCTACAACGGCGACACCGACTTCGCACCGAGCACGTCGGGCACGGTGACCCACGGGGTGAACAAGGCCGACGCGAACCTCGCACTGAGCACCTCGGACGCCAGCGCTGTCTCCGGCCAGCCGTTGACCTTCACCGCGGACGTCACCGCTGTCGGACCCGGCTCGGGCACGCCGACCGGAGAGGTGCAGTTCTACGTCGACGGCGACCCGCTCGGCGGCCCGGTCACGCTGTCGGGCGGCTCGGCGAGCTCACCCACCGCGCACCTCGGGGTCGGCTCGCACACCGTCACGGCCAACTACGCCGGTGACGTCAACTTCGGTGGTGCGAACGACCAGCTGACCCAGGCGGTCGCCCAGGCGTCGACGACGACGACCGTGTCGACCTCGCCGAACCCGTCGGTGTTCGGGCAGCCGGTGGCGCTCAGTGCCACCGTCGAGCCCGTCGCCCCCGGCACCGGCACGCCGACCGGGACCGTCCAGTTCGTCGTCGACGGGGTGCCGGTCGGTGCACCCGTCGCCCTGGTCGGCGGCGAGACCGCGCCGTTCGCGATCAGCTCCCTGTCCCGCGCGAGCCACACGATCACGGCGGTGTACGCCGGAGACGGCGAGTTCGTCGGCAGCCAGTCCGACGACGTCACGCAGGTCGTGAACAAGGCCACCACCAAGGTCGCCCTGGCGAGCTCGGCGCCGACCTCGGTCTACGGCCAGCCGGTGACCTTCACCGCGACCGTGTCGGTCGTCGCGCCCGGCGCCGGTGCGCCGGCAGGGACGATCACGTTCAAGGACGGCACCACGGTGCTCGACACCGTCGCGGTCAGCTCGGCCACCGGCGAACAGGCGTCGTTCACGACATCGGGCCTCTCGGTGGGTCAGCACGCGATCGTCGCGGAGTACAGCGGGGACGACAGCTTCCTGGCCAGCTCCGGCTCGGCGACGCAGAAGGTCGAGCGGGCGCACACCTCGACGTTGGTGCTGTCCTCGGCCAACCCCGCCCAGACCGGCCAGGGCGTGACGTTCACGGCACAGGTCGCCGCGGTGGCGCCCGGAGCCGGGCTGCCGACCGGCACCGTCGTGTTCACCGTCAACGGTGCGACCCTCGGCACGCCGGTCACGCTGGTGGGCGGCCAGGCGACGAGCTCGTCCTTCGCGTCGCTGTCACCGGGCACGTACACGATCAAGGCGACCTACAGCGGGGACGGCAACTTCCTCGGCAGTGCGGGTCTCCTCGACCAGGGCACGGGCCAGACGGTCACCAAGGGCGCGAGCGGGATCGACGCTGAGCCTCGGGGCCGAACCCGGCGTCGTCCGGCGAGCCGGTGACCTTCACCGCCACGGTCTCGGCGGTCGCGCCGGCGACGGGTCGGCCCTCAGGCGTGGTCCGGTTCTGGGAGGGCGACGTCCTCCTCGGCTCGTCGAGCCTGGCACCGGCCGGCGCGGGGGCGGCCGAGGCGACGTTCGTCTCCTCCACGCTCGCCGCCGGGTGAGCACGCCGTGAGGGCGGAGTACGTCGGCAACTTCAACTTCGACGGCTCCGAGCACCACCACGGCACAGACGATCGAGGACATCGCGACCGTGACGGGCATCGAGTCGTCGGCGAACCCGTCGACCTTCGGGGCACCGTCACCCTCACCGCGGTCGTCGCGGCCCCGGTGGCGGCCGGCGAACCGACCGGCACGGTGACGTTCACCGAGGGCTCGCACGACGTTGGGCACCGCGACGCTGGCCACCGTCGGCGGGCGTCAGGAGGCCTCGATCACCGTGTCCGGTCTCACTGCCGGCGCGCACGAGGTGGTCGCGGCGTACTCCGGCGGCGCGACGTTCGCGCCGAGCACGTCGGACCCGTTCACCCAGCAGGTCGACCGCGCGGCGGCCGAGCTCCGCGCAGGGGTGCCAGATCGCAACGGCGAGGTCACCGCGACGCTGACCGGTGTCGGCGGCCAGCCCCTGGCGGGCCAGACGATCGCGTTCTGGTCGCACCCGTCGGACGACGCCGGCACGCACCTGTGCGACGCGGTCACCGACGCCGAACGGGGTCGCGTCCTGCGACGAGACCGTGATCAACATCGTGCGTCGGTGGCTCGTTCGACGGTCGGTACACCGCCCGGTTCGCCGGCAACGGCAGCTACCTGCCGGCGGAGGACGACGCCGCGCAGTTCTGACCCAGGCTCCGACGCCGGCCGGTTGACGAGGTCAGCCGGCCGGCGTCGGCGGCGGGACCGATGGCGAGGAGGACGGGTTCGGCTGGCCGACGACTGGCCCGACGACTGGTCAGTCGGCTGGCCCGAAGACTGGTCGGTGGGTTGGTCCGACGGCGGGGCGGTGGGCTCCGTGCCCGCGGTCGGCTGGGTCGCCGGAGACGGCGTGCCCGTCGGTGTCGGGAGCGTCGCCGGCGTGTCCTTCGCACGGTGGTGCGACCGGCCGGACCCGCCGGCTCCACCGACCGCACCGAGGCTGGTGCCGGTGGCATCGCTCCCGCCCAGCAGGCTCGACAGTGGCCTGCCCAGCACCCCCTCGACGCCGGTGAGGGCACCGAGCGTGACCGCGAGCACCGCGGACGCGGCCACCGCCAGCCGGGTCCACCGCGCCGTGCCGGTCGGGCGGGGCCGGTTCGGGCGGGGCCGGTTCGGGCGGGGCCGGTTCGGGCGGGCGCGGTTCGGGCGGGCTCGGTTCGGGCTGTGTTGGTTCGGGCCGGGCTCCTGACGACCGTGCTCCGGACGGCGGCGCGGGTGCGCTGGAGCGACGTGGTGTACATCGCTGAGTCCCACGGTGGCGATCACGCTCGCGACGGCGGCGCCGATGATGGTGCCTGCGACGCCCAGGAAGGACGCGCCGAACGCAGCCGACGCGGCCGCGAGGGCGCTGGCCGGCGAGCTGGCTCAGGCTCAGCCCGAGGCGGGGCCCGCGCGAGGTCGGGTCGTCGGACGGTGGGCCGGGGCGGTGGTTCGGGCCGGGCTTCGGCTCGTGGGGCGCGCATGCGGGTACTTCCGGTCGGGGACTCTCCCTGGTGGAACGCACCCCGGCGGCCGTGCCGGTTTCACTTCCGGGGACGTGATGCCCGCCACCGCGTCCCGGTCAGGATCGTCCAGCACCCGAGCGCCCGGTGACCGCGGTCGCGTTCCAGCGGCGCAGCGCCGGTGAGCATGTAGTGGCCGAGCGGACCCATGTCGACGAACTGCGCGGACTTCGCCACGTCCGAGGCGCGGGTGACGAAGCGGGCCGTGGCCCGGGCACTGGTGATCCGGTCGCGGCAGCCGTGGGCGGCGACCAGACGCTTGCCGGTCAGCGTGGCCACCGGGTCGTCCGGGGGCAGCCACGGGGCCAGCCCGACGACGCCGGTCACCGCCGGGTCGTCGGCCACCCGGGCGGCCGTGCGCGCGCCCATCGAGTGCCCGAGGAGCACGATGGGCAGGCCCGGGATGCGTCCGCGGTGCAGGCGGGCGAGCGCCCACGCGGGCGTCGGCGACCGGGAAGGGACCGCTGCCGGCCCGGTGCCGGCGCGTGCACCTCGGGTCGACCTCGGCTGCCATCCCTTGACGCTGAACCGCAGCAGCGCCAGTCCCGATCCCGGCCGTCGTGCGAGCCGGCCCGGAGATCGCGTCGGCGCATCCAGCGGGTGCGGCGGTAGGCGAGGCTGCGCGCGTCGATCGGATCGGCGGTCCGTGCTCGGCGCCTCCGTGCAGCATCAGGACGAGGCCGCGCAGGGGCAGGTGGCAGGGGATCGACCGCGAGCCGGTCGTCGCGGCATCTCGCGCACCTGCGGCATCCTCTCGCGCGGTGGAGGTGCGTCGCGGCAGGGTGTCGGCGCGGACAGCGGCAGGATGGACCCGTGAGCGACACATCGATGGCCGCCGGACCCGCAGACGCAGACCCAGGCCGCCGGCCGAGCACCAGGAGCTCAGCGAACAGGTCGAGGAAGCGCGGTTCCGCTACTACGTGCTCGACGACCCGACGCTCTCCGATGCCGACTTCGACCGGCGGATGCGCCGCCTGGAGGAGCTGGAGGAGCAGTTCCCCCAGCTGCGCACGCCCGATTCGCCGACCCAGAAGGTCGGCGGCGCAGTGTCGACGGAGTTCACCGCGGTCGACCACCTGCAGCGGATGGAGAGCCTGGACAACGCCTTCTCCTTCGAGGAGCTCGAGACCTGGCGGGCGCGACTGGCCCGCGACGGCGTGGAGGATCCGGCGCTGCTGTGCGAGCTCAAGGTCGACGGGCTGGCGATCAACCTCCTCTACGAGCGCGGCCGGCTGGTGCGGGCGCTCACCCGCGGCGACGGACGCACGGGGGAGGACGTCACGCCCAACGTCAAGACGATCGACTCGATCCCGCACGGCCTCTCGGGCACCGACGAGTTCCCGGTGCCCGACCTGGTCGAGGTCCGCGGCGAGGTGTTCTTGCCCACCGAGGCGTTCGAGAAGCTCAACCTCGCGATGGCCGAGGCCGGCAAGCCGATGTTCGCCAACCCCCGCAACGCGGCGGCCGGGTCGCTGCGCCAGAAGGACCCGCGGGTCACGGCGACGCGTGACGCTCGGCATGGTGTGCCACGGGCTCGGCGCGCGCCGGGGCTTCGAGCCGGCGACGCAGTCCTCGGCGTACGCCGCGATGCGGGCCTGGGGCCTGCCGACCAGCGACCGGGTCAGGGTGCTGCCGGACCTGGATGCGGTGCAAGGAGTTCATCGCGCTACTACGGCGAGCACCGCCACGACGTCGAGCACGAGATCGACGGCGTGGTGGTCAAGGTCGACGACGTCGCGCTGCAGCGACGACTGGGCTCGACGTCGCGGGCGCCGCGATGGGCGATCGCGTTCAAGTACCCACCGGAGGAGGTCAACGCCAAGCTGCTCCGCATCGAGGTCAACACCGGGCGCACCGGCCGGGTCACGCCGTTCGGCGTGATGGAGCCGACCAAGGTCGCCGGCTCGACCGTGGAGAACGCCACCTTGCACAACGCCTACGAGGTCAGGCGCAAGGACGTCCGGCCCGGCGACACCGTGGTGCTGCGCAAGGCCGGTGACGTGATCCCGGAGATCCTCGGCCCGGTGCTGCCGCTGCGCCCGAAGGGGTTGGCCGAGTGGGTGATGCCGACGCACGTGTCCGGCCTGCGGCACCCGCTGGTGGAGGAGAAGGAAGGCGACCGCGACCTGCGCTGCCCCAACCACCGGGACTGCCCGGCGCAGGTGCGCGAGCGGGTCTTCCACGTCGCCGGCCGCGGCTGCCTTCGACATCGAGGGCCTGGGCTACGAGGCAGCCGTCGCACTGCTCGACGCGGAGGTGATCGCCAACGAGGGCGACGTGTTCGACCTCGGACGAGGACCTGCTGCGCGAGGTGCCCGCTATTCACCCGCGCGCCGAAGAAGGGCGAGGACGGGCCGCAGCTCAGCGCCAATGCGATCAAGCTCCTCGACGAACCTCGCCAGGGCCAGGTCGCAGCCGCTGTGGCGGGTGCTGGTGGGGCTCTCGATCCGGCACGTCGGCCCGACCGCCGCGCGCGCCCTGGCCACGGAGTTCGGCTCGATGGCTGCGATCCGGACGGCCTCCGAGACCGACGCTGGCCGCCGCCGAGGGCGTCGGGCCGACGATCGCCGAATCGGTGCGGCGCTGGTTCGACGCCGAGCCTGATGCCGGCTGGCACAACGAGATCGTCGACAAGTGGGCCGCGGCCGGCGTGCGCATGGAGGACGAGCGCGACGACACCGTGGCGCGCACCCTCGAGGGGCTCACGATCGTGGTCACCGGTTCTCTGGTCGACTTCAGCCGCGACGGTGCCAAGGAGGCGATCCTCGCCCGCGGCGGCAAGGCGTCCTCGAGTGTCTCGAAGAAGACCGACTACGTCGTGGTCGGTGACAGCCCGGGTTCCAAGGCCGACAAGGCCGAGCAGCTCGGTGTGCCCGTCCTCGACGAGGACGCCTTCAAGCGACTGCTCGAGCAGGGCCCGAGCTGACCCTCGCCCCCGTCGTGGCTAGCCCGCCAGCTCGTCGCGCTCGACCGGGTGCATCCGCTCCGCCGGGGCGGGCATGCCGAGGTAGTAGCCCTGCGCGTACTCGCACCCCAGCCGGCGGACGAGATCGAGCTGGTCCTGGTGCTCGATGCCCTCGGCGACGACCCGGGTGCCGAACGCGTGCGCGGTCTTGACCATGAGCTCCAGGAGGCTGCGGCCGGCGGCCGAGCTCGCGTCGACGAAGTGCCGGTCGATCTTGAGCACGTCGACCGGAAGGCGGGTCAGCTGGGCCGTCGAGTGGTAGCCGGTCCCGAAGTCGTCGAGGCTCACGATCACGCCCATGTGCCGCAGGGCCTCCAGGTTGGTGCCGGCCAGCTGGCCGTCCATCAGCGCGGTCTCGGTCACCTCGATGACCAGCTGCGGTGGCAGGATCCCGGGGGTCTGCAGGGCGCGGGCGACGTCGTCGAGGATGCGCGGCTTGCTGACGTGTCGGCCCGAGACGTTCACCGCGACCTGCAGGGCGTGGTCCTCGCGCTGCCGGTTCCAGCTGCGCCAGCTCGGCGACCGCCTTCTTCATCACCCAGGCATCCAGCTCGCAGATCAGGTCCGTGGCCTCGGCGACCGGGAGGAACTGGCCGGGGTGGAGCAGGCCGACGCCCGGGCGCTCCCAGCGCACCAGTGCCTCGTAGCACTCCACCTGGCCGGTCTCCACGTGCACGATCGGCTGGTAGTGAACGACCAGCTCGTCGTCGGCGATCGCCTGGACCAGTGCGCGCTCGAGGTTCGTGTGCTGCCGGAGCTCCTCCCGGGCCTCGCCGCTGAAGAGCCGCACGCAGCCCTTGCCGAACGCCTTCGCCTGGTACACCGCCAGGTCCGCCTCGTGGAGCAGGGACTCGACATCGGTCTCGCCGCCGCGACCCATCGCCACGCCGATGCTCGCGCCGACGTGGACGGTGAGGGTCTCGTCGACGGGGATCTCCTGCGAGACGGTGGCGATGAGGCGGCTCGCGAGAGCGCGGACCTCGCTCTCGCTGGTCACGTCCTCGATGCCCACCACGAACTCGTCGCCGCCGAGACGGCCGACGAAGTCGCCCTCCCGGATCTCCTGGGACATCCGCCACGCGACCTGACGGAGCACCTCGTCGCCGGCGCGATGGCCGTGGTTGTCGTTGACCGCCTTGAAGCCGTCGAGGTCGATGAACAGCAGTCCGACCACGGTGCCGCGACGGCGGCTGCGCCCGAGTGCGCCGGCGAGCAGGCGCATGGACTGGGTCCGGTTGGCGAGCCCGGTCAGCGGGTCGTGGGTCGCCTGCACGGCGAGCTCGTCCTGCAAGGTCTCCAGTGCCTCGTGGGCGGAGGCGATCTGGTCGATCGCCAGGCTCATCCGGATCACCACCAGCAGGAACATCACGACCGACCCGACGATCACCGCCCAGATGTCGATGCTGACGCCGGTGATCTGGTGCACGGCGAGGATCGCCGGCGAGACGAGCGTGGCGAGGACGACGGCGAGCAGTCGGATGCCGCGGAACCGGAAGTCCCGGTGCGCCGCCCGGTCCGACATCGACGCCATCGACGGATGCAGCGCTGCAGCGCCCCACGCGACGTACGAGAACAGCCACAGGTAGTCGACCGCGGCGAACTCGTTGGTCGCGTAGAGGTCGAAGGCGGCCGATGCCGTGTCGGCGGCGATGAGCAGGCCGAGAGCGAGCATCAGGTAGCGGAAGGCCGGTCGAGCGGCCGCCCGGGGAGCTGACCAGCCGGACGAGGGCGCCGACGAGCAGGATGTCCATCGCCGGGTACGCCGCGGCGACGGCTCGCCGCGCCGACGGAGTCGTGCAGGCCTGGATGGTCGGTCGGGCGAGCAGGATCCACGAGAGCAGGCCCAGACCGGCGGTGACGGTCGCGCTGTCGAGCGCCGGGCCGTAGTCACGGCCGCGACCCGCTGCGGTCCTTGACCAGCAGGCCGAGGCTGACGGCGATCACGGGGTAGCCGAGCAGGTAGAGCGGCGTCGGCGATGCTCGGGAACGAGTTGTCGCTGCAGCAGGTCGGTGCGCCAGTTGAAGGTGATGTCGGCGACGACCCAGAGACCCTGGCCGGCGGCCATCAGGTACCACGCGAGGGCGGAGGGCGGTCGGTAGCGGCGGATCCCGACGAGGATCGCGACGGCGACGGCAGGCTGACCGCGTCGTAGAGCAGGTCCTGGACGAGCGGCGGCACGGGAGCTTCTCGGTCGCCACCGCGGTGACGCCGCCGATCAGGAGGAACGCGCGGGACAGGAGCCGGGCCGTGGGTCCGGTTCTCCGGTGAGGGTTCCAGTCGTCGATCTCAGACATCGAGTCACCGCCGCGTCGGCGTCGCACGAGTGCGGCCGCCGCACGGTTCTGCCGGACCGAGTGGACCGGGGAAGGTCGGGTCGTCGAGGCTGCGGCCGGGACGCCGCCGGGAGGTCGGAGACGGCGCCCGCGCGGGGTGTGGAACAGCCACAGGGACAGGGTCCGCATCGCCGCCCAGTCGCCGGGCAGCACCCGCAGGGACGCGATGGAGTCGTCGGGGCTCGTCCCGAGCTGGCGCGGACCAGGCGACGAGCATCACCGGCTCGGCGTCCCGGGGAGACGCCAGCTCCACCGGTGCCGGGCCCGGGCTCCGCGTGGACGGCAGCCGTACGCAGACACCGCCCACCGAGACGTCGACCAGCTCGGTCGGGTAGCCGTCGACGGTGACCCGGCGCTCTGCACGGCGAAGCGGTGGGCGTTGCGGCGCGACGATGCGTGCTCGGCGGCCGTGATGCGGCGCATCCCGAGGGTGAGGATCGAGGCCGTGACGACCAGCCACGCGCCGGACGTCACCGTGGCTCCGGGGGTGGTGTGCCAGGGCGTCAGGCCGGCGATGCCGGCCGCGGAGTAGGCGATGACGCGTGACCAGGCCGGTGACCAGGAACCAGATGATCCGGGGAACCCGTCCGCGGACGCGCTCGTCGGACCCGCCCTTCGGGGTGACCTGGAACTCCAGGGTCCGCCGGGTGAGCAGCCACCACAGGCACGACAACCCGACCGGGATGCGCAGCACGCGGAGTGCCAGCGCGTTGGGCCAGCTGAGCTGGTGGCGGAAGAGGCGCTTCATGCCCCAGCAGCCGGATCGCGAACGTCCCGGCGAACACGGCCGAGAAGATCCAGGGGTTCGCGGTCGAGGTCTGGGCTCCGCTGACCAGCAGGGTGATCGGGACCATCAGGAGCAGCAGGGTGCCGACGCCCTCGAGCCACCACACCGCGCCGGTGACGCACTCGTAGTAGTTGCGCCACGACAGGTAGCGCTTGGAGGACCACAGCCGTTCCTTGACCAGCACCTGCATCAGGCCCAGGCCCCAGCGGCGACGCTGCAGCAGGTACTCGTCGGCGGTGGCCGGGGCGAGCCCGACCGCGAGCGTCTGGTGGTGGTACGCCGTCCGCCAGCCGGCCCGCAGCAGGCCGAGCGTCGTGTGCATGTCCTCGACGATGGTGTCGGTGGCGACGCCGCCGATCTCGCGGAGGGCGGCGGTGCGCAGCACCGCGGTGGAACCGCACCAGAACGGTCCGGCGTCGCGATGGTTGCGTGCCGCCAGCAGGACGTTGAAGAACAGGCCCTGCTCCCCGTTGACGCCGTCGTCGTCGAAGGCGCCGGCGTTGTAGAACGCCTGGGCGCCCTGGACGAGGGCGATCTCGCGGATCCTCGAACCAGCCGAGCGTCGCGGTGAGGAAGGTCGGCAGCGGCACGTGGTCGCAGTCGAGCACGGCGATGAGGTCGATCTCTCGGCGATGCCCGCCGCCGGCCTCGCGCTCCATCACGGCCAGGGCGTGGTTGAGGTTGCCGGCCTTGGCGTGGTCGTGGAACGGGTCGGCAGACGTAGCGGGCGCCGTACTCCTCGACAGATCTGCTCGACCCACGGCCGGTCACCGTCGTCGAGCACCCAGGTCTCGTGGGCTCGGCTCGAGGGCGCAGGCCGCGGCGATGGTCGGGAGCGATCACCTCGGCCGGCTCGTCGTAGGTCGGGATCAGGACGGCAACCCGCATGCCACCGGGCGCCTCGGTGACCGGCGCCGGCGCGGCGGAGTCGATGTTCCACAGCGTGACCAGCCGGAAGGCCATCCCGACCAGCGGGATCGCCTCGAACGCCGATCAGGATCCAGGCCGCGGCCAGGTTGGCCCCGGACGCCGGCAGGGTGAAGGCGATCGCGCCAGGTGAGGTAGCCGACGAGTGCGGTCAGTGCGGCGAAGCCACCGAGGTGGGCCAGGTCGCGCGACCGCGCCGCCTCCGGCGCTCGGGGGGCCGAGCAGGTCCGCCCAGCCGGCGATGGTGGCGTGGTGGGTGCTCCGGGTCCGTTCCGGGACCCGCCCTCGTGCCCGGCTCGAGCGACGCCTGCGACGGCCAGGGCCGTCGGGACGTCGTGACAGCCCGAGATCGTCGCAGTGTCGCTGCTCATTGGGACCCTCCCCAGTCCGCTCACTACTCAGCATCGGGCGTGGAATGCCGGGAAAGAGGGTGTTTGGAGTATTTCGGGACTTTAGTCCCTAATGCGGACGGTGGGCTCAGGGCTGCGGGACGGCGCGGCTGGCCGCTCGCCGCACGGCCATCGCGCGCACCGTGGCGCTCAGTGCGCGCGCGACCTCCTCCTCGGTCGCGTCCGCGGTCGGCGCGACGTAGAGGCCCGACCAGGTAGAGCAGGTCGGCGGCTTCGCTCTCGGTCACCGGCCACAGGTCGTGCAGAGCCGCCAGCAGGGACAGCTGCTCGGAGAGCCGGCTGTCGGTCGCCGTGTTCTCGAACTGCAGCAACCGGCCGCCGATGATCTCGTGCAGCCGTGAGACACCCGCCCCACACCGCCGCCATCGGGCGTGCGAGGCCGGCAGGTCCTGCTGCTCGACCCGCGGTTCGGGCGCCCGGCGGCGGCCCACGGGAGGTTGGTGGCCCACGGTCTCATCCCTCGAGTGACGACGATCTGGGTCGATGCCGGGCCCCTCGCCCGAATTGGGAACGCGTGAGTACATCAGTCTCCCGAGAGTGAGCGCAAGCCACATCCGTCTGCCGGGTCGGCTCGTCGGTGGTCCGTGCGGAGGGCGATCCTGCCCGGCGCTCAGCGCGGTCGGCGGCTCGGCGAGGGCGTCGGCGGCGAGGATCTGCTCGCGCAGGATGTCTGCGTGCCCTGCGTGCCGGGCGACCTCCTCGATCATGTGCAGGTAGAGCCAGCGCAACGTCAGCGGGCCGCGGCGGTTGTGCCGGACCAGGTCGTCGAGGGCGTAGGACGCGGCGAGGTCGCGGGCCTCGGCGCACACGCGCCGGTACTCGGAGAGCACCGAGCGATCGTGTCGTCGTCGTCGAGCTCCCAGCTCGGGTCGTTCTCGTGCGGGATCCCGAGCTCCTCGCGGGTGCGGCCCGCCAGCCCGACGTGGAACCAGACCTGCTCGGCCCAGGTCACGTGCTTGACCAGGCCCAGCAGCGTGGTCAACGACGGGACCAGCCGGCGGCGGACCTGCTCCTCGTCGAGTCCGTCGAGGGCCTCGACGAGCTCGTCGCGGTTGGTCTCGAGGAACTCCTCGAGCTGGGTGCGCTCGTCGGCGATCAGGGTGGGTTCCATGCGCGCAGCGTACGGTCCACCGGCTGGGGCCCCGGCGGTGCCTCATCCTAGGATTGCCCGCATGCCCGAGATTTCCCGCGACGAGGTCGCGCACCTGGCGACGCTCGCCCGGATCGAGCTCGACGACGCCGAGCTCGACCACCTGGCCCCGCAGCTGTCCGTGATCCTGGAGAGCATCGCCTCGATCGCCGAGGTCGCCGCGGCGGACATCCCGCCGACCTCGCACGCGGTGCCGCTGACCAACGTCTTCCGCGACGACTCGTGCGTGCCCTGCCTGACCGCCGAGCAGGCGCTCTCCGGCGCTCCGGAGGTCGAGCAGCAGCGGTTCGCCGTGCCGCGGATCCTGGGGGACGAGCAGTGAGCGCGACATCCGGACGCACCGCGGCCGAGATGGCTGCGGCGCTCGAGGCCGGCGAGACCACCAGCGTCGCGCTGACCCAGGCCTGCCTCGACCGCATCGCGCAGGTCGACGGACCCGTCCACGCGTTCCTGCACGTCGACGCCGAGGGTGCGCTGGCGCAGGCCGCCGCCTCGGACGAGCGCCGCGCGGCCGGCGCGCCGGCCTCGCCGCTCGACGGCGTCCCGATCGCGGTCAAGGACGTGCTGGCCACCCCCGGGCTGCCGACGACCTGCGGCTCGAAGATCCTCGAGGGCTGGGTGCCGCCGTACGACGCCACCGTGGTGCGCCGACTCAGGGCCGCCGGCCTGCCGATCCTCGGCAAGACCAACATGGACGAGTTCGCGATGGGCTCCTCGACCGAGCACTCGGCGTACGGGCCGACCCGCAACCCCTGGGACCTCGACCGGATCCCCGGCGGTTCCGGCGGCGGCTCGGCGGCCGCCGTGGCCGCGTTCGAGGCGCCGCTCGCGATCGGCACCGACACCGGCGGCTCGATCCGGCAGCCGGGCGCGGTCACCGGCACCGTGGGCGTCAAGCCGACCTACGGCGGGGTCTCGCGCTACGGGCTGGTCGCGATGGCGAACTCGCTCGACCAGGCCGGCCCGGTGACCCGGACCGTCCTCGACGCCGCCCTGCTGCACGAGCTCGATCGGCGGCCACGACCCGCTGGACTCCACCAGCATCGACCAGCCGCTGCCCGCGCTGGTCGAGGCGGCCCGGCGCGGGGCCGCGGCGCGACCTCGCGGGCATGCGGGTCGGCGTGATCACCGAGCTGGGCGGCGAGGGCTACCAGGCCGGCGTGCAGCAGCGCTTCGACGAGGCGGTCGAGCTGCTCGTGCAGGCCGGCGCCGAGGTGGTGGAGGTGTCGTGCCCGAGCTTCGTGCACGCGCTGGCGGCGTACTACCTGATCATGCCGAGCGAGGCGTCCTCGAACCTCGCCCGCTTCGACGCGATGCGCTACGGCCTGCGGGTTCTTCCCGAGGGCGTCGAGAACCCGAGCGCCGAGGAGGTGATGCGCGCGACCCGCGACGCCGGCTTCGGCGACGAGGTCAAGCGCCGGATCATCCTCGGCACCTACGCCCTGTCCAGCGGCTACTACGACGCCTACTACGGCCAGGCGCAGAAGGTGCGCACCCTGATCAGCCGCGACTTCGCAGGCGGCGTTCGAGAAGGCCGACGTGCTGGTCTCCCCGACCGCCCCGACCACCGCCTTCCCGATCGGCGAGAAGCTCGACGACCCGGTCGCGATGTACCTCAACGACATCGCCACCATCCCGGCCAACCTCGCCGGCATACCCGGGCATCTCGCTGCCGGCCGGGCTGGCGCCGGAGGACGGCCTGCCGGTCGGCTTCCAGGTGCTCGCGCCCGCGCTGGCCGACGACCGGCTCTACCGGGTCGGAGCCGCGCTGGAGGCGCTGCTGGAGCAGAACGTGGGGTGGCCCGCTGCCTCGGACGCGACGACCGCCTGCGACGACCCGGATCGGCCTGGCGACCGCATGACCGACCGGACGCTGCTCTCCTTCGAGGACGCGCTGGACGCAGTTCGACCCGGCGATGGGCCTGGAGGTCCACGTCGAGCTGAACACCGCGACCAAGATGTTCTGCGGCTGCCCGACCGAGTTCGGTGCCGAGCCGAACACCCAGACCTGCCCGACCTGCCTGGGCCTGCCCGGCTCGCTGCCGGTGGTCAACGGCAAGGCGGTCGAGTCGGCGATCCGGATCGGGCTGGCGCTGAACTGCGAGATCGCCGAGTGGTGCCGCTTCGCCCGGAAGAACTACTTCTACCCGGACATGCCGAAGAACTTCCAGACCTCCCAGTACGACGAGCCGATCGCCTTCGACGGCTGGACCGACGTCGAGTCTGATGAGACGGCGACGGCGAGACCTTCCGGATCGAGATCGAGCGCGCGCACATGGAGGAGGACACCGGCAAGTCGCTGCACGTCGGGGTGCCACCGGGCGGATCCACGGCGCCGACTACTCGCTGGTCGACTACAACCGCGCCGGCATCCCGCTGATCGAGATCGTCACCAGGCCGATCACCGGCGCCCGCGAGCAGGCGCCCGCCGTCGCGCGCGCCTACGTCGCGCAGCTGCGCGAGCTGCTCCTCGGCCTCGGCGTCTCCGACGTGCGGATGGAGCAGGGCTCGCTGCGCTGCGACGTGAACCTGTCGCTCGCTCCCGGCGACTCCGGCACCCTCGGCACCCGCACCGAGACCAAGAACGTCAACTCGCTGCGCTCGGTCGAGCGCGCCGCCCGGTACGAGATCTCTCGCCAGGCGGCGATCCTCGAGCGCGGGCGGATCGATGCTCCAGGAGACCCGGCACTGGCACGAGGACACCGGCATCACCACGTCAGGCCGGGAGAAGTCCGACGCCGAGGACTACCGGTACTTCCCGGAGCCGGACCTGGTGCCGGTCGCGCCGAGTCGCGACCTGGGTCGAGGAGCTGCGCGGCAGCGCTGCCCGAGCCGCCGCGGGAGCGGCGCGCCCGGCTGCAGGCGCTGTGGGGCTTCGCCGACCTCGAGATGCGCGACGTGGTCGGCCGCCGGCGCGATCCCGGTGATCGAGGCGACCGTCGCCGCCGGGGCCTCGCCCCAGGCCGCGCGGAAGTGGTGGCTGTCCGACCTTGCCCGGCGGGCCAACGAGCAGGGTGTCGATCTCGCCGACCTGCCGATCACCCCACAGCAGGTGGCGCGGGTGCAGGCGCTCGTCGACGAAGGTGCGCTCAACGACAAGCTCGCCCGCCAGGTGATCGACGGCGTGGTCGCGGGCGAGGGCGACCCCGACGCGGTGGTCGCAGCCCGAGGTCTGGCCATCGTGTCCGACGACGGCGCGCTCGCGGAGGCCGTCGACCGCGCGATCGCGGCGAACCCGGACGTCGCGGCGAAGATCCGCGACGGCAAGGTCGCGGCGGCCGGCGCGCTCATCGGCTCGGTGATGAAGGACATGCGCGGCCAGGCCGACGCCGGCCGGGTCCGCGAGCTGATCCTGGAGAAGCTGGCCTGAGGAACCTGTCGGATCACGTGTCTGTCGTCCGGCTGAACCTTCTGGGACACTGGCTCGTGTGTCGGGGGTGACCACATTCCTATCCGACGCGTCTGCGCCTGACCCCAGGGCGACGCTCGACCAGGTGCTGGGCGGCGTACGCCTGCAGGGAGCGGTCTTCCTCCGGGGCGAGTACACCGAGGCGTGGACGTACCAGTCGCCGACCACGGAGCAGACCGCGCAGATGCTCGCGCCCGGGACCACGCGCGTCGCCCTGTTCCACGTGGTCGCGAGCGGACGGTGCTGGAGTGCGCTTCCAGGCGGGGAGAAGCACTGGGGATCGCCCGGGGACGTCTTCGTCCTGCCCTACGGCGACGTGCACCTCATGGGCGGGGTCACACCGACGGACCGGATCGCGTCGATGACCACGATCATCGACCCCTTGCCGTGGAAGCAGATGCCGGTCGTCCGCTACGGCGACGGCGGTGATCGCACCGATGTGGTCTGTGGCTACCTGGCCAGTGACGACCCCCTCTTCGACCCGCGGCTCAAGGCGTTGCCACCGCTGTTCGTCGTGACGCCGCCCGACGGCACGGCACGGGAGTGGGTGCGGGCGAGCATCGACTTCGCGCTCGACCAGACCGCACCGATCGAGACCGGTGGACTCCAGGGACCGGCGCCGCACCTGCCGGAGATCCTTCTCCGCGAGGTCCTGAAGCTGCACCTGCACACCGCGCCCGCGGAGCAGAGTGGCTGGCTCGCGGCCCTGCGCGACCCGGTCCTGGCTCCGGCGCTCGCCGCGATGCACGGGGCGCCGGACAGGAAGTGGACCGTGGCCCTCCTCGCCCGCGAGGCGGCCGCCTCCGCCTCGTTGCTCGACCAGCGCTTCCGCGAACTGCTGGACATGCCTCCCATCCGTTACCTCACGGGATGGCGGATGCACCTGGCAGAGGACCTCCTCCACTCGACGACGCTGAGCGTCGCTGCGATCGCGCGGCGAGTCGGCTACGAGTCCGAAGAGGCGTTCAGTCGCGCGTTCAAGCGGAGCCGAGGCAAACCTCCCGGGGAGTCCAGGAGGGTGTGAACGCAGCCGACCGCCGGGAGCAGCCGCCCGCCACGGTCGGCCGTGCAGCAAGCGCCGCGGCGTCAGCTGCCCTCGACCACGAGGTGAATGTGGTCGGCCAGCAGGCCGTGGGCCTCCTGGTGGACCCGGGCAGCGGTCTCGGCGTCCGGGGCGTCGACCAGGCAGAACACCTTGCCGTTGGCCTCGTCGACCCAGTAGCTGCGGTAGTCGACGCCGTACTGGCCCTGGACCTTGAGGTCCTCGGCGTGCGCCGACGCGACGTCGGCCGCGGTCGCACCGTCGGGAAGCGTCTCGTGGACGTCCATGAAGAGCGGCATCTCGTCCTCTTTCGATTGGTTCGTTTCGGGTTGGTCGGTTGACTCCTCCAGCCTCGCCGCCGACCGGCACGCACACCATGACCGGGAACCCATGGCACCTGACCGAACGCCCACGGATCCCGGTCCGGCGTGAGCGAGCACACGTCGGTCGGCCGGGGACTCCAGCCTCGCCGCGGTGCTAGGGTCGATCGCTCTCCTCCACCGGGAGGGGGCGCCACAACTCCATCACGTCCGTGGTCGGGGGAAGCCGGTCGAAGTCCGGCGCTGACCCGCAACCGTAGGCCGTTCGGTCCCCGAGGCCGACGGCGAGCCGGAGCACCCACCGCGGACGTCTTCACCACAACGCTGTCGTGGAAAGCAGCGGGTCGCAGACATGCCGTCCCGCTGTGCAGCGGGAAGGAACACCATGTCGAACCTCAGACGACTCTGCGCCCTCGGCGCTGTCACCGCGGTGACCCTTGCCGGTCTCACCTCCGCGTCCGCCCCGGCCCAGGCCGCCGGCAACGACCCGGCCGGTCTCGATCGGCGCCGGCTGGCTCGAGGGCAGCTCACCGGCGGGCTGCTGCACAACGACCAGTACGACTTCGACGACTACGGCCTGTCCATCGACGCGGGCCTCTCGCTCGCCGCGGTCGGTGGGTACGACGCTGCGGTCGCCGAGATCAGCGACGCCGTCGCCGCCGACATCGGCAGCTACATCGCGTACCCGGGTCACACGCTCGCGGGCTCGATCGCCAAAGCTGCGTGGTTCGCGAGCGCCGCCGGAGACGATCCGACCGCATACGGCGGTGAGGACCTGATCACTGATCTCGAGGCACTCGTGGCCGGCTCCGACCCGATCAAGGGGAGGATCCAGGACTCCTACACGCCGGGCCCGTTCGAGTCCGACTTCGCCAACGTGATCGGCCAGGCCTTCGCGGCCCGGTCCCTGGCCGAGGAGTCGTCTGCGAAGGCCGCCGACGTGATCGGCTTCCTCCTGAACCAACAGTGCCCCGAAGGATTCTTCCGGCTGTACTTCAACCCGGACGCGACTGCGTCCGACCAGACCTGTGCGGGCGGTGCCGGGGGCGAGAGCGCGCCTGACACCGACGCGACCGCCCTCGCTGTGCTGCAGCTGAGTGGGATCGCCGAGGCTGACCCGGCCGTCGTCGACCCGACCACGCTGACTGCCGTCACCGATGCGATCGCCGCCGCCGAGACGTGGCTCCTCGGTGCTCAACACGCCGACGGCTCCTTCGGTGGCGGTGCCTCGACGGAGGCGCCGAACACCAACAGCACCGGCGCGGCCGGGGTGGGCGCTCGGCGAGCTCGGCGACACCGTGGCGGCGTCGAAGGCAGCAGCGTGGGTCCGTGCGCACCAGGCGGACGAGCCGGCCGCCTGCGCCGACGCCCTCTCCTCGCAGACCGGCGCGATCGGGTACGACGACGCGGGGGTCGCGGCCGGTCGGAGCGACGGGATCACCACGGCCACCCAGGACCAGTGGCGCCGATCGACTGCGCCGACGCTGCCGGTGCTCCGGTGGGCGCCGCTCTCGGACTCGGCGCTGCGCGTGACCGGACCGACCGGTTACGTCCGCTCCGGCAGCAGCACGACGTACCAGGTCAGCGGCGCCGCACCCGGCACGGTCCTGTGCGTCAGCGGGACCGGCACGCCGAAGCGGCTGGTGGCCTCGGACTCCGGCACGGCCTCGACCTCGGTGCCGACGCCGCGACGGGGACGGCCACCGCGATCCTCACCGCGTCGGTGCGTGCCGGTTCGTCGGCATCGCTTCGCGTCGACGTCCTCGGGGCCTGGACGCTGAAGGTCAAGCTGCGGCACCACGTCGTGCACCGGCGTGCGCACGTCCGCGTCGTGGTGCGCCGGCTCGCGCCCGGAGAGCAGGTGACGCTGCGTTTCCGCGGCCACACCGTCGCGACCGGCCACGCGAGCCCGTCGGGCCGGTTCGTCGGCCACGTCAAGGTGCGGCACAAGCTCGGCAGGGCGAAGATCGTCGCCCGCGGTGAGTTCCCGGCGATCCGGCGCGGCAAGGCCGTGGTCCGCGTGGTGCGCTGATGCCGGCGCTGCTGCGCCGGCTGCTCGTCGTGGTACTCGTGGCGGGGGCCGGCTTGGTGCCGGCGCCCGCCACGGCGGACGGCTTCTGCGCCGGCTCCGGTGTGAACGTCGTGGTCGACTACGGCGCGCTCGGAGGCGGCATCCGGAAGGACTGCGACGGCAGCGGCAACCGCAATGCCGCGCGGGCGTTCGAGAACACCGGCCACCACCTGTCCTACGCACAGCGCCAGCCCGGCTTCGTGTGTCGGGTCGACGGGGTCCCGGCGTCGGACCCGTGCGTGAACACCTCTCCGGCGGACGCCTACTGGGGGCTGTACTGGTCCGACGGCTCTACCGGATGGAAGTACGCCACCGTCGCCGCGGGGTCCCTGTCGGTGCCGGCGGGTGGGACGGTGGCACTGTCCTGGCAGGACGGCGGCGCAGCGGACCTTCCGGGAGTCGCGCCGCCGTCGCCGGCGCCGGCCGCACCCGCCACGAGCGCACCGGCGAGCAGCGGGCCCACGAAGAAGCCGTCCCGCATGCCCGGCGGCGCGACTCCGGGATCCGCGGTGCGCAGCCCGTCCGCGGCGCCCTCGGCGAGTGCCTCGGCGACGGCATCGCCGACGACGTCCCCGACGCCGACCGCGACTGGCGCCTCGGCGAGTGCGACTCCGCTCGCGTCGGTCCCGACCCCCTCCGGTGCGGCGGTCGCCGCCGGACCCGCGTCCGGCGGTTTCGCCGACAACGCCGGGCCGGGCCCTCGTGGCGGGCTGCCCTGGTGGATCCCGGTGACGCTGCTGACCGCGCTCGTGGGCGCCGGCGGCGCCGTGTGGTGGCGGCGGCGAAGCACGACGTGACCGAGCGCCGGACGCGGCTGCCGCGGGACCTGCATCCCGGAGCCTGGTGGCTCTGGGCCCTCGGCCTTGCCGCCACGGCGTCGGCGACCACGAACCCCGTGCTGCTGCTCGGCGTGGCAGCGGTCGCCGGGTTCGTGGTCGCCTGCCGTCGTGCCGACCACCCGTGGTCCGGCTCGTTCCACCTCTACCTCGGCCTCGCCGCGGTCATCGTGCTGATCCGGGTGCTCGCCCGTGTCGTGCTCGGCGGCGGGGACGTCGGGCACGTGCTCGTCCGGCTGCCGGAGATCCCGCTGCCGGACTGGGTCGCCGGTGTCCGCCTCCTCGGCCCGGTCACGCGCGAGTACCTCCTCGGCGGACTGTACGACGGCCTCCGCCTGGCCACCATCGTGGTCTGCGTCGGGGCGGCGAACTCGCTCGGCGGACCCGAAGCGACTGCTGAAGTCGATGCCGCCGGCGCTCTACGAGATCGGGACGGCGATCGTGGTCTCGGTCTCGGTGATGCCGCAGCTGGCCGACAGCGTGCAGCGGGTGCGCCGAGCGCGCCGGCTCCGCGGTGTGACCGGCAGCCGGATCGGACGGTTGCGCCGGAGTCGTCGTACCAGTGCTCGAGGACGCGCTGGAGCGGTCGGTGGCGCTCGCCGCCGGGATGGATGCGCGCGGCTACGGCCGGTCCGGCGACCTCACGCCACGTCAGCGCGCGGTGACCGGAGCGTCGATGCTGACCGGGCTCGTCGGCATCTGCGTGGGCACCTACGCCCTGCTCGACGCCACCGCCCCGAGGTGGCTGGCGGTGCCGATGCTCGCCGCAGGTGCAGCGGTGGCTCTCGCCGGCTTCGGCGCGGCAGGTCGGCGGGTGCGGCGCACCCGCTACCGGCCGGACCGGTGGCGGCTCGCCGAGCTCGTGCTCGCGCGTCGAGCTCGGCATCGTGCCTCCGCGGTGTCACCTTCACGGTCCTCGACGACGACCTGGCTGCGCTGCTCCACCCCGGCGGGACTGCCGCCGGTGGTCGCGCCTCGCCGGTCCCGGTCGCCGTCGTGGCCGCCCGCGGTGGCCGCGCTGGCGGCGCCACCACCGGTGCTCTGCACGGCCACGGCGAGGTGGTCGCGTGATCGAGCTGCGCAAGGTCAGCGTCGAATACGCGCGCCGCGGACCGTGCTCCGCGACGTCGACCTCGCCGTCGACGACGGCGAGCTGGTCCTGGTCGCCGGACGCACCGGCGTCGGGCAAGTCGACGCTGCTCGGCACGTTCAACGGCCTGGTGCCGCACGTTCACCGGGGCACGCCTGACCGGCGACGTCGCTGGTCGACGGCGAGAGCGTCGTCGATCGGCCCCCGCGTGAGCGGGCCGACGTCGTCGGGTACGTCGGCCAGGACCCGCTGCCGCCGGGTTCGTCACCGACACCGTCGAGGAGGAGCTCGCCTACGGCATGGAGCAGCTCGGCCTGCCGGCGGCGACGATGCGCCGCCGCGTCGAGGAGACCCTCGACCTGCTCGGCCTCGTCCGACCTGCGTCGTCGCGACCTGCGCGCGCTGTCGGGCGGCCAGCAGCAGCGCGTCGCGATCGGGTCGGTGCTGACGATGCACCCGCGGGTGCTGGTGCTCGACGAGCCGACCTCGGCGCTCGACCCCACCGCCGCCGAGGACGTCCTGGCGACGCTCGCCCGGCTGGTGCACGACGTCGGCGTCTCCGTGGTGCTGGCCGAGCACCGGCTGGAGCGGGTGCGTCCCGTTCGCCGACCGGATGCGCCTGGTGCCCGGCAGGACGGCGCCTCGGTCGTCGGCGACCCCGCCGACGTGCTGCCAGGCGCCCCGGTGGCCCCCCGATCGTCGAGCTCGGCCGCGGCGGCCGGGTGGGTCCCGCTGCCGCTGACGGTCCGCGATGCCCGGCGCCGCGCCCGGGGCTGCTCGACCTGGCCGCCGTCCCCGGAGCGTGCCGACCCGTCACCGCGCCCGCCGGGCTCGTCGACGCCGCGGCGTCGTCCGGTGGTGCACGGGCACGGACGGTGCCGGTGCCGCGAGGTCGACCTGTGCGCTGCCGCGCGGGGTCGGTCACCGCGCTGATGGGGCGCAACGGCGCCGGCAAGTCCACCCTGCTCTGGGCCCTCCAGGGCAGCGGCGTCGCCGGACTCCGGCACGCGTCGACGTCGGCCGGGCGGGACCCGGCCGACGTCGGCGGCCGAGCGGCGCCGCGGCTGGTCGGGCTGGTGCCGCAGACCGCCGCCGACCTGCTCTACCTCGAGACCGTCGCCGACGAGTGCGCCGCGGCCGACCGGGCGCCGACGCCGGCTCCGGGACCCGGCCGACGCTGCTCGAGCGCCTGGTGCCCGGCATCGACCCGGGGACCGCACCCGCGCGACCTCTCCGAGGGGCAGCGGCTCGCGCTGGTGCTCGCCGCTCGTGCTGCGTCGACGGCCCCGCGTCCTGCTCCTCGACGAGCCGACCCGGGGCCTGGACTACACCGCCAAGGAGCAGCTGACCGGCATCCTGCGGGGGCTCTGGCCGCCGAGGGCCTGGCCGTGCTGCGTGGCCACCCACGACGTCGAGTTCGTGGCCGCACGGCGCCGAGCGCGTGCGTGGTGCTCGCCGAGGGCGAGGTGGTCTCCGCCGGCCCGGCCGACCGGGTGGTCGCCGAGACGCCGGCGTTCGCCCCGCAGGTGGCCAAGGTGCTCGGTGCGCCGGTGGCTGACCGTCGGCCGAGGCGGTGCGGCGGCGCGGCCCTGGGCGCCGCGTGAGCGCCGGTCGTACGCCGCGGCGAGCGCCCTTCGGCGCTGCGGGCCCGCGCTCCGGCCGCCGTGCTGGCGTGGCCTCGCTCGCCGGGCTGGCGATGTTCGTCTGGCCGCTGCTGCTGCGGGTCCAGCCGCGGCGACGCGGGTCGACCCGCCCTTCGTGTTCCTGCTGCTGGTGCCGGTGCTCGTCGTGGTCGTGCTGGTCGAGCTCACCGAGGGCGGCATGGACGCCAAGGTGCTCGCCATGCTCGGCGTGCTCACCGCGATCAACGCCGTCCTGCGCGGCGCTGTGCGCCGGCACCGGCCGGGGTGGAGCTGGTCTTCTTCCTGCTGATCCTGGCCGGGCGCGTGTTCGGGCCGGGCTTCGGCTTCGTCCTGGGCTGCACGTCGCTGTTCGCCTCCGCGCTGCTCACCGGCGGCGTCGGGCCGTGGCTGCCCTTCCAGATGCTGGCCGCGGCCTGGGTCGGCGCTGGGCGCCGGCCTCCTGCCCGCGGCGGCCGCGCGGCCGCGCCGAGATCGCGATGCTGGTGCGTCTACGGCGTCGTGGCGGCGTACGTCTTCGGGCTGCTGATGAACCTCCCGGCTGGCCCTTCGCCCTCGGCATCGAGGTGCCCGGGCACACGGGCCGCTGGCCTTCGTCCCGGTGCTCCGCTCCTGGAGAACCTGCAGCGGTTCGCGGTCTACACGCTGCTGACCTCGACCGGCGGCTGGGACACCGGACGCGCGATCACCAACGCCGTGGCGATCGTGCTCCTGGGCCCGGCGGTGCTGGCCACGCTGCGCCGCGCGCACCGGCGACGGCCGGAGGTCCGAGGTGCCAGGCCCGCCGAGAGGGCACGGACCGCGCGTGAGCCCCCAGCGGCGAGGTGTCGAGGGATCTCCGCGGGGAAGGGAGCCCCTCCGGGGGGGATCTCCGGGTCGATCAGTCTCGTCGGCGGCGGCGGGGTCGCCGCGGCCGTCCCGGTTCGAGGTGGTGACCCAGAGCGTGCCGTCCGGCGCGACGCACGACCGTGCGCAGCCGGCCGTAGTTCGCCGACGAAGAAGTCCGTCGGGGCGTGGCCGCGGCCGGCCGGTGACGTCGACGCGCCACAGCCGCTCGCCGCGGAGCGCAGGCCAGCCAGAGGTGGCCGTCGTGGTAGGCCAGGCCGGAGGGCGACGCCTCTCGGGGTGCCAGACGACCTGCGGGTTGCGGAACCGCGGGAGATCGCCCTTGCCCTCGACCAGGGGCCAGCCGTAGTTCGTGCCCTTCTCGATGAGGTTCAGCTCGTCCCAGGCGTCCTGCCCGAACTCCGAGGCCCACAGCCGGCCGGCGTCGTCGAAGGCGAGGCCCTGGACGTTGCGGTGCCCGAGGGTCCAGACCGGCGAGCCCGGGTCGGGGTTGCCCGGTGCCGGCTTGCCGGTCTGGGTGATCCTGAGGATCTTGCCGCCGAGGGAGTCCTCGCGCTGGGCGAGCGTCGCGGTTGCCGGTCTCTCCGGTGGAGACGTAGAGATAGCCGTCCGGGCCGAAGATCATCCGGCCACCGTCGTGGACGAACCCGTTCGGGATGCCGGTCAGGATCGCGGTCGGCCGGCCGAGTCGGGCGCCGTCGAAGGTCATCCGCAGCGACGCGGTTGTCCCGGTCGGTGGTGGCGTAGACGAAGACGCGGCTGGTCCTCGGCGTACGTCGGGGAGACGGCCAGGCCGAGCAGGCCGGCCTCTGCCCGCGCGCGGGTCTGGTCGATCCGCCCGACGACCTCGACCTGCCCGTGCTGCGATCCGCAGCACCCGGCCGCTGTCGCGCTCGGTGACGAGGGCCGACCCGTCGGGGAGGAAGCCGATGCCCCAGGGCACCTCGAGACCGTGCGCCACGGTCCCGACCACACGCGGCGGTCCGGTCGCCGTCGAGGGCGACGACGCCGTGCCGGAAGGCGCCGGGCTCGACGGCTGTGGTGACGCCGTGGTCGGCTCGGGTCCGGCGGAGGTGGTGTCGAACGCGCCGGAGGAGCCTCCGCCGCACCCGGCGAGGCCCACGGCGAGCCCGAGAGCGATCGCGGCGGTCAGGACGGGACGGTGCAGCACCCGGACCAGCGTAGCCAGCGCTACACGCGGTCCAGCAGGTCGAGCAGGAGCTCGTGCACCTCGTCGGGACGCTCCATCGCGACGAAGTGGCTGGCGTCGAGACGGACGTAGGACGCGCCGGCGATCCGGTCGGCCGCGGTCCGCATGTCCTCGGCGGACGCGAGGACGTCCCAGCGGCCCGCGACGAACGACGTCGGGACGGTGATGCCACGCAGCGACACCCGCACGTGCCGCGAGGTGGTCACAGCGAGGTGCATGTACCAGTCGATCGGGGTGGTCAGGAACTCCTTGATCGCCCGGCGCGCCATCGCGACGTCCGGCACCGGCAGCATGAAGCCGCTGTGCGTGAGCACGGTCCCGGTGAGCGGCCCGACCGGGAGCCGCCGCGCCAGGAGCGATGCGGGCTTGCCGAGCGCTCCCATCACGCGGGCGAGGTTCACCGTGATCGGGGCGCGTACGAACCGCGGCACGCCGAGGGGTGCGAGCATCGAGGCGAAGGTGCCGCCGGGGACGCCGGCCACGGCGAACAGCCCGGTGACCCGGTGGGGGTGCAGGTAGGCGAGCTCGAAGGCAGTGTTGACACCCATGGACCAGCCCATCACCGGGCAGGCGGCGACGCCGGCGTCGTCCATGACGGCGAGGGCGTCCTCGACGAAGTGCTCGATGCCGACGTGGTGCTTGTCCGCGGGGCGTGCCGAACCGCCGGTGCCGCGGTGGTACCAGGAGATCACCCGGACACCGCAGTCCGGGTCCAGCAGCGCCGGCCACGAGTACGGGCTGGTGCCGAGCCCGTTGCACAGCAGCACGGTGGGTCCGCTCATGGTCCCGTCGACGTCGTTGGTCCAGGCGCGCAGCTCGGTGCCGTCCTTGGCCGTGACTGTGTAGTGACGCAGCGGGAGGCGGGCGTCGGCGTCGTCGGTGACCGCTTCGAGATCGGGGACGACATGCAGCGCGACGGGTGCCGCGGGGTCGGCAGACATGAGCAGAGTGTGCCCCAGGCCCCATGGGTGCGGAGCGATTTCGTGGCTGAGATCACCCGAGAGTGACCTCAGCCCCGTCGGCGTCGCGCAGGTGTCAGCCCACGCCGCGCATCGGGGCGGCGACCAGCTCGGTGGCGGCCCGGCGGGCGAGGTGCTGTGCCAGGTGCTGGGCGACGAACTCCTCCACCTCGAGCCGTTCCAGCCGGCGCGCCGCCAGGATGGTGCACGCGGCCATCGCGTTGCGGCGCGCGTGCTCCTGGCTCTGCGTCGACCAGCGCCCGACGGCGCCCAGTGGTGTGGCGGCGATCCAGCGGCTCATCCGGTTCCTCCCTGTCCGCGTCGACTCCCACCCCGACGTCCGGTGCACCGAACCTAGGAGCCGGAAGGGACGAGGGGGTCACACCCGTGTGACGACTTCGTGAACTCCGCCTCACGACGGTGTCGCAATTGACCTTGAGCAGCGTCGGGCAGCAGGAGCATGCTCAGCGGATGGCAGACACGATCCTGATGGTGGGCACGCGCAAGGGGCTGTGGGTCGGGCGGTCCGACGAGCGGCGTACGGACTGGTCGTGGACCGGTCCGCACTTCGACATGGCCGAGGTCTACTCCTGCATGGTCGACCCGCGGGGCGACCGGCCCCGGCTGTTCGCCGGTGCGGCGTCCTCGTGGACCGGCCCCCAGATCGCCGTGTCCGACGACCTCGGCGAGACCTGGCGGCCGACCGGCGGAGCGCACTTCCCGGAGGGCATGGACACCTCGGTCGAGCGCGTCTGGCAGCTGGTCCCGGCCGGGGAGCGCACGGTGTACGCCGGCACGGAGCCGGGCGCGGTCTTCCGCTCCGACGACGGCGGTGAGAGCTTCGAGCTCGTCCGCGGACTCTGGGACCACCCCCACCGCCCCGAGTGGGGAGCCGGCTTCGGGGGTCAGGCGTTCCACACGATCCTGCCGCACCCGGACGACGCCGACTCGGTCACGGTCGCGATCTCGACCGGGGGCTGCTACCAGACCGCGGACGGCGGGCAGACCTGGCAGCCGCGCAACCGTGGGGTGCAGGCAGGCTTCCTCCCCGAGGGCCAGCAGTACCCGGAGTTCGGCCAGTGCGTGCACAAGGTCGCCCGGCACCCGTCGCGGCCCGACCGGATGTTCATGCAGAACCACGGTGGCGTCTATCGCTCCGACGACCACGCCGGCACGTGGAACTCGATCGCCGACGGGCTCCCCGCCGACTTCGGCTTCTCGATCGTGGTGCACCCGCACGACCCGGACACCGTGTTCGTCTTCCCGATCAACGGCGGCGACCGCCGCTACCCCCCGAACGGGCAGGCCCGGGTCTGGCGCTCCCAGGACGCCGGGTCGTCCTGGGAGGAGCTCGGCGAAGGGCTGCCCGACCAGTTCTACGTGGCGGTGATGCGCGACGCGATGACGACCGACGGCCACGACCGCGCCGGGGTGTACTTCGGCGCCCGCAACGGCACTGTCTGGGGGTCCTCGGACAACGGCGAGAGCTGGCGCCCGGTCGTCGCCAACCTGCCCGACGTGGTCTGTGTCCGGGCGGCTGCGATCTGAGGGATCCGGGCCAGGATCCGGGCCACGATCCGGGCCAGGATCCTGGCCGCGATCCGGGCACGCGTACGCCGTGCTGGCGCGGTCGTGAACAATGAGGCCATGACCGACACGCGCGACCTCAAGCCCCGCAGCCGCGACGTCACCGACGGCCTCGAGCGAGCCGCCGCCCGGGGGATGCTCCGTGCCGTGGGGATGGGCGACGACGACTTCGAGAAGCCGCAGATCGGCGTGGCCTCGAGCTGGAACGAGATCACGCCGTGCAACCTGTCGCTCGACCGGCTCGCCAAGGCCGCGAAGAACGGCGTGCACGCGGCCGGCGGCTATCCGCTCGAGTTCGGCACGATCTCGGTCTCCGACGGGATCGCGATGGGCCATGAGGGGATGCACTTCTCGCTGGTCAGCCGCGAGGTCATCGCCGACTCCGTCGAGACCGTGATGATGGCCGAGCGCCTCGACGGCTCGGTGCTGCTGGCCGGTTGCGACAAGAGCCTGCCCGGCATGCTGATGGCGGCAGCCCGCCTCGACCTGGCCTCGATCCTGCTTTACGCCGGGTCGATCATGCCTGGCCAGGTCGACGGCCGCGACGTCACCATCATCGACGCGTTCGAGGCCGTCGGTGCCTGCCTCGCCGGCAAGATCACTCGCGCCGAGGTCGACCGGATCGAGCGCGCGATCTGCCCGGGCGAGGGCGCCTGCGGCGGCATGTACACCGCGAACACGATGGCGTCGGTGGGCGAGGCCCTCGGCATGTCGCTGCCCGGCAGCGCGGCGCCGCCCGCTGTCGACCGCCGTCGCGACGGGTTCGCGCACCGGTCCGGCGAGGCCGTGGTGAACATGCTGCGCCAGGGGATCACCGCGCGGCAGGTCCTCACCATGGAGGCGTTCGAGAACGCCATCGCCGTGGTGATGGCGCTCGGCGGCTCGACCAACGCCGTGCTCCACCTGCTCGCGATCGCGCGCGAGGCCGACGTCGACCTCGCCATCGACGACTTCAACCGGATCGGCGACAAGGTCCCGCACCTGGGCGACCTCAAGCCGTTCGGCCGCTACGTCATGAACGACGTGGACAAGATCGGCGGTATCCCCGTCGTGATGAAGGCGCTGCTCGATGCGGGCCTGCTCAACGGGGACGCGCTCACCGTCACCGGGCGGACCATGGCCGAGAACCTCGAGGCGCTGAAGCCCGCCTCCGTCGACGACGACGTGATCCGCGCGCTGGACCGGCCGATCCACAAGACCGGCGGGCTCACCATCCTCAAGGGCTCGCTGGCGCCGGACGGGGCCGTGGTGAAGACGGCCGGCTTCGACGACTCGGTGTTCCGCGGCTCCGCGCGGGTCTTCGACGGTGAGCGGGCGGCGATGGACGCGCTCGAGGAGGGGAAGATCGTCCCCGGCGACGTCGTGGTGATCCGCTACGAGGGCCCGAAGGGTGGCCCGGGCATGCGGGAGATGCTCGCGATCACCGGGGCGATCAAGGGCGCCGGCCTCGGCAAGGACGTCCTGCTGATCACCGACGGCCGGTTCTCGGGCGGGACGACCGGTCTGTGCGTCGGCCACATCGCCCCGGAAGCGGTCGACGGCGGCCCGATCGCGTTCGTCCAGGACGGCGACCCGATCACCCTCGACGTGGCCAACCGGACGCTCGAGGTCGACGCCGACCTCGAGCCGCGCAAGCCCGGCTGGACCCCGAACCCTCCGAAGTACACCCGCGGAGTGCTCGGCAAGTACGCCAAGGTGGTGCAGTCGGCGGCGCACGGCGCGATCTGCGGTTGAGGCCCATGGACCAGCGGATCAGCTTCGTCACCCTTGCCGTCGCCGACCTCGAGCGCACCCACGGGTTCTACGTCGACGGGCTGGGGTGGACGCCGGAGCTGTACGTGCCCGACGAGGTGCTGATGATCCGCACCGGCGAGCACCTGGTCCTGTCGCTGTGGGCCCGGTCGGGGTTCGAGGCCGAGGTCGGGCCGATCGGCCGCATCGAGGGGATCGTGCCGATCACGATCGCGCACAACGTCCGCACCGAGGCCGAGGTCGACGAGATCCTGGCGCTCGCGCGGAGCATCGGTGCCGACCCGGTCCACGACGGCGTACGCCGTGACTGGGGTGGCTACACCGGCTACTTCGCCGACCCCGACGGCTACCGCTGGGAGATCGCCGTGAACCCCGGCCCCACCGGCAAGCTCGTGCTTCCCGACCCGACCTGACGCCACACCGCGGAAAGTTCGAGCCGCGCCGACGCGGCGCACGTACGCTGACGGCGATGTCCGCGTCCCCCCGGGACCGATCCGGTCCGCAGATCTTCCTCGTCCTGCTCGCGCTGGTCGGTTTCCTGGCGCTGGTCGGCGGCGTCTCGCACCTCGACGAGCTGCCGGGGCGCCCGCAGCCCTCGCCTCCGGCAGGCACGGTCGCGCCTGGTTCTCCCGGCGAGTCGCGCGCCGCGCCCGCCCTGCCGGTCCCGGCACCGCCTGCAGGCGGCGGAGTCCCGGCACCTGCTCCCGGTCCCGCCGACCCGCCCGCCGACCCACCTGCCGACCCGCCCGCGCTGCCCTCGGGAGGTCGGAAGATCTTCGGCGGCAAGCGGGTGCTGGTCGCCTACTACGGCACGGCCGGGACTGGCGCGCTCGGGGTGCTCGGGGAGGCCGGGCCGAACCGGATCGTGCCGCGGCTCGTGCGTGCAGCGGCGCCGTTCGCCCGGGGAGGACGCACCGTGCAGCCGGTCTTCGAGCTGATCGTCACCGTGGCGCACGCGAGCCCGACGAAGACCGGGACCTACAGCTCGGGCATACCGCGGGCTGCGGTCCGCCGCTACATCGCGGCCGCCCACCGGCACGGCGCGCTGGTCGTGCTCGACCTCCAGCCGGGCCGGGCAGACTTCCTCGACGTCGCGAAGAGCTGGGAATGGGCGCTGCGCGACCCCTGGGTCGGACTCGCCCTCGACCCGGAGTGGCGGATGGGCCCGCACGGCGTGCCTGGCCGGCGCGTCGGCTCGGTCGGCGCCGGGGAGGTCAACCGCGTGTCGGCGTGGCTCGACGACCTGACCGCGCGCGACGGCCTGCCGGAGAAGTTGTTCATGATCCACCAGTTCCGCACCGACATGGTGCGGCACATCGGCCGGATCAAGGACCGCGAGCACCTGGCGCTGGTCCAGCACGTCGACGGGTTCGGCACCCCCGGCCAGAAGCTCTCGACCTTCCGGGCCGTCATCCGTCCGCACCGGTTCGCGCTCGGCTTCAAGCTGTTCTACGACGAGGACGTCCACCGGATGCGCCCGGCGCAGGTCCTGCGGATCCGGCCCCGGGTGTCCTTCGTCAGCTTCCAGTAGGAAAGTCGTCGGCGCACCGATCGCTCGGCCCCTACCATCGCCGGGTGAGCGAGCGCACCAACGAGTTCGGGCAGCCGATCGGGCGCGCGGTCGTGTGGAGCGCCCGGGAGCCGGTCGCGCCGGTGACCCTGGTCGGCCGCTGGTGCCGGATCGAGCCGGTTGCGGCGCACCACCTCGCGCAGCTGTACGACGCGCTCGCGCTCCGGTCGCCCGCAAGCATCTGGACCTATCTGGCGGTCGGGCCCTTCGACGAGCCTGCCGGCCTCAACGCCTGGCTGCGCGACCTGCACGACGACGCCGGCGCCGTGCCGCACGCGATCTGCACCACCGACGGCCGGGCGGTCGGCATCGCGTCGTACCTGCGGCTCGACCACGCCAACGGCTCGGCGGAGGTGGGTGGGATCGCGCTGTCGGCCGAGCTCCAGCGGACGACGGCGGCCACGGAGGCGATGTACCTGATGGCCCGGCACGTCCTCGACGACCTGGGCTACCGGCGCTACGAGTGGAAGTGCGACTCGCTGAACGCACCCTCCGGTCGGGCGGCACTCCGGCTGGGCTTCACCTTCGAGGGCACCTTCCGCAACGCGCTGGTCTACAAGGGCCGCAACCGCGACACCGAGTGGTACTCCATCACCGACGACGAGTGGCCGCGGATCAGGGCCGCGATGGAGGCGTGGCTCGACCCCGCGAACTTCGACGACGCCGGCGCGCAGCGGAGCCCCCTCCGCGCGCGGGCCTGACGGCACCGGGGCCACGGCGTTGTTGCGCCGGTCGAGGGGCCTGCTCAGACGAGGATCCCGGAGAAGAACATCGACGCCAGCAGTGCGTACTGCGCGGCACAGGCGAGCAGCACGACGGCCTGGAGCCAGCGCGGGAGCCGAGCGAGGAGGACCAGCACGACGAAGGCGGCCGCGTGGTTGCGGTACCACGAGTTCACCGCACCCGCGACGAACGGCATCAGCGCGATCGCGCCGGTCAGCAGCAGCGCCGCCCACTCCTCCGGGTCGAGACCGCGTTCGCGCAGTGCCGCGTACGCCGCGGCCGCGATCACGGCCGCGAACAACGCGACGTTGAGCCACAGCTCGGTGTGGTGCGCGGTCAGGGAGTGCCGCACGAGCCAGGACGAGCTGTTCGGCTGGTAGAGCTCGCGGAACGGGAAGTCGTAGGCCCGGTGCAGCTCGGTGACCGGGTTGCGCCAGCCGCCTTGCCCATAGCTGACCCGGTTGATGGTCTCGTAGGCGTCCCAGTGGCCGGTGGCCCGCCACATCAGCCAGTGCACCCAGAGCAGCGCCGACGCGGCCACGGTCGCCGCGCCGAGCCCGCGGGCGATGCGCCCGGGCCACTGGCTGCTCCGCCACGCGAACAGCGGGCTCAGCACGAGCATCCCGACCATGGTCACACCGACGAGGTGGGACCCGACCGCCACGAATCCGGCGATCGCGGCCAGCCACCAGCGTTCGGTCCGGACGCCTACGAGAGCGACCAGGAGGGCGAGGGCCAGCAACGACAGCGGGAAGATCGCGTGGAAGTAGATCCCGCCCGGGAACACCGCGCCGACGGCGAGCGTGAGGCCGCTCGCAGCGGTGAGGCGGCCGCCCAGCAGCCACCAGAGGACACCGAACATCGCCAGCAGCGCGACCTCGCTGACCACCACCGCGGCGACCTCGGGGGAGAGGCCGAGCGCGGAGACGGCGCGGACCGCCATCGGGTACGCCGGGAACCACGCCACGTTGCCGCAGACGACGTCCGGGAAGTTGGCGTAACGGTCGCGGCACCGGAACATCTCGTAGCCGGTCTTCGCGATCGACAGGTAGTGCTCGGAGTCCCATCGTCGGCGGCCCGCGATGGACCACCACGAGACGTCCGAGGCGGCGGCGACCGACCAGCTGATCAGGTTCGCGGCGAGCCACGCGGTGACCGGCGGCAGGAGTCGGGCCAGGGGTCGGGCCAGGCGGGCCCGTTGCTCCTGCGCTGGCCGGCCCATGGCGGCAGGGTAGGGCAGCCAGCATCCGGGACACACGTCCGGATGATGGGACGGCACGCATGGCCGGTTGAGCGGGGCGGGCGCGACGGGCATGATGTCGCCATGCGTCTCGACCTGCTCGTACGCCCGCGACGCGTGAGCTGAGGCTCCGGCCCGCCGCCCACGCGTCGTCCCCTCGCTGCCGTCTCCACGGCCGGGGGGTTTTTTCTTGAGATCGCAACCGCGCACGACACAGAACAGGAAGCCCGATGAGCGAGCCCAGCAGCGCAACCGGCAGTGCATCCGCGGCTGCCGGGACCCGGATGACCGGTGCGCAGAGCCTGATCGCGTCCCTGGAGAACGCCGGCGCCGAGAACATCTTCGGCATCCCCGGCGGCGCCATCCTCCCGGCGTACGACCCGCTGTTCGACTCGCGGATCCGGCACATCCTCGTCCGGCACGAGCAAGGCGCCGGGCACGCCGCGCAGGGGTACGCCGCCGCGACCGGCAAGGTCGGGGTGTGCATGGCGACCAGCGGCCCGGGCGCGACCAACCTCGTCACACCGATCGCAGACGCGTTCATGGACTCGGTGCCGATCGTGGCGATCACCGGTCAGGTCGGCGCCGCGCAGATCGGCACGGACGCCTTCCAGGAGGCCGACATCCGCGGCATCACGATGCCGATCACCAAGCACAACTTCCTGGTCACCGACCCCGCCGACATCCCGCACACGATCGCCGAGGCGTTCTACCTCGCGTCCACCGGCCGCCCCGGCCCGGTGCTCGTCGACGTCGCGAAGTCCGCGCTCCAGGCGACCGCGGACTTCGTCTGGCCGACCGAGCTGAACCTCCCCGGCTACCGGCCCGTGACCCGCCCTCACGCCAAGCAGATCCGCGAGGCCACCCGGCTGCTCCTCGAGTCGCGCAAGCCGGTGCTGTACGTCGGTGGCGGCGTCATCCGCGCCCGCGCTGCCCAGGAGCTGCGCGTGCTCGCCGAGATGACCGGCATCCCGGTGGTGACCACCCTGATGGCCCGCGGTGCCTTCCCCGACAGCCACCCGCAGCACCTCGGCATGCCCGGCATGCACGGCACTGTCGCGGCGGTTGCCGGGCTGCAGAAGAGCGACCTGATCATCAGTCTCGGCGCACGCTTCGACGACCGGGTGACCGGAGCCCTCGACTCGTTCGCGCCGGGCGCGAAGGTGATCCACGCCGACATCGACCCGGCCGAGATCGGCAAGAACCGCGCCGTCGACGTGCCATCGTGGGCGACTGCCGCGAGGTGATCGCCGACCTCATCGTCGCGCTCCAGGCCGAGCAGGACGCCGGCGCAGGAGGGGACTACGAGGGCTGGGTGCGGTTCCTGGCCGGTGTGAAGGAGCGCTACCCCCTCGGGTACGACGCACCCGAGCAGGGCCTCGCGCCGCAGTACGTCCTCGAGCGGCTCGGCAAGATCAGCGGGCCGGACTCCGTCTACGTCGCCGGCGTCGGGCAGCACCAGATGTGGGCCACCCACTACGTCGGGTTCGAGAAGCCGAACACCTGGATCAACTCCGGCGGCCTCGGCACGATGGGCTTCGCGGTGCCGGCGGCGATGGGCGCCAAGGTCGGCCGGCCGGAGGCCACGGTCTGGGCGATCGACGGCGACGGCTGCTTCCAGATGACCAACCAGGAGCTGGCCACCTGCACGATCGAGGGCATCCCGATCAAGGTCGCGATCATCAACAACGAGTCGCTCGGCATGGTCCGGCAGTGGCAGACGCTGTTCTACAACGAGCGCTACTCCAACACCGACCTGCACACCGGGCCGGAGCGGAGAGTCCCCGACTTCGTCAAGCTCGCCGATGCGTACGGCGCGGTCGGGCTCTCGTGCGACAGCCCCGACGACGTCGACGCCACCATCGACAAGGCGATGGAGATCACCGACGTCCCGGTCGTGGTCGACTTCCGGGTGCACCGCGACGCCATGGTCTGGCCGATGGTCGCCGCGGGGACCTCGAACGACGACATCAAGTACGCCCGGGGCCTGGCGCCCGAGTTCGAGGAGGACGAGCTGTGAGCCCGGACATCGAGTTGGTGCATCCGGACATCGAGCCGGTCGAGATGGGAGCCACCCGATGAGCGTTCACACCCTGAGCGTCCTGGTCGAGAACAAGCCGGGTGTGCTCGCGCGCATCGCGGGCCTGTTCAGCCGGCGCGGCTTCAACATCGACTCCCTTGCCGTCGGCCCGACCGAGCACCCGGAGATCTCCCGGATGACGATCGTGGTCAACGTCGAGGAGTCCCCCCTCGAGCAGGTCACCAAGCAGCTGAACAAGCTGGTCGAGGTGATCAAGATCGTCGAGCTCGAGGAGCGGGAGGCGATCGAGCGCGAGCTGCTGCTGGTCAAGGTCCGCGCCGACGTGGACACCCGCTCGCAGGTGCTCGACGTGGTCCAGCTGTTCAAGGCCAGGGTCGTCGACGTCGCCACCGACGCGATCACGCTCGAGGTGACCGGCAACGGCGACAAGCTGGTGGACTTCCTCAAGGTGATCGAGCCCTTCGGCATCCGCGAGCTGGTGCAGTCGGGCATGGTCGCCATCGGCCGCGGCGGTCGCTCGATCACCGAGCGCACGCTCCGCCCGGTGCCGGTCCCGGTGCCCAGAGCCGCCGGCTGACGCGACCCCCAAACCCCATGTAATGCGGCGTTATGGTCACTCCACACGTGCCGTGACGCGGTACCGACGCAACACCACCGCAGAAGAAGGAGAGCCCCCGTGGCTGAAATGTTCTACGACGACGACGCCGACCTGTCCCTGATCCAGGGCAAGAGCGTCGCCGTGATCGGCTACGGCAGCCAGGGCCACGCCCACTCGCTGTCCCTGCGCGACTCCGGCGTCGACGTCCGCATCGGCCTCCAGCCGGGCTCGAAGAGCCGCGAGAAGGCCGAGGCCGAGGGCCTGCGGGTGCTCACCCCGGCCGAGGCGGTCGAGGAGGCGGACGTGATCGTGATCCTCGCGCCCGACCAGCACCAGCGGAAGCTCTACGCCGAGGAGATCGCGCCCGGCCTGACCCCGGGCGACACCCTGGTGTTCGGCCACGGCTTCAACATCCGGTTCGGCTACATCACCCCGCCGCCGGGCGTCGACGTGTTCATGGTCGCGCCCAAGGGCCCCGGCCACCTGGTCCGCCGCGAGTACGTCGACGGCCGTGGTGTCCCGGTGCTGGTGGCCGTCGAGAAGGACGAGTCCGGCAAGGCCTGGGACCTCGCGCTCTCCTACGCCAAGGGGATCGGCGGCCTCCGCGCCGGCGGCATCAAGACCACCTTCGCCGAGGAGACCGAGACCGACCTCTTCGGCGAGCAGGCGGTGCTGTGCGGCGGCGCCTCCCAGCTGGTGATGTACGGCTTCGAGGTGCTCACCGAGGCCGGCTACCAGCCCGAGGTGGCCTACTTCGAGTGCCTGCACGAGCTGAAGCTGATCGTCGACCTGATGTACGAGGGCGGCATCGCCAAGCAGCGCTGGTCGGTCTCGGACACCGCGGAGTACGGCGACTACGTCTCCGGCCCCCGAGTCATCGACCCGCACGTGAAGGAGAACATGAAGGCGGTGCTCGCCGACATCGTCGACGGCTCGTTCGCCAAGCGGTTCATCGACGACCAGGATGCCGGCGCCCCGGAGTTCAAGGCCCTGCGTGCCAAGGGTGAGCAGCACCCGATCGAGGCCACCGGCCGCGAGCTGCGCAAGCTGATGGCGTGGGTGAAGAGCCACGACTCGGACTACGTGGAAGGCACCGCCACCCGCTGACCGAGACCCCGATCGAAACCTCGGGTGCCCCGGCGGGTCGGACCGACCCACCGGGGCACTCGCGTCACTCCTGTCCCTCTGGTTCGCCCGGCCCCGACCGAAGGTGATAGGAAAGGTGAGCGTGGAAGCTTTCCGGGGTTGGCTCAGCTATGTCGGTGACCATCGTGACGAGGTGATCACCGCGACCCTGCAGCACGCGCGCATCACCGCCATCGTGGTCGTGCTGGCCACGGTCTTCTCGGTGTCGCTGGGCATCGCCGTACATCGCCGCCCGGCCCTGCGCGCGGCTGCGCTGGCGGTCTCGGGGATCTTCCTGACGATCCCGTCGCTGGCCCTGTTCGCGCTCTTCATCCCGGTCATGGGCATCGGCAACCGGCCGGCGATGCTGGCGCTGTTCCTCTACGCGATCCTGCCGATCCTGCGCAACACGGTGACCGGGCTGGACTCGGTCGATGCCGCGGTGATCGAGTCGGCCCGAGGCATGGGACTCAACCGGTTCCAGCAGCTCGTCCAGATCCGGCTGCCGCTCGCGTGGCCGGTCATCATGGCCGGTATCCGGGTGTCCACGCTGCTCACCGTCGGGATCGCCGCCATCTGCGTGCTCGTCGGCGGCGACGGGCTGGGCACCTTCATCCAGGGAGGTCTGACCAGGCTCGGCCTGCCCTTCAGCAAGGAGTCGGTCTGGACCGGCACGGTGTTCATCGTGTTGCTGGGCCTCGTCCTCGACTTCGCCCTCGCCGTGGTCCAGCGGCTCAGCACATCCCGAGGCCTGCGCATCTGAGGACGAACCCGGAAGGAACCATGACAACCGAACCGAAGATCAAACTCGACCGTGTGGGCAAGACCTACCACGGCAGCCGGGTCCCGGCGGTGGAGGCGCTGAGTCTCGACGTGTACGAGGGCGAGATCCTGGTCCTGGTGGGCCCGTCCGGTTGCGGCAAGAGCACCACGCTTCGGCTGATCAACCGGATGATCGAACCCTCCAGCGGGAAGATCTATCTCGACGGCGAGGACGTCACCGACGTCAACGCCGACCGGCTGCGCCGACGGATCGGCTACGTCATCCAGCAGATCGGGCTGTTCCCGCACCGCACGATCGCGGAGAACATCGCCACCGTGCCGAAGATGCTGAAGTGGGACAAGGACCGGATCACCCGACGCGTCGACGAGCTGCTCGACATGGTGGGTCTCGAACCCAGCCTCTACCGCGACCGCTATCCCAAGGAGCTCAGCGGCGGCCAGGCCCAGCGCGTCGGTGTGGCCAGGGCGCTGGGCGCTGACCCGGAGATCATGTTGATGGACGAGCCGTTCGGCGCGATCGACCCGATCACCCGGGAGAGCCTGCAGAACGAGTTCCTGCGCCTCCAGAGCGAGCTGCGCAAGACGATCGTCTTCGTGACCCACGACATCGACGAGGCGACCAAGATGGGCGACCGGATCGCCATCCTCGGGGAGCGCAGCGTGATCCGGCAGTGCGACACCCCGGAGCGGATCCTGGCGTACCCGGTGGATGACTTCGTCGACGACTTCATCGGGTCCGGGTCCACCATCAAGGGGCTGAACTTCGAGCAGCTCTCGGACCTCGAGCTGAGCCCCTACCCGCACATCACGGTGGCGGACAGTCCCGAGACCGGGCTGAAGGCCCTGCGGCACAGCGACCAGGACTGGCTGCTCCTGCTGGACCGGCAGCGCCGGCCGCTGCGCTGGTTGGACGAGCAGGCGCTCCTGGCCTCCGACGGCAGCCTCGACGAGCTCGGCCAGGAGGTGGGCGTGCTCGTCCAGACCGACGCCACGTTGTACGACGCGCTCGAGCACATGATCCAGAGCGATGCCGCAGCCTGCTGCGTGGTGAACAGGCGGGGCTCACTCGAGGGCGTGATCGAGATCAGCCACCTGCGCGACTCGATCCAGCGGGCCCAGGACGAGGCCCGCGAGCACTACGAAGAGCTCGAGGCGAAGCCATGAGCAGTCAGCTGGTGACCCGCACCGAGCCCGCCCCCGCCGACGACCCCGCCTCGGTCGCGCTGACCGCGGCCAGGCCGGCCCGGTGGGTGCCTCGCCCCCTGGGCCTGTGGCTGGCGCCCTTCGGCATCGTCGCGCTCGCGCTGGCGTTGTTCTGGTACTACCAGGGCCTGGATCTCTCCCACGCCGTGCGGCAGCAGCGATCCGCGCTCGACTGGAGCACCAAGCTGCGGCCCGAGCTGCTGCAGCACCTCAAGATCGCGCTGTGGTCGACCCTGCTGGTCATCGCCGTGGCCGTGCCGCTCGGCATCCTGCTCACCCGGCCCAGGATGCGGCGCGCCGCGCCGTACATCGTGTCGGTGGCCAACACCGGTCAGGCGCTGCCGGCCTACGGGCTGCTGGTGCTCTTCGGGACCTACCTCGCCTTCAACACCCGCACCGTCATCGTGGCGCTGGCCTTCTTCGCGCTGCTGCCCGTGCTGCGCAACACCATGGTGGGCCTGGACGCCGTCGACCGTCCGCTGATCGAGGCCGGCCGGGGCATGGGCATGACCAGGCTGCAGGTGCTGGCCCGGATCGAGCTGCCGCTCGCGGTGCCGGTGATCCTGGCCGGCGTCCGGGTGGCGATGGTGATCAACATCGGGATGGCCACCCTGGCCTACCTCATCGGCGGCGGCGGCCTCGGCATCACCATCGCCTCGGGGTTGAAGAACCAGCAGGACCCGGTGCTCATCGTCGCCTCGACGCTGGTGGCCCTGGTGGCGCTGACCTTCGACTGGATCGGCGCGGTGGCCGAGCGCGTGTTGCGCCCGTCCGGGCTCTGACTCACGATCCGCCGACGCCTGGCGCAGGTTGCCTGAAGACGACGAGGGCGCCCCGCCGAACCTGGCGGGGGCGCCCTCGCGGGTCTGCCGGGAGATCAGAGCAAGCCGATCCCCTTCAGGTAGTCCTCGGCAACCTTGTCCGGGCTGTCACCTTGGACGTCGCGCTGAGCGTTCAGCTCCGCCATCTTCTTGTTGTCCAGCGGCGACAGGATCTTCTCGACGATCGAGTCGTAGACGTCCGCGTGCGCGTCGTAGACGTCGTTCCGCATGGTGTAGGAGACGTTGTACAGAATCATCACGCCCGGGTCCTTGACCAGGTCCAGGTTGAGAGCGTCGATGCGCCCGTCGGTCGTGAAGACCTCACCGAAGTCGCAGCCGCCCTTCGCGGTCTGGGTGTAGATCAGGCCCGTGTCGAGGATCTTCTGCTGACTCTGCGGGATGTTGTAGCCGGTGGCCTTCTCGAACAGGATCAGCCCGTCGGGACGGTCCGGGAACTCCGACTCCATGCACACCGTGGCGTCCGGGTGCGCCTTGAGGTAGTCGGCCATCGACTGGAAGTCGAAGCCACCCTCCTTCTTGGCGAGGTCGCCGTTGGCAGCGAAGCCGTAGGTGTCGTTGAACGGCGAGGTGCCGATCCACTTGATGTTGTTCTGCTTCAGGTCCTCCGTCGCCGTCATGTCGAACAGCGTCTTGGGGTCCTGGCTGGGGTTGTCGTGCCCGAGGTGCACGGTCCAGCCGGTGCCGTTGTAGTCGGGGTAGACGTCGATGTCGCCGCTGGTGAGTGCCTTCCGGTTCACCGAGGTGCCGCCGAGGTTGGTCTTGTCGTTGACCTTGGCGCCCTCGTGCTCCAGCGCCTTGACCAGCATCTTGCCCAGCAAGATGTTCTCGGTGAAGTCCTTCGACCCGACGGTGATGCTGACGCCGTCGAGCTTGCCACTGCCACCGGAGCTCCCGCTGTCGCTGCTCCCGCACGCTGTCGTCGCGATGGCCAGCATCGCGCCCAGGGCAAGGGTGAACATGGTCTTCGTGCGATGTCGCATGGGTTTCCCCTCTAGTCGCTTTCAGAGACTGCCCACGCAGCGGCCAGAGGATCCGGGCGCCGGACAAGGGCACACGGCCGAAAACACAACTCGGCGCGCAAACGCAGGACGCGCGTGAACGACTGCTGTTCTCACAACAGACCGGCCCTGCTGCGTGGGACTCCTCGACCATAGCGTGACTGCACGCTGGGGGCAGATCGGTGGGCGCCGGATCGAGTCCGGATCGTGACAAAGTCAGGCGTTCCTCGCGGTGCGCGCACGCACCGCGAGGAACGCCTGATCGAGGCCTACTTCACCTCCGACCGCAGCACCATCCGCAGCCCGACGAGCAGCGGGATGACCAGCCAGAAGAGGCCGGAGACACCGAGCTGGGCCCACTCGTGCGCACTCGGCAGGCCGTCGTACAGCGCCGAGGACGCGAAGTTGAAGTCGACCCAGCCCTGGGCCTTCGCGAACCAGTCCTGGTACGCCGCCAGCGTCCCCAGCATCGCCGGCAGCACCAGCGCGTAGACGAAGTAGCCGACGATCGCGCCCGGGCTGTTGCGGATCAGCGACGCCGAGGGTGAAGCCCATCAGCATCCCGAGAGCGTCGGCGAGGAAGATCGTGAGCACGTTGCTCGGACGCGATGTCCCAGGTGGTGTCGATCCCGAGCATCGGGCTGCCCGACGACGTTGCCGAAGGCGCCGACGGCGAAGGCGATCGCGATCGAGGCGACGCCGACCGAGCAGGGTCGCGGCGAGCTTCGCCGCGATGACCCGGCCGCGGTGCGGCACCAGCGTGAACGTGGTCAGCCCGCTGCGCTGGCTCCACTCGCTGGTGACCGACAGGATCGCGATCATCGGCAAGATGATCGTCATCGGCACGCCGATCGCTGCCGGCGAACGAGTCGTAGCTGATCTCGTCGTGCGGGGAGAAGATCAGGGTCGCGGCGGTGGCCAGCACGGCCGCGATCACCGACACTCATCATCAGCCAGAAGCCGGAGCGGGTGTCGAACATCTTGCGGAGCTCGACGCCGACGATCGCGCGACATCGGGATCGGTGCCGGGGCGGTTCGGGTCCGGGTGACCGGCGCCTCGCGCTCCAAGGTGGCCGTGGTCATGCTGCAACTCCTTCAGGCTGGTCGGTGCCATCGCGCTGCGCGGTGGCGGTGAGCTCGAGGAACATCTCCTCGAGGCCGGCGCTGTCGGCCGACCGGAGCTCGGTGAGGGCGAGGCCGGCCGCGAGCGCGACCTGCCCCACGTGGGCGGGGTCGGCGTCGGTGTGCAGCGCGCCGTCGGGGGTGATCGTGACAGTTGCGCCGGCCGCCTGGAGATCGCGGCCGAGGGTGACCGGGTCCGCGAGTGCGGACGAGGGTCCCGGCCGCCTCCAGGAGCTCCGCCTTGGTGCCCTGGGCGACGATCCGGCCGTTGCCGATGACCACCAGGTCGTCGGCGATCACCTCGATCTCGTGGAGCAGGTGGGAGGAGAGCAGCACGGTGCCGCCCTTGTCGGCGTACTCCCGGAGCAGGTCGCGCATCCAGCGGATGCCGGCCGGGTCCAGCCCGTTGGCCGGCTCGTCGAGGATCAGCACGTCCGGCTCGCCGAGCAGCGCGGTGGCGATGCCGAGCCGCTGCCGCATGCCGAGTGAGTAGTTGCGCACCCGCCGGTCGGCCTCGGTGCCGGTGAGGCTGACCCGGTGCAGCATCTGGTCGACGCTGGAGGCCGGCAGCCCCATCGTCCGCTGGGCGATGGTCAGGATCTCGCGACCGGTGCGGCCGGCGTGCTGCGCCGACGCGTCGAGGAGCACACCGACCTCGAGGCCGGGGTTCGGCAGCTCGGCGTACGGCCGGCCGGAGATCGAGGCGCTGCCGCTGGTCGGTCTGGTGAGCCCGACCATGACACGCATGGTGGTGGACTTGCCCGCGCCGTTGGGCCCGAGAAAGCCGGTCACGCGCCCGGTCCGGGCGGTGAACGAGACGTGGTCGACGGCCGTGAAGCCGCCATACCTCACGGTGAGGTCATCAACAGTGATCATGGGCCGAAGCCTCGCGTCCGTGACCCCACCCCACATCGGGGAGAGCGCTGGACCCGTCCCTGAGATCGGCCTCAGGGTTCTCGGGGTAGCCCTGACCCGCCGTGGAACAACCAGGGACGGTTGCCGGTTCAACCACACATGCGCATCGAGATCTGGAGCGACGTCGTCTGTCCGTGGTGCTACATCGGCAAGCGCCGACTGGAGCAGGCGATCGCGGACTTCCCGCACCGCGACGACGTCGAGGTGGTCTACCGGTCCTTCGAGCTCGACCCGACCGCGCCCCAGGAGGCCGTGGAGAGCACGGTCGAGGCGCTTGCCCGCAAGTGGGGCACCGACGTCGAGGGCGCACGCCGGGCGATGGCGCGCGGTGACGCCGTCGCCGCCGAGGTCGGGCTGCACTTCGTCCACCACGACGCGCCGAGCGCCCGCACGGTGGATGCGCACCGGCTGCTGCACCTGGCTGCTGACCACGGCGTCCAGGGAGAACTCAAGGAGGCGCTGCTCGCGGCGTACTTCCTGCGGGGCGAGTCGATGGGCGACCACGAGGTCCTGCGCAAGGCGGCCGCCGGGGTCGGCCTCGAGCCGAGCCGGGTCGACGAGGTGCTGGCCGGTCGCGAGTACGCCGACGCCGTGCTCGCCGACATCGACCAGGCCCGCGCTTTCGGGGCGACCGGCGTGCCGTTCTACGTCGTGGACAGCAGGTACGGCATCTCCGGTGCCCAGCCGACCGAGGTCTTCGCCGAGGTCCTCGAGCGCGCCTGGGACGAGTCGCATCCCCGACTGGACCTGGTCGGGGGAGCCGACGCCTGCGGTCCGGACGGCTGCGCGGTCTGAGTCCCGGTCAGGTGAGCTGATCGAATCCGCTTTGCATGGTCATGCACGATCATGCATACTTCTCGGGTGTCCAAGGTCCTCACCTCCCTTCCCGCCGGCGAGCGCGTCGGCATCGCCTTCTCCGGCGGCCTCGACACGTCGGTGGCGGTCGCCTGGATGCGCGAGAAGGGCGCGATCCCGTGCACCTACACCGCCGACATCGGCCAGTACGACGAGCCGGACATCGCCTCGGTGCCCGGCCGCGCCGGCCAGTACGGCGCCGAGATCTCCCGCCTCGTGGACTGCAGGGCCCCGTTGGTCGAGGAGGGCCTGGCCGCCATCGCGTGCGGTGCCTTCCACATCCGCTCCGGCGGGCGGGCCTACTTCAACACCACGCCGTTGGGTCGCGCGGTCACCGGCACGATGCTCGTGCGGGCGATGCACGAGGACGGCGTCGACATCTGGGGCGACGGCTCGACGTTCAAGGGCAACGACATCGAGCGGTTCTACCGCTACGGCCTGATGGCCAACCCCGGCCTGCGCATCTACAAGCCCTGGCTGGACGCGGACTTCGTCGACGAGCTCGGCGGCCGGCACGAGATGAGCGCCTGGTTGACCGAGCGCGACCTGCCCTACCGCGACAGCCAGGAGAAGGCCTACTCCACCGACGCCAACATCTGGGGCGCGACCCACGAGGCGAAGACCCTGGAGCACCTCGATGTCTCGCTGGAGACGGTCGACCCGATCATGGGCGTGAAGTTCTGGGACCCGGCCGTCGCGATCGAGACCGAGGACGTCACCGTCCGGTTCGAGGCGGGCCGGCCGGTCGCGATCAACGGCACGACGTACGACCCGGCGTCGTCCACGGACATGGTCGCCCTGGTCCACGAGGCCAACGCGATCGGCGGCCGGCACGGGCTGGGCATGTCCGACCAGATCGAGAACCGGATCATCGAGGCCAAGTCGCGGGGCATCTACGAAGCCCCCGGCATGGCGCTGCTGTGGATCGCCTACGAGCGGCTGCTCAACGCGATCCACAACGAGGACACGATCGCGACGTACCACGCCGAGGGTCGTCGCCTCGGCCGGCTGCTCTACGAGGGTCGCTGGCTCGACCCGCAGGCCCTGATGTTGCGGGAGTCGATCCAGCGCTGGATCGCCTCACTGGTGACCGGCGAGGTGACGTTGCGGCTGCGCCGCGGCGAGGACTACACGATCCTGCGCACGGAGGGCCCGGCGTTCTCCTACCACCCGGACAAGCTGTCCATGGAGCGCACCGAGAACGCCGTGTTCGGACCGACCGACCGGATCGGCCAGCTGACCATGCGCAACCTCGACATCGCCGACAGCCGGGCCAAGCTCGAGCAGTACGCCGCGCAGCCGATGGACCAGGGCCAGGTCCTCGTCGAGCACGGCATCTTGTACGGCGAGCTGCCGGCCGGTGGCGCCGACATCATCGCCGCCAACCCGGAGCTCACCGGCGACGAGGAAGCCGTCCTCGAGGACGCCGCGATGGAGCTCGGCGCGGACTAGAGGTCCACCCTCCTCGTGATCCCGATCTCGGCGAGGAACGCCTCGTCGTGGCTGGCCACGACCAGCGCGCCGCCGTACGAGCCGAGCGCGGACACGAGCTGGCGCACGCTGGCGAGGTCGAGGTTGTTCGTCGGCTCGTCGAGCAGGAGCAGCTGGGGCGCCGGGTCGGCGAGCAGCAGGCACGCCAGCATGGCCCGGAACAGCTCGCCTCCCGAGAGCGCCCCGACCGGCCGGTCGGCCGCGTCCCCGCGGAACAGGAAGCGGGCGAGCCTGGCCCGGATCGCGTTGACCTCCGCCGCCGGCGCGAACGCGTGGGCATTCTCGGCCACGGAGAGTGCCGGGTCGAGCAGCTCGAGCCGCTGGGGAAGCAGGCGCACCGCGACCGGCGTGCTCAGCACCCCACTCACCGGTGGCAGGCCACCGGTGATCGTGTGCAGCAGGGTGCTCTTCCCGGAGCCGTTCGCGCCGGTCACCGCGATCCGCTCGGGTCCGCGGACCTCGAGGTCGACGACCGGTCCGGTGCGCAGCTCGACCCGGTCGAGCACCAGCACGGTCCGGCCCCGTGGCACGACCGTGGCGGGCAGGTCGACCACGATCTCGCGGTCGTCCCGCACCCGCTCCCGGGCCTGGTCGAGACGCTCCCGGGCGTCCTCGAGACGCTGTTGGTGGGTCCCGGTGAGCTTGCCGGCTGACTGCTGGGCGGCGCGCTTCTTCGCACTCGCGACGATCCTGGGCATCGACTCGGCCATCTTGTCGCCGTAGCGCTTGCGCCGGGCCAGCACCACCTGCGTGTCGGCGAGGTCGCGCTGCTGCCGGCGCACGTCGTTGCGGGCGGTCGTCACGGCCTGCTCCGCGGACTCCTGCTCGGCAGCGACCGCGGCGGTGTACGCCGACCAGCCACCGCCGTACCAGGTCAGCGACCGGCGCCCGGACCGGTCGGGGAGCGGCCGCACCTCGCCGATCCGGTCCACGTGCTCGAGCAGCTCGCGGTCGTGGCTGACCACCACGAGCGTTCCGCGGTAGCCGGCGACGAAGGTGTGCAGCCGCTCCCGGGCGTCCCGGTCGAGGTTGTTGGTCGGCTCGTCGAGCAGCAGCACGCCAGGGCGTCGCAGGGTCAGGGCCGCGAGGGCCAGCCGGGTGCACTCGCCGCCGCTCAGGTCGCCGAGCCGACGGTCGAGGACGTCCGCGGGGAGGCCGAGCCGGGCCAGCTCCGCGGTTGCCAGCTCCTCGACGTCCCAGTCCTCGCCGACCACGTCGAAGTGTCGTTGGTCGACGTCGCCGTCCTCGATCGCCCGGAGGGCGCGCCGGATCCCGGCGATCCCGAGATGGGCGTCGACCGGCTCCTCGGCCTGCAGGACGAGGTCCTGGTGCAGCCAGGCGACCTCGGCGGGGGTGGTCACGGTGCCGCGGCCGGGGACCAGGTCGCCGGCGAGCAGGCGCAGCAGCGTGGACTTGCCGCTGCCGTTGGCGCCGACGATGCCGGAGCGGCCGTCGGGAATCGTGGCGCTGAAGCCGTCGAGGACGAGATCGCCGTCGGGCCAGCGCAGCGTGACGTCGTGGAAGGACAAGGACATGGATGCTCCAGGGGAGGGCGGAATCGGGGGACCGGTTCGACCTCAGCGGAGCATCGGCGACCTTCTCGGCTCGGGAGCAGCGACGCGAGGACGGTACGTGGCCGACGCGGCCCGGGACAAATGGGTTTCGCACGAGCGCTCCGGTGGTCACACTCGTGCCGTGACGCTCGCCGACGCCCGGGCCGGGGAACGGCCTGGTGCGCGAGGGACTGGTCGACGAGATCCACCTGGTCGTGAGCCCGGGCGCCCTCGGGGAGGGTGGGCCGGTCTTCGACCGACCCACCGGGCTGGAGACCCTCGAGGTCCGTCGTCTCGACGGCTCGCCGAACGTGCCGCTGCGGTACGCGCCGGCCCGGTCCTGAGGGCGCCGACGCTCGGGCCTCGAGTCCACAGCATGGCCGCCTGGCTGTGGACAGTCGGCCATTCCTGTGGACGGACGTCGCGGAACTGTGGACGACACGCCGTGGCTGCCGAATTCGCTGAAATAGTTGGCGATTCCCCCTTGCGGAGCGGTTGCGCGGACCACTAGAAATCTCTCACCGCGAAACCTTCGGGCGACGCGGGGATCGGACCGAAGTGAGGATCCACCGGCGGGGCAACCCGCCAGCCGGCAAGGTGACAGGCCGGCGGACCCGAACGCAGGCCCGGTCGATCGGAAGAGTCACCGTGATCCGGTCACCAGAAGGGCCCAGCAACTCATACTTGCTGGGCCCTTCGTCCATGTCCGGGCCAGGTTCGGTCGACGGGACCGACCGCCGGTGAGACCGCCGGGGAGCCGTTGGCCGTTCGGGTAGTCTCGATGAGCGCACAGCGTCGTGCACGACGGCCCCCGAGATCCGGTCGGCCCATCCTCGTGCCGCCAAACCTGTCGGCATGGCACAACCATGAAGGACCAGACGTGAGCAACCCCGTCGTACTCATCGCTGAGGAGCTCAGCCCCGCCACCGTCGAGGCGCTGGGCCCGGACTTCGAGATCCGGCACTGCAACGGAGCCGACCGGGCCGAGTTGCTCCCCGCCATCGCCGACGTCGACGCCATCCTGGTGCGCTCCGCGACCAAGGTCGACGCTGAGGCCCTGGCCGCGGCGCAGCGCCTGAAGGTGATCGCCCGCGCGGGCGTGGGGTTGGACAACGTCGACGTCAAGGCGGCGACCCAGAACGGCGTCATGGTGGTCAACGCGCCCACCTCCAACATCGTCTCGGCGGCCGAGCTGGCCGTGGCCCTGATGCTGGCCGCGGCGCGGCACGTCAGCCCGGCCCATGCCGCGCTGCGCAACGGCGAGTGGAAGCGCTCGAAGTACACCGGCATCGAGCTCTACGAGAAGACCCTCGGCATCGTCGGCCTCGGCCGGATCGGTGTCCTCGTCGCCCAGCGGCTCTCGGCGTTCGGCATGCACGTGATCGCCTACGACCCGTACGTCCAGGCCGGCCGGGCCGCGCAGATGGGGGTACGGATGGTGACGCTCGACGAGCTCCTCGCCGAGTCCGACTTCATCAGCGTGCACCTGCCGAAGACCCCGGAGACCGTCGGGCTGATCGGCGCCGAGCAGCTCGCCCGGGCGAAGTCCAGCCTGGTGCTGGTCAACGCGGCGCGCGGCGGCATCGTCGACGAGGCGGCGCTGTACGACGCGCTCAAGACCGGCCAGATCGCCGCCGCCGGGCTCGACGTCTTCGCCAAGGAGCCGTGCACCGACTCGCCGCTCTTCGAGCTCGAGAACGTGGTCGCGACGCCGCACCTCGGTGCTTCGACCGACGAGGCCCAGGAGAAGGCCGGCATCGCGGTGGCGCGCTCGGTGCGGCTCGCGCTCGACGGCGAACTGGTCCCCGACGCGGTGAACGTCCAGGGCGGCGTCATCGCCGAGGACGTGCGTCCCGGCATCCCGCTCACCGAGAAGCTCGGCAGGATCTTCACCTCGCTGGCCGGCGAGGTCGCGCAGTCCCTCGACGTCGAGGTGCGCGGCGAGATCACCGAGTACGACGTCAAGGTGCTCGAGCTCGCCGCGCTGAAGGGCGTCTTCGCCGACATCGTCGAGGAGCAGGTCTCCTACGTGAACGCCCCGCTGCTCGCGGCGGAGCGCGGCACCGCCGTGCGCCTGGTGACCGACCCGGAGAGCCCCGACCACCGCAATCTCATCACGATCCGCGGCACCCTGGCCGACGGCTCGCAGTTCTCGGTGTCCGGCACGCTGATCGGGATCAACCAGCGCGAGCGCCTGGTCGAGGTCAACGGCTTCCTGGTCGATCTCGAGCCCACCGATCACCTCGCGTTCTTCCGCTACGAGGACCGCCCCGGGATGATCGGCACGGTGGGCCAGATCCTCGGCGAGGCCGGCATCAACATCGCCGGCATGCAGGTCTCCCGCGACGAGAAGGGTGGCAAGGCACTGGTCGCGCTCTCGGTCGACTCCGCGATCCCGGCCGACGTGCTCGACACGATCCAGGCCTCGATCAACGCCGAGTCGGTGCGCGGCGTCGACCTGACCGTCTGATCCCGGGCGGCGGCCTCGTGCACGACCTCCTCACGGCCGCGACCGACCGGTTCGCGAGGACCGCGGCGATCGCCGATCCGGCCTCCGTCGTGTCGTCGTGCCCGGGCTGGACGGTCCGCGACCTGGTCGCGCACCTGGGCAACGTGCACGCGTGGGCCGAGCAGATCGTCCGCGCCAACGACCCGGATCTCGACGACGTCGATCCCGAGGGCGACCTCGTCTCCTGGTACGTCGATCGGGCCGACCGGCTCCGGGCGACGCTCGCCGCGGTCGACCCCGACCGCCCGACGTGGAACTTCGCCGGCCAGAACGCCGTTGCCTCGTTCTGGCTGCGCCGTCAGCTCCACGAGACCACGATGCACACGGTCGACCTCGACCTGGCGCGCGGCGCCTCGCCGCAGGTCGACGCGCGGGTCGCGGACGACGGTGTGCTCGAGACGTTCGAGGTCTTCGGCCCCCGGCTGGTGCGCCGTGGCTTCGGCTCCGAGCTCGCTGCGCCGATCGAGGTGACCGCGACCGACACCGGGACACGCTGGACCCTCGTGCCGGTGCCGGGCGAAGCTCCGCGGATCGCCGACCCGGGGGAGTCGGTGAGCGTCGCCGGATCGGCCGAGGGCACCGCGCAGGATCTGCTCACGACGCTCTGGAAGCGCACCCCGACGAGCGTGCTCGCCCTGTCGGGCGACGTCGTCGTGGTGACCCGGCTCCTCGAGTCGCGACTGACCGCCTGAGCGTCAGGCCACCAGGGTGGTCCCGCTCGAGCGCCTCGGTCCCGAGCCCGTCGGCGCGTCCCGCCAGGCCACCGCGATCGAGGCGATCGCGCGCTCCAGCACGTGCGCCGGCGCGGTGAACGGGATGCGCAGGAATCGGTCCAGCCCACCCTCCGGGGCGAACTCCGGCCCGGGCACGATCAGCACGTCGCGACCAGCCGCGTAGGGGACCAGGTCGGAGGAGTGGGCCCGGTCGTCCGGCAGCTCGCACCACAGGCTCAGACCGCCCGCGGGCGTGCGCACCTGCCACTCGGGCAGATGCTCGGCGAGGGCCGCGACGGCGGCGTCGCGGGAGATGCGCAGCTGCTCCCGGCGGTGCTCGAGGAGGGTCTCGCCGTTGCGGATCAGCTCGATGGCGACCAGCTGCTCGAGCAGGGGAGTGCCGAGGTCGAGGCTCAGCCGGGCCCGGAACAGCGCATCCATCATCTCGGCGGGCGCCCGCACCCAGCCGATCCGGAGACCGCCCCAGAAGGGCTTGCTCAGCGAGCCGACGGTCACCGCATCGGCGGCGAACCTCGCGAACGGTACCGGCATCGACTGACCCTCGAGCGCGATGTCGACCATCGACTCGTCGACGATCGGTCGGGTGCCTGCGCGCGCGAACGCGGCGGCGACGCGCTCGCGGTCGGACTCGGGCATCAGGTGGCCGGTCGGGTTGTGGAAGTCGGGGATCAGCAGGCCGAGCGGCGGTCGCACCTGCTCGGCCACGTCGAGGAGTCCCTGGACGTGCGGGTCCTCCCGGCCGACGTCGCTGCTGACCAGCCGGGCGCCACTGTGCTTGAGGGTGGCGATCGCGTTCGGGTAGGTCGGGCTCTCGACCAGGGTGCGGGCCCCGCGACGGACGAGCGTGCGCGCGGTGATGGCCACCCCCGCGAGAGCGCCCGGGACGATCATCACCTGGTCGGGGGTGGTGGGCACGCCGCGGGCGGCGTACCGGTCGGCGACGGCTTCACGCAGGGCGGGCAACCCGGAGGGGTAGTAGCCGGTGCCGGAGAGGTACTGCGGCAGCGCGCCGACCGCGCGCTGGTACGCCCCGAGCAGCCCCGGGCCCGGTGCCGGCGCGGCGCAGGTGAGATCGATCTTGCCCGGGGGGAGGTCGGCCGGCGGCAGCAGGTGGTCGCCCCGGAGACCGCGTGCTGCGGGCAGGCTCGCGACGCTTCCCGAGCCCTGGCGTGAGACCAGGAAACCGCGCTCACGCAGCTCGGCGTACGCGCGGGTGACGGTCGTCCGGCTGACGCCGAGCGCCTCGGTGAGCTCGCGCTCGCTCGGGAGCCGGACCCCCACGGGGACGCGACCGTCGGTGATCAGCACCCGCAGCCCCTCGGCGAGGCCCTGGTACGCCGGAGACCGGTCGAAGTCACCGACCAGGCTGGCAACCCGGCTCGCTGCCAGGACTCGTTCGCTCATAGGGGCCAGTGAATCATGATTGGCTATTTGTGACCAGACCACTTTGCGATGCACTGGTCCGCATGGCCGCCTTCGACCCCACCGCACGCATGGGCACCCCGCCCCTGGGGCGCCCGCCCCGTCGACCCCGCGTCCAGCGCGAGCTCGCCCTCCTCGGTCCGGTCGCCCAGCTGCGCGCCGGGCGCCTGCCCCGTCGACTCGCCCAGCTCCTCGTCGGACTGACGCTGTACGGGCTCACCCTCGCGATGATCATCCGGGCCACGCTCGGCAACGCGCCCTGGGACGTCTTGCACCAGGGCCTGGCCGAGCACCTGCCGATCAGCATCGGCACCGCCGTCATCGCGATGAGCCTGGTGGTCCTGCTCGCCTGGATCCCGCTGCGCGAGCTGCCCGGGCTCGGCACCATCCTCAACTCGGTCCTCGTGGGACTCTCCGCCGATGTCTTCCTGGGGCTGATCGACTCGCCGTCGGCGTCCGGCGCCCGCTGGCTGCTGCTGCTGCTCGGCGTGTACCTCAACGGCGTCGCGACTGCCCTGTACATCGGCTCGCAGTTCGGACCCGGGCCTCGCGACGGCCTGATGACCGGCCTGCACCGGCGCACCGGGATGTCGATCCGGCTCGTGCGCACCTCGCTCGAGGTCGGCGTGGTCGTGATCGGCGCGTTCCTGGGCGGCACGCTCGGTCTCGGCACGATCGTCTACGCGCTCGCGATCGGGCCCCTGGTCCAGCGGATGCTGCCCTGGGCGATCGTCGAGCTGCCGGCGCGGGCGATCGCCCGGCCGGAGGAGGGCGCGGCAGTTCTCGGCGACGGTCCGTCCGAGCCGGCTGCTGCCTGAAGCCGCGGCCCGCTCGGCGTCAGTTGCGGGTCGCGATCAACGCCGAGGCGTCCGGCGCGACCATCACCTCCACCGCAGTGAAGCGCTCGTCGGTCAGCCAGGTCTCGCGCAGGGCATCGACACGGCCAGCGGTGATCGGCGGCCAGATCTCGCACGGGGTGAAGTCGTCCATCACCACGATGCCGCCCGGCTCGACCAGGTCCGCGACCGAGTCGACCGAGGCGTCGTCGGGGGAGGAGGCGTCCAGGAAGAGCAGGGAGTAGGGGCCTTTGTTGCGCAGCGTGGACCAGTCCGCGGCCAGCACCTCGACCTGGGGGTCGTCCTCGAAGATCTCCTGGGCCGCGACCGCGAGCTTCTCGTCGAGCTCGGCGGAGAGGATGGACGCCCCGGGGCGCACGCCGGAGCGCAGCCACGCCGTACCGACGCCGCAGCCGGTGCCGAACTCCGCCATCGTGCCCTGCCGGGTGGCAGCCAGGGCAGCGAGAAGGCGCCCGGTCTCGTTGCGGCAGAACGACACGTATCCGGCGCGGCGGGAGACGTCGAACGCCCGGGCAACGATCGGGGGAAGGTCAGGCGGGGCGCTCATGCGTCGAGTCTCGCAAACCCGCGGCGAGCGACGCCGAACGGGACCGAAGTCTCGGATCGTGGGACGTCTTCGGCAAATCGGCGGCGCCGAACGTCGAACCGTTCTACCCTCGACGAACCATGCGGAGGAACTTCGTACTTATTTGCCGCCGTGGCGAGGCCCGTTAAGTAGGGCCACCTCGCCGCGGAGTTCGGCGTTCCCGCCATTCGGCCCCACATCCTCCGCGAGCGAGCCAGCGAAGTTCCACCCGCACTCTTCTCTCTCGATCCGTCGACCACCTTCATCGACGGGTCTCGCGGAGGGCGGCGGCCCCACGCCCGCCCGCCGCAGACCCAGCGTGAAGAACACCCACCAGGACCAGAGATCGAGAAGAGATCACCATGTACGAGATGTACCCGGACTGGGGTCCGGCCCGACACGTGCCCGAGAGCCCGTACTCGAACGAAGCCCAGAAGGAAGCGCTGCAGGCCGCGCTTGACTTGCGAGACAACGGCGGCGAGCGCCCGGACGACAACTAGCCTGCTCACATGCCCCAAGAGCCACAGTCGCTGAAGCTTGCCGTGATCCCGGGCGACGGGATCGGGCCCGAGGTCACCGCCGAGGCGCTCAAGGTGCTCGAGCAGGCGACCCCTGCAGAGGTGAAGTTCGAGCCGACGCGCTACGACCTCGGTGCCGAGCGCTACCTCGCCACCGGCGAGGTGCTGCCCGACTCGGTGCTCGCCGAGATCCGGCAGCACGACGCGATCCTGCTCGGCGCGGTGGGCGGCAAGCCGAACGACCCGAACCTGCCGCCGGGCATCCTCGAGCGCGGCCTGCTGCTTCGCCTCCGCTTCGAGCTCGACCACTACGTGAACCTGCGGCCGTCCCGGATCTTCCCGGGCTCGGTCTCCCCGCTCCGGGACCCCGGAGAGGTCGACTTCGTCGTCGTCCGCGAAGGCACCGAGGGGCCCTACACCGGCAACGGCGGTGCCCTGCGCGTCGGTACCCCGCAGGAGGTCGCCACCGAGGTCTCGGTGAACACCGCCTTCGGAGTGGAGCGGGTCGTCCGTGACGCCTTCGCCCGGGCGCAGAAGCGGCCGCGGAAGAAGCTCACGCTCGTGCACAAGACCAACGTCCTGGTGCACGCCGGCTCCGTGTGGTGGCGGATCTTCGAGGACGTCGCGCGCGAGTTCCCCGAGGTCACCACCGACTACATGCACGTGGACGCGACGATGATCCACCTCACCACGAACCCACAGCGCTTCGACGTGATCGTCACCGACAACCTGTTCGGCGACATCGTCACCGACCTGGCGGCTGCCGTCACCGGCGGCATCGGCCTGGCCGCGAGCGGCAACGTGAACCCGGACCGCACCGCACCGTCGATGTTCGAGCCGGTGCACGGCTCCGCGCCGGACATCGCCGGCCAGCAGATCGCCGACCCGACCGCCGCGGTCCTGTCGGTCGCTCTCATGCTCGACCACCTCGGTCTCGACGATGCCGCGCGCCGGGTCGAGGACGCCGTCGTCGCCGACCTCGCTGACCGCGACCCGTCGGTCAAGCGGAGCACTCCTGAGGTCGGCGACGCGATCGCCGCCCGAGTAGCCGGCTGACCGCCTGCCCCTACCCGAAATCCCCGGCCCGAATTCCCTACCCGAATTCCCCGGCGCAGCGTGTTCTGCGACCGGTTAGCGAGAGATAACCTCATTCCCATGGCCCTCGACATCGAGATCATCCCGTCGGCGCACCCCCGCTCGGAGGCAGAGGTCGCCGAGATCCTCGCGGATCCCGGCTTCGGCACCCATTTCACCGACCACATGTTCACCGTCGAGTGGACGCCCGAGAAGGGTTGGCACGCCGCGCGGATCACGGCGTACGGACCGCTGAGCCTGGACCCGGCGACCGCGGTGCTGCACTACGCGCAGGAGACCTTCGAGGGCATGAAGGCCTACCGGCACGACGACGGATCCGTCTGGACGTTCCGACCCGAGGAGAACGCGCAGCGAATGGTGCGCTCCTCCCACCGGCTCGCGCTGCCCGTGCTCGAGGCCGACGACTTCGTCCAGGCCGTCGACGCCCTGGTCGAGGTCGACCAGCGCTGGGTGCCGGACGCCGCGTCGGAGAAGAGCCTGTACATCCGGCCCTTCATGATCGCGACGGAGGCGTTCCTCGGGGTGCGGCCCTCGCGCCACGTGACGTTCATGGTGATCGCCTCGCCCGCCGGATCGTACTTCTCCGGGGGCATCAAGCCGCTCACGCTCTGGCTCACCGAGGAGTACACCCGTGCCGGCCGAGGGGGCATGGGCGCGGCCAAGACCGGCGGCAACTACGCCAGCTCCCTGGTCGCCCAGCAGGAGGCGATCGCACAGGGATGCGACCAGGTGGTCTTCCTCGACGCGACGGAGGGCACGTACGTCGAGGAGCTCGGCGGGATGAACATGTACTTCGTCTACGCCGACGGCCACATCGTCACGCCCGCCGCCGGCACCATCCTCGAGGGGATCACCCGCTCGGCGATCATCGAGCTCGCCGGGAAGGCCGGCCACCAGGTGGAGGAGCGGAAGTTCTCCATCGACGAGTGGCGCGACGGCGTCGCCTCCGGCGAGATCTCCGAGGTCTTCGCCTGCGGCACGGCGGCCGTGGTGACCCCGGTCGGCGCCCTGAAGTGGGCCGGCGGAGAGGTCGACGGCTCCACCGAGCCCGGCCCCCTGACCATGCAGATCCGGCAGGCGCTGGTCGACGTCCAGTACGGCCGCGCCGACGACACCTTCGGCTGGATGCACCGGGTGGTGTGACCCGCCGCTGAGGAATCAGTCCCCAAGCAGGCTCGACAGGCCCGGCACGTACGCAAAGTCAGTCCCAGGAGGAGGTCGGGGATGATGGTCAGGACGCTTCAACACACCGGTCTTCCCGCGGTCGTGATGGCGTTGCTCGTCGTGGCGGGGTGCGGATCCGGGTCGACGAACGCCGAGAAGTCCGGGGCCGACGGCGCCGCGACTTCGGGCTCCGACCAGGGCGGCAGCCTGCCGGACCCGTGCACCCTGTTGACGGCGGCGGAGATCGAGGCAGCGACCGGTGTGTCGTTCGGACAGGGCGCTCCGAGCGACATCGTCACTGGCAAGGGGCGGACCGCCTGTGACTGGAAGAGCTCGGGAAAGGAGTTTGCCACCGCACAGGTGCTCATCCTCGACGGCGGTGGGTCGGTCTTCGACCTCCAGCGGTCCTCGGCGAAGCAGCTCGGAGTCGAGGACGCGGACGTCCCCGGCGCGTCACGGGCCTATGCCACCACCGAGGGAAGCATCGTCGCGATGGAGGTGGGTGACCTCTTCGTGCAGGTCGCCTACATCCCGTCCGGCCCGGGCGCCGTGCTCGACAAGACCTCCCAGCTGGCTGCGACGGTGGCCGCCCGGGTGAGCTGACCGGGTGAGCTGACCGGCCCTGAGGGATAGTCCGGCACGAAAACGTCGCGGTTCGCGCCGATCGAGCGCGTTTTCGTGCCGGACTATCCGCTCCTTGACACCGGATGGTGGAACGGCTGTCCGGCGTACGGACACCTGTGGCACACTCGGGACCATGCAGGCCGCAGCGATCATTATCAGCTAGCGCGACGGGGCTCTCCCGCCGCGCAAACCTCTCGTCCGCCGGGAGGTTTTTTTGTTGCCCGAGCCGACCCGACCACGAGGACAGACCATGACCACCGCAGACGCGTTCCACGTCTACGACACCACGCTGCGCGACGGCGCCCAGCAGGAGGGGCTCAACCTCTCCGTCGCGGACAAGCTCGCGATCGCGCGCCAGCTCGACGGTCTCGGGGTCGGCTTCATCGAGGGCGGCTGGCCGGGCGCGAACCCGAAGGACACCGAGTTCTTCGCCCGTGCTCGCGAGGAGCTGCACCTGCGCAACGCCCAGCTCGCGGCGTTCGGGGCGACCCGGCGGGCCGGCATGAAGGCAGCCGACGACCCGCTGGTGGCGGCCCTGCGGGACAGCGGCGCCGGCGTCGTCACGCTGGTGGCGAAGTCGCACGACCGACACGTCGAGCTCGCGCTGCGGACCACGCTCGAGGAGAACCTCGCGATGGTCCGCGACACCGTGACGCACCTGCGTGCCGAGGGGCAACGGGTGTTCCTCGACGCCGAGCACTTCTTCGACGGCTACCGCGCCAACCGCGACTACGCGCTCGAGGTGCTGCGCACCGCCTTCGAGGCCGGCGCCGAGGTCGCCGCCCTGTGCGACACCAACGGCGGGATGCTGCCCACCTGGGTCGGTGACGTCGTCGACGACGTGGTGAGCACGACCGGCATCCGGGTCGGCATCCACTGCCACAACGACACCGGCTGTGCGGTGGCCAACACGCTGGCGGCCGTCGACGCCGGGGCAACCCACGTGCAGGGCACGCTCAACGGGTACGGCGAGCGCACCGGCAACGCCGACCTGGTCAGCGTGGTCGCCAACCTCGAGCTCAAGCTCGATCGAGCGGTGCTGCCGCCCGGCCTGCTGCGCGAGGCCACCCGGATCGCACACGCGGTCGCCGAGGTGACCAACGTGCCCCCCGCGTCGCGACAGCCGTACGTCGGCGTCTCGGCGTTCGCGCACAAGGCAGGGCTGCACGCCAGCGCGATCAAGGTCGACCCGAACCTCTACCAGCACATGGACCCGGCACTGGTCGGCAACGACATGCGGCTGCTGGTCTCGGACATGGCCGGGCGAGCCTCGATCGAGCTCAAGGGTCGTGAGCTCGGCTGGGACCTCGACAAGGAGCTGGTCTCCCGGGTGACCGCACGGGTCAAGGACATGGAGGCGCGGGGCTACACGTTCGAGGCCGCCGACGCCTCGTTCGAGCTGTTGCTCGCCGAGGAGGTCGAGGGCGCGCGGCCGTCGTACTTCGAGGTCGAGTCGTGGCGGGTGATCACCGACTCCAGCCCGCAGGCGGAGGCCGCGTCGGAGGCGACCGTGAAGCTGATCGCCGGAGGCGACCGGGTCGTGTTGACCGGCGAGGGCAACGGGCCGGTGAACGCGCTGGACCACGCCCTCCGCGGAGCGATCGAGCGGCTCTACCCCGAGATCGTGAAGTTCGAGCTGATCGACTACAAGGTGCGCATCGTCGACCAGGGCCACGGCACCGACGCGATCACCCGCGTGCTGATCGAGACGTCCGACGGCGAGTCCTCCTGGGTCACCGTCGGCGTCGGGCACAACGTGATCGAGGCGTCCTGGGGCGCGCTGATCGACGGGCTGACGTTCGGCCTGCGCCGGCACGGCGCGTAGGACGGCGCTGCGTCGGACGGGCCGCGCCCTACGTGCGCACCGGGCGGGTCAGCCGGTCGAGGAACGCGACCAGCAGCGCCTCGCGCAGCGGCGGTGACGCGATGTCGAGCAGCGCGTTGATCTCGGCCATCGACTCCGGCAGGCCGACGCCGTCGCCGCCGCGCCATGCCGACGGCGGCCAGCAGGCCGTCGAAGTCCTCGTCGCTCAACGTGGCCGGGTCGAGGGCCTGCACGAACGCGACCACCTCCGGCTCGGGCCGGATCGGTCCGGCCGCGACCGCGTCGGCGACCGCTCCCGCCAGCGTCGCCACGAACTCCTCCACCAGCGGTGCGGTCGCCGCACTCAGCGTCAGGTGCAGCGTCGGCGGGCGATCGTCGAACGACAGCTGCGGCTGCACGTACCAACCGGCGCGGGTCATCGCGTCGGTGATCGTGAAGACGTCACAGGTCTTGTCGGTGGCCAGCGCGACCAGGGTCGAGTCCGGCCGCGCCACCACCTGCACGCCGGCGATGCCCTCGACGCCGGCGACCAGCCGGTCGACGCCGTCGAGCACGGTCCGGGTGAGCGCGAGATAGCCGTCGTCGCCGATGCTGTTGACCACCGCCCAGGCGCCGGCCAGCGGGCCGCCCGACTTCGTCGACTGCATCGTCGAGTTGAGCATCGTGTACCCGGGCCAGGCGGCGCTGGCGAAGAACTGCGGACGGCGCAGCTCCGGCGTGCGGTGCAGCAGCAGCGACGTGCCCTTCGGGGCGTAGCCGTACTTGTGCAGGTCGACCGAGATGCTGGTGACGCCGTCGACCGCGAACGTCCACGGCGAGACGTCGCGGCCGAGGCGGGCGGCGTAGGGGAGCACCCATCCGCCGATGCAGGCGTCGACATGGCAGCGCACGCCGCGTGCCGCGGCCGCTGCGGCGATCTGGCCGACCGGGTCGACGACGCCGTGGGCGTACGACGGCGCGCTGACCGCGACCAGGACGGTCCGGTCCGAGATCGCCGCCGCCATCGCCGCCGGTCGGGCGCGGAAGTCGTCGCCCACGTCGACCAGCACCGTTTCGACGCCGAAGTAGTGCGCCGCCTTGTGGAACGCGGCGTGCGCCGTGACCGGGAGCACCATGGTGGGGCGGTCGACGTCGGGCCGGGCGTCCCGGGCGGCCTGCACCGCCAGCAGCACCGACTCGGTGCCGCCGGAGGTGACCGTGCCGACCGCCGACGCGGGTGCGTCCAGCAGGTCGCAGGCGAAGCCGACGAGCTCGTTCTCCATCTGGAGCAACGAGGGGAACGCCGTCGGGTCCAGCCCGTTGGAGCCCGCGTACGCCGCAACGGCGGCGCGGCCCACGTCGTCGGCCGCCTCGAGCCCGGAGTCGTAGACGTAGGCGAGCGTGCGCCCGCCGTGCACCGGCACGTCGGCGCGCTGCATCTCGTGCAGCCGGGCCAGCAGCTCGTCGGTCCTCACGGGCTCGTGTGGCGTCATGGGGTGTGGACCTCCTCCACGTCGTCGGCGGTCAGGGAGTACCGGCGCAACCAGAGCAGGCTGACCAGGGTCAGCGCCGCCGGCACGAGGGAGAAGCCGAGCACGATCGCGGTGAGTGCCGAGGAGGGCTGCACGACCGAGTCGTCGCCGCTCGAGGACCGGTAGTGGCCGAGCGCGAGCACCAGGCCGTAGACGCCCGGGTCCGACGGCCAGGCCGAGGGTCTCGCCGGCGGTCCAGACGCCGGTGAACACGCCGGCGCGGTTCTGCGCCGGTGCGGCGGGCGTCGACGGCCGCGGTGTCGGGCAGCATCGCCATCGGGAACATCTGCGCGCCGGCGTACCCGGCGCCGACGAGGGCGGTGGCGACGAAGACGACGGCATGCGGCGCGTCGCGCGAGGTGACGAGCAGCGCTGCTCCGGCGGCGAGCACGAGCGACGCCGCGACGTACCCGCGCTGCTTGCCGATCCGCTGGCCGACGACGTTCCACACAGGCGTCAGCACCAGTGCCGGTCCGACGAAGCAGACGAACAGCACCGTGGCGAGGTTCTCGTCGCCGAGCACCCAGCGCGACATGTAGTCGACGCCGGCGAGCATCGCGCCGGTCGCCAGCGCCTGGAGCACGAAGGTGGTCAGCAGCAGCCGGAAGTCGCGGGCCTCGGCCACGACCCGGAGCTGCTCGCGCAGCGTGCCCTCGCCGGCGACGGCGCGGCCGACCGGGGCGTGCAGCGGTGCCGCGGTAGGCGCCGACGACGCCGACGAGCGAGCATCAGGCGCGACCGCGACGCCCATCACCCGGTAGCCGTCGCGACCGCCGAACGCGTTGCGGATCGCCGGTGCGCTGGCGCCACTGAGCAGGATCGCGAAGGCCAGGATCGCCACCCGCCAGGTCATCAGCCGGGTGCGCTCGGCGTAGGAGTCGGTGATCTCGGCCGGCATCGCGACGTAGGGCACCTGGAAGAAGGCGTACGCCGTGGCGCAGGCGATGAAGGCCACCAGGACCCAGAGCGCATCGAGGGTGGTCGTGCCGAAGTCGGGGCTGGCGAAGAGCAGGGCGAAGCAGACGGCGAGCACCACCCCGGCACGCAGCAGGAAGGGCCGCCGTGGGCCGCGCGGGTCGACGTGCGGTCGCTGATCCGCCCTGCGATCGGGTTGAGCACGACGTCCCACGCCTTCGGGACCAGCACGATCGCGCCCGCGAGCGCAGCGGCCAGGCCGACGTGTCGGTCAGGTAGGGCAGCAGCATGAGCCCGGGCACGGTGCCGAAGGCCCCGGTGGCCACCGAGCCGAGCCCGTAGCCGACGCGGACGCGACGGGGCAGTGACTCGGACACCCCTGCAATCTAGACGAGTGGGGCCTTGTGGACGTGCTCCTCCGGAACCGGACGATCAGGACAGGTCGAGCAACGGGGCCGGGTCGGTCGCGGTGTCCAGACCACCGCCGGCGCGGCGTACCTCGAAGTGCAGGTGGCAGCCGTCGGGTGCGCCGCTGTCGCCGGCCAGCGCGATCCGCTCACCGGGATGCACGTGCTGTCCCGGCTCCACGAGGACGTGGATCGTGTGGCCGATCAGGATGTCGTGGTCGCCGGTGCGGATCCGGAACGGATGGATCCCGTACGCCGGCCCGGGTGCGCCGGGCGCCGACGGGTCGAGCACGACACCGTCGACCGCGGAGAGCAGCGGCGTGCCGCACGGCATCGCCACGTCGATGCCGTGGTGGAAGCCCTGACGGCCGGGGCAGCGGGTGTCGTGGGAGTACCACGGCGCCGAGTTGCAGCCGTAGCCGATCATCACGCGGTGCGCGCCGCGGAACCATGGCGAGGTGTGCCAGGCCTTGTCGTCGGTGAAGAACCGCCAGCGCGGATCAGGCTTGTCGTGCGGGGTCGACGTGGCGCTGGGGGTCGACGTGGCGCTGGGGGTCGACGTCCGGGTGGGCGTGGCCCGTGCGGTCGGTGTCGGTGTGCTCGTGGACGACGCTGCGATCGCGCTCGTGCGGGCAGGCGAGCCACCGCATCCCGCGGCCGCGACGGCGACGGCGGCGGTGATCAGCAGCGCTGCGGCTCGACGCATGGTCAGCGGGGCTCCACGATCGTGCCTGCCGTGCCGGCCACCAGGGCCGGGAGGTCGTCGAGCGATCCGATGACGGCTCGTCGGCCGGAGTCCCTGACGTAGCGAGCCGCGGCCTCGACCTTCGGCCCCATCGAGCCCTCCGCGAGCCCGAGTGCGTGCAGCTCGTCGGGCGTCGCGTGCTCGAGACGACGCTGGTCCGGCGTACCCCAGCCGAGGTAGACACCGTCGACGTCGGTGGCGATCACGAGCAGGTCGGCATCGAGCTGCGTGGCCAGCATCGCGGAGGTGGCGTCCTTGTCGACGACGGCCTCGACGCCGTGCAGGTCACCGTGCTCGTCGAACGTCGTCGGGATACCGCCCCCGCCGGCGCAGACCACGATCGTGCCCTGCTCGAGGAGCTGCCGGATCGGCCGGATCTCGAAGATCCGGACCGGCTTCGGGCTCGGCACGACCCGCCGGAAGCCGTCGCCGTCCGGGGCGATGCTCCAGCCCGCGTCGGCGGCGAGGACGACCGCGTGGTCGCGCGGGTAGACCGGTCCGATCGGCTTGGTCGGGTGCGCGAACGCGGGGTCGTCGCGGTCGACCTCGACCATCGTCAGGATCGTGGCGAGCGGCTGCTCGTCGGGCAGCAGGTTGCCGAGCTCCTGCTCGATGACGTAGCCGATCATGGCCTCGGTCTGGGCGCCGAGCACGTCGAGCGGGTACGCCGGCACGTCGACGTAGGCCGCCGCCTGCAGAGCGAGCAGGCCCACCTGGGGTCCGTTGCCGTGGGCCACCACGATCTGGTTGCCCGCCGCGACCTCCGCGATCCGCTCGGCGGCCGCCCGGATGTTGGCGCGCTGGTTCTCGGCCGTCATCGGTTGCCCGCGCCGGAGCAGGGCATTGCCGCCGAGAGCGATCACCAGCCGCACGTCAGCGTCCCCTCCGGCGGGCGACGATCCGGCCCGCCAGGTCCTCCCAGCCGGCGACGATCCGGGCCACCTCCATGCCCTCCACGTCGATCTGCTGCTCCAGGATCGGCACCTCCAGCGGCGCCATCAGCGCGGTCGTGAGCAGCGCGATGTCGCCGGCCACGTCGAGCTCGTCGAGCAGGTGGCGCACGTGGGTCGCTGCGAAGGAGTACACCGCGTAGTTGCGCGCGGGCTCGGCGCTCATGGCGGCGCGGTACAGCGCGGCGCCGCGCAGGTTCTGCTCCACGCGTGACCGACCGAACGCGAGCAGACGCTCGAGCGGTGGGGCCCCCGGGCCCAACGGCGGGGGACCGCCGATCACCCGCGCCTGCCAGTCGACCTCGAACCGGTTCAGCAGAGCCGCCATCAGGCCGGCTCGGCTGCGGAACCGCCGGAAGACCGTGCCCTTCCCGACGCCCGCCGCACCGGCCACCGCGTCCATCGTCACGGCGTCGACTCCGCAGCCGTCGACGAGTCGCTCCGCGGCCTCCAGGAGCGCCTCGCGGTTGCGGGCGGCGTCACTGCGCTCGCGAACGTCCTGGCCGAGGATCGGCAGCAGCGGGTGCCCGGCCGTGTCGGCTCCCCCCTGGCTGCGCTCGCTCATGCGCGCCACCCTAGGCGGCGCCCGGGGTCGGAACGAGGCGGCGGAGCGCGTTTCCACGCGCGGGAATGAAAGCGGACTACAGTCCGTTTAGTGTCCGACACTGTCCCTCCTCAGCAGGAGCACCCATGACCCACATCGCAGTCCTCGTCGGCAGCCTCCGCGCCGACAGCGTCAACCGCCGGATCGCCGAGTCGCTGCGCGACCTCGCCCCCGCCGGCACCGTCATCGACATCGTCGACGGCCTGGGTGACCTGCCGTTCTACAACGAGGACGTGGACGTGGACGTGGACGGGGGCGGCGCGCCCGAGGCCGTCTCCCGCGTCCGCGAGCGCGTCGGCCGGGCCGACCGGGTGCTCGCGGTCACTCCGGAGTACAACGCGACCATGCCCGCGGTGCTCAACAACGCCATCGACTGGCTGTCCCGCCCCTACGGCGTCGGCGCGCTCGCCGGCAAGCCGTTCGGTGTCGTCGGCGTCACCCCGACGCCGTACGGCGGCAAGTGGGCGCACGAGGACGCCCGGCGCTCGGTGAAGATCGCCGGCGCGGTCGTGGTCGAGGACGTCGACCTCTCCCAGAGCTCCATCGGCCTGGACGTGCTCAACGACCCCGAGGTCCGCAGCAAGCTGGCGCAGGCGCTCCAGACGCTGGTCGATTTCGACCCGTCCTCCGTCGCTGCCTGAATGCCCTAGGGTCCGCCGAGGCGTCAGGTCTTTCCAGGTGAGTACCGCCGAGGCGTCAGGTCTTTCCAGGTGAGTACCGCCGAGGCGTCAGGTCTTTCCAGGTGAGTACCGCCGAGGCGTCAGGTCTTTCCAGGTGAGTACCGCCGAGGCGTCGGCTTTGCGGCGCTGACGAGGGGCCGGACGCGACGCCTCGACGGAACCTCCCAGCCATCAAGCGACGCCTCGAGCGGAACCTCCTAGCCATCAAACGACGCCTCGGCGGGTCCTGGGGAGCAACAACTGACGCCTCGGCGGTTAGCGTCGGGGCCATGAGCGAGCTGCACGACCTCACTGCCCTCGAGCAGGGTGCCGCGATCAAGGCCGGCGAGGTCAGCTCGCTCGAGCTGGTCGAGCACTACCTCGAACGCATCGGGCGACTCGACGAGTCGCTGGGCGCGTTCGTCACGGTCACCGCCGACCGGGCCCGTGGGGCCGCGGCCGACGCCTCCGGGGACGGGCCGCTGGCCGGCGTCCCGACCGCGATCAAGGACCTGAACTCGACGGCCGGCGTGCGCACGACGTACGGCTCGGCGGTCTTCGCCGACTTCGTGCCGGACTTCTCCGACGAGCTCGTGCTGCGGATCGAGGCGGCCGGTCTGGTGAGCGTGGGCAAGTCCAACACCCCGGAGTTCGGTTCGCCGTGCTACACCGAGCCGGACGTCGCGGCGCCGGCGGTCACGCCGTGGGACACCAGCCGGATGGCCGGGGGATCGAGCGGCGGAGCGGCCACGGCCGTCGCCGCCGGGCTGGTCCCGGTCGCCCAAGGCTCCGACGGCGGCGGCTCGATCCGGATCCCGGCAAGCTGTTGCGGCCTGGTCGGGCTCAAGCCGTCGCGGGGCCGGATCTCGGGGTCGCCGATGTACGGCGAGGTCACCGGCCTCGCGACGGCAGGCTCGCTCGCGCGCACGGTCCGCGACGCCGCGGCGCTGCTCGACGTGATGGCCGGTCGCGCGGTCGGCGACCCGTTCTGGGCGCCCGAGGAGCAGCGCCCGTTCCTGGACGCCTGCGACCGGGACCCGGGTCGGCTGCGGATCGCCCGCTTCGCCACGCCCGTGATCGCCGACGTCGAGGTCGACCCGGAGTGCCTGAGGGCCTGGGAGGACGCGAGTCGCCTGCTCGAGTCGCTGGGCCACGAGGTCGTGGACATCGAGCCGCCGCTGGCGCGCGAGGCGGTGCCGGTCTTCGAGACGAACTGGGCCGTGCTCACCGCTCTGTCCACCGTCAACCTCCCGCCGGAGGCCAAGGCCCGGCTGCGGCCGCTCACCCGCTGGCTCGGCGAGCTCGGAGAGCAGGTCAGTGGCCCGCGCTTCGGCCTCGCGCTGGGTGAGCTGCGCCGGGTGGCGGCGCGCACGCTGGCCGCGATCGCGCCGTACGACGCGGTGCTGACCCCGACGCTCGCGACGCCGCCGCTGCCCGTCGGTGCGCTGCGCGACGACGACGACCCGGCCGCGGACTTCGAGGCGCAGAAGCGGTTCACGCCGTGGACCTCGATGTGGAACGTCACCGGCAGCCCCGCGGTGTCGCTCCCGCTGCACCAGACACCCGACGGCCTCCCGATCGGGGTGATGCTGGCCGCCCGCCCGGCCGAGGAGGCCACGCTGCTGGCGCTGGCGGCGCAGGTCGAGGCGGCGGCTCCCTGGTGGCATCGACGCCCGCCCTGCTGGTGACTCAGATCCCGGGTCAGCCGTTCCTCTCGACCAGGCGCAGCGCCAGCAACGGGCAGTCCCGCACCGCCTCGCGAGCGGCAGGACGCAGCTTGCGGGTGACCGGCCCGGTGACGATCGGGTAGCCCCACGGGTCGAGGTCGACGATCTCGGGGAGCAGCTCGTGGCACAGCGCGCGGCCCTCGCAGCGGGGCCAGTCGACGCGCAGGTCGTGCTGACGGTCGCGGCTGCTCATCGGGCCCCCGCAACGGCCAGGCGGAGGGTGCCGATCGGTGACCGCGCAGGCGGCACTGCGGCGTGGGCGCCGCACCTCGTCGGGGAACGCCGCGAGCGCCGAGCGCACGAGGCGCGCGGTCCCGTCGGGGTGGGCGCATGCGCCTCGCCCGGTGACCAGGCCGGCGAGCCGTTCGACCGGCTCCAGCGGTGCCCCGCCGGCGACGAAGGCGTCGAACGCGGTCGCCAGCGCGGGGAGGCCGTTGAGGCACGGCCCGCAGCGTCTGCGCGGACTGGCGCGCCAGGTAGCGGAGGACACGCTGCCGGTCGACCGCAGCGGGCAGGTTCCCGTCGGGCAGTGGCAGCACGACGCCGGCGCCGAGCCCGAGGCCGGCCGCGGTCAGATCGGCGTGGGACACGGTGAGCCCGGCCAGCAGGCCCGGCCGGCGCCCAGGTGCCGTGGTAGCCACCGAGCAGCACCGGGCCGGTCGAGCTCGGCCGGGGTCAGCACGTCGCGCCACGGCGTGCCGTGCGGGACCTCGACGACCCGAGCCGTCACCGTCGAGCTCGCCGATGCTGAGCAGCCGGGTGCCCGGCTCGTCCGTCGTGCCCGGCACCTCGGACACCGGCGAGCACGAGCGCGGCGAGCTGGGCGTAGGTCTCGGCGTTGGACAGCAGGGTGGGCTCGGCCGCGCAGGCCCGGAAACCGCGGTCGGCAGCCAGGTGGTCACCGGGCAGGTTGTCCGCCCCTCGATCAGCTCGGTGACCGCGCTCGCCTCGCCGGCGACGAAGCGCGGTGCGGCACGTGTGCAGCCGCCAGCGCCGCCGACGCGCGGTCTCGTCGCGCTCGTCCACGGCCCGGCGGAGGGCATCGACCGCCTCGGGCCGCTCGGCGGGACGCCACCAGGTGGACGTCGCGGCAGCCCGAGCGCCCCCGCGGCGAGGGCGGCACCGTCGAGCACGAGGTGCGGCTGGTGGAGGGCCAGGGCGAGGTCCTTGAAGCTGGCGGGCTCGCCCTCGCTGAGGTTGACCACGACGTGGCGGCGCGGGCGCGCGCTCACCGATGCCGTGGTCCGGAGCTTGGTCGCGAACGGGAAGGCCGCGCCCCCGCGGCCGCGCAGACCGCGGTGCGCTCCACCACCGCGAGCAGCTCGTCCAGGGTCGGGAACGGCAGGCTGCCGCGCAGCGCGCGGTGCGTGGCCAGGTCCGGCGACGGGCTCCGCAGCAGCCAGGGTCCGGGGACGACGCGCAGGCCGCCGGTCATCGGATGCCGTCCTCGACGGCAGGCACCGTGGCCAGGACGGAGGCCCGGCGGCGGTACCCGGCCCACGCGTCGGCGGAGACCCGCACGAGCGACGCCGCGGCAACCGCTGCCAGGCAGCCCAGCCCGACCTGCCGCCCCCAGGACGACGTGGCGTCGGTGCCGATCCCGACCGAGTGGGCCATCGCGACCGGCCACGTGGCGTAGCCGAGCAGGTGCACCGTCCGCCAGGCTCGCTGCCCGAGGCGGTTGCGCACCGCGCTGGTGAGGACCACGAGCAGCATCACGTCGAACGCGACGCTGCCCAGCCCGAGCCAGAGCGGCTTGTACGTCGCTCCGACCGGTGACACCGCCTGCCACCAGCGGATGTCGACGTAGGTGTCGACCACCGCGGTCGCGGCGTGACCGACGACGAGCACGAGCGCGAGGACGCCCGAGGTTGCGGTGCACCTGCTGGCCGACGAAGCGCGGCACCAGCCTGCTCCGGCCGCTCACGGGCGCTCAGGATGCCCAGGCACAGCGTGGCGGTGAGCAGGAGCAGCAACGCGACGCCACTGCCGCGGTTGAGGTACCAGAGCATCGGGCCTTCGGAGATGTTCTGGAGCAGGGACGAGGTCATCGGTCCTCCTCGGGGTCGGGCCAGCTGCCCGACGCGTCGTACGGTCCCGGTCGCGGCGACGAGGCGGGCATCGACCGAGCGCTCGGCGAGCCAGCGCTCGGCGTCGGCGCCGAGCACCACGGCCGCGGTGGTCGCGACGTTGGCCGCCACGCAGGTCGGGCCGGTCGCGGTGACCGTGCGCCAGTACGGCGTGACCGGTCGGCCGGTGCGCGGGTCGAGCAGGTGGTGTCGCTCGACTCCGCCGGCCGTCCAGCGTCGCACCGTCGTCGACGACGTCGCGAGGCCGCCGCCGTCGAGCGTGAGCAGCTCGGCGGGCAGGTCGTCGCCGATGCCGTCCGGGTGCTCGGTGACCCGACCGGCCAGGCGCGCGGCCGGTCGCCGGCGACCCGGACGTCACCGCCCAGGCTGACCAGCACGTCGCCTCCGAGCGCGTCGACGAGAGTGGCCGCGAGGAGATCGCTGGCCCAGGCCTTCGCGGTTGCGCCGAGGTCCAGCTGCACCCCCGCCGGCACCAGACGGCGCCGTCGGCGTCGACCCCGACCTCCCTCCAGGCGTCGGGGCGTGGCGCCGCCGGCGGCACGGTCGCGGCTCGCGACGACGCGCGACGCACGACGGCCAGGTCCTCGTCGTACCCGATCTCGATCATCTGCGTGCCCAGGCAGGGGTCGACCAGGCCGTCGGTCTCCCGCGCGGCGTCGAGGCGACGCCGACCGCGGCGAGCGAGCAGGGGGTCGACGCGCGGTCCACCGGCCGGCGCGCGCGTTGGCCACGCTCAGGTCGGAGTCAGCGCGGAAGCGGCTGCAGGCCCGGTCGACCTCCGCCAGCACCGGCCTGCGGCCAGCGTCGACCGCGCGCGCGAGATCCGGTGGTGCCGCGAGGTGGACGTAGGTGCCGAGGGCGCGGAACCGGTGGTGCCGCGCCGCTCGGCGCGAGGGTGGCGACGCCCATGTCAGGAACCCGACGACGGGGCGGGCTTCGGCTTCGGTGCCGGCTTGGGTGCCGGCTTGGGTGCCGGGGCGCTGTGCTTGACGGTGCTCGACGTGCTGTGACTGCTCGAGGTCGCAGGACCGTACGACGCCGCCGCTGCTGGTGCTGCGTGACGCCGACACTCACGGCGTGCACCACCTTGGTCTTGACGACGGTGTGGTGGGGGCGCTTCTTCTTGACCACCTGGGTGACCGGCGGCGCCGGCGGCTGCACCGGTTGGGCAGCGTCGTCGAGCGCCTGTCTGGTGCGCTGCGGTGCCGGCGACGGCACCAGTCACGGTGAGCGCGCCGAACGCCGTGACCCCGGTGACGTCCGGCGGTGGCGACCTTGTAGACGTCGCGCTTGCGCGGGCTCCCGGCCACGACCCGGAGCGGATCGCGGTCGCGGCGGGTGAACGGCAGTCGATCGTGGCCGGGACAGGGGCACGTCGTACCTCCACGGTCGGGGAGTGGCGAGAGCACAGCGTGCGGGGACTCCGGACAAGTCGTCCTCATCTGACCCTCAAGCGCGTGTGAAGAATGCCGGTCTGGGCAGGTTCGGCCCGAGAAGGCCGATCCTCACGATTTGAGGTGATCTTGACGTTCCGGCGAGGCGCACCTAGGACTCCCAGCGTCGATGCTGGGCAGCACCGGGCAGGACCGCTGCCCGCCGGACGAAGGAGAACCCGTGCGCCTATCCGTACCGCTGTTGACCGTCGCCGGCACGGTGGCGGGCACTGCCGCTGCCGTCGTCGCCTTCCAGAGCGCAGCGTCGGTCGGATCGGCAGGGACGGAGCCGGCCTCCGTGCAGACCGACCAGCCGGCGCCGTCACCGACGAAGTGGCTGCCGTGCAAGGACGGATGGAAGCGGGTCGGCAAGGCCTGCGTGCGGGAGGTGGAGAAGGTGGTGGTCGTCCACGACCTGCCGGCTCCGGCCGCTCCGCAGACGCGCGCGACCAACACCTCGCACCACGGCTCGACCCGGCACCACGGGGGCGACGACTCCGCCGAGGCGCAGTACGCGGGAGAGGCCGATGACCACTCCGGCGACGACGCGGGCGAGCACGAGTCCGGCCACGAGGACGTGGACGACCACGACTGAGCTCGGCGCCCGGCCGACCCGCTGGGCTTCGACCTCACCCCCGGAGGTCGTGTTCCCCAGGGCCCAGCGGGAGTCGGCCGCCCACGACGATGCCCCCCGCTGTCGTGGTGCGGCCCTCGCCGGGCTGAGCGGAAGTCGGACGTCCACGACGGTGCCGCCCTCCGGGGCGGCACCGATCTCGACCGCTGCCCCTGATCGGCTCGACGGTGCGGCGGACGATCTCGAGCCCGAGGCCGGTGTGCCCTGGTCCGGCTCGCGGGCCGCGTGCCGCCGGCCCCGGGCCGTGGTCGGCCACCACCAGGCGGACCGCGTGTCGTCGTCCGCGTGCGATCGCGACGCGGAACGAGGTCCCTTCCGGGGTGTGGGCGAACACGTTGTCGATCAGCACGTCGACCACGTCGCGCAGGTCCACGTCGTCGAGGGGGACGAGTGCCGGTCGCTGGGGAAGGTCGACCTGCAGGAGCGCCGTTGGTCCTCGGCCAGCGGCGCCCAGTACGCGACCCGGTCGCGCACCACGTGCGACGGCGTCGCAGCGCGACGACATGTCGTGACGGACCGGTCGGCGGGCCTCGTTCACGATCGCGTCGATGCTGCGCTGCAGGGTGCCGACGTGCTGACGGAGCCGCTCGGCCAGGGCCCCGTCGTCGACCCCTTCGACGTCGATCCGCAGCGCGGTGACCGGCGTGCGCAGCCGGTGGGAGAGGTCACCGACCGCGGCGCGCTCGGCGACCAGGAGCTCGGTGATCCGTTCGGCGAGCCGGTTGAGCGCCTCGGCGAGCGCCTCGCGTCTCCGGGGGTCCCTCGAGCGCCGCACGGGCGTCGAGCTCACCCTCCCGCAGTCGGTCGGCGACCTCGGCGACCCGGGTCACCGGCGTGCTGATCCGGCGGCCGAGCTGGACGGCGACCAGCGAGCGCGAGCGCGAGCAGCACGACGCCGAGCGCGATGATCGCCGCCCAGGCGCCGGCGACGCCCTGGTGCAGCTGGGCGTTGGTGACGTCGGTGACCACGACGTCGGTGCCGTCGGAGGTGACGACCGGCACGACCGTGCGAGCGCCCGTGGTCGGTTCGCCGGGTGAACGCAGCGCCGGTGCGTGCCCTTCACGACGTCGGGATCATCGACGCCGACCGTCGCCGCTGCCCGAGCGTCGCACCGGTCGGCGAGCACCACCGTGGTGGTGGCCGATGAGCGCTGATCGACCGCTGCGACCACGTCCGGAGAGGGTCGGGTCGCCGTGCAGGCTGGAGACGAGGATCGCGATGTTGCGCGCCTCCTGGTCCGCATCGGCCATCGCCCGGTCCTCGGCCATGTTGCGCACCAGCAGGCACAGCGGGACCACGAACGCGAGCACGACGGCCGACGTGGTCGCCGCGACCAGCAGGCCGATGCGCCGGCGCATCAGTCCTCGGCCCGGCTCGGCGAAGCGGATGCCCACGCCGCGGACCGTGTGCAGGTACCGGGGCTCGGCAGCGGTCTCGCCGAGCTTGCGCCGCAGCCAGGACAGGTGCACGTCGACGGTGCGGTCGCCGCCGCCGTACGCCTGCTGCCAGACCTCGGCGAGCAGGGTGCGCTTGGAGACCACCTCGCCCTTGCGGCTGGCCAGGGCGAACAGCAGGTCGAACTCCTTGCGGGTGAGGTCGACGTCGCGGCCGTCGAGGACGACCCGGCGCGCGCGCGGGTCGATCATCGAGGCCGGCCGACCCGGATGGCCGGGTCGTCATCCGACGCGCGCGCCGCGGCGGAGCACGGCCCGGATGCGCGCGGCGACGTGGTCCAGGCCGAACGGCTTCACGACGTAGTCGTCCGCGCCGGCGTCGAGCGCCGCCACGATCGTGCGGTCGTCGTCACGGGCCGTGATCACGATGACCGGCACCGGGGTCACCCCGCGGAGCATCGCGAGGACCTTGAGCCCGTCGATGTCGGGAGGCCCGAGGTCCAGCAGGACCACGTCCGGCTCGGTGCGGACGACGAGGTCGAGGGCGCCGACTCCGTTCGCCGAGGTGGCGACGGCGTGGCCCTGCTCCTCGAGCGCGTGCTGCAGCGAGGTCCGGATCGCCGAGTCGTCTTCGACGATCACCACGCTGGCCATGCTCCGACGCTACTGGCTGGCGCCCATGCGTGCCGGGACACTTGAGAGGATGGTCGGGTGACAAGGCGGATGTGGGTGCTGGCGGTGACCGTCTGGGTCGCGGTCGTGGTCGCGGGCTCCGCGCTGACGTGGGTCGCGATCGACCGTGCGGGTGGCCAGGTGACCGGCAGTCCGGGGTTGGGGGAGACCCAGCCCGCCGTGGTCGGCACCGTCGGACCCGCACCGGAGACGACGCGCAAGCCGAGCCGGAGGCACTCGCCGACTCCCTCCGCCTCGCCGTCAGGTGCCCAGACGCCCGCCGGGAGCTCCTCGCCGACACACGCGGCGCCGACCCGCACCGGGTCGTCACCCTCGAAGTCGTCGGCGCCGCCGCAGGCCTCGGACCCGACGGTGACACGCACGTGGTCCGGCGAAGCCGGATCGGTCACCGTGTCCTGCTCCGGGCGGACCGTGCACTTCAAGAGCGCTTCCCCGAGCGACGGTTGGACCTTCGAGCGCAGCGACGACACCGGGAGCGAGATCGAGGTGTCGTTCAAGAAGGGTGGGACCGAGGTCCATGTGAAGGCGATCTGCGACGGCGGGGTCCCGCAGTTCCGGGTGGAGGCGGGCGACGGCTCCTCCGACGACTGAACGCGCCCGGCCACGGGCGGGTCGTGCCTGGACCCCGGCCTGGTCGTCATGCGCGAGCAGCCGCGGACGCTGATGCGCTGAGCAGCAGGTCGCACGTGTCGACCAGGCGGCGGCGCAGCGGGGCTGCCCGCTCGGCGAAGGCGCGCTGCGCCGCGACGTACTCGGCCTTGCCTTCGGGCGTCTCGATCTTCACGGGCACACATCCGAGGCTGGAGAAGTCGTAGGGCGACGCGCGCATGTCCAGCTCACGGACCTCCCAGGCGAGTGCGAAGCAGTCGGCGACCAGGTCGGAGGAGACCAGCGGGCTCAGCCGGAAGGCGTGCTTGTAGAGGTCCATCGTGGCGTGCAGGCAGCCCGGCTGCTCGAAGTCGGGGCGGTCGTCCCGGGCCGGCTGCAGCACGTTCAACGCCCGAGCGGGCTCGGTGAAGAACCGGAACGCGTCGAAGTGCGAGCAGCTGATCCGGTGCCCCTCGACCACGTCGTCGGTCCCGGCCGCCCCCAGCCGCAGCGGCCACGGGTGCCGCACCGCTGCCGGGTCCTCCCCGCTCCGGTAGACCATCGCCCACTCGTGCAGCCCGAAGCACCCGAGGGTCGGAGGCTGCGACGCGGTCGCGACCAGCAGTCGCCGCGTCGACTCGATCAGCGAGCGTTGCGCGGCGATATGGCCGACCGAGACGGATAGTCCGGCACGTTCCTGTCGCGATTCGAGCCCCGGAGCGACAGAAACGTGCCGGACTATCCGCTCGTAGCCCTTGAGACCGGCGTACTCGGGAGCATCGAGGAGGATCACGCCGTACCCGGGGTGCCAGCGGCGGAGGGCGGCGGGGCGGTGGGAGTAGTAGGTGAAGAGGAAGTCGTGCACGGGGTGGGCGATCCCGCGGCGGCGGCGCTCGAGGTGCGGTGCCACCCAGACGTCGACGCGCTCCTCGTGCGCGGCGGCGCGGGCCTGCCACACGTCGCGGGGGAGGGCGGCGGTCGACGGCACGGCGTCGAGGGTACGTCGATAGGGTGACCCGGTGCGTATCGCGAGGTTCACGACCGGGGAGGACCCCCAGTTCGGCGTGGTGACCGGTGAGGTCGACGAGCACGGCATCCCGGACGAGGACTGCGTGGTCGTGGCCCTCAACGGCGACCCGCTGTACGTCGGCCTGCACCCGTCGGACCAGGAGTTCCCGCTCGCCGAGGTGCGCCTGCTCGCGCCGGTGCTGCCGCGCAGCAAGGTGGTCGGCATCGGCCGCAACTACGCAGCGCACGCCGCGGAGATGGGCGGCGACGTCCCGGACGAGCCGCTGATGTTCCTCAAGCCGAACACCAGCGTGATCGGACCGGGAGACCCGATCTTCTACCCGCGTCAGACCGGCGAGCTGCACTACGAGGGCGAGCTGGCCGTGGTCATCGGCCGGATCTGTCGCGACGTGCCGGCAACCGTCGAGGACGTGAGCAGCGTCGTGTGGGGCTACACGGTCGGCAACGACGTCACCGCGCGTGACCTGCAGCGCTCCGACGTGCAGTTCACCCGCGCGAAGGGCTTCGACACGTTCTGTCCGCTCGGGCCGTGGGTGGAGACCGAGCTCGACGTCTCCGACCTGCGCGTGCAGACCTACCTGAACGGCGACCTGAAGCAGGACGGCACCACCCGCGACATGATCTTCGACGTGCCGACCCTGGTCGCGCACGTCAGCTCGGTGATGACGCTGCTGCCCGGCGACGTCATCCTCACCGGCACCCCAGAGGGTGTCGGGCCCATGCAGGTCGGCGACGAGGTCGAGGTCTCGATCTCCGGCATCGGCAATCTGACCAACCAGGTGAAGCAGCGTGACTGAAGCAGCGAACGGCGTCTCGACAGGCTCGACGTCCGGGGGCGTTCGTGTCCGGATGGCCCCGAGCCCGACCGGCTCGCCGCACGTCGGGCTGGTGCGCACCGCCTTGTTCAACTGGGCGTTCGCCCGGCACCACGGCGGCACGTTCGTCTTCCGCGTCGAGGACACCGACAAGGAGCGCAGCACCGACGAGTCGTACGCCGCGATCCTCGACCTGTTTCGCTGGCTCGGGCTCGACTGGGACGAGGGCCCGGAGAGTCGGCGGCCCCTACGCGCCGTACCGGCAGAGCGAGCGCGGCGAGATCTACGCCGACGTGCTCGCCCGCCTCTACGAGGGCGGCTACACCTACGCCTGCTACTGCACCAACGACGAGGTCTCCGAGCGGCGCAAGGCGTCGGGCTCCACGGTGATGGGCTACGACGGCTTCTGCCGCGAGCTCACCGCGGAGCAGCGGGAGGCGTTCCTGGCCGAGGGGCGGCAGCCGGTCGTCCGCTTCCGGATGCCGGAGGGCGAGATCAGCTTCGACGACCTCGTCCGGGGCGAGGTCACCTTCCACAGCGACCACGTGCCCGACTACGCGCTGGCGCGCGCCAACGGCGACCCGCTCTACACGCTGGTCGCACCGGTCGACGACGCACTGATGAAGATCACCCACGTCCTTCGCGGTGAGGACCTGCTGTCCTCCACGCCGCGCCAGATCGCGCTGTACGACGCGCTGATCGCGATCGGCATCGCCGACGCCGCGCCGCGGTTCGGCCACCTGCCCTACGTGATGGGCGAGGGCAACAAGAAGCTGTCCAAGCGCGACCCCGAGGCCCACGCCCTGGCCTACCGCGACGAGGGGTTCCTGCCCGAGGGCCTGCTGAACTACCTCGCCCTCCTCGGCTGGGCGATCGGCCCGGACCGCGACGTCTTCTCCCTGGAGGAGATGGTCGGGCGTTCGACATCGCCGACGTCAATCCGAACCCTGCCCGCTTCGACCGCAAGAAGGCCGACGCGATCAACGCCGCCCACATGCGCCTGCTGTCGATCGAGGAGATGACCGCGCGGGTGCTTCCCTTCCTGAAGGCGGCGGGCGTGGTCGGCGACCCGGTCAATGACTCCGATGCACGACTGCTCGAGCTGGCGATGCCGCTGGTCGCCGAGCGGATCAACAAGCTCACCGAGGCGGTCGACATGCTCGGCTTCCTGTTCGCGCCGTCGGTCGAGTACGACGACGACGCCCGTGCGGTGCTCGGTGACGATGCAGGTCGCCAGGTCGTGACCGCGGCCCGCGACGCGCTGAGCGCCCTCGACCCGTGGAGCACGGCGGCGATCGAGGAGGCGCTGCGCGCCGCGCTGGTCGAGGGTCTGGGCCTCAAGCCGCGCAACGCGTTCGGGCCGGTGCGCGTCGCGATCACCGGCCGCCGCGTGTCGCCGCCGCTGTTCGAGTCGATGGAGCTGCTCGGCCGCGAGGCGTCCCTGGCGCGGCTCGACGCGGCCCTGGCCTAGGGCACGCGGCATGACCACCGCACCGACGCAGGCCGCGCTCATGCACCCGCACCCCGAGCCGCGCACGTACCCCCTGATGCTGCGCACCTGGACCTATGCGTGGTGGAGGCCGGTGGTCGGCATCGTCGCGCTCGTGATCGGTGTGTTCGCGGCGTCGTTCGTGCTGCTGCCGTTGCTCGCCCTCACCATCGCCCTGGACCACCAGGGCTCGTTCGCCGACGCGTTCGAGAAGGCGGCACGTCTCGACCACGTCACCTGGCAGGGAATGCTGTACCTGAACCTGTCCCTGGCCGCGATGATCCCGGTCACCTGGCTGATCGTGCGCGCCGTGCACCGGATGCGCCCGCGGTGGCTGATGTCGGTGCGACCCGGCATCCGCTGGGCGTTCTTCTGGGCCTGTTTCGCCCTGGCGCCGGTCGCGATGTTCGCGCAGATCATCGTCGGCACGGTGCTGCCGAGCGATCCCAACGGCCTGGACAGCTCGCCGAACCACGTCACCGGCACGCTCGTTGCGATCGGTGTCGTGGTGCTGTTCACGACGCCACTGCAGGCGATCGGTGAGGAGTACGCGTTCCGCGGCTACGCGATGCAGGCCTTCGGAGCGCTCACCCGCCGGCCGTGGGTCGCGATCCTGCTGAGCGCCACGCTCTTCGCGCTCGCCCACGGCGTGCAGAACGCACCGCTGTTCCTCGATCGGCTCGCCTTCGGGCTGATGGCCGGGTACGTCGTGTTCCGCACCGGCGGTCTGGAGGCCGGCATCGCGATGCACGTGTGGAACAACCTGGTCGCCTTCGGCTTCGCACTGTTCCTCGGCAACATCGACGACTCGCTCAACGTCACCGAGATCTCGTGGTGGAACATCCCGCTGACCATCACCCAGAACGGCGTCTATCTCGTCCTGGTCCTCGTGGTCGCGCGCAGCATGGGCCTCGGCAACCGCACCACTCCGCCCGCCACTCCGCCCGCCGGGCCGGCCGTTTTGGTGCCGACAACGCCCCGCGTGTAAGGTTTCTCCTCGGTCCAGCCGCCGCGATCCGTCGTCGGTGGCCGGTCCGATTCAGTGGGATATGGTGTAATTGGCAGCACGACTGGTTCTGGTCCAGTTAGTCAAGGTTCGAGTCCTTGTATCCCAGCGAGTGCTGACGCGTCCGGTCGGAGATTGGCCGATTTGGTGCCCAACAGGTCCTTCGCTAGAGTCTCGTCCGCTCAATGCCCCCGTTGTGTAGTGGCCTAGCACGCCGCCCTCTCAAGGCGGTAGCGCGGGTTCGAATCCCGTCGGGGGTACGCATCTGACAGGTGGCCCTGGCCGGCGCTCTCGCCGGCCAGGGCCACTTCGTCGTTCCCTGGTCCCTCCGGGTCGAGGTGGACCGCCGTGTCGGCTGGGCATGGTGCCACGGGCTCTGCAGGTGGTCCAGACCAGACCACGCCCAGTTCGTGCGGGTTCATGACCAATACCGGGTGGTTCGCGTTTCATCTACGTTGAGGCCCACCATGGTGACTACGAATCCGTAGTGCATCCGGGCCATCCGACAACGGGGTGATTCGGGGGGAAAAGGGTGGATCGACTTTCGGTGGCCAGAGACCAGTCCGTCCGTCGAGCCGGGCGGGGACCGGTCGCGACGGGGACCGACGAGGAGCTCTTGCGGCGATGCCGGGGCGGGGACCCCGCAGCGTGGGACGCTCTCGTGACCCGTTATGAGCGATTGGTCTACTCGGTCGCACTGCGCAACGGGCTCGACCCGGAGGAGGCAGCGGACGTCACCCAGACCACCTTCCTCACCCTCGTCGACTCGATCGAGCGGGTCCGCGAGACCGGACGGATCGCGTCCTGGCTGATGACCGTGGCCCGGCGCCAGGCCTGGCGCACCCGGCACGCACGGCGCCGCACGGTTCCGCTGGAGTCGGCCCCCGAGCAGGCGGAGGATCCGTTCGCGGACTGGGGCACGTTGACTGCCCTGCACGAAGCGCTCAGCGCGCTCGGTGACACCTGCCGGGAGCTGTTGGCCGCTTTGTACTTCGACACCCGCGAGCCGAGTTACGCTGAGATCGCGCAACGGTTCGGTCGAGCCGTGGGCGGGATCGGCCCGCTTCGTGGCCGCTGCCTCGCTCGCCTGCGCGAGCTGATGGCGATCGGAGAGTCCGCGTGAGCACAGAACGCGCCTCGTTCACCGACCTGCTGGACTGGGTCGAGGGCCGCATCGACCCGGAGCGAGCGGAGCTGGTCGAGGCTCTCGTGCAGGAGGACGACCCGGAGACCGCCGAGACGATCGCGTGGATCCGGGACTTCCTGGCGGCGGCGGAGCTGATGCCGCTCCACGAGCTGCCCGCGGAAGCGTCGGCGGAGCTCCACGACGTCGTTCGCCTGCATGCGTCCGCCTGGGCGCCGAGTGCGTACGACGACGCTTCGCCCGTCACCGACAGCAGGTGGGCCCTGCCGGCAACCGGCACCCGCGCAGGTGGGGCCACGGACGTGGTCCACCTCGCGTTCGACAGCGATGCCGGCCGACTCGGCCTGGACGTCGCCAGGGTCACCATCGGCCGGGTCGACGTGCACGGCCGATTCGCTCCGGCCGCCGACGGCGAAGCGGGGCAGACCCGGATCGTCTTCACCCGGGCAGGTCGAGTGCGCGGCACCACGGTCTGCGCGGTTTCGGGGGAGTTCACTGCTCGCGACGTGCCGGCCGACGTGGACGAGGTCTGGGTGGTCGCGGGTGACCGAGTCGTTCGGGCGGCTGTGACGTTCGAGACCCGGGAGGGCTGACCGGGTCCGCGAGCGCGGATCCGAAGCGCGGAGTGAGTGCATGGGGGTAGAGGAACGGGTCGAGGCTCTCGAGCTGCTGATCCGCGCCGAGCGGCTGTCCCTGACCGACCCTGAGCGGGCACTCGAGCTCCTCGACAGCTCCGTGTTCTCACAGGTACGCCGTGACGATCCCGCCCTGAACGCGCGGGCGGCGTACCTGCGGGCGCAGCTGCGTGCCCAGCGCGGCGAGTACGGCGCGGCGCTCGCCTCCATCCGGACCGCCCGGCGCGACTGGCTGGCCGCAGGCACCGTGCTGGAGGCGCTGCGCACGGACCTCGGGCGCGGGACCGTGCTGCACGAGCTGGGGGAGTACCACCAGGCCGTCCAGGTCAGCAACGAGCTCCTCGAGGAGCTCGCCAAGGTCCTCCCATCCCCCGAGGAGGCCGCTGCCGTGTCCTCGATCCGGGCGCGGGCACACAGCAACATGGCGAACGCCTGGAGCCGGCTCGGCGAACACTCCACCGCGCTCGAGCACTACGACGTGGCGGTGAACCTCTTCCATGCACTCGGCGAGCGGGACAAGCAGGCGGAGACCGATGCCAATCGGGGTCTGACCTACCTCCGGCTCGGCATGGCGCACCGTGCGCTCGACGACCTGAGCCGGGCGGAGGCAGCGCTTCGCGCCCAGGGGAGCCGACTGGCCGCGGCCAAGTGCCGGGTGGACATCGCCGAGGCCCTGCTCCAGCTGGACCGGCTCAGTGAGTCGTTGTCGATCCTCGTCCGGCTGCGTCCGACCCTCGAGGAGCTGGCAGCCGCACCGGAGATGGCTCGCCTCGGGCTCACCCTGGCACGGGCCCTCCTGCGGGCCGGTCTGGTCGGGGAAGCGCATGCCGAGGCCGAGCGCGCCGCCGAGGTGTTCGCCGACCTCGGGATGCTGGACGAGTCGGCGCGGGCGACGTACACGTCGGCTCTTGCGTCCTTGATGATCGGCACCTTCGACGACGCTGCCTCCGAGTTCGCGGCCGCCGGTCGCCTGTTCGCCGACTGTGGCGACCTCGGCTACTGCGCACGGGTCTGGCTGGCACAGGCGCATATCGCGCAGCAAGCAGGTGACCTGGACGAGGCCCGCGCGCTCGTCGGTCGAGCCCTGGAGCAGCTGGAGGCCCAACGCGAGATGGTCCCCGCCGCCTTCGCCCATCTGCTGGCCGCCGAGCTCGACGACGCCTCCGACAAGGCCGCTGCCCATCTCGAACGGGCCTCCGGGATCATCGCCACGCTCGATCTCCCGGAGCTGGCCCTGGCCCTCGTGCAGGGGCGCGCAAGCCTGCGTCGCAGGGCGGGGGACTACGAGGGCGTCAGCGAGCTGCTCCGCGCCGCCTTGAGGTCCCATCGCCTCCCGGCGGCGTCAACCGGAGACGCGGAGCTTCGGCTCGCGCTCTACGCCGCCACCGGCGGGGCGGTCGACGTCCTGATCGACGCGCTCCTGCGGCAAGGTACGCCGGCGGCCGGTGTCGAGGCGTGGCAGTGGTCTGTGTTCGCGGCGACCCGCGCCCTGCAGGACTTCGTGTCCGGCAGGACGCCCGGTGTGGAGTCTCCCGGACCTCACGTCGATCAGTCCGACACGGTGGCGCGGCCGACCGACCTCAGCCGCTTCCTCGACGCGCCGGGTCTTCCCGAGGAGGATGGCCAGCTCGTCTTGACCGGTGAGCCTCATGCGGCCTTCGGGGAGTCGGCCCCGCACGTGGGCCCGCCCGATCCGCTCGAGATCGCCGTGCCCGACGGTCCGGTCCTGCACTTCCACGTGCTCGGCCCCGACCTGGTCGCCTTCGTGATCCGCGACGGGGAGGTGTACCCACGCCGGATGCCGCGAGCGGCGGCGAGGTCGCGGGAGCTCACCCGGGACTGGCAGGTCGTCTGCTCGCGGATGGCGTCCGGCCAGACCGACGCTCCAGGCTCTGTCCCGGAGGTCGAGCCACTGCTGGCAGAGCTGTATCAACTGCTCCTCGCGCCGGTCGACGACCTGCTCGTCGACCTCTACACCCAGCCCCTGCTCGTCGTCGCCGAGGGACATCTCGACAACGTTCCCTTCGAGGCTCTCACCGACGGCGGCGAGTGCTTCTCGGACCGGCACCCCCTCACCTTCGCCCCCGGCCTGGCCGCGTCGGCTTCCTTCGATCTCGCCGAGCCGGTCGCGCATGCCGGCGTGCTCGTCCTTGCGGTCCCGGACGCCGCTGCTCCGGGCATCGCTGCGGAGGCCCGGGCGTTGTCCGGCCTGTACCCCGACGCGGAGGTCGTGGTCGGTGACGCCGCGACCTCCGAGGCGCTTTTTCGGGACGCACCCGGTCGCGACCTGGTGCATCTCGCCTGTCATGGCGAGTTCCGCGCCGGTTCCCCGCTCTCCTCGGCTCTTCGTCTTGCCGACCGCTGGGTGACTGCTGCCGAGGTGCTCAGATTGCCCCTCGACGGGACCCTCGTCGTCCTCAGCGCTTGCGCATCCGGACGGACCTCGGACTCGTTGGCCGAGCCTGCCGGGCTGGCCTGGGCTTTCCTCGCGGCGGGATGTCGTGGTGTGATCTCAAGCAAGTGGGCCGCGGATGACACCGTGGCAGTGGAAATGATGCGTGCGCTGCACGAGCACCTGACGGGCGGAGCGAGTCCCCGAGACTCGCTGGCTCGCGCCCGTGAGGAGGTGGCTCGCCGGCACCCGCATCCTTACCACTGGGCGTCGTTCCGGTACCTGTGCTCTACCTACACCGCAGTCTCGGAAGGACTTGCACCATGAAGAAGTTGAGTTCTGCATTGGTCGCGGCCGTCGCCCTCGGGGTGACCGGACTGTCCGCGGCTCCCAGCTATGCCGACGCGGAGGCCCAGAAGTCCCCGGTCGTCGTCTCGGGCACTGGCACGCCGGTACCGTGGTCTCCCGGAGGGGGTGCCACGACCAACTCCGAGCACGGGAGCTGGTGACACCGGGCTCACCTCGCGATGTCGGAGGCCGGCCGCGCTCATTCGCGCTCGTCCGGCTCGCGTTGGGGGAAGACCCGGCCCTCAGAACGACGGTACGGTCGGTCACCGGCCGACGGTCCGCGTCGCGGGGGTCCGGTGCTTGTCGACGGCGGACGTCCGGGTACGTCGCTCCCGGGTGAGTCCTGCCCGCGTGGGTTCTGCCTGGCTGGGTCCTGCGCGGGCGGATCATCGCCGGGACCACCCCCGGGACCACCCCCGGGACCACCTCCGGGACCACCTCCGGGCGGATCATCTTCGGGCGGATCGTCCCCCGGCGGCTCGTCCTCCGGCGGATCGTCGGGGGCTTCTGCGGGATCCGGCTCCCAGCCGGACTCCGCGGACTTGCCGTCGTTGAACGCGCGGGTCTGGTGCTCGACCTCGGCGGCCATGTGCTCGATGCTGTCGCGCTGGTGCTGGAGCACGTCGACGTGGGCGACCAGCAGGTCCGAGAGTCCGTGCAGGGTGTTCGTCGTCTCGCCGACGGTCATGGCGAGCCGGCCGAGGACGTCTCGCGCCCGCGCCCTGATCATGGCGCCCTCGCGTTCGCCCTCGGCGAGCGCCCGGGCGACCTGGCTGCGTGCGGCCTGCTCGGCTTCGAGCTTCGAGGTGCGCAGCGCCTCGGCGCGGATCGACTCGGCGTCGTGCTGGGCGGCCTCGACCACCTCACGGATCGTGTTCTCGACAGCGGCTCGTTGAGCAGCCGCCCACTCGCGGGTCTCCTCCCGTGTCTGTTCCAGCTTTCGCCGCGTGTCTGCTTCCAGCTTGCCCGCAGCCTCGCGCGCCTCGTGCAGGATCCGCTCGGCCTGGACGGCCGCGTCCGCCCGCATGCGCATCGCCAGCGCGAGCATGCGCTGCGCCTGCTTCTGCACGCTGACCGTCGTCTGCAGGGAGTCGGCCTGTGCCGCCACGTCGTCGTCGGCTGTCCGCGGCGCTCGTGCCGGCGGGTCGGCGGCCGGTTCCAGCACCCCGTGCTCGAGCCACCGGAGCATGTCCTCGACGCCGACCGCGAATCCCGGGGGACGAGGCTCGGCCGTCCGCTCGCCGGCTGACCGCGGGTCAGGTGGTTCCGGGACCGTCGTCGCCGGATCCGCCGGGTCCTGCTGCGCGGGCGCATGCGCGGCCCCCGGACCGTCGGCGCTGTCCTCACGCCGGTCGCCGGAAGCCTTTCGGCGGCTGAACACATCCCACCAGTGCGCGCCGAGTCGGCCCGTGATCCATCGATCGCCAATTTTCTTTTCTTCGTCCGTTCTCGGACTGATCGGCACCTCTGGACGCACTAGCGAGAAGTCGAAGTCCGACCACGAGGGTCCGACAGGCCGAGGACGACAGGCCGAAGACGACGGGCCGAGAACGACAGGGGCGAAGCGTCATGCGCATCAGGGACAACCTCTACACCGACCATCCTGCTGACCCGGGGCCGCCGCACCGCACTGCAGCCCGCGATGCCATGCGGGTCGTGGTGGTCGAGGAGCAGAACCTGTTCGGCGAGGCGCTGAGCATGGTGCTCGAACGCGCAGGGTACTCCGCGTACCTGGTGCCCGTGAGCGGCGAGCACTCCGAGCACGCGCTCGTGCGGGCGATCGACCGGATCGCGCCCGGCGTGGTGCTCCTCGACCTGGATCCAGGCGCACGCCGGGACTGCTCGACCCTGGTCTCGGCACTGGCCGCAGCGGGAATGTCGGTGGTCGTCATGGTCGACAGCACGGATCGGGCACGCTGGGGCCAGTGCATCGCCTTGGGTGCCCGGCGGGTGGTGCACAAGTCCGCGCCGTTGACCGAGATCCTGGCGACGATCAGGCGACTCGCGAACGGCCTGCCCGTCCTCTCCCGTGACGATCGCGACCAGCTGCTCGCCCTCTGGCGGCACGAGGTCGAGTCGGCTGCCGAGATCAGGGGTCGGCTCGAGGGCCTGACCCGCCGTGAGGCCGAGGTCCTCGGGATGCTGATGGAGGGCAAGCAGGTCGGCGACATCGCTCGTGAACGCTTCGTCGCAGAGTCCACCGTCCGCACCCAGGTGAAGGCCGTCCTCGCCAAGCTCCAGGTGAACTCCCAGATCACGGCGGTCGGGCTTGCCCACAAGGCCGGGTGGACCCCCGCCGGTGACGGTGAGCCGCGGGCGGGGCGCACCGCGCTGGAGTCGCGGTCGAACCGGAGCAACCGGGTGGTCCCCGTCCGCAGTCGGGCGCATGCGCGGCTGATTCCTCAACGTTGAGGATGCCGACGGCCCCGATCGTGCGGAGGCTGGTGGAGTGGTCGGCTCGGGACTCGTCGGCGGTCGGCCAGCCGCGTACCGATGGACGAGGTCCGTGAGGAGGCGACGCCGTGGCGACCACCTATCCCGTCGGAATGGACCTGCGTCGACTCGCGTCCTTCGAGCCGGCGGCCGCGAGAGCTCATCGGTCCGACCCGGCTCCGGCCACCACGCCGTATCGACCGTGGCTGGTGCCCTGCGTCCTGCTCGGCACTGACCTCGTCGTCGGCTCGTCGATGAGTCTGGTCGCGGGATCGCCCGTCTGGATGCTGGTGGTCGGGTGGGTCGCCCTGGTCGCGGTCGTCGGCGGCTACCGACGGCCCCGCTTGACCGGAGCCAGAGCGACGCTCCCGCGGGTGCCGTTCGTCACGCTGCTGGTCGCGATCGAGCTCGGCCCGGTGGCGGCGCGGCCGTGGCTGCGCGGCGAGCTCCTGGCCGTGCTGGTGGCGCTCACCGGCGTCGGCTGGGCGTCCCGGGCGATCACGGCCGGCGAGTCGTGGTGTCGCTCGGCCGGTGGCGTCCACCGGCCCCGCGCGGTCCTGGTGGGCGGACGCGGATCGCTGACCGCCGTCCTCAAGGAGCGGCGAGAGGAGCTGAGTCGCTCGATGACGCTGGTGGGTGCCTATGTGCTGGACGCCGACCAGCGAGCGGGCGGCGTCGTCGATCTCGCGCCGTCGCCCGACGACGCCCTGGCCAGGCTGCCGCTCACACTCGCTCGGCTCGAGGCGGACCTCGTCCTGGTCGTCCCGGGCCCCCGGCTCGGGTCGACCACGGTGCGCCGTCTGGCCTGGGGGCTGGAGTCTGCCGGAGTGGAGCTCTGTGTTCTGTCCGGGCTCCCGGACTCGGTCGCCGGGCGCACGGATGTGGTCGCCGCCGGTTCGGTGCCCCTCGTGCACGTCGGCCGGCCGCGACGTCTCGGCTGGCAGGCCCTGGTGAAGGTCACCTGGGAGCGGGCGGCCGCGCTGTCGTCGCTCCTCGCCGCGATCCCGGTACTGGCCCTGCTGATCCTCCTGGTCCGCCTGGACTCACCCGGTCCGGCCATCTTTCGCCAGATCCGGGTGGGCCGCGACGAGCGGCTGTTCACGATGTACAAGCTGCGCACCATGACCGACGGCGCGCACGGCGACGTCGCTGAGCTGAGCGACCTCGACGAAGGTGCCGGGGTGCTCTTCAAGGTGCGCGCCGACCCGAGGGTGACCCGGGTCGGGCGGTGGCTGCGCCGGTTCTCGCTCGACGAGCTGCCCCAGCTGTGGAACGTCGTACGCGGTGACATGGCCCTCGTCGGCCCCAGGCCACCGTTGCCCGAGGAGGTCGCGCAGTACGACCACGACGTGTACCACCGCCTGGTGGTCCGACCGGGCCTCACCGGGCTCTGGCAGGTGTCGGGACGCTCGGACCTGTCCTGGACCGAGGCCGTCCACCTGGACCTGCACTATGTCGACAGCTGGACGCTCGGTCTCGACCTGCGGATCCTGCTGCAGACCTTCGGAGCGGTGCTCTCACACCGTGGCGCCTACTGACTGGCTCCTACTGCCTGGCGCCTACTGCCTGGGGCCGGGATCTGACGGGAGCCGGGACCTGACTGGAGCCGGGATCTGACGGGAGCCGGGACCGCCGCGAGGCGAGCCTCTCAGCCGACGCGCGCCGGCAGCCGGCGAGCCGGATGCGAGGCGAACCATCCCGGGCGCGGTCCTCGTTGATCGCGGCGAACAGCTCACGGTCCGACACCGGATCGAGGAACACCACGCTCTGGCTGCCGATCATGCCGGTGCCGGCCACCGGCGCGGTGGTGAAGTGGAAAGCCTGCGGGGGAAGGTGTGCGAGCTGGGCGGCGAGGTGGCGGATCCGCGAGAAGCTCCAGGCGGCGTCCACGCTCAGGTTCGCGGTGACGGCGTCGAGCATCCGGTAGCGACGCACCGGATTGGCCCACACACCCTCACCGGCAACCTTGTCGAGAAGCTGGCGCAGCAGGTACTGCTGGCGCTCGACCCGGTCGAGGTCGCCACGAGGAAGGCCGTGCCGTTGCCGGACGTACAACAGCGCGGCTTCGCCGTCGAGATGGTGGGCGCCGGCCGTCCAGGTCCTGCCGCGGGCAGAGTCGTACACCGTCTGCGGAACGTCCACGGTGACGCCGCCGAGGAGATCGGTGAGCCGCCGGAACCCGTCCCAGTCGACGACGGCGAGGTGGTCGATGCGCACACCGGTCAGCCGCTCGACGGTCTGCACCGTCAGGGACGGGCCGCCCCAGGAGAACGCTGCGTTCACCTTCGCGTGCCCATGACCGGGTACGGGAACCCATGCGTCGCGGGGGATGGACACGACGGAGACGCTCTGCCGGTCGCCCGCGACGTGCATCAGCATCATCGTGTCGCTTCGTTGCAGGCCCGGCACCCACGCGGGTGCCCGGGCGGCCGTGCCCGTGGTCGGCTCGTCGGAGCGACGATCGGTGCCGAGCAGCAGGATGTTCGTCGCCGTACGCGCGGTCCCGACCTCCGGCTTCACCGGCCGGTGGGTCAGACCGTGGAACGGATCGGGGATCCGGACGATCTGCTGGCTCAGCCGGTGCTGCAGGTAGCGTCCGCCGGCCAGCACTGCCGCCACCAGGAGCAGGGCGCACACCACGAGCCCGACGACCACCCGCCACCACAGTCGGCGTGGACGCCGGGCCTGGGGGGTGCCGGAGAGCAGCCCGTCCAGCCCGGTCGGTGTCCCGTCGAGCGGGTCCATCAGTCGGGCTGCAGCACGAAGCGCGGCGGTTGCCCGCTGCGCTCGGACCGGATGCTCGCGGCCTGTCGCAGATCCGAAGCGGAGACCAGGTCGGCATCGGCGGTCACGGCGAGGCCCCGACGTGTCAGATCCTCGGCGATGTAGCGCTGGTGGTCGTCGGCGTGCTCGCCGTGCTCCGTGTCGCGCGGGAGCAGCAGCGGGCACTTGCCGTGCAGCAGGGCGGCGAGTGCGGTGCCGACGCCTGCGTGGCCGACGACGAGGTCCGCTTCGGCGACGGCCTGCTCGAGGTCGCGCACAGGCACGCTGTCGTGCCCGTCGATCGGCAGCCCGGTCGTGTCGGTCGCAGCCGGTCTGCCAAAGCACGCTGCGCCCGGGCGGTGCACATCGGGAGCACCGCGGCGAGCCGCTCCGCGGCGCGCCGGAAGCCGAAGCCGCGCTGGGTGCCGAAGGTGACCACGATCGCGGTCCGGACGGGCCGGACGGCCGCCGCCGGCCCGGCGCGAAGCCGTCGAAGACCGAGCCGCGGAACTGCCAGCGCCCTGCCGTCCACCCCGGGTACTGCCCGTAGAGCCGCACGCCCGGGATGCGCGCCACCATGGGCCCGGACAGGCTAGGGCCTGGCTGCGGGCGGCGCTCTCGATGTAGTGCGCCGCCAGGCCGTGGGCGCGGGCCCGGCCGAGGAAAGGGACTGCGACGGCCGCACCCGTGGAGATCACCCGGGCGAAGTGGCGGGTGCCGAGCAGCCGTGTGCCGCGCACGATGCTGTTGCAAGGTGCCGCGGAGGTCGCGCGGCCGCACGAAGGGCACGTAGTGCACGGTCTCTCCGGCCAGCAGCTGCTACGTGCCTGGCGGGTGTCGAACGTGGCCCACTCGACGTCCTCCAGAGCCGGCGTGAAGCCGATGCGCGCAACGCGACGAGCTCGTCGAGGTGCCCACCGCCGGAGGCGACCAGCAGGGTCCGGCCCGGCCGATCCGAGCGGGCCGAGGCGGCCATGGGGGGCGGCTCGCCGGCGATGCGTTGGTCCGTGCGGGGCTCGTCCATCCTGAGCAGTGACATGCTTCGCCTCCGATCGCTGACGCGAACGAGGTCGCGCCGGCACGGCGCCGCGTCGCCGAAATGCGGGGATTCCCGACCAGGGCGAGGCTTCCCCACAATCGGCGAACCGTGATCGGGGTCGAGCCACCTACCGTGGTCCGGTCCCGGTGCCGACGAGCGGCCCGGGTCGGAAGGAGCACGATGACGGACCTGAAGGAGCTGATCGGCGGCGGTCCGCCGATGGTCTCGGTGGTCGTCCCCACCCACGACCGTCCCGGGTCTGCTCCGGCGAGCCATCGCGTCGGTGCTCGCACAGGAGTACGACGGCGGCATCGAGGTGCTCGTCGTCTTCGACCGGATCGAGCCCGACGGAGCCTCGCTGGAGCAGGACCGGCCGGGACGGATGGTGCGGGTGCTGGCCAACGCGCGCACGCCCGGCCTGGCGGGCAGCCGGAACACCGGCATCCTGGCCGCCCAGGGCGAGCTCGTCGCCTTCTGCGACGACGACGACGTCTGGCTGCCCGGCAAGCTGGGCGCCAGGTGCGGGCTGATGGCCGAGCAACCCGGACGCCGAGTTCTGCACGACCGCGATGGTCGTCGACTACGACGGCCGTGAGCTCGATCAGGCGCGGCTCGCGGACGACCGGATCGGTGACCCACGCCGGATCTGCTCCGCTCGCGGATGGCGATGCTGCACTCCTCGTCCTTCCTCGTCGACCGCGCTGCCCTGCTGCGACGGGCATCGGCCTGGTCGACGAGTCGGCCTGCCGCAGAGCATGGCGGAGGACTGGGATCTGCTGCTGCGGGCGTCGGCCCGGCGGCCGATGCTGCACATCGACGAGCCGTTGGTGCAGCATCACCTGGGGCGCCACCTCCTACTTCGCCCAGCAGTGGCAGGTCCGCAACGAGTCCCAGCTGTGGCTGCTCGAGCACCACCCGGCGATGCGACGCGATCGCGTCGGCGCGCGCGCACGCCTACGGCAAGCTCGCCTTCGGGTGCGCCGCCCAGGGACGCCGCCGCGAGGCCATCCGCTGGATGCTGCGCACGTGGCGGACGAACTGGCGGGAGCCACGCGCCTACATCGCGCTCGCCGTGACGATCGGCCTGATCCGGTGGGACCGGCTGCTGGCGTTCCTCAACGCCCGCGGGCATGGCGTCTGAGCCCCGGCCGGCGTCCGTCGACGTCCGGGTCGACGTCCGGTCGACCTCCGGGCCGACCGCTCAGGTGCTGTGCAGCCAGTCGGCGAACACCTGCCAGGCGTCCTGCTCGTCGTCGAGCGCGAACCGTCCGGCGGGAGCGTCCGCGTCGAAGTACAGCGCCGCCCGGACGGCAGGGTGGCGGCGGACGAAGTCCGCGACGTCGCGCAGCCACCCGGCTCGCTGCCCCGGTGCGCCGCGCGTGGTCCCGAACTCCCCGATCATGACCGGTTGGGGGTGCGCGCCGGGCCCAGGAGAGGACCGGTGCCAGCTGTGGTGCGAGCGACTCACGAGGATCCAGGGTGTAGGCATCGGCGCACACCCAGTCGACCTGGTCGTCACCGGGAAAGTACGCCGGCGCGGTACTCGCGAAGTCGCGTGCCAGCGGACACCACACCCAGGACACGTTGTCGGCGCCGGCCGCTGCGAACACCGCGCGCAGGTGCCGCCACGCCGCGACGTAGAGCTCGGGCGAGCCGATCTCCCCAGCCAGGTTCGGTCGGTTCATCTCCCAGCGCCAGCGGAGCAGGACCGGTCGATCCAGTGCCGCCAGAGCCGCGGCCCGGTCCGCGATCATCGCGTCGTCGTCACCGTCGAGGATCTTCGTGGTGTCGGTCCCGGCCCAGGAGAGGAGCAGCGTGGACCCGCGACCGACGACGTACCGGTCGAAGGCGGACGGGAACGGATCGGCCCAGCTGTGGAAGCTCTGCACGATGCCGAGCCGACCGCCGAGGCGGCGCTCGGCAGCGAGCAGCGCGGCCCTCTGACGCGCGGGGCTCGGGCCGGCGCTCGCGACGAAGGCGCCGAGCTGCAGACGGGCGTCGTCGGTGTCCCGCGAGCGGGCAGCGTCCACGCGAGCAGTCCGGTCGCCAGTGTGGTGGCCATCAGGGCAAGGACCGTCGCGCGGCGCCCGAGGTGGACGCTCACCCGGGCGTGACTCTCGCCGGCCGAACGCCGCCGCCACAGGAGGCCGAGCGCGAGGAACGGCACCAGCGGCTCCAGGTCGTAGAAGAACCCGAAGAGGGCAGCGACGAGCAGGGTGATCCGCGCCGCGGTCGCAACTCCTCCCGGGTCACCGCGGCTGCGCCGCAGCTGGGCGGCCCCGAAGGCGAAGAAGAGCACGGTGCCGAGCGAATCCGGTGCTCATCGAGCAGTGTGAAGACGTATCCGTTGATGCCGATCGGCACGTTGCCGCACGTGGGGCACTCCGCGCTCTTGCCGACCGCGATCGACGTCGGTGAGCCGATCGCCGACCGGGTGCTGCCGTAACCCACGACCGGCGACCGCAGCGCCAGATCCACGGCTCGTTTGCTGGTGAACGTGCGGATCTGGTCACTGTTGCCGTTGGCCAGCCGGGTGTCGACGACCGCACCCAGCGGAGAGGCGACCAGCACGGTCGCGGTCACGGCGAGCGTGGCCAGCAGGGCCAGGACGGGCAGCGTGCGTCCGCGCCGGGCCATGCCGACGCAGAGTGCGACGACGGCGAGCGCCAGGCCGAGCCAGGCGCCGCGGTTCACCGAGCAGACCACGGTCACCAGCGCCGTGGCCAGGATGAGGACCCTCACCGCTCGTCGGCGTCCGCGGACGCGCGCGGTGCGGAGGGCGAACCAGATCGACAACAACACGATCTGGAACCCCCAGGAGTTGGTGTAGGGGAACGGCGCAGCGGGCCGGGGCAGCGGGTCCCCGCCGAAGTCCTGCACCTGGGCGAAGGCAGGGTGCACCAGGTGGGAGACGTACGGCACGGCCGTCATCGAGTGCGGCAGCAGGAGCTCCATCGGAGACTTGAAGGACAGGTCCGGCCGGACCAGCGCCAGCACCCCGCCGAGCACCGTCCACGTGAACAGCATCGACAGGCCGTGCAGGATGCGGCGTTCGGGGAGCTCGTCCTCGGAGAGGTTGCCGACGTAGAGGAGCAGCACGGTGGCGGCCAGGAAGCCGCTCTCCCGCACGCCGAAGCCGATCAGGCGACTCGACGCACTGTCCGGCACGGTCCCCGCGGGGTCGACGCCCAGGACGAGCGCGCCGGCGGCCGAGCAGAGCAGGAACAGCAGCCACACACCGAAGCCGCGGGGGACCCGGGTCCGGCCACGACGGAGCAGCTGCAGCGCCATCGGCACGGCCGCGACCTGCAGTGCGACACCGGACAGTCCGAGCAGCCACAGCACGGGGAAGCCCACGAGCAGGGCGGTCAGCGGCCACGCGGAGACCCGTCGGGGCACCGGTCCGACCGGTGGTGTCGTCCGTCCGGGGACGGCTGACCGGTCGGCGTCCGGTGCCGGAGATGCGAGGTGCCGGAGAGACCAGGGTCGTCGTCGAGCCGGTCACATCGTGACTGCCGCGTCCAGGTCGTCGAGCTCGCGGACGGGCGCTCCGTCGACGGCCCGCAGCCGGCGGGTCCCGGAGTCGGCAACGGAGTCGGCAACGGAGTCGGCAACGGCGTCGGCGGGGCTGTCGCCCGGTGCCGGTTGTCGACCGGGTGTTCGTTGTCGACCGGGCCTGCCGCAGCGGCCGTGGCGGGCCGTGGCCGGCGCCGACCGAAGAACATCCGGTGGCGAGGTTGTGTGACCACGACCGCCCCCAGGTTGTTCGCCCCGACGTGGGTCAGCTGCGCCAGCGCGTCGTCGACCTCCTGGACCATGGTCATGCCGGCAGTCGCCACGAGGAGCAGCCCGTTGGTCGCGGTGACCACCGTCTGGGCGTCGGCATTGACCGACGTCGGCGCGACGTCGAGGACGACGACCTCCGCGAGCTGTTCGAGGTCGCGGACCACCAGCTCGAAAGCATGACCCTCGAGCTGCTCGGAGACCAGCAGGCCGTCGGCGCCGGGCGGGACCACCGCCAGCCGGTCGAGCTGGGCGACCGGGCGGATGGCGTCGAGCACGCTCAGTCCCGACCGAAGCACGTCGGACAGGCCGACGCCCTCGTCGATGTCGAACAGGTCGACGACGCCGTCGCTGTGCGTGTTGGCGGAGACCAGGATCGTCTCGATGCCGCTCCGGGCGAAGGTCATCGCCAGGCTCGCCGCGGTCGCGGCACCGGCGTCACCGGGAGAGGTTGCCGCCACCGTGAGCGTGCCGCCGTGCCGCGGCAACACGGCGAGGAGGACGTTGCGAAGCTGCCGCATCGCCTCCGGGCTGTGGGGGTCGCGGCGTTTCACGTCGTCGTCCGGCGCGAGGTCGAACGTCGGTACCAGCACGTTGACGCCCAGCCGGGCCAGGTCCGCCCCGGTCCGGACCCGTACGTCGGCGCGGTCGCGGGCCACCGCACCGCACAGCCCCGCGGCGGCACCCAGGAACAGGCCACTGACCAGCACCAGCATGGGGTTCCATCCCGAAGGTCGTCGGGGAGTCTGGGCCTCGCTCAGGACGGCTCCCGGGTCCACCTCCTGGGTGTAGAGCGGGTCGAGCTCGCTGGTGCTCGCCTGGATCTGGCTGACGATCAGGTCGCGTTGGGTGCCCAGGAGCACGTGGTGGGCCCCGCCCGGTCTTGCCTTGCCCAGCTGCACGGTGGTCGTGCGCAGGGTGTCGTTCAGCTCGGTGATCCTCTGCTCCAGGCTCGCGGCCTGCTGGTGCAGACGATCGGTTGCCAGCGCCTTCCGATTCTGCAGGTACGCCGCGGCGAAGGCCTTCGAGCCCCGGACAGCAGCCGCCGGGCTGCTGGCGCGGAAGCTGATGTCGAGGACCGAGGTGTTGGCCGGCACGGTCACCGACACGTGCTTGCGCAAGGCCCGGATCGACTCGCCGGTGTCCAGGCTCGCGGCCGCGAGCCTGGCCACGACCGAGGAGGTCACCACTTGCGCCTCGGTGTCGAGGTTGATGGCGGTGCTGGTGCGCCCGTTCTCGACGTTGGTGTCGCCGAGGGTCGGCCGCACGATCACCGATGTCGTCGCGGCGTAGCTCACCGGCACCAGCCCCATCGCGACGAAGCCGAGGACGCCGCCGGCGAGAACGCCGGCCACGATGGGAAGCGCCTGCCGTCGAAGCAACATGACGTAGTCGCGCAGGTGTCGAGGTTCGCCCGTGATCATCGCCCTTCCTTTCCCGGCTACCGTCCCCGCCGAGATGCCGGCCGGACAAGCACAGGGACCGGATATCCCTCGTATTGGTGATCTCCCGGGGGTGGCACGTCACTGACGATGAGGCCATGAGCGCTGTCCTGTCGCCTGCCGCCGCTGTGCGCGGTGCCCGGGCGCTCGACGTCGTCTTCTACGGCGGATGTGCGGTCCTGCTGGTCTTGCTCGTCCTCCACCGGCAGGACGGGGTCCTGCCGCACGGGCTCGCGGTGAGGGTCGGACACAACAGCGAAGTGCCGGCGCTCGCTCTGGCGCTCGGTCTGGTCATCGACGCCGGGCGCCCGCGCTGGGTGCGGTGGCGCGTCCCGCTCGTGCCGGCGGTCGCGACGGCGATCGCACTCGGCCTGCTCGCGACCTGGCTGCTGACCGCGGACCTCCCGCGGACCCTGACCACGCTGAACGAGCCGGTGTACGCCACTGCGGCGCTCGCGGCGCTCCTCGGTCTCCGCCGGCCGCTCGTGCAGCCGTGGCGCTACCCGACGTTCCTCCTCGTGCTGACCGTGCTCGGCAGCCAGGTGACGCCGGTCCGCGCCCAGGCGGAGGCGGTGACCGGGATGCTCGCCGCGCTCGTCTCGTTCGAGCTCGTCGACCGCTCGGTGCTCCAGCCGGGACGGTCACCGAGTCGCTGGCTCGGGCCGTGGCTGGCCTTCCTGGCGCTCTGGCCGGCGGCGATGCTCGCGCTGGACGACCGTGGTGTCGCCGGTGCGGTGGGTCGACTGGTCGACTACCAGGCTCGGGGCGCGGAGGGGTTCTGGGGAGTGCTGCTGCTGCACGCGTTCCTGGTGCTGCGCACTGCCGCTCGCAGGCCTGGGGTGCGCTCCGTACACCCCGCAGGTCATGCCCCCGCACGTCCGTCCGATCTCGCTTCCCCGATCTCGGGCGTCCGTCCCACTGACCCGTACCGACGCATGTCGCCCCGAAGGAGTTCATCGTGACCACTCGACGCAGGAGCCTCGTCGCGCTACTGATCGCCACGGGGCTCGCCCTCGTGCCGCTGGTGGCCGGGGCCACGACCCCGAGTCACGACCGGATCGTCAACGCGGTCCCCTCGGCATCCACACCGGCGGTGAACGACGGCACCATCTACGGCATCGCCCAGGTCGGAAGCACCATGGTGGTCGGCGGCACGTTCACGAACGTGACCTCACCCGGCGGCGGCTCGGCGGTCAGTCGGCGGTACGTGTTCGCGTTCGACGCCGCCACCGGCCAGGTGAGCAGCAGCTTCGCGCCTTCGGTGAACGGTGAGGTCGATGCCGTCCTCCCCGGGCCGACGGCAGGGACCGTCTACCTGACTGGGTCCTTCACCACGGTGAACGGCGTGTCGACCAGTCACGTCGCGCTGCTCGACGTCTCCAACGGTGAACGGGTCGCGGGCTTCGCTCCCGCCGCCACCAACGGGAAGGTGAACACCGCGGCGCTCGTCGGGAACCGGCTGATCCTCGGCGGCAACTTCACGACCGCTGGCGGCGCCGCCCACGGGGGGATCGCCTCGATCAACGCGACCACCGGCGCCCTCGACGGCTACGTGAACCTGCAGGTGAGCGGGCACCACAACGACACCGGGAGCGGCGCGCAGGGAGCGATCGGTGTGCGCGGCATGTCGGCGACGCACGCCGGGGACCGGCTGGTGATCATCGGCAACTTCAAGCAGGTCAACGGATCGACCCGGGACCAGATCGCGCTGGTCGACCTGGGCTCCTCGAGCGCGGCGCTTGATGCGAACTGGCGGACGCAGCGCTATCAGCCCTACTGCTTCAACTGGGCCTTCGACACCTACATCCGCGGCGTCGACGTGGCGCCCGACGACAGCTACTTCGTGGTCACCGCGACCGGCGGTCACAACAGCGGCACCCTGTGCGACACCGCGGCCCGCTGGGAGTTCTCGGCGACCGGGCAGGACGTCCAGCCCACCTGGGTGTCCGACTCCGGTGGCGACACGCTCTGGGGTGTCGCGGTGACCGAGAAGGCGGTGTACGTCGGCGGACACCAGCGCTGGATGAACAACGCGCTCGGCAGCGACTACGCCGCGCCCGGCGCCGTGGCCCGGCCGGGACTGGCCGCCCTCGACGTCCAGAGCGGTGAGCCGCTGTCGTGGAACCCCGGCCGGAACCCCCGCGGCGCGGGCGCCTACGTCGTCTACGCCACCACCCAAGGTCTCTGGATCGGCAGCGACACCGACTGGATCGGGAACTTCGCGTACCGGCGTCCCAAGCTGGCGTACTTCCCGTTGTCCGGCGGTGAGACCGAAGCCTCGGACAACGGTCCGGCCCTTCCGGGCTCGGTGTACCTCGCCGGCTCGAGGACGGTGGACCAGGGCAACGTGCTCTTCCGCGTCGACGCAGGTGGACCCCAGGTCGGTGCTGTCGACGGCGGGCCGGACTGGGCCGCCGACGACGCCGATCAGAGCCCGTACCGCAACAGCGGCAGCAACGCCGCCGGCTGGGACCCGAGCGCGTCCCGGGACTCCTCGTTGCCGGCGAGCACGCCGACGGCGATCTTCGATTCCGAGCGTTGGTCACCCTCGGACAACCCGCGGATGTCGTGGTCGTTCCCGGCCACGAGCGGACTCCCGCTGCAGGTGCGGCTGTTCTTCGCGAACCGCTACACCGGCACGTCCAGCGAGGGTTCCCGGGTCTTCGACGTGGACCTCGACGGCACCCGGGTCCTGAACCACTTCGACATCGTCGCCGCGGCCGGCGACCAGACCGGGATGATGAAGTCCTTCGACATCACCAGTGACGGCACCGTGAACATCGACTTCTCCCACGAGGTCGAGAACCCGCTCATCGACGGGATCGAGATCGTCCGCCGGGACCTCCCTCCGCCGACGCAGACGGGCAACAGCCTGCGCAGCGTGCAGTTCGACGGCAGCACTGCCGGCACCGCGGCGAACGCGAACGACCTCGGAGTGGACTGGACCCAGGTGCGCGGTGCCTTCATCATCGGCAGCACGCTGTACTACGGCAACGCGAGCGGTGGGCTCTACAAGCGCAGCTTCTCACCCACCGGCGTCGGACCGGCGACCCTGCTCGACCCGTACCACGACCCGCGCTGGGACGACGTGAACACCGGGTCGGGCCAGACCTACCGGGGCGCCACGTCGGCGTTCTACGACCAGACGCCCAACCTCAGCGGCATGTTCTACAAGGACTCGCGGATCTACTACACCCGGCAGGGCAGCTCGCACCTGTTCTGGCGCTGGTTCAACGTCGACAGCGGGATCGTGGGGCCCGACGAGTTCACCGCGGACGGTGGCCTGAGCTGGACCAACACCGCCGGCATGTTCGTGAACGGCTCCAACCTGTTCTTCGCGAACGCGGTCAACGGCAACCTCACCCGGGTCGGCTTCGTCGACGGCAGCCCGTCCGGAAGCCCGGTCGTGGTGGACACCGCCAACGACTGGCGCGCCCGCGCGCTGTTCGTCGGGCAGGGCGCACCGGCGAACCAGCCGCCCAGGGCACGGTTCACGAGCAGCTGCGTGGAGCGTGCCTGCAGCTTCGACGGGTCGGCCTCCTCCGACCCCGAGAGTGGCGCGCTGGGATACCAATGGACCTTCGGAGACGGTACGACCGGCACGGGTGCCACGGCGAGCCACACCTTCGGCGCCGACGGGACCTACACCGTGACCCTCACCGTCACCGACCCCGGCAGCCTGTCGGACAGCGTGCAGCACGCGGTGTCGGTGACGAGCGGGACCACGTCCGGCATCTCCTACGTCGCCGAGGCGGACAGCAACGCCAACACGTCGAACCCTGCGGTCACGGTGCCCTCCGAGGTGCAGACCGACGACCAGATGGTGCTGTTCGCCAGCTACGGCTACACCACGTCCGCCCCGGCGACACCGTCCGGCTGGACCCTGGTCGGGCAGCGAGACGCCCACGGCATGCAGAGCTACGTCTGGACCCGTCGCGCTGTTGCCGGAGATGCCGGCAGCACGGTCGCGGTGCCCACCGACGACTTCGGGAAGGCGGTCCTCGTCCTGGCGGCGTACCGAGGGGTCGACGCGGGAACGCCGATCGTCGCCTCGGCCAGCTCGACCGACTCCGCGACCGACCACGTGACCCCGACGATCACGGTGCCTGCGAACGCATGGCTCCTGCAGCTGTGGTCCGACAAGTCGAGCTCGACGACCAGCTGGACCCTGCCCGGCGGCGTGGTCCAGCGAGCACTCAACGTCGGCAGCGGGTCCGGCCGGGTCAGCGCGGTGCTGGCCGACTCGGGCGGCGCTGTGCCGGCCGGCCCGGCGGGCGGTCTCACCGCGTCGACGAATGCGTCCAGCGGTCGTGCGATCGCCTGGTCCCTGGCTCTCGGATCCTCATGAGGAAGGCAGTCCGGTCATGAACACACCCAGGCACGCGTGGCCCGTCGTGGTCGCCCTCTCGATCGGCCTGGTCAGCGGCTGCGGCGCCGCGGGCGGGCACCCAACGGGTTCGCAGGAGCCGCGAACCGAGGTGTCCGCGCCGCCGGCCTCGGGTGCGGATGCCCCCGCCACGCCGGCTCCGACCTCGCCGAGCCCGGCCGACGGCGCGGCCAGTGCGGCCACTCCGCACGGCGGGGCTCCCTCGAAGCACCCGCGCGGATTGCCGACGCGGGCCGGAGACGGGAACCAGGGCAGTGTGCTGCACAACTTGCCCGGCAGTACCGGCGCGGGGTGCGTCACCGTGGGCGACGAGCGGGACGTGGCGGCGGGTGGCTTCGCGGCTGGTCCGTTCGACGCCGCCCGGCGCGGCTACCGGTCGGCGAACCTCGCCCGCCGCGACGTCCGGCTCTACTTCGTCCCGGTGCACTCGGCCACGATGCCGGGCCTGACCCTGAAGGTCTCCGACGGGGCCGGCGCCGCGTTCACGCTCACCCAGAAGCGCTGGGCCGATGCCGACGAGTTCCGCTTCTACGACACCCAGGTGGCGTTCCCGCACCGCGGGCTGTGGCGGATCGACGCGGTCGCGGGCACCGACGCCGGCTGCTGGCTGGTCCGGATCTGACCGATCAGGCGGTGGACAGGGCAGGCAGGAGCCACTCCGACACCCGGGCGGTCGGCTCGCCGGCGAGCTCCTGCCCGTCGCCGGCGTATCGCAAGGCGAGTCCGACCAGGTAGCTGAGCGTCACGTCGCGGGCGTCGTGCGGGTGCACGCCGAACGGCGCCAGCAGCTCCGGCGCCTGCGCCAGCAGCAGACGGGTCACCGCGACGCTGGGGGCCCGGGTGTCCAGCTGGCTGCGCAACGCGTGGTGGAGAGCGTCCCAGCCGACCGGTACGCCGACCTCGAACCGCTCCCAGTCCCACAGCAGGAGCCGGTCGCCGTGGCGGGCCATGTTCCAGCTCGTCCAGTCGCCGTGCCAGGCGCCGAACTCCCAGTCGCCTCCGCGCCCGGACACCATCGAGAGGACGTCCAGTGCCTTCGTCCGCACCGGGTCCCCGGGCGACATCCTGCCGGCGACGGTGAGCATCCGATCAAGGCACGCGGACCCCTCGAGGCGCTGTCGTGAGGTGCCTACGGCCCGGGCCACCGTGACCATGGCCCGCTCCCGCTGTTGCGCCGGCACGTCCCCGACGGCCCGGGCCAGCGGCAGCGGGCTCATCACCAGCAGCCGGGTCTGGTTCCAGGCACCGAAGTGCAGCACCTCGGGCACCTCGACACCGGGCAGGGGCAAGGTGGCGAGTCGATCCAGCGCGGAACGCTCTGCCGCGACCAGGCGCATGGTCAGCGGGTCCACGGCGAGCTTGCCCACACCGAGCGGCCGGCCGTGCAGGTCGAGCGCCTGCAGGACCGGTTTGCGGTTCGCGCGCGGTGGGCCGAGCTGGATGCCGAGGGTCACCTGCTGCCCGAAGACGGCGGTGAGCTCCCGCTCGATCGTCTCGGTCCGGCTGCCCGGCGGGTCGAAGACAGTGATCACGTCGAGGCCCAGCGGCCAGCCGCCGGTGGCCCGCACTGCCAGTCGCAGCAGGGTGCGTCTGCGCCGGTCCGCCCTGGTGACGCCGACCCGGAAGTGGCGCAGCACGCCGGCGGCCGCGGCCCGGTCACGGGGGAGCAGGAACCGCGGCGCACCCGCATGTGGCACGGCCAGGTAGGTGCTCACCGGGGTGCCTTCGTCGGACAGCGTGGTCGGCGCCGGCCACAGGGCGCGCATCGTCCGCGCGTCGATCCCGGACGTCGGCTGCCGCATGCCGAGCACGCTAGCCACCTCCGGGTCCGTGCGGACCCGAGCACGTCGGCAATCCTCGATTTGGGGGAGGGGCCGGGCGCCGACGACTCCTAGCGTGGGACGCACCATGTCATCGAGGCCGGTGTTCGCAGCACGAGTCCCGGAGCGGAACGCCGCCGGGCGGCCCGGCATGGGCGCCGACAGCCTGGTGAACCTCCTCGGGGGCGCGGTGTCGGCCGTCGCGACCCTTGGGCTCGCGCTGGTGTTCACCCACACGCTCACGGCCGCCGATGCGGGCCTCGCCTTCAGTCTCACGTCGCTGTTCCTCCTCGTCACCACGCTGGGGCAGCTCGGGACCGGCACCGGCCTCGTCTACTTCGTCGCTCGCGCTGGGGCGTCGGACGAGGCAGCGATCCCGGCGTACCTCCGCGCGGCCGCGGTCCCAGTGGTCGCGGTCTCCCTGTGCACCGCCGGCGTCTCGGTCCTCCTGGCGCCCGCCCTCGCCGGAATGGTCGGGGCGCCGGCGGGCAGCTCGGCGGTCGACGCCTTGCGCCTGCTCGGCGGGTTTGCGCTCTGCGCCGGGCTGCTGGAGCTGTTCACGGCGGCCGCCCGCGGGCTCGGCGCGATGGCGCCGACCTCGGTGGTCGACCAGATGGGGCGGCCGGTGCTCCAGCTCGCCCTGGTCGCGCTGGTCGCACCCACCGGCCGGATCGGCTGGGTGGTCGCCGCGTGGGCACTGCCCTACCTTCCGGCTGCCCTCGTCGCACTCGTGTGGTGGCGCCGGTTGTCGGACCGGCGCGTTCGCGACGTCGCCACGGCCCCCGGCGCTGCGCCGCGTGCGTGGCCGGAGTACTGGCGCTTCACCGCGCCGCGGGCACTGGCCAGTGTCGCCCAGGTTGCGATGCAGCGGCTGGACATCGTCCTGGTCGGTGGTCTTGCCGGGCTCCGCGCGGCGGCGGTCTACGCAGCGGTCACCCGGTTCGTCGTGGTCGGCCAGGTCGCCGGGACAGCATTCGGCCGCGCGGTCCAGCCGAGGCTGGTGGCAGCACTGGTCGCGGGCGACCGGGCCGCGTCGCGAGAGGTCTACCGCACCGCCACCTGCTGGCTGGTCCTGCTCACCTGGCCGTTGTACCTGGTGCTGCTGACCGGCGCACCCTGGATCGTGACCGTGGTCTTCGGTCGCGGGTACGCCGACGGCGCGGACGCGCTCCGGCTGCTGGCGGCGGCGATGCTGGTCGCGACCGGCTGCGGGATGGTCGACGTCGTCCTCACCATGGCCGGACGGACGTCGTGGAACCTGGCGAACGTCGTGCTCGCCTTCGGCGTGAACCTCGGGCTCGACCTGTGGCTGGTTCCGCGGCACGGGATCTGGGGTGCGGCGATCGGCTGGGCGACGGCCATCCTGTGCGCGAACCTGGTGCCCCTCGCGCAGGTGCGCACCTTCTTGCGGCTCGATCCCTTCGGCCGGGGAACGGTGACCGCGATGGGGCTGGCGGTGCTGTGCTTCGCCGTCGTGCCCCTGGCCGTGCGGGCGGCCGCGGGGGGCGGACCCGGCGCTGCAGTCGTGGGCGCGGTGGTCGCCGCACCGGCGTACCTCGCCGTGGTGTGGCGACTGCGCGTCCCGCTGCGGCTGCGCCCGCTGCGACCGCGCCTGAAGGCACCGGAATTGGCAACCGCCGGCTGACCGGCGTCGGGAACGAGACGGAACGGGGACGTTGATGGATGTACGCACGAGGACACGAGGCACGGCCGCGAGCCTGGTCGACCTGGCCCGACCGACCCTCCTGCGCAGCGCCGACGCGGTCGGCCGGGTCACCGCGGAGTCCCGCGCGCTTCCGGACCTGCTGATGGTCGGCGGTCAGCGTTGCGGGACCACGTCGATGTACCAGGCCCTGGTGCAGCAGCCGACCGTCTTCCGCCCGGTCTGGCGCAAGGGGGTGCACTACTTCGACGTGGACTACGCACGCGGTGCGTCCTGGTACCGCGCGCACTTCCCGTTGCGCGCCCAGCTGCGCCGCGCCGAACGCCGGCACGGCACCCGCGCGCTGACCTTCGAGTCCAGCCCGTACTACCTGTTCCACCCGCTGGCGGCCGCGCGGATCGCGCAGGACCTGCCCGGCGCGCGGCTGCTGGTCCTCGTGCGCGACCCGGTGGAGCGGGCGTACTCGGCCCATGCACACGAGTACGCCCGCGGCTTCGAGACCCTCGACTTCGCCGACGCGCTCGCCGTCGAGTCGACCCGGCTCGACGGTGAGGAGGAGCGGTTGCGGTCCGATCCCGGCTACGAGAGCGCGGCCCACCGGCACCAGGCCTATCGCGCGCGGGGTGAGTACGCCGCGCAGCTGGAGCGGGTCGCGGCCCTGGTCGGCCGCGACCGGGTCAAGGTGGTCGACAGCCACCGGTTCTTCACCGAGCCGGAACCGGTCTACGCCGAGGTGCTGGACTGGCTCGGGGTGTCCACCCGCGCGCACTGCGCTTCGAGCAGCACAACGCGAGGCCGCGGCCGGACCTGCCCCCGCGCCTGCGCGCCGAGCTCGAGGAGCACTTCGAGCCGCACGACCGCGCCCTCGAGGCCTGGCTCGGCCACCCGCCGTCGTGGTGCTCCTCGGTGGTGCGTCGTGGCTGAGGACCGGGTCCAGGTGCTCTACCTGGCGGGCATCGGGCGCAGCGGCACGACGCTGATCGAGCGCACCCTCGCCGGGACTCCCGGCGTCACCGGACTCGGCGAGGTGATGCACCTGTGGGAGCGCGGTCTCCTGCGCAACGAGCTGTGCGGGTGCGGCGTGCCGTTCGGGTCGTGCCCGTTCTGGCGAGAGGTGGGCAAACGCGCCTTCGGCGGATGGGCGAACGTCGACGCCGAGCGGATGATCTGGCTGAAGGGACAGGTCGACCGGGCGACGAGGGTGCCTGCCATCGCGACGTCCACGTCCTCCCAGTTCGCCGCCCGGGTCGACGAGTACGTCGAGCGGGTTCACGGCGATCTACCGCGCCGTCCACGACCTGCTCGGCGGGGTGATCGTCGACTCGAGCAAGCAGGTGTCCCTGGCGTGGGCGCTGCGCCGATCGCCTCGGCGTCGACCTGCGCGTGCTGCACTGCCTGCGCGACAGCCGCGGTGTCGCGAACTCGTGGGCTCGAGACGTCCGCCGCCCCGAGTCGGTCGACACCGAGCACGCCACGATGCCGCGCTACTCCGCCGGGACCATCTCGCTGCTGTGGCTGCTGCACAACGTCGAGATCGAGGCACTGGGACGGAGCACGCCGGTCCTCCGCGTTCGCTACGAGGACTTCGTCGCAGCCCCCGCGGCGACGACCCGCGCGATGCTGGACTTCGCCGGGGTCGTCGCCCCGGCCGACCACGTCCACGACTCGTTCGTCGAGCTCGGTCCGCTGCACTCCTGCGCCGGCAACCCGATGCGCTTCCGTCGGGGGCGCGTCGACCTGGTCGCCGACGACCGGTGGCGCAGCACCCAGCCGGCGTCGCGGCGTCGGCTGGTCACCTCGGTCACCGCACCCCTGCTGGCGCACTATGGCTACCGGGCTTAGCTCGACGGCCACGCCCGACGCCGTGCGCGCCCGCATCGCGCAGGTGCCACCGGGCCTGCGCTGGGCGGTGCTCTGGCTGCTGCGCGCACGGCGACGCTGGCTCCTGCTGCGCTACCACGGCAGGCTCACCTGCGGCGAGGACGTCATGGTCGCCGGTCGGCTCCGGATCGCGCAGGGCACCCGGGTCCACCTCGGGGCGCGCACCCGGGTGCGGGGGAGAGTGGTCGTCAACGGCGGCGGTGAGGTGCGCGTCGGCGAGGAGACGCTGCTCAACGGGTGCTGGATCGGCGCGACTCGCAGCGTCATCGTCGGCGACCGGTGCCTGGTGTCCGACTGCGACATCACCGACGCCGACTTCCACAACCTCGATCCCGAGCGTCGGCATCTGCCGCCGGACGAGCGCAGCCGGCGCCCGGTGGTCCTGGCGGACAACGTCTGGGTCGGCGCGAAGGCGGTCGTCCTCAAGGGCAGTCACGTCGGCGCCGACTCCGTGGTCGGGGCCGGTGCGGTCGTGCGCGGCACGGTGCCGGCGCGGGTCGTCGTCGTGGGCAACCCGGCCCAGATCGTGCGGCACCTCTGACGCGATCGGATCACGCCCCGTCGGTCAGGTGAGCTGGTTCCAGAGGGTCGTGGCGGCGGCGTACGGCGTGAGCCTCCAGTCGCCGTCGCTCTTGTTGGTCTCGAACCAGGTGAGGAACTCGGCCTGGTCGGCACGGGCCCGGTCGACCACGTCCCGCACAGCGACGCTGCGGTTCGGGGGCGAGCTCATGGCGTTGTCGATCGAGGTCTCGGCGACGGCGAAGCCGAGGCCGAAGGAGTCCGACACCCGCTTGGCCGGGTCGAACGCGATCGCCGCACTCGGGCTCCACTGCTGGATGTAGGCGTCCCAGGCGAGCACCGCCAGGCCGGGTGTCACGTAGTCGGCGATGTGCCGGCTCGGGACCTGGAGGCTCCAGCGCATCAGGATCAGGGTCGGACGCAGGGTGTCGCGAGCAGGCACCACGTGTTCGAGGTGGGTCCAGGCAGCCCGGTACTGCGCGGCGGTGAACTCGCCGCGCTCGATGTTGTCCTCGGGCTCGTGGTAGTAGGACCACCACACCATCTGGCCGGGCGGGACGGAGGCGAAGAACGCGCGGATCTGGGAGTCGTAGCTGCCGGCCGCGACGCCGGCAGGGTCGGCCTTGAACGACACCACGACCGGGACGCCGAGGTCGGCCGTGGAGCCGGCGAACGTGGCGGGCGGCAGGCCGGAGAAGAACACGCGGGCCACGCCGGGAGTGCCGAGGCTGGCCGAGATCGTGGCAAAGCTGGACCTCATCGAGTACGCCGCGTTCGGGTCGCTGCTCTCGTTGCCCGGGAAGAAGCCGAACATCGTCGTGCCGTCGCCCGGCCTGGTCACGTGGGACCCGGTGGAACCACCGGCTCTGCCACGACCGCAGGTCCCGGCGCGGATCCGGGCACGTCCGGTCCCGCGCCAGCGCACGCAGCGCGACCGCTTCTCCACGGTCACCGTGAGGCGCCGGTGCCGGACCGCGGACACCGTGGTCGCACCTCGCCAGGTGTGCGGCAGGTGACGGCGGACGTGAACCGCAGCGTGGTGCCCGGCAGCCGGACGGGGATGCCGGGCGGCCGCGTGTGCGATCCGGAGCAGGTATCGCCTGGCCCGATGCTTCGACCGGTGCTTCGACCGGTGCTTCGACTGGTGCTTCGACTGGGGTAGGGCCCGGTCGACGGCCGCGACCTGGGCTCCGCCCGGTGAGCCCTGGACCGAGCCTCGGGCCTGTGCCGCGCGGACGCCCATCGTGGACGTGAGAACGATCGCGATCGCGAGGACCGCGAGGAGCCGGGTGCGCATCGTGGGCTGCACGTGTCCCTCCCTCGGACGTGCGGCGTGCCGGCCGGCCCCTCCTGCTCACTCGAGGCGGCGGCAAAGATCCAGATATGCCCAGAATACATGAAAAACAGCATTTGTCCGAAATGAGGCAAATTCTGGACCGGATCGCCGAGCCGCACGGTGGTGGCTGATTTCCGCTAGAACTGTCGGTGCGGCCTGTTCAGACTTGGGGCATGCACACCACGGCGCCGATGTACCAGGACACCGAGGCCTGCTATCGGGCGTTGAAGAGCCGCGATCGCCGGTTCGACGGGGTGTTCTACGCCGCGGTGCGCACCACGGGCATCTACTGCCGGCCGAGCTGTCCGGCGATCACGCCGAAGCTCGCCAACCTCACCTTCCACCCGAGCGCGGCCGCGGCCCAGCAGGCCGGCTACCGGGCCTGCAAGCGATGCCTCCCCGACGCGACCCCGGGCTCACCGGAGTGGGACATCGCCGCCGACGTCGCCGGTCGCGCGATGCGGCTGATCTCCGACGGTCTGGTCGACCGCGAGGGGGTCGAGGGGCTGGCGCTGCGGCTCGGCTACTCCGAGCGGCAGCTGAACCGCCTGGTGACCGTGGCGTTCGGCGCCGGCCCGCTCGCGCTCGCCCGGGCGCGGCGCGCGCAGACCGCTCGCGTGCTCGTCGAGACCACGACACTGACGTTCGCCGACATCGCGTTCGCCTCGGGCTTCTCGAGCATCCGTCAGTTCAACGACACCGTCCGCGAGGTGTACGCCGCGACGCCCACCGAGCTGCGCGGCCGGCGCGGCGGCCCGACCGCGACCAGGGCCACGACGTCCGGCACGATCGCCACCCGCGTCGGCGTGCGCGAGCCGTTCGCGGGGGCCGAGCTGCTCGACTTCCTCGCGCTGCGCGCCGTGCGCGGCGTCGAGGCCGTGGGAGCGGGATGGTACGAACGAACGCTTGCTCTTCCGCACGGCCCGGGCGTGGTGCGGGTCGAGCTGGTCGAGCGTCCGGCTGGTTACGTTCCGTGCCGGCTGACACTCGCCGATGCGCGTGACCTCGCGCCCGCGCTCGAGCGCACCCGCAGGCTGCTCGATGCCGACTGCGACCCGGTCGCGGTCGACGACCAGCTGGGCGGCGACCGCGCCCTCGCTCCGCTCGTGCGCCGCCGGCCCGGACTGCGGGTTCCCGGTCACGTCGACGGAGTCGAGCTCGCGGCACGAGCGGTGATCGGACAGCAGGTGAGCGTCGTCGCTGCGCGCACGCTCGCGACCCGCCTGGTCGCCGAGATCGGTGAGCCGCTCCAGCTCGCCGGTGACCACGACGTCAGCCATCTCTTCCCGACGGCCGAGCAGCTGGCTGGTGTCGACCCCGACCGGATCGCGATGCCGCGGGCCCGAGGTCGAGCGCTCGCCGCCGTGGCGGGCGCGCTGGCCGACGGATCCGTGGTGCTCGACCGCAGCGTCGACCGGGGCGAGGTGCGGTCCCGTCTCCTCGGCGTGCCCGGCGTCGGGCCGTGGACCGCCGACTACGTGGCGCTGCGCGTGCTCGGTGACCCCGACGTGTTCCTGCCCACCGACCTCGGCGTACGCCGCGCTGCCGAGCGGCTGGGCATCGGCGATGTCGTGGAGCGTGCCGAGCACTGGCGCCCCTGGCGGTCCTACGCCCTGATCCACCTGTGGTCATCACTCGGTGACCCGGACCCGACCGAGAAGCCGCACGAAACCGAGAAGAAGGAGTCGTAGGGTGACCACGACCACGAGCTCGAAGACCCACCCCGAGAAGACCGGCCCCGAGAAGACTGGCCCCGAGAAGACCGGCCCCGAGAAGACCGGCCCCGAGAAGACCGGCCCCGAGAAGACCGACCCCCGGAAGGCGGCCCAGCAGACCGTGTGGACCGTGATGCCGTCCCCGGTCGGTGACCTGCGGATCATCGCGAGCGGCCCGGGCGAGGACGCCGCGATCGTGGCGATCGAGTTCAGCCCGTTCCGCGGCCTGGCCGAGGGCCGCCCGATCGGCGAGCGTGCCGACGACGCCCCGCTGCTGCGCCGCGCGGTCGATCAGCTGACGGCGTACTTCGCGCGCGAGCTGCGTGAGTTCGACCTGCCGCTGGCGCCGCGCGGCAGCGAGTTCCAGCGCACGGTGTGGGAGCAGCTGCGGCTGGTCCGCTGGGGCGAGACGGCGTCGTACGGCGAGATCGCGCACCGTCTCGGCCACACCAACGCAGCCTCGCGCGCCGTGGGACTCGCGAACGGGAAGAACCCGATCCCGATCGTGATCCCGTGCCACCGGATCATCGGTGCGAACGGGTCCCTGACCGGATACGCCGGTGGCCTCGACCGCAAGCAGCTCCTGCTCGAGCTCGAGCAGGACGCGCTGTTCTGAGCCGGCCCGGCCGCGCGCATGTCCGCCCGCGAGCCGACCGGCCGCGACACCGGCCGACTGCCCTACCGGTCTCCGTCCAGCTCCCTCGACACGTTCTCCTGAGCGATCCGCCGGATGGCGAGCAGCAGTGGCTCCTGGAGCAGGGTGCCGATGACTGCGGCCTCGACGTCGACCTCGACGTGCGGATGGTCGGCGTCGCGCACGGCGAGCACCTCGTGGGCGGCGACCGGTCGCATCGCGTGTGCATACAGGTCGAGGAGCGTGTCGCTGGCCGGGTGGTCGACGTCATCGAGCGCGTCGAGCGCGCGGGCGATCATGTGCGCGTGCGGGTGGCCGGGGGCGAGCTGCCATCCCTGTCGTGCGAGCAGTGCGTCGACTCGCGCCAGCGATGCCGCGGTCGGCAGGCGTTCGTCGTCGGCGCCGCCGATCCGGGTGTGTGCCGCGCCGACCGCCTCGTGCCACGACCCCGCGTCATCGACGCCGGCGAGCACCTGGCGCACGGTGTCGAGCCGGAGGCCGGCGACCTCGGTCAGCGCGCGGACCAGGCGCAGTCGTCGGACGTGGGACTCGTCGTACCTCGCACGCGTCGCGCCTGCCGCCTCGCCGGAGTGCAGCAGGCCCTCGCGCAGGTAGTACTTGATCGTCGCCACGCTGATCCCGGATCGCGCGGACAGCTCGGCCATCCACATGGAGTACAGCGTGACATTGGATAGTTCGCCTGTCTAATATTGGCGAGTCTAACTATCCAATGGAGGCGTGATGTCCGACGAGTCCCGGGTCCTCGCGGGGATCCTGTTCCTGTCGCTGGTGACAGTCGAGACCGGCGGCCTGTACCTGGTGAAGCTCTGGAAGGACGCGGCGGGCGCGACCCCGTTCCAGATCGGGTTCGCCCGGGCGGGCCACGCGCATGCCGGCGTGCTGCTCGTGGTCGGGCTGCTCAGCCAGCTCTACGTCGATGCAACCGACCTGTCCGGTGTCTTCGAGTGGCTCGCGCGGTCGGGCGTCCCTGCCGCCGCGATCCTGATGCCGGGCGGTTTCTTCGCCGCGTCCGCAGGTAAGGGCCTGACGAAGCCGAACCGCTTCATCGTCCTGGTGTACGCCGGCGGGCTGCTCCTCGCTGCGTCGCTCGCGACCCTCGGGGTCGGCCTGCTGGTCGCGTAGGTCCGGACTGCGCGTACCTCACCACATCTCGACACGCTCGGTCGCGACCTCGTTCCTCGGTCGCGCTCGCTGCTCGACGACCGCCGATCAAGTCCGCTGGCGCGTCCCTGATCACTCCGCGGCCGCGCGGCGCAGCGACTCCGAGAGCCGGTCGGCTGCGGCGAGCACGGCGGGGGCGTGCATCCGGCCGGGCTGGCGGGAGAGTCGCTCGAGGGGCCCGGAGACCGACACTGCGGCGATGACCTTGCCGCTGGGGGAGCGGACCGGTGCGGAGACCGACGCGACGCCCTGCTCACGCTCGCCGACGGACTGCGCCCATCCACGTCGCCGGATGCCCGAGAGGGCGGTGGCGGAGAACGCGGCGTTCTGCAGGCCGCGGTGGATCCGCTCGGGATCCTCCCAGGCGAGCAGAATCTGCGCGGCCGAGCCGGCGCGCATGGTCAGCTGCGAGCCGACCGGGATCGTGTCGCGCAGGCCGCTGGGGCGTTCGGCGGCGGCGACGCACACGCGGTACTCGCCCTGGCGGCGCCACAGCTGCGAGGACTCGCCGGTGATGTCGCGCAGCCGGGCGAGCACGGGGCCGGCGGCGGCGAGCAGCCGGTCCTCGCCGGCGGCCGCGGAGAGCTCGGCGAGCCGGGGTCCCGAGCACGAAGCGGCCCTGCATGTCGCGGGCCACGAGACGATGGTGCTCCAGCGCGACCGCGAGACGATGGGCGGTGGGCCGGGCCAGGCCGGTGCCGGCGACCAGGCCGGCCAGGGTGGCGGGGCCCGACTCGAGCGCGGCGAGAACCAGGGCGGCCTTGTCGAGGACGCCGACTCCGCTAGAGTTGTCCATATACCAATACTGCCGTCTCAGATCATGGGATGCAAGAGTACGGTTGATCACACGCGATGAACGAGGTGGCCTCGACGACGTGGCCGCGGTGGAAGGGAGCGAGGCCATGGGCAGGACCCTGGCGGAGAAGGTCTGGGACGAGCACGTCGTCCGTACTGCCGAGGGAGAGCCCGACCTGCTCTACATCGACCTCCACCTCATCCACGAGGTGACCTCGCCGCAGGCCTTCGACGGGCTGCGCCTCGCCGGCCGCACGGTCCGCCGTCCCGACCTCACCCTGGCGACCGAGGACCACAACGTCCCGACGATCGACTGGGACAAGCCGATCGCCGACCCGGTGTCCGCGACGCAGGTCGAGACGCTGCGCAAGAACGCTGCCGAGTTCGGCGTGCGCCTGCATCCGCTCGGCGACGTCGAGCAGGGCATCGTCCACGTCGTCGGGCCCCAGCTCGGCCTCACCCAGCCCGGGATGACGATCGTCTGCGGCGACAGCCACACCAGCACCCACGGCGCCTTCGGTGCGATCGCGTTCGGCATCGGCACCTCCGAGGTCGAGCACGTGCTCGCCACCCAGACGCTGATGCAGGCTCGGCCGAAGACGATGGCCGTGACCGTGAACGGCAGCCTCCCCGCCGGCGTCACCGCGAAGGACCTCGTGCTGACGCTGATCGCGCACACCGGCACCGGCGGCGGTCAGGGCTACATCGTCGAGTACCGCGGTCAGGCCATCGAGGAGCTCTCGATGGAGGGCCGGATGACGGTGTGCAACATGAGCATCGAGTGGGGTGCGAAGGCCGGCCTGGTCGCCCCCGACCAGACCACGTTCGACTACCTCGAGGGCAAGCCCGAGGCGCCGAAGGGCGCCGACTGGGATGCCGCCGTGGCCCACTGGAAGACCCTGGTCACCGACGACGACGCGCAGTTCGACCAGGAGATCGTGCTCGACGCCTCGACGATGACGCCGTTCGTCACCTGGGGCACGAACCCCGGCCAGGGCGTGCCGCTCGGCGCCGCAGTCCCGTCCCCCGAGGACTTCGAGGAGGAGCAGGACCGGATCGCCGCCGAGAAGGCGCTGGAGTACATGGGTCTCGAGGCCGGCACGCCGATGCGTGACATCAAGGTCGACACCGTGTTCGTCGGGTCCTGCACCAACGGCCGCATCGAGGACCTCCGGCTCGCGGCCGACATCATCAAGGGACACACCGTCGCCGAGGGCACTCGCCTGCTCGTCGTCCCGGGCTCGGTCCGGGTGCGCAACCAGGCGATCGAGGAAGGACTGGACCAGGTCTTCCTCGCAGCAGGCGCGGAGTGGCGTGGCGCGGGCTGCTCGATGTGCCTGGGCATGAACCCCGACCAGCTCGCCCCGCAGGAGCGCAGCGCGTCGACGTCGAACCGCAACTTCGAGGGACGCCAGGGCAAGGGCGGTCGGACCCACCTGGTGTCGGTCCCGGTCGCCGCGGCGACCGCGGTGCGTGGCACGTTGTCCAGCCCCGCCGACCTGACCCCGATCGGTGGTTGAGGAGGTCACCGCGACCCTCTCGCAACCACTGACCAGGAAAGAGCAGTCATGGAGAAGTTCACCAGCCACACCGGTGTCGCGATGCCGCTGAAGCGGAGCAACGTCGACACCGACCAGATCATCCCCGCCGTCTACCTCAAGCGGGTCACCCGCACCGGCTTCGAGGACGGGCTGTTCGCAGCCTGGCGCAACGATCCGGAGTTCGTGCTGAACCGGCCTGAGTACGCCGATGCGTCGATCCTCGTCGCCGGCCCGGACTTCGGCACCGGCTCGTCGCGCGAGCACGCGGTCTGGGCGCTGCAGAACTACGGCTTCAAGGTCGTGATCTCGTCGCGGTTCGCCGACATCTTCCGCGGCAACTCCGGCAAGGCCGGACTGGTCGCGGCACAGGTCGACGAGAAGGTCGTCCAGAGGCTCTGGGACCACCTCGACGACCACCCGGGCGCGACGGTCACCGTCGACCTCGAGACTCGCACGGTGCGGGCCGGCGACGGCCCGGACGCGATCGAGGACACCTTCGACATCGACGACTACACCCGCTGGCGCCTGCTCGAGGGTCTCGACGACATCGGCATCACGCTGTCGCACGATGACGCGATCGCGACCTATGAGTCGACGCGGCCGCACTGGAAGCCGGTCACGCTCGCCCGCTGACCCGGCACCGGAGCGCGCGCGCGGCCTTAGGCTGGCTGGGTGACTGCCGAGGAATTCGCGCCGGACGTCAGCGGCGTCGCCGAGTCGGGTGCGTCGGATCTCGCGTGGTGGCGGGTCGTGACCGAGCCGGCCGTCGTGGCCATCCTGCTCGCGACCGTCGCCCACGTGGCGCGACGCAACGTCACCGACATCGTGCTGTTCCTCGGCACCGCAGGAGTCATTGCGGCTGACCGGGTCGGCGCGTTCCGCGACAGCCGTCGCATCGAGCTACCCGTCCTGCGGACCCGCGTCGTGCTCGCCATCGCGTTCGGCTACGGGCTGGTGGTGCTTCCGCTGGTGCGTGGCGGAGCACCGATGCGGCTCGTGCTCGCCGCGCCCGGCGTGGCCGCCCTCCTCGTCCTGCTTCGGGGACGGCGCGGAATGCCACGGTCGGCCCCGGCCGGCCGCGGTTGGCTCGTGTGGCCGGCGCTCCTCGTGTTCGGCTGCCTCTTCGAGCTCGCCAACTTCCTGACCCAGCCTGATGGCACGACTCCCAACCACGCGCATCCGGTGCTCAGCGACATCGTCGAGCCCTGGCTCGACTCCGGCCCGGCGCGCGCGGTGTTCTGCGCGGTCTGGCTCCTCATCGGCTGGCGCCTGCTGCACGTCCTGGCGGACGGCTCGTCGGAGGACGACGCATCATGAGCACCCGTGTCGCGACCTCGTTGGTGTACCTCGCCGTCGCGGTGTCGCTGGTGGCAACGGAGCTGATCGCACGACGAGCAACGGCAGTGCCGACGTTGGCCGATCTCGTGCGATGGGTGGCGCGTCGACGGTCCGCACAGATCGGCCTTCTCCTGGCCTGGTGGTGGCTCGGATGGCATTTCGTGCTCGGCGCATGAGTCGAGTTTCCCCAACCCTGTAAGGGGATTCTCGACACCACAGTTCCTCGTTTCCTTCGCTCGGGTGGGAATACACCCCGAAAGCGACGCGGAGCCGCCCGCAATTTCGCGCGCCGACACGCGCCCGCATGCATTGTGGGGGGAGTCACTTTTGCCTAGCGTGCAAGGGGAAAGTCGAGCAAGGCGCTCGATGCCAGACGTTCACGAAAGGGAAGCCTGTGAACAAGAGTCAGTTGATCGACGCTCTTGCCGCCCGTTACGAGGGCAACAAGAAGGCGGCTGCACACGCGCTGGAGTCGGTGCTCGACACCATCACCCGCGAAGTGGCCAAGGGCGAGAAGGTGGCCATCACCGGTTTCGGGTCGTTCGAGAAGCGGGTTCGCGAGGCCCGGTGGGTGCGCAACCCCGCCACCGGTCAGCGGATGAAGTCGAAGAGGACCTCGGTCCCGAAGTTCAGCGCGGGCGCTGACCTCAAGGCCGTGGTCTCGGGCGCCAAGAAGCTCCCGGCCCTCAGCACGTCGGCGCCCTCGGCTGCAGTCGGCCGCACCGCGGCGGCCGCCAAGAAGACCGCGACCAAGTCCGCGTCGGCTGCCAAGAAGGCCGCCAAGAAGGCTCCGGCGAAGAAGGCCGCTGCCAAGAAGACCACCGCGAAGAAGACCGCAGCGAAGAAGGCTCCGGCCAAGAAGACCGCAGCGAAGAAGGCACCGGCCAAGAAGGCCGCCACCAAGAAGGTCGCGAAGAAGGCGCCGGCCAAGAAGACCGCAGCCAAGAAGGCTCCGGCCAAGAAGACCGCAGCCAAGAAGGCACCTGCCAAGAAGGCCGCCACCAAGAAGGTCGCGAAGAAGGCGCCTGCCAAGAAGTCCGCGGCCAAGAAGGCTCCGGCCAAGAAGACCGCTGCCAAGAAGACGGCGAAGAAGGCTGCCAAGAAGCGCTGACCCGCACCACTCGCACACCAGCGGCGGCGTCCCGACCGGGACGCCGCCGCTGTGCTGCGTGTCCGGGGCGTGTCCGGGTGCGGGTCCGAGGTCAGCGGTCCTCGTTGGTGTGCAGGAGTCTCGCGACGGCGTCCGCGGTGTGCCGCCCGACGCCCAGGCGCAGCGCCGCCTCGAGGTCGGCCGTGGTGTCGACGTCGAGCCGCAGTGACGCGAGGTCGCCCTCGACCGGAGCTGCGCCGCTCTCGAGGTGTGCCGCGGCCGAGCCCGGCCCGAACGCGGGTCCAGGGCGACCCCGGGCGGCGCGAGCAGCAGCGTCGTCCCGGTGCCGGCTGCGTCGGCGACATAGCGCCGACCGTCGGCGACGAGTGCCGTCTCGAGGTCCTCGGTGCGCAGGCAGGGCAGGTCGGCGAGGAGCACGGCCGTGCCGAGCGTGGGCCGGGCCACGCGCTCGGCCGCGCGCCGCAACGCCACGGTTGAGGTCTCCGTCGCCCTCGTCGGGCACGACGTCGACCCCGAGGTCCGGCGACAGGCCACGAGGGCGCCCGGATCGCCGACGACGAAGACCTCGACCAGGAGGCTGCGGCGTGCCGCGGCGACGGCGTCCGCGCGAACGCCGCCATCAGGTCCGCGCGGCCCCGGGCGCCGACGTCGCCGAGCCGGGTCTTCGCGCGCCGGCCGTCCTTGACCGGGACCAGCAGGGTGAAGCGGGGTGTCGTCACGAGGGCGATCCTCCCAGCGCGTCGGTAGTCTCTACCTGCACGGTCGAGACGACCGGCGGCACGGGCAGCTCGACGGCTGCCAGGGAGACTGGCCTGGCGGCCGGCACGACGGCTGGAGGGACGAACCCATGGTGAAGGTCCGCAAGCTGCAGGAGAAGCGCGGCTGGGCCTGGACGACTGCGGTGGCGGTCCTGAAGCCGCTGCTGCTGACCACCACGAAGCACGACTGGATCGACGGCGAGAAGATCCCCGCCTCCGGCGGCTGCGTCATCGCGATGAACCACGTCTCGCACATCGACCCGATCACCTTGGCCTGGCTGCTCTACGAGCACGGTCGCCTGGTGCGCTACCTCGCCAAGGACGCGCTCTTCGAGACGCCGGTCATCAAGTACGTCGTCCGCGACGCCAGGCAGATCCCGGTCTCCCGGCTGACCACCGACGCCGCGAAGGCCTTCGAGGCCGCGTGCGACGCGGTGCGCGAGGGTGGCTGCGTCGGGGTCTACCCCGAGGGCACGATCACCAAGGATCCCGGCGGCTGGCCGATGCGGGGCAAGACCGGTGCCGCCCGGATCGCGCTCGAGACCGGCTGCCCGGTGATCCCGATCGGCCAGTGGGGCGCGCAGGAGATCCTGCCGGCGTACTCCGTGCGGTTCCACGCCGTCCCGCGGCGAACGGCGCACTACAAGGTGGGCGACCCGGTCGACCTCGACGACCTGATCGGCAAGCCGATCACCAACGAGGTGCTGCAGGAGGCCACCGACCGGATCATGGTCGGCGATCACCGAGCTGGTCGCCGACCTGCGCGGCGAGACGCCGCCGACGGTGCGCTTCGACCCGCGCGCGGCCGGGGTGAAGCAGATCGGCAACCCCGCACAAGGACCAGAAGGGGAGGCGCGCCTGATGGCCCGGGTCGCGGTGTTCAGTGCCGGGTCCTGGGGCACGGCGTTCGGGCTGGTGCTCGCCGACGCCGGCAACGACGTGCGTGCTGTGGGCGCGCCGGGACGAGGTCGTGCGCGAACGTCAACGACAAGCACGAGAACCCCGACTACTTCCCGGGCATCGAGCTGCCCGACCGGGTGCGGGCGACGCACCAACCCGGCCGAGGCGCTCGACGGCGCGGAGTTCGTCGTGCTGTCGGTGCCGTCGCAGACCCTGCGCGACAACCTGACCGGCTGGGCGCCGGTGATCGCCGAGGACGCGACCTTCATCTCGCTGATGAAGGGCGTCGAGCTCGGCACCACCAAGCGGATGAGCGAGGTGATCGCCGAGGTCACCGGCGCCGGGCCCGAGCGGATCGCGCGTGGTCAGCGGGCCGAACCTCGCCAAGGAGATCGCGCATGCGCGAGCCGGCCGCCAGCGTGGTCGCCTGCGCGGACGAGGACGTCGCCCACCGGGTGCAGGCGCTGTGCCACTCGCGCGCGTTCCGCCCGTACCGCAGCACCGACGTGCTCGGCTGCGAGCTCGGCGGCGCCTACAAGAACGTCGTCGGCCTCTGCGTCGGGATGGCGGTCGGCCTCGGCTTCGGCGACAACACCACCGCCTCGGTGATCACCCGCGGGCTCGCCGAGACCGCCCGGCTGGCGATGGCGCTCGGTGCCGACCCGCTGACGCTGATGGGGCTGGCCGGACTCGGCGACCTGGTCGCCACCTGCTCGTCGCCGCTGTCGCGCAACCGCACGTTCGGCGAGAAGCTCGGCCAGGGGATGACGCACCGAGGAGATCTACGCCTCCACCAGGCAGGTCGCCGAGGGCGCGAAGTCCTGCTCCTCGATCCTCCAGCTGGCCCGCGACACCGGCGTCGACGCCCCGATCGCCGAGCACGTCGACGCGGTCGTCCGCGGCGAGATCAGCGCCCGCGACATGATGGACGCCTTCATCGCCCGCGACACCAAGGCCGAGCGGGACTGATCGGGGGCGCGCCGGCGGACCCGATCGTCGGTGGTCGAGCAGCGAGCCGGCTGCGGAACGCACTGCCGACCGACTGTGGCGGAACCGGCGTGTGCCGCCGACGTGCGCGCCGACTCAGCGTGCCCGACTCCAGCGGCGCGCCCACGCGTCGAGCGGCGCCAGCGCCTCGCCCAGCGACGCGGCCGAGCTCGGTCAGCGACGTAGCGGCCGTCGTCGGCCCGCGTGACCAGCCCGGCTCGGCCAGCTCCCCGAGACGCTCGTAGAGCACGCTCGAGGACATCGCGTCGCAGCGCTCGCGGAGCGCTCGTGCGCCGAGCGGGTCCGTCGCGCAGCTCCCACAGGAGGCGCAGCGACCAGCGCCGGCCGAGCAGGTCGAGCGCGGCCATCACCGGGCGGCCCGGTGCGGGACCCGCGGACCGGCGCCCCGGGACCGGGGATCGTGCGTGCAGGCATCCGTCCTCCTTGCGACGTTTCGGTTTCCGAAGCATACTGGGGAGCGTATTTCGGAAACCGAAACAGCGGAGGTGCTCGGGCCAGGATCACCCCGCTGTCACCGCCGTACGATCCGGAGGTCGGCCGCCGGCTGGCGGCGATGATGCCGCCAGGCGTCGCCGCCGATCGGGCTGTTCCGCACCTTCGTCGCGCAACCTCCCGATGACCGACGGCGATGGGCGAGTGGGGCGCCTACGAGCTCAGCCCGCGGCTGTCCCTGACGATGCGTGACCGCGAGATCCTGATCGACCGACCTGCGCGCGGTGCGGCTGCGGAGTACGAGTGGGGCGTGCACGTGCTGTTCTTCGCCGACCGGGTCGGGCTCACGCCGCGAGCAGGCTCCTCGCTGACCCACGGGTCGGCGGACGACGGCTGCTGGACCGACGCGCGCGACCGGCTGCTGGTCCGCGCGGCCGACGCGCTGCACGATCACGGCCGACCTCGACGACGCGCTGTGGGCGGCGCTGGAGCAGGAGCTCGACGACGTCGAGATCCTCGACCTGCTGCTCCTGTGCGGCTGGTACCACGCGATCAGCTACGTCGCCCGCGCCGCGCGGGTCGACCTCGAGCCGGGTGCGCCGCGGTTCGCCGACGTCGCGAGCGCGTCAGAGCGTGATCCCGAGGTTCACCCAGTGTCGGTGATCTCCATCCCGAGGCCGAGGTAGAGGTCGAGGGCCCCGGTGCGCGAGTCGGTGCTCAGCTCGGACCGGTCGCACCGTGCTCGCGGGCGACCGGAAGGCGTCCGCGAGCAGGGCCTGGGCGAGCCCCGGCCCCGACGGTCACGGCGTACGGCGACCTTCGGCGACGAAGCCGGTGTCGCCGGCGAGCACGATGCTGCAGGCCGCCGATCACCTCGCCGGTCGCCGTCGACGACGATCCGCAGGTTCCACGGCTCGAACCCGGGCGACCGACGACCTGGGCGAGCCAGTCGTCATAGGGCTGCTTGGCGCGCTCCGACCACTCGAGGAAGGCGTCCTCGATCACGTCGTGCGCGGCGCGCCGGTCGTCGTCGGACTCGGCAATCGCGGATCGAGTGCCCTTCGGGCAGCGGCCGCTGGGGAAGGGCCTGACCGGCGGGCATCTGCAGCACCCACGAGGTCCACCGCACGTGGTAGCCGAGCGCGCGCATCAAGGCCTCGCCGGGTGACCCGACCGGCACCGGCATGCCGATCTCCGGGTGGCCCAGGAACGGGCGCGGTCCTGCATCCAGTGTGCGAGCCAGGTGCCGATCCGCGCCCGTGGCGGTCGGGGTGCACGGCAGCGTCGCCCCGGGTGTGGCCGACGACCTCGGCGTACGCGACCAGGTGGTCGCCGTCGAACACTCCGACCGTCTGGGTGGACAGGTCGTGGCTGGGTCGCGCCCAGTCCGCGACGATGTCGGCCTCCTCGATGTCGATCCGGCCGAGCGTGCGCTGTTGCTCGGCGGCCATCACCGCGTAGACCGCGGGCGCGTCGTCGCGGGTGAGGGCCCGGGAGGTGAGCCCGGAGGGCAGGGCGGCGAGCGTGGTCATGGGTCTGGTGTCTCGGGTCAGGCGGTCGGCACGGTTGCGTCCAGGGCAGCGACGAGGTCCTCCCAGAGGTCCTCGACGTCCTCGATGCCGACCGAGAGGCGGACCAGGCCCTCCGGGATGGTGCGTGGCTCCGACCGCCAGCGGCGGCGGCGCTCGAAGGTCGACTCGACGCCCCCGAGCGAGGTCGCGTGCACCCAGCAGCGACGTGCCGTGCGTGAGCTGGTCCGCCCGGCCGGCATCGGGCAGGACGACGGAGATCATCGCGCCGAATCCCGGGGTAGCGCACCTCGTTCACCGCGGGATGGCCGCCGAGCCGGCGCCGCGAGCTCGGCGGCGTTCGCCTGGGCGCGGCTCGACCCGGAGGGCCAGCGTGCGCAGGCCGCGGAGAGCCAGCCAGGCCTCGAACGGGCCCGGGATCGCGCCGAGCAGGTCGCGCCGCGCCTTGAGGACCTCGTGCAGCTCGGCGTCGGCGGTGACGATCGCGCCCATCACCAGGTCGGAGTGTCCGGAGAGGTACTTGGTCGCCGAGTGCACCACCACGTCCGCACCGAGGCCCAGCGGCTGCTGGAGCAACGGAGTGGCGAACGTGTTGTCGACGACCACGCGCGCGCCGGCGTCGTGCGCCGCGGCGGAGATCGCGCGGATGTCGGCGACCTCCATGGCCGGGTTCGTCGGCGACTCGATCCAGACCAGCGCGGCGTCCTCGCACGCGGCCACGACCGCGGCGGTGTCGGCGATGTCGACCAGGAGCGAGCGGATCCGGCCGCGCGACTCGAGGTCGGCCAGCTGGGACAGGGTGCCGTTGTAGGCGTGCCGGGGCGCCACCACGGTCTGCTCGGCGCCGACCAGGTCGAGCAGCGTCGCGACCGCGGCCAGCCCGCTGGCGAACGCGAGGCAGCGGCCGCCCTCGAGCGCGCCGAGCGCGTCCTCGAAGGCGCGTCCACGAGGGGTTCGCGTAGCGGCCGTACTCACGGTCACCGCCGGCGACGTACGTCGAGGCCATCGTGATCGGCGCGTTGAGCGGCTGGTCGGGTTCGTGCGGCGGGCGGCCGGCATGGACGGCGCGAGTGGCGGGGCGCATGGCCCGAGCGTAGGCCGTGGCCGAGGTGCGGCGAGCCGCCGGTAGGGTCGGCCGGGTGGATCAGCAGCAGGGAGCGAGTCGTTCGGGCATGAGTCCGGGCAGGATTCGGGTCAGGATCGGGTCGGCCGCGGCGGACCGCGCATCGCCGTCGTCTTCGGCGGGCGCTCGAGCGAGCACGCCATCTCCTGCGTGTCCGCCGGGCGGCGTGATCGGTGCGCTCGACCCGCGAGAAGTACGACGTGGTCCCGATCGGGATCACCCCGGACGGCCGCTGGGTGCTGGAGTCCGCCGACCCGGAGCGGCTCGCGCCTCGGGCCTGCCGGCGAGCTGCCCGCGGTCCGCGGTGACCGCGAGGTCGCGCTGCGCCCGTCGGTCGGTGCGAGCTGCCGACCTGGTGGTCCACGACGCCAGCCGACGTCCCGACCAGCCTCGGCGAGGTCGACGTCGTGTTCCCGGTGATGCACGGGCCGTGGGGCCAGGACGGCACCTTGCAGGGCCTGCTCGAGCTCGCCGGCGTGCGGTACGTCGGCGCCGGCGTGCTGTCCTCCGCGGTGGGCACCGACAAGGTGTTCATGAAGCTGCTCTTCGCCGCGCAGGGCCTGCCGGTGCTGCCGTGGGTGCTGGTGCGCCCCGGGGAGTGGCAGCGCGACCCGGCTGCGGTCATGGAGGCGGTCGCGGCGCTGCACTACCCGGTCTTCGTCAAGCCGGCGCGGGCGGGCTCGAGCTTCGGCATCAGCCGGGTCGACTCGCCCGACGAGCTCGGTGCCGCGATCGAAGCGGCCGAGCACTTCGACCCGAAGGTGCTCGTCGAGGCGGCCGCGCGATGGGCGCGCGCGAGGTCGAGATCGGCGTGCTGCAGGGACTCGACGGCGCGGCTCCCGAGACCAGCGAGATCGCCGAGATCCGGGTCGACGCGGCCCACGACGTTCTACGACTTCGAGGCGAAGTACCTGCCGGAGGAGAACACCGCGCTCGACGTGCCGGCCGACCTCGAGGAGGAGGTCGCCGCGAAGGTGCGCGCGCTCGCGGTCGCGGCGTTCGCACGCGCTCGACGTCGAGGGTCTGGCCCGGGTCGACTTCTTCGTCTTCCCCGACGGGCGGGTCGTGCTCAACGAGGTGGAGACGATGCCCGGCTTCACCGGCACCTCGATGTTCCCGCGGATGTGGGCGGCCTCCGGGGTCAGCTACCCCGAGCTGGTCGACCGGCTCGTCCAGCTCGCCCTGAACCGCCCCACCGGCCTCCGCTGATCCCTCCCTCCTCTCCCTCACCCCTCACCCCCCTCACCCCCGAAACCGCCGAGGCGTCACTTGTTGTCAGCTGTCGACCGCCGAGGCGTCACTTGTTGTGCGTCCAGGCCCGCCGAGGCGTCGGCGCCGGACGTTGGGTGCCGTCTCGGCGTCCTGGGGTGGGCAGGAACTGACGCCTCGGCGTATCCTGGGGTGGGCAGGAACTGACGCCTCGGCGTTCTGGGGTGGGCAGGAACTGACGCCTCGGCGTTCTGGGGTGGGCAGGAACTGACGCCTCGGCGTTCTGGGGTGGGCAGGAACTGACGCCTCGGGTCAGGCGCAGGGGGTGGTCTTGCTCGTGTGCGCCTTGATGACCGGGGCGAGGTCGACCATGGCGGCGGCGGCGCCGGCCGGGCGGTAGCGGGCCGGCAGCCGGACCTCGATCGCGGGCGAGCGCCCGATCGTGGTCATCACCGCGGTTGCGCCCTGGTCACCGATCTCCGACTCCGGGACGAACCAGTCGACGCCGTTCGCGTGCTGGCACCGGGCGAACCGGTCGAAGCCCTTCGGGGTCCCGACGCCGCAGCGCAGCACGATCGCCGGGTCGCCCCAGGCTGCGGCGTACGTGCTACCCGTGACCGGGCGGTCGGTCTGGTCCGCCACCCGGGAGGGCAGCGCGTCGAGGAGTCCGGGGCACGCGTCGTGGCCCGCCGGGCTGACCGCGAACCGGTCGACGTGGAGCCCGTTGCCTCCGCACCCGGCCACCAGGAGCGCGAACAGGGCGAGCGCCACGACGCCCGCCACCCGGGCGGGTGACGGGCGTCCCGGAGTCAGGCTCAGATGTGCACGACGGGCACGTGAGTGTCCGCGTGATGCCCTCGAGGGTCTGCACCTTGGCGACCACCAGCTTGCCCAGCTCGTCGACGTTGCGGGCCTCGGCCCGGACGATGACGTCGTAGGGCCCGGTCACGTCCTCGGCGAGGATGACGCCCTTGATGTCGGTGATCTTGGCCGCGACCTCCGCCGCCTTGCCGACGTCGGTCTGAATCAGGATGTAGGCCTGGACAACCATCTACGTCTCCTCGTCTGGGCGGTGAGTGGACCGACTCGAAACCTACCGGACCCTGCTGACGGGCGAAACACGCATACCGGTCGGCCGCGGCGACGCGCCGGGTGCGAGAGTTGCGCCATGACCTCCCCGACGCCGATCGCCGCCGGCGCGACCGTGGGTGACGTCGGCGAGTTCGGGCTGGTGCGCGCCTTCGTCGGACGGTTCGAGCAGGGCCCCCAGGTGTACGTCGGGCCGGGAGACGACGCGGCGGTCCTCCGGGCGCCGAAGGGTCACGTCGTGGTCTCCACCGACCTGCTCGTCGAGGGCCGTCACTTCCGGCGCGAGTGGGCGAGCGCGACCGACGTCGGCCGCCGGGCGGCCGCGCAGAACCTGTCCGACATCAACGCGATGGGCGGGCGTGCCACCGCCCTCACCGTCGGGCTCGCGCTTCCGCGCGACCTGCCGGCCCAGTGGGTGCTCGACCTCGCCGACGGCATCGCCGAGGAGGCGGCGCTCGTCGGGGCGAGCATCGTCGGGGGCGATCTGAGCGCCGGATCCGAGGTCGTCGTCGCGATCACCGTGATCGGCGAGTGCACGGTCGCGCCGGTGCTCCGGTCGGGAGCGCAGCCCGGCGACGTGCTGGCGATCGCAGGACGTCAGGGCTGGGCAGCGGCCGGACTCGCCGTCCTGGGTCGCGGTTTCCGATCGCCGCGCGTGCTCGTCGAGGCGCACCAGCGTCCACAGCCGCCCTACGAGGCGGGACCGGCGGCCGCCGCCGGGGGCGCGACCGCGATGATCGACGTCTCCGACGGGCTGGTTGCCGACGTCTCGCACCTGGCAGAGGACTCCGGAGTCGTGATCGACATCGACGCGGATGCGTTCCCCCTCGACGAGCCGCTGCAGGCCGTCGGCGCCGCGCTCGGTGTGGACCCGATGCAGTTCGTCCTGGGCGGTGGCGAGGACCACCCGCTCGTGGCCACCTTCCCGGCCGGGGCGACGCTCCCGGACGACTTCCGCGAGATCGGGCGCGTGGCCGCCCGGGAGGACCCGGACGCGCCGGCGGTCACGGTCGGCGGGGCGGCGTACGAGGGCAGTCCGGGGCACACGCACTTCTGATCCAGCGCGCGCCAGCGCGCTGGATCAGACGAACTGCCCGCAGACGCACGAAAGGCGCGGGTGCCGCAGCACGCGCGCCTCTCGGGGAAGACTCGGGGAAGGGCTGGGGTGACCCTCGGGTCAGCGGGTGACCTTGCCGGCCTTCAGGCAGCCCGTGCAGACGTTGATCCGCTTCGGGGAGCCGTTGACGGTCGCCCGGACGCGCTGGATGTTCGGGTTGAACCGGCGCTTGGTGATCTTGCGCGACCACGGCCGGTTGTTGCCGAAGCCCGGCTTCTTCGCGCAGATGTCGCAGACGGCAGCCACCGTGCACTCCTTGGGTTGCGGGTCTCTCAAGTCTGGGCCCGGGCGCGGGGCGCCGCGGGCAACCGAAGAAGGATAGACGACCGACGGCCCTCCACGCGAATCGAGCGCGACCGGACGGCCGGCTCCGCGGGGTCACGGTCCTGGTCGTCGAGCGGGTGACACGTCATGGGCGCGGACACCGAGAGCGGGAGCAGGGCGGGCGAGCGGATCGCCACGTTCGACCTCGCCGCGGTACGCCGGTTCGCCGATGTCGCGGTCCAGGAGCTGTCCGAGGCGCGCGAGGAGATCGACGCGCTCAACGTCTACCCGGTGCCCGACGGCGACACCGGGACGAACATGTACCTCACCATGGACGCCGCCCGCGACGCGCTCGCCGAGCACCTGGCCGGCGTCGGCGACGACCCCGGACTCTGCGCACCGCGCTCCAGGTCTACGCTCGCGGCGCCCTGCTCGGTGCGCGCGGCAACTCCGGGGTGATCCTGAGCCAGCTGATCGGCGCGCTCCTGCGCCGGATGGGCCAGGGCGACGCCGGACGACCGCTCGGCCGCGCTCTTCGCCGAGGGGATGGTGCTGGCGACCGAGGCGGCGTACGCGGCAGTCGGCGAGCCGGTCGAGGGCACCATGCTCAGCGTCGCCGAAGGCGGCGACCCTCGCGGCCGTGGCAACGGGCGAAGGACCCGGAGGCACACCTCGGCGACGTGCTCTCCGCGGCCGTCGAGCGAGGCCCGCGAGGCACTCGCCCGCACACCCGACCAGATGAAGCTGCTGCGCGACGCCGGGCGTGGTCGATGCCGGCGGCCGCGGGCCTGTGCGTGATCCTCGACGCCGCCGAGACCGCCGTGACCGGGCATCGCACGGTCGCCGCGCCTGCGGCGATGGGTCGGCACGCGATCCCGGTGCCGCTGCCGACCGGATGACCTCACGGCCGACGGCCCGGCCTACGAGGTGATGTACCTGCTCGACGCCGAGGAGGAGGCGATCCCGGCGCTGCGCGACCCGGCTGCAGGCGCTCGGCGACTCGCTCGTCGTCGTCGGCGGCGAGGGTCTGTGGAACGTGCACGTGCACGTCGACGACGTCGGCGTCGGCGGTCGAGGCGGGCATCGACGCCGGCCGCCCTCGCCGGATCCGGGTCACCCACTTCGCCGAGCAGGTCAGCCGGGCGCGCGAGAAGCGCGCCGAGCGGCGCGGGCGCGCGGTGGTCGCGGTGGCCGCCGGCGACGGGCTCGCCGGGCTCTTCCGCGAAGCTGGCGCCGTCGGTGATCGAGAGCGGGCCCGGCCGACGGCCGAGCACCGGGGAGATCCTCGACGCGATCGAGCAGACCCATGCGCACGAGGTCGTCGTGCTGCCGAACGACCCGGACTCCGTCGGGGTGGCGGGGGCGGCCGCGGCGGCCGCGGAGGAGAGCGGCGACGTGCGCGTCGTGGTGGTGCCGACCCGCGCGCAGGTCCAGGGCATCGCGGCGATCGCGGTGCACGAGCCCGGGCCGCAACTTCGACTCCGACGTGGTGCACATGACCTCGGCGGCCCGCGGCACCCGCCACGGCGCGGTGACGGTGGCCGCGAAGCAGGCGATGACCACCGCCGGGCCGTGCGAGCCGGGCGACGTGCTCGGTGTCCTCCAGGGCGACTTCGCGATCGTCGGTGACGACCTGCTCGAGGTGGGCACCGCAGGTGCTCGACCGGCTGCTCGGCGGCGGTGGCGAGCTGGTCACCCTGGTCTCCGGCGCGGAGGGCGGCGACCTCGCCGAGCGCTGCCAGGCCTGGGTCGAGGCGCAGCATCCCGGCGTCGACGTGCTCGTCTACGAGGGCGGCCAGGCTCGCTACCCGCTCCTGGTGGCGGTCGAGTGACCGGGCCGCGAGCGGGCGCCTGATGGTGCGCGTGTCGCTGGGACTCACCGCTCGACGACCGTGACCGGGAAGGGCGGCTCGCGGGCCACCCCAAGATCGCCAAGGAGACCGGCTTCGACGACGGTCGGCGAGCTGCTCGGTCACTACCCGCGCAGCTACGTCGAGCGCGGTCGGCTCAGCGACCTCGGCGAGCTGACCGAGGGCGACTTCCTCTCCCTGGTCGGCGAGATCGTCCACTCCGAGCCGAAGACCTACCAGGACCGACGCACCAAGCGGCAGGCCTACCGCCTCGAGGTGCGGGTGAAGGCCGAGGACGGTGTGCTCGCACTGACCTGGTTCGACCGGGCAAGCGGGGACCGCGGACTGGCGGGCCGAAGGAGTCGCCGTCGGCCGGGTCGGGGATGTTCTCGGGGCGGCTGAAGTGGTTCAACGGCCGCTGGGAGCTGACCAACCCGGACTCGCGGATGTACGTCGAGGACGGTGACGCCTCGAGCGGATGCCGGCCCTGATCCCGATCTACCAAGGCCGCCGGCAAGCTGAACAGCTGGCAGATCGAGGAGACCGTCGGCTTCGCGCTCGACCTGCTCGACGAGGTGCCCGAGACGCTGCCCGAGGAGATCCGGTGGCGCGCCGAGGGACTGCATCGGGGTCGACCAGGCCCTGCGCTGGATGCACCGCCCGGACGACCACCAGCAGCTCGGGGCCGCCCGCAAGCGGCTCAAGTACGACGAGGCGTTCGTGACCCAGGCCGTGCTCGCCCGGCGCCGGGCAGCGCTCCGGGCCGATCCGGCGACGCCGCGCGCCGGCGCCGGACCGACGGCGTGCTGGCCCGGTTCGACGAGCGGCTGCCGTTCACGCTGACCGCGGGTCAGGAGCGCGTCGGGGAGGAGATCGCCGGCGAGCTCGCGGCGGCCCACCCGATGCACCGGCTCCTGCAGGGTGAGGTCGGGCTCGGGCAAGACGCTCGTCGCGCTGCGGGCGATGCTCCAGGTGGTCGACTCCGGGGGGCAGGCGGCCCTGCTGGCGCCGACCGAGGTGCTCGCCCAGCAGCACCTGCGGTCGATCCGGGCGATGCTCGGCGACCTCGGCGAGGGCGGCCAGCTGGGGGGCGCCGAGGACGGCGACCCGGGTCGTGCTGCTCACCGGCTCGATGGGCACCGCCGCGCGCCGCGCAGGCGATGCTCGACGCCGCCTCGGGCGAGGCCGGCATCGTGATCGGCACCCACGCGCTGCTCGAGGAGAAGGTCCAGTTCTTCGACCTCGGCCTGGTCGTGGTCGACGAGCAGCACCGGTTCGGGGTCGAGCAGCGCGCCGCGCTGACCGGCAAGGCGGGCACGCCGCCGCACGTGCTGGTGATGACCGCGACGCCGATCCCGCGGACGGTCGCGATGACCGTCTTCGGCGATCTGGACACCTCGACGCTCACCGAGCTGCCGGCCGGCCGGGGCGACGTGCAGTCGACCGTCGTACCCGTGCAGCGCGCAGCCGGCCTGGCTCGAGCGGGCCTGGCAGCGCATCCGGGAGGAGGTCGGCCAGGGTCGCCAGGCCTACGTCGTCTGCTCCCGGATCGGCGACGACGACGCCCGAGGAGGGGGGGGCCGGCCGAGGCCCCCGACCTGTTCGCCGTCGAGGACCTCGCGCCGGAGCTCGCCCACGGGCCGCTGCAGGGGCTGCGCATCGAGATGCTGCACGGCCGGATGGCGCCCGGAGGACAAGGACCGGGTGATGCAGGCCTTCGCCGACGGCGGGGTCGACGTCCTGGTCTCCACGACGGTGATCGAGGTCGGCGTCGACGTGCCGAACGCCACGGTCATGGTGATCCTCGACGCCGACCGGTTCGGGGTCTCCCAGCTGCACCAGCTGCGCGGCCGGATCGGCCGCGGCGGCCACGCCGGCCTGTGCCTGCTGGTGACGGCCGCGCAGCCCGACAGTGCCAGCATGGAGCGGCTGTCCGCGGTCGCCTCGACGCGGGACGGCTTCGAGCTCTCGCGGATCGACCTCGAGCAGCGGCGCGAGGGCAACGTGCTCGGCGTCGAGCAGAGCGGCCGCCGCTCGGCGCTCCAGCTGCTGTCGGTGCTCAACGACGAGGACGTCATCGTGGCCGCGCGGGAGGCCGCGACGGCGTACCTGGAGCAGGACCCCGACCTGAGCGGAGCACCGGGGCTCCGGGCGGCCGTGCTCGGCGTCGAGGAGTCCGAGCGGGCCGACTTCCTGGACAAGGCCTGAGTCGATGGTCCCGGCCGATGACCAGGCGATGACCCCGTGACCCGCATCATCGGCGGTGCCGCCGGCGGGCGCCGGCTGCGCACGCCGCCGGGCGACGCGACGCGGCCGACGTCGGACCGCGTGCGCGAGGCGCTGTTCTCCGCGCTCGAGGCGCAGTTCGGCACGCTGCGCGGGCTGCGCTTCCTCGACCTGTACGCCGGCTCGGGTGCCGTGGCTCTCGAGGCCGCGTCGCGCGGGGCGGTGGGCGTGACCGCGGTCGAGTCCGACCGGAGGACCGCGCGTCTGGTGGCGGCGAACGCCGCGGGGGTCGGCCTCGACGTGGACGTGCGCGCGCAGCCCGTGGCCGGCGTACTCGCCGCGACGCCGCAGGCTCCGTTCGACGTGGTCTACCTCGACCCGCCGTACCCGATGCCGGCCGAGGAGGTGGTCGCGACGCTCGTGGCGCTGGTCGCCCACGACTGGGTCGAGGACGGCGGTGCTGTCGTGGTGGAGCGGTCTGCGCGTAGCGTGGAGCCGCGATGGCCCGACGGGCTCGTCCTCAGCCGGCAGAAGAGGTACGGCGAGACGGTGCTCTGGTACCTTCGCCGCGATTCGGACACCGATCCGGACGCGTTGGGGGGCGGCCCACCCGCCGCCGTGTGACAGGAGTTGGTAGTGCGCAGAGCGGTCTGTCCGGGCTCGTTCGACCCGGTCACGAACGGCCACATCGACATCGTGTCGCGGGCCTCGCAGCTCTTCGACGAGGTCGTCGTCGCCATCGGGGTGAACAAGGCGAAGGCGAGCGCACGGCTGTTCACCGCCGAAGAGCGGATGGAGATGCTCGAGAAGGCGTGTGCCGAGTTCCCCAACGTCAGGGTGGCCGGCTTCGAGGGCCTGCTGACGACGTTCTGCGAGCAGCACGGCATCGCCGCGATCGTGAAGGGCCTGCGCGCGGTCAGTGACTTCGACTACGAGCTGCAGATGGCGCAGATGAACTCCTCGCTCGCCGAGGTCGAGACGGTGTTCATCCCGACCAGCCCCGAGTACTCCTTCCTGGCCTCCTCGCTGGTCAAGGAGGTCGCGATGTTCGGCGGCGACGTCTCGGCGCTGGTGCCGCCGTTCGTGCTCGACCGCCTGCACGTGCGCCTCGAGGAGAGACGTGCCCAGTCCGAGGGCGAGCGGTGAAGTCCGACATCGACGCCCGGATGCGTGACCTGAGGGTGGCGATCGAGGGCGCGCGGTCGGTGCCGATGTCGGCGTCGGTGATGATCAACCGCGCGGAGTACCTCGACCTGCTCGGCGCCCTCGAGCGTGCGATCGACCTGACCCTCTCCCAGGCGTCGGAGGTCGTCGGCGATCGGGAGGCGATGCTCGCCGAGGGCGTCACCCAGGCCGAGGAGATCGTCCGTGCCGCGGAGGCCGAGCGCGAGGCCCTCGTGTCCGACACCGACGTGTACCGCCTGGCCGTGATGCGGGCCAGTGAGATCACCGACGCGGCCGAACGCGACGCCCGTGAGCTGCGAGCCGAGACCGACCAGTACGTCGAGGAGAAGCTGGCGAACTTCGAGCTCGCCCTCGAGCACACGCTGGAGCAGGTGCGCACGGGACGCGTGCCGCCGGCCGGGGACGCCCCACGTGGTCTGGGCGAGGACCCTGCGGCCGTCGTGGAGCTGCGGGGTGCGACCCTCGAGGAGAAGCAGGCGAGCTTCGAGCAGACCCTCCAGCGCACCATCGAGGTCATCCGCAAGGGCCGCGCCAGGTTGTCGGGTGGGCACGTCCACGGGCTGGGCGACGACAGCGACGTCGCCGGGATCTCCCTCCCCGACCACCTCGAGCGCTGACCAGCGCCGCCATCCGCGGCACCTGGCTGCGTTGTCGTCGCTCGACGGCCCGCTCCGCTCGAAGGCCGCCTTCGCTCCTCCGCCTTGCCAGGCACCACGTCTGGCGACGCTGGTGGTGCCGCCATCCGGGGCACCTGGCTGCGTTGTCGTCGCTCGACGGCCCGCTCCGCTCGAAGGCCGCCTTCGCTCCTCCGCCTTGCCAGGCACCACGTCTGGCGACGCTGGTGGTGCCGCCATCCGCGGCACCTGGCGACGCTGGCGCCGCGACGTTTTGGTGGGGGAGCGGCGCTGCGGATAGACTCCCGTAGGTTCTGCAGAGCCTCAACCGGAAGTGACACCGTGCACGACTTGCTCGACCCGAGAGCGCCGCTCGTGCTCGACACACGCGAGCTCGGCCGCCGCCCGGGGTCCCAGCGCACGATGTCGTTCTCGGCTGAAGCACCTGCAGAGCTCGGCATCGAGATCCTGGGAGTGCCCGAGGGCTCGCCGGTCCAGCTGGACCTGCGGCTCGAGGCGGTCATGGACGGGGTGCTCGTCACCGGGACGGCCACGGCCGACGTCGAGGGCGAGTGCGCGAGGTGCCTGGAGCCGATCGAGGACGAAGTCACGGTCGATTTCCAGGAGCTCTACCTGTACGACCCCGCCGACGGGGACGACCAGGACGACGATGTCAGCCGGCTCGAGGGAGACCTGCTCGACCTCGAACCGGTGCTGCGGGATGCGGTGGTGCTCGCACTGCCGTTCCAGCCGTTGTGCCAGGACGACTGTCCAGGACTGTGCGCCGAGTGTGGTGCGCGCCTGGCCGACGACCCGGACCACCGGCACGACGACGCGGTCGACCCCCGATGGTCGGCCCTGGCCGATCTCGCAGTGCCGCAGGCTCAGACCGAGAAGAACTGAAAGTCGCCGACCCGGCCGGTACGCTGACCCGGGCCTGACTCGAACAAGGAGAACACCGTGGCTGTCCCGAAGCGGAAGATGTCGCGCAGCAACACGCGTCACCGTCGCTCGCAGTGGAAGGCCGTCGCGCCGTCGCTGGTGACCTGTGCCAACCCGGCGTGCGGTGCCAAGCACCTGCCGCACCGCGCCTGCCCCGAGTGTGGTCAGTACGGCGCCCGGTCCGACCGGCGTCAGGTCATCTGACGAGGCTGCTCGCGCCTTGACGCCGCAGTCGCACGACACCGAGGCCTTCAAGGACCTGCGTGCCGCGCTCGGAGATCCCCAGCTGGATCCCGAGCTGCTCGAGCTCGCCCTGACGCACCGCTCCTTCGCCTACGAGAACGGCGGCCTGCCGACCAACGAGCGCCTGGAGTTCCTCGGTGACTCGGTGCTCGGGGTGGTCATCACCGAGACGCTGTACCTCTCCCACCCCGAGCTGTCCGAGGGCCGGCTCGCCAAGCTCCGGGCGGCCGTGGTCAACGCCCGCGCGCTCGCCGAGGTGGCGCGCACGATCGGGCTCGGGCCGCACATCCGGCTCGGCAAGGGGGAGGAGTCGACCGGTGGCCACGACAAGTCCTCGATCCTGGCCGACACCGTCGAGGCACTCATCGGCGCGACCTACCTCTCGGGCGGCTTCGAGAGCGCCGGCCGGCTGATGCACCTGCTCTTCGACCCGCTGCTCGAGGCGGCCGCGGCGCTCGGCGCCGGCCTGGACTGGAAGACCAGCCTGCAGGAGTTCTGCGCCGAGCACGACCTCGGCGTTCCGCAGTACGTCATCGAGGACGCAGGCCCCGACCACATGAAGACCTTCACCGCGCAGGTGCGCGTCGCCGACCGCCTCCACGGCCACGGCGTGGGCCGTTCGAAGAAGGAGGCCGAGCAGCAGGCGGCCGAGTCGGCGTACCGCACGCTCGTCGACGAGCTGTCCGCGGCGGCCGCCGACGTGTCGGCCGGCGGTGCCTGAGCTCCCCGAGGTCGAGGTCGTCCGGCGCGGGCTGGAGGCCCACGTGCTGGGCCGCACCATCGAGTCCGTTGACGTGCTGCACCCGCGACCCCTGCGCCGACACCTGCCCGGTCCCGAGGACTTCGCGGCCCGAATGACCGGCCGGGTGTTCACCGACGTCCGGCGACGCGGGAAGTACCTCTGGCTGCCCCTCGACCGCTCGGGAGGCCCAGGACAGGGTCCGGCCGATGCCCTGCTCGCTCACCTGGGCATGAGCGGCCAGCTGCTGGTGCAGCAGTCCGACGCCCCCGCCGAGCGCCATCTGCGGGTCCGATTCCGCCTCGGCACGGGCGGCCGGCGCCCTCCGGTCGACCTGCGGTTCGTCGACCAGCGCATGTTCGGTGGGCTCTGGTTCGCGCCGGCCGGGGCGGAACTTCCGGCGGAGCTGACCCACATCGCGCGCGACCCGCTCGATGCCGAGTTCGACGACGCCGCGTTCGTCCGCCGGGTGCGCCGGAGCTCCTCGGGGATCAAGCGGATCCTGCTCAACCAGACCATGGTGTCCGGCGTCGGCAACATCTACGCCGACGAGGCACTGTGGCAGGCGCGGCTGCACGGCGAGCGTCGCGGCGACCGGCTCTCCCGTGCCGACGTCGAGCGCGTGCTCGACGCGGCCCGCGGGGTGATGACGGCCGCGCTGGGGGAGGGTGGCACGTCGTTCGATGCGCTCTACGTCAACGTCAACGGAGAGAGCGGCTACTTCGACCGGTCGCTCCAGGTGTACGGCCAGGAGGGCCTGCCCTGCTCGCGCTGCGGTACCCCGATCCGGCGGGTGAGCTTCATGAACCGGTCCTCGTTCTTCTGCCCGGTCTGCCAGCCGGCGCCACGGGCCCGGCGGGTCGGACCGGGCCCGGCCGGGGGTTGATACCAACTCGTTATCCGTGAGACTCTTGGAGGCGGTCCGGTCCGGGCCACACCCCAAGATCTCCCCCGGAGGACATATCCATGGCCAAGGCTCTCCTCGGCTACATGGGCGGCACCGACCCCCGCGTGACTGCCCGCCTCGCTCGTGAGAACCACCTTCTGCGCCAACGGATCGCTGACCTCGAGGCTGCCACGCTGCGTCTCCAGATGGAGAACGACACGCTCGCCTCGATGGCCACCGAGTCCGCAGACGAAGAGGTCCTCGAGCTCGCTTGACCCGCGGCCGGCACGCCTCCGGGCGCGCGGTCGGCGCCTCCTCGGCGCTGAGGTTCGTCAGCGTACGGCGAACAATGTTCGTTGAATCTGGTTACACTTGTGTCCGTGGCAGGTGAGACCCGGTCGTTCAGGCTCGGCGACAACATCACCGTGACCGCGCCCGAGGCCGTGGCAGACCACCTCGCCGACCAGGTCGCCGACAGGTCGCCGACAGCGTCGCGGCGGTCGTCAGCCAGGTCTTCGGCCAGCGGCCCGAGGCCCACGCCCGGGCCCGGCGCACTCCCTCGGCCGAACGATTGTCGGTCGAGCGGATCGTCGAGGTGGCCATCGACCAGATGCGCAAGCACGGGTACGACGCCGTCACGATGCGCTCGATCGCCCGCGCGCTCGGCACCGGCCCTGCGTCGCTGTACGCCCATGTCGCCAACCGGGCCGAGCTCGACCAGCTCGTGGTCGGCCGGGTCTCCGCGCAGTGGCAGGTGCCCGATCCGGATCCCGCTCGGTGGGACGTCCAGGTGCGCGACGCGATGGTCGACCTGCTCGAGCTCTACCGCGCCAACCCCGGCGTCGCGCGTTGCTCGCTCGGCATGATCCCGCTCGATCCCGGTCTGATGGTGGTGACCGAGCGACTGGTCGCTCTCCTGCGGGCCGGAGGTGTCGCCGACCAGCACGTCGCCTGGTTCATCGACGTGGCGTCGCTCTACGTCGCGTCGGTCGCCGTGGAAGAGGACATCTGGCGGGCACGGGCCGGCGGCCACGACCCGCGGACGAGCGAGACCGACGTGATCGGCAACGTCCGCGCGGTGCTCGAACGCCTGCCTGCCGAGCACTTCCCGTTGCTGAGCTCGCTCGCGTCGACGATGACGTCCGGGTCGGGCGACGAGCGTTTCCGCTTCGGCATCGACCTGCTGGTCGGCGGCCTGAAGGCGCTCGGCCCGCCCGACGCCTAAACCGGGTGCTTGCGCCTGCGGCGCGGCGGGTGCGCCTGCGGCGCGGCGGGGTCGGTGGTTGCGGGTGCGGGGTGTGACCCGGCGTCCCCCTCGCTCCACTGGGGATGCGCCTCTGGATCAGACACAGGGCCCCGACTAGTGTGCCGCTGCCGCCGGCTTTGGTCTTGGGGCGCCGCGCGATCCCTTGGCGTTCGCCATCGGCGGCCGACCAGGCCCGACCGCCGCCTCGGGGCCGCCGGTCCCCGGGTGATGGAGATTCTTCGGATGGGTCACCACGACTCGTCGTGACGTGAGCCAGATCAGACCCATCCACCGATCCTTCTTCTTCCCCCGGGGTCGGTGCGCCGATCGCGGGACGTCGGGACGGGCCGCGCCGCAGTGGAGCGTAAAGGGAGGCGTGGCGCCCACGCCCAGACCGGCGGCAGCGGCAGAGACCTGCGGGCGACACGGCGAGCCCAGCGACCGGAGGCCGGACCGACCCGACGGCCCACCCAACCAACCACCGGCCCCGTGCGCCGAGGCACACTCGCGCCGCAGGCAACCGTGCTCGCCCGCCAGCCTGGTCTCCCGGATCGTGCTGCCGCCGCACGGCCAGGAACCGGGAAGCGCAGCCACCTCCGTGCCGACGTGGTCGAAGGGTTCCGGTGGGTCTGGCAGCACGCGGCGGTCCGCACGCTGATGCTCACCATCTTCATCTTCAACATCACCTTCGGGGCGGCCTGGTCGGTGCTGGTGCTTGTACACGACCCAACGACTCGAGATGGGGGCGGTCGGCTTCGGCCTGGTCACCACCTTCTCCGCGGTCGGCGGGCTGGCGGGCACGGCTCGCGTACGGGTGGATCACGCGGCGGGTCAGCCTGGGCAACCTCATGCGCGTCGGGCTGGTCATCGAGACGTTCACCCACCTCTCGCTCGCGCTCACCAGGACGGCCGGCGTCGCGCTCGGGATCTTCTTCGTCTTCGGCGCGCACGCCTTCATCTGGGGTACGACGTCCGCGACCGTGCGCCAGCGCGCCGTGCCGACCGCGTTGCAGGGCCGGGTGGCAGCGTGAACATGCTCGGCGTGTTCGGCGGGCTGGTGATCGGTGCCGCGATCGGCGGCCTGCTGCGCGCGGCACTGGGGGTGACGGCGCCGTTCTGGTTCGCCTTCGCCGGCTCCGCGGTGTTCGTGGTGCTGATCTGGCGCCAGCTGCGCCACATCGCCCACGACGACGAACCGGTGACCGATCCGCCCCGCTGGCGCGACACGCGGACACTGCCGCTGCGCGACGCGACGGGCCACGTAGTCTCGACGGTGCCGCTTCCCCCGGCAGGAGTCCTGCATAGGATGCCTGTTCGCGCGCGTACGCCTCGGCGTCAGCCGCGGCCAGCACAGTCCGGACTGAGGAGCCTCACGTGTACCTGAAGAGCCTGACCCTGAAGGGGTTCAAGTCCTTCGCCTCCTCGACCACCCTGCAGCTCGAGCCCGGGATCACCTGCATCGTCGGGCCCAACGGCTCGGGCAAGTCCAACGTCGTCGACGCGCTCGCCTGGGTGATGGGCGAGCAGGGCGCCAAGTCGCTGCGCGGCGGCAAGATGGAGGACGTCATCTTCGCCGGCACCTCCGGCCGGCCCCCGCTCGGTCGCGCCGAGGTGCAGCTGACCATCGACAACTCCGACGGCGCCCTGCCGATCGAGTACGCCGAGGTCACGATCAGCCGGACGATGTTCCGCAACGGCGGCTCGGAGTACGCCATCAACGGCACGCCGTGCCGGCTGCTCGACGTCCAGGAGCTGCTCTCGGACTCCGGCATCGGCCGCGAGATGCACGTCATCGTCGGCCAGGGCCAGCTCGACTCGATCCTGCGCGCCACGCCCGAGGACCGCCGCGGCTTCATCGAGGAGGCGGCGGGCGTCCTCAAGCACCGCAAGCGCAAGGAGAAGGCGCTGCGCAAGCTGGACGCGACCGACGGCAACCTGACCCGGCTCAGCGACCTGCTCAGCGAGATCCGCCGCCAGCTCAAGCCGCTGGGCCGGCAGGCCGAGGTCGCCCGCCGGGCCGCAGGTCGTCCAGGCCGACGTCCGCGACGCCCGGGCCCGGCTGCTCGCCGACGACCTCGCCACCGCCCGCACCGCGCTGGAGCAGGAGCTCGCCGACGAGAGCGTGCTGCTCGAGCGCCGCGCCGAGGTCGAGGCCGAGATCGACCGCGACCCGGGAGGCGAGGCCGCCCTCGAGGCGGCCCTGCGCGAGGACCTGCCGGCGCTGGCGCAGGCCCAGGAGACCTGGTTCGCGCTCTCCGGGCTGCGCGAGCGGCTGCGCGGCACCGCCGGCCTGGCCGCCGAGCGGGTCCGCAACGCGCAGCAGGTCGCCGAGCGACCGAGTCCGCCGATCGGCCGCGACCCCGAGGAGCTCGAGGCCGAGGCCGAGCGCGTCGCGGGCGAGGAGACCGCAGATCCTCGCCGAGGTCGAGCAGAACCGCGCCGCCCTCGAGCAGGCGGTCGCCGCCCGGCAGGCCGCCGAGCAGCTGCTTCGCGAGGAGGAGCGCCGGGTCGCCGGCCTGTCAGCGGGCGGCCGCCGACCGGCGCGAGGGCCTGGCCCGGCTGCACGGCCAGGTCAACGGCCTGCGCAGCCGCGCCGCGGCCGCCGAGGACGAGGTCGCCCGGCTCGACGAGGCCCGCGAGGAGCCGCTCGCCCGGGCCGAGACAGGCCCAGCAGTCGCTTCACCTCGCTGGAGACCCGGGTCGCCGGCCTCGACGCCGGCGAGGAGGGCCTCGACGCCGAGCACGAGGCCGCGAGCGGCGCTGCTCGCCGACCTCGAGGAGCGGCTGGCCAAGGCTGCGCGAGGAGGCCCAGGCCGCCGAGCGCGAGCGCGTCGCGCCCTGGCCGCGCGCAAGGAGGCGCTCGAGCTCGGCCTGAACCGCAAGGACGGCGCCGGGCGCGCTGCTCGCCGCCACCGAGCATCGGTCTCGGGCCTGCTCGGCTCGGTGGCCGCGCTGCTCAGCGTCCGACCGGGCTACGAGACCGCCGTCGCCGCTGCGCTCGGCAGTGCGGCCGACGCCGTCGCCGTGACGCGACGTCGACGCGGCGCTCGAGCGCGATCGGACACCTCAAGGCCGACGACCTCGGCCGGGCCGGGCTGCTGCTCGGCGGGGCCGCGGTCGACGAGCGCGGCGCCTGGCCCGACCTGCCGGCCGGCGCGGCGTACGCGACCGACGTCGTCGAGTGCCCCGACGACGCTGCGCCCGGCGCTGTCGCGGCTGCTGGCCAAGGTCGCCGTCGTCGACGACCTGGCCGCCGCCCGGGCGCTGGTCGCCGGCGCGCCCGACCTCACCGCGGTCACCCGCGACGGCGACGTGCTCGGCGCGCACTTCGCCGCCGGCGGGTCCTCGCAGCCAGCCGAGCCTGCTCGAGGTCCAGGCCGCGGTCGACGAGGCCGGCGAGGCCCTCGGTCGCGCCAGCCACGAGTTCGAGCGGCTCAGCTTCACCCTCGCCACGCTGGAGACCGAGCGCGAGGACGCGCCCGCGCGGGTCGACGTCGCGCTGGCCAAGCTGCACGAGTCCGACGCCGCGCTGGCCGCGGTCGCCGAGGAGCTCGGGCAGTACGGCGGCCAGGCCCGCGCCGGCGAAGGCCGAGGCCGCCCGCCTCGAGCAGGCGATCGCGACCGCGCAGCGCGTCGCACGCCCAGCACCTGGCCGGGCTCGCCGAGCTCGAGGAGCGGCTGCGCGCAGGCCGAGACGCCGCCGGACGAGGAGCCGGACACCGACGAGCGGGAGCGCCTCGCCGAGGAGGCCCGCGCCGCGCGGCGCGCGAGATGGAGGCGCGGCTGGCCCTGCGCACCGCCGAGGAGCGGGCCCGGGCGCTGCACGGCCGGGCCGACTGCCTGCGCCGGCCGCTGCCGAGCGCGGAGCGCGCGCGCCCGGGCGCATCGCCCGGCCGACGAGCAGCTGCTCGCGCGAGGGCGAGGTCGCCGAGGCCGTCGGCGCGCGGCGTGGCCGTCGTGCTGGAGCGGCTGGAGGACTCCATCGAGCTGGCGGCGACCAGCGCAGCCGTCGGTCGAGCGCGGCCGGGCCGGTCGCGAGCAGGAGCTGGTGGCCGCGCGCGAGCGGCTGCGCGAGCTCGGCCGCGACCCTCGACGAGCTGGTCAACTCCGTCCACCGCGACGAGATGGCGCGCACCGAGCAGCGGATGCGCATCGAGCAGCTCGAGGAGCGCGCGCTGGAGGAGCTCGGCCTCGACGCCGACGTCGCTGGTCGCCGAGTACGGCCCCGACCAGCTGGTGCCGTTCACCGGCGCAGGTCGCCGAGGACGAGCCGAGGACGCCGAGCCGGCGCCACCTCGGCCGTACGACCGCGAGGAGCAGGTCAAGCGGCTGCGCGCCGCGGAGCGGGCGCTCGCCCAGCTCGGCCGGATCAACCCGCTGGCGCTGGAGGAGTTCTCCGCGCTGGAGGAGCGGCACAAGTTCCTCACCGAGCAGCTCGAGGACCTCAAGCGCACCCGCCGCGACCTGCTCGACATCGTCCGCGAGGTCGACGAGCGGGTCGAGCAGGTCTTCACCGAGGCGTACGCCGACGTCAGCGCGCGCCTTCGACGCGACCTTCTCCCGGCTGTTCCCGGGCGGCGAGGGCCGGCTGGTGCTCACCGAGCCCGACGACATGCTGACCACCGGCGTCGAGGTCGAGGCGCGGCCGCCGGGCAAGAAGGTCAAGCGGCTCTCGCTGCTCTCCGGTGGCGAGCGCTCCCTGGTCGCGGTCGCCTTCCTGGTGGCGCTGTTCAAGGCGCGGCCGTCGCCGTTCTACATCCTCGACGAGGTCGAGGCGGCGCTCGACGACACCAACCTCGGCCGGCTGCTGGAGATCTACGAGGAGCTGCGGGAGAACTCCCAGCTGCTGGTGATCACCCACCAGAAGCGGACCATGGAGGTCGGCGACGCGCTGTACGGCGTCTCCATGCGCGGCGACGGCGTCTCCGCGGTGATCAGCCAGCGCCTGCGGGAAGCCGAAAGTGCCGTGAGCGGACCGGCCGCGCCCACCCGCTCGGACTACGTCGTGTGGCGGCAGGCGACCACGCGCTGGGCCGACGACGACGTCTACGGCCACATGAACAACGCGCGCTACTTCGAGCTGATCGACACCGCGGTCAACGCCCACCTCGCGGAGGCCACCGGGATCCGACATCCGGCAGCTGCCGGCGATCGGGGTCGTCGCCGAGGTGTCGTGCCGCTACTTCCGCGAGGTCGGCTACCCCGAGCCGGTCGACCTGGGCCTGGCCGTCGAGCGGATCGGCACCACCTCGGTCATCTACCGGATCGGGATCTTCCAGGGCGGTGCCGGCCTCCCGGACGACGAGGCGGCCGCCGAGGGCCGCTTCGTGCACGTGTACGTCGACAACACCGGCCGGGAGGCCGCCGGGCGCGCGAGCACCCCGATCCCCGAGGACATCCGTGCCGTCCTGGGCCGTTGGTCCGGACTGCCTAGACCACCGTACCCGCACGGCTTTGGTGCGGCGGGGGAGGATGGGCTCAGCAGAAGCTCGGGCCAGAACTCGGGCCAGAAACTCGGGCCAGAAACTCGGGAAGGACCCTCCCATGCTCGTGCTCGCACTCCTGATGGTGCTCGTGCTCGTGATCGCCGGAGCCGTGGTCCTCTACGTCGCCTTCCCGCACCGCGGCGAGGCGGTCCCCGGAGCGCCCTGGCTGGGTGGTGCGATGCAGCGCAGCGTCGACTCGATCGGTGACCTGCTCGACCGGCCCGACGACGACCGGGACCCGCGCACACCGATCACTGAGCGCGCCCGCCGGACCTGACCGGCCCGTGACCAGCGCCCTGACCGGCGCCCTGACCGGCCGACGGCCCTGACCGGGCGCCCTGACCGGGCGGAGCCGCGCCCGCCGCCTCTGGTTGGATGGCGCGCATGGACGTCTCCGTGCTGATCATCCTCATCGCCGTCGTCGCGGTCCTCGCGGTGCTGCTCGCGGTCGGCCTGGTCGTGCGCGGCGCTCGTCGGCCGTCGGAGCAGCCCGGGCCGGCTGCGCCCACGCCGACGGCCGGTGTGCCGGAGACCACCGTCGAGACCGCCACGGAAGCGCCGTCCGAGGCGTCGGCGCCGACCCTCGAACGCCCCGAGGGCACCGCGAGCAGGCTCGTCCGGCTCCGTCAGCGGCTCGCCGGTTCCCAGGGCGGCCTCGGTCGTGGCCTGCTCGCGTTGCTCTCGCGGGAACGACTCGACGAGGACACCTGGGAGGACATCGAGGACACCCTGATCACCGCCGACGTCGGCGTCGGGCCGACCACGGAGCTGGTCGAGCGAGCTGCGCACCCGGCTGCGGGTCGAGGGCTGCGGCGGCCGACGCCCGCGCCGTGCTGCGCGAGGAGCTGCTCGCGCTCGTCGACCCGTCGATGGACCGGCGACCTGCACGTCGACACCGCGACCGACGGGACCGGCAGGACGGCCCGGCCGTGGTGCTCGTCGTGGGCGTCAACGGTGCCGGCAAGACCACCTCGGTCGGCAAGATCGCCCGGGTGCTGGTCGCCGAGGACAGGTCCGTCGTGATGGGTGCGGCCGACACGTTCCGCGCCGCCGCGACCGAGCAGCTCACCACCTGGGGCGCAGCGGGTCGGCGTCGAGGTGGTGGCCGGGCCCGAGGGCAGCGACCCTGCCAGCGTCGCCTTCGAGTCGGTCAGGGAGGGCATCGAGCGAGGCGCCGACGTGGTGCTCGTCGACACCGCCGGCCGGCTGCAGAACAAGGCCGGCCTGATGGACGAGCTCGGCAAGGTGAAGAGGGTGATCGAGAAGCAGCTGCCGGTGCGTGAGGTGCTGCTGGTGCTCGATGCGACCACGGGCCAGAACGGCATGGTCCAGGCTCGCGTCTTCAGCGAGGTCGTCGACGTGACCGGCATCGTGCTCACCAAGCTCGACGGGTCCGCGAAGGGCGGCATCGTCGTCGCAGTGCAGCGCGAGCTCGGCGTACCGGTGAAGCTGGTGGGCCTGGGCGAGGGCCCCGACGACCTTGCGCCCTTCGACCCCGAGGCGTTCGTCGACGCTCTGCTGGGCTGAGTGCCGGGCCCCTACCGGGCGCGACCCGATGCCCTCGAGCACGAAGTCGACGAACTCCTCGGCCTCGTCGGGCGACGGCATCGGGCGCTCGATGATCGCGTAGAGGATCATCAGCCCGGCGAACCAGTTGACCGCCAGGTCCATCCGGAAGTCCGGGCGCAGCTCCCCGCGGGCGATGCCACGGCGGAACAGCTCGCGGGCAGCGGCCTCCTGGCCCTCGAACGCCGCGGTGTAGAGCGCGCCGACGCGCGGATCGCGCAGCGACTCGCCGACCGTCATCCGCAGGTAGGCGCGCCCGGTCTCCGAGCCGGAGAACTCCAGCGCCTGGCGGGTCGCTGCGAGCAGGTCCCCGCGCAAGGTCCCGGTGTCCGGGATCGGCAGCTGGGTGGAGTAGAGCTGCTCGAGGGCCGCGAAGGCGAGGTCCTCCTTGCCCGCCCAGCGGCGGTAGACGGTCGCCTTGCCGGCGCGTGCCCGGGCCGCGACCTCGTCGACGGTCATGTTGTCGAACCCGCGAGTGAGGATCAGCTCGGCGGCGGCGGCGAGGATGCGCTCGTCCGCGCTGGCGTCGCGGGGTCGACCCTTCCGCCGGGGGGCTTTCGGCCCGTCCGGCTGCGCAGGGCTCGCAGACATGGACACGGGGACAAGGTAGGGCCCCCGGGAGGCGGCGGGGAGGGAAACGCCGAGAATTGGGACGGTGCGACTTTGGTGAATTCTGCCCCGATATGTCCGGCGTTCACATGCTCGTAACACGCCAGCCGGATGTGTCACGCAACCGAAACGCCCGCGCACGGCTGCGCGAAACCTCGACCCACGACCCTTCTTCCGAAGCGTGGCTGGCCCTGGCCCCGACACCGTCGTCCGACCCAGGTCCGTCGCTCACTCTTGATCGCTCACCAATGGAGGTCCGATGGACGGCTATTACGCCTGGATGATCGTCGCCACAGCACTCGTGCTGATGATGACGACGCCGGCTCTTGCCTTGTTCTACGGCGGCATGAGCCGCTCGAAGTCCGTGCTGAACATGATGATGATGTCCTACATCGCGATGGCCGTCGTCGGCATCGTCTACGTGCTGTGGGGTTGGTCGGAGTCGTTCGGCTCGAAGAGCTGGCTGGGTGGCCTCGCGGCCAACCCGTTCGAGCTGTTCGGTCTCGACGGCGTGGGGTCGGACTCCTACATCGCCGTGATGTTCCAGATGACGTTCGCGGTGATCACCGCGGCGCTGATCTCCGGCGCGATCGCCGACCGGGTCAAGCTGTCGGCGTGGATCCTGTTCCTGCCGATCTGGGTCACGCTGTGCTACTTCCCGATCGGGCACATGGTCTGGGGCGGCGGCTTCGTCGCCTCGCACTGGCCGGCGCAGGACTACGCCGGTGGCACGGTCGTGCACATCAACGCCGGTATCGCGGGCCTGGTGCTCGCGCTGATCATCGGCAAGCGGGTCGGCTTCGGCAAGGAGCCGATGCGGCCACACAACCTGACCCTCACGATGGTCGGCGCCGGCCTGCTCTGGTTCGGCTGGTACGGCTTCAACGTCGGCTCCCTGGTGTTCTCGGCCGGTGACGGTGGCGAGAAGGACATCGCCCAGTTCATGTCCGAGACCGGCGTGACCTTCCTCAACACCACGATCGCGACGATGGCCGCCATGCTGGGCTGGCTCGCGGTCGAGCGCCTCCTGCACGGCAAGGCGACCTCGCTCGGCGCGGCGTCCGGCATCGTCGCGGGTCTCGTCGCGATCACCCCCTCGTGCGGTGCGGTCGAGATCCCGGGTGCGCTCCTGATCGGTGCCGTCGCCGGTGGGCTCTGCGCCTGGGCGGTCGGGCTGAAGTACAAGTTCGGCATGGACGACTCGCTCGACGTGGTGGGTGTTCACCTGGTCGGTGGTCTGGTCGGCACGCTCCTGATCGGGCTCGTGTCCAGCTCGGACGCTCCGGGTGGCATCGACGGGCTGCTCTACGGTGGCGGGCTCGGCTCCCTGGGCAACCAGACGATGGCCGCGCTGTTCACGATCGTCTGGACCGGTGTCCTGACCGCGATCATCGGGTTCGCGATCAAGTTCACGATCGGCTGGCGGATCAGCGAGGAGGACGAGGTCGAGGGCATCGACTTCGCCGAGCACGGCGAGACGGCCTACGACCTGGCCACCTCGACGAGCAGCTTCGGCGGCTCCTCGGTCCTGGCCGGTGCCGCTGCCAAGGAAGGGGTCAGCGCATGAAGCTCGTGACCGCGGTGATCAAGCCGCACAAGTGGGAAGAGGTCCGCGAGGCTCTCGAGACCTTCGGCGTGACCGGCATGACCGTCAGCGAGGTCAGCGGGTACGGCCGGCAGAAGGGTCACACCGAGGTCTACCGGGGCGCCGAGTACGACATCGCTCTGGTCCCGAAGATCCGCATCGAGATCGTCGTCGACGACAGCGACGTGGCCGACGTGACCGACATCGTCGTGAAGGCCGCGCAGACCGGCCGGATCGGTGACGGGAAGGTGTGGGTGTCGGCGGTCGACAGCGTGATCCGGGTCCGCACCGGCGAGCGCGACGAAGCCGCGATCTGACCCGACCGAAGCACGAGCCGGCAGGGCCGGCGGGCATCTCGCCCGTCGGCCCTGCCGGGCTGCGTAACACGCCTGTAACGAACGGGGGACACAGTGACCGGCCATGACGTCCCTCACCGACGCCTTTCCCGTGCATGGACACAGCGGCCTGCCCGCGCTCGTGGCGAACGTCCAGGCGATCGACGCCGGCGACACGGCCTGGCTGCTCGCCGCCTCGGCCCTGGTGCTGCTGATGGCGCCGGGCCTGGCGCTGTTCTACGGCGGGATGGTGCGCTCCAAGAGCGTGCTGAACATGATCATGATGACCTTCGGCGCGCTCGCCGTGATCACGGTGATCTGGGTCCTCGTCGGCTACTCGATGGCCTTCGGCGACGACCTCGGCAGCGGCTTGCTCGGCGACCCGTTCCAGCACTTCGGGCTGCAGTCGCTGATGTCGGCGAGCGCCGACAGCTGGCTGACGGTGCCGGTGATCCTCTTCGCGGTCTTCCAGGGCCTGTTCTGCGTGATCACCGGGGCGCTGGTCTCCGGGGCGATCGCCGACCGGGCCCGGTTCGGCGCGTGGATCGTCTTCGTGGGGATCTGGACGGTCCTGGTCTACGCGCCGGTGGCGCACTGGGTCTTCGACGTCGACCACCCCGGGCACGCCGGCGGGTGGCTCGCGAACAAGGTCGGGCTGGTCGACTTCGCCGGCGGGACGGCCGTGGAGATCTGCTCGGGAGCCTCGGCGCTGGCGCTCGCGATGGTGGTCGGGACCAGGGTCGGCTTCGGCAAGGACCCGATGCGGCCGCACAACCTGACCCTGGTGATGCTGGGCGCGGGCCTGCTGTGGTTCGGCTGGTTCGGCTTCAACGCGGGCTCGGCGCTGCGGGCCGACCACACCGCGGCGGTGGTGTTCGTGACCACGTTGTGCGCCGGTGCGGCCGGCTCGCTGGGCTGGCTCGCCACCGAACGCGTCCGCGACGGGCACGCGACGTCGCTGGGAGCGGCGTCGGGGCTGGTGGCCGGGCTGGTCGCGATCACCCCGAGCTGCTCCTCGCTGTCCCCGTTGGGCGCCCTGGTGATGGGCGCGGCCGCCGGGGTGATCTGTGCACTGGCGGTCGGGCTGAAGTACACGCTCGGCTACGACGACTCGCTCGACGTCGTGGGCGTGCACCTCGTCGGCGGGCTGGTGGGCACCTTCGGGATCGGGCTGATCGCGACCGCGGCAGCGCCGGCCGGGGTCGACGGGCTGCTCTACGGCGGCGGAGTCGACCAGCTCGGCAAGCAGGTGCTCGCCGGGTCCGTCGTGCTGGTGTACGCATTCGTCGTCTCCGGCATCATCGGCCTCACGGTCGACCGGTTGATGGGCCTGCGCATCGACGAGGAGCATGAGGTGAGCGGCATCGACCTGGTCGTCCACGCCGAGACGGCCTACGACCTGCACGCGACAGCGGGGACCCGCACCGGCGGGTTCCTCGGCCACAGGGACCAATCACTCATCGAGGACCGCACCAGGAGAGGACCCGCATGAAGCTCGTGACCGCGGTGATCAAGCCGCACAAGTGGGAGGACGTGCGCGCTGCGCTCGAGACGGTCGGCATCACCGGCATGACCGTCAGCGAGGTCAGCGGCTACGGCCGGCAGAAGGGCCACACCGAGGTGTACCGAGGCGCCGAGTACGACATCGCCCTGGTCCCGAAGATCCGGCTCGAGATCGTCGTGGACGACCAGGACGTCGCCGCGGTGACGGACGCGGTCGTGAACGCCGCGCAGACCGGTCAGATCGGCGACGGCAAGGTGTGGGTGGCACCGGTCGAGAGCGTCGTACGCGTGCGCACCGGCGACCGCAACGAGCTCGCGATCTGATCTCGGTGGTCGAGGTGCGAGCCGGCGAGTCTCGAGGCCTCCGAGTGCGCGCACCATGACCGCGGCCGAGCGTGCCGCCCGGGCGGCGCAGGCGGACGCATTGTGCCAGAGCGCCTACGCGTCGGTCGGTGCTCCCGACGTGGGTGTCGCCCTGGTGGCGGTCGGCGGCTACGGCCGTGAGGAGCTGGCACCGTTCAGCGACCTCGACGTCGTGCTCGTGCACGACCCCGAGGTGGCGGTCGGCCCGGAGACGACGCCGTGGGCCGGGCAGGTCTGGTACCCGCTCTGGGACTCCGGGTCCACCATCGATCACTCGGTGCGCTCGGTGCCCGAGGTGCTCGAGCAGGCAGGCGCGGACCTGAAGGTCGCGCTCGGCCTGCTCGACGTGCGGCACCTCGCCGGGGACCCGAACCTCACCCTCCGGCTGCGGACGGCGATCCTTGCTGCGTGGCGCCGGGACGCGAAGAGCCGGCTCCCGGAGCTGCAAGCGATGGTCCGCGACCGCAACCGGTTGCTCGGAGAGGTGGCCCACAACTCGGTCCCGGACATCAAGGAGGCCACCGGCGGGCTGCGGGACGCGACCGTGCTGAAGGCCCTGGTGGCGACCTGGCTCGTGGACGTGCCGCACGGCGAGCTGGAGGGCTGCCGGCAGGCCCTGCTCGACGTCCGGGACGCCCTGCACGCCGCGGCGGGCCGCGGCAACGACCGGATCGCACCCGAGCTGTGGGCCGACATGGCCCCGATGCTCGAGCTGCCCGACGCCGCTGCCGTCCAGCTGCACGTGCGCACCCTGGGGCGCCGGATGACCCACCTCTCCCGGCTGACGTGGCGGCGGGTGGACTCGGTGCTGCGTCGACCGCCGGCCGCGGCCGCGGGACGACGGCCGCAGCTGGAGTCGATCGGCGGGGGCCTCGCGGTCGCCTACGAGGAGATCGTGCTCGATCGTGGCGCGCGGCCGGGGGACGATCCCTTCCTGCTGCTGCGGGCCGCGGCAGAGGCGGCGGAGCGCGACCTGGTCCTCGAGCCGAGCACGACCGCCCGCCTGGTCGCCGGTGTCCCGCCGCTGCCCGACCCCTGGCCGGCGGAGGCGCGGGACCTGATGGTCCGGCTGCTCGCGGCCGGACGCGGGCTGCTCGGCGTCTGGGAGACCCTCGACGAGACCGAGGCGCTGGAGACCTTCCTGCCGGAGTGGGAGCGGGTGCGCTTGCTGCCGCACGCCTCGACCGTGCACCGGTTCACCGTCGACCGGCACCTGGTGGAGACCTGTATCGAGGCCTCGGCCCTGATCCGGCGGGTGTCGCGGCCCGACGTACTCATGGTCGCGGCGCTGCTCCACGACATCGGCAAGGGCCAGCTGACCGAGCACTGCGTGACGGGCGAGCCGATCGCCCGGGCGATCGCGCGCCGGATGGGGTTCGACGAGCGGGAGACCGAGCTCGTCGCCGCGCTGGTGCGGTGGCACCTGCTGCTGCCCGAGACCGCGACCACCCGCGACGCCGAGGACCCGGCCACGATCGCGCTGGTCACCGGCAGGATCCGTGACCGCGAGGAGCTCGAGCTGCTGTACGCGCTCACGGAGGCCGACGCGAGGGCGACGTCGGAGAAGGCGTGGACGTCGTGGCGCGCCTCGCTCGTCGGCAGCCTGGTACGCCGGAGCGCCGCTGTCCTCGCCGATGCGGCGCCGCCGGAGGACGAGGCCGATCGCCGGGTGGAGATCCCGGACGCCGTGCGCGCCGACCCGCGCGACGTGGCGGTGACGGTGGAGGGGGCGACGGACGGCTCGACGGTCACCGTCGTGTCCGGTGACCGGGTCGGACTGCTCGCAGACGCGTCGGCCATGCTCGCCCTCCAGCGGATCTCCGTGCGCGCTGCCCGGGCGTGGAACATCGGCGACTTCGGCGTCTCCGTGTGGCACGTGGCCACGACGGACCTCGACGCGGCGGTGCTGCGCGAGCGGCTGCTCGCCGTCCTCGACGGCCGCGTGGACGTGGCCGGCCGGCTGCGGCCGACCGGGACAGGGGCGCTCGAGCCGACGGTCGTGGTGCGCCCGGAGGCGTCGCACCGGGCGACCGTGCTCGAGGTCCGTGCGGCGGACCGGCCGGGCGTGGTGCACCTGGTCTGCGCTGCCCTCGCCGAGCTCGACCTGACGGTCAACTCGGCCCACGTCGACACCCTGGGCCCGCAGGCGGTCGACGTCTTCTACGTCCAGGAGATGCAGGCCGGCGCCCTGAGCGACACCCGGGCCGCTGCCGCGGCGCACGCGGTGCGTGCGGCGCTCAGCGGGGTCGTCCCCAGCGACCGGGGCTGACCTCCGCGCTCAGGTCCGGCGGATCCGCACCCGTGCCGGCCGGCCGCCGGGTCCGACCTCGAGGCGGATCGGGTCGTCCAGACCCGGGCCGGGGGTCGATGTCACCGGCCCGACGTTCTGCTGCTCCTTCAGGTCTCGGTGGGCGCGAGCCTGGCCGGGGACGGCTGCCGCGGCCCGGCTCAAGGGCGGTCAACTAGGCTTGCCGCGCAGATCGACCGCACTCGACCCGAGGAACGCCTTGTTCACCACCCTCTCCGACCGCCTCTCCGAGACCTTCAAGAACCTCAGGGGCAAGGGCCGGCTCTCCGAGGCGGACATCGATGCCACGGCCCGCGAGATCCGGCTCGCTCTGCTCGAGGCCGACGTCGCGCTGCCGGTGGTCAAGGACTTCATCGCGGCGGTCCGGGAGCGCGCGCGGGGCGCGGAGGTCAGCCAGGCGCTGAACCCGGCTCAGCAGGTGCTGAAGATCGTCAACGAGGAGCTGGTGGGGATCCTCGGCGGCGAGACCCGCCGGTTGCGCTTCGCCAAGACCCCGCCGACGGTGATCATGCTGGCCGGTCTCCAGGGGTCGGGCAAGACGACGCTCGCGGCCAAGCTCGCGCTCTGGCTCAAGGAGCAGGACAAGAGCCCGATCCTGGTGGCCGCCGACCTCCAGCGGCCGAATGCCGTCAACCAGCTGCAGGTCAACGGCGAGCGTGCCGGCGTGACTGTCTACGCCCCCGAGCCGGGCAACGGCGTCGGCGACCCGGTGAAGGTCGCGCGCGACGGCGTCGCCGAGGCCCGGCGCACGCTGCACGACGTGGTCATCATCGACACGGCGGGCCGACTGGGCATCGACGAGGAGCTGATGCGCGAGGCGGCGGACATCCGCGACGCGGTCCAGCCCGACGAGGTCTTGTTCGTGGTCGACGCGATGATCGGCCAGGACGCCGTGAACACGGCGCAGGCGTTCCTCGACGGAGTCGGGTACGACGCGGTCGTGCTCACCAAGCTCGACGGCGACGCCCGCGGTGGGGCGGCCCTGTCGATCGCGAAGATGACCGGCAAGCCGGTGATGTTCGCCTCGGCGGGGGAGAAGCTCACCGACTTCGACCTCTTCCACCCCGACCGGATGGCCTCGCGCATCCTGGACATGGGTGACCTGCTGACCCTCATCGAGCAGGCCGAGAAGACGTTCGACGCCGAGCAGGCGGCGAAGGCGGCGGCGAAGCTGCAGGAGGGTGAGTTCACCCTCGACGACTTCCTCGAGCAGATGCAGCAGGTCCGCAAGATGGGCTCGCTGACCAAGATGCTCGGGATGCTGCCCGGGATGGGGCAGTTCCGCGACCAGCTGGAGAACTTCGACGAGCGCGAGATCGACCGGATCCAGGCGATCATCCAGTCGATGACCCCGACCGAGCGGGCCAACCCGAAGATGATCGACGGCTCCCGACGTGCCCGGATCGCCAAGGGTGCCGGCCGCACGGTCGCCGACGTCAACCAGCTGGTCGACCGGTTCTTCGAGGCCCGCAAGATGATGCAGCAGATGGCCCGCGGCGGCATGCCCGGCCTGCCCGGCTCGCCCGGCATGGGTCTGGGCAAGAAGGCGAAGGGGCGGCAGGCGCCGAAGGCCAAGAAGGGCAAGGGCGCCCGGCGCAGCGGCAACCCGGCGAAGGCGGCCCAGGAGGCCCAGCGCGCCGCCGAGGAGGAGAAGGCCCCGACCGGCTCGGCCTTCGGGCTCCCGGCCGAGTTGCCCGAAGACTTCGACCCGAGCCAGCTCCCGGACCTGTCGAAGTACCTGAAGTAGCGCAGGTTGCGGAGCGCTGCTGTCAACTGGTGGCAGCAGGACTCCACAGTTGGCAGTCCGGCGCGCACGTGACGGGCCGACCGGCCCAGCCGCGTGCTACGAGGATCTGACCCAGCGCGGCCGCAGTACGACAGGGTTCCGCGACCTGGTGCCAGCCGAGGCGGACGGTGAGCCGACCGTCGACGGCCGCATCGACGTCGCGACCGAGGTCGTCCCACCGGTCGCGCGCCCGTTGGTGGCCGACCCTTCCGTCGAGCTCGACGACGACCGCACACCCGAGGTACTCCACGTCGCGGTAGCCGGAGCCACGCCGCTGCACGATCGCGCGCTGCCGCGTCGCGGTCGGCAGCTGGTGGGGCCGCTCGATCCGGTGGAGGTAGAGCCACTCGAGAACGGAGTTCGTCCCCTGCGCGACATCGAGGAGCACCTGTCGGAGGAATCGGCGACGACGAAGAGTCGGCCGGTCCTCCAGGGTGGTCAGCAGTCGAGCAGCCGTCGTCCGGCGACTCTGGCAGGCATCGGCCATGACCGCGACAGCGTCGACGTCCTGCTCGGACTCGCCGGCGAGATCGAGGACGGCGTGCTCGAGTCGCAGGCGCGGTGGGTTGAGGTTGCTCAGGGCGCGTGCATCGAAGTCGGAAACCCGGACCACCCGCGTGCCGGGCAGCTCCGCGACCCGGCGCCGCCGGTCGACGGCGATGTGGATCTCCGGGTCGTCGTCCCCGGAGCCGTCGCGCCCGGTCCGCACGCCGTGGCGCCTGAGGGCGGACGACCCGGCCAGCGCTGCAGGGGCGTAGTACAGCACGGCAGCCCACTCGCGCTCGCTGCGGCTCAGCGATCCGGTGTGGTCCACCATGACGCCTGGGTGGACGACCGACCATTCGCGCCGTCGGACCATGCGCCGGATGAGGTTCTCGTCCCCGCCCACGTCGAACACCTGTCGCCGAGTGAAGACGTGCTCCTGGCGGGCGATCAGTCCAGCGAAGGCGTCGAGATCCATCGCGCGAGAACAGCAGTCCGCGGCAACGACCGCAGCCGGAGGACCTCGGGCTGTGGGCAGATGGGCCGGGTCGCGGGATGTGGAGTCCTGCTGTCACTCGGCGGCAGGAGGACTCCACAACGTCGCTCGGCCCGCTGCGTTAGCGTCCCCCCATGGCGATCGCGCGGTTCCGAGGAGTCCTGCTGCCCGACGACGAGCCGGCCGACCTGTACGTCGTCGACGGCCGGGTCACCCACGAGCCGCAGGCCGGGGCGGAGACGGTCGCTGAAGGGTGGATCGTGCCCGGGCTGGTGGACGCCCACAATCATCTCGGCCTGGGCGACGCGGGCGCGGTCGACGACGCCACCACCGAGGAGCAGGCACTCGCCGACCGCGGCAACGGGGTCCTGCTGCTGCGCGACTGCGGGTCACCCGCCGACACGCGCTGGGTGCAGGAGCGCGACGACCTGCCGCGGCTGATCCGCTGCGGCCGGCACCTCGCTCGCACCAGGCGCTACATCCGCAACTACGCCGACGAGGTCGAGCCGGAGGAGCTGCCGGCGTACGTCGCCCGCGAGGCCCGGGGCAGCGACGGCTGGGTCAAGCTCGTCGGCGACTGGATCTCCCGGGAGGACGGCGACCTGACGCCGTCGTTCCCCGCCGAGGCCGTGACCACTGCGATCGCCACGGCGCACGAGCACGGGGCCAAGGTCACGGCGCACTGCTTCGGCACCGACTCCCTCGGCCCGCTGCTCGAGGCGGGCATCGACTGCATCGAGCACGGCAACGGGTTGACCGAGGCACACCTCGACCACATGGTCGCCCACCGGGTCGCGCTGGTCCCGACGGTGTTGCAGACCGACAAGTTCCCCGAGTACGTCGCGGCGGCGCGCGGGAAGTTCCCCGCCTACGCGGCGACCATGGAGGAGCTGCACCGCCGCCGTCGCGAGGTGCTGATGGCGGCGTACGAAGCCGGCGTCGAGCTGTACGTCGGCAGCGACGGCGGCGGCAGCGACCGTCACGGCTGCCTCGACGAGGAGATCGTCGCGATGGTGGAGATGGGCTTGCCGGCCGACTACGTCCTGGGGGCTGCCTCGTGGCGCGGCCGGGCGTGGCTCGGCTGGAACGCGACCCTCGAGGAGGGCGCACCGGCCGACTTCGTGGTCTACCCGCGCGACCCGCGGACCGACCTGGGCGTGCTGCGCGAGCCGGCCTGCGTCGTGCTGCGCGGCTCGATCGTCTGAGGACCGGCGGTCGGCACGCGCCGGCCGGCTCACCCGACGAGCGTGTGTGCGATCGTCGCGAGGGTCGCGGTGGCGGGGACGGTCGCCGCCGAGCCCTCGAGCTGGACCACTCGGGATCCGGCACTGGCCAGGAGCACGAAGGTCCCCATCGAGGTGTCCGTCCAGCCGTTCGCCCGGTCGAATCCGGTCACCGCGGTCGCGTTGCCGTAGCCGCGAGCACCGACGGCGTGAGCGAGCTGGTCGTAACGGGACGCCGGCGCGAGGGTGGCGATGAACGTGGCCACGCCACGTCCGTCCGACCCGCCGATCCAGGTGCAGATCTCGAAGTCTGCCGCGGTCTTGTCGGTGGGGTTGGCCACCGGGCCGATGATCGCGGTGACCGCGTCGTCGACGGCTGCGCACGTCCCCGGATCCTGGCTGCTGCCGTGCGAGGGAGTCGGCGCGCCCCCGGTGGCGGCGCCCGGGGTGGACGTGGTGACCGAGGTCGATCCAGGGGCGTCGGTCGCTGCGGAGGTGCCCCCGCAGCCTGCGAGGGCGACCACGGCGAGGACGAGGGCGATGAGGCGGGGCTTCATGGGCTTCTCCTGGGTCATCGGGTGAGGGCGATCGAGACGTGGCGGACGTCGCGGGCGAGGCGGTACAGCTCCTCGGCGTGGGTCGGGTGACCGGACGCCGCTGTCGCCTGCCTCAGGCGCCCATGGCCTCGACGAGCTCGGCACTGGTCGGACCGCTCGGCTTGGGTCGCCAGCCGTCCCGGAGGAGCGCTCGCACAGTGTCCTCGACCGGGTCGAGCACGTCGGGCCCGGCGACCATGCCCCAGTACATGCCGACGTACGGCTTGAGGGACTCGTCGACCTCCGCCGCGGCGCAGATGACGTCGGAGGGGATCCGGTCGTCGAGGTCGATGTCGTGACCGGCGAAGCGGTCGAGGAGGGTGCGGTCCCAGCGCACGTGGTCGAGGTACCACGGCCGGATGTGCTCGCTCGGCCCAGGTGTCCAGAGCGAGGGAGGCGTCGTCGAGGTCCTGCTCGGGGTCGTCGAGCGAGCCCAGCCAGTGCTGGACCTGCTCGAGGAGGAGCGAGAGGTTGCGGCCGGCGGCGGGGTTGGTGGTCAGCACGGCGTCGCCGAGGAAGTACAGCCCGCGGGCAGGCGGGAGGCCCGCGGTGGGGCCCTGCAGCTGGTAGGTGTTGGTCAGGTTGCCGCCGACGGTGACCTCGGTGATCGGCTCGAACTGCTCGGGGTCGGTCCAGGGAGCCAGGTTCGGCACCAGCCGCGCCGCCCGGTCGAACCCGTCCGCGGACCGCAACGTCGCGAACTCCGGCGCGCCGGTCGGGTAGCTGAACAGCACCGAGTGGGTGTCGGCGTCCTGCGGCATCACCAGGGTCACGTAGCCCGGTCCGGTGTCGAAGGACGGCACCGGGAGCCGGCAGCCGGCCCGACCGGGACGGGACCGGTACATCCGGAAGATGTAGCCGAACCCGCAAGGGCCGCCGTCGATCGGACCGCGCAGCTCCTCGCCGAGGTGGCTGGAACGTCCGGTGGCCACGACCACGAGGTCGGCGGGAAGGAGGCTGCCGTCGACGACCAGCCCTCGGGCCACGCCGTCCGCCACGGCGACCCGGTCGACGTGGCCGGTGACCCAGGTCAGGCCGGGCTGCGCCGCGGCTGCGGCCCGCAGGACTCGCTCGACCACCGACCGGCGGGAGAAGAAGGCGGTCATGTGCTCCTCGAGCCCCTCGGGGACTCCGGGCGGGACGCTCGGCACCGCGCCGGCGGTGACCAGGGCGTCGTACACGTCGGGCATCTCGGCCAGCAGCGCCCGGCGTACGCCGGGTCGCCAGCCGTGCGGGTGCACCGCCTGCATCACGCCCTTGCGCGTCCAGGTGCCGTCAGGCCCGGGGCCCGGGTCTCGGTCCACCACGGTGACGTCGTGGCCCCGGCGGGCCAGCGCGATCGCGGTGAAGGTGCCGATCGGTCCGCCGCCGGCGATGAGTGCTCGCATGTCGTCCTCCTCGATGAGTTGGCCCGACCGTAGGTTCGGCGGCGTGGCGCGCACGTCGGCAGAAATGTGCAGATCGATGTGTAGATCGGGAGCCGGGTGATCAGGCTCGGGCTCAGACCAGCCGGTGCTCGTAGGCGTACGCCGTGGCCGCTGCGCGCGCGGAGACGCCGATCTTGAGGAAGATGTTCGCGACGTGCCGGGCGACGGTCTTCTCCGACAGGACGAGGGTTGCGGCGATGTCGCGGTTGGTGGCGCCCGACGCGACCAGGCGCAGCACCTCGAGCTCCCGGGGGGTGAGGCCGTCGCCGGTCCGGTCGGTGCTCCGGTCGGCTCGGTGGTCGAGCACCGCCAGGTCGCGCTCCGCGCCCAGCGCCGCGAAGAGCGTCCGCGCAGCGTCGAGCTCGAGCGCCGCGGTGTCCTCGTCGCCCAGGGATCGGCAGGCCGCGGCGAGCAGCACTCGGCAGCGTGCTTCGTCGTACGGCGCGTCGAGCTCGCGCCATCGCCCGAGCGAGGTGCGCAGCGCGACCAGGGCGCGGCTGTGCTCGCCGGTCGCGAGCAACACGGCTCCGCGGGCCAGGTTGGCCGCGCCGTCGAGCAACGCCGAGTCGAGGAGCCCGGCGGCCTCGACGAGCTCGTCGGCCGATGCCGCGGCGAACGCGTGGTCGCCGGCTGCGAGCGCGATCTGGACAGCTGCCGGGAGCAGCTGGGTCCGGGCGAACCGAAGGCTGCTCTCCTCGAGAGCACGGCGGATCGAGAGCAGAGCGCTGTCGGCGCGGCCCTGCGCCAACCGCATCAGCGCGAGTCCGGGCTGCGGGTCGTGGCCGACCTGGAGGGCGTCGCGGTAGCTCTGCTCCGCGTCGTCGAACGCGCCACGGAGCCGGTGCAGCTCACCGAGCTGGTAGTGCGCCATCCCCACCGCGGCGTCGGTCGGCGACCCCCTGAGCCCGGCAAGCGTCTGCTCCGCCTCCTCGAACGCCGCGTCCCACCGGCCCTGCAGCTGGAGCAGCTCCGAGCGGTGCACCCGGCACTGGCCCTGGTAGGGCACCAGGTCGGGCTGGGCCTCGCACCACCGGCCGAGGACCTCGGTCCACTCGGCGCTCCGGGTCAGGTCCAGGCACCGCCGGCACACCGCGATCACCGCGCAGTACACCAGCCCGACCGCCTGCGGATTGGTGGCGCGGGTGGTGGCGATCACCATCACCTCGTCGAGCTCGGTCATGCCCGCGGGGATGCTCCCGGCGGCGAGCAGCGCCTGTCCGTAGCCGTTCCCGGCGAGGATCCGCAGGTCGGCGTCGTCGAACTTCTCGGCATCGGCGAGGGCCCGTCCGAGCAGGGAGATGCTGCGCTGGAGGTCGCCGCCGAAGAGCGCCGCCATGCCCTCGTTGACCCGCTCGTAGGCGCGCCAGACGCTGCCCTCGAACGCCGCCTCGGAGAAGCCGTCGCGCAGGCGCCCGAACCACCCGGAGCCACGGGCCGGCTCGCCCCGCATCAACAGCGCGAGGCCGAGCCAGAACGCCGAGCGGGCGGCCCCGTCGCGGTCACCGCTCTGCGCGAAGGCGGCGTGCGCTCTCGCGCGCGCGGCGTCGGACTCGGAGTCGTGCCCGGTCAGCAGAGCGGCCAGACCCCATGCCTCCAGGTCGGCGGCCGTCAGCAGCAGGCCCGCGGAGTCCGCCTCGGCGAAAAGGGCTCGGGCCTGTGACCACGCCCGCTCGGCGAGCGACGCACGAGCCTGCCGTAGCGGGCGGTCGGACAGCACCTCGGTATCGTGACGCACGCGCACCGACGACGACAATCGGCGCTCCGGACGCCGATTTCGCCGAGGTCGGCACCTCTGGCACAATGGCCCGCTGAGTCCTGTGCGCCTCGCGACCCTCTATCCCGGCGCGTGCGGGCCCCTCGAGCGGCCGTCCCGGTCCCCACCTGGACGCGGCACGCTCATCCACCACAGAACATCCAAGGAGACACCACAAACGTGGCCGTCAAGATTCGCCTGAAGCGGATGGGCAAGATCCGCCAGCCCTACTTCCGTGTCGTCATCGTCGACTCCCGCAAGAAGCGGGACGGCAGGGTCATCGAGGAGATCGGCAAGTACCACCCGAAGCAGGAGCCCTCGTTCATCGAGGTGTCCTCGGAGCGGGCGCAGTACTGGCTGGGCGTCGGCGCGCAGCCGACCGAGGCCGTCGAGGCCATCTTGAAGATCACCGGTGACTGGCAGAAGTTCAAGGGCCTCCCGGGTGCCGAGGGCACCCTCAAGGTCGCCGAGCCCAAGCGCGACAAGACCGACCTCTTCAACGAGGCCCTCAAGGACGCCGCCAACGAGCCCAAGGCCGAGGCGGTGACCGCGAAGAAGGCACCTGCCAAGAAGGCGGCCGCCAAGAAGGCCGAGGAGAAGCGAGGAGAAGGTCGAGGAGAAGGTCGAGGAGCCGGGCGCCGAGGTGAAGGCCGAGGAGCCGGCCACCGAGGCTGCTGCGGAGACCACCGAGGCCGCCGAGGAGGCGTCGACCGACGAGTCGTCGGTGACCACCGAGGCCGCGGCCGAGGCCGACGTGGCTGCCGCGGAGTCGGAGACCGAGGCCTGATGCTGGCCGAGGCGCTCGAGCACCTGGTCCGCGGGGTCGTCGATCACCCGGACGACGTGACCGTGCGCGACAAGCAGCTGCGTCGCGGCTCGATCCTCGAGGTGCGGGTCAACCCCGACGACCTCGGCAAGGTGATCGGCCGCGGCGGCCGCACGGCGACGGCGTTCCGCACCGTGATCTCGGCCCTCGCGGGCCGGGGCGGGGCGCGGGTCGACTTCGTCGACGTCGACCGCCAGCGGTAGCCGGTTCGCGCGCTCGTAGACAATGGGCACCGACCGTCAGGTCGGTGCCCATCGTCATGTCAGGCCGGGAATGTCAGGCCGGGAATGTCAGGCCGGGAATGTCAGGCCAGAGATCGGAGCAGCTGAGCGTGGAGGACTACCTCGTCGTCGGCCGGATCGGCAGGCCGCACGGCCTCCGGGGTGAGGTGTCCGTCGAGCCGCGCACGGACGAGCCGGACCGCCGGTTCGCGCCCGGCGCCACGTTGTCCGTCGAGCGCGACCGCCCGGGGCGGGCCGCCGACGGCTCCGAGACGCTGACCGTGCGCGGCACCCGCTGGCACTCGGGACGCCTGCTGGTCACCTTCGACGAGATCGGCGACCGGGATGCCGCGGAGCAGGCACGCGGCACGGTGCTCGTCGTACCCGTCGACCCGTCGGAGTCGCCGGAGGACCCCGAGGAGTTCTACGACCACCAGCTGGTCGGACTCGCGGTGGAGCGTCCCGACGGCACCCGGGTCGGCACGGTCGCGCGCGTCGAGCACACCGGCGCCCAGGACCTCCTGCTCATCGACGTCGACGGTCGACCGGTGCTGTTCCCGTTCGTCGGCGCGCTGGTGCCGACGGTCGACGTCGCGGGCGGCAGGATCGTGGTCGACGACCGCCCCGGCCTGCTCGCGGAGGAGTCGCTATGACGGAGGGCACGAGGTGAGGATCGACGTCGTCACGATCTTCCCCGACTACCTCGCTCCGCTGGGCCTGTCGCTGCCCGGCAAGGCGCGCGAGTCGGGCCTGGTGGACCTGCACGTGCACGACCTGCGCGACTGGGCGCACGACCGGCACCGCACGGTCGACGACACGCCGTACGGCGGCGGCGCCGGGATGGTGATGAAGCCCGAGCCCTGGGGCGAGGCGCTGGACGCGGTGGCGCCGGACGGCGTGACGCTCGTGGTGCCGACGCCGGCGGGGGAGCCGTTCCGCCAGGCCGTGGCGGCCGACCTGGCGACGCGCGAGCACCTGGTGTTTGCGTGCGGTCGCTACGAAGGCATCGACCAGCGCGTGCTCGATGACGCCGCCCGGCGGATGGAGGTCCGCGAGGTCTCGCTGGGCGACTACGTGCTCAACGGCGGCGAGGTCGCCGCGCTGGCGGTCGTCGAGGCCGTGATCCGGCTGCTGCCCGGCTTCATGGGCAACGCGGAGTCGCTCGCGGAGGAGTCGCACGCCGATGGCCTGCTGGAGTACCCGGTCTACACCAAGCCGGCGTCGTGGCGCGGCCTGGACGTCCCGGACGTCCTGCTCTCCGGCGACCATGCCCGCATCGAGGCCTGGCGGCACGACCAGGCGGTGCGGCGTACGACGCGTCGGCGACCCGACCTGCTGCACCCCTCGGTCGCGCTGGACGACGTCGAGGTGCGCGACGCCGTGCCGGGTGATGCCGGCGAGCTGTACACGCTCCAGCGGGCCTGCTGGGTCCAGGAGCAGCAGGCCAACCCCGGGGTCACGATCCCGGCGCTCCAGGAGACGCTCGCCGACCTGCAGCGCTGGCTCGCGACCGACACCGTGATCGTCGTCCGCTCGGCCGGCCGGCTCGTGGGCGCGGTGCGCGCCCGGCAGCACACCCGCCCCGACGGCGACGTGTGGGACATCGGCCGGCTGATGGTCGCCCCCGACCTCCAGGGCCGCGGCCTGGGTCGGGAGCTGCTCGAGCGGATCGAGGCGCGCGCCCCCGACGGCACGGTCGGCTTCGAGCTGTTCACCGGGTCGGGGAGCGTGCGCAACCAGCGGATGTACAGGAAGGCCGGCTACCGGCTCCGCGGCGAGGTCGAGCCGGGGACCGTCGTGCTCACCAAGCGGCGGTGACCGGACATCGAGGCGCTGATCGGACATCGAGCTTGTCGAGATGCCGCGATCTCGACAGGTTCGACCTCCGGGGAAACCCGATTTCCGTTCCGCCGCCCGTCTCTGGCAGACTTGCTCCTCGGCCCAGAGATGGGCCTGGAGAAGAACCAGTCGGCCACGACCGTCCGGAGGTCCACCCCGGAGGTCCGCGTGAGTGCCTGCCACAGGGGGCGCAGCGTGCGGCCATCGACTGACCACGCTGATCACCATCATCCGCGGCTGACCTGTGGCACTCGCGAGGAGACACCATGACCAACGTCATCGACACGCTGAACGCTGCCGCCCTCCGCGACGACGTCCCGGACTTCCGCGCCGGCGACACCGTCAAGGTCCACGTCAAGGTCGTCGAGGGCAACCGCTCCCGCGTCCAGGTCTTCCAGGGCGTCGTCATCCGCGTCCAGGGCTCCGGTGTGGGTCGCAGCTTCACCGTCCGCAAGGTCTCCTTCGGCGTCGGCGTCGAGCGCACCTTCCCGCTGAACTCTCCGATCTTCGAGAAGATCGAGGTCGTGACCCGCGGCGACGTCCGCCGCGCGAAGCTCTACTACCTGCGCAACCTGCGCGGCAAGGCGGCCAAGATCAAGGAGCGCCGCGAGGCCTGATCTCCCGCGTTCTCTGGGACTCCCCGTTAGGCTCCGCACGTGACCGACCCGTCTCCCGCCGCCGACGCCCCCTCCGACGAGGAGAAGAAGAAGGAGTCGTTGCCGGTCTGGCAGGAGAGCATCCTGCTGCTGGCGATCGCGCTGGTGCTGGCGGTCGCGATCAAGTACTTCTTCATCCAGGCGTTCTACATCCCGTCGCCGTCGATGGAGCCGATGTTCATCAAGAACGACCGGATCCTGGTGCAGAAGGTGTCCTACTGGGGCTCCAAGAGCCCCCAGCGCGGCGACATCGTCGTCTTCAAGGATCCCGGCGACTGGCTGAACCCCGAGCGAGAGTCGGACGGCGACCAACCCGGTCACCAAGCTGCTCGAGGCGGTCGGGCTCTACCCGTCCGGTGGGCACCTGGTGAAGCGGGTGATCGGCATCGGCGGCGACCGGGTGAAGTGCTGCGACGCCGAGGGCCGGATCACGGTCAACGGCAAGGCGCTCGACGAGTCGTCGTACCTGCCCAAGGGCACGCTGCCCTCCGACGAGCCGTTCGACGTCCGCGTGCCCGAGGGGCACCTGTGGGTGATGGGTGACAACCGGGGTGACTCCTGCGACTCGCGCTGCCACATGGGCGAGCCCGGAGGCGGCTACGTCGCCGACGACCTGGTGGTCGGCAAGGTGTGGGCGCTGATCTGGCCGCTGGGCAGGGCAAAATGGATCCACACGCCCAAGACCTTCAAGGCGGTCCCGAAATCCTGAGTGGCCAACCCCGAACAGCCGACCCCGAGTAGCCGACCCCGAGTAGCCGACCCCGAGTAGCCGATGAGCACCCTGCCCCGCGGTTCGACGATCCGGCGCGATGCCGGGCTGTACGGCTACGAGCGTGCGCTCGGCGCGCAGGGCTGGCGCCGGTGGCCGGCGTCGACGAGGCGGGGCGGGGTGCCTGTGCCGGCCCACTGGTCGCGGCGGCCGCGATCCTGCCCGAGGGCAAGGCGGGGCTGGTCCCCGAGCTCGCCGACTCCAAGCTGCTCACCGCGAAGGCGCGCGAGCGCTGCTACGCCCAGGTCACCCGGCGCGCGCTCGCGTGGTCGGTCGTCGTCGTGGACTCCGGCGAGTGCGACCGGCTCGGCATGCACGTGGCGAACGTCGAGGCGCTGCGACGTGCGCTCGCCCGGCTCGAGGTGCGACCGGCGTACGTGCTCACCGACGGGTTCCCGGTCGACGGCCTCGGCGTGCCGGGGCTGGCGATGTGGAAGGGCGACCGGGTCGCCGCCTGCATCTCGGCGGCGTCGGTGATCGCGAAGGTGACTCGCGACCGGCTGATGACCGAGATGCACGACCGGTGGCCGGTCTACGACTTCGCCACCCACAAGGGCTACATCACCGAGGAGCATGCCGAGGCGCTGACCGAGCACGGCCCGTGCCCGATCCACCGGATGAGGTTCGTCAACGTACGCCGTGCCGCGGGCCTGAGCGACGAGGCTGGGTCAGACTTGGGCACGATCAGCCTCGAGCCTCAGCTCGAGCTCGAGATGGAAGAGTCTGTCGATGAGCGCGGAGGATCTCGAGAAGTACGAGACCGAGATGGAGCTGACGCTCTACCGGGAGTACCGCGACGTCGTCGGCATCTTCAAGTACGTCGTGGAGACCGACCGGCGCTTCTACCTGTGCAACCAGGTCGACGTGAAGGCCCGCACCGAGGCCGGCGACGTGTTCTTCGAGGTCTCGATGACCGACGCCTGGGTCTGGGACATGTACCGCCCCGCCCGGTTCGCCAAGAACGTCAAGGTGCTGACCTTCAAGGACGTCAACGTCGAGGAGCTGGCCACGAGTCCGACTTCGAGCCGCCGAAGGCGTGAGGCGCGGACGGGCCGACGGTCGGACCTCAGCGATCGAGGGCGACGTCCGTCGGACTGGGCGGGATCTGCGCGTCCGAGGAGTTGGTCACCTTCACGCACGACTTGTTGCCGTTCGCCTTGATGACTCCGGTGACGATCACGGGACCCACGCTGAACCCGAAGCACGAGTTGCCGTTGAAGTCGAGCTTTGACTTCGGGCGCGTAGACAGCCCCGGTGATGCCCGTGTCGCCGTTGCCCTGGAGTCCGAGGTTGCTGACGTTCTCGCGGTCGTACACGATCGCCAGCCCGGCGGTGGCACCCGACGTCGGAGCCGAAAGGTGTACCGCGCCGTTCTTCGCGTCGAGGTAGCCGCCGGCTTCACCGGGATTGCAGACGTGCGTCGATCCAGGCGTTCCGCACGTGAAGTAGAGGGTCACGCCAGTGCCGATGAGGTCCGTGTTGTTCTTCATGGTCCAGGCGCCCGTGATCACGTACAGACCGGGATCGAGGGTGCACGCCTTGTTCGGGATCGCGAAGTCGCCGTACTTGCCGGGTCCGTTGCCGGAACTGCCCTTCTTGCCGCTGGTGCTGCACGCTGGTGCGGACTTCACCGACCCGCTGACCGCAGGAGGGACGTTGGTGGCGTCCTTCCACGGGTCTTCGATGGGATCGACCGCCGTCGGAGGGCCGCCAGGGAACTGGCCGCCTGACACCGTGCCGACCACGCCGATCATCCCGGTTGCCGTCCAGATGCCGTTGGGCCCTGCATTCAGGTCGCCGTTGACGTGGATGGACCCGCCCTCGACGGAGAAGTCGGCGTTGATCGCGTCGACCGGGCCGAGGAAGCAGAGACCGCAGGAACTCGCGATGCCGCCGTCGACGACGGCGCGTGCCTGGGCGGAGACCGAGACCTGGCTGACTCCTGCGGCGTTGCCGAGGCCGGTCTTGAGATGGCGGGTCGGCATCTGTACCCACACCATGGTGGGCCGGGTGAGATCGTCGAACGAGATACAGGTCGGCGAACCGGTGACAGTCGAGTATCCGCTCGGAGCCGAAGCGCAGGTGTTCCAATCGGCCGCGGTGACCCCGTAGTTGCTCTCCGCGTAGGACTTCGCGGCGTTCACGGCGTCGCTCAGGCAGGGCGGCGTGTTCGATCCCGAGGGGTTCAGAGTCGCACAGGCCGCCGTGGGGTAGAGGCGGTTCGCGGCGGCCAGAGCGGAGGCATCGGCGCTGTTCTGGGACTGTCGGCGCGTGTCTCGTGCGAGACCGAGATCCACGACCATGGCCGCGAGCACGAACAGCATGACCGAGCTCACCGCGACGATGATCGCGATCGCGCCGCCCTCGTCCCGGCTTCGCAGGCGCCTCATGAGCACCAGCTCCAGTTGTCGCCCGACGGATCCACGTCGGTGTTCGGTGGGTTGCCGGCCGGCGGATCGGAGTCCTGCTCGATCGACATCGGCAGTCTCCGACTTGATCCACGCCGCCGTTCGGCATCGGCAGGATCCCGAAGAAGCCGGCGGACTTGACGGCTGCGCACACGACCAGCCGGTTCGGCTTCTGCCACCCGTTGGTGTCGGGGACGGCGAAGTGCACCTTGGTGTCGCCGGTGAGCGCGCCGATCTGGTCCTTCGGTGTAGCAGCCAGCTTCGTCCAGGTCACCCCGCTGCCGCCGCAGCTGTTCGCGATCGGCATCTGCACGACGCCTTGGCGTACGGCTTCACGAACGCCCTGCCGGGTGTTCAACGCAGTCGTTGAAGTAGAGGCCGTACTGGATGATGCCGAACAGCAGCAGGAAGAACACCGTGCTGACCAGCGCGAACTCGACAGCGGCCGCGCCGCTGTCCGCGCGCAGCCCCCGCTTGCCGAGCGGTCGTGCGTTCGGCTCTTCCATGTCGCTGCCCCCATGAGATTCCTCGGAGCGCGCGGGCGCTCCCACGTCGCTCGCGTGCCCAGGCCCGGTCCGGGCTCCCCCAAGGTCCAATTTGCCGGAAACGTCGAGCTGGGCGCATCGGACGTATGGACCGCCTTCACTGCCGGTTGCGGCAGTCCGTTTCGGTACGTTTGGTCAATTCCGACTCAGCCGTTCAGTCAGCCTCGGATCGGCCGAACGGCTAATGTCGTCTAGACCATGTCTCCCCAAGACGGGACCAGACGGTCAAATCGTCGTTATCGTGGAAGCCGGGGTCGAGTCGAGCCCGGGCAGGGGGCGGCCCGGTGAGATCTGGGGGACTGGCAATGCCTACGATGCGCGACCGCGACGACGGCGCAGCCGCTGTGGAGTTCGCGCTCGTCCTCATCCCGTTGCTGGTGGTCATCTTCGGGCTGATCCAGTACGGGCTCTACTTCTACTCCGCGCAGGGCGGGTCCAACACCGCAAACGCTGCCGTGCGGCAGTTGTCGGTGGGCAACTGCCAGGACAGCACCGCGTTCGGCAACTACTTGGACGATCAGCTCGGTGCAGCGTCCACCGATGCACACACGACTTTCAACGAAGAGTGGACGAAGGCGGACGGCACCGCCGCGAGTGGTGCCGCCGATGATGGCGTGCTCGGGGGAACGGTCAAGCTCACGATCTCGTTCCACTCGATCAACATGCACTTTCCACTCGTGCCGTTCCTCAGTGACTCTGTGATCGAGCGAACGGTCGAGGCTCGGGTCGAGGACACCACTGATCAAGGATGCCCAGCATGAGCAGACGTAGGTGCGTGGACGAACGCGGAACGGTCGCAGTGATCTTCGCCATCTGCGCCCTGGTGCTCTTCGGTGTCGCCGCCATGGGTGTCGACCTCGGCAACGCGATGAACCGCAAGAAGGAGAACCAGACGTCCTCCGACTTCGCCGCCTTGGCCGGCGCGTCGGGTCTGCCTATCACCGACTCGACCACGGTGCAGAAGGTTGCTGATTACCTCAACAAGAACCAGCCCGCCTCCGACGGCACCGACAAGTGCAACACCTCGACGGGTCCGATCACCGTCTCGGACCTGACGGACGGGGACAACTCGAACGGCGAGGTGACCTTCCCCGACAGCGACCACATCACGGTGGTGGCACCGGCCACGAAGGTCGCGTTCGGCCTTGCCAACGCGATCGGGTTCAGCGACACGTGCGTCCAGACGGCCGCGGAGGCCCGGATCGCCTCAGGATCCGTCGGGATGGCGCCGTACTACGCAACCTCCTCATGCTCGACGGGTCCCCAGGTTCTCAAGAGCGACGCTGGCGGGCCGAGCATTCCGTTCACGGTGCCGGTTCTGTCGCACGACGGGGAGTCGAACACGTCGGTGCTGAGCTCGACGGATCCGAACCCGAACCCCAATCAGATCTCTCTGGCGACGGTCGGTGACCCGGACGGCCCGTTGATCACGATCGCCGGAACGCACCTCAATGCGGCCACGATCGACCAGGTCGGCTTCTTCAACTCCGACCGGAGCGAGCCCAAGCAGGCGGTCCCGCTGTCCTCGCCGGCGCAGACCGCGACATCGGTGTCAGTGGACGTCCCCAACAGCGTCGCGAGCTACCAGGACGTCTGGTGGATCAGGGTGCACAACGCCACCAACGGCAAGTGGTCCGCACGCTCAGAGGCGCGGCCCCTGCTGGTCGGCGATGCCGTGCTGTCGTGTGATCCCTACTCCGCGGACGGGAACTTCGGATCCATCGATCTGCCGCACGGGTCACACAACGATCAAACCGATCTCACGGCGAACATTCGCGACGGTCTGCTTCCGCCGCTCACCCTCGCGACCTACCCCGGACCGCCGTGGCCCCCCGGTACGCCGCCGCCGTCTGACTGCGCGCACCAGGCTGCCGCCGTGGTGAGCACCGACGCCAGCCTCATGCCGAACACCAACTGTGTCGAATCCGTGACGGGGCTCAAGGCGACGGCGGCGTACGACGGCTACCTGGAGAATCCGGACGGCAGACTCCGAGTCGACACCTCGCCGGCTTGTCAGGCGACGCCCCAGAGCAGGCCCGCGCGAGTCACGCTCTCCACCGGGGAGCAGGTCAACGACGACAGGTTGTCGTGCTTCTTGAAGAACGACTCGCTGCACCTGAGCGACACGATCTACTACCACGGAACCGACGGCCTGTTCACCCAGGACATCTGGGACTCGCCGCGGTTCGTGCTCGTGCCGATCATTCCCGTCGATCCTGGTGGCGACAAGTGGATGCCGATCAGCGGCTTCGTGCCTGGCTTCATCACTGACGAAGTCACCGGGTCCAGCCGCTCCGCGCCGGTGGACAGCGGACAGACAGAGAACGGCCTGTCCGTTCAGCACCCGCACAAGCTTCGCGCCATCCGGATCTTCTTCTTCAGCTTGGACGCGCTGCCGCCTCCGCCCGATGGTTCCGACCTTCAGGACTACCTTGGTGCAGGCAAGAAGGTCATCAGCTTGGTCAACTGACCGAACGGCTAGTCCGGGCTGACCCAAAAGGGTCAGAAAGGCACCAAAACGGACATTTGCCACTATTCTCTCCTTAGGGGGCAAGCAGGAGGGGAAGCGATGGCTGGGTTCGTGCGTCGTGGTCGGACCGAGCGCGGCGCGGTCGCGGTCGAGTTCGCGCTGGTCTTGTTGCCGCTGGTCGTGCTCCTGTTCGGAGCAATCCAGTACGGCCTGTACTTCTGGGCGATGCAGGGCGGCAGCGACATCGCCCGCAGCGCGGCTCGGGTCTCCTCGGTCGGCGATGCCGCGACGTCGACCTGTGACGCGTTCCGCTCCGACATCCGGTCCCAGATCAACGGGCTGACCGGCAGCGGTGCGACCGCCACGATCACCCGCACGTTCGTCGACAACAGCAGCCCGGCGGACGGGGTCACGCCCGGCGACACGGTGCAGGTGTCGGTGCAGTTCACCAGCGCGGACATGCACTTCCCGTTCATCCCGATGATCCACGACGGCCTGGTGACCTCGACGGCGCAGGCGCGCGTCGACTTCGTCCCCGACCCGGACAACCCGCCCGAGGACTGCTCATGAGGACCCTGCGGAAGGCGATGAGGGACCGGTCGCGGACCGAGCGCGGCGCCGTTGCGATCCTGGTCGCTCTCGTCGCCGTGGTCCTGTTCGGCACGGCGGCGATGGCAGTCGACCTGGGCAACGCGTGGTCCCGCAAGCGCGCGGTCCAGAAGCAGGTGGACGTCAGCGCTCTGGCGGCCGGCTGGATGCTGCCGATGACGGCCACGAACAAGCTCGACATCGCGGCCAAGGTCGCGGAGTTCCTCGACGCCGACGACAACGTCGCGTCCGGGCAGGGATCCGTCACCGGCCGCGGACCTGGTCGACGGCTCGACGGCCAACGGCGAGATCCTGTTCCAGAACGACGACGGCACCGCCTGCACCGACAAGTGCACCCAGATGCGCGTGGTCGCACCCCCGGCACGGGTCGATTTCGGCCTCGCCTCGGCCATCGGCATCAGCGGTGTCAACGTCCAGCGCGTCGCGACCGTGCGCGTGGTCTCGGAGCTGCCGCCGGCTGACAAGACGCTGCCGTTCTGGCTCCCGACCGGCTGCGGATTCGGGCCGACTCAGGCGGACACGACCCAGGTGGCGGGAGGCCGAGCCCACCGCCAGACTGCTACCCCGACCTCGAGCCCGACCGCAGAGACCCGGTTCCAACCCGACCCCAGTGATGTGGGTGCCCACGTGCTCACGGGTGCGGACGTGACCGAGGTCGGCTACATCGGGGTCGACCTGGATCAACGGGTACACGGTCAACGGCATCAGCGGCGGCGGCATCAAGAAGGTGACGCTGCGCGCCTATCCGCCCACGGGCACGTCGTACGTCGACTTCGCCGCGCAGACCAGCGGCAACGGGTCGCTGCCGTCCTTCCAGGTCGCCCAGGACGACGTGAGCGAGGTGCCGGGGGACTGGTGGGTCTGGGCGCTGGCCCAGAAGAACAACTCCTTCACCTACTCGACCACCCATCTCGTGATCCGCGTGACCGGAGGGCCGGAGTCGACGCCCACGGCGTCGCCGACGGCGGCGGACACAGGCGTCTCGGTCGGGCTGCATCGGCCAGGACCGCGGCAACTTCGGCCAGCTCGACAGTCCGCGCCTCGAGGGCGGCTCGAAGCAGACCCGGTTCGCGCGCAACATCGCGCTCGGCATCGACCACACGCTGGCGCCGTACGTGTTCCCCGACGGCGTGCCCGAGCGCAAGCAGTGCGACGAGCCCAGCAGCCCTCTGGTCGGCGCCCAGCTCGACGACGTCTCTCGCAACGGCAACAACTGCATCGTCGGCGACCCCGGCAACGACGGGCCGAAGACCTACGACGGGCTGGTCACCGGGCTCGGCGACGGCACGCCGGGCCGGCTCGGAGGTCGTGCACGGCCACACACCTGTCACGACCGCAGTGACCTGGTCATGGGCGGTCACGTCCTCAACAACGACGTGCTGTCCTGCTTCCTGCGCGACGGCGCGACGCTCTCGACATCGCGGCTCCGTCCGGCGTGACCACGGCGATGCTCGACCCGGCGGTGATGGACTCGCCGCGCTTCGTCTGGCTGCCCGTGGTCTACGCCTATGACCGGGCCCAGAAGAACTTCCAGCCGATCCGGCAGTTCGTGCCCGGCTTCATCACCGACGAGACCCAGACGAGCGACGCGACCGCGAGCAACGGGCTGGAGATCAACGGCAACTCGGTGAAGGTCGCTGCACGTGTTCACGTTCAACCGGGATGCGTTGCCGCCGCTCGAGGACTCCCGCACCACCGAGTTCAACAGCCCCGTCGGCGGTGCGATCGTCCGGCTCGTCGGCTGAAGGTCCCAGAAGATCGGGCCGAAAGACCCTGTTGGGGGTAGGCCAAGTGGTCTAGAACAAACTAGACCAATACGGACATTTCCCGCGAAATATCCTAATCTTCCTGCTATGGGGGAGAGGGAGGCAACCGGGGATGTGCGCTCGGAGCGCGACAAGGACTACACGGACCGGACCCGACGGGTCGGGTGGCACCGAGGTGAGGGCGGCGCAGCTGCCGTGGAGACCGCGCTGGTGCTCTGTTTCGTGGTGCTGCCGGTGGTGTTCGCCACGATCGGCTACGCCTACATGCTGAGCTTCCGCCAGACGGTGTCGCAGAGCGCCGCCGAAGGCGCCCGGGCCGCCGCGGTCGCGCCGGCCACGACCTCGGACCCGGACCGGACCGCAGCGGCGACCAACGCGGTCAACCACGCGATGGAGGGTGGCCCGGGTGGCCTCGCCTGCGGGACGAACCACCTCACCTGCACCGTCACGAGGGTGGCCAACTGTGGTGACGGCTCGACGCACGACTGCATGCAGGTGACGGTGTCGTACCCGTACCGGGACCACTCCCTGCTCCCGTCGGTGCCCGGTCTCGGCTTCACACTTCCCCCCGACGGTCTCCTATACGGCCGTGGCGGAGATCAGCTGATGCGGTCGCCCTTCGCCCGACGTCGTCGCGACGAGGACGGAGTCATTGCCGTCGTGGTCGCGCTGGTGATGTGCTTCGTCTTCGTCCCCCTCGCGTCGTTCGCCGTGGACATCGGCATGCAGCGGGTGGCGATCGCGACATGCAGGCCCTGGCTGACGTGGTGGCGCTGGACCTCGCGCGGCAGATCGACGGCCGGGTCTACTCCGAGCTGCAGCCGCACCTGCAGACCTGGGCCGACACCAGTGCCGGCCGCAACGGCGGCATCGGCCCAACCGGACCGTGCGAGCCGAGCTCGGCATCGTCGACGAGAGCAAGTACACCAGCGGCGATCCCGGGGCGATCTTCACGCCGGTGTCCTCCGATGCCGACGGCATCCCAAACGCGGTCCGGTGACCGCCTCCACGGTCGTGGACTTCAGCCTCCACGGCGGCTCCGGCGGGGTCGCCCGGCGGGCGATCGCTCGCTCCGACTCCTCGGCCTGTTCAGGTCGGTCGTTCGCGCTGAACCTGAACAGCGCGAAGTCGGCCCTACTCAACCCGCTGATCAACGACGCGCTGAACCTGAGCGTGGTGAGCTACAGCGGCCTGGCCAGCTCGAGCGTGTCGCTGCTCGGGTTGTCGACCGCGATGGGGCTCGCCACGCCGAGCGAGCTGTTCAAGCTGGACCACCTCTCGCTGCACGACCTGTTCTCGGCGTCCGCGACGGCGCTGTCCAGCAGCGGCGGATCGGCCGCGAACATCGCGCTGATGAACCAGCTCGCCAGTGCCAGCTTCAGCTCGCTGTCGACCTTCAAGTTCAGCGACCTGATCGCGATCGACTCCGAGCGGGCTCGGCGCTGCAGACCTCGATCAACCTGCTCGACCTGGTCGCGGGCAGCGCGTTCATCGCCAACGGCACCAATGCGCTGGCCATCCCGAGCATCACCGCCGGCGTGCCGAACGTCGCCGGCGTGACGGCGTCGCTGCACGTGATCCAGGCTCCGATCGTGCACTGCGGCCACCTCGGCTCCTCTGCGCACACCTCACAGGTGTCCCTCGACGTGACCGCCACGTTGTCGAACCTGAACCTGCTGGGCCTGGCTGCGTCCAGCACCGTGACCTTCAGCCTCTCCCTCGCGGACGCGACCGGGACCCTGACGAAGATCGTGTGCGGGCCGCCGGACGGCATGGACGTCGCGGTGGCGTCGTCGCTCGCCCAGATCTCCACCGGGCTGAGCGTGGACCTGAAGCTTCTGGGCCTTGCGGTCGCGAAGGTCGTCGGCAACGTCGGGACGCTGGCGCCCGCCGGGACGAACACGGGCTCGATCCGGATCCCCACCGACAGCTACGGCCAACCGGTGAGCAGCGGCTCCGGTGTGGTGGTGCCGCAGCTGGGCTCGGGCGACCTGTCGATGACGCTGCTCGGCGTGCTGCCGCTCGGGGTGTCGCAGGCGAGCCTCCTGGCCTCGGTGTACACCAGCAATACGTAACTGCAGGCAGACTGGACAGT
>CAVSVQ010000007.1:0-348111 GCA_963731485.1 uncultured Actinomycetota bacterium
AGATCCTGATCGCCGACGAGCCGACCGGCAACCTCGACCCGAACACCAGCGTCGGGCATCATGAAGCTGCTCGACCGGATCAACCGCACCGGCACGACCGTGCTGATGGCCACCCACGACGCCGGCATCGTCGACCAGATGCGCAAGCGCGTCATCGAGCTCGACGACGGCCACGTCGTGCGCGACCAGTCCCGCGGCGTCTACGGCTTCCAGCACTGAGGGGACAAGGTCACCGTGCAGCTGAGGTACGTCTTCTCCGAGACCGGCACCGGCCTGCGCCGCAACGTCTCGATGACGGTCGCGCTGGTGGTCACCATCTTCGTGTCGCTGACCCTGGTCGGGATGGGCATGCTGCTCAACGCAGCAGGCGCAGAAGGCCGAGCACTACTGGGGCAGCAAGCTCCAGATCACGGTGTTCCTCTGCAACCAGAACTCCCGCACGCCGCACTGCACCTCCGGTGAGGTCACCCAGCCGCAGAAGGAGGCGATCACCCAGGTGCTCGAGACGCACCCGGAGGTCGCCTCCTACCAGTTCCAGACCAAGGAGCAGGCGTTCGCGACCTGGAAGCGGGTCTACATCTCCAAGGACAAGACCGAGCAGGAGATCTACTCCACCGTCACGCCCGGCCGACATGCAGGAGTCGTACTGGATCAAGCTCAAGGACCCGAACAAGTACCGCGGCGTCGAGTCGGCGCTGTCCGGGCATGGACGGGGTCGACCGCGGTCCGCGACCTGCGCGAGGTGCTCAAGCCGATCTACTTCTGGATGACCGTGCTGAAGTGGGGCGCGATCGGCGATCGCGGCGTTCCTGCTGGTCGCGGCGATCCTGCAGGTCGGCAACACGATCCGGCTGGCGGCGTTCGCCCGGCGCAAGGAGATCGGGATCATGCGCCTGGTCGGGGCCTCGAACCTCTACATCTCGCTGCCGTTCCTGATGGAGACCGCTGGTCGCCGCGCTGATCGGCGTCGCGCTCGCCGGCCGCGCCCTCGGCGGTGTTCATGTACGTCGTCGTCTACGGCCGGCTGCGCCAGGATCGCCACATCGTGGAGTGGGTCGACTGGCACGACGCGGTCGCTGCTCCGTGGGCGGCATCGCCGCGCTCGGCGTCGCTGCTGACCGCTGATCCCGACACTCGTGATGACCCGCAAATACCTCAGAGTGTGACGCGGGTCGGTTACCGTCACTCTGTTCACTTCTTCCCCAATTTGAACAGGCTGACCGGTGGAACGTCCTTCCCCTGCGCACTGCCGCCCGCCCGCGTCGGGCGCCGCGCTCTCCCGCGCGCTGGCGGTCCTCTGCGCGCTCGCGGTGGCACCGGGCCGGCGGTCGCGCCGCTCGCCCATGCCGACGACCTGCACAAGAAGAAGCACCAGGTCCACCAGCAGATCAAGACCGCCCTGGGCTGACCTCGAGGACTCCAGCAAGGCACTTCCCGGGCCGCGACCACCGGTCAGCCGCCGCGCAAGGCCCAGCTCGTCGACGCCGAGCGAAGCTGGCCGCGACGGAGGGCGAGCTGACCGCCGCGCGAGTGCTCGACGCCCAGATGCAGGCCAAGCTCGCCCAGGCCGAGCGGGAGCTGGCTCAGGCGGAGCAGGACGGGCAAGGACGGCATCCGCCGCGGTGCGTGCGAGCAACGCGCCGACATCGGCCGGCTCGCCGCCTCGACTACCAGTACGGCGACCCGAAGCCTGATCGGGCTGTCGGTGCTCCTGCAGGCGCGCAGACCCCGAGGAGCTGACCACCCAGCAGAACACCGTGGACAACCTGATGGATCGCGAGACCAGCGTGCCTGGACCAGCTCAAGGCGACCGAGGCGCTGCTGAAGGTGCAGCAGGGCAAGGTCGAGCAGGCCAAGGCCGTGGTCGCCGAGCAGCGCCGGGCCGCGGCCGCGAACCTGGCTCGGCGGCAGGCGCTCGGAGCAGGAGGCCGCCGGCCAACCGGGCGCGGCGGTCGCCACCCTCGTCGCCAAGCGCGCGCCAGGCGGCCGCCGAGGCGCGCCAGATCCGCAAGCGCGACCTGGCGAAGCTGCGGAAGGCACGCAAGCAGGAGGAGCACATCAAGAAGCTCATCCTCGCTCGGGCGCAGCACCAGAAGGGCGGCTTCTCCGGGGACACCGGTGGCTTCCTCTACCGGCCGGTGCCCGGGGTGGTGACCTCGCCGTTCGGCTGGCGACGGCACCCGATCTACGGCTACTGGGGGCTGCACAACGGCACCGACTTCTCCGCGCCGTGCGGCACGCCCGAGCACGCCGGCGCGGCGGCGACCGTGATCGCCGAGTACTACTCGAGCGTCTGGGGCAACCGGCTCTACCTCGACGTCGGCAGGGTCAACGGCAAGAGCCATGACGCTGATCTACAACCACATCAGCTCCTACCGCTCGCACACCGGTGACCGGGTGGGCCGCGGCGACGTGGTCGCGTACGCCGGCACCACCGGCTGGTCGACCGGCTGCCACCTGCACTTCACCGTCCTGCTCGACGGCACCGCGGTCGACCCGATGCAGTTCTTCTGACCGCCGAGGCGTCAGTTCCTGTGCGCCCCCGTGCGCCGAGGCGTCAGTTCCTGTGCGCCCCCGTGCGCCGAGGCGTCAGTTCCTGTGCGCGCCCGTGCGCCGAGGCGTCAGTTCCTGTGCGCGCCCGTGCGCCGAGGCGTCAGTTCCGGCGCCCCCGTGGTCGAGGCGTCGCGTCCGAGTATGAGGTGACGCCTCGGTGCTCTGGGCAGGTCAAGAAGTGACGCCTCGGCGCTTCCAGACGGTGACGAACTGACGCCTCGGCGAACTCGGTTGCGCCACCTGAGAGGACTGTCGCCCATGCCCAGGGAGCAGGGGCGCAAGCTGGTTGCGCAGAACCGCAAGGCGCGGCACGACTACCACATCGAGGACACCTACGAGGCCGGGCTGGTCCTCGTCGGCACCGAGGTGAAGTCGCTGCGCGCGGGTCGGGCGTCCCTGGTCGACGGCTTCGTCGACATCGAGAACGGCGAGGCCTGGCTGCACGGCGTGCACATCCCGGAGTACGCCCAGGGCACCTGGACCAACCACGCCGCCCGCCGCAAGCGCAAGCTGCTGCTCAACCGGCTCGAGATCGACAAGATCGAGCGCAAGACCAGCGAGAAGGGCTACACGATCGTGCCCGCTGTCGCTGTACTTCAAGGACGGCCGCGCCAAGGTCGAGATCGCGCTCGCGAAGGGCAAGAAGACCTGGGACAAGCGCCAGACCCTGCGCGAGCGGCAGGACGACCGCGAGAAGCAGCAGGCGGTCGGCCGCCGGATGAAGGGGATGGAATGACCCGGGTCGGGTCATTCCCCTGACGTCTGCTCTCTGCTTGGCTGTGGCTCCGTCAACTTTTCGGAGGTAGCAGGTCGATGAGAAGGATTCTTCTGGGACTGGTCGTGGCCACCCTGGTCGCGTTGGGACTCCAGGCTCCCGTGCACGCGAGCACCGGCGGCACCGCCGACGGCGACGCGCACCCCAGCGTCGGCCTGATCCTCTTCTACGCGTCCGACGGCCGGTTCCGCTGCAGCGCGACCCTGGTCACGCCGACGGTCCTGCTCACGGCGGCGCACTGCACCGACGGTGACCTCGGCAAGGTGCTGGTCGACTTCAGGTCCGTCGTCGCCGAGGAGCCGCCGACCGGGTATCCGGCAGCCGCTGACCCCTCGGCCGGCTACACCTCCGGGGAGATCACCGGCGCCGGCTTCGTGGCCGGCACGGCGCACACCCACCCTGACTACTCGAACTTCACCGACCTGAAGAACTGGAACGACGTCGGCGTGATCGTCCTGGACAGCCCGGTCACCGACGTCCCGCTGTCGAGCATCGCGAGCCAGAACACTCTGGACCAGATCAAGCGGAGCAACCTCGCGCACACCCTGTTCACCGCGGTCGGTTACGGCACCGAGGTGCGCAAGCCCGACAGCGGCCCGCAGAAGCCGACTCCGATGGGCTACCCGCTGATCCGGCGCTACGTCGACATGCCGGGCCAGAAGCTCACCGACCAGATCCTGCAGACCAACGGCAACCCGCACGACACCCGCGGCACCGGTGGCACCTGCTCCGGTGACTCGGGCGGCCCGCTGTTCTACCAGGGCCGGATCGTCGCGGTCACCAGCTACGGCTACACCGAGAACTGCCGCTACCTGGGCGGCAACCAGCGCGTCGACATCGAGGCGGCCCAGGACTGGCTGGCGGGGTTCGGGGTCCTGGCCGGAAGTTGACCCCGGATTGACCTCCGCCACCGACCCGGAGCCCGAGGTCGCGCCGTTCTGGCGCGACCTCGGGCTTCCCGGTCTCTTCGACGTGCACGTGCACTTCATGCCGGAGGCCCTGCAGCAGCGGGTCTGGGCGTACTTCGACGCGGCCGGCCCGAAGATCGGCCGCGCGTGGCCGATCCGCTACCGCGGGGGGACCGAGGAGCGCGTCGACCGGCTCCGCCGGTTCGGCGTACGCCGGTTCGGTGCGCTGTCCTACGCCCACCGGCCCGGTGTGGCCGCGGGCCTGAACCGGTGGGCCGCGGACTTCGCCGACGACGTGCCGGAGGCACTGCGCTGCGCCACGTTCTTCCCGGAGCCGGAGGCGGCGACCTACGTGGCCGAGGCGCTCGCCGCCGGAGTCGAGCTGTTCAAGGTGCACGCCCAGGTGGGGGAGTTCCGACTGGACGACCCGCTGCTCGGCGCGGTCTGGGGGCTCGTCGAGGACGCCGGCGTGCCGGTGGTGCTGCACATCGGGTCCGGACCGGTCGGCAACGTGTTCACCGGACCCGAGCACCTGCGCCGGCTGCTCGCGCGCCATCCCCGGCTCCGGGTGGTCGTCGCCCACCTCGGCGCGCCCGAGTACGCCGAGTTCCTCGCCCTCGCCGAGCGCTACGACGAGACCCGGCTCGACACCACGATGGTCTTCACCGACTTCTTCGACGAGCACGGCCCGTTCCCCGGCGAGCTGCTGCCGCGACTGGCCGACCTGGGCGACAAGATCCTGCTCGGCAGCGACTTCCCGACGATCCCGTACCCGTACCTGCACCAGCTCGAGTCCCTCGCTCGGCTGCGCGACCGGCACCCCGCCCTCGACGACGACTGGCTGCGGCGGGTCTGCTGGCACAACGCCGCCGGGCTGTTCGGCATCCCGTAGGGGACCTTGGCCCCTGCTGGAGCGTGCGGCCTGCGGCTGGACTGGAGTCATGAGCACACGTGGCTTCTACGTGCGTTGGGTCTTGGCGTGCCTGGTGGCCGAGGCCGTCGGGATGACCGCGGCGGCGACCGCGGCCCGGGTCGGGCAGGACCTCTCCGAGGGCGGTGGAAACGCGGCGAGATGGCTCGCGCTGGCGGTGGTGGTCGCCGGCGGACTGGTCGAGGGCGTGGCGCTGGGCGTCCTGCAGGGGCGGGCGCTCGCGGGTCGGTGGCCGGCGCTGTCGCGCCGCACCTTCGCGCTGGTCACGGTCGCGGTCGCCGGCCTCGGCTGGGCGGTCGCCTCCGCTCCGGGCGTGCTGGCCGGCGCGGACGACGGCGCGACCGGTCCGCCGCTCGGCCTGATCGTGCTCGGTGCGGTGGGGATCGGCCTGGTGATGGGCGCGCTGCTCGGCGCCGCCCAGTCGGTGTCGTTGCGTACCGCGGTGACCCACCCGTGGCGGTGGATCGCGGCCAACACCGCAGCCTGGCCGGTGGCCATGGTGCTGATCTTCCTCGGCGCGTCCACGGCCGGCGCGGGCTGGTCGCTGCTCGCGGTCGTCGGGTACGGCACCGTCACCGGGGTTCTCGCCGGCGCAGCGCTCGGGCTCGTCTCCGGTGCCTGGCTGGGCACCGTCGACGGCCAGCCGCTGGCCAACCGGATCGCGCTGGACCTGCTCGCCGCCCACCGCCTCGGCGCCGACGAGCGGCTGGTCGGACTCGCTGTCACCGGCCGGCGCACCGGCCGGGTGTGGCGCTTCCCGGTCCAGTACGCCGACCACGGCGACGCCCTGGTCGTCGTCCCCGGCCACCCGCAGGAGAAGAACTGGTGGCGCAACCTCGCCGACGGGCCGACTGCGATCGAGGTGCTGCACGGCGTCGGCTGGTCCCCGGCAACGGCCGAGGTGCTCCGGCCGGGTGAGAACGGGCACAGCGCCGCGCTCGCGGCGTACCGGCGTCGCTGGCCGCACTTCGACGCACCCGCCGGCCAGCCGGTGGTGGTGGTCCGGCCGTCGACGTCCGGAATACCCCGTGTGTCCGGGAGGTTGGAGTCGGTAGGCTAGGAGCCGGATGCACAACTCAAGAGGGGCTGATTGGTTTCGACTGGGGACGCTTGTCCCAGGAGAAGCGGGTCGAGAAGCCAGCGTCATCTCGTAAACGTTCGCTGGAAAACACAACTGCCAACGCTAAGCGCAGTCACTTCGCTCTCGCCGCCTGAGCGGTGATCGAAGGGTCAGACCGGGCATCTGCCTCCGTCCCGGATCCTGGCCTCATCCAGGAGGCTTGCTGATCGACTCCTGTCAGGAGGGTTGATCGGGACTTTTTCCTGACTGAGCCCGTCGGCGCACGTGTCCGTGCCAGCGCCGGGGCTGAGAAAAGCGACCTCACGGACTGCACCCGGAGAAGACCTGGTTCGGCGCTCGAGGACGCGGGTTCGATTCCCGCCAGCTCCACCAACCAACCAACCAACCGACCCGGGTCAACCGACCGGGTCGACGCTGCCGTCGCGCCACACCACCAGGCCGGCGCGCCCGGCACGGCCACGGAGCCAGTCGGCGGCCTGGCCGTCGAGCGCGTACGCCGCGGTCGCGTCGATGTCGGCCCAGGTGAGCGTCTCGGCGAGCACCGTGACCTGCGCGACGCGGGTCGGTGCGGCGCCGGTGCGGGCGTCGTACAGGTGCGAGCCGCGGTGCGCGGTGCCGGACGTCGCCACCGCGCCCCGCCAGACCGGCACCGTCGCGAGCAGGCGCGAGACGTCGGCGGGATCCTCGATGCCGATCCGCCACGGCTCGCCGTCCGGGTCGTCGACGTGGCAGACCAGGTCGCCCCCGGCGGAGAGACAGAAGTCGGTCTCGTCGAGGGCGTGCAGCCACGCGCGAGGCACGCTGGACGGCCCAGCCCTTCACGACTCCGCTCGGGTCGAGGACGACGCGAGCCGTCCGGGGTGCGACGCCGCACGTCGAACGCGCCTCCGCTCTCGGCCCGCGCGGTCCGGCCGAGCTCGAGCACCTCCGCGACCTCGGGCGGGCAGTCGGCGAGGGCGATCTCACCGCGGTCGAGCCGGGAGACGAACGAGTCCGCACGATAGGTGCTGAAGATCCGGTCCGACTCCCGCAGGTCCGCCATCACCTCCGACCAGGCCTCGAGGGCGCGGTGGTCGTGGGTGTGCCGGCCGCGCAGGGCCAGGCTCACCGGCATGCCCATCACGTGGTCGACGTACCGGGTCGGTCGGGTCCGGGTGGCGGCCGTCGCCGCGAGCGCGCTCACAGCCCGGCCCGGTCGAGCGCGCTCTGCAACGACCGGAGGTACCCGTCGCTGGTGACGGTCGCGCCGCTGACCATGTCGATGCTCGCGCCCTGCGCGTCCAGCGTCTCCTGGATCAGCCGCGGCAGGGCATAGGCGTTGATCTCCTGGTCGCGCGGGTTGTTGTCCGGGTACACCGGTACGTCGACCGCGGTGATGGCGCCGCCGGCGACGGTCACGGCGACCTGGACCGGCCCCCACCGGGTCTGCGCGGTGTCGCCGGTGACCGTCGACGAGGACGACGAGCCCGACGAGCCCGACGTCGGGTCCGACGAGCTCGGGTTCGTGCCGGAGGTCGTCCTCCCGAGCGATCCGCTGAAGCCGTCTCCGGAGCTGACCACCGCACTGCCCGCGGACGTCGGCCCCGAGGTGGAGGTGTGGTAGCCGAAGAGCAGCACCACCACGGTCAGCGTGCTCAGGAACCACATCACGATGCGTCTCATCGGGTCACCATCCGAAGGTCTCGACGTGCAGCAGCTCGGGCGGTACACCGGCAGCGGTGGCCGTGCGACGTACGCTCTCGGTCCACGGCGCGGGGCCGCACACGTACACGTCACGGGAGGCGATGTCCGGCACCCAGTGCCGCAGCGCGGTGAGGTCGTCGACGCCGTCGAGGCCCGAGCCGAGCCAGGACTGCGCCGACCGCCGGCGCCCGGCGAGCGGCACGACCCGCAGCCCGCGCTCGCGAGCGATCACGTCGAGCTCGCGCGCGAACAGGGGCTGGTCGGTGAAGCGGTGCAGCAGGACCGCGTCACCGGGCGCGTAGGCCAGGCCCTCGGCGAGGGCCCGGATCGGCGTGATCCCGACGCCGGCGCCGATCAGCGCCACCTTGCGCCGGCTCCGTGCCCGCGGGCTGAGCCGCCCGTAGGGGCCCTCCACGAGCACCCGGACGCCGGGCCGGAGCGCGGTCAGCGACTCGCTGCCGTCGCCGAGGACCCTGACCGTGACTCGCAGGCTGCGGCCGTCGGGGGCGGCGGAGAGCGAGTACGGATTCGCGCGCGTCCACCCGGGCCGGCCGAGGAACCGCCACTGGAAGAACTGCCCAGGCTCGACCCGGAGCCGGTCGAGCCGCCGACCGGTCAGGTACACGCTGACGGTGTCCGGTGACTCACGGACCACCGAGGACACCCGGAGGCGGTGCCGCGCGCTGCGCCACAGCGGCACCGCCACGCGCCAGAGCAGGATCGCGGCGGCGGCCGCGGCCCAGAGCGTCCACCAGTAGACCGTGGCCCCCGTCGAGGTGAGGAACTCCTGCCCGGTCCACAGCTGGTGGGGGAGTGCCAGCCCGACGCCGAGGTAGGCGTAGAGGTGCAGCAGGTGCCAGGACTCGTAGCGGAGCCGTCGCCGGGCCGCGCGGACGCTGGTGCCGGCCACGAGGACGAGGCAGAGCGTGCCTGCCGCCGCGAGCAGCATGCCCGGGTAGTCCCAGGTCAGGCGCCACAGCATCACCGGCGTGTCTGCCAACCGGCCCGCGGCGTACCCCCAGGTGATCAGCACGACGTGCGCCAGCATCAGGTCGAACGACGTGAGCCCGACCAGCCGGTGGAGGACGGCGAGGCGGTCCTGGCCGAAGGCGTGCTCGAGCACCGGCACCCGTGCCATCAACAGCACCTGGACGAGCAGCAGGTCGGCGGCGAGCAGGCCGGTGAGCCGGCCGGTCGAGGTCAGCCCGTCGGCCCACGAGCCGAGATCCTCGATCCCACCGCCGGCGACCCACCAGTAGATGACGAGCAGCAGGCCGAGCCAGAGAGCGACGACGGCGCCCACACGGACACCGGCGTCGATCTCGGCTCGTGACCACGCCGCCGATTCCTGCCGACGGGTGGGCGGCGCGCCCGGCGCTGCGGTCACGTGCCCGTGCCGGTCCCGCTGTTGCTCGACGACGAGCCGTTCGGGCCCTGCGGGGGCTGGCCGAAGCCGTTGCCGCCGCGATCGCGGAAGCCGTGGCCACCGTCGCCGAAGCCGCGTGGGCGCTGCTCGCCGAGCTGGCCGCCCGGACCCTGGTTGGAGAAGTTCGCCGGGCGGAAGCCGCTGTCGCTGCTCGCGCTGCTGTGTCCGATCACGAAGCCGACGATTCCGCCGCCCAGCGCCAGCGCCGTGGCCGCTCCGGCGAGCACGGCTCGGCGACGCAACAGCGCTCTGCGGTCGTCGGTGGCGTCGGTGCCGGCGTCGGCCGTGCCGGCGTCGTACGCCGGAATGTCGGCGTCGGTGTCGATCGGCGGCGCCGTGGGCTCTGCTGCACCGGCCGTCGGGGTGGCCGTGCTCTGGTCGATCTCGGCGCTGTCAGCGCCCTCAGCGGGACCTTCGCCGGGTGTCGGCTCCCAGCGCGATCCGCTGGGCGTGGTGGGCTGGTCAGCCATGGTTGCCTCCTCGGGGTGTCGAGCACGATCCTCGACACGCCGGCTGGGGAGGTGTCAGGAAGCGCCTGTGCGCCGCCTGTGCGTTGCGGCCCGTCGGCCCCCGGTGCCCTCCGCCGCGGCCAGCACGTGTCGCCGGAAGAGGTCGGCCGACGGCAGCAGTCGCCGGTCGCGCGACCAGGCGACACCGACGTCACGGGTCGCGCGCGGGTCGCGCAGCCGGACCATCACGGCCGCCGGTCCCGCGTGCTGCGGCTCGTCCTCGTCGGCCGGCACGATGCCGACCCCGAGTCCCGCCGCCACGAACCCGTGCACCACCGGGAGGTCGTCCACCTCGAAGGCGACCTTCGGGGCGAAGCCGGCCTCCGCGCACAGCTCGTCGGACAGGGAGCGCAGCTCCCAGGTCGGCCGGAGCATCACGAACTCCTCCTCGGCGGCGTCGGCCAGCGCGACCGCGTCGCTCCCGGCGAACCGATGGTCCCGGGGCACGACGAGGTACAGCCGCTGTGCGAACAGTCGCTGCCACCGCACGGCTGGGTTCCGTGGCCGCCGCGAGGTGAACTCGAGGTCGATCCGCCCGCCCGCGACCAGCGACGACCCGAGCGCGTCGTGGGACTGCTCGAGCCGGAAGTGCACGCGCGGGTACTCCGCCCGGAACCGCTCGATCATCTCCGGCACCAACCAGGTGCCGAGGGAGAGCTGGAACGCGATCGAGACCGTGCCGGCGCGCGGGTCGACGAGCTCGGCGACCGCGCCGAGGCCGTCGTCGAGCCCACGCAGCATCGTGTCGACGTGCCGGCCGAAGACCTCGCCGGCGTACGTCGGGCGGAGCAGACGGCCGCTCTTCTGCAGCAGCGGCGTGCCGATGTCCGACTCGAGCCGCGCCAGCCCCCGGGAGACGGCCGGCTGGCTCACGGCGAAGGTCTGGGCCACCTCGGTGACGGTGGTCCCGGCCGCGACGAGCTGGAACCAGCGGAGCGCCTCGGTGTCCATGATCCATGAGGATAATGCATGGATTCAGTGCACTGAGGCGATTGGACGTATGAGTTGCCGGACGCTCACACTGGAGTCATGAACACGAAGTCACTCCGAGACGAGCTCCGCCAGCGACGGGAGGCGCGTGCCGCGCGCCGCTCCCTCGAGCGCGAGCTCGCGACCTACACGGCCCCGAGCGAGGTCGACGACCTCCTCGGTGTCCTCCACGACCGTGACGACGCGGCCGCCGAAGAGATCCGCACCATCGTCCTGCGCAACCAGCTCCGGCACGGCCTGCACCGCGCGTCCTGACCTGCGCGCCCGGCCAGAACGCGTTCCACTAGCCTGAGCGCATGGGGCTGTTGGCGTACCTGGTGGCCGGGGTGATCGTCGGCGGTCTGGTGTGGGTCGTCCGGAACGGTCCCGGCTACCCGCGGCTCCCCACGCTGCTCGTCTTCGGGCTGGTCGGGGGAGCGATCGGCGGTCTGGGCGCCAACATCGCGCAGGGCTCGTCGGTCGACCACCTCGACGGCACCGGCTTCACCGCGGCCGTCCTCGTCGCGCTGGTGCTGCTCGTGGGTGTCGACGTCCGAGTGCGTCGCGACGACGACTGAGGCTGCCGGCGTGGCGTGCGTCTTCTGCGAGATCGCGGCCGGCGACCGACCGGCCCAGGTCGTGCTGGCCGACGACGACTTCGTCGCCTTCCTCGACGCTCGCCCGGTCTTCAAGGGCCACACCCTCCTGGTGCCCCGCGACCACGTGGTCACGCTGCCGGACCTGCCCGCCGGGCTGCGCGACGGCTTCCTGGCCCGGACCCAGAGCCTGGCGGCCGCGATGGTCGACGGCCTCGGCGCCCAGGGCTCCTTCGTCGCGGTGAACAACACCGTCTCCCAGTCGGTGCCGCACCTGCACTGCCACGTGGTGCCGCGCACCAAGGGCGACGGTCTCCGCGGCTTCTTCTGGCCGCGGACGAAGTACGCCGACGAGGCCGACGCCGAGGGCTATGCCGTGCGACTCAGGTCCGCGCTCCGCTGATCCTCGTCGAGGTCGTCGTAGGTGCTCCGATCGACCAGGTGGGGGATCCAGCCCACGTGGTTGCCGGTGCCCAGCGCCGCGACCCAGACCGCGAGCGCACCGAGGACCAGGCCGCCGATCGCGTCGATGGAGAAGTGCCAGCCGAAGTAGATGGTCGCCAGGACCGTCAGCACCAGGTAGCTCCACCCGACGATCCGGAGCCAGCGCGCGGCGGCGACCACCGTGAGGAACAGGCAGATCGTCATCATGATCCCGACGTGCAGCGACGGGAACGCGGCGATGGTCTGCACGGCGTGCGTGGTGTGCGGGTCACCGCCGAGGTTGACGCCGTCGATCCCGGGCGTCGGCACCACCTTGACCCGGTCGGTCCAGAGGTCCTCGATCAGCTGGGTGGTGTAGGTGCGCTTGAGGTCGGTGAAGTCGCCGGCGTTGGTGTAGGCGGGTCCGAGCGTCGGCAGGGCGAAGTAGCCCACGGCTCCCAGACCCCAGCACAGCGAGACCGCGGTCACGTACAGGGAGCCGGCGGCCGGACGCCGGGTGAAGATCAGCGCGATCGCGATCGACGCCGGCACCATCACGATCCAGGTCACGTAGACGGCGGAGAACACCTCGGCCATCCAGGTCGTCCCGAAGACGGCGTGCAGCACGTTCGCCGGGTCGTGGCCGAGCCAGAGGGTGTGGTCCATCCGCTCGAGGGTGTGGTCCCAGATCCTCCCGTTGACGAACGGGACGTAGCTCTTCAGGTTGCGGAACGCGGCGTACGAGACGTACCAGGTGGCCAGACCGGTGAGCGCGAAGACGGTGTGCCGTCGGTTCCAGCGCTCGCGGACGACCTCGCGGAAGTGCACGGCGAGCCCGGCGTGGTGCTGCCGCTCGCGCCACAGCGTCCGCGGCACGACGTCGACCAGCCAGGCGAAACCGAGGATCGCCGGGATCTGCAGGTACGCCGGCACGACGACGCCGTCGGGGTCCCGGATCGGCAGGTCCTCGATCACGGAGATCACCCATGTCGCGACGGCGAGCGCGAGTGCGCAGGCCCCCCCGAACATGAAGTTGGCTCGTCGCACTCGTGCACTCTAGAGGAGCAGTTCTCGAGCGACGGGGGCCAGGTCCTAGAGTTGCCGCGTGCTGCTCCCGTGAGCGGCGAAGGACGTCCACCACGAAGGAGTAGTCATGGGTCGGTTCGACGGACGGGTCGCGATCATCACCGGTGCCGCGCGGGGCATCGGCGCGGGGACCGCCAGGCGATTCGCCGAGGAGGGCGCCGCCGTCGCGATCCTCGACATCAACGAGGAGCAGGCCGCAGGAGACCGCCGCCGGGCTCGGTGCCGCAGCGGCCGTGGGCGTCGGCTGCAACGTCGCCGACGCGGCGTCGGTCGAGGCCGCCGTCGGCCGGGTGGTCGAGGAGCTGGGCGGGCTGCACATCCTGGTGAACAACGCCGGCATCACCCGCGACAACCTGCTCTTCAAGCTCACCGAGGACGACTGGGACGCGGTCATGAACGTCCACCTCAAGGGCGCGTTCCTGATGAGCAAGGCGGCCCAGAAGACCTTCGTGGACCAGAAGTACGGCAAGATCCTCAACCTCTCGAGCATCTCGGCCAACGGCAACCGCGGGCAGGCGAACTACTCCGCCGCGAAGGCCGGCGTCCAGGGCTTCACCCGGACGCTCGCGCTCGAGCTCGGCCCGTTCGGGGTGAACGTCAACGCGATCGCACCCGGGTTCATCGCCACCGAGATGACCGACGACACCGCCCGCCGGCTGAAGATGGACGTCGAGGAGTTCCGGAAGCTGAACGCCGAGGCCAACCCGGTCAAGCGGGTCGGCTACCCCGAGGACATCGCCGCCGCCGCGGCGTTCCTCTGCAGCGACGAGGCCGGCTACATCACGGGCCAGACCCTGTACGTCGACGGCGGCGCCAAGATCTGACCGGCCTCGGACATCGAGCTCGTCGAGATGCCGTCGTCGGGTTCGACGTCCGACACGGGGGGTCCTGCCACGATCGCCGGACCCCCTCAGTCATGCTATGCCGCATGACTTCTCGCTCCACGGCTCCGTCCGCCCGCCCGTCCCGGCCGAGGATCCGCCGGTCCGGCGCGGTTCTCGCCGCGACCGCCGTGGTCGCGAGCCTGGTGCTCGCGGGCTGTGGCGGCGGTGACAAGCCCGCGACGAAGGCCGAGGACCGGCCGACCTCACAGCCGACCCAGGGCGGGAGCCAGCTGGCGGCGGTCTGGCCGCTGACCGGGCTCCCGGCGTCGGACACCACCCCGAGGCACCCGGTGATGATCGTCAAGATCGACAACTCCTCGGCGAGCGACCCGCAGTATCGGCCTCGGCGACGCCGACATGGTCGTCGAGGAGCTCGTCGAGGGCGGGATCACCCGCCTGGCCGCGATGTTCTACTCGAAGCTGCCCACGAAGGCCGGTCCGGTGCGCTCGGCGCGTGCCTCGGACATCGGCGTCGTGACCCCGACCCACGCGGTCCTGATCGCCAGCGGGATGGCGCCGCCGACGGTGGCGCGGCTGAACGCCGCCAAGGTGCACTACTACACGATGGGCGCAACCGGCGTGGTCCGTGCTCCCGACGGCAAGCACGACTTCCTGCACAGCGTGTTCGTCGACCTGCCCAAGCTCGCGAAGAGCATCAAGGCGACGCCGGTCGTGCCCGCGAGCTACCTGCCGTGGGGTGCTGAGACGGACTTCGCCGGTGGCCGGCCGGCGACGAACATCAACGTCCGGTTCAGCCGGGCGAGCTCGACGTCGTTCAGCTTCGACCCGCAGACCAAGAAGTACACCAACACCGACTCCTACGCCGCCACGGGTGACGAGTTCAAGCCGGACTCCGTGCTCGTGCTGCGGGTGCGCGAGGGTGACGCCGGGTATCGCGACCCGGCCGGCAACCCGGTGCCGGAGGCACTGTTCTTCGGCAAGGGGCAGCTGATGCTGTTCCACAACGGCCAGGTGACCCGCGGGACCTGGTCGAAGGACAAGCGGGACAGCCCGCTGGCGCTGAGCACCGCGGCCGGTGACCTGAAGGTGCCCGCCGGGCACGTGTGGATCGAGCTGCTGCCGAACAAGAAGGCCGGCGGCGGGGTCAGCTTCCACTGACCCGAGTCAGTCCTCGGCGTCCCGCTCGGGCTCGAGCAGGTCCTCGGGGTCGGGCAGCTCGATGCCGTTGTCGGCGAGGGTGCGCAACCCGGTGAGGATGAAGGCGATCGCGGTCTCGACCTGGGCGACCGCCAGCTTGGGGTTCGCCGAGGTGCTGACGCTCTCACCGGCGGCCGACATCGCTCCGAAGAAGATCCGGCTGAAGGTCTCGAGCATGTCGTCGTCGAGGTCGTAGGGGGAGTCGGTGAGCACGTCGTGGACCATGTCCTGGACCAACCCGTAGCTCGAGCGCTCCTCCTGCTCGCGGAACCGCTCGTAGCCGAGGATCGCCGGCCCCTCCTGGATGACCACGCGCTGGTACGACGGGTCCTGGACGATCTCGAGGAAGGCCCGCAGGCCGAGCAGCGCCTTCTGCCACGGGTCTCGTGAGCCCTTCAGGGCCTTGCGGATCCGGCGGGACGCGTCGTGCTCGATCTTCTCGAAGACTGCTTCGAAGACCGCCTGCTTGCCGCTGAAGTGGTGGTAGAGCGCGCCCTTGGTGACCCGGGCGCCGGCGACGATCTGGTCGAGGCTCGTGGCGGCGTAGCCCTGCTCGGCGAAGAGCCGTGCGGCCACGTCCACGAGGGCGCGCTTGGTCGATGCGGAGTACTGCTGGCGGCGCGAGACACCGGGGACCTTCGGGATGGTGGCCCGGATCTTGTCTGCGGGTGAGCGCATCGACATTCCGGCAGTCTATGACCGACTTGCGGTATGTGTACCAGTCTCACCCTCTGGTCGCGCCGGGCGCCCGCGGGACGCGGGTGTGCCCCAGCGGGTGACGACCGTGCCCAACGTGTGCGCAGCGTCACCGTCAATTGGTTTGCATACCGCGAGTACGGCTCCGTACCTTTGGTACGTACTCGCGGTATGTGAAACAGAAAGGAAGTGCGCCATGACCTGGAACAGCTTCCATCGCCGTGGAGAGATCCTCCAGACCGTCGTCCAGACCGCCGACGCCCGCCGTGACGGTGTGCTGCCCATGCAGCTGCCCGGCGTCCCCGAGACCTTCCGCGACGAGCTCGACCTGCTCGCCGCCCTGCAATTGAAGTGGCACGCCCGGCTCTCGGGCAACATCGAGCGCGCGCTGATGGCGCAGCCCCTCGACCTCGAGAGCGCGATCGCGTCGGCCTGGCGCGCCACCAGCGAGCAGATGCCGGGCGTCCGGCTGATCCTCGACCGGTACACCGAGACCCCCAGCGACTCCCGGATGGGTGCGGCGCTCCAACGTGCCAGCGAGAAGGAGTGGATCCGTCTCGCCGCTGCCGCGGGGCTGGCCAGCGACGAGAGCGCCGCAGCCGCGCGCGTCGGTCGCCGGGTCGAGCTCCGGGCCCGCACCGAGGCAGCCGGTCCGGTTGCGAGGCCGGCGAGCGAGGTGCTCGCCGACCCTGACAGAACGGCCGAGGGGACTCCCTCCCTCGTCGACCGGATCAAGGCGGTTCTCGCCGCCTGATCCTCCTCCCACAGATGATCCCCGGGCCACCTCCCACCTTCGGCCCGGGGATCGTCGCGTCCCGGCCGAGACCGGACAGGCTCGACCTCCGGAGTGGGAGCTGCGTGAGACGATGGCCGTCATGGAGCCAGTGACGGGGACGCTGCTGATCGCGGCCCCGACGATGGCCGATCCGAACTTCGCGCGCTCGATCGTGCTGCTCCTGGACGCCGGCGAGTCCGGCGCCCTCGGCGTCGTGCTCAACCGGCCGACCGAGCTGGACGTGGCCGACGTGCTCGAGCCCTGGGCCGACCTCGTCGCCGGCCCCCCGGTGTTGTTCCAGGGCGGCCCGGTGGAGACCGACTCCGCGCTCGGGGTCGCGACCGTGGCCGACGAGGACGATCCGGTCGGCTGGCGACGCGTGTTCGGCTCCACCGGTCTGGTCGACCTCGACGCGCCGGTCGAGATCCTGGCCAGCGCGGTGTCCTCACTGCGGATCTTCGCCGGCTATGCCGGCTGGGGCGCCGGGCAGCTCGAGGCCGAGATCGAGGAGGGCGCCTGGTACGTCGTGCCGGCCGAGCCGCAGGACGTCTTCCTGGCCGACCCGGAGCGGCTCTGGGCGCAGGTGCTGCGCCGTCAGGGCGGTGAGCTGGCCATGCTCGCGACGATGCCGGCCGAGCCGGGCCTGAACTGACTCGACGTAGAATGCCGTGGTGAGTTCGGAGCGGACACCGGGTTTCGGGACGGGAGTCCTGGTCGACGAGCAGGTCGATCGGGACCTGCGGACCACCGACGACGGCGACCATGAGCGCCTCTCCCACTACGTCCCGAAGGACAAGCTCATGGATGCCATGGTGAATGGCACTCCGGTGATCGCCCTGTGTGGCAAGGTGTGGGTCCCGAGTCGGGATCCCGAGAAGTACCCCGTCTGCCCCGAGTGCAAGGAGATCTGGGAGAGCATGCGCGAAGGCGACGACGAGTGAAGCCACGCTCCTCGCACGACCGACCGTCCCGCTCGATCCACCGCTCGCTCGCGGTGGTCGTGCTCGGGCTGACCCTGGCCGCCACGGCTGTGCTGGTCAGCGCCCCCGCGGACGCGATGCCCACACCCGGAGTCGGCGCGCCCTGCCTGCACCCTGCTGCTGCCACGGTGCCGGCGGCACGCCAGATCCCCGACACCTCGCCGGTGACCAACGCGGTGCGCGACCGGGTCGCCCGCGCGACCGCGCCGGCTCGACGAGCGATCGCCGCGGCGGCGGCGTCACCGCAGCGGACGGCGTCCGGGCCGACGTACCGGGTCAAGGTGCACATCCACGTGATCCACGGCAGCCACAAGAAGGAGCGGAAGCTCTCGCGCAAGGGTGCCCGCCACAAGATCTTCCGCGTCCTCCGGCGCGCCTACAACGGCGGGCAGAGCCCGCTGTCGGCGCCGATGGGCATCAAGTTCCGGCTCAAGAGCATCTCGATCACGCGCAACGACCGCTGGTACCACGCCCGGCCGATGAGCCGCGTCGACCGCCAGATGAAGGCCCGGCTGCGCCGCGGCGGCGCCTCGGACCTGAACATCTACGTCAACAAGCCGACCTTCAGCGGAGGCGGCCTGCTCCTGGGCTACTCCCGGTTCCCCTGGCAGTACCACGGCTCCAAGAAGAAGCTCGACGGCGTGACGATCAACGTCCGCAGCCTTCCGGGTGGCACGGCGTCCGGCTACAACCTCGGCGACACGGTCGTCCACGAGACCGGCCACTGGCTCGGACTGCTGCACACCTTCCAGGGCGGCAACGGCGACCCGCACAACCCGGTGTGCGACCCGGTCAACGACCAGGTCGCCGACACGCCGGCGGAGTTCGCACCGAACTTCCTGTGCACGGCTGACTACATCGCCAACGGCTACTCGAGGGTGTGCAACCCGGCCGAGGTCGCCGGTGGGCTCATCGACCCGGCGTTCAACTTCATGGACTACTCGCTCGACGGGTGCATGCGGATGTTCACGCCCGGCCAGCGCGCCCGGGTGGCGGCGCTGTTCGCGACCTACCGGATCGGCCGTTGACCGCGGGCGGTCACGAGCCGCCCCAGATCGAGCTCCCTCCGGCCTATCCGGCGCGCGCGGCCTGGGGGACGGCTCCCAGCCTGCGGGCCTGGCAGGCGGAGGCGATCGGGCGGTACTTCGAGACCTCGCCGCGGGACTACCTCGCGGTGGCGACCCCGGGCGCCGGCAAGACGACCTTCGCGCTGACCATCGCCGCCGAGCTGCTCGCCCGGAGGGTCGTCGACCGGATCACGGTGGTCACGCCGACCGAGCACCTCAAGACCCAGTGGGCCGAGGCGGCGGCCCGGGTCGGCATTCCGATCGACCCGGCGTACTCGGGCGGCAAGGGGCGCACCAGCAAGGACTTCGTCGGCATTGCACTGACCTACGCCGGGGTGGCGACCAACCCGCTGGCGCACCGGATCCGCACCGAGCGCTTCAACACGCTGGTGATCCTCGACGAGATCCACCACGCGGGTGACGCGCTGTCCTGGGGTGAGGCAGTGCGCGAGGCGTTCGAGCCGGCGCGTCGCCGACTTGCCCTCACCGGCACGCCCGTTCCGCTCCGACGTGAACCCGATCCCGTTCGTCACCTATGCGCCCGGCGCCGACGGGATCCCGCGCTCGGCCGCCGACTACACCTACGGCTACGGCCGCGCGCTGCGCGATCACGTGGTCCGGCCGGTGCTGTTCTGGGCCTACGGCGGCGACCTCCAGTGGCGCACGCGGGCAGGCGACGAGGTCTCGGCGCGGCTGGGCGAGCCGCTCACCAAGGACCTGGCGGCCCAGGCGCTGCGGACCGCGCTCGACCCGGGTGGGTCCTGGATCGGCGCGGTGATGGAGGCCGCGGACCGCCGGCTGACCGAGGTGCGCAAGAACGTGCCGGACGCGGGTGGCCTGGTGATCGCCACCGACCAGGACTCCGCGCGCGCGTACGCCGCGCTGCTCGCCCGGATCTCCGGCGAGAAGCCGACGGTGGTGCTCTCCGACGAGAAGGCAGCGTCGAAGAAGATCGCGCGGTTCTCCGAGGGCGACGGCCGGTGGATGGTCGCGGTCCGGATGGTCTCCGAGGGTGTCGACGTCCCGCGGCTGGCGGTGGGTGTGTACGCGACGACCACCGCGACGCCGCTGTTCTTCGCGCAGGCGGTGGGACGGTTCGTCCGGGCCCGTGCGCGTGGGGAGACGGCGTCGATCTTCTTGCCGTCGAGCCCCAACCTGCTGGGCTTCGCCGCCGAGCTCGAGCTCGAGCGGGACCATGTGCTCGGCCGCCGGGTCGCGGACGAGGACGACATCTTCGCGGCCGAGGACGCCCTGCTCGCGCAGGCGCAGGCCGGGGAGGGGGCCTCGGCAGAGGAGGCCCAGGTGCCGTTCGAGGCGCTCGGCTCCCAGGCGACGTTCGCGCACGTGCTCTACGACGGCGCCGAGTTCGGCCACGCCGGCGAGGTGCACGTCGGCTCCGAGGAGGAGATGGACTTCCTCGGCATCCCCGGCCTGCTCGAGCCGGACCAGGTCCGCAGCCTGCTCCAGCACCGTCAGCGCCAGCGCCGCAACACCGAGTCCGAGGCGGCCGCGGCCGAGCGTGATGTCTCCACGCACGAGCGGCTCGCGGTCCTGCGCCGCGAGCTCAACGGCCTGGTCGCGGCCTGGCACCACCGGACCGGCCAGCCCCACGGCGTCACCCACGCCGCCCTGCGCGAGCACTGCGGTGGCCCCGCCGCCGCCGTCGCCTCGGCCGCCCAGCTCCAGGCCCGGATCGACAAGATCCGGGAGTGGGCGGTCCGGAAGTCGTCGTGAGGCCCCAAGGTGCTGTAACGCGGGGTTAGTGCCGCTGAACAAGAGGCGTGCGCCTTGTTCAGCGGCACTAACCCCGCGTTACAGCGAGCGGCGAAGCAGCGGCCGGACCCGGTACGCCACCTGCGTCGCCAGCGCGATCACCGTCGAGGACCTGACGATGCCGGGGTGGTCGAGGGCGCGGTCGATGACGGTCTGGAGGTCGGCGTTGGAGCGGGCGACGACGCGGGCCCACATGTCGCCGGGGCCGGTGATCGTGCACGCCTCGAGCACCTCGGGGATGGTGGCGAGGTGCTCGGCGACCACGTCGTGCCCGGCGCCCTGGCGGATCTCGAGGGTCAGGAAGGCGGTCACCGGGTGGCCGAGCGCCGCGGGGTCGAGCGTGGGGCGCCCAGCCCGCCACGACGCCGCTGCGCTCGAGCCGCTCGAGCCGGGCGGTCACGGTGCCGCGGGCGATCCCGAGGCGACGGGACGCCTCGAGCGCGCCGATCTTGGGCTCGTCGCTGAACAGGTCGAGCAGCTTGACGTCGAGATCGTCCATGCTGGCACCCTTCATTGTGCACATTGCTCAATGAGTCGTCGAAGTCTTGCACACAGTGTCCGTCGCCGACAGGTCTGGCGTCCATGACCACGATCCCACCACCGCGCGCTCACCGCCGACGAGCTCAAGGCGGACCTCACCCTGGAGCAGCTCCAGCAGCTGGTCGGCCTCGTCGAGTACGACGAGGACGGCGACGTCTTCCCGGTCACCGGCTGGGACGCGATCGTCTTCGTCGTCGGCAACGCCACCCAGGCCGCGCACTACTACCAGTCGGCCTGGGGGATGGAGCTGGTCGCCTACTCGGGTCCGGAGACCGGCAACCGCGACCACAAGGCGTACGTGCTGAAGTCCGGCTCGATCCGGTTCGTCCTGAACGGCGCGGTCGACCCGGACAGCCCGCTCGCCGACCACCACCGCCGGCACGGCGACGGCGTGGTCGACATCGCCCTGGAGGTGCCCGACGTCGACAAGTGCGTCGTCCGGGCGCGCGAGGCCGGCGCCACGGTGCTCGGGAGCCGCAGGACCTCGCCGACGAGCACGGCACGGTGCGGGTCGCCGCGATCGCGACGTACGGCGAGACCCGGCACACCCTGGTCCAGCGCCAGGTCGCCGGCTCGACTACGACGGCCCGTACCTGCCCGGCTACGTCGCCCGGAGCGCGTCGACGACCGCCAAGCGCCGGGCAGCCGAAGCGGCTGTTCCAGGCGCTCGACCACGTCGTCGGCAACGTCGAGCTCGGCCACATGGACGAGTGGGTGGCGTTCTACAACCGGGTCATGGGCTTCACGAACATGGCGGAGTTCATCGGCGACGACATCGCCACCGACTACTCGGCGCTGATGAGCAAGGTGGTCGCGAACGGCAACCACCGGGTGAAGTTCCCGCTCAACGAGCCGGCCGTGGCGAAGAAGAAGTCCCAGATCGACGAGTACCTCGAGTTCTACCGCGGCGCCGGCGCCCAGCACCTCGCGCTGGCCACCAACGACATCCTCGCCACCGTGGACGCCCTGCGGGACGAACGGCGTGGAGTTCCTCGACACCCCGGACTCCTACTACGAGGACCCCGAGCTGCGGGCCCGGATCGGCGAGGTCCGGGTCCCGATCGAGGAGCTGCAGCGGCGCGGCATCCTGGTCGACCGCGACGAGGACGGCTACCTGCTGCAGATCTTCACCAAGCCGCTCGGCGACCGGCCGACGGTGTTCTTCGAGCTGATCGAGCGGCACGGCTCGCTCGGCTTCGGCAAGGGCAACTTCAAGGCGCTGTTCGAGGCGATCGAGCGCGAGCAGGAGCGTCGCGGGAACCTCTAGACGTCAGCTCGTCTCGACGAGGTCGGCGCCCGTGGGAGGGAGCTCGCAGACGCGTTCGGCCAGCGGCGCGCCGTCGCAGCAGTTCGCCTTCATGTGGCAGTGCGGGCACAGCCAGCGGGTCGCGATCGGGTCGAAGGGCTTTCCGCAGTAGTCGCACGGCACGCGTCCGACGGTACGTCGCCCCGGCCCGCGGCGCAGGTCGGCACGCCGTACGTCGTCGGGATGCAAGGTCCAGGCTGGCGCGCGTCCGCTCAGGACGAGGCCGGACGCTCCAGGAACGTCGGGTGGTCCTGGCGCGCCCGGGTGCACGAGCCCGGATGAACGGCCACACAGCGAAGAACGCCAGTACGATCGAAACCGTGACAGACAAGCCGCTGACGCGGTCGCAGCACGCCGTGCTCACCGCTCTGCGCGACCAGCCCGACCTCGTCGAGATCGAGAATCTCGCAAGCCACGTCGGGCGCCATCCCAACACCCTTCGCGACCACCTCGCCACGTTGCTCGAAGCAGGCCTCGTGGTCCGTCACAGGGCGCCCGCGGACGGCCGGGGTCGCCCGCGTTGGCTGTACGGCGCCGCCGGGGCAGCCCAGGTCGACGAGAACGCCGAGCTTGCGGCGTCGCTCGCCTGGCGGCTGGCCCGTGTCGAGCCCGATCCGCTGGTCGCGACCCGCGACGTCAGCCGGCACTGGGCGCGGCAGATCATCGAGCGGCTCGGCGTGGAGCGATGCGCCAGCGCACGGGCCGGCCGCGCCCAGGTCGTCGCCGTGCTCGACGACCTCGGCTACTCCCCGGAGCCGGACGACCGGCTCGACCGGGTCGCGCTCACGCATTGCCCGATCCTCCAGGTCGCCAGCGACGTGCCCGAGGTGGTCTGCAACGTCCACCTCGGGCTCGTCGAGGAGCTGCTCGAGGCCTCCGGTGCGGACCCACGGCGCTCAACCCTGACCCCTTTCACCGCGCCCGGCCGGTGTGCGCTGCGACTGCTCGCGCCGCCGGCCGACCCGGGCCCGGTCGACACCCACCGGGTGCGGACCGCGGCGGTCAGAACGGCGGCCGGCCGGTGCCGGTGACCCGGAACCGGCCCCAGGGGTCGATGTCGGAGAGTCGGCCGTCGGCCTTGCCCACGGGGGTGGTGAGGACGACGATGTCGCCGGCGCGGGCCGTGTCGGCGAGCGCTTCCGTGGCGGCGATCCGTCCGTACCAGTGGAAGCGGCCGTCGAGAGGCTCGAAGTGGCCGCGGAGGGTGACCTCGACGTCGACGCTCGCTGAGCCGCCACCGGAGGTCGAGCCGGTCGAGACCACGGCCGGACCGACGTACTCCTCGGCAGGGACCTCCATCACGCCTCCTTGCGCCGGGTACGCCGCTTCGGCTCCGGCTCGTCGGGGACCAACTGGAGTCGGCCGGCGCCGTCGAGCCCCACGCCGTGGTCGGCCACGAAGCCGCTGAAGGCGTTCCACAGGAAGGTCGCGAGGTACTGCGACGCCGCCTCACGGGTCATGATGTCGCGCCGCAGCCACCACTCGCCGACGGCGAGGCCCATGCCCACGACGCCGTGCGCCCACGGCTCGGCGCCGGCGGCGTCGACGCCCAGGTGGCGCAGGGTGTCACCCATGAGCTTGGCCAGGCTGGTGGCGATCTGCTCCTTGCCGTCGGCGAGCGGGTCGTCGGCGGTGCGGTGCTCGATGAGCAGCAGGAAGACCTGGGGGTGCTCGGCGATCAGGGTCAGGTAGGCGTCGCACGCCGCGAACACCTTGTCGCGCATCGTCCCGTCGGCGACGAGCGTGGGCACCACCGCGTGCATCACCTGCGCGGCGCCCCACTGGCCGACCGCGCGGTAGAGGTCGTCCTTGTCGGCGAAGTAGCGGTAGAGCACCGGCTTGCTGACCGCGGCCGAGGCGGCGATCTCCGCCACCGACGCGGACGGGCCGTGTGCGTCGATCGCGGCGACGGCCGCGGCCACCAGCTCGGCGCGCCGGGACTCCCGGTGCTCGCTCCAGCGGGTGCTGCGGCCGTCGCCGTCCTGGGACGGCGACGGGTCCTTGACTCGTGGTGTCATGTGAGCAACAGTAACTGTTACTTGCAGTAACACCAAGGTCTTCCGGAGGTTCTGATGACGGCCACACTGCCTGACCGGCCCGCGAAGGGCGGCACTGCGAAGAGCGGCACGGTCCAGCGACTGCTCAAGTCCGCGGCGCGCCAGTCCTACGACCCCGACGTCGACCTCGACTGGGACGCACCGGAGGTCGACGGGCTCTGGGCGATGCAGCCGGAGCGGATGTCGCTGTACGGCACCGAGCTCTGGGAGCAGCTGACCGACGAGCAGCGCAAGGAGCTCAGCAAGCACGAGGTCGCGTCGATCGCGAGCGTCGGGCTGTGGTTCGAGATCGTGCTCATGCAGGTGCTGCTGAAGGACGTCTACCGCAGCGACCCGACCGCCCCGCGCACGCACTTCATGCTCACCGAGATCGCCGACGAGTGCCGGCACTCGACGATGTTCGGGCGGGCGATCGGGGCGCACGGCGTCCCGGCGTACGGGCCGCGGTCCCAGATTCGGCGCCTGGCGAAGATCTTCCCCCTGATCGCCCGCGGTGCCGGCGCCTACGCCTCGATCCTGATCGGCGAGGAGCCGGTCGACCGCTGGCAGCGCGAGCAGATGAACGACGAGCGGATCCAGCCGCTGATCCGGATGGTCTCGCGGATCCACGTGCTCGAGGAGGCCCGGCACGTCACGTTCGCGCGCGAGGAGCTGGAGCGGTCGGTGGCGCGGATGGGCCGCGACCGAGCGACTCTTCCACCAGACCGTGACCGCGCAGGCGGCGTACGTGATGATGCGCTCGCTGGTCCACCCCGACGTGTACGCCGCGGTCGGCATCGACCCGCGCGAGGGCCGCCGCGCAGCGCTCGGGAACCCGAACTACCGCGCCACGATCGCCTGGATGGGGGAGAAGGTGATGCCCTACCTCGAGGAGCAGGGCATGGTCGGCGGCGGCTACAACCGCAAGGTCTGGCGGGCGTCCTTCCTGCTGCCGTGAACCCCTAGGGTCGTCGTGCCCGGCGGTCGTCGAGCCCGGGGTCGTCGAGCTTGTCGAGACGTCAGCCGCTCGCGCTCTCCGTCAGAGCACCTTCGACAGGAACTGCTGCGTCCGCTCGTGTCGGGGATTGGCCAGCACCTCGTGCGGGACGCCCTCCTCGACGATCACGCCGCCGTCCATGAAGACCAGCTTGTCGCCGACCTCGCGGGCGAAGCCCATCTCGTGGGTGACCACCATCATCGTCATGCCCTCGTCGGCGAGGTTGCGCATCACGTCCAGGACGTCGCCGACCAGCTCGGGGTCGAGCGCGCTGGTCGGCTCGTCGAACAGCATCATGTCCGGGTCCATCGAGAGCGCTCGGGCGATCGCGACGCGCTGCTGCTGGCCGCCGGAGAGGTGCGCGGGGTAGGCGTCCTCCTTCTCGGCGAGGCCGACCTTCTCGAGGTTCTTGCGCGCGACCTCGACCGCCTCCTCCTTGCCGCGCCTCTTCACCCGCGTTGCGCGATGCAGAGGTTCGCATCACCGTCATGTGCGGGAACAGGTTGAACGACTGGAAGACCATCCCGATCCGGCTCCGGATCTGGTCGAGGTCGGTCTCCTCGTCGCAGACGTCGATGCCCTCGACGAGGATCTGCCCGGAGGTCGGCTCCTCGAGCCGGTTCACGCAGCGCAGCAGGGTCGACTTGCCCGAGCCGGACGGCCCGATCACGCAGACCACCTGGCCGGCGTCGACGTGGAAGTCGATGCCCTTGAGCACCTCGTTGTCGCCGAAGTACTTGTGCAGGTCCGCGGACCTCGATCGCCGGCGCTCCGTTGCGGTCACCGTCATCTCCTCACCGGGCCCTCTGCTGGCGCTTCTCCAGCCACGCCACCAGGCGGGTCAGCGGGAGCGTGATGACCAGGTAGAGCAGTGCCGCCTGCGTCAGCGGCGGACGATGTGCCGGCCGTCGCTCCGCTGGTCGTGAAGTCGCGCGCGACGCTGGCGAGCTCGCGCTGACCGACCTCGACGCCGAGGATGAACAGCAGCGACGTGTCCTTGAGCAGCAGGACGAACTCGTTGGTCATCGGCGGGATCACGATCCGGAACGCCTGCGGCAGGACGATCGAGACCAGGGTGCGCCCGCCTCCCATACCCAGCGACCGCGCTGCTTCGCTCTGACCCTTGGGTACGGCCTGGATGCCGGCGCGCAGCGTCTCGGCCATGTAGGCCGAAGCGACCAGGATCAGGCCGAGGAGGCCGGCGCCCACGGGCCCGCCCGGAGGTGTCCAGTTGAAGGCGATCGGGACGCCGAAGCGCACGCGAAGATGACGATCAGCGCCGGAAGTCCGCGGAAGAACTCGACGTAGCGGTGGCGAGCCACGGTACGGTGCGATCGGGGACAACTTCATCAGGGCCAGCACGATCGCGAGCCGAGGCCGACGGCGAACGTGATGGACGGTGTACTCGAGCGTCTTGACGACGCCCGTGAAGATCAGGTCGTGCCAGTTGTCGCAGAGCCCGAGCCCCAGAAGTTGCGCCTGACGTGCCGCCAGTCGACGCCACGCCGAGGAAGGCGATCGCCGCGACCAACACGGGCGTAGAGCGCCGAGGCGGGTGAGCTTGCGCTTGGTCGATCGCTTCACAAGCCCTCCCCTCCTCGGTCGCTGCGACTGCATCAGCTGGTGGCGAAGTACTTGTTGTAGATCGTGTCGTAACTGCCGTCGTCGTGCATCGCGCTGAGCTGCTGGTTCACGGCGTCGACGAGCGCCGTGTTGCCCTTCTTCATCGCGAAGCCGTACTGCTCGTCGGTCTTGTAGGTCTCGACGACCGTGAACTTGCCGGCTGCTTCGGGTCCTTCTGGTGGTCGAGGTTGACCGGCAGGTCCTGAAGCAGCGCGTCGACCTGACCGGCCTTGATCGCGGCGTACATCTCGGCGTCGCTCGGGAAGGTGACGATCTTGGCGCCCTTGGCGTTCTCCTGGGTGTAGGTCTTGCCCGTGGTGCCCTGCTGCACGCCGACCTTCTTGCCGCTCAGGTCGCCGATGGCCTTGATGTCCGAGCCGGTCGGCACCAGCAGCGACTGCTCGGAGTCGTAGTAGCCGTCGCTGAAGTCGAGCGCCTTCTTGCGGTCGTCGGTGATCGTCATCGCGCTCGCGACGAGGTCGCACTGGCCGGCGTTCAGCGCCTGACCGCTCTGGAGGGCGTCGAACGAGGAGTCCTTGATCTTCAGCTTCAGGTCGAGTCCGTCGGCTGATCTTGATCACGATGTCGACGTCGAAGCCCTTGAAGCCGGTCTCGACTGGACTTGTCGAAGTCCTCGAAGGGCGGATAGGGCACGTCCGAGCAGACGGTGAGGGTGCCCGACGAGATCAGGTCCAGGTCCGGCGCCACCCGAGCTGCCGGTCTTGTGCGCGTTGTTGTCGTTCGAGCTGCCGCACGCGGTCAGGGCGAGCCCCAGGGCGGAGGTGATCGCCAGTGCCTTGAGAAGGTTTCGGGTCGTCATGTCGAGCACCCTAGACCCGGTCGAATTTCCGGACACAGAGACCCCGCGGTCGATTCGTCCGTATCCAAGACGTTAAGTCGGTCGCTGCGCTCCCCTGTGGTTCGCCTGACGCAGCGCGTAATCCGCCCGGTCACCTCACCCAGCGCGATCCGGCCGCCCAGCGCGCCGGGGGCGGTCGCGCGCAGGACGACCTCGTCGCCGTCCTCGAGGAAGGTGCGGCCACCGGCGGAGCCGGCGAGGGCGAACGGCTCGGTGCCACCCCAGGACAGCTCGAGGAACGAGCCGCGCTGCTCGCGCTCGTCGCCGCTGATCGTGCCGCTGGCGAAGAGGTCGCCGGTGCGCAGGGAGGCGCCGTTGACGGTCAGGTGGGCGAGCATCTGCGCGGGTGACCAGTACATCGCGGAGTACGGCGGGCGGCTGACCACCTCGCCGTTGAGCAGCACCTCGAACGCGATGTCGTAGCCGGCCGGCTCCTCGACCCGGAGGTACTCCAGCGGGCGCGGGGTCCTGGCCGGGCAGCGGCACCCGGGCGGCCTCGAGGGCGGCCAGCGGGGTGACCCAGGCCGAGATCGAGGTGGCGAACGACTTGCCGAGGAACGGCCCGAGCGGGACGTACTCCCAGGCCTGGATGTCGCGGGCGGACCAGTCGTTGAGCGGCAGCCACGCCGAACACGTGGTCGGCGAAGGCGCTCGGTCGGCACCGACTCGTCCGAGGGTGCTCGGCGTGCCGACGACGAAGCCGAGCTCGGCCTCGATGTCGAGGCGGCGGCTCGGCCCGAATGCGGGCGGCCCGCCGTCGGTGCCCGGCCGACCCTGGCCGGTCGGGCGGCGGATCGGCGTACCGGAGACGACGACGGTGCCGGCGCGGCCGTGGTAGCCCACGGGCAGGTGCTTCCAGTTCGGCAGCAGCGCCTCGCCGTCGGGGCGGAAGATCCGGCCGACGTTGGTCGCGTGCTGGATCGAGCAGTAGAAGTCGACGTAGTCGGCCACGTGAAGGGCAGGTGCAGCGTGACCTCGCTCGACCGGCAGCAGGTGCGGCTCGACCACGGTCGCGCTCGGGCTCCTCGGTGAGCAGCCGGGTGAGCCAGGTGCGGACCGAGGCCCACGCGCCCGGCCCCAGCGCCATCAACGGGTTGAGCGAGTCCGGCCGAAGACGGCGTGCACGTCGAGCATCTCGGTCGCGGCGACCGGCGGCACGTCGAGCACCTGGTCGCCGATCCGTACGCCGACGCGCGGCCGCTCGTCGTCGACCGAGAACACGCCGTACGGCAGGTTGTCCACGTCGTACGCCGATCCGGCGGCGCCCTCGACCCAGCAGTCCTCACGATTCACTCCTCCGGTCGGCTCGACCAGACCGAGCTCGACCAGGTCGTCGTGCGGCTCGAGGATGCTGCAGCTGCCGAAGCAGGTGAACCAGCGGCGGGTCGCGGCCAGGCCCGACCGTGCGTCCCGAGCGCCGTCCAGGAGCGCGCCGGGTCGGCTCCTCGAGGAGCGACTCGGCGTGTCGCGCGCCGTCGAGGCAGGACGCGGGTGGCGAGCGAGCACGTTGAGGAAGCCGTGGTGCTCGAAGCCGGTCTCCGGGTCGGTGTGCCGGACGGCGTGGTGCAGCCCGCCGTGCACTTGAACGGCAGTTCGCGGTCGAGCGCGGCGGCGATCGACGCGGCCAGCTCGCCGGGGTGGGGAACATGTCCGTCGTGACCCCGCCGGTGCGGAACTTCAGCGGCAGCTCGCGCGGCGGCGACCTCGTCGAGCGCGGCCAGCCAGCCGCGGCTCGGGCACGCCGGCGAGCCGCGGTGGCTCCACGTAGACCTGGACGTCGGCCAGCTCCCCTCGAGGTCGTCCAGCACGGCGCAGACGCGGCGGGCGTTGTGCGGGCAGGTCGTCCTCGTCGCGCAGCGCGCACTCGAGCGCCGTCGAGCCGGAGCAGCGGCGTTCGGGTCGCCCAGCGCACCGCGGGCTCGATGGCGCCGGCGCCGCCGGTGACGACGAGGTTGATCGCCAGCGTGCTCGCGTCGTCGTCCTCCGGTCGTCCAGGACGTCCAGCAGGTCGGGCAGCCTTGACGTCGCTGACCACGAAGCCGCCGACGAGGTCGGCGTACTCGCTGGCCCGGTGGATGCGGTGCTCGGCGACCGCGCGGTCGAGCGGCACGTTCCCGGGCGGGAAGATCGCGGCGTCGTCGACGAGACCCGTCAGCCACGTGGGGATGCTCACGCGCTCGACCTTAGTCATTCGCAGACGACGGTCGCCAACGTCCGGCCAAGCGTCCTCTGAATTGGTGGTGCGGATCTCAACAGAATTGACGATGCGCTCGCGACGCGCTGGCGGCGATGGTCCTCCCAGCGGGCATTCGTACCGCTACCCGTTTGCTTCAACCACTCAAAGGGGGAAAACACATGGCACTCTCACGCAAGGCACTCGCCATCGGGACGATGGGCGTCGCTGCTCTGTCGCTGATCGGCATCGGTGCTGGCGCGTCGTTCACCGACGCGGTGCACGCGACCCAGTCGGTCCAGGCCGGCACGATGAACATGCAGATCAGCGGTCCGGGCTCCGTCTCCGCCGACCACAAGTCGATCACACTGTCGACGCTTCGGCCCGACGGGCTCGACGTTCGAGTCGACCAAGCAGGTCGTGACGATCACCAACAACGGTGACATCCCGGCCACCTCCGCCTCGATCCAGATGAGCGAGTCGCACCCGGGGACGGCGAACAACAACGCGCTCTTCGCCCAGACGAACGTCTGCATCATGAGCACGGACTCCGCAGTGGTACCTGGACGGAGGGCAACGGCCCACTGTCGACCGCGGTCGCGCTGAACCCGACAGTCGCCCAGAACTCGGTCGTCATCCAGCCGGGTGACAGCATCACGGTCTGGGTGACCTACTACGCCGGCCAGGACTCGGCCAACTGCGACGAGGTCTCGCAGTGACGGGCCGAACACCATGGCCGCGTGGGACGGCTACAACGGCGGGCCGTACCAGACCCCGGCCAGTCTGACGAACGCCGCCCAGGGCGGGACGATCACGCCGACGATGACGTTCAACTTCACCGGCTGACGAGCTGCGGACCGCGAGGGCCTCGGACGAGTGCTCTCGCGGTCCGGCGTCACCGCCAATCGCATCGAGGGGGAGATGAAACGATGGCTGTTGCGACCAAGCTCATGGTGAGCGCCGGCCTCGCGTGCGCCGGCCTCGGCCTGATCGGCGCCGGCGCTGGGGCGACCTTCAACGCACAGGTGTCCGGGACGACGCGCGTCACCAGCGGGGGCGTGGGAATGTCCCTCGAACGGCCAGACCGAGCCCGACGTCCAGCTCGATGTCGACGCGGCCAACCTGGGATCGCACTTCGACTCGGTCACCGCGGACCTCCGGCTGAAGAACACCGGCACCCTCGACCTCGCGAGGAGCTATCTTGCGCTCACCTCGCCGCAGTGCAGCCCGGGTGACCAGGGCGACCTCGGCAACGGCAACAACGCGCTGGCCCACGCCCTACACGCGACCGTGACGGATCTGACCCACCACGTCACCGAGTACGACGGCCCGTTCTGCGCCTTCGCCGCCCACCGCGATCGGTCGACCGGCGCTCCGCAGGACGCCCGCGCCCTCGAGCACGCCCCCACGGTCGGCGAGACGATCCACTACCAGCTCGTGCTGACCCCGCACGACCCCGCTGACGGCCTTCCCTCGGAGGCACAGCGCTCGCGGACCACCGTCCGGGTCACCTTCACCGGACTCGACTACTGACCGACGCGATCGAGGAGCGACGATGTTCGATCGACTACAGCAGGACCCTCCCGTTGAAGCGGATGGTCAGCGGTGTCCTGCTGGTCCTCGCGCTCGGCACACTCGCGTTCGCGGCCTACGAGACCGGCACCGGACGATGGCACGCCACGCCGGTGCTCTCCGGGAGCATGCGGCCGGGCCTGCAGCCGGGCGACGTGGTGCTCACCAGACGGGTCCCGGTCTCAGACCTCCAGGTTCGAGACGTGATCGTGTTCCACCCGCCGCGATCCCGGCGACCGCCTGACGGTCCACCGCGTCGTGGAGATCGACGCCGCTCGACGGGTCCGTCGTCCGTCACGACCCGCGGTGATGCCAACAGCGTTGACGACCCGGCGCCCGCCGCTCTGTCGGGGCGCTACGCCTACCGCGTCCAGCGCGTGATCCCGCTCATCGGCTACCCGGCGGTGTGGCTCTCCGGCGGCAACCACGGCTTGCTGGTGATCGGTTTGGGCGTGCTGCCTTCTCCGTCGCGGCGCTCCGGTCACCGCCGTGCGGAAGGCTCCGCGCCGAACCCGTCGGGCAGCCGACGCAGGACTCGCCGGTGCAGCATGATCAGGCCGTCGAACGCCACACGCGTGGAGCCGCGCTGACCGCCGGGAGTGCCACCCAGTGCCGTTCCGCCTCTCCGTTGAGCCCGTGGTACGGGCCGTGGGAAGGTGAGGCCGTGGCGTATTACAGATCGGTCGGAGAGTGCCCGCGGACCCGTCACACCGCGTTTCGTGACGACCAGGGGCGGCTGCGCTACGAGGAGCTGATGGGGGAGGAGGGGTTCTCCTCGGACTCCTCGCTGCTCTACCACTCCGGCGTGCCGTCGGCGATCGTCGACAGCCAGGTCTGGGAGCTGCCCGACCTGGCCACCACGCCCGAACCATCCGCTCAAGCCGCGGCACCTGAAGCTGCACGACCTGCCGCACCGGTGGTCGGCCGGCCAACCCGGTCGAGCGGACGCGCCGGCTGGTCCTCGGCAACGGCGACGTGCGGATCTCCTACGTCGTGGCTGACCGCCCCCTCGCCGCTCTACCGCAACGCGGTCGGCGACGAGTGCGTGTACGTCGAGGCCGGCAGCGGCACCGTGGAGACCGTCTTCGGCGTGCTGTCCTACCGCCCGGGCGACTACGTGGTGATCCCGCGGGCGACCACCCACCGCTGGCTGCCGGCCGAGGAGTCCCGGCTCTACGCGATCGAGGCGAACAGCCACATCGCGCCGCCGAAGCGCTACCTGTCGCGGTACGGCCAGCTGCTCGAGCACGCGCCGTACTGCGAGCGCGACCTGCACGGGCCGACCGAGCCGCACCTCGTCGAGGGCACGGACGTCGAGGTGCTGGTCAAGCACCGCGGCAACGGCCCGAGCGGCATCGTCGGCACGCGGCTGACCTACGCGACCCACCCGTTCGACGTGGTCGGCTGGGACGGCTGCCTGTACCCCTACACCTTCAACGTCGAGGACTTCATGCCGATCACCGGCAAGGTGCACCAGCCGCCGCCGGTGCACCAGGTCTTCGAGGGCTACAACTTCGTGGTCTGCAACTTCCTGCCGCGCAAGGTCGACTACCACCCGCAGTCGATCCCGGTGCCCTACTACCACTCCAACGTCGACTCCGACGAGGTGATGTTCTACGTCGGCGGCGACTACGAGGCCCGCAAGGGCAGCGGCATCGACATCGGCTCGATCTCGCTGCACCCGGGCGGCTACGCCCACGGACCGCAGCCGGCGCGATCGAGGCGTCGATCGGCGTGGAGTTCTTCGACGAGTCGGCCGTCATGGTCGACACCTTCCGCCCGCTCGAGCTCGGCGAGGGCGGGCTGCGCGGTCGAGGACCCGGCCTACGCCTGGACGTGGGCGGGTCGGGGCCCGGAGGACGGCGGTCCGGCGGTGTTCTCGAACTCGTGAGGCGGCACGCCTCCGGGCGTTGAGGTGAGTCGCGCTGGTGGGTTGGGCCTGTGCCGGTCCTGGCTGCGGCGACGGGGCGGGGTTCTGCTGTCGGGTGGCGGTCTCTGCCGGGGTCGTTGTTCGGCAGCGACGACGGGACGGCGGCGTTGCAGGCTGGGTCGCGCCGTCGGCTGCGGTCTACGCCGGGATGGTTCTTCGGCAGCGACGACGGGGCTGGGCGGGTGCCTCGGTCGGGCTGTCAGTTCGGTCCGTGCCGGGGTGGTTCCTTGGCAGCGACGACGGGGCGTTGGTGGGTGGCTGGGTCGGGCGGTCGGGTCCCGGTCCGCGCGGGACGGGGTCTCTGGTCGGGTGCTCCCGGGTCGCGAAAGTTTCTCGAGAAATTTGAGAATTCCCCTGAGAGACAAGGGGCGAATTTCAGGCGGTCGGCGCAACACCGTTGTGTGTTGTAGGACTTGAGAGTAGTGCTGCGAGGACTTCGGCTGGGGTGTGGCAGTTGAGGGTTTTGCGGGGTCGGCCGTTGAGCTCGGCGGCGATGTTGTCGAGCATCCCGGGGCCGTAGAAGGAGAGGTCGGTGCCCTTGGGGAGGTACTGGCGCAGCAGGCCGTTGGTGTTCTCGTTCGCTGCCGCGCTGCCAGGGGGAGTGCGGGTCGCAGAAGTAGATGTCCAGGCCGGTGGCCTCGGCGATCGGGAGGTGGTTAGCCATCTCGGTGCCTTGGTCCCAGGTCAGAGAGCGCACGCAGCTGCTCGGGCAGGGTGGCCATCTTCGTCGATCATGGCCTCTGCACCGCCAACGGCGCCGTGCCCGCCGGGCAGATGCAGCAGCATCGTGAACCGGGTGGTACGTTCGACCAAGGTGCCCACGGCAGACGGTCGAGCTCAATCGAGCCGAGGATCAGGTCACCTTCCCAGTGACCGGGCACAGCTCGGTCCTCGACCTCGGCGCGGTCGCTCGCTGATCAACACCATGCCTGGGATGCGGCCGCGGCGCTAACCTGACGGTGCGACGAGGCTTCCGCAGAGCCTGCCAGTGCGCAGGTGATGTGGTGAGCTCGCGTTTGAACCCTCCACGGGCCTGGACGTAGAGCGATTGATAGATCGTCTCGTGCGACACCCACATCTCCGGTTCGTCGGGATAGTCGACCGCGCAGTCGCCGTGCGATCTGCTCGGGACTGTGATGCTGGCTTCAAGTACGATCCTGCACCTCGCGGCGCAGCCGCAGGTTCGTGGCCAGTCGCGCCGGTTTGGGTCGCTTGGCCTGCTGGTCCGCGTCGGCCTGAGCCACGGACGCTTTGTAGCGCCGGGCGCGGTAGCGGTCCTTGGTCCCGTAATGGTGCTGAACCCGGCGCAGCTCGCGACTGATCGTGGCCAGGGTCACGACCCAGGGCCCGCGCGATCGACCGAACCCCCTGACCTTCGGCTCGCAACAACGCGATCTCTTCGCGCTCAGCGAAGCTCAGATGACGAGACCGGACGCCGGCGCCGATGCAGGGAAGCACCCCGCCACGGTCCCGGAACATCCGCTGCGCCGCGGTCGTCGACACGCCGGCAAGGGCTGCCGCGGACTCCACCGGACCCCCCACGCACGGCCTGCCAGAAACGCCCTTCGAGTTCGGCTCGCGTCTTCGGTCGACACGTCGAGCTCCATCGGACCACCTCAATCTGTGCTGAGGTGTTGCGATCACCGGTGAGCTCAAGAGGGGATCTGGGGCCGAAAGTGTCGGTGGCCGCACCTAGATTCAGGTGCATGGACTCGGGCACCCAGACACTCGACGCGGCAGGCATCCTTGCGGCTGCCCGTCGGGCTCGGGCCGAGGCCAATGCTGCCGAGGCCCGGGTGTTGGCGGCCGCAGTGCAGTGGGCGCTGGCTCACCAGGTGACCGATTGCGAGGATGCGGCGACGTGGCTGGTCGAGCACGGCCGCGACACCGGGATCCCGATCGCCGGGCAGGGTTGCCCGTTGGTCGCGCAGTTCGCGGTCGCCGAGCTCGCCACCGCCCTGGGCCTCTCCGCGGGGTCGGGGCGGCGGCTGGTCGCCGAAGCCCTCGAGCTGGCCTGCCGACTGCCGCGGATCTGGGCCCGCGTCCGGTCCGGGACGCTGCCGGCGTGGCGGGCCCGCCGGATCGCCGAGGAGACCCTGTGCCTCTCCCCCGAGGCCGCCGAGCACGTCGATGCCCAGCTGGCCCGCTACGCCCACAAGCACTGGTCCGGCCCAGACCCAGCGGCTGGTCGACGCCGCGATCGCACCGGTTCATGCCGGAGCTGGCGGCCGAGCGCCGCCAGGCCGCTGCGGACGGGCGGCACTTCGACATCGACCTCGACCAGATCTCCTTCGCCGGCACCGCACGGGTCGATGCCGAGCTCGACCTCGCCGATGCCCTCGACCTCGACGACGCGCTGCGTGCCGGAGCCGCCCAACTCGCCACCCTCGGCTCCGAAGACTCCCTGGATGTGCGGCGCTCGGTCGCCGCCGGCGACCTGGCCCGGCGCCAACTCGCCCTCGGCTTCCAAACCGAAGCCGGTGGGAACGGTGGTGAGAACGGTGGTGAGAGCGGCGGCGGGCAGATCACGGCCAACCCTGACCCCGGCCGGTTCCTGGCCGTCCGCCGGGCGCGGTTCGCTGGGCGGTCTCGTGGGCGGTCTCGTGGGCGGGAGGTGGTGCTCTACGTGCACCTCTCCCACGACGCCCTGACCTCCGGTGAGCAGGATGTGCCGGTGCAGGTGAGCGGGGCCGGGGGCTGGGCCGGCGGGCAGCTGCTCACCGCCGGCCAGATCGCCGAGTGGTGCCGCCGACCCGACACCACGAGGGTGAGCGTGAAGCCGGTGCTCGACCTGGACGCCTACACCGCCGTGGACGCCCACGACCCACCCGCCGCGATGGCCGAACAAGTCCGCCTGCGCGACCGCACCTGCGTGCACCCCTGGTGCCAGCGCCCCGCTGCGTCCTGCGACCTGGACCACCTGATCCCCTACGTCCCGATCGACCAGGGTGGTCCGCCGGGGCAGACCAACCCGCTCAACCTGGCGCCGTTGTGCCGGTTGCACCACCGGATGAAGACCCACGCCGGCTGGACCTACACCATGGTCGAGCCCGGGGTGTTCCTCTGGCACGGACCCCACGGCCACACCTGGCTCCGCGACCACACCGGCACCACCGACCTCACCCCCGAGCCAGTCGACCCGCCACCCCGACGAACCACCTGACCCCACACCCCGCCGGCCACGGCCGGCGGGGACGCCGGCATGCCTGTGGCGCTTCAGGCGCCCCACTTCTCGGCCAGCGCCCGGATCACCTTGAGGTTGCGGTTGGTGCCGGGCCCGGCCTTCTTCTCCACCAGGGGAGCGGCGTTGGAGGTGCCGTAGGGCACGTCGTAGAGCATGTGCACGACCCGGCCGCGGACCAGGAAGGTCTCGCCCTCGCCGGACAGCTCCTCCACTGCGGCCACCGCCTCGGCCGAGGGCTCGTCCTTGAGGAAGGTGAGGTACTGGCCGTACTCAGGCTTGTGCTCGGCCGCGAGCTCCTCGGCCTCATGGGTGATCCGGGTCAGGTCGGCCGGGCTGAGCACCATGGTGACCACCTCGAAGCCGCGATCGGCGAGGAACAGCGCCTCCAGCTCTGCCTCGACCTTCGCCGCGCGAGCGCAGCGGTGTGGCCACCTTGATGTTGCCCGGTCTGGATGTAGGTCTCGACGTCGGTGTAGCCGGCGCCGACGAGAGCGGCGCGCAGGTCGGCGGTCTTGTACTGCCGCTTTCCGACGTTCACCGCGCGCAGGAAGCCGATGTGCGTGGGCATGGTCGGACGATAGTGGGTCACATCCGCGGAGCGGCGATCCGGGCGAGGTCCTCGAGCTCGTCGGTCTTGATCGTCACCGAGGCCTCTCCGCCCGCGTCCTCGAGGGTGTTCGCCCACAGCAGGGCTGCGTCGGCCCCCTTGCGGAACACGACGGTCGACCCGTAGATCAGCGCAGCGTCGCCGAGGTCGGACAACTCACGCGGCGGCTCGACGTCGTCGCCGGCGGCCTTGGCCTTCGCGTAGTCAGCGCGGACCGACTCCGCCATCGCGTCGTACTGGTCGCCCTCCACGACCGAGAAGACCGCGATCCGGGAGCCTCCGGCGTCGTACCCGAACTGGTACTTCGCCGCCGGGTTCAGGTGCAGCGGCACCTGGGTCACCGAGGTCATGTCGCCGTCCGAGCAGGTGTAGGTGAACACCTCCGCGGGGAGCACCTCGGCGGGAGTGTCCGCCTTCTGCGGCGGAGCGATCTCGGCCACGCGCGAACGGTCGCCGCCGTCCGCCAGGCCGCGTGTGGTGTCGGACCGGCCGGTCGCCCACCATGCCACGGCGACGATGAGGGCGACGATGATCGCCATGATCAGGACCAGGTAGCGCGTGGCGATGCCGGAGCGCTTCTCCTTCAATCGCTCGGCCTTGGCCCGGTCCCCGCGTGCCTCGGCCTCCTTGATCTGCTCGGTGAGGGCCTCGGTCTCGGCGGTCGCGCTCGCACTGGCCAGGGCCTCGAAACCGGCCATGGTCTCGAGTCGCTGCTCGAACTCGGCCTGCTCCTCCGGCGTGGGTCCGAGACGTTCGGGCTTCGAGCCCGGCTGTTCGTCGCTCATCACCGCCACCTCCTGGCGCCTGTTTCCACGCTAGTCCCGGCCGGGTCCCCAGGAGCCCTGAATGCCTGTGATCCAGGAGACACCACACCGGCGGCGGACGTTGACAGCATTACTGTCAACGTCTTGGATTGCCGCATGTCTCCCACCGAGTACGACGGCCTGTCGGTCGAGGTGCGCGATGCCGCGCTGTGGCTCACGCTCGACCAGCCGGAGACGTTCAACGCGCTGACCGGCGAGATGGTGATCGGACTGGTCGAGGAGCTCCGCGGGGCGGTCGCCCGCGACGACGTCCGGGTCGTGGTGCTCACCGGCACCGGTGCCGCGTTCTCGGCCGGCGCCGACCTGAGCGGCGACGCTCCGCAGGAGAAGTACGACGCGACCGCGGTCGACGCCGCCAACGCGCTGATCCGGGCGATCGTCGACTGCGACAAGCCGGTCGTCTGCGGGCTGAACGGGGTCGCGGCCGGCGTCGGGATGAGCGTCGCGCTCGCCTGCGACCTCGTCGTCGCGAAGGCCTCCGCCGCGCTGACCCTCGGGCTTCACCAGGATCGGCCTGATGCCCGACGGTGGCGCGACCGCCACCGTCGCGGCGGCGGTCGGGCGCGCCCGGGCGATGCGGCTGGCGCTGCTCTCCGACCTGATCGGCGCCCAGGAGGCGTTCGACGCCGGGCTGGTCTCGCACGTGTTCGCCGACGACGACTACGAGGAGGGCCTCGGCAAGGATCGTCGGCGGCTGGCCGTCCGGACCGCCGCTCGCCCAGGCGGCGACCAAGAAGGCGGTGAACGCGGCGACCCTCGACCGGCTCGCCGACGCGTTCCAGCGCGAGCGCGCCGGCCAGGCCGGTGCTGCTGCGCACCGCGGACGCGGCGGAGGGGATGAGGGCGTTCAACGAGAAGCGCCGCGCCGGACTTCCGCGGCGCTGAGACTCGGGTACGGTCGCGAGCGGCCGTCTCGACCCGGACGACTCGTCGACCGCCCGCCGCCGCGCATCTCGGCGAGCGCGGCCTCGGTCGTCTCCGGGGCGACCCCGGCGCACAGCGCGGTCAGCACCCGGGTGCTCGAAGCCGTGCGCCGCGGCGTCGAGCGCGGTCGCGCGCACGCAGTGGTCGGTGGCCAGCCCGCACACGTCGACCTGCGTCGACGTGCGTGCTCGCGCAGCCAGCGTCGCCAGGTCGACGCCGTCGGAGGTGCGGCCCTCGAAGCCGGAGTAGGCGGCGGCGTGCTCGCCCTTGAGGAAGATCGCGTCGAACGGCTGCGGGTCGAGGTTCGGGTGGAACGCCTCGCCGTCGGTGCCGACCTGGCAGTGCACCGGCCAGGAGTCCGACGAAGTCGGGGTCGCGTCGCCCAGTGCGCGCCCGGAGTCGACGTGATGGTCCTTGGTCGCCACCACCACGTCGTACGGCGGCGCCTTGGGGTCCTGGCGCGTCCAGTGGTGCAGCAGCTCGCTGATCTCGCTGGCCACGCGCGCTCCGCCCGGCACCGGCAGGGAGCCGCCCTCGCAGAAGTCGTTCTGCACGTCGACGACGATCAGCGCGCGCGCCATGGCCTCACGCTAGCGAGCGGCCGCCACTGTCTGTCAGGGTGGGCCCATGCCCACCGCGAGAGCAGATCGAGGCCGCCGTCCGAGCAGTACGTCGACGCGGTCGGCCGCCAGGACCTGGAGGCGACCGTCGCGCTCTTCGCCGAGGACGCCCGCCAGGAGGACCCGGTCGGCACCCCGGCCAACGTCGGCCGCGCGCGATCCGCAAGCTTCTTCGAGAAGGCCTTCCGCGGCCCGTTCACCACGACGCTGACCGGGCCGCTGCTGGTGACCGGTGACCACGCAGCGGTGCACTTCACCGATCGAGGTGCCCACCGGCGGCCGCTCCGCTGGTGGTGCGAGTGGTGGACCTGATCCGGTTCGACGACGACGGCCTGATCGCCGACCTCCGCGCCGTCGTCGACTGACGGACGGGCGAGGCGGCTACTCGAACGCACCTCAACCGCGATGGAGGTGCGAGCGCCAGGAGCCTCGAACCGGACACGCCGGACTTTCGTGCAGGGTCGGGATCGCCGGCTCGCCCTTCTGCAGCTGCGCGCGCGCAGCGGCAGCTCCTCGCGTGAGCGCCGGTGCCGCTCGCGGGCGACGCTCCAGCGGCTCCGCGCCGACGACCTCGCCCTCGACGACCAGCGGCACCAGCAGACGCCCGGTCGTTGGTGTCCCCGGACGGTGCCGTGCCGATGCCGATGACCTCGGCCTCGGCGACGCCGTGCTGCGTCGAGCCGGCGCAGGGCGTACTTGCGGCCGCCGACGGAGACCTTGTCCTGGCTCTTCTTGGCGACGTCGACCATGCGCGCCGCGGTCGTCCTCCCGCGCGACCAGCTTGTAGACGAAGCCGCAGGTCGGGTGCCCGCTGCCGGTGACCAGCTGGGTGCCGACGCCGTAGGCGTCGACCGGCGCGGCGGCCAGCGCGGCGATCGCGTGCTCGTCGAGGTCGGAGGTGGCGACGATCCGGGTGTGCGTCGCGCCGAGCCGGTCGAGCTGCTCGCGCACCCGCGTGGCGAGCACCCCGAGGTCGCCGGAGTCGAGCCGCACCGCGCCGAGCACCGGGACCGGCGACCTCGACGCCGACCCGCACCGCCTCCGCGACGTCGTAGGTGTCGACCAGCAGGGTGGTGCCGCGCACCGAGCGACGGCACCTGGGCGCGGAAGGCGTCGGCCTCGGTGTCGTGCAGCAGCGTGAACGAGTGCGCACTCGTGCCGGCGGACGGGGACGCCGTAGCGGCGCCGGGCCTCGAGGTTGGAGGTGCTCGCGAACCCCGCGACGTACGCCGCCCGCGCGCTCGCGACCGCGGCCTCCTCGTGCGTGCGGCGCGAGCCCATCTCGATGCACGGCCGGTCGCCGGCCGCCCAGGTCATCCGCGAGGCCGCCGAGGCGATCGCGCAGTCGTGGTTGTAGACCGAGAGCAGCAGCGTCTCGAGCAGCACCGCCTCGGCGAAGCTGGCCTCGACCACCACCAGCGGGGAGTGGGGGAAGTAGGTCTCGCCCTCGGGGTAGCCCCAGATGTCGCCGGTGAAGCGGTAGCCCGCCAGCCACTCCAGGGTCGTCCTCGTCGACGATCCGGTCGCGGCGCAGGAAGTCGAGCTCCGGCGCCGCCGAACCGGAAGTGCTCGAGCGAGCTCGAGCAGCGCGGCCGACGCCGGCGACGACGCCGTACCGCCGGCCCTCGGGGAGACGTCGCGGGAACAGCTCGAAGGCCGACGCGGCGGTGCGCAGTGCCGGCCGCGAGCGCGGCCTGGAGCATGGTGAGCTCGTAGTGGTCGGTCAGCAGTGCGGTCGAGGTCACGCCTGCAGGCTACGGGTTACCGTGGGAGCCATGTCCGCTCCCAGCCCTGTCGAGCTCGACGAGCCGGTGACCGACGACCTCACCCAGTTGGCGACGCCGTGGGTGACGATCGTGTGGAACGACCCGGTCAACCTGATGTCGTACGTGACCTTCGTGTTCACCCAGTACTTCGGCTACTCGCGGAAGAAGGCGGAGAAGCTGATGCTCGAGGTGCACCACGACGGCAGGTCGGTGGTGTCCACCGGGCAGCCGCGAGGAGATGGAGCGCGACGTGCAGGCGATGCACGAGTACGGCCTGTGGGCGACGATGCAGAAGGCCGATGCCCCGTGAGTGGCGGCTTCGCCCGGCACCGCAGGTCCGGGGCCGGCGTGACCACGTTCACGGCCTTCGAGGCCGACCTGCTGCGCTCGCTGGCCTCCCAGCTGATCGAGCTGCTGCGCAACGAGAGCGCGACGCTCGAGACCCAGAGCGACGAGCTGGAGGAGCTCCTCGACTTCAGCGGGCCGACCCGCGAGCCGGAGGACCCGGTGCTCGCCCGGCTGTTCCCGACGGCGTACCCCGAGGACGAGGAGGCCGCGGCCGAGTTCCGGCGCTTCACCGAGGGCGACCTGCGCAACGGCAAGGCGGCCGGTGCCGCCGCGGTGATCGACACGCTCGAGGAGGCCGGGCTGCCGGCCGAGCCGGAGGACGGGCTGTTCATCGACGTCGAGCTCGACCCGGCGACGGCGATCACCTGGCTGCGGTCGTTCACCGACATGCGGCTGGCGATCGCCACCCGGCTCGGCATCGAGGAGGGCGACGAGGACTTCTGGTACTCCCTGCCCGACGACGACCCGCGCGCCAGGTGCACGACATCTACGACTGGGTCGGCTACCTGCAGGAGACCCTGGTCCAGGCGCGTCGCCTGACGTCTCGGGGCGTGCGCGGCCCGGCGCGTGGCCGCGTCCGCCGACTGGGCCGAGCCTCGCCGCCCGCCCACCTAGGCTGGTCCACGTGCTGAGACTCGACCGGGCGATCTACGACGCGATCGTCGCGCACGCCAAGCGGGACCACCCCGACGAGGCCTGCGGGATCGTCGCCGGGCCGAGGGCTCCGACCGTCCCGAGCCGGCTCGTGCCGATGGTCAACGCCGCCGGGTCGCCGACGTTCTACGAGTTCGACTCCACCGAGCTGCTCGCGCTCTACAAGCAGATGTGGGCCAACGACGAGGAGCCGGTGGTGATCTACCACTCGCACACCGCCACCGAGGCCTACCCGAGCCGCACCGACATCGGCCTGGCCAACGAGCCCGGCGCCCACTACGTGCTCGTCTCGACCCGCGAGCACGGGAATAGTGAGGGCCCGGTGGAGTTCAGGTCCTACAGGATCGTCGACGGCGAGGTCACCGAGGAACCGGTCGAGATCCTCGACGAGCCCATGCCGACGACCAGCAGACCGCAAGCGCCTAGAGGAGCACCATGGCCATCGAGGTCCGGATCCCGACGATCCTGCGTACGTACACCGGCGGTGAGAAGGCGGTCGACGCCCCGGGCGACACGCTCGCCGACGCTCATCGAGGACCTCGAGGCCAACCACCCCGGGCTCAAGGACCGGCTGATCGAGGAGGCGGCAGGCGATCTGCGCCGCTTCGTCAACGTCTACGTCAACGACGAGGACGTCCGCTTCATCGGCGGCCTCGAGACCGCGCTCAGCGACGGCGACCAGGTCGTCGTGCTCCCCGCCGTTGCGGGTGGCAGCGCGGCGTCGCGCCGGGTCGAACGTAGTGCGCTTCGACAGCCTGCTCGACTCCGTCGGCGGCACGCCGCTGGTGGGGCTGCCGCGGCTCTCGCCGTCGGCCGACGTCCGGCTCTGGGCGAAGCTCGAGGACCAGAACCCCACCGGCTCGATCAAGGACCGCGCCGCCCTGAGGATGATCGAGCGAGGCGGAGAAGGACGGCACCCTGCGGCCCGGCTGCACGATCCTCGAGCCGACGTCGGGCAACACCGGCATCTCGCTGGCGATGGCCGCCAAGCTGCGGGGCTACCGGCTGGTCTGCGTGATGCCGGAGAACACCTCGGAGGAGCGCCGCCAGCTGCTGCGGATGTGGGGCGCCGAGATCGTCTCCGAGCCCGGCCGCGGGCGGCTCCAACGAGGCGGTGCGGGTGGCCAAGCAGATCGCCGCCGAGCATCCCGACTGGGTGATGCTCTACCAGTACGGCAACCCGGCCAACGCACTCGCGCACTACGAGGGCACGGCCCGGAGATCCTCGCCGACCTGCCGGAGGTGACCCACTTCGTCGCCGGGCTCGGCACCACCGGCACGCTGATGGGTGCCGGCCGGTTCTTCCGCGAGCGGGCGCCGCACGTGCGGATCGTCGCCGCCGAGCCGCGCTACGGCGAGCTGGTCTACGGGCTGCGCAACCTCGACGAGGGCTTCGTCCCCGAGCTGTACGACGAGACCCTGATCGACGCGCGCTTCTCGGTCGGTCCGCGCGACGCGGTGCGCCGGGTCCGCGAGCTGCTCGAGTCCGAGGGCATCTTCGCCGGCATCTCGACCGGAGCGATCCTGCACGCGGCGCTCGGCCAGGCGGCGAGGTGCGTGAAGGCGGGGGAGCGGGCCGACATCGCGTTCGTCGTCGCCGACGGTGGCTGGAAGTACCTCTCGACCGGCGCCTACGAGGGCACCATCGACGAGGCCGAGGAGCGCCTCGAGGGCCAGCTCTGGGCCTAGGAGACACAGCCTTGATCGACCTCCAGATCGTCCTGTCCGTGCTCTGCGGTCTCGTCGCCGTGCTCCTGGTCGTGCTGATCGTCCGGGACGCGCGTCCCGGACGAGTCACCTACGCGCTGCTCGTGCTGGTCGAGCTCGGGCTCGTGGTCCAGCTCGTCCTCGGTCTCGCGCGGGTCTTCGGCGACCACGCCGGCGTGTCCGTCCCGACCTACGTCGGGTATCTCGTCGGTGCCCTGGTGATCCTCCCGCTCGCGGCCGGCTGGGCCTGGGCCGAGCGCACCCGCAGCGGCACCGGGGTCCTCCTGGTCGGCGTGGTGGTCCTGCCGGTGCTGTTCGTCCGGCTGCACGACATCTGGGCGACCCATGTCTGAGGCGCCGGGAGCGATCCGGTCCGGAGCACGGGGACGGGCTTCGGACGGGTGCATCGTGTTCGTCTACGGCGTCCTCGCGCTTCGCCGCGACCGGGCGCGCGTCGTTCGAGCTGGTCAGCAAGTTCTCCGAGGCACCGGTGCCCTACGCGCTCTCCGTGCTGGCGGCGGCCGGTCTACATGTCGGCGACGTGGGCACTGGCGACGAACCGTCGCCGGATCGCGCTGGTGGCCGTCTGCTTCGAGCTGGTCGGTGTGCTCGCCGTCGGGCTCGGCAGCCTGCTGTGGACCGACAAGTTCCCCGAGGCGAGCGTGTGGTCCGACTTCGGCGTCGGCTACGGCTGGGTGCCGCTGGTGCTGCCGGTCGTCGGACTCTGGTGGATCCTGCGCGGCTCCCGCTGACGCTGGAACCGGCAGGCTCGACCAACGTCGGCGGTCGAGCCTGCCGCGGGAAGCCCCGTGTCCCGCCTGGCGGTCAGCCGCCGGGCTGCAGCACCCCGTTGGCGCGCAGGGTGTAGCGGGCGTACTGGTTGACCGACTCGGTCGGGTCGTCCTGCATCACGATCGCGCCGACCACGTTGGCCGACTTGCCGAGCCGGTGACGGATCTTGCTGGCGTTCATCACGCCGTGGAAGTCACCGTCGAGGTGCATCCGGTGGTACCGGACGCGGCCGCCGTCGTACGACGACGAGCTGCACGGTGTAGCCGGCCACCGGCGTGGGGTTCACCTGCGAGATCGTCTGCCAGCCGTCGAGGGTGCTCGGCAGCGCGGCGCCGCCGACGGCGATGTTGCGCACCCAGAAGCCGGCCTCGTTGACGCCGGAGTCGGTGATGTAGCGGAACCCGATCAGGACGTTCTTGCCGGCGTACGCCGACAGGTCTGCCGTCTCGGTCTGCCAGCTGCCGCCGTCACCGGTGAAGCCCGGCAGCTGCGAGGTCACCGCGCGTGATCGCGCCCGGGATCGTGGTCGGTGGTGGTGTCGGCCGTGGGCAGGCTGGTCCAGGTCTTGCCGCCGTCGTCGGAGACCTGCACGAACCCGAAGTCCCAGCCCTCCTCGGCGTCCCACAGGGCGTCGAAGGTGAGCGACGCGCCGCCGGCGGGCACGCTCGACCTGGCGAACGATCGACCGGTCGAGGTTCGCGCCGCAGCCCGAGTAGAGGGCGGCCGGCCCGGCACCGCTCCCGATGTTGCCGCAGGTCGTGTCGGACGTGGTGCCGTCCGGCGGTGTTGCGGACTCCTCCCACTCGACCGGCGTCGACTCGAGTGTCCCGGCGCCGTCGAACACGATCCGGTGCAGCTGTCGGGCGGTGAGGTAGTCACCGCCGGCGTCGCGCAGCCGGACGTAGTCCGACCCGTTCGGCGGTGCGCCGGGGCTGTCGTAGGCCTGGGGGTTGTCCCAGTTGATCTTCGCGTTCATCGAGGAGATCGACAGGGGCGAGTGCGGTCCACCGACGTCGTGCCCAGCGCGGAGTCCAGCGCCATCGCGGCGGCCCAGTCGTGGATCGTCTGCATCGCCGATGGCGTGCGCGTGGAAGCTGGTCGAGCACGGCGTCGAGACCGGCGAGCCCGCCGGCGTCCTCGCGGTGCAGAGCGGTCATGAAGGACTGGCCGTAGTGGCTGGCGAGGTACTCCATGAAGCTGTACGCCGCGCCGTAGTCGCACAGGATCTCCGGACCGCCCTGGTCGCCCCACTCGGTCAGGGAGTTCTCCGGCCCGCCGAAGTTCGGCGGCTGGAAGCCCTGGAAGCAGGACAGGTGGCTGTCGGCGCCGGGCGCGTCCGGCGGGATGGACGGGTCGACGTACCCGACCAGCGTCTGCGCCCAGTCGGAGAGACCCTCGTTGATCCACGACTCCTCGTCGGGGTCCTGGTAGTACTCCAGCAGGTGCTGGTACTCGTGGGCGAAGGTGCCTTCGTAGAGGTGCGGCCGCGCGCCGCCGTAGGGCCGGGTCGAGCCCTGCGCCTGGGCGCAGCCGACGTAGGCCGGGTCGGTGCTGTCGTCCGGCGGGTTCGCGCCGGTGCGGTGCAGCCAGTCGTAGGCGTCGATCGTCATGATGTTGCGGTCGACGTACTCGTTGAACACCGAGTAGAAGAAGCCGGCGATGTAGGTCTGGCCGTCCGGGGTCGACGGGTCGTAGTAGTTCGCGTCGCGCACGTTGTCGACGAGCACGGTGATGTCGTCGGCCTGGTCGGCCGAGACCTGCCAGTAGTCCGCGGGCAGCCCCACCGCCTGGGCGAGGTCGGACCCGCCCGTGCCGTCGCGCGCCGGCGGCACCGAGAAGGTCTGCGGACTCCTTGGGGTAGATGTTCGTGTCGAACTCGTGGACGAAGTTGTTCACCTGGTCGTCGGTGACCTGGGCGAGGCCGAGGTCGTTGCGACAGTCGCCGTCGGGGAACGAGGTGTCGTCGGCGACCCAGACCTGGATGTGGTCGCCGATGCCCCGCAGCGTGTAGCTCTTCAGGTAGAGCTGGCTGGTCACGTCGTTGAGCGCGAGCCAGGTCTTGGTGGTCCCGACGGTCGGGTCCGCGGCGAGCGCGGTGAGCTGCGAGCGCGGAGCCCTGACGGCGCTCTTCTCGAGGTGCGAGCGCCTTGCCCTGGTTGTAGTCGGGCCCGACGTTGCGGACGTCGCCGCCGCGCACCTTGCCGGCGCCGGGCTGGTCGGGGCTCGGGTTGCTCGCGTAGGCGTTTGCGCCGGTGAGCGCGGAGCCGACGCCGAGAGCGGCGGCGGCTGCGAGGGCGCAGACGGCCAGCCTTCTGGTCCGAGACATGGAGGTCATCCTTTTCACCCGAGAGAGGACGACGCCGACCGGTTGCAGCGCCGTCGGTTGACCGAACCGATCCAAACAGGGAAGCGGCCGATGTGCAACGGGTCACAGCAAGGAATCCGGAACGGAAGGCCGCGAGGAATGGATCGGGTCGTCGGTGGCTTCCAACGACGTGACCGACCCCGTGCCGTACTCAGCCCAGCACCCCGCCGGGTCGTCGTGGCGATCACCGCGCTCGCCCTCGGCGGGCTTCGCGATCGGCACCACGGAGTTCGTCACGATGGGCCTGCTGCCGGAGATCGCTCGTGGCATCGACGAATCCATCCCGCGGACGGGGCACATCATCTCGGCGTACGCGCTGGGGGTCGTGGTCGGCGCGCCCGTGATCGTCTCGCTCGCCGCTCGGCTGCCCCGGCGAGAGCTCGCCGTCGCGCTGGTGCTCGCCCTCGGCGCCGGGAACGCCCTCACCGCGCTGGCGCACGGCTACTGGCCGGTGATGACGGCACGGTTCGTCGCCGGTCTGCCACACGGCGCGTACTTCGGGGTGGCGTCGCTGATCGCCGCCTCGCTGGTGCCGGCCCGAGCGGAAGGGCCGCGCGGTGAGCGGAGTGATGCTCGGGCTCTCGATCGCGACCGTGGTCGGTGTGCCCGCCAGCACCTGGCTGGGGCAGGGACTCGGCTGGCGCAGCGCCTACTGGGCCGTCGTGGCGATCGCCGTGGTCGACGGCGTGCCTCCTGCTGGCCGTCGTCCCGCACAGTCCGGGCCACCCGCACGCGACCGTCGCCGGCGAGCTGAGGGCGCTCAGGCGGCCCCAGGTCCTGTTCGCCGTGACCGCCGGCATGGTCGGCTTCGGCGGGATCTTCGCGATGTACAGCTACGTGGCGCCGCTGGTCACCGAGGAGGCCGACCTCGGCCGCGTCCGCGATCCCGTGGTTCCTGCTCGCGTTCGGCATCGGGTCGGTCGTCGGCTCCTGGCTGGCCGGACGCCTCGCCGACTGGGACGTCGAGAGAGCGGTGGTGGCCGGGTTCGTCGGCGTCGACGGGGGTGCTGGTCCTGGTCCGGGTGCTCGCCGGTGTCCCGGCCGTCCTGTGGGTGCTCGTGCTGCTCGTCGGCGTCCTCGGCTCGGTGCTCGCGATCAACTTCCAGCTGCGGCTGATGCACGTGGCCGGCGACGCCCAGATGCTCGGCGCTGCGCTCAACCACTCCGCGCTGAACATCGCCAACGGGCTCGGTGCCTGGCTCGGGGCCGTGGTGATCTCGGCCGGCCACGGCTACCGCGCGCCGAGCCTGGTCGGAGCCGGCCTCGCCGTCGTCGGTCTGGCTGTCTTCCTGGTCGGGCTGCGCAGCCAGGGCGCGGACTCCGAGCACGTGCCCGCGGTCGAGGTCGCGCGCGAGCCGGACGTGATCTGGGTCGCCATTCCCCAAATCCGGAGCACAGACAACTAGCCTTGCCCCGTGGCGGACGCTCCGATCGGCATCTTCGACTCGGGCTTCGGTGGTCTCACCGTGGCCCGTGCCGTCATCGACCAGCTGCCCCACGAGTCGGTGCTCTATCTCGGCGACACCGCTCGCCAGCCCTACGGCGCGAAGCCGATCGGCGAGGTCCGCGAGTACGCCCTCGAGTGCCTCGACCACCTGGTCGACCAGGGCGTGAAGATGCTCGTGATCGCGTGCAACTCGGCGAGCGCGGCCACGCTGCGCGACGCCCGGGAGCGGTACGACGTCCCGGTCGTCGAGGTGATCCTGCCCGCGGCCCGAAGGGCCGTCGCCGCGACCCGCAACGGGCACATCGGGGTCATCTGCACCCGCGCCACCGCCGAGTCCCAGGCCTACGACGACGCGTTCGCGGCGGCTCCGCAGGTCACGCTGACGACCCGGGCCTGCCCCCGGTTCGTCGAGTTCGTCGAGCAGGGCGTCACCGGGGGCGAGGAGCTGCTCGCGGTGGCCCACGAGTACCTCGACCCGCTGGTCGACGCGGGGGTCGACACGTTGGTGCTGGGCTGCACCCACTACCCGCTCCTCACCGGCGTGATCTCCTACGTGATGGGTGACGACGTGACCCTGGTCAGCAGCGCCGAGGAGTGCGCCAAGGACGTCTACCGGGTGCTGACCAGCGCGGCCTCGCGCACGCGACCGACGTCGGCGCCCGAGCACCGCTTCCTCACCACCGGCCAGCCCGAGGAGTTCGGCCGCATCGGCCAGCGGTTCCTGGGCCCCGAGCTCCAGAGCGTTGCGCAGTACGCCGGAGGCGGTTGGCGGCGCAGCGCCGGAGGGGCGTGGGTGCTCAGCGAGGCGGGTACGCCATGAGGCTGACCGTCGTCGGCTGCTCGGGCTCCTACCCGGGTCCGGACTCGCCGGCCAGCTGCTACCTGGTCGAGGCTGATCTCGACGGGCGCACCTGGCGGATCGTGCTCGACCTCGGCAACGGAGCGCTCGGCGCGCTCCACCGGTACGCCGACCCGCTCACGATCGACGCGGTGCTGCTCTCGCACCTGCACGCCGACCACTGCATCGACCTGACCAGCTACTACGTGCTGCGCAAGTACCACCCGGCCGGAGCCCCCGCCCCCATCCCGGTCTACGGGCCCGACGGCACCCCGGGACGGTTGGCGCGGGCCTACGACCTGCCGAAGTCGCCGGGCATGACCGAGGAGTTCAGCTTCCACTACTACCCGGAGGGCCGCTTCACCATCGGCCCGTTCGCGATCACGGCGTCGGCGGTCAGCCACCCGGTGCCGACGTACGCGATGCGCATCGAGGCCGACGGACGGACGCTGACCTACTCCGGCGACACCGGCACCTGCTCCGCGCTGGTGTCCGCCGCCCGCGACGCCGACCTGTTCTTGTGCGAGGCGTCGTTCGTGCACGGCAAGGACAACCCGCCGGACCTGCACCTGACCGGTGTCGAGGCCGGCACGGTGGCGACGGCCGCGAACGCCCGTCGGCTGGTCCTCACCCACGTGCCGCCCTGGCACGACGCCGACGAGATGCTGCAGGAGGCCACGCAGACCTACGCCGGTCCGCTGGAGCTCGCGGCGTGCGGCAAGACCTACGAGGTCTGAGCCCGCCACCCGGACACCGAGCCCCGTCGAGATGCCGGGACGTGCCGACCCACCGGATTTCGACAGGCTCAATCTCCGGCCTGAAGCCCGGCGTCGTGCACGCACAACGCGATCTGTACGCGGTTGTCGACCTCGAGCTTCACGAACAGCCGCCCGATGTGCGCCTTGATCGTGGGCACGCTCAGGTACAGCTCCTGAGCGATCTCGGCGTTGCTCAGGCCGCGACCGACGGCGAGGGCCACGTCGCGTTCACGGTCGGTGAGGCGCTCCATCCGGGAGCGCGCCTCCCGGCTGCGCTCGGGCGGCTGTTGTGCGGTCACCCGCTCGATCAGGGTCGTGGTCACGCTGGGGGAGAGCATCGGCTCACCGTCGGCCACCTTCAACACGCCGGCCACGATGTCTTCGGGGGCGGTGTCCTTGAGCAGGAAGCCGCTCGCACCCGCCGCGAGCGCCCGGACGACGTAGTCGTCGGCGTCGAAGGTGGTCAGCACGATGACCTTCGGCGGGTCCGGCTCGCGGTGCAGCGCCGTGGTCGCCTCGATGCCGTCCATGACCGGCATCCGGATGTCCATGAGGACGACGTCGGGGCGGTGCTCGGCCACCGCCGCCAGACCCTCGCGGCCGTTCGCGGCCTGCGCGACGACGTCGACGGACTTCGCTCCGCCGAGGATGAGCGCGAGACCGCTGCGGACCAGGGGGTCGTCGTCGACGATCAGCACCCGGACGGACGCCGGGGTGGCAGGGGTCAGGTCGTCCACGGCAGCCAGCCCCGCAGGGTGAACGCGGACGCGGTCTCGTCGATGGAGAGCGTGCCGCCGGTCAGGGCTGCCCGCTCGCGCAGGCCGACGAGTCCCAGCCCCGAGCCCGGCACGCGGGCGCGCCGGTCGTTCCGGCCGACCGGCTTGGCGTTGCCGACGAGCACGGTCACCCCACGATCGGGGTCGCCGCTGAGCGCGACCGACACGTGGGTTCCGGCCGCGTGCTTGCGCGCGTTGGTCAGCGCCTCCTGCACGATCCGGTAGACGGTGCGGCCGACCTGCTCGCCGGGTCGCTGGCCGGAGGGAAGCCGGTGGGACAGCTCGACGACCATGCCGCTCGTGCGGGCCTCGTCGAGCAGCGTGTCGAGGTCGGCCAGCGTCGGCTGCGGCCGATCGGGCACCCCGTCCTCGCCGCGCAGCATGCCGAGCACCCGGCGCAGGTCGGTCATCGCCTCGTGGGCCTTGGTCTGGATCAGCTCGGCGGTCTCGCGGACCTGCTCGGGCGGGAGGTCGGTCCGGTAGGCGAGGGCGCCCGCGTGCATCGTGACCAGCGAGATCCGATGGGCCAGCACGTCGTGCATCTCGCGCGCGATCCGCTCCCGCTCGGCCGAGCGGGCCTGGTCGACGCGCAGCTCCTGCTCCGCCTCGGCCTGACGCGCACGCTCGCGCAGGGTCGACATCAGCTCCCGGCGGCTCCCGATGTACATGCCGAAGGCGATCACGGCGACGGTGGCGACGACGCTGAACGTGAAGGTGACCCACGGCGGATCCTTGCTGCCGGTCGGCTGCCAGGAGGCGTACAGCTGGCTGCACACGACGTTGAGGACCGCGATCGGGACGATCTCCCGTAGCCGGCGTCGGGTGAACAACGACACCACGGCAAGCACGGCCGGACCTGCTGCCGACGCCGAGAACAGACCGAAGAGCGTGAGCACCAGGGCCACGGCGAACGGCCAGCGGCGGCGCTGCACGGCGATCGGGATCGACACGACTCCGCCGGCGAGGTCGATCCAGAACCAGGCAGAGTGCTGCTGCCAGGCGTCGTAGCCGATCTCGCCCCAGGCGAGCCCGGAGATCACGAGCACGACCGTGTAGCGCCACGCCTGGTCCCAGAACGTCAGGCGCGGGCTGCACTCGTCGGTGCGAGGGTCGACCACGGCCCAAGGCTAGGGACCGGCCGACCCGTCCGGCCACCTCCCCAGGGCGAGCCGAGACCCCTACCCAGGTCGGTACCGGCCCATCCCGAAAGCGGATGCGCACCGACCCGGGCGTCCGCAAGGCTGGGCGGCATGATCGAACTCGAAGGCGTCACGATGACCTACGGCGGGTTCACCGCCGTCGACGACGTGTCCTTCACCGCACGTCCGGGCCGGGTCACCGGCTTCCTCGGGCCGAACGGTGCCGGCAAGTCGACCAGTATGCGGATCATGGTCGGGCTGACCCGTCCCGATCGCGGCCGCGCGACGATCGGCGGCCACCGGTACGCCGACATCCCGAACCCCGCGCGACACGTCGGCGTCCTGCTCGACGCCTCGGCGCAGCACGCCGGCCGGACCGGCCGGGAGGTGCTGGCGCTCAGCGCGCTGACCATGGGCCTGCCCGAGTCGCGGGTCGGGGAGATGCTCGAGCTGGTGGGACTGAGCGAGACCGAGGCGAAGCGCCGGGTCCGCAACTACTCCCTGGGGATGCGCCAGCGCCTGGGCATCGCGAACGCCCTCATGGCCGACCCGTCCGTGCTGATCCTGGACGAGCCGGCCAACGGGCTCGACCCGGCGGGCATCCACTGGATGCGGCGCCTCCTCCGCGGGTACGCCGAGCGCGGCGGCACGGTGCTGTTGTCCTCGCACCTGCTGCACGAGGTGGAGATGATCGCCGACGAGATGGTCCTGATCGGCCGCGGCCGGATCGTGGCACAGGGCACGAAGGCCGAGCTGCTGCAGACCAGCGGCACCTACGTGCGTGGCGAGCACCCGCAGAAGCTCGCCGCCGTGCTGGCCGAAGCCGGGCTCAAGGCGACTCCGTCCGGTGACGGCGGTCTCCGCGTCGAGTCCGACCCCGTCGACGTCGGCCGGGCAGCTGCGGCCGCGGGCGCGGTCCTCACCGAGCTGCGGCCCGCCGAGGGCGCCGGCCTCGAGGAGCTGTTCCTCGAGCTGACTGCCGACGATGCCCGCGAAGCCCTCAGCAACGAAGCCAGCACCCTCGAAGGAGTCCAGTGATGACCACGACGACCGCCGCCCCGGCGTACGCCGGCCTCGACCTCACCGGATCGACGCGGCCCTCGATGGCCACGCTGGTCAAGGTCGAGATCCGCAAGATGGTCGACACCCGCGCCGGCATGTGGCTGATGATCGCCATCGTCGCGATCACCGTCATCGCGGTGACGATCTTCGGGTTCGCCGCCGACCAGAAGGACCTGACCTTCGGCAACTTCATGGGATTCACGGGGACACCGCAGGGTTTCCTCCTGCCGGTGATGGGGATCTTGCTGGTCACCCAGGAGTGGAGCCAGCGCACCGCGATGGTGACCTTCACCCTCGAGCCGCACCGGAGTCGCATCCTCGCGGCGAAGGTCTACGCCAGCCTCCTGATCGGGCCTCGTCGCGATCGCGCTCGCCATGGCGGCTGCCGCGCTGGCCACGCTCGTGTTCAACGGCCCGAGCGGGTTCGACCAGTTCCAGGTGCTGGACTTCGTCAAGTTCGGGATCCTGCAGGTCAGCGGCATCCTCCAGGGCTTGGCGTTCGGCCTGCTGTTCCTCAACAGCGCCGCCGCGATCGTGACCTACTTCGTGCTGCCGACGGTCTTCGCGCATCGTCAGCTCGGTGTGGGGCTGGTTGAGCGAGCGCGCCGCCTGGGTCGACTTCGGCACCGCCCAGGGCCCGTTGTTCGACACCGGGTCGCTGACGGGCAAGGAGTGGGCCCAGCTCGCCATGACCGGCACGATCTGGGTGATCCTGCCGTTCCTGGCGGGCCTGTGGCGGATGCTCCGCGCCGAGGTCAAGTGATCAGTAGGCGTAGCCCCAGGGCGACGCGGGCCCGAACATGTACGGCACCGGTGGTGCATCGCCCTTGTGCGCGGCGCAGTAGTTGTCCCGCGACACGGTCGAGCTCAACAGCGGGATGTACGACTGCGACGTGAGGATCACCTGGGCGGCCAGGTTCGCGTCGTTCTCGATGTTCGCCGCGACCAGGGCCCGGGCGGCCGGCGTCGGCGCGGACACCAGCGCCTCGGCGTTGCGCCAGGCGTTCTCCCGCCACGCCGAGACCATCTGGAACAGCGTCCAGTTGCCGATCCCGAACGGGTCCTGGGTGTCGTCCATGGCCGGGTCGAAGCGCTGGGCGAACTCGGCGATCAGCGGAGCCGTGGCGTCGTACAGCCAGGCCTCGGCCGCGTCGTAGTCGGCCTTGCCGTTGACACCGTCCGGCGTGACCAGGCCGGACGCGGCCATGACGTAGGGCAGGTCGCGGTTGATGTGCGCGTTCATGCCGAGCAGCAGGTCACCGGTGCCGGAGACGCGCTTGTTCTTCGCGGCGTCGAACGCGGTCAGCCACGCCTGCGGCACGGCCGTACGGTCGCCGCCCTTCCAGTTGTAGTACGCGTCGGTGTAGTAGCGCGCGAACACGGCGTCGACGTGGTTGAAGTACGGCACGTCCTGGTAGTAGCCCGGGATGTCCCGGGTGTACCCGTAGAGCTGGGTCATCCGGACGTAGGCCCGCGCGAAGACCGCGTTGTGGTCGCAGGTGCTCGCGGTCGAGTCGGCGATCCGGCTCTGCTCCTTGAGCGTGGCGTTCAGGCAGTTCGGCCGACCGGCGACGCAGTCGTTGTCACTGGTCGGGACGTACTCGTCGGTCCATCCCGGCAGGTACGACGACCACGGGACGTAGGGCAGCAGGTCGGCGTGCGCCGGTGCCGCGGTCGTCCCGACGGCGACCAGTGAGCTGATGACAGTGACGGCGGCGACTCCGACCGCGGTCCGCGCTCGACGCGCAAAGGACATTTCGAACATCTGGCTCCCTCCCCAGGCAGCGTTCGATTGCGACACTCTGGACCAAACAGGGCGTTCTTGTCTTCAGTGGTCTAGTTACAGGTCCCAACTGGTCTGGTCAGGTCCCGCACTGTCTAGGCTCTGCCGCATGACACGCGCTGACGGCCGGGCCGACGACGAGCTGCGCCCCATCACGTTCACCCGCCACTGGCAGGACCACCCCGCCGGCTCGGTGCTCGTCGAGTTCGGTCGCACCCGGGTGCTCTGCGCCGCGTCGGCCTCGATCGGCGTGCCCCGCTGGCGGGCGGGCTCGGGACTCGGCTGGGTCACCGCCGAGTACGCCATGTTGCCCTCGGCGACCAACACCCGCTCGGACCGGGAGTCGGTGAAGGGCCGGATCGGCGGGCGCACCCACGAGATCTCCCGCCTGATCGGACGGTCGCTTCGGGCGGCCGTCGACTACAAGGCGCTGGGGGAGAACACCATCGTCCTCGACTGCGACGTGCTGCAGGCCGACGGCGGCACCCGCACTGCGGCGATCACCGGGGCCTACGTCGCGCTGGCCGATGCGGTGGCGCACCTGCGCGAGCAGGGCGCGCTGGCCGGTGACCCGCTGGTCGCGTCGGTTGCTGCGGTCTCGGTCGGCATCATCGACGGAGCACCTCGGCTGGACCTGCCCTACGAGGAGGACGTGCGCGCCGAGACCGACATGAACGTCGTGATGACCGGAGCGGGCACGTTCATCGAGGTCCAGGGCACCGCCGAGGGCGCGGCCTTCGACCGCGCCGAGCTGGACGCGCTGCTCACCCTGGCGGAGAAGGGCTGTGCCGACCTGACCCGGCTGCAGCACGAAGCGCTGAACGGACGTTGATGTCGTCGTGACCCGGGTCTTCCTCGCCTCGCGCAACGCCAAGAAGCTGGACGAGATGCAGCGCATCCTCGACCCGGCCCTCCCGGGCATCACCGTCCTCGGCCTCGACGACGTGGTGGAGTACGCCGAGCCGGTCGAGGACCAGCCGGACTTCGCGGGCAACGCCCTGCTCAAGGCCAGGGCCGGGCACCACGCCACCGGACTGCCGACGCTGGCCGACGACAGCGGGCTGTGCGTCGACGCTCTCAACGGGATGCCCGGCGTCCTCTCGGCGCGCTGGTCGGGCCAGCCCCGGTCCGACGACCGCAACAACCGCCTGCTGCTGGACCAGCTGGCCGACGTACCCGACGAGCGCCGCGGGGCCGAGTTCCACTGCACGGTGGCCTTCGTGCACACCGACGCCGACGGCCGGGTCGTCGAGGAGCTCGTCGACGGGGTGATGCGCGGACGGGTGATCCGCGAGATCCGCGGCACGGGCGGCTTCGGCTACGACGTGGTCTTCGAGGCCGACGACCACCCCGGCGTCACCACCGCCGAGCTGTCCGTCGCGGACAAGGACGCGATCTCGCACCGCGGCAAGGCCCTGGGCAAGGTCGCACCAATGGTGGTGGCTGCACTCGCCGCGAGCTGACGCCGCGCCGTCCGGACCGTGCGCCCGGTGAGATTCGAACTCACACTGTCACGGACCTAAACCGTGGGCCTCTGCCGTTGGGCTACGGGCGCGCAGCCTGAGTGTACGAGCGGGTCAGGCGTCGAGCCCCAGGTCCCGGCGCAGCTTGGCGACGTGGCCGGTGGCCTTGACGTTGTACTGGGCGAGCTCGATCCGGCCGTCCTCGTCGACGACGAAGGTCGACCGGATCACGCCCTCGACGGTCTTGCCGTACAGCTTCTTCTCCCCGAAGGCGCCGTACGCGCCCAGCACCGAGCGGTCCGGGTCGGACGCGAGCGTGATGGTCAGCCCGTCACGCTCGCGGAACTTCGCCAGCTTCTCCGGCTTGTCCGGGGAGATGCCGACGACCGTGTAGCCGGCCCCCTCGAGCGCGGACAAGGAGTCGGTGAAGTCGCAGGCCTGCTTGGTGCAGCCGGGTGTCATCGCGGCCGGGTAGAAGTACACGATCACCTTGCGGCCACGGAGGTCCTTCAGCGACACCGTGCCGCCGTCGTCGGTGGGCAGGGTGAAGTCGGGTGCAGCATCGCCGGGCGCCAGTCGGGTCGTCATGCGGGACACGGTAACGTTCAGGGACGACCGGCACAGACGAGGAGTGGGCGTGGGCGACAGGAACCTCAACGCGATCGAGAGCGACATCGAGCTCACCCGGGAGCGGCTGGCGTCGACCATCGACCAGCTCGTCTACCGCACCAGCCCGAAGACGATCGCCAAGCGCGAGGTCAACCAGGTCAAGGGCTTCTTCGTCGACGTGAACGGCGCTCCGCGCACCGACAACATCGTGAAGGTCGCCGCCGGCGTCGTCGGTGTCGTGGTGGTGTTCGGCCTGATCCGCAAGATCGTGAAGTGACCAGGCGCACCACCGGGCCAACCATCGGGCCAACCATCGGGCCAACCGCCGGGCCAACCGCCGGGGGAGAAGACCCCGATCCGCATGCTCCACGACCGGGTCCTGGTGGCCCTCGATCGGGAACCGGGCGAGCGCACGTCGAGCGGAGGAATCCTCATCCCGGCCACGGCGGCGATGGGCGGCAAGCGGCTCGCCTGGTGCCGGGTGGTCGCGGTCGGCTCGCTGGTGCGGTCGGTCCAGGTCGACGACCGCGTGCTCTTCGACCCCGAGGACAAGGCTGAGGTCGAGGTCAGCGGCGAGATGTACGTCGTCCTCCGGGAGCGAGACATCCACGCAGTGGCTGCAGACCGTCTCGGGGACAACCCGACCGGCCTCTACCTCTGAGCGTCCGCCGCGACCGGGAACTCCACCCTGAAGGTCGATCCGGACCCCACGACCGACGTCGCACTGATCCGCCCGCCGTGCAGCTCCGCGATCGACTTGGCGATCGACAGGCCGAGTCCGCTGCCCGGCACGGCCGACTCGCGGGCCTGCGCCGTGCGGAAGAAGCGGCTGAACAGCCGCTCGAGGTCGGCCGCCGGGATCCCGACGCCGGTGTCCTCGACCTCGATGACCGGGCCCGTGCGGCCGACCGGAGGCCGGAGGCGCAGAGTCACGACGCCGCCGTCGCGCGTGAACTTGACTGCGTTCGTGGCCAGGTTGATCACCACGCGCTCGAGCTGTCCGCCGTCTCCGGTGATCACGACCGGTTCGTCGGGGACGTCGACCTTCAGGGTCAGGTCGCGCCCCATGAGGCCGGGCCGGACGATCTCCTCGGCCCGTCGGATCACCGTGCCCAGGTCGACCGGAGCGACATCGCGAGCCTGCTGGTCGAGGGTCTCCATCCGGGACAGCGTGAGCAGGTCGTCGATCAGGGTGAGCAGCCGGCGGCTGTTCGTCTCGACGCGGGACATGGCCCGTTGCTGCTCCTCGGTGGGTTCGCCGTACACGCCATCCATCAGCAGCTCGAGGTAGCCGACGATGTTCGTGATCGGCGTGCGCAGCTCGTGGCTGACCGAGGAGACGAAGCGGTCCTTGACCTGGTCGACCTCGGTGAGCCGTTGGACGGCGGAGCGCTCGGTCTCCAGTGCGGTCTCGAGTGCGGTCTGGGCGACGAGCCGGTCGGTGACGTCGTCGGCGGTCGCGACGTATCCGATGAAGTCGCCGCCTTCGTCGGACACGGCACTGATGATGGTCGAAAGGGTCCGGATCTCGCCGTCCTTGCGCCGGAAGCCGATGTCCAGCGGCGCGCCGGAGGTCTGACGCATGTGCTCGACCAGCGCTTGGTAGGTCGGCTCGGCGCCGATCGCCTCCGCCATGCGGGCGACCGACTCAGGTGGGTGGAAGATCTGTGTCGTCTGGCCGAGGACCTCCTCGGCGGAGTAGCCCAGGATCCGCTCGGCGCCGGGGTTGAACAGCGTGATCCGGCCCCGCTCGTCGGTGCCGATGATCGCCAGGCCGCGTGCGCTCTGGACGACCCGCTCGCTGCGGGTGCGCTCCATGTGCGCCTCGGCGGCGCTGCGCCGCTGGCGGCCGACGGCCATCGAGAACGGGATCGTCACCATCGCGCACGCGATCAGGAAGCCCTGCAGCGGCAGCAGCCGGAACTCCGGATCGAGCTGGCGGGTCAGGTACGCGGCTGCGAACGGCCCGTGGCCTCTGCTGGTCAGTGTGCTGGCGATCACGCTCACCACGACGAGCTGGACCATCGCCTCGCGCATCGCGCCCCGCAGCGCCATCCAGCCCAGGCCGGGGATCACCAGGAACGCCAGACTCGGCATCTCGGTCGGGATGAACGCGAGTGTCGTGACCACGACGGTGTTCACCCAGGCAGCCCAGCGCTCCTTCGCTCCCCACTCGCCGTGCTGGCCGGACGCCCAGAACAGGCCGACGAGGACGAGCTGTGCAGGGGCGTGGGTGATCAGCGTCGCGGTGCCCACGCGCCACGGCGTGCCGAAGGAGGTGAGCGCCGACACTGCGGTGAAGACCGCGGCCCCGACCAACGCGCCGCCGATGCAGGCAGCCATGAAACGCGCGAAGTCGGCGTTGTCGCGCAGGTGCACGCGCCGTGTCCACCCCGCAGTGAGCACCTGCTGGACCAGTGTCGCCTCCACGGTGACGCCGATCGCGTACCCGACCGAGACCGCGATCGGGTAGCCGCCGATGCCGAAGGACAGGCCGGCGAGCAGCGCGATCGCCGCGCCGACGTACGGCGCCGTGCGGCGAGGACTGACCAGCAACGCGCCCGAGGCGAAGCCGACCGGCCACATCGCGCCGAAGTGGACAGCGGACGGCGCCGCGTCGACGGCGGACATGCCGAAGACGAACATCAACGCGAGCGCCGCGCACAGGCGCAACAGGACGCGACCGTTCACACCGTCCCCCATCGCCACTCCTACCCCCACTCCAGAGTAGTGCCGCGGTGCGGAATGCGCAGGCTTGCCGGAAGGCCGGCGATGGTCCTCCGCTGCCCGCTCCGCGCATACTCGGACCATGGCCGTGCCACCGCTCGCCGCCGACGGGTTCTCGGCGTTCACGGCCGAGCACGCCGGCCTGCTCGCGGCGATGGTGGTTGGCGCCGTGGTCCTCGGGAGGGTGGCGCTCCGCCAGCGCGCCACCGGCGATCCGCTCCGTTTCCGGAGGGCATTCGCCGTGTTGATCCCGGTGTTCACGGTCCCGTTCCAGGTGCTGCAGCTGCTGCCCGGCGACTTCACGCTCGGCACGTCGCTTCCGCTGCAGGTGTGCGACCTGTCGTGGATGGTGGCGGTCTGGGCTCTCTGGACCCGCGACGCCCGGGCGATCGCACTGCTCTACTTCTGGGGACTGACGCTGGACGTCCAGGCTGCCGTCACCCCGTCGCTCGGCCAGACCTTCCCCGACCCCCGCTACTTCATGTTCTGGGGGATGCACTTCCTCACCTTCTGGGCCACCGTGTACGTCGTGTGCCTCGCGGGTGGGCCGAGCTGGCGTCGCTACCGGTTCGCGCTCGTGTGCACCGCGCTCTGGGCCTCGGCAGTGCTGGCCTTCAACGCTCTCACCGGCACCAACTACGGGTACTTGTCGCGCAAGCCCGACACTGCTTCCCTGCTGGACCTGCTCGGCCCGTGGCCGCTGTACGTCCTCGCCGAGGTCGGGATCCTCGCCGGCGTCTGGGCCCTGATGACCTGGCCGTGGGCCCGCGCCCGGCGTACGGATCCCGGACGGCCGGGCGCCGGTGGGGGCCTGTCTGGGCCCGGCCACCGGCGCTCGATCCCCCCAGGTCCGTCAGGCGGTCCGCCGTCCTCGTCCGACCCGCACGAGGACGCACCCGGCCGCGAGGGCGCCGGCACCCGCGGCCAGCAGCCACGGTGACGCCGGGTTGCCCGTCTCCGGCAGTCCGTCGGAGACGGCCTGGGCCGGCGAGCCGTGCGCGTGTGCGCGAGGAGCCGACAGCGCCGTCGTCGCCCCGGTCGAGGCCGTGTCGGGCGAGGTCACCGCTGCGGCCTGCGCCGCCGGGCAGGGGTCCGACGCCGGGACGGCAGCGGAGAGCAGGACCTGCTCGATGTAGCCCTGGCCGACGATCTCGTCGTGCTCGGGCACGTCGACGACAACCACGAGCGACTCGGGGACCGCGACCCAGCCGTCACCGTCAGGAGCTGTCGGGGAGGTGACCTCGGTCTCCTCGACGACGACGTCGTGGACGCGCGACTCACCGGTCGCGGTGTAGCCGTCGGGCGCCGCGAACGCCCAGACCGTGTCGACGACCGCGGGGACGTCGCGCTGGTCCAGCGGCCCGGTCCAGTCGTCGCCGGGAGAGGCGTGGGACCAGCTCGTCTCCACGTGCGTGACCGCCTCGACGGCTGGCGTGCCGGGCACGGCCGGCTGGTCCACGACCCATTGCTCCTCGGTCACGGCGGGGGTGACCTCGTCGCGGGTGTTGCCGGTCTTCGTCCAGCCCTTGCCGTTGTCGACGTCGCCGTGCTCGCCGTTCCATCCGTCACGCTCCCAGCGCAGGCGCCCAGTCTGCTGCTGGACGTACTCGAACAGCGTCACCGTGACGGCCGGCGTGACCACGACCGTCTCGTAGTGGCCCTGCTCGGGCGTCCCCGGGTCTGCGGGGACGGCGGGTTGGTCGATCACGGTGCGAGACCACAGGGACTCGGTCGTCGCCGGCGAGACCACGGTCGAGTACTCGTACTCCTCGGTGATGACGTCGCGTCGCCAGCGCCACTCGTCGTGCGACACGGCGGGGACGTGCCGGTAGACGGGGTCGTGGGCGACGCTTCCGTAGACGGCGGGCACCGCCGGCCGGCCGCAGGGGACCGGCTGCCCCTCGTCGGCGTACGCCGCGGGGGCGGCGAGCAGCACTGCGGAGGAGACGGCCAGGCCGGCGAGGCTCTGGGCGAGGAAGCGGGGCGAGGGGAACATGTCCTGGACAACGCCCGAGGAGAATCCGAGATACGGGATAAAGACGCATGAAATGGATCTGTCTAGACCATTCGGGCAAACTGGGACGAAGCGGAGTCGGGAGTCGCCCACCTTCTCCGCCGAGAATTGCCGCAAAACGGACAAATAGGCGTAGGCTGTCCTTCACAACCCACCGACCGTGAGGGACGATCGATGATGCGTTGGACGCGCCGAGTGCAAGCTGTGAGCCTGTCGGTCCTGATCCTGTTCGGGACCCTCGAGGGCCCGGCTGACGCCAGCGGCGTCCCGCGGATCTCGCGCGTGGCCACCGTGGCCCAGAAGTCGTCCTGCGCGTCCGGGCTCAAGGTCCGCTGGCACCGCGTCCGTGGGGCGAGCTACCAGGTTCGGTGGGCCCGGACCAAAGCGGGGCTGGGCCAGGCAACGCCGATCTCCATCGGTCGGACCAGGACCGTGCTGCCGGTCACCGGCAAGTCCTACGTGCAGGTGCGCGCCGTCCGGGGCAGCCGGACCGGGGCCTGGTCGCGGCCGCGCGTCGGCCGGGTGGGCGCCCATGCGCGAGCCAGCTCGAAGCTCGCCAAGCCTGCTCTGTCCGGCCACGGGCTTCCCGGAGGTGTGCAGTTCACCTGGGGCTGCACGCGTGGCGCGGTCCGCTACCGGGTCCTGTGGGCGGCCGCTCCGCACGGCTACTGGCCCAAGACGACCAACTACGCGAGCGGCTGGCTTCCCCAGGGTGCTCGCGGCGCGACGTTCGCTGTCCCGGCGACCCCGCAGTCGGGCGACCACATGCTCGGCGTCGCCTACGCGAACCCGGTCTGGGGGCGTCTCAAGGCCCGCAACAAGCGGGGTGGGACGCGCCTGTCGGTCGGGTGGACACCGGTGTTCCCGACCGCACCGGACCCCGGGCCCGGCGACGCTCTCCGGATCGGCACCTACAACGTGATGCGGTCGCCCGGTCCGGGCGCGCGGGTGAACGCGATCGCCGCCAACATCGCACAGCACGGACTGACGGTCGTCGCCCTCCAGGAGGCCTCGGCGGCGACGGGGTCTGCGGTCAAGTCGGCGCTCGGCGCAGACTGGCAGCTCGTGCCGTCCGGGAGCCTGAGCACCCAGCAGATCCTCTACCGCAGCGACCGCTACCAGGTCCGCCAGAGCGGTGCGTTCAACATCGGCAACTGGAAGGACAAGGCCCATCCGGTGGTCACACCCTGGGCCACGCTCACGCCGATCACCTCGGCACACCCGGGGCACGGCCAGGACTTCACGGTGACGTCGGTCCACTTCACCCTCAACGACGCCGCGTCTGCCCTCGAGAAGAAGCGCGAGAACGGCCTGTCGGCGCAAGAGGTGGTCCGGACGATGGCGTCGGTCGGGAAGGGCGGCCCGGTGGTCGTGGCGGGCGACCTGTTCAACCAGCGCGATCCGTTCGGTGACACCCCTGGCTACGTCGAGGCGCAGCCGACGTTCGTCCGATCCGGCTACTACGACGCGATGGCGGCACAGCGGAAGGTCAACATCGGCTACGCCACCTACAACGGCGGTGGGAGTGCCCGTCAGACGCCGGCCGACTCGGGAGTCTCCAGCCGGACCGACTACCTGATGCTCAGCGGCTTCCGCGGCAGCAACGCCTACGTCAACGTGGCCAACTGGTCGCTGGGCGGCCTGGTGCCCTCCGACCACAACCTGGTGTACGCCGACCTGACCGTGCCGTTCGCTCCGTAGCCGTCACTGCGAGCTCCCTGGACCTACCCTTGCAGGGTGGCCGACGGTCCGCGACGTGGCCGGCGCGACAGGATGCGAGGTGCACAGGGATGGCAGAGGTACAGCTGCGGGTCCGCCTCGTGAGTGGTGATCAGCTCGACGTCAGGTTCGAGGGTGACGGCGAGGAGGGCGAGGTCATCGAACAGGTCGTCGCAACCCTCGCGCAAGACTCTGGCGCGCTCCGCTCCATCCATGGTGACCGGCTGATCGTGCTCTACGGCCGGGGTGTGGCCACCGTCGAGATGGCCCCGCGCGGCGCAGTCCTCTGACCGCAAACGCACCCGCTGGTCGGCCGGTGGCCGCCGTTCTGACGGTGGCCGTGTCGCTCGTGGGTGCCGCACTCAAAGGCTCCTGACAGCATGTGTCCCTAGCATCTGCCGGATGAGTCGACAGCCCGGACGTATCGAGCGCGCCGCCTCGGTGGCCACAGCAGTCGCCGTCCTGCTCACGCTGCCCGGCTGCGGGACCGACGTCGTGGGTGGGTCGGCAGCGGGCAACTCACCGCCGGCTCCGGCGACGACGAGCCCACAGGGCGTTCCGAGCTCGTGGTCGGGGGTTGTCGACCCGACTGCCCTCCCGTTGGGCGACGGCATGATCTCCACCGGACCGGCCGTTGGCCACCTCTACTCCTGCATGACCCGCTTCGGGGGCCGCGGTGCTCCGCACAGCGGTCCGTGGGTCGACGAGGCGAACGGCACCTGGGACTCCACGGCAAAGGCGCACGTCCGGGGAGCAGTCACCTGGCCCCAGGCCGCCTACGCCGAGGTCGTCGACGGCGCCACTCGGAAGATCAGCGCGAGCGATCTGCCCACGAAGCAGGTCACCGGCAGCTTCCCGATCGCCCAGTCCGACCCGGCACACCAGTACGACCCCAACCCCAACGCCATCGCGCCGAAGGTCGTGGCTCTCGCACTCCCGGCCGAGCCGGTCGCCGCGTCCGAGCCGTCGTGCGTGCCGATGGGCGCCATCGGGATCCTGAAGAACGGCGTCTACCTGTTCAACGCCATCGACGCAGCGGGCGGCGACGCGGCCGCCCACGAGACCCAGGACGTGTGCGACGGACACCCCGACGGGGCTGAGTTCTACCACTACCACGACATCCCCAGCTGCCTCCTCGATGCGGCCGGCACGGCGAACGGCACGACGAAGAAGTCGAGCTCCACGCTGGTCGGGTACGCCCTCGACGGCTACGGCATCTACGTCGAGCGCGACTCCACCGGTGCCCTGCCCGTCGACGGCGACCTCGACGCGTGCCACGGCCGCACCAGCACGGTGACGTTCAACGGGAAGGAGCAGCAGATCTACCACTACAGCGCCACCCTGGAGTTCCCCTACACCGTCGGCTGCTTCCATGGGACGCCCGTCGGCCGACCCAGCCACGAGCGCTGACAGCGGCCGGCGCAGGCCGGCGACCGCAGGTCACTCGCAGACCAACAGGCCCGGGGCCGAGAAAGACAGCAACCCGAACCTCTGATCGCGGTTCGGGTTGTCCGGGATCTCCTGAGAGATCACACGGTGCGCCATCAGGGACTCGAACCCCGAACCCGCTGATTAAGAGTCAGCTGCTCTGCCAATTGAGCTAATGGCGCGCGACGCGGAACATTACCAGTGACCCTCGGCCGATCAGAAATCGAGGGTGGCGGGCTCCTCAGCGGCTCGCGAGGACGGCCCGGGCGGCGTTGTGCCCGCCCAGTCCGCTGACCGCTCCGCCGCGTCGGGCGCCCGATCCGCACAGCATCACCGAGGGCAGGTCGGTGGCGACGCCCCACTGCTGGGCCGGGGTCGCGAGGGCCTCGCGGTTGCTCGCCCACGGCCAGGACAGGTCGCCGTGGAAGATGTGTCCGCCGGGCATGGCGAGGTCGGCCTCGACCTCCTGAGGGATCTTGGCCTCGATGCACGGTGAGCCGTCCGGCGCGGTCTTGACGCAGCTCATCAGTGGCTCCATCAGGTGGGCGTCGATGGCGGCGATCGCCCGACGCACGGCCTCCTCCTTGCGGGCCGCCGTGTCGGTCGCGAACAGTGCCTCCGGCAGGTGCAGCCCGAAGTAGGTCAGCGTGTGCGCTCCGTAGTTGGCGAGGTCGCCGAGGATGGACGGGTCCGTCAGAGAGTGGCAGTAGAGCTCGCCGGGCGGCTCCGCCGGGATCTCCCCGGCAGCGGCCTGCGTGAAGGAGGTCTCCAGGGCGGCGTACCCCTCGGCGACGTGGAAGGTGCCGGCGAACGCCGTGGCCGGGTCGTCACCGGACTTGAGCCGGGGCAGGCGGGACAGCAGGAAGTTGATCTTCAGCTGGGAGCCGGCCGGCTTGGTCTCGGCCTCGGGCTCCTCGCCCAGGAGGATGCGCAGGACCCACGGAGCCACGTTCGCGAGCACGGTCTGCGCGCGCACGGTGTGGTGCCCCTCGCCGTCGTGCCAGACGACCTCGGCGCCGTCGTCGACGGCGGAGATCGCGCTCACCCCGGCCGAGGTGAGCAGCTCGGCGCCCGCGGCCGTGGCGGCACGCGCCAGGCTGTCGGTGACCGCTCCCATGCCGCGCACCGGCACCCGCCACTCGCCGGTGCCGTTGCCGATCAGGTGGTAGAGGAAGCAGCGGTTCTGGACCAGCGACGGGTCGTTCGTGCTGGCGAACGTGCCGATGAGCGCGTCGGTCGCCACGACGCCCCGGACCAGGTCGTCGCCGAAGCGGCGCTCGATGAGCTCGCCGATCGGTCGCTCGACGAGCGCCGTCCAGACCTCCGGGTCGACGCCGAGGGCCATCTCGCGCGCGGTCACCAGCGGCTCGGTCAGCGTCGGCGCCACCCGGGCCGCGACCTTGGCGATGTCGGCGTAGAAGGCGCGCCACGCGTCGTACTCGGCATCGTCGCCGGTCAGCGTGCGGAACGACTCCCGGGTCCGGTTGCCCTCGGGGTGCTCGACGTGGAGTCCGACGTGGCGGCCGTCCCGGACGGTCGGGGTGTACGACGCGGTGGCACGCGAGCGCAGCTCGATGCCCAGGTCGAGGTCGCGGGCGATGCCCTCGGGCAGCAGCGAGACCAGGTAGGAGTACGTCGAGAGGCGCGCGCCTGTCCCGGGGAAGGCCTCGGTGCTGACCGCGGCGCCGCCGACGTGGTCGAGCCGTTCGAGCACGAGCACGGACAGGCCGGCACGAGCCAGGTACGCCGCGGCGGTCAGCCCGTTGTGGCCGCCACCCACGACGACGACGTCATAGCTTCCGTGCCGCGCTCCCATGGCGGCACCGTAGCCGGAACCGGACGTTTCGTCGTGCTTGCGGTCACACAGGTCATAACGCGAGCCCGCTCTTCGTCGTTGTCCCGGCAACCGACCCTGGGGGTGCCGGATGTCTGGATCGCTCGAGACGAGGACGTTCTCGTCCGTCGTGCTGCGCACGGTCGGGCTGCGCGTGCTCGGCTTCGGGGTCGCTGCAGCCCTCGTCCTGGTGGGGCAGGCCCTGGCCGTCGACGGGTGGGCGCGTTCGTCGGCGGTGCCGGTCGAGCAGGTCGTGCAGTCGCCTCCGGTCTGGACGATGGCCGACGCGCTCGCATACCCGGGGTGCGTGGCGCTGTCCGCGTGGCCGACCGGGCAGGCGGCCCCGTCCGTCGTGGTGCAGAGCGTGCGCGAGGACGGTCACCGGCGTCTCGGGTTCGACCGGGCGTGGCGTCTGAACCACAACGCCAACGGGGCCGACGACGTCTGGGTCCTCGGGGTCTGCCGGGATCACTGACGCACCCTGGCGGAATATTCAACTTTCAACTATCGTTGTCGAGTCACCAAGCGAGAGAAGGTGGCTGACGTGCCAGCTGTGACTGTTGACGACCTGACCGTCCTGCATCGTCTGCCGGTGCCGGGTCTGGGCGACACGGTGCGCCCGGTGAAGCAGGTGATCGACGCTCCGTCGGGGTACGAGGGTGAGGGCTTCCCGGTCCGGCGCGCGTTCGCAGGCGTCGACCTGCGCGACCTCGACCCGTTCGTGCACATGGACCAGATGGGCGAGGTCGACTACGCACCCGGCGAGCCGAAGGGCACTCCGTGGCACCCGCACCGCGGGTTCGAGACGGTCACCTACATCATCGACGGGGTCTTCGACCACCAGGACAGCCACGGCGGTGGCGGCACGATCACCGACGGCGACACCCAGTGGATGACCGCGGGCTCGGGGCTGCTGCACATCGAGGCGCCGCCGGAGTGGCTGGTGCAGAAGGGCGGCCTGTTCCACGGCATCCAGCTCTGGGTCAACCTGCCCCGGGACGCCAAGTGGAACGCTCCGCACTACCAGGACATCCGCTCCGGGCAGGTCGGCCTCGCGACCTCGGCCGACGCCGGCGCGCTCGTCCGGGTGATCGCCGGCCACGTGGGGGAGACCCAGGGGCCGGGGTCGACGTACACGCCGATGACGATGGTGCACGCCACCGTCGCCGCCGGGGCGCGGCTGGACCTGCCCTGGGACCCGGCGTACAACGCACTGGTCTACGTGCTGTCGGGCCACGGGTCGGTCGGCACGGAGCGCAAGGCTCTCCGGATGGGCAACCTGGCCGTCCTCGGCGCGGGTGACTTCATCACCGTCGAGGGCTCCACGAAGCACGACAGCCGCACCCCGGACTTCGACGTGCTCGTGCTGGGCGGCCGGCCGATCCGTGAGCCCGTTGCGTGGGCGGGGCCGTTCGTGATGAACACCAAGGCCGAGGTGATGCAGGCCTGGGAGGACTTCCAGAAAGGGCGTCTGGGCACCATCCCCACCCAGGAGATGCCGAGCGTGCACGGGGCGCCGACGACGCTCCAGGAGAGCTGACGACGCTGCCGGAGGGCTGAGGGCTGAGGGCCTTCCGGCCCTGCCTGGGGCCGGAAGGCCCTGCCGCGCGCATCGGCGGTCTCCCTAGGCTCGATGTATGGAGGCGGAGGGGCTCCGACCGAGGATCGATGCGGCGACGGAGGTGCGCCTGCTGCACGCCGTCCTCGACCGGCTCCCCGCGATGATCGCCTACTGGGACCGCGACCTGCGCAACCTCTTCGCCAACGAGGCCTACGTCGAGTGGTTCGGCTTCACGCCGGAGCAGATGCGTGGGATCCACATCCGCGAGGTCCTCGGGGAGCGCGTCTTCGCGATGAACCTGCCCTACATCGAGGCGGTGCTCGCCGGCCACGAGCAGTTCTTCGACCGCACGCTCGTCGACACGCTCGGGCGCACCCGGCACGCCCAGGCGTCATACGTCCCGGACCTCGTCGACGGGGAGGTGCAGGGGTTCTCGGTGCTGGTCACCGACGTGACGCCGAAGGTCGAGGCGCAGCGTGCGCTGGACGAGGCGCAGAGCCTCGCGGGGGTGGGGAGCTGGGAGATGGTGGTCGAAACCGGCGAGCTGACCTTCTCCGACGAGCTCTTCCGGATCTTCGGCGTCGAGCCGCAAGGGTTCGTCCCGACCGTGGACACCCTCGCCGAGCGGGTCCACCCCGACGACGTGGCGCGGGTCACCTCGACTCGGGAGCGAGCCGCCCGCGACGGTGGCGACTTCAGCATGGAGTATCGCGTCGTCCACCCGGACGGCTCGATCCGCGAGGTGTACAGCCGGGGCCGGCCCGTGACTCGACGAGTCCGGCAAGGTCGTACGCCTGACCGGCACGATCCAGGACGTGACCGAGGCCAACGAGGCCGCGCGTGAGCTCGCCCGCGTCAACACCGAGCTGATCCAGCTCAACGAGCTGAACAACGACGTGCTCGGCATGCTCGGGCACGACGTTCGGGGTCCGCTCACGATCGTGCTCGGCTACCTCGAGGAGCTCGACGAGGAGTGGGAGCTGACCGCGGACGCCACGCGCAGGGAGCAGGTCGCGACCGCGCGGGCCGCAGCGGACCGGCTGCGTGACTCTCGTCGAGGACATCCTCGCGCTGGCGTCGGTGGAGTCCGGCGCGATCGTGGCCGAGGCCTCCGACCACGACCTCGCGGCGCTGGTCGCCGAAGCGCTGACCGAGGTGCCCGGCCGAGCCGGGATCACCATCGAGGGCGAGACCGGCCTGCGCGCCTGGTGCGACGCCTTCCACGTCCGCCAGGTCGTCGCCAACCTCGCCAGCAACGCCCTTCGGTACGGCGCGCCGCCGGTGGTGATCTCGCTGATCGGGGGTGACGACACCGCCACGATCCGGGTGTCCGACCGTGGTCCCGGCGTGCCCGCGGAGCTTCGAGCCGCACCTGTTCGAACGATTCTCTCGTGGGTCCGGTTCGGATGCTCCCCGCGGGTCGGGCCTCGGTCTCTACATCGCCGCGCGACTCGTCGCTGCGAACCACGGCACCTTGAGCTACGAGCGCGGCCCGGACGGCGTCGGTGCGGTGTTCACCGTGACGCTTCGGCGGTTCGGCTGAGGTGGGAGGACATGCCGAGGGCCACAGGTCGACGACCTGCGGCCCTCGGCAGACCTGGGGTGAGTGACGGGACTTGAACCCGCGACCACCTGGACCACAACCAGGTGCTCTACCAGCTGAGCTACACCCACCAGGAGCCCGCGCCTCGGCGCGGACCGGGGATGAGTGTACCGGTTGCTCAGGGCTCGTCCGACACGGGCTTGACGCCCGTCAGCGAGCCCTGGTGGAGGGCTGCGATCCGTCGACGCCGCATCGCCGTCCGGGCCGGGGCGGGGCACGAAGACTGCCTCGCGGTAGAAGCGCAGCTCCTCGATGCTCTCACGGATGTCGGCGAGTGCGCGGTGTCCGCCGGTCTTCGCCGGAGCGTTGAAGTATGCCCGTGGGTACCAGTGCCGGGACAGCTCCTTGATCGAGGACACGTCGACGTTGCGGTAGTGCAGGAAGGACTCGAGCGCCGGCATGTCGCGGGCGAGGAACGCCCGGTCGGTCCCGACGCTGTTGCCCGCGAGTGGGGGCCGGCTCCCGTCTCGGCAGTGCTCGCGGATGTAGGCGAGGACCTGAGCCTCGGCGTCGGCGAGCGTCGTACCGGAGGCGAGCTCCTCGATCAGGCCGGACGTGGTGTGCATCTCGCGCACGAACGGCACCATCTGCTCGATCGCTTCGGAAGGCGGGGCGATCACCAGGTCGACGCCCTCACCGAGGACCTCGAGCTCGAAGTCGGTCACCAGAGCCGCGACCTCGATCAACGCGTCGTTGACGAAGTCGAGCCCGGTCATCTCACAGTCGATCCACACGAGTCGGTCGTTCACGAGTCGTGAGCCTACTCAGCCGACCTCGCCGGGCACTCGGTCATCGGTCCGGAGGACTTTGGTCATCTGAGGGCCACCTCATCAGTTTCGTCTCAGCCTGGAGCCCTAGATTGGAAACCATGATGCGCTGGGTCGGTGTGCTCGCCCGCCTGGTCGTCGGAGGAGTGTGGCTGTACGCCGGTGCCGTGAAGCTGCCGCACCCCGAGACCAGCGTGGCGTCTGTCCGCGACTACCAGCTCCTCCCGACCCACCTGGCCGAGACAGTCGGCCACGTGCTGCCGATGCTCGAGATCGTGGTGGGCGCCTGCCTCGTGCTCGGCCTGCTGGTGCGGTTCGTCGGTGGAGTCTCTGCGCTCGTGCAGGTCGCCTTCGTCATCGGGATCGTGTCGGTCTGGAGCCGGGGCATTGCGATCGACTGCGGCTGCTTCGGCAGCGGCGGCGCCGACCCCGATGCGTTCGGCAAGTACCCGTGGGAGATCGCCCGGGACGTCGGGCTCGCGGGGTTGTCGCTCCTCCTGGTCTGGCGCCCGAGGACACCGCTCGCCGTCGACAACCTGCTGTTCCCAGCGCCGGCACCAGAGAACGTCGAACCCGAACCGACCCGAGGGATGGATGATGTCGAAGCAAGGTCGTGAGCAGAACCGCACCCAGCGCGCGGCGGCGATCCGGGCCGAGCAGGCCCGCAAGGAGCGCAACCGGCGAGTCGCCCTGATCGCCGGCATCGTGGTGCTGCTCGGCGCGATCGTCGCTGGCGGTGCGTGGTACGGCAGCGGCGGCGGCGGGAACGACACGTCCTCGTCCGCCTCCGACCTCCCGCCGCTCTCGGCCGGTGAGGTGGACCTGAAGATGGGCAAGTCCGACGCCCCGGTCAAGGTGATCATCTACGAGGACTTCCAGTGCCCGATCTGCCGCGAGCTGGAGAGCTCGACCCGGACGTTCCTCCGGGAGAACGCCGCCAAGGGGAAGGTGTACGTCGAGTACCAGCCGATCAACCTGCTGGCGACCCTGCCCTACTCGGCGAAGGCGCTGAACGCGTGGGCCGCGGTGCTGCACAGCGCCTCGCCCCAGGCAGCGCTCAAGCTGCACGACCTGCTCTACGACAACCAGCCCTACGAGCAGCAGTCGGACAGCATCTCCGACGCACAGATCGCCGGCTGGGTCAAGGACGCCGGCGGCGACAACGCCGCGGTCCGGGAGGCGCTGAAGACTCGTGACGAGGCGTTCTTCTCCGTCGTCAACAACCTGATGGCCTCGCAGGGCATCCAGGGCACGCCCACCGTCGTGATCAACGGCCAGCAGCTTCCGGTCGCCGACGTCCCCGAGACGGTCAGCAAGATCGAGGCTGCTGTCGACCAGGGCAGCTGAGCGCCCGGCCCGCTGCGGGCGCAGTCGCCTCCGACCGGCACAATCCAGCCATGGAGATCGAGCGCGTCCAGAAGTGGGTCATGACGGCGCTGATGATGACCACCGCGGTCATCTTCGCGACCGGGCTCGCGCTGCTCGCCGGGCAGTCGGACCAGCCGGGCGCCAAGCCCGGCCTGCTGTCGATCGCCGCGGTCGTCGGGGTGATCGCCGTCGCGGCTGCCCGCGTCATCCATCAGAGGTCGGTGCTGACACCGTTGCTGCTGCTCGGCGTCATCCCGGCGGCCGTGGTCGGCTACCTCGTGCTGGGACGATGATCCGATGACCGACCTCGCCACCTTCATCGCCGGACTGCCCAAGGCCGAGCTGCACGTCCACCACGTCGGATCCGCCTCCCCGCGCACCGTGGCTGCGCTCGCCGAGCGGCACCCGGGGGTGGTGCCCAGCGATCCCGACGCGCTGGCCTCGTTCTTCGAGTTCCGTGACTTCGCCCACTTCATCGAGGTCTACCTCGCGGTCGTGGACCTGATCCGCACCCCCGAGGACGTCCGGCTGCTCACCTACGAGGTGGCCCGCGAGATGGCGGTCGGCCAGCAGATCCGGTACGCCGAGCTCACCTGCACGCCGTACACCTCGGTGCGCCCGGACCTCGACGACCAGGGGCTCGGTCACACAGGCATGGCGATCGAGGCCTACAGCGAGGCGATCGAGGACGCCCGTCTGGCTGCTGCGCGCGACTTCGGGATCCGGCTGCAGTGGATCTACGACATCCCCGGAGAGTTCGGCGTCCCGGCAGCGGACGCGACTTTGGACTATGCGCTGAACCACCCCACCGACGGATTGGTGGCCTTCGGCCTCGGCGGTCCGGAGGTCGGGGTGCCCAGACCGCAGTTCCAGCCGCACTTCGCGGCGGCCCGCGCGGCCGGCCTGCACAGCGTGCCGCACGCCGGCGAGACGACCGGCCCGCAGACGGTCTGGGACGCAGTGCAGCTGCTCGGTGCCGAGCGGATCGGGCACGGCACGTCCTCGGCGCAGGACCCGGACCTGCTCGCACACCTCGCCGCGACCGGCATCCCGCTGGAGGTGTGCCCGTCGTCGAACGTCGCGACCCGCGCGGTGGACTCGCTCGCCGAGCACCCGATCCGGGCGTTCCGCGATGCCGGCGTCGTGGTCACCGTCAACAGCGACGACCCGCCGATGTTCAACACCACGCTCGGTCGCGAGTACGAGATCGCGGCCGCCCTGCTCGACCTGGACGAGCAGGGCGTCCGCGACCTTGCGGTCGCCGCGGTCGACGCGGCATTCCTCGACGAGGGGGCCAAACGCGACCTCCGCGCCGAGATCGGCAGTTACGGAACGTAATAGGGCCCTGCAGTCTCATACTCTGCAGGGCCACCTACTTTTCTACGGCACGCGGCGCCCTCAGCCTGTCCGCGACACGCGTACGACGTGGTGAGCCTCACCTCATCTCCGCGTGAACTCGTGGCGAACATCCGCCGCGCTCTTGCCAGTGGGCCGGCGCAGGCGTACAACGAGAGGTGTTCCGAAGGGCCTCGGCCCGGACGGACATCGAGGGCCCGGCAACTCATACTTGCCGGGCCTTCACCTGTCTCAGGCCGACGCGCGGCCTTCGCGCCGCTGTGCCAGGCGCTTCTGCCGCAGCCGCCGGAGTCGGCGCACGGTCGCCGGGGCGTGGGTCAGCGCCTCGGGGCGGTCCAGCAGGTCGCTCAGCTCGCGCTGGTAGCCGGCCAGGGACCGGCCGAAGCGGGCACGGACCTCGGACTCCTTGTCGCCGACGTAGCGCCAGTGCTGGCGCTCGAAGTCGAGCATCGCTCGCTGCTCGTCGGTCAACTCGGCCATGGGGGGATCCTGCTACGCCGCGCCAAACTTGTCTGCGACGTCGATCACGTCACCGGGTGCTCGGCGCCCACTGCTCGATGCCGCGCAACCCCTCGGCAACACGCGCGAAACCGGGACGTCGACGCAGGCCAGCATGCTGAGGTCATGAGCCTCCACGACCACCACCTCGGGATCGACTGGCAGGGCCGCGCCGCCTGTGGCGCGGACCCGGACTCGTTCTTCGACCCGAAGCGCGCCGACGAGGCGCTGGCGATCTGTGCGCGCTGCGAGGTGCGCGAGCCGTGTGCGGCCTACGCCGAGGCCAACGACGAGCAGTTCGGGATCTGGGGCGGCGTCGTGCGGGGCTTCGTGCCGGCCGGCGGACGTCGCCGGGGCTGGAGCGAGCGCCGGATCGGCTGACCCGGGCTCCGACCACGCCGGGGCGTACGGGCGAAAAGCAGAGCGCGCCCCCGACAGGATTCGAACCTGTGACCCGCGGATTAGAAGGCCGCCGCTCTGTCCAGCTGAGCTACGGGGGCAGGGACCGTGGCCGGCCCGTCCGGAGCCGAGTGTAGAGGTCCGCCCGGCCGTGGCGCGGGACGAGTGTGAGCCACGCAACGCGGGGCCCGGTGGTGGGGAGCGGAAACGCTCGGGGACAATGAGGCACATGTGCACGGTCGAGGCGTCCCGGACGGAAGTCCGCCGGTGATCTCGTCGGCGACCAAGAAGAAGCTCCTCGTCTTCGTCTTCATCACCCTGGTGGGTGTGTCCTACGCGGGCGCGCGGTACGCGCGCCTGGACAAGCTGGTCTACGACTCGTCGTACCAGGTGACCGCCCAGTTCGCGCAGTCCGGCGGCATCTTCACCGGCGCCGAGGTCGCCTACCGCGGCGTGAAGATCGGGCAGGTCTCCGACATGCAGCTGACCCACGACGGCGTCGACGTGGTGCTGGACATCGACAAGAGCCACGACAAGATCCCGGCCGACACGCTCGCGCTGGTCGCCAACAAGTCGGCCGTGGGGGAGCAGTACGTCGATCTCGAGCCGCGCGTCGATCGGGTCCCTACCTCCGGGACGGGTCGAGGATCACCACCCCGAACACCGCGGTGCCGGTGTCGACGACGCGAGATCCTGACCAGCGTCGACCGGTTCGTGAACTCGGTGCCGCAGGACGACCTGCGCACCGTGGTCTCCGAGCTCGGTGCCGGCTTCAAGGACACCGGCCCCGACCTGGCCCGGATCATCGACACCTCCAACAGCTTCATCAAGGCCGCCAGCGACAACTTCGAGGTGACCACGAAGCTGATCCGTGATGCGAACACCGTGCTGCGCACCCAGGCGGACAAGGGCTCGGCGATCAACAGCTTCGCGCGAGAACCTTGCCCTGTTCTCCGGCGTGGTCGCCGACAACGACCAGGCCCTGCGGGCGCTGATCGACAACGGGTCGGCGACCGCGAACGAGCTGCGGACGTTCCTGGAGGAGAACCAGGTCGACCTCGGCTCGCTGATCAACAACCTGGTCACCACCGGCGAGGTCGTGGTCAAGCACCTCGCCGGCGTCCGCCAGATCCTGGTGCTCTACCCCTACGAGGTCGCCAGCGGCTACACCGTGACCGCGAAGAGCGTGGGCGGCTACGACGCTCGCTTCGGCTTCGTCCTCAACCCGGACCCGCCGGTCTGCCACCAGGGCTACGACCCCAAGGAGTGGCGCTCGCCGACCGACGGCTCGAACAAGCCGATGGACACCGACGCGCACTGCTCGGAGCCGCCGTCGAAGAGCAACGCCCGCGGCGCACAGAACGCCCCGCGCGCCGGTACGGCGTACCGCGCCGGCACTGGTTCCACCGTCGCCAGCTACGACCTGGCCACGGGTCGGTTCGCGTGGGGTGACCAAGGGGGCCAGTCGGCCGACGACAGCGGAGCCGCGTCGACCCGGGCCGGCGGATCGTGGTCCAACCTGCTGCTCGGCCCGCTCGGCTGATCTCGTCGGCACCGAACTGGACTGGACAACTCTCGGTCCCGGACCGCGGCTGGGTTTGTCCCGGTGTGCCCGGGTCTCGTCCGGACGCGCTGGTCCGGTCGGGTCCTCCGAGCGGCGAGTCCGCGAAACGAGCGGGCGAAATTCGACTCTGCTCCGTACCGTTGGTCATCTCCCGGGACCGAGTCGTACACACCGGAGTGGGGAACGTGGACACCGGCCAGCACATCGAGATCGAAGGCCTGCGCCGCGCTGCACTCCTGGCGGCGGGGATCGCGGGCGCGACGGGCTCCGAAGCGGACGAGATCGCCGAGGAGGCGATGGCCCGACTCCTGATGCAGGACGGGCTCGTCAACAACCCGAAGGCCTGGGTGCGCAGCACCGCGGCCAGGCTCGCCGCGCAGACCCATCAGCGCCGCCGGATCAACTCCGATGAGGTCCTCCGCGAGCTCACCGCGACCGAGCGCAGCCTGGTCGTCGGGCACCGCACGGGCTACACGATGCGCGAGCTCGCGCAGCTGCTCGGCATGAGCGAGGACAGCGCGCGCGAGCAGCTCGCCGAGGCGAACCGCAAGGTACGCCGCTCGAGCCGCCGCCTCGCCGACGCCGGCCGCTGAGCAGACTTCCTCCTGCGGTTGGGACGAACGGCCGTGCGCCGATGCCCGCGCCGGACGTGCCGTTCGTGGTGATCGGGCTGACCGCGGGGCGTGCCTTCGCTCCCAACCCGTGCCTCGCGCGGCACCTGCGTTGGGCGCAGCGCCACCATGTCGCCACCTCTGCCTACGCATTCGCAGCCTTCCCATCACGCCGGGAGCTGCGACGTCACGGCCACGCCGGCCCCTACGACGGCCACACCCGCACGGGCCGACTCCGGAATGCGGGGTTCGCGACGGCCCGTTACAACGTGCGGCTGATGACCGGTGTCGGCTTCGAGACCCCGCACGTGTGGCTCGACGTCGAGCCGTCCTCGTCCCATCCGTGGTCGCACCGTCGGCGACTCAACCGCGCCGTCGTGCGCGCCTGGATCGACGCCTACCGCGCGGCCGGCTACACGGTCGGCTTCTACTCCACGAACCGGCTCTGGCGGCGCATCGTCGGCCGCTACCGCCCGGCCCTGCCGGAGTGGCGGACGGCCGGCCCGTCGTCCCGCCGGGCGGCGGGAAGGATGTGCCACGCGGCGCGCTCGTTCCAGGGCGGTGCCGCCGTGATCGCGCAGTGGTGGACGGCGCGCCGGGACTTCGACCGGCTGTGCCCGACGGGCTCGCCCGAGGCGACGCTCGGCCGGTACTTCCACCAGTGGTGACCGGCGCCGCCCGAGTCGTGCCTAGCCGATGAGGCCGCCCATCCACTCCTCGACCGCGTCCGGGTCGCGGGGAAGGGCCGCCGAGAGGTTCCGGCAGCCGTCGGCGGTGACGACCACGTCGTCCTCGATCCGGATTCCGATGCCGCGCAGCTCCTCGGGGACGAGCAGGTCGTCCTCCTGGAAGTAGAGCCCCGGCTCGACGGTCAGCACCATGCCCTCGACCAGGTCGCCCTCGGGGTAGACCTCCGGGGCGGCCGCCGCGCAGTCGTGCACGTCCATGCCGAGCATGTGGCTGGTGCCGTGCAGGGTCCAGCGCGCGTAGACCTTGCTGTCCGGCGCCAGCGCTTCCTCGACCGAGCACGGCAGCAGCCCGAGGTCGGCGAGCTTGCGCGCGAGCACCTCCATGGCCGCGTCGTGCGCGGCGCGGAAGCGTACGCCGGGACGCACCGCGTCCATGCCGGCCTGCTGGGCCTCGAGCACGGCGCTGTAGAGGTCTCGCTGCAGCGGCGTGAAGCGGCCGTCGACCGGAAGCGTGCGGGTCACGTCGGCGGTGTAGAGCGTGGATCCCTCGGCCCCCATGTCGAGGAGCACGAGCGTCCCCGGGCGTGATCGGGCCGGTGTTGTCGATCCAGTGCAGCGTGGTCGCGTGGCGGCCGCCACCGACGATCGAGTCGTAGCCGATGTCGTTGCCCATGGCGCGGGCGCGGCGGAAGAACGTGCCCTCGATCCAGCGCTCGCCGAGCTCCAGGACGCGGTCCCACTCACGGACACTGTCCTCGAACCCGAGGGTGGTGATGTCGCAGGCCTGCTGCAGCTCGTCGAGCTCCCACTCGTCCTTGACCAGGCGGAGCTCGCCGAGCACGCGCGCGAGCTCGCGGTCGCGGCCCTCGTCGGCGGCGACCGCGTGGTCCACCGTGGCGTCGACGCCACGCAGCACCCGGGTCTTCGCCGAGGTCGCCAGCGCGTCCGGGAGCTCGGCGATGTGACGCACCGGCAGGCCGAGCGATGCGGACAGCTCCGCGAGCGAGGGCCGGCGCCCGACCCAGAGCTCGCCGTACTGGCGGTCCCGGAAGAACTCGTCGGTGTCGCGCGAGCTCCGAGGGCGCGCGAACAGGGTTGCCTCGCCGCCCTCGATCACCAGCGCGGCATCAGAGGTCTGATTGCCGGTCAGGTGTGTGTGCGCGGTCTCCGGGCGGAACCGGTAGTCGGTGTCGTTCGCCCGCACCTTGAAGGTGCCCGACGGGATCACCAGGCGCTCGCCCGGGAACATCTCGGCCAGCCGGGCGCGGCGCGCAGCCGCCCAGGGCGTGACCGGATGGGGCGGGAGGTCGAGGTCGCGGTCGCCCCAGCCGGTGCGCATGAAGGCGGCGTACTTCTCCGGGACGGCTGGATCGTGGCTCTCGGTGTGCAGGCTCTCCGCGGCCGTGTCCGCACTCAGGGCGCCTGCCGGTTCGGGGCTGGTTTCCGGCGATTCGCTCACCGTGCCACTCTACGACGGCCGACCGGCTCCCCTCGCTAGGCTCGGGGCATGCGCAGCCGGGACACCGTCGTCTTCACCGCTCTGGTGGGCACGGTGATGTTCGTCGGCGCCGGCGTGATGGCGCTCGTGCTGCTGGCCGCCGGAGCTCCGCAGGCGCTCGCGATCGGCGTGGTGCTCGCAGCGATCCCGGTCGGACCGCTGATCGGCTCGTACCTGTGGCTGGATCGCTACGAGCCCGAGCCTCGGTCCCTGCTCCTGCTCGGCCTCGGCTGGGGCGCGTTCGTGGCGACCACCGCGGCGCTGTTCCTCCAGGCGTTCGACGCCTTCGCGCTCGGCTCGAGCGAGGCGACCCAGTCGGTGCTGGTCGCACCGCTGACCGAAGAAGCCGCAAAGGGGGTGTTCATCCTGCTGCTGCTGGTCTACCGGCGCGCGGAGCTCGACGGCATCCTCGACGGCCTGGTGTATGCCGGCATGGTCGGCATCGGGTTCGCCTTCATGGAGAACATCCTCTACCTGAGCCAGGCCTACATCGGCGACGACGAGCATGTCGGCGGTATCGAGAGCACGGTGTTCGTCTTCGTCGTCCGGGGAGTGTTCAGCCCGTTCGCGCACCCGTTCTTCACGGCCTTCATCGGGATCGGTGTCGGGATCGCTGTCTCCAGCCGCAGCCGGGGTCTCCAGGTGCTGGCACCGGTCCTCGGGTACCTCCTCGCGGTCGGGGCGCACTCCGCCTGGAACGCCGCTCTGCTCCTGAACGGCGGGACGGGAGCCGTGAGCACCTACCTGCTGCTCATGGTCCCGGCGTTCCTGGTGCTCGTGGCCTTCGCGATCTGGGCGCGGCGGCGCGAAGGCGCGCTCCTCGCGGCCGCGCTCACCGACTGCGCACGACGCGGACTGCTCGACACCAACGAGGTGCCGTGGCTCGCGCGCATCCCGGCGCGCCGGGCATGCCGCCGGCACGCCGCCGCGGTCGGCGGACCGGCGGCGCTGCACGCGATGAAGCTGTACCAGACCGAGGCGATCGAGCTCGGCTTCCTCCACCACCGGTTCCTGCGCGGCACGGCTCCGGCCAACTACCGCGAGCTCGGGCAGCTCCACGTGCAGCGCATGGTCGCGCTGCGCCCGTCCCTGGTCTGGCCGTCCACCGCCGCGCCGGTCGTGGAGGTCACCCGATGACCGAGACCTCGCCGGCGACCGAGGAGCCTCGCAGCACGCCGCCGCCCACCCAGATGGTCACGACCCTGGTGCGGCTGCGCGAAGCACTCGAGACGGCGCGCCTGCCGCTCGAGCTCCCCGAGGTCGAGCCGGCCCGCAAGGCGAGGGCGGAGATGATCGACCAGCTCGAGGACTACGTGCTGCCTCGGCTGATCCAGATCGACGCGCCGCTCCTGACGGTGGTCGGTGGCTCGACGGGCGCGGGCAAGTCCACGCTGGTGAACTCACTGGTCGGCGACCGGGTCACCGAGACCGGCGTGCTCCGCCCGACGACGCGCTCACCCGTCCTGGTGCACAACCCGCGCGACGCCGACTGGTTCGACAAGGCCCGGATCCTGCCCGACCTGGAGCGCACCACCCGCGCGTCGGCCGACCCCGGTGCCCTGCAGCTGGTCTCCTCCGAGGCGATCCCGCCGGGCCTCGCGGTCCTCGACGCTCCGGACATCGACTCGGTGGAGGAGCAGAACCGCACCCTGGCCGCCCAGCTGCTCGGGGCAGCCGATCTCTGGCTGTTCGTGACGTCGGCGGCCAGGTACGCCGACCAGGTGCCCTGGGACTTCCTCAAGCACGCCGCCGAGCGCAGCGCGGCCGTCGCGATCGTGCTCGACCGCACCCAGCCGTCGGCGATCCCCGAGGTGAGCGCCCACCTCGCCCGCATGCTCACGGCTCGCGGGCTGCGCGACTCGCCGCTGTTCATCGTCCCGGAGGGCGAGGTCGACGAGCAGGGCCTGCTCCCCTCGAGCACGGTCCGCGAGATCCGGGCCTGGCTCGGCTCGCTCGCCGCCGACGCCGAGGCGCGCACGGGCGTGGTCAGGCAGACCCTCGAGGGCGCGATCCGCACCATCGCCAAGCGCAGCTACGCGGTCGCCGACGCGAGCCGCGACCAGGGAGAGATGCTGGCACGACTCCGGGGCGAGGTGGACAAGGCCTACGGAGCCGCGATCGCCGAGGTCGACGAGGCGTCGGCCGACGGCACCCTCCTCCGCGGCGAGGTGCTCGCCCGCTGGCAGGAGTTCGTCGGCACCGGAGAGCTGCTCAAGTCCCTCGAGTCGAAGGTGAGCTGGCTGCGAGACCGGGTGTCCAACGCCGTCCGCGGTCAGCCGCAGCAGGCCTCCCGGGTCAGTGTGGCGGTGGAGTCCGGCCTGCAGACGCTGATCCTCGAGCACGCCGAGGCTGCCGCCGAGCGCACCGACGGCGCCTGGCGGGCGACGCCGGCCGGCCGCGCGCTCCTCGACAGCAGCGGTGATGACCTGTCGCGTGCCTCGCGGGACTTCCGCCAGCGTGCCGAGCAGATGGTGCGCGACTGGCAGCAGGGGGTGCTCGACCTGGTCCGCACCGAGGGCGCCGACAAGAGGTCCACGGCCCGGTTCCTCGCCTACGGCGTCAACGGGCTCTCCGTGGCGCTGATGGTCGTCGTGTTCGCCTCGACCGGAGGCGTCACCGGCGCCGAGGTCGGGATCGCGGGAGGATCGGCGGTGCTCGGCCAGAAGCTGCTCGAGGCAGTGTTCGGCGACCAGGCCGTGCGTCGGTTGGCGACCAACGCCCGCAAGGACCTCAACCGTCGCATGGAGGCGTTGCTGGACACGGAGCGCCGGCGCTTCACGGGTCTCCTCGACGCCCTCGGGGTCCAGGAGCACCCGGGAGACGCGCTCCGGGCGTGCGCCCGGAAGGTGGACGACCTGAGGTTCGGCTCCGGCATCGCCTGACGCTCGATAGGCTGTCCTCCGCCCTGTCAGTCAACGTCGAGGGAGCCCATGACGTCGTCCTTGCTCGACGGTGCCAAGAAATTGGTCACTCGGGGCTCCGACATCGGCGCCCGCGTCACGGGCCTCGACGACGCGATCGAGGCCGCCCGCGGCCGCCTCGACGACGGCCTTCTCGACCGGGCTGCGATGGTGGCAGGCCGAGCCGCCGAGCGGCTGAAGCTGTCCGCCGACCACACGGTGGTGGCGCTCGGCGGCGCCACCGGATCGGGCAAGTCCTCGACGTTCAACGCCCTGGTCGGCCTGGACCTGGCCTCGGTCGGCGTACGCCGCCCGACCACGTCGTGGGCCACTGCCTGCACCTGGGGGCCGAACGGTGCCGCCGACCTCCTGGAGTGGCTGGGCATCCCCCCTCGGCACCAGGTGGTTCGTGACTCGATGCTCGACACCGGCCGCGAGGGCAAGGACCTCGAAGGCCTGGTGCTCCTGGACCTCCCCGACCACGACTCGACCGAGGTCGCCCACCACCTGGAGGTCGAGCGCCTCGTGCGTCTCGCGGACCTCCTCGTGTGGGTGCTGGACCCGCAGAAGTACGCCGACGCGGCGATCCACGACCGGTTCCTCCGGCCGATGGCCGCCCACAAGGGCGTGATGATGGTGGTGCTCAACCACGTCGACGAGGTCCCCGACGACCGCCGCGACGCGATGCTGGCCGACCTGCGGCGCCTCCTCGACGCCGACGGGCTGGCCGGAGTCACGCTGATCGCCACTTCGGCGACCACCGGCGCTGGCATCGACGAGCTGCGGCGGGCGATCGTCGAGCGCGTGAAGGACAAGGCGACCACCCGGGCGCGGATCGCCACCGACCTCGCCCAGACGGCGGCCGAGCTGGCCGAGGCCAACGGCCACGCGCGCGCACCGGACCTCTCCGAGCGCGACCAGACCGAGCTCCGGGCGGCGATCGCCGACGCGGCCGGTGTTCCGATCGTCGTCGACGCTGTGCACAAGGCGTCGCTCGTGCGGGCCCGCCGGGCCACGGGGTGGCCGATCACGTCGTGGCTCTCCAGGCTGCGTCCCGACCCGCTCAAGCGGCTGCACCTCGACCGCGGCACCACCGGGCGCGACCTGGTGATCCAGGCGCGCTCGTCGATCCCCGACGCCAACCAGATCCAGAAGGCGCGCATCGAGTCTGCGGTGCGGGACCTCTCCGACACCCTGTCCGGTGGCCTCGAGCGGCCGTGGGCCTCCGCGCTCCGCCGCGCGTCCACCGCGCGCCTGTCCGACCTCGAGGATCGCCTGGACCATGCCGTCGGCGGGGTCGACCTCGGCGTCGCGAGGACGCCGCTGTGGACCAGGCTGGTCCGCGGTGTCCAGTGGTTGCTGATCCTGACGGCCGTCACCGGTGCGGTCTGGCTGGGCGCGCTCGCCGTGACGTCGTACCTCACGCTGTCGGAGCCTCCGACCCCGGACGTGGCCGGGATCCCGGTGCCGACGGTGCTCCTGGTCGGGGGAGTGGTCCTCGGGGTCGTGCTCGCGCTCCTGTGCCGTGTGCTGGTGGGGAGAAGCGCTCGCAAGCGGGCGCGTCGTGCCGACCGCAGGCTCCGGGATGCGGTCGACGAGGTCACCGACGAGCTCGTGATCGGGCCGCTGCGGGCCGAGCTGGACGCCTACCAGCGGACCCTCGAGGGGCTTCGGGTGGCCGCCTCCTGACCGAGCCGGTCACGGTCGTCCATCTTCCGCCCACAGGTCCCTGGCTCTCGGTGCGCGCCCACAACGGGCCGGCCAGGACCTGACGCCTGCGCCGGCCGCGGTCCAGCCTCTCCTCAACTGCGAACCCCAGGAGGAGACACATGAACGAGTCCTACGTGACGCTGCAGGGCTGGGTCGGCAACGACGTCGACGTGCGCGACGTGGGGGACACCTCGTGTGCGTCGTTCCGGCTCGGCTGCACGCCGCGCTGGCGCAAGGGCGACACCTGGGTCGACGGGCACACGTCGTGGTTCACGGTGAACTGCTGGCGCTCGCTCGGCCGCAACGTCGCCGAGTCCGTCAAGCGCGGCGACGCCGTGGTGGTCCACGGCCGCGTCCGGGTCGACGTGTGGGAGCGCGAAGGACACCCGCCGTCGGTCACCTGGATCGTCGACGCCACGTTCGTCGGCCACGACCTCAACCGCGGGCACCAGCGCGTTCACGAAGACCCCGCGCGGTGCCGCCGCCGACCCGATCCAGGACGAGTCGGTCAAGGAGGTGCTGCACGGCTACGCGCCGGACGGGCCGCGGCTGAACTCCGACGGCGACGAGGTCGAGCCCGCGGCCTGAGGCTCGGTCCAGAGCTCGGCCCAGCGGTCGGCCCAGTGGTCGGCGGTTCGGCACCGGCCCGTAGGCTTGCGAGCCATGGCTGAGTACGTCTTCACGCTGCGCAACGTCCGCAAGGCCCACGGCGACAAGGTGGTGCTGGACAACGTCACGCTGTCGTTCCTGCACGGCGCGAAGATCGGCGTGGTCGGCCCCAACGGCACCGGCAAGTCGACGTTGCTCAAGATCATGGCCGGACTCGAGAGGGCCAACAACGGCGACGCCATCCTCGATCCGGACGCCACGGTCGGGATGCTCCAGCAGGAGCCGCCGCTGACCGAGGGCAAGACGGTGCTGGAGAACGTCGAGGAGGCCGTCGCCGAGATCAAGGGCAAGCTCGACCGGTTCAACGCGATCTCCGAGGAGCTCGCCGACCCGGATGCCGACTACGACTCGCTGCTCGCCGAGATGGGTGACCTGCAGACCGATCTCGACCACGCCAACGCCTGGGACCTCGACAGCCGACTGGACCAGGCGATGGACGCCCTGCGCTGCCCGCCCCCCGACGCCGTGGTCGACAACCTCTCCGGAGGCGAGCGCCGGCGGGTGGCGCTGTGCAAGCTGCTGCTCCAGCAGCCTGACCTGCTGCTGCTCGACGAGCCGACGAACCACCTCGATGCAGAGTCGGTGCAGTGGCTCGAGGGTCATCTCGCGTCGTACCCGGGCGCTGTGCTGGCGGTCACCCACGACCGGTACTTCCTCGACAACGTCGCCCAGTGGATCCTCGAGCTCGACCGCGGCAAGACCCACCCCTACGAGGGCAACTACTCCACCTACCTGGAGACCAAGAAGGACCGCCTCAAGATCGAGGGCCAGAAGGACGCCAAGCGCGCCCGGATGCTCGAGAAGGAGCTGGAGTGGGTCCGCTCGAACCCCAAGGCCCGGCAGGCCAAGAGCAAGGCCCGTCTCGCGCGGTACGAGGAGCTGGCGGCCGAGGCCGACCGGATGCGCAAGATCGACACCTCCGAGATCAACATCCCGGCCGGTCCGCGCCTCGGTGACGTGGTGCTCGAGGCCCACGACCTGGAGAAGGGCTTCGAGGGTCGCACCCTGATGCACGACCTGTCGTTCACGCTGCCGCGTGCGGGCATCGTCGGCGTGATCGGCCCCAACGGCGTCGGCAAGACCACCCTGTTCCGGATGATCACCGGTCAGGAGAAGCCCGACGCCGGCGACCTGGTCGTCGGCCAGACCGTGAAGATCTCCTACGTCGACCAGAGCCGCGGCGGCATCGACCCGAACAAGAACGTCTGGGAGGTCGTCTCCGACGGGCTGGACTTCATCAAGGTCGCGAACTTCGAGATGAACTCCCGGGCCTACGTCGCGTCGTTCGGGTTCAAGGGGCCCGACCAGCAGAAGAAGGCCGGGCGTGCTCTCCGGCGGCGAGCGCAACCGGCTCAACCTCGCGCTCACGCTTGAAGATGGGCGGCAACCTGCTGCTGCTCGACGAGCCGACCAACGACCTCGACGTGGAGACCCTGTCCTCCCTGGAGGACGCGCTCCTCGACTTCCCCGGGTGCGCGGTGGTCACCTCCCACGACCGGTGGTTCCTCGACCGCGTCGCGACCCACATCCTCGCCTGGGAGGGTGACGACGAGGACGACGCGAAGTGGTTCTGGTTCGAGGGCAACTTCGCGGCCTACGAGGAGAACAAGGTCGAGCGGCTCGGTGTCGAGGCCGCGCGGCCGCACCGGGTGACCCACCGCCGGCTGACCCGGGACTGATCTCCGGGCCGGCAGCGCGCCCTACTCGGCGTCGGTCCCGGATGTCCTCGAAGGCCGGGTTGACCGCGAGCAGGTGATCGGCGACGGCGTTCATCAGCGTGCCCATGCGTCGGCGAAGTCCTCGTCGGTCGGCCAGGTCGACGAAGTGCTCGCGGACGCCGGTCACGTGGGTGTGGGCGGCGTCGCACCAGCAGGTCCCAGCCCTTGTCGGTCAGCCGTGCCTCCACGCCGCGGCGGTCGCCCTCGGCGGTGCAGCGCTGGATCAGCCCGGCCTTCTCCAGCCGGCTCACGGTGTGGGTGACCCGGCTGCGTGAGTGCTGCATCGAGTCGGCGATCTGCGCCATCCGCAGGGTGCGGCCGCGGGCTCTCGGAGAGCCGGACCAGGATCTCGTACTCGGCCAGCGAGAGTCCGTGCGCCTGGCGGAGCTCGCGATCGAGGGTGTCGGTCAGCAAGCGTGGTGCCGATGATGTAGGCGCGCCACGATCGCTGCTGCTCGTCGCTCAGCCAGCGCGTCTGCGGGTGCGTTCATGCGCCGGAGTCTAGGCAGCTGAGCGGGCCGCCGTGGAGTTCCTGGGCCGGAGTCCTGGCGTGTCCGCGCAGGGGAGGGAATGGATCCGGACGCGCAGATAGTTGAACGTTCTATCAACTCGGCGCTATGCTCGAACTGAAGTTAGAATTCAACTATTCGAGAAGAGGATCCCATGACCACCACCGCTCCCACCAGCACCTCTGTCCCGGGTCTCGTCGCCGGCACCTGGACCATCGACCCGAGCCACTCCGAGGTCGGCTTCACGGTCCGCCACCTGATGACCAAGGTCCGCGGCCAGTTCGAGACCTTCGAGGGCACCGTGACCACCGGCGACACCCTCGCCGACACCAAGGCCGAGGCCACCATCGACCTCAACTCGGTCAACACCCGTGATCCCCAGCGCGACGCGCCACCTGCGGTCCTCGGACTTCTTCGATGTCGAGAACCACGGCCCGATGACCTTCGTCTCCACCTCCTTCGACGGCACCACCGCGAAGGGCGAGCTGACCATCAAGGGCGTGACGAACGTCGTCGAGCTCGACGTGGCGTTCCTCGGCGTCGACCAGGACGCCTACGGCAACACCCGCATCGGCTTCGAGGCGTCCACCGAGATCAACCGCAAGGACTTCGGCGTCGACTTCGACATCCCGCTGGACGGCGGCAAGCTGCTCGTCGGCCACAAGGTCAACATCGAGCTGTCCGTCCAGGCGGTCCTGACCAGGCCTGAGCTCGAGGCGGCAGTTCCTGACCCTGAGAACGCACCGAGGCGTCAGTTCCTGACCCAGGCCTGAGCTCGAGGCGTCAGTCCTGACCTGAGACGCACCGAGGCGTCAGTTCTTCTCGAAGAACTGACGCCTCGGTGCTCTGCTGATGTCAGGAAGTGACGCCTCGGCGGGTCAGGACATCCGCTCCACGATCATCGCCATGCCCTGGCCGCCGCCGACGCACATGGTGATCAGGCCGGTGGACTTGTCGTGCCACTGCAGCGAGTTCAGCATCGTGTTCTGCAGCCGGGCGCCGGTCATGCCGAAGGGGTGGCCGACCGCGATGGCGCCGCCGTTGACGTTGAGCCGGTCGAGGTCGATGCCGAGGTCCTGGTACGACGGCACCACCTGCGCGGCGAACGCCTCGTTGATCTCGACCAGGTCGATGTCGCCGATCGTCATGTCCGCGTGCTTCAGCGCCTGCTTGGTCGCCTCGACCGGGCCGAGGCCCATGATCTCGGGCGAGAGGCCGCTGACGCCGGTGGACACGATCCGGGCCAGCGGGGTGAGGCCGAGCTCGGCGGCCTTGGTGTCGGACATGATCACCACGGCCGCGGCGCCGTCGTTGAGGGGCAGCAGTTGCCCGGCGGTGACGACGCCGTCGGGGCGGAACACGGGGTCGAGCTGGGAGACAGCCTCGTAGGTCACCCCGGCGCGCGGGCCGTCGTCCTTGGTCGACCACGGTGCCGTCGGCGAGGGTGATCGGGGTGATCTCCCGCTCCCAGAAGCCGTCGTTGATCGCCTTCTCGGCGAGGTTCTGGCTGCGGACGCCGAACTCGTCGAGCTCCTTGCGGTCCAGGCCGCGCAGCTTCGCGACGTTCTCGGCGGTCTGGCCCATCGCGATGTAGATGTCGGGCAGGTTGCCGTCCTCGCGCGGGTCGTGCCAGTCCTGCCCGCCCTTGGCCATCTCCTCGGTGCGCGCCTGCGCTTCGCTCGAACATCGGGTTCTTGGTGTTCGGGATGTGGTCGGAGGTGCCGAACTGGTAGCGCGAGACCATCTCGACGCCCGGCGGAGACGTAGACGTCGCCCTCGCCGGCCTTGATCGCGTGGAAGGCCATCCGGGAGGTCTGCACCGACGAGGCGCAGTACCGGGTCAGCGTCGTGCCGGGGATCTCGTAGCCGAGCAGCGTGGTCACGACCCGGGCCATGTTGTTGCCGGCCTCGCCGCCGGGGAGGCCGCAGCCGAGCATCAGGTCGTTGACGTCGTTCGGGTCCAGCGCGGGGATCTTGTCCAGAGCCGCCCGGATGATCAGCGCCGTGAGGTCGTCGGGGCGGAACTCCTTGAGCGACCCCTTGTTCGCGCGGCCGATGGGGGAGCGGGCCGCGGAAACGATGACTGCCTCGGGCATGTGGTTTCTCCGATCTTCGACGGGATGAGGGGCACCACGGCGGTCTCGGTGAGACGCCGGATGCCCACGCCATCGTAGGACGCGTACTGGTGATTGGATTCAGGACGTGCGTCACACCACCGAGGTGCCCGTCCGCTGGGCCGACATGGACATGCTCCAGCACGTCAACAACGTGACCTACGTCGACTACCTCCAGGAGGCGCGGATCGACATGTTCACCTCGCACCCGGAGTTCCGGGGCGGGGAGGACCTCGGCGAGGGCGTCGTCGTGGTCCGCCACGAGCTCGAGTTCCTCGCGCCGCTGACCTTCCGGAGCAGGCCGGTCCTCGTCGACTCCTGGATCACCGAGATCAGGGCCGGGTCGTTCACGATGGCCTACGAGGTGTACGACGAGGCGCCCGACCGGCAGGGCGGCCGACACGTGTACCTCCGGGGGTCGTCGCTGCTCGCGCCCTTCGTCTTCGCAACCGAGATGCCGAGGCGGCTGACCTCGGTCGAGCGCGAGGTTCTGGGCCGGTACCTCGCGCCGGCGGAGCCGCGTAGCCCGCTCGCGAGCGACGGCAGCTCGCGGCACGTCTACCCGTTGCGGGTGCGCTGGTCGGACGTGGACGCCTACCAGCACGTCAACAACGTGAAGTACATCGAGTACTTCCAGGAGGCCCGGCTCCGCTACCTGATGCGGATCTGCACCAGGACGGCGATGTCTTCGGCTCGATCGTGGTCGCGCGCACCGACGTCGACTACCGCCGGCCGATCCTGTTCCGGCTGACGCCCTACGAGGTGCACTCGTGGATCAGCCACGTCGGCAACAGCCTCGTTCGTGATCGCAGCAGAGATCCGGGACCCGGAGGCCGGTGGAGGGGCTGGGGGAGGCGGAGCCGGTGAGCTGTTGGCCAGCAGTCGAGTCGTCGTCGTCGGCTTCGACCAGGAGACCCAGCGTGCGGCTCCGCTCACCTCGGACCACCGGGCGCGTCTGCTGGAGCAGCTGCACGGCGCCTGACGCTGGTCACTCAGCCAGGCTGGTCACTCAACCAGGCTGTTCACCATGAACTGGGCTGCGTGCGTCGCGTAGTCCCAGAACTGCGCGTCCTGCTCCGGGGTCAGGTCGACGCTGTCGAGACCGGCCCGGAAGTGCCGGAGCCAGTGCTCCTTCGCGGTCGGCGTCACCGCGAACGGTGCGTGCCGCATCCGCAGACGTGGATGGCCGCGGCTCTCCGAGTACGTCGTCGGTCCGCCCCAGTACTGAGCCAGGAACAAGGTGAGGCGTTCGGCCGCAGGGCCGAGGTCCTCCTCCGGGTACAGCGGACGGAGTACCTCGTCCGCGGCGACGCCCTCGTAGAACCGGTCGACGATCGCCTTGATCGTCGCCATGCCGCCGATGTCGTCGTAGAACGAGCTCACCGGGCCATTGTGCCGAGTGCGGCTCAGCGCAGTGACGCGAGGTAGCGCTCGGCGACGGCGACGTCACGGCGCCGCTGCTCCCAGGTGACACCGACGAGCAGCAACAGCACGCCCACCGTGCCGAGCGAGATCCACCGTGGCAGTCCGTCCACGACCGGGCCGAGGTGGCGGACGGCGAGCACGCCGGTGGTGAGCGCGCCGGCGACGAACGGCGCTGCCCACCGTCGGGTGGTGCCGACCGCGAGAGCGACCAGACCCGCGGCCGCGACGAGGGCACCGCGGAGCGTGACCGGCTCGTCGAGCGACAGCAGCAGGCTCGGGACGAGACCGAGGGTGAGCCCGCTCGCGAGGGTGCGGACGCTGCTCTCCCCGGCGTCGCGACCCAGGCGCCAACCACCCGCCGCGAGCAGGAGGGCGGCCGCAGGCAGGGTGACGAGCTCGGGGAACCGGACGTCCGCGTCCACCCGGATCACGGTCGCGACCCCGAGCAGGGCAACCGCGAGCCAGCTGGCCGGTTCGCGGTCGTGCTCGAGGACCGCGACCAGCGCGACCGCGGAGCCCACGATGGTGAGGACCACCGCGACGACCGGATCGTGGGTCGGGATCGCGGCCGCGGCGAGCCCGACGACGAGCGCGGTCAGCTCGAGGGTGCGGCGGCTGGTCTCGTCGCGCCCGGCGAGCCGGGCGAAGGTGAGCACGAGTGCGGCGACGACGGCGAGCGTCGTGCCGGCGGCGTCGGAGCGCCCGCCGGCGACGTAGGGCCAATGCAGGGCCGCGATGGCGCTGGTGACCACGGCACTGGCCGCCAGCACCGGCAGCAGCGCGCCGAACAGCTGGTCGGCGCGGGCACGGGCATAGCCGACAGCGAGGACCAGGCCCGCGGCCGTCGCCAACCCGGCGCTCAGTGGGTGCGACGGTGTCGCCAGCCGCAGTCCGACCACGAGGAGGTACGCGGCGAACCCGAGTCCGGCGGCCAGGGTGAGGTGGTGGTGGCGCACCGTGGCTGCCGCGACAGTGGCGACGATCAGGGCTCCGGACCACACCAGCACCGCAGTCAGCAGCGTCGGCTCGGTCTCGAGGATCCAGGTGGCGCCGCCGAGAGCCAGCACGACCGGCCCGAGCGCCACCAGGATGCGGCCGGCAGCGTCGCGGGCTGCGTCCGGCAGGTGCCGCAGCAGGCCGAAGGCGAGGGCACCGACGACCAGCACGGCCACGATCGAGGTCCACGCCGAGGGGCCTCCGTCGGGAGTCGGCAGCGAGAGGTCGAGACGGCCCCGGGCCGGGTCAGCCGTCGTCGGGAGCTTGCCGATCACCTCGAGCGGGCGGTCCAGGACGAGCACCGACCACACGACCAGGCCGAGCGCCGAGAGTGCCGCGGCCGGACGGGCCCAGACGGTCGGGGCCAGCGCCGCCACGAGGGCGACCAGGGCGCTCACGCCTGCCCAGGCGAGCAGGTCGGCCGTCGGTCCCGTGCTCGGCCCTGCGACGAGGAGTGACAGGGCGACGAGGCTGCCCCCGGCGGCGATATAGCGGGCCCACCCGGGCACCCGGGACAGCGCGGCCGGGACGGCAGCGAGCGCCGCGGCGACGAGGAGTGGCCATCCCGGCAGCTCGCTCCACCACGCGCGGTCGGAGTCGGTGGTTGCCATCCGGTCGATGCCGTGGCCGAGCAGCACCAGCCAGGACACGACGGCAGCGCTCCCGACCACAGCGGCAGTCGGCCGGAGGTGCCGGTCGGTCCCGCGGTCGATGCCCCATGCCAGCAGGACGAGGACGGGCACCGACACGGCGACCGCCAGCGGGTTGTCCTCCGAGGTCCATGCCTCCGCGCCGGCGAGCAGGAGCGTGCCGATCGCCGCGACGCCGACCAGACCGTGGATCCGGCCGACCGCGGTGCCGGTCGCCCAGGCGCCGACGCCGACCGCGAGTGCCAGCAGAGCCGCGCCGACGAGGGCGACCGCGCCGCGGTCACCGAGGGCCGACAGCCCGAACAGGTCGGCTCCGTACGCCGCCCCGAGGTCGACCGCGACCAGCCCGGCCACGACCAGCCACAGCGTCTCGGTGGCGAACCTGAGGTCACGCCTGGTCACCGCGACCGCGGCGGCGGCGAAGAGGCCCGTGACGGTGAGCAGGATCAGCGTCTTCGCGGCCAGTCCGAGCGAGCTCCACGCGACCGCGACGAACACGATCGCGGCGACGAGCAGGCACAGGCCGCCGAGTGCGAGCAGCACGACCGGGACCGACGCTCCCGGGAGCGTTCGTGTCCTCAGCTCGCCCGGGGGCGCCGGTGGAGCCGTCGGGAGTGGCGCGGACCCCGACGGTGCCGGCGCGGCGGTCGACATCGCGGGCTGCGGGACGAGCGAGTCGGCGCGTAGTTGCTCGACGAGCCGGTCGGCCTCCTGCATGCACGCCCACAGGTCGGCGGCCACCGGCCCGGCGAGCCGCAGTCCGCAGCGAGTGCAGGTGGCGGTGGCGTCGAGCGGGGCCCGGCAGTCCGGGCAGATGTGCGGATCGACCAGCGTGCTCATGAACTCATGATCGCGGCTGCCCCGCACGCGGACATGAGTACGAAGACCCAAGTTCCGCCGAGACGCTGACCCGGTCAGGTCGACGTGTCGCCCTCGTCCGGCTCGACCGTCGCGTCGGCGTCCCGGTGCCAGACGACCCGCTGGGGGAACGGGATCTCGATGCCTTCGGCGTCGAAACGGGTCTTGATCCGGGCTCGCATCTCGCGCGAGACCCGCCACTGCTCCAGCGGCACGGTCTTGAGGGCGACGCGCACGAGCACGCCGTCGGCGTCCAGGGACTGCACGCCCCACACCTCGGGCTCCTCGAGGATCAGCTCGCGGTAGTCCCGGTCCTCCCACATCTCGTGGGCCACCTCGGCCAGCACGCGTCGTACCCGATCGAGGTCCTCGTGGTAGCCCACCGAGATGTCGAGGACCGAGCGGGCCCAGTTCTGGCTCTGGTTGCCGACCTTGAGGATCTCCCCGTTGCGGACGTACCAGACGGTGCCCTGGACGTCGCGCATCCGCGTGACCCGGAGACCGACGGACTCCACGACGCCTCCGACCTCGCCGAGGGTGATCACGTCGCCGACGCCGTACTGGTCCTCGAAGATCATGAAGATCCCGGAGAGGAAGTCCTTGACCAGGCTCTGAGCGCCGAACCCGAGTGCGACGCCGAGGATCCCGGCGCTCGCGATCAGCGGCGCCACGTCGTAGCCGAGCTCGGAGACCGCCATGATCAAGACCACGGCGAAGATCACGCCGGACACGATGCTGCGCATCAGGCTCCCGATCGTCTCCGCGCGCTGGACCCGACGCTGCGCCGAGATCGCCGGAGACGGCTCGGCGAACGGACCGCGCGCGAACATCGACGGCAGGACACCGTCCTGGGCGCGCCGCACCAGGCGCTTGATCAGCTTGTTGACCAGCCACCTGGCCACCAGCGCGAGGACGACCAGCCAGACGATCGCCAGCGGCGTCCCGATCAGCCACTTGGCGGCGTGAGCGAGATCCTCGTTGCCGGTCCAGTGGTAGACGATCGCGCAGGTCCAGCTCTCGTCGGTCCCCGTCTTGCAGGTGGCGGGCATCTCGAGCATCGACATCGTCGGGACCGGCAGCGTCGTCGGGACAGGCATGGCAGGGAGGCTACGGGTGCGGCCGGTGCCCGCCCAACCCCTGGGTGCGCCTTCTCTCAGTCGGTGGCGGCGTCGTAGGCGGCGTTCGCCAGCAGGTACGACGTGCGGACCGGCACTCCTGCGTCCAGTGACTGCACCCGGATCAGGCGCGCCGGGCAGCCGGATGCCGCACGCCGGATCGTCACCCGCACGTCCTGGTAGCCGCCCGGCTTGAGCACCCGGGAGAGGAACGTGCCGGCGTAGGCGTCGGCGGTGACGTCCTTGATCCCGGACTTGGCGGTGACCGTGAACGACCCGTTGCACCCGTCGGCGTCGCTGAGTCGCAGCCCGACCTGAGCCGCCGCCGGCCCGTCGTTGCGCAGTCGCACGACGTACCCCGCCTGGCCGCCGACGTTCAGCGCCGGTCCGGTCGTGGTCTCGCCGTCCGTCGGTCCGCCGATGAACGGCTGGCTGCCCTGTTTCGCGAACAGCTCGTGGGACGAGGTGCCGCGCGTCGGTGCGGCGATGTTGGTCTCGGTGGTGACGGACTCGATCGCAGCATTCCAGAGCCCCACGAGGACGACCTGGACACGACTCGGTTCGGGACCGGCCTCGGTCGGCGTCACCACCAGTGAGTACCGCTCGGTCTCGCCCGGTCCGATCGGTCCGATGCCGAAGTCACCGTCCGAGTTCGGCGTGAGGGCTGGGCCCCAGCCTGCGGGACGCAGCAGCACCGTGGCTGAGGACCCGCCGGCCACCAGGTGGATCACATACGAGCGAGCCACGCTGTCGTCGTTGGTCACGGCCACCGGGTAGGCCTGGCTGCGCCCGGGCGCCGAGACGGCGCGCGTCACCAGGTGGTCGTGACCGCTGTAGACCGACCCGACGCCCCGGATCGCCAGGTCCGCGGGTGGTGCGGCGGAGCCTTGCAGGAGGACCCGGGTGTCCGACCCCGCGTCGTGCGCGAAGACGAGGGAGCCGCCGACAGCGGTGACCGATGTCGGGCTGAAGGCCACGACGACCGTGCAGCTGTCACCGGGCGCCAAGACGGCGCCGGTGCATCCGTCGGAACGCATCGTGAACTCACTCGACCCTGTGACGGCGACCGAGAACACGTGCAGGTTGTCGTCGCCGGTGTTGGTCAGGTCGACCGGCTCCTCCGCCGTCGCGGATCCCAGCTCGTGCGGTGCGAAGACCAGGGTGGTCGGTGACGCGGAGGCCACCGGCTTCGAGCCGAAGCCGCTGAGCAGCACGTCGTGCGGCGTGCTCGTGGAGTCGTCGGTGACCCGCAGCCGTCCGCTGAGGTTGGCGTGCACGAGAGGGTGGAAGTCGACCGCGACTGTGCAGGCTGCGCCGGGCGACAAGGTGTGCGACGAGCAGCCGTCAGCGGCGATCCGGAAGCTCGCGTACGCGTCCTGCACGATCCCGGCCGATCCGATCTCGAGCGGCACGACTCCGGTGTTCGTCACCGTGACCGAGCGAGGCACCGAGGTCGTTCCGATCGGCACGGTCCCGAAATCGATCGAGTTCGGCGCGTAGGACGCGGACGGCGACGGTGGCGGTGGTGGCAACTCGTCGGCGAGGAACGTGATCGTGATCCCGGTGCCCTCCTGGGTGGTTGCCGAGGATCCGCCCTCTGGCACCAGGCTGGACCCGCCGCCGCCACCAGCGCCGTACGCGACCACGGCGCCGGCGGTGCCGCCGGCGCCACCGCCGCCTCCCCCGAACAGGCCGCCCCCGCCTCCGCCACCGCCGAGCACCGAATCACCGCCATTGCCGCCGTGGGAGCCCTTCCCGGCCTGTCCAGCCGGGAAGGAGACGTAGCCGCCGGCGTCCGACGGGACGATCGCCCCCAGTCCCCCGAAGCCGGGGGCGTCGAGCTGCCCCGCGCCTCCGCCACGAGCGGGCGCGGAGCCGCTCGGCGCAGTGCCATCGCCACCTGCCTGACCCGCGGCTCCTCCGACCGAACTCGGTGAGGTGCCGTCGGACTCGGTGTCGGGCACTCCGGCGCCTCCTCCTCCGCCACCTCCGGCTTCCGCCAGTGGCTTCGGCGAGGATCCGCTGTCGGCCTCGAGTGACACGATGGCCGAGCCTCCGCCATCACCGGCTTCTCCCGTGCCGTGCCCGCCGTTGTCGGCGAACGTGGCGACCAGGTTGTCGCCCTCGGTGAGGGCGACCACACCGTCGACCACGGCCGGTGAGCCGCCCGGAGTCGGCGTCGCCCCGGCGCCGGTCGATCCGGACTCCCCGGCACGGCCGACGACGTGCAGCGCGGCGGAATGGGTCCCCGCAGGCGCGACGACGGCGAAGGACGACCCGGGCTCGCCGGTGAAGGTGCACGTCGCAATACCGACGACGACGTCGGTCACGCACTGCGACGGGAGGGCGGCGTACGCTGGAGCTGAGCCCAGCACGCCGATCGCGGCGGCGGCGAGGAAGCCGGCGCAGAGAGTCGCTGTCATCTGTGCGCGTCGGTGACGGCCGAGCCTCATCGGTGATCCTCTCGGGTCACCCTCCCCGAGCAGTACGGTAGGCCAGACCGCACTGCGGCGCACCGGTTTCGTGTGACCGACGCGACCGCACGCCCGAGTGCCGGGCGGAGTCAGGGATGGCTATCCTTCCCGTGTGACCACCCACGAGGCACCCCGGCAGTCCCGCAAGCTCCTCCGAAGGGCCGTGCTCGCCCTGTCGGCGGCCCTGGCCGTCGTCGTCGCGCTGCCGTCGATCGCATCCGCCGACACGCCGCGGGCGTGGGAGAAGGCCGACCACGTGTCCGGTCTCGAGTTCCTCACCGTGCTCGTGCTGATCCCGGCGGGTCTCGCGCTGGTGATCAGCCTGCTCGCGCTGTTGCCGTCGCTGATCCGAGACCGGGGCTACGAGCCGGGGCAGGCCTGGCGTGCCGAGGCGGAGTGGTTCGGCGGTCCGCAGAAGGGCGTCGAGGCGGCCGACCAGGTCGGATCCGAGCAGATCGAGGCCGGCGAGAGCGGCCGAGGTGGCACCAGTGGCCAGTGGTGAGGGCTTCTCCTCCGACCAGCGCTTCGAGATCGACCGCGCCATCCGCGCTGCGGAGACCGTGTGCCGCTACGAGTTCTCGGTCTACGTCGGCGCGGCGGAGGGCGAGGCGGGCCCCTTCGCGCGGCGCCTGCACGCATCCCTGGTCGCACCGGAGCGCAGCGTCCTGATCATGGTCGATCCGGCCGCGCGACTCCTCGAGGTCGTCACCGGGACGATCGTCCGTCGTGACCTGCCCGACGACGCCGTGCGGCTGGCGGCAGTCGCGATGGAGTCGGCTTTCGCGCAGGGCGACCTCCTCGGCGGAATCAAGCGGGGTTTGGCCCAGCTCGCGGACACTGCCCGCAAGCCGGCGACCCTGCACGCCTGAGCCGCGACCCGGTCAGAGGCCCTCGGCGTCCTTCGCCTGCGCCGCCAGGTAGCGCGCCACGTCGGCCCGGCCCTCCTTCACGAACCGCACTGCGGCCGGGTCGGCGGTGGTGGTCTCGAGCCAGGCGTCGACGCGAGCGAGGAGCTCGGGCGAGGCCAATGGGCGCGGGAAGATGAAGTTCAGCGCCGTGGACGCGCGGTGGGTGCCCAGGTGCTCCCACAGGGTCTCGGCCGCCTCCAGGTACTTCTCCACGTACGGCGCGAGCACGTCGTCCTGGCCGTGGGCCTGGAACGCCAGCACGATCGAGCGCTGGGTCTCGTTCGGGCGTGTCGGCCCGCAGCACGGCCGCCTCCCACGCCTGCGCCTTGGCCTCGGCGGTGGGCTGGCTCGCGCGAGCGGCCGCGGCGTGCTCCTTGCCCGAGATGGTGTTGTCGCGGGCGAGCTCGGCCTCGATCCGGTCGCCCGCGCGACCGGCGCGGGCGAGCCCGCCGATGAGCGCCCAGCGCAGGTCCTGGTCCATCGCGAGGCCGTCGAAGGTCAGCGAGCCGTCGAGCAGCGCCTCGAGGTCGGCGATCGCCTCCTCGCTCGTGGCCGCGGCCGCGCGTAGGAGCGCACGAAGGTGAGCTGCTGGTCGCTGCCGGGTGCCGCCTCTTCCAGCAGGGACCGCAGGCCGCGCTCCCAGGCGTGCCTCGAGCGCGGGGCGGTTGGCCGGCGCGGACAGCGAGTGCACCGCCTGGGCGGCGTACACCGGGATCCGGCTGATGCCCCAGGCGTCGGTCTCCTGACCGATGTTGGCGAGCACGAGGTGCACGAAGTCGGTCGCGCTCATCTCGGCGTCGCGGGTCATGTCCCAGGCGGCGCCCCAGCACAGCGCACGCGCGAGGGAGTCCTCGAGGCGTGCGAGGTCGTGGATCACGGTCGCGAGCGAGCGCTCGTCGAGCCGGATCTTCGCGTAGGTGAGGTCGCTGTCGTTGAGCAGCAGCAGGTCGGGCTGGCTTCACGCCGACCAGCTCGGGGACCTCGGTGCGCTCGCCGGTGACGTCGGTCTCGATCGACGTGCGCCGGACCAGGCGTTCCCGTCGACCTCGTCGTACAGGCCGACGCCGATCCGGTGCCGGCGGATCGTCGGCCAGTCGGGGTCGGCCGTCTGCACGACGGCGAAGGAGGTGTAGCTGACCCTCCTCGTCGAGCTCGAACGCAGGGCGCCAGGGTGTTCACCCCGGCGGTCTGGAGCCACTCCTGGGCCCAGCCCTGCAGCTCGCGACCCGACGACTTCTCCAGCGCGAGCAGCAGGTCCTGGAACTCGGAGTTGCCGTAGGCGAAGTCCTTGAAGTACTGCCGGAGCCCGGCCAGGAAGGGGTCGAGGCCGACCCAGGCGACCAGCTGCTTGAGCACCGCGGCGCCCTTGGCGTAGGTGATCATGTCGAAGTTGACCTCGACGGCCTGCAGGTCGTAGTTGTCCGCGGCGATCGGGTGCGTGCTCGGCATCTGGTCCTGCCGGTAGCCAGTCTGCTTGCGGGCATTGGTGAAGCCGGTCCAGGCGTCGGTGAAGTCGGTGGCCTCGACCTCGGCGTGGTAGCAGGCCCACTCCGCGAACGACTCGTTGAGCCAGAGGTCGTCCCACCACTTCATCGTGACCAGGTCGCCGAACCACATGTGCGCCATCTCGTGGAGGATCACGCTGCAGCGGAACTCGTAGAACGAGCGCGGCTGGCGGCTGCGGGGGAGGTACTCGTCGCGCAGGGTGATGCACCCGGCGTTCTCCATCGCGCCCATGTTGTACTCCGGCACGTAGAGCTGGTCGTACTTCTCGAACGGGTAGGGGAAGTCGAAGGCATCCTCGAAGAACGCGAAGCCCTGCTTGGTGAGCTTGACCAGCTCGTCGCGGTCGAGGAACTCCACCAGCGACTGGCGGCAGTAGTGGCCGAGCGGGATCGTGCCGTGCTTGCCCTCGTAGACGTCCTGGACCTCGTGGTACTCGCCCGCGACCAGGGCGGTGATGTAGGTCGACATCTTCTTGGTGGGCGGGAAGTTCCACAGCGCCTTGCCGTCGCCCAGCGGCTCCGGCTGGGGTGTCGGTGCGTTCGAGACGACCTTCCAGTGCTCCGGTGCGGTGACCTTGAAGGTGAACACGCTCTTGAGGTCGGGCTGCTCGAAGGTGGTGAACACCCTGCGCGCGTCGGGGACCTCGAACTGGCTGTAGAGGTAGACCCGGTCGTCGGCCGGGTCCACGAAGCGGTGCAGACCCTCACCGCTGTTGCTGTAGGCGCAGTCGGCGCGGACGACCAGCAGGTTGTCGGCCTGCAGGTCGTCGAGCCGGATCCGGCTGTCGGCGTACACCTGGCCAGGGTCGAGGGGTACGCCGTTGAGGGTGATCTCGTGGACGGTGGCGCCGACGAGGTCGGCGAACGTGCTGGCGCCGGGCTGGGTGGCGCGGAAGGCGATCGTGGTGGTGGAGGCGAACGTCTTGTCGCTGGTCGTGAGGTCGAGCTCGATGGTGTAGGAGTCGACGTCGAGCAACCCGGCGCGGGTCTGCGCCTCTTCGCGAGTGAGGTTGGTTCCTGGCATGCGGGGCATCATGCCACCCGACCCGAGGCCGTCCGGAACGAAGGGCGGCCCGGGCCGTCCCGCGCGGAGGCGGCCTCGGCGCCTCGCGCGGTGGCCAGAATGACATCGTGAGAATTACATCGATGTAACGGCGTGTCGCGTTGACATTTCTGGTGAAGTTGTGGCAGAGTGACGAAAGTTGCTCTAACGTGCGGGTGTGCTCGATCCGCCGTTCCTCGCTGCCCGCCGCCTGTGGCGCGTTGCTGGCACTGCTCGTCGCGGGCTGCTGGTCGGCGACGCCGCCGCGAGGCCTCCTCGACGCTGCTGTGCAAGGGATTCAGCGGTTGCAAGCGCGGCCGGGTACCAACGTACGGCTACGCGGCGAACTACCAGCAGATGTGGTGGCGGATGTACGCCGGCCACAACTGCACCAACTACGTGGCCTACCGGATGGTCCGCAACGGCATGTCGACGCACCCGCCCGTGGAGCGGCAGCGGCGACGCCCGCAACTGGGGGTAGGCGTCTCGGCTCGAAGACGAACCAGACGCCGATGGTCGGTTCGGTCGCCTGGTGGAGCACCAACCACGTCGCCTACGTCCAGCAGGTCGTCGACGCGAACACGATCGTGATCTCCGAGGACCACTGGGGCGGCGACTTCGACTGGCGCCGGATCGTCCGGGCCGGCGGCGGCTGGCCGACCGGGTTCATCCACCTGACCGACGAGGCCGTCAAGGCCACCGCCCTGCCCACGATCGCGGGCACGCCGAAGGTCGACACGCCGCTGTCGACGATCTCACGGCGCCTGGAACCAGGGCGGCGCGAGCTTCGGCCTACCAGTGGTACGCAACGGCGTCCCGATCCCGGGGCGACCGGCGCCGACGTACACCCCGACCGCGGACCAGGTGGGCATGACGCTGGCGGTCCGGGTGGCGGCGTGCAAGTACCGGCTACCGCACCGGGGCGTCGATCGGCCGGCGCCGGCCGCGGTCGGCGCCCGGGACGCATGCGACGACGGCGAGCAGCCGACGGTGACCGGGCTGGCGAAGGTCGGCGGCGTGCTGACGGTGGCCGGTGGCACCTGGCGCCGGCACCGACCGCGACGACGATCATGGTTCGCCGACGGGCCGCGATCCCGGGTGCCACGCAGCCGTCGGTGCAGCTCGGCGCGGACCAGCTCGGCACGACGGTCACCGCGGTCCTCACCGCGCACCGTGCCGGCTACCTGGACGCACCGGCGTCGTCGGCGCCCACCGCGCCGGTGGCGCCCGGAGAAGCTCGCCGTCACGCGCCGAGCCGGCCGTGGGCGCCGCACCGCTCCTGGGTCGGCGGCTGTCGGTGACGCCCGGCGCGCGTCAACCCCGCGGACGCCCAGGCGAAGTACCACTGGCTGCGCGACGGCGAGCGGATCCCGGGGCGAACGAAGGCCAGCTACGTCCCACCAGGCCGACGACCTCGGGCAAGCAGCTGACCGTCCGGGTCAGCCTACACCAGCCCGGCTACACGCCAGGTCGTGCGGGTGCTCACGCCGGCACCCAGGTGCGCACCCGTGCCCGCTCCGGGTGAAGTCCGGTCGCACCGCTCGGTGACCGTCGCGCTGCGGGCCGAGGGGATAGATCCGTCCACGGGACCGTCACGATCACCGACGGCCGCGGCGTCGAGCGATCCAAGAAGCTGCGTCACGGCACGGTGAGATTCGCCGGGCGCTGGCTGAAGGCCCGCACGACCAGCTTCACCGTCGTCTACGCCGGGACGTCCCGCGTCGAGGGCCGGACGGTGACGCGGACGCTCGTGGTGCAGTGAGCGACCAGCGGAATAGTTGAGCACGTCAACTTTGCTGTGCCCGGCATGACAACTCTCCCGAACGCGACTGCCGACCGCCCCTCCGCCGACTTCTGGTTCGACCCGATGTGCCCCTTCGCGTGGATCAGCTCGCGCTGGATCCTCGAGGTGGCGCAGGTGCGCGACATCGAGGTGCGCTGGCACGTGATGAGCCTGGCCTACCTCAACCAGGACAAGGACATCCCCGAGGACTACCGCGAGATGCTCCGGCCGGCGATGGGGGCCGGTGCGGGTGCTCGTCGCGGCCGCCCAGCGGCACGGCGACGAGGTGCTCCTCCCGCTCTACACGGCGATGGGCACCGGATCCACCTCGAGAAGCAGCCGGTCGACCGCGCGATGATCGCGGCCGCGGTCGACGAGGTCGGACTCGAGCCGGATCTGGTCGACGCGATGGACGACTCGTCGTACGACGAGGCCGTGGTGCGTTCCCACCACGAGGGCATGGACCAGGTCGGCGACGACGTCGGCACGCCGACGATCGCGGTCAACGGCGCCGCGTTCTTCGGCCCGGTGCTGACCAGCATCCCGCGTGGCGAGGACGCCGGCGTGCTGTGGGACGGGGCGGTGGCGCTCGCGTCGTACCCCTACTTCTTCGAGCTCAAGCGCACGCGCACCGGCGAGCTCGACTTCAGCTGAGTCCGGTCAGCCGGACACGGCCGGCAGCGTGACCGTCGCCCGGACCTCGTTGTGGTCCGACGGGATCGTCCCGAGCCAGTTCCCGAGCGGGTCGAGATCGAGGACGAGCTCCCACTTCTTCACGGCGAGCTCGTTGGTCGCGAAGAGGTAGTCGATCTGCTGGCCGATCCGGCTCGGGTCGCTCTCGCACCGCTGGAGGAGGCGGAACCCGTTGAAGCTCTGACACGCGGCATTCGTCGTGAGCGCCGCGCGGGCGTCGCTCGTGGTGAGCTCGCGGTTGGCGGGATCGCGGTCGCCCAGCAGCATGTCGCCGACACCGGCGGCCGCCATCCGGGGCAGGTGGGTCAGCGCGCTGGGGTGGGAGCGGCTGCTGCGCTTGGCGTTGAAGTCGCCGCCGAGCACGACCGGCAGGCCCTGGGTCAGGGTCGGGTCGACGAGGTGCGCGAGCAGCTGGTCCCACTCGGCGTCCCGGACGGCGTCGCTGTGCGCCTCCTCCTTCGGGACGAGATGGACGCTGCCGAAGAAGAACCGCTGACCGCCCTCCCGCACCTGGAAGACCGCCCAGGCCAGGTGGGGGTGTGTCGTCCCGGGGGCCGCGAGGCGTACCGAACCGGCACTCTCGAGGCGAAGGCGCGTGGTGTCGAAGAGGATGCGGGTGCCGACCGAGGCCCCCGGGCTCAGGCTGGTCGCCTCGTAGCGCGGCCCACCGGCGGCGTTGAGCCGGTTGCGCAGGTCGACCAGCTGGTTGGTGCAGGGAGTGTCGAACCGCTTGTAGGACTGGTTGGCCTCCTGCACGGCGATCACCTCCGGCGGTGCCGAAGCAGCGTTGCGCGTCGTCGGCGCACCGAGCAGCAGCGAGGCGACCCGGCCGGCGCGACGGCGCCAGCGCTGCTCGGGATGGTCGTGGGAGTCCAGGTGGATCGTGCGGATGTTGAACGTCGCGACGCGGAGGTCCGCGGGTTGGCCCGTCGGCACCGCCGGGGTCGGGTCGCCGAGGTCTCCGACGGTCGGACACGGGGGCGGCGCCGTACGCCGCTTCAGGATCCGGCTCCAGTGACCGAGTCGACGGCCGTGGCCCTTGCGCGCTGCGACCGCGACCTGCACGAAGTAGCGCGTGTCCGGAGCAAGACCATCGATCCGCACCCGGTGCGAGGTGGTCGCGAGCCGGCGCGACCCGGCCATCGAGTGGTGCGTGCTCCAGCGCACGCGGAAGCCCGGCGCCTTGCGCACCTTGTGCCAGCGCACCGTCACCGAGGTCTGGTCGACCGCCGGCGACCTGAAGTGGGTCGGGGCCGGTCGCCGGGCGGCCTCGACCGGGCCGGCAACGGCGACCACGGCCGCGGCGACCGCCAGACTGGTGCCGAGTGCCAGGACGGTGCGCGACGTCCGCGCCGGCCCTTTCGCCATGTCGATCCCCCAAGAGACGGCCGAAGAGACAAGAGAGACGGTTGGTCGCTCGAGGCTACCCCGCTTCGCGTGGTGGCGCGGCTCGTTCCTCGAAGGGCCGAGCTCAGCGGCCGACCCGGACCGGGTGGGCACGATCTCGGCGATCATCGCCGTCTCGCTCGGTCGCCGGCATGCGCTCGGATTCGTGCTGGAGCGTCTCACTAGGATTCCGGCATGACCCGAGTCCTCAGTGCCGTCGCCTGGCCGTACGCCAACGGCCCGCGCCACATCGGCCACGTCGCCGGGTTCGGCGTGCCGTCCGACGTCTTCAGCCGCTACATGCGGATGGCCGGGCACGACGTGCTGATGGTGTCGGGCTCCGACGAGCACGGCACCCCGATCCTGATCGCCGCCGACGAGGCCGGCATGACGCCGCAGGAGCTCGCGGACAAGAACCACCGGCTGATCGCCGAGGACCTGGTCAGCCTCGGCATCTCCTACGACCTCTACACCCGCACCACGGCGCGCAACCACCACCTCGTCGTACAGGAGCTGTTCCGGGGCGTCTACGAGAACGGCTACTTCCTCGAGCAGACCACCTATGGCGCGATCTCCCCGTCCACCGGGCGGACCCTGCCCGACCGGTACATCGAGGGCACCTGCCCGATCTGCGGCTACGACGGCGCCCGCGGTGACCAGTGCGACAACTGCGGCAACCAGCTCGACCCGCAGGACCTGATCAACCCGCACTCCCGGATCAACGGCGAGGTGCCGGAGTTCGTCGAGACCCAGCACTTCTTCCTCGACCTGCCCGCGCTGGCCGACGCGCTCGGCGAGTGGCTCGACGAGCGCGAGAAGAGCGGGTTGTGGCGGCCGAACGTGATCCGGTTCAGTCAGAACATCCTGAAGGAGATCCGGCCGCGGTCGATGACCCGCGACATCGACTGGGGGATCCGGATCCCGCTCGAGGGCTGGGAGGACAACCCGACCAAGCGCTTCTACGTGTGGTTCGACGCCGTGATCGGCTACCTGTCGGCGTCCATCGAGTGGGCCCGCCGCACTGGTGACCCGGAACGGTGGCGCGAGTGGTGGAACGACCCAGCGGCGCCGTCGTACTACTTCATGGGCAAGGACAACATCACCTTCCACAGCCAGATCTGGCCGGCCGAGCTGCTCGCCTACGACGGCCGGGGGAGCCGCGGCGGCACCACCCACGAGTTCGGCCAGCTGAACCTTCCGACCGAGGTGGTCAGCTCGGAGTTCCTGACCATGGAGGGCAAGAAGTTCTCCTCCTCGAAGAAGGTCGTGATCTACGTCCGCGACCTGCTCAGCCGCTACCAGCCGGACGCGTTCCGCTACTTCGTCGCGGCCGCCGGCCCGGAGAACCAGGACAGCGACTTCACCTGGGCGGAGTTCGTGCGACGTACCAACGACGAGCTCGTGGCCGGCTGGGGCAACCTGGTCAACCGGACCGCGACCCTGGTCAACAAGTTCTTCGGCGAGATCCCGCCCGCCGGCGAGCTCACCGCCGACGACGAGCGCGTCCTCGCGGTCGCCGAGGGTGCCTTCGACGTGGTCGGCGAGCTGATCGGCCGGCATCGGCAGAAGGCCGCGATCGGCGAGGCGATGCGTGCGGTGGCCGAGGTGAACAAGTACGTCTCGGACTCCGAGCCGTGGAAGCTCAAGGGCGACGACCAGCGCGAGCGGCTCGGCACGATCCTGCACGTGGTGGCCCAGTGCGTGGCCGACCTGAACCTCGTGCTCTCGCCGTTCCTGCCCTTCTCGGCGAACGAGGTCGACCGGATCCTCGGCGGCACCGGCGACGTGCAGCCGATGCCGCAGCTGCGGGAGGTCGAGGACCTCGACGGCGGAGCGCCGTACCCGGTCATCACCGGCGAGTACTCCGGGGCCGCGGCATGGCAGCGCCGCCCGCTGGTGGTCGGCACGCCGGTCGCGAAGCCGACGCCGGTGTTCACCAAGCTCGACCCCGGCATCGTCGAGGAGGAGCTGGCCCGGCTGGGCTGAGCACTGCCCGATGCGCCCCGGTGAGCCGAGTCGGACCGCGTTCGGCGCGGCCGTGCACCGCGCCGTGCACCAGGACCTCGAGGACGGCCGGATCTTCCGCGACCCGCTCGCATGGCGGATCCTCGGGCTCGACCGCGACGGCATCCTGACCAGTGCTCGCGCGACCGAGCGGACCCGGATGCGGCTGTTCATCGCCGTCCGGCACCGGTTCGCCGAGGACGGGCTGGCGGCGGCGGTCGAGCGCGGCACCCGGCAGGTGGTGGTGCTCGGTGCCGGACTCGACACGTTCGCCTACCGCAATCCGTACGACGACGTCCGGGTCTTCGAGGTCGACTTCCCGGCGACGGGTGGGTGGAAGGCCGAACAGCTGCGCGCGGCGGGGATCGAGGTCCCCGAGGGCACCGTGTTCGTCGGCTGTGACTTCGAGCACGACGACTTCCTGGACCGGATCGTGGCGGCCGGGTTCGACGCGGAGCGACCGGCGTACTTCCTCTGGCTCGGCGTGGTGCCGTACCTGACGCGCGAGGCCGTGGTGTCGACGCTGGGACGGATCGGCAGCGTCCCGGGTGCCGAGGTGGTCTTCGACTACCCAGCGCCGGTGACCGCGCTGTCGCGGCGCAGCCGGCGGCTCCGCAAGGCGTTCGAGAAGCGGGTCGCCGCGCTCGGGGAGCCGCTGACGCAGCCGTTCGAACCGTCCGAGGTGGCGGCCATCCTGCACACGTCCGGCTTCACCGAGATCGACGACCTCGACCGTGGCGAGATCGCGGGCCGCTACCTGGGCCGTCCCGCCGAGGCTCCGGGTGGCGTCGGCCACGTCGTCCGGGCGCGGGTGGGCGACCGCGGCGCCTGAATCGGCACGTTGCGCACGCTCGGTGCGCCGGAATCCGTGCCCAGGGTGCCCATGCCGCCTGCCCGTCCTCAGATGCGTGGTGGGCCGTTCCTGCGATGCCTGGGAGCGGGGAAGGTCTGGTCGCGTGGCACATCGATGGGACCTCCGATGCCCGCCGCCGACGGCACTGTTCCAGCCCGTGCGGGTCGGCGCCGAGGGTGGTCCGACTCGGGCACAGACGCGAAGCGCGTCGTTGGCGTCGATCGTCGCCGGGCCGGTACGTACCGACCACGGTGGAGCGCACGGTGGAGCAGCGCAGACTCGAAGAGGCGCAGCGGCTTCCCGACGGTGGCGCAGTCTCCGGCTGGGCATCGCTCAGGCTCGCTGGAGCGAACCTGTGCGACGGCGTGGCACCGGACGGCACGAGCGTGCTGCCGGTCCCTCTGGTGGTCCCGCCGACGGCCAACTTCCGCCCCGGACCCGGATCCGTGCGCCATCGCGTGCAGCTGGCGGGTTCGGAGGTCGTCGTCCGCCACGGCGTGCCCTGCACGGTCGTGGACCGGGCGGTGTTCGACGGCGTCCGTTGGGCTCCGGACGAACGAGAGGGGGTGGTGATCGTGGACGTCGCGCTGGCGGCGGGGCTCACGACGTTCACGAGGCTCGAGGAGTACGCCACCCGTCTGGAGCGGACCCTGGGCGTCACCCTGTTCCGCCGGGCACTCTCGCTGGCCAGCGACCGAAGTCGTTCACCCAACGAGACCCGGATGCGGCTGATCTGGCGTCTCGACGGCCGCTCTGATCGGCCTTTGGCACGCTACGCACGGTGCAACCGCTTCTGGCCGTGCGAGACGTGCCACCGCACCCTGGTTCGTCAGTCCCGGACCAGCACCTTGACCGACGGCAGCTGCGCGAGCCCGTTGATCACGGCCGAGAACAGGAAGAACGCCACGGCGAGGGCGTGGTGGTCGCTCGCCCACAGGCCGACCGCGGTGAGGGTGAAGACCAGCACCTTGGTCGCCGGCCGCACGACCGGCCCGCCGAAGCGCGCCTTCGGCGAGGCGAACAGGAACCACACCAGCATCGTCAGCAGCGCCATCGCGATCGCGAGCCAGGCGTTCGCGACGTGGTTGCCCCACACCGCGGCGGCGGCTATCGCCAGGAGCTCGTCGACGAAGACGAGGAGCAGCACCGTCCAGCCCAGGATCGCCATGGCCCGGACTCTAGACGAGCCGGTGCGGGCCGCCTCCCTACGCTGTGCTCATGACCGCGCCCATGCACCTCCCGGCGTTCTTCGTCGGGCAGAAGCTCACGATGATGGTGAACCGCTACGAGATCCGCTCGCCGGGTCCCGGCGGCGGGCCGGGCGAGCTCATGGCCGTGGCGCAGCAGAAGCGGCTCGCGTTCAAGGAGCAGGTCACCTTCTACGCCGACGAGCAGCGCTCCCGACCCGTGTTCTCGTTCAAGGCGCGCAAGGTGCTCGACCTGGCCTCCGGCTACGACGTGTACGACGAGGCCGGTGGGACGCTCGGGTTCTTCCGCAAGGACTTCGGCAAGAGCCTGCTGCGCTCGACGTTCCACCTGAGCGGACCCGGGTTCGAGGCCACCGGGCAGGAGCGCAACCAGCTGGTGGCGATCGCCCGCCGGGTGGTCGACCTGCCCTTTGCGTTCCACTTCGACTTCCACGACCCGACCGGGCAGCTGGTGATGAGCGTCGAGCGGCAGTTCTCCATCCGGGACCGGTACGCCGTCACGGTCCCCGATCCGCGGCTGGACTTCCGGCTGGCCGCCGCGATGGCCGTCGCGCTCGACGCGCTGATGGGGCGCTGAGCAGGCTGCCGTGGCGCTCCATCCGCAGGCACGGGCCGCCGTCGCGGCGTACGCACTCGAGGTGCCGGTCTTCGACCCGGCGTTCGACATCGAGGCGTCCCGGGCCACTGCCCGTGCCCTCGCCGCCGGCGAGCCCCGCGAGGAGGTCGCCGAGGTCGCCGACGTCGACGCCGACGGCGTGCACTGCCGGCTCTACCGGCCCACCGGCGCGGACGGCCTGGTCGTGCACCTGCACGGTGGCGGCTTCGTGTTCCACGACGTCGACGTCCACGACGCCACCGCGAGGAGGCTGGCGAACCGCTCGGGCATGGCGGTGTTCTCGGTGGACTACCGGCGTGCGCCCGAGCACAGGTTCCCGGCCGCACCGGACGACGTCGACACGGCGCTCGGCTGGCTCCGGCGTGAGGGGCCCGGCCAGGACCTCGACCTGCCGACCTTCGTGCACGGCGACAGCGCGGGCGGCAACCTCGCCCTGGTGGCGGCCCTGCGCAACCCCGGCCGGTTCGCCGGGCTGGCCCTCACCTATCCGTTCCTGGACCCGTCAGCGGGCTTCGACTCCTACCGCACGGCCGCCGACGGCTTCGACGCGCGCGAGGCCGCCTGGTACTGGCAGCAGTACGTCGACGCCGACCGTCGCTCGGATCCCGACGTCGCGCCGCTGCTCAGCGACCGTCTCGGGTCGCTTCCACCGACGCTCGTCGTGACCGCGGAGCACGACCCGCTGCGCGACGAGGGCGAGGAGCTGGTCCGCCGGCTGGCGGAGGACGGCGTCGAGGTCGTCGGCACCCGGTACCTCGGTCAGGTGCACGGCTTCTGGAGGCAGGTCGATGTCTTCGACGCGGCCGAGCCGCTGACCCGGCAGCTGGCGGCGTTCTTCCGGCAGCACCGCGGCGAACGGCCCGCATCCTCGCCGATAGCCTGACCCCATGCGCGTCCACCTCGGATCCGATCACGCCGGCCTCGACCTGAAGAAGCACCTGGTCGACTGGCTCCGTGAGAACGGCCACGAGCCCGTCGACCACGGCCCCTTCGTCTTCGACCCCGTCGACGACTACCCGGTGTTCTGCCTCCGCGCCGCCGAGGGCGTCGCGAACGGACCCGGGCAGCGTCGGCGTGGTCATCGGCGGCTCCGGCAACGGCGAGCAGATGGCCGCGAACAAGGTGGCCGGAGTCCGCGCCGCGCTCGTCTGGAGCGCCGACATCGCCGTTCTCGCCCGCGAGCACAACGACGCCAACGTGATCTCCGTCGGCGGGCGGATGCACACGGTGGAGGAGATGACGCACTTCGTCGACGTGTTCATCCGGACGCCGTTCAGCGGCGACGAGCGGCACCGTCGGCGGATCGCGATGATGGCGGCGTACGAGGCCACGGGCGAGCTGCCGCCACTGCCGGAGTCCGCACGGATGCCCGAGGGCCACGGACCGGATGCCTGAAGGGCACACCCTGCGCCGGCTGGCCCTGGAGCTGACCGACGCCTTTGCCGGACGACCCGTCCGGGTGAGCAGTCCGCAGGGCCGGTTCGCGGCCGATGCCGCCGTGGTCGACGGCGCGCTCTGCGTCGGGGCCGAGTCCGCCGGGAAGCACCTGTTCGTCGAGCTCGCAGGTGAGCGTTTCCTCCATGTCCACCTGGGTCTGATCGGCAAGTTCGACGTGGTGCCGCTCCCAGAGCCGGGAGCGACGCCGCCCGTCGTCGGCCAGGTCAGGGTCAGGCTGCAGAACGACACGGCGTACGCCGACCTGCGCGGTGCCACCCAGTGCGAGCTGATCGGGCCGGAGCGGCGCTCCCGCATCGTCGACGGGCTCGGCGAGGACCCACTGCGACCGGACGCCGACCCGACGCGCGCCTGGGCTCGGATCTCACGGAGCGCCCGGCCCATCGGCGACCTGCTGATGGACCAGGCCGTGCTGGCCGGGGTCGGCAACGTGTACCGCGCCGAGATCCTCTTCCGGCACCGGATCCACCCGTTGCGGCCCGGCCGGACCCTGCGCCGAGGGCAGTTCCTCGCGCTGTGGGCCGACCTGGTCGACCTGATGGCCGAGGGCGTGCGGACCGGCCGGATCGACACGGTGCGGCCCGAGCACACGCCCGAAGCGATGGGGCGTCCACCGCGTGTGGACGACCACGGTGGCGAGGTGTACGTCTACCGCCGCAACGGCCAGCCCTGCCTGGTGTGCGGGTCGAAGGTGCGGACCGACGTACTCGTCGGCCGCAATCTGTTCTGGTGCGCGCGATGTCAGCCCGTGTTCCGCTCGCGAGCCGTAGGCTGAGCCGCAGTGCGTCACCACGATGGTTGCCCTGCCGCCGTGCCCCACGCAGAGACCTGCCGTGCGTCCCGTCGACCTGAGGTGCACCCTTGACCAGCTTCGACCGTGTCGTCTCCGGTTCGAGTGAGCAGTCGCGCACTCAGCCGGGCGGGCGACTGCGCGCTCGGCTGGGTGGACGGCTGGGTGGACGGCTGGGTGGACGGCTGGGCGACTGGCAGGTGAGCCTGCGCCGCCAGGTGCGCTACTCGGACTGGCCGGCCCTGACCTTCCTGGTGGCCATGAGCGTCGCGATGGTCATCGCCGGCATCGCCGACGTCGCGCTGGTGCCGCAGACCGGGCTCCTGCTGCCGATCTTCCTCGCGAGCATGTGGCTCGGCCCGCGGACGCTGCCGTGGTTCGTGGTGTTCGCCCTCGGGGGAGTGGTGGTCGACCTGGCCGCGCAGCCGTCGGTGACCGTGCGCTCCGCCACCCGGGTGGTGGTGGTCTTCCTCATCGCGCTGCTGGTCATCGTCACCTCGTTCCGGCGCAGCCGGCTCGGCGTCTCGGGGCCCCGGGGGGAGTCGATGTTCGTCGACCTCCGCGACCGGATCTCCAAGCAGGGCGCGATCCCGGAGCTGCCCCACCACTGGCACGTCGACTCGGCAACGCGCTCGGCCGGTGGCACCTCGTTCGGTGGCGACTTCATCGTGGCCAGCCGCGCGCCCGACGAGTCCTCGATCGAGCTGATCGTCGTCGACGTGTCCGGCAAGGGCATCGAGGCCGGCACCCGTTCGCTGCTGCTCTCCGGCGCGTTCGCCGGGCTGGCCTCCGCCGTGAGCCCGGACCGGTTCCTGGTCGACGCCAACGAGTACCTCCTCAGACAGGACTGGGACGAGGGCTTCGCCACCGCGATCCACCTGCACCTCGACCTGATCAGTGGCGAGTTCGAGCTGCGCAAGGCGGGTCACCCTCCGGCAATCTGGCTGCACGCCGGCTCGGGACGCTGGTCGACGCTCGACTCCGACGGCCCGATCCTCGGCCTCATGCCGGACGCGAAGTTCGAGGTGGTGGGCGGACGGCTGCTGCCCGACGACGCGCTGCTGATGTACACCGACGGCGTCGTCGAGACCGTCAGTCGCGACATCGGGAGCGGGATCGACAAGCTCGCCGGGCGCGGCCAGCTGCTCTTCCCGAGCGGCTACGACCGGGCTGCGCAGCGGATCATCGGCGAGCTCGCGACGCGCAACGACGACGCCGCGATGGTCGTGGTCCATCGGCGCAAGACACTGCTGCCGGCGCATCGCTGAGGCGCGCGGCCGAAATCCCGGCCCTTGGGTGTCGTCGGGAGCATGGTGGTGCCATGGGCAACAATTCCGGCGCGACCGCGAGCGGCGGCGCGATCTACGGCCTGGGCATCTTCGGCGCGCTCTTCTACTTCTGGCAGCAGGCCGACGGCTTCTGGGGGCACGTGTGGTCGTTGTTCGAGGCGGTCTTCTGGCCCGCCTGGATGGTGTACCGGGCCTTCGAGGCGATCCCACACTGAGCGCGCCCGGAAAACGAGATAGTCCGGCACGTTTCTGTTCTCAGAATGCCGATCTGGCAACGGAAACGTGCCGGACTATCCGGTTGGAGCGGATGACGGGAATCGAACCCGCGTAGCCAGTTTGGAAGACTGGGGCTCTACCATTGAGCTACATCCGCGTGGTCGGGAAGCCGGGGCTCCTCGGACCGCGGACCATGGTGCCACAGGCGTGCGGGGCGGGACGATTCGGGCCGCAGGGCGACTGTCCTCTAGACTCTCCGGGCTGGCCCGGCGGCGCCGTCCACCGGGCTGCACCCGGGGCGTAGCGTAGTGGCTAGCGCGCCTGCTTTGGGAGCAGGAGATCGCAGGTTCGAGTCCTGTCGCCCCGACACCACAGTGCGGCAACCGAGCCGTGCTGCGCCACAGCCTCGGACCTGACCGAAGAAGTCTCAAGGAGAACACCTGTGAAGAGCGCCGTCGAGACGCTGAACCCCACCCGCGCCAAGCTCACCGTCGAGGTGGAGTTCGAGGAGCTCAGGCCCAGCCTCGACGCGGCGTACCAGCGGATCGCCAAGCAGGTGAACATCCCGGGCTTCCGCAAGGGCAAGGTGCCGCCGCCGGTCATCGACCGTCAGGTCGGTCGCGGAGTCGTCCTCGACGAGGCGATCAACGAGGCGCTCCCGAAGCTCTACGTGCAGGCGCTCGAGGACAACGACCTCCAGCCGCTGGCGCAGCCCGAGATCGACATCACGAAGTTCGAGGACAACGAGACCCTGGAGTTCACCGCCGAGGTGGACGTGCGCCCGAGCATCGACGTCCCGGCGTACGACGGGCTGGCGGTCGAGGTCGACGACATCGCGGTGTCCGACGAGGACGTCGACGAGCAGGTGCAGGCGCTGCGGGAGCGGTTCGCCACCCTCACCGACGTCGACCGGACGGTGCAGGACGGTGACGTCGTCACGATCGACCTCGTCGCCACCAAGGACGCGGAGGCCGTCGAGGGCGGCGAGCTCTCCGGCTACTCCTACACGGTCGGGTCCGGTCAGCTGATCGAGGGTGTCGACGAGGCACTGATCGGGCTCGCGACCGGCGAGGAGAAGACCTTCACCAGCACGCTGCTCGGGGGCGACAACGCCGGCGAGGACGTCGACGTCCTGGTGCGGGTCACCGCCGTCAAGGAGCAGGAGCTTCCCGAGGTCGACGACGAGTTCGCCCAGACCGCCTCGGAGTTCGACACCGCCGAGGAGCTGCGCGAGGACGTGCGCCTCCGCCTCGAGCGCGGCAAGCGGCTCGAGCAGGCGGCCGCTGCCCGCGACGCCGTGCTCGAGAAGCTGCTGGACAGCACCGAGATCCCGCTGCCCGAGGCCACGGTCGACTCCGAGCTCGCCGGGCGTCGCCAGGAGATCGAGCAGCAGCTCATGTACGCCGGGATGACGATGGAGCAGTACCTCGACAACGAGAAGCAGACGATCGACGAGTTCGAGGCCGACCTCGAGAAGCGGGTCCGCGACGCGATGGCGGCCCAGTTCCTGCTCGACGAGGTGGCCAAGAAGGAACAGATCGGTGTCGACCAGAGCGAGCTCTCCCAGCACCTGCTCCGCCGCGCCCAGCAGTCGGGGCAGAATCCCGACGACTTCATGAAGCACATGGTCGAGCACAACCACATCCCGGAGATGGTCGCCGAGGTCGTGCGTGGCAAGGCCCTGGCGATGATCGTCGAGGGCGCGACGGTGACCGACGCGTCGGGCAACCCCGTGGAGCTGAAGAACCTCCGTCCCGACGGGACCATCGGTGAGCCCGAGCCCGAGCCCGAGACGGTGGCCGAGCCCGAGACGGTGGCCGACACGGTGGCCGAGCCCGTCGACGAGGCCGCAGACGCCACCGAGGAGTGACCCTCGGCGGCACCCGCCGTCACCGTGCTGTGACCGAGCACGCAGCCGGAGGTCGTTGACACGGTCCGCGCGGCTGCGTTGACTTCCGGCCATGGCCCCTCCCCGCCGACGCCCCGGTGACGCCGGCGTGCTCGAGGCCGTAGCCCTGGCGACGGAGCACGCGGAGAGCCTCGTGCTCTCGGCCGCCCGGGACATCCACGGCTCGGTCGCCGGCCGCGTCCACCGCGCCGTGGACCGGGTCGTCGTCCGGGTCGCGGGTGGCACCACCGTGAGCCATCGCGCACACGACGGCATCGCAGGCGCGGTCTACGCGGGGGTCGGCCTCGGCATGAGGGCCGCCGCGCACGGTCTGCGTGCCGCCGACCGGATCGGGTTCGGCGCCCCGATCGAGGCCTCGTCGCGTGGTCGGTTCGTGGTGTCGGCCGTGAACGGGCTGATCGGAGACCGGCTGGTCGCAGAGGGCTCGCCCCTCGCGATCGAGTGTGGCGTCCGGGTGGACGGCCGGGACGTCCCGCTGGATCCCGCGTCGGTCGCGGCCGCGTTCCCCGGCGCCGGAGCGGACCTCGTGGTGTTCCTCCACGGGCTCTGCGAGACCGAGCACTACTGGAACCGGCGGAGCCGACCCCGTCGGGAGGACGGGAGCACTGCGCCGTCCTACGGTGCCCGGCTCGCCGACGAGGGCTGGACCCCGGTGTACCTGCGGCTGAACACCGGCATGACCATCGCCGAGTCCGGCGTGGCGGTCAGCGCGCTGCTGGCGCGTCTGGTCGAGGCCTGGCCGACCGACGTACGCCGGATCGCGCTGGTGGGGCACTCGATGGGTGGCCTGATCGCGCGGGCTGCCGCCGCGGTCGCGACCCCTGCCGAGCAGGACTGGACGCGGCGGGTGACGAACGTGGTCCTCATCGGCGCCCCGCACCTGGGCTCGCCCGTCGAGCGGACGATCGCGCGCGGGGTGCGGACGGCGAACCGGGTGCCCGAGCTGGCGCCGTTCGCCCGGATCTTCGAGCGCCGGTCGGTCGGTGTCCTGGACCTGCACGACGGCCCGGGCGACGAGATCGCGCACCTGCCGCACGCGCGCTACCACCTGGTCGCAGGCACGCTGACCAGGTCGCCGCGGCATCCGCTGGCCGCGACCGTCGGGGACCTCCTGGTGCCGTTCCGGTCCGCGGCCGGGCTGCTGCCCGGCGGCGAGGAGATCTTCCCGGGCGCCGACGTGCTGCACGTCCCCCTGGCCGACCACTTCGACCTGCTGAACCACGACGAGGTCCACACGGCGCTGCGGACCTGGCTCACCAGGACCGATGCCGCCCGCCCTCAGGAGACCGCATGAACCAGACCGCCGACCGCGAGCTACGCGTCGAGACCACGATCGACGCGCCACCGGCCCAGGTGTGGGCCGTGCTCACCGACCTGACCCGGATGCCGGACTGGAGCCCGGAGCTGCTCCGGATGGTGCCGCTCAGGCCGGGGGGCCTCAAGGTGGGCCAGCAGTACCTGGGGCTGAACCGGCGCAAGGCCGTGGTCTGGCCGACCCGCAGCGTCGTCGCCCAGGTGGACCACGAGCGCGCGCTCGCGTGGGACACCCGCTCGAGTGGCGCCCGCTGGATCTACGAGCTGTCCCCGGTTGATGCCCCGACGGGAACCAGCACCCACGTGGTCCACCGGCGTCCGGTGCCGCGGAGGCTGACCCTGCTCAGCCGGCTGTTCGCGCCGGTGGCTCTGGGCGGGTCCGACGCCCACGCCGACGAGCTCGAGGCGGGCATGGCCCAGACGCTTGCCCGGCTGAAGGACGCCGTCGAGCAGCAGGCCGCGCGCACATAGACCACTGCACCCCGGAAATCCGCTCTCGGCGAACACGGGCAGGTTCCCGGTGGAATTGCGGGGGCGTCCGTCTAGGGTCGGGGCTGTGAACGAGATCTCCCAACCCCAGATGAACGGCGCGGCACCGTCGTACGGCCTCGACGACCACATCTACCAGCGGCTGTTGCGCGAGCGGATCGTCTTCCTCGGCTCCGAGGTGCGCGACCAGAACGCCAACGCGATCTGCGCCCAGCTGCTGCTGCTCTCCGCCGAGGACCCCGAGGCCGACATCTTCTTGCACATCAACAGCCCCGGTGGCTCGGTGGACTCCGGGATGGCGATCTACGACACCATGAACTACATCCCCAACGACGTCGCCACGGTGGCGATGGGGCTGGCCGCCTCGATGGGGCAGTTCCTGCTCTGCGCCGGTGCCAAGGGCAAGCGCTACGCGCTCCCGCACGCGCGGATCATGATGCACCAGCCGTCCGGCGGCATGGGCGGCTCGGCATCGGACATCAAGATCCAGGCCCAGCAGTCCCTGCACCTCAAGCAGGTGCTCTTCGACCTGATCTCCCAGCACACCGGGCAGCCGCTCGACCAGGTCGAGCGCGACGCCGACCGGGACCGCTGGTTCACCGCTGAGCAGGCGAAGGAATACGGCTTCATCGACCACGTGATCACCAACGCCCGCGAGGCCGCCGACGAGGGCCGGCCGGCCCGGGAGAAGGACTGAGAGGTTTCTGGGCATGAACTACTACATCCCGCAGTGGGAGGAGCGTACGTCGTACGGCTTCCGCCGGATCGACCCCTACGCCAAGCTCTTCGAGGACCGGATCGTCTTCGTCGGCACCCCGATCTCCGACGACGTCGCCAACGCCGTGATGGCTCAGCTGCTGTGCCTGGAGTCGATGGATCCCGATCGCGACATCAGCATCTACATCAACAGCCCGGGTGGCTCGTTCACGGCGATGACCGCGATCTACGACACCATGCAGTTCATCCAGCCCGACGTGCAGACGGTGTGCCTGGGCCAGGCCGCGTCGGCGGCGGCGATCCTGCTGGCTGCCGGCACCGCGGGCAAACGGATGGCGCTGCCCAACAGTCGGATCCTGATCCACCAGCCCTACACGGAGGGCACCTACGGCCAGTCCTCCGACATCGAGATCCAGGCCAACGAGATCCTGCGCATGCGCGAGCTGCTCGAGATCATGATTGCCCGGCACTCGGGGAAGACCCAGGACGAGGTCAGCCTGGACATCGAGCGCGACAAGATCCTGACCGCCGAGACGGCGATCGAGTACGGCCTGATCGACTCGATCCTGGAGTCCCGCAAGGCGGCCGCGCTCGTCTGAGCAAGACCGTGGCCGTTTGTGTCGTGTCCGCACCCAAACGTCCCCCGAACGGGGTACGGTCGGAGGAGCGCACGACACCAGGGAGCGGTCCGATGGCCCGATGGTGCAGTGAACTGACGCCGACGTTCGGTCGGCACGGATGAGGGGAGACGTCGCCCGTGGCACGCATTGGTGACGGTGGTGACCTGCTCAAGTGCTCTTTCTGCGGCAAGAGCCAGAAGCAGGTCAAGAAGCTCATCGCCGGCCCCGGCGTCTACATCTGCGACGAGTGCATCGACCTGTGCAACGAGATCATCGAGGAGGAGCTCAGCGAGACCGCTGAGGTCGGCCTCGAGGAGCTGCCCAAGCCCCGGGAGATCTTCGAGTTCCTCAACTCCTACGTGATCGGCCAGGAGACCGCGAAGAAGTCCCTCGCGGTCGCCGTGTACAACCACTACAAGCGGGTCCAGGCCGGCGTGACGACGGCGACCAAGAGCGCCAAGGACGACGCCGTCGAGGTGGCCAAGTCCAACATCCTCGTGATCGGACCGACCGGGTGCGGGAAGACCTACCTGGCCCAGACGCTGGCGCGGATGCTGAACGTACCCTTCGCGATCGCCGACGCGACTGCGCTGACCGAAGCCGGCTACGTCGGTGAGGACGTCGAGAACATCCTGCTCAAGCTGATCCAGGCCGCGGACTACGACGTCAAGAAGGCCGAGACCGGGATCATCTACATCGACGAGATCGACAAGGTCGCCCGCAAGGCGGAGAACCCGTCGATCACCCGGGACGTGTCCGGCGAGGGGGTCCAGCAGGCGCTGCTGAAGATCCTCGAGGGCACCACGGCCTCGGTGCCTCCGCAGGGCGGTCGCAAGCACCCGCACCAGGAGTTCATCCAGATCGACACGACCAACATCTTGTTCGTCGTCGGCGGTGCTTTCGCCGGTCTGGAGCACATCGTCGAGCAGCGCGTCGGCAAGAAGACCCTCGGCTTCACCGCCGAGATGCGGCTGGCCAAGGAGGCCGAGGCCGACGAGATGTTCGCCCAGGTCCGCCCGGAGGACCTCGTCAAGTTCGGCCTGATCCCCGAGTTCATCGGCCGGCTCCCGCTGATCGCCAGCGTGACCAAGCTGGATCGCGAGGCGCTGATCCAGATCCTCACCGAGCCGCGCAACGCGCTGATCAAGCAGTACCAGAAGCTCTTCGACCTCGACGGCGTCGAGCTGGAGTTCACCGACGACGCGATCGCGGCGATCGCCGAGAAGGCGATGGAGCGCGGCACCGGCGCCCGTGGCCTGCGGGCGATCATCGAGGAGGTGCTCCTCAACGTGATGTACGACGTCCCCTCGCGTGAGGACGTCGCCAAGGTCGTCGTCACCGGTGAGGTCGTCTCCGACAACGTGAATCCGACGCTGATCCCCCGCGAGGCGGAGGAAGAAGAAGAAGTCGGCCTGACCGCGACCGAACGGGTCGCATCTCTGAGCCGTTCTCACCCTCCCAATGGCCCGATCGGGTCATGTGCTGCGCCCTGACCTCCCCGTAGCGTTGGGTGCTGACGAGGGAGAAGGAACCGAGCCGCCCTCACGCCGGCTCTACAGCTCGGGGAGAAGCCACTGTGAACCCGAACCACCTGCGACCCTTGATGGCGTTCGGGGCGCTGGCGGTGGCCGCGTCGGTGATCATCGCCAGCGGTCTGCGCGGCGGTCGGGCAACGTCACGGTGTCCGGTGCCTCTCCGAGCCCGACCCGCAGCAGCGCCGCTCCCGCCCGACCCCCGGCGAGGTCCTCGGACGGCCGGCCGTCCGAGGTCCTCGCGCGCCCTCGCACCAGAGTTGTGGAGCGCAGGGAGCCCGCTCGGCCCGGCGCCCGGTTCGGCCGGGGTCGAGGTCGCCGCCCCTTCGACCGTCGGGCCCGAGGCACGCTCGCAGGGCCACGAAGGCTCCGGGCCGGGGATGGTGCCGACCGACACCTCGAGCCTCACCAAGGCGTTGGCCTCCGCGAGCGCCACGCCGGAACCCAGCACACGATCCGACCCCGGCCGCGACGCCGACACCTGAGTCGCACGGCAAGGGCAACGGCAAGGGCAACGGCAAGGGCAACGGCAACGGCAACGGGCCGAACGCGGAACGGCAACGCGGCCGGACTGCCCGGCCAGGGCGCGGCGAGCGGACCGCCGGGTGCCGGCGCCGGGCAGGGAAGTAGCCCCGCCCGGCCAGGGCTCGGGCCACTGACCGACCGGCGACCGTTCAGTCCTGGGGCGCCGAGCTCGGCGACGACGCTGATCTCGGCCGCGTCCGGAGACGGCGTGAACACCAGGTCGCCGGTGATCTTGCCGACGCTTGCGCAGGTCGGCGGCGGCGGACTCGGCGGCAGCGACCAGGCTCGCCGGGCCGGAGATCTCGGCTCGGGACACCTCGGCTCGCATCGAGACCTTCGCCTGCGACTTGGCGCCCCGGATGCCGGCCAGCGCCGCGGCGACCGCGTCGAGCATCGTCGCGCGGATCCTCCGGTCGCCTCGCCGAGCTCCGCCGTGCGCGGCCACGCCGCGTGGTGCACCGATCCGGCCTGCCACCACGACCAGACCTCCTCGGTCACGTAGGGCAGGAACGGCGCGAGCAGCCGGATCTGGACGTGCAACGCGGTGGCGAGGGTGGCGCTGGCCGAGGCGGTGCGCCGCACCGCCTCCGCGTCGTAGGCCCGTTCCTTGACCAGCTCGAGGTAGTCGTCGCAGAACTCCCAGAAGAACTTCTCGACGCGTCTCGAGCGCGGTGGTGTAGTCGTAGGCGTCGAACGCCGCGGTGGCGGCGGTGATGACGTCTGCCAGCCGGCTGAGCAGCGCCCGGTCGACCGGCTCGGTGACACCGCGCTGGGGTCCGGGTCGGCGGCGCCGACGCCTCCGAGGACGAACCTCGAGGCGTTGAGCACCTTCATCGCCAGCCGGCGGCCGACCTTCATCTGGCTCTCGTCGAAGGGGGAGTCCAGCCCCGGACGGGCCATCGCCGCCCGCCAGCGGACCGCGTCGGCGCCGTACTTGTCGAGCACGGCGTCGGGCACGACGACGTTGCCCTTGGACTTGCTCATCTTCTTCCGGTCCGGGTCGACGATGAAGCCGGAGATCATCGCATGCGCACCACGGCGTGGCGTGGTTCTCGTAGTGCGCCCGGACGATGCGGGAGAACAGCCAGGTGCGGATGATGTCGTGGGCGTTGGTGCACAGGTCCATCGGGAACACCCGCTGCCACAGGTCCGCGTCGGTCTCCCAGCCACCGGCGATCTGCGGGGTCAGCGACGAGGTGGCCCAGGTGTCCATCACGTCGGGATCTCCGATGAACCCGCCTGGCTTGCCGCGCTGGTCCTCGGTGTATCCGCTCGGTGCCACGGTCGACGGGTCGAGCGGAAGTGCGTCCTCCGGCGGCAGCAGCGGGTGCTCGTAGTCGGGCTCGCCCTCGGCGTCGAGGGGGTACCAGACCGGGAAGGGGATGCCGAAGAACCGCTGGCGGGAGATCAGCCAGTCGCCGTTGAGGCCGCCGACCCAGTTGTCGTAGCGGTGCTTCATGTGCGGCGGGACCCAGGTGACGTCAGCACCGCGCGCGAGCATCTCGCCGCGGACCTCGGCGTCGCGACCGCCGTTGCGGATGTACCACTGCCGGGTCGCGACGATCTCGAGCGGCTTGTCGCCCTTCTCGTAGAAGTTCGCCATCCGCTGGGTCGGGGTCGGCTCACCGTCGAGGTCGCCGGACTCCCGGAGCATCGCGACGACAGCCTCGCGCGCGGAGAACGCGGTCTTTCCCTTGAGATCCTCGTACGCCGACGCGGCGCCCGGGCTGCCCAGCCACTGCGGCGTCTCGCGGGACATCCGCCCGTCGCGTCCGATCAGCGTGCGGACCGGCAGATCGAGCTCGCGCCACCAGATGACGTCGGTCAGGTCGCCGAACGTGCAGCACATTGCGATGCCGGCACCCTTGTCCGGCTCGGCCGCCGGGTGGGCCAGCACCGGGACCTCGACACCGAAGACCGGGCTGGTGACCACGGTGCCGAACAAGGGCTGGTAGCGCTCGTCGTCGGGATGGGCGATGAGGGCGACCACGCTGGGGATCAGCTCGGGTCGGGTGGTCTCGATGAAGACCGGCTCTCCGTCCGGGCGATGGAAGGCGACCCGGTGGTAGGCGCCGGCGTACTCACGTGCCTCGAGCTCGGCCTGGGCGACGGCGGTCTGGAACGTGACGTCCCACAGCGTCGGCGCCTCCTGCAGGTAGGCCTCGCCGCGGGCGTAGTTGCGCAGGAACGCGACCTGGCTGACCTTCTGCGCCTTCGGGCCGATCGTCGTGTAGTACTGCTTCCAGTCGACGGAGAGGCCGACCTTGCGCCACAGCTGCTCGAAGACCTGCTCGTCCTGGACGACGAGGCTCTCGCAGAGCTCGACGAAGTTGGGCCGGCTGATCGGCAGCTGACGCTTCGGGTCCGGCTTCTCCGGAGGGGTGAAGTCGGGGTCGTAGGGCAGCGACGGGTCGCAGCGCACGCCGTAGTAGTTCTGGACCCGGCGCTCGGTCGGGAGGCCGTTGTCGTCCCAGCCCATCGGGTAGAAGACCGACCTGCCGGTCATCCGCTGGTAGCGGGCGATCAGGTCGGTGTGGGTGTAGGAGAACACGTGCCCCACGTGCAGGCTGCCGGAGACGGTCGGCGGGGGAGTGTCGATCGAGTAGACGTTCTCCCGTGGCTGGGTGCGGTCGAACGCGTAGGTGTCCTCGGCCCTCCAGTGCTCGCCCCACTTCGCCTCGAGACCCTCCAGGGCGGGCTTGTCCGGTACGACGACCGCGCGCGCTGCGGTCGCCGTGGACAAGGACGGGCCGGTGTGGGTCTGCGTCATGGCCGAAATGTTACGGGCGGCCGAGGCGCCCGGGAAAACCCCGTTACGCGGTGGGACCGGCATGGCTACTGTCCCGCCATGGACGAGCAGCTGGCGTTCGTCGACGACCCCGGTGCGTTCCTCGACGCAGCCGAGGAGCTGTTCGCTGCCGACCCCGTCGAGGCGACGGTCATGGTCACCGTGTCCGACCGGATGCGCCGTGAGCGCGACGCCGGCCTGCCCGGCCCGGCAGGGTTCCCGGTGTGGTGGGCCCTCGAGCGCGACGGCACGGCCGCGTGGTCGGTGCGGCGATGCGCACGGCGCCGTTCGCTCCGCACCCGGTGTACGTGACGCGGATGAGCGCGGACGGCGCTCGCGGTCTTGCCCGCGCCCTGCACGACCGTGGCGAGCTCGTGGCTGGCGTGAACGGGTCGATCCCGGCCGCCGAGCGTCTCGCCGCCGAGATCGCAGGCCTGACCGGCCGCCACCATCGGATCGCGGTGCACACGCGCCTGTTCCAGCTCGGCGACCTCGTCGCGCCGGCGTCACCGCAGGGTCACCCGAGACCGGCACGGCCGGAGGAGGCCGACCGGGCCGTCGCCTGGTACTCCGCCTTCTCGCGGGACGCCGCGGAGCAGGCCGGCCGCTCCGTGCCGCACGAGATGGAGGCGGAGGATCGCGAGCTCATGGTGCGCCGGATCGACGAGGGCTGCGTGTGGGTCTGGGAGGACGCGACGGGGGCGATCGTGCACCTGACCGGCGTCAGCCGGCCGATGTTCGGGGTCTCCCGGATCGGCCCGGTCTACACGCCCCCCGAGCATCGCGGTCGCGGGTACGCGGGCGCCACCGTCGCGGCTGTCTCGCGGTCGTTGCTCGACGAGGACGCCCGGGTCTGCCTGTTCACCGACCAGGCCAACCCGGTCTCGAACGCGCTCTACGAACGACTGGGCTTCCGGCCGGTGGCGGACCAGGTCCAGATCGTCCTGGAGTAGGCGGATCGGCTCACCAGACGAGGACCGGCTTGACGACCTTCCCGGCGAGCACGTCGGCGACCGCGGTGTTGATCTCGCCGAAGGGGTAGACCGTGATCAGGTGGTCGACGTCGAACTCTCCGGCGGCGTTCATCGCGATCAGTCGGGGGATCATCTCCTGCGGGTCCGAGTCGCCCTCGACCGAGGAGCGCACCACCTTGCCGCTCTGCAACAGGTCGATCGCGTCGAGGGTGTACTCCTCGGCTCCGAGACCGAGCGCCACCAGGGTGCCGCGCACCCGCAGCGACTGCTGCGCCTGTTTGACCACGTCCGGGATCGCGGTGGTGTCGATCGCGTACGTCGCCCCGCCACCGGTGAGCTCCCGGACCCTGCTCGACGACCGGGGACTCGCGCCGGGTCGAGGGCGATCGCGCCGAACACCTCGGCCTCCTTCCGCCGGGTCTCCACCGGGTCGACCGCGACCAGCGTGCCGGCGCCCAGGTGCGGGCCGCGGCGAGCGCGGCGAGGCCGACCGCGCCGACGCCGTAGACCACCAGGCTGTCGCCGGCGCCGGGCTGGAGCACATTGAGCACGGTGCCGGCCCCGGTCTGGAAGCCGCAGCCGTACGGCGCCACCGCGGTCAGGTCGACCGACGTGTCGACCACCACGCAGTTGTCGGCGTAGGCGATCGCGTGCGCGGACAGGCTGGACTGGCCGAAGAACGAGCCGAAGACCGGCGCGCCGTCGCGGGAGTAGGTCGTCGAGCCGTCCATGCGCATGCCCATGTAGTTGATCACCAGCGACTGCTCGCAGTAGCCGACCAGGCCTTCAGTGCAGTTGGCGCACGCGCGGCACGACCGGAAGCTGAGCACCACGTGGTCGCCGACCTCGATGCCGCTGACGTCGGGGCCGACCGCCTCGACGACCCCCGCGCCCTCGTGGCCGAACACGTTCGGGAACATCTCGGCGGGCAGGAAGCCCTTGAGGTGGATGTCGGTGTGGCACAGGCCCGTGGCGACGATGCGGACCAGCACCTCGTCGGCCCGGGGGCCGTCGAGCTCGACCTCGTCGAGGACGAAGTCCCCGCCCTGCTCGTTGACGACGGCGACGGTGGTCCTCATGATTCGCGCTCCAGCCAGAAGTAGTAGGGGTCGGCCGTCCCGAACAGCGGCTCGAGCTTGCCGTTCATGATCCCCATCACGGTGTCGTCGTCGACGATCTTGAAGTGGTCGAGCACCGGCATCGCGTCGTACACCATCGTCGCGGTCACCTCGCCGCGGAACTCCACGTCCCACAGCGACGCCGCGCCGCCGCCCGCCGCGTCGCGTGTTGGAGTACAGCGACCCGTCCTCCGCGCGACAGATCAGTGGATGCGCCTCGAGCGGGCTGTCGAACCGCTTGCCGTGCCAGCGGATCCGCTGGAGCAGCCTGCTCGCCGGATGACCGGTGGAGCCGTCTCCTTTCGACAGGGCACCTCCGCGCCAGCTGCCGAGCAGGAGCGGGATCTGGCGGGCGCCAGGTCGGCCCACAGCTCGTCGAGCACCGGGACCGCGGGCGCCGCGTCGGCGATGAGGGCGTCGAAGCGGGTGCTGAGGCTCACCGGCTCAGGCTAGTGGAACGCGTTCTACCTGTCTGCGGGTGCGGCCGCCCCGCTGCGACCGCCTAGCATGGGCGCGCGATGTCCGACCTTCCCCCTGATGCCCGCTCCGCCGAGACCTATGCCGAGGTCGAGGATGCGCTGCTGTCCCGATGGCCGGAGTCCCGCCTGGAGCCGACGCTCGACCGGATCGAGGCCTTCACCGAGCTGCTCGGCGAGCCGCAACGCGCCTATCCGGTGATCCACCTGACCGGCACCAACGGCAAGACCTCGACCGCGCGGATGGTGGAGACCCTCCTGCGGGGCGTGGGCCTGCGCACCGGTCGATTCACCAGCCCGCACCTGCAGTCGATGACCGAGCGGATCGTCATCGACGGCGAGGCACTCAGCGACGAGGAGTTCGTCCGGGCGTTCAACGACGTGGCGCCGTACACCCACCTCGTCGACGCGGACCAGGACCACCCGTTGTCGTTCTTCGAGACCGTGGTCGGGATGGCGTACGCCGCGTTCGCCGACGCCCCGGTCGACGCGGCGGTCGTCGAGGTCGGCATGGGCGGTGCCTGGGACGCGACCAACGTCGCGGACGGCGACGTCGCGGTGCTGACGCCGGTCGCCGTCGATCACACCACGTACCTGGGTGGGACGCCGGCCGAGATCGCCCGCGAGAAGGTCGGCATCATCAAGCCGGGTGCGACGGTGATCACCGCGGTCCAGGAGCCTGACGTCGCCGCCCAGATCGTCCAGCGCGCCGCCGAGGTCGGTGCGACCGTCGCCCGCGAGGGGCTCGAGTTCGGCGTGCGCAGCCGGGTGCCGGCCGTCGGTGGCCAGGTGCGTCTCGCTGCAGGGGCTGCGTGGTGTGTACGACGACGTGTTCATCCCGTTGTTCGGCCGGCACCAGGGCCAGAACGCCGCGTTGGCGCTCGCTGCGGTGGAGGCGTTCATCGGCGGCGACGACCCGCTTGCCGACGAGGTGGTCAAGGAGGCGTTCGCTGAGGTGACCTCGCCGGGACGCCTCGAGGTGGTTCGCCGATCCCCGACGATCGTGCTCGACGCCGCCCACAACCCGCACGGTGCCACGGCGCTCGTGGAGGCGCTCGAGGACTCCTTCACGTTCAGCCCGCTCATCGGCGTGGTCGGGGTGATGACCGACAAGGACTACGAGGGGCTCCTCGAGGTTCTCGAGCCGGCGTTCGCCCACATCGTCTGCACCCAGAACTCCACGGACCGGTCGCTGCCTGCCGCCCGAGCTGGCCGAGGTGGCGCGCGGGCATCTTCGGCCAGGACCGGGTCAGCGTGGCAACCTCCCTGGTCGACGCGATCGACCAGGCGAGCGACACTCGCCGAAGCCGGCGGCGTCTTCGGCGAGGCGATCGGATCCGGCGGCGTGCTGGTCACCGGGTCGGTGATCACCGTCGGCGAGGCCCGCGCGCTGATCCGGCCGCGCGGGGCGGACGCCTGATGCAGCGGCGGTTGTGCGCGGCGATCCTGCTGCTGCAGGCCGTGGTGGTCGGGCTGGCGACCCCGGTGCTGATCTCGGTGGAGTCGGTCGACACCTCGCGGGCACTCTGGACCGGGCTCGGGCTGGCCGTGGCCTGCGTGCTGACCGCCGGACTGCTGCGACAGGACTGGGCCTACTACCTGGGCTGGGCGATCCAGGTCGCCGCGATCCTGCTCGGCTTCGAGGTCACCGCGATGTTCGCCCTCGGGGTGATCTTCCTGGTGCTGTGGCTCACGGCGTACCGGCTCGGCCGGACCATCGACCGGGACCGGGCAGCGGCCGGTACGCCGCCCGCGTCCTGAGTCCTCGGGCCGGGATTCTCCGCCGGCGGCGGCCGCGAGCTCACCACGCCGACGAGGTCAACCGGCCAGGGACTCGCTGACCAGCCAGTTCAGGGTCAGCCACACGTTGTAGGTCGACAGCGGTGCGAAGCGGGTGGTCCGTTCGTCGTCGGTCTCCATCACCGCACACTGGCCACTGGTGCCGGCGTCGATCATCACCAGACCCGATTCGGTCGCCGAGGAGCGCAAGGTCCACAGGAACCAGGGCTGCTCCCACGTGGTCGGGTCCACGCCCTCGGGAGCGGGCCGTCGACGGGTCGACGAGCCGATTCATCACGACGCTGATCGGGACGACCGCGGCGACGCCGGCGGAGGTCCGCGCCGGCGCGAGGCCGAGCCAGCGGGCGATGTCGAGGGCGAGTCGGGACACCGGGACGTGGAAGGTGGTCGTGCCGGTGTCCACGACGTCATCGTGGTCCGTCGACGCGCGCGGCGAGGCCGTGGCCGTCACCATCGCCTGGCCGCCCCTCAGGGTCGCGTCGAACCGCAGGTCCGCACCGGCTCTCGACGCCTCGACCAGGATCCGCGCGTCCGGGTTGGCCACGATCGGACCGCGAGTGCCGTCGGTCGTCGGGACGACCTCGGTCCACGGCGTCGAGCTCGTGCGCCGGGCCAGGTCGCCGGTCTCCGGGATGCCCGTGCTGGTCGGCTCCGCGGGCAGACGGATGCCGGCCACCGCTTCGGCGAAGTCGCGGTGGTGCCGGTGCAGGCCCAGGCTCTCGCTCCGGGCGCTGATGATGACGTCCCCGGCAGCCGTGCTGACCGCCCACACCATCGTCGTCAGGCTGACGTCCCCGTCGGTGTGTGCGAAGACCAGCCGCCTCCCGGGACTGGTCGGGCCCGGCAGCTCCCAGGGATCGATCGACACCACCATCACCCCGGGCAGGTTGGCCTGCGCCTCCATGAGCACCCTGATCGCCACGTGCACGTCGGTTCGCGTGGACGTCGAGACCGTCATCGTCGGTCGCAGGCCCCACGACGGGTCCCACGTGTCGACGCGGATCACCTGGGTCGTGGCCCTGTCCGTCGGCTCGACCTGGACCCAGCCCGCAGGGATCGCCACGCGCGCGAGCCCGTCGGTGGGGGTCGCGCCCACCCCGTCGTGGCCCATGCTCGCCCTTCGTCTCCCGAGTTACGAATCACCGCCACGATAGCCCGAGCGCGTGGGACGCCTCCTGACCCACGGGGCGGCCGCGGGCTCCTCTAGGGTTTGCGCCATGACGCAGCGCACGTTGGTCCTGTTCAAGCCCGATGCCGTCCGGCGCGGCCTGGTCGGCGAGATCCTCTCCCGGTTCGAGGCCAAGGGCCTGAGGATCGCGGCCCTCGAGCTCCGTACGATCGACGCGGCGGCGGCCGACCAGCACTACGCCGAGCACGTCGCGAAGGACTTCTACCCGCCGCTGCGGGACTTCGTCACCAGTGGACCTCTGGTCGCGGCCGTCCTCGAGGGGGACGAGGCCGTCGAGGTGGTCCGGGCGATCAACGGCGCGACCGACGGGCGCAAGGCGGCGCCGGGGACCATCCGCGGCGACTACTCGCTGTCCAACCGCGAGAACCTCGTGCACGGCTCGGACTCGCCGGAGTCGGCCGCCCGCGAGATCGCCCTGTGGTTCCCCGGGCTCTGAGCCCGTCCGCGACCGCTGCGCAAGGCCCGCCCGACTCGCTGTAACGCGGGGTTGTCGCCGCCGCGCACGTCGTACGCGACTTGTTCAGCGACCGTAACCCCGCGTTACAGCCGCGCCGGCGCCGTACCTCCGACCATGCGCATGCCGCGTGTCGTCGCGGCATCGGCGCCTCCCCTCCTTAGGCTCGTGACTGGTGAGGCGCGTGGTTCCCGTGTGACGGCAGGGGAGCCACGCGCCTGACCCCTTCCCCGATGAGCGAGGCGACCTCATGGCGAACAACCTGATCGGCCGCGACATGGCGGTGGACCTCGGCACGGCCAACACGCTGGTCTACGTCCGCGGGCGCGGCGTGCTGCTCGACGAGCCCTCGGTGGTCGCGATGACACGCCCAGCACCCGCGAGGTCCTCGCCGTCGGCGCCGAGGCCAAGCGGATGATCGGCCGTACGCCGGAGGGCATCACCGCGATCCGGCCGCTGCGGGACGGGGTGATCGCCGACTTCGACGCCACCGAGCAGATGCTCCGGCACTTCATCGCCCAGGTGCACCGCCGTCGCTACTTCGCCAAGCCCCGGCTGGTGATCTGCGTGCCGAGCGGCGTGACGCCGGTCGAGCAGCGCGCGGTGAAGGAGGCCGGCTACCAGGCCGGTGCCCGCCGGGTCTACGTCATCGAGGAGCCGATGGCCGCGGCGATCGGCGCGGGGCTGCCGGTGCACGAGGCGACCGGCAACATGGTCGTCGACATCGGCGGGGGCACCACCGAGGTCGCCGTGATCTCGCTCGGCGGGTTGGTCACCACGCTCTCGGTGCGCACCGCCGGCGACGAGCTCGACCAGGCGATCATCGCCTGGATGAAGAAGGAGCACGCCCTGATGCTCGGCGACGGCACCGCCGAGGAGGTCAAGGTGACGCTGGGGTCGGCGTACCCGCTCGTGCGAGGAGCTGAGCGCCGAGATCCGCGGCCGGGACATGGTCTCGGGACTGCCGCGCACCGTCACGGTCACGAGCGTCGAGGTCCGCAAGGCGATCGAGGAGCAGCTGCACACGATCATCGACGCCGTCCGGACCACGCTGGACCAGACGCCCGCCCGAGCTCGCCGGCGACATCATGGACCGCGGGATCGTGCTGACCGGCGGCGGGGCGCTGCTGCGCGGCCTCGACGAGCGACTCCGCCACGAGACCGGGATGCCGGTGCACGTCGCCCGCGACCCGCTCAGCTCGGTCGTCCTCGGGTCGGGCAAGTGCGTGGAGGAGTTCGAGGCGCTGCAGCAGGTGCTCGTCTCGGAGACCCAGTCCGCCGGGGAGCATGATGGTGCACGCAGCACTCGGGAGCCGCGGCGAGCGCGGACCGCGACGCCGGAGCGGCGAGGCGCGCCGGACGTTCGGCCTGCTGGTGCTCGCCTGCCTGACGGTGATCACCCTCGACGCCCGCACCGGCGACCTCTCCGCTGGACCCGCTGCCGCAGCGCCGTGGGCAACGTCGTCGGACCGATGGAGACCGCGACGCACGACGGCGGTGCGGCCGTTCACCGACCTCGTCCGGCTGCTCTGCGCACCAACCACGGCCTTCGCGAGGACCTCGCCCGGCTGGAGGCGGAGAACTCGCGGCTGCGCGGCAGCGTCGCGACCGCTCCCGCTCGACCGGAAGCGGCTGGCCGAGCTCGACGGCCTGACCCGGACGGTGGCCGACACCGGGTACTCCCTGGTCGCGGCCCGCGTCGTCGCGATCGGGCGCGGCGCAGTCGTTCTCCCGCACGGTGACGATCGACGCCGGCACGTCCTCGGGCGTCCGCACCGGACATGACCGTGCTCAACAGCGACGGCCTGGTGGGCCGGGTCGTCCGGGCGACCCGGAGCACGGCGACGGTGCTGCTGGTCGTGGACGCGGACTCCGTGGTGGGCGGCCGGCTCGGGACCAACCTCGAGGTCGGTTTCCTGCGTGGTCGGGGCTCGGTCGACGACGACGGCCGACTCGCACTCGACCTCGTCGACAACTCGGTCCTGCCGTCGCAGGGACGACGTCGTGGTGACCTGGGGATCCAGGAACGGGGTCCCCTACGTCGCCGGGCATCCCGATCGGTCGGGTCGAGTCGGTGGTCTCCTCGCCGCAGCGAGAGCACGCGTCGGGCGGTGATCAAGCCGTTCGTCGACTTCACCGCGCTCGACGTGGTGGGTGTCGTCGTACCCAAGGGCACGCAGGGCGATCGCCCGGTGCTGACCGCGGGAGCACCGCGATGACCGCCCTCCGCGGGGCCGCGACCGCGGTGCTCGTGCTGCTGGCCGTGGTGGCCCAGTCGGCCGTGTTCGGGTACGTCGCGATCGACGGTGTCGTGCCCGACCTCGCCCTGGTGCTGGTCGTGGCGGCCGCCATCGACCGCGGTCCCCGGTACGCCGCTCTGCTCGGCTTCGCCTCCGGGCTGCTCCTCGACCTCGCGCCGCCTGCCGACCACGTCGCCGGCCGCTGGGCGCTCGTCGCTGGTCGTCGTCGGCCACCTCGCGGGTCGGGTGCGGCAGGACGCGCGCACGTCGGCGCTCACTGCCGTCCTGGTCGTCGGTGCGGGGTCCTTCGTCGGGACGTCGCTGTTCGCACTCTCGGGCGTGGTGCTGGGCGACGGCGCGCTCCCCGTCGACCAGATGCTGCGCGTCATCGTCACCAGCCTCCTCTGGGACCTCCTGCTGGCCCCCCTCCTGGTGCCGGTGCTGCTGTGGGCGTTCGCCTCGCTCCGCGCTCCTGCTGAGCGCACCGACGCCGCACCCCGGGCGCGGGTCTCGGTCTGATGGCCGCGGTGCTGATCCGCCCGTCCCGGCACCGCAGCCGGCTCCGGCTCTTCGTCGTGCAGGTGATGTTCGCCTCGCTGTTCCTCACCCTCTTCGCGCGGTTGTGGTACCTGCAGGTCTTCACCGGCGAGGAGTACCAGGCGAAGGCGGCCGAGCAGTCCGTGCGCGAGATCGTCGCCCAGCCCGCCCGCGGTCTGATCGTCGACGCGATGGGCCGGCCGCTGGTCACCAACCGGCCCAGCTGGGTGGTCAGCGTCGACCGCACCGTCCTCGGAAAGCTGACCACGGCCGACCAGGAGGCGCTGCTCCGACGGGTCGCGGCCGCGGTGCACGAGCCGTACGCCGACCTGGTGGCCCGCACGCGCCTGTGCGGCCAGCCCGGTGCGGTCACGCGGAACGTGCTGGAACGGCTCGCCGTTCCAGCCGGTGCCGGTGGCCAGGGACGTGCCGCAGGCCACGGCGGTGATGATCTCCGAGCAGGCCGAGCGAGTACCCCGGGGTCGTGGCTCAGCGCGAGAGCGTCCGCGCCTACCCGGCGCCGTTCGGCATCAATGCCGCCGACGTGCTCGGCTACCTGAGCCCGATCACCGCCGACGAGCTCGATGCCGCCGAGAAGGCCGACGACGCGACCCTCAACGGCGCGTCCGTGGTCGGCCGGGCCGGCGTCGAGAAGACCTACGACCAGTGGTTGCGCGGCGTGCCGGGTCAGCAGAAGGTGGCGGTCGACTCGATGGGCCGGGTCCTCGGTGACGGCGGGCAGGTCGCGGCCACCCCCGGTGACACGCTGGTGACGTCCCTGGACGCCAAGCTGCAGGGCGTGGTCGAGCAGCAGCTCCACGAGGCGATCACGACGGCGCGGAAGACCTACGACAAGGTCACCCACCGCAACTACGTGGCCGACAGCGGCGCCGTGGTGGTCCTGGACGCCCACGACGGCAGCGTCGTCGCGATGGCCAGCCAGCCGACGTACGACCCCTCGGTCTGGGTCGACGGGATCACCCGGAAGCAGCTGAAGCGGCTGTACTCCAAGAAGGCCGGCGACCCGCTGCTCTCACGCGCGACCCAGGGCCAGTTCGCCCCGGGATCGACCTGGAAGCCGATCATGACGGTCGGGGCGTTCGACAACGGGTTCTCGGGGGACTCCCGGCTCGACTGCTCCAGCGGTGTGCAGGTCGGCAACCGCTGGTTCAAGAACTACGAGTCCGCCTCCTACGGGATGATCGACTTCGCCCGGGCGTTGCAGATCTCCTGTGACTCGTTCTTCTACCGGGTCGGCCTGAGCTTCTGGAACAGGTACGGCTCCGACCCGACCGACGTGCACGCCAAGGACCCGCTGGTCGCCGAGGCGAAGTCGTTCGGGTTCGGGCAGAAGACCGGCATCGACCTGCCCTCCGAAGCGAGCGGCAGGATCGCGGACCGCCGGTGGAAGCTCGACTACTGGAACGCGATGAAGGGCCACTACTGCAAGATCGACAGAAAGAACACCGCGCACAAGCGCGACTACCTGCACGTCTTCGCCCACGAGTTCTGCCTGGAGGGCAACCGCTACCGGGCCGGCGACGCGGTCAACTTCGCGATCGGCCAGGGAGACACGATGGTCACGCCCCTGCAGCTGGCTCGCGCCTACGCCGCGCTCGCGAACGGCGGCACGCTGTTCGCGCCCCGGGTCGCCAAGGCGATCGTCGACCCGCAGGGTCGTCTGGTCCGGCGGATCGACCCGGTGGTGCAGGGGCACGTGAAGTCGAAGAGGTCGGCGCTGGACTACGTCGACACCGCGCTGCAGGGCACGCCCCGCACCGGCACGCTCGCCTGGAAGTTCCACGGCTTCCCGCTCGACCAGGTGAAGATCCGGGGCAAGACCGGGTCGGCCGAGGTCTACGGCAAGCAGAGCACCTCGTGGGTCGCGTCGTACACGAAGGACTACGTGGTGGTGATGATGGTGACCCAGGCCGGCACCGGCTCCGGGACGTCCGGTCCCGCGGTCCGCAAGATCTGGGAGGCGCTGTACGGCGTCGACGGTGACCAGGTCGACGCCGGCCGCGCGATCATCCCGGGGGTGACGCCGCCGCGGCGGCTGCCGACGTTCTCCCCGGACGGCTCGATCCTGCCGCCGGTCACGGGAGGGACGCGATGACGATCCTGCCTGCGGTCCGGCCCGGCACCCAGTCCCGCCCGGTCTCGCCCATCCGGCCGCGTCTCGACTGGCTGCTGGTGCTCGCGACCGCGGCGATCCTGGTGATCGGCACCCTCCTGGTCTGGTCGTCGACCGCCGCCAACGACGCGCTGACGCACGGTCACGAGACGGCGTACCTGCGCCGTCACCTGGCGAACGTGGCGATCGGGCTCGCTCTCGCCGCGGCCGTGCTCGTCACCGACCACCGCTGGGTGCGCATCCTCGCCCCCTTGGTGTACGCCGGCTCCGTCGCAGGCCTGCTGCTCGTCCTGGTGATGGGGTCGACGATCAACGGTTCGCGCTCCTGGATCGTCGTGGGCGGGCTGTCGCTGCAGCCCGCAGAGTTCGCCAAGCTCGCCGTGGTCGTCGGGATGGCGCTGCTGGTGGCCGAGCGGCTCGAAGGGTCCGGCCGCCGCCACGTCGGCACCGTCGAGGTCGTGCTGATGCTCGCGATCGCCGGGATCCCCGCAGCGCTGATCCTGCTGCAGCCGGACCTCGGCACGATGCTGGTGCTGTCGGCGACGGTCTTCGGCGTCCTGGCGGTCTCCGGGGCGCCGCGGCGCTGGCTCGCGGCGGTCGCCGGGTCCGCGCTCCTGGGGGCGACGCTGGTCGTCTCGCTCGGCGTGCTGAAGACCTACCAGGTCAACCGGTTCATGGCGTTCACCGATCCCGGCCTCGACCCGCGCGGCGCAGGCTACAACACCACCCAGGCCCGGATCGCGATCGGCAACGGCGGTCTCTTCGGGCAGGGGCTGTTCGGCGGCTCGCAGACCCGCTCGGGCTTCGTCCCCGAGCAGCACACCGACTTCGTGTTCACCGTCGCCGGCGAGGAGCTCGGCCTGATCGGTGCCGGCGTGCTGATCGCCCTCTTCGCGGTGCTGCTCTGGCGTGCGTTGGTGATCGCCACGCGGGCGGAGGACATGTTCGGCAGGGTCGCCGCGGCCGGCATCGCCTGTTGGCTCGGCTTCCAGACGTTCCAGAACATCGGGATGTGCCTGGGGATCATGCCGGTCACCGGAGTGCCGCTGCCTCTCGTGTCCTACGGCGGTTCCTCGATGTTCGCCTCGCTCGTCGCTGTGGGCCTGCTGCTGAACATCCAGCGCCGGGCCGCGCAAGCGCCGAGCAGCCGGATACCTGCCGAGCGGGTGTTGGCCCGCTGAGTCGCCGAGACCACGGCCAGGCCCGGACCATGGCGGTCCGCGCGTCACGGTGACAACATCGAGTCCTGGGACTGCGATGACGACGCGAAGGGGTGCTGTCCGATGGACCTGGGCACGATGTACGCACGCACCGTCGGCTGGTGGACCGACCAGCTCCGGCACGTCGGCGCCGGCCAGTGGGACCGACCGACGGCCTGCGCCGACTGGTCCGTGCGCGACCTGGTCAACCACGTCGCCGGCGAGGACCTCTGGACGGTGCCGCTGCTCGCGGGCAGCACCATCGAGAAGGTCGGCGACCGCTTCGAGGGCGACGTCCTCGGCGAGGATCCCGTCGGCACCGCGCAGGAAGCGGCCCACGCCGCGGTCGTCGCGGTGGTGGACCGGCTGCCCCACGGCGGGACGGTGCACCTGTCCTACGGCGAGGAGCAGCTCGAGGAGTACCTCCGCCAGCTCGCGGCCGACCACCTGGTCCACGGCTGGGACCTCGCCGCAGCGGTCGGGGCTGCGACGCGGATGGCCCCCGAGCTCGTCGCCGAGGTCGGCGGCTGGTTCGCCGAGCGCGAGGAGATCTATCGCAGCGTCGGTGCCGTCGGACCCCGTCCGGGCACCTTCGAGGATCCCCAGGACGACCTGCTGGCCGGCTTCGGGCGTGACCCGGGCTGGGTCGGGGCCTGACCGGCGCTCCGCGGGGCCGCGTACCCTTGAACGTCGTCCCCCCACCAAACCCGGAGAAAATCACCGTGCCCGCGTCCTTGTTCGCCCGGCTCGAGCCGCACTTGCCCACCGTGCAGAAGCCGATCCAGTACGTCGGCGGCGAGCTCAACTCGGTCCAGAAGCCGTGGGGCGACGACCGGAGCACGGTCCGCTGGGCGTTGATGTATCCCGACGCCTACGAGGTCGGGCTGCCCAACCAGGGCGTGCAGATCCTCTACGAGGTGCTCAACGAGCGTGAGGACGTGCTCGCGGAGCGCACCTACGCGGTGTGGCCGGACATGGAGGCGCTGATGCGCCGCGAGGGCATCCCGCAGTTCACCGTCGACAGCCACCGGCCGGTGCGGGACTTCGACGTCCTCGGCATCTCGTTCGCGACCGAGCTGGGCTACACGAACATGCTGACCGCGCTCGACCTCGCCGGCATCGCGCTGCATGCCACCGACCGGACCGAGGACGACCCGCTCGTGCTCGCTGGTGGTCATTCGGCGTTCAACCCGGAGCCGATCGCCGACTTCATCGACGCCGCCGTCCTCGGCGACGGTGAGGAGGTCGTGCTCGCGATCACCGAGGTGGTCCGGGAGTGGAAGGCCGAGGGTCGCCCGGCAGGGGCGATGCCGACCGCGCGCGAGGAGCTGCTGCGCCGGCTCGCCGTGAGCGGCGGCGTGTACGTCCCGCGGTTCTACGACGTCGAGTACGCCGCCGACGGCGCCCTCGCGGCCGTCCGGCCGAACGTCCCCGGCGTCCCGGCTCGGGTGCGCAAGCACACACTGATGGACCTGGACGCGTGGCCCTACCCGCGCAACCCGCTGGTGCCGCTCGCCGAGACCGTGCACGAGCGCTTCTCCGTGGAGATCTTCCGCGGCTGCACGCGCGGCTGCCGCTTCTGCCAGGCAGGGATGATCACCCGCCCGGTGCGCGAGCGCTCGATCACCACGATCGGCGACATGGTCGAGAACGGCATCCGGCGCTCGGGCTTCGACGAGGTCGGTCTGCTCTCGCTGTCGAGCGCCGACCACAGCGAGATCGGCGACGTCGCGTCCGGGCTCGCCGACCGGTACGACGGGACCAACGTCTCGCTGTCGCTGCCCTCGACCCGGGTCGACGCGTTCAACATCACGCTCGCCAACGAGCTCTCCCGCAACGGCCGCCGGTCTGGCCTCACGTTCGCTCCCGAGGGCGGGTCGGAGCGGATGCGCAAGGTGATCAACAAGATGGTCACCGAGGAGGACCTCATCCGCACCGTCGCGGCGGCGTACTCCCACGGTTGGCGGCAGGTGAAGCTCTACTTCATGTGCGGTCTGCCCACCGAGACCGACGAGGACGTGCTCGAGATCGCCGAGCTGGCCAAGAAGGTGATCGCCAAGGGCCGTGAGGTCTCCGGCCACAACGACATCCGCTGCACGGTCTCGATCGGTGGGTTCGTGCCCAAGCCGCACACGCCGTTCCAGTGGGCCGCCCAGCTCGACCACGAGACCACCGACGACCGGCTGCGCAAGCTGCGCGAGGTGGTCCGCGCGGACAAGCGCTTCGGGCGGGCGATCGGCTTTCGGTACCACGACGGCAAGCCCGGCATCGTCGAGGGCCTGCTCTCGCGCGGCGACCGCCGGGTCGGCCGCGTGATCGAGGAGGTCTGGCGCGCCGGCGGCCGCTTCGACGGCTGGAGCGAGCACTTCTCCTACGAGCGCTGGATGGACGCGGCGTCAGGCGCCCTGGCGGGCACCGGCGTCGACGTCGACTGGTACACCGTCCGCGAGCGCGGGTACGACGAGGTGCTGCCCTGGGACCACCTGGACTCCGGGCTCGACAAGGACTGGCTCTGGCAGGACTGGGAGGACGCCCTCGACCCCGACTCGGTCGACGTCGAGGACTGCCGCTGGACCCCCTGCTACGACTGCGGTGTCTGCCCGGAGATGGGCACGGACATCCAGATCGGCCCGACGGGGCAGAAGCTGTTGCCGCTGAGCGTGCTCTGATCGTCCTTCGTAGCCCTGCTCGCGGGCGATGCGGGCCTCACCGGCAACGCGCTGAGATGGCAGACCCGGCACCGTCGGGGGAGTCGGTGCCGGGCCTGCCCAACCGGGGGACGGGGTCGACCATCAGGACCGGCGTACGGGACCCACGCTCGTGCCGGGCGAGCACGAGTTGTTCCTCACAGGTCAGATGACGCTGGTCGGGGATGACGATGCCCCGCGCCGCCTCGTTGCGGGCGAGCTCCTCCAGGAGAGCCGCGAACGCCCCGGCGACGTTCCCGCCGTCCACGAACACCAGTCCGAGCGAGAAGCCCTCCTGCTGGGCGAAACGCTCCAGGTCGGCATGCGCGCTACGGAGTGCGTCGGTAGTTCCGAGCACGGCCGAGCGCAGATAGCCGAGGAGGAGCGGCTGCCCGTGCTGCGGGACGGTCGATCGGTCGGACATCGTGGAACCTCGGTTGGTCAGCGGCGAGACCCCAACGTCCCTCATCCGCGCAGCGGAACCATCCGAAGGGCTACCGGTCCGGATACGTATTCCGGACGACTACGTAGTCGTGCCGTCCGGAGGCAGATGGTCCGCCACCCAGCTCGCCACCCGGGCGCGGGAGGTCAGGCCGAGCTTGCCGAGGATGTGGTCGACGTGGGTCTCCGCGGTGCGCTGGGAGATCACCAGGGCGCTGGCGATCTCCCGGTTGCTCAGGCCTTCGGCGAGGAGACGCGCGATCTGGGTCTCGCGCGCGGTCAGACCGCCGCGGCCGGCCTCCTCGGGGGCCTTGGCCTTCCGCCGGCGCGCCGCCTTCCCGTTGCGCCCGAGTGCGAGCGACACCGCCTGTTCGAACGAGTACGACGCTCCTTCGGCGAACGCCTCGTCGAACCGGCCGGCGCCCAGGGTGTCCCGAACGATTCGTGCGGCGCGCTCGTCGAACACCCCGTAGGCGTTGGTCTCGTCGACCTTCGCCCCGCTGGTCCGCCACACCGCCTGCGAGGCCCCGAGCAAGCGCGCAGCTCTCAGGTCGGAGGAGGCGAACGCGGCGCACCAGGACAAGGCCTGGACGCCGAAGCTGATGCCGGTGAGGTCGTGCATCGGCAGGAACAGCTCCACCGAATCCCGCAACAGCCGGGTCGCGGTGTCGTAGTCGGCCGCGCGCCAGCGCGCGACGCCGACGCTCCAGAGACCGTAGCCCCTCGAGGACAGCGCGCCGTGCCGCTCGGCCAGCTCGAGGGCCTGCCGGCTGAAGTCGTCGACCCGGTCGTCATCGAGGAAGAGCGTGCCCGCGGTGAGCAGGATGAGCGTGTCGAACTCCCCGAGCCCGTCATCGATGCGGCGGAACTCCGCACACGCCTTCTCGAGGATCTCGACCGCCCTGGGCAGGTCCCCCTGGTAGACGGTGGCGTGCCCCCGACACTCCTTGATCCGGGCGTGCAGCAGGGGGTCGTCCAGCCCCGCGGCGATCTCCTCGCACTCGGCCAGCATCGCGGCGTGCCGGTCGAACTCGGTCGCGAACATGGCCAGGTAGCTTGCCGCCCACAGCGCGTGGGCGCGGGCAGCCGTCGGCTCGGTGGCGAGCTCCAGCGCGCGCAGCAGGTAGCGGTAGCCCTCGCGGAGGAACCCGGCGAACCAGAAATTCCAGATGGGTGCGGCGACGTCGAACGCCAACTCGGCCCGCTCCGGGTCCTCGAGGCAGAAGTCCAGGGCAGCGCGGAGGTTGCCGTGCTCGCGGCGGAGCCGGATGAACCAATCAGCCTGCTGAGGGCCGAAGCCCTCCTCGCCGTACTGTCTGGACAGCGACCGGTAGTGATCCAGGTGCCGCTCGCGCAGGCGGGTCCGGGTGGCCGGCTCGAGCTGCGCTGCTCCGAACTCACGCACGGTCTCCAGCATCTGGTACCACGCCGTCCGGCGATCGGTCGCCGGGTGCCGGATCACGATCGACTTGTTCACCAGCCCGGCGACCAGGTTCAAGACGTCGTCCCGCGCGATGCCGTCGCGGTCGCACACCTCTTCGGCCGCGTCCAGGTCGAAGCCTCCGGCGAAGACCGAGAGCCGGGCCCACATCAGCTGTTCGGCGGGGGAGCACAGGTCATAGCTCCAGCCGACGGTCGCGTCGAGCGCCTGCTGCCGCGCGGGGGCGGCTCGCCGGCCGCCGCTCAGGAGCCGGAAGCGGTCCTCGAGGCGATCGAGGATCTGACTCGGCGACAGGGTGCGCAGCCACACCGCGGCGAGCTCGATCGCCAGCGGGATGCCGTCCAGCCGACGGCAGAGCTCGACCGCCGTGGCGCGGTTGTCATCGGTGACCTTGAAGTCCGGCGACACTGCCGACGCCCGATCGACCAGGAGCTTCACCGCGTCGTAGTGAGAGGCATCTCCGGCAGGGACCTCGCCCTCAGGAGTGGACAGCGGTGCGACCGAGAGGATCTGCTCGCCCTCGACCCCGAGCACGTGCCGGCTGGTGGCAAGGATGTGCAGCCTCGGCGCCGACGCGAGGAGCTTGCCCGCGAGCGTTGCGCAGCTGTCGGTGAGGTGCTCGCAGTTGTCCAGCACCAGAAGGAGGTGCAGGTCCTCCAGGTATGCGGCGAGATCTGCGGCCGGGTTCGCAGACACCTGGCGCAGCTCCAGGGTGGTCGCCACCGTGGTCGCGAGCTGCTGGGGGTCGTGCAGGGCCGTCAGGTCCACGAACCACACCCCGTCGGTGAACGCGCGCCGTACCTCGGCGGCGATGCGCATCGCCAGCCGGGTCTTGCCGACGCCGCCGAAGCCGGTCAGTGTGACCATCCGTCCGGCGGCGAGCAGCCGTCTCGCCTCGGCCAGCTCGCGCCGCCTGCCGACGAACGTGGTGAGCTCGGCCGGGAGCACGCCCCGGCCTGATCTCACCGGCTTCGTCGTCATGCGCGACCCTCTCGCCGTCGTGCAAAGACGGCCGACGCCGTTGCCGGCCCCGGCTGCTCTCCGGTCCCGAGTCCCTTGCGCCTCCAGTGTAGGAGCGTTTCGGGCAGTGGGATCCGTCTTTCGAAGCGAGCCGGCGCCGCTGCTCGTAGCCGGGCTCGCACCGTTGCCGGGGACGGTGGGCGCGGCCGATCACACGTGGTTCTCGCCGCCCGACCGCCACTTCCCTAAGATGGAGGGGTACCGGTCGCCGTCGGCGGACGACGCCGTGGTCCCCGAGCCGGTGCGAGAGCCCGACGGGAGATGACGATGGCGGACCAGCAGCTCCTCGTCACCATCGACACCGCGCCGGCGTCGGACAACTGGGGTTTCGTGGGCCGCGTCCTGGTCGGTGAGCACGAGGCCTACCGGACGATTCGCGCGTATGCGTCTCCCGGCGAGGCGCTCTCGGCCGTCCAGGAGCTGCTCTCGGGGGTGCTCGGCACGCTGCTCGCGGGTCAGGAGTGGCGCAGTGCCCAGGACGAGTTCGGCCACGCGCCGCGCCGCACCGAGCTCGACTTCGGGCTCGCCGCGAAGGCGCGACGCGTCGAGACGGACTGAGCTCGCCGGCGTCCGCCCACCGGGTCGCGCGATCGGCGGGTCCGTGGGCGACCCGGCTCGGGCTTGTCGGCGCGGCGCGATTGGATGGCGGCGTGCACAGGATCACCGACGACCAGCGCCGGGCCCGGCTGGCCCTGCGGCACGCACTCGCGTGCCCGACGGAGAGCGTCGCGGCCGCAGCTGCCGCGATGACCTGCCTGCACGCCACCGAGCCCGCCTCGGTGCACCTGGCTGCGTTCGCGCGGTGCGGCGCCACGATCTCCGAGGTGGACACGGCGCTCTACCAGGACCGCACGGTGGTCAAGCAGCTGGCGATGCGGCGCACGGTCTTCGCGTTCCCGCGCGACCTGCTGCCCGCGGTGTGGGGGAGTGCCGCGGCCCGGGTCGCGACGCAGCAGCGCGCCCAGCTCGCCCGCGACGTCGCCAAGGCCGGCATCACCGACGACGGCCCGGCGTGGGTCGAGGTCGCGACGACCGACGTGCTCGCGCTGCTGCACGAGCGGGGTCCGATGACCACGATGGAGCTGCGGGCCGAGCTGCCGGCGCTGGACGCCCGCCTGGTCGTGTCGCCGGGCAAGACCTACGGTGGCGAGTTCCCGGTCGCGCCGCGGGTCCTGACCACGCTGGCGGCCTCCGGCGCGATCGTGCGCGGCGACAACGACGGCGGTTGGAAGACCTCCCGGCCGCGGTGGACGGTCGCCACCGACTGGGTCGACGCCGGGCCGCCGCTGGAGGAGGCCGGGGGTTACGCCGCGCTCGTCGAATCCTGGTTGCGCACCTTCGGGCCCGGCACCGAGGCGGACATCACCTGGTGGCTCGGCGCGACCAAGGCCGCCGTGCGCCGCGCCCTCGCCGACGTCGGTGCCGTCGAGGTGCGCCTCGACGGTGGCCCGGACGCCACGACGGGCGAGGACACCGGCTGGGTGCTCCCCGACGACCTCGACGATGTGGAGCCGCCCGATCCGTGGGCGGCGCTCCTGCCTGCGCTCGACCCGACCACGATGGGCTGGAAGGCGCGCGGGTTCTACCTCGGCGACCACGCCGAGCGACTGTTCGACGCCAACGGCAACGGTGGTCCCACCGCCTGGTGGGACGGCCGCGTCGTCGGCGGCTGGACGCAGCGCGACGACGGTGCCGTGGTCGTCGTACCAGCCGAGCGCCTGCCGCGCGACGCTGTGCGTGCGCTCGACTCCGCGGCCGAGCGCCTCACGGACTGGCTCGGCGGCGACGTGGTCAAGTCGATCTACCAGTCGCCGCTGGTGCGCGCGGAGTCACGGTCACGGTAGGGCAGGTTTCGTCCGCCGCCCGGCTCGGTAGGGTCCTGCGCGTGACCGGCCCCCAGAAGCGCAGCCAGCCCGAGCAGCAGGCGCCGCCGGTCCAGCGGCTGCGGATCCGCTACGCCAAGCGTGGCCGGCTCCGGTTCACCAGCCATCGGGACTTCAGCCGGGCCTTCGAGCGGGCGCTGTTCCGGGCACGGGTGCCGATGGCCTACTCGTCCGGGTTCAACCCCCACCCACGGATCTCGTACGCCGGAGCCAGCCCGACCGGGGCCGCCAGCGAGGCGGAGTACCTGGAGATCGGCCTCTCCCAGGTCGTCGACCCCGACGCGGTCCGGCGCGACCTGGACGCCTCACTGCCGGACGGGCTCGACCTCCTCGACGTCGTCGAGAGCCGCGGCGGGTCGCTGGCCGACCGGCTGGAGGCGTCGGTCTGGGCGATCACGCTGACCGACGTGACCAGCGAGGCGCTCGAGGAGGCGGCGGCGCAGCTGCTCGCCGCGCCCGAAGCGCCGGTCGAGCGGATGACCAAGAAGGGCCTGCGCCGGTTCGACGCCCGTGCCGCGATCGTGTCGCTGGAGGTGCGCCCGTGCGGCGCGTCGGCGAATGACGGGGAAACATGTGCGATACTGCAAGTGGTTTTACGGCACGGAACGCCGTCCGTGAGACCCGACGACGTTCTCGCCGCGCTCGGTGAGATCACGGAGATCCTGGTCCGGCCCGCTGTGCTCGCGCAGCGACTGGCCCAGGGGCCCCTTGATCCGCTGACCGGCACGGTGGGGGATCCGTTGTTGCCGGACCGCGACGCGGCCGGGTGAGACGTGGTGACAGCGCGTCCCGCCGCAGGCTGAACGACCGCGGTCGGTGGCGAAGGAGCACCCGCTCGACGTACGCACACGGAGGGTGTCGTCGCCGACAGCAGGCTTTTCGTCGCGGGACAAGACCTCCCGCGACGCGACCCGCACGGTTGCCCGGCGATGCGCAGGGCCCGTGCACGAGGAGAGCACCTTGCTCGACGCTGATGAAACCAGCAATTCCGACAATTCGGCTTCGAACGCGGGTGACCTGACCTCGCCGGACACGCCCACCGAGGCGCCGGCGAAGAAGGCGGCCAAGAAGGCTGCGAAGAAGGCGCCGGCCAAGAAGACGGCGAAGAAGGCCGCGAAGAAGGCCACGAAGAAGGCGGCCGAGGGCGCCGGCTCACCCGCTGGGCCCGCTGCCGATGACGCCCCAGCCGAGGCCGAGGCGCCGAAGAAGGCGACCAGGAAGGCCGCGGCCAAGGCGGCGGCAGCCCCGATGGTGCTGTTCCAGCCGCCGGAGGCGACCGCCGCCCCGGCCCGCAAGCGCACCCGCGGCGCGGAGTCGGCGCCGGACGCGGCCGAGGCGCCGGCCGACGCCGGTGGCACCGCCGACGGCGAGGGCGGCAAGGAGCCGAAGAAGGCCGCCAAGAAGACGGCCAAGAAGGCCGCGAAGAAGACCACGAAGAAGGCGGCCGCGAAGGCCGCGCCCGCCTCGGAGGAGACCGAGGCGGAGTCCGGCAGCGGACCCGAGGCGGGCGCCGAGGCGGCCGAGAGCGGCGACGGCGCTCCGCGGCGTCGGCGCCGCCGAGGCGGTCGCCGGCGGCGCCGCGGTGCCGGCGAGGACACCGGCGACACGGACGAGACCGAGACCGACGACTCCGAGGAGGACGCCGGCGAGGCCGGTGACTCCGGCGAGGGCGGCACCCGTCGCCGCCGCACGAGGGTCCGCAAGCCGCGCAACCCCGAGGACGAGATCACCGGCGTCAGCGGGTCGACGCGGCTGGAGGCCAAGAAGCAGCGTCGCCGTGAGGGCCGCGAGGCGGGCAGGCGCCGGGCCCCGATCGTCAGCGAGGCAGAGTTCCTGGCTCGCCGGGAGTCGGTCGAGCGGGTGATGGTGATCCGTCAGCGCGGCGACCTCACCCAGATCGGCGTGCTCGAGGACAAGGTGCTCGTCGAGCACTACGTCGCCCGCGAGTCGCAGACCTCGCTGATCGGCAACATCTACCTGGGCCGGGTGCAGAACGTGCTGCCGTCGATGGAGGCGGCCTTCGTCGACATCGGCAAGGGCCGCAACGCGGTCCTGTACGCCGGCGAGGTGAACTGGTCGGCGCTGGGCCACCCCGACGGCCAGGCCCGCAAGATCGAGTCGGTGCTCAGCTCCGGCCAGACGATCCTGGTGCAGGTCACCAAGGACCCCGTCGGTCACAAGGGTGCGCGGCTGACCGGTCAGATCAGCCTGCCCGGCCGGTTCCTCGTGTACGTGCCCGACGGCAACACCAGCGGCATCTCCCGCAAGCTCCCGGACACCGAGCGCAACCGTCTGAAGAACCTGCTCAAGGAGATCGTGCCCGACACCGCCGGGGTGATCGTGCGCACCGCAGCCGAGGGCGCGAGCGAGGACGAGCTGACCCGCGACGTGGAGCGGCTCACGGCGCGCTGGTCGGAGATCGAGAAGCGGGTCGAGGCCGGCAAGGGCCCCGAGCTGCTGTACGGCGAGCCGGACCTGACCCTGAAGGTGGTCCGCGACCTGTTCACCGAGGACTTCTCCAAGCTGGTCGTCGAGGGTGACGACGCCTGGGATCTCGTCGAGGGCTACGTCTCGCACGTCGCGCCGGACCTCAAGGAGCGGCTCGAGCGCTACGAGTCGCCCAACGGCAAGGACGCCTTCGCGGCGTACCGGGTCGACGAGCAGATCGCCAAGGGCCTCGACCGCAAGGTGTGGCTGCCCTCCGGGGGATCGCTGGTGATCGACCGCACCGAGGCGATGACCGTCGTGGACGTGAACACCGGCAAGTTCACCGGCTCCGGGGGCAACCTCGAGGAGACGGTCACCAAGAACAACCTCGAGGCCGCCGAGGAGATCGTCCGCCAGCTGCGGCTGCGCGACATCGGCGGCATCATCGTCATCGACTTCATCGACATGGTCCTGGAGTCCAACCGTGACCTGGTGCTGCGACGCCTGGTCGAGTGCCTGGGCCGCGACCGCACCCGTCACCAGGTTGCGGAGGTCACCTCCCTCGGCCTGGTGCAGATGACCCGCAAGCGGATCGGCACCGGGCTGCTCGAGGCGTTCAGCGAGGAGTGCGAGCACTGCAAGGGCCGCGGTGTCATCCTCCACGACCACCCGGTCGAGTCGGGTGGGCGCGGCTCGGGCGCCGACGAAGGACGAAGCCGGCGCGGGCGCGGCGGCCGGGCCCGCGGACGTGGCGCCGACAGCACGCCCGAGCCGGTCAAGCCGACGCCGATGGCCCTGGCCGGCACCAAGCCGCACCCCGAGTCCGAGGCCGGCGACGACCAGACCGGCGACGAAGGCGTCGAGGGTGCGACGTTGCCCGCGTCGGAGACCACCGAGACCACCGAGACCACAGAGACCACCGAGACCACAGAGACCGAGACCACGGCCGCGGAACCGGAAGCCGACGCAGGCCGACACCACCCAGGCCGACGCACGAGGCCGAGCACGAGGCCGAGACCGGGCAGCCGGACGCAGCCGGCGAGGTGGACGAGGCGCCGGTCGAGGTGACCTGGGCCCAGGTCGCTCAGACGGACCCGCCGTCCGACGAGGACGAGGCGCCGGCCGAGCCGGCCCAGCCGATCGTGGTCACCAGCACCCGGCGCCGGCGCGCGGCGCGCCCGGCGGGACCGCCGACGGCGGCCGCCCAGGCAGAGCCTGCCAATGCTCCTGCACCGGAGTCGGACCCCACCGGAGCCTCGGCCGGGTCGGACGAGCAGACGGAGGCCGGCGCGGAAACGGAGCACGAGCACCTGCTGCACGTGCCGATCAAGAAGAAGGGCTCGCGCAAGCGCTGACCGGAGCCGCCGGCCAGTTCTCGCCCAGCCGTTGCTCAGTCGTCGCTCAGGTGCTCCAGGACAGGGAGTGCCCGGAGCAGCGCGTCGCGCGCCTCGGGGTCGAGCCCGGCGAGCCGGTCGGAGAGCGCGACCATGCGCTGCGCACGCCCGTGCAGCACCAGCTCGCGACCGGTGGCCGTGAGCTCGATGATCTGGGCTCGGCGGTCCATCCGGTCCGGCGTACGGCGCACGTGGCCGAGCTCTTCGAGGAGGCCGACGATGCGGGTCATCGACGGCGCGCTGACGGACTCGGCCTCCGCGATCGCCCCGAGCCGCATCGGCCCCTCCCGCAGGAGCGTGGCCAGCACGCTGAGAGAACCGTGGCCGACCGCGGCGTCGGGGACCTGTCGCCGGAGCGCCCGGGTGAGCCGGCCGAGTGCGACGTAGAGTCGTGCTGCCTCGGGCCCGGCCGTGTCCTCGATCTCGTTCACTCGCGCCCCATGGCCTCACCGGCCGCCATCTCGGAGTGCTCCTCGTCGTGCACGTACTTCCCGCCGGCGAGCCACGAGGCGCCGGCGGCGACCACCATCATGGCCGCGGCCGCACCGAAGACGATCACCAGCCCGTGGTGGAACGGACCGGACATCAGGTGGGGGAAGAACTCCTTGCCGGTCAGGGTGTCGACGTTGCCGGCGGGAAGCTTGTCGAGCGCTCCGGTCGGGCCGAGCAGCGACCCGATCGGGTTGTAGCCGAGGAACGACGCGAACAGCGAGCCGACCGGTGGCAGGTTGCCGATCGTCGAGGCGACGTCGTGCGGGACGCCCTGGTCGATCAGGCCACTGGTCAGGCTCCGGGGCAGCACGTTCGCCAGGCCGACGATCATCAGCGAGAAGAAGACCCCGATCGACAGCGACGTGCCGGAGTTGAAGATCGTGCCGCGGATCCCCGAGGCGGCGCCGCGCTCGTGGGCGGGCACGGAGTTCATCACCGCGGTCGTGTTCGGTGCGGTGAACAGGCCGGAGCCGATCCCGTTGAGGAAGATGATCGCGGCGAACCACGGGTAGCCGAAGTCGATCGGGAGGACCAGCAGGCAACACGAAGGTCGCCGCCACGACGAGCGAGCCGCCGGTGGCGAACAGGCGGGCGCCGAATCGGTCCGAGAGCCATCCGGACACCGGTCCGGCGGCGAGGAATCCGATGGTGAGGGGAAGCAGGTAGATGCCCGCCCACAGCGGTGTCGACTCGTAGCTGTAGCCGTGCAGCGGCAGCCAGATGCCCTGGAGCCAGATGATCAGCATGAACTGCAGGCCGCCGCGCCCGATGGAGGCCATCAGGCCGGCCATGTTGGCCATGCTGAACGCAGCGGATCCGGAACAGGCCGATCGAGACCATCGGGTGCTCGACTCGCTGCTCGACGAAGATGAAGGCGACCAGCAGCGTCGTGCCGCCGATCAGGCCTGCGAGCACCCACGGGTTCGTCCAGCCGGTGTTGTGGTCGCCGTAGGGCTGGATGCCGTAGGTGATCGCGACCAGCAGCGCGGTCAGGCCGACCGCGAAGGTGAGGTTGCCGGGTACGTCGAGCCGGGCATTGCGGCGGCGGACGCCCAGCTCGACGAGGGACCGGTAGCCCCAGACGGTCGCCGAGGACGCCGATCGGCACGCTGACCCAGAAGACCGCCCGCCAGTGCCACTCCGAGAGCAGCCCGCCGATGAGCAGGCCCAGGAACGAGCCGGCGATCGCCGAGACCTGGTTGATGCCCAGCGCCATCCCGCGCTGGTCGGCCGGGAACGCGTCGGTGAGGATCGCGGTCGCGTTCGCGAAGAGCATCGCGCCGCCGATGCCCTGCCCGATCCGCATCACGATCAGCCACATGGCGCCCGGCCCGCCGGTGAACGGGTCGACCGAGAGCAGGACCGAGAAGACCGAGAACACCGCGAAGCCGAGGTTGTACATCTTGACCCGGCCGTAGATGTCGCCGAGCCGGCCGAGCGTCACCACGAGCACGGCGGAGACGACCAGGAAGCCCATGATGATCCACAGCAGGTAGCCGACGTTGCCGGGCTCGAGCGGGTCGAGGTGGATGCCGCGGAAGATCGCCGGCAGCGAGATGATCACGATCGAGGAGTTGATCGTCGCCATCAGCATGCCGAGCGTGGTGTTCGACAGCGCGACCCAGCGGTAGTGCGGGTGGTCCTTGTCGAAGCGGGACAGGGGTCGGCTCGGGGACGGTGGAGCAGCGGGGGATTCGGCCACGCCAGGACAATACTTCACATCGGCTAACTATTCCGGTCGCGTCCCGTCCGTACCGTTTTGACCCGGCTACCGACGACCGCGTAATGTTGACCCTCGGCGTGCTCGCGCACGCCGTTTCCGCGTGGCACCACTCCCACCCTCCCGGCGGGACCTGTGCGCGCCTGGCGAACCTTGAGCTTCATCGACGAGGAGAGTGAGACGGCCGTGTACGCGATCGTGCGCAGTGGCAGCAAGCAGCAGAAGGTTGCTGTCGGCGACGTCATCGAGATCGACAGGACCGACGAGGTCGCTGGCGCGTCCCTGACCCTGCCCGTGGTGATGGTGGTCGACGGCGAGAAGGTCACCGCGACCGGCCTGGACAAGGCCGCCGTGACCGTCGAGGTCCTCGGCGCGACGAAGGGCCCGAAGATCATCATCCAGAAGTACAAGAACAAGACCGGCTACAAGAAGCGCCAGGGTCACCGCCAGAAGTACACCCAGGTCAAGGTCACCGACATCAAGCTCTGAGTTTCACCGGAGGTCGAGCCCGGCGAGGCCCCGGTCCAGCACGAAGGACTATCTGACATGGCACACAAGAAGGGCGCGGCGTCCACCAAGAACGGCCGCGACTCCAACGCTCAGCGCCTCGGCGTGAAGCGGTACGGCGGCCAGCTGGTCAACGCCGGCGAGATCATCGTCCGCCAGCGCGGCACCCACTTCCACCCGGGCAGCGGCGTCGGCCGCGGCGGTGACGACACGCTGTTCGCGCTGGTCGCGGGCAACGTGGAGTTCGGCACGCGGCGAGGTCGCCGCGTGGTCAACATCGTCCCGTCGGAGTGACCGGGCGCTAGCACCACACCGATTTCAACGTTGGGCGTCCCTGATCTGCCAGGGGCGCCCTTCGTGTCGTTCAGCCCGCGTGTCGTTCCCACCGAACGACCACGACCAGGAAGGAGCACCCGATGGCAGTCCCGACCTTCGTCGACCGCGTGGTGCTCCACGTCGCCGCGGGTCGCGGTGGCAACGGCGTGGCGTCGGTGCACCGCGAGAAGTTCAAACCGCTCGGAGGGCCTGACGGCGGCAACGGCGGCCCGGGCGGCTCGGTCGTCCTGCGCGTCGACCCGGACGTCACGACGCTGATCGACTACCACCACAACGCCCGCCGCAGGGCCGGTCACGGCGGCCACGGCGCGGGCGGGCACCGCAACGGCTCGCACGGCGAGGACCTGGTCCTTCCCGTGCCCGACGGCACCGTCGTGACCGAGGACGGCGAGGTCATCGCCGACCTCGTCGGCGCCGGCACCGAGATGGTGGTCGCAGAGGGCGGCCGCGGCGGACTCGGCAACGCGGCGCTCGCCTCCGCCAAGCGCAAGGCCCCGGGCTTCGCGCTGCTCGGGGAGCCCGGTGAGGAACGCACGATCCAGCTCGAGCTCAAGGTCGTCGCCGATGTCGGGCTGGTCGGATTCCCGAGCGCGGGGAAGTCGAGTCTGATCGCGGCGCTGAGCCGGGCGCGTCCGAAGGTCGCCGACTACCCGTTCACCACGCTGGTGCCGAACCTCGGAGTCGTCCGGGCCGGCGACGTCACGTTCACCGTCGCCGACGTCCCCGGCCTGATCGAGGGCGCGAGCGAGGGCCGCGGGCTCGGGCACGACTTCCTGCGGCACGTCGAGCGGTGCGCGGCGCTGGTCCACGTCGTCGACCTCGCCACCTTGGAGCCGGGTCGCAACCCGGTCGAGGACCTCGAGGTGATCGAGCGCGAGCTGGCCCGGTACGGCGGTCTCGAGGACCGTCCCCGCCTGGTTGCCCTGAACAAGGCCGACGTCCCCGACGGGCGCGACATGGCCGACATCGTCCGGGCCGACATCGCAGGCCAAGGGTTGGCCGGTCTTCGTCGTCAGCGCGGCGAGCCACGAGGGGCTCAAGGACCTGACCTTCGCGATGGCTGCGGTCGTCGGCGAAGCACGCACGGAGCGCGCGGTCGAGCGCGCCGAACGGATCGTGATCCGCCCCCGGGCCGCCCAGTCCACCGACGAGTTCACGGTCACCGAGGCACCCGAGGGCTGGCGCGTCCGCGGCGAGAAGCCCGAGCGCTGGATCCGGCAGACCGACTTCAGCAACGACGAGGCGGTCGGGTTCCTGGCCGACCGCCTCAACCGGCTGGGCGTGGAGGCAAGGCTGCTCGAGCTCGGGGCGGTCGAGGGCGACCCGGTGCTCATCGGCGACCCGGACAACGCGGTGGTCTTCGACTTCAAGCCGGGCCTCGACGCCGGCGCCGAGATGCTCGGCCGCCGCGGTGAGGACCAGCGGTTCACCGAGTCCCGGCCCGCGGCCCGCCGGCGCCGTGCTATCGACGAGGCGATGCCCGAGCGTGGCGACGCCGAGACCCGCGCCGACGTCGCGCGCCGCATCGACCGCAGCGGCGGGTCCGACGCGGGCAGTGAACAGCAGGGCAGTGAACAGCAGGGCAGCGATGGCCGGGTCGGCGATGACTAGGTCGGCGGTCAGGTCGGCGAAGCGGGTCGTGGTGAAGGTCGGGCTCCTCCTCGCTGACCACGGCGTCCGGGGGCATCGACCCGCACCGCGTGCGCGCGCTCGTCGACGCGCTGGCCGCGACGGCGCAGGCCGGCGCGGAGATCGTGCTGGTCTCCTCGGGCGCGATCGCGGCCGGGCTTGCTCCGCTCGCGCTCAAGCCGGCGTCCCCGCGACCTTGCGCGCCAGCAGGCGGCGGCGTCGGTCGGCCAGGGCCTGCTGGTGCATCGCTACACCGAGGAGTTCGCGGCCCACGGCCTGGTCACCGGGCAGGTGCTGCTCACCCTGGACGACGTCACCCGGCGCGGGCACTACCGCAACGCCCAGCGCACCTTCGTCACGCTGCTCGGCATGGGCGTGGTCCCGATCGTCAACGAGAACGACACGGTGGCCACGACCGAGATCCGCTTCGGCGACAACGACCGGCTGGCCGCGCTCGTCGCGCACCTGGTCCACGCCGAGCTGCTGGTCCTGCTCTCCGACGTCGACGGCCTGTACGACGGCCCGCCGGCTGCTTCCGGGAGCCGGCTGGTGTCCGACGTCCGGAGCGACGCCGACCTCGAAGGCGTGCTGGTCGGCAGGGCCGGGAGCGCCGGCATCGGCACCGGCGGGATGCAGACCAAGCTCGAGGCGGCCCGGATCGCCACCGCCGCAGGTGTTCCGGTCGTGCTGACCGACGCCGGCCAGGTCGCGGCTGCCCTGGCCGGTGAGCCGGTGGGCACGCTGTTCCACGCCACCGGTCGTCGCCGGCCGACGCGGTTGCTCTGGCTCGCGCACGCGACCGAGGGCAAGGGGGCGATCCGCCTGGACGCCGGCGCGGTGCGCGCGGTCACCGAGCGACGCGCGTCGCTGCTGCCCGCCGGGATCACGGGCGTGACCGGGACCTTCGCGGCCGGCGACCCCGTCGACCTGGTGGACCCTGACGGCCGCGCGATCGCCCGTGGTCTGGTCAACTACGACGCCGGCGAGCTGCCGGCGCTGCTCGGGCGCTCGACGCGTGAGCTGGCACGTGAGCTCGGTGCGTCGTACGAGCGTGAGGTGGTGCACCGCGACGACCTCACCCTGCTCGACTGAGCCGTGCCTGCAGCGGTGAGTTGACCGATTCCGCTACCCGGACCGCCCGACGTCGAGCAGACTGGACCTGTCGGGGGCGACGGCTGAGGAGGGCGTGGTGGTGGACCCTGACGGGGCGCCTGTGGCACGTGACGCTGACGGTGGCGGGTGATCCGGTCGAGCCGTTGCTCGTCCGGTCGGCGCTGGCCCGGCTCGGGGAGCAACGCCCGTTCATCGACGAGGTGTCCTTCACCGGCAGCAGCGCCGAGCTGCAGTTCTGGGACGAGGGCGACTCGATGGTCGACGTCGCGTCGCTCGCCCTGCGGCTGTGGACCGAGCACCGTGAGTCCGCCGGCCTGCCGCAGTGGGAGGTCGTCGGTCTCGAGGTCGTCGCAGAAGTCCCTGCGGGACCGGCGCGGAGGCGGCCGTCCGGCCGGGTTCCACTCGCCGATGTCGGTGTCGTTCCGGCTCTGAGCGCGCTATAGGCTCACCACCATGTCCGACGCAGATCGTGCAGGTGGCGACGCGTGCCCGTGAGGCCGCCGCCGTGCTGGCCGCTGGCGACCCGTGTCGGCGAAGGACGCAGCGCTGCGAGGCGATGGCCGCAGGCGCTGACCGACCGCACCGACGGATCCTCGTCGGCCAACGCCGACGACGTCGCCGCGGCCGAGGACGCCGGCACGCCCGCCCACCTGGTCGACCGGCTCCGGCTCGACAGCGACCCGGGTCGCCGCGATGGCGCAGGGTCTGCGGGACGTCGCCGGCGCTGCCCGACCCGGTGGGCGAGGTGCTGCGCGGCTGGATCCTCGCCAACGGGCTCGAGCTGCGCCAGGTCCGGGTGCCCTTCGGCGTGGTCGGCGTGATCTACGAGGCCCGTCCGAACGTCACCGCCGACGCCGCCGGCATCTGCCTCAAGAGCGGCAACGCCGTGCTGCTGCGCGGCTCCTCCAGCGCGCTGCGGTCCAACACCGCGGTCGTGGAGGTGCTGCGCGCACGCTCTGGCGGCCGCCGGGCTGCCCGCGGACGTGGTCGCACTGGTCGCCGGGAGAGGGCCACGACGCCGTGAAGGCGCTGATGCGCGCCCGCGGGCTGGTCGACCTGCTGATCCCGCGAGGCGGAGCGGGGCTGATCCGGTCGGTCGTCGAGGAGTCGACGGTGCCGGTGATCGAGACCGGCGTCGGCAACTGCCACGTGTACGTCGACGCGGCCGCCGACCTCGACATGGCGCTCGCCGATCGTCATGAACTCCAAGACCCAGCGCACCTCGGTGTGCAACGCCGCCGAGTCGCTGCTGGTGCACCAGGCCGTGGCCGCCGAGTTCCTGCCCCGGGTCGTCGCGCGCCCTGCAGGAGGCCGGGGTGCAGATCCACGGCGACCCGCCGTTCGCGGCGTACGACGGCGTGCGTGCCGGCCACCGACGAGGACTGGGACACCGAGTACCTCGCGCTGGAGATCTCCGCGGCGGTGGTGCCCGACCTCGACGCTGCCCTCGCGCACATCCGCCGGCACTCCTCGGGTCACACCGAGGCGATCGTCACCGGCTCGCAGTCGCTGCCGCTCGCCGGTTCACCGCCGCCGTGGACTCCGCCGCGGTGATGGTGAACGCCTCGACCCGCTTCACCGACGGCGGCGAGTTCGGCTTCGGCGCCGAGATCGGGATCTCCACCCAGAAGCTGCACGCCCGCGGCCCGCTGGGGCTGCCGGAGATGACCTCAAGCAAGTACGTCGTCGACCGGCGATGGCACCGTGCGCGCGTGAAGAGGACCGCTGAGGCGTCGACGCAGGCGACGCTGGACGTCTGGGCAGATCCGGCCAAGGAACGCTTCGCCACACCGGCGACGATCATCACGTTCATCCGCACGATCGCCGCGGTCACGGTGATGGGCTTCGCGATGCACGCCGACCGCACCGGTGGCTTCTGGAGCCCGGCGCTGAAGCTGCTCGTGGTCGGTCTGGTCATCTACTGGGTCGGGGACTCCCTCGACGGTCAGGTCGCCCGGCGGCTGCACCACGAGACCCGGATCGGCGCGGTCCTGGACATCATGAGCGACCGCTTCTGCGCCGCGGCGTTCTACCTCGGCCTGGCCTGGTTGCACCCCGAGTTCACCGTGCCCGGTGCTGATCTACCTCGCCGAGTTCATGGTGATCGACTGCTTCCTCTCGATCGCCTTCCTGGCGTGGCGGATCCGCAGCCCCAACTACTTCTACGTCGTGGACCGGATCGTCTACCGCTACAACTGGACGCACCCGCGAAGGCGGTGAACTCGGCCCTGTTCGCGGTCTTCCTGCTGCTCACCCACCTCGCGTGGGTGGGCGCAGTCGTGGCGAGTGCGCTGCTGGTCTTCAAGGTCGCCTCCCTGATCCGGGTGGCCCGCATCGGGCTGCCGATCCCCGACCGCCACCGGACTCGATCGCGACCACGACGCCGAGGGCGCGACGCGCGTGAAGCTGGTCATCGGGACGTTCCTGTTCTCGATCGCATCGGCACTGCTCCCGATCCTGAACGTCGAGGCGTACCTCGCCGCGGTCGCCATCAAGGCGCACAACCTCTCGGACTGGCAGCTGGCTGCGGTCGGGGGCGCCGGACAGAGCGTCGGCAAGATCCTCTGGTACGTCGCCGGCAAGGCAGTCGCTGCGGATCCGCTGGATCCGGCAGAAGATGGAGACCGAGAAGTGGCAGCTCTCCTACGCCCGGTGGCACGAGCGCATCGTCGGGCCGGCCGGTCGTTCGCCGGCGCGATCGCGTTCGTCTCCGCGGTCACCGGCTTCCCGCCGCTGGCGGTCATCGCGGTCCTGGCCGGGACGCTGCGGATGAACTTCACCATCTTCATCGTCACCGTGTTCATCGGACGGACCGTGCGCTTCTGGCTGGTGCTGGCCGGCGTCGGGCTGCTCTTCGGACACTGACCGGATGCCGGCGTCAGGGGCGCGTCCGTGGCTGCGGCGACCGATCGGCCGGTAAGGTACCGGCCATGATCGCATTGCTGGCCTCGCTCGCACTCCGGCGGCACCGACGTCGCCGGTTCCGGCACGTTCTGGGCGCCGTACTACATCGGTGGTGGCATCCTCCTCATCCTGCTGGTGCTGATGGCCGCGCTGCTGGCGTTCGGCAGGGGACGCGAGCACTCCTGAGCAGCACTCCTCGTGCCCCCAGCACCGGGCAGCAGCTCCCGTCGCCGCGTGGGCGTCATGGGGGGCACGTTCGACCCGATCCACCACGGTCACCTGGTCGCGGCCAGCGAGGTGCAGTCGTGGTTCGACCTCGACGAGGTCGTCTTCGTCCCCACCGGCCAGCCGTGGCAGAAGTCCACGCGCGAGGTCACCTCCGTCGAGCACCGCTACCTGATGACGGTGATCGCCACCGCGTCCAACCCGCGGTTCACCGTGTCCCGGGTGGACATCGACCGGCCGGGTCCGACGTACACGATCGACACGCTGCGCGAGCTCTCGGCGGCGATGCCCGACACCGACCTGTTCTTCATCACCGGCGCCGACGCGCTGACCGAGATCTTCACCTGGCGCAACGCGCCCGAGCTGTGGGCGTTGGCCCAGTTCGTCGGCTGCACCCGCCCGGGCTACGACATGGACCCCGGCCACGCTCGAGGGCATCCCGGCCGACCGGGTCACGATCCTCGAGATCCCGGCGCTGACGATCTCCTCGACCGACTGCCGCAAGCGCACCGCCGCCGGCGAGCCGGTGTGGTACCTCGTGCCCGACGGGGTGGTGCAGTACATCGCCAAGCACGGCCTCTACCAGGAACAGCAGCCATGATCGGAGCGGCCCCATGACCGCAACCCCGCGCGTGCTCGAGCTCGTGCGCGCCGCCGCCCTCGCGGCGGAGGACAAGCTCGCCACCGACATCATCGCCTTCGACGTCTCCGACCAGCTGGTCATCACCGACGCGTTCGTGCTCTGCTCGGCGGCCAACGACCGCCAGGTGCGGGCGGTCGTCGACGAGATCGAGGACAAGCTCCGCGAGCTCGGCGTCAAGCCGATCCGGCGAGAAGGTGAGCGCGACGGGCGCTGGGTGCTGCTGGACTACGGCGATCTCGTCGTGCACGTGCAGCACACCGAGGAGCGGGAGTTCTACGCCCTCGAACGACTCTGGCGGGACTGCCCGCTGATCGACCTCCCGGTCAACGCCGGCCCGGCCGAGCTCAGCAGAAGTGACCCGGCTCGTCCTGGTCCGACACGGCCAGACGGCCTGGAACCTCGAGGGCAGAGCGCAGGGCCACACCGACATCGGCCTGGACGACACGGGGCACGCACAGGCGCAGGCGCTCGCGCCGTACGTCGCGGCGATGGCGCCGACCGCGCTTGTGGAGCAGCGACCTCGCGCGTGCCCGCGAGACGGCCTCCTACCTCGCGGCGGCGACCGGTCTCGAGGTCCGCCACGACGCTCGCCTGCGGGAGTTCGACGCCGGCGACCGAGCCGGCCTGACCCTGCAGGAGTTCGCCGAGCGGATCCCGGACGCGCACGCCTCGTGGCGGGACGGGCACGTCACCGGCTACGTCGCGGGAGCCGAGACGACCGCGGACGTGGTCGCTCGCATGGTGCCGGTGCTGCGGGAGATCTGGAACACCACCCCGGACGGAGAGACGTCCGTCGTGGTCGCCCACGGCGCATGCACGAAGGTGTCTCTGGTGGCGTTCCTGGGCTGGCCCGAGGACGTGCTCGGCACGCTGCGCGGTCTCGACAACTGCGGCTGGGCCGTGGTCGAGGCGGACCCCCACGGCCGCGGGATCCGGCTCGCGTCGTACAACGAGACGGCCCATCCCGCGGTGCACGGCCCGGATTTCGCATCCGACACCCCGGTTGGCTAAGATTCCGCGAGTTGCCCCGCGGGAGACCAGGGGAGCAGCGGGGCTGTGGCGCAGTTGGTAGCGCACTTGCATGGCATGCAAGGGGTCAGGGGTTCGAATCCCCTCAGCTCCACCGAATCGACCGGCTGCGGCGGGTGGGCGCAGTTGGTAGCGGCGGTGCCGTTCTTGGGCATGGCATGCAAGGGGTCAGGGGTTCGAATCCCCTCAGCTCCACCAGATCGAGGCGGGCTGGGCGGGCGCGGCGCAGTTGGTAGCGGCGGTGCCGTTCTTGGGCATGGCATGCAAGGGGTCAGGGGTTCGAATCCCCTCAGCTCCACCGACGCGATCTCTCGAGAGATCCCGGCCGGACCCAGATCTCGGGTCCTGTGTTCTGCTTTTCGCATCAGCCTCACCGTGCTTGTCTGCGTGCGGCGGCGTGTCCTCTCGCGGGGCCACTGTTCGGACCGCATCCGGGTGGTCTACTCCACCCTCTTCCGTCCCAGCAGTCCCAAGGGTTACCGTCGTCCCCATGCACCCCTCTGTCGGGGGAGGGACCGAAGCCCTGGTGGCCGAGATCGCCGACGCGCTCGCGAGCACCGGCGAGTACGTCCGGCCTGTGGAATCCGGCCCGACCCAGCACCTGGTCGACATCCTCTGGTGCGCTCATCGTGCCGGCAAGCGGGTGGGCATGAAGGTCCACGTCAGCGTCGCCGAGCCTCCTCGTCTCCGAGGGGCGGGGGTCCGCCAGAAGGTCACGTTGACGGTGGTCGCGCGAGACGACGCGCCCCAGCACTGCCTTCCGTGACGGGTCCGGGCCGGATCGTGCGTGCAGTCGGCGCCGAAAATCCGTTCCGTGCCAGCGCTGCCGGCCCGACGATGGCCCCATGAGCAACCCGATCACGAACATCGACACCGTGCTCGACTCCTTCGAGGAGCTCTGGAGCCCGCGCGTCCTGGCCCGCGTGAACGACTGGAAGGTCGTGGTGGTGAAGGTCGCCGGTGAGTTCGTCTGGCACGCGCACGCCGACACCGACGAGCTGTTCGTGGTCCTCGACGGCGAGCTGGACATCCAGCTGCGGGCGGCCGACGGATCGGAGCGGAAGGTCACGCTGGGGGAGCACGACACGTTCGTGGTCCCGCGCGGGGTCGAGCACCGGCCGGTCTCCGAGCGCGGCGCGCGGTTGATGCTCATGGAGCCCGCAGACACCGTCAACACCGGTGACTACGCGGGCGACGTCCCCGACCACATCACCTCGACGACGGGGATCGCCCCCGACCCGGTGACCGGGAGCTGAACAGGCGTGCCGGCCCGGGGCCGGTCGAGCCTACGACTCGCCTCGTCGTGGCCGCAGCCACGGGAACAGCGAGCCGATCACGACGCCGGCCGCGAACAGGGCGAGGAACCAGACCCACATCGGCATCGAGGCGTGCCAGAACCAGAAGTGCACCCTGCGCTCCGCGGTGTTCTGGAAGACGAACACCAGCGCGAGCACGGCCACGACCAGCGCGCCGATCGCCTTCGGGCTCACCCGGAAGCGGGCTTCGGTCGGCTCCTCTGCCTCCGTCATCGCTCTGCCCTCCCTCGATGTGCGCGCGTCCCCTGCAGCATCGCCCAGGACGTTGTCCGGCGACAAGCGAGGCCCCGCGCTCGACGTCGACGGAGTCTTCAACTGGAATTCGTTCTACCCTGAGCCATGCGCTTCGCGATCAGCCTGGCCTTCCAGCCCGTCGGTGAGGTCGTGGCTCTTGCCCGCGCGGCCGATGCGTGTGGGTACGACGCGCTGGCAATCCCCGACCACGTCGTGGAGCTCGAGGACCTGGACACGCCGTACCCCTACACGCCCGACGGGAAGCGGCGCTGGGACCACGAGGCCGACTGGCCGGACCCGTGGGTGCTGACCGCGGCACTGGCCCAGGCGACCGAGCGGATCCGGTTCTTCACCTCGGTCTACGTGGCCGCGCTGCGCAGCCCGTACCAGGTGGCCAAGTCCGTCGGCACGGCCGCGGTGCTCAGCGGCAACCGGGTCGCCCTCGGCGTCGGGGTCGGCTGGTGCCGCGAGGAGTTCGCGCTGATGGGGCAGGACTTCGGCAGCCGCGGTCGGCGTACCGACGAGGCGCTCGCGCTGCTGGAGCAGCTGTGGGCCCCGGGCTGGACCGAGACCGACGGGCAGCACTACCCGACGCCGCGGCTGACGATGGAGCCGACGCCGACCGCGCCGATCCCGGTCTACGTCGGCGGCCTGTCCGAGGTGGCGTTCGCACGGGCGGCCCGTCACGACGGCTGGATCGGTGACCTCTACACGACCGAGGAGGCCGGCCGGCACGCCCGCCGGCTGGCCGAGCTGCGCGAGGAGATCGGCGCGACCGGCGACTTCCGGGTGATCACCGCGCTCACGGATGCGTTCCTGCCCGACCAGTTCGCTGTGGCCGCGGACTCCGGAGTCACCGATGTCTGGACGATGCCGTGGGCCTACTATCACGGGCTGGAGGCGAGCCTGGAGCAGAAGCTCGACGGGATCGGCCGGTTCGCCGAGGACGTGATCCGACAACTGCCGTGAGGTCGAGGGGAGCCAGCAAGGTGAGCGATCCGGACCGCAGTGGGCTCGGTGTGGCCGCACTGGTCTCGATCGGCATCGGCGGCATGGTCGGCGGTGGCATCTTCTCGGTGCTCGGACTCACCGCCGAGCTCGCCGGCAGCGCCAGCTACGTGTCCTTCTGCGTCGGCGGCCTGGTCGCGGCGCTCACCGGAGTGTCGTACGCCCGGCTCTCGGTGCAGGTCCGCAGCCGTGGCGGCACGGCGACCTTCCTCGACCGGGCGTTCGGGGTCGGCATCGCCGGGCCGCTGAACCTGCTGCTCTGGTTGAGCTACTTCGTCATGCTCGGCCTCTACGCCGTCGCTTTCGGTTCCTACCTCGCCGCGCTCGTCGGACTGGCGCCGGAGCTGGTCGGGCGTCACGTCTTCGGCAGCCTGGTGATCCTGGCCTTCGCCGTGCTGAACCTCGGGGGGTCACGCCTGGTCGCCGGCAGCGAGGCGGTGCTGGTCTACTTCAAGCTCGCCGTCCTCGTCGTCTTCTGCGTCGGCGGGCTGGTCTCGGTCCACGCCGATCGGGTGTCGCCCTCGGGATTCCCGTCCACCGGCACGGTGCTGTACGCGGGCGCGCTGATCTTCCTCGGCTACGAAGGCTTCGAGCTGATCGCGAACGCCTCGGAGGACGCCCGGGATCCCGAGCGGACCCTGCCGCGCGCGTTCGCGGTGGCCATCGGCGCGGTGATCGTGCTCTACGTCCTGGTCGCGTTCGTGGCCGTCGGCAACCTGACGCCCGCCGAGATCAGTGACCAGCGCGACTACGCGCTCGCCGCCGCCGCCCGGCCGTTCTTCGGAGAGGCCGGGTTCACCATGATCGCGGTCGCTGCCGTCGTCTCCACGGCCAGCGCGATCAACGCCACCATGTACGGCGCCGCGAAGTTCAGCTATCTGATGGCGCGGCACGGCGAGCTGCCGGCGCGTCTGGCCAGGCCGGTGTGGGACCGGCCCGTCGGCGGGCTGGTCGCGACCACGATCGGCACCCTCGTGGTGGTCAACACCGTGGACCTCGAGGGCATCAGCCTGATGGGGTCGGCGGGCTTCCTGATCGTCTTCGCCGCGGTCAACCTGGCCGCGGTCAAGATCGGCGGCGGCACCCGGATCGCCCGGGCCGTGCCGGCGGCCGGCTCACTGGCCTGCGTCGGGTCACTGGTCGCGCTGGTCTGGTACGCCGCCCAGAACATCCCCGCCCAGCTGCTGGTGCTCGCGGGTCTGCTGACGGCAGCGGTGCTCGGGGAGCTGCTGCTGCGGCGCCACCGCGGATCGCAGGTCCTTACCGACTCCTGACGATCCCGGCCGTCCGGTCACCTCCGGTTGGCCGGACGCCGAGCGCCTGCCAGAGTGTGCGCGTGAGTGCAGCGGACGTGGCGGTGATCGGCGGCAGTGGGTTCTACTCCTTCCTGGAGGACCCGGAGACCTGCGCGGTGGAGACGCCGTACGGCGCCCCGTCGGGTGCGATCACCCTCGGCGAGGTCGCCGGGCGCCGGGTCGCGTTCCTGCCGCGCCACGGTGCGGGGCACGCGTTCCCGCCACACCTGATCAACTACCGGGCGAACCTCTGGGCGTTGCGCTCGCTCGGCGTCCGCCAGGTGCTGGCGCCGTGCGCGGTCGGCGGACTGCGGGCCGACGTCGCGCCCGGTGACGTCGTCGTGCCGGACCAGCTGGTCGACCGGACCACCGGACGCGTGCAGAGCTACGTGGAGTCCGGTGCGGTGCACGTGCCGTTCGCCGACCCGTACTGCTCGCGGCTGCTCGACGTCGCTCGACCGGCTGGACGGTGTCCGGACCGGCGGCACCATGGTCGTGGTCGAGGGCCCGCGGTTCTCCACGCGCGCGGAGTCCCAGCACTACGCCGCGCAAGGCTGGTCGCTGATCAACATGACCGGCCATCCGGAGGCGGTGCTCGCCCGTGAGATGCGGATGTGCTACGCCGCGATCGCGCTGGTGACCGACATGGACGCCGGTGTCGAGAGCGGCGAGGGCGTCGGTCAGGAAGAGGTGTTCGCGATGTTCGCGCGCAACATCGACCGGCTCAAGGTGATGCTCGGCACCGCGATCGCCGATCTTCCCGACCCGCGACGGCTGCGCCTGCGCGACCTGGGCCGACGGGCTCGAGCTCCCCTACGACCTCCCCGTGCGACAGGGCGCCTCGTGAGGGTCCTGGTCACCGGTTCGGCCGGGTTCATCGGGGCCGCGATCTGCCGCCGTCTCGAGGACGCCGGCGACGAGGTGGTCCGGGTCGACGCTGATGCTGCCGCAGGCCCACGGCGACCGCCACACCGCCGGCCGGCACCGTGGTCGCTCGACGTCCGTGACGCAGAGGCGTGGACCAGGCTGCTCGACGGCGTCGACGCGGTCTGCCACCAGGCCGCGCTGGTCGGCGCGGGCGTCGCGGGTCTCCGACCTCCCCCTGTACGCCGCGCACAACGACCTCGGCACCGCCGCCCTGCTCTCGGCGATGCACGTCGTCGGCGTCGAGCGGCTGGTGCTGGCCTCCTCGATGGTCGTCTACGGGGAGGGTCGCTACGCCTGCCCGGAGCACGGCGCGCAGGTGCCCGGACCGCGGCGGCTCGCCGACCTCGAGGCGGGACGGTTCGACAACCTCTGCCCGGTACTGCGACGGCCCGCTGGACTGGGAGCTGGTCGAGGAGGACGCCCCGCTCGACCCGCGCAGCAGCTACGCCGCGAGCAAGGTGGCCCAGGAGCACTACGCCTCGGCGTGGGCGCGCCAGGCGTGGAAGGCGGCGTCGATCGCGCTGCGCTACCACAACGTCTACGGTCCGGGGATGCCGCGAGACACGCCGTACTCCGGCGTCGCGGCGATGTTCCGCTCCTCCCTCGAGCGCGGAGAGCCGCCGCAGGTCTTCGAGGACGGCCGCCAGATGCGCGACTTCGTGCACGTCGACGACGTGGCTCGCGCCAACGTGCTGGCCCTGCGCGCCGTGTCGGAGCGGTCCGGCTTCGCGGCGTACAACGTCTGCTCCGGGCGCCCGATCGCGATCGGCGAGGTTGCGCGCACTCGTGGCACGCGGCGCGCACACGCCGCGTGACCCCGTGGTCACCGGCGGCTTTCGGACCGGGCGACGTCCGCCACGTGGTGGCGTCGCCGCGGCGAGCCGCCGACGAGCTCGGGTTCGTCGCGGAGACCCCGCCCGACGAGGGGCTGCCGGCGTTCGCCACCGCGCCGCTGCGGGCGCGGCCTCACCAGCCCGTTGACAGCAGGTGCTGCACGGTCAGCGCGACGAGGATCTGCAGCACCAGCCCGCGACGCCTCCAGCGGTCCGGCAGCAGCGCACAGCTGACCAGCAGCCACGGCACGAACGGCAGCCAGATCCGCTCCACCTCGGCCCGGCTCATCTGGGAGAGGTCCGCGGCGAGCACCATCGCGGCCCCGGCTCCGGAGAGCCACAGCACCACGCGCGTCGTGGCGTCGCGGCGCGCGTCACGAGCGCGGACGGTCAGCTGAGCGAGACCGGCGCCGACGAGCGGGCCGGCGCTGACCGCGAGGGCGGCGAGGTTGCCCCACATCCAGTAGGCCGCCGGTCTGCGCGACGCGACGCCGGCCCAGTAGCGCTCGTGCAGCGCCGGCAGGGCGTCCCACCAGGAGAAGCCGAACGCGGCGAACGCCAGCACCACGGCGAGGGCGGCCGCCGCCGCGGGGAGCAGCGGCCGCCAGGCGCGTGCGAGCACCAGGACGGCGAGCGCGAGCAGGGCCAGCAGCGGCAGCCCGTAGGAGAGCATCACGCAGTAGCCCAGGAGCAGGCCGGAGACCAGCGACCAGACCGGCCAGGGCACGCCTCGCTCCGGCGGTCGCGCCGAGCGGGTGCCGGCCAGCGCCAGCGCCGCGATGCCCCAGGCTGCGACGGCGGCGAACATGCCGTCGGCCGAGACGCACTGCCAGACGGCGGCAGGCCCGAGGACGAGGAACGGGGCCGCCCGGCGGGCGGCGGACTCTGCGCCGAGCGTGCGCAGCGTCACCAGCACGGCGACCGCGGTGCTCGCGGCGAGCAGCGTCACGACCAGGCCGGCGGCGAGGTCGCTGCCGAGCCCGAGGCGGACGAGCACGACGAAGAACGTGAGCGCGCCCGGGGGGTGACCGGCGATGTGCACCGGCCAGTTGGACGGCTCGGCGTCGTACGGGATCCGGCTGACGTAGGTCTCGAGGGTGTGCGGGAGGTCCGTCGTCGCGCGTGCGGTCTGCAGGTACTCGTAGCTGGTCCCGAGGATGTGGCCGACGCCGTCGGGGCCGTCGACGAGGGCGAGCGACAGCATCCAAGCCACGCCGGTCAGGTACGCCGTGACCAGGAGCGGCGCCACTGCAGCCGCTCGGCGAGGTCGACCGCGCGCCACCCCGCCAGTGCGGCGAGCACGACGGCCGGGAGGGTGCCGGGTCCGACCCGCGGATTCCAGTCGGCGTGCAGCGGCGGGAAGTGCCGGACGTGCACCTCCCAGTCGAGGACCGCCGGCACCGCCATCGCCAGCGCGATGAGGAGCACGGCGATCGTCAGGCCCACCCGCGCGGCGCGGCTCGGCCGATCGCTCGGCTGATCGCTCGGCTGGCATGCAGCCACCCTAGGGTCGGGTGCGGCCGTTCGCCCGTTCCGCGGGTCCGCCGTCACCCTTCCGTAAGGCTTCCCGGGGCGCGTCCGAGCCGTTGGATCCCTACGGTGGGGGCATGCCCACGACCTGCACGCTCGTCCTCCCGTGTCGTGACGAGGCTGCCGCGCTGGTCGACCTGCTGCCGCGCGTGCCCGACGTGCTTCGAGGTGATCGTCGTGGACAACGGGTCGAGGACGGCACCGCCGAGGTCGCGCGTCGGCTCGGTGCGCGCGTCGTGGAGGAGCCGACAGCCGGGCTACGGCGCGGCCGTCCACGCCGGCGTGCTCGCCGCGCAGGCCGAGTTCCTCGCGGTGATGGACGGTGACGGCTCGCTCGACCCCGACGACCTGCTGCCGCTGCTCGACGAGGTCGTGTCCGGTCGGGCGACGATGGCCGTCGGTCGACGGCGGCCGGTAGCGCCCGGCGTCTGGCCCTGGCACGCCCGGCTCGGCAACCGGCTGGTGCTCGCCTGGCTGCGCCGCCGGCTCGGGATCGCGGTCCGCGACATCGCGCCGATCCGGGTGTGCCGTCGCGACGAGCTGCTGCGCCTCGACGTGCGCGACCGACGCTTCGGCTACCCGGTCGAGCTGCTCCAGAAGGCGGCCCGGGCAGGCTGGCAGATCACCGAGCAGGACGTCGGCTACCACGCCCGCGCCCGCGGGACCCGGTCGAAGGTGTCCGGCTCGGTCGTCGGCACGGCGCGGACCGCGCGCGACTTCTGGCGGGTGCTCGCATGAACGATGCGCACGCCCTCGTCGTCGCCAAGGCGCCGGTGCCCGGCCAGGTCAAGACCCGGCTCGCTGCGCATGTCGGCGACGAGGTCGCGGCCGAGCTCGCCGCCGCCGCGCTTGCTGGACACGCTCGACTCCTGTGCGGCCGCGTTCGGCGACCGTTGCCACCTCGCCCTGTCCGGCGACGTCGAGGACGGCGCGCTCGCGGACGCGGTCGGCGAGGCGCTCGCCTCGTGGCACGTGTTCGCCCAGGAGGGCGCCTCGTTCGGCGAGCGGCTCGCTCACGCGCACCGGACGGTTGCCGACATCGCCGACGGACCGGTCGTCCAGGTCGGCATGGACACACCTCAGATCAGGCCGTCGCTGCTGACCGCGACGGCCGAGCTGCTGCATCCGGGCGTCGGCGTCATCGGCCCGGCGCGTCGACGGCGGCTGGTGGCTGCTCGCGCTGACCCGTCCGGGCGCGGCGGACGTGCTCGCCACCGTGCCGATGTCGACGCGGCGTACCGGCTTCGACACCCGGCGCGCCCTGACCGGGCGGGGCGTCCGGATGACCACCACCGCGACCCTGCGCGATGTCGACACCGTCGTCGACGCCGAGCACGTCGCGCGCGAGGCGCCGTGGACCCGGTTCTCCCGGGCGTGGAGCAAGGTCGGCGCAGGAGCGATCCGATGACCGTCGTCCCGATCCGGAGCTCCTACGCTGCCGTGTTCGCGTCCGCGCTGCAGGGGGTGCCGTGCGAAGTGGTCGGGCTCACGGCCGACCCGCACACGCTTCCGGTGGCCGAGTGGTCCCGTCCGGTCGACGGAGGCGACGCGGCGCTGCTCGAGCACTGCCTCGGCGAGACGCTCGACATCGGCTGCGGACCCGGCCGGATGACCAGGGCGCTCGCCGAGCGCGGACACGCCGTCCTCGGCATCGACATCGTGCCGGAGGCGGTCCGGATGACCTGCCGCCGCGGCGGGGTCGCGCTCGTGCGCGACGTCTTCCGGCCGGTGCCGGGGGAGGGCCGCTGGCGCACCGCGCTGCTGGCCGACGGCAACATCGGCATCGGCGGTGATCCGCGGGCGCTGCTGCTGCGGGTGCGTGCACTGCTGGCGACCGGGGGCCGCGTCGTCACCGACCTCGCCGAGCCGGGGACCGGGGTGCGCACACGTCTGGTGCGGTTGCAGACGCCGTCACTCCGGTCGCGGCCGTTCCGCTGGTCCGTGGTCGGAGCCGACGCGATCGGGCCGATCGCGGCCGGTGCCGGCCTGACCGTGCACGGTCTGCACTCCCACGGTGATCGGTGGTTCGCGGTCCTGGAGAAGTCCCGATGACCGCGGTGCGGGTGCCGGCGGAGGAGGACTTCACCTCATCGCTGCGCAGTCCTGCAGTCACCTCGCGGGTGGGCCTCTGGCTCGGCATCTGCTTCGGGATCGCGTTCGTCACCGGTGTGATCAGCCACGAGGCGTACGTCGCGCACCCGGTCATCCCGTTCCCGACCCGGCCGACCTGGGGGTACCGGGTGACCCAGGGGCTGCACGTGACCGCCGGCACCGCCGCCATCCCGCTGCTGCTGGTGAAGCTGTGGTCGGTCTACCCCAAGCTCTTCACCCGGCCGCCACGCCAGCTCCGCGAGCCTGCTGCTGCACGGACTGGAACGCGCCTCGATCGCTGTCCTCGTCGCCGCCGGCGATCTTCCAGCTCGCGAGCGGGCTCGCCAACTCGTCGCAGTGGTACCCGTGGGCGTTCCACTTCCGGGCGACGCACTACGCGGTCGCCTGGGTGGCCATCGGGGCACTGCTGGTGCACGTCGCGGTGAAGCTGCCGCTGATCCGCGGAGGGTCTCGGCGTCCGACACCCGACCGCGAGGCCCGTCCCGGGTGCATGGCGATCACCCGGCGCGGGATCGTCCGCAGCGCCTACCTCGCGGCCGGTGTGGCGGTCCTCGCCACCGCCGGCAGCACCGTGCCGGCGCTGCGCAAGGTCTCGGTCCTCGGCGTCCGGTCCGGTGACGGTCCGGGCGGCGTCCCGATCAACAAGTCGGCCCGGGCCGCGGACGTGACCGCGACGGCGCTGAGCCCGGACTACCGGCTCGTGGTCGCCCACGCCGGCCGCGAGCAGTCGTTCAGCCGGTCCGACCTCGAACGGCTCGACCAGCACACAGCGCGCCTGCCGATCGCCTGCGTCGAGGGCTGGAGCGCGAGCGGGCGCTGGACCGGCGTACGGGTGCGGGACCTGCTCGACCTCGTCGGCGCGCCGCGGCGGCAGTGACGTGCGGGTGGTCTCCCTCCAGCAGCACGGCCCGTTCCGCGTGACCACCCTGCCGGGGCACTTCGCCGACGATCCGCTGACGCTGCTGGCGCTCCGGCTCGAGGGCGAGCCGCTGGCGATCGACCACGGGTACCCCTGCCGGCTGATCGCACCGGACCGTCCGGGAGTCCTGCAGACCAAGTGGGTCGCCCGGCTGGAGGTGCTCGCGTGACCGGCTGGCGGATCCTGCTCGGCGTGCTCGGGCTCGGCGGGGCGACGTACGGGGTGGCGCAGCTGCTCGGCCTCGGCTTCGACAACCTCGTGGCCACCCTGATCTGGCTGGTCGGCGGCGTGGCTCTGCACGACGGCGTGGTGGCGCCTGTGACCATCGCCCTCGGTGCCGTGCTCGTGACGCTGTGGCGTCGGCCGCTGCCCGGGCCCCTGGTGGCCGGCGCGGTCGTCCTCGCCACCGTGACCGTGGTCGCGGTGCCCGTGCTGGGCAGGTTCGGCGCACGGACGGACAACCCGACCCTGCTCGACCGGAACTACGTGCTCGGTTGGCTCGCTCTTGCCACACTGATCGTGGTGGTCTCGCTGACAGCCGTGGTGGTGACGGCGGCACGGGCACGGACGAAGGGTGGTGCCGATGGCGCGGGTGCTGGTCGTCGATGACGACGTGACCGTGCGCGAGGTGGTGGTGTCCTACCTGCGTGCCGCCGGCCATGCCGTCGTGGAGGTGGCGGACGGCGCCGACGCGCTGCGCGAGATGCGCTCCGACCCCGCCGACCTGGTGGTGCTCGACCTGATGATGCCCGGCATCGACGGCCTCGAGGTCTGTCGCCGGCTCCGCGCCTCCGGCGACGTGCCGATCATCATGCTGACCGCGCTCGGCGCCGAGGTGGATCGCGTGGTCGGCCTCGAATCCGGAGCCGACGACTACGTCACCAAGCCGTTCAGTCCGCGCGAGCTGGTGCTGAGGGTGGAGGCGCTGCTGCGGCGCGTGGGCGACAGGGCCCGGCCGGAGACCGGCTGCGTCACCGACGGCGACCTGGTGGTCGACTCCGGGCGGCACGAGGTGACTCTCGACGGTGAGGTGCTCGCCGTTGACCTCGCGGGAGTTCGACCTGCTCCGCTTCCTGGTCTCGAACCCCGGCACGGCGTACTCCCGTGACGAGCTGCTGCACCAGGTGTGGGGGTGGTCGTTCGGTGACCAGTCCACCGTGACCGTGCATGTACGCCGGCTGCGCGAGAAGGTGGAGCACGACCCGAAGCGCCCGACCCGGCTGGTGACCGTCTGGGGCGTGGGCTACCGATGGGAGGCGGCAGCGTGACGAAGGACCAGGTCGAGATTGCCTTCATCGCGGCGTCCTGGGCTGCCGCGGCCGGGACCATCGGGCTGGGCATCGTCTGGATCTTCCGGCGCCGGTCGGTGCGCTGGCTGACCGGAGCCGTCGCCGTCGTCGCGGTCGTCGCCGTGCTCGCGGGCATGGTCGGCACCGCGAACGCGATGTTCCTGTCCGCCCACGACTTCGACGTGGTGCTCCTCGTGGCGCTGGTCGCCGGGGCGGTCGCGATGGCGATCGGCGCCATCGTCGGGTCGACGATCTCCGGCTACTCCCAGGCGCTCCAGGCGGAGGCTCGGCGCTTCGGTGACAGCGGCGAGTTCACCTCGGGCGATCGCGGTCCCGCCGAGCTGCAGGGCCTGGCCGACGAGCTCAGCCGCACGAGTGCCAAGCTCCGGGAGTCGCGAGCCCGTGAGGAGCGGCTCGAGGAGTCACGACGCGAGCTGGTCGCCTGGGTCTCGCACGACCTGCGGACGCCGCTCGCGGGGCTGCGTGCGATGACCGAGGCGCTCGAGGACGGCATCGCCGACGACCCGTCGCGCTACCACCGCCAGATCCGCGCCGAGGTGGACCGGATGGTGCGCATGGTCGACGATCTCTTCGAGCTGTCCCGGATCCATGCCGGCAACCTGCGCCTCACGCTCCAGCCGGTCGTGCTCGGTGACCTGGTCAGCGAAGCGATCGCCAGTGCCGACCCGGTCGCGAAGGCGCGAGGCGTGCGGCTCGGCGGGGGAGTCGATGCCGGACTCGAGGTGGTCGCCGACCCGGCGGAGCTGTCCCGGGTCGTGGGCAACCTGCTGATGAACGCGATCCGGCACACCCCGGCCGACGGGGTCGTCGAGGTGGTCGGGCGCTCGGGGCCGGACGGCGTCGAGCTGGCGGTCACCGACGGTTGCGGCGGCCTGTCCGAGGACGACATGGAGCGTGCCTTCGACGTCGCCTGGCAGGGCAGCGCCGCGCGCACCCCGGACGTGGCCGGCGTGTTCGGCAGCGGCGCCGGCCTGGGCCTCGCGATCGTGAAGGGCATCGTCGAGGCACACGACGGCAGGGTGAGCGTGATGAACCACGTGCCCGGGTGCCGCTTCCTGGTGCACCTGCCGACGCCGGCCTGACCCGACCCCTACGATCGCGCCATGACGCGCACCGACAAGGCGCTGTGCACGGCGTACGCCGTCCTCGCAGCTGTCGCCCTCGTGGGCACCCAGTGGACGCTGGTCGACTTCCTCCGGTCGGATCACCATGACTGGTCCGCGATGACCGACCTCCTCACCGCCAACCCGGTGGTCGGCTTCGTCGGCATCGACCTCGGCGTGGTCGCCGTCGTCGCCGTGGTGTTCATGTGGGTGGAGGGGCGCCGCCTGCGGGTCCCGTGGTGGGGGATCTACGTCGCGTTGGTCTTCCTGGTCGCGGTCAGCGTCGCGTTCCCGCTCTTCCTGATCGCCCGGACGCGCGTGCTGGCCTCGAAGAGAGCGGTCAGCCCCGTCTGATCTCGAACGCCGCCGGGTCGACCCGCGCGGTGCGCTGCTTGTACTCGGTCACGGTGCCGGGCCAGTTCGTCGTGATCCGGCCCTCGGTGTCGCGGTACCAGTTGGCACAGCCGCCCCAGACGCTGTCGGCCAGTCGGCGCTGCACCTCTGCGTCGTACTCGTCCTCGGTTTCGCGCCGCACGGCGATGCTGCCGCCGTCGCGCACCTGCTCGACGAGCTGCCGGATGAACCCCGACTGCGACTCCATCATGTTGATGATCGAGCTGCCGCCGAGGTTGGTGTTCGGCCCGTACACCAGGCCGAGGTTCGGGAAGCCGGGCACGCAGATGCCGTAGTACGCCCGCGCGCCGTGCGCCCAGGCGTCGTCGAGGGACGTGCCGCCGGCGCCCTGGATCTTCATCGGCGCGAGGAACTCGGTGGCGGCGAAGCCGGTGCCGTAGATGATCACGTCGGCCTCGTGCACGACGCCGTCGGAGCTGCGGACGCCGTGGGGGAGCACCTCCACCACGCCCTCGGTGACGACCTCGACGTTGGGCTGGACGAGTGCTGGGTACCAGTCGTTGGAGAACAGCAGCCGCTTGCACCCGATCGGGTAGTCCGGCTTGAGCTTCGCGCGCAGCCGTGGGTCGCGGACCTGTGCCCGCAGGAGTGCGTGCCAGCCCGCCTCCATGAGCTTCTTCGTCGGAGCGGTGCCGGTCAGCGACTTGTTCAGCTGCTCGGACAGCACCCAGGTCAGGTTGCGGCCGAACGCCTGGGTGAACGGCAGTCGGCGGTAGAGGCCGCGACGAGCGCCGCTGTAGGCGATGTCGGGCTTCGGCACGATGTACGGCGCGGACCGCTGGAAGACCGTCAGGTGGCCGACGACCGGCTGGATCCCGGGCACGAACTGGATCGCGCTCGCCCCGGTGCCGATCACCGCCACCCGCTTGCCCGCGAGGTCGATGTCGCCGTCCCAGCGCGCTGAATGGAACGCCGGCCCGGTGAACGCGTCGAGGCCGGGGAGATCGGGGATGTGCGGCCGGGACAGCTGGCCGACGGCCGCGACGAGGAAGTCTGCGGTGAGCGTCTCGCCGGTGTCGGTCTCGATCCGCCAGGTCGTGGTGGCGTCGTCGTAGGCCGCACCGGTGACCTCCACGCCGGTGCGCACCAGGTCACGAATGCCGAGCTCACGGGCGACCCGGTGGATGTAGTCGAGGATCTCGGCCTGCCGCGAGTAGCGATGGCCCCAGTCGGGGTTGCGCGCGAACGACCACGAGTAGAGGTTGGACGGCACGTCGCAGGCGGCGTTGGGGTAGGTGTTGTCGCGCCAGACGCCGCCGATGTCGTCGGCCTTCTCGAGGACGGTGACCTCCGTGAAGCCGTGCCGCAGCAGCTCGGCGGCGGTGCCGAGACCGCCGAAGCCGGCGCCGATGATCACGATCCGCGGTGTCGTCATGGGCGGGAGCCTACGACCCGCGTAGGCTCCCGCCATGCTGATCGTCGCCCTGGTGTTCGCCGGACTCGCCGCGCTCGTGCACGTCTACATCTTCTGGCTCGAGGCGCTGGCTTTCGACACGGCCGGGCGCAAGGTGTTCGGGGTCCGGGCGGAGGACGCCGCGGTGACGAAGCAATGGGCCTACAACCAGGGGTTCTACAACCTGTTCCTGGCGATCGGCACGGTTGCCGGGCTCGGCCTCTCCGGACCGAACCGCGACGCCGGGCTGGCGTTGGTGGTCCTGACCACCGGCTCGATGCTGACCGCGGCTCTGGTGCTGGTCACCGCCGATCCCACCAAGGCTCGGGGCGCGCTGGTGCAGGGAACCTTCCCGGCGCTGGCGCTGCTGGCGCTCGGCGCCTGGGTCGCGCTCTGAGCCGGTCCGGCTCCCGGCGTGCTCAGGTGATCGTCATGCCGCCGTCGACCGCGAGCGTCTGACCGGTGACGTAGCCGGCAGCGTCGGAGGCCATGAAGACGACGGCGGCGGTGAGCTCGCGCGGGTCACCCTTGCGGCCCATCGGGTTGCGGTGCATCTGGGACTCGAGGTAGCCCGGTGGGTACTGGTCGGTCATCTCGGACTCGAAGAACCCGGGGGCGATCGCGTTGACCCGGATGCCCTTGCGCCCGGTCCACTGCTGGGCGAGGTCGCGCGTGAGCCCGATGAGGCCGGCCTTCGACGCGGCGTACGCCGCCTGGGGGAGCCCGGCGGTGGTGAGCCCGAGCACCGAGGAGATGTTGATGATCGAGGACCCCGGCTGCATCACCCGGCCACAGGCCTGCGCCATCCAGTAGCAGCCGTTGAGGTTGATGTCGATGACCCGGGCGAACTCGTCGGGGCTCTCGCGAGTCGCCGGCACGGCGGTGCCGATCCCGGCGTTGTTGACCAGGATGTCGACTCGTCCGAACCTCTCCATCGTCGCGTCGACGAGCGCCTGGCACGACGACGGCTCGGCGACGTCGGTCGCCACGCTCAGCGCGTTGCGACCGGTCGCTTCGACGAGTGCGGCGGTGTCAGCGAGACGCTCGACCCGCCGCGCGCCCAGCGCGATGTCGGCGCCGGCCTCGGCCAGCCCTTGGGCGAAGGCGACGCCCAGTCCGGAGGAAGCGCCGGTGACGACGGCGACCTTGCCGTCGAGTCGGAAGAGGTCGCCGATGTTCGAGGATGCCGTCGAGGAGGTCATGCGCAGATCATGCCCGACGACGAATGCGCCGCGGCGGCGTAGCATCCGAAGGAGCCATCGAGGCTGCCCCGCGAGGTGGCCCGGAACCGGCCGGAGGTCATCATGTGCAACTTCGAGCTCAGCCCTGAGGCGTTCCGCCAGCGTCGCGTCGAGATGATCGCGCTCGCCGACGAGCGTCGGCTCGCCCAAGCGATGAAGCCCGCGCGGGTGCGCCAGGGGCGCTCTCGCCGCAGGGTGCGGGCCGGCATCGTCAGCCCGGTGCGGCTCAATCCCTCGCCCGTGACCCGCTGAGCGCCACCACAGGCGCGTTCAGCACGACGTCCGGACGGTCCTCGTCGCCGGCTCGGTTCCGAGCCCCGGGGTGACCGAGAGCTGAGCATCGTCCGGACCGTCCGCACGGATCGACCAGGTCACGTGGACCGTCTGGCCGCCGGCGAGCTGGACGACGGTGGTCACGACCGGTCGACCTCGGTCGACCACCGCGCTGTACTCGATCGACTTGCCGTCGAAGCGGAAGTCGCTGAGCTCGCCTCCGGCCGGGCCGTAGACCCGCACGAGGACGAGCTGCTGGCCTGCCGGGGTCCCGTACAGCCCGCCGCCGGTGATGTAGTCGTTGAGCTCGCCGGGGCCTGGCTCGACCATCGTGAGGTCGGCGGTCGCGGTGAGCTGCTGCACTCCGCCGCTGCAGCGGTCGGACTTCACCTGCACGTCCGTGCGCAGGTAGAAGGACATCTTCGACCCGGTCGCGTCGTTCACGTAGACGCCTATCTGGGGCCGCGCCGTCGCCGAGAAGTCGACGTTGCCGGCGATCTCGCTGTCGTCGAGCTGGGCCTGCTCCTCAGGCTTGAACGAGTGCACGTGCAGACGGCCCTCCCGCACCGCCTGGGCCAGTGCCCGTGCCAGCGCCGTCGGTGACTCGACGCCGCCGGAGATGTTGTCGAACACCGTCTTCGCGACCTTCGCGAAGTAGGCGTCCTGTGCGTCGGGGTCGGTCAGGGCTCGGTACACGCCGTTGAGAAGCGTGTCGGTGGCGTTGGTCTTCGTCAGCGTCGGCCCACCCGGCACGGAGATGTCGCCGGTGGCGCCGATGATGTAGCCGAGGGTGACGGTGTCGACGCCCACGACGCCGGAGACCTTCTCGCCGTACTTGCGCAGGAACATCTCGCGGGCGAGGTCGGCGGTCCGGGGGAACTCCGGGGTGAAGTTCGTGTCCTGGAAGAACACGGCCGGCTGCACGTCGTAGATCGCCTTCTCCGCGGGACTCTGCGGGAGCACCGGCGCGCCGAACTCGCCGAACTCGCGTGCGGAGCCCTGCCGGACCAGCTCGACCCGGCCGTTGGTGGCGCGCAGCAGCCCCCAGGCGCCCGGCATGCCGCCGGTCGCGCGCACCTCGGCGTTGTTGTTGAACATCAAGAGGTACTCGCGTGGGCCGTCCGCGCCCAGCATGGCCGGGAGGACCGCCACGGCCCGGTCGGCGGCGTCGATGCCGCTGCGTGCGTCGCCGAGCTGGTCGCTCAGGTCGGCGAGCGGGCGGCGGACGCTGCCCAGCAGATGGCGTCGGTCGACTCCGGACAGTCGTTCGTCGGCGGCGTCGAACGAGCGGCGCGCCCCGGCGAGGACAGGCTGGAGCCGGCGAAGGGCAGTGAGGTCGAACTGGCCGTTGTGCGGCGCCAGCTCGCTCGCGAGGCCCCCGGTGGCCTCCGCCACCAGTGGCTCCAGCGCCTCGTGTGCGACGTCGTGTCCGACGTCGGCGACGGTCGCGACCGCGCGTGCGTCGTCTCCGACGAACGGCAGGTGCTCGGCAGTTCGCCACACGATCGAGCGCGTGTGCCGGCGTGCGGAGTCGATCGACGTGGTGAAGGCCTTCAACGAGGCCGTCGTCTTCGCATTGTCACCGTCGGCGAGGTGCTGGCTCAGGCGGTGCGCGGCTTGCCTGGCATCGAGCAGCTCGCTGCGGGTCCGGAGCGTCAGCCACACACTCCACGCCACCAGGGCGAGGACGACGAGCAGCAGTCCGACGACCACGGTGCGGCGGCTGGCGCCACGAAGGCGTTTCTGGGTCATGCGCGTGGGTGCGTCGACACGTTCACGCACCTACGCCGGCCCGAACGGGACGTGATCGTCGCGTGCTGCGGTGCGCCGCGGTCAGCCGGCCGGCGATCAGCCGAAGGTCTGGTGGCGGACCCGGACGCAGCGCTTGAAGACCGAGCCGGTCGGAGGCGTGTAGACCATGCGGACCTTCCACCGGCCGCTGGCGAGGCGCTTGAACTTCCGCTTGGTCACGCCACCGCTGTCGGCGTAGAACCTCTTGGTCTTCTTGTGATGGCGCTTCGCAACGACCTTGACGATGCCCGACGGCGTGCTGTTGCCGGACGTGGTCACCGAGAACCGCACCTTCTTGCCGTGCTTCAGCAGCTTGACGTGGCACGTGGTGGCGACAGTTCCGGGATAGGCGGCTTGTGCCGGCGAGACCAGGAGCCCTCCGAGGGCAACAGCCAGGGCCAGGAACAGCGGTGCGACCTTCTTCATGAGCGGCTCTCTAAAAGGGACGGACCGGATGGGCTGAAGTCACCGTAGCGAGGACTTACCCGTCCTGTCACTGTTTGGGCAAGACCTAGCATTTTGTCCGGGCCTGCGGCCTTCGCGTCGCACGAGGTCCTGGGGCTCGCGGATCATGGCGCGACTGCCCGGCCGCCGCCCGCAAGCCTCTGCTCGACGAGATCGACGAACGCAGCGAGGTCCGTCGCGTCGGGCTCGAGGGCACGCAGGCGCGCTAGACAGTCCTCTGCCCCGGACCACTGCTCGGAGCGGATCAGCACCGAGGCGAGCTGGCGTAGGTAGACGGCGTCGTCCGGTTGCATCGCCAGGGCATCGCGGATGGAGGACTCGCCAGCCTCGAGGTCGCCGACGCCGACCAGCGCCTGGCTGTAGAGGTAGCGCAGCACGGACTCGTCGCTGTGCCGCTTCAGAGCCTGCCGGGCCAAGGCGCATGCGGTCGCGGCGTCGCCCCCGTCCAGTGCCGTCGAGATCGCGAAGGTCCAGGACCCGACGTGACCGGGCTCGATCTCGGTGGCCCACCGTGCGGCAGCGGCTGCTTCGGCGAGCCGGCCCTGACGGTGCAGGGCCTGGGCGAGCTCGTGGACGACGTGCCCGTCGCGCGGATCGAACGTGAAGGCAGATCGCATCGCGTCCAGTGCGGCCTCGGCGTTTCCGAGGCGGGCAAGCAGCCCGGACCGGTACAGCATCAGGCGTGCGTTGGGTGGTGCGAGAGCCAGCACGCCGTCGTTGGCCTTCAGGGCACCCACGACGTCGCCGTTGCGCAGGAGCGAGCGGCTCACGACCTGCGCCCGGATCGCCGCCGGGTCGTCGAGCAGCAGGTCGCCGAAGACGGCGCGGAAGTCGGTCGTCGACTCATCGCGCGGAGGGATGCACAGCCGGCGCTCGACGGTCTCGAAGATCACCACATCGGGGTCCTCGGCCTCGATCAGGTCGAAGTACAGCTGGTTGGGGTGCGACACGTAGGCGACCCGTCGGAACGACTCCGAGAAGAACTTGTGGGCGTTCGTCATGAAGGAGTCGCGGAAGATCACGGCCGTCGGCAGGTCGGGACGGTCCTGCTCGACGAGGAGGTATCCGTCGCGCACCTCGGTGGAGATCGCGCGGATCGACCGGCACCTGCTGTCGACGACTTCGGCCACGCGGATTCGCTCGGAGCGCTCCTCGGGCATCACCGCACCGAGCGCTCCGAACGACAGCCGCTCCGACCAGGCGAGTCGCTCCCACGGCAGCACCTCGATGTTCGGCATCTGCGCGCGCAGGACCTCCATCGTGCGCCGGTACGCGAGGTAGGCGCCGAAGTCGGTCCAGTGGCTGTCGGTGGTCTGGAAGGTGTCGTGCTCCTCGCGGCCCGCGACCAGGTCGTCCAGGAGGTACAGGCACTGCGCCCGTGTGGCGTCGTCGATGCGGGCGTGGACCTGCCGGTACGGCGTGTGCGGGGTCGGCGTCGTTCCTGCGGGGAGCGCGTCCGCGTAGACCAGGTGCGAGTCGGGAACCACGACGGTCAGGTAGGGAGTGCCGCGCCGCTCGAAGTACTCGCGTCGAGCAACGAGCGCACGCGACCACTCCTCCTGCACGGCGACAGGGAGGGCGTGCGGATCGGTGAAGAGCCGCATCACGTCGGTCCGCTCGTAGGTCCCGAGGAAGAGGAAGCCGTCGCGGCCCTCGACCACCGAGAAGTTCCCACCCTCCAGCTCGTCGCTCAACGCGACTCCTCCTGCTCGGCAAGCATCTCGACGAGCTCGGCGACGTTGCGTGCACGCGCCGCCACACTCTCAGGCACCGAACGTCCTGTGGCGCGTGCGAGCCGAATCATCAGCACGGTGTGGCCCAGGGAATCCCACCCCGGTACGTCGAGGGCCGCGGTCTCCGGCCCCAGTGACGACACCGGGACGTCGAAGGTCGTGGCGATGGTCTCGAGCACCACGCCCGCCAGGTCGGACCGCGCGGGTGCCCGCGCGGTCAGCGGTTCCCGGGGGGCGCTCGCCAGCAGCTTGGCTGCGTTCTCGCTGCGGCTCACCTTTCCGCTCGTCGTCTTGACGAGCCACCCGGGTTCGACGACGTGGACCGTGTCGACCGTGAGGTTGAACCGGTCCGACACCGCCGTCTTCAGGGCGGTGGTCACCTGCTCGTCCGTGACGCCGGATGCGTCGTCGCGCTCGGCGATGATCTCGATCCGCTCGCTGCCCGCCGCCGGGTCGTACACCGCGACTGCGGCGCAACGACCCGCGCGCACACCGGCGACAGTGGCGGCCGCGGCTTCGAGGTCGTGCGCGTAGTAGTTGACGCCGTGGTGGATGATCACGTCCTTGCGGCGGCCGAGCACGTAGACGTCGCCGTCGACGACGCAGCCGAGGTCACCGGTGCGGTACCAGCCGTCGACGAACGACTCGGCGGTGGCTTCCGGATTGCGGTAATAGCCGTCGCTGACCCAGGGCCCTCGCACCTCGAGCTCGTCGACCGGGCCGGCCGCTCCAGGTGCCACGCGCAGCTCGATGCCCTCGAGGGGCGGGCCGTTGGAGACCTGGACGACTCCGTCGATCACGGTCGTGCGGGGTGGTCGGCCGGGGGGAGTCTGGGTGACCGCGAAGACGGACTCGGCCATGGCGTAGCTGACCTGGAGCTGCTCGGGACGGACGCCGTGCGGAGCGAACGTGTCAGCGAACGACGTGAACGTGTCGGCCTTCACCGGTTCGGAGCAGCTGATGAAGGCACGGACATGGTCCAGGCGGTAGGCCTCACCGCCCAGCTTGGTGCGCACCAGGTGGTTGAACGCGAAGTTGGGCAGCCATGCGAACTGACAGCGGTGGGTGTCGATCGCGCGGAGCAGCGAGTGCGGGTCGTCCGCCCACGCGAACGCATCGAGCGAGATGACGGTGGCGCCGAGGGTGACCGGCGCGAGCAACGCGGTGACCAGCCCCATGTCGTGGTACAGCGGGAGCCACGACGCGATCCGGTCTTCGGCGCCGAGACCGAGTGCGGCGGCGTACGCCTCGACTTGGAGACCGATCTGCCGGTGAGTCAGCATCACCCCCTTCTTGTGTCCGGTGGTGCCGGACGAGTGCTGGAGCAGCGCGACCGCGTCGAGATCCGGCGGCGTGAGGTCCGCAGCCAACGGCGCGAGCGGCTCGGCGGAGAGCAGGGACGCGGGGTCGTCCACGAGCAGCCGTGTCGTCGGCGGAAGCACGTCGGCCACGGCCGGCACGTTGTCCTGGTAGGTGAGGACGACGGTCGGCTCCACCCGGGCGAACAGCACCCGGTGCGCCTCCCAGTACAGCGCGGGATCCTGCTTGACGGTCGGGAACGGCACGAAGGAAGGGACGGCTCCGGCGAGCATCGCGCCCAGAAACGCCGGGTAGAGCGACGGCCCGTGCTTGAGGCAGATCACGACCACCGACCCCGGCGTGACCCCCGAGGCGGAGAACAGGGCTGCGTATGCGGCCGACGTCGCCGCCAGTCGTTCCCACGTCAGCGAGGTGGCGTGGTCGTCGGTCAGGACCTCGAACGCCACCTGGTCGCCACGGTGGCGTGCGTGCGCGAGGAGTCGCTCGGGCAACGTCGCGACGCTCACCGCCGCACCTCCCAGTAGGTCACGCGTCAGTTCCGGCTGGACGTGCGTCAGCCTAGGCCAGGCGGCGTGCGCGTCGTGATAGACCAGAGCCGTGTCCGGCTTCCTGCCGGCGATGCAGGAGGGCTGAGGTGGCACGCATCGTCGTACTGACCGGTGACGTGCTCGGTGCGCGGATGGCCGGGCCGGCTATCCGCGCGCTCAACATCGCCGACCAGCTCGCGATCACTCACGAGGTCACCGTGGCGACCACGGCCGGCGGCACGGTCGATGCCGCGGTTCGCGACCTCGGCGACGGCCGCTTCCGGACCGTCGCGGTCACGTCGCGCGGCCTGCACGCTGAGGTGGGGCCGGTGGACGTGGTCGTGTTGCAGGGCTACGTCTCGCACCACGCGCCGTGGCTGATGCGGGGTGACCAGGTGGTCGCGGTCGACCTGTACCACCCGCTCCACCTCCAGCAGCTGGAGCAGGGCGGGGACCTCGACCCCGGCCGGCGGCAGGCCGGCGCGACCTGACCGTCCGGGTGCTCAATGAGCAGCTCGTCCGGGCCGACTTCATGATCTGTGCCTCCGAGGAACAGCGGCACCTGTGGCTCGGGCACCTGGCTGCGCTGGGCCGAGTCAACGTCGCGACGTACGGTGAGGACCCAACGTTGCGCTCGCTTCTCGCGGTCTGCCCGTTCGGGCTGTCGTCGGTCCCTCCGGTTCGCCACGGCAGCCCCCTCCGCGAAGGGCTCGGTCTCGCCCCGGAGGCCAAGGTGGTGCTCTGGGCCGGTGGCGTCCACGACTGGCTCGACCCGCTGACGGCGATCCGCGCGGTCGACCTCCTCAGACGGCGGCGACCAGAGGTCGTCCTGGTGTTCCAGGGAATGTGTCACCCGAACGGCGACGTGGTGATGAGCATGCCGGCGCGGTGCCGGCAGCTGGCCGACGAGCTCGACCTGACCGGGCGGCACGTATACTTCAACCACACGTGGGTCGCGTACGACGATCGGCAGGACTACCTGCTCGATGCGGACGTGGGTGTGTGCACCAGTGCCGATCACCTGGAGTCACAGTTCGCGTTCCGGTCCCGGGTGCTCGACCACCTCTGACAGGGCGGCCCGTCGTCCTCACCGAGGGGAACGCGCTCGCGAGGCAGGTCCGCGACGACGGTCTCGGTGCAGTGGTGGCGCCGGGCGATACCGTCGGCTTGGCCGACGCACTCGAGACGATGCTCTTCGACGCGACCGCGTGGTCGCAGGCGGTCGCGAACGTGGAACGGGTACGCGCGACGCTCACCTGGGAGCGGACGCTGTCCCCGCTCGTGGAGTTCTGCGCCGCCCCGAGGCGCGCCGTCGACGCCACCCTGGACGTCGTCTGGTTCGCTGTCCCGTGCTTCCGGCACGGACGCTGCCGAGGCTGGCCGCGCGCGCGGGGCTGGTGCTGCGCCGCGGTGGGGTACGGGAGGTCGCAGATCGCGCGGCCGCTGTCTTTGGGAAGAGCCAGACATGAGGTCGCCTGAGCGCCCAACTCGCGCATGTTTCCGGCGACGATGCCGAGACAGTCCCGTGATGGAGCCTCGAAGATGTTCGTGCCCGTGGTGGGGTGAGTCCCGATGGGGCGTCCGTGCCGCCGGGGCGCGGGGGAGATGCGGTCCCCGACCCCGACGTGCTCGACCTGTACACCAGATCCGACGCGTTCGACGCCACCGCCGCGCACGCCGGGGTCGACGTGCTCTCACGCCGTCGCGAGCAGTTCGAGCAGGACGGAGTCACGTACCAGACCCTCGTGGTGCCCGAGGCGCCCGCGGTCTATCGCGACAAGCTCCCCGACGAAGGAACAGGCCGAGCACACCCCTTTCCGGCGGCTGCTCGGCGCTCTGGACGACGAGACCGGCGCGCGGTGCGTGTACCCGCTCGCGGAGCTGATCGCCGGTCGAGAACAACGCGACACGTTCTCCCCGCAACGCCGCGATTGGACCGAGTGGGGAGCGTGGATCGGGTACCGCGCCTCGGTCACGGCACTGGCGTCCGTGGTTCCCGGTCTCCGCGTGCTCGACGACTCCGACGTGGAGTGGTCCGTGCGAGCTTCGAGCGACGTCACCGAGGACACCGGAGGGCCAGGACCCTTCGATCCGATCGCGAAGCCCCGGTCGTCACGGTCTCGGGTCGCCCGGTCGGTGACCACCGAGGACGGCGACACCTACCTCGTCGTCGAGCAAGACGCTCCTGAGCTGCCGACTGCCGTCGTGTTCCATGACTCCTGCATGGACGCGGCCGCGAAGTTCTACGCCGAGTCGTTCCGGCGGACGGTCTTCGTGTCGACGCCGAACGTGGTCCAGGGTGACCTCGTCCAGCGTGAGCGTCCCGACGTGGTGATCCACGCGCTGATGGAGCGGCGCTTGGTCGTGGTCCCGGTCGAACCTGCCGTGCTCGACTTCCGAGTGGTCTTCGGCGATCTGCTCCTGGACGACGCGGAAGCGAGGGCCGAAGTGCTGTCGGAGTCGATCACTGGCGCGAGCGGGACGCTTCCACGAAGCCCTCGACGCCAGTGACGACGTGCTCGGCCGAGTGCCCCCCACGGCGCGCCGCTGCTCAATTCGTGCCCGGCTTCACGTCGGCACCGGTCAGGTCGCGGCGGCGCTCGAAGCGCTGAGGCACGCGGCCACCCTCGACCCGGGCGACGGTGCCGTGTGGGCGCACCTCGGCGAGCTGCTCGCCGGGGCGCCGGGCCGGGAGGGCGAGAGCGTCGCGGCGCTGGCGCGCGCGGCGCGCGCCGAGCCCGGGCAGGTGGCCTCCTGGCAGCGGGCGATCTCCGCGGCGCTCCGGGCCGATGACCTGCGACTGGCCGAGGAGCTACGTCGCGAGGCGCTCGACCTGCACGCCGAGGACCCGCAGCTCGCGAATGCGGTCAGCTGGGTGCTGGCGGCCACCGGGAGACTCGAGGAAGCCGAGGAGGCTGCCGGGTACGCGGCGCAGGTCCAGCCGGAGACCGTCGAGCACCTCTGGCAGCTCGCCTCCATCCAGATGCGCCGTGGACGGCTGACCGACGCCGCTGCCACGATGGCACGGCTGGATCAGCTGCGCCCCGACGATCCGGACGTCCGGCACTATCGCGAAGCGCTCGAGCAGGCAATCATCGCGCAGACATCGACACTGGAAGGGCACGATGAGGGGCAACGTTGACGGCATCAACAACGACTACGTCCAGGGGTGGGTCGTCGACGACGAGGACCCCTCCCGGCGGGTGCCCATCGACGTCTTCTACAACGGCGAGCTCTTGATGGGGGGCGACGGCCGGGTTCCCACGGGCCGACCTGGCCCGCGTCGCGGTCGGCGACGGCGCGAACGGCTTCTACGTGGCCCTGCCGGCGTTGCAGGATCCCGAGGACGCCGAGATCTCGGTCGCCGTGCGCGAGACCGGCGAGCCGATCGGTGATCCACGGAGCATCAGCCGGCGTCCGCACTGCTCGCCGAGCGGGCTGCTCGCCAGCGACATGCTCGCTCTCCATGCGACCCCCCTGCATGCGATGCAGGGACTGGACTTCGACGGTGAGACGCTCAGGATCAGCGGCATCCACCTACCCCCGGGCGGTGACCCCTTCTCGCTCTCAGCACACTCCACGCCCGGCACGCCGATCACCTTCCGGTACCCGCTCCACTCCCCGGGCGCGGCGGACTGGTACTGGTACTGGCCGAACGTGGCGTGGTCGGCGTTCCAGATCGAGATCGACGTCAGCGCGTGCACCGACCACGGCCCGTTCTACGACCTGTGGTTCGAGAGCGACCTGGGCGGCCCGGCCTTCACCGAGCTCGGGCGCAACCACCTGCGGATCCCGAAGGACCTGAACGCGTACCAGAACTTCCCGGGCGGTGACCAGCTCACGCGCGTCCAGCGCTTCGACCACAGCAGACGGGTCGCGATGGCGGGCTTCAACGACTTCCGCCAGGTCAACGACCTCGCCGAGCACCACGGCGTCGACGTGGCCGCGGCCAACGTCCTCGACTGGGGGTGTGGTCATGGGCGGGTGGTCCGGCACTTCGCGCAGCGGGTGGACGCGGGGGAGACCTGGGGTGTCGACATCGATGCGGGAACATCAGCTGGTGTAGGAGAACGTCACCTCGGTTCGTGCGACCACGGTGCTCGCCACCGGCGGACCGATCTGCCGGACGATCACTTCGACCTCGTGTACGGCATCTCGGTGATGACGCACCTGACCCTGGACGTCCAGGAAGCCTGGCTCCGCGAGCTCCGGCGGATCATCCGCCCGGGAGGGTTGGAGCTGCTGACGTCGCCGGGCGAACATCAGCAGCTTCGCGTCTCGCTTCATGACCCGGAGTGGCTCGCGCGCTGGGAACAATCGGGCTTCGACGACACCGTCGACAGCATCGACCTCAACGGCAAGATCGGCGACGACGACTACTACCGCAACACGAAGCGACACCGAGTCACCCGCGAGCTGTGGGGTCGCCACTTCGAGGTGGTCGCGATCCCGAGTGCATCTTCGGCTACCAGGACGTCGCCGTGCTCCGGGCTTGAACCGGTCGGAGTGACTCAGCCGAGCCCGGCCTCGCGGATCAGCGCCTCCGCGCGCTCGGTGCCGCGCCGGTAGAGGTCGAGTCCTCGGCGGCGATCGTACACCTCTCGCGTTGCGCCTGCGCACCTCCACCTTCTCGGTGCCGGCGTCGATGGTCGGCACCGCGCCGTGCGGCGGTGCCGGGCATGTACGGTACTGCCTGCCGAAGCCGTAGCGGACCTGGAACGCGGACAGGCTCACTTCAACGTCTCGGAGAGGAACACGAACTCGTAGTCCTCGATCGCCCTGCCCTCGACATGCCGCGCCTGGGCGTCGGGGACCTCGTCGAAGGTCGCATAGTCGACGACGTCGAGAGCGTTGTCCACGATCGCGCGGTATGCAGTCGTTCGGGTCGCCTTCGTTCATCACGTGGTCGAACTGCGAGATCATCCGCTCGAGCGGATGTCGCAAGCACACCAGGTAGTCGGCATCGGGGAACAGTTCGGCGTACTTGCGGTAGAAGAAGTGTCCGTGGACGAAGTCGAACTGACGCTCGATGAACGGCTTGTGGAGCCGCCAGAAGTCGAGGTCGTCCATGACGGCGTGGAGTAGTCGGCCTTGTAGTCGTACATGATCCTGCGGCCCGAGCCGTAGTCGAAGATGTACGCCAGCGTCGTGCCGGCGGTGTTCGGGATGTGGAGGGAGATGCGCACAGTCCAGACCCAGCTCCCGGTCGACCGCGGACATAACGTCGTCGTTGGAGCTGTGCGCCCAGTCCGTCACCCATGGGCCGGCCGCGGCCTTGGCACGGCCTCGAGGTCTGCAGTTCGGGCGACGGCGTCGGCGAGACCCGCGGCGACGCCGTCGGGGGTCGGGGCCACGCCGATGAGGTTGGCCGAGATCTCGCGGAGGTCGCCACAGAACGGTTGTCTGAACGTGTTCGTGACCACGGGAATGCCGCACGCTGCCATCTCGAAGTGCACGACCCCGGGATGGGGCGCGTACTGGAGGCTGAGGCCGACGTCGTACCCCCGCAGTGACTCGACGTAGTCGCCGAGTGGGAGCCGCGGGGTGAGGGTGAGGAGCTTGCCACGGCCGAGCCGGATCGCCACCTCGGTGCGCAGGGATCCGACCCCGTCGAACTCCCAGTCGCCGTCGAACACGTCGTTCGCGACCGCCTCGCGCAGGCCGGTGACGGCCACCTCGAACAGGTTGCGTCCGGCGTGCGCCTCGGGGCGGCCGTAGAGAAGGAGCCGACGGGTGTCGGTGCTCCGAGCCAGGTCCGCGGCGACGGGGGACCTCGAGACGGACAGGGCGTGCTGGAAGACGACGCTGTCGCGCAGGCCCGCCTCCTCGCCGTCCCGGAACACTCCGAGGTGGTGGTCGCGGAAGTAGCGGCGCAGCATCGGGGCGTTGAAGATCGCGAAGTGCGGCTTGTCGTACACGGACGCTCCGAGTGCGTGCCAGGAGTCGTGGTGGTGGAACGTCGGCTCGTACTCCTGGATGAAGAAGACGAACCGCCGCCCGACCGCGCGGGAGAACACATCGGCGTGGTGGGCCGTCCACATCGAGTACGCGAGGAAGCGGTCGTCCGCCGAGATGTCCAGGAGCTCTCCCCGTCGGGAGAGGTTGACGATCTCGGCCCGGTCGAGGACAGCGGTGCCGAGCGCGTGGCCGGCGAACTGGCGGCGCAGCCGCTCGGTGTTCGCTCGCGTGTCGTTGGTGATCAGGATGCGCACCCTGCGGCCGCGCTCGAGCAGCTGGTCCAGGAAGTTCAGTCCCGCGATGTAGCCGCCGAACATCAACGTCTTGTCGAAGGTAGGGAGCAGGAAGTTGACCCTCGGGGTGCCCGTGGCTGGGTAGACGCGGTAGGCGAACGGAGTGAGGGTTCGCTCGACGACTTCCAGGTGCTTCAGCCCGACCGGGTCGGCGAGGTTGTCGTGAGGCTCTGCCGTGAGCTGGGTGGACCCCGGTGAGCGGCGCTCCTCACGGCCGATCTGCAGGAAGTGCGCGAAACCCGAGGGCACGCGCCCCATGGACTTCGCGATCGCAGCATCGACCTTGTCTCGCAGGTACCCCTGCTCGTCGAACCACGAGTTGGGGGAATTGCCCGCGCGCGCACCGGCGGCGAGATAGTGCCACAACGGTGACACCACGTCGCCGTGTGCACACAGGACGGCGACCTCGGGGTACTGGGCGACGTACCAGGCGGCGTCGAAGTCCGCGTACACCGCGTCGGCGAGGGCGCTGTGCAGCGGACTGGCGTCGCGGGGGGCTGCCGCGTGGGCCTCGGCGTTGACCGACAGACCGTGGACCTTGCCGGTCCGCAGGTAGTGCTGGAGAGCACCGGCGCCCCAGTCCGCCGGAGCCAGCCCGTAGCGGTCGGCGTACCAGTCGGGGTCGAAGAACACGTCGAGCTGCTGATCGCTGTAGTCGAGGCCCGCGTGCGCGCGCCGCGAGCGTCGGTGCATCGGGCTGGCGATTCTCACCGCCTTCGCCAGACCACGGCGCACCACCAGACCGGCGCCGCCCTCGTCGTACCGGTCGCGTGCGTACCGCAGGTTCCGCGCGAGCCGTCCGCCACTGTGCGATGTCACGCCCGCGCCTCGCTCCCGCTCCCGCCCGAGGCCCCTTCTCCGTGCCGTACGACGTGCTCATCATGCACCGGATTGGCCCATCGGCCGCCGAGAACGGCCAGCCCCTGTCGCTCGCTGAGGGAGTCGTTCTCGACCCGGAGGCTGAAGCCGAAGCTCCGCGCGGCGTGCATGGTCGCGAGCCGGTCGTCGAGGACGGCAGCGCGCACCTCGTACAACCCTGCCTGCAACGCGAGCCGGGGGATGACCAGGTCGACCGACCCGCTTCCTTCCAGCAGCTCGGGGACGACGCCCGCGTCGCGACTGTGTTGCGACAGTGCACAGACCCCAGCCGGGGTGCGGAGCTCGAGCGCGAGGACCGGCCGTTCCAGCGGCGCCTCGAGGTCGAAGTGCAGTCGCAGCGTGACCGGTTCACCGGTCCGGATCTCGCTCACCGCGAATCCGTGCCGGTCGAGGACGTCGACGCCGGCGATGATCGATGGGTGGGGCTCGTCGGCAGACGCGGCCTGCGGGAAGCTGAAGGCGTCATGGCTGATCTCGCGGTCCTCCACAGATCCGACCGTGGTCAAGGCGGCAGACCTCGTCGCACATCCCTTCGACCATGCCGAGCGCGTGGCTGGCCACGATCACGGTGCGGCCGCGGCGTCGGAAGTCGGCGAACTTCTCCAGGCACTTGTCCTGGAAGTCGGCGTCGCCGACGGCGATCACTTCGTCGACCAGCAGGATGTCGGGGTCCAGGTGCGCGGCGACGGAGAAGCCGAGCCGGACGTACATCCCTGACGAATATGTCTTCACCGGCTGGTCGATGAAGTCGCCGATCCCGGCGAAGTCGAGGATCGCGGGAGTCTCGCGTCGATCTCACGTCGCGGAATCCTCATGATCGACGCGTTGAGATAGACGTTCTCGCGGCCCGTGAGCTCGCCATGGAAGCCGGAGCCGAGCTCGAGCAGCGACGCCACGGAGCCCCACGTGCGAATGATGCCCGTGTCAGGCACCAGGATGCGGGCGATGCACTTGAGCAGGGTCGACTTGCCCGAGCCGTTGCTCCCGACGATGCCGAAGGTCGCGCCCGCGGGGACCTGGAACGAGACGTCGTCGAGCGCGGTGAACGTGTCGTAGCGCGAGCGCCTGCCCTTGAGCAACGTCGACTTGAGGGACTGGTTGCGCTCGGCGTAGAGCCGGAACGCCTTCGAGACGCCGCCCACCTCGACCGCCGCCGTCGCCACCGGTTACAGCTCCTCCGCCAGCGAGCCTTCGACCATCCGGAAGAGGACGTGGCCACAGACCAGGACGAGTGCGGTCACGCCGGTGAGGTAGCCGAGAGTCCCCAGATCCGGCATCCGCCCGTCGTACACCGTGTCGCGGAAGGAGGCGACGAACTTCGCCATCGGGTTCAGCGAGTAGATGCGGTAAGCCGCAGAGTGCTCGTTCAACCGGGCGCTCACCAGCGCGACCGGTAGATCACCGGTGTCGCGTAGAGCCAGATCTGCATCACGATGGTCAGCAGGTGCTGGGTGTCGCGGAAGAAGACGTTTGCCACGGACGCGATCAGCGCGAGGCCGACGGCGAAGAGGAAGAGCATCGCGACCAGCAGCAGCGTCACCAGGACGCGCAACGGGCCGACCGACCCTCCGAACAACGCGACTGCCACGTGCAGCACGGTGTACTCGATCAGGAAGGTGACCAGGCAGGAGAGCGCCGTCGACAAGACGAGCGTCTCGCGCGGGAAGTAGACCTTCTTGACGAGGTTGGCGTTGCCGACCAGGGCGCCCATGCCCGACGTCACCACGGTGGTGAAGAACAGGAACGGCAGCAGCGCCGTGGCCAGCCACAGCACGAACGAGTGCAACCCGGAGGGAGAGCCGGTCGGCGGCTGGATCCGCAGGACGAAGGAAAACACCATCGAGTAGACGGTGAGGAAGGCGATCGGGTGGAGCAGGGACCAGCCCTGGCCGAGTGCCGTGCCGCGGTACTTGCTGCGGATCTCACGCATCGTGAGGTTGGCCAGGAACTCGCGGGACGCCAGTAATTCGCGGACTGCGGACGGCCCGCCCCATCGTCCCGACGGGTTGAGCGTCGGTTGAGCCGCTCTGGTCACGGTCACGCTGAGACTCTAACGTCTGGTTCGGGAACTTTGTCCGAGGTTGCGACGAGCGCAGCCGCCAGGTTGTACGGTCAGTCGGTCGGCTGGAAACGGGAGGGTTCGGATGAGCTCGACACTCTCGCTGGCCGATGCCCGGATTTCGGTGGTCGTGGTCAACTTCCGGGAGCCTCACCTCACACTCGAGTGCTTGGCGGCCCTGCGTGAGCTCGACTCCGAGGACGTGGAGCTCATCTGTGTCGACAACGGGTCGGAGGACGACAGCGTCGACCTGCTCCGGGCGGTCCCGGGCGTGCGGCTGGTCAGGGCACGACGCAACCTCGGCTTCGCCGGTGGCTGCAACCTGGGCGCCCGGCACGCCACCGGCGAGTTCCTCGCGTTCGTCAACAACGACGCGCGACCGGATCGCCTCTGGCTCGAGCAGGCGCGGAGCGCGCTGCTCTCCGACCAGAGCATCGGCTGCGTCGCGAGCAAGGTCCTCGACTGGGGCGGGGAGAGGATCGACTACGTCGACGCGGGGCTCACCTGGTTCGGCATGGGCTACAAACCGCGCACGGGCGAACGTCCTCGCGCCGAGGACGAGGTGGCGCGCGACGTGCTGTTCGCGACCGGAGCGGCGATGGTGACCCGCACGCGGCTCTTCGACGAGGTCGGTGGCTTCGACGAGCGCTTCTTCATGTTCTACGAGGACGTCGACCTGGGTTGGCGGCTGAACCTCCTCGGCCATCGGGCGCGCTACGTGCCCGCGTCGGTGGTGTACCACCGCCACCACGCCACTGTTGCGGCGTACGGCGAGCACGCAGAGTGCTTCCTCCTCGAGCGCAACGCGCTGATGGCCCTGTACAAGAACCTTTCCGATGAGGCTCTGGCCCGTGTCCTGGCTCCGGCGATGGCGCTGTCGGTGCGACGTGCGCTGGCCGAAGGCGGGGCCGATCCCACGATCCTCGACCTGGCCGGCGGTCTTGGCGACGAGGGCGACTCGGTGACGGTCAGCAAGCGCACCCTCACGTCGGCCTTCGCGATCAGCGCGTTCGTCGACCTGCTGCCGTCGCTGACCGTGTCGCGTGCCGAGGTCCAGGCAGCTCGGGTCCGCTCGGACCGCGAGCTGCATCCGTTGATGCGCACCGCACTGGAGCCCGCTCTGGCGACGCCGTCCTACCTCGACGCGCACCGGATCCTCGTCGAGGCGTTCGGCATCGATGACCTCTTCGAGGAGCGGCTCCACGTCGTCGCCGATCTGCCTGAGCGGCATGGCTGGGCGGTCTCCGGAGGGCGCACCGTCGGCAGGGCGCTCGGGCTGCGCAGACTGCGGGGCCGCGCATGACCTCCCTGGAAACGTCGGTGGGTGCCATCGTGGTCGGCCACGATCCTGATCCCGACCGCCTTCGCGGCGTGATCACCAGGGTGCGCGGGCAGGTCGCCCGTGTGGTCGTCGTCGACAACGGACCCGGAGACACCGTTCACCGGGTGGTGTCCGAGCTCGGGGTGACCGTGCTGCGCCAGGCGACGAACGTCGGGCTCGCTGCAGCCGTCAATCGCGGCATCGCCTGGGCGCGGGAGCAGGCCTGCTCGCACGTCCTGCTGCTCGACCAGGACAGCTGGCCCGAGCCGGCGATGGTGGCGGAGCTGGTCGACGCCCTCGCGACGCGCTCGCGGCACGATCGCGTGGCCGCGGTCGGCGCATGCCAGTTCGACCCGCGGCTCGGTGAGCTTGCGCCATTCGTCGAAGTCGGCTTTCCGGTGAGTCACAAGCGGCGCTGCTCGGAGGGCGTCGTGCGTTGCGACTTCCTGATCGGATCCGGGTCGCTGATCCCGCTCGCCGTCCTCGACGTCGTCGGTGGGATGGACGAGGGTCTGTTCATCGACAACGTCGACCTCGACTGGTGCTTCCGGGCACGCGCTCGCGGGTACGCCTTGTACGGCGTCGGCAGCGCCCGGATGGAGCACCTGCTCGGTGACCGGCACGTATCCCTGGTGCGCGGCCGCGGGCGGCTCGTTCAGCACTCGCCGGAGCGGCTGTACTTCATCATGCGCAACCGGGTCGAGCTCTACCGGCGTCAGCACACGCCGCGCGTCTGGGTCGCGCAGGACATCCCGAGGATCTTCGTGAAGCTGATTCTCTTCGGTGTCCTCCTGGCCCCGCGACGTGCGAACCTCGGCTACATGCTGTGGGGACTCTGGGACGGCGCGCGGAGGGTCGCCGGTCCGGGACCCCTCGCCGTTGCAGATGATGCGCAGCTCGACCCGGTCGTTGCCCCGGTCGGAGTACGGGTGGTGGGCGGATGACGGTTCCGGTCGCGGTCGTCGCCGTCACGTACTCGCCGGGCCCCGCTCTGCGCACCTTCGTCGAAAGCCTCAAGTCGGCCACCTCTGCGCCGTGCGAGCTGGTACTGGTCGACAACGGCTCCTCGGACGGTTCGGTCGCCGAGCTCGTCGCGAGCGAGGACGTGCGGCTCATCGTCGCCGACGGCAACCCGGGCTACGGCACTGCTGCGAATCTCGGCGTCCGTGGCACCTGCGGCGAGTTCGTGGTGGTCGCGAATCCCGATGTCGAGTGGCATCCGGATGCCATCGACAACCTCCTCGAGGCGGCCCGGCGCTGGCCCGACGGAGCTGCGTTCGGCCCGTTGGTGATCACCGCACACGGCGACGTGTATCCGTCGGCACGGCAGTTCCCGACGCTGGCCACCGGTATCGGTCACGCGCTCTGCGGCTGGTGGTGGCGAGGCAACCCGTGGACCGCGGCGTACCGGCTGGACCGGCAGGCGCCGGTCGAGCGGGCCACGGGATGGGTGTCGGGCTGCTGCATGCTCCTGCGCCGCTCGGTGTTCGAGGAGATCGGCGGGTTCGACCCGGGCTACTTCATGTACTTCGAGGACGTCGACCTCTGTGAGCGGATGGGCAAGCTCGGGTGGAAGAGCGTCTACGTCCCGTCGGCGTCGGTGACGCACACCCGTGCGCACGCCACCAGGCTGTACGCCGCCCGTATGGCGGCGGAGCACCATCGCAGCGCGTGGCGCTACCTGTCGCGCCGGTACGCCGGCTGGCGCTGGCTCCCGGTCCGCGCCGTGCTCCGGATCGGTCTCGCCGCGCGATCGGCGCTTGCCCAGCGCGTGCCGCGCGTTGCGGCCGGCGGCGGCGCGGAGCGCGAGTGGCTCGGCAACGGGCACCGTCAGACCGCAGTGACATCGGCCCACGTGCGTGAGGTCCCCGCGACGCTGGACCACGCGAAGCGCGACCTGGGCGCAGCTGGCTGAGGGGCGACGCCGAGCGCGTGGAGGTGTCGGTCGCAGCACTCACAGCCCGGCCGGGACGCGAGGACGTCAGGCGCCGGCTCGCTGACGCGCGCCCCACGCCGACGCGACCATGTCGCGCAGGTCGTGGCGCATCGACCACTCCAGGTCGCGCGCCGCGAGCTCGCCGCTGGCCACGATCCGGGCCGGGTCGCCGGCGCGGCGGGGACCGATCTCCGGAGTGAAGTCGATGCCGGTGACGTCCCGGACGGTGTCCATGATCTGTCGCACCGACACGCCCTCGCCGCTGCCGAGGTTGTAGACCGGCTCGAGCGTGTCGCCGGCGGCGAGCCTGCGTGCCGCGACGACGTGTGCGGTGGCGAGGTCGGTGACGTGCAGGTAGTCACGCACGCAGGTGCCGTCGGGAGTGTCGTAGTCGTCGCCGTTGATCCGCGGCGTCCGGCCGGCCAAGAGCGCCTCGAACACCAGCGGGAAGAGGTTGTGGGGGCTGGTGTCGTAGAGGTCGTCGCTGCCCGAGCCGACCACGTTGAAGTAGCGCAGCGAGGTGTGCCTGAGACCGGTTGCGACCGCCTGGTCGCGGAGCAGCCACTCGCCGACGAGCTTGCTCTCGCCGTACGGCGACTCCGGGAAGGTGCCGGTGTCCTCGGTGACGGTGTGCACGTCGGGTGTGCCGTAGGTCGCGGCGCTGGAGGAGAAGACGATCGCCGGCACGTCGGCCTGGGCCATCGCGTCGAGCAGGCTGACCGTGCCGGTGACGTTCTGGGTGTACGTGTGCAGGGGGCGTTCGACGGACACTCCGGCGTACTTGAACCCGGCCAGGTGCACGACCCCCTCGACCGCGTGCTGCTTGCAGGTCCGGGTCACCAGGTCGGTGTCGAGGATCGTGCCCTCGACGAACGGCGTGTCCGGACCGACGAATGCACGGTGACCGCTCGACAGGTCGTCGATCACGACCGCCTGGAGGCCGACCTCCTCGAAGGCGCGGACGACGTGCGCCCCGATGTAGCCCGCGCCGCCGGTGACCAGCCAGCTCATGTGTCTCCTTCGTCGTGCTCCGTCGTCGGACCGACGAGACTACCGGTCGTGACCCACCGGTCGTGCCGACGCGGACTCCGGAGCGAGTACGATGGCGGCCATGAGGACGACCCTGCTCCTTACCTAGCCGCATCGCGACGTCGATGCGGCTGCCCCTCCTGCGCGAGGGGCTTTTTCATGAGCAGAGCAGGGGCACGGTGACCTCGAGGACTTCCAGGAGCAGACGATGACGGACCAGCAGGAGCGTGACGAGCAGGTCGGCTACGACGTGCACGCCGTCGAGGCCAAGTGGCTGCCGGTGTGGGAGCGGCTGCAGCCGTTCCGGGCCGACGACGACGTCGTGCTGTCGGGCCGGCGGGAGAAGCGCTACGCGCTCACGATGTTTCCCTACCCGAGCGGCGACCTGCACATGGGTCATGCCGAGGTGTTCGCGCTGCACGACGTGATCGCGCGCTACTGGTGGCTGCGCGGCTACGAGGTGCTGAACCCGATGGGCTTCGACTCGTTCGGCCTGAACGCCGAGAACGCCGCCATCCGCGACAACGCGCATCCCGCGACCTTCACCTACGAGAACATCGCCATCTCGACCGAGTCGTGCAAGAAGTTCGGGGTCAGCTTCGACTGGTCGCGGACCTTCAACACCTCCGACCCGGAGTACTACCGCTGGACCCAGTGGCTGTTCCTGAAGTTCCGCGAGCGCGGCCTGGCCTACCGCAAGGACAGCCCGGTCAACTGGTGCCCCAAGGACCAGACCGTGCTGGCCAACGAGCAGGTCGTCGACGGCCGTTGCGAGCGCTGCGGCGCCGAGGTCACCAAGCGCGAGCTGAACCAGTGGTACTTCAAGATCACCGAGTACGCCCAGGAGCTGCTCGACGACCTCGACGCGCTGGAGCCGACCTGGCCGGAGCGGGTGGTCACCGCGCAGCGCAACTGGATCGGCCGCTCGGAGGGCGCGCACGTCGACTTCGAGCTGCACCTGGCCGACGGGGCCACGCGTCCGCTGACGGTCTACACGACCCGCCCGGACACCCTGTTCGGCGCGACCTTCATGGTCGTCGCCGCGGACGCCCCCCTGGCCGCCGAGATCGTCGCGCCCGAGCAGCGGGCGGCGTACGAGGAGTACCTGGACGTCACCCGCAAGGCCTCCGACATCGACCGGCTGTCCACCGAGCGGCCGAAGACCGGGGTGCCGCTGGGCGTGACCGCCACCAACCCCGTCAACGGCGAGCAGATCCCGGTCTGGGCGGCCGACTACGTGCTGGCCGACTACGGCACCGGCGCGATCATGGCGGTGCCCGGCGCAGGACCAGCGCGACTGGGACTTCGCGAAGGCCTACGACCTGCCGATCGTGCGCACCGTCCAGCCCCCCGCCGACTGGGAGGGCGAGGCGTTCACCGGCACCGGCCCGGCGATGAACTCCGCCAACGCCGAGGTCTCGCTGAACGGCATGGAGGTCGCCGAGGCGAAGAGCACGATCATCGCGTGGCTGGAGTCCAAGGGCCTCGGTGCCGGCGCAGTGAATTTCCGGCTGCGCGACTGGCTGTTGTCGCGACAGCGCTACTGGGGCGCCCCCATCCCGATCATCCACTGCCCGGTCGACGGCGAGGTCGCGGTGCCGGAGGAGCAGCTGCCCGTCGTCCTGCCGGAGCTGCGCGGCGCCGACCTGAACCCAAGGGGGTCTCGCCGCTGGCCGCCGCCACCGACTGGGTCAACGTCACCTGCCCGACCTGCGGTGGGCCGGCGACGCGCGACAGCGACACGATGGACACCTTCGTGGACTCGTCGTGGTACTTCCTGCGCTACTGCTCGCCGCACGAGCACGACCGGGCCTTCGACCCGGAGCTGGCCAACCTGTGGGGGCCGTGCGACATCTACATCGGCGGCGTCGAGCACGCCGTGCTGCACCTGCTGTACTCGCGGTTCTTCACCAAGGTGCTGCGCGACATGGGGTTGCTCGAGTTCGGCGAGCCGTTCTCGGCCCAGCTGAACCAGGGCATCGTGATCAACGAGGGCGCCAAGATGTCGAAGTCCAAGGGCAACGGCGTCAAGTTCGGGGAGCAGCTGTCGGCCTTCGGCGTCGACGCGGTGCGGCTGACCCTGGTGTTCGCCGGCCCGCCCGAGGACGACATCGACTGGGCCGACATGTCGCCGAGCGGTTCTGCTGCGCTTCCTGCAACGTGCCTGGCGGCTGAGCGGTGACGTGGCCTCGGAGCGCGGTGCCGATCCCACCGCCGGCGACGTCGCGCTGCGCAGGGTCACCCACCGCACCGTGCGCGAGGCGGCGAGCTGGTGGAGAGCCACCGGTTCAACGTGATGGTCGCGCGGATCATGGAGCTGGTGAACGCCACCCGCAAGGCGATCGACTCCGGCTGCGGGCCCGCCGACCCGGCCGTGCGCGAGGCCGCGGAGGCGGTGGCGATCCTGCTGTCGCTGGTCGCGCCGTACACCGCCGAGGAGATGTGGGAGCGGCTGGGTCACGAGCCGACCGTCGCCCGTACGACCTGGCCGGTCGTCGACGAGGCGCTGCTGGTCGAGGAGTCGGTGACCGCGGTCGTGCAGGTGCAGGGCAAGGTCCGTGGTCGCCTGGAGGTGTCGCCGGACATCTCCGAGAGCGACCTGGAGGCCGCCGCGCTGGCCGACGCCGCGGTTCAGCGTGCGCTGGACGGCGCGACCGTCCGCAAGGTGATCGTGCGCGCGCCGAAGCTGGTCAACATCGTGATCTGAGGGCGTCGGACGCGGAGCACGTCGAGACGCCGAGCAACTCTCGACGGCTCGACGTCGTCGGCTCGCTAGTCTTCGGCCATGTCCGTCGCGCTCGTCACCGACTCCACGGCGTCGCTGCCGGCGGAGGTGGTCGCCGCGCGCGGCATCACGGTCGTCCCGCTGCAGGTGGTGATCGGGGCGACGTCGTACGACGAGGGCGTCGAGGGCGGCGCGACGCCCGAGATGCTCGCCGAGGCGCTGCGCGCCTGGACGCCGGTGAGCACGTCGCGGCCGAACCCCGACGAGATGCTCGAGGTCTACGAGCGGCTGGCCCGTCGAGGGCGCGACCGAGATCGTCTCGATCCACCTGTCCGGTGAGCTGAGCGGCACCTTCGAGTCGGCCCAGCTCGCCGCGCGCAAGGCGCCCGGTGCCGGTGCTCGCCGTCGACAGCCGGCAGGTCGGGATGGGCACCGGATTCGCCGTCCTCGGAGCGCGGCCGACGCCCGCGACGCCGGCGGCGATGCCGCGGCGATCGCCGCGAGCCGCCCGGAGGCGGGCGAGCACCGCCACCTCGCTGTTCTACGTCGACACGCTGGAGTACCTGCGCCGCGGTGGCCGGATGGGTGCGGCCGCCGCGCTCGTCGGCTCGGCGCTCGCGGTGAAGCCGATCCTGCGGATCGAGGACGGCCGGGTCGTGCCCTACGAGCGGGTCCGCACCGCGGGCAAGGCGCTGAGCCGGCTCGAGGAGCTCGCCGTCGACGCCGCCGGGAGTGCGCCGGTCGACGTCGCGGTCGCGCACCTCGCCAGTCCCGGACCGCGCCGCGACCCTGGCCGAGCGCCTCGGCGAGCGGCTGGCCGCCGGGCTGGAGGGCCGGCCGGTGCACGTGGGCGAGATCGGCGCCGTCCTCGGCGCGCACGTCGGACCTGGCATGGTCGCGGTCGTGGTGGCCCGCCGCTAGTCCTCCACAGCTGCACGCGGACGATCGCGTTCTCCACAGCTCGCCGCGGTCGGCCACCGTCCTACCCGGACGGCTGCCTAACGTGCCGGGATGCGCAGGGAGTCGGCCGACGAGGTGGCGGAGGCGGCGCGCCGGCGGCTTGCGCTGCTCGGGCGGGAGCTGGCCCGCATCCGCCCCGGGCCCCGTCGGGGACGACGACCCGGAGGTGGTGGCGACCGAGCCTCTCGACCCGCGCGAACCGGTCGTGGTGCCTCGTCCGGGCCGGCACGCGCGCGGCCGGGTGCCGATCGCGACAGACCCGGCGTCGGCCGACCGGTCCCACCTGGGCGGCCGCGGCGTGGCCTGGTTGCGGGACCGACTTCCGGCAACCCTCCAGGGGCGGGTCTCCCTCGGCAGCGGCCACGTCGCGGTCCTGGCCGTCGTCGCGGCGGTCGGGCTCGCGCTCGCGGCCTACCTGACGATCCGGGCGCGACCACGGTGGCTCCGGTGCCGCGAGGCGCACACGTCGCCGGCGCAGGTCGGCAACGACGTCGACGCCGGGGCCGGCCCCCGGCCGGCGCACCGCCGGCGACCGTCTCGACCGCTGACCGGGCCGGGGCCGGCACCGTCGTGGTCGACGTCGCCGGCAAGGTGCGCCGCCCCGGGGTGGCGACCCTGCCGGCCGGGTCGCGCGTGATCGACGCGATCCGGCGGGCCGGTGGTGCCCGTCGGGGCGTCGACCTGACCTCGCTCAACCTCGCCCGGGTCCTCGTCGACGGAGAGCAGATCCTGGTCGGCGCCGCGGTCCGGTGCCCGGGGTGGCGGCGTCCGCCGTCGTCGCGGCCCGGCGCGGGCGCCGGCGAGCGCTGGTGAACCTCAACACCGCGACCCTCGAGCAGCTCGACGCGCTCCCCGGTGTCGGGCCCGGTGACCGCCCAGAAGATCGTCGACTGGCGCGCTGCGCACGGCGCCTTCACCTCGATCGACGAGCTGCTCGAGGTCGACGGGATCGGCGAGAAGACGCTCGCCGACATGGCGCCGCACCTCACCCTGTGAGCGCAGGTCCGGTCGGTCCGCCGACCTGCGCGCTCCGGTGCTCGGCGCCGTCGCCTGGGCGGCAGCGCTGGCGCTGGCGCTGACTCACCGGCGTGGGTCGGCGGCGGTGCTGCTCGCGCCCGGCCGTCGGCTGCCTCGGTCGTGCGCCGACGGCGCGGCCAGCGAGGTCGGCGACGCAGGTGGGCTGGCTGGTGGCGGCTGCCGCGCGTTGCGCGCGTCGGCCCTGCTCCAGGTGCAGTCGGTCGGGCACACGCCGGTGCGAGCAGCCTGGCCGACGAGCAGGCCGCGGTGCGCGCGGTGCGTCGTCGTGCGCTCCGACCCGGTGGCCGGGCGAGGTCGCGGCACGCGAGCTACGTGCACTTCCGGGCGACGGTGCTCGAGGTGGTCGCGCGCGGACGGCACGTCCGACTGCGGGCGCCGGTGGTCGTGATCGCGGACCACACGGCTGGGCGGGCGTCCGCCTGGGCGCGACCCTGCGAGTCGCCGGCCGCCTCGACCGCGCCGATGGTCGCGACCTCGCGGCGGTGCTGATCGCCCGGGGGCCGCCCGGACGTGCTGGTCGGGCCCGGGCCCGGTCTTGCGCTGGTGGACCGGGTCCGGGCCGGCATCCGCCGGCCGTGGCGCCGTCGGCCCGCCGGCCCCGAGGCGCTGGTGCCGGCGCTGGTCGACGGCGACGACGGCGGCCTCGCCGACGAGGTCGCCGCGGACTTCCGCACCGCCGGCCTGACCCACCTCCTCGCGGTGAGCGGCACGAACCTGACCCTGATCGTCGGGTTCCTGGTGGTGGTCGCGCGCTGGTGCGGCGTCCGGGCCCGGGGCCTGGTGGTCGTCGGGCTGCTGGGCGTGGTCGGGTTCGTGCTGCTCGCCCGCACCGAGCCGAGCGTGCTGCGCGCGGCGGTGATGGGCTCGGTTGCCCTGGTCGGCGATGGGCACGCACGGTCGCGGGCGCGGACTCCGTGCACTCGGCGTCGCGGTGCTTGTGCTGCTCCTGGTCTCGACCCGTGGCTGGCTCGGTCGCCCGGGTTCGCGCTGTCGGTCTGCGGCCACGGCCGGGATCCTGGTCCTCGCGCCGCCCTGGCGCGACGCCCTGGTGCGCTGGCTGCCCGCGCTGGGTCGCCGAGGCGGTCGCGGTCCCGCTCGCGGCGCAGCTGGCGTGCACGCCGCTGGTCGCGGCGCTGTCGGGCCAGGTCAGCCTCGTGGCCGTCGGCGCGAACATGGCGGTGGCGTGGGCGGTCGGCCCGGCGACCGTGCTCGGTCTCCTCGGTGGCCTCGGTCGCGCTCGCTGTGGCCGCCCGCTGGGGGACGCTGGTGGCGGCACCGGCGGCCTGGTGCGCGGCGTGGATCATCGCGCGTGGCCCGGGCGGGATGCGAGCCTGCCCGCGCGGCGCTGGCCTGGCCCGCCGGCTGGCTCTCGATCGCGCTGCTCTCCGCGGCGTGCGCCGTCCTCGCGCTCGTCCTCGGCGACGGTCCTCGCCCGGCGCGGCCTGGTCCTCGGGCTCTCCGGGCTGCTGGCCGTGGTGATGCTCGTCCCGGTGCCCGACGCCGGGCTGGCCGCCGCCGGGCTGGGTGCTGGTGGCCTGCGACGTCGGGCAGGGCGACGGGCTGGTGCTCAACCTCGGACGGCACGTGCGGTCGTGGTCGACGCCGGACCCGACCCGGACCTGATGGACGCCTGCCTGGACCGGCTCGGCGTGCGAGCGGTGCCGCTGGTGGTGATCACCCACTTCCACGCCGACCACGTCGACGGGCTGCGCGGGCGTGCTGGCCGGTCGGCGGGTCGGCCTGGTGGAGACCTCGCCGGTCGCGGATCCCGAGCGGCGGCGTGCGACTGGTCCGCTCGGTGGCACGGCCGGGCCGGCGTACCGGTGCGGACGGTGGCGTACGGCGAGACGACCCGGCGTCGGACCGCTGCGCTGGCAGGTCCTCGGCCCGGTCCGGATGTCCTACCCGGACTCCGACTCGCCGCCGAACGACGGCAGCGTGGTCTGCTGGTCGCGGTGCGCGGCGTCCGGCTGCTGCTGATGGGCGACGAGGAGCGGCCGTCCCAGGCCGACCTGCGCCGGACCACCACCGGCCTGCGCGCGGACGTGCTCAAGGTCGCCCACCACGGCAGCAGCAAGCAGGACCTGGACCTGATCCGAGGTGCTCGGCGCCCGGCTCGCGGTGATCTCGGTGGGCGTCGACAACGACTACGGCCACCCGGCGCCGTCCACGCTGCGGCTGCTCGCACGACGCCGGGATGCAGGTACGCCGCACCGACCTCGACGGCGACGTCGCAGTGGTCGTCGACCCGGACGGCAGGCTGCGGTCGGCGACACGGATGCCGCGGCGGCCACCGGCGCCGGGCGCTGTCGGGCGCCGTGAGAGGCTGCCGCCATGGCAACGCCGGATCCGTCGCAGGTGCTCGGCCGGATCACCCTGGTCACCGGTCCGGAGGAGTTCCTCGCCGAGCGCGCCGTGCAGCGAGGTGCGCGCCGCGGTGCGCCGGGCCGACCCCGAGGCCGAGCTGAGCGAGACGCCGGCCGACCAGCTGACGATGGCCACCCTCGGCGAGCTGGCCGCGCCCTCGCTGTTCTCCGCGACCCGCTGTGTCGTCGTGCGCAAGCCTCGAGGACCTGCCCGAGGAGTCGGTCGCCGGCCTGCTCGACTACGTCGGGTCGCCGGCCGAGGACGTCGCGCTGGTGCTGGTGCACGGCGGCGGCCGAAGGGCAGCGGCGTGCTCTCCAAGCTCCGCAAGGAGGCTGCGGTCACCGAGGTGAAGACGGCGGCGCTCGACGGCGCGGGAGTATCCCGAGCTTCGTGGTCAACGAGCTGCGCCGCCACAAGGTGCGGATCGAGCCCGATGCGGCCGCCTTCCTGGTCCAGGCCGTCGGACAGGACCTGCGCTCGCTCGCCGCGGCCGTCGAGCCAGCTCGCCGGGGACTTCGAGGGCACGGCCGGTGACCATCGAGATGGTGAAGACCTACTTCGGCGGGCGGGCCGAGGCGAAGTCGTTCGCGGTGGCGGACCACGCGATCTTCGGTCGTGCCGCGAAGGCGCTCGAGGAGCTCCGCTGGGCGCTCGACGGCGGCACCGCGCCGGTGCTGGTGACCAGCGCGGTCGCCGGCGGTCTGCGCGGCCTCGCGAAGTTCAAGGCCGCGCCGCGAGGCATGCGCGAGGGCGACCTCATGCGCGAGGTCGGGGTGCCGAGCTGGAAGCTCGAGACGCTGCGCGACCAGGCGCACGGCTGGGACGAGCGCCGGCATCGCCCGCGCCATCCGCGTCGTGGCGGCAGCAGACGCCGAGATCAAGGGCCGCGCCCACGACGCGTCGTACGCGCTCGAGAAGATGGTGCTCGACGTCGTGCGCTCCCGCAGCCGTCACTGAGATGATCGTCGGGTGACCACCGTCGGACCCGACCTGCTCCGGCAGCTGCTGGCCGCCTTCAACGCCCACGACCTCGACGAGGTGATGACGTTCTTCACCGACGACTGTGTCCTGGAGATGCCCCGGGGGAGCGATCCGTGGGGCACCCGGTTCGTGGGGCGTGAGGCTGTCCGCGACGGTCTGGCCCAGCGGTTCCGGGGCCTGCCGGACGTCCACTACGGCGACGACGAGCACTGGGTCTGCGGCGACCGCGGGGTGTCCCGGTGGCTGCTCACCGGCACGGCCCCGGACGGGACGCGCGTGCGGGTGCGTGGCTGCGATCTCTTCGACCTCGACGAGGCCGGACGAGTGCTGCGCAAGGACTCCTACTGGAAGATCGTCGAGTCCACCTAGGACGCAGAAGAGGCGCCGTCCCGGGGGACGGCGCCTCGTCGGCGTGGTGCGCGGCTCAGATCAGAGCGACGCGGCCTTCTTCGCGATCGCGGACTTGCGGTTCGCGGCCTGGTTCTTGTGGATGATGCCCTTGGAGGCGGCCTTGTCGAGGGCCTTGCCCGCGTCGGCGGCCAGCGCCTTGGCCTCTCGGCGTTGCCGCCTCCGCGGCCTCGCGGAACTTGCGCACGGCGGTCTTCAGGCGCGGACTTCACGGCCTTGTTGCGCTCGTGCGCAGCGTCGTTCTGCCGGTTGCGCTTGATCTGGGACTTGATGTTTGCCACGGGGGGCTCGCCTGTCTCTTGGTTCGGTCTGCGGGTGTGCGTCTGAGGGTGCGGGCCGGGGCCCAGACACCAAGGGAACACGATATCAGCGGGCGGACGCGCCGCCCAAATCGGCGGGTAGCGCCTGCGGGTTCGCCTGCGGCGGGCGGGATCCGGTGGTTGGCGCCTGCGGCGGGCTTGCGCCTGCGGCGCACGGGGTCGGTGGTTGCGGGTGCGGGGTGTGACCCGGCGTCCCCCTCGCTCACTGGGGATGCCCCTTTGGATCAGACACAGGGCCCCGACTACTGGTGCCGCTGCCGCCGGCTTTGGTCTTGGGGCGCCGCGCGATCCCTTGACGTTCGCCATCGGCGGCCACCGGGCCCCACCCCCGCCTCGGGGTCGCCGTCCCCGGGTGGTGGAGATTCTCCGGATGGGTCACCACGACCGTCGCGACGTGAGCCAGATCAGACCCATCCAAGATTTCTTCTTCCACCCGGGGTCGGTGGCTGGTCGGGGCGGGGCGGGCCGGGCGGCGCCGCAGGCGAGCGTCAAAGGGATGGCGCGGCGCCAGGCCGGCAGACGCCAGCCACCGCGCAGTGCCGTGCGTGCGACGCGGCAGCCCCAGCGACCGCGAGGCCGACCCGACCCGACCGGCCCGCCCAACCACCGCACCGGCCCCCGTGCGCCGCAGGCGCAAAGCCCGCCGCAGGCGAATTTCACCAGCCCCGCCGCTGCGCGAGCCAGGACCAGGCGGCCTCGGCCGTCCAGCGGTTGTGGATGCGCAGGTACGGCGAGGTCGGTGGCACCGGCCGCTGGCTGGCCGCCAGCATGAAGCCCGTGACGCCGGCGAGCCACGCGTCCACGTGGTCCGGGTCGACCGTCGCGAGCCGCTCGCGGCCGCAGAGGACGTGCCTCGGTGTCGACGCCGTCGCCGTGCGCGGAGATCAGCAGGTCGAGGCTGTCCTGCCAGGGCGTGCCGAGCGCGGGCCAGTTCCAGTCGCACGCCAGGGTGCGACCGTCGTCGGCGAGCAGGATGTTGTCGTCGCGGAGGTCGGCGTGGACGAGGTGGTCGGCGGGCAGCGACGGCCAGGGACGCGGCGAGCGCGGCTGCCTCGTCCGGTGCGGCCACTCGGCGTGGACCTGCGTCCCAGCCGGTGACGAGCTCGAGGCAGGTCCTCGACCAGCGGACGTCACCGCGAGCCGGCGGGCAGCCGGTCGGCCGGGACCGCGATCTCGTCGGCCAGGTCCAGGGCCCGGTCCAGCTCGGACCGGCGTCCACGGCCGCCGCGGCTGCCGCGACGGCACGGCCTCGTACCCGAGCAGCACCCAGCTCTCCTCCCGGCTGAACCACTCCAGCCGCGGCGCCGGCACGGAGTCGCCGAGCGCAACCACCTTGCGGATCTCCTCGGTCGTAGGACTTCGCGATCTCGGCCTGGGCGACCTTGTTGGCGGCCTTCACGAAGACCTGGGCGCCGCTCTCGCCGGTGAGCACCGAGGCGAAGCCGGGCGTGAACCCGCTCGTCCGGGACTCCGCGGCGACGACCGGGGAGCCGAGCTCGTCCTCGACGAGGGCGCGAACCTCCTTCGGGCAGGAACCGCCACTCGAGCCGCAGTGCCGTGCTGCCCGTGCGGCACCGCGGGGACGGCGGCCGGTGCCGACCGGGCGAGTGGGAGGCGACATGCGGGCGATTCAAACAGACGGGTGGTCGGCCGGAAACCGGGTGCGCCGGTCCGCCGACCGGTCACACTCGGGCCATGCCGGCCCTGACTCGCCGCCCGACGTCGCCCTGCAGCGAGTCGTTCCTGGCCGCGATGGCGGAGTTCGCCGACGAGGGCCGCACCGGGGACGGCAGCGGGATCGGCAGCGACCTCGAGGAGTGGACCGGGCGCTGGGGAGTCCGACGAGGGCTTCGCGGCGTACGTCGCCGAGAAGGTCTGGCCGAGCGCGAGGCGTCGTGCGCGACCCGGACTGGGTGCCGGTGCACCAACCTCTGGTGGGTCGACGACGACCGGGTACATCGGCCGGATGTCGATCCGGCACGAGCTCAACGACTGGCTGCGGGAGGTCGGCGGCCACATCGGCTACGACGTACGCCGCTCGCGCCGGCGGGAGGGGCACGCGACCGCGATGCTGGCCGCCGCGCTGCCGATCCGCGGCGAACTCGGCATCGACCGGGCGCTGATCACCTGCGACGTCCGACAACGTCGCGTCCCGGTCGGTGATCGAGCGCAACGGCGGCGTCTTCGAGGACGCCCGGCAGGGCAAGCTGCGCTACTGGGTGCCGACCGGGCCGAGGAGCTGACCGACGAGACCGGCCGGAAGGTTCAGGCGCGGGTCGGCCGCCGCCGCGAGCAGCTGGTCGGTGGTCAGCCCCAGCGGAGTGAGTGGACGTGCCGTTGTTGCCGAACGACGTGTCCGCGGTCAGAGCGACGATGTCGCCGTCGTCCTGGAAGACCGCGACCGAGATCTTCCCGGGAGCGCTGAGCACCAGCGCCTTGCTCGCACCGGCCACGGTTTGCCTCGTGCAGGCGCCGTCGCAGAAGAACTGCACGCCCTCCAGCGACCTGCCGACGGCGACCTGCAGCATTCCGCCACCGTTCCAGGTGAGCTTGGTGCCCAGTGAGTCGCTGCCGCCCTGCTCGTTGGTGATCGAGCCGCGCTGGATGTGGGCGCCGGTCGGGTCCAGGTCCTCGCGCAGGATGTCGCGGTAGCCGGCCAGGACTGCCTTGGTGGCCGGGCTGCGGAGTTGGTCCAGGGTCCCGAGGGCGTGCCCGGCTGCCGAGCGGCTCACCTTCTCCGGCAGCTGCGTTCCCGCTGGGCGGTCCGTCTGTGTCTGGACCGGCGCCGGGCCCGCGCTCCCGGTGAACTGCGGGCCGGCGCCCTCACGCGCGGGACCGCCGGACAGCAGGACCACGCTGACGCCGATCACGGCCGCGGTGGTCGCAGCGGCCCCGAGGACGCCCAGGTTGTGGCGACGCCGCCGCGTACGCCCGCGGGCGAGGTCGTCGGCCGGCGTCGTGGTCGGCAGCTCGACGCTGTCGGCCAGCCGCTTCAGGTGCTCCTCGAGCTCGATCATGATCTGCTCCTGTTCTCGGTGCTGGAGAGCGCGCGGCGCAGGTGCGCGAGCGCGGCAGAGGTCTGGCTCTTGACGGTGCCCACGCTGATCCCGAGGTCGGCGGCGGTCTCCTCGACGGAGAGCCCCCAGTAGTGACGGAGCACGACGATCCGGCGCTGGCCGGGCGCGAGGGCGCGCAGGGCGGCCCACAGCTCCTCGTTCTCCTCGTCCTCCGGCGGCCTTGCGACCTGGTCGACCCCGGCCAGCCCGAGTCGCTCCCGCCGCCAGGTCCGTCGGGTCTCGTCGATGTGGGCGTTCGCGAGGATCCGGCGCACGTACGCGTCGACGTTCCCGGCGCGCTCGAGCCGCGGCCACGCGACGTAGGCCTTCGACAAGGCGACCTGGACGAGGTCCTCAGCACGGTGCACGTCACCGCAGAGCAGGTACGCCGTGCGGTAGAGCCGGCCGCGGCAGGCAGCGACGTACTCGACGAACGGTCCGTCTCGTTCGTCCTCGCGACTGCTTCGGAGCATCTGGGGCGCCTCACATCAGGAATCAGGTCTCGGCGGTAAGACGGACCAGCCGTTCTGATCGGTTGTCTCCGGGCGCGACAATTCTCAGCCGGGCGCCTGGATGCCCGCGGCCTCCTCGAGCTCCACGAGCGCGTCGCGGACGGCGTCGGCCAGCCGATCGAGGTCGGGGCGACCTCGGGGGTGCTGACGAAGCCGAAGTCGATCGAGTCCAGGTAGCTGAAGACGGTGACGTTCAGGGCGACGTCGAGGACCAGCGGCCCGATCGGCAGCAGGGAGCGCAGCGGCGCGGTCGCCATGTAGAGCGGGAAGCTCGGGTCCGGGCACGTTGGAGACGACCAGGTTGATCGGAGCCAGCGAGTTCGACAGCCCGCTCATCGTGTAGGCGCGGGAGGCGATCTGCAGCAGGCCCGGGGGCGTGATGTCCGGCAGCTGCATGATCTGGCGGGCGCTGAGCGCCTTCGCCATCTCCTTGGCGCCCTGGGAGCTCTCGAAGATCGTCTTGATCCGCTCGGCGGCGTCCTCGACGTCGGTGGCCATGTTCACCGTCATCGAGCTGACCTGGTTGCCGACGTGGCCGGCGGTGTCCTCGGTGCGGGTGGAGACCGGGATCTGGGCGATCAGCGGCTTGGCCGGGATGCCCTCGCGCTCGGCGAGGTAGATCCGCAGGGCACCGGAGACCAGGGCCAGGACGACGTCGTTGAGCTTCACGTCGTACGCGTGCTTGAGCGCCTTGACCCGGTCGAGGTCGATCCGCACGCCGGTGATCCGGCGGTGCGGGCTCAGGGTGGCGTTGAAGCGGGTGGTCGGGGCGCTGAAGAAGCGCGGCGGCTTGTTCTCGAAGCCGCGCACGGCGAGCTGCTGGCGCGGCGGTCTGGTTCGAGGATGCCGGCGACCCGCACCGGGGTGCGCACGCGCGACGTTGACCCAGCCCGTCGGCGAGGGCCCGGACCGGGTGCCGGGCCGCGGCTGCCGATGCCGTGCACCGACCTCGTCCGACGGCGGCCGCGGCTCCGGCGTGACGTCGAGCAGGATCTCGCCGAGGCCGGCGCCGGAGACGCCGTCGACGATCGAGTGGTGCATCTTGGTCAGCGTGGCGACCCGGCCCTTCTGCAGCCCCTCGATCACCCACAGCTCCCAGAGCGGGCGGGAGCGGTCGAGCTTGTAGGACATCAGCCGGCTGACCAGCTCGTCGAGCTCCTTGCGGGTGCCCGGCTGGGGTACGCCGATCCGGCGGATGTGGAAGTCGGGGTCGAGGTTGTCGTCCTCGACGAACCACGGCCGGTCCAGGCCGAGCGGCGCCTCGACGACCTTCCAGCGCAGCTGCGGCATCTGCGGGAGGCGCTCGATCACGATCTTGCGGACCAGCGTCGAAGCTGAACTCGGGTGCGTCGGCGGTCTCGTGGATCGCCACCGCACCGATGTGCATGTGCCAGGCCGGCGTCTCGCCGTACCAGAACGCCGCGTCGACCCCACTCATCCGCTTCATGGCGACCCAGACTAGAACCCGTTCTGCCTCGCGGCGGCGTTTCGTTCCGCGGCGTGGCCCGCGTGGGAGGATGGGCGGGTCCCAGTCCGACGCAGACGATCGACGAGAGCAGTACGTGGCCAGCCAGACGACCGCACCCCAGCCGGGCAAGACCGACCCCGCGATCATCCGCAACTTCTGCATCATCGCCCACATCGACCACGGCAAGTCGACGCTGGCCGACCGGATGCTGCAGCTCACCGGTGTCGTCGACGAGCGCAGTGCGCGCGCGCAGTACCTCGACCGGATGGACATCGAGCGCGAGCGCGGCATCACGATCAAGAGCCAGGCCGTGCGGATGCCGTGGACGGTCGACGGCCGACAACGTGGCGGGCGCCGAGCCCGGGCACCTACGTGCTGAACATGATCGACACCCCCGGGCACGTCGACTTCACCTACGAGGTGTCCCGGTCCCTGGAGGCGTGCGAGGCGGCGGTGCTGCTGGTCGACGCCGCGCAGGGCATCGAGGCGCAGACCCTGGCGAACCTCTACCTCGCGCTCGGGCGCCGACCTGCACGATCATCCCGGTGCTCAACAAGATCGACCTGCCCTCGGCCAACCCGGAGAAGTACGCCGCCGAGCTGGCCGGCATCATCGGCTGCGACCCGGGCGACGTGCTCCAGGTGAGCGCGAAGACCGGGGTCGGCGTCCGCGAGCTGCTCGACCAGATCGTCGCGCAGACCCCGGCGCCGGTGGGTGACCCGGACGCGCCGCCGCGCGCGCTGATCTTCGACTCGGTCTACGACACCTACCGCGGCGTGGTCACCTACGTCCGGGTCGTCGACGGCAAGCTGTCCCACCGCGACCGGATCAAGATGATGTCGACCGGCGCGGTCCACGAGATGCTCGAGGTCGGCGTGATCAGCCCGGAGCCGGTCAAGGCCGGCGACCTCGGCGTCGGCGAGGTCGGCTACCTGATCACCGGGGTGAAGGACGTCCGCCAGTCCCGGGTCGGTGACACCGTCACCAGCCAGCACCACGGCGCGACCGAGGCGCTCGGCGGCTACAAGCACCCGAACCCGATGGTGCTTCGCCGGGCTCTACCCGATCGACGGCGACGACTACCCGACGCTGCGCGACGCCCTGGAGCAAGCTGCAGCTCAACGACGCCGCGCTGGCCTACGAGCCGGAGACCTCGGGCGCCCTCGGCTTCGGGTTCCGCTGCGGCTTCCTCGGCCTGCTGCACATGGAGATCGTCCGCGAGCGGCTCGAGCGCGAGTTCGACCTCGACCTGATCTCGCACGGCGCCCAACGTCGTCTACCACGGTGATCATGGAGGACGGCACGGAGCACGTGGTCACCAACCCGAGCGAGTACCCCGGACGGCAAGATCGCCGAGGTCCGCGAGCCGATCGTGCGAGGCCACGATCCTCAGCCCGAGCGACTACATCGGCGCGATCATGGAGCTCTGCCAGTCCAAGCGCGGCCAGCTCGCAGGGGATGGACTACCTCTCCGAGGACCGGGTGGAGATGCGCTACACGCTGCCGCTGGCCGAGATCGTCTTCGACTTCTTCGACCAGCTGAAGTCGCGCACCAAGGGCTACGCCTCGCTCGACTACGAGCCGACCGGCGAGCAGCCCGCCGACCTGGTCAAGGTCGACATCCTGCTGCAGGGCGAGACCGGTCGACGCGTTCAGCGCGATCGTGCACCGGGACGCGGCGTACGCCTACGGCGTGGCGCTGGCCGGCAAGCTGCGCGAGCTGATCCCGCGCCAGCAGTTCGAGGTGCCGATCCAGGCCGCGATCGGCGCCCGGGTGATCGCCCGCGAGACCATCCGCGCGATGCGCAAGGACGTGCTCGCCAAGTGCTACGGCGGTGACATCACCCGCAAGCGCAAGCTGCTGGAGAAGCAGAAGGAGGGCAAGAAGCGGATGAAGATGGTCGGCCGCGTCGAGGTCCCGCAGGAGGCCTTCATCGCCGCGCTGTCGACCGGGCCGGCGGAGAAGGGCAAGAAGTGACGCTCGGCGGGCTTGTGCGCCTTCGGCGACGGGTCGGTGGTCGGCGCCTGCGGCGGGCTTGTGTGCCTGCGGCGCACGGGGTGGGTGCGTGGGTTGGGTGGATTGCGCCTGCGGCGGGCGTGTGTGCCTGCGGCGCACGGGGTCGGTGGTTGCGGATGCGGGGTGTGACCCGGCGTCCCCCTCGCTCACTGGGGATGCCCCTTTGGATCAGACACAGGGCCCCGACTGCTCTGCCGCTGCCGCCGGCCTTGGTCTTGGGGCGCCGCGCGATCCCTTGACGTTCGCCATCGGCGGCCACCAGGCCCCACCCCGCCTGAGAGCTCACCGACCCCGGGTGGTGGAGATCTTCGGATGGATCCACCACGACTCGTCGCGAGCATCGGGTCGGTCAGACCCATCCAATGATCCTCTCTTCTTCCCACGGGGTCGGTGCGCCGATCGCGGGACGTCGGGACGGGCCGCGCCGCAGGGAGCGTAAAGGGAGGCGTGGCGCCCACGCCCAGGCCGGCGGCAGCGGCACCGACCCATGGGCGACACGGCGAGCCCAGCGACCGGAGGCCGGACCGACCCGACGGCCCACCCAACCCACGCACCGGCACCGTGCGCCGCAGGCGCACAAGCCCGCCGCAGGCGCCAACCACCGGACCCCGTGAGCCGCAGGCGCACACGCCCGCCGCACGCGAACCCGCAGGCGCCAAGCGCGCCGACGAGAATGGACCCATGAAACTGCCCGACGGCGTCCTCGGGATGGCGAGCCGTGGCCCGGAGTGGGCGGCCTGGGTCGACCGGTTGCCGGCGCTGGTGGAGGGGCTCTACGACGAGTGGGAGCTACGACCGGACGGCTGGATGATGCACGGGTACGTGGCCCTGGTCGTCCCGGTCGTCACGGCGAGCGGGACGCGGGCGATGCTCAAGGTCTCCTTCCCCGACGTCGAGTCCGAGCACGAGCACCTGGCGCTCGGTCGCTGGGGCGGTCATGGCGCCGTACCCATGCTGCGCGCCGACCCGCACCGCCGGGCCATGCTGCTCGATGCCCTGCGCGACGTCAGCCTGCGGGACTCGTGGGACCTCGAGGCGTGCACGGTGGTGGGTGAGCTCTACGGCCGGCTGCACGTCCCGGCGTTCAACCAGCTGCGACCGCTGACCGGCTTCGTCGGACGCTGGACCGACGCGCTGGCAGAGCTTCCCCGCAGCGCTCCGCTGCCGAGGCGGCTGGTCGAGCAGGCGGTGTCGCTGGCCCGCGACTTCGTGGCCGACGACGAGAGCACCGGGACGCTCATCCATGCCGACCTGCACTACGACAACGTGCTGCTGAGCGGGGCGGGAGAGTGGCTCGCCATCGACCCGAAGCCGGTGTCGGGCGACCCGCACTACGAGCTGGCGCCGATGCTCTGGAACAGGTTCGAGGAGCTCGACGGCGACGTCCGCAACGGCGTACGCCGCCGCTTCCACACGCTCGTCGACGTCGGCGGCCTCGACGAGGCGCGCGCCCGCGACTGGGTCGTGGTCCGGATGATCCTCAACGCGGCGGACTCGCTGATCGACCGCGATGCCGGCTTCCCGCAGGACTGGCTGACGACCTGCATCGCGGTGGCGAAGGCGGTGCAGGACTGAGCTCGGCCTGTTGACCGCAGCGTTGTCTCAGAGGTGCTCGAGCTTGTTGTACGGGCTGACGATGCGGACCGCCTTCGACCCGAAGTCGACGGTGACGGCTCCCGCCTCGACGTCGACCACCCGGCCGACACCGTAGGAGTCGTGCGCGACGCGATCGTCGACCTCGAACGTCTCGATCACCCGCTCCGGCTCCGGCTTGAAGGGGCTGGTCGCGAGGTGGCGCCGCTTGGGCGCGGGTCGTGTCGGCATTTGACCCGAAGTATGCGCCCTGCGCGGACCTCTGCGCGCGACGGCCCGACCTTTCCGGTCCTCAGCCGGGGACGGTCACGTCCGCGACGGTCGCGTGCAGCGCTTCGACGAGTTCCTCGGCGTCGACGGTGAGGGCCACGCCGTGAGCACCGCCTCCGATCGAGACCGTCCCGGTGACGGCCGCGTCGGCGATCACGGGCAGCGCCGTGCGGCTGCCGAGCGGGGTGATCGTGCCGCGCACGTAGCCGGTGACCTCGTACGCCGCGTCGGCCGGCGGCATCGAGAGCCGGTTCACCCCGAGCAGGGCGCGCAGCTTCGGCCAGGCGATCTCGCGATCTCCGGGCACCAGCACGAATCGGTGGTCGCCCTCGGAGACGCGGACGACCATCGTCTTGATCAGCTGTCGCGGCTCGATCCCGCGAGCCGCGGCCGCCTCTTCCAGTGAGCCCACCGGTCCGTGGCGGGTGACCACGTGGTCGAGGTCCAGCGCCTCGGCGGCAGCGATCGCCCGAGCAGAGCCGTCCGCAGGCATCGGTCACAACGAGTCCCGCCGCCTCGACAGGTGCGCCCGCTCGGCGTCGTTCCCGGTGAGCTCGAGGGCACGCTCGTAGGCGTCGCGCGCCTCGTCGTGGCGCTGCAGCCGCCGCAGCATCTCGGCACGGGCGACGTGCCAGGGGTGGTAGGTCGCCAGGTCCAGCCGATCGACGATGCTCAGCGCGACCTCGGGGCCGTCGAGCTCGGCGACCGCGACCGCCCGGTTGAGCTCGACGATCGGTGACGGCTGCAGGGCGAGCAGCTGGTCGTAGAGCTGCACCACCTGCGACCAGTCGGTCATCGAGGCGTCGAGTGCGTCGGTGTGCACGGCGTTGATCGCGGCCTGGACCTGGTAGGGCCCGGGCCGGTTCGCGGCGAGGCACTGCCGCACGATCGCGTGGCCCTCGTCGATGAGGGCGGCGTCCCAGCAGGGTGCGGTCCTGCTCGTCGAGCGTCACGAGTACGCCGTCGCGCGACCCGGGCGGCTCGGCGGGCCTCGGTGAGCAGCATCAGCGCGAGCAGCCCGTCGCGCCTCGGGCTCGTCGACCAGGGTCGCGAGCTGGCGGGTCAGCCGGATCGCCTCGGCGGAGAGGTCGGCGCGGAGGCCCTCGCCCTCGGTGGCGAGGTAGCCCTCGTTGAAGATCAGGTACAGCACGGCGAGCACGCCGGCCGAGCCGCGTGGGCAGGTCCTCGGCGCCGCGGGACCCGGTAGGGGATGTTGCGCGTTCTTGATCTTCTGCTTCGACCGGGTGATCCGCTGCGCCATCGTGGTCTCGGGCACCAGGAAGGCGCGTGCGATCTCGGCGACGGTGAGGCCGCCGAGCAGGCGCAGGGTGAGGGCGACCCGGTTCTCGGGGGCGAGCGCGGGGTGGCAGCAGGTGAAGATCAGGCGGAGCCGGTCGTCATCGACCGGACCGGTGGGCTCCGGCGGTGTGTCGTCGGTGAGCATGGCAGCCTCGGCGTACTTGGCGTCGCGCTTGGCCTCGCGCCGGATCCGGTCGATCGCCTTGTTGCCGGCGGTCGTGGTCAGCCACGCGCCGGGATTGGGCGGGATGCCGTCGACCGGCCAGCGCTCGAGCGGCGGTCACGAGGGCGTCGGCGACCGCGTCCTCGGCGAGGTCGATGTCCTTGAGCCGGCGGATCAGGCTGGCGACGACCCGGCCGTGCTCGGCGCGCACGATCCGGGAGATCTCCTCGGCGATGTCGTCGGGGATCTCCCGAGGGGGCGTGGTGCCGGGCGCGACCACGGGATTGCGCGAGTCCGGCACTCAGTCCACGAGGCCTTCGAAGGGACGGATCTCGACCGGGTGCCTGCACGCCTCGGAGGCGCGCCGGCCGAGGTCGAGCGCCTCGTCGAGGTCGGCGGCCTCGATGACCCAGAAGCCACCGAGCTGCTCCTTGACCTCGGCGTACGGGCCGTCGGTGACGAGGTTCGCGCCCTTGCGGCCGTCGACCACCGTCGCGCCCGAGGGGTGCGTCAGCCCGCCGGCGAACACCCAGTGGCTGCTCTTCTGCAGCTCCTCGTTGAAGGCCTCGGTCTGACGGAAGGACTCCTGCATCTCCTCGTCGGTCAGGCCCATGTTGTCCCAGTCGTGGATCACGGACATCAGGTAGTGCGTCATCGGTTGCTCCTCGTTCGGGGGCTCCAGCCCATCTTGTCGCCTTCTCCACGAACAGCAGAACGGGAATACGACAGTTCGCCGGCAACTTCTCCCCATCCGTGCGGGCCTCTCCCGAGATGTCTTCGCCCGGACGACAGGAAGGGGCGCGTCATGCACGTGGTCTCCGTGAACATCGGCTCTCCGAAGCGCGTGGACTTCCAGACGAGCGCGCTCCCGGAGACCGCGATCGAGAAGCTTCCCGTCGAGGGTCCGGTCCGGATCACCGCGGACGGGGTCGAGGGCAACGCGTGTGCGTCGACCGATGTCCACGGCGACGAGTTCATGCGGGTCTACGCCTATGCCGTCGAGGACTACCGCTGGTGGGAGGGCGAGCTGGGCTCGACGCTGCGGCCGGGGCTGTTCGGTGAGCAGCTGACCACGGAGGGCGTCGACCTGAACGCCGCCGTGGTGGGGGAGACCTGGCGGGTCGGGTCGGCGGTGCTCCAGATCGCGCACGTGCGGATCCCGTGCCAGACGTTCAAGGGCTGGATGGGGCACACCGGCCACGACGCACCGCCTGGGTACGCCGGTTCGCCCTGGCGGCGCGTCCGGGGCCCGTACTTCCGGGTCCTCGAGGAGGGGACGGTGGCCGCGGGCGACCGGATCGAGGTGCTCGAGAGACCCGACCACGAGGTCAGCGTGGCGACGATGTTCCGGGCCCTCACGTACGATCCGCTGCTGTTGCCGCCCTTCTCGAGGTCGAGGGTCTCAAGCCCTCGGTGTACGCGCTGGCTGAGTCCCGTGCCGTCGGAAAGGGCCGATCCGTCCTGACATTCGGGTCCTGTGGCCCATCCGTCGCGTGGTGATCTAGGTTACGTTTCAGTCACCCTTGAGCCATCGACGAGAAGTGAGCGCCATGTCCCCGGTCGTCCGAGACACGACCTTCATCGAGAACCGGCCGCCCAACATGGCGGCGATGTTCCGGGACCGGGTCGAGAAGTCGCCGTCGCGCGAGGCGTACCGCTACCCGGTCGACCGACGGCCAGCCCTGGGCCTCGATCACCTGGAAGGAGACCGGCGACCGGGTCGAGAAGCTCGCCGCCGGGCTGCTCGCGCTGGGCCTGGAGTCCGAGCAGCGCGTCGGGATCGCCTCGGGCACCCGGGTGGAGTGGATCCTCGCCGACCTCGCGGTGATGTGTGCGGGCGGGGCGACCACCACCGTCTACCCGTCGCACGATGAGCTCGGACGTCGCCTACATCCTGGCCGACTCCGAGTGCCGGGTCGTCTTCGCCGAGGACGACGCGCAGGTCGCAGAAGCTGCGCGAGCACCGCACCGAGCTGCCGCACCTGCCAAGGTCGTGGTCTTCGACGGCACCGCCGACGAGCGACTGGGTCATCGGCCTCGAGGAGCCTGCCGAAGCTGGGCGAGGAGCTCCTCGCCCAGGCACCCCGAAGGCCGTCGCAGAAGGCGGTCGAGGCGATCCAGCCCGACCAGCTCGCCACGCTGATCTACACCTCGGCACCACCGGCCGGCCCAAGGGCGTGCGGCTGCGGCACTCCTCGTGGACCTACGAGGGCGCCGCCATCCAGGCCCAGGACATCCTCAGCGAGGACGACCTGCAGTTCCTCTGGCTGCCGATGGCGCACTCGTTCGGCAAGGTGCTGCTGTCCACCCAGCTGGCCTGCGGCTTCGCTCACCGCCGTCGACGGGCGGGTCGAGAAGATCATCGACAACCTCGCGGTGGTGAAGCCGACGTTCATGGGCGCCGCGCCGCGGATCTTCGAGAAGGCGCACGCGCGCATCGTCACGATGCAGGCGGCCGAGGGCGGGGTGAAGGAGAAGATCTTCAACCAGGCCTTCAAGGTCGGCCTCGCAGGTCGAGCGGCTCAAGCGCGACGGGCAGGTCCGTCCCGCTGCTGCTGACGGTGCAGCACGCGCTGTTCGACCGGCTGGTGTTCGCCAAGATCCGGGAGCGCTTCGGCGGCCGGGTCCGGTTCTTCATCTCCGGTGCGGCCGCGCTCAACCGGGAGATCGCCGAGTGGTTCCACGCGGCCGGCATCCTGCATCCTGGAGGGCTACGGGCTCACCGAGACCTCCGCCGGGTCGTTCGTCAACCACCCCGAGCGACTACCAGCTCGGCACCGTCGGTCCGGTCTTCCCGGGCAGCCCAGGTGCGGCTCGGCGAGGGCGACGAGATCCAGATCAAGGGTCCCGGCGTGATGGACGGCTACCACAACCTCCCCGACGAGACCGCCGAGACGCTCACCGAGGACGGCTGGCTGCGCACCGGTGACAAGGGCTCGCTCGGACGCCGACGGCTTCCTCACCATCACCGGCCGGATCAAGGAGCTGTTCAAGACCTCCGGCGGCAAGTACATCGCGCCGCCGGCGATCGAGGCCAAGTTCAAGGCGGTGTGCCCCTACGCGAGCCAGTTCATGGTCTTCGGCAACGAGCGCAACTACTGCGTCGCGCTGGTGACCCTCGACCCCGACGCGCTGCGGACTGGGCCAGCGGAGAACGGCCACGGCGGCAAGACGCTACGCCGAGCTGGTCGCCACGGACGACGTGGTGACGATGGTCCAGGGGTACGTCGACGAGCTCAACACCGAGCTGAACCGCTGGGAGACGATCAAGAAGTTCCGCCTGCTCGACCACGACCTCACCGTCGAGTCCGGCGAGCTCACCCCGTCGATGAAGGTCAAGCGCAACGTCGTCGAGGACAACCACAAGCACAGCATCGACGCGATGTACGCCTGAGCGCACAGCGCAAGGGCGTGCAGTCCGTCGACGGTGGCGGCGTGCCTGCTGAGGCCGGGCGGGTCCGAGCGGCTTTGCCGGTCCCCTAGATTCGGCACGTGCCCTCCACCCTGCCCGACGGCGAGCCCGCGCCGGCCGACGCCTCGTTGCCCGCCGAGGCGCTGGCGACGCTGCCCGATCGCCGCCTCGGCGTCTACGTGCACGTGCCGTTCTGCCGGGTGCGTTGCGGCTACTGCGACTTCAACACCTACACCGCGACCGAGCTCGGCGGCGGCGGCTCGCAGGCGTCGTACGCCGACACGGCGATCCGCGAGGTCGAGCATCCTGGCCGGTGTGCTGCCCGGGGCGCCAGCGGTCGAGACCGTGTTCTTCGGTGGCGGCACGCCCACCCTGCTGCCCAGTGCCGACCTGGTGCGCATGCTCGGCGCCGTCCGGACGGCGTTCGGCCTGGCCGCCGGCGCCGAGGTCACCACCGAGGCCAACCCGGACAGCGTCACGCCGGAGAGCCTGGCCGAGCTGCGCGGCGGGCGGGTTCACCCGGGTCTCGTTCGGGATGCAGTCAGCCGTGCCGCACGGTGCTGGCGGTGCTCGACCGGACCCACGACCCCGAGCGGGTGCCGCAGGCGGTCGGCCTGGGCGCGCGCGGCCGGGTTCGAGCAGATCAGCCTCGACCTGATCTACGGCACGCCCGGGGAGTCGCTCGAGGACTGGCGGCGGTCGCTCGACGCGGCGCTCGCGTGCGAGCCGGACCACGTCTCGGCGTACTCGCTGATCGTCGAGGAGGGCACCGCGCTCGCCCGGCAGGTGCGCTCCGGCGCGCTGCCGATGCCCGACGAGGACGACCTCGCCGACAAGTACCTCCTCGCCGACGAGGTCCTCGGCCGCTGCCGGCCTCGGCTGGTACGAGGTCTCCAACTGGGCGCGCGCCGCCGGGACCTCGGACGGGAGGCCCGCTGCCGGCACAACGAGCTGTACTGGACCTCGCAGAACTGGCTGCGGCATCGGCCCCGGTGCGCACGCACACGTCGGGGGAGTGCGCTGGTGGAACGTCAAGCACCCCGCGGCGTACGCCGCCCGGCTGGCCGCCGGCCGCTCTCCGGCTGCCGGCTCGCGAGGTGCTCGACGACGCCGGACCGCGACAGGTCGAGCGCATCCTGCTGGAGATCCGGCTGCGTGACGGCCTGCCGCTCGCTGCGCTCGACGAGCCAGCGCCGGGCCGACCGCCCGGTCGCCGACGGCCTGGCCACCGTCGAGGGCGACCGCCTCGTGCTCACGCTCCGCGGCCGGCTCCTCGCCGATGCCGTCGTGCGCGAGTTGGTGGGCTGATGCGGATTCGGCGCCATCCCAGCGGACCTCGTCGCTAGGGTCGGACCCATGAGCGAGGTCCCGCCGCCCGATCCGAACCAGCCGCCGCACGGGCCTCCGCCGCCGCCCCCACAGCAGCCTCCGGGCTGGCAACAGCAGCCGCCGCCTCCGGGCTGGCACGCAGCCGCCCGGGCTACAGCGGGCTACCCCGGCTACGCGCCGTACGGCATCCACCCGGGCACCGGCCTGCCGTACTCGGACAAGAGCAAGATCGTCGCCGGCCTGCTGCAGATCCTGCTGCCACTCGGGATCGGCCGGTTCTACATCGGCGACTCGAAGACCGGCGGCTGGCAGCTCGCGGTCACGCTGCTCACCTGCGGCATCGGCGGACTGTGGCCGTTCATCGACGGCATCGTGATCCTGGTCAGCGACAGCCGCGACGCCCAGGGACGGATCCTGCGCACCTGACGGTCACACCCAGCCGCTGCGCTGGGCGGCAACGACCGCTTCGAGCTGCGAGCGGACGCCGAGCTTGGTCAGGATCGACTGGACCTGGCTGCGCACGGTCGCCTCGGACACGACCGACGGACCGGGCGATCTCGGTGACGGCGTGACCGTCGGTGAGCTCGCGGAGCACCTCGCACTCGCGAGGCGTCAGGTGGCCGAACGGTGCGAGGGCGGCCACGTGGCGCTCGCGGCGGCGGCGCGCCTCGTCGACGAGGCGCAGCCGATCGAGCGGCGCCATCACCTCGGCCCGCCGTGCGGCGGCAACGACGGCCTGCACCAGGTCGCCGAACGGACCGCTCTTCGGCACCACTCCGACGCGCGCCCAGCTCGATCGGCCCGGGCGATCTGTTCGAGGTCGAGGCCGGCCGTCACGAGGAGGACCCGCAGCCCGGCCTCGACGAGGGGTCGCACCAACAGGGAGCCGTCGCCGGCGTCGCCGAGGTCGAGGTCGAGCAGCACGAGGTCCGGACTCGACCGGAGACCACGTCGTCGACCAGGCAGCTCGCCCGATCGCAGCTCGGGGACGAAGGCCGCGCACCCCGTGTGCATCGAGAGCGAGTGCGAGGGCGTCGACCAGGAGCCGATGATCGTCGACGAGGGCGACCGTGAGAGTCGGCCGGCCTCGGGGCGGATGCTCCTCGAGCGTCATCGTGCGACCTCCCAGCACGGATCGGGCGTCCGCGAGCACCGTGCCGATCCGGTCCGTTGGGCGGGGACCTGCGGCAGGGGCTGAGACGGCTGCCGGCAGCGTCGCGACGAAGCAGGCGCCCGGGACGTCCGGATCGAGCACCAGATCGCCGCCCTGGGCGAGCATCAGGCGAGCGGGCCTCGTGGAGGCCGATCCCGAGAGCCGGCGCTGGTCGGGCCCCGGAAGCCGCGCTCGAACGCGTGCCGAGCGGTGTGCTCGTCGAGGCCGGGCCCGCCGTCCCGGCAGATGATCCGTACGACGTCGTGGTCTCGCTCGACCGCGAGGTCGACGCCGGCGCCGGGGGCGTGTCGGGCGGCATTGGCGAGAAGGTTCTTGAGGACGGCGACGAGGTCGCCCGGCGGCCGAGGGCAACAGGCGGCTCGGCGCGCGGATCGCACGTCGGCACCCAGCGAGCGCGCGGACCCGGCGATGCTGTGCGGCCACGGACGCGACGTCGAACGGACGCACCGGCTCGTCCGGCGACCGGTGCAGCAGGTGGTCGAGATGGCGCGCCTCCTCGACGGCGGCGTGGCACAGCCGGCGGCTGGCGGATCGCGACCGCCTGGCGTCTGGTCGAGCACCTCGAGAGCCGCGCGCAGCCCGGCGACGGCGTTGCCGGCGTCGTGGACCAGGGTGGTCCGCCACTCGGTGAGCTCGACCGCCTGGCCGCGTACGTCGCGCAGGGCCCTGGCTGAGCGAGCCGATGGTCCGCTCCGTTGTCGGAGGGCGCGGTTGAGGTCGAGGTTCGCTGAACGCACGGACAAGAGGCGCGACCACCGTGCACAGGACGAGCGCCGTCGAGGTGCCGACGATCCCGCCCGGGTCCTGTCCGTAGGCCACCTCGGCCACGGCCAGGCCGACGAACAGTGGCGCGGACCGTCGCGACCAGGACATGTGAGCGGCGCGACTGCCGCACCACGACGGCGAGGAACGACCCACGCAGAGCACCATCGCGGCCGAGAGCATGCGGGCGCCCGCGGGTCCCCCGGCCACGGGTCGCGGCATCGCGGCCTCGCCCGCGGCGAGCAGCCCGAACGCCAGGAGGACCACCATGCTGAGCAGCGGCAGGAGGAAACCTGGGCGATCGGACGCGCGACCCGGCAGTCGAGTACAACGACGCGGAGGACCAGAGCCATGGTGATGGAGTCAAGAGCACCGGATGGAGGCCTCTCCGAGGTCCGGTGCTGGAGCGCGCCGGCCACCGCGGCGATCCCGACCAGGGGCAGGTAGAGACCGCCCATCACGATCAGCGAGCTGCCCGCGAGCGCGCTACAGCGGATCACTGGACGAGGCGCCAGCGAGCGAGCCGGAGCACGCCGGCGACCAGGAACAACGCGGCCGCGCAGGCGAGCGTGACCACGCCGAGGTCGAGGTTCCACCGATGGACGGTGCCCGGCACGGCACCTGTGGACTGCTGAATCGCCCCGAGGGCAATCGTCGTTGCGTCGGTTCCCATTCCCCATGCGCCGGGCTCCCGGCACGGACCCCCTCCCGCTCCCGCGGCCATCCTGCGCCTGTGCAGCGCCTGCGGGAACGGGCGAACGTCCGACGTGACGTAGTCCTTCTGGGCTACGTCCGGATCCGATCGGATGAGGAACCGCGGTGATTCACGGAGTCGACGTCCCCGGCGAACCTTGGTCGGCCGGATCCGGCCCGGGCAGGGTGCGCGTCGCGTCTCCGGACGGCGTGGGGGCCGGGGTGGGGGCCGGGGTGGGGGCCGGGGCGAGCAGCTGCGCCGCGTGCGGCGCCGTCGTGCCTTCGCAGTCGACCAGCGTGTCCTTGCCGTTGCCGCCGAGGCACTGGTCGACACCGTCGCCCCCGTCGAGGTAGTCCTTGCCGTTCCCGCCCTCGAGCCGGTCGTCGCCGTTGTCGCCGATCAGGACGTCCTTGGCGTTCCCGCCGTAGAGCCGGTCGTTCCCGTCCCCGCCGACGAGGCAGTCACCACTGTTCCCGCCGTAGATCACGTCGTCCCCGCCGAGGCCCATGATCACCTGGCGCTGGTTGCCGCCGTACAGCACGTCGTCGCCGACGGTCCCCCAGACGACGCCGGAGTACTGGCCGAGCTCGCCGCAGCCCGGCGGCGGGTCGGGTGCCCACACACCGGCAGCCAGGGAGTTGTCGTCCAGCTGCGTGAAGTCGGAGAAGCGAGCGTAGGTAGACGTGCTCCCGCCGAAGGTGGCCGACGCGACAACCACTGCCACGGCGCCGAAGAGAAGCACTCGACTAGGCAGGGACACGGTCCGCCCCCTCACGAGAACGAGATTCCCGGATACCCGAGACGGCCTGAGTCACCGCGTAGCCGCTCAGGAGAATGAACGCCAGCAGCATGAGGCCACCGGTCTTCAGGTCGTCTCGAACCTGCCCGAGCCACGGGACGTGGAACCAGACCTTCCCCCTGATCTGACCTGGGACGACGGGCCTCGAGTCGGGCCCCTTGTTCGCATCTCCCTTGAATGTGAACTGGGTCTGACCGTTGACGTTCTCGATGGCTGTGATCCGATGCGTGATGTAGACGGACCTTCCCTGTTCGGCCTGGTAGGTGGCGATGTCACCGATGTGGAGCGTCGCCGGGTCGACGGGGTGGACCATCACGACTGACCCGACGGGAATGTTCGGGGTCATGCTCCCGCTGAGGACGGTCATTGCCTGGCTGTTGGTCAGTCGCGGAATGGCCACGACCACCGCCACGGCGCCTCCGACGAGCAGGACCAGGAACAGGCCAAGCAGCCGACCGGCCCAGCGCATCGCGCAGACCACGATGCGGTTCCTGATTCCTGCGTGGACACCCATCGGCCCGGCTCCTCTCGACGGGTTCGGGCCGGCCCGCCCTGACGCACGGGCCGGCCCTTGGCCTGGCTGGACCCTCAGTGCTGGTTGAGGTCGAACTGCAGGTCGAAGGTCGAGCTGTCGGTCTGCACGGCGTTGGTCGCGTTCAGGTCCAGGCCGAGGTCAACCCGAACGCACACGCCCTCGTCGCCGGCGAGCATGCCCAAGGCGTGGTCCCCGCCCGCCGCGAGCGCGCCGAGCCGCGGGTAGTGGGTGCTGTCGTTGTCGTTGGCCGGCGAGTAGCCCACCGAGTGGATGTACCCGCCAGGTGCGGCGCACTGGTTGTTGGCAAAGGTGATCTGGCTGGTCGGAGCGGGATCGGTGTACCTGATGCGGACGTAGCCCTCGGACGAGAACTCGCCGGGGTCCGTTGGGCTGGCGCAGTTGCTGTCGACGGCCTGCTCGGAGTTCGTGCTCCCGCAGCCGTTCTCGTGATCGACGAGGTTGAGGATCTGCATGCTCAGGTCGGCGGTCGGGACACCGTCGAGGTCCGCACTCGCCACCATGAAGTCGATCGTTCGACTCTCTCCCGGCGCGATCGACTGGCCACCCACATTGCTGATCGAGCCGGTGCTGTTGAGGTCGAGCTTGAGGTGTCCGGCGGCCGTGTTGTTGTCGGTGACCTGGGCGAAGTCGGACCACGCCGACCAGGTGCCACCACCTGCGGCGAGCGCGACGACGGCGGTGCCGGCCAAGGCGGCCTTGAGGATCTTCCTGTTCATGATGCGTTCCCTTCCCGGATCCCCCGTGCCGGGGGCACTCGAGGCCGCGACGGTCGCGGCCGACTCGTTGATCCGAGACTCATCCGGCGGGATGGGCCGGGGCATCGTCAGTGCATGCGAAAGCCGTTTGGTCGATATTGCTGATGCCGTGATCCGCGGCAGGGCTGACAGTGAACGTGTCCTGTCGTCCGACTGTTTCGGAGGATCGCTCGTGCGCACCGTCTGCCGTGCCGCCGTCCGGGCGGTCGCCGCGACTCTGCTGATCCTGGGCTGCTTGACGTGGAGGAGCGGCCCTGCCTCGGCGGATGACGGATCCTTGCTCGTCGATGTCCCGGGAGACGGCGTGGGCTTCACGCACGACCCCGGAAATCCCCTCCTCGACGTGCAGCGGCTCTACCCGGGCAGTTCGGGCGACGGGACGATGAGCGTCCGCAACACCTCGGCGTACGACGCGCGCCTGGACCTCGAGGCAGCCAACATCGTCAGCCTCGAGAACACCTGCGTTCGCCCGGAGAAGAGAGATCCTGGCGAAGGCTGCGATGCCGACGGAGGCGAGCTTGCCGGATGGTTGGACGTGACGGTCAGCCGAGAGGACGTCACCCCCGCGCAAGTGCTGTGGAGCGGTCGTCTCGCGGACCTGGCACAGGGCGCCACGCTGACCGACGACCTGCCGGCCGGGGCCACGTGGCAGATGCGCACGACGGTCTCGCTGCCGTGGAGCGCTCCGAACGACACGATGACCGACTCGGTCACGTTCGACACGAGAATGACGGCCTGGTCGCACGCAGGCGAGTCCACGGTCGCAGGTCCGCAGGTCTCGGCGGCGGCCGGGCCGAAGCCGAGGGCCGGCCATCAGGTGACGCTGCCCCTGACGGGAGGCTCGGTCAGCCTGTGGTGGCTCCTGCTCGACGCAGCGGTGCTCCTCCTGGGAACGGCGCTGCTGACCCTCAGCCGGCTCGGTCGGACGTCACGAAGTCGATGAGCTCCTCGACCCGGCCCAGCAGCGCCGGCTCGAGGTCGGCGTACGAGGTCACCTTCGAGAGAATGTGCCGCCACGCGCGGGCGATGTCGGCCTGGTCGCGGTGCGGCCAGCCGAAGCTCTGGCACACGCCCTTCTTCCACTCCACGTTGCGCGGGATGGTCGGCCAGGCGTCCCGGCCGAGTCGCTCGGGCTTGACCGCCGCCCAGATGTCGACGAACGGGTGACCGACGATCAGCACGTGCTTGCCGATCGGTGAGGTCGCGACCGACTGCGCGATCCGGCTCTCCTTCGAGCCTCGCACCAGGTGGTCCACCAGCACGCCGACCCGCCGTTCCGGCCCGGGCCGGAAGTCGCGCAGCTGCGCGGCGAGGTCGTCGACACCGTCGAGGTACTCGACCACCACGCCCTCGATCCGCAGGTCCGCGCCCCAGACCTTCTCGACCAGCTCGGCGTCGTGACGCCCTTCGACGAAGATCCGACTGGCGCGGGCCACCCGTGCCTTCGCGCCGGACACGGCGACCGAGCCCGATGCGGTGCGCGTCGGGGCCGTCGGACCCGGGCGTGCGGGCGCGACCAGGATCACCGGGCGGCCCTCGAGCAGGAAGCCGGGTCCGAGCGGGAAGGTCCGCCTGCGACTGTGGCGGTCCTCGAGCGTGACGGTGCCGAGGTCGCGCTCGACCTGCACGATCTCGCCGCAGAAGTCGGGCTCGGCCCCGGAATCGAGCACAGCCTCGACGACCAGCCCAAGCTCGGCGTCCGCCTCGGTCGACCGTCCGTTGCGGGGAGCGCGCCAGTCGGTGGCGAGGACGTCGGAGCCGTAGCGGTCGCGGTCGATGGTCACCGGCCAACGCTACGAGTCCGGCGCCGGAAGCCGGCGGAGGCGGCCGGGTGTGTCCGCGCCGGTCGGAACAAATCTTGACCGGCGACCGTTCACGATATATCGTCAACATATCGAGATGTTCGGAAAGCCGACAGCAAGCCGGCCACCGCCTCGATCCAGAACAGGCCCAGAACAGGCCCTGAACACGCAAGGAGACACACCATGTACAACCGCAACGACAATCCCTGGGTCGCCGAGTTCGAGGCGGTCCGCCGACAGCGTGGCCGCGGCCGTGGCCACGGCCGGCACCCCGGTGCCGGGATGGGCGGCCCCGGCTGGGGCGGCCCGATGGGCCCGCCGCCCTGGGTCGCCCAGATGTTCGGCCCGCAGTGGGCCGGCCACGGCGGTGGCCGCGGAGGCCGCGGGCGCGCCCGGGTCCGCCGGGGCGACGTCCGCTCGGCGATCCTCGACGTGCTCGGCAGCAGCCCGGAGCCGCTGAACGGATACCAGCTGATCCAGCAGATCGCCGACCGCACCGACGGCGCCTGGAAGCCCAGCCCCGGTTCGGTGTACCCGACCATCGCCTGGCTGCAGGACGAGGGCTTCGTCGAGGACGCCCCGACCGGCCGCAAGACGCTCCAGCTCACCGACAGCGGCCGGCAGTACGTCGCCGACCACGCCGACGAGCTGGCCGCGATCTGGCGGTCCTTCGACAACGACGTGCCCGAGGACTCCGCCGACCTGCGCCAGGTGATCGGCCAGACCGTGGGCGCGATCGTCCAGGTCGCCTCGACCGGCACGCCCGACCAGCGCGACAAGGCCGTCCAGATCCTCGCCGAGACCCGGCGCCGGCTCTACGGCCTGCTCGCCGAGGGACCTGACGACCTCGATTCCGACACCGATTCCGACACCGACGAGGAGTGAGCCCGATGGCCCGACCCGACCAGAGGATCAGTGACGCCGACCGCGACCGCGCGATCGACCGCCTGAGCGAGCACTACGCCGCGGGCCGCCTCGACAAGGACGAGTTCGACGAGCGCAGCGACGCGGTCTGGACAGCGAAGACCGAGGGCGACCTGGCCCCCGTCTTCGCCGACCTGGCGCCACCGCGCCGAGCGCCGTCCCCGAGGCCGGGGTTCGCGCCCTGGGGCCGGCGTGGGTGGTTCCCGCTGCCGTTCTTCCCCGTGCTGTTCGTGCTGATCGCGTTGACCGTGGTCACCCACATCCCGTTCGTGCTGCTCGCCTTCGTCGGCTGGTTCTTCGTCCTCGGCCGGCGGCGGGGGTGCAGCTACCGCTGGTGAGCGGGCCGATTCGACCCGGCTGCTACAGCAGCGGTAGCCGCTTCTGGGCGCGTGGCAGGTGCTCGAAGCCACGCCGTACGGCGTCCGCGAGCGCCTCGCGCGGGTAGGGCCAGTCGGCGGCGTCCAGGGCCTGGTCGAGCGGGACACCCCGCCCGGCCAGGTCCCGGATCGTCTCGGCGACCACGCCGATCGCCGCCCGCTGCTCCTGCACGAACTCACGCCCGACCGGCGCTCCGTGCCCCGGCACCACCACGGTGCCGGGGCCGATCAGGTTCAGGGCCAGGTCGAGCGTGGTCGGCCAGTCCATCGGGTAGCAGTCGGCGCCGAAGCCGGGCACCCCGTCCCGCGCGGCCGACTCCTCGACCAGGTCGCCGGCGAGCACCGCATCCGCGTCCGGCACCCGTACGACGACGTCCCCACTGGTGTGCCCCCGACCGGGATGGACGAGCTCGACCAGCCGGTCGCCGAGATCGAGGGTGAGCGCGGAGGAGAACGTGCGCTGCGGCACCACCTCCTCGGTGGCGACCAGCTCGGCGTACCGGTCGTCCTCGCCGACCTCCGCCGCGGCCTGCGCCCGGATCTCGGCCGCGTGTGCGGGCAGCGCCGCGGCGGCCTCCTCGTGGGCGATCAGCTCGGCGCCCTCGTCCGCGACGACCACGCCGTTCCCGAAGGAGTGGTCGAAGTGCACGTGCGTGTTCACCGCGGCCAACAGGGGGGCGGCCGACAGCCGGCGGAGATCGCCGAGGACCTCCTGCGCGGCACGGTCGGAGGCGTTCGTGTCGACCAGGATCAGCCCCGCAGACCCGGCGACGACGCCGACGTTGACGTCGAACCACGGGTAGCGGGCCACCCAGACCCGGTCGGCCACCTCCACGAAGTCCGTCATGGAGCCAGCGTAGGGTCGCGCCCCGTCCTCCCGTGGACGGGTAGACTTGGCACTCGCCGAACCTGAGTGCCAGCAGCCTGTCCAGCCGAGAGGAGGCGACATGATCGAGGACCGCAAGCTCGCCGTCCTCCGCGCGATCGTCGAGGACTATGTCGCGACCCAGGAGCCGGTCGGCAGCAAGACCCTGGTCGAGCGGCACCGTCTCGGCGTCTCGCCCGCGACCGTGCGCAACGACATGGCGGCGCTCGAGGACGAGGGCCTGATCGCCCAGCCGCACACGAGCGCCGGCCGGATCCCCACCGACAAGGGCTACCGCTTCTTCGTCGACCGGCTGACCAGCCTCAAGCCGATGTCGGCGGCGGAGAAGCGCGCGATCGCGTCCTTCCTCGAAGGCGCCCACGACCTCGACGACGTCGTGCAGCGCAGCGTCCGACTGCTCGCCCAGCTCACCCAGCAGGTCGCGATCGTGCAGTACCCCACCCTGGCCCGGTCCACGGTTCGTCACGTCGAGCTGGTGGCGCTGAGCACGTCGCGACTCCTCGCGGTGCTGATCCTCTCGACCGGGCGCGTCGAGCAGCGCGTGGTCGAGGTGCCGGTCGAGCTGACCGACCACCTGATCGGTGACCTGCGCGTCCGGGTGAACCGTTCGGCGACCGGTGAGCGCATCGCCGACGCCGCAGCTGCCCTCGGAGACCTGCCCGAGGAGGTCGAGCCGGAGGCTCGCAGGACGTTCTCGATCGTCGTCGCCGCGCTCGTGGAGGCGATGTCGGACCATCGCTCCGACGAGCGCGTCGTCGTCGGCGGCACGTCCAACCTGGCCCGGTTCGGCGACAGCTTCGAGCAGTCGGTCAAGCCGATGCTCGAGGCGCTCGAGGAGCACGTCGTGCTGCTCAAGCTGCTGGGCGAAGCCACCTCGCCGGCGAAGGTCACCGTGACCATCGGCCACGAGGGCCCCTTCGACCAGCTGGCTTCGACCTCGGTCGTGGCGACCGGGTACGGCTCGGCCGAGGAGTCACTCGCCTCGCTCGGCATCGTCGGCCCGACCCGCATGGACTACCCCGGCAGCATGGCTGCCGTGCGCGCCGTTGCGCGCTACGTCTCGACGATCCTCGACGAAGGATGAGCTGACCTGTGACCCAGGACCCGTACGCCGTGCTCGGTGTCGAACTCGGTGTGAATTCGGCACAGTGCCGACGCCGACACGATCAGGCGCGCGTGCAGAAGTGCGCTGCCGCCGCGGCATGGACGACCACATCTGACGGAATGACGAGTGAACTGACGTGACCCAGGACCCGTACGCCGTGCTCGGTGTCGAACTCGGTGTGAATTCGGCACAGTGCCGACGCCGACACGATCAGGCGCGCGTGCAGAAGTGCGCTGCCGCCGCGGCATGGACGACCACATCTGACGGAATGACGAGTGAACTGACGTGACCCAGGACCCGTACGCCGTGCTCGGTGTCGAACGCGACGCTGATGCCGACACGATCAAGAAGGCCTACCGCCGCCTCGCCCGTGAGTACCACCCGGACGTGAACTCCGACCCGGGAGCCGGGGAGCGGTTCAAGGAGGTCTCGCACGCCTACGAGGTGCTCTCCGACCCGGAGAAGCGCCGGGTCTACGACCTCGGCGGCGACCCGTTCGGTGCCGGCGGCTTCGGTCAGGGCGCCGGCTTCTCGTTCACCGACATCATGGACGCCTTCTTCGGAGGTCAGCAGGCGGGCGGTCGCGGACCGCGGCCACGCCAGCGTCGCGGCCAGGACGCCCTGGTCAGGCTCGACCTCGAGCTCGCGGAGGCGGCCTTCGGGATCACCCGCGAGCTCAAGGTCGACACCGCGGTGCTGTGCACGACCTGCCACGGATCCGGCGCCGCGCCGGGTTCGCAGCCGGTCATGTGCGAGACCTGCCACGGGCGGGGCGAGGTGCAGCAGGTGCAGCGCTCCTTCCTCGGCGAGATCCGCACGCTCCGGCCGTGTGCCGCATGCCGCGGCTACGGCGAGATCATCCCCGAGCCCTGCCGGGAGTGCGCGGGTGACGGTCGGGTGCGCTCGCGTCGGGCGATCACCGTGAAGATCCCGCCGGGCGTCGACACCGGCACGCGCGTCCAGCTCAGCGGAGAGGGCGAGGTCGGCCCCGGAGGCGGGCAACCCGGTGACTTGTACGTCGAGGTGCACGTCGCCCCGCACGCGATCTTCCAGCGCGACGGCCTCGACCTGCGCTGCCGGGTGTCGCTGCCGATGACGGCGGCCGCGCTCGGCACGTCGATCGAGCTGCCGCTGCTGGAGGCGGACCTGGACCCCGAGGACATCGCCGTCGAGCAGTCGGTCACCCTCGACATCGGCCCGGGCACGCAGGCCGGCAGCGAGAAGGTGCTTCGCGGCCGCGGCGTGCCCAGCCTGCGCGGAGGGGCGCGGGGCGACGTCGTGGTCACGATCGACGTCGAGACGCCGCAGCGCCTCGACGAGCGCCAGGAGCAGCTGCTGCGTGAGCTCGCGGCGCTGCGTCACGAGGAGTCTCCGGACGGCCGGATCCAGCCGGCGCACAACAAGGGGATGTTCGGCCGGCTCCGCGACGCGTTCAACCAGCGATGACCCGCAGCCAGCGGTGAGCCTCCCGGTCTTCCTCTCCGACGCCGTCACCGGCGCGCGCTCAGGGGCCTCGGTCGTGCTCGACGGCGACGAGGGCCGGCACGCCGCGACCGTGATGCGTCTGCGGGCCGGCGAGCACCTCGTCCTCACCGACGGTGCCGGCGCGGCGGCCACGTGCGTGGTGACCGCGACCGGGAAGGGCAGCCTGACGGCGCGGGTCGAGTCGGTCGAGCACGTCGAGCGGCGGCTGCCGCACGTGACCGTCGTCCAGGCGATCCCGAAGGGCGACCGCGGCGAGCTCGCGGTCGAGATGCTCACCGAGGTCGACGTCGACCGGATCGTGCCCTGGGCCGCGTCGCGATCAGTCGCGGTCTGGCGAGGCGAGCGCGCCGCCCGGTCGCTCGCCAAGTGGCGCGCGGCAGCACGCACAGCGACGAAGCAGTCGCGGCGGGTGTGGCTGCCTGAGGTGACCGAGATGGCCGGCACCGACGAGGTCGCGGGTCTGCTCGGGGCTGCCGATCTCGCGGTCGTGCTCCACGAGGACGCGCAGATCCCGTTGGCGGCCCTTCACGTCGCCGACCCGGAGTCGATCGTGCTCGTCGTCGGCCCCGAGGGCGGGATCAGTGACGAGGAGCTCGAGCGCTTCGCCGGTGCCGAGGTGGCGCGCCTGGGCAGCTCCGTCCTGCGCACCTCGACTGCGGGCGTCGCCGGCGTGTCGGTGCTGCTCTCGCGCACGACCCGGTGGGGCTGACGCCGGCGGGAAGGGACTGGGAGAGACCGCCCCTTCCCGCCGCTGGCAGGCGAACCGGATCACCGCCGACCTCGTGGTGATGGCAGCGCGGTCCGATCCACCCGGCAGTTCACGTGGCGGCCACGGCCCCCGTAGCGTGGCCGCCACGTGACCATCCTGCCGTTCCCCCGACGGGCAGGATGGAGTCCGGTGGCGCGCCGACAGTGGTCCCGGGTACGCCTCGACAGGCTGTCCACGGACCACCTCCTGACGCGCTGTGACGGCGACGGCAGGGTCTGGGCCGCGAGTCCTCCGACCGGTCGGCGCCGGTCCTGGCTGAGGTCTCTGCCCGGGAGCCTACGCCGACCCGGCGTCGGCGTACATGCCTGGGCTTTCGGACCCGTCGGGCCGCGTAGGGCGTAGTGTGAAGAACGGCCCCCTGGACCCTGTGGCCATCCTTCAGCGCAGCGATAGGCGGCCAGATGTCCGAGGACGTGCCCGTCGCGGTCACGCGCGGTGACGGGCTGGACCGGATCTCGGAGTTCTGCCAGGTCGGCCTGATGAGGACAGGCGTGGATGCGATGACGGTGACCTTTGCGAATGCGTTCGCCGACCTCGAGCTGCTGCTCGCGACCGACCCGTTGGCCGAGCAGGTCGCCCAGCTGGAGTTCACCCTCGGCCAAGGGCCCGGGATCGACGCACTCGCCTCCGGGATGCCGGTGATCGCCGACGACCTCCGCACCGACGTGTCGGCCCATCGCTGGCCGCTGTTCGCCTCCGAGGCCGTGGAGGTCGGAGCGCGCGCCGCGATGGCCTACCCGATGATGTTCTCCCGCCACGCGTTGGGCACCGTGGGCTTCTACTCACGACGACCCGCGCGCCTGTCCAGCCAGCGAGCACCAGCAGGCCACCGACATCACCGAGCTGATCGGCTTGGCGCTGGTCGACCCGGATTCGGGCGCGAGCGTCGGCTCGGGACTCCGGATGTCGGTGCACCAGGCAGCGGGGATGGTGATGCAGCAGACGGGTACCTCCATCCGGGATGCGCTCGTCCTGCTGAGGTCCACTGCGTTCACCGAGGACCGGCGGGTGACCGACCTCGCGGCCGACGTCATCTCGGGACGTCGCAATTTCGCGACAGAGACGGAGTGAAGTGATGAATGACCCCAACGAAGTCCGTGGGTCGGGCAACCAGGCCGTGATGGTCGCCGAAAGCTTCGTCGCGCTGGCCGACACGCTCGTGGACGACTTCGACATCGTCGAGCTGCTGGACCGCCTGGTGGCCGACTGCGTGAGCCTGGTCGACGTCAACGCCGCCGGCATCCTCCTGGTCAACCACGACCGCATCCTCGAGGTGGTGGCGAGCTCGGACGAGGCGTCGAGGCTGATGGAGGTCTTCCAGCTCGAGAGCCACTCCGGTCCGTGCATCGACGCCGTGCATGACCGGCGGAGCCGGTCGCATACACCGACCTCGCCGGTCATCCGGCGAGCGGTGGCCCGCGTTCGGCCGCGCCGTCGAAGGGGTCGGCTTCACGGCGGTGTACGCGCTGCCGATGCGGTTGCGCGAGGAGACGATCGGGGCGCTGAACCTCTTCAACGCACACAAGCCGGCGCTCGTCGGAGTTCGACTGGCGCCTGGCCCAGGCGCTGGCGGACATCGCCACGATCGGGATCCTCCAGCAGCGCAGCCTGGAGCAGTCGTCGAACCTCGCCGAGCAGCTCCAGCTGGCGCTGAACACCCGGATCACCGTCGAGCAGGCCAAGGGTGTGATCGCCGAGTACGGCGGAGTCGACATGGGCAGCGGCGTTCGACGCCCTCCGGGCGTTCGCCCGCGGACCACCGGGTCAAGCTGAGCAACGTGTCGCGCAGTCCGTGGTCGACGTCGTTCGCTCGACCCCGGCCGGGTGATCCCGGCGCGCACCGATCGCTGATGACACTCAGTCGCGCGAGCAGCGTCGGCGACCCGCTCCTTCTCGCGTCGACGGCCCGGCGCTCGGCCGGGCTCAGAGGGCGGAGCGGCTCGACCTCGACACGGTCGTCCGTCGACGCGCCAGGTGCCGGCCAGCAGGCCGTCGAGGAACAGCGTCGACCCGACGCCGCCGTTCGCGCCCATCCACGGCCTTGCGCGCCTCCTCGGGCGCGATCCGATCGCGATCGGCGTGGGAGAGGAAGAGGTTGTCGTACTTGCCGAGCAGGAGCGGCGGCAGCTCCAGGTCCTCGGCGGCGAGAGGCGCGCCGGGGACGTCGTACAGGGTGCGGCCGTTGCTCGTCGGCGTGCGTGGTCAGGCGGCCCTGCCTTCGCCATCGCGGTGAAGACCGGCCCGAGTCGGGTCACCATCGACCACTTGGTCATGTCGGCGGGCGTCGCCGGGCCGTACGCCGCGAGGTAGCGGAGCACGAGGTCCTCGACGTCGGGCTCGGCGAAGGGACGGCCGAGGTAGCGGTCGGCGTACGCGTAGACCACCCCGCCGCTGCGCTTCCACAGCCCGCGCGGCGGCACCTGGAGCAGCGGCAGGCGCTCGCGGCGCGACGTGCCGCAGCGCCACCTCCGGCACGCCGGGGTGGGCCGCGGCGAGGGCCTGGCCGATCTCGCTGTGCGGCCTGGCGTCGTCACCCAGGAGCGGCGCGGACGACCGTGTCGAGCTGCTCGGTGCTGAGGTGGCTCGCCGGGCGGCTGGTCTGGTTGGTGGCGCTGACCCGGTCCAGTGCCGGCTGCACCCACGGGCGCAGCGTGAGCGCGTCGTCCGGGGTGAGCACGTGCACGGTGCCGCGCAACGAGAAGAACCGCACCAGGCTGCGGTCCTCGAGCCGGTCGGAGAGGTCCGCGGGCTCGAAGTCGTCGATCCGCGCCGCGAGGGACAGGTACGGCGGCAGGTTGTCCTGCGCCTGCAGGCCGAGGAGGTGGCCGACCATCGGGACGACGCCGGTGACCGAGCGGGCACCCGGCACGAGCTGCTGGCGCAGCCAGAGCGTCCTGGTGAGCGCCCGGGTGCTGAGCCCGTGCAGGGGCCGGGTCACTTGACGATGATCTCCTTGGTGTCCTGGTCGACCGGGCGGTCCTGCCCGGACTCGTCGGTGTCGTGCACGACGAGCGTGTAGTTGCCCGGTGCGGTGCGGTGACCTCGAACGAGTACGGCGACAGCGTGCAGCACTCCTGTGCGGTGGTGAAGCCGTCCTTGACCACGGTGTCGCCCAGCTTCAGCTCCCACACCACGTTGGCCTCGAACGTCGCCGCCCGGCCGCTGACGGTGAACGTCGGGGACACGGTCGCCCCGTCCGTCGGGTTGTCGACCTGCACCGGCGCCTCGACGTCGTCGGGGTTGCCGGCCGCCAGCGGCTCCGACGCCGGCACGCCGAGGACGGTGTCGGTGTGCTGGCCGTCGAGCAGGAGCTGCACCGGCACCCGGCCCTGTCCCGAGCCCGGCCTGCGCCGAGAAGACCAGCTGCTGGACCGCGAGCTCGGCGTCGGCCGGCGTCATGCCGGTGGGTCGGTCGTGCAGGTCGCCGGTGAGGTCGATCGTGAGCACGTCGCCGTCGTAGGAGACGTCGCTCAGGCCGGTGCCGCTCGGCCACGGGGCGGTGTAGTCGTGGTCGGCCGGGTCGCCGGTGAGGGCGGTCACCGTCGATGCCTTCGAGCAGGCAGTCGGCGGTCGGCGCAGACCTGCTGGCGCTGGAACTCGCGGTAGAGCCGTGGACCGTGCGGGGTGTCGCCGACCCAGTAGACCGGGACGGCGCGTTCCGTTCGTGCCCGACTCGGGCGTCTGCGGCCGCGCACCGTCGAGGCCGAGCTGGGTCGGCGTGCCGGACGGAGCCGCCGGGCGCCTCGTCGCCGCGCAGCAGCCAGAACCGCCGCCGACGATCGGCGGCCATCACGGCCGCCACGGCGATCGTGGGCAGGAACCAGCGCTTCATCGGGACCACCTTCTCGGTGCGGGAGCGGATGTCGTCGAGCGTGCCGAGCGGCTCGACGTCGGCCACGGCGTCGTGCAGCGCGCGGCGGATGTCGTCGTCGTGTTGCTCATGAGCTCCTCCTTCAGCGAGCAGGCGCTCGCGCAGCGCGGCGACGCCGCGGGACGCATGGCTCTTCACGGCGCCGCGGCTGATCCCGAGCGTGGCGGCGATGTCGGCTTCGGAGAGGTCGAGGTAGTAGCGCAGCACGAGCACCTCGCGCTGTCGGGCCGGCAGGCGCAGCCAGCGCGTCGAGCACCGCCGTGCGGCGCTCGGTCTGCAGCACGGCCACGTCGGCCGCCGCGCGCCGTCCGGCAGCGGATCGGGCTCGGTGCCGGGCGACGACGGCGCGGTGGCGCAGCGCGCTCCGTGCCCGGTTGACCACGGTCTGGCGCAGGTACGCCGTGCGCGCGGCTCCGGGTCGATCCGGTCCCAGCGCCGGTGGACCGCGACGAAGGCGTCCTGCACGACGTCCTCGGCCAGCCCTGGTCGCGCAGCAGCAGCACGGCCGAGCCGGACGAGGCCGGCGGTAGTGCGCGGCGTACAGCTGCTCCAGAGCGGTGTCGGCAGAGGCGGGTCGGCTCGATGGGCGCCTCCTCCGCGACGGAGAGCACGATCGTGTCCACGCTACTGGGACGCGCCGCACGTACCCGGGGTTTACACGCGGCGTGGTTTCACAACATCTGTTGTGAAACCTGTGCTCCCCGTACGAAATTCGATTCGGGAAGCACAAGTTCTGATCGGGAAGCGCGCCGTCGCGACCCGGATGCCTGCTATGCTCGGCGCATGACCGCGGACCCGGACTGCCTGTTCTGCAAGATCGTCGCGGGCGACATCCCGGCCACGGTGGTCCACGAGACCGACACGACACTCGCATTCCGTGATCTCGAGCCACAGGCTCCGACCCACGTGCTGGTCGTGCCGCGCAGCCACTACCCGAACGCCGCCGCGCTCGCACAGGGCGAGCCGGCCACCGCGGCGCACCTCTTCGACGCCGCGCGCGAGATCGCGGAGCAGGAGGGCCTCGGCGAGAGCTACCGGCTGGTCTTCAACACCGGGCGCGGACGCCCACCAGTCCGTCTTCCACGTGCACATGCACCTGCTCGGCGGTCGCCCGATGGGCTGGCCGCCCGGATGAGGCGCGCTGCACTCGCAGTCGTGCTCGCGGGCGCACTCGTCGTGGTCGCGGGTTGCGGCTCCGACGGGGGTGACCCCGCCGCGAGGACCGAGCCGACCGAGGTCGCAACCACCCCGCCCGGCCCGGCGACCGGGACGACCACGACGACACCGGCCGAGAGCAAGGCGCTGCGCGCCGGCGAGCGGCGAGTCACCGTCCGGATGCCGGCGGCGTACACGCCCTCGGCCCCGACCGGAGTCGGCACCGACGACTATCGCTGCTTCCTGCTCGACCCGCACATCGCCACCGACTCCTTCATCACCGGCTTCAACGTCCGACCCGGGCAACCCGGACGTGGTGCACCACGTGATCCTCTTCCGGGTGCCGCCCGACCTGGTGCCGGAGGCGGAGCGAAAGGACGCCGAGACTCCGGGCCAGGGCTGGACCTGCTTCGGAACATCCGGGCTGTCCAACGACAGCTCCATCGACGACGCTCCCTGGCTCGGGGCCTGGGCGCCGGGCGGCGTCCGAGCAGGTCTACGGCAAGGGCGTCGGCGAGGACTTCGCTGCCGGGTCGCGGGTGATCATGCAGGTGCACTACAACCTGCTCGGCGGGAGCGAGCCCGACGCCAGCGCCGCCGAGCTCCGGCTCACCTCCGACAAGGCCACCAAGGTCCTGGAGACCCAGCTGCTCCCGGCGCCCGTCGAGCTGCCGTGCCGGCCCGGTCGCGGCGGCGCCCTGTGCGACCGCGACAAGGCGCTGGCTGACGTGAAGGCACGCTTCGGCGACGGACCGGGCTCCACGGCCAACGTGCTGCACCTGCTGTGCGGAGGCGCGACCGGCGGGTCCGACGCAGTCGTGCACGCGGGAGATCACCGAGCCCGGAGACGATCCGCGGCGTCGCAGGCCACATGCACCTCCTCGGCAAGTCCATCCGCGTCGAGGTCAACCCCGGTACGCCGCGGGCGCAGACCCTCCTCGACATCCCGGTGTGGGACTTCGACAACCAGGGCAGCCAGCCGACGCCGCCGACCCACCTCCGACGCGGTGACACGATCAAGGTCACCTGCACCCACAGCCAGGCCCTCCGCGACCTGCTCCCGTCCTTCGAGTCCCAGCGGGAGGACCGCTACGTGATGTGGGGCGACGGCACCACCGACGAGATGTGCCTGGCCATCCTGCTCGTCACCCGCCCCTGACCGTGCGCTACGGCGGTCCGGTCCGCGGGCCCAACTCGCGTGCCCCCTGCTCCGCGCTCCCGTAGCATTGGGAAGCACCTGTTTCCCGACCGAGAGGCCGCCCGCGAAGGGCACGGATGACTGAGACGAGCAAGACGACTGATCCCCGCAGCACTGGCGATCAGCGAGGTCCCGGGACCCTCCACACCGTCGTCGTGCCGACGAGCATCAACATGGTCGCGCTCCTGGGCCCGCGGGACGCGCACCTCGGCCTGATCGAGAAGGCGCTGGCGGCTGACATCCACGTCCGGGGCAACGAGATCACCCTCACCGGCGAGCCGGGCGAGGTGGCGCTGGCCGAGCGGATGCTCGACGAGCTGGTCACGATCCTGCGCACCGGCCAGGGCCTGAGCCCGGAGACCGTCGAGCGCGTGATCACGATGCTGCGCGCCGAGACGACCGAGCGCCCGGCCGACGTGCTGTCGCTGAACATCCTGTCCAACCGCGGCCGCACCATCCGGCCCGAAGACGCTGAACCAGAAGCGCTACGTCGACGCGATCGACAAGCACACCATCGTCTTCGGCATCGGCCCGGCCGGCACCGGGAAGACCTATCTGGCGATGGCCAAGGCGGTCCAGGCGCTCCAGGCCAAGAAGGTCAACCGGATCATCCTAGCCGCCCGGCCGTCGAGGCCGGCGAACGGCTCGGCTTCCTGCCCGGCACGCTGAGCGAGAAGATCGACCCCTACCTGCGGCCGCTGTACGACGCGCTGCACGACATGGTCGACCCGGAGAGCATCCCCAAGCTGCTCGCCGCCGGCACGATCGAGGTCGCGCCGCTGGCGTTCCTGCGCGGCCGGTCGCTCAACGACTCGTTCATCATCCTCGACGAGGCGCAGAACACCACCGCCGAGCAGATGAAGATGTTCCTCACCCGGCTCGGGTTCGGGTCGAAGATCGTCGTCACCGGTGACGTCACCCAGGTCGACCTGCCCTCGCGGCGTGCGCTCCGGCCTGCGGATCGTCGAGGGCATCCTCGACGGGCATCGAGGACGTCTCCTTCAACCGGCTCACCGCCCACGACGTGGTCCGCCACAAGCTCGTCGGCAAGATCGTGGCGGCCTACGACGAGTTCGACGCTCGCGCCGAGCACCTGCGCTCGATGAGGTCGGGTAGGTCGGAATGACGGTCGAGGTGCTCGACGAGTCCGGGCTCGGTCTGGTCGACGTACGCCGGACCCAGCGGCTGGCCGCGTTCGTCCTCGACCGGATGCGGGTGCACCCGCAGGCCGAGCTGTGCATCACCGCGGTCGACGAGGAGACCATCGCCGAGCTGAACCGAAGTGGATGGAGAAGGACGGCCCGACCGACGTCCTGGCCTTCCCGATGGACGAGCTGCGGCCCGGCAAGGTCAACGAGGAGCCCGAGGAGGGCGTGCTCGGCGACCTGGTGCTGTGCCCGGCAGTCGCCGTCCGGCAGGCCGAGGAGGCCGTCGCCCAGGGTCAGGCCGGCTACACCGCGGTCGCCGAGCTGGACCTGCTCACCGTCCACGGCGATCCTGCACCTCCTCGGCTACGACCACGCCGAGCCCGAGGAGCACCGCGAGATGTTCGGTCTGCAGGCGCGGCTGCTGGCCGAGTGGCAGGGCGCGATCCAGGCCCCGGCCGACACCGGCCCCGACACGGCCCCGACACGGGGCTGCCCCGAGATGAGGGCCGACAGTCCGGGCCTGCTGCTGACCGTCGTCGGTCTGGTGCTGGTCGCCGGGCTGCTCAGTGCCGCCGAGGCCGCGCTCGGCGGCTTCTCCCGCGCCCGCGCCGAGGAGCTCGACGAGGACCGAGGACCGGGCGCGCGCCGGGTGCTGCGGATCCTCGAGGACCCGCCCCGCTACCTGAACACGGCGCTGTTCCTGCGGCTGCTCGCGGAGACCAGCGCGGTCGTGCTGGCGACCCTGATGATCCAGGCACGCGCTCGGCAGCGGGCGCTGGGCGGTCGTGGTCGTGTCGGTCGCGGTCATGCTGGTGGTCTCGTTCGTGGTGATCGGGGTCGGGCCGCGCACCCTCGGTCGACAGCACTCCGAGCGGATCGCGCTCGGCTCGGCCGGCGGTGATCATCGCGGTCACCCGGGTGCTCGGCCCGATCCCGCAGGTGCTGATCGTGGTCGGCAACGCGCTGACGCCCGGGAAGGGCTTCTCCGAGGGCCCGTTCTCCTCCGAGGCCGAGCTGCGCGAGCTGGTCGACCTCGCCGAGGCGAGCAGTCTGATCGAGTCCGACGAGCGGGCGATGATCCACTCGGTCTTCGAGCTCGGCGACACGATCGTGCGCGAGGTGATGGTGCCGCGCACCGACGTGGTCTACATCGAGCGCCACAAGACCCTGCGCCAGGCGATGTCGCTGTTCCTGCGCAGCGGCTTCTCGCGGGTCCCGGTGGTCGGCGAGGACCTCGACGACATCGTCGGGTTCGCCTACCTCAAGGACGTCGCCCGGCGGGTCTTCGACCGCAAGCGACGCCGAGACCACCGAGCACGTCGACTCGGTGATGCGGCCGGTGCTGTGGGTGCCCGACTCCAAGCCGGCCGACGACCTGCTGCGGGAGATGCAGCAGTCACGCAAGCACGTCGCGGTCGTCGTCGACGAGTACGGCGGCACCGCCGGCCTGGTGACGATCGAGGACATCCTCGAGGAGATCGTCGGTGAGATCACCGACGAGTTCGACCGCGGCGAGACACCGGTCGAGCACCTTCCCGACGGGTCGACCAGGGTGTCGTCGCGCTTCCCGGTCGACGACCTCGAGGAGGCCGTCGGGGTGGAGATCGACGACGACGAGATCGACTCGGTCGGCGGGCTGATGGCCAAGCACCTCGGCAGGGTGCCGATCCCCGGGTCGACCGTCGAGGTCGGACGGCCTCGTGCTTCCGGGCCGAGGAGGCCAAGGGCCGCCGCAACCGGATCGGCACGGTGCTGATCACGCCCGTCGCCGCGGTCGACGGACAACGCGGCCCCGCGAGGCGTCGCGCGCTCAAGGCCTGACGCCGCGGCGTACTCAGTAGGATCCGCGGCGTGGAAGCCGAGGACGAGAAGCTGGTCGTGCTCGCCCGCGCGACGAGGGCGCGCACCGGCGCGGCGGAGGGTGCGGCGCTGCGCGACCTGGACGGGCGCACGTACGCCGCCGCGACGGTCGACCTGCCCTCGTTGAAGGTCTCCGCCCTCGGCGTGTGCATCGCGATGGCGGTGGCGAGCGGCGCCCGGGGCGCGGAGGCCGCGGTGGTGCTCGAGCGAGGGCGCCTTCCACGAGAGCGACCTCGCGCCGCTGCGCGACTTCGCCGGCGCCCGCGTGTCCGGTGCACCACGGGGGCCCGAGCGGGACGATCGGCGATACTCACTCGACGTGACCCCCGGTCCGCAGGCTAGATTGCCCGGGTGGGCTTGATCGGGAGGGCACGGACACAGCAGGCGGTCGACCGGCTGCGCGACTCCTACCGCGCGATCGCGCCGACCGACACGGTCCGGCTGGCCAAGAAGACCACCAACCTCTTCCGTCATCGCGCCGCCGCCCGCGGACCCGGGCCTGGACGTCTCCGGCCTGGGCGGGGTCATCGGCATCGACCCGGCCGGGCCGCACCGCCGACGTCCAGGGCATGTGCACCTACGAGCACCTGGTCGAGGAGACGCTGCGCCACGGCCTGATCCCGCTACGTCGTGCCGCAGCTGAAGACGATCACCCTCGGCGGCGCCGTCACCGGCCTCGGCATCGAGTCGACGTCGTTCCGCAACGGGCTGCCGCACGAGTCGGTGCTCGAGATGGACATCGTCACCGGCACCGGCGAGGTGGTCACCGCGACGACCGGAGAGCGAGCACGCCGACCTGTTCCGCACGCTTCCCGAACTCCTACGGCTCGCTGGGCTACGCCACCCGGCTGCGGATCGCGCTCGAGCCGGTGCCGGCGTACGTCGCGCTGCGGCACGTGCGCTTCCACGAGGCCGACAAGCTGGCCGCCGCGATCGCCGAGATCACCGAGAGCCGCGAGTGGGACGGTGTCCGGGTCGACGGCCTGGACGGCGTCGCGTTCGAGCCGGGGGAGTACTACCTGACGCTGGCGACCTGGACCGACGAGCCGGGTCGGCGAGCCGACGCGGAGCCGTCCGACTACACCGGCCAGCAGGTCTACTACCGATCGATCCAGCAGCGGCGAGACGCGACCTGCTGACCGATGCACGACTACCTGTGGCGCTGGGACACCGACTGGTTCTGGTGCTCGGGCGCGTTCGGCGCGCAGGACCCCCGCATCCGGCGGCTGTGGCCGCGGCGCTGGCGGCGCTCGGACGTCTACATGAGGCTGCTCGGCCTCGATCGGCGCTTCGGCATCGCCGACCGGCTCGACCGGCGGGCCGGCCGCCCGCAGCGGGAGCGGGTGATCCAGGACGTCGAGATCCCGGTCGAGCGTCTGGCTGAGTTCCTCGACTGGTTCGACGCCGAGGTGGGGATGCGGCCGGTGTGGCTGTGCCCGCTGGTGCGCCCAGGAGAAGTGGCCGACCTACCCGCTCGAGCCCGGCCGCACCTACGTCAACGCCGGGTTCTGGGGCACGGTGCACGTCGGACCCGACGCGCCGCGAGGCCCCGCGCAACCGCGCGATCGAGGCGCAGGTGCACGAGCTCGACGGCCACAAGTCGCTCTACTCCGACTCGTTCTACGACCGAGGCCACGTTCGACCGTCTCTACGACGGTGCCAACCTGGCCGCGGTCAAGCGCCGCTACGACCCTGATGACCGGTTCCTCAGCCTCTACGAAAAGGCGGTTGTCACGACGATGACCATGACGACGTCCACCATCTCGATCGCCGACACGTTCACGAGCCTGCTGATCGGGGAGATCCCGTTCCGCTTCACGGCGTACGACGGCAGCAGCGCGGGTCCCGAGGACGCCGCGTACGGGCTGCACCTGAGCAACGAGCGCGGCCTGTCCTACCTGCTCTCCGCTCCGGGCGACCTCGGGCCTGGCGCGCGCCTACGTCTCCGGCGACCTCGAGGTCATCGGTGCGCATCCCGGCGACCCCTTCGACGCGCTGATGGCGATCAAGGGCGGCGCGTCCGGCCTGAAGTTCCGGATCCCGTCCCCGGCCGAGGCGGTCAGCCTGGTGCGCTCGGTCGGCCTCGGCAACCTCAAGCCCCCGCCGGTGCCGCCGCAGGAGCATCTGCCGCGCTGGCGCCGGATGATGGAGGGCTTCCTGCACTCCCCGGAGCGTGACGCCGAGGTGATCCACCACCACTACGACGTGTCCAACCGCTTCTACGAGATGGTGCTCGGCCCGTCGATGACCTACACCTGCGCGGTGTTCCCGACCGAGGACGCCACCCTCGAGGAGGCGCAGTTCGCCAAGTACGACCTGGTCTGCCGCAAGCTCGACCTCCAGCCCGGCCAGCGCCTGCTCGACGTGGGCTGCGGGTGGGGCGGGATGGTGCGGCACGCCGTCACCCACTACGGCGTCACCGCGCTGGGCGTGACGCTCTCGGCGGAGCAGGCGTCCTGGGCGCAGGAGAAGATCAAGGAGGACGGGCTCGACGACCGTGCCGAGGTCCGGCACCTCGACTACCGCGACGTCAGCGAGTCCGGCTTCGACGCGGTCAGCTCGATCGGCCTGACCGAGCACATCGGGGTGGCGAACTACCCGTCGTACTTCGGCTTCCTGAAGTCCCGGCTGCGTCCCGAGGGCCGGCTGCTCAACCACTGCATCACCCGGTCGCACAACAAGAAGCAGAACACCGGCGCCTTCATCGACCGCTACGTGTTCCCCGACGGCGAGCTGACCGGCTCGGGGCGGATCATCACCGAGATCCAGGACGTCGGGCTCGAGGTGCACCACGAGGAGAACCTCCGCGTGCACTACGCCAAGACGCTGGCCGGCTGGAACCGCAACCTCGTCGAGCACTGGGACGAGTGCGTCGCCGAGGTCGGCGAGGGCACGGCGCGGGTCTGGGGCCTGTACATGGCCGGGTCGCGGATGGGCTTCGCGCTCAACGAGATCCAGCTGCACCAGGTGCTCGCGACCCGGACCACGCCGGACGGCACCAGTGGCATGCCGCTGCGCCCGACCTGGCTGTCCTGACACGCAACCACACAAATCCACACGAGCCGGACCCGAGCGAGGCATCATGTCCGGATGCCTCGATCTCGGACTGTTCTCCTGCTCACCTGTCTCGGCCTGCTGCTGGCCGTCGTACCGCTCGGGATGCTGCAGCCTGCCCAGGCCCGGTCGGCCGTGCCCTCGCCGGTCGGTCAGGAGCCGATCGTGGCGGGCCAGCCCTACACGGGCGACTTCCCCGACCCGTGGATCCTGAGGCTCGGCAAGAAGTACGTCGCCTATGCGACCACCAGCAACGACCTGAACCTGCCGACGCTGACCTCGACGAACCTGCGCACCTGGATCGCGCGTCCGGAGACCACCGACGCTCCCCGCGGCGACGCGCTGCCGAAGCCGGCGCCGTGGGCCGAGCTCCGCACCTCGCAACCGGCCGACGGCCGGCTCCGGCCGCACCAGGGTCCCTGGGCGCCGTCGGTGACCAAGATCGCCAAGCACGACTACGTGCTCGCGTATGCCGTGCAGGTGGCCGGTGCCCCGGGCACGCGCATGTGCATCTCGCTGGCACGTTCGAGACACGCCGCCGGACCGTTCGTCGACACCACCACCGCGCCGACGGCGTGCCTGGCCCGTGGCGCGATCGACCCGCAGGTGTTCCTCGCTCCGAACGGCCGGCCCTGGCTGGTGTGGAAGAAGGACCACTTCCCGGCCAAGCTGGTCACCCAGCCGATGAACCGGGCCGCCACGCACGTGAAGCCCGGGGTCAAGCCGAAGGTCCTCGCCAAGATCAGCCAGCCGTGGGAGGGCTCGATCATCGAGAACCCCGCCATGATCGGTTTCAAGGACCGCTACTACCTCTTCTACTCGGCCAACTCCTACGCGAGCACCCGCTACGCCATCGGCTACCTGATCTGCAAGAGCTTCAAGGGCGACTGCCACAAGCCACGCAAGAAGCCGCTGATCGCCACCCGCTGGGCGATCGCCGGCCCCGGGGGTCCGGCACCGTTCCTCGACCACCGAGGCAAGCTGCGGCTGGGCTACCACGCCTGGGACGCCGGCAACGTCGGCTACGCGTCCTCGGGCGATGCGTGCGCGCTGGTGCCAGGGAGTTGCGGCCAGCGCCGCCTCCACGTCGCGAAGCTGGGCCTGAAGAAGGGCGGCAAGCTGAAGGTGAAGCGGCTCTACTGACCCGCGGCGCTAGCCTTGCCCGGTGAACGCCCGACCTGACGCCCGCGCCTTCGAGGGCACGGTGGTCCGACGTGAGCAGCTCGAGCGAGCACCTGGTGCGCGTCGTGGTGTCCGGGCTGGAGGGCTTCGCGTCCTCCGGCGTCCCCGACGAGTGGGTGGCGTTGACGGTGCCCGGACAGTTCCAGACCCGCTACTACACGGTGCGCTCGTGGCACGCCGGCGACCTGACCCTCGACGTGGTCGTGCACGAGCACGGCCTGGTCACGGAGTGGGCCCAGGGGGACTGCGTCGGTGACCCGGTCGGCATGTCCGCGCCGAAGGGTTCCTTCGACCTGCCCGCCGGCGCCGCGTGGGTGCTGCTGGTCGGCGACCTCACGGCGCTGCCGGCGATCGCGCGCATCAGCGAGTCCGTCGACCTGCCGGTGACCGCGTACGTCGAGTCGGTGGACGGGCCGCTGGACGACTACGTGTCCGGCCAGGTGACCTGGCTCGCCCCTCCCGCCCCGCACGAGAGCGGTCTCGCCGACCTGGTCCGCGGGATCGACTGGCCGACCGGCGAGGGCTACTTCTGGATGGCGGGGGAGTCGGCGCAGATGCGCGCGATCCGGCGGCACCTGCGCCACGACCTCGGCCTGGCGACGTCGGCGTACGACGTGATGGGGTACTGGAGCGGCACCCGCGGTCGCCAGGCGCGGGCGGTCGATCCGCGCCCGATCTACGAGGCCGGCAAGGCTGCGGGCAAGTCCGACGACCAGATCTGGGCCGACTACGACCAGGCGCGAGGCGCGCGATGACGGAGAGCTTCCGCAGCGGGTTCGCCTGCTTCGTGGGCCGGCCGAACGCCGGCAAGTCCACGCTGACCAACGCCATGGTCGGGCACGAAGGTCGTGATCACCTCCTCGAAGCCGCAGACCACCCGGACGGTGGTCCGCGGCATCGTCAACCGTGACGACGCCCAGCTGGTGCTGGTCGACACGCCGGGCCTGCACCGGCCGCGGACGCTGCTCGGCGAGCGGCTCAACGACCTCGTCCGGACGACCTGGGCCGAGGTGGACATCGTCGCGGTCTGCTTCCCGGCCGACGAGAAGCCCGGCCCTGGTGACCGGTTCATCCTCGGCGAGCTCGCCAAGGTCCGCCGCAGCGTGAAGTTCGCCGTCGCGACCAAGACCGACCTGGTCACGCCGGACCAGCTCGCGACCCATCTGCTGGCCATCCAGGCACTCGCCGACGACGTGGGCACGGAGTTCGCCGAGATCGTCCCGGTGTCGGCGAAGTCGGGCAGCCAGGTCGACCTGCTCGCCGACCTCCTGGTCGCGCGGCTCCCGGAGGGCCCGCAGCTCTATCCCGACGGGGAGCTCACCGACGCACCCGAGGAGGCGATCGCGGCCGAGCTGATCCGCGAAGCGGCGCTCGAAGGCGTCCGTGACGAGCTGCCGCACTCGATCGCCGTCGTGGTCGAGGAGATGGCGCTCAAGCCGGACCGGCCTGCGGACAAGCCGCTGCTGGTCATCCACGCGAACCTCTACGTCGAGCGCGACTCCCAGAAGGGCATCGTGATCGGCCACAAGGGCTCCCGCCTGCGCGAGGTCGGCACCGCCGCCCGACGCCAGATCGAGGCGATCCTCGGCACCCCGGTCTACCTCGACCTGCACGTGAAGATCGCCAAGGACTGGCAGCGCGACCCTCGTCAGCTGCGCAAGCTGGGGTTCTGAGCGTGGCCGCGCCCGGCCGTCCCCGGTTCGTGCGCTCGGCCGCCCTCGTCGCCGTCCTGGCACTCTGGCTCGGGCTCGGCCCCTTCGTCCTCGTGGGCGCGCTCGCGGCCCTGCTGGTGCCGCGGGTGCGTCGCTGGCTGCGCCCCTCGCGTCGGGTCGTCCTGGCGTGGACGGGCACGGTGCTCGTCATCGCCGTCGCCGTGGTGCTGATCCCCGACGGTCGGCTGCCGATCCCACCCGGTGGTGGCTACCTGGTGACGCCGTCGTACGTCGGGCACGCGGCGACGGCGCACCCGATCGCGATGACCCTGCCGCAGCATCCCGGGCTCGCCGCGAACGGTGCCAGCTCGATGCACGACGACGCCTGGGCCAGCGACGCCTACGCCGGGCCGGGGCCGCTCGGGCGCTCCCCGGAGGTCGACTCCGCGTGGTACGGCGTCGAGGAGTGCGCCACCCTTGCCTTCGACCACGCGGGACGGCTCGTCGCGCTCTGCGGCACCTGGTCAGGCCCGCGCCTGCACGTGCTCGACCCAGGACTCGATGCGTCCGCTGGCGTCGCGGACGCTCCCGAAACGGGTGCGCCGCAACGGCGTCAAGCCGTGGCAGGACCTGTGCGCGGGCGCGTACTTCTACCTCGACACCGAGGACCGGGCCGTCGTGGCGACCACGAACCGGCACATCCTCGTGGTCGGCACCAGTCGGGCCGACGGCACGCCGGACCTGACCGTGCAGACCGACTACGACCTCTCCGACGACGTCCCGAGCGCGGACTGCCTGATCGCGCTCATGCCCGACTGGGGTGGCCGGATCTGGTTCGTCACCAGCCAGGGGCGCACCGGCTTCGTGGACCCGGCCACCCGCTCGGCGCACGTGCTCGACCTCGGCGAGCAGGTCGCGAACTCGTTCGCGGTCGACGAGCACGGTGGCGTCTACGTCGTGACGGTGGCGGCGCTGTACCGGCTCGAGGTCGTCGACGGGCGGCCGACCGTGACCTGGCGGGCGGCCTACGACCGCGGCCGGCGTACCAAGTCCGGCCAGCTCAGCCGGGGCAGCGGGACCACCCCGACGGTGCTGCCGGGCGGCCTGGTCGCGATCACCGACAACGCCGATCCGCGGATGCACGTGCAGTTCTACGACATCGAGCGACGGTCGGCTGGTGTGCCAGGCGGCGGTGTTCGGCGCGGGGGCGAGCGCGACGGAGAACTCCCTGGTGTCGGTGGGCGACGGCGTCGTGGTGGAGAACAACCACGGCTACGGCAGTCCGTTGAGCACGCTGTTCGGTCGGTCGACGACGGGAGGCCTGGCCCGGGTCGACGTCGCCGACGGCGGCTGCTCGGTCGCCTGGACCTCGACCGAGATCGCCCCGACCTCGGTGCCGAAGGTCTCGCTGGCGAACGGCCTGGTCTACGCCTACACCAAGCGACGCAGCCTCTGGGGCGCCAGCGCGTGGTACCTCACCGCGATCGACGCGCGCACGGGCCGAACGACCTGGTCGGTGCGCACCGGCCTCGGCCTGCAGTTCAACAACCACTACGCCGAGATCGCGCTCGCCCCCGACGGGTCGGCGTACGTCCCCACCCTCGCCGGCCTGGTCCACGTCCGCGACTCCCGTTGAGTTGGGACTTGCCGAGCGTTGAAATTGGGAGAACCCGGGGCGCGCACGGACACTTTCTCCCAACTCGACGGTCAGAAAGTCGCAACTCAACGGAACGCAGACTCGCCGGTGAGGGCCTGGCCGATGACCAGCTGGTGGACCTCGGAGGTGCCCTCGTAGGTGAGGACGGACTCGAGGTTGTTGGCGTGCCGCAGGACGGGGTACTCCAGGGTGATCCCGGCGGCGCCGAGCAGGGTGCGGCACTCGCGGGCGATCGCCAGGGCCTCGCGGGTGTTGTTGAGCTTGCCGAGGCTGACCTGCTCGTTGCGCAGGGTCCCGGCCTCCTTGAGCCGGGCGAGGTGCAGCGCGAGCAGCATGCCCTTGCCGAGCTCCAGGGTCATGTCGGCGAGCTTGGCCTGGGTGAGCTGGTACGCCGCCAGCGGCTTGTCGAAGATCTCCCGCTCGCGGACGTAGGCCAGCGTCGTCTCCAGGCAGTCGCGAGCGGCGCCGAGCGCGCCGAAGACGATCCCGAAGCGGGCCTCGCTGAGGCAGGAGAGCGGACCCGAGAGCCCGCGCGCCTCGGGCAGCACCGCCGACGCCGGGCAGCCGGACGCCGTCGAGCACCAGCTCGCTGGTCACCGAGGCGCGCAGCGAGAGCTTGTGCGTGATCTCGGGCGCCGAGAAGCCCGGCGACGTCGGTCGGGACGACGAACCCGCGCACGCCCTCGTCCGTGCGCGCCCAGACGATCGCCACGTCGGCGACCGAGCCGTTGGTGATCCACATCTTGGTGCCGTCCAGCACCCAGTCGCCCGACGGCTCCTGCCGGGCCCGGGTGCGCATCCCGCCCGGGTTCGACCCGAAGTCGGGCTCGGTCAGGCCGAAGCAGCCGAGCGCCTCGCCGCGGGCCATCCGCGGCAGCCACTCCTGCTTCTGCTCCTCGCTGCCGTGCCGCCAGATCGCGTACATCGCCAGCGAGCCCTGCACGGAGACCAGCGACCGAAGTCCGGAGTCGCCGGCCTCGAGCTCCATGCAGGCCAGCCCGTACGCCGTGGCCGAGGTGCCCGCGCAGCCGTAGCCCTCCAGGTGCATCCCGAGCACACCGAGCCGGCCGAGCTCCACGGACAGCTCGCGCGCCGGCACGGTGCCGGCCTCGAACCAGCCGGCGATCTCCGGCCGGAGCCGCTCGTCGACGAACCGGCGCACCGTGTCGCGGATCGCGAGCGTCCTCGGCCGCGATCAGGTCGTCGGTGGCGAAGAGGCCCAGGGGAGAGGTGGTCATGGGCCGATCCTCGCACCGCGGCCGACCATGACAGATGTCATGCCCGGGTCGTGACGGCTCGCCCGAGGCAGCGGGCAGCGTGGACCGGCAGGCTGGGGCCATGACCACATCCATGACTGAACCCACCGGCCTCGGGCAGGGGGCCGCCCATGCTGAATATGCCCGCGGTCGACCTGGTCGGGGTCAGCAAGGACTTCGACCACGTGCACGCGGTGCGTGGGGTCGACCTGAGCATCGAGCCGGGCGAGATCGTCGCGTTCCTCGGGCCGAACGGCGCCGGCAAGACCACCACGATCGACATGATCCTGGGGTTGTCGGAGCCCACGGCCGGCGAGGTGAGCGTCCTCGGGATGCGCCCGCGGCAGGCGATCGCGCGGGGCCTGGTGTCCGCGGTGATGCAGACCGGTGGCCTGCTCAAGGACATCACGGTTCGCGAGACCGTCGCCTACACCGCGAGCCTGTTCGCCGACACCCGTCCGGTCGACGAGGTGCTCGCCGACGCGGGCATCACCGGCATCGCAGACCGCCTGGTCGCCAAGTGCTCGGGCGGTGAGCAGCAGCGGCTGCGGTTCGCGATGTCCCTGCTCTCGGACCCGGCGCTGCTGCTGCTCGACGAGCCGACCACCGGCATGGACGTCGAGGGCCGCCGTCGGTTCTGGTCGACGATCCGCGCCGACGCGGAGAAGGGTCGCACCGTGCTGTTCGCGACCCACTACCTCGAGGAGGCCGACCAGTACGCCGACCGGATCGTGCTGATCAGCCGGGGCCGGATCGTGGCGGACGGCACCGGCGCCGAGATCAAGGCGCTCGCGTCCGGCCGCACTGTGCGCGCGACGCTGCCCGACCCCGACACCGAGGCGCTCGCTGCCCTCGACGGCGTCGACACGGTCGAGGTCCGCGGTTCGTCGGTCTACGTGCACGCCAAGGACAGTGACGCCGTGGCGCGCTACCTGCTCACCGCGCACCGAGGCCCGTGACCTGGAGATCACCGCCCAAGGCCTCGAGGAGGCCTTCCTCAGCCTCACCGGAGACCACGACACCGAAGGAGCGGACCAGTGACCGCGACCACCATCGACCGGCAGACGCGCAAGGTGCCGCCCTCGGCGCCTTCAACCCCACCATGCTCGGCCATCGAGCTCCGCCGCGATGCTGCGCAACCGGCGTACGGTCATCTTCACGCTGGTGATGCCGGCCGCTGCTGTTCCTGATCATCGGCACCAACACCAAGTACGCGAACGACAGCGCGGGGTCGGGCAACGTCGCGGCGTACATCCTGATCAGCATGGCGCTGTACGGCGCCGTCCTGGCCGCGACCAGCGGCGGGGCGATGGTGGCGATCGAGCGGGCCCTGGGCTGGTCCCGGCAGCTGCGGCTGACCCCGCTGTCGCCGGTCGCCTACATCAGCGTCAAGGCGCTGGTCGCGCTGACCCTCGGGCTCGGCTCGGTGCTCGCGGTGAACGTCGTCGGAGCGCTCAACGGCAAGGCAGACATGCCGACGCACGTGTGGATCGCGGCGGCCGTGATCGCCTGGGTCTGCTCGCTCGTCGTTCGCGCGCGCTCGGGGTGTTCATCGGCTACCTGCTGCCCGAGCGAGAACGTCATGCAGGTGCTCGGACCGGTGCTCGCCGGCCTCGCCGCGTCGGCGGGCTCTCGTTCCCGATCGACCCGCACACCGTGCTCGGCCACATCTCGTCGATCACGCCGATCTACGGCGTCGCGAACCTGGCCCGCTGGCCGCTGACGCGGGACTCCGCACCTGGTGTGCGGTCCTCAACCTCGTCGCGTGGCTCGGCGCTGTTCGTCGCCGGCGCCGCGTGGCGGATGAGCAAGGACACCGCGCGGGTCTGATCCTCGCGCGACTACGGTGACGCCATGAGCACGAACCCCACCCCGCACGGCGTGGCCCGGCCCGGTCGGCCCGCGTCGATGGGGGTCGGATCTTCGCGCTGGTCTGGCTGTTCTACCTGCTGAACCCGCTCGAGGCGGCCTGGGAGCAGCGCGACTCCGTCGCCGGGTGGGTCGGCATGGTCGGCGACGGTGCTGTTCGCCGCGGTCTACTGCCGCCGCGTTCCTGATGCTCCGCTGGAACCGACCGGAGGGCACGCCGTTCCGGGTCTCGCCGAGCCTGCCGGTCGGGCGGCGAGCGTGGTCGCCGTCGAGGTCGTGCTCGCGGTGATCGTCTGCGCCGCGATCGGGCCAGCCCGGCGAAGCGACCGTCGGTCTACGTCGCGGTGATCGCGCATGATCTGCCTGCCGGCGTTGCTGGCCTGGCCGGTGGTGGCGGTGCGTTGCCGGCGACGACGTACGTCGCGACCGTCGTCGTCGACGGCTGGACCAAGGACACCGGCGATCCTGTTCGGCACGCTGGTCGCGGCGTTGGCGATCTGGGGCATCTCGCAGGCGATCAACCGCAACATCGAGGTGCTCGCCGTGCGCGAGGAGAACGCCCGGCTGGCGCTCGAGGACGAGCGCAACCGGTTCGCCCGCGACCTGCACGACATCCTCGGCCACTCGCTGACGGTGATCACGGTGAAGGCCGAGCTCGCCCAGAAGCTGCTTCGACGTCGACCCCGAGCGCGCTCGGGCCGAGGTCGCCGACCTCGAGCGGCTCTCCCGCGACGCGCTCGCCGACGTCCGCCGCGCCGTCGAGGGCTACCGCGAGCTCACCCTGCCCGGCGAGCTGGCGCGCGCCCGGACGGCGCTCGAGGCCGCCGAGATCGAGGCGCACCTGCCGAACTCGGCCGACGAGGTGCCCTCGTCGCTGCGCGAGCTCTTCGCCTGGACGATCCGGGAGGGGGTCACCAACGTGGTCCGGCACAGCGGCGCGCGCACGCTGCACGGTGCGGCTGGGCCCGGAGAGCGTCGAGGTCGCCGACGACGGCCGCGGGCCCGCAGGACGGGACCGCGGCCGGCCACGGCCTGGTCGGGCTGCGCGAGCGGGCCGGCGGCGGTCGGCGCCACCGTCGTGACCACGGCCCTGCGACCCGGGCTTCTCGTTGAAGGTGGTGAAGGCGTGACCGCCACTGCGATCCGGCTGCTGCTCGCCGACGACCAGGCGCTCGTGCGCGGGGCCCTGGCCGCCCTGCTCGCGCTCGAGCCCGACCTCGAGGTCGTCGCCGAGGTCGGGTCCGGCGACGCCGTGCTCGACGCCGTTCGTGAGCACCGGCCCGACGTCGCCCTGCTCGACGTCGAGATGCCCGGCCTCGACGGGATCACCGCCGCGGCCGCGGTGCGCGCGCAGTTCCCCGACGTGCGGGTGCTGATCGTGACCACGTTCGGCCGGCCCGGGTTCCTCCGGCGCGCGCTGCAGGCCGGAGCGGCCGGCTTCGTCGTCAAGGACACCCCGGCGGCCGCGCTCGCCGACGCCGTACGCCGGGTGCACGCCGGCCTGCGCGTGGTCGACCCGACGCTCGCCACCGACAGCCTGGTCGCCGGTGAGTCGCCGCTGACCGCCCGCGAGACCGAGGTGCTCCAGGCCGCCCGGGACGGCTCGTCGGTGGCGGCGATCGCCGCGCCGGCTCTTCCTCTCCGAGGGCACCGTCCGCAACCACCTCTCCAGCGCCATCGGCAAGACCGGCGCCGGCAACCGCGCCGAGGCGGTGCTCATCGCCGACGGCAACGGCTGGCTCTGACACGCGCCGCCATCCGCGGCGCTTGGCTGCGTTGTCCTCGCTCGACGGCCCGCTCCGCTCGAAGGCCGCCTTCGCTCCTCCGCCTTGCCAGCCACCACGCCTGACGACGCGTACCGCTCCGGCGGCGGCAGAGTGGAGCGCTGCTCCAGGGCTCAGTCGGCCAGCGGACGGGCCCAGGTCGCACGACCCTCGTCGAGGACGAGCTCCGCGTCGGCCGGAGCGGCCGCGTCCGGGTCGTGGGTGCCGATCACGACGGTGGCGCCGGCGCTCGCCTGGGCGCGCAGCGTGGCCACGACCCGCTGCCGGTTGACCGCGTCCAGCTCGCTGGTCGGCTCGTCGAGGAGCAGCACCCGCGGGCGCACCGCCAGCATCACCGCGATCGCGGCCCGCTGCTGCTGCCCGCCGGACAGCTCCTCGGCCAGGTGGGCGTGCTCCTCCTCGAGACCGACGGCTGCGAGGGCCGCGCGCGCCCGCGCCGGTGCCTCGGCCGGGGCGACCCCGTGCGCGAGCAGGGTCACCACGATGTTCTCCTCGGCATCCAGCGTCGAGACCAGCGACCCGGACTGCGGCAGGTACATCACGCCCAGCCGGGCCGCGGACTCGCGTCCGCCCAGCTCGGCGCCGCCGACCCGGACCGCGCCGGCCGACGGAGTGTGCACGCCGGCCAGTGCTCCCAGGAGCGTGGACTTGCCCGACCCCGACGGCCCGGTCACCGCCAGCATCGTCCCCGCCGGCAGAGCGAGGTCGAGCCGCTGGACCGCGAGCCGGTCGCCGCGGCGAACCTCGAGGCCAGCCGCCTCGAGCACAGGTGCCGCCGAACCGTGGCCGGTCATCGCTGGTCCCCGTCCGTCGGCTCCGGCGCCGTGCCCGACCCGTCCTCGACGAGCAGACGGTAGGTGCCGTCGACCGGGTGGAAGCGCACGAGCGTGCCCGGTGGCAGATCGGCGAGCGCGTGGGCCGGGAGCGGCAGGAAGCCGTCCGCGCTGACCACGCTGTACTCCTCGCCGCTGCGGCCCTCGCCGCCGATCCGGCCGTCGCGGATGGTCACCGTCCGGGGCAGCGACCCGGCCACGTCGGCGTCGTGGGTGACCAGCACGATCGTGGTGCCCCAGCCGGCATTGATCGCCCGGAGTGTGGTGAGCACCCGGTCGCGGGACCGGTGGTCGAGCTGCCCTGTGGGCTCGTCGGCCAGGAGCACGCCGGGGCCCGGTGCGAGGGCGACGGCGAGCGCGGCGAGCTGGTGCTCGGCGGGGCTGAGCGAGGTGAGGGGTGCGTCGGCCCGGGCGTCGAGCCCGACCGATGCCAGCACTTCTCGCGGCTCGCGCAGCTCCTTGCCGTGGATCCGGCGCGCGGCCCCTTGGGCGAACACGACGTTCTCCAGCGGCGAGTAGTAGGGCAGCAGGTTGCGGTCCGCGCCCTGCAGCATCAGCGACACCGTGCTCGCCCGGAGCGCATCGAGCTCGCGGGTGTCGGCGGTCGACAGCTCGACCTCGCCGATCCGGATCTGGCCGGCGCTCGGGCGGAACAGCCCGCCGATGAGGTTGAGCAGGGTCGACTTCCCCGAGCCCGAGGGGCCGAGGAGGCCGAGGAACTCACCGGCGTCGACGGTCAGGTCGACCCCCGCGAGCGCCGCGACGTCATGACCCTCGGCGTGGTAGATGTGCACGAGCCGACGGGTGCTGACCGAGGCGCCGCCGCTCATGGCAGGTCCACCACTCTGGTCGGCCTCGCTGCGTCGGCGACGGCGCGGGCGGAGGCCCAGCCGGCCACGCCGAGGATCGCGCCTGCGGCCGCGGTGAGGACGAGCACGACACCCCAGGCAGTCGAGAGGTCGGTCAGGTCGACCTGGGGGTCCACGGCGAGCAGGGGCAGGGTCGGGAGGGCGTAGTGGGCGGCGAGCATCCCCACGGCGGCACCGAGGACCACGGAGACCAGCAGCAGCGGGACCTGCTCGACGACGGCGACCCGGCGTACGTCGACCAGGGCGACGCCGTTCAGGCGCAGGACGGCGAGATCGCGCTGCCGTGCACGCCAGGCGCCCGCGCCCGCGATCGCCAGGCCGAGCAGCGCCACCAGCAGGCAGACCAGCCCGACGACGATGCCCAGTCGGAGGCTCCAGGTGGCGGCCGCCTCGTCGAGCTCGCGCCGGACGTCGCTGGTCCGGGACACCGCGGCGATCTCGAGCCCCTTGTCGGTGAGGGCCGTGCGCACCCGGTGCACGAACGCGGTGTCGGTGCGACCGCACCAGACCTGGAGGACGGCGTCGTCGTTGAGGAAGGTCCCGGACCGCTCGGCGAGCGAGAGGTTCGTGACGGCGGCGTGCGGCCCGCTCGCCGGCAGCCAGGGCAGCCGGGCCGTGGTCGTCATCGACCGGTCGATCCCGTCGAGGCCGCGCGCCTCGAACGACGGTTGGTCGCTCCCCGGCGGGAGGGCGCCGGCGACGACGGCCGGCAGGCTGGCCGGGACCCAGCGATGGTCGAGGTCCAGCTCGCTCGCGCCGGCGTTGTCGACGAAGACGGTGAGCGACCCGTCGTGGGCGTCGAGGGCGTCGAGCTTCGACTCGCCGGCGGGTACGCCGCGCCAGTCCGTCGCGCTGCCGAGCGGGATCGTCGTGCCCGTGTCGGAGCGCAGGTCGGCGATCAGGATCCGACCCTGACCCGCGTTCGCCGGGCTCGTGGTGATCTTCCACCCGGTGAGGACGCACGCCCGGTCGCAGCCGACAGTCACGGTCACCGGGCTCGGCGGCGAGGTCCCCGACGGCAGTGTCTCGACCGGCACCGCGGACACCGTGCCGTCGTCGCGGAGGAGCACCATCTCGAGGTCGACGGAGTGCTCGGCTCGTTTGTAGAGGTCGTCGGTGCCGACGGTGAGCGAGACCGTCTGGCCGGTGATCCGCACCGGGTCGACGTCGGGGGGAGCCAGGGTGCGCAGGGCCGCGCGGGCGGCCTCGCGGTCGGGGAACGCGCCGACGGATGCGAGGTGCTCGGCGTCGCCGAACAGGATCGTCTGGTCGGCGTCGGAGACGGCGCGCTCGACGACGACCGGCGTCGCGTCGTGTCCCGGCACCGCAGCTGCGGCGAGCGCCCGCCGGACGTCGAGCGTGGTGCCCCCGGTCACGGTCAGCACGACAGGCGCCCCGACCCGCTGCTGTGCGGCGAGGGCGCGGTTGCGACCCCCGACGGCCACGGCGTCGCCGGCGAAGACCAGGATGGCGGCGGCGACCGTGAGCAGCGCCGCGGTCGACCGAATGCCGGGCCGACGGGCCAGGTGCAGGAGTCCTACCCCGGGGGCGGTGCGTCCCCGGGCCAGCAGACCATGCCCGGCCCGGGTGGCGACCGGCACCAGCAGCCGCGCCAGCACGAGTCCGCTGCCGAAGGCGAGCACGGCCGGTGCGACCAGCGCGATCGGACCGGTCAGGTGACCGGTGAGGAAGCTGGCGAGGATCGAGACCGCGACCGTGACCACGACGGCGTCACCCGTCCCGACCCCCCAGCGGGAGCGGCGCGGCGGGATCCGGCGCATCAGGGCGACGATCGGCTCCCGGCTGACGGCCGCGGTCGCCAGCACGACCGCGGCCGACACCAGCACGGCCGACAGTCCGAGGGCGAGCAGCACCGGAGCGCGGAGGATCTCCACCGGCTCGTGACCGGGCAGCAACAGCGCCTGCACCGGCCAGGAAATGCCGACGGCAGCCGCTGCGCCGATCGGGACGCCGGCGAGCACGATCAGCAGGAGCTCGCGCACGAGGTGTGCCTGGGCCCCACGCACGCCGCGCCCCCGGAGCCGAGCCAGGGCGACCTCGGGACGGCGCTGCTCGACCGCCGTGCCGAGCGCCATCCACAGCACGACCAGCCCGAGGGCCCCGAGCGGGACGATCAGGGCCGGGATCGTGACCCGCGACTGGTCCTGGGCCTCGCGCACGGCGCTCGCCACCGCCGGCAGCTCGGATCTCACGGTCACCACCGGCAGCAGCGGGGGGCGTCGTGCCTCCGTGCGGGCGAGGGCGGAGATCCGGCTGCCCAGCATCAGCAGCTCGTCGACCCCGGTCACGGCGTGGCGCAGCCGGAGGTCGGTGCGGCTGCTCGGGTTCCGCCAGGTCGGCTCCTGCTCGAAGGTCGACCGGTCGGTCAGCCACAGGTCGTGCTGCACCGGCGCGTTGCGGTCGGGCCTGGTGCCGGACCGGCCGGTCACCGTCCAGGTGTCCCAGTAGCGGTCCGCCGGTGCGGCGTACGTGCCGGTCACCGTGAGCGACATCCGGCGTGGCTCCCCACGGGCGTCGTTGGGCTGGGACTCCAGCACGGTGACCGCGGAGCCGACGGACCAGCCGAACAGGTCGGCGTCAGCAGTGCTGATCGCGATCTGCCGCGGGCCGTCCGGGCAGCGGCCGGTCACCAGCTCGACGTGCGCGCATGCACCCGACCGCCACGCGACGTCCCCCTGCGACGGCCGCGGGTCGGACATCGTGACCCGGATGTACTGTCCCTCGACCGGCCGGCCGAACGCCTTCTGGATCGGCGCCGGCACCTCCTCGTAGAGCTCGTCAGGGGTCAGCGCACGGGCGGGCTGGCCGCCACCGGTGTAGAAGCTCGACAAGAAGCCGGACGACTCCAGCTGGAGCACCTCGGCCCTGGCGGAGGCCCGGTCGAGCTGGACCCGCGCCGACGCCTGGTCGATCGCTCGCTGCTGCAGGGGAGTGAGGATCGCGCACGCCGTCACCAGTGCGGCCAGCAGTGCGATGACGCACGCCTGCACCGGTCGGTGGCGGATGACCTTCAGCAGGGCGAGCCTCCCGGGGGCGAGCGCGGACGTCCTCGGATGCTATGCGCGGGACCGCGTCGGTGCCGCTCTATTGCGCGCGCTTCGCCTGCCAGCCCTGCCGGAGCGCGGAGAACGACGCTTCGCGTAGCCTCGCTCCGTGGTCGACTGGGACGCGCTGTACGACGCGCACGCGCGTGCCCGGATCGTGGCGGAGCCCTCCAAGCGGGTGCCGGCCCCGGTGCGGACGGCGTTCGAGCGCGACCGGGCCCGGGTCGTGCACTCGGCGTCCTTGCGCCGGCTCGCGGCCAAGACCCAGGTGCTCGGACCCCAGGCCGACGACTTCGTGCGCAACCGGCTGACCCACAGCCTCGAGGTGGCCCAGGTGGCGCGGGACATCGCGCACCCGCTGGGCTGCCACCCCGACCTGGCCGAGACCGCCGCCCTCGCCCACGACCTGGGGCATCCACCGTTCGGCCACAACGGTGAGGCGGTGCTCGACGCGCTCGCCGGGGTCTGCGGCGGGTTCGAGGGCAATGCGCAGACGCTGCGGATCCTCACCCGACTCGAGGCGAAGTCGGCCGACCCGGCCGGCCGCTCGCTCGGGCTCAACCTGACTCGCGCGACGCTGGACGCGTGCACGAAGTACCCGTGGGCGCGGCCGCAGGACGGGCGGCAAGTTCGGCGTCTACGACGACGACCTGCCGGTGTTCGCCTGGCTGCGGGAGGGGGTGACCGGCGCCCGCCGCTGTCTCGAGGCGCAGGTGATGGACTTCGCCGACGACGTCGCGTACTCGGTCCACGACCTCGAGGACGGCATCGTCGGCGGGCAGATCGGTCTGGCCGCGATGGACAGCCCCGACGGAGCTCGCGGCCGTCTGGGCGACCGTGCGCGACTGGTACCTCCCCGGCGTCGAGGACGCGGCCCTCGAGGCCGCACTCGAACGGCTGCGCACCGTCGGCACCTGGCCGGGGGCGACCTACGACGGCAGCCGCCGAGGCCTGGCGGTGCTGAAGAACCTCACCAGCGACCTGATCGGGGTGTTCTGCGGGAGCGTGCACGAGGCCACCCGGTCGGCGTACGGCGACGAGCCGCTGGTCCGGCACCGCGCCGACCTGGTCGTGCCGGAGGAGACCGTGCACGAGATCGCCGTGCTCAAGGGCATCGCAGCGCACTACGTGATGCGCACGCCGACCGGGAGCCGGATCATGGCGCGTCAGCGTGAGCTGCTCGCCGAGCTGTTCGCTGCGCTCGTCGCACTCCGACGGCGACGCGCTCGACGCGACCTTCCGCGACGACCATGCCAACGCAGCCGACGACGCGGCCCGCACCCGGGTCGTGGTCGACCAGATCGCGTCCCTGACCGACGCCAGCGCGGTCGCGTGGCACGCCCGGCTCACCGGGCGGGTGACCGCGATGAGCGAGGCGCTGGTGTGGCTGCCGTTCTCCCCGGAGCACCTGGACCCGGCTCCGCCCGGGCTGCGCTACGAGGTGGTCCGACCCGAGCCCGGGCAGCCGCTGCCGGCCAGCGCGGCCGAGGTGGAGGTCTACGTCCCGGCGTACCAGATGGGGCCGGTCGATCCCGGAGCTCTTCACGCACCTGCCGCGCCTGAAGGTGGTGCAGACGCTCACGGCGGGCGTCGACCACATCCGTGCGGCCGTGCCGCCCGGCGTGGCGCTGTGCAACGGCCGCGGCATCCACGACACGTCGACGGCCGAGCTCGCGCTGACCCTGGTGCTGGCCAGCCTCCGCGGGATCCCGGAGTTCGTCCGGGCCCAGGACGCCGGCGAGTGGCGGCCGGAGCGGCGGGAGTCGCTCGCGGACAAGCAGGTGCTGATCGTCGGCTACGGCCAGATCGGGGTCGAGATCGAGACCCGGGTGCTGCTGTTCGAGGCGTCCGTGGTCCGGGTGGCGCGGCATGCCCGGCCCGGGGTGCACGCGATCGACGAGCTGCCGGACCTGCTCCCCGCGGCCGACGTGGTCGTCGCTGATCGTGCCCGGCACCCGGGAGACCCGGCACCTCGTCGACGCCGGCTTCCTGGCCCGGATGAAGCCGGGCGCGCTGCTGGTGAACGTCGCCCGCGGCACCGTGGTCGATCACGACGCCCTCGCCGACGCCCTGTACGACGGTCGGGTGCATGCGGCGACCGACGTCACCGACCCCGAGCCGTTGCCGCGGAGCCACCCGCTCTGGACGGCGCCGAACCTGCTGATCTCCCCGCACGTCGGCGGTGCGAGCAGCGCGATGTGGCCGCGTGCCTACCGCGTGGTGCGTGCGCAGCTCGAGCGCTACGCGCGTGGTGAACCGCTCGAGAACCAGGTCACCGGCGAGTACTGACTAGGGCAGGTCGCCCTGCGGGGACGGGTGCTCCTGGAAGTGGGTGCTGTCCGGGTTGAGCCGGTCGCCGACGTCCGCGTGGCCGTTGTGCGCGCCGACGTGAGCGGCGTGCCTGGCCTTCTCGGCGGTCTTGTGCGCGACGGTGCCGGCGGCGTCGGCGAGCCTGTGCCCGACGACCGGAGCCTGGGCGCGGGCCATGTCCGCGGCCTGGTGGGCGGTCTCCTGGACCCGTGGGTTCTCCTTGATCCGCAGCGTGAGCCGGCGGATCTGCTCGTACCGCTCGCGCCCTGCCTTTGCGCCGAGGACGTACCCGGCGGCGAACGCAGCCAGCGTCACCAGCTTCCTCATGGTTCCTCCCGTGGCTCGAACCGTGCCCTTGAACTACCCGAACGCGGCGGATCGAATCCCCGCGTCAGATTTCGACGAAGACCTCGTCGCCCTCGACCGTGGCGCGGTAGGTCGTCAGCGGGGCCGGCTTGCGCCCGAGGGCGATCATCCGGGCCGACCAGCGCGGCAGGTCGCGGCCGGCGAACCCGGTCGCCCAGTCGAGGTTCTCCCCGGTGCAGAAGTCGAACCGGGAGTTGTGCCACGGGCAGGTGATCTGGCCATCGGCGAACCTGGTGCCGCCGGGCCCCTTGGCCAGCGAGAGGCCGAGATGGGGGCAGCGGTTGCGGGCGGCGTACGGCGTGCCGTCGACCATCCCGACCACGACCGAGGTGCCGGCCGCGTCGACGGTGTGCAGGGCTCCGTCCGCGAAGTCCGCGACGCTGCCGACCTTGACGCGCTCTGCCATGACTGCCTCCTGGGGTGCGCTGCCTTCCTACCACGGCGCGGCCTGATCGGCAGACTCCCGCGGTGCTGTCCGGCCGCGGTCGTAGACTCACCGCCGTGGCGGGCCGGATCAGGGAAGAGGACATCGCGCTGGTGCGCGAGAAGGCGCGCATCGACGAGGTCGATCTCGGCCTACGTCACCCTCAAGACCGCGGGCGGTGGCAACTACAAGGGCCTGTGCCCGTTCCACGACGAGAAGTCGCCGAGCTTCAACGTCACCCCGAGTCGGTCGGTCTTCTACTGCTTCGGTTGCGGCATCGGCGGCGACGTCATCAAGTTCGTGATGGAGATCGACGGGCTCGGCTTCTCCGAGACCGTCGAGCGCCTTGCCGAGAAGTACGGCGTCGAGCTGCGCTACGAGGAGGGTGGACCGCAGCGGTCCAGCGGCGGCCCGCAGCGCCCCCGGATGGTCGAGGCGCACAAGATGGCCGCAGGCGTACTACGCCGAGCAGCTGGCCACACCCGACGCGATGGCCGCGCGCCAGTTCCTCGACCAGCGCGGCTTCGACCAGGACGCCGCCGCGCACTTCGGGGTCGGCTTCTCCCCGCGCGGCGGCGAGGACCTGCACGACCTACCTGCGGCAGCGCGGCTTCACGCGACGCCGAGCTGGTCACCGGCGGGTTGTCCGGCGACAACAACCGCGGGCTCTACGACCGCTTCCGGGGTCGGCTGATGTGGCCGATCCGCGACAGCAGCGGCGACGTGATCGGGTTCGGCGCCCGCCGGATCTTCGACGACGACCGGATCGAGGCGAAGTACCTCAACACCCCGGAGACCCCGATCTACAAGAAGAGCCACGTGCTCTACGGCATCGACCTCGCCCGCCGCGAGATCGCCCGCGCGAGCCAGGCCGTGATCGTCGAGGGCTACACCGACGTGATGGCCTGCCACCTCGCCGGGGTGAAGACCGCGGTGGCCACCTGCGGCACGGCGTTCGGTGAGGACCACAGCCGGGTGATCCGCCGGCTGCTCCAGGACCACGACGAGTTCCGTGGCGAGGTGATCTTCACCTTCGACGGCGACGAGGCCGGGCAGAAGGCGGCGCTGCGGGCGTTCGAGGGTGACCAGGCCTTCGCCGGCCAGACCTACGTCGCGGTCGAGCCGTCCGGGCTCGACCCGTGCGACCTGCGGCTCCAGCAGGGTGACGCCGCGGTGCGCGAGCTGGTGGCGCGTCGGGTGCCGCTGTACCGCTTCGTCCTCGGCAACGTCGTCTCCCGCTACGACCTCGACCGCGCCGACGGGCGCATCGACGCGATGCGCGACGCGTCCCGGCTGGTGACCGCGATCCGCGACCGGTCCAAGGTCGACGCCTTCGCCCGCGAGCTCGCCGGCATGGTCGGCATCGACGAGCACGACGTGGTCCGCGAGGTGCGGAGGGCGGCCGGTCGTGGCCCAGTCCGCGTCGGCGCCGGTCACCGGTGGTCCGCGACCTGCGGCGGAGCTGCCCGACGCCCGTGACCCGCGGCTGGCACTCGAGCGCGAGACCCTCAAGCTGGTGATCCAGCACCCCGGCGTGATCGCGGCGGCGCTGGGCGACGTCGGCGAGGACGACTTCACCCACCCGGCCTACCGCGCGTTGTGGTCGCTGATCGGTGCGGCCGGCGGCCCGGCGGCGGCCGACGCGCAGTGGGCCACCCGGCTTCAGGCCAGCACGCCCGACGAGCGGCTCCAAGGCTTGGTCAACGCTCTCGCAGTCGAGCCGATGCCGACCGCGAAGGAGCCGACGGCCGCCTACGCCGCGGTGCACGTGCACCGGCTGCGCGAGCTGACTGCGTTGCGCCGGATCGCTGATCTGAAGTCGCGCCTGCAGCGCACCAACCCGGTCGACGAGGCGGGCGAGTACAACAAGATGTTCGGCGAGCTGGTCGCGCTGGAGCAGCACCGGCGTGACCTGCGCGAGAAGGCGCTCGCCACCGAATCGAGGCTGTTCCGACGCGCGGTGCCTGTCGAGGTGGCCGCCCAGGTCTCCGGTCGCGCGCTCGCTGCGGCCGAGGCGGGCGACGGCACCTGGCTGGTCGGCACCCGCGCCGAGCTCGTGCTGATCGCGCCCGGAGCCGGTGGGCCGCGACCGGTGGAGACCCGGATCCCCTGGGAGCAGGTCGAGGATGCCGACTGGGACCGCGACGCGTCCCGGCTGCGGATCCGCGAGGTCGGGGAGTTCGGGGAGCCGCGGGCGACGTACGCGTTCACGGTGCCGGAGACCGAGCCGCACGCGTTGCTGCAGCTGGTCCGCGAGCGCGTCAGCGCCAGTGTGGTGCTCCAGCGCGGCCGGCTTGTCGAGGGCAAGCGCGGCCTGAAGGTGATCGGCCGACGCTCGCCGGCGGGCGGCCCGATCCGCTGGATGTTCGAGTACGACGACGGCCTCGACCCCGACGACCCGGCCGTGGCGCAGGCCGCGGATGCGCTGCTCCGGCGAGCGCGGGAGGACGTCGGGGAGTAGCGACCGCCTGCCGGACGCCGAGCCGTCGCGAGGCCCGGAGCCGATTTAGTGCACGCGTGCGGCTGTGTTGCTAATCTTTGCGGGCGCGATCCCCTGTAGCTCAACTGGCAGAGCATTCGGCTGTTAACCGGAGGGTTGTTGGTTCGAGTCCAACCGGGGGAGCCAACGAGAAGGGCCCGTGACCTGCGGAAACGCAGATCACGGGCCCTTCTGCTCGCACCTTGCATCGGCTATGCATCGTTCAGGGGCCCCGGTCGTCGTGATTGAGCACGCCCATACGGGGCGACCCAGCTACGTCCTTCTAGGATGCGTGCCGCTTGCTGACGAAGATGGATGGAGCGGCAAGGAGGCGGTAATGGGAGGGGATTCCCGGGATAGTCAAGGGTCAACGGTTGTAGACGAAGAGTGAGAGCCGGACGAGGCTGGGAGGTGGTTCAGGAGTTGTCAGCGACGGCTGAAAACTGACCCCGGAGCGTCGGAACTCGCCCGGCGAAAAGGGGTCAACTTTCGAGCGGCGTTGACAGGAGTCTGATGCCCCCGTTGTCCGCGACCCGCAGGAGCCTGTCGCCGGCGGTGGGGAATAGGGCCAAAGAAAATCCTGAATCGCCCCGGGTCTGATGGAGGCCCTCCAGAATCTCCGGGGCGGTTCAAAGCCCTCACCTGGTTCGCTCACACTCTTAACACGCGCTACAAGACCCGATTGTGTGCGCCATCACCTCCATCGCATCCGAACCTCCGATGCCCAGCCGGCCACGGCGCGCCCACGGGCGGCTCGCGTCTCACCGACAGCGGCTCTCGCGTGGCTCGTCCTCTACTTGTGCCTGCGCAGCCGAGACCCACGGAGCAGATATGCGGACGCCATCGATACAACGAGGACGGCGGTGGTCGCGATGGCGACCCCAAGCGTGAACCCGAATGCGAGCCACAGGATCCAGATGATCAAGACTCCCGACACTCCGCCAACGATTCGTCCCCGTTCCATCGCCGAAATTTCGTGGGAACGATCGGAACTACTTCGCGGGATGCCCTGAACATCGCGGTCATTAGCCCTAGCTGTTGGCGCCTCAGGGGCGGCGGTTCCCTCGCCCCCGCCCGGAAAGGTCGCGAAGTATCCGTTGATCCTTCGTGCCCGCACCCCCCACTTCGCCATGAAGAACCCACAGCCGGCAACGCAGACCACCAGCCCTCCGACGGTCAGGGCGTCATGCTCTCCGGCCGCGAAGAACGAGAACAGGAGCGGGCCTACGACTATGAATGGCGCACTCCACAACAGGTAGACGACCCAAGTTCCTTGGAGATACGCGCGCCTCGCGACAACACTCGGCGCCTCATCGTCGGGTCGGTTTGGGAACCCACGGCCTTCCTCGTCCAATCGGCGTCCGAAGTAATTGCGGATCTGCTTCTGCTCGAACCTGCTCATAGACGCGAACAAGTCCGGCGTCAACACCTCTGGATCACCGTCGCGAATCATGTTCGTCTCCTTCGCTCCGCTCAACTTCATCGGAAGGCGCTGAGTCAGAAGATGCTCTTGATCTTGTTCCACGCCCAGCTGTCGAAATGCTGACCGCAGGTGGCAACTCCGTTCGCGCTCGAGAAGACGTCGGCGAACAATCCTCCCGTGCCCGCGCCAAAGGCGTGTGAGTCGAACACGCCCTTAGTGAGGCCCTTAGTTGCGGCCCCCCCGAATCCCAGAAGTTCGGCCAAGATGCCAAGTCCGGTGCCAACGCACGCACTCTTGTCAGTGTCGCGTTTGCACGCGGCTCCGTCGGCGGAGGCACCTACAGCACCAAGTAGGAGGTTCCCTGCAGTCACACCCAACCCTTCAGCCCCCTCAACTCCAGCCAACTCACCGCCCCCTAGGATGGTCGCTGCGGTCGTCGCCCACAGGCCCACGAAGTCCTGCCACCGGCACGAGCTTTCCATGCCTGTGAGATCCGTCTGGGAAAGCGGGTCTCCGAAGACGTAAACGTAGCCGTTCGCACAACCTCCCTTCTGTGGATCGACGCTGGTGAAGCGTCCTTCGGCGGCGTTGTAGGCGCGGGCGCCCATGAGGGTGATGCCGCTGGCGGGGTCGGTGATCTTGGCGTCGGCGCCGAAGCTGGTGAAGTTCTTTGTGACGGCGGCGTTGCCGGTGCTGACCGGGTCAGCCAGGGGTGTGCCCCAGGGGTCGTAGTTGATGATGGCCCCGACGCGGATGCCGTTGTCGTTCGCGGTGACCGTGGTGTTCCCGTGGAGGTCGGGGTAGGACCAGAGGTTGTCATTTCCGGCACCTGGGTCGCAGTCGGTGTAGCCGGAGATGTCGGCCGTGATCTGGACGGTTCCGTTGGAGTTGTTGGTGAGATCGATCTTGCCGTTGCTGGCGACTGCGACGATTGTTCGCAGTGTCCTGATCTGGCGACGAGACGGCCGGAAGAACCGTCGACCGGATCGTCACGAGGACCGCCTAGAACCGAGACGCCCCGTTCCCACTAACGAAGCGATTGGTCGCCTTTGCTACCGGAACCTCGTCGAAAAACGCAACAAGAACCGGGTGATCTCCCGGCACTGGTCTACCCGAAATCGAGACAGCTCCGCCTACACCCGACCCAACTGGTCTACCAACTGCGGGCAACGTGAGGACTGCTGAGGAAACGGGGGTAAGCGCAGACCTGCAGCGGAAGCGCAGCCTGTTCCTTCGACGCATGTCCGCAGAGAGTCCGCAACCTCTCCAACCATGCCCGACGACAGTCGACGCGTTTCCGCAGGTCAGCCGATGTCTGCCACCAATTGCGAGCCATCACCATTGAGCGAGGCCCACAAGGAGACCAAGAAGGCCGCTGCCTTCGTAAGGACTCCACGCCCTTCTCCAGCTTCAGGTTCTTTCGCCGCAACTCCTCGAGTTCGAATCGGCTCGTTGAAGATCCCGGGATCCTTGCGGCAAGTCGCTCCTGAGTTGGACCTCGACAACGTCGCGCGACCTCGATTCGGGGCCGTGTCCCGTCTGTGTCCCGTCTCAGTTCCGCTGACGACCAACAACCCCCAGCGCTCGCAACGGCAGTACGCGCCATCTGACCTGCGGTTTCGTCGGATCTCAACGCCAGCCGACGACGCCCGTCAGGCCACGGAACGGCCTGTCACGGCGGAGGCCGCTGGTTCGAGTGGTGTCGGGGTCGCCGTTCTCATCCATCAGCCAGTCGAACTGCCCGGTGCTAGACCGAGCACCGGCGACCATGGACAAGTGCCTATCGAGATCGACGATATGTGTTCGCGGCGCGACCGGTGTCGCGGAGCGGTGGGCCTCAACGCCACTGCGGGCCCGCGGCGGTTGTCTCGCGTTGTCTTGTACTGTCTGCGATTGTCTCTCAGCATCTTGGGCACGCAGCATCTGACCGTTGACGGGCACGAGATGCCGACTCATGCTGGAGGTTCGCTTCTCGGCCCGCGTGGTGATTCCTGACGTCGGATGGCCTCGGGCCGTGATCGAACCACGTTTGATGCCCGGGAGATCGCGATGGGCGTAGCAGAGCAGATGGGCCTGGGCGACAAGGGTTCGCCGTTGCTCGACGCTGCGCGAGCCGCCTGGCGCGAATGGAGCGCGGAGGACGCTGTGCTCGCCGTCGTGCCTGAGCTCGTCGACCTGCGTGGGTGGACGGAGAAGGCGCCAGCCGAGGAGAAGCGGGCGGTCCTCGGTCGGCTCGCTGCGATGACGGAGTGCGACCCACATGCGGTGACCGTATTGGCGTGGCTGCTGATCCCCGGGGCATCGAACATCGCGGCCAAGTTGGGCGACCTCCATTCCGACATCGATGGTCTTGTTGCAGGGCAGTTGTGGATCGAAGCGGCGGGGGCGCATCGGATCGAGCGTTCGGTGGCGTCGACCATCCTTCGTCGTGTGCGCAGCGAGGTGTGCGTCGAGGCCGGGGTGGGTGAGTCTGGGGCGCGGCGCGATCGGGCCTGGTCTCTGGCCTCGTGTGACGTGGAGCTGCAGGAGATCGTCCAGCCAGCGTCGTTGGACGAGCCCGGGCCCGAACTGGTCGAGCTCTTCCACGCCGCGCAGGAGCAGGGTGCGATCGGGGGGCTCGACTACTGGCTGCTGTGGGCATTGGCCGCCGAGGCCGACCGGCAGAACGCCGCGGCCCGGCGTGGGCGCGTGGGTCTAACTGCGCCGGCGGTGGTCGAGGCCGTTGCCGGCGAGGCGGGCCTGGCGCCGCGGTCGCTGAGAGCGCGGGCTGCGAGGGCATTGGATCGCCTCAAGGCCTACGCCGAGGCGCGCCAGGACCCGGTTCGGTTCGCGCAATGGCAGGCGCAGCATCGTGAATGCGAGCTCACGGTTCGCGACGAGATGGAGCTGGTGCTGGTTGAGGAGGAGTGGGACCGGTTCCTGATCGAGCGGCCTGGGGTGCCGTTCAAGCAGTTGCGTGTCGCCTTCAACGTGGTGCTGGGTACTCGTCGCCGACGTATGGCGTGAGCGTGCCGTCGCCCTAGAGACCGAGGCCTCGTGATGGTGTGCTCGGCCGGTACAGCGTGGGCTGCCCGACCGGGTCGTGTGCGGCGAGGCGCTGGATCCGGTAGGCGAGGGCTTCAACGCTGTGATCCGCGGGCAGGGGGCGCCGTGGGTGCGCTGCGCGTCGGAGCAGGAGATCGACGCTGTGGCCCTTGCGTTCAAGACGGTCGAGCTCGCGGGCGAGGTCGAGGATGTGCTCGTCGCGGTGGTCGGGGCGCCCGAGTGCGGTGGCGATGCGCTCTTCCCAGCGCTGCACTGCAGGCGGGTAGAGGTCGTTGATCCGTCGAGACAGGCGGCGGGCGTAGGCATTGGCGCCCGGGTTGGTGACACGTGGTCCGAGGAGGCTCCTGTTGTCGTCGGGTACGCCGTTGGCGGCCCGCCAGATCGCAACCTCCTCCTGGACGGCTGGCGGCAGGACGTCCCTGAATCTGGAGAGCGAGTCAGGCAGTTCCGGGTGCTGACGGATCTCGGTGACGAGGGCTGCCACACGGTCAGCGCGTGCCTGGAGGTAGCTGGACCAGTCGGGCTCGCTGCGAAGATCGGCGGGTATGCCGGGCAGCCATGGCAGGGGACCTGGGCCGGCGGCTTCGAGCGCGTCGTCCGCGTCGGCCCCGAGGTGGCGACTCGTCGCGGTAGCGAGGGCGTCGGCGTACCGACGTGCAGCCTCGTGAAGGCGGGCGGCTGTGCTGGTCGCGTTGGCGAGCTCGGTGGTGGCCGAGGTGGCGGCGCCGTCGCGGTCGATGATCCGGCCGAGCAGATCGATGGCGGTGAGCTGCTCGTCGATGCCGGGGAGGAACTGCTCGTCCTCGGGCCGGGCGAGGACGACGTGGACGTGGTTCTTGCCGCGGCCGCGGGTGAGCATCGTGTAGAGCAGTTGCCGGTCCTCGGTTCCGGTGACGATGCCGTGCATGACGTCGGCGGTGCTGCCCTGCGCGGCGTGGACGGTGGTGGCGTAGCCGAGCTCGACGTGGGTGGCGACATACTCGCTCGGAAAGGTGACCCGCAGGCCACTGGTGAGATGGCGAGCCTGGAGCGAGCCGTCGGAGTTGACGCCGGTGACGTTCCAGCGGTCGCCGTTCTTGACCCAGTCGGTGCCGCTGACGCCGAGGCGGCGGTCGTTGCGCCGGGTCAGGATCGTGTCGCCGACCGACGCGCTGTTTTCGTCGGCGAGCTGGACCTCTCGGGTCGGGCCGGTGCCGGCTAGCCTGGTCCGTCGGGCGGCGTGGTTGAGTCGGGTGACGAGTTCGCGGGTGGGGGCGAGCATCAGGGATTCGCGTCCGTGCGCTTGGTCGTCGGTCCATGCAGCCAGCACGTCTTGGAGGCAGGTGTCGGTGTCGCCGGTGTGGACGCGGTCGTGGTCGAGGTAGAACCCGACCGCCGAGCGGTCGCCTGCCCGGAGGTCGAGGGAGGCCGCGGCCTCGACCGGGTCGTCGAACCGGACGACCACGTCGAGACATATGGCGCCATGAGTGGTGGCGATGTCACGCAGTACGCCGCCGGCGCCGACCGCAGCGAGCTGCTGGTCATCGCCGATCAGGCAGACCTTCGCACCCGCGAATCGCACACGCGTCGATGACCCGATCGAGCGTTGGGGTGTCGGCCATGCCGGCCTCGTCGATGATCATCGACGGTCTGCGGGCCGATGCCGGGGTCGAGGCCGCTGGCTGAGGAGGTGGTCGAGCTTGGCGAGCGTCTCGGTCGGCATGCCGGTGGCTTCGCGCAGGACCGCGGCCGCAGCCGCTGAGGGTGCGAGGCCGATGGTCTGTGTAGCCGAGGTTGGCGCAGACCTCGGCGAGGGCGCTCATCGCGGTGGTCTTGCCGGAGCCCGCAGGGGCGAGCGCGAGGACTACCCGGTGCGGATCGCTGGCCAGTGCCTGGACGAGCTGGCGTTGGCCGTCGTTGAGCCGGGTGCCTTCGAGCTCGACCTGGGTGAGGGCGAGCTCGACATCGATCGGGTCGGGGCGTCTCGCGGTAATCGTGCCGGCAGCGGTGACGATCCGGTGCTCGGCGTCGAGGATCCGCCGGCTGGTGAAGTGGTCGGCGCCGGTGTGGCGGTAGACGCTGGTCCCGTCCGATCTTCGGAGAATGGCCGGGTCAGCTGATCGGATCACTGTCGGGCGTCAGGTTGATCAGCCTCGACGAGACTGCGTCGACGAGGTGCTCGACAACGCCCTGGAGCTGATCGGCCGGTACGTCAGCGCCGCGGACCTGGCGCTCCGCTTCGGCGTGCAGATGCCAGGCCCGCCAGGTCGCCCGATGGGCTTCGAGCTCGCTGACGATGCGGTCGGCTGCTTCGGCGAGCCAGCGGGTGGTGACCTGCGGGCGCTGGATGGGGCCGGGATGGAGGGCGGTCTCGATCATGTGGCTGACCCCGTGCTCGCCGAGAGTGGTGGCGGCTTGGGATCGCCACGTCGCGCGCTGCTCGGCCTCAGAACGGGGCTCGTGTTTGGCCTCGCGGGTCTCGAGGTTGGCGCGCTGCGCGAGAGCGAGAGTCTCCTTCGGAGTTGGCGGTCTGCTGTGTGCATCGGTGAACTCGGACCGCAGTTCGTCGGTGCGGGTCTCGATGTCTTGGCGTCGACTCGACCACCTCTTGCAGAGTGTGGTGTCGACGCCCGCGATCTCGCGGACAGGGCGCTTTCCCCGAGCCGCGGGGGTCTCGATGAACTCGATGCCGAGGCGTTCGTGGAGATGGTGTTCGAGGGCGGTGTTGTAGGTCTCGGACGCGGCGACGACGTGCTGGTGCAGGACGGTGCCGTAGATCGCCAGCCACTTGCCCTGCCGGGTCTGGACCTTGTTGGCGACCGCGACGTGGGTGTGCAGATCCGGGTCGCCGGCACGGGAGTCACGGTGGGTGAACGCTGCCGCAATCAGACCGCGTGTCTCGACCTGGCGCACTCCGTCAGTACCTTCGCGAGTGAAGATCGCGTGGCGCTCCAAGAACCCGATCGCGTCTGCGATGGCGGCAGCATGTGCCTGCTCGATCGACTTGGCCAGCCCCGGCGGTGCGATCGCCCAGAGTGTCGACACGGACTTCACGGGGGAGAACGTAAGGTCGAAACCAGCTACGGCGTCGGCTCGGTAGGCGCGACCGAGCGCGGTGCCGGTGGCCGGATGACAGCCCTCGCCGAACAGGTTCCTCATCTGTTCGGCAGTGACCGCGTCTCCGTACTCGAGACCGTCGATCCCGACCAGGCCCGAGCCGACCCAGCGCCCGGGTGTCTCGCCCTTGGCGGCGTAGTAGTCGCCCAGCGGCGTCGAGCCCAGCTCGGTCGAATCGGCCGCCGCGACCTGACGGGTGAGGTACTCGTAACCCGATCCTGCCGAGAGCTTCTTCAAGGTCATCACACCCCACAAGGCCGCCAACGGGGCGCGAGTGGCCACCCCGGTTCGTCAATGGAAGAGGTGTGTTCGGGAAGGAGGGTGAGGAAGGAGGAAGAATGGAAGGGAGGAGAGGCGGATGAGGGGCAGGGGTGGTTGGAAGGGAAGGATGCGGGAGGGTGGTGAAAGTGGGGTGGCCACTCGAGGACAAGATCGGGCCTTGAGGGGTGAAGGCGGCCAACCGGGCCGCCCCGAACCCAGGAGCACCCCATGGCAACAATCGCCACGACGCCCCGTCGCCTGATCTCCTTGGCCGAAGCGGCCGAGGCCCTCGCCGTCTCGACCAAGACGGTCCGCCGCTACATCGCCGCCGGCGATCTCGACGCCGTCCGGCTCGGTCGCCGAACGATCCGCGTGCGGGTCGACTCGCTCGACCGGCTGATCGATGAGCACCCGGTCAACACCTGGCGCGGGCGGAGCGCGTGACGGTGGTCGAGAGTCAGGCGACGGCGTGGAACTCCAGTTTCAGTCCGAGGGCGCGGGCCACCTTGAAGATGGTGGCGAAGCTCGGGTTGCCGTTGTTGGACAGCGCCTTGTAGAGGCCCTCGCGGCTCATGCCGACCTTGCGTGCGAGTTCGCTGAAGTTCTGGGAGCGGGCGATGACCCCCAGAGCGTGCGCGATGAAGGCTGGGTCGTCCCCAGCCTCATCGAGGACCGCTTCGAGGTAATGAGCGATGTCTTCGAGCGACTCCAGATAGTCCGCCGAGTCGTACGGCGTGAACTCAGTTGCCATGCTCTCCCCACTCCTTCGCCAACTCGTGCGCCTTTCGGATGTCGCGCTCCTGCGTGGACTTGTCGCCACCACAAAGCAGGATCACTACCACGTCGCCGCGCTTCCAGTAGTAGACCCGGAACCCCGGGCCATGGGGGATCCGCAACTCCGACAGGCCGCCGCCGATGGGTTCGGCATCACCGGGGTTGCCCGCGATGAGTCGGTCGACGCGCGCCTGGATCCGAGCCGCGGTCGCGCCGTCCCTGCGCTTCAGCCTCCTGAGCCACGTGTCGTAGACGTCGGTCTTGATGACCCTCATCGCTGTCAACTGTAGTTCACGCCCCCGAGATCGACAATCTTCATCAGCCTGGAATTCCGAAGCTGAGTCCCGCGAACGCTGCCGCGGTGAGGTCGTCCATCCTGCTCTGGGTGGCGCGGACGTATCGCTCGGCGGCTTGGGATGAGGAGTCGCCGAGGAAGGCCTGTACCTCGGCGACGTGCGCGCCCTTCTGCGCGAGTCGGGTGGCACCGGTCGCCCGGAGGTCGTGGAAGTTGATTGGCCGGCCGACGGCCTCGCGTACGTCGCGCCATCCGCCTACCAGGTCTCGGAACCGCGTCGGCTGCAGCCAGTCGCCGGACGGACCGGGGAAGAGCAGTCCGTCGCGGCCGGCGACATATGTCCGCAGATGCTCGGTGAGGACCTTGCCCACACCTTGAGGGATGCGCTGGTCGCGGATGCCAGCTCGCGACTTCGGCTCCTTCTCGTATCGCTTGCCGCCGGGGCCGGTGCCCACTGCCCGGCGGACCCGTACGACGGGTGGCCTCGCGCGGAGGTCCACGTCGGAGCGTCGCAGTGCCACGATCTCCCCGAACCGGAGGCCGCAGCCGAGTGCCAAGGCGATCATGGCCCGCCACTCGGGGCGGATCGTGGCCAGGATGAGATCGAGGTCGGCGTCCTCGATCACCTCGGTGCGCTTGTCCGCTCGCTTGCCGATGCTGCCGGCGCCATCGATGGTGAACGGGTTGACGGCGCCGGGAAGCACACCGTCCGCCGCCGTCGCGGACTTCATGATCGCCTTGGCGAGCGCGTAGCACTCGCGCACGGTCTTCCCCTTGTCGTGGGGGAGTCCTTCGTACCACCGCACCACATCTGCCGCGGTGATCGTGTCCAGCGGCATCTCGCCGAACGTCGGCTGAACGTACTTGCCCAGCCAGATCAGGTACCCCCGCTTGGTGGACTCCTGCAGTGGATGCCCCCGCACCTTGCGAGCGCGCAGCCAGACCTCGGCGTACTCGGCGAACGTCGGCGCCGTCTCGGCTGCGGTGCGGATCCGGTCGGCCTCGGCGTGCTCGGCCAGCGTGCGCCACGACGCGCCCTCGGCGTTCAGGCGCAGCTCCTCGGCTCGGAGCCAGTCACCAGCAGCCTCCCGGCCGTAGGTGTTCGGCTCGAAGGTGTGAGGGGCGGTGACGATCTGTCCGCCACGGCCGGACGGATGATCCAGCGGAACGGTGAACCGTGCCTGCCAGCGGCCCGACCTCATCCGGGTGACCTGCCCGAAGCGGCGTCGGGAAGCCTTCGCTGTCATCGTTGGACGTCCCACCTTTGCATCGGCTATGCATCGGATCGTACGTCAATTCCGGCCCTCGTGTGACCTGTTGGATTGCAGCGGATCCACCGTGTTTCCGCAGGTCAGAGCCGTGTTTGTCTGCTCGTGTCCATTCGGGTCCAACAATGCCAGATGTTGGTTCGAGTCCAACCGGGGGAGCCACCGACACCCCGCCTGACCTGCGACGACAGGGCAGGCGGGGTGTTCTCGTCTTCGGCTCCGGGGTCTGCACGATCACCCCGCTCTGACCCGGCGTCCGCGACCCGCTCGCCTCAGCTCGGCAGCGTGCGGGGGATGCCGAAGCTCGCCAGCACGTCGGGCTGGAAGTGGGTGATGTCACTGAGCAGGTCTCCGGACAACGTGAGCACCAGGATCCCGCGCGAGCGCCACACCTCTGCGGCGTCGTCCCACGTGTAGGTCGCGAGGGCAGGCTGGCCGTTCGCGCGGGTGTGGATGAACTGCATCCGGCGTCCGCCCGCGGCGTGGGTGACCTCGAAGAACCGGTGGCAGGCTTCGCGTCCGTGGTACTGGAACGGCAGCGGCGGCATCGAGATCCAGGCGTCGTCGGTCAGCAACGCGACGAGCCCGTCGACATCGCTGCGCATGAACGCGTCGACGAAGCGCTCGACCAGCCGTACCTCCTCGGGTGAGTCCACCGCCGGGGCTGCGTCGTGCACGGACCGGTGTCCCAGCTCCGAGGAGAGCGTCGCGCGGGCGCGCTTGAGCGCGCTCGTCACGGACTCCTCGCTCGAGTCGAGCATCGCGGCCACCTCGCGGGCGCGGTACCCGAGCACGTCGCGCAGGACGAGCACGGCCCGCTGACGCGGTGGCAGTAGCTGCAGCGCCGCGATGAACGCGAGTGACGTCGCCTCCCGGCTCTCCATCCGCGCCTCGGGGCCGGGTGCTGGGTCGGTCGGGTCGTCGAGAAGCACGTCCGGGTAGGGCTGCAGCCAGAAGATCTCGCTCACCCTGCTGGGCTCCGGCGGTTCGACACCGCGCACGGTCATCGGGGCCTCCGGCGGCTTGCGGCCCTGCGACCGCAGGGCGTCGAGGCACCGGTTCGTGGCGACCCTGTAGAGCCAGGTGCGGACCGACGCGCGCCCCTCGAATCCAGCGAAGCCACGCCACGCCGACAGGAGCGTCTCCTGGAGCGCGTCCTCGGCGTCCTGCACCGAACCCAGGATCCGATAGCAGTGCACCTGCAACTCCCGCCGGTGGGGTTCGACCAGCGTCGCGAAAGCGTCCTGGTCACCTCGGCGCGCCCGATCGACCAGCTCGGTCAGGTCCAGGTCCACGACTCCACCTTCCCATCGTCCATCCGTCCTCTGCCTGATTGCGCGGGAGCAGACGCTCCCTGTTGGTGCCGACGTACGCCGGGCCGGGAACTGGGCGCTCCCGGGCCGCCCAATTCCGGACGCGTGGCGCGCCTGCCCCACCAGGACCTCCAACCAGGACCCACCAGAACGAAACAAGGAGACGCGCATGTCCGTTCAGACCGTCGACCCGGCGGAGACGCGGCGACCACTCGTGGTGCTCCTCACCGCAGTCGCCTACTTCATGACCACCCTGGACGCGCTGGTGGTGGTGACCGCACTGCCGTCGATCCACGCCGACCTCGGCGGCAGCGTCGCGACGCTGCAATGGACGGTCAACGCCTACAGCCTGGCGTTCGCCGCCGGCATCATCACCGCCTCGGTGCTCGGTGACCGCCTCGGCCGCCGGCGCGTCTACCGCTGGGGACTCGCGACCTTCACCCTGGCCTCCGTCGCCTGCGCGCTGGCGCCGACCATGTCGGCGCTGGTCGCGTTCCGCGCGGTGCAAGGGCTCGGGGCGGCCGTCGTCATGCCGCTGGGGATGACGCTGCTGACCTCGGCGTTCCCGCCGGAGAAGCGCGGTGCGGCCGTCGGCATCTGGGGCGGGATCGCCGGCCTCGGCGTCGCGTCGGGCCCGCTGGTCGGTGGCGCGGTCACGCAGGGGCTGGACTGGCACTGGGTCTTCTGGGTGAACGTGCCGGTCGGCGTCGCCGCCTGGATCGGCTCACGCGTGGTGCTCAGCGAGAGCCACGGCCCGCGGTCCGGGCTCGACATCCCCGGGATGGTGATGGCAGCAGGCGGGATCGGCGTCCTCGTCTGGGGACTGGTGCAGGGGCCGGACGCCGGCTGGTCCGCCGCTCGCACCCTGACCGCACTCGTCCTCGGCGCCGCACTGCTGGTCGGGTTCATCGTCTGGGAGTCGCGCACGGCGACGCCGATGGTCCCGCTCGCCCTGTTCGGTCACGGCGCGTTCGCCTCTGCAGCGGCGACCTGCCTGCTGATGACCGGCTCGGTGTTCTCGATGGCGTTCATCTCCAGCGAGTTCTTCCAGCTGGGCCGGGGCGACGACCCCCTCGGCACGGGACTGCGCTTCCTGCCGTGGACCATGACCCCCCTGCTGGTGGCACCCCTTGCCGGCGCGATGTTCGACCGGCTCGGTGCCCGGCGCCTGGCCGTGCCGGGGCTCGTCATGCAGGCGGCGGGCTTTGCGTGGATCGCCCACCTGGCCGGGTCGGGGTCCTCGTACGCCGAGTACGTCGCGCCGTTCGTCCTCGCCGGCGTCGGCATCTCCATGGTGCTGCCCAGCGTGCCCGCGGCCGGCCTCAACGCGGTCCCGATCGAGTTCCTCGGCCGGGCCAGCGGCGTGCTCAACACCATGCAGCAGCTCGGGGCCGTGGTGGGCATCGCGGCGGTCACCGCCGCCTTCGACGCGCACGGCTCGCTCGCGTCACCGGCGTCGGTGACGGATGGCTACCGGGCCGCCGTCATGGTGACCGTCTGCCTGTCCAGCCTCGGCGCCCTGATCGCCCTGAACCTCCGTCGGCGCGCAGACGAGGACGGTCCGGCCGCCGAGGTCGCGCTCGAGGCCGCCGCGTGAGCGCTGACCCGATTGCGAGCCGGGCGTGTCAACCTGCTGGTCGGATGAACATCAGACCTGTCCGGCGGGCCGCGCAGGTCACGTCGGAGTCGGCCGGTCGAGCAGCGCGTAGGTGGCGAGCTTGACCCGATCGTTGACGAGGAACCAGACGAGCGCGTAGGCCCAGACGAGCACGGCGCGGGTCCATCCGATCGGCGTCATCAAGATGCCGGTAGCGGCGATGACGGTTGCGATCAACTGGGTGCCGAGGACGGCAACCACCAGCACTCGCGCCGGGGCGGGGCGGGACCAGAACGGGCCGCGCGTCCGGGTGAGGAAGATGGTCAGGTGTCCGGCCACCGAGAGCTTGAGGTAGATCAGCGTCTGGATGACGTCCCGATCCAACCCGAACGCCAGCCGTGCGAGTGCGAAGAGGGTGAACGATGCCACCACTCCGGCGATGCCGAGGACCGTGGCGATGGTGAGCACTGAGCGCATCTGCCACCGTGCCGGGCGGGGAGAGCCCTGGACGCGGTCGTAGGCGATCGTCAGGATGGCCGCGTCGTTGAGCACGGCGAGCAGCACGATCATCACCGCGGTCACCGGGAAGAAGTTCATGAACACGATCGCCAGGGTGATCAGCAGCAGCACCCGGACCGTCTCGGCGATCCGGTACGTCGCATAGCTGGTCATCCGGGTGAAGATCTCCCGGGCCATCCGGATCGCGTCAATGATCACCGACAGACCAGGAGCCAGCAGCACCACGTCCGCGGCTGAGCGCGCGGCGTCGGTTGCGTTGGAGACGGCGATGCCCGCATCGGCCTGCTTGAGCGCAGGGGCATCGTTGACACCGTCGCCGGTCATCGCCACGATCCGCCCGCGGCGTTGAAGCAGTTGCACGATGCGGTACTTGTGCTCGGGGAAGACCTGGGCGAACCCGTCGGCCCGCTCCACGAGATCGGCAAGGTCGGCTTCGGGCGTGTCCTCGTCGCCGAGTGCCGAGGCGGGGAGGATCCGGTCCCCGAGTCCGACCTGCCGGCAGATCTCGGCGCCGATGGCGACCTGGTCCCCGGTGACCATCTTCACCTCGATGCCCAGGTCGCGTGCCGCGGCGATCGTCTCTCGGGAGTCCCCCCGCGGCGGGTCGGCGAGCGGGAGCACACCGAGCAGCCGCCAGCGGTCGGTCTCGTCGGTGCGGGTCACGGCCAAGGAGCGGTAGCCGCGACCGGCGAACTCCTCGACCTGCTGCGCGGCCTGCGGCACCGAGCCGTCGTCCGCGCACAGCTCGGCGATCACCTGCGGGGCGCCCTTGCTCACCCGGACTGTGCGGCCCGCCGGCAGCTCGATGGTCGCCTCGGTGCGCTTCCGGACGGGGTCGAACGGGGCGAACTGCAGCACCCGCCCGGGCAACGCGGTCCCGCGGCCGTCGGCGGCGGCGAGCACCGCCATGTCGATCGGGTCCCGGTTCTCGGCCCGGGACGCCGCCGCGGCAGCGCCGAGCAGGTCGGCGAGCTCGATGCCGGGTGCGCACCACGGGTCACCCACGGCGAGCCGGTTCTGGGTCAGGGTCCCGGTCTTGTCCGAGCACAGCACGTCGATCCCGCCGAGCTCCTCCACGGCCGGCAGGTGGCTGACCACCGCCTGACGGCGCGCGAGCTCGCGTGCCCCGACTGCCATCGTCACCGACAGCACCGCCGGGAGCGCTACCGGCACGGACGCGATCGTGACCACCAGGGCGAACTCCAGCGTCTGCGCGAGGTCGTTGCCGCGCAGCAGTGAGACCACCGACGTGAGCGAGACCAGGGCCAGTGCGATCACGATCAGGTAGTGGCCGATGCGAAGCACCGCGCGCTGGAAGTGGCTGACCGCGCCGGCGCTCTCCACCAGAGCGGTGGTCTTGCCGAAGAAGCTGTTCTCGCCGGTCGCGTAGACGACACCATCGGTCTCTCCGCGGGTGACCACCGAGCCCGAGTACACCGCCTCGTCTCGCCCTCGGGTCACCGGCAGCGACTCCCCGGTCAGTGCCGACTGGTCGACCAGCATCTCGCCCTCCTCGAGAAGCCGGGCGTCGGCCGGCACGATGTCTCCGAGGCGTAGCCGGACCACGTCGCCGGGCACGAGATCCCGGACCGGCACGATCGTCCAGGCACCGTCGCGGCGGACCCGTGCCGACGTCGCGAGTCGCTCCTTGAGCGCGGCGATCGCGTTCGTGGCCTGGTGCTCCTCGGTGAAGGCGACCGCTCCGTTCATGACCAGCAGAACGCCGATGACCGCGGCGTCGGTCCAGTGCCGCACCACCAGCGACAGCACGAGGGCAACCTCGATCATCCAGGGGATCGGTGCCCAGAAGTAGCCCGCCAGCACGAGCAGCGGGTGCTTCGGCCGTTCGGTGATCTCGTTGGCCCCGAAGTGTGCCAGCCGGCTGCTCGCCTCCTCCGTCGACAAGCCTGCCGCGCTCGTGGCGAGCTCGACGAGCAGGCGATCCACGGGGACGTTGTTCGCCTCTGTCGACGGCACGCCGACACCTCCTGTGTCTCATCCGGTCCGGTCACGTTCCATCGTGCGCGCCGCCGAACGGTGCGGGCAGTGGCCAACGGACCGTTGGGTGGTGACCAAAGGGTCTCGGGGTGGACGACCGAGAGGCCAGGGCGTCAGCCCGGGTCGCGTACGAACAGGACGGGGCAGGCAGCGCTTCGCGCGCACGCATCGGCGGTGGACCCGACCAGGAGTTCGACGAGCGGACTTCGGCCGCGTACCCCGAGCACGAGGAGGTCCGCGGCCCGGCTCTGGTCGACCAGGACCTCGTCGGCCCGGCCGTGCTCGACGAGCGCATCCCCGGACACGCCGGTCTCCCGGAGCTCCTTCTCGATCAGGTTCCGCCCCCAGGCGAGGAGATCGTCGAGTGTCGGTGTGATCCACTCCTCGCCGATGTTCTCCCAGTACACGGCATTCGCGACCTGCAGCCGCGCACGGCGCAGGTGCGCCTCGTCCCGTGCAACCAGGAGAGCGGCCCGTGCGACGTCCGACCCGTCGACACCGACAACGACGACTGGGCCGTCGCCGCGGCCTGCATCGGGCAGAGCGTCGTCAGGCACGATCGCCACGGACCCGGCAGCCGCATGCAAGCACGCGTGGCTGACCGACCCGAGCAGCCGTTCGGCAAGCGGGCCGCGCCGGCGTGATCCGACCACGACGAGGTCGTCGCCGTCCGTGGCGCCGACGATCGCACCCGCCGCGTGGCCTCGGACGACCAGGTGTTCGACCGGTTGCGGGCCCAGGACCTGAGCGATGCGTTGTCCGACCTGGTCGGTGATGCCCATGACCTGCTCGTCGGGCGTGTTGTCGTCGATGGCAGTGAGGACGACGACCTCGGTGTTTCGCAGACCGGCTTCCAAAGCGGCCCAGCGGAGCGCAGAAGTTGACCCCGGCTTGCCGTCGAATCCGACGATCACGCGGCCCATGGCAGGTTCCTTCCAGGTCGTCGTACCCGCAGAATGCCCTTCTGCTCAGTGAGTGGCCCAGAGTCGAAGGTCGTCCTCCGGAGGGCCTCAGCCCCTACGGCGCGGCGCCCCGCGCAGCGAGGATGGTCGGGTGAGGGGACTGGCCCAGCGACTCGCACCGGCAGCTGTCGACGTGGCGCACGCGACGTCGGCGGAACAGGTCCTCGCGTCCGTGGGGAGCGGTCGTGACGGCCTCGATCCCGGCGAGGTCCGGGCCCGCCTGGAACGATGGGGTCCGAACGCGATCCCCGATGCGCCCGGACGCAGCATCGTCGCTGTGCTGGCATCGCAGTTTGCATCCCCGCTGATCTACCTCCTGATCTTCGCCGCGGCCCTCTCGGGATGGCTCGGGGAGTGGTCTGACTGTGCGTTCATCACCGCAGTCCTGATGCTCAACGCCCTGATCGGAGCCGGGCAGGAGCACCGCGCAGAGCGAGGAGCGCAGGCGTTGCGCACGATGGTGACCACGTCCTGCGACGTCGTCCGGGACGGTGAGGTGCTGGAAATCGACGCCACGGGGGCGGTGGTCGGTGACATCGTCCTGCTGACGCCGGGCGGCAAGGTCCCAGCCGACCTGCGGCTTCTCGAGACCCAGGACCTGCATGTCGACGAGTCACTCCTGACCGGCGAGTCAGGGGTCGTCGACAAGGATGCGGGATTCGTCGTGGACAGGTCGGCAGGGCTGGGCGAGCGGCCGACGATGGCGTTCGCAGGCACTCTGGTCACCCGTGGGCGCGGCCGCGGAGTCGTGATCGCGACGGGTGGCGGGACTGTGCTCGGCGTTCTGGCCGGCGCGTTGCAGCGGCCTTCGCTGGGGGAGCCGCCGCTGATCACCAGGATGCGTCGCTTCACGATCGCCGTCGGGATCGCGGTCGGAGCCTTCGCCGTCCTGGTGGGCGTCGTCGAGCTGGCGCGCGGGACACACTGGCACGAGGTCGTGATGGTCGGCGTCGCCCTCGCCGTGTCCGCCGTTCCCGAAGGGCTTCCCGTAGCGCTCACGGTTGCCCTTGCGGTGGCCGTCCGCCGGATGGCCCAGCGTCGCGTGATCGTGCGTCGGCTGGTGGCGATCGAATCACTGGGCTCGTGCACAGTGATCGCCTCGGACAAGACCGGGACGCTGACGGTCAACGAGCTGAGCGTCACCCACGTCGCCGTGCCTGGCGAGCCGCCGTGGAACGTCACCGGCGCGGGTGTCGCGCCCGCGGGGACGCTGGAGGTCACCGGCGGCGACCCGGACCTTGCCTGGGCGGCGGCGGAGAGGATCGTGCGCGCGGGAGTTCTCTGCAACGAGGCGACGTTGGCGGAGACCGACGCCGGGTGGGTGCATCGCGGCGATGCCGTCGATGTGGCGCTGCTCGTCCTCGGGCACAAGTTCGGGGTCACCAGACCGACCGCTCTCGACAACCGTCCGGAGCTGGCAGCTCTGCCGTACGAGTCCGACCTCGGGTACGCAGCGACGCTGCACCGGGCCGGCACCCGTTCGGCGGAGATCGTGGTGAAGGGCTCGGTCGAGCGCGTGACTTCCATGTGCCAGACGATGTGGACCCTGCCGGTGTGTGCCCGATCGACATTGCGTCGATCACGGCGACCACCGAGCGTCTCGCGGCTGCGGGCGAACGACTTCTCGCGCTCGCGACCACAACGATCGACCGACCGGCGGAGAACGCACTCGACCACGACCAGCTCAGGGGGCTGACGTTCGTCGGGGTCGTGGGGATGACCGACCCGCTGCGGCCGGACTCGGCGGCGGCGGTCGAGCAGTGCCGTCGTGCGGGGATCGCCGTCGTGATGATCACCGGCGATCACCCCAGCACCGCACTCGAGATTGCCCGAACCCTCGGTCTGGCCGAGCGCGCCGACGAAGTCGTCACCGGCGCCGAGATGCGTCGCGCCGGCGACGACCTCGACACCCTTGTTGCCGGCGCGAGAGTGTTCGCCCGCGTGGAGCCGGCGCAGAAGTACGACATCGTCGCCTCCCTGATCCGTCAGGGTCATGTCGTGGCGGTCACCGGTGACGGCGCGAACGACGCACCAGCACTGCACCACGCGCACGTCGGCATCGCCATGGGCGCCTCCGGTACCGACGTGGCGCGGGAGTCTGCAGAGCTCATCGTGACCGACGACCGGCTCGGGTCCATCGCGGCCGGCGTGGAGGAAGGCAGGATCGCCTACGCCAACATCCGGAAGGTGATCCAGCTCCTCGTGTCCACCGGTGCCGGAGAGCTCGTGCTCGTCCTCGCGGCGCTCATCGCCGGGCAGCCACTACCGCTGCTTGCGGTACAGCTGCTCTGGCTCAACCTGGTGACCAACGGAATCCAGGACGTCGCACTCGCATTCGAGCCCGCCGAAGGTGACGAGATGCGACGACCACCTCGGCCGCCGGGCGAGCCGATCTTCAACCGTCTCCTGGTGGAACGGGTGCTGCTGTCCGCCGTGGTGATCGGCGGCGTCACCCTCACGGCGTACCTGTGGCTCCTCGATCGTGGATGGACCACCGAGCAGGCCCGCAACAGCGTCGTCCTCCTGATGGTTCTGTTCGAGAACGTGCATGTCCTGAACTCCCGGTCCGAGACCCGCTCCGTGCTCACCCACAACCTGCTGCGAAACCCGCTGCTGATCGTCGGCACCCTGATCGCCCAGTTGATCCAGGTCCTCGCCATGCATCTGCCGGTCACACAGGCGACACTCGGTCTCGAGCCGGTCAGCCTCGGCCACTGGCTCGTCCTTCTCGGTCTTGCGTCGACGTTGCTCCTCGCAGTGGAGGTCCACAAATCGCTGTGGCGACGACGCCAGCCGGCGACACGCTCGGCGGAGGACTGACCAGCCGGTCGCTGCGTGGCGTGCGCCGCTGTCGGAGAGACCGGCACGCACGCCGCGGGCGCGGTTCGGGTGCAGCTGGTCTCTGTTCGGGTGGCCTACGGTGGCGGTCATGGATCAACCTCCAAGCTCCGGGCGCTCATCAGCGGCCGACACCGGGGGTGAACGCATCTGATGGATGTGCAGACCTTGGTCAATCTCGGCCTGGTGCTGCTGTTCGTGCTGATCGGCGGGGTGTTCGCCGCGACCGAGATCGCGCTGGTGTCGCTGCGCAGCAGCCAGATGGCCGGCCTGGAGCGCATGGGTTCGCGAGGGGCCCGCGTCGCCGGGCTGGCGCGCGACCCGAACCGGTTCCTTGCGGCGGTCCAGATCGGGGTCACGGTGGCGGGGTTCTTCTCCGCGGCGTACGGCGGCTCGACCCTCGCTCCGGATCTGGCTCCTCATCTGGAGTGGGTCGGTCTGTCGGCCGATGCCGCCGAGGCCACCGCGCTGGTGGTGATGACCCTGCTCATCGCGTACCTGTCACTCGTGCTGGGCGAGTTGGCGCCCAAGCGGCTCGCGCTTCAGCGGGCTGCCGGTCTGTCGCTCGCCGTGGCGCCGGTGCTGGACGGGTTCGCGTCGTTGATGCGCCCCGTGATCTGGTTCCTGTCCGTGTCCACGAACGCGGTGGTGCGGGTGCTCGGCGGAGATCCCGCAGCCACGGGTGAGCAGCTCACCGAGGACGAGCTGCACGAGCTCGTCGTGACCCACGAAGCACTGGAGGAACAGGAGCGGCGGATCCTGCGCGACGTGTTCGCAGCCACCGAGACCAGTCTCAAGGAGGTGATGTGTCCTCGGGGTGATGTGGAGTTCCTCGGAGCCGACCTTCCCCTGCCGATCGCTGCGGAGCGGGTGCGTGAGCTGCCGTTCTCCCGCTACCCGGTGACGGGGGAGGGGTTCGACGACGTGGTCGGCGTCGTGCACGTCCGCGACCTGCTCGGCGTGACGCCCGGCGACCCCCGACGGGTGCGGGACGTGAGCCGCAGGGTGCTGATGCTGCCGGCGACCAACCTCGTGCTTCCGGCGGTCGCGACGATGCGGCACGAACGCATCCACTTGGCTGTCGTGGTCGACGAGTACGGAGGGACCGACGGCATCGTCACCCTCCAGGACCTCCTTGCGGAGATCGTCGGCGACATCCACGACGAGTACGCCGCCATGTCGACCCCTACGGCCGCGGACGCCTCGGTGGTCCCCGGCAACTGGTCGCTGCAGGACTTCGCCGAGCACACCGGTTTCATCCTGGACGCCGGTGATTACGAGACCGTGGCCGGCTACGTGATGGCCCGGCTGGAGAGGATCCCGGTCGTCGGCGACATCGCGACGTTCGCCGGCGGTCAGCTCGAGGTGACGGTGATGAAAGGCCCGCGCATCGTCACGCTGACGCTGGAGGAGTCGAGCGCGGGTGCCGACGAGACGTCTGCGAGCGGGTGAACCCTGGGGGCCGGTCGGGGTGCCACCGGCGCGCACAGCCATGCGTGCTCTGCGGCCGGACTCGTCGAGAGCAGTCACCTGCCTACTCGGGCACGCAGATCTGGCCGCGCACCATGCCGGCGACGGTGCGCACGACCAGCAGGGTGATCAGCGCCGTGACTCCGATCAGGAGGGTCCAGGTTGCCGCGGTGAAGAACCAGCCGCCCACCTGCGCAGCCATGACGCTGGTGGCGGCACTCAGAGCCGCGAGCGGGAACGAGTAGGCCCACCAGGACAGGAAGAACGGCAGCTTGCGGAGCCGGTTCACCTGGGCGAGGAAGAGCAGCGCGAAGAAGAGCGCGACGTAGTAGAGCAGGCGTGGCACCGGACCGTCGCCCGCGTCCGGGACGAGGCGCAGGTAGGAGACCATCGCAACCGCCGGAGGAGCGATGAGGACGGCAAGGGTCGGGAGCAGCCGGGGCGGCACCGGCCGGTCGTGCACGAACAGCCGGGAGAGCACGACGGCCAGCAGCGGGATCCAGAAGGTGACCCCGACCGCGAAGAAGAACCACGACACCTCGAGGTCGGCGAACTGCACGCCGGCAAGGGGGACCACGACCAGCCCGACGACGGGGATGAACCACGCAGGGGTGACGTGCTCCACCGCGAACGTCGGTCGGTTGATCCACGCCGACAGGACGTAGAGGGTGAGCACCAGCTGTCCGGCCGCCCCTACCCACCACAGCGCCTCGGCCAGCGACGGTGCGGTGTGCTGCCCGGCGGTGGCGACCAGCAGCATGCCGATGGAGATCGTGGGCACGAAGGAGAGGCGCACCGGGTGCGCGAGCTCGCCCTTCACGGCATCGGGGTGGCGGATCGCCTTGGCGAGGTAGGCGGTCAGCACGGCGGCGTACGTCGCGAGAGACACCCAGAAGAGCGCCTCCGCGACCCACCCAGGGACGTCGATCACCGCCGCCGCACGGGTCCAGGCCAGGGACAGCCCGGCCAAGCCCATGACCGTGGCGAAGAACGTCACCGGGAAGTGCGCCAGGCGCGGGCCGGCGGCCTCGTCCGGTTCTACGTACACGGTGGCGGCCGGTGGTCGGCCCGCGGGTCGGACCTCGCTGTGCGTGCTCATCGTGGGACGCCTCCTGACACCGTCACGGTCTCGGCCAGCAGGTCGAGTGCTTCCACGCCGCCTGCGTAGTAGGCGGCCCAGTCGCGGCCTCGTGCGGCGAGGGCGGCGTTGCTCTCCCAGGCGACCCGGGCCACGGCGAGCGCGTCGGTCGGGCTGGTCCCGGGCTGCCGGGCGACGGTACGGCGCACGTCGGCCAGCGCCGCGACCGCGCCTTCGTGGAACTTGGCAGCGGGGTGCGGCGTACCGGAGCGGGACAGGGCGCAGAGGCTGGTGTTGCCGGTCGCCTGCGTCAGAGCCTCCAACGCGGCTCGCTCGCGATCCCGGACCAGCGCGAGGAGCTCGTCGGCTCCGGCGCCGGCCTGCTCAGCTCGCACGGATCCCGTCCTCGACCTGTGCCTCGGTGAGCTCCTTGGTGCAGAAGAACCAGTCGATGCACTCGATGCCTTCTTCGGTGCCGTCCATGCGGTCCTTGGCGGTGCCGCACGATCCCGCGGGCGGGACGATGACGCGCTCGCCGGGTCGCCAGTCGGCGGGGGTCGCGACGCCGAACGCGTCGGCGGTCTGTAGCGCCTTGACGATGCGCAGCAGCTCGTCGAAGTTCCGGCCCAGGCTCAGCGGGTAGTACAGGACCGTGCGGACGACGCCCATCGGGTCGATCACGAAGACCGCGCGCACGGCCTGGGTGCTGGCCTCCCCGGGCATGATCATCCCGTACTTCCTGGCCACGGTCATGGACACGTCGTCGATGAGGGGGAAGGTGACCTCGACGTCGACCATGTCGCGGTAGCGCATCTTCTCCTTGATGGTGCGCAGCCACGCGATGTGGCTGTACAGGCCGTCCACCGAGAGGCCGACGAGCTCGGTGTTGTACGCCGTGAACTGGTCCTGCATCGTGGCGAAGGTCATGAACTCGCTGGTGCACACCGGCGTGAAGTCGGCGGGGTGGGAGAAGAGGATGACCCACTTACCGGCGTAGTCGGCGGGGAACCTGATCTCTCCCTGGGTGGTCATGGCGGTGAACTCCGGCGCCGGATCACCGATCCTGGGCATCGTGCCGACCTCGACCTCTGGTGCGGTGCTGTCCTGCATGGTGGCGTCCCTCTCTCGGCTCTCGACGGCAACGTTCCTGATCACGTAACAATACCCCCGGGGGTATTGTTCCAGGGGTGTGCCGTCCAGGTACGCCGCCACCTCCGGTCGAGCCGGACTGCGCAGACCGGGACTGCGGCCTACTCGCCCCAGCCCATCGGGACCACCTCGAACGGGCGCCGCGAATCGCGCACGCCGAGCCGCTGGCCGGTCGCCCGGGCCATGCCCTCGAGGAACTCGCGCGGGATCCCAGTTCTCCCAGCCCAGGCCGTCGATGTACGCCGCGTGCGCCTTCAGCGACTCGACGCCGGCGTCGAACGTGTCGGTCGTGTCGACGGCATGGGTGGCGACTGCGGTGAGCCGAAGGCCCAGACCTGCTCGCACGCCACCCCACGGCTCGAGCCCGTCGTCGGTGATCTGCTCGGGGAACACCCAGCGGTTGCCGGCGTCGCGGACGGCGTCGAGCACGGCCTTGCCGACGGCGATGTGGTCGGCCTGGTTGAGGTTGTTGCCGCCCCAGGTGTCGCGGTGGTTGCCGGTGATCACGATGTCGGGACGATGCCGGCGGACCTCGGCGGCGAGGAGGCGCACGCATCGGGACGCCGTACTCGAGGATGCCGTCGGGCTGGCCGAGGAAGTCGACGGTCTCCACGCCGACGATGCGGGCCGACTCGACCTGCTCCTTCTCGCGGACGGCCCGGCCTCCTCGGGCGCCATCGCGTCGATGCCGGCCTCGCCGCTGGTCACCATCGTGTAGCCGACCCATTTGCCCTGGCCGGTCCAGCGCGCCACTGCGGCGGCGGCGCCGAACTCCATGTCGTCGGGGTGCGCGACGATGCACAGCGCGCGCTCCCAGGTCTCGTCGAGGCGTTCCAGCGGCTCGGGTGCGTCCATGGTTGCGACGCTAGTCGCTGCGTCTGCGCCGGGGAAACGCCAAATAGGTGCGACGGCGTGCCCCGACTACCCTTGGCCGGTGACCGAGACGCCCGAGACCACCTTCGACGACCTCGGTCTGGACTCCCGCGTGCTCACGGCGCTCCGCGACGTCGGCTACGAGACGCCCTCGCCGATCCAGGCCGAGGCGATCCCGCCGCTGCTCGCCGGCCAGCACGTGGTCGGGCTCGCCCAGACCGGGACCGGCAAGACCGCCGCGTTCGCACTGCCGATCCTCTCCCGCATCGACACCTCCGCGAAGACGCCGCAGGCGCTGGTGCTCGCACCCACGCGCGAGCTGGCGCTGCAGGTGTCGGAGGCGTTCGAGCGGTACGCCGCCCAGTGAAGGGACTGCACGTGCTGCCGGTGTACGGCGGGCAGGGGTACGGCGTCCAGCTCTCGCGCGCTGCGCCGCGGCGTCCACGTCGTCGTCGGGACGCCGGGCCGGGTGATGGACCACCTCGACAAGGGCACGCTCGACCTGAGCGGTCTCCGGTTCGTGGTGCTCGACGAGGCCGACGAGATGCTGAACATGGGGTTCGCCGAGGACGTCGAGCAGATCCTCGCCGGCACGCCGGAGGACAAGCAGGTGGCGCTGTTCTCCGCGACGATGCCGCCGCAGATCCGTCGGATCGTGAAGCGGCACGCGCCGGACGCGACCGAGGTGAAGGTGCAAGCTCCACCTCGACGACGGCCGCCAACGTCGACCAGCGCTTCCTCAAGGTCGCGCACGCGCAGAAGCTCGACGCGCTCACCCGCATCCTCGAGGTGGAGAACTTCGACGGCCTGATCGTCTTCGTCCGCACCAAGAACGCCACCGAGGAGCTCGCCGAGCGGCTGCGAGCCCGTGGTTTCGAGGCGGCCGCGATCAACGGCGACGTCGTCCAGGCGCAGCGGGAGCGCACGATCGAGCAGCTCCGCAAGGGCAAGCTCGACATCCTGGTCGCGACCGATGTCGCCGCTCGCGGCCTCGACGTCCAGCGGATCAGCCACGTGGTCAACCACGACATCCCGACCGACACCGAGTCCTACGTCCACCGGATCGGCCGCACCGGCCGCGCCGGCCGCTCCGGCGTCGCGATCTCGTTCGTCACCCCTCGTGAGGCGCACCTGCTGCGCGCGATCGAGAAGACCAACCGCACCACGCTGCAGGAGATGCGGCTGCCGACCGTCGCGGACGTCAACGCCTCGCGCGTCTCCCGCTTCACCGAGGCGATCGGGCAGGCGCTCGGCGATCCGCAGGTGGCGGTGTTCCGGGAGCTGGTCGCGGCCTACGAGCAGGAGCACGACGTGCCGGCCCAGGACATCGCGGCCGCGATCGCGGTGCTCGCCCAGGACGGCGAGCCGCTGTTGCTCGAGGAGGGCGCCGAGACGCCGTCCCCGGCGCGCGACCGGCGGTCCGGCGCGCGTCGCGAGCTGGCGGCGTACCGGATCGAGGTCGGGCGCAAGCAACGTGTCGAGCCGCGTCAGATCGTCGGGGCGCTGGCGAACGAGGGCGGGCTGTCCCGGGAGGACTTCGGGCGAGATCGACATCAAGCCGGCGTTCTCGATCGTCGAGCTGCCGGCCGAGCTCCCCGCCGACACGTTGCGCGCGCTGGCGAAGACCCGGATCGCGGGCGTCCCGATCGACCTCAAGCCGGATCGCTTCGCCGGCCGTCGTCCTCCCGGGCGTCGCCCGCGGAGCGAGGGCTCGTCGGCGTCGCCGGCCGGCGGCAAGAAGCCGCGGCACAAGAAGCACATTCAGAAACAGGCGTGATCTTTCCCGGTCTGCGTCGTTGAGGTTGTGACGCCGACCACACCGGGAGGATCCGTGCGCCGTACTGCCGCTGCTGCCGCGTGCCTGGTTGCGCTGCTCACCGGAGCCCTGGTCGCGTCGCCGTCGGCGGGCGCGGCCGACCATTTGCCGGTTCCGTACCAGTTCATCCCGGCAGCGCTCGCCGGCGGCCTCCCCGGCGCCGATGCACCGGGCACCAACGACTGGTCCTGCCGACCGTCCGCGGCGCACCCGAACCCGGTCGTGCTGGTGCACGGGACGCTGGGCAACCGCAGCACGAACTGGCAGACCTACGGGCCGCTGCTGCGCAACAACGGTTACTGCGTGTTCGCGCTGACCTACGGCGCCACGCTGCCGCTGCCGTACCCGGGCGCGTTCGGCGGGCTCGGGGACATCCGGGTCAGCGCGCAGGAGCTGCGGCGACTTCGTGGACCGGGTCCTCGCGGCCACGGGGGCGGCCAAGGTCGACATCCTCGGGCACTCGCAGGGCACGTTGATGCCGAACTACTACGCGAAGTTCCTCGGCGGTGCCTCGAAGATCGACCACTACGTGTCGCTCGCACCGCTGTGGCACGGCACCGGCACCACCGGCCCGAGCGGCGGTGCCGAGATGAGCGCGGCCTTCCCGGGGGCCGACCCGCTCGCCCTGCTCGGCCCGGCGTTCGACCAGATGAGCGAGGGCTCGGAGTTCATCACGCAGATGCGCGCCGGCGGCGTGGCGGTGCCGGGGATCAGCTACACCAACATCGTCACCCGGTACGACGAGCTGGTCCGCCCCTACACCAGCGGCATCGAGGAGGGCATGACCAACGTCGTGCTCCAGGACCGCTGCCCGCTGGACTTCACCGAGCACTTCGAGATCGCTGCCGACCGCAACGCGTCGCTCGTGGTGCTCAACGCCCTCGACCCGGCCCATCCGCGCCCGCTCACGTGCTCGCTGGTGCTGCCGTTCGTCGGAGGTCTCTGACGTGCTCGTCGACCCCCATCCACGCCACCTCTCCGTTCCCGGCCGGGCGCGGGGCTCCAACCCGACAGGACAGTGTTCATGAGGCGACTCACCCTGGCTCTGGCTCTTGCACTCGGCGGGATCCTCGTCGCGCCGCAGATGGCGCAGGCGCACGTGGAGCGACCGTCGTACTGGCCCGACCCGAACCCGGACTGCTCGATCTCTCCGTGCGCCGGTGGTGAGATCCCGACCGCCCGGTCGCTGGCGTCGGCGCTGACGGCCAGCACGACCGGCACCACCCGGGTGGTCTGCAAGCCGAACTCACTCGACCTGGCCTCGAGGCGTCGATCAGTGATGCGCTCGCCCACGGCTACTACGTGCGGCCCACCGATCACCGCAGCTTCAGCCGCGGCCCAGGCGCAGCGACCTGCTGGCACATCAACCAGCAGCTGTTCGACGCGTTGCCGCTACGACGAGATCCAGCCGGCGATCACCGACTCGGGCAACAACGACCGCGTCGTGGTGATGCCCGGCGTCTACACCGAGCCGACCGCCGCGTCGCAGCCGACCTACGACCCCGCGTGCGCGCAGTACACGGTCCACTCCGACAGCGGCGACCCGGGCGCGCTGTCGCACACGCTACCAGGTGCAAGTGCCCCAACGACGCCAACCTGGTCGCGGTCATCGGCCGGGGCATCGGCCCGGGCACCGACCCCGACCCGGCTCTCGTGGACCGGCACGGCATCCCGAACGCCGGCGCGTGCATCCGGTGCAACCTGCAGGTCGAGGGCTCCGGGGTCAGCTCCGACGACGTCGTCATCGAGGCCGGTGACCCGGCGGCCGGCAACGGCGGACCGTCCGCGGTCGGACACACGAAGGACGTCGGCGTCTTCGTCGACCGCGCCGACGGGCTTCGTGTTCCGCAAGATCACCATCCGGCACGCCACGTGAGCACGACATCTACGTGCTGGAGACCGACGGCTACCTGCTCGACCAGTTCAAGACCTACTACGCCGGCGCGTACGGCGTGCTCACGTTCGTGGGGGACCACGGCCTGATCGCAGAACTGCGAGGCGGCCGGCAACGGCGACTCGGGTCTCTACCCGGGCTCGGGGGCGCCGAGCCTGGTGGACCGGGACACCTCGTTCTACCCGATGGCACGGGTCAGCCAGCGAGTTCACGCCACTGCGACATGCACCACAACACCGGTGGCTTCTCCGGCACCGACAGCCACGCCACCCGGGTCGACCACAACAACTTCTACGACAACGCCCTCGGCTTCACCACCGACGTCTTCACCGCGGCCGGACACCCGGGCTTCCCGCAGGCGGGCAACGTCATCGAGGACAACAACTTCTACAGCAACAACTTCAACCCCTACCAGGCCGGCTCCGACGTCGAGCCGTTCATCGGCGCGCCGGTCGGCACCGGGCCTCTGGCTCGCCGGCGGCAACGAGAACGTCGTGCGCAACAACAGCTTCTGGGACAACTGGCGTCGCGGCCTGATGCTGTTCGCCGTGCCCGACGCCACCGTCTGCGGGCCGGTGCTCGGCTCGGACACACCGGTCCCGGGCTGCAGCGTGACCGGGATCTCCACCTCCTACAACAACAAGATCTACGGCAACAAGATGGGCGTCGCGCCCGACGGCTCGGCCAAGCCCAACGGCACCGACTTGTGGTGGGACGCGTTCCCGACCAACACCGGCAACTGCTTCTGGAACAACACCGGGCCGGGCGGCAAGCGGGCCACCACGAACAGCCTGCTCGGTCTGCCCGGGTGTCTGAACGGCGCCTTCCCGGGGCTGAGCATCGGCCTGGGCAACGCCGTGGCCGAGGCGGAGCTGGTCTCCTGCCTGGCCGGCTACCAGGTGTCCGGCTACCCGCACGGCCAGGAGCAGATCTGCAGCTGGCCGTTGACCCCGGCCGAGCCGGGCAGTGCGCCGACGACCACCCTCGGCTCGCTGCAGACCCAGGTGTTCAAGGAGTACTGCGACGCGAACCCGACGGCCAGGACCTGCTCGTCGTACCTGCTGAACATCGTGAACCTGTCCTTCCTCGACAAGCTGCTCGCGCCGCTGAAGGCCGCGCTGCCGGCGGTGGCCCCGACGCAGACCTCGCGGCCGCTGGGTCTGTACACCTGCAGCTGGTGGCGCAAGGCCGACGACAGCAAGAAGCTCGGCATGGTGCAGCGACTGCACAACTTCGTCGGGGGACCGGTCGAGGGCGACGGACTGGCCGGCTACGGCAACGTGATGTCCGACGCGGCTGCGATCCAGATGTTCGACGGCCGCTGCAGCACCGGGTACGCCGGCGACTTCGCGCTGTACAAGATCTACGGGGCCGCATCGGCGTTCGCGGCCAGCCACAGCTGAGGCGTCCGGACATCTCGGGCCCTGTCGCCGGTGCACCCGCCGGCGACAGGGCGGTAGCCTCACCCCGGACGTCGGCCCGCGCCCGGACGTCGAGCCTGTCGAGACGCCTGCGACGTTCGCCCCGGCGCGCACGCTAATCTCGACCCGCGCAGGGCGGTAGCTCAGTCGGTCAGAGCAGAGGACTCATAATCCTTGGGTCGTGGGTTCGAGCCCCACCCGCCCTACCAAGTCAAAGTCGCAGGTCAGAGGCCATGTGCGTCTCCGAAGACGTCTCAACTCGGCCGACGGGCAAGCAGTCGAGGACGGCACGATCGGCGACGAGGAACCCGCTGCACTTCGCCCAGTTAGACGCAGGTCATGGGCATTGCGATATGTCAACCTGGCGTTGACGCAGGCCGCATGTCAACGTAGAGTTGACAGCCTGGAGGTCGCTGTATGGAGATCACGGAGTCGGCTCGTAAACACGGGCGCAGCGACGAAGAGATCCTCCACGCGTGGCGCAACATGATTCGTTACCACGTCTACGAGTATGCCGGCGAAGAGCGGGTGCTCGTGATAGGTCCCGATCTGGCTGGAGAACTCATGGAACTGGTCGCAGTCCCGTCTGCCGGCCCTTCGCGGATCATCCACGCCGACGAACTCCAGCCGAGCCGCCACAAGTACCTGTGAAGGGGTGATGACCATGAAGACGAAGACTCACGACGAGACCGGTCTCGACGATCTCGATCTGAAGCCGGGCGATCTGCGCGATGCCTCCCACCTGCGTGACATCATCGCCGCCGTCGAACAGACCCGCGTTGCCGACGCTGAACTCCGCCGCGCGGTGCACGCCGCCCGCGAAGCCGGTGACTCCTGGACGGTCATCGGCATGGCTCTCGGTGTCACCCGACAAGCTGCGCAGAAGCGTTTCGGCGCAGTCGTCGGGCGCGCCTGAGGGCGGCCATCGCCAAGGTCACTCCGCCGCCAACGCTCCTGCGGCGAGGCTCGGAAGTGCGACAAGACGACCCGGCACGCCTATCGTCCACTTGTGAGGTTCCTAAGTCGTCGCCCCCCTGCCGGGATGCTCATTTCCGGACATAGGTCGGAGTACTTGGTCGGGGTCGAGCACTACCAGCCCGTCCTGGCCGGACGACAGGTCGGTTCGGAGCTGATGGTGGAGCTTGCCCCTGAGGTCAACAATCCCTATGACGACAACGCGGTTGTAGGTCGCGTCGACGGCAAAGTTGCTGGCTACTTTCGTCGAGAACTCGCAGCGAAATACCGGGCACCACTTGTGTTGGCGAACGAACTCGGATTCAGGGTCTTCGTGCTTACCGATGTCCAGGAGCGCGACGACGGCCTGATGCGACCAGGATGGCTAGACATCCCTCCGCCGGATGCTCTCGCAAGTTGGCTGGCACTTCCGGAGGAGGAGCGCGCTCAAGGGTTCGACTATCCAGCGAGCAAGTCCCCTGCGACGCCACGTTCGCAGGGACACTCGCTCTAACGAACAGGCGCATGCAGCAGTGGTCGAGGCGCGTCACACCACCGCGCGCGACCGTCCTCTGAGTTCGACCCACGGCGACATCGAACGTCGCATAATGCCGATCACCCGGTACTCGTTGCGCCGATGTAGGTGGCCACCTGTACCGCGACCAGACTGTCCAGCCTGGCGATATCGGAGCAAGGAGCCGACGACGTGACTTCAGACGACACCGTCGGGCGCCGGCAAGGAGTCTTGGCCGAATGGAACGACGACCGGGGCTTCGGCTTCATCGAGCCGGCTGCCGGAGGCTCGCGGGTGTTCGTGCACGTGAGTGCGTTCCCTCGTGGCCGGCGGCCCGTCACCGGTTGCGAGGTCACCTATGCCGAGCTGCGAGACGAGCGCAACCGGGCGCGCGCATCGGAGGTGCGATACCTGGGCGTCGTATCAGCCAGACGTGCCGGGTCCAGCGGGATACCCCTGGCCGTCGCGGCCGCGCTGCTGTTCTTCATCCTCCTCGTGGGCCTTCTCGTGTTGGACGAACTGCCTGTCACGCTGTTGGCTGCTTACGGCCTGCTCAGCGGAGTTGCGTTCCTGATGTACGGCGCTGACAAGTCCGCTGCGGAACAGGGCAGGTGGCGCACGTCGGAGTCCACCCTCCACATGATCGCCGTTATCGGGGGCTGGCCGGGTGCGCTGGTCGCGCGAAGCGTCTTCCGACACAAGACGACCAAGCAACCGTTCCGCACTGTCTTCTGGTTCACGGTCATCGCCAACTGCGTGGCACTCGCATGGTGCGTGCACGAGGCGCCTCTGCCGCTGCCCTGACAGTGGCGGTCATCCCGCGATCGCGCCTTGCCGCCGTAGGTATCGACGTGATCGCTCGTTTCGTGAACGTCGCGACCACTCCAGTGCGATCCTGAAGGTCACCGGGACGCCGTCACATCGTGCGTCGCGAAGTTCCACGGGGGATGATTCGCATGTCTACAAGCACACCTGGACCGGGTTGGTTTCCCGACCCCAACAACGTCGGCTTCCTTCGGTGGTGGGACGGCAAAGCGTGGACCGAACACACGCAGCCACTGCCTCCTGCTGTCGCGGATGGCGGCGTGGTCGGTACTACCGCAGCCCGCGTCCACCCGGGTCAGGTCGTCCCAGTCCGCGGCAAGCGAAAGAAGCCTTGGTACTTGCGTTGGTGGGCGATCGCCGCTGCGGTGGTCGTGGCGCTGGCCGTCGCGGGCAGCTTCCTCCCGAGCCAGAACAACAACGCTCGAACTGAATCCACGGCTGCCGGCGCATCTTCACCCACTCCCCGCGTCGAGTCCGAGCCCACGACTCAGCCGGAGCCCGAGCCGATCGACTCTGACGGCGACGGCGTGAATGATGCCGAGGATTTCCGGCCCCAAGACCCGAAGGTTCAGACGCAGAACGACGTCGACACCGACAAGGACGGCGTCCCGGATTTCAAGGACGCCTTCCCCAAGGATGCGAAGTACAGCAAGGACACAGACGGCGACCGAGTCCCCGACTCGCTTGATGCCTTCCCCAAGGACGCCAGGTACAGCAAGGACAGCGACGGTGACCGGGTGGCTGACTCGGTCGACGCCTTTCCGCGCGACCCGAGTCGGTCAAAGATCACGCTCGCGATGGAGAACGCGGTCTCGGCGGCCCGCGACTACTTGGACTACTCCGCATTCAGCCGCCAAGGACTCATCGACCAGTTGAGCTCCAAGTACGGGTCGGGCTTCAAGGTGGCCGACGCCACCTGGGCGGTCGACCAACTGCATGAGAACTGGAAACAGCAGGCGGTACGCGCAGCGAAGGACTACCTCTCGTACTCCTCCTTCTCCCGCCAAGGACTCATCGATCAGCTGTCGAGTTCATACGGCTCCCAGTTCACCTTGGCAGAGGCGACATACGCAGTGAACAAGATCGGGCTGTGACCCGGCTCCTGCGTCTACCGATGGATTGGTCGTTCTTCAGGCGGCCAGGAACACCTCGCAACAGTGCGTGCGAGAGGTCATGACGCTGGCCCGACGGAGTCCCGATTCGCACGGGCCTTCCTCGAGCAAAGTGCTGAACCTGCGTCACAGCGCCGCGTCAGCACGCCCCCTGCGAGGCGAACCCATGGCAGACTCCCAGCCATGAGCGATCAGCAAGCACCTGCAGGCTGGTACCCGGTTGACGGCGGCCAGGAACGCTTCTGGGATGGCGGAACGTGGACCGATCAGATCCGCGATGCTGTCGCCGCTTCTCCTGGGCAACGCGCCAAGCCGTCACGCCTCAAGGGGGTTGCTTCGGCTGCGGCAAGTCGCCTGACGTCAAACGAGCATGACGTCCCCGAAGGCACCTTGTGGTCGGCTCTCGGCAAGGGCGTCGGTGGAATCACGACTGGGCGCTACCGTCTTGACATCCACTTTCTGTACTTCTCCAAGGGAACATTACGCACCGATTCTCAGCAGATTCCGATCGCGGATGTCCTAGATGTTGATGTTCGTCAGTCAATGACTCAGAAGGCCCGCGGCGTCTACTCAGTCGTCGTCCATGTGCGCCGAGCCGCAGGTACGGAAATCGTCACGATGGAGGACATCCCGGACGGCGCAACCGCCCAGCAGACGATCAACCAGGTGGCCCGCGATGCACGGCTCATGCTGGAGCATCGGTCCATCCAGATCGACGGGCTGCGTCATCAGGCAACGAACACCGTGCGGCAGGAGATTTCCTACCAAGGGGGCCAACCGCAGATGGTGCCAGGTCAGGTCCCGGGGCTGCTTCCCGCCGCGCAGATTCCGGTAATCACTGCCGCGCAGGCTACGGCGGACACCGTAGATGCCGTCGAGATCGTTCCGGTCGCAGGAGACCCGATCGAACAGATAACAAAGCTCGCGTCGCTGCGCGATGCAGGCATATTGACCGAAGAAGAGTTCACGGCCAAGAAGGCCGAGATCCTCAGCCGTATGTGAAGGCGAACGCGTCATCCAGCGCTCTCCGAACTCATCGCGGCTGCATCGGCGTGGTGAATGCGTTCACATCGGCACGCGCGAGGCTCGGCCCGGGTTGACGGAACCTGCACCATGGGCTTGATGCGAACGGCGGTGCGTCACACCGGCTCCCCTCTGTCAACAGCGGGCGCTAAGGAGTGCCTTCTTCCGAGCCTGTCCTCGCGGTTGTAGCGTCGGTCGTGCGGGTCCGGGAAGTGGCTGATCCGAAGTGTCGATGTGCGGGGGAAGGTCGACCGCGCTGGATGTCAGAGTCGCCCCGCAGTGCCCTCCCGGGCCCGTGCCCGCTCTGGCTCTCAGTGCGCTGGGCGTCGGCGACGAGCTGGCGGTAGACCGCGTCGGAGATCCGTCGCTTCAGGCAGCGCATCGCTTCCATGCGGGTCTTGCCGGCGGCGCGCTTGCGCCGGTAGTAGGCGCGGCCTTCGGTGTCGAGGCGGATCTGGGTGACCGCGGCGATGTGCAGCATGTGGTTGACCCGTCGGTTCCCGGCCCGGGAGAGCCGGTGCCGGATCTGCTCACCCGAGGACGCGTCCAGCGGTGCGGTGCCGGTCCAGGAGGCGAACCGGTTCCGGTCGGCGAACCGGGCGACGTCGCCGACGTCGGCCAGGATGCGGGCCGCGACCACGGGCCCGACGCCGGGCAGGTCCATCAGCGTGGAGCCGCGTGCGAGCACCATCGCCTTGAGCTCCTTGGTCGAGGCCTTGATCTTCTTCTCGATCGCGACCAGCTCGGCGAGCTGCTCGACGGCGAGCCGACGTGCGGGTCTTCCCGGCCAGGTCACGGGGTCGCACCGAGGCGAGGATCGCCTTGGCCTGCAGGGCGGTGATGTCCTTCTTCGCCTTGCCCGGGGGTGAGTTCGGACAGCAGCCGCTGCAGCCGGTTGACGGTCTGGACGCTTGGCTGGGTGAGCTCCTCGCGGCGGTCGGCAAGCATCCGCAGCGCCTCGAGCTCGACGTCGTAGGTGAGCACCCGCAGCCCCTTGGTGCGGACCGCGACCACCGCGACCGCGTGCGCGTCGTGGGCGTCGGTCTTGCGGTTGTGGCCGGTGTCGAACAACCGCGCCCGGGCCGACAGCTTGGCCGGCACGTCGACCACGCGCTCGCCGTCGGCCAGCAGCCGTTGCGCCAACGGACGACCAGCACCGTTGCTGCCCTCGACCGCCCAGACCCGATCCGGCCAGGCCGCGACGTGCTTGCGCATCGCCGCATACCCGGCCTTGTCGGTGTCGAACCGGCCCGTGGCCAGCACCTTCTCGCGTCGGTCGACGACCTCGATCGTCGCCGACAGCTTGTGGGGATCGACCCCGATGAACACCTTCTTCATGATGTACTCCGCCTCTGCGTCGTGAACTGATGAGGACGGCGAGGCGGGCATTGCTACTACGAGCTGGGCAGTCCCCTCTGGAGCCACGCCTCGACACGGTGCCCGGCGGGAGCGCAGACCGGATAGAGAGCCACACCCACACGCAGGGTGGGCAGCCGCAAGGAGAGCGTCCCGCCGAGCACCTGGACCGAGTCTGGCCGGACACCGGTCCTACGGGAATCGTCTAGTAGCCGCTTGCTGGACATCAGGCACAAGCCGGCTCGCGGTGTCTCCCTCACGCCTTCTGCCTGTCTCTGCTCCTACTTCTCCTACTGCTCGACTGATGGTCTCGGCACTCGTGTCCATCGGTAGATGGCGGCGTAGGTCAGCAGGCCCGCGAACGCGAGGTCGGCTGCGATGAGCAGCGAGAGCGATTCTTGGGAGTTGATCGCGTCACTTTCGTGGCGCCGATGAGTGGTGGCGAGGAGAAGCACTATTGCGACCGCGCCGATTGGTTCAACGAATCGGCGAGGACGCGTGTATCGACGGACAGCGATCCAGAGCACGCCGATGGTCGCCAGTAGGGCAGTGCCGGCGAGGACGCCTAATCCCACTCCGTGCGACCACGCCGTCCCAGTCAGCCTTGCGTGTGCCGACCGCAGGCGGGTCCCGTCGATCACGAGAATCGAGAGGAGGAGAACGACGATCAGTACGGCCGTTCGTCGGGGAGCACGGTCCTGAAATGCTGCAACCCGTTCTCTCAGCGTCACCGCCACATTGAAGCGCATGAGCGCGCGAATCTGGCTCACTGACTGGCCCCCGCAATTCAGTGTGACTTTGCAGCGCAGTGCCGCAGTGGGAGGCCCGCGTCATTCCCGCCAGTCGGCGTGCGAAAGCGACCGGATCTAGCCGATGTGCGGATGCCTCAAAAGAAGGCGCAGTCTGCTGCTCGGTCCTATCCCTCGAGCTGCTCGCCGGAATGCCGTGCGGCAAGAAGGTGCTTCGTCATGCCCAGAGCAATGCCGATCGACAATCCCCCGGCGGCGCCAAGCAACGCCGTCAGGACGGTTTCAGTTCCCGTGGCGCTGCCCACGGCGTTGAGGAAGGCGAATGCCGAAGAAGGCCACGCCGAGCAGCAGTTCGATCACGATCTCGGTCCAGGTCGGTGTCTGGGTGAAACGGCGAGCAATCTGCATGCTGCGCACCCTAGCCAAAGCCATCCGGTTCTGCCGCTGAGCGCGCACCGCACGCTATTGCCGCTGAGCGCGCAGCGACGGACGATGGAGGTTCTTCGCGTCGGCACCTGCGGCTGTGGTTGTGGCACTCCGAGATGCTGCGTAGGCGGGTCACGCGACGAGCCCGCCAGCTCGGCGGCCAACCGCGATGAAGCTGAGGATTCCACCCGCGATAGCAAGCAAGGGCTGGGCAGCCAAGCACGTGACCATCAGAACCGGAATCGCTGCATCTCCACTCGTTCCGGTTCCCATTTCGACGCCCGTCGCCATCTCGACGAGAGAGGCACAGAAGTACGTGCTCGCTGCGACGTAGGGCAAGAACGGCCAGAGTCGAACAGGCAGCGGCGAGACCGTTCGGTACGCGACCACAACTAGCCCTCCCACGATTGGGATGCATGCCTCGGTCACGCTCGTCCTCGTAGTAACAGGACCCGACGTGACCCCCTCCACGATCCAGGGCACAAACGCGCATGCGGTCGGCGCAACGATTAGCCAGATCGCGCGTGGCAGCAAGGTGGGGGCCCGGTGACGAGCCCGGCATTGGTCACGGTCTCCATGTCGCCAGCCTGTCGGTCTTCCTAAGCGGGCACATCCGTACGGATACTCACGTCGCCGCAAGCCGCGCTCATTTGCCGCTGAGCGCGCACCGCACGCTAGTAGCCGCAAGTGGTGCGGTGGTGCGTTCCTCCAGGCGCGCCACACCGCCGCCTGTCGGCGGGCTCGCCCCCGCTCGGCCAGGGTCCGGCCTGTCTAGGGCCCCTTTACATTGCGTGTCTAGGGGGCCTAAAGTAGCCTCACGGTCAAGGCGATGAGGAAGCGGGACCTCGTTCGGGCGCTTGAGGCCCAGGGATGCACGATGAAACAGGGCAAGGGCGATCACGAGAAGTGGTACTGCCCGTGCGGCAAGCACATGACGGTCATCACCGACACCCGCGACATCTCGCCTGGCTTGGTCCGTCAAGCGTTGGACCGCATGGAATGCCTACCGGAAGGGTGGTTGCTGTGAAGGTGATCGCGAAGGCTTGGGAGCATGGCTGGGAACTCCACGTCGAGGGTGTCGGCGTGACTCAGGTGCGCACGCTTGCCGGCGCCGCACAGCAGGCTGCAGACCTCATCGAGACAATGACCGACACGGTCATTGACCCCGACGAGCTCGAGTTCCAGATCGCACTCCCCGACGGTTTGGCCGAGCGTGCGAAGGCGGCCCGACGCCTCCTCCGAGACGCGGAGGAGATCAATGCAAGGGCGGCGGCCGAGTCTCGCGAAGTCGCGAAGGCGCTGCGCGAGGATGCGGGCCTCAGCGTGACCGACGCCGCAGTTGTCATGGGTGTGTCTCGCGGGCGCATTTCGCAACTCACTCACTGAGGACGTTCGGGCCGCTGTGGAAATTGGATAACTCGCAACCTGCCGCTCCGCTCGAGCTTCCAAGCGCCTGGAGTTGTCATCGCATCCGCGTCACACCGCGAGCGGGCGCGGCAATGAACGCGAAGTCCCTCTACACCCCTGAGGGGGCGACGTGCCGATGTGCGTACGCATCCCGGATCCAGGCGTACCGTGAATCCGGGAAGCCGGTTCAGGCTTCCTCTCAAAGGAGCCGTCATGGCCGACAAGTCGCCTCGCCAACACATGTCCAAGAAGGCGGGCAAGTCTCTCAAGGAGAAGCGCGCGGAGAAGCACCTGAAGGCAGAGGCCAAGACCAAGACTCAGATCGTGCCCCCGGGCAAGCAGCACTGACGGCACGAACGCGAACGGCCCGCCCTACGCGCAGGAGCCTCAGCCGCCCATCGGCGGGTCCTGGCGCCTACTCGAACTCAGGCCCTTCCGCCGCGCAAGCACACGGATCAGCCGAGCGGTCGTCGGGCGCCTCAGTCGAGGCAGAACTCGTTGCCTTCAATATCTTGCATCACGATGCACGACTCGTTGTCCTCGTCGGCAGGCAGGAGTCGCACGCGCCTCGCGCCGAGCGTCACCAGCCGTGCGCACTCAGCCTCGAGTGCGGCCAGCTTCTCCTCGCCGGCGAGCCCCGTGCCGACCCGCACGTCGAGGTGCAACCGATTCTTGACGACCTTGTCCTCCGGCACCCGCTGGAAGTACAGCCGCGGTCCCGAGCTCGTGGGGTCTTCGGCCGCTGCCGACCCGTCCTCGTCGTCATACTCTGCCCGGTATCCCAGGGCCTCGGCCCAGAAGCGAGCGACGCGCACGGGCTCGGCACAATCGAAGGTGACCTGGATCTGCTTGACCGATGACATGGACGTAGACGCTAGTGCTGACGCTGTGAGGTCGTCAGGGTGCGGGTGGCGCTGGCTGGCTGTCGAGAACGGGGGAGGAGGAGCGGTTCGACTCCGCTAGCAGTGCGCACGCGGGCTGAGAACCACTCGAAAGTGACGTCCTCCGCCGGACCGAATTCCCCGGTTCTGAGCGTGATCCGTCCGTCGACGCTCGTCTCTGTCCGCTCGGATCGCCCGCACAGTCCTTGAGTCGTGGGTTCGAGCCCCACCCGCCCGACCTGGCTCGGATGTCCCGCTGCGGTGACAGTCGAGGTCCGAGACCTTCGCCTCTGGACGAGTCCGAGACCGCAGCGATGTGCTGTCGAGTGAGCACTTCGATCCGGCCGACAGCTCCGGAGGAGACCCGATGAACAGGCACAGCAGCCGTCCCCTCAGGAGAGTCAATGTGGCCGTGGCGGGAGGGGCGGTCGGGCTGATCGTCGCCGTCGATCGTGGTGCTGAACCTGCACATCCTGGTCGGCCTGGACCAGGGCTATGCCGCGAGCCCACGAGAGGTCTGGGACCGCTCGGTCGTGCTCGCCGTGACCGACATCGGTCTGCTCGTGGCCGGGGCCGTGATCGGCTTCGCGACGTCGTGGAAGAGGTCGGGCCGCCGAGCAGCCCGGACGTGATGCCACGGCTCGCCGCGGCGCGACGGGCCCGGTCCGGTCATCTCCGTCTGGCCAGGGTGGTCAGGGCGTCGCGGTAGTCGAACCAGCCGACGACGTCCTCGCGATCGGCTGCGAAGACCGGTACGGCGTCGCACCGACTGTGGTCGAGGACCTGGATCGCCTCGTCGACGTCGTCGTTCTCGCGCACGGGCTCCGGCAGCTCGACCAGCATCTCGGCCGGGACGGCGTTGTGTCTCCCGTCGGCGATCGCCTCGGTGACCGCACGCGCGGTCAGCACGCCGAGATAGGTGCCGTCAGGCCCGGCAACGGGGAGCACTCCGTAGGCGGACCGGGTGAGGTGGTCGGCCGCGACGGAGAGCGGGAGGTCCGCCGCCAACGGCGCGGGCAGCGGCTTCATCACGTCACCGACCGCCGTGCGGGCGGCGGCGATGGTCTCGCGGTTGCCGAGGTCGACCCCGCGGCGACGCAGCTTCAGGGTGTAGATGGTGTCGCGGGTGAGCCGGTGGCTGACTCCGGTCGCCAGGACGATCGCGGTCATGAGGGGCAGGATGATGCTGTACTCGCCGGTCAGCTCGAACATGATGAGGACCGCGGTGATCGGGGCCCGGGCCGCGCCGGCGAACACCGCGCCCATGCCGATGAGACCGTAGGCACCGGCCGGACCGGCGACCGAGGGTCCGAGAGTGTGGGCGATCTCCCCGAAGGCGTACCCGAGCATGGCGCCGATGAACAGGCTGGGGGCGAAGACCCCGCCCGAGCCGCCGATGCCGATCGTCAGCGACGTCGCGACCATCTTGCCGAGGAGGAGCAGCAGGACGAACGCGACGGCGTACTTCCCCACGATCGCCTTGTCGAGGACCGGGTAACCCACGCCGTACATCTCCGGGAGGACCAACAGCAAGGCGCCCAGCGCGAGCCCGCCGACCGCGGGCCGGAGCCACTCCGGGCCCTTCCACACCGTGTCGCAGAGGTCCTCGATGCCGTAGAGCACCCGGGTGAAGCCCACGCCGACACCGCCGGCGACGAGTCCGAGCAGCGCGAAGAGGGCGTACTGCTGGGGGTGGTCGACCGTGAAGGCCGGCAACGTGAGGAACGGCTTGTCACCGAGGATCGCGCGACCGATCGCGGCCGACGTGACCGCCGCGATCACCACCATCCCGAAGGCCTCGGCGACGAAGTCCCCGAGGATCAGCTCCATCGCGAAGAACACTCCGGCGAGCGGAGCGTTGAACGTCGCGGCGATGCCGCCGGCCGCGCCGCACGCGACGAGCACCCGCATCCGCGGCTCCGGCACGCGGAACACCCGACCGAGCGTCGAGCCGAGCGCCGACCCGATCTGCACGATCGGACCCTCGCGGCCGACCGAGCCGCCGCCGCCGATGCAGAGCGCCGACGCGACCGCCTTGACGGCGGCCACCTGGGGTGCGATCCGCCCGCCGCGGCGGGCCACCGCGAACATCACCTCGGGGACCCCGTGGCCGCGGGCCTCGCGTGCGAAGAAGTGCACCAGCGGGCCGTACACCAGCCCGGCCACCACCGGGGCGAGCAGCACGAACCACGGGCCCAGGCCGGGCAGGTGCGGATTGCCGGCGCCCGGGGTGGCGCTGTAGTCGCGATGACCGGAGAGCAGCAGGGTGAAGGTCCGGATCAGCCAACGGAACAGGACGGCGAACCCGGCCGCGCCTGCTCCGACCGCCAGGGCGAGGACCAGCAAACCGCTCCGCCCCGCGCGCAGCTCGACCAGGGCCTGCGGCATGCCCAGCCGGGGGAGGCGCAGCCGTGGCGCAACCGTGTCGTCGTTCCGTGTCGCACCTGTTGCCGCCATAGATTGCATTATGCAACGATTGTGGTGAGCAAGTCATGGAGGTCCGGATCGTGAGCAGGCAGACCCCGAAGGCCACCGGTGGCGACGAGGCCGAGCTCGACGAGCTGGTGACGGCACTGCTGACGGCCTCGCGTGCCCTGGTGGGCGTCTCCGCACGCTCTCTCGCCGGCCTCGACGACGGGGTCACACTCACCCAATTCCGCGCCCTGGTCGTGCTGCGGGCCCACGGAGCGACCCGGCTCAACCGCCTCGCCGAGCGGCTCGGCGTCAACGCCTCGACCGCACTGCGCACCGTCGACCGACTCATCGCCGGCGGCCTTGTCGACCGCCACGAGAACGAGCAGGATCGCCGCGAGGTCGTGATCGCCTCGACCGAGCGCGGGCAGCGCCTGGTCGACGACGTCACCGCGCACAGGCGGGCGGCGATCCAGCAGATCGTGGCCGCGATGGCACCCGCGGACCGGCGCAGTCTCGTCGACGCCCTGATCTCCTTCGCCGAAGCCGCCGACGAGCCGCTGGCATTCTCGGATTCAGCGACGTCGCTGGGCTGGTGACGTTCGCGGGTCGCTACGGTCCTGCCCTTCGCGGCGCCCGCGATCGCCCCGGCCGTCCTCGGGCCTGATCCGACTGCTCGGCGAAAAGTTGTCGGATCTGGCCGGGCTCGATCGTCGTACTGGTGAGAGGCAGATCACCGGAGGAGGAGCGATCATGTGGGACACCGTGCAGACCAGCGAGGACCATCTCTCGCACGACCTTCCGTGCCCGAGCTGCGGGCATGCCGCGCACACCTACCTCGCCTGCAGCGACACCTGCGCCTGCCTCCCCACCGTGATGCCGGGTGCGGTCGACCGGGCGGCGTGACCGCCAGAGGTTGGTCGGGGCCGGTCCGGGCCGTCTCAGCCGATCCGGTACGTCGCGGCATCGACCTCCCGCCAGGAGAGCCCGTGGCCCGGCCGGTCCGACGGGCAGAGCATCCGCCACCGGGGTCCAGGCAGCCGTCGAACAGCATCCGCTCGATGCGCACGTGGTCGTGGAACCACTCGAGGTGGCGCAGGTTCGGCACCGCGGTGAGGGCGGCGACGTGGGCGTGCGGTGCGCAGTGCCCGGACACCTCGAGGCCATGGGCTGCGGCGACGGCCGCGACCCGGAGCAGCTCGGTGACGCCGCCGCACCGGGTCACGTCGACCTGCAGGCAGTCGACCGCGCCGGCAGCGCACATGCGCTCGAAGTAGGCGAGGTCGAAGCCGTACTCACCGGCCGTGACGTCAGCGCTGCAGTGCTCGCGGACGTGGCGGAGGCCGTCGAGATCGTCGGAGGACACCGGCTCCTCGAACCAGATCACGCCGTGCTCGGCGAGGCGGTGGCCCACGCGCACGGCCTGTCCGGGGGTGTACCCGCCGTTGGCGTCGACGAAGAGCTCGGTCTCCGGCCCGATGACCGACCGCGCCTGCGCGACCCGGTCGAGGTCCCGGTCGACCCGGCTGCCGGCATCCTCACCGATCTTGATCTTCACCCGCGAGATGTCCTGCTCGACCCAGCTGCCGAGCTGGTCGGCGAGCTGGCTCTCGTCGTAGGTGGTGAAGCCACCGCTTCCGTAGACGGGTACGCCGTCGCGGCGGGCGCCGAGCAGCTGGTGGAGCGGCACGTGCTGCACCCGTGCCGCGAGGTCCCAGAGTGCGAGGTCGACCGCCGACAGCGCCATCGCGCCGACGCCGGGTCGGCCGATGTTGCGCAGCTGCCGGACCATCGCCGACCACGATGCCGGGACGGCGAGCGCCTCGCGCCCGGTGACGACGGGCGCGAGGTCGTGGCTCACCACCCTCGCGCACGCGGGCGAGCCGTAGGTCCACCCGGTGCCGACGGTGTCACCGGCGCGCACCTGGACGAGGACCAGCGTGGTGCGGTCCCAGGAGAGGGTGCCGTCGGCCTCGGGCAGGTCGGTCGGGACGGTGTACGCCGAAGCCTCGACCGACTCGACCACCGGCCCCCTGCTCACGGGTGACGCGGGGAGAGGACGCGCCCTCCGGCACCTGGTCGGGATGGTCCTTGGTGCCCGGCAGCATCTCCTGCATCTTCGACCGGACGCCCTCGACGATCATGTCCACCCGATCGCTGTCACCGCGCACGATCGACTCCGCAGCCTTCTCGATCTGCTCGAGGCTGGCGTGCGGCGGGATCGGCGGCACCGCTGGGTCGGTGGCGAACTCCACGACACAGGGCCGGTCGGCGGCGAGCGCCTCCTCCCATGCCGGGACGACCTCGTCGGGCTTCTCGGCGAGCACGCCGTGCAGGCCCAGGCTGCGCGCGTAGCCGGCGTACGGGAAGTCCGGAAGGTGCTGCGAGGGCAGGAACTGCGGTGAGCCGCCCATCGCGCGCAGCTCCCAGGTGACCTGGTTCAGGTCGTTGTTGTGCAGCACCGCGACCACCAGCCGCGGGTCGGCCCACTCGCGCCAGTACTTCGCGATCGTGATCAGCTCGTTGATCCCGTTCATCTGCATCGCGCCGTCGCCCACGAGAGCGACGCCGGCCGGTCGGGGTGGCCGACCTTCGCGCCGATCGCGTACGGGACGCCGGGGCCCATCGTGGCGAGCGTCCCCGAGAGGGACCCGCGCATCCGGCCCCGCAGCCGCAGGTGCCGCGCGTACCAGTTCGCCGAGGAGCCCGAGTCGGCGGCGATGATCGCGTCGTCGGGCAGGCGGGGCGACAGCTCGTGGAAGACCAGCTCGGGGTTGATCGGGTCGGCCGCGGTGTAGGCGCGCCGCCGCATCACCTCCCACCAGCGCGCGACGTTGTCCTCGACCTGCTCGCGCCAGCCGCGGTCGGTGCGGCGCTCGAGCATCGGCAGCAGCGTCGCAGGGTCGCGCGGCATCGCCGACGAGGTTCACCTCGAAGGGGTAGCGCATCCCGACCATGTCGGATCGATGTCGATCTGCACGGCGCGCGCCTGGCCGAAGTCCGGCAGGAATTGCGAGTACGGGAAGTTCGAGCCGACCACGAGCAGGGTGTCGCAGTCGGTCATCAGGTCGTAGGACGGCCGGGTGCCGAGCAGTCCGATCGCGCCGGTCACCCACGGCAGCTCGTCGGAGAGCACGTCCTTGCCGAGCAGTGCCTTGGCCACGCCGGCGCCGAGCAGGTCGGCGCACTCGGTCGACCTCGGCGACCGCGCCCCGGGCGCCCTGGCCGACGAGCATCGCGACCTTCTCCCCGGAGTTCAGCACCTCGGCCGCACGCTGCAGCTCGTCCTCCGGCGGGACCGGGGCCGACCAGGTCATGTCGAGGCTGGACGGCACCATCTTGAACGCGTGGCCGGGTGCGGCGTACTCCAGCTCCTGGACGTCGGCGGGGATGATCACCGCGGTCACCGTCCGGCGGCTGGTCGCGACCCGCATCGCCCGGTCGAGGACGTTCGGCAGCTGCTCGGGCACCATCACCATCTGCAGTACTCGTTCGCCACGTCCTTGAACAAGGTGGTGAGGTCGACCTCCTGCTGGTAGTTGCCGCCCATCGCCGTCCGGCCGTCTGCCCGACGATCGCGACGACGGGGACGTGGTCGAGCTTCGCGTCGTACAGCCCGTTCAGCAGGTGGATCGCGCCCGGCCCGCTCGTCGCGGTGCACACGCCGGTGCGGCCGGTGAACTTCGCGTAGCCCACGGCCTCGAACGCAGCCATCTCCTCGTGGCGGGCCTGGACGAACGTCGGCTGGTTCTCGGCGCGCTCCCAGGCTGCGAGCAGCCCGTTGATCCCGTCGCCGGCGTATCCGAAGACGTGCTGGACGTCCCACTCGCGCAGTCGCTGCAGGACGTAGTCGCCCACCGTCTGGCTCATCGTTCCTCCTCGACCTGTTCTCCGTCGGCGGCCACCGTCCGGCCGGCCGCTCCTCTCGCCTTACCCGGGCAGCCCTCCGGCAATCAGCTGGGCGAGGTGCACGGCGCGGCGGCCGGTGTCGCCCTGCTCGATCTGGGTGCGGCAGCTGAACCCGTCCGCGAGGACGGCCGTGCCCGGCCGGCCGCGCGGACGCGCGGGAAGCAGCACCCGTTCGCCCGCCGCCTGCGACACCTCGTAGTGGCCGGCCTCGAAGCCGAAGTTGCCCGCGAGGCCGCAGCAGCCCGAGTCGAGCACCTCGGTGTCGACGCCGGCCCGACGCAGCAGCTCGACGTCGCTGTCGCTCGCCGAGCACGGCGTGCTGGTGGCAGTGCATCTGCATGATGGCGTCGCCGTCCGACCTGGGGCGGGGTCCAGTCCGGGCGCGCGATCTGCAGCAGCTCGGCGAGCGTCGAGGTCTGCATCGACAGGCGGCGGACGTCCTCGTTCGTCGGCAGCAGCTCGGCTGCGTCGGACCGGAAGACAGCGGTGCACGAGGGCTCCAGGCCGACGACCGGAATGCCGGCCCGGATCGGCTCCCGCAACGTCCGGACGGTGCGGCGCAGCACCCGGCGGGCGAGTCGAGCTGCCCGGTGGAGATCCAGGTCAGGCCGCAGCACACCGTGCGCGTCGGGGATCTCGACGGTGAACCCGGCGTCCTCCAGCACGGCGACCGCGGCGCGGCCGACGTCCGGGTGGAAGTTGTTGGTGAACGTGTCCGGCCAGAGCAGGACCCGCCCGCGCTCACCGGCGACCCGTGGCCGACGGCGAGCGGAACCAGGCGTCGAAGGGCTGCGGCGCGAAGCGGGGCAGCTCGCGCTCCACGGCGATGCCCCCGGCCCGCTTGAGCAGACCGCTGAGCAGGGGCGCCTGCGCGAGCGCGTTCACGGCGGCGGCGTCGCCGCGGCGCAGCGGCGGCCAGCAGCGGCAACCAGCCCATCGAGTAGTGCGCCCGCGGCCGGAGGCGGCCGCGCGTAGTGGTGGGCGAGGAACTCCGCCTTGTACGTCGCCATGTCGACGTTCACCGGACAGTCGGACTTGCACCCCTTGCAGGCCAGGCAGAGGTCGAGCGCGTCGCGGACCTCGGTCGACTGCCAGCCGTCGGTGATCGATCGTCGCCCGGCATCATCTCGAACAGCAGCCGCGCGCGCCCGCGGGTCGAGTGCTCCTCCTCGCGGGTGACCAGGTACGACGGGCACATCACCTCCGCCCGACGTGGCTGCGGCACTTGCCGACCCCGACGCAGCGCAGGGCCGCCTTGCGAGAACTTGCCGTCGTCCTTGGGGTAGGAGAACAGGTCGTCGTGGCTCGGTCGGCGCGAAGCCGGCGCCGAGGCGGAGGTCGCTGTCGAGCGGGTTCGGGTGCACCACCTTGCCCGGGTTCATCCGGTCGTCCGGGTCGAAGAGCGCCTTGAGCTCGCCGAACGCCCGACGATCAGCTCGGCGCCGAACATCGTGCGGAAGCAGTTCGCCGCGGGACTGGCCGTCGCCGTGCTCGCCGGACAGCGACCCGCCGTAGCGCACCACCAGGTCGGCGGACTCGCTCCACGAACGCGCGGTAATCGGCGACCCCGTCGGCGGTGCGCAGCTCGAACGGGATCCGGGTGTGCACGCAGCCCTGGCCGAAGTGGCCGTAGAGCGAGGCCTCGTCCGTAGCCGAACTCGTCCAGGAGCGCGCGGAAGTCGCGCAGGTAGTCGCCGAGCCGGTCCGGCGGCACGGCGGCGTCCTCCCAGCCCTCCCAGGTGTCGGCCCGCCGGCGGATGCGCGGTCGCGCCCGAGGCCCGGCCTCGCGGACGCTCGATCAGCTCTCCTGCTCGCCCGGGGTCATCGACAGCAGCCGATGTGTCGGCGCGCGGTCCCACGCGCGAGCGTCCGCCGATCAGCGCCTCGGCCGCGCGGTCGGCCTCCTCCTCGGAGTCACCCGTCGAACTGGACCATCAGCCACCCGTCCGCCGGCCGGCAGCTCGTGCGAGCGCGTTCACCGGTCGATGCGCTCGGAGTGCTCGAGCCCGCATCAGCGCGTCGTCCAGGCCCTCCAGCTGCCCGGCTCGTGCTCGAGGACCGCGGGCACGGCGTCGGCGGCGGCCACGATGTCGTCGATAGCCCAGGACCACCATCGCCTCGGCGCGGGCACCGGCACCAGCTCGAGTTCGGCGTGCAGCACCGTGACCAGCGTGCCTTCGCTACCGACCAGGGCCCGGCGAGGTCGAAGCCGTGCTCCGGCAGCAGCGAATCGAGGTTGTAGCCGGACACCCGCCGCGGGATCTCCGGGATAGCCGGTGCGGATCTCGGCGAGGTACGTCGGCCAGGTCGCGCAGCTCGCCGGTAGATCTGCGGCGCGGCGACCGCCCGCGGCGATGATCTCGGCGAACTCCGTCGTCGGTGGTCGGCCGACCCAGATGCGCACCCCGTCGTAGGTGAGCACCTCGAGCCGCCGCACGTTGTCGGCGGTCTTGCCGTACGCCTGGGCCGTGGCTCCGCAGGAGTTGTTGCCGATCATCCCGCCGATCGTGCAGCTGGCGTGCGTCGACGGGCTGCGGGCCGAACATCAGCCCGTGGCGGCGAGCTGCTGGTTGAGCTCGTCGAGGACGATGCCCGGCTCCACGACGCAGGTCCGTGCGTCGGGGTCCACCGAGACCAACCGGTTGCAGTACTTCGTCCAGTCGATGACCACGCCCGCGTTCGTGGCACTGCCCGGCCAGGCTGGTGCCGCCGCCGCGCGACACCAGCGGCGCGCCGTGCCGACGGCACACCTCGACCGTCTGCTCCGCGGCGGCCACGGTGCGCGGCACGCACCACCCCAGGGGGATCTGGCGGTAGTTGGAGGCGTCGGTGGAGTACGTCGCCCGGGTGCCGGGATCGAAGCGCACCTCGCCGTCGACGGACGCGGCGAGATCTCGCTCCAGAGAGCGGGCGGTTCCTGGCGACACGAGCATCGGACCGACGGAGACTGGCACGGTTGCGCCGTACCCGCAGCGCGCCGTCGTACACGGGGGACGCCGCGGATTTCTCGTTTCGCGCGGGCGTGGGCCGTTTCGTCGGTGCGCGATCCCATACTGCTGCCATGGCGTACGACGAGCACCTGGCCGACCGGATCCGCGAGTCCGTCGAGGGCGAGCCGGGGTTGAGCGAGAAGCGGATGTTCGGCGGGCTCGCGTTCCTGGTGCACGGCAACATGGCGGTCGCAGCCAGCAGCCAGGGCGGCGTGCTGCTTCGGGTCGATCCCGCGCGGAGCGAGACGTTCCTCGAGCACGACCACGTCGAGCCGATGGTGATGCGGGGCCGCGCGATGGTCGGCTGGCTGCACCTCGGGCCCCGGGCCGTGCAGACCGACGCCGACCTGCGGCGCTGGGTCGATGTCGGCCTGGCCTTCGCCCGCTCGCTGCCGCCGAAGTAGCCGCGGGCTCAGAGCGGGCCGGTGAGGTCCGCGAGCGCCTCCTCGGCGGCCTGCCGGCCGAGCGCGATCATCTCGGTCGCCCGGTGGAAGTCCAGCGTGCGGCAGGCCCGCCGCGGGATCGTGATCAGCAGGTCCGGGGGATAGCTGGCCATCCGGTACCTCGCGACCAGGCTGCGCATGGCGTCCAACGACATCTCCATCACGTCGAGGAAGCCGAGCCCGGCAGGCAGCTCGCCGTAGATCGGCACGCGTTCCTCCTCCGGCTGGGCGTCCTCGGTGCCTTCGTCGGCGGTGCCCCGCGCGTTGCGCAACCAGGTGGCCACCCGCTGCACCGTCTCCGTTTCGCGGAGCTGGGTGGCGCTCCGCCGGAGGCGCTCGCGCCACTCGTCCTCGCCCTCCGAAGGCTCGTGCACCGGGGGGCCGGCGACCGAGCCGTCGTCTCCGTCGAGGGAGACCGCGACCGTCAGGTCCGCGCGCACCGCGGTCAGCGGCGCGATCGGGACCGGGTTCATCATCCCGCCGTCGGCGAGCAGGCGGCCGTGGAGCATCACCGGCGACATGAACGACGGCAACGCCGCCGAAGCGCGGATCGCGGCCTCGACCGGTCCCTGCTGGAACCACACCTCGGAGCGGGTGAGCAGGTCGGTCGCGATCGCGGTGAACGGGATCGGCAGGTCCTCGACGAGCACGCCGTCGAGCAGGTCGGCGACCCGGGACATCACCTTCTCGCCGCGGATCACCCCCGGTGCCCGGACCGAGATGTCGAGCAGCCGCCACAGGTCACGTGGCGCGAGGCCGCTGACCCACTCGGTGTACGCGTCCAGCCGCCCCGCGGCGTACAGCCCCCCGACCAGTGCACCCATGGACGTCCCGGAGACCCCGACGACCTGGTAGCCGCGCTCCTCGAGGACCTGGAGCACGCCGATGTGGGCATAGCCCCGGGCGCCGCCGCTTCCCAGCGCCAGGGCGACGCGCGTTGCCTCGGTCACCGTCCGATCGTACGGATCTCGACCAGCGCTCCGGAGGCCGGGATCCGATCCCGTGTTCGAACAGGTGTTCTATCCTGCCTTCGTGCAAGCACCGCGCTCCTCAGGCCCACCTGCGCGGGTGTTCCACGTCTGGGTGAAGCTCGACCTCGACGGGCCGCGGGCGCCCCAGCCCGGCCTCGTCCTCGACTGGCGCCGCACCGGTCGGGGCTGGGAGGCGTGGGTGGTGACCGTCGAGACCTACAGCACCGGCACCGGAGAAGCATCGACGGTCCGCCAGGGCTGGCGCCCGGTCGCCTACCTGCGGCCGGCGGGATCTGCGCCGCCGACGCTCGGCGAGTGGCGGGTCAGCGGGCCCAGTCAGGGGCCCAATCAGGGGCCCAGTCAGGGGCTCAGCCAGCTGGACGGCCAGCTGAACGGCCAGGTCAGCGAGAACTGGTGGGCCAGTGGGTCGTACCCGAGGGAGTAGAGGAACACGAAGACCAGGCCGGCGACGTAGAAGCCGGCGACGAGCACGAGCATGGCGCGCGCCGCGAAGAACCGGCTGACGCCGGGGTTCTCGGGGCCGATTCGGTGCTGCATGGGGAACCTTCTCGGGGGTCGGGGCCAGGCTCTCCTCCCTGGTCCCCCATGGTGCGGCATAAATGGACAAAACGGAAGGAACTGGACAGAACTATTTGACCGGTCATGACAGCCGGCCGAGCACCTCGCTCGCGGCGCGCTCTCCGGCGCGCACGGCGCCGTCCATGTAGCCGGTCCAGTACGTCGAGGTCTCCGTGCCGGCCCAGTGCACCCGCCGGAACGGTTGGCGGATCGCCGAGCCGAACGCGGTCATCGTGCCGGGAGCCAGGATCGGCACCGGGCCACCCCGGGTCCAGCGCTCCTTGGTCCAGTCGTGCTCGGTGTACTCGATCGGCGAGAGCGCCGCGGGCCCGACCATCTGCGCGAAGCCCTCGAGGACATGGCGGCGCCGGTCGGCCGGCGACATGGTGCCGTAGGTGCGCCAGGTCGAGCCGCCGACGAAGGCCAGCAGGACACCGACGTGCCCGTCGGCGGGGGAGTTGTCGAAGACCGTGCGGGTCGCGCCCGCGTCGCTGAGGCCCGACCCGCTGAGGCCGGCCTCGCGCCAGAACGGTGTGCGGTAGACCGCGTCGCACTTCATCAGCTGGCCCATGTGCATCCGCGAGAGCAGAGCGTGCCGGCGACCGGGCAGCTGGGGATGCCAGTCGATGTCGAGCACCAGCGGAGGCGGCGCGGCGACGATCACCCGGCGGGCGTGGACCTTGCCCCGGCGGGTGTGCACCACGGCGCGGTGACCGTGGTGCTGGTCGATCCGGTGTACGGCGGCGTGCAGGGCGAGCCGGTCGCCGAGCTCCTGGGCAATCCGGAGCGGGACCAGCTGCGAGCCGCCGATGAACCGGCGCTCCTGGGCGCCGCCGACCGTGTTGGAGTTGAGCTCGAAGCTGCCCGGTGTCTCCTCGTTGCCCGAGCAGGCGAGGTAGTGGATCACGAACAGCAAGGAGAGCTGGTCCGGATCGGCCCCGAAGCCGGGCTGGGTCCAGCAGCCGATCAGGTTCGTGACGCCCTTGGCGTTCAGCGCGTGCTTGCGGATGAAGTCGGCCAGCGTCATCGAGTCCCACGTCGCCGCCTTCGGGTGCGACCACGGGGCGTCGACGGGTACCTGCTTGGCGTAGGAGTCGAGCTTCTGCAGCAGCAGCGCGGCGTCGAGCAGGATGGTCGGGTCGGGTGGCACGGTGCCGGTGTAGGTCTGCCGGCCGAGCAGGTGGGAGATGTAGACGTTCTTGCCCTCGGCGTACTCGGGGAAGGTCGGCACGCCGAGCTCCCCGGCGAGCGCCACGATGCGGTCCTGGGTCGGTCCCACGAAGGCCCCGCCGGCCTCCACCACGCCACCGGCGGCCAGCTCGTGGTTGAGCACCCGGCCGCCCACGCGCTTGCGGGCCTCGACCACGAGCACCGAACGACCGGCGCGAGCGACGTTGCGGGCCGCCACCAGTCCGGAGAGGCCGCCGCCGACCACGACCACGTCGACCTTGCGCGGCAGCGAGCGCCGCAAGGTGGCTGCGTTCACCTCCTCCTCGAGTGCGGTCAGCGCGAGGGCGCTGAGCCCGGTGGCAGCGGCCGACCTGAGAACCGTGCGGCGATCGAGGGGGAGGGACATCGCGGGCTCCTAAACACGAACATGTGTCAGATTCAGGTTTGGATGCTACTGTCCGCGCATGCCCGCTGTCACCTCCTCGGCGGCAGGTCCGGCCGAACGCACGAGCCCGACCCCGGCCCGCCGGCGTACGCCGTCCCAGGCACGCTCGCGCGCGCGGGTCAGCCAGATCCTCGAGGCGGCGTCGCGGATCGTCGTCGAGCACGGCGTCGAGGCGCTCAGCACGCGCACGATCGCCACCGCGGCCGGGGTCCCGGTGGCGTCGCTCTACCAGTACTTCTCCGATCGCGACGCGATCCTGCTCGCCCTCGTCGAGCGCGACACCGCCGAGATGGACGAGCAGGTCGCCGCCGATCTCGCCGACCTGCAGGTGCTGTCGGTCGACGCGCTCGTCGAGACGACGATGCGCGCCTACGTGAAGGTCTACGCGCGCCGCCCGGCCTTCGTGGAGATCTGGTTGCGGGGACGCACCAACACCGCAGTCCACGACTTCGGGCGCCGGCACAACCGGCGCACCGCGGACGAGCTGCGGCGCTTCGCCATCGACAGCGGACTTGCGCGCACCGACCTGCCGGTCGCGGCCGCAGAGCTCGCGGTCGAGATCGGCGACCGGGTCTTCCAGCTCGCCTACGAGCGCGACGACCGCGGCGACTCCTTCCTCGTCGAGCAGGGCATCGCGATGGTCGCTGCCTACCTGCGCGACTTCGCGACCCCGGCCGGGCGGGACGGGATACCGGCGTGACCGCGCTGCGCGCCGAGGTCGCCGCCGTGGCCCGGCGACTCGCGGCCGAAGGTCTGCTGGTCGGCACTGCGGGGAACGTGAGCGCCCTGGACCCCGACACCGACACCGTCGCGATCACCGCGACCGGCGTCGTGCTCGGCGAGTGCACCCCCGACGAGGTGAGCGTCGTCGATCGGTCCGGCCGGGTGCTGGCCGGCGACCTCGCGCCGACCTCGGAGCTCGACCTGCACCTGGCCGTGCTCACCTCCTCGGCGGCAGGCGCCGTCGTGCACACGCACGCGCCGTACGCGACCGCGGTCGGCTGCGTGCGCGACAGCCTGCCGGTGCTGCACTACCAGCAACTCGCCCTCGGCGGGGAGATCCGGGTGGCGGCGTACGCGACGTTCGGCACCGCCGAGCTCGCCGGACTCGTAGTGGACGCCCTGCGCGACCGCAGCGCTGCGCTGATGGCCAACCACGGCGCGGTGGCGCTCGGCGCCACCCTCACCGCCGCCGTCGACAACGCGCTGCTCCTCGAGTGGTGCTGCCGGCTGTACGTCGAGGCGTCCCGACTGGGCACGCCGCGCGTCCTCGACGACGCAGACCAGGCCGCCGTGATCGAGGCGGCGATCGCGCGCCGCTACGGGTCGCCGCGACCGGCCGACCGCGACCCAACCGCAGACCCAGCGGCAGACCCCGGCCAGGAGGCTTCCCGATGACCCAGCAGACCGTCGCCGTCGTCGGCGTGCACGTGCTCGACACCCACGTGCTGGGCGTCGAAGCGATCCCGGAGAGGTCCGAGGGTGCCCTCGTCGACTCCATCCGGATGTCGCCGGCCGGCACCGCGGGAGGGACCGGAGTTGTCCTCAGCCGGCTCGGCGCCGATGTGCACAGCATCGGAGCCGTCGGGATCGACCCGATCGCCGACACCCTGCTCGCGCTGCTCGCGCGCGAGGGCGTCGACACCAGCCGGGTGGTGCGCAAGCCGGAGGCGCAGACCTCAGCCAGCGTGCTGCCGGTCCGGCCCAACGGCGACCGCCCGGCCTGGCACTGCGTCGGCGCCAACGGCGTGCTGACGCTGGAGGACATCGACCTCGCGTCCGTGCCCGGCCTCACGCACGTCCACCTCGGCGGTCCGGAGTTCCTCGGCGGGCCTGCGGCCGGCGAGCTGCTCGCGCAGGCGCACGCCCTGGGCTGCACGACGTCGGTCGACGTGCTCGCGCCGGGTGACCCGGACCTGCTGGCCTGGATCGCCGACTGCCTGCCCCAGGTGGATCACCTGCTGCCCAACGACGACCAGGTGCGAGGGTTCACCGGCGAGACGGACCTGGTCGCGGGCGCTCGTGCTCTGGTCGCGGCGGGAGCGGGGTGCGTCGCGGTCACCCAGGGGGCCCGGGGTGCAGTCGTCGTGACCGCCGACGACGCGTGCGAGGTGCCGGCGTACGCGGTCGACGTCGTGGACACCACTGGCTGCGGGGACGCGTTCTCCGCCGGCTTCCTCCGGGGGGTCGCGCTGGGGCTGGACAGCCGTGGTGCCGCCGAGCTCGGCTGTGCCACCGCGGCCCAGGTGGCCGGGGGCGTCGGCACCGACCACGGGACCTATGACCTGGGCTCGATCCGCGAGTTCGCGCTCGACGCACCGCGGATCTGAGCGCGAACGGGCGCCGCGCGGGCCGCAGAGGTCCTTGAATGTTGAAGCCCTAGGACCGCAGGTCTCGGGCCTTTCGCCTCATGGGCTGGACCCCCTGTCGTTGGTGAACTTGGGGGCAACGCGGGGACAACGGACACCCGCCAGTTGAAGGAGGGGCGCAGACATGCGCGCAACACTCGACAAGCTCATCTCCTGGACCGGGCTGCTGCTGGCAGTCGTCCTCCTCGTGGCCGGCGGCCTGTTGACCTGGGCCAGCTCGTTCGCGGGGAGCCAGGTGCACGACCAGCTCGCGATGCAGGACATCACGATGCCGGCCAAGGCGTCGCTCGAGACCAAGGACCAGCACGCCGCGCTCGACAAGTACGCCGGCCAGAAGATGACGACCGGCGCGCAGGCCAAGGCGTTCGCCGACCACTACATCCTGGTGCACATGAACGCCGCCGGTGGTGGCAAGACCTACGAAGAGGTCAGTGGCGAGTTCCTGAAGCTCAGCGACGAGCAGAAGGCTTCGCCCGACGGCCAGAAGCTGGCCGGGCTGCGGCAGACGCTGTTCATGGGCAACACCCTGCGGGGCGAGCTCCTGACCGCCTACGCGTTCGGCAAGCTGGGCGCCATCGCGGCCTACGCGGCGATCGGTTCGTTCATCGGAGCCGCACTGCTCTTCCTGCTCGGCGCGGTGGGCCTGGTCCACGCGAAGCGGGCCCGCGAGTCGGCAGCTGTCGCCGCGGCGAAGGTGGGCACCACAGTCGGCGCCTGATCGAGCACATGCAACGTTGCCGGGACGGCCTGGGGGAGGCCGTCCCGGCAAACGCATGTCCAGGGGCGTCGTCGGGGCGTCATCCCGGTGCCGCGAAGGCGAGCCAGTTCGTGCACACAAGGTCACGAAACGGCTAAGCTTTCAATCAGATTGTCCGAATTGCATCATGAAACGGTGCCTGCGAGGTTTCATGGGGGACAGCACCAACGCCCTTGACTCTGGGAGGAACGAACACAATGGCGTGTACCCACTCCCCGGCTTGCCCGGACGCCACCTCGAGCCGACTGCTGCCACGCGCACATGGTCTCCGACCACTCCGAGCAGGGGTGGTGCCAGTTGTGCAACGGCGTGATCCTGTTCGACGACGGTCTCTACCTCGCGCCCGACGGCCACGTCGAGCCGGTGCCGCTCTCGGCGTAGCAGACGCGTGGGGACTGTCCCCGCGCGCGCACCGCGTCTCGACTCGCTCCGTCTCGGCTTCGTTCCTCAGCCGAGGTCGCTGCTCGACGACCGCTGATCGGGTCCGCTGACGCGTCCCCGATCAGTGGTGGGCGGCGTCGCGGATCTCTCCGACCAGCTCCTCGATCACGTCCTCGAGCGTGGCGACCCCGAGCACACGGCCGGCGTCGTCGACGACCCGCGCCATGTGGGCTCCCTGGGACTGGAGCGTCTGCAGCGCCTGGACCAGCGTGTCGGTCTCGTGCACGTCGGCGAACGGCCGGATCCAGGTCGCATCGATCACCTGGGCGCGCCCGTGCGGATCGGGCTCGCAGCACGTCCTTGATGTGCAGGTAGCCCGACCAGTGCGCCGTCCTCGTCGACGACGGGGAACCGGGAGAAGCCGGTCTCGGCGCAGATCGCCTCGACCTCGGTGGTGCGCGCCGTCCGGGCCGACCGTCTGCAGGGAGCCCGTGGGCAGCAGCACGTCGGCGACCGTGCGGGAGGTGAAGTCCGAGCGCGCCGGAGAGCCGTTCGTACTCGCTCTCCTCGAGCAGCCCCTCGGCATGTGACTCGTCGACGAGCGCCTCGACCTCCTCGTGGGTGAAGGTCGAGCTCACGTCGCTGCGTGGCTCGACGCGCAGCAGTCGCACACCGGCGTCGGCGAGCGCGTTCAGGGCGAACACCACCGGCTTGAGGAACGTGACCAGCGCGACCATCGGCGGACCGAAGACCACCGCGGCACGCTCCGGGCCGGCCAGGGCGAGGTTCTTCGGGACCATCTCGCCGAGCACGACGTGCAGGTAGACGACCACCGACATCCCGAGGGTGAACGAGACCGGGTGCAGCCAGGCCTCGGAGAGCCCGACGTGGTGGAAGACCGGCTCGAGCACGGCTGCGAAGGCGGGCTCGGCGACCGCGCCGAGACCGAGCGAGCACACCGTGATGCCGAACTGCGCCGCCGCGATCACCGAGGTCAGGTCCTCCATCGCCCGCAGCGTGGTCTTGGCCATCCGCGACCCGGCGCGGGCGCGAGGCTCGACCTTGGTCCGTCGTGCCGACACGAGGGCGAACTCGGCGCCGACGAAGAACGCGTTGCCGAGCAGCAGCACGACGGTCAGGACGAGCGCGGCCGCGGTGCTCATCGGACCGTGCCGTCCTGCGAGCCGGGCCCGGCCGCCGCTGGATCGCGATCCGGTCGACCCGCAGCCCATCCATCCGCACGACGCGCAGGTGGGCGTGCTCGACCGAGCGGTCGGCTCGTCGTCGTCATCGGGGATCATCGACCGGCAGTGCCACGTCGACCGCGTCGCCGCGCTGGGGGATCCGTCCGAGGCGCTGCACGAGCAGCCCCGCCACGGTGTCGTAGTCCTCGTGCTCGGGCAGGGCGAGGCCGGTCGCGTCCAGCACCTCGTCGGGACGGAGCAGGCCGGAGACGATCCAGGAGCCGTCCGGCCGCTGTCGCAGCCGGGCGGCGCTCCGGTCGTGCTCGTCGGCGATGTCCCCGACGATCTCCTCGACGACGTCCTCGAGGGTGACCACGCCGGCGGTCCCGCCGTACTCGTCGGAGACGATCGCCATCTGGAAGCCCTCACTCCGCGCAGCAGCGACAGCAGCGGGTCGAGCCGGAGCGACTCCGGCACGACCGTGGCCGGCACCATCACCTCGCGCACCTGGGTGGAGCCGCGCTCGCCCCGGGGCACGGCGACCGCCTGCTTGACGTGCACCGAGCCGACGATGTGTGTCGGTGCTGCCCTTGATCACCGGGAACTTCGAGAAGCCGGTGGTCGAGGAGAGCTCGATGACCTCGCTGACCGGGTCGTTCGCCGTCGACGACGGCCATCCGCATCCGCGGCGTCATGATCTCGCCGGCGGTGCGCGGTCCGAAGGCGACCGAGCGCTGCACCAGGTGGGCGGTCTCCTCGTCGAGGGTGCCCTCGGAGGCGGACCGGCCGGCCAGCGAGGCGAGCTCGTCGGAGGAGCGGGCCGAGCGCAGCTCCTCCTGGGGTTCGACACCCGACGGCGCGCACCAGCGCGTTCGCCGAGCCGTTGAGCACGCGGATGGCCGGCTTGACCGCCGTGGTGAACAACCGCATGCAGCCCTGGGTGGCCTTGGCCGCCTCGAGCGGGACCGCGATCCCGATCTTCTTCGGGATCAGCTCGCCGATGAGCATGGTGGCCAACGGTGGCCAGGGCGAGCGCGACCGTCACGGCCACGCCGGTCGACCGCTCCCCGGGGGACGCCGGCGGCCCTCAGCGGCGTCGCGCAGGAGCGTCGGCGATCGCCGGCTCGGCGAGGAAGCCGATGACCAGGTTGGTGATGGTCACGCCGACCTGGGCGCCGGAGAGCTGGGTGGACAGGCTGCGCAGGGCCTTGCGGACGCCGAGCGCAGCCCGGTCGCCGGAGCTCGCAGCGCGGTCGACCGCGGCCCGGTCGACCGCGACGAAGGAGTACTCCGCCGCGCCGAAGACGCCGCACACGACCATCAGCGCGACCGACACCCCGAGCAGCAGCCATTCCATGGCGCCCATTGTGTGCGGGTCCGGACGTCGCGACGCCGCCGTCGCCTGCGGGTCGACCCGTCCGGGAACCGTGAGAGGGTCCGAACACGTTCTGCGTGGTGAGGAGGGGACGATGCTGCGGATCTCCGGCACCGGTGAGAGCCACGTCGGGCTGGTGCGCGCCGACAACCAGGACTCCGGGTTCGTCGGGCCCACCTGCATGCTCGTGGCCGACGGCGTCGGCGGCGGGGCGGCCGGCGAGGTCGCCTCGGCCACCACGGCGTACGCCGTCTCGGCGACCGCGCTGCATGCACGACGGCGAGGACCCGGCGACGGTGCTGCGCGAGGCGGTGCGCCCTCGCCCAGGCCCAGGTGCGCGCCGGGGTGAGCGCCGATCCCTCGCGCGAGGGGATGGCCACGACGCTGACCGCGCTGCTGCACCGACGGGCGCGACGTTCGTGCTCGCCCACCTCGGCGACTCGCGGGGCTACGTGTTCCGCGACGGCGAGCTCACCCGGGTCACCCGCGACCACACCTACGTCCAGGACCTGCTCGACGAGGGCCGCCTCGACCGAGGACGACGTGGCCGAGCATCCGTGGCGCAACGTCGTGCATGCGCACCGTGAACGGCTCCGAGGACGACCACGCCCGACCTGCTCGCCCTCGACCTCGTGCCCGGCGACCGGATCCTGCTGGCCAGCGACGGACTCACCGACCTGGTCGAGCGAGGCCGTGATCGAGCGAGCAGCTGGCGACCAACTCCGACGACGACGGCCGTGGGCGCGCTGGTCGCGGCCGCGTTGGGTCGCGGCGGCCGCGACAACATCACCTGCGTGGTCGCCACCGTGATCGACGGGCCTGCCATCAGCGCCGACGGGTCGCTGCTCGGCGCCGTGCGCGACCCGGACAACGTGTCGACATCGCCGCGGTGCGCTCGGCCTCGGCCTGACCGGCCGGGACGGAACGCGACGAGATCTGAAACACGTTCCAGTTCGGGTCGAGTCGCGCGAGAATGCCTGCATGGCAGACATCGAGCGCCCGCGGCTCGAGGGCTCCGTCGCCGTCCGTGACGGCCGCCGGCTCTCCTTCGCCGAGTTCGGCGCACCCCGGGGCGCGGCGATCATCTGGATGCACGGCACGCCGGGCGCCCGTCGGCAGATCCCGGTCGAGGCACGGCGCTACGCCGCGGAGCACGACCTGCGGATCATCGGCATCGACCGCCCCGGCATCGGCACCTCCACCCCGCACCTGTACGAGAACGTCCTCGACTGGACGCCGACCTCGAGCTCCTCGCCGACGCGCTCGCCATCGACACGATGCGGGTGATCGGCCTCTCCGGGGGCGGGCCCTACGCACTCGCGGCCGGAGCTGCGCTGCCCGACCGGGTGCACGGGGTGGGCGTCCTCGGTGGAGTCGCGCCGACGAAGGGGCCGGACGCGATCCGCGGAGGGTCTGGTCGAGCTCGCGCCGTACGCCGCCCCGGTGCTCTCGGTCACCCGCGTCCCGCTCGGCTACGCGCTGGCCGGCGCGATCCGGCTGATCCGCCCGTTGGCCGGACCGGCGATCGACGCCTACGCCGCCCTGCAGCCGCGCGGCGACAAGGAGCTGCTGGCCCGACCGGAGTTCCGGGCGATGTTCCTCGACGACCTGCTCCACGGCTCGCGGTTCCACCTCGGGTGCGCCGCTGTCGGACATCATCTTGTTCACCCGGCCGTGGGGCTTCGAGGCCGCCGACGTGACGGTGCCGGTGCGCTGGTGGCACGGCGACAACGACCACATCATCCCGCACGCGCACGGAGAGCACCTGGCCGCACGGCTCCCGGACGCCGGTTCGAGACGATCCCGGGCGAGTCCCACCTCGGCGGCCTCGGCCTGGCCACCCAGGTGCTCGAGGAGCTGATGGAGCTCGGGCCGCGCAAGTCCGCAGCGACCCGGGCGCGGACCCCGGCGAGAGCAGCCCCGAAGGCGACCCCTCGGGCAGCCCGCAAGCGCTGATCCTGCCGAGGGGCGGATTCCGTGTTCCGCTGGCATCCGCGGCCGTCATGGGTCACAATGTGAACACAAGTTCACAACCGTCACAGGTGTCCTGCTCGGACGAGAGCCGCTGGGGAAGGCGTTGTCTCGACGCTGGAGCAAGGAGGCCAAAGTGACCCGCACCGCGACCCGTGGAGTCCTGTACGTCCACTCGGCGCCGTCCGCGCTGTGCCCACATGTCGAGTGGGCCGTGGGCGGTGTCCTCGGCGCTGCCGTGAACCTCGACTGGACCCCCCAAGCGGCCCAGGCCGGCACCTATCGTGCCGAGTACTCCTGGTCCGGCGACGTCGGCACGGCGGCCGCCGTCGCCTCGGCCCTGCGCGGCTGGAACCAGCTCCGCTTCGAGATCACCGAGGACGCCACCACCTCGACCGAGGGCGCCCGGTTCTCCTACACCCCCGATCTCGGGGTCTTCCACGCCGTCACCGGCCTGCACGGTGACCTGATGATCCCCGAGGACCGGCTCAAGGCGGCGGTGGTCAAGGCCGCGCTGGGCGACACCACGCTCGAGCTGGAGGTCGACAAGCTGCTCGGCAAGCCGTGGGACGACGAGCTCGAGACCTTCCGGTACGCCGGCGACGGCGCACCGGTCCGGTGGCTGCACCAGGTCGTCTGATCCCGCCCCCGCCCCCCACAAGCGGATCGGTCACCTGAGGCACCACCACCCTCCAGGACAACAGGGTCACCGCCGAGCGGCGGTGACCCTGTTGTCGTGCGTGACTGCGGTGGTCAGCCCCAGACGATCGCCTGGGAGACGCCGACCTGGATCTCGGCGCCGATCGGCAAGCCCGCCTTGGCCGTGTCGAGCACGATGTGCAGCGCGATCACCTGGATGCCGTGGAGGAACCCGTCGACCGCGATGGACTTCTGCTCGTTGAGGGTGACGTAGCCGAGGTTGGCGATGTGGATCGTCGTGTTCGGCCCGACGTCGACCGGGATGTCGTTGCCGGCGATGCTCAGGTCCACGAACTGGGCGCTGGCGTCCATCGTCGTCCCGGCGTCGGTCTTGCGGACCTCAGCCGTGCTCCCGATCGCGTCGGCGTGGATGAGCGAGCCGAGCAGGGCCGGGAACACCTTGACGTTGGCGGTCTTGGTGGCCAGCTTCGAGTAGTTCAACGCCGGTGAGCTCGCGCCTTCGGCGGTGGAGTAGATCGCCCCCGCATTCAGGACACCCCTGCAAGAACACGCGGGCGGTGTGGTTCTCGAGCACCGCGCCGTTGGTGCCGGTCGGGGGCATCACCTCGTACGCCGTCCGCGTGGACTCGACCGTGATCGCATTCGGGTCGCTGACCTCGCCCACGTGGGCGAAGACGTAGGACCCGTAGGCCCCGCCGCCGACCTGCAGACCACCGGGGTTGTGCGACTTCGAGACATAGCCGAACGACGGGTTGAGCACGATCGTCGAGTCGAGTGCGGCGCCCTTGAACGCCTTCAGCAGGGTGATCACCGCACCGGCACCCTGAGTTGCGATGCCGTTCTCGTCGCTGTTGACGTTCTGGTAGTTCAGCGTGATCGAGACGACGCCCGGGACCTCGACCCGGGTGTTCGCCCCGACGCTGACGGGGTAGGACTTCCCGGCGATGGTGAGTCCGACGAACTCGGTGTCGCTGCTGCCGACCCCGCCCCCGGCGGTGTCGAACTGGGCGGTGGTCGTCGTCGTGACCGCGTTCAGCGTGATCAGTCCGTCGAGCAGGTTGACGTTGGCGGTGCGAGCGTGGCCGGTGAGCTTCCACCCGTCGTTGACGGCGGTGGACGCCTCGCTGGTCTCGATCGTGCCGAGCCGCGCCAGCGGCCTGGCGCTGACCGTGAGCAGCCGGTTGGTGGTCGAGGCCGGCTTGAGCATGCCTGCAACCTGCGACATGGCCGTCATCGACGAGCTGATGGTGGTGCCGACGGCCTGGATCTGCGAGCCGCCGGTCGCCCCGAAGAACGAGTAGTTGGGCGTCGCGGCGATGGCCGGAGCGGGCACGGCAGTGAGCGAAGCGGCGAGAACAGACGCTGCCCCCACCGCGAGAATCCGGAACTTGGACTTCACGTCGTTTCTCCCTCGAACGGCCGACCGCCGTGTGCAGGCGACCTCTCGAACGGCCAACGAAGCCCCGCGGCGCGGGTCACGACCAAAACGTGGCGAATCGGAACCTGTCTAGGCCAGTTGTCGAGCGAGGTGTGAACCGGTCGGCGACGGGGTAGGAAAACCCGTTGGGCAGGCGCCACCGCCCGGTCGGAGGCAGTCCGCCGGACTCGGCCCGCTCGGCCCCTTCGAGCCTCAGAGCGGGATGTTGCCGTGGCTGCCGCGGGCGACCAGACCCGAGTCGGCGATCGCCCGGGCGATCGCGGTCCGCGTCGCGCCGGGCTCGACGACCTCGTCGACGACCCCGATCTCGATCGCCCTGTCGATGCCGCCGGCGAGGCGGGCGTGCTCCTCGGCCAGCTCGGTCTCGACCTGGCCGCGGATCTCCGGGGCGACCTCGGCGAGCTTGCGCCGGTGCAGGATGCGCACCGCGGCCACGGCACCCATCACCGCGACCTCGGCGCCCGGCCAGGCGAACACCCGGGTGGCGCCGAGCGACCGGGCGTTCATCGCGATGTAGGCGCCGCCGTAGGTCTTGCGGGTGACCACCGTCACCCGCGGGACCACGCGCTTCGCCGAACGCGTGCAGCAGCTTGGCGCCGCGGCGGACGACGCCGTCCCACTCCTGACCGACGCCGGGCAGGTAGCCGGGCACGTCGACCAGCACGATCAGCGGGATCCCGAACGCGTCGCACATCCGCACGAAGCGGGACGCCTTCTCCGCCGACAGCGAGTCCAGGCAGCCACCGAGGCGCAGCGGGTTGTTCGCGATCGACGCCGGTGGTGCGTCCGCCGAAGCGGCCCAGCGCGGTGACGATGTTGGGCGCCCACCGCGCGTGCAGCTCGACGGCGGTGCCTGCGTCGAGCACGTGCTCGACGAGCGGGTGCACGTCGTAGGCGCGCTTGTTCGACTCCGGCAGCAGGCTGCCGAGATCGACGTCCTCGACGGCGTCGACCTCGAGCGTGCCCTGGGCGCCGAGGAGGTGCGCGATCGTGCGCGCGCGCTCGAGCGCTTCCTCCTCGGTCTCGGTGAGCACGTGCACGACGCCCGAGCGGCGGCCGTGCGGCTCGGGCCCGCCGAGGCGGAGCATGTCGACGTCCTCGCCGGTGACCGACCGGACCACGTCGGGCCCGGTCACGAAGATCCGGCCCTCGGGGCCGAGGATGACCACGTCGGTCAGCGCCGGTCCGTACGCCGCGCCGCCGGCCGCCGCGCCGAGGACGACGGAGATCTGCGGGATCACGCCCGGACGCCTTGGTCATCGCGTGGAAGATCTCGCCCGACCGCGTGCAGGGAGAGCACGCCCTCGGCCAGGCGGGCGCCGCCGGAGTGCCAGAGCCCGACGATCGGCACCCGGTCGGTCAGCGCGCGCTGGTAGGCGGCGACGACGACCTTGCAGCCCTCGTCGCCCATCGCGCCGCCCATCACGGTCGGGTCGGAGCAGAACGCGACCACGGTCTTGCCGTTGATCCGGCCGATGCGCGGCGAGCATGCCGGAGTCGTCGATCGGGGAGATCGGCTCGAACTCGCCGTCGTCGAAGAGTGCGGCCAGGCGCTGCAGCGGGTGTCGCGGATCCTGCTCGCGGGGCGGCTTGGCCGCCGGCGCGGCCGCCTTCTCGGGTGCCTGGGTCATGGCGATCAGATGCTCCCGAACGCGACGGCGACGTTGGCGCCGCCGAAGCCGAAGGAGTTGTTCAGCGCCGCGATGTCGCCGCGCGGGCAGCTCGCGGGCCGTGGTCGGGATGTCCAGCTCGACGGCCGGGTCGAGGTTGTCGAGGTTGATCGTCGGCGGCGAGCAGCCGGTGGTGGATGGCGAGCACCGTGGCGATCGACTCCAGCGCGCCCGGCGCCGCCGAGCAGGTGCCCGGTCATCGACTTGGTGCTGGTCACGACCACCTCGTCGGCGTACTTGCCGAGCGTGGCGTGGATCATCAGACCCTCGGCGATGTCGCCCTGCGGGGTCGAGGTGGCGTGCGCGTTGACGTGGGCGACGTCGCCGGGGGAGATGCCGCCGTCCTCGAGGGCGCGCAGGATCGCCCGCGAGCCCGCCGCGGCCCTCCGGGTCGGGCTGGGCGATGTCGTGGGCGTCGTGGTGATGCCCGCGCCGAGCACCTCGGCGTAGATCCGGGCGCCGCGCGCCCGGGCGTGCTCGAGCTCCTCGAGCACCAGCACGCCGGCGCCCTCGCCGAGCACGAAGCCGTCGCGGGCGATGTCCCACGGCCGGGAGACCGTGGTCGGGTCGCCGCCGTCCTCGCCGCTCGCGGTCTTCGACAGCGCCATCATGTTGGCGAACGCCGCCATCGGCAGCGCGTGGATCGCGGCCTCGGTGCCGCCGGCGAGGACGACGTCGGCCCGGCCGAGCCGGATCTGGTCGGTGGCCAGCGAGATCGCCTCGTTGCCGGAGGCGCAGGCGGAGACCGGGGTGTGCACCGCCGGCGCTTGGCGCCGAACGTGCAGCCCGACGTTGGCCGCCGGGCGCGTTCGGCATCAGCATCGGGACCGCCAGCGGGGAGACCCGCCGCGGGCCCTTCTCCTTGCAGGGTGTCGTAGTTGGCCAGCAGCGTGGTCACGCCGCCGATGCCGGACGCGACGGCGACGCCGAGCCGCTCGGGGTCGACCGTCGCCGTCGTCGAGGCCGGCGTCGGCCCAGGCCTCGATGGCCGCGACCATGGCGAGCTGGGCGGAGCGGTCGAGCCGGCGCGCCTTGACCCGCTCGAGCACCTCGGTCGGGTCGACGGCGGCGGTCGCGGCGATCCGCGACCGGAGGTCCTGCGGCCCAGTCCTGCGTCGAGGCGCCGGACGCCGGACTCGCCCGGCGACCAGCGCCTCCCAGGTGCTGGCGACGTCACCGCCGACGGGGCTGGTGGTGCCCAGCCCGGTGACGACGACTCTTCTGCGGCTCATCTGCGGCGTCCTCCTTCGGAGGGTGCTGCGGTGCGAGCGTGACCGGTGCGACGGTCAGGCCGCGGCCTGGGCCTTCTCGATGTAGGTCACGGCGTCGCCGACGGTCTTGAGGTTCTTCACCTCGTCGTCGGGGATCCGGACGTCGAACTTCTCCTCGGCGGCGACGACGACCTCGACCATCGACAGCGAGTCCACGTCGAGGTCGTCGGTGAAGGACTTGTCGAGCTGGACGTCGTCGGCGGGGATGCCGGTGACCTCGTTGACGATCTCGGCGAGGTCGGTGCGGATCTCTTCGGTGCTGGCCATGCTGGGTTCCTCTCGTGGTGGTGCTCGGGTGGTCGATGACTCGGACGGTGGTGCGATCAGGGGACGCGGATCACCTGGGCGGCGTAGGACAGCCCGGCGCCGAAGGCGATCAGCGAGCGCCGTGTCGCCGGACCGGGCCTCACCGTCGAGGACCAGCTGGCGCAGGGCGAGCGGGATGGACGCGGCCGAGGCGTTGCCCTGGTGGGCGATGTCGCGGGCCACGGTGACGTGGTCGGGCAGCTTCATCGAGCGCACCATCGCGTCGATGATCCGCATGTTGGCCTGGTGGGGGACGAACACGTCGAGGTCGGTCGGCGGTGATCCCGGTGCGGTCGAGGGTCTCGTCGGCGATCTTGGCCATCGTGTACGCCGCCCAGCGGAACACCGCGTTGCCCTGCATCACCAGGTGCGGCATCGTCGTCGGACCCGGCCGCGACCACCTCGCGCCAGTCCTCCCGCTGCCGGATCAGGTCGAACTGCTCGCCGTCGCTGCCCCACACGACCGGGCCGATGCCCGGCTCCGTCGGACGGGCCGACGACGGCGGCGCCGGCGCCGTCGGCGAAGATGAACGCGGTGCCGCGGTCCGTCGGGTCGGTGATGTCGGAGAGCCGCTCGACACCGATCACCAGGACGTGGGTCGCGGAGCCAGCCCGGACCAGGTCGGAGGCCAGGGCCAGGCCGTGGCAGAAGCCCGGCGCACGCGGCGGAGATGTCGAAGGCGGCTGCCGTGCGTGCCGAGCTCGTGGGCGACTGCGGTGGCGACCGCCGGGGTCTGCAACATGTGCGAGACGGTCGCGACGATCACGCAGTCGAGCTGGCCGGGCTGGACGCCGGCGTCGCTCCAGCGCCTCCCGGGCGGCGCTGACCGACATCACCTGCACGGTCTCCTCGGGCGTGGCCCAGCGGCGCTCGACGATGCCCGAGCGCTGCTGGATCCACTCGTCGCTGGAGTCGATCGCGTCGATGATCTCGGCGTTCGGGACGACCCGGCTCGCCCGGTGGTGCCCGAGCCCGAGCACCGCGCTGTGCCGAAGCACGTCGGTCTGGCCGAGGCTTCCGGGGCGGCGGTCATGCGGCGACACCCTGGCGCGCGCCCGGGGTGCGTACCGACGCTCATGGCGCCACCGCCTCGGGGTGCAGCCGGACCAGCGGCTGGCCCGGGGAGACCAGGTCGCCGTCCTCGACGAGCCACTCGACGATCGTGCCGCCGTGCGGGGCGAACACCGCGGTCTCGTCGCGGGTCGAGCGGACCGTGCCGATCGTGCTGTCCGGCTCGAGGCTGGCGCCCTCGCCACCGGCCTGGCGCTCGAAGGTGCCCTTGGACGGCGCCACCAGGAGCCGCCAGGTCGGGTGCACGTCGAGGGCCGACTGGGTGCCGTGCTTGTCGACGAAGTCACGGGCGGCGTCGAGCTGGTCGGGCGTCTTCAGGGCGAAGGTCTCGACGCCGGGCAGGGCCCGCTTGGCGATGCCGGTCAGGGTGCCGGCCGGCGGCATCTCCAGGATGCCGGTGACGCCGAGGTCGCGCATCGTCTCCATGCAGAGGTCCCAGCGCACCGGGTTGGCGACCTGGGTGACGATCCGGCGCACGACGTCTCGGCCGTCGTGGACGATCTGGCCGTCCCGGTTGGAGATCAGCGGCGTGCGGGGGTCGTGGGTGGAGACCGCCTTGGCGAGCGTGCCGAGCACTCCGACGGCCGGTGCCATGTGCTCGGTGTGGAACGCGCCGGCCACGGAGAGCGGCATCAGCCGCGCCTCGGGCCGGCGGGTCGGCCGCGAGCGCCTCGAGCTGCTCGAGCGTGCCGGCGGCGACGACCTGGCCGTCGGCGTTGACGTTGGCGGCGGTGAGGCCGTGCTGCGTGAGCGCGGCCTGCACCTCCTCGGCGTCGCCACCGAGCACGGCGGTCATCCCGGTCGGGGTGGCGGCGGCGGCTTGCGCCATCGCCTTGCCCGCGCTCGCGGACGAGCACCATGGCCTGCTCGGCGGTGATCACCCGGGCGCCGGCGGCGGCGGTCGAGCTCGCCGACACTGTGCCCGGCGACCGCGCCGATCTGCCCGAACGCCTCCGCCGGGTGGGGGAACAGCAGCCAGCGCCGAGACCAGTCCGGACGCCGACCAGCAGCGGCTGGGCGATGGCGGTGTCCCGGATGGTCTCGGCGTCGGCCTCCGTGCCGTAGTGGGCCAGGTCGAGACCGGCGACGGCGGAGAGCCAGTCCAGTCGCTCGGCGAACTGCGGGTCCTCCAGCCACGGGCTTGAGGAATCCGGGGGTCTGGGCACCCTGTCCGGGAGCGACGATGATGAGCACTCCACAACTGTCCCCGACCCGGCTGCCCGTGCAGGACGCATCCGCAGCGCACGAAATCTGAGCCGGCTTGTCTTTGTAGGAACCCTACAAACAGGACGGAAGCCAGTCGGCCGAGCGTCAGCGCCACCCGCAGGGTGTAGGAGTCGCGCGGGTCGGTCGGGGTCGAGCCCGGTCACGTCGAGCACCCGCTTGAGGCGGTAGCGAACCGTGTTCGGGTGCACGAACAGCGCGCGACGCGGTGGCCTCGATCGAGGAGCCCTGGCCAGGTAGGCTCAGCACGTGTCCAGAACCGCCGGCCCGGCCTCGACCAGCGGGCGGTGCACGTGCTCGACCAGCGCCGCCGCGGCGTGTCGGTCCCCGGCCAGCGCGCGCTCGGGGAGCAGGTCCTCGGCGTGCACCGGTCGCGGCGCCTCGGGCCAGCCGTGAGCCACCTCGGAGCCCGCCGAGGCGCGGCGTCGGCCGAGGTCCTCGCCTCGGTGAGCGAGTCGACGACCGGGCCGATCACGACCGGCCCGTCGGCGAACGCATCGGCGATCTTGGCCGCCGCGGTTGAGGCGGTCTCGTCAACCCCGCCGAGCACGACGACCAGTCGGTCGCCCTGCACTGCGCACAGGCAGTCGAGCCGCGGTCATGGGCGATCCGGCGCACGTCCTCGATCGCCTCGGAGCCGCCGAGTCCGCCGATCACGACGACCACGTGGCCGGAGCCGTGCCAGCCGAGAGCGCTCGCGCGTGAGGCAGATGGACTCGTCGCTCTCTCCGCGCAGCAGCGAGTCCACGACGAGAGCCTCGAGACGGGCGTCCCAGGCGCCGCGCTGCTCGGCTGCGCGGGCGTAGACCTCGGCGGTGGCGAAGGCCATCTCGCGCGCATAGTGGTTCAGCGCCGTCCGCACGACCGGGGCATCCGGCTCGCCGACGACTCGGTCGACGTTGTCCTCGACGACCTCGATCGACAGGCGCACCAGGGCGACGGTCTGTTCCAGGGAGATGTCGGCGGCGAGTGCCCGGGGCGCGACGCCGAACACCTCGGCGCGGATCGGTGCTTCGGCACTCGTCATGGCGGAACCAGTCGATGAACGACTTGATGCCGGCTTGGACGATCAGGCCGATGAAGGAGCGGTCCTCGGCCGGGAGGTGGTTGACCCAGGGCAGATCGCTTTCCATCTGGGTGAGTCGCTGCGGTGCTCAGCCGCCGCTGGCGCGCTGCAGTCGCTGGGCGATCTGCGGTCGGGTGCGCTGTCGTGCTGCCACGGGCTCGACTCTATTGGCATCCCCGGTGGTTGAGTTCAGCCGAAACCTGGTCTCGACCGACCGCACGCTCCGGTTGCTGCTCCACTGACGGTGGTTGGTGTCGGTCGAGACCCACCAGTCACAGCACGCAGCATCCGTGCGGCGGATCACGTGCCCATCAGTCCCTCCGTCACATCGACAGGTTGTTCCTCACAGGTAGGCGTCTCATTGCTACGGCGATCTTCCGCATGTCCGACTGCTTGGTTCGACCCGAGCCGGGGGACGACAGGAGCGGAGTGGGAATGACGCAGGCTTCGAGGTCCAGACGGTCACCATCCACGGTCACCGACGTGCGTTCGTGAAACTGGCCAGGGCCCCGCGCTGTTGCTCCTGCACGGGCTGGGCTGCGACCACACCACCTGGGAGCCGGTGCTTCGCTCGCTGGCCAGGAAGTACACCGTCATCGCTCCCGACTTCCTCGGCCACGGCACAGAGCGACAAGCCCCGCGCCGACTACTCCGTCGGTGGCTACGCGAACGGGATGCGCGACCTGCTGACGGTGCTGAACATCGACAAGGTGACCGTCGTCGGTCACAGCCTCGGCGGCGGGGTGGCGATGCAGTTCGCCTACCAGTTCCCCGAGCGCACCGAGCGGATGATCCTGGTCGCGCCCGGAGGCCTCGGGCCCGAGGTGACCCCACTGATCCGCGCGGTCACCCTGCCCGGGATTCCACACGGTCGATGGGCGCTGCTCACCCTTCCCGGTGTTCGCCACGTCGGCAGGCGGGGATGCGCGCGACTCTCTCGCAGCGGGCTGACCGGAACCCGCGACCTCGACGAGGTGGCCGGACATCTACGAGACATTCAAGGACCCGCAGGCGCGCGCGGCGATCGCGCACGTCGTGCGGGCCGTGGTCGACCTCGCGGGGCCAGGTGGTCACCATGGTCGATCGGGCCTACCTCACCCAAGCGATGCCGATGCTCGTGGTGTGGGGAGCGACGACCAGGTGATCCCGGTGAGAGCACGCGCAGACCGTGGCGGCGCGTCGCCCCGGCCGCGTTCGTCGAGGTGCTCGGCAACTCCGGCCACTTCCCGCACAAGGACCACCCGGAGCGGTTCGTGAAGATCCTCAACGACTTCGTCCGCTCCACCCAGCCGGCGGCGTACCACCGCGGCCGCTGGCGCACCGCTGCTTCGCAACGGACCGGCCGACACCGCTCAGCGAGCGCGGACCTCGCCGCCGGTCACTCCGCTCGCGGCGCGCGGCTGAGCCGTGAGGGCGTCTCATTGATCTCGGTTTCTGAGCCGCGACGGCTTGTCGAAGTAGTTGAGACGCGACAGTTCGACCGAAGCCGAGTGCCACCGCGACGCATCCCGAGCCCGATGAACAGTACTGCGCAGGATCCGACAGTGCTGGGATGCGCCAGGCAGCGAACGACACGACGGCCAGCCCGAGCGCTGAGCCGCCGCGGCGCAGCGCCGCGCTCTGCCGGTGACTCGACCGTCTGCCTGGTCCGGCGTCTGAGCTCCGTGCTCACGCGTCGCCGCCCTCCTGGGCGATCCCGGAGACCGCGGTGGGGTCGTCGATGCGGTAGCTTGGCGAACGCCTCGGCCACGGCCTCGGGCTTGACCGCGCCCGGGCCGCCAGGCCTGCAGCGCCTGCACGACGACCGACTGGCGCGTCGACGTTGAAGAACCTGTCGCGCGGCCGGGCGGGTGTCGGCGAAGCCGAAGCCGTCGGTGCCGAGCACGTGGTAGTCGTCGGGCACCCAGCGCGCGATCTGCAGCGGCACGGCGCGCATGAAGTCCGAGACCGCCACGAACGGACCGCTGCGCGCCGCCGAGCTGCGTGGTCACGAACGGGACCCGCGCGTGCTCGTCGGGGTGCAGCAGTGACCAGCGCTCGGCCTCGATCGCTTCGCGGGCGAGCTCGTTCCACGAGGTCACCGACCACAGGTCCGCGCTGACGCCCCAGTCCTCGGCCAGCAGCCGCTGGGCCTCGCGGATCCACGGGAAGCCGACGCCGCTGGCCATCAGCTGCACCTTCGGCGCGTCCGGCCCAGCGTCCGGGCCGTCGGCGAAGTGGTAGACCCCCTTGAGCAGGCCGGCGACGTCGAGGTCGTCGGGCTCCGCCGGCTGGCTGACCGGCTCGTTGTAGACGGTGAGGTAGAAGATCACGTCCTCGCCCTCGGGTGCTCCGGGCTCGACGGTGTACATCCGGCGCAGGCCGTCCTGCATGATGTGCGCGATCTCGTGCGCGTGGGCCGGGTCGTAGTGCACGACGGCCGGGTTGGTCGCCGCGAGCAGCGGCGAGTGGCCGTCGGCGTGCTGCAGCCCCTCGCCCGTCAACGTGGTGCGCCCGGCGGTCGCGCCGATCAGGAAGCCGCGCGCGAGCTGGTCGGCCATCGCCCAGATCGAGTCGCCGGTGCGCTGGAAGCCGAACATCGAGTAGAAGATGTAGAACGGGATCATCGCCTCGCCGTGCGTGGAGTACGCCGACCCGGCCGCCGTGGCCGACGCCAGTCGCGCCGGCCTCGGAGATGCCCTCGTGGAGCATCTGGCCCGTCGGTCGGACTCCCGCCACTTCAGCAGCAGCTTGCGGTCGACGGACTCGTACTTCTGCCCGCCCGGGTTGTAGATCTTCGCGCTCGGGAACATCGAGTCCATCCCGAAGGTGCGGAACTCGTCGGGTGCGATCGGCACGATCCGCCTGCCGATCTCGGGGTCCTTCATCCAGTCCTTGAGCAGCCGCACCAGCGCCATCGTGGTGGCGACCTTGTTGTTCCCCGAGCCCTGCTTGAGGTCGGCGTAGACCTCGTCGCCGGGCACCGTCGAGCGGCTTGGCCCGGATCACCCGCTTCGGCAACGACCCGCCGAGCTGACGCCGCCGCTCGATCATGTACTCGATCTCGGGGGAGTCCATGCCCGGGTGGAAGAACGGCGCCGTGCCGGTGGCGTCGTAGGTCTCGTCGATGTCGCGGTCGCTCATCGGCAGGTAGAGCCGGTCGCGGAACTTCTTCAGGTCGTCCTTGGTGAGCTTCTTCATCTGGTGGGTCGCGTTGCGGCCCTCCAGGGCATCGATCGTCCAGCCCTTGATCGTGTGCGCCAGGATCACCGTCGGCTGGCCGACGTGCTTGGTGGCGGCGTCGAACGCGGCGTACACCTTGCGGTAGTCGTGGCCACCACGCGGCAGCTTCTCGATCTGCCGGTCGGTCATGTGCTCGACCATCTTGCGCAGCCGCGGGTCGGGCCCGAAGAAGTGCTCGCGGTTGTAGGCGCCGTCCTCGACCGAGAAGGTCTGGAACGCGCCGTCGGGGGTGGTGTTCATCTGGTTGACCAGGACGCCGTCGACGTCCCGGGCGAGCAGTTCGTCCCACTGCCGGCCCCAGATCACCTTGATGACGTTCCAGCCGGCACCGCGGAAGACCGACTCCAGCTCCTGGATGATCTTGCCGTTGCCGCGGACCGGGCCCGTCGAGCTGCTGGAGGTTGCAGTTGATGACGAAGGTCGAGGTTGTCCAGCTCCTCGCGCGCCGGGAGGCTGATCGCGCCCAAGGGACTCGGGCTCGCCCATCTCGCCGTCGCCGAGGAACGCCCAGACGTGCTGCTGGCTGGTGTCCTTGATGCCGCGGTTGTGCAGGTAGCGGTTGAACCGGGCCTGGTAGATCGCGTTGATCGCGGTCAGTCCCATGGAGACCGTCGGGAACTCCCAGAAGTCCGGCATCAGGCGGGGGTGCGGGTACGACGAGAGCCCCTTGCCGGGCCCGTGCTGGACCTCCTGGCGGAAGTTGAGCAGCTGCTGCTCGGTGAGCCGTGCCCTCGAGGAACGCGCGGGCGTAGATGCCGGGCGAGGCGTGGCCCTGGATGTAGATCTGGTCGCCGCCGCCGGGGTGGTCCTTGCCGCGGAAGAAGTGGTTGAAGCCGACTTCGTAGAGGCTGGCGCTGGACTGGTAGGTGGCGATGTGGCCGCCGACCTCGAGGCCCTTGCGGTTCGCGTCGCTGACCATCACCGCGGCGTTCCACCGGATGAACGCGCGGATCCGGCGCTCGATGTCCTCGTCGCCGGGGAACCACGGCTCGCGCTCCGGCGGGATGGTGTTGATGTAGTCGGTGCTGCGCAGCGCGGGTACGCCGACCTGCATCTGCCGGGCCCGCTCGAGCAGCCGCAGCATGACGTAGCGCGCGCGCTCGCGACCGCGGTCGTCGATCAGGGCGTCGAAGGAGTCGATCCAGTCGGTGGTCTCGTCGGGATCGATGTCGGGCAGCTGGGTCGGCAGGCCCTCGTGGATGACGGGGGGTGCTGCCGGCGCGGGACGACCGGGACTCTCCGGGGTAGCGGTCTCGCCGGTCTGGCTGGGCACAGTCTCTTCAGGCACCCTTGCATCTTGGCACGTTCCAAGAAGGCACGAAATCTACCGATGAGTACGCGCACCGGGACCGGCTCGGTCCGTCCGTCGGACGCTCGGGGCGCGCCCGGCACGGGGGCAGGCTTGCGCTCGACGCCCGGAGTCCGATGAACTTGGGCCACGCTTCCACCGGGGAGGCGGGCCACGCAGGGCCCTGAGTGCAGGAAAAGAGGCAGCGACGTGAGCCCGTCCGCAGGCGGCGCAGACCAGTTGGTGGGGGAGAAGCTGGGCCTGAAGCCCGGGATGGTCGTGCAGGAGCTCGGCTGGGACGAGGACGTCGATGACGCCGTTCGGGTCGCCATCGAGGACACCATCGACGCCGACCTCGTCGACGGTGACTACGGCGACGTGGTCGATGCCGTGGTGCTGTGGTGGCGTGACGGCGACGGCGATCTCGCCGACGACGCTGATGGACGCGCTCGCCGACCTCGTCGGAGGCGGCGCGGTCTGGCTGCTCACCCCGAAGGTCGGCCGCCCGGGTGCCGTGTCGGCCTCCGACGTGGCCGAGGCCGCTCCGATCGCCGGCCTGTCGCACACCACGACGATCCCGATCGGCGCGGACTGGTCGGCAACCAAGCTGGTGGCTCCGAAGTCCCGCTGACCCGGTCCGCGCCCCACCGGGATGACCGCGGGCTCGACCCGCGGGACGCAGTTCCACGCCCGCGACCGGGCAGTACGGTGTCCCAAACTCGCCGCCAAGGAGGCATCCCCGCATGACGGTCTCACTCGCCGAGAAGGTCGCCGTCCAGGCTCGGAACAAGGCGGTCGCCGCCCGGGTCCTCACCCAGGCCGGGGTCATCCAGCCGTTCGGCCCGGTCACGCTGCTGGGCCTGGTCAAGGCGCTGCGGTCATGGGGCATGGGACTGGCCGGCGGGTTCACCGCGGTCGCGATCCGGTTCCCCGACCGCGCCGGACTGGTCGACGAGCTCGGCGAGCTGACCTTCCGGGAGATCGACGAGCGCAGCAACGCGCTGGCCGACGCGCTGGCCCGGCTCGGCGTACGCGAGGGCGACGGAGTCGCCCTGCTCGCCCGCAACCACCGTGGCTTCCTGGACGCGGCGCTGGCGATCTCGAAGCTCGGCGCCGACGTGCTGCTGCTCAACACCGCGTTCGCCGCGCCGCAGCTGGGCGAGGTCTGCGAGCGCGAGGGGGCGAAGTTCATCATCCACGACGAGGAGTTCGCCGATCTGGTCGACCGGTCCGGCGTGTCCACGCCGCGGCTGCTGGCCTGGACCGACGGTGACTCGGGCTCGGCCAGCGAGACCATCGAGGAGCTCATCGCCACGGGCTCTCGCGCACGCCGCAACCCACCGGCCCGGCAGGGCCGGATGGTCATCTTGACCAGCGGCACGACGGGTACGCCGAAGGGTGCCCCGCGAGGCGCGGGCAACTTCGACGCGGCGGTGGCCCTGCTCGAGCGGATCCCGCTGCGCAGCGGGTGGCGCTGCCACATCGCGGCGCCGCTGTTCCACACCTGGGGCTTCGCGCACCTGATGCTCGCGATGCTGCTCGGCTCGACGGCGGTCCTGACCCGGCGCTTCGAGCCGGAGAACGCCCTGCGGATCCTGGTCCAGGAGGACTGCGAGTCCTTCGTGGTGATCCCGGTGATGCTGCAGCGGATCCTCCGGTTGCCGCAGGAGACGCTGGACTCCTACGACCTGTCGTCGGTGAAGGTGGTCGCCGCCTCCGGCTCCGCCATGCCCGGCAACCTGGCCACCGAGTGGATGGACCAGTTCGGCGACACGCTCTACAACATCTACGGATCGACCGAGGTCGCCTGGGCGAGCGTGGCGCAGCCCAAGGACATGCGGGCCGCGCCCGGCACCGCCGGCAAGCCACCGGTCAACACGATCGTGCGGCTCTACGACCACGAGGGCCACGAGGTGCCGACCGGCCAGACCGGGCGGATCTTTGTCGGCAACTCGATGCTGTTCGAGGGCTACACCGGCGGAGGCAACAAGGAGAGCATCGACGGCTTGATGAGCTCCGGCGACGTCGGCCGGTTCGACGAGGAGGGCCGGCTGTTCGTCGAGGGCCGCGACGACGAGATGATCGTCTCCGGCGGCGAGAACGTCTTCCCCAAGGAGGTCGAGGACTGTCTCGCCCGGCACGACGGTGTCGTCGAGGTGGCCGCCATCGGCGTCGACGACGACGAGTTCGGCACCCGGTTGCGCGCGTTCGTCGTGCGCGCCGAAGGAGCGGGGGTGACCGAGGACGAGCTGCGCGACCACGTGAAGTCGAACCTGGCGCGCTACAAGGTCCCTCGTGACTTCGTCTTCCTCGAGGAGCTGCCGCGCAACGCGACCGGCAAGATCCTCAAGCGCGAGCTGCACGGATACGAGGCCTAGGTGGGACTCCTGCAGGTCGGTGACAAGGCGCCGGACTTCGCGCTCCGCGACCAGCACGGGCAGGAGGTCCGGCTGTCGTCCTTCTTCGGCGAGAAGGCGGTGCTGCTCGTGTTCTACCCGTACGCCTTCACGGGTGTGTGCACCGGTGAGCTCACCGGGTTCCGCGATCGCCTGGGGGACTTCGAGACCGAGGACACGACGCTGCTCGCGATCTCGTGCGACTCGATCTACACCCAGCGCGCGTTCGCCGATCGCGACGGGATCTTCTTCCCGCTGCTGTCGGACTTCTGGCCCCATGGCGCCGTGGCGGCGGCGTACGGCGTGCTGGAGGAGGACGAGGGATGTGCCTCACGGTCGTCGTTCGTGATCGACCGGGACGGCATCGTCCGCTGGGTGCTGCACAGCGACCGTGGCGAGGCGCGCGACCTCGACCTGCAGGCCGAGCGGCTGCGGGTCACCCGCGAGTACGATTCCGGGTAGTCCGTTCGGACTATTTTGGCGTCCAGGGACCGAGAAGGCTTTTCTCGAGCCCGATCGCCTGCCACTATTTCCGTGTTGCGACCGCTGGTGACCCGAGACACCGGCGGTCGCGGCTTTTTCCGGGGTCTTTCCGGCGCCGATCTCCTCCCGATCGCCTCCCGCCCGTCTTTGCGGCGGGCCCATCGCGCCGCCTAGTGTGTGCGCCGCATGAACTCCGCGTGATCTCCGGGCGTATAGCTCAGCGGTAGAGCGCTTCCCTTACAAGGAAGATGTCGGGGGTTCGATCCCCTCTGCGCCCACCCGGAGCCGACCGGCGCCCCGGCAGGTGTCGATCGGGCAGTCGCTCGATCGTTCCCTGGGTGTCGCCACGAAAGGACACCCGGATGGACGCCATCGACAGCTCTGGTCCCGGACCGCTCGACCACACGTTCACGGCAGTCGTCGTGAAGAGCCCGAACGAGGGTGGCTGGACCTATGTCCAGATGGACAGGTCCGCCGAGTTCTTCGGCACGGCCGGGCGGGTGAAGGTCGCCGGCACCGTCGACGGGCGCCCGATCCGGACCTCCTTCATGGCGCTCGGTGACGGCACCCACAAGCTGCCGGTCACCGGTGCGCTGCTCGCCGCGATCGGCAAGAGCGTGGGTGACCGGGTCACGGTCCACCTCGACGAGCGGCTGGACTGAGTCGTCCACCCGTCATCCACCCGTCGTCCACCGGTCGTCCCGCGCACTGCCTGCCACACTGCAACCACGGAGGAGGAACCATGCGTTACACGCTGCTTCTGCACTACCCCGAGATGTCGCCCGAGCAGCTCGGTCCCGAAGGGCTCGAGGCCGGCCAGCAGGCCTTCCGCTCCTATGCCGCCGCCCTGCACGACGCCGGCGTGCTGGTCGCGGGCGAAGTGCTCCAGCCGTCGACGGCGACCACCACCGTGACAGCCGCCGGTGGCGATCTCCGCATCCAGGACGGACCGTTCGCCGACACCAAGGAGCAGCTCGGCGGCACGTTCGTCATCGAGGTGCCCGATCTCGACGCTGCGCTCGCCTGGGCTGAGAAGGCGCCGTCCGTGCAGTGGGGGACCGTCGAGGTGCGCCCCACGGCGACCCATGTCGTCGACGGCGTGTGGGTCGAGGGCTGAGCGCGGACAGGTCTGACATGACCGGGCCGGTGGGCGTCGAGGAGGCGAGGGCGGCCGCCGAGCGGGCGGCCCGCGCCTCCTACGGCCGGCTGGTCGCGATCCTCTCGGCCCGCACCCGGGACATCGCGCTCGCCGAGGACGTCCTCGGCGACGCGCTCGTCCGCGCGCTCCAGGTCTGGCCGGACCACGGGATCCCGGACAGCCCCGAAGGCTGGCTGCTCACGGTCGCCCGGCACCGGCAGAGCGATGTGCTCGGCTCCGCGGCTCGCCGTACGTCGGATCCCTGGCCGGAGGACGACGCCCCGGGCGTCGCCGGCAGCGTCGAGGAGATGGACCCGGCGCAGATCCCGGACCAGCGCCTCGAGCTGCTGTTCGCATGCGCACACCCCGCGATCGACCGGAGCATCCGCACGCCCCTGATGCTCCAGGCGGTGCTGGGCTTCGAGGCCGCGGAGATCGCCGCCGCCTTCGCGCTGCCCGCGCCGACCATGGCGCAGCGCCTGGTGCGCGCGAAGAGGCGGATCCGCGACGCCGGCGTTCCGTTCGCCGTCCCCGATCGAACCCTCATGCCGGGACGGCTCGAGCCGGTGCTCGAGGCCGTCTACGGCTGTTTCGCGATCGACTGGCGCGGGTCGTCGGCCCCGACGGTGCGTGACTCCATGGCGGGGGAGGCGCACTACCTGGCCGGCACCCTCGCTGCGCTGCTCGAGGAGGAGCCCGAGGCGTGGGGACTCGCGGCCCTCATCAGCCTGTCGCTCGCGCGGGTGCCGACCCGTCCTGCGGACGTCTACGTCCCGCTCGACCAGCAGGACGCCGGGCAGTGGTCCGCCCCGATGATCGCGCAGGGCAACGCCCAGCTGCAGCGAGCGGCCGCCGCGCGTGCCGACGGTCGAAGGGTCGGACGGTTCGAGCTCGAGGCTGCGATCCAGTCGGTGCACTGCGCCCGGGCCGCCACCGGCGTCGTCGACTGGCCGGCCCTGGTGAGGCTGCACCAGGCGCTGGTCGTCGCCGCGCCGACGCTCGGCGCCCGGGTCGCCCTCGCAGCAGCCGTCGGTCGTGCACGCAGCCCGGCCGACGGCCTGGCCGTGCTCGACGAGATCGCGGACCCGGCGCTGGGACGACTCCAGCCGGCCTGGGCCACGCGCGCCGCCCTGCTCGCCGAGGCCGGTGAGGTCCCGGCCGCCGTCGCGGCCTACGACAAGGCGATCTCGCTGACGACCGACATCGCGACGAGGCGCTGGCTCGAGGAGAGGCGGGCCGCCCTCATCGGGTCGTGAGCGAGGCGAGGCTCGCTGGACGTCATCGACGCACGGCCTGAGGTCCCTCCCGTGGGCGGTGTCCGCGGACTACGTTGGGGCCGACACCCGCGCAACGGAGGACTGCACTGTGATCGTTCCCTTGAGTGCCACCGACTTCCTCGACCGGGCGCTGGCGGTCTACCGCGAGCGGATCGGTGTCGTCGACGAGCTCGACCAGCCGGCGCCGCCGCTGGGCGACGCGCAGGGAGAGGTCACCTACGCCGAGCTCGGCGAGAAGGCGGCTGCCATGGCGGCGTACCTCGACCACATCGGGATCGGGGTGGGGGAGCGGGTCGCCTTCGTCTCGCACAACAGCGCGCGTCTGCTGACTGCGTTCTTCGGCGTGTGCGGCTACGGCCGGGTGCTGGTGCCGATCAACTTCCGGCTCTCGGCGGAGGAGGTGGCCTACATCGTCGAGCACAGCGGTGCGCGCGTCCTGTACGTCGACCCCGAGCTCGAGGAGCACCTGGCCGGCGTCGAGTGCGAGCACAAGTTCCGGATCGGGCACGACGACCGGCTGTTCCTGCACGGCGTCGAGCCGAAGCCGTGGGAGCACGACGAGAACGCCACCGCCACGATCAACTACACCTCGGGCACGACAGCACGACCCAAGGGCGTGCAGATCACCCACCGCAACCTCTGGACCAACGCGGTCACCTTCGCGCTGCACGCCGGTGTCACCGACCGCGACGTCTACCTGCACACCCTGCCGATGTTCCACGCCAACGGCTGGGGGATGCCGTTCGCGATGACCGGCATGGGCGTCAAGCACGTGGTGCTGCGCAAGGTCGACGGCGCCGAGATCCTGCGCCGGGTGCAGCAGCACGGCGTGACCGTGATGTGCGCCGCGCCCGCTGTCGTCAACGCCGTGCTCGACGCGGCGGCGACCTGGGAAGGTGAGATCCCCGGCCGCGACACGGTGCGGATCATCGTGCGCCGGCGCCCCGCCGCCGACGAAGACGATCGTGCGCGTGCAGGAGGAGCTCGGCTGGGAGTTCATCCAGATCTACGGTCTGACCGAGACCTCGCCGCTGCTCACCGTCAACCGGACCCGGTCGGAGTGGGACGACCTGTCTGCCGAGGAGCGGGCCGCCAAGCTGGTCCGGGCCGGCACGCCGGCGATCGGGGTGACCCTGAAGATCTCCGAGGACGGCGAGGTGCTCGCGCGCTCGAACGTGGTGCTCGAGGGCTACTGGGAGCAGCCGGAGGAGACCGAGGCGGCGCTCGGTGACGGCTGGTTCCACACCGGCGACGGCGGCGTGATCGGCGACGACGGCTACCTGACCATCCAGGACCGCAAGAAGGACGTGATCATCACCGGCGGCGAGAACGTCTCCTCGATCGAGGTCGAGGACGTGATCTTCTCCCACCCCGACGTCGCCGAGGTCGCCGTGATCGGCGTGCCGGACGAGAAGTGGGGCGAGACCATCAAGGCGCTGGTGGTGAAGGCCGAGGGCTCCGAGCTGACCGAGGCCGAGCTGATCGCCTACTGCAAGTCGAAGGTCGCCGGCTACAAGGCGCCGACGTCGGTGGAGTTCCGCGAGGTGCTCGCCCGCACGGCGACCGGCAAGCTGCAGAAGTTCAAGCTGCGGGCGCCGTACTGGGAGGGGCGCGACCGGCAGGTCAACTAGGACCTCGGAGATCGAGCCCGCCGCGATCGCCGGGTGTCACGACTGGCCCGATCTTCGTGCGTGCCCACGGCGGTAACCTCTGCCCATGCCTGCCCTGGGTGACGTCGTCGCGCTCGTCGAGCGCTGGTACCCACCCGATCGCGCCGAGGACTGGGACGCCGTCGGTCTGGTGTGCGGCGACCCCGACGCCGACGTACGCCGGATGCTGCTCGCCGTCGACCCGGTGCAGGCGGTCGCCGACGAGGCGGTCGCACTGCGACGCCGACCTGGTGATCATCCACCACCCGCTGTTCCTGCGCGGGCACCAGCAGCGTCGCGGCGACCACACCCAAGGGCCGGGTCGTGCACACGCTGATCAGCGACGGGTGCGGGCTGCTCGCCGCGCACACCAACGCCGACGCGCCGGCAGGCGGGGTCAGCGAGTCGATGGGCCTGCGCCCTCGGGCTGAGCGACGTGTGCGCCGCTCGAGGCCGATGCCGGTGGAGCCGCTCGACAAGCTCGTGGTGTTCGCACCCGCGTCCGCGGCCGCAGGCCGGTGCGTGACGGCGCTCGCGGCGGCCGGCGCGGGCCAGATCGGCGACTACGACTCAGGCGCTCGTTCAGCGCTGCGGGCGAGGGCCGGTTCCGGCCGCTGCCGGGTGCCGATCCCGCGATCGGATCGGTCGGCGCGCTGGAGAGCGGTCGAGGAGGAGCGGATCGAGGTGGTCGCGCCGCGGCGCCTCCGCGGGCGACGTGGTCGCGGCGATGCTGGCCGCCCACCCCTACGAGGAGCCGGCGTACGACGTCTCGAGCTCGCCGCGCTCCCCGACCCGACCCGGGGCTCGGGCCGGATCGGTCGGCTGCCCGAGGACCGATGACGCTGCGCGAGTTCGCCGGCGCGGGTCGCGCGACGCGCTCCCCGAGACCGCGCACGGCGTCCGGGTCGCGGGCGACCCGGACGCGGCGGGTCGCACACCGTCGCGCTGTGCGGCGGGGCGGGTGACTTCCTCCTCGACCGGGCGCGCGCGGCAGGGCGCCGACGTCTACGTCACCTCCGACCTGCGCCACCACCCGGCCTCGGAGCTCCGCGAGCACGCCGACGGCCCCGCCCTGGTCGACGTCGCGCACTGGGCGGCGGAGTGGACCTGGCTGCCGGTGCTCCGCGATCGGCTGGTCGGCGGCAGCTGGGCGATACGGTGGAGGTGCACGTGAGCACGACCAACACCGATCCCTGGACCTTCCGGGTCTGACCTGCCGAGGAGCACCGCGCTGAAAGCCGACCCGTTCGCCCAGCTGAAGCTGCTCGACGTGCAGGAGCTCGACTCCCGCCTCGACGCGCTGCGCCACCAGCTCGCGACGATCCCCGAGGCGGCTGCAGCTGGCCGAGCTCACCGCGCGGCGCGCCGAGCTCGACGGTGCCGTGCGCGACCTGCGGGTCGAGGTCGACGACCTGACCGCGGAGCAGAAGCGGGCCGACGCCGACGTCGAGCAGGTCAAGGCACGGCGGGTGCGTGACCAGGGCATGATCGACGCCGGCTCGATCACCGACCCGAAGGCGCTGCAGCGGATGCTCGGAGAGCTGGAGTCGCTGCAGCGGCGGATCTCCGACCTCGAGGACGTCGAGATCGAGGTGATGGAGCGGCTCGAGACCGCTCAGGCGCGCGCTCGAGGAGCGCGGCGCGCGAGCTGGTCGAGGCTCGACCGCGACATGGCGGCGCTCGAGGCAACTCGGGCGCACAAGGCCGGCGAGCTCGAGCAGCCGAGCTCGCGGCAGGTCGTCGGCCGAGCGCAAGACCACCGCGTCCGGCGTGCCGGCGGACCTGATGGCCGCTGTACGAGAAGCTGCGCGAGCAGAAGGGCGGCGTCGGCGCGGCCGCGCTGCGGCGCCAGCGAGTGCGAGGGCTGCCGGCTGACGCTGAACCCGTCCGACCTCGCGGCGATCGCCGCGGCGCCCACCGACGAGGTGGTGCGCTGCGAGGAGTGCAGCCGGATCCTGGTGCGCACCGGCGAGTCGGGCCTGTGAGCACGGCCGGATCGACAGCGTCATCATCGAGGCCGACGGTGGCTCCCGGGGCAACCCGGGCCCGGCGGCGTACGGCGCGCTCCTGCGGGACGCGGCGCACCGGCGAGGTGCTCGCCGAGATCGGCGAGACGCATCGGCGTGGCGACCAACAACGTCGCGGAGTACCGCGGCCTGATCGCCGGCCTGCGGCTCGCCGCCGAGCACGCGCCCGAAGCCTCGATCGAGGTGCGGATGGACTCCAAGCTGGTCGTCGAGCAGATGTCGGGCAACTGGAAGGTCAAGCATCCCTCGATGCGCCCGCTGGCCGTGGAGGCGAACCGGCTGGCGCCGATCGGCACCACGTTCACCTGGGTGCCGCGCGCGGAGAACGCCCACGCCGACCGGCTGGCCAACGAGGCGCTCGACGGCGTCCGGGACGCGACGGGCCGATCTCGCGTCCGCGCACCGCCCCGGCCGCGCGGGCGTGCTGCCAAGGCAGCCGCACCGGCGGTCGGGAAGCCGGCCCGCGGCTGGCACCCGCCCACCGGCGCCGCCGACGACGCTGATCCTGGTGCGGCACGGCGTCACCGACCACACCACGCGCAAGGTGTTCTCCGGCGGCCTGGCCAGCTCGAACCCGCCGCTGAACGACGAGGGGCGCGCGCAGGTCCGGGCCACCGGCGAGTGGCTCGCGTCCGATGCGCGAGCAGATCGACGCGCTGGTCGCTTCGCCGGTCCGACGTACCCACGAGTCCGCGGAGATCCTCGCCGAGATGCTCGGGCACGAGGTCGAGTTCGAGGACGGCATCGCCGAGATGGAGTTCGGCACCTGGGACGGGCTGACGTTCGCCGACGTGCAGGAGCAGTTCCCCGACGAGCTGTCGGCCTGGCTGGGCAACCTGGAGTACGCACCCGGCGGTGGTGAGTCGTTCCGCGCGGTGGCCGAGCGGGTGCTTGCCGGCCGGGACCGGATCGTGACGGCGTACGCCGGGAGGACCGTGCTCGTGGTCAGCCACGTCACCCCGATCAAGACCCTCGTCGCCGACGCCCTCGGTGCGCCGCTCGAGGCGCTCTTCCGGATGGAGCTGTCGCCGGCCTCGGTGACGCGTGATCTCCTACTTCAAGGGCCGCGCGCCGGGCGGCGAGCAGATGGCGAACCTGCGGCTCTACAACGCCCGCCCCACCGAGGCGCCGTTCGCCTCTTGAGGGGTGAGGCTGCGCGCCTTACTCTTGGACGAAAGGTAAGGACCCGGCGGAGGACGTAAGACCATGCCTGTTGCGACGATGACCAGCAAGGGTCAGATCACCATCCCCAAGGAGATCCGTGACGAGCTCGGTCTCGAGCCCGGCACCAAGGTCTCGTTCGTGCGCCTCGGCCCGGGAGAGATCCGGCTCCGGGTCAAGCGCGGCAGCCTCGAGGACCTGGCCGGCATCGCGAAGTACGACGGCCCACCCATGTCGATCGAAGCGATGGACGAGGCGATCGCCGAGGGTGCGATCGCGTCGGCGCCGTGATCGCGATCGACACCAACGTCCTCGTCCGTCACCTCACCGAGGACGACCCGGCACAGACCGCGGTGGCGCGCCGGTTCCTTGCACGGCTGTCTCCCGACGAGCCGGGGTTCGTCAGCATCGTCGTTCTAGCGGAGCTCTACTGGGTCCTTCGCCGCGGACGGAGCAAGCTGTCTGCCGACCGTGCTCTGTCCGCCCTGGAGATCATCCTCGACACGCCAGAGCTGGAGGTCGAGGACGAGGAGTCCGTTTCGCGATCCCTCGAGCGCGCCCGGGCCGGCGCCGACTTCGCGGATGCGCTGATCGCCGACGCCGCCGAGCTCTACGGGTGCAGCGAGACAGTCACCTTCGACCGCGGAGCGGCGACGTCTCTCGGCTGGCGGCTGCTGGGCTGAGCCGGGCCGGCGTCAGAGTTCCTCCACCACCACGTCCAGCTGCTGACCGGCCCGCGTCGGCGGCTGCGCCTCGACCTTCCAGCCGAGGGCGGTGAGGTGGTCGGCGAGGGCCGCGGGCGAGCGCGGGTTTCCGCCGTCGACGAGCAGGTCGCGCACCAGCCGGCCCTTGGTCGCCTTGTTGAAGTGGCTGACCACCTTCCGCCGGCCGTCGACCTCGTGGAGCACCCGCACGGTGGCGACCCGGCGAGCGAGGTCGGCCGGCGGGCGCCAGAACGCCGGCGTAGGTCGAGGACCGCAGGTCGACCACCAGCCGGCCGTCCGCAACGTCGGCGAGCGGCTCCGCGAGGTGTGCGCGCCAGAAGGCGGCGACCCCGCCCAGACCGGGGAGGTTCGTGTCGCCGGACAGCCGGTAGGCCGGGATCGGGTCGCTCGGCCGCACGGCTCCGAACAGCGAGGACATGATCAGCAGCCAACGCGTCGCGCGGCGCCGGGCTGCGGCGTCGAGGGAGCGCGAGGTCGAGCGCGTCGTACAGGACGCCGGAGTAGACCCGGTCCGCGCGCGCCGTCGGCGCGGTCGCGAGTGCCGCGTTGCGGGCGACCTCGTCGAGCTGGGTCGGCCCGAGGCCGAGGACGCCAGCGGCCGCCGCGGCGTCGGCGCGGCACAGCTCGAGCAGGGCGCCGAGCATGGTGTCGCGAGCCTCGGTCAGCGCCGGCAGGTCGAGACCACCGAGGTCGAGCCGCCGGCCGCGCCGGGGCGCGGTCTTGCCCTCGGACGGCGGCAGCAGGATCAGCACCCGGACAGACTAGGGACGGACGCTCGCCGCATAGGTTGCACGGGCCCGCGCATAGGGGAGCCCGTGAGCGAACGGGTGTTGCGGGTCCAGCACGACGCGGTCGAGCTGCGCGAGGGGATCCGTCGCGATCCAGGGCGAGCTCGAGGTCGAGGTCGATTTCCCGCCCGAGGTGGTCGAGGCCGCGGCGGCCGCGGCACTGCAACGCGCGGCTGCCGGACCTGGACCGGACCGACATCCCCTTCGTCACCGTCGACCCGCCGGGCGTGCGCGACCTCGACCAGGCGCTGCACCTCGAGCGCGACGACGACGGCTACGTCGTGCACTACGCGATCGCCGACCTCGGCGCGTTCGTCGAGCCCGGCGGAGCCGATCGACCTCGAGGCGCACCGCCGCGGCGAGTCGCTGTACGGCGCCGACACGCTGATCCCGCTGCACCCGCTCGAGCTCTCCGAGGGCGCGGCGTCGCTGCTGCCCGGACGAGGTGCGGCCGGCGTACCTGTGGACGCATCCGGCTCGACGCGGACGGGGCCGAGCATCGACGCCCGCGTCGAGCGGGCGCTGGTGCGCTCGCGGGCCCAGCTCGACTACGCGGGCGCGCAGCGATCAGGTCGACGACGGCACCGCCGACCCGGTGCTCGAGCTGCTCAAGGAGGTCGGCGAGCTCCGGATCCACCAGGAGGCGGCCCGCGGCGGCGTCAACCTGCCGATGCCCGAGCAGGTCGTGGACTGCAAGGTCGACCCGTGGCGGCTGGAGTTCCGCCGAGCTGCTCGCCGTGCGGAGAGCTGGAACGCGCAGATCTCGCTGCTCACCGGGTTCGCGGCGGCGTCGATGATGGTCTACGCCCGTGTCGGCGTCCTGCGGACGCTTCCACCGCCCGCCCCGGAGGCGGTGACGCGGCTGCACCGCACCGCGCGGGCGCTCGGCATCGACTGGCCGGCCGAGCAGACCTATCCCGACTTCATCCGGGCCGCTGGACCCGGCCCAGCCCAGCCACGAGGCGATGGCGGTCGCGGCCACGTCGCTGCTGCGCGGCGCCGGGTACGCCGCCTTCGACGGCGAGATCCCGGCCGCAGGCCGAGCACGCGGCACTCGCCTCGGAGTACGCGCACGTCACCGCACCCCTGCGGCGGCTGGTCGACCGCTACGGGCTCGAGGTCTGTGTCGCCCTGTCCGCCGGGACCGAGGTCCCGGACTGGGTCCGCGCCGCCCTGCACGACCTGCCGGAGACGATGCAGCGCTCCGGTCCGCAACGCGCGCGCGTACGAGAGTGCGGTGCTCGACCTGGTCGAGGCGGCGACGCTCCAGGGACGCGCGGGGGAGCGTTTCACCGGTGTCGTGGTCGGCGCCGAGCGCGACGATCCGCACAAGGGCGAGGCGGTGCGTGCGCGAGCCGGCGGTCGAGGCGAGGGTGAGCGCCGCCACGCCGCTGCCGGTCGGTGAGGAGGTCGAGCTGGTGCTCGCCGAGGCCGACCCGGCCACCCGGACGGTGCGATTCACCCTCTGACGACCGGTGGTCCTGACGCGGCCCCGCGTCAGCCCAGACGGGTGACCTGCACGTCGACGAACATCGACGACGTCCCGGCCCCGGTGAAGATGCCCGAGAGCGGCCGGACGTCGCCGTAGTCACGCCCGGTCGCCACGACCACGTGACGGTCGCCCGGCTCGTCGTCGTTGGTCGGGTCGTAGCCGTGCCAGTCGCCGTCCCACCACTCGACCCACGCGTGCGACTCGCCGCCGACGGTCTCGCCGACCACCGGCTCTTGCCGCGGGTGGAGGTAGCCCGAGACGTACCGGGCCGGGACGCCGAGCAGGCGCAGGCCGCCGATGACCAGGTGGGCCATGTCCTGGCAGACCCCGGCGCGTGCTCCCAGGAGTCGGCGGCGTGCCCGGAGACGTGGGTCGAGCCGACGACGTAGTCGACCTCGTCGTTGACGAGCGAGCAGATCGGACCTCGGCGGCGTCGTGCGGCGTCGGGCTCGAGTCGCCCGATCTCGGCGTACGCGTCCGCGAGGTCGTCGGGCGGCCGACCCGCTCGTTGACGCCGAGGTACTCGGTGAACTGGTCGGCGACGCCGTCGCGTGCGGAGCTCCTCCCACGACAGCCGGTCGCGGAGGCCCCGTGGGTATGGGTGTGCACGGTCGCGGTCGCGGTCACGGTCAGCTCGTCGTGCGGGTCGAGCACCTCGAACGCGGTGACCTGGCTCCCCCAGTAGTCGCGGTAGGTCCAGGTCCAGGGCGTTGGCGTGCACGTCGAGGCGCGTGTGCACGACGATCTGGCCGCCGACGGTCTGCGGGGTCAGCCGGGCCTCGTTGTAGGACGCGGCCGCGCCGCCGTCGTAGGCGAAGCCGGTGGTGTGCACGATCTTCAGCTGCATCGCGCATCAGCCCCGTTCTCCACGCCAGGTGGCGGCGACAGCACCGGCGAAGTAGCGCCGAGTCACCGCCTCGGTCGCCTGGGCGCAGGTGCGTTGCAGCCGCTCCATCTCGTGGGGGAGGTCCGTGAGGACGTCGGCAAGGGCCCGGTACTCCAGCTCGGTGCGGGCCCGGCCGAGCAGCCGCCGAGCCTCGTTCTGGAAGCCCGCGCGTTGGCCGGAGGCGTCCAGGTGCGTCCAGGCACTGCTCGGCCCGGTTCAGCGCGAAGACGACCGAGCGCGGGAACAGCCGGTCGAGGACGAGGAACTCGGCCGCGACGCGCTCGGTCTCCAGGCCCCTGTAGGTGCGCAGGAACGACTCGTACCCGCCGCAGGCGCGCAAGGAGGTGGTCCAGGCCGAGGACGTCGAGAGGGACGCGGCGGCCACCAGGCGTGCGGTCATGTCGGCTCGCTCGATCGAGCGTCCGAGCATGAGGAACTGCCAGCCCTCGTCGCGGGGCATCGTCGCGTCGGCGGTGCCGTTGATGAGTGCGGCCCGGCCGCGCACCCACGCGAAGGCTGCCGGCGGCGCCATGGTGGCGAACCGGCCGTTCGGAAGGGCCAGCCAGGTGGTGTTGACCGCCTCCCACATCGAGGTGGAGAGCGTCTCCCGAGCGCGGCGTGCGACCTCCCGGGCGGCGCGGAGGGTGGCATGGATCGATGCGGGTGACGCCGGGTCGTAGGCGAGCCGCTGCAGGAGCTCGGCCGATCCCGACCACCTCACCCTCCGTCACCGGCACGCCCATGATCGCCAGCACGCTGTCGCAGGTCGCCTGGACGTCGACGGCGGGGTCCTCGACCATCAGCTGGGTCTGGACCTCGAGGATCCGGGCCGTGTCCTCGGCCCGCTCGACGTAGCGGCCGATCCAGAACAGCGACTCGGCGATGCGGCTCAGCACGGCGGCCCGCTCTCGTCGTGGCCCTGCTGCTGTTGCTCGGCCTGTTTGGCGCGGACGTCGCCGGCCGGGCCGCCGTCGAGGGGTGCGATCTCACGCGGCCCGCTCGCCGTGGGCTCGCGGCGCGCCGGCGCGGCGCCGGGCCCCGCCAGCACCCAGGTGTCCTTCGATCCGCCGCCCTGGGAGGAGTTCACGATCAGCTGGCCCTCGGCGAGGGCGACGCGGGTCAGACCGCCGGGCAGCACCCACATCCGGGTGCCGTCGTGGACCGCGAACGGTCGCAGGTCGACGTGGCGCGGCACGAGCGCGCCGTCGACGTACGTCGGCACCGTGGAGAGCTGCACGACCGGCTGCGCGATCCACGCGCGGGGCTCCTGGAGGATGCGTTCGCGCACCTCGTCGATCTCGCGACGCGTGGCCGCGGGACCGATCACGATGCCCTTCCCGCCGCTGCCGTCGACCGGCTTGAGGACGAGCTCCTCGAGCCGGTCCATCACCTCCTCGCGGTGCTTCGGCTCCCCGAGGCGCCAGGTGTCGACGTTGTCGAGGACGGGCTCCTCGGACAGGTAGTAGCGGACCAGGTCGGGGAGATAGGTGTAGACGAGCTTGTCGTCGGCGACGCCGTTGCCGATCGCGTTGGCGATCGTCACGTTGCCGGACCGGGCCGCGTTGAGCAGGCCGGGGCAGCCGAGCAGCGAGTCGGCGCGGAAGTGCACCGGATCGAGGAACTCGTCGTCGACCCTTCGATAGATGACGTGCACGGGCTCCGGGCCGTGAGTGGTGCGCATCGTGACCCGACCACGGCGGCACTCCAGGTCACGCCCTTCGACCAGCTCGACCCCCATCGTCCGGGCGAGCAGCGCATGCTCGAAGTAGGCGCCGTTGAAGGCACCCGGGGTCAGGACGACGACGGTCGGGTCGTCGACTCCCGCAGGAGCCGCAGCGCGCAGCGCCGCAAGGAGTCGTTGCGGGTACGCGGTGACTGGCCGCACCCGATGCTCGGCGAATGCCTCCGGGAGCGCGGTCGAGATCGCTCGCCGGTTGGTCATCACGTAGGACACCCCCGACGGGATCCGCACGTTGTCCTCGAGCACCCGGAACTGCCCGTCCTGGTCGCGGACCAGGTCGATGCCCGACACGTGCACGCGCACCCCGTTCGGTGGCTCCACCCCGAAGCTCTCCCGGCAGTAGTGGCTCGAGGTGGTCACGACCCGGCGCGGGATGACCCCGTCGGTGAACGCCTCGCCCGCGCCGTAGACGTCGGCGAGGAACTGCTCGAGAGCGTGGACCCGCTGCTGCACGCCGCGGTCGATCCGCGCCCACTGCTCCTGCTCGATGACCCGAGGCACGATGTCGATCGGGAAGGCACGCTCCTCGCCGCCGATGTCGAAGGTGACGCCCTGGTCGAGGTAGCCGCTCTGCAGGCTCTCGTCGCGGACGGCGAGCTCGTCTGCACTGAGGTCGCGGAGGCGATCGCGCAGGCGTCGGTAGGGTTCGCGTGCCACCGGGCCGGCGAACATCTCGTCGAAGGCCGGGCCACGCGCGTCGTACCCGCCGAACAGCGACTCCACGAAGCGGAGGGTAGGCACTCGCCGTTTCGGCCGTGTTTCGCTCACCACAGCGATGCGGCGCCGTACCGCTATCCTGAGCGTGCGGATGGGCTGGCCGGGCGACCGCGTGGGAGGAGACTCCCCCGAGGAAGGTCCGGGCTCCACAGGGCAGGGTGGTGGCCAACGGCCACCCGAGGTGACTCGCGGGACAGTGCCACAGAAAACAGACCGCCGCCGCCTCCGGGCGGAGGTAAGGGTGAAACGGTGGTGCAAGAGACCACCAGCGCGGCGGGCGACCGTCGCGGCTCGGCAAACCCCACCTGGAGCAAAACCAGACAGCGAGCGTTCGAGGGCGGCCCGCCCGAGCTCGCGGGTAGGTTGCACGAGGGCGTCGGCAACGGCGCTCCTAGATGGATGGTCGCCAACCGTGCCGTCGTGAGGCGGTACGGCGAACAGAACCCGGCCTATGAGCCAGC
>CAVSVQ010000008.1:0-212491 GCA_963731485.1 uncultured Actinomycetota bacterium
GAGGGCTACCTGCTGGGCGAGACCCTCGAGGTGCACCGGCGCGCCAACGGCACGGTCAGCCACCTGGAGTGCGCGACCTTCGTCTACACCCGCCACCCGACTCGTTGAGTTGGAAGAAAGGCACCTCCGAGTTGGGGGAAACCGTCTCTCGAGTTCCGGGCAACCGGCGAACCAGTGTTCACCGGGACCTCCCGACTCGACGCTCGGTTTCCCCCAACTCAACCGGTCACTGGAGCGTCATGTAGGGCTCACCGTTGGCGTTGAGGCCGTTGGCTCCGCGGACGCAGGTGCCGCTGCGCGGCGTACCGCCGTTCCAGGCCTGGCGGACGCAGTTGCGCAGTGCCTTCTGGCCCCAGTAGTTCGGGTGCAGCGACTCCTGGATGTAGTAGTCACCGGTCGCAGTCACGGTGCGGATCGTGTTGACCCACTCGGTCTTGTCGACGGCGCCGGCGTTGGTCCAGCTGGACAGGCCCTTCTCCTCGTACAGCCCGACCGTGTTCTCGCACAGGCGCCGGCCGTTGAATGCTCCGGCGAGGTTGAGGGTGCGGACGTTGCCGAGCCCGGACTGGGTGATCGCCTCGGCGACGGTCTGGTTGATCCGGGGGAGCAGGGTGCCGTTGGCGAAGTTGGCGTCGGCGTTCCAGAACCCGCAGCCGCCGGTGCTCTGCCTGGTGTAGCCGGACTGGGAGTACCGGAAGCCGGAGCCGTTGGGGATCGGCGACATGTAGTTGGCCACCAGCAGGGTCCACGCGTTGTCGGCGTACCCGGCGTTGCGCATCGCGGCCCGGACGTTCTGGAGCGCCGTGGCGATCTCGGTGCGGTGCGTGTTGATGGCGGACGTCGTGAGCTGGCTGGTGACCACGTTGTCGTCCTTGCAGTAGTCCGGCCACCACGAGGGGGAGTAGAGGAAGTCGGCGACGCACTGGGTGACGATGCCTGCGAAGTTGAAGTTGTTGCCGCCGATCGTGATCTCGACCATCTTCACGTTGTGGCTGGCCGCGAAGCTCTGCAGCATGCGGGCCTGACCCTGCTGGGACCCGTTGCTGTAGAAGTCGATGCCGGGCTTGAAGTTGCCGCTGCTGTCGGTGAACGTGGCGGTCTTGGCGCCGGAGCAGGCCAGGTTGAGGCTGTTCACCCCAGCCCCGATGTGGATCTCTGCGGACTTGCTCCGGTGGCACCGGTTGATCTGCTCACCGGTGTTGCTGGCGTTGTCGAAGTACGTCGTCGGGCCGCCCGCGTCGTGGATCGACTCGCCATTGTTGGTGTTGCCGGCCCAGCGGCCGGCCTCCCCGGAGATGTAGGAGTCGCCGACCGAGACCACCCACGGTGTCCCGGAGCCGGGGCCGTCCGCCCGGGCGCTCGGCGCGGTGACGAGCAGGGCCGCGGCGGTGAGCAGGATCGTGCAGAGGACGGCCAGGACTGGTCGTCGGGGTGCGTGCGACTTCACGGGACTCCTCAGATCGATGCGGGACTCCCTCCCCACGCCCCAGCGGGGCGCCATGAGGACCGTAGTGGCGCAGGTCACATCTTGGGAAGGGCGTCGGCCCGCCTCGACGAGGCAGCCGTCTGGGTCGTCCGGCACTTTCTCCCAACTGGACCGGGCTTTTCCCGCAACTCAACGGGCAATTTCCCGCAACTCGACGAGTTGTCAGAGGGCTTGGGAGACCGAGCTCATGTTGAAGTCCGGCACCCGCAGGGCCGGTGTCGCGGTGCGGGAGAAGTAGTCGTCGCCCCACTCCCGCGAGAAGCTGGGGACCGTGGCGCCGGCGGCGGTGAACCGGCGGAGCAGGTCCACCGGGCTCTCGTTGAACCGGAAGTTGTTGACCGCGCCGGTGACCTCGCCGTCCTCGACCCGGTAGACGCCGTCGCGGGTGAGCCCGGTGAGCAGCAGGGTCTGCGGGTCGACCTCGCGGATGTACCACAGGCAGGTCAGCAGCAGGCCGTCCTCGACCCCGGACACGAGGTCGAGGTCGGATCCCGACCCGCCCTCGACGTCCAGGACGAGGTTGTCGATGCCCGGCGTCGTCGGCTGCCCGGTCATCTGCGCGGTGTGCCGGGTCTGGATCAGGGAGGTCAGCGTCCCCTTCTTGATCCACGGTGTGGGGGAGAGGGGCAGGCCGTTGTCGTAGACGCTGCTCTCGTTCGAGGACCCGCTGGCGACGACGAACGGGGCACACTCCAGGCCCGGGTACGCCGGGTCCGAGGACAGCGTGACCGTCGGGTTCACGATCGCCTCCCCGATCCGGGTGCCTCCACCCGGCCGGGAGTAGACCGACTGCCCTTCGTGCGCCACCCGGGCGCCGGCACTCCAGTACGCGTCGATCATCAGGTCCGCCACCGCGGACGGGGGGAGGACCGTGTCGTAGCGACCGGCCGGGAGGTCGATGCGGCGCGCACCCCAGGACAGCCGGGTGGCGAGATCGGCCGCGACGCGATGGGCGTCGACGTCGGCGAAGTCCCGGGTCGCTCCTCCGACCCACGCGCTGGTGGTCAGGTCGGCGGTCTTCCCGGTGCACCCGTAGTGCCCCGTGGGCTGGACGTGTCGTTGCCGCAGGCCGCTGCTCGAGCCGAGGTAGGTCGTGGTCACTTCGTGGTTGACGAAGCCGTACAGGATCCGGCTCTCCCGCTCGGCCCGCGCGAATTCCTCTCCCAGCGCCGCGGCGAAGTGCGGTAGACATCGATCGAGGTGCCGACGGCGGCTCGTCCCAGTCGGCGGCACCGGTCCCCGCGACCAGTTCGGCGCGGTCCTCGGCAGCGTGCGCCTCCCGGGCCCCGGCGTCGGCCTGCTCGACGAGTGCGCTGACCTGCGCGAGGACGTGGCCGTGCCGCTGACCGAGGCGTTGCCGGGGCCGTGGAAGGCGATCACGGTGACGCCGACGCCGTGCATCACGCCGTTGGTGGTCAGGGTGTTGTTCGCCCACCGCAGGTTGGCGCTCGTCGTGTCCTGCACGAGCACGACGCAGTGCTCGGAGGTGCTGGCTGCCAGGGCGTGCTCGACCAGCGCCTGCGGGGTCCGGTGGTCATCAGAACTCCTCGTCCGCGCTGCCGCTGACCGGGCTGCTGCGGCGGACTCCTCGGCGACGTTGAGGACCCGGATGTCGCGGAACAGCGCGCTCGGGCAGCCGTGGCTGACCGCCGCGACCTGACCGGGTTGGGCCTTGCCGCAGTTGAACGCTCCGCCGAGGACGTAGGTCTGAGGTCCGCCGACCGCGCTCATCGAGCCCCAGAAGTCGGTCGTGGTGGCCTGGTAGGCGACGTCGCGGACCTGGCCCTTCAGCTCGCCGTCCTCGATCGCGTAGAAGCGCTGGCCGGTGAACTGGAAGTTGAACCGCTGCATGTCGATCGACCAGGACTTGTCCCCGACGATGTACAGACCGCGCTCGACCTGGGCGATCAGCCCGGCTGTGTCCGGGCCCTGCGGGTCGGGCTGGAGCGAGACGTTGGCCATCCGCTGGATCGGGATGTGGCCGGGCGAGTCGGCGTACGCGCAGCCGTTGGACCGGCCGTCGTTCAGCTGCTGCACCGAAGGTGTGCGCCATCGGCCGGTCGAGCTGGTACCCGACGAGGACGCCGTCGCGCACGATGTCCCAGGACTGGGTCTGGACCCCTTCGTCGTCGTAGCCGATCGTGGCCAGTCCGTGCACGGCCGTGCGGTCGCCGGTCACGTGCATCGCCGGCGAGCCGTACTGGAGCGGTTCGAGCTGGTCGGGAGTGGCGAAGGAGGTGCCGGCGTAGTTCGCCTCGTAGCCCAGTGCGCGGTCCAGCTCCGTGGCGTGCCCGATCGACTCGTGGATGGTCAGCCAGAGGTTCGAGGGGTCGATGACCAGGTCGTAGCGGCCGGCCTCGACGCTCGGCGCGGCGAGCTTCTCGGCGAGCAGATCGGGGATCTCGGCGAGCTCGGTGTCGAAGTCCCAGGCACTCGGGTCGGATCCGGCACCTCCGAGGTACTCCCAGCCGCGCCCGACCGGCGGTGCGATCGTGGCCATCGAGTCGAACCGCTCGCCACGTGACCCGTACGCCTCGACGAACGGCTGGAGGCGGACCCGTTGCTGGGTGGTCGTCGTGCCGGCGAGGTCGGTGTAGAACTTGTTCTCCAGCACCTGCTGGAGCGAGGCGCTGGCGTGCTCGACCGCCTCGTGCCCGACGAGGCGCCGGGTCCAGTCCTCGAGGAGCGCAGCCTTGTCGGCGAGCGCGACGTCGAAGGGGTTCACGTCGTACGCCGAGCACCAGAAGACGTCGTCGTACGCGGGCTCGGCCGCGAGCTCGACGGGTGTGCGGGTCATCTCTGCGGCGACCAGCGCGACGTTCACGGCCTGCTCGGCGACCTTGACCGCCTCATCGGTGGTCAGCGCGACGCCCGCCGCGAAGCCCCAGGCGCCGTGGTGGACGACGCGGACGGCAAAGCCCAGGTCCTCGCTGTCCTCGGCGCCCTGGAGGTTGCCGTCGCGCACGGAGAGGTGTTGGTAGCGGACCCGCTCGAACCGGAAGTCGGCATGGGTGACCCCGAAGTCGCGTGCGCGGGACAACGCAGCCGCGGCCAGCCGCCGGTAAGGAAGCGCGGTGAAGGTCGGATCGATCCGGCCGGGGTCGGAGTACGCCGTGTCGGTGGGCACCTGCCGACCCTATCCAGCGGTGTCGAGTGAATACCTCGCGCAGAACGAGGTGTGTCGTCACCCCGCCGAGAGCACGGCCCGCACCGTCGACCCGTCGCGGCCCTTGAGCACCTCGAGCTGCGTCGTGACCCGGCTGCGGAGCTCGGGAACGTGGCTCACCAGGCCGACCACCCGTCCGCCGTCGCGCAGGCTGTCGAGGGTGTCCATCACGTCCTCGAGGGTGTCGGCGTCCAGCGAGCCGAAGCCCTCGTCGATGAACAGGGTGTCGATGTCGGTGCCGCCGGCTTCGTGGGCGACGGTGTCGGCGAGGCCGAGTGCGAGGGCGAGGGAGACCACGAACGTCTCACCGCCGGAGAGCGTGGCCGGGTCCCGGGGAATGCCGTTCCAGTCGTCGCGCACGAGCAGGCTCAGGCCACCGCGCTGCTCGCCGGCGCCGCGGTCGTCGGTGTGCTCCAGCGAGTAGCGCCGACCGGTCATCCGCGCGAGTCGCTCGTTCGCGGCCGCCACGACCTGGCGGAGTCGCTCGGAGAGGACGTACGAGGCCAGCCGGATGCGCTGCGGGTTGTCGGGGCCCTTGCCCTCGACGAGCTGGGACAGCCCGGCGAGCACACCGTGCTGCTCACGAAGCGGCCGCCACACCTCGAGCTGCTCGCGCAGGCGAACGTCGAGGGCGGACAGGCGGCGTGCCCGGGTGGTCGCGGCGTCGAGCGCGGAAGCGGCGGTCCGCAGGGTCTCACCGGCGAGCCGTTGGGTGACGACGGCGACGTCGAGGTCGGGTGCGTCCTGGGCGAGCGCCGCCTTCGTCGCTGGGTCGGCCAGGACCCGCTCGGCCGCGACGCGCGTCGCCTCGGCGTCGGCGAGGCTCTGGTGGGCGGCCTGGAACTGGTCGTCTGCGAGAAGCGCCTCGACCGCGCCCTCGACGCTCTCGAATCCCGCTCGGGTCGCGGCGTCATGGGCGGCCGCACCGGCGGCGTCCGCGGCCCGGACGGCGGCGTCGTACGCCGCGAAGGCGCGTTGGGCGCGGTCGAGCGCGTCGCAACGCTGGTCGTGCCGCGCGAGCAGGGTGTCCAGGTCGGGCGCGCCATCCAGCAGGGTGTCGAGCTCCGCGGCGAGCGCGGACTCGGCGGTCGCGACGGTCGCGAGCTCCCGCTCTGCGGCGACCAGGTCGAGCTGGGTCCGGTCGCGCGCCGCCCCGGTCGCCCCTGCCTGTGCCTCGAGGCCGTCGAGCCGGTCCGCACGCGTCTCGACGTCGGCGGCGAGGGCGCGGGTGGTGCGCAGTTGGCCACCCCGGGCGCGCAGCTGGTCGGAAAGCCTCGAGGTGTCGACGCCGACGAGGCGCGCGGCCAGGGCGTCGAGCTCGGCGGCCAGGGTGGCGACGCGCACCTCCTGGCTCTGGTGGGTGAAGGCGGCGTCCTCGTAGGCCTTGCGAGCGGCGTCCTCCTGGGCGCGGCCGACCGGGTCGCTGGTGCCATGGGCCGGGGCAGGGTGCGAGTTGCTGCCGCAGACCGGGCAGGCGCAGCCCGCCGCAAGGGCGCCGGCGAGCTCGGCTGCCATGCCGTTGATGCGAGCCTCGCGGACGGCGAGGTAGGTCTCCTTCGCGGTCAGCGTCGAGTCGCGCGCCTCGGCGAGGTCGGCGCGAGCCGCGTCGAGCTCCGCCTCGACGACCTGCCGCCGGGCAGCTGCGCGCTGGAGCTCCGCCAGGGTCGTGACGTCGGCCTGGACCGCCGCCAGCTCGGCCGCCGCCAGCCGGGCGTCGTCCAGCGCGGCACGCGCCGCGGCGAGGGCGGCGGGCTGACCGGCGGCTGTGGCGTCGAGCGCTGCGAGCGAGGCCGTGAGGGCGGACACCTGGGCGGTGAGCTCGCCTCGGCGGGCGCGAAGCGTGATGAGCTCCTGCGCTCGGGGCTGGTACGCCTCGGCGCCCGCGCGGGCGGCGACTGCCGCGCGGTGTCGCTCGGCGAGCACCTCTGCCGGCCCGACGTCCGGCCTGAGGTCCGGCCCGAAGTCGAGCTCGAGGTCAGGGTCGAGGGCAGGGTGGTGTTCAGCGACGACGCCGCGATGCGCGACCCAGGCGGTGGCGGCCCGGTCGGCGAGGCGGCGGCACTCGGCTGCCCGGTCGGTCAGCGCGGTCAGCGGCTGGGCGCGGCGGTGAGCGTCGAGTGCCGTGCGCACTGCGCCGAGCTCGGCGTCACGTCGCTGCAGCGCGACGATCTCTTGCGCGGCGGACTCGGCGCGCCGCTGCAGGTCGTGCAGCCCGCGCGCGTCGGCGAGGCGTGCGTCGGCCGTGACCATCTGGGCCTCGGCGGACCCGAGATCCCGCTCGGCCGTGCCGCGGTCGGACTCGGCAGTCTCGGCCAGCGCCCGGGACCACGCAGCGACGTCACCCCGGTCGTCGGCCGCGGCGAGATCATCGGACCACCCGTCCGGCAGGTCGGCGCCGGCGACCTCCTGGAGGCGGTGCAGCACGGCGCGGACGTCGGCCGCGGCTGCGTCGGCGGCGCGTCCCGACATCAGCCGACGCTCGGCGAGCCAGCGCTCGACGCGCTCAAACCGATCCGTGCGGAACAGTCGCTGGAGCACGGCATGTCGCTCGCTCGAGGTGGCCCGCAGGAAGGCCTGGAACCGTCCCTGCGGCAGCATCGCCACCTGGGTGAACTGTGCCGCGGTCATGCCGAGCAGCTCGCCGACGAGCAGGCCGGCGTCGTCGAGGCGGTTGGTGAGCGCGACCCAGGTGTCGCGACGCGCTCCTCGACGAGCGCGTGCGCCGGCACGCGGGTCTCACCCGAGCCGCGCCGCTTCGGTCGCGACCAGGCCGGCGATCGGGTGAAGCGGAAGGTCCGGGCTCCGATGCTGGCCTCCAGGACCACCCGGGGCGCGACGCCGGGGGCGGCGTGGTCGCTGCGCAGGTGGCGGGCACCGGCCCGGTCGCCGGGCACCTGCCCGTAGAGCGCGAAGCAGACCGCATCGAGCACGCTGGTCTTGCCGGCGCCGGTCGCGCCGGTGAGCAGGAACAGACCACCCGCGGAGAGCTCGTCGAAATCGACTTCCACCGTGTCGGCGAACGGCCCGAACGCAGTGACCTCGAGGTGGTGCAGCCTCATCGTCGGGTCACCCCGCGCTGACCAGGGTGTCGGCGTCCGGATCGGCCGCGCAGGCGTCACACGCGTCGCGCAACAGCGCGACTCTCGCGGGCACTCGGCGGGACCTCCCGCACGGCGGTCACGAAGTCGAGGGCGATCTGGTGGTCGCTGCGCCCCTCCAGACGCAACCGTTCCTTGTGCGGGGCGCCGCCTTCCGGCGCGAAGACCAGGGCCACCGCGTGCGGGAATCGTTGCTGGAGCCGGGACATGGCCCGGACCGGTCGTTGCGCGTCGGTGAGCGTGGCCTGGACCCACGCATCCTCGGCCGTGGCGTGGCGGGGATCTGCGAGGAGCTGCTCGAGCGTGCCGGACAGTCGCGCGAGGCTGCGTGGCACCGGCGCCTCGACGAACTCCGCCGTCACCCGGCCGCGGGCGTCGAGGTCGACCAGCCAGCTGCCCTTCACGTGGTCTGCCTCCGAGAAGGAGTAGGCCAGCGGTGACCCGGAGTAGCGGATCGCGTCGGTCAGCGTCTGCCGGCCGTGCAGGTGTCCGAGGGCGACGTAGTCGAAGCCCTCGAACGTCGACGCAGCCACCATGGCCACGCCGCCGACGGAGATGTCGCGCTCACTGTCGGACTCCTGGCCCCCGGCGACGAACGCATGGGCGAGGACCACCGAGCGGACGCCCGCTCGACGGCCGGCAAGGTCCGCGCGGACGCGCGCGGTCGCCTCGGCCATCGCCGCCTGGTGCGAGCGAGCCGGGAGCCCCCACGCGTGGCGCAGCAGGTCGGGCTCGAGGTAAGGGATGCCGTAGACCGCGACCGGGCCCGCGGCGTCGTCGAGCACGACCGGAGTCGCAAGGCCATCGGCGACCGTGCGCAGATGGAACCCGGCGGCGTCGACCAGTCGTGCGTTGAACCCGAGCCGCCGCGCCGAGTCGTGGTTGCCGCTGATGACCACGACGCGGGCTCGCGAGGCAGCGAGCCGCGCGAAGGTCTCGTCGGCGAGCTCGACGGCGTCGACCGGCGGCAGGGCACGGTCGTAGACGTCACCGCAGACCACGACGAGGTCGACGGCTTCGGCCTCGACCGTGGCGATCAGGTGGTCGGCGTAAGCGGCCTGGTGCGCGAGCATCCCCTGGCCGTGGAACTGGCGGCCCAGGTGCCAGTCGGAGGTGTGGAGGATGCGCACGCCTCCACGCTAGGAGAGCGCGCCGACATCGCCGGGCTCACACGCCGAGCCGATGGTCCCCCGCGTAGACCACGCACCGGTCCGGACGGGTGAACCCGACCAGGGCCAGGCCGGCCTCGGCCGCGAGGTCGACGGCGAGGGACGACGGAGCGCCGACGGCGACGACGACCCCGATGCCGGAGACCACGGCCTTCTGGACGAGCTCGAAGCCGATCCGTCCGCTGAGCACGAGGACCGGCGGCACCCTCGTCGACGGCGCCGGACAGCAGGATCGCCCCGACCGCCTTGTCCACGGCGTTGTGCCGCCCGACGTCCTCGCGTACGACGACCCGCGACCCGTCCGCCTCGAACAGGCCGGCCGCGTGCAGCCCACCCGTGCGGGCGAAGCCCGGCTGCTCCTCGCGGAGCCGGCCGGGGAGCCGGCGGACCACGTCGAGGGATACCCGAGCGTCGGAGACCGTCGGCACCGGGGCGCCGAGCACGTCAGAGATCGACTCCTTGCCGCAGACCCCGCAGGCAGAGCTCACCGCGCGCGCGTCCGGCAGCCGGAGCGGGGGAGCGGTCGCCTCGACGGTGACCACGTTGAACTCCTCGAGCGGGCCGAGATCGGTGTCGGTGCAGTAGCGCACCGAGGTGATCTGGTCGGGGGCGAGGAGGCCCTCGTGGACCAGCCAGCCGACGGCGAGCTCGAAGTCGTGACCGGGCGTGCGCATGGTGACGGCGATCCGGCGCGCCGGCGAACCGGGCCACACGAGGCGGATCTCGAGCGGCTCCTCGGTGGCGAGCCGGTCCTCGTGCTCGAGACGCTTGTCGCCGTCGTACTCGACGACCCGCGTGCGGACCGACGGCCCCGGCCGGCGGGCGAGCCCCTCGGTCACGAGTACCGCCGGATGCACGCCAGCCGACGGCGCAGCTCGTCGCCGGCGTCGACGAGGACACGACGCAGGGTCGGGGTCGAGCGCTTCGGTGGCGAGCAGCGCGTCGGCTCGGTGCAGGGTGTCCTCGGTGGTCACCGTGATCGGGAAGAACCACCGGGCCGCGTCTCCCAGCACCCAGCCCTCGCGCACGGACGTCGTGGCCGGCAGCTCCTCGAAGTACCGGGCGGCGTACGACGCCAGCAGGTCGTCCCGGCCGGTCTGCCACATGCCGCTGCCGATCGCCTCGATCTCGTAGTTGGAGGCCTTCACCTCACCGGTGAACCGTTGCCAGGCCCATGCCTTGGCCTCCGGCTCCGGCAGTCGGGCGCGGCACCAGGCGTGCGCCAGCTGCGACTTCGCGTCGTTGTCGCCGGCGAGGACCTTGTCGAGCTCGTCGAGGTCGGTCGCGCCGAGAGAGGCCAGCCGCTTGAGCGCCCGCCAGCGCAGGCCGGCGTCGACCTCGAGCCCGGGGAGCCAGTCGCCGGCGAGCAGCGCGCGCAACGGCTCGGCGTCCGACGCGTTCAAGACGGCGGCCTGGGCGGCGGCCAGCTGGAGCTCCGAGCCAGGCTGACGCGGACGTGGCCCGGTCGAGGAACGCGTCGAAGAGCCGTCGCCGGGCCGCGTCGGCGTCGGCGACGACGGGGAGCAGCTTCAGGTGGACGGAGTTGTGGGTGCCTTCGCCGTCGTCCCCGGCCCACACGCCGAGCGCGGTCAGCACGAAGTCGTGCACCTCGTGGGGGATCCCGCCGGCGAGGATGTCGACCGCGCGCGCCGGGTCCAGCCGGGCGTGGTGCACGCCGTTGCGCACCGTGGTCCAGATCGATGCGCGCAGCCGGGCATCGTCGACCTGCGCCATCAGGGCCGGCAGCCGGGCGGCGGTCACCTCGTCGATGGTGAGGTCCGCCCAGGCGGTGCCCTCCGCATCCAGGATCACGGGTGTCTCGGGGTCGACGTCGAGCGGGACGTGGTCGGCGTCGACGTACACGTCGCCGGACTGCCACGACGTGCCGTCCCACTGCGCCACCGCGAAGCCCTGCGTGCGCCGGCTCGGGAGGCCGTCGGGCGACGTGCGGACCAGCTCGCCCGGTCCGTCCGCGGCCGGCCGGACCAGGTCGATGCGGTCGAGCCCCGCCGTGCGGAGCCAGGCGTCGGTCCAGGAGTCGAGGTCCGCCGCGCCGGCACGCTCCCAGGCGTCGAAGAGGTCGCGCATGGTCGCGTTGCCGAACCGGTGCCGGTCGAAGTGCTCGCGGACGCCGGTGAAGAAGACGTCGTCGCCGACCCGGTCCGCGAGCTGGGTCAGGACGGCGTGACCCTTGGCGTAGGAGATCCCGTCGAAGTCCTGCAGCGCCGCGTCGGCGTCGACGGCGCCGGTGCCGGCGACGGGATGGGTCGAGGGCCGCGAGTCCGCGGTCAGTCCCCAGTTCTTCCGGGTCGCCGAGGCCCAGACGAGCGCATCGGTGAACTCGGTGACCTCCGCGGTCACGCGGTTGCCCATGTACTCGGCGAATGCCTCGTTCAGCCAGAGGTCGTCCCACCACTTCGGGCTCACCAGGTTGCCGAACCACTGGTGCGCCATCTCGTGCGCGACCGTCGTGGCCCGCTGCACCCGGATCCCGCGGGGCACCTTGGTGGTGAACAGGTAGGCCTCGCGCATCGTCACGCAGCCCGGGTTCTCCATCGCGGCGGCGTTGAAGTCGGGCACGAACGCCTGGTCGTACTTGCCGAACGGGTAGGGGATGCCGAACAGCCGGTGGAACTCGTCGAAGCACTGGCGGGTCACCGTGAACAGCTCGTCGGCGTCGTCGTCGAGGGCGCGTGCCATCGAGGACCGGCAGAGCAGGCCCAGTGGAATGCCGTCGTGCTCGTCGGCGATCCGGTGGTACGGGCCGCCGACCAGGGTCACGAAGTAGGTCGACAGGGGCTGGCTCTGCGCGAACTCCCACCGACCGGGCTCGACCTGCTCACCGGGCGCGTTCGCGATCACGGTCCAGTCCTCCGGAGCGATCACGTGCACGGTGTACGGCGCCTTGAGATCAGGCTGGTCGAAGCAGGCGAAGACCGACGGCGCGGCGCTCATGAAGCTCATCTGGTAGACGTACGCCCGACCGTCGGCCGGGTCGACCGCGCGGTGCAGGCCCTCGCCGTCGTTGCGGAAGCCCATCACCGCGTCGACCTCGAGCCGGTGCTCGCCGGCCGGCAGGGAGAGCGGATAGCGCCCGTCGGCCCAGGCGTGGACGGGCAGCGCCCGGCCGTCGAGGGCGATCGATCCGAGCGCGCGGGCCTTGAGGTCGAGGAACGTGTCCCCGCCTCGCGAGGTCACGTCGATCACCGTCCGGCTCGTGAACGTCTCCTCCCCGCGCAGGTCCAGCGTGACGTCGTACGCCGTCACGCTGAGGAGGTCGAACCGGGCACGGGCTTCGTCGAGTCGGAGGCTGGGCACGAGAGACAGACGTATGTTCGAACCATGACGGAACGGTCGGCCAGGTCGTCGCGTCAGACCGCGATGAAGGGAGTCGTGGTCCTCGGGTTGGTGCCCGCGCACATCGACGTCGACGGTGACGGTGTCCGCGATGCGGTCAGCTTCGAGGCGGCGGCCAGGACGCCGGGAGACGACTGCCTGGCCGCCGACTCCCTGTCGGTTTTGGTCGGCAAGGGTCAGGACGCCTCCTATGCCGACCTCAACTTCGACGCGTCGCTGCCGGTGCGCTCCCAGGACGTTCACGCGGTCTCGGTCCCGGGCCGGGACGGTGCGCTCGTCCTGGTCGTGCAGACTCATCCACGCGGTGGCTTCGTCGCCCACCTGAACGCGTGGAACGGAACCGGCATGACCGATGTCGGCGGCAGGCGGGGGTTGGTGCCCTTCGTCGCGACCGATGCCCCGATGCAGCACGTCGCTGCCGCCTGCACGTCCACGGGCTTCGAGATCATCGAGGCCCGGGCGCATCGGCCGATCGGTGTCGTTCCGGCGTGGGACGTCTACCGGACGACGTACTCGGTCGACGGCAACACCTTCACCGCGGGGCCGACGACGGAGGTCGCCGACAACGTGCTCGACAACCAGCTGCGTCGGCGGTACCGCGACCTGCTGCGACTACGCGCTGTTCGAGGACTGCCGGGTGACCCGGTAGCACGACCGGCCGTGGCAGGCTGGCGTCCATGACCGACGCGTCCGACCGACCCGGCCGACCAGGTCAGGGACACGCTCCGCAGTGTCGAGCTCACCCGGATCGGGGAGCACCGCTTCAAGGCGACGAACCGCCGCGGGGGAGTGCTGCCCATCGGTGAGGGCGACGACCCCGACTTCACGCCGGTCGAGCTGCTGCTGGCCGCTATCGCCGGATGCGCGGCGATCGACGTCGACTACATCACCGGCAAGAGGTCGGCCGCCGGAGCTCGTTCGACGTGCACGTCGAGGGCGACAAGGTGCGCGACGAGCGACGGCAACCACCTGACGGACCTGCGGGTGGTCTTCGACGTCAGCGTTCCCCGCCGGCGAGGCGGGCGACGCGGCGCGCGGAGTGCTGCAGAGCGCCATCGAGCGGTCACGTGACCGGATCTGCACGGTGAGCCGCACGGTCGCGCTGCCCGAGCCCGGTGGCGATGGAGCAGCAGGCCTGACTCACTTCACCGAGGTGATCGTCACCGGCTCCTTCGGGCTTGCCGTCGCCCGGACGCTCCGGCGAGTCGCTCCCGGCAGCGATGCCGGCCGCGGCGATCGTTCTTGACCACCTTGAGGCCGGCCGCGTCCATGTGCCCGAGGACGGTGTAGGCCGGGCGGGAACTTCGAGTTGCCGTAGACCAGGAAGAACTGCGAGCCGTTCGTGTCCGGACCGGCGTTGGCCATCGCGACCGTGCCGGAGTTGTACGTGCAGTAGTCCTGACCGCCCGCCTGCCCGCACGGCTGCAGTCGCGGGTCGCTCGGCGACCAGCTCGTCGGCGAAGGTGTAGCCGGGCCCACCGGTGCCGGTGCCGGTGGGGTCGCCGCACTGGAGCACGAAGTAGCCCTGGGTGGTCAGCCGGTGGCACGGCGGTGTCGTCGAAGTAGCCCTGGTCGGCCAGCGACACGAACGAGTTAACCGCGCACGGCGCCTGCTCGGGCTCGAGGGTCACCGGGATGTCGCCGGCGCTGGTGCTGATGGTCAGCGTGTCCGGGTTGTCAGCGGGTCGGGTTGCCCGGCGGGGGATCGACCTTCCGGCGCGGCGGCCGCGCCGGAGTCCGGGTACTGACAGGCCGGCGGGCGGCGTACCGGAACCGGACGTGCCGCCGGAACCGCAGGCTCCGGCGAGGAGTAGCGCAGGGACGAGCAGGAGGGGAGCCAGGCGGGTGCGGATCACGCGGCCGATGCGTAGGTGCTGCCGAGCGGGGGACCGGATCACATCTCGTAGTGCTCGTTCGGGTCGCCGTCGAACAGGCGTCCGTCCTCGCGACCGAGCGCGGTGATCGCGTGCGATCTCGTCGTCGCTGAGCTCGAAGCCGAAGATGTCGCCGTTCGCGAGCTGGTGCTCCGGGGTCCGCGGACTTCGGGATCGGCACCGAGCCGAGCTGGAAGTGCCAGCGCAGCACCGCCTGCGCCGGGCGACACCCCGTGCGCCTCGGCGGCGGCGCGCACCGGCTCCTCCTCGAAGAGCGCCTTGGCCTTGGCCAGCGGGCTCCAGGCGACGGTGCGGATGCCGAGCGAGTCGTGCACCGCGCGCAGCTCCTCCTGCGGGAAGTAGGGGTGCATCTCGATCTGGTTGACCGCCGGCACCACACCACTGGTGTCCATGATCCGGTCGAGGTGCTCGGCGGTGAAGTTCGAGACGCCGATGGTGGTGACCAGGCCGTCGCGCTGGAGGTCGACCAGGGCCCGCCAGGCCTCGGCGTACTGGTCGCGCTTCGGGTTGGGCCAGTGGATCAGGTGCAGGTCGATGTGCTCGAGGCCGAGCCGGCCGATGCGACTCGTGCGTGGAGACGATCGCGTCGTCGTACGCGTGGTGGCGGCCGGGGAGCTTGCTGGTGACCCGGAACTCCGGCCGCGGTACGCCGGAGCGCCGGACCGCCTCGCCGACGGTCATCTCGTTGCCGTAGTTGACGGCCGTGTCGAGCAGGCGGTAGCCGGCGCTCGATCGCGCCCAGGATCGCCTCGAGGCCGTCCGCACCCTGCAGCCCGACCGTGCCGAAGCCGACGGCGGGCAGCTCGGTGCCGTCATTGAGGTCGTAGACCGGGATCTCCATGGGCCGACCCTACCGACAATCCCTGCGAGGAGGGCGACAACGGGCAGTCCCGCGGCCGGACCCGGGCCGGACCCCGGACCCCAGCCGTGCCGGCGCAGGACTGTTCGCGACCCCGCCACCGGCTGCCTCGGAGACGAGGTCGAACCGGATGTGCAACATAAGGTTGCGTGGCGCCGGATCACGCGGCTACGGTTGGTGTGCAACCAAACGTTGCATGGGCGCGCAGGAGGCCGTCATGGAGTTCGGCACGATCGAGCGGGAGATCTTCGTCGACGCATCGCCCGAGGTCGTCTTCGACGTGGTGAGCAGCCCGGAGCACGTGCAGGAGTGGTGGCCCGACGAGGCGGCGTACGAGCGTGCGCCCGGGAGCCGCGGGGGAGATCGTGTTCGGCGAACGCGGGGCGGGTGGCACGGTCGTGTCGCTTCGACGTCTCGAGGTGCGAGCCGCCGCGGACCTTCTCGTTCCGCTGGACCCACCCGGCGGGCGGAGCCGGCCGTCGCCGGGCAACTCCTTGCTGGTGACCTTCGACCTGACGCCGTCCGCGGGCGGCACCCTGCTGAGGATGACCGAGTCCGGCTTCCGCGAGATGGGCTGGGAGGCTGCCGTGCTCGAGGAGCAGTACCGCGAGCACGTCACCGGCTGGGACTTCTACCTGCCCGCGCATCGCTCCCTACGTCGGCGACGCTGGCGAGCGCGGCATGAGCCCGGCAGCCGCAACCGGCGTCGACGACGCGCTCTGGTCGGCGATCGGCGACCCGACGCGGCGCCGGATGCTCGACCTGCTGCTCGCCGAGGGACGACGGCACCGCGACGTCAGCTGGGCCAGCGGCTGCCCGTCACCCGGCAGGCGGTCGCCAAACACCTGGCCGTGCTGGACCGGGTCGGCCTGGTGCGCGCGACGCAGGCGGGACGGGAGAAGCGCTACCAGGTCGACCAGGCCCAGCTCGCTCGGGCAGCGGCTCAGCTGGAGTCGGTCGGGTCGGCGTGGGACGCCCGTCTCCAGCGGATCAAGCGGATCGCCGAGGCGGTCCAGCGCAACCAGGAGGGCTGACCTCCACGCAGGCGACGCGTCACGCTCGTGGCGGCGTGCGATCGGGCGCGCCCGAGAAGCGGGCGCGCGACAGAGAGGAAGATAGAGATGGTGGACATCCTGCACCGGGTCGGCGATCAAGACGCGACGCCGGAGAAGGTGTACGAAGCGCTGACGACCGTCGAGGGCCTCGCCGGCTGGTGGACCGACGACACGAACGCGCGTTCGACGGGCGCCGGGGGAGTACGGGCGTGGGCGAAGTCATCGAGTTCCGGTTCCCGCCCGGTGGGTTCGACATGCAGGTGACCGACGCAGAAGGCCGGCCGAACGGGTGGCCTGGAAGGTCGTGGACGGTCCCGAGGAATGGGTCGGCACCACGGTCGAGTGGGACCTGCGCCAGGACGGCGACTGGACGATCGTGCTGTTCGGCCACCAGGGCTGGCGGGAGCCGGTCGAGTTCATGCATCACTGCAGCACGAAGTGGGCGACGTACCTGTTGAGCCTGAAGTCGCTGGTCGAGACCGGGAAAGGCGCCCCGGCGCCTCGCGACCTGCACGTGGCGTATCCGGACTGATCGGGCTGCGGCCGTCAGGGCGTCGACCGAACGGCTCGCAGGTGCGGCGCAACCAGCGCGAGCATCCGATCGTGAGTCTGTTGGTCGGCCGAGATGACCAGCCCGCGTCCTGTGTGCAGCGGACTGCCCTCGAGGTCACTCAACACGCAACCGGCTGCCCGGCAGAGTGCGATGCCGGCCGCGAAGTGCACGTTGTCGCGGAACTCTCCGTCGGAGACGTACGCCGCTCGTCGTCCTGCCGCGACCCAGGCGACCCCCAGGGTCGAGGAGATCACCCGAGGTCCGAACTCCTTCCGCAGCAACGGCTCGCCGACGAGCTGCCCACCGACGAAGGGGCGGTCGAGCGGGCCGTCGCAGTTGATCTCGACCAGACCCGATCGGGGCGTCGGGTGCAGCGCCTCGTCGATCTCCTCCTTCCGGCGGTGGGCCTGCGCGCCGTCGGTCCAGAACACCTCGCGGGCGATCGGGTCTGCGGCGGCCGCGGCAAGGGCGGTGCCGCCGGACATGAGGGCGACGTTCACCGCGATCAGTGGGGTACCGGCCGAGTAGTTGAGCGTTCCACAGAGCGGGTCCACCAGCCAGCGTCGTTCGGCGTGCAGATTGCCCGAATGTCCGGACTCCTCACCGGTCCGAGCATCGTCGGGACGATGACGTTCGAGGACCTCGAGGATGGCGGCTTCCGCGTCGAGGTCTGCCTGGGTGGCGAAGTCGGTGGACGACTTGGCGAACCGGGCGTGCTCGTCACCGTAGCCGCGGGCAACCACGCGAGCGCCGGCGCCGGCCGCCGCGATCGCCACCTCGACATCGGTGAACGTCATGGCGCGACCGTAGCGACCCGGGGCAGCACCCGGCGGTCTGGGAGGGGGCCTGCCCACGCGTATTGACATAATGTCGGTTATCGGCGAACCAGGTCAGCGCGAAACGGGAGTCCACCCCCGCACGGTCACGTCCGTCCGCGGGGCTCAGTGATGAGCCGCCGGCTCGTGATCACGGTGTCCCTCCGGCTCGAGCTGGAAGGTCGAGTGCTCGATGTCGAAGTGACCAGCGAGGCAGCGCTGCAGGTTGTCGAGCACCCTGGGCGCCTCGCCGTCGCGGAAACAGTCCTGGCGAACCACCACGTGTGCCGAGAGCGTCGGAAGTCCGGAGGTGACCGTCCACGCATGCAGATCGTGCACCGCGACCACCTGCGTGCACTCGAGGAGATGGCTGCGCACCTCGCCGAGGGCGACGTGGCTGGGGGCGGCCTGCAGCAGGATCCGGCCCGAGTCGCGGAGCAGTCCCCAGGCGGCATGGACCATCAGGCCCGCGACCAGCAGTGATGCAACCGCATCGGCCCGCACCCAGCCGGTCACCATGATCACCACACCGGCGATGGCGGTGCCGATGAAGCCGTACAGGTCGGTGAGGATGTGCAGGTAGGCACCACGGACGTTGAGCGAGGACTGGTCGGCCTTCGCCAACGTCCAGGTGGCGACCAGGTTGACCACGATCCCGGCCAGGGCAACCCAGAGCACGAGCTCCCCCGCGACGTCCGGCGGCTCGAAGAGCCGTCGCACCCCCTCGACAGCGACCACTGTGCCGATGACCACCAGGGTCAGGCCGTTGACCGCCGCCGACAGGATCTCGGCGCGCTTGAGGCCGTAGGTCCACTGCCCGCCCTCGGGCCGAGTGGCCAACCGCGTGGCGACCACGGCGGTCGCCAGCGCGGCGACGTCGGTGAGCATGTGACCCGCGTCGGCCAGGAGGGCGAGCGAGCCACTTGCCAACGCCGCGGCCACCTCGGCGACCATGAACCCCAGCAGCAGCATCAGGGCCAACGAAAGGAATCTCCGGTCGGCGCCTGAGGAGACTCCATGACTGTGGGCATGCGACCGGTCGGAGTCCTTCGCCGTGCTGGCCGGCTCGGCCGCCTGGGCCTCGAGGTCGTGCAGATGCGGGTCGCTCATGGGTGCTCCTCGTCGTGGTGGTGCACCAGCTCGGTGTGCTGCACGTGGGCCACCGCGAGGTCGAGCAGCATCCGCACGTGGGCATCGGCCAGCTGGTAGTACGCCATCCGTCCCGAACGGCGCACCGTCACCACCCGGTGGGCTCGCAGGATCCGTAGCGCATGACTGGTCGAGGACTCGCTCAGATCAGCCACCGCGGCAAGGTCGGACACGCACAGCTCGCCCTCCAGCAGCGCGATCAACAGGCGCAGTCGCCCAGGCTCGGACAACAGCCCGAACACATCGGCAAGATCCTCCACGTCCTGCTCGGGCGGCGTGCGTTCGCGCACGTCGCGAACCTTGTCCGGATCCACCAGGTGCTCGCGTGCTGCGGCCGACAGCCGCATATCTGAACCAGCGTTCATATGTTCAGATTAGCCCCCGGTCCGGCGCGGCTCGCGTCTCGTGTGCCGGCAAGGTCTTCGGCCGGCGCGTGCGGCGCGCCGCAAAGCCGGCCCGCCCAGCGCGTCAGCGGACCGCGGTCAGCACCGGCTTGATGTCCAGGATCGGGGTCCCGTCGAGCGCCTCGAGGCTCGCCACGCGCACCCGCGTGCCGCTGACCTCGAGGATGTGCACGTCGTGCAGGCCGATCGGGTTGGGGCGGTCGGGTGCTCGCGTCGCGAAGACGCCGGCGAGCGGCCGCTCGGAGTCCCCGCGCGGGTGCACGCGGAGCGTCGTCCGATCGGCCCGGTCGAGCCAGGTCACCAGGACCACGTCGGTCCCGGCGGTCAGGCCCGCGAGCGCCGCGGCATACCGCTCGTCGACCACGACCCACGCGTCCGGAGCACCCTCGTCGGGTTGGCGGGGCGCCTCGGCACGATCACCCAGCGGCGACTCGACGTGGCCGATCGTCTGCAACCCGTACATGCACATCAGCGCGCTCCTGTCCTGACGTAGTCCGCGAGGTGCTGCCCGGTCAGCGTGGACCGGGCCGCAACCAGGTCGCCCGGCGTGCCTTCGAAGACGACCCGGCCGCCGTCGTGGCCGGCGCCCGGACCCAGGTCGATGATCCAGTCGGCGTGGGCCATCACGGCTTGGTGGTGCTCGATCACGATCACCGACCTGCCGGCGTCGACGAGCCGGTCGAGGAGCCCGAGCAGCTGCTCGACGTCGGCCAGGTGCAGCCCGCTGGTGGGCTCGTCCAGCACGTAGACGATCCCCTTGTCCGCCATCTCGGCGGCCAGCTTCAGGCGCTGCCGCTCCCCTCCCGACAGCGTGGTGAGCGGCTGCCCCAGCTTGACATAACCAAGACCCACGTCGACCAGCCGACCGAGCACCTTCGCTGCGGCGGGCGTCGCTGCCTCGCCCTCGCCGAAGAAGTCCAGTGCCGCGTCGACGGGCAGGTCGAGGACCTCGGCGATGGTGCGATCCCCGAGGGTGTACTCGAGCACCGCCGGCTGGAACCTGCGCCCCTCGCACTCCTCGCACGGGGTTTCGACGGTCTCCATCACGCCGAGCTCGGTGTAGATGACGCCGGCGCCCTTGCAGCTCGGGCAGGCGCCTTCGGAGTTGGAGCTGAACAGCGCCGGCTTCACCCCGTTGGCCTTGGCGAAGGCCTTCCGGATCGGGTCCAGAAGCCCGGTGTACGTCGCCGGGTTGCTCCTCCGCGAGCCCTTGATCGCGCCCTGGTCGACGACCACGACGCCGTCGCGACCGGCGATCGACCCCTGGACCAGGGAGCTCTTGCCCGAGCCGGCGACGCCGGTGAGCACGCACAGGACGCCCAGCGGCACGTCCACGTCGACGTCCTGGAGGTTGTGCGTCGAGGCTGCCCGGACCGGCAGCGCACCGGTGGCGACACGCACGTCGTCCTTGAGGCGGGCGCGGTCGTCGAAGTGCAGCCCGGTGACGGTGCCACTGCGACGCAGGGCCTCCACGTCGCCCTCGAAGCACACCGTGCCGCCGTCCGTGCCCGCTCCGGGCCCGAGGTCGACGACGTGGTCGGCGATCGCGATCGTCTCCGGCTTGTGCTCGACGACCAGCACCGTGTTGCCCTTGTCGCGCAGCTGCAGCAGCAGGTCGTTCATCCGCTGGATGTCGTGGGGGTGCAGGCCGATCGTGGGCTCGTCGAAGACGTAGGTGACGTCGGTCAGCGACGAGCCGAGGTGCCGGATCATCTTCGTCCGCTGGGCCTCTCCCCCGCTCAGGGTGCCCGCCGGACGATCCAGGCTGAGATAGCCCAGGCCGATGTCCACGAACGAGTCCAGCAGCTCCGACAACCCGGTCAGCAGCGGCGCGACCGACGGCTCCGAGAGGTCCCGGACCCACTCCGCGAGGTCGCTGATCTGCATCGCGCACAGGTCGGCGATGCTCTTCCCGGCGACCTTCGAGGCCCGTGCCTGGCTGGTCAGTCGCGTGCCGTCGCACTCGGGACAGGTGTCGAAGGTGATCGCTCGTTCGACGAAGCGACGGACGTGCGGCTGCATCGCCTCGACGTCCTTGGACAGGATCGACTTCTGGATCTTGGGGATCAGCCCTTCGTAGGTGAGGTTCACCCCCTCGACCTTGATCTTCTCCGGGCCGCCGTGGAGGAGCTTGTCGCGCTCCTTCTTCGTGAACTTCGCGATCGGCTTGTCCATCGGCAGGCCCGCGCCACTGAAGATCCGGCCGTACCAGCCGTCCATGCTGTAGCCGGGAACCAGCAGGGCGCCCTCGGAGAGCGACTTGGTCTCGTCATAGAGCGCGGTGAGGTCGAAGTCCGAGACGTTGCCCATCCCCTCGCAGCGCGGACACATGCCGCCGAGGTAGACCGCGTCCTTGACCACCCTCTTCTCCACGCGTCCGGCCTTCTCGGTGCTGAGCACACCGCCGGCCCGCCGGGTCGGCACGTTGAACGAGAACGCCGTCGGCGGACCGACGTGCGGATCTCCGAGCCGGCTGAAGAGGATCCGCAGGAGTGCGTTCGCGTCGGTCGCGGTCCCGACCGTCGACCGCGGGTTCGCGCCCATCCGCTCCTGGTCCACGATGATCGCGGTCGTCAGGCCCTCGAGCCGATCGACGTCCGGCCGCGCCAGCGTCGGCATGAACCCCTGCAGGAACGCGCTGTAGGTCTCGTCGATGAGCCGCCGCGACTCGGCGGCGATCGTATCGAACACCAGCGAGCTCTTGCCGGAGCCGGAGACGCCGGTGAAGACCGTCAGGCGTCGCTTGGGCAGCTCGACGTCGATGTCCTTCAGGTTGTTCTCCCGCGCGCCGCGCACGCGGATCAGGTCGTGGCTGTCTGCGGCGCGCGGGCCGGCAGCCGCATGTTCCTGGGAGCTCATCGAGTGCAGTCTCTCAGCGACCTCAGCGCACCTCGTTGATCCGGATCAGGTTGCCGAACGGGTCGCGGACCGCGCAGTCACGGATCCCGTAGGGCTGGTCGATCGGCTCCTGGACGATGTCGACGTCCGCGGCCTGCAGCTTGTCGAAGGTCGCGTCGAGGTCGGGCGTGGCGAGGGTGAGGATCGCGTAGGTGCCCTTGGCCATCATCTCCGCGATGACCCGCCGCTCGTCGGCGGTGACGCCGGGATCCGGCACCGGCGGGGTCAGCACCAGGGAGACGTCCGGTTGGCCTGGCGGGCCGACGGTGAGCCAGTACATCGAGTTGTAGCCGACCTCCTGGCGCAGGTCGAAGCCGAGCCGGTTGCAGTAGAAGTCGACGGCAAGGTCGCGATCGGTGTGCGGGAGGAACGCGGAGTGGATGCTGAGGTTCATGCCGCTCACGCTAGAGGCGGCGGCGACACCGGTGCTTCTCCATTCCTGACCGATCGTGCCCGGATCGGCCTGGTGACCTGCTTGGAGACGCACGATGGGATGCCCGAGGACTCCCACTCCCCCTCGGCCGCCTGGTCGCGGTAGACGCTGGGCGGGACGCCGACCAGCTCGGTGAACCGGGTGCTGAAGGTGCCCAAGCGACGAGCAGCCGACCTCGAAGCACACCTCGGTGACGACTGAGGTCGCCCCGTCGTAGCAGCGCCATCGCGCGCTCGATCCGGCGGGTCATCAGGTAGGAGTACGGCGACTCGCCGTACGCGAGCTTGAACTGCCGGCTCAGGTGGCCGGCCGAGACATGTGCACTCCGCGGGCCAGCGCCTCGACGTCCAACGGCTGGGCGTACTCCCGGTCCATCCGGTCGCGGACGCGGCGCAGCAGTGCCAGGTCGCGCAGTCGTTCGGCGGCCGGGTGGGCGGCCGCCGGGTCGGTGGCCGGTTCGGTGGGCACGCGCGCCATTTTCCCGGGCGGACCGGCGATGAGTCCACGTGACCCGAGCGCGCCGATCCGATCCCAAATTGGTCAAAAAGCGCACAAAACGGACAGGTGTCCCTACCCTCGAGACGACGGTGTCTCGGGGAGGGAGCCGGGACGAGGGAGCCGCGGGGGTGGGTCATGTTGGTGGACTGGATGCTGCCGCGCGACCACCGTGCGGCCGCGCGATCGGTGTCGACGCTGTGCGCTGTGGCCGCGGCGGTGAGCGTGGTGTTCGCGCCGTTCCAGCCGGCCGAGCACGGTGCCGGACCGAGCGAGATGGTGATCGGCGCCTGCGTCGTCGGCCTGGTCGATCGTGCTCGCGGTGCTGGCGCGCTACTTCCGGGAGGCGAGCCGGCTCGCGTGGACGGTGAGCCCGCTGCTGGCGGTCGCTGCGATCGTCGTCGTCGACCTGCTGACCCACGACTCGTCGGTGTCGGCCCAGATCTTCCTGGTGTTCCCGACGCTGTACGGCGCCTCCCAGCTGCGCGTGCCCGGGGCGGTCGTGATGACCGCGGCCTCGATCCTCGGCGAGCTCGTCGTGGTCGGCGTCCAGCTGCCCGCCCGTGAGCGCCGTCGTCGACGCGGGCTACGTCGACCGCCGCACTGGTCACCACCGCGATGCTCCTGACGGCCTCGAGCGAGCGGCAGGCCCGATTGGTGGCGAAGCTCGAGCTGATGGCCGCAATCGACCCGCTCACCGGCCTGGTGACCCGCCGAGTGCTCGACCAGGCGGCGAGCTCGGCCCTGAGCGGCGCGACCAGCGACGAGGGCACGTCACTGATCCTGATGGACGTCGACAACTTCAAGACCATCAACGACGGCTTCGGTCACCCGGTCGGTGACCAGGTACTGATCGAGCTCGCGGACCTGATCGTGCACGACACCCGGAGCGGCCGACGTCGTGTGCCGGCTGGGCGGCGACGAGATCGCGGTGCTGCTGCCGGCGTGCTCTCGCGAAGCTGCGCAACGGCGTGCCGAGGACCTGTTGGCCGAGGTGCGCGCACACCCGTTCGTGGTGGGTGGACTGGCCGAGCCGTTGTCGGTCTCGGTGTCCCTGGGCCTGGCGCACGCGCCGAGCGACGCCGTGGACCTGCGGTCGCTCTACGCCGCCGCGGACTCGGCGCTCTACCGCGCGAAGCGGGCCGGCCGCGGGCGGCTCACGATCGCGGCCGAGCCCGAGCGGGCCGCCTCGATCGCCTGAGCGGCGTTCAACGAGGCGCGTCCTCGGCGATCGCCTTGATCCGTTCCAGGGTCTGCCGCATTCCGCGCTCGTTGGTGCGGCCGCGCAGCCAACCGAGCAACGCCCAGTAGAGCCGCAGGTAGCCCTTCGAGGACAGCTCGAAGGACTCGGTGACCTCGGTGCCGCCGTCGACCGGCCGGAGCTGGTAGCGCCAGTGGTTCAGGTCGCTCCCTGCCATCTCGACCACGAACCCGAAGTCACGCTCCGGCACGCACTCGGTGACCCGGCACCGCGTCCAGTACACCGGACCGATGCCGTTGCGCCGGACGTGTCCCTTGAAGTGCGCACCGACCTCGGGACCGGTCGCTCCGCGGCTCCAGCGGGCCTCGAACGTCTCGGGGCTGAACTCGCCGATGCGAGTGACGTCGGACAGGAGGGCCCAGACGACGGCGGGGGTGGCCGCCATCTGCACGGTCACGGATCCACGCATGCCGCGGAACCTAGCAGTCCCGGCGGAGGCGAGCCCTAGGCTGACCACCGTGACCGGGCAGGACGGCGCGAGGACGGCCTACTGGGCGGGCCCGGTCGACCGGGTGCTCGCCGACCTCGGGTCGAGCCCGGACGGGATCGCTGCGACGCAGGCACAGCGTCGGCTCGCCGACTCGCCGGCACCCGGTCGTCACACCTCGACCTGGTGGCGCCTGCTCGTCGATCAGTTCACGAGTCCGATCATCGTGATCCTGCTTGCTGCAACAGTCATCTCGATGCTCGTCGGTGACCTGGTCGACGGCAGCATCATCGTGGCCATCATCGTCGCCTCCGCGGCGCTCGGCTTCCTGCAGGACTTCCGCGCCGGTCGGGACATCGCGGCACTACTCGCGCGGGTGCAGGTCGAGGCCACCGTGGTGCGCGACGGTCACCAGGTCGCAGTGCCGGTTGCGCAGGTCGTCGTGGGTGACGTCGTCGTCCTCGCAGCCGGGAGCGTGATCCCCGCCGACAGCCGCCTCCTCGAGTCCGACGAGCTCCTCGTCGACGAGTCGAGCCTGACCGGCGAGTCGTTCCCCGTGGAGAAGCGTGCGGACGCCGAGGTGGCGCCCGATGCGCCGCTCTCGGCACGGGCCGACACGGTGCTCTTCGGCACCCACGTCCTCAGTGGCACCGGCCGGGCAGTCGCGGCCCGGGTCGGGCGTGCGACCGAGCTCGGCACGATCACCCGCGACCTGCGCTCAGCCGTCCCCCGAACGGCGTACGAGAAGGGGATCACCCGCTTCGGCTACCTCCTGGTGCGGGTGATGCTCGTGCTGACCGTGCTGATCTTCGTCGCGAACACCACGCTCGGCCGGCCGGTCATCGACTCGATGCTGTTCTCCCTCGCCCTCGCGGTCGGCCTCACGCCGCAGATGTTGCCCGCGATCGTGACGATCAGCCTGTCGTCCGGCGCCCGTCGGATGGCGAAGAGGCGTGTCATCGTGAAGCGCCTCGACGTGATCGAGGACCTGGGATCGATGACCGTGCTCTGCACCGACAAGACCGGCACGCTGACCGTGGGAGCACCCAGGCTCGACCGTGCCGTGGACCCGAGCGGGACCGAGTCGGCCCACGTGCTGGACCTCGCCGCCCTGAACGCCGGGCTCCAGGAGGGCTTCTCCAACCCGATGGACGCCGCCATCCTCGAGCGGCAGGCGCTCCCGGACGGCGTCGTGTCGCTCGGCCAGGTGCCGTACGACTTCCGCCGGAAGCGGGTCTCGGTGCTCATCGACCTCGCCGGAGCCAGGACCCTGGTGGTCAAGGGTGCGCTGCCCAGTGTCCTGGGCGAGTGCACGACGATCGCCGACGGCACCGGCGCCCGCACCCTCGACGCAGCCGCGCAGGACGTCGTGATGGCGCAGTTCGAGCGGCTCAGCGCGGACGGGTATCGGGTGCTGGCGATCGCGGACCGACCGTACGCCGGGCCCGGCGGAGCCGCGCTGACCAGCGAGGACGAGCGCAACCTCCGCCTCGTCGGGCTGCTCGCCTTCCACGACGCGGTGAAGGACTCCGCAGCCCGGGCCGTCGCCGACCTTCGGTCCCTGGGCATCTCGCTCCGGCTGATCACGGGCGACCACGCGCTGGCTGCACGCGCCACGGCGGCGAACGTCGGGCTGGAGACGAGCACGATCCTCACCGGACCCGAGATCGAGGCGCTCGACGACCCCGCTCTGGCGCGGTCCGTCGCGGCGGTCAGCGTCTTCGCGGAGGTCGAGCCGCACCACAAGCGGCGGATCGTCCAGGCACTCCGGACCTCGGGCAACGCGGTCGGCTTCCTCGGCGACGGCATCAACGACGCCCCCGCACTGCACGCGGCCGACGCCGGCATCTCGGTCGACACGGCGGTCGACGTCGCGCGGGAAGCGGCCGCTGTCGTGCTGCTGGACAAGGACCTCGAGGTCGTGATCGACGGTGTCCGGCTCGGGCGGGAGACCTTCGCCAACACCCTCAAGTACACCCGGCTCACCATCAGCGCGAACTTCGGCAACATGATCTCGATGGCGATGGCGAGCGTCGCGCTTCCGTTCCTCCCGCTCCTCCCCCGTCAGATCCTGCTGCTGAACTTCCTGAGTGACGTCCCGTCGACTGCGATCGCCGGCGACGCCGTCGACCCCGAGCAGTCCGAACGCCCTGCAAGCTGGGACATCGCGGCGATCCGGCGATTCATGGTGGTGTTCGGGATCGTCTCGACCGCGTTCGACCTGTTGACCTTCGCCGTACTGCTGTGGCTGCTCGACGCCACCGCCACGGAGTTCCGAAGCGCCTGGTTCATCGAGTCCACCATCTCCGAGCTGCTGGTGCTGTTCTCGTTGCGGACGAATCGGCCGATGTTCACCTCGCGCCCGGGCACACTGCTCCTGACCCTGAGCGTGGTTGTCGGGGCGATCGTGATCGCGATCCCGTTCGTGCCGCCGGTCGCCGACCTGCTCGGACTCGATCGTCCGGGCCCGGAGCTGCTGCTTGCGATCGCGGCCATCACAGTCACCTACGTGCTCACCAACGAGGTGGTGAAGTCGTTCGTGCTCGGGCGGCGCGCACGGCGGGTCAGCGCGGACGCCACCTCTTCCACACGGCCGTGACCTCGGCGCGCGCCTTCCCGTCCCACTCGAGCCACACGTGGGCCGTCATCTCCGACTCGCTGCCGGCCACCACCTCGGCCAGGAGGTCCACCGTCTCGCTGAGCGGGGCCGGACGGAGATAGCTCGACGTCGAGGCTCGCCGTCACGTACGGCAGTGCGGCACCGGGGAGCGGCGGCCAGCCGCGGGTGAAGGCCTCGTGGGTCACGGCAGCGGCCGAGTGGCAGTCCAGGACGGTGGCGATGATCCCGCCGTTGAGGAAGCCGAGTCCGTTGTCGTGCTCGGGCCACGGCGTGAACGACGCGGTCACCAGCCCGTCGGTCGTGGCGAAGCTGCGCAACCGCAGCCCCTTGTCGTTGGCGGGACCGCACCCGAAGCACGGCAGGTCCGGGTAGTAGCGCTCCTGCAGGCTCTGATCGGTATGCGTCATGCCACGCGCAGGACCTTCTCGATCACCTCGAGGAGCTCTCGCATGCTGCCGCCCTTCACGACGTACCGGTCGGCTCCGGCGGCCAGCGCCTCCTGCTCGAGCGTGCTCTGGTTGAAGCCGGACAGGACGATCACGCGCACGTCGGGCACCGCCTCCCGGATCAGCGGCAGCGCCTGCAGCCCGTCCATCCGCGGCATCGCCATGTCCAGCAGGACGAGGTGCGGCTGGAGCTCGCGCGCCAGGTCGACGGCGTCGACGCCGTCGACCGCTTCTCCGACCACGTCGAGGTTCTGGTGACGCCCGAGCTTCATCCGCAGCAGCATCCGGATGTCCTCCGCGTCGTCGACGATCAACACCCGGCGCGCAGAAGCCTCGGGTGGTTCGCTCGGGTGCGCGGAGGGGTCCGGCCGCTCTGACCCGTCGTTCAGGCGGGAGGGCGCGCTGCGAACCAGGTCCCCGGGGTGCAGCTCCTCGCCGCTGGGCTCGAGCAGGTCGTCCATCATGTTGCGGGCCGCGGTCAGGGTGCGCTCGACGTACGAGCGGGCCTGCGGCACGTCCTCACCCTCGAGGCAGTAGACCGCCGAGGTCAGCCCCTGCACGACGTTGTCGTTGATCTCGAGGGCCTGCCGCCGGCGCTGCTGGGACTTGCCGAGGCGGGTGATTATCGCCTCGCGTTCCAGACGCGGCGACGCGTCCTTGAGGAAGACCGCGGATCGACCCTCGTGGCTGCTCTCGCTGAGCTCGGCGGTGGTGAGGTCGAGCACGAGCGGCTGCCCGGTCAGCGTCGTCGCCTCCACGCCCTGCCCGCCTTCCCAGCTGCCGGACGGCAGGATCTCGGCCAGCGCGTGGCCCGACGGGTCGGCGCCGAGCAGGTCGGCGGCCCGGCCATTCGCCTGGATCACCGTGGAGCTCGAGTCGAGGACGAGGATGGCGTCCGGGGAGGACTCGACCAGGCCCCGGAACCGCTCTGCTGCCCGCTCGGTCTCCTGCTCGGCCAGGACTCGCTCGGTGATGTCGATGCAGGTACCCCGCATCCGCACCGGTGCCCCCTCTCGGTCCATGATCACCTCGCCGTTGGAGGAGAGGTAGCGGACCTCCCCGTCGGGGCGGACGATTCGCTCGATCATCTGGTACGGCTCCCCGGTCGCGTAGGCCCGCTGGTGGATCGCCTGGATCCGCTCCCGGTCGTCGGGATGGATGTTGCCGAGGAAGCGCTCGTAGGACGCGTTGAAGCTCTGCGGCTCGTAGCCGTAGATCCGGTAGAGCTGGTCGGACCATCGGTTGGTGTCGGACGCGATGTGCCAGTCGTAGTCGCCCATGCCGGCGAGGTGCTGCGCGCTGTCGACCCGCTGGACGAGGTCGGCGAGGCGTTCCTCGGCGTCGAGCCGGGCCAGAGCGCCGTCGACGATCGCGACCGCCGCCTCGACCAGCGCCGTCGGTGCGTCACCGTGGGACCAGGCCAGCACGAGCACGCCGACGTGACCCGGGAGGGTCCGGGCGAGCGCTCGGTGGACGCCGGCAGTCACCCACGACTCCGGCAGGTCCACCGGGACGAGACCAGCGCCGCGATCGGGAAGCTCGACCGTGTCGACCGGAAGCGCGCGGCCGTCGCACGTCGCGACCACGGGTCCGTCGGCCGAGCGGGTGACGACCAGGGCGGCGTCGGCGCCGGCGAGCTCGCGCAGGCGCGGCACTGCCGCGTCGATCAGCGTCCCCGTCCCGGTCGCTCCGACGTCGAGCCGGGCCAGCGCGAGCAGTCGCTCGTCTTCTGACTCCATGGCCGCTTCTCCCCTCCGTGGGATCCCCGCAGCCGCGTGTCGGACGCGCCGAAACCCACCATCCTCCCCGCTGACTGCATGCTATGCCCCGACGGGCGTCCTGTAACGGGAATCACCCGGACCGGCACGGCCCGGACCCCACGACGTCGCCGCACGGTCCGGTGCGGTCGTCGGTCAGGGCTGCAGGAGCACCTTGATCGCAGTGCGCTCGTCCATCGCCCGGTAGCCGGCCGCCACCTCGCTCAGCGGCAGCACGGTGTCGAAGACGAGGCCCGGGTCGACGGCGCCCGTGGTCACCAGCTCGAGCAGCTCCGGCAGGTATCGACGGACGGGAGCCACTCCTCCGGCGAGGCCGACGTTCTTGGCGAACATCCGGCCGACCGGCAGCTCGACCCCGTGGGGCACTCCGACGAAGCCGACCATCGAGCCGGGACGGGCGGCCGCGAAGGCCTGGTTCATCGCGTCGTCGGTGCCGACGCACTCCAGCACCGCATCGGCACCGACGCCGTCGGTGAGCTCCTTGATCGCGGCAACGCCCTCGCGTCCGCGCTCTGCGACGACGTCAGTGGCGCCGAACCGCCGCGCGATGTCCTGGCGTGGCTCGTGCCGGGACATGGCGATGACCCGCTCCGCCCCCATCCGGGCGGCCGCGAGCACGCCGCAGAGCCCCACGGCGCCGTCACCGACGACCACGACCGTGTCGCCCTCCTTGACCCGCGCCGAGACGGCACAGTGCCAGCCGGTCGGGAACACGTCGGAGAGCGTCAGCAAGGACGGGATCATCTCGGCGTCCGGCATTCCGTCGGTCTTGACCATGCTGCCCTCGGCCTGGGTGACCAGCGCGTACTCGCCCTGGCCGCCCGTGGTGAACCCACCGTTGCGGCATGCCGAGTGGGCGCCGTTCTGGCAGTTGGGGCAGGTGTTGTCGCAGGTGCAGAACGGCACGACCACGAAGTCACCCGGTGCGAACGACGGCACCGCGGAGCCGACCTCCTCGACCACCCCGACCATCTCGTGGCCGATCGTGTCCCCCGGATTGATCGGGTTCTCGCCACGATAGGGCCACAGGTCGGAGCCGCAGACACAGGCGGCGGTGACCTTGATGACCGCGTCGGTCGGCGCGCTGATCTCGGGCCGGGGCCGGTCTTCGAGGCGGATGTCTCCGGGGGCGTGGATCGTCGTCACGCGCATGGCGTCCATCCTGACAGGACGGCACCGGGCCTCGTCCGTCGACCGTCGCCGGCACACGCATCTCATATGTGAGATACGCTCGAACGGTGACGGACTATCTCACTCAGATCGGCACCCTGATCCGCAGTGCTCGCCAGCACCGCGGCTGGACCCAGCAGCAGCTCGCCGACGTCCTGAACACCAGCCAGAGCGCGGTGAACCGCATCGAGCGCGGTCATCAGAACGTCTCCCTGGAGATGCTGGCCCGTATCGGTGAGGCGCTCGACGAGCCGCTCGTCAGCATCGGGGGCGGCCCGATGCACCTGCGGGTGACGGGGCCGACGACGCTCTCCGGCAGCATCGACGTCAAGACCTCGAAGAACGCCGGTGTCGCGCTGCTGTGCGCCTCCCTGCTCAACCGCGGCCGGACCACGCTGCGCCGGGTCGCCCGGATCGAGGAGGTCAACCGGCTGCTCGAGGTGCTCGACAGCCTCGGGGTGCAGACGCGGTGGCTGAACGCCGACAACGACCTGGAGATCATCGCCGCCGCCCAACCTCGACCTGGGCGGCATCAACGCCGACGCCGCGCGCCGGACCCGCTCGATCATCATGTTCCTGGGGCCGCTGCTGCACCGGGCGAGCGACGTTCGAGCTGCCCTACGCCGGCGGCTGCGACCTGGGCACCCGCACGGTCGAGCCGCACCTGAGCGCGCTGCGGCCGTTCGGCCTCGAGGTGAAGGCCACCGAGGGCAACTACCACGCGACCGTCGCGACCGACGTCGCCCCGACTCGTCCGATCGTGCTCACCGAGCGCGGCGACACGGTCACCGAGAACGCCCTGATGGCGGCCGCGCTCCACGACGGCGTCACGGTGATCCGCAACGCCAGCTCGAACTACATGGTCCAGGACCTCTGCTTCTACCTGCAGGAGCTCGGGGTCGGCGTCGAGGGCATCGGCACGACCACGCTCACCGTGACCGGCAAGCCGCGGATCGAGGTCGACGTCGAGTACTCCCCCAGCGAGGACCCGATCGAGGCGATGTCCCTGCTCGCCGCCGCGATCGTGACGGACTCGGAGATCACCATCCGCCGGGTGCCGATCGAGTTCCTGGAGATCGAGCTGGCTCTGCTGGAGGAGATGGGCCTCCGCTACGACTGCTCCGCGGAGTACGTCGCCGCCAACGGCCGGACCCGCCTGGTCGACCTCACCACCCGGCACTCGGTGCTGCACGCCCCGATGGACAAGATCCACCCGATGCCGTTCCCGGGCCTGAACATCGACAACCTGCCGTTCTTCGCGGTGATCGCGGCGGTCGCCACGGGCAAGACGATGCTGCACGACTGGGTCTACGAGAACCGGGCGATCTACCTGACCGAGCTCAACAAGCTCGGCGGCCGGGTGACGCTGCTCGACCCGCACCGGGTGATGATCGACGGGCCCGACGCACTGGTCGGGCGCCGAGGTGGTCTGCCCACCGGCGCTGCGCCCGGCTGTGGTGATCCTGCTGGCGATGCTCGCCTCGAAGGGCACCTCGGTGCTGCGCTCGGTCTACGTGATCAACCGCGGCTACGAGGACCTGGCCGAGCGGCTGAACCTGCTCGGCGCGCGCATCGAGACGTTCCACGACCTGGGCTGAGCCGCGCCAGCGGATCAGCCCGTCGGTGACCGAGCGTGTCGAGATCGGCTGAGCGTGTCAGCCCAGGAACAGCGTCTCGACGAACGCCCGAGCGCGCGGCTCGGCCACCGGCGGCACGTCCATGTCGGCGGTGATCCGGGGCAGGGCAGCGGTGTTGGCCGAGCGGTGGGCGTGCCAGTCGTTCTCGGCCTCGACGAGGGCACCGAGTGCGGAGCGGTCGAGGAAGACCGCGTTGCAGTCCTCGCAGCGGCGCACCGCGACGTGCCCGAAGGTCCTCGGCGCCATCGTTCCCTGGCACTTGGGGCAGGTCAGCTCGTCCACGCTTCGACCGTACTCCCGGGACCAGTCCGGGACGCGGCCACGTCCGGCCGTGTCGGTCCGCGCGGACGCAACTTCGGTGAATACTGCTCCCGTGGGAGTGGAGGACCCGAGCCGGTGACCGGGTATGCCTATCTGGACGCCGTCCTGGACCAGCCGGGCGTCGGTGCTCGCGATGGCGCACCGCGGGCGGTGCGCGACACCCGGACCTGCGTCGGGCTGGAGAACACGCTGCACGCGTTCCGGCACGCCGTCGCGCTGGGTTACCGCTACCTCGAGACCGACGTCCACGTCACCCGCGACGGCCGGCTGGTCGCCTTCCACGACGACGTGCTCGACCGGATGACCGACCGGCCGGGCGCGATCGCCGACCCTTGGGCTCGACGAGCTGGCCGAGGCGCGCATCGCCGGTGAGCATGCAGTGCCCACGATGGCCGAGCTCCTCGAGGAGTTCCCGGACGCCGGTTCAACATCGACCTCAAGGCGCGCCGGCGCCGTCGCGGCCCTGGCCGATCTGGTCGACCGCACCGGCGCCGACGACCGGGTCTGCGTCGGGTCGTTCTCACGCGGCGCACCTGCTGCGAGTTCCGGCGGCTCACGCCAGCGGTCGGGTCGCCACGTCGGCCACACCGGCCGAGGTGGCCGTCGTTCCTGGCCACGTCCTGGCCGGCGCTGCGCCGGCTCGTGGCCGCGCCGTCGGTTCGCGGTGCTGCAGGTGCCCGCGCCGGCGCGGCCCGCTCCCGCTGGTCACCCGGTCCGTCGTACGACGCGCCCACGCCGCCGGCGTCCAGGTGCACGTGTGGACCGTCGACGAACCGGCCGAGATGGACGAGCTGCTCGACCTGGGCGTCGACGGCCTGATCACCGACCGCACCGACGTGCTCAAGGACGTGCTCACCGCGCGAGGACTCTGGAGGGAGCCGGTATGACGGGGACGAGGGAGCGACGATGACCGCCCACCGACCGGGCTCGGGGACTTCACCGCCGCTCGAGCGGGAGAAGGAGCAGCGCGCGTGGTACTGGTACGACTGGGCGAACTCCGCCTACGTCACCACGATCGCGACAGTGCTGTTCTCGCCCTACCTGACCTCGGTGGCCGAGAAGTCCGCGTGCGGCTTCGTCGGCGACGACGACCGCAAGTGCACGACGAACCTCCACGTCCTCGGGCTGGCCGTCTCCCCCGGCTCGCTGGTGTTCTACGTCGTCACCCTCGTCGACCATCTTCTCCGCGCTGGTGCTGCCGATCGTCGGGTGCCCACGCCGACCGCAGCCACCACAAGCGGGTGCTGATGGGCCGCTACGCCTGGGCCGGGTCGGCGTTCGCCGCCGGCGATGTTCCTGGTGACCGGGTCGAACTGGCAGCTGGGCGCCGTGCTGCTGTTCGGGGCGAACATCATGCTCGGCGCGTCGCTCGTCGTCTACGACGCGATCCTCTGCGACATCGCGACCGAGGACGAGCGGGACCGGGTCTCCTCGCGCGGCTGGGCGCTCGGCTACCTCGGCGGCGGCCTGCTGCTCGCGGTCAACCTCGTGGTCGTGACCCTGCACGACAGCCTCGGCCTGTCGACGGGGTTCGCGGTGCGGCTGAGCATGCTGTCCGCCGCCGTGTGGTGGGCCGTGTTCACGGTGATCCCGTATCGCGGCATCAGAGACCGCGCGCCGGTCGATCGGGTGCCCGAGAAGGGCAACCTGGTGCGGCAGAGCTTCGGTCAGCTCGCGGCGACGTTGCGAGACACTCCGCAACTACCCGGTGACGCTGACCTTCCTGCTGGCCTACCTGTTCTACAACGACGGCATCCAGACGGTGATCGCTTCGGCCTCGGTGTACGGCGAGAAGCAGCTCGGGTTCGCTACCTCGGTGCTGATCGCCACGATCCTGCTGGTCCAGTTCGTGGCCTTCGGTGGGGCCCTGCTGTTCGGCCGGCTGGCCGCCCGGTTCGGCAGCCGGCGGATCATCCTGCGCGGGACTCGTGCGTCTGGATGGTCGTGGTGACGGCCGGCTACTTCCTCCCGGCGCACAACGTCGCCCTGTTCCTCGCTCTCGCGGTGGGAATCGGCCTCGTGATGGGAGGCACCCAGGCGCTCTCGCGGTCGTTCTTCAGCCTGCTGATCCCGCGGGGACGTGAGGCCGAGTACTTCAGCCTCTACCAGGCGTGCGAGCGGGGTACCAGCTGGCTCGGCACCCTCGTCTTCGGCGTGGTGCACCAGATCACCGACTCCTACCGGCCGGCGATCTTCGCGCTGATCCTGTTCTTCGTCGTCGGCGGCGCCCTGCTGGCCCGGGTCGACCCCGAGCGCGGCATCCGCGAGGCCGGCAACGACCGTGCCCGCGGTCGTCTGAGTCCGTGAGGCTCGAGCGATCCGGTGACCCCGATCACGGCGGCCGGACCGGGAATCCTCGGCCGCTCCGGTCGTTGACACCTCGACGGGGGCTTGTGGGGACACGATTGGCGTCACGATCGCCTTGCCTGCTCGTCCCTGAGGTTGTACGCATGAGGTGAGGCCACGACCTGGCCCACCAGAAATCGGGAGGATGCCATGGGAGACCGGACGCTACGCGGAGCCCGTCTCGGCGGTCAGAGCTTCGAGGACGAGCGCGGCGATCGAGTTCGCCGCCCGTCAGCAGGTCGGCTACAACTGCTCCCACGGCCACGCCTTCGAGATCACGATGTCGGTCGAGGCCGAGGTGCCCGGCGACCTGGGAGTGCCCGCGCTGTGGCGCCGAGGCGCTGAGCACCGCGGCATCGAGCCGGAGCAGAAGGCCGAGAAGCCCGCGCGCACGCACTGGGACATGCTGCTGGAGCGCCGCTCCATCAGCGAGCTCGAGGACATCCTGACCGAGCGGCTCGAGCTGCTGCGCGGCGGCGAGATCGGTCCGGCGCACCTGCACCGGCCGCGCCACCCGTGCGCAAGAAGAGCGCCAAGAAGAAGGCCAGCGCCTGATCCGTCCCTCCGGGCCTCAGGGATCGACGACCTCGCCCCGGACCACGTCACCTGGTGGTCCGGGGTGACGTGCTGTTCCCGGACCACGACCACGGCCGCCGGGCGACCCACCGGCGGTGAGCACCCGGCCGCGGCTGACCGGCCGGGTGAACGGCAGGATCGACAGCCAGCCCGACGACGTCGGTCACGAACCCGGCGTGATCATGAGGGCGCCACCGAGCACGATCAGGTGGCGTCGGCGAGCTCGCGGGTCGGCATCCGCCCTCGGTGAGCGCGCCCGGAGCGCCCGCCAGGCGCGGACCCCCTCACGCTTCAACAGCCACGCGCCGAAGACGCTGTCGGCGATCAGCAGCGTGACGGTCCACCAGGCGCCGATCACCTGGCCGACCTGGATCAGGACGTAGATCTCGACGACCGGGACGACCAGGAACGCCACGAACAGCAGCCATCCACCAGGAGCGGCGGCGCGGACGCTCACTCGCCCACCTGCCCGTCGATCGACTCCCGCAACAGGTCCGCGTGGCCGTTGTGCCGGGCGTACTCCTCGATCATGTGCAGCAGGATCCAGCGCAGGCTGAAGGCACCCTCACCTTGCCGACTCGTCTTGACCGAGAGGACGTCCAGGCCGTCACGGGCCAGGGCGGCCTCGACGTGGCCGTCCATCCGGGCGACGGTCGCGTCGTACGCCTGCCTCAGCGCCTCGGGCCCGTCGGTCGCGCCCGTGCGCCACTCCCAGTCGGGGTCGCCTCCCAGTCGACCGCGTCCCAGGGCGGGGGTACGGCGCCGTCGAGGACGCGGAGAACCAGTGCTCCTCGACCAGGGTGAGGTGCTTGACCAGCCCGCCGAGCGTCATCGTCGAGGGTCCGAGCGTGTGACCGAGCTGCTCGCGGTCGAGCCCGGCCACCTTCCTCCGCAACGTCGTCGCGGTGGTAGTCCAGGAAGGCCCGCAGGGACTCGCCTCGCCGGCGCGAGCGGCGGGTCGACGCGCTCGGCGGCACGCGTCCTGGTCCTCACGCGGCTCGACGGAGTCGGTCATGGCGTTCACGCTAGCCGGGGCCGCAACCCGGTTCAGCCGCGGTCGGCCCGCCGCAGCCGCTGTGACAGACCCCACCGGGTGATCCGCCGCAGGGACTCCCGGGCGACCTCGGGGGTCATCTTCGAGTCGCCGTGCTCCCGCTCCACGAACTCGATCGGCACCTCGACGACGCGCAGGCCCGCGCTGCAGCGCGCGGAAGACCAGCTCGACCTGGAAGACGTAGCCCAGGGACTGCACGCGCTCCAGGTCGATCGGCTCCAGGGCGCGTCGCGACGGAACAGCCGGAAGCCGGCGGTGGCGTCGCGGACCGGGATCCCGAGGAGCGCCCGGGTGTAGAGGTTGCCGCCGCGCGAGAGCAGCCGGCGGTGCCACGGCCAGTTCACCACGCTGCCGCCGGGGACCCAGCGCGAGCCGATCACCAGGTCGGCGTCGCGCAGAGCGCCGCGAGCAGGCGCGGCAGCTCCTCGGGCTGGTGGGAGCCGTCGGCGTCCATCTCGCCGATCACGTCGTACCCGGCGTCGAGGGCGACCCGGAAGCCGTCGACGTACGCCGCCCCGAGGCCCTCCTTGCGTGCTGCGGTGCAGCACCTGCACGCTGCGGGTCGGCGCCGGCGAGCTGGATCGGCGAGCTCGCCGGTGCCGTCGGGCGAGCCGTCGTCGACGACCAGGACGTCGACGTCCGGGGCGGCGCGGCGGATCCGGGCGACGACGCGGCGAGGTTCTCGGCCTCGTTGTAGGTCGGGACGACCGACCACCAGCCCGTTCCACTCGACCTCCCGCCGATCCGCTCGAGCGGTGCCAACCTAGCCGGTCGCAGGACGCCGGACAGCGAGGGCGGCGGCGGGGGGAGGAACGAGACCTTCGGACCGCCCACGCGATGACTGGATGTCAGCGTCGCGACGTTGTCTACTGGCGCCGCACTCCCCCCGTGTTCTCCCGCCTTGCCGACGCGACCCCGACCCGCCGTGAGGGTCTGCCCGCACCGCGGCGGCCGGTGAGGCCTTCCCCAACATGTTCGAGGCTGAGCGACGAGACGATCTGCCTGGAGGAACGAGCGCATACCTACCCGACCCGGGCCTGCCTGTCAAGCGCCCGCTGACCTGCGCGGATGTGGCGAAACCGCTGGTCAGGCGGGTGATCGCGAGACGAACATCGGGTGAAGGAATCTTCGAGTCCGTCGGCGTGTCCGCGCGAGACACGCCGCCCCGCCGGACGCGAGTGGCGCGACGTTGCGGGACGACGCAGGTGCCGGTGGCGGTGGTGGCGACCAGCGGCTCGGTCGAGCATGCGGCGCGGCCGACGGCACCGGCCTCGGGTGCGCCGCGACCGACGACCAGCGCGGTGAAGTCGATGACTCCGCGAGCGGCGTGCCGACCCTCACCAGCCGCGCGCGTGACCTCGAGGACGTCGCCGGCTCGCACGGGGCGCGGAACTGCACGTCGGAGTAGGAGGCGAACAGGCCCTCGTCACCGTCGGTGGCGATGCACATCTCGGTGGCGGCGTCCCCGAACAGGCCCAGCGCAGTAGGCGCCGTCGACGAGGTTGCCTGCGTAGTGGGCGTGCGAGTACGGCACGTAGCGGCGGTGGGTGACCGAGGTCCGGCCGCGGCTGGGGTGCGGCTCATGACGGGCGTTCCTTCTCGTCGGTGACCGAGGCGGTGGACCAGGTAGCTGGCGACCTCGCCCGGCGTCGTCCCGCGGCGTGAAGACCCGGTCGACGCCGAGCTCTGCGGCCATCGTCTCGTCGAAGCGCGGCCCGCCGACGACCAGCAGCGGCCGGCGCGACGCCGGGAACGCCTCTCGGAACGCCGCCGACATCTCCCGGGTGTTGAGCAGGTGCGCGTCGCGCTGGGTGACCACCTGGGAGACCAGTACGGCGTCGGCCTTCTCCGCGACCGCCCGCCCGACCAGCTCGGGCACCGAGACCTGGGCACCGAGGTTGACCACCTTGCAGCTCGCGGTAGTACTCCAGGCCCTTCTCGCCGGCGAAGCCCTTGATGTTCAGGATCGCGTCGATGCCGACCGTGTGCGCGTCGGTGCCGATGCAGCCGCCGACGACGACCAGCCGGCGGCGCAGGGCCCGCTTGACCGCGGCGTTGACCTCCTTGGGCGTGAGCAGCGGGTAGTCCCGCTCGACGACCTCGACCGGTCGCGGGTCGACCAGGTGGTGCACCCGTCCGTAGACGACGAAGAACGTGAAGTCCGGCCCCATCGGCCTCGCGTGCACCACCAGCGCGGGATCCATGCCCATCTTGTTGGCCAGCTGGGCGGCGGCGCCCTCGGCGACCTTGCGAGTGCGCCATCGGCAGCGTGAAGGAGACCTGCACCATCCCGTCGCCGGTCGTGTCGCCGTAGGGCGCAGGAGTTGCCGGTCATGTCGCTGGGCTCCGGTTCGCGCGGTCGAGACGCTCGCTGCGCGACCTCCTCAACCGCCGGTTCCTCCAGCATCTCGGTCGCGGGGTTGTAGTAGCCGGCCGCCTTGCGGGCGACGCCGTCGAGCCCACGGCCCGCGTCGGCAGGTCGCTTCATCAGGCCGAAGGTGCCGTCGGCGATCGCGTCGAGCAGCCCGCGCTCGTGGTCGAGGATCTGCTCGAGCAGGTCGATGCTCTCGCCCAGCACCTGCTCGGCCCGCTGGTGCGATGAAGCCGCCGCGGCCGGGCCGGAAGTCCTCGTGCAGGTTCCGGCGGCGTCCAGCACGTAGCGGACGTTCTGCAGCGCCAGGTCGCGGTCGCGAGAGCCAGGGGGTGACCACCGCCTCGGTCATCATCCCGACCAGCAGGATGCCCTGGCCGGTGAGCGCGCCGGCCAGGTTGAAGAAGCCGTCGAGCAGGTAGCCGCGGAAGACGTCGCCGGTCATGTGCCGGGTCGGCGGCATCCACTTCAGCGGCGCGTTCGGGAACAGCTCGCGGGCCAGCAGCGCGTGCGCGAGCTCCAGCCGGAAGCGAGTCCGGGATCGTCGGGATCGATCTCGAAGGCGTGCCCGAGACCGAGCTGCCAGTCCTCGAGGCCGGCCTCCTTGGCGAAGTACTCGTTGAGCAGCTGGCTGGTGGTGACCGTGTGCGCCGCCTCGACGGCGTCCGCGGTGGTCAGGTAGTTGTCCTCACCGGTGTTGATGATGATCCCGGCACGGGCGTGCACCTGACGGCTGAACCGCTGGTCGACGAAGGTGCGTACCGGGTTGATGTCGCGGAAGAGGATGCCGTACATCGAGTCGTTGAGCATCATGTCGAGCCGCTCGAGCCCGGCCAGGGTCGGCGATCTCGGGCATGCACAGTCCGGATGCGTAGTTGGTCAGCCGAACGTAGCGGCCCAGCTCGCGGCTGGACTCGTCGAGCGCGGCCCGCATCAGCCGGAAGTTCTCCTGGGTGGCGTAGGTGCCGGCGAAGCCCTCCCGGGTGGCGCCCTCGGGGACGTAGTCGAGCAGCGACTGACCCGGTGGAGCGGATCACCGCGATCACGTCGGCGCCCTCGCGGGCGGCCGGTCTGCGCCTGCGGGATGTCCTCGTGGATGTCGCCGGTCGCGACGATCAGGTAGATCCAGGGCTTCGCGCGGAGCGTCGCCGACCCTGCTCGATCATCCGCTCCCGCTCCCGACGGCGGGCGTCGATTCGGCGTACGCCGCCGCCGACCTGCTTGCGTGCCGCCGGCCGCGCCCGGGTCGCGCGCCCGCCCCTCGGGCAGCCGGAACCGGACCGAGCCGGCCGCCGCCTTCTGGGCGAGCGTGAGCAGGTCCTCCGCCTCGCCGCGGAGCAGCGCGTCCCAGACCGGCAGCGCGACACCGTGCTCGAGCCCGACGTCGGCGCGCACCGCGTCGAGCAGCCGGTTGACCCACGGCGTACCCGTCGCTGGTCGGCGCCGGCGAGCCCGGCCAGCCGCAGCGTGGCCCGCTCGACCGAGACGGTGGTGTGCTGCTGGGCGAGCTTGACGATCGGCCGGCCCACCTTGCGAGCCAGGCTGCGCGCGCGGCGGACGTCGGCCGCGACGAGGCCGAGCTTGCTGTGCCTCGACGTCGCCATCACAGCCTCCGCTCGAAGAGCGCACGCACGCCGGGAGTCGGAGCGGACCAGGTCCAGCGCGAGGTCGGCGTGACCCGGGCACGTAGCCGTTGCCGATCACATGTCACGTCGGCCGCCAGGCCCTCGGCGCCGAGCGCCGCCGCGCTGAACGAGGTCGCCATCGAGAAGAAGATCACCGTGCCGCCGGCCGCCGTGGCCAGGATCGCGCCGCCCTCGCACCCGGGGACGTCGACGCAGACCACGCGTGACGTCGGCGGGCCCGCCGGCCGCGGCGACGGCGTCGCGGAGGGCCAGCGGGTCGCGGGCGTCGGCGACGGCGACCTCGTCGGCCAGGCCGGCCTCGCGCAGCAGCGCCGCCTCCTCCTCGTTCGGCACCACGCCGATGGTGCGCGCGGCGCCACCGCGGCGGGCCGCCGCCAGGCTCAGCGAACCGGACTTCCCGGCGCCTCCGACCACGACGACGACCGGCTGGGCGTAGCCGTCGACCACCCGACGCGGTCAGCGCCGGAGCCCCGCAGACGTCCAGCACCGCGAGACCGAGCTCCGCCGGCAGGTCGTCGGGCAGGACGGCGGCGATGCTGCGACCGAAGAGGACGGCGTACCCGTCGGTCGGCACCTGCTCGGAGCGGCCGTCCCAGCGGGCCAGCCCGTCCTCGATGACCAGCGGGGTGAGCGTCAGGGAGACCAGGGTGGCGACCCGGTCGCCGACCCGCAGGCCGAGCGGCGACTCCGGCCCGACCTCCTCGACGATGCCGATGAGCATGCCGCCCGAGCCGGTGACCGGGTTCTGCATCTTGCCGCGCTCCCGCACGATCGCGAGCACCTCGTCGCGGACGGCGGCGCCGTCGCCGGCGTGCTTCTCGCGGAGCTGGCGGAAGGACGCGGCGTCGAGGTTGAGCCGCTCGACCCGCACGCGGACCTCGTCGGGCCACAGCTCGCGTCGGGTGTCGAGCCGCTCGCGCGGCCTGCGGCAGCGCTCCCGCGGGCGCCAGCACCCGGTGCGTGCCGACCGGATCACCTGCGGTCTGGACGTTCGTCACGGGCATCCTTTCCATGAAATACGGTCTCTGAACAGGAGGATTTCCCGTGTCGAGCTGGCATTACCGAATGTCTTCTCCTACTCTGGCACCAGAGACGCGGGTCACACAACCGACACCCGGACACGACGCCGACCACGGCCGCCGCCACGGCCCAGGAGGACTGACATGAGGATCGAGACCGCTCTCGACCGCTCGCGCCCCGATCTCGGGGGTGGGCAGCCCTACCCCTACCGGCGCACCGAGCTGGTCGAGCCCGACTGGCGACGGTTCCCCGGCTGGCGCGACGTCACCGAGGCCGAGTGGGCCAGCGCCCAGTGGCAGCGGGCGCACTGCGTGAAGAACGTCGCGTCAGCTGCGCGAGCTGCTCGGCGACCTCGTCGACGAGCGGTTCTTCGCCGACCTCGAGCGCGACCAGGCCGAGCGCGCCACGATGTCGATGCTGGTGCCGCCGCAGATGATGAACACGATGGTGCCCGACCGCGCCGGTCGGCGGCCCGGGATCGCTGACCGAGGCGTTCTACGCCGACCCGGTGCGCCACTACATGCTCCCGGTGTTCTCCGACCGGCGCACCGACTGGCCCTCGCACCCGCACGCCACCCGCGACTCGCTGCACGAGCACGACATGTGGGCGGCCGAGGGGCTCACCCACCGCTACCCGACCAAGGTGCTCGCCGAGCTGCTGCCGACCTGCCCGCAGTACTGCGGGCACTGCACCCGGATGGACCTGGTCGGCAACTCCACGCCGCAGATCGACAAGCTGAAGTTCGAGCTCAAGCCGGTCGACCGGCTCGACGCGATGCTGGACTACCTGCGCCGCACCCCCCAGGTCCGCGACGTGGTGGTCTCCGGGGGCGACGTCGCCAACATGCCGATCGCGCGCCTCGAGGACTTCCTGACCCAGCTGCTGGAGATCGAGAACATCCGCGACATCCGGCTGGCCACCAAGGCGCTGATGGGGCTGCCGCAGCACTGGCTCCAGGACGACGTCCGCGACGGCATCGGCCGGGTGGCGACGCTCGCCCGCTCGCGCGGCGTGTCCCTGGCGATCCACACCCACGTCAACCACGCGAACTCGGTGACCCCGCTGGTGGCGCGAGGCGACCGCGGCGATGTTCGAGGCGGGCGTGCGCGACGTCCGCAACCAGGGCGTGCTCCTCAACGGCGTCAACGCCGACCCGCACGCCCTGCTCGACCTGTGCTTCCGGCTGCTCGACGGCGCGCAGATCATGCCCTACTACTTCTACATGTGCGACATGATCCCCTACTCCGAGCACTGGCGGATCTCGGTCGCCGACGCCCAGCGGCTGCAGCACCACATCATGGGCTACCTGCCCGGGCTTCGCGACGCCGCGGATCGTGTGCGACGTGCCGTTCGTCGGCAAGCGCTGGGTGCACCAGGTCGCGGAGTACGACACCGAGCGCGGCATCTCCTACTGGACGAAGAACTACCGCACCTCGATCGAGGGCGACGACCCCGAGGCGCTGTCCCGGCTCTACGAGTACTACGACCCGATCCACACCCTGCCCGAGTCGGGGCAGGACTGGTGGCGCCGGCACGGGTCGCTCGACGAGACCGCGCTCAAGGCAGCGGAGATGGCCGAGGCGTCGCGGCGTACGGCGGCTCTGCAGGCGCACTGACGATCCCTGGGGACCGAGCGACCTCGAAGCTAGCCGAGGTCGGTCAGCGTCTCGACGAGCCGGGCGATCGGGCTGTTCAGGCCCCAGCGCTCGGCGAGCGTCATCGAGCGCCTGCGGGGTCCGCGGGCGTGCGCGGGAGCCGGAGGTCGGGGCCGTCGAGGTCGAGATCGCGGGCGACGGCGACCACCGTCGGGGCCACCTCGAGGTAGTCGGCGGCGTCCAGGATCTTGCGCCGCGGACCGGGCGCGAGATCGGCCTCGGGGTCGAGTGCTGCCGCACGGAGCGCGGTCACGGTGCCGAACCGGCCGAGCAGCGTCGCCGCGGTCTTCTCCCCCACGCCGGCGACGCCGGGGAGGCCGTCGGAGGTGTCGCCGCGCAGGGTGGCGAAGTCGGCGTACTGGCGAGCGTCGACGCCGTACTTCTCCCGCACGACGGCGTTCGTCACGCGCTCGTGCCGGCCGACGCCGCGGGCGGTGTAGAGCACCCGGACCTCGGCCGTCGTCGTCGACCAGCTGGAACAGGTCGCGGTCACCGGTGACGATGTCGACCGGCATGCCGGCGCCGGTGGCGAGGGTGCCGATCACGTCGTCGGCCTCGTAGCCGTCGGCGCCGACGATCGCGATGCCGAAAGCCTCGAGCACCGTCGACGATCACCGGGATCTGCGCCTCGAGCGGGTCGGGCACCTCCTCGACGTCGGGTCCGCCGGGGACGACGTGCTCGACCCGGTGCGCCTTGTAGCACGGGATCAGGTCCACCCGCCACTGCGGGCGCCAGTCGTTGTCCCAGCAGCAGGCGAGGTGGGTCGGGTCGGTACTCCTCGACCAGCCGGCTGATGAAGTCCAGCAGGCCGCGCACGGCGTTGACCGGGGTGCCGTCGGGCGCCCGTGATCGAGTCCGGCACGCCGAAGTAGGCGCGGAAGTACAGCGAGGCGGTGTCGAGCAGCATCAGGCGGTCCGAGGTCACGGTCCACGGCAGGCCGACCGTGACGCGGCGGTAACGTCGCGACCATGACCTGAATTCCACCGTGGGAGCCGCCGTTCGCCGGCAGCGAGCCGAGGCCGCTGTCTCGGTGCCCTCGACCGACAGCGCGCGACCTTCCGCTGGAAGTGCGCAGACCTCGACGCCGGCGGGCTGCGCGACGACCGCGCGGCCGCCTCCGTCGCTGACGCTCGGCGGCCTGCTCAAGCACCTCGCGGTGATGGAGGACCACTGCTTCCAGGTGAAGATCCTCGGCCGCCCGATGCCGACGGCCGTGGGACGGTGTCGATCTGGAGACCGAAGGCGAGCTGGGAGTTCGCCTCGGCCGCCGCCGACGCGCCCGAGCGAGCTCTACGCGCTGTGGGACGCGGCGGTCGGCCGGTCCCGCGACGCCGCGCACGAGATCGCCGTCCGCGGCGGGCTGGACGGCGCCGGCGGCCCAGAACGCTGCCAGACGGCGGACGCGTGAACATCCGCCGGCTGGTGCTCGACCTGGTCGAGGAGTACGGCCGGCACACCGGGCATGCCGACCTCATCCGGGAGGCGGTCGACGGGCGCACGGGCGAGGACCCGCCATGGCCGGACCGACCTGGCGGTCAGTGGCTCAGGTACGTCGCGGCCATGTCCAGGTCGCCGTGACCGTCGGCCTCGGCGCCGCTCGAAGTGCCGCGCACGGCTGGGATGATCGCGAGGTCGACGCCGGCTGCCTCGCCGGCCTCCTGGATCAGCCGCGGCGTCCTTGGCCGCACCCCAGAGCGGGAACTGGGCGCTCGAGGTCCCCGCTGAGCATCGACGCACCCTTCAGCCTGCACGTAGGGCGCGTCCAGCGGCGCCGCCCTTGACCACGTCGAGGAACTGCTGCGGGTCGAGACCGAGCGCCCGGGCCAGCGTCAGCGACTCGGCGACGCCCTCGACGACGGTGAGGACCCAGGCGTTGGCGACCAGCTTGAGCCGCGAGCCCGCGCCGGCCGCACCCAGCCACAGCGTCTTCGCGCCGATCGCGTCGAGGACCGGCTGACACGGCCGGCGGGCCTCGTCCGGACCCGATCGCCAGCACGGTGAGCTGGCCGGCCTCGGCGGGCCCCTTGGTGCCGAGCACGGGCGCGTCGACGTACACGAGTCCGAGCTCGGTCGGCGAGCGCGCCGAGCCGTTCGCAGCCGTCGACGCCCACGGTGGCCTGCTGGATCCAGATCGTGCCCGGCGGCCGGTGCGGCCTCGCGGACGCCGGCTCGACGACGCCGCGTCGGCGCAGGACCGTGATCACGATGTCCGCCTTCTCGGCGACGGCCTCCTGCGGACTGTCCGCCGACCTCCGCGCCGAGGCCGGCGGCCTTCTCGCGGGTGCGGTTCCAGACGATCAGGGGCAGACCGGCGGCCGCGATGTTGCGGGCCATCCCGCTGCCCATGATCCCGGTCCCGAGCAGTGCGACGTGCGTTGTGGTCATGGCGGCAACCCTGCCGGATGGTTCGATCGGTTTCAAACCGCCCCACGTGCCGAGAGCCGCGGGATGTGTCCCGGCCCGTGACAGAACCGCGACCACGCGATCCGTACCTGTCCCGGCCCGTGACAGAACCGCGCCACGCGATCCGTTCCTGTCACGGCGCGTGACAGAACCGCGCCTCCTCGGTCGGTATCTGTCGCGGCGCGTGACAGAACCGCGCCTCCTCGATCCGTACCCGTCACCGCGAGTGACACGGCCGAGTGCTGGTCCTCGCGACAGCATCGTGGCTGCCCACGGCCGCGGCACGGCGTGCGCCCGAGCCCGGCGATCGATCCGGCACCCGTGCTCGTACTCACCCACCGTCTCGCAATCTGGCGGCCAGGAAGCCGACTGACAGTAGGCTCGACGCCGTGGAGAAGATCGATCGACAGATCCTGCGCCTGCTGGCCGGCGACGGACGGATGTCCTACACCGACCTCGGCAAGGCGACCGGACTGTCCACCTCGGCCGTGCACCAGCGGGTCAAGCGGCTCGAGGAGCGCGGACTGATCACCGGGTACGGCGCCTCGATCGACCACGCCAAGGCCGGCCGTCCCCTGACCGCGTTCATCTCGATCACCCCGATCGACGCCGCCGCGGCCGACGACTACCCGGACCGCCTGGCCGGCATCGCCGAGATCGAGAGCTGCTGGTCGGTGGCCGGCGACGAGTCCTACATCCTGAAGGTCCGGGTCGCCGTTCCGGCCGACCTCGAGGAGCTGCTCGCGCGGATCCGGGCCGCCGCGAACGTCTCCACCCGGACCACGATCGTGCTGTCCACGCCGTACGAGAACCGGCCGATCGGCTGAACGCGTCAGTCCGAGACCGAGGAGTAGGCCACCACCCCGCGGCGCAGGCGCCCGACGGTCTCCCGCGCCGTCTGCGCGCAATGCGTCCGCCGGCGGCGTCGCCGACCTGGCCGGCGAGGTCGAGCAGCTGCTTCATCCAGCGCACGAAGTCGCCGGCCGCCAGGTCGGTCGCCTCGAGGACGTCGTCGAGGTCGTCGCCCTCGGCCCAGCGGTAGGCCGCCCAGCAGAACCCGAGGTCCGGCTCGCGGAGCTGGTCGAGCTTGATGGTCCCGCTCGAGGGCGTCCAGGTCGGCCCACAGCGACGTCATCTGCCCGAGCACGTCGCGCACCCGGCCGCCCGGGAGCCGCGGCGCGGACGCGTCGTCGGCGCTTGCGGGACTCGAAGACCAGCGCGGAGAGCACCGCGGCGAGCTGGCTCGGGTCGAGGTCGTCCCACAGCCCGGTGCGCAGCGACTCGGCGGTGACCAGGTCCATCTCGTTGTAGATCCGCATCAGGGTACGGCCCCGCGCGGTGACGGTGTCACCGTCGAGGTACTCCAGCGCGTCGAGCACCTCGCAGACCCGGTCGAACTGGCGGGCGATGGTGTTGGTGCGCTGCTCGATGCGGCGGCGCAGCGTGCGCGCGTCGCGGTCCAGCTTGAACCAGCGCTCGGCCCAGCGGGCATGGTCCTCGCGGTCGGGGCAGCGTGGCACGGGTGGGCGCGCAGCTCGCGGCGCAGCTGCGTCGATCCGGTCGGCCGCCGGGCGTCCGCGGCCGCGCCGGCTCACGCCGCCGAGGCGGTGGCGCGAGCCCGTGGGTGCGCTCGCGCAGCGTCGAGGCCAGGTCGCGCCGCGACTGCGGGTTGCGGCCGTTGAAGCTCTTGGGGATCCGGATCCGGGTGAGCGACGCCACCGGGGTCGGGAAGTCGACCAGGCTGAGCCGGCGGGCCTGCCGGTCGGCGGTGAGCACGTACGGGCGCGGGCCGTCGCGGTCGGCCGTGCCGCCCGGGTCGATCACCACGGCCAGGCCGGCGAACCGCCCCGCGGGCACCTCGATGACGTCGCCGGGGCGCAGCGGCTCCAGGGAGCCGATCACCTCGACGCGACGGTCGGCGCGACGAGCCTTGGCGAGCCCGGCCTCGGTGTCGCTCAGCTCCGGCGCAGGCCGGCGTACTCCATGAAGTCGCCGAGGTCGCAGGCCGCGGCCTCGGCGTAGCCGGCCAGCGCGTCCTCGCTCTTGCGCAGCTGCCGGGCGAGCCCGACGACCGCCTTGTCGGCCTGGAACTGCGCGAACGAGGACTCCAGCAGCTCGCGGGCCCGCTCCCGGCCGAACTGGTGGACCAGGTTGACCGCCATGTTGTACGACGGCCGGAACGACGATCGCAGCGGGTAGGTCCGCGTCGAGGCCAGACCGGCCACCGACCGCGGGTCGAGACCCGGCTGCCAGAGCACGACGCCGTGGCCCTCGACGTCGATGCCGCGCCGGCCGGCCCGCCCGGTGAGCTGGGTGTACTCCCCCGGCGTGATGTCGGCGTGGGTCTCGCCGTTCCACTTGGAGAGCTTCTCGATGACCACCGAGCGGGCCGGCATGTTGATGCCGAGGGCGAGCGTCTCGGTGGCGAAGACGACCCGGCACAGCCCGCGCAGGAACAGCTCCTCGACGCACTCCTTGAACGTCGGCAGCATGCCGGCGTGGTGCGCCGCGATGCCGCGGGTCAGGCCGTCGAGGAACTCGTGGTAGCCGAGGACCTGCAGGTCCTCGTCCGGCAGGTTCGAGCACCGCTCCTCGACGAAGGCGAAGATCTCGTCGCGCTCCTCGGGCGTGGTCAGCCGGAGGTTCGCGTTCAGGCACTGCTGGACCGCGGCGTCGCAGCCGACCCGGCTGAAGATGAACACGATCGCCGGCAGCAGGCCGGCGGCGTCGAGCCGGTCGACGACCTCGGCCCGGCTCGGGATCCACACCCGGCGGCCGTTGCCGACGTTGCGGCGGTGCTTCGACTGGCCCGGGCGTTGCCGGTCGCGGGGCGATCGGCGGTCGCGCACCCGGCTGCTCACGAAGTCGTCGCGGGCCACCCGGAGCAGCTGCGGGTTGACCTTCTGCTCGTGCCGATCGGCGATCTGCGCGAAGCGCCCTCGTCCGCGAACAGGTCGTACATCTTCCGGCCGACCAGGACGTGCTGGTAGAGCGGCACCGGACGGCGCTCCTCGACGATCGTCACGGTCTCGCCGCGAACGGTGCCGAGCCACTCGCCGAACTCCTCGGCGTTGCTGACCGTCGCCGAGAGCGAGACCAGCGCGACCGACTCCGGGAGGTGGATGATCACCTCCTCCCAGACCGCGCCGCGGGCCCGGTCGGCGAGGTAGTGCACCTCGTCCATCACGACGTAGCCGAGGCCGGCCAGGGTGCGCGAGCCGGCGTAGAGCATGTTGCGGAGCACCTCGGTGGTCATCACCACCACCGGCGCCTCGCCGTTGATGCTGTTGTCGCCGGTGAGCAGGCCGACCCGTTCGGCGCCGTAGCGGGCGACGAGGTCGTTGAACTTCTGGTTCGACAGCGCCTTGATCGGCGTCGTGTAGAAGCACTTGCGTCCCGAGGCGAGGGCGAGGTGCACGGCGAACTCCCCGACGAGTCGTCTTGCCCGAGCCGGTCGGCGCCGCCACCAGCACCGAGTGACCCGTCCTCGAGCACCCGGCACGCCCGCACCTGGAAGTCGTCGAGCGCGAAGTCGTAGTGCGAGGCGAACTCGGCGAGCCCCGGGTGCTGTTGGTTGCGCCGGTACCGGGCGTAGCCGGTCCGACGGACCTGCGGCCGAGGACGCGTTCACGGCACCAGCACCCGCAGCGCCTGCGGGACGACCTCGACGGTCAGCGGCAGCGCGCCGAACCGCTCCCCGTCGGCGTAGGCGACGATGCCGGGGGCGGCGACCGTGACCGTGCGTGCCGGCGAAGTGCCGGTAGTTCGGGTGGTGCACGTGCGTGCCCGCTGAACAGCTTCGGGTAGGTGCGGACCAGGCTGGGCTTGCTCATCGGCATGATCGCGACCACGTCGAGCAGACCGTCGTCGAGCAGCGCACCCTCGGTGATCCGCAGGCCACCGCCGAACGACGGGCCGTTGCCGACCGCGACCATCATCGCCTCGAACCGGTGCTGGACTCGCCGTCGATGTCGAGCGCGTACGGGATCGGCGTGAAGGTCCGCAGCTCGGCGAGGGTGGCCAGGTTGTAGCGCATCTGGCCCCGCGGCCAGGTCATCTGGTTGGCCCGCTCGTTGACCTTGGCGTCGAACCCGGCAGCCAGCACGGTCACGAAGTACTTCGCCCCGACCCGGGCCAGGTCGATGACCCGCTCCTTGCCGCCGAGGACGACGTCGACGGCGGTGTGCGGCTCCTTGCGCGGCATGTCGAGGTAGCGGGCGACGTCGTTCCCGGTGCCCGCGGGGATCAGTCCCAGCCGGGTCGCCGAGCCGGCCAACGCCTGCACCGCCAGGTGCACCATCCCGTCACCACCGACCACCACGAGCGTCTCGACCCCCTCGTCGACGCACATGCGCGCCAGGTCGAGAGCCTCGTCGGCGTGCCGCCCGGCCAGCTCCCGCACCTCGTGCCCCGCATCGCGCAACCGGGGTGCCACCAGCCGCTGATCCGGGCGCCCTTGCCCTTGCCGGAGGTCGGGTTCGTCAGGAGAGCGATCCGGGTGCGCACGCGCGGAGCCTATGCGACCGAGCGACGTCGAGCCGAGCGGGCGGCGCCGGAGCCACCTAGCCCAGCTCGTGGGTCGGCGGAAGGGGCGAGGCCTCGTCGTCGTCCCACCCGCGATCGACCGCCCGCGCCCGCCGCCGGTCGACGAGGCGCGCGATCACCTCGGAGAGCAGGAACAGCACGGTCATCGGTACGGCGAGCATGGTCATCGAGAACGGGTCGGTCGACGGGGTGGCGACTGCGGCGAACACGAAGGTCCCGACGATGATCCAGGAGCGGTACTGGCCCAGGGTCTTGCCGCTAGACGACGCCGGCGAGGCTGAGCAGCACCACGAAGAGCGGGATCTCGAAGGAGATCCCGAAGACCAGCAGCGTCCTGATGATGAACGTGTAGAAGTGGTTGAAGTCGTTCAGGTTGCGGAAGCCGCCCGGGGTGTTCAGCGAGATGAGGAACTGCAAGCCCTTGGGCATGATGTAGTAGCCGACCGCGACGCCGAGGAAGAACAGCGGTCCGGCCACCGCCGACGAACACCCGCGTCCACTTCCGCTCGCTGGGGTGCAGCCCGGGCAGGATGAACGCCCAGATCTGGTAGAGCCAGTACGGACTGCTGACCACGACACCTGCTGTCGCACAGAGCTTGAGCTGCAGCATCAGACCGGAGGCGATGCCGGAGAGGAAGATCTCCGAGCGGACCTCGTCCTTCCCGCCGAGCAGCGTCACCGCCTGGTTGTACGGCCCGACGATGAGCTCGATGAGCTGGTCGTAGAAGAAGAAGGCCGCGATGGTCGTCACCAGCAGCACCAGCAGCGCGCGCATCAGGCGCCCCCGCAGCTCGCGGAAGTGGTCGCCCAGCGACATCCGGCCGCCCTCCCCGACCGGGTTCAGGGGTCGGGTGCGGAACAGGCCGAGAACTCCGGCCATGGACATGGCTGTGCCGAGGACCTGGCTCAGTCGGCCTGGTCGGTACGCCGCTCGGCCGGCGGCACCTCCGCGCTGGGAGCCTGGGTGGGCGCCTGGGTGGGCGCCTGGGTGGGCGCAGCATCGGTCGGCGTGATCGCCTTGGGCTCAGCGGGGGTCTCGTCGTCGTCGTCGATGAGACCCTTGGTCTCCGCCTTGAAGATGCGCAGCGCGCGGCCCGAGCCACGGGCGAGCTCGGGAAGCTTCTTGGCACCGAAGAGCAGCACGACGACCGCGAGGATCAAGATGATCTCGGGTGCTCCGATTTGCCTGAACACTGTGCTTCCCTTCGTCCGGGCACGCCGCTCGTCGACGTACCGCCGGTCCTCACATGCTACGCCGTTGCCCCGTGCAACCTGAGCGCGACTGCGGCAACGTCCGCCACCCGGTCCCGCAGGTCGACCGGCTCCAGCACCGCCAGACCGGGTCCGAACCGCAGGGCCAGACGGAGCAGCCAGCGCTCGTCGCTGACCGCGAGGGTCACCTCGAGCGAGCCGTCGTCACCCTCCGTCCTGGTCAGCACCGGGTAGTACTCGGCGAACCAGCGCATCTCCGGGCGCAGCCGCAGCCGCACCCGCAGGTCGTCCGGGCCGGCCTCGAACAGGCCCGCGGAGAGGTCGCGCGGCTCGAGGTCGTGCGCGACCCTGCCCGAGTCGAGGATCTCGAGCGCCGTGATCCGGTCGAGCCGGAAGAGCCGCCGGTCGTCGGCGAGGTGGCACCAGGCGTCCAGGTAGCTGCGGCCCTCGCTGCGGATCACCGCGATCGGGTCGACGACTCGCTGGGTGGTCTCGTCGCGGGTCGGGACGTAGTAGTCCAGCCGCGCCTGGCGGTTGGCCTCGATCGCTGCGCCGAGGGCGCTCCAGGTGCCGTCGACCGATGGCCCCGAGCGCGGCAGGTGCACGTCGACCAGCGGCGTCGACCCGGCCGTGGCAGCGTCCTCGAGCTTCGCCAGGGTGCGTTCGACGACCTCGCGTGAGCCTGCGGGGCTCGCGTCCAGCAGGGCGTGCAGGGCCACGATCAGGGCCGACGCCTCGTTGCTGCCCAGCCGCAGGGGGCGCGCCAGGAACTCGGCATTGTCGACCCGGACCAGGCCGTCGGGGTCGTCCTCGAGCGCCTCGACGTTGATGTCGATGAGGTCGCCGGGCCCGTAGCCCGGCAGGCCGCACATGAACAGCACCCGGAGGTCTCTGAGCATCTGCGCCGGAGACACGCCGAAGTCCGCGGCGACCTGGTTGAGGGGGACCTCGCCGCGCGTCTGGAGGTAGGGCGCGAGCGCCAGCAGGCGGGTCACCTGGTCCCGGGACCCCCCGCTCATGCCACCGTCACGGCGAGCTGGGAGAGCCGCGACACGACGCGCTCCCGCAGGTCGGCCGGCTCGAGGGCGACCACGTCGCCGAGGTGGGAGAGGACGTCCTCGGCGAGCTCGTCGACGGCGTAGGTGGTCACCGTCAGGCGGTCCCAGGGCGTCCGGTCGTCAGGACCGGCGACGTCCTCGACCAGATCGGTCGCCCGACGCCGCAGGAGCGCGGCGCTGCCCTTGCGGGCCAGCACGACGGCCGTCGCCGGGGTGCGCCGCGGCTCCAGGCTCGCGGTCAGCGCCCGGACGTCGGTGCCCTCGGGGACCTCGAAGTCACCGGGGCGGCCGTCGGCCCTCACCTCACCGACGACCCGGCTGAGCCGGAACAGCCGGGGCTCACCGCGGTCCCGGTCGTGTCCGACGACGTACCAGCGCTCACGCGAGGTCACCACACCCCAGGGCTCGACATGACGCTCGACGACCTCCGTCGCGCCGGCCCGGCGGTAGCCGAAGCGCACCGGCGTGCGGCTGATCGTCATCTCCCACATGTCGTCGAAGGCCGGCTCGTCCGCGACCACGCGCGGCTGGAGGGCATCGATCGCCTCCCGGTCGACGTCGTGGCCGGCCGCGCGCAGCTTCACCAGCGCCGCCGAGGTCGCCGCGGCCAGGCCGGCGTGCTGCCAGACCCGGGCAGCCAGACCGAGCACCGCGGCCTCGTCGGGCTTCAGGTCGACGTCCGGGAGCTCGAACGCGTCCCGCTTGATGCGGTAGCCCTGCTCGTCCTCGAAGAACCGGTCGACGTGGCCGAGCTCGATCGGGATGCCCAGTGCGCGCAGCTCCTCCTTGTCGCGCTCGAACATCTTCTCGAAGGCTTCGTCGTTGGCCTTGTCGTAGCCCTCGATGACCTCGCGGATCCGCTCCTTGGTCACGTAGGTGCGGGAGACCAGCAGCATGATCACGAGGTTGAGCAGGCGCTCGGACTTCCAGGCCGTCACGGATGCAGTCTCACATGCCCTCGATGAGCCGCTCCACCCGCTCGTCGTGGGAGCGGAACGGGTCCTTGCAGAGCACGGTGCGCTGGGCCTGGTCGTTGAGCTTGAGGTGCACCCAGTCGACGGTGAAGTCGCGGCGCCGCTCCTGGGCCCGCTTGATGAAGTTGCCGCGCAGGCGGGCGCGGGTGGTCTGGGGCGGGACCGACTTGGCCGCGAAGATCGACAGGTCGTCGGTGACCCGCGCCACCGCGCCCCGCTTCTCGAGCAGGTAGTAGAGCCCGCGCTCGCGGTGGATGTCGTGGTAGGCGAGGTCGAGCTGGGCGACCCGCGGGTGCCCCAGGGACAGGTCGTGCTGGGCGCGGTAGCGCTCGATCAGCCGCCACTTGATCACCCAGTCGATCTCCCGCTCCACCAGGGAGAGGTCCTCGGACTCGACCGCCTTGAGCCCGCGCTCCCACAGGTCGAGGGAGCGCTCGATGACGGGGGTGTGCAGGCCGCGCCGGTCGACGAAGTCGCGGACCCGGCTGAGGTACTCGCCCTGGATGTCCAGGACGCTCGCCTCGCGGCCGTTGGCGAGGCGGACCTTGCGGCGACCGGTGAGGTCGTGGGCGATCTCCCGGATCGCCCGGATCGGGTTCTCCATCGTGAGGTCGCGCATCACCACGCCCTCCTCGATCATCTGCAGCACCAGGTCGCAGGTGGCCACCTTGAGCATCGTGGTGGTCTCGCTCATGTTCGAGTCCCCCACGATCACGTGCAGCCGACGGAATCGCTCGGCGTCGGCGTGCGGCTCGTCGCGGGTGTTGATGATCGGCCGCGACCGGGTGGTGGCGCTCGAGACCCCTTCCCAGATGTGCTCGGCCCGCTGGCTCAGGGAGTACGACGCACCGCGCGGCGTCTGGATCACCTTGCCGGCTCCGCAGATCACCTGCCGGGTGACCAGGAACGGGATCAGCACGTCGGCGAGCTTGCTGAACTCCCCGTTGCGGCTCACCAGGTAGTTCTCGTGACACCCGTAGGAGTTGCCGGCCGAGTCGGTGTTGTTCTTGAACAGGTAGACGTCACCGGAGATGCCCTCGTCGTGCAGGCGTCGCTCCGCGTCGATCAGCAGGCCCTCGAGGATCCGCTCCCCCGCCTTGTCGTGGGTGACCAGGTCGACGATGTCGTCGCACTCGGGCGTGGCGTACTCCGGGTGGCTGCCCACGTCGAGGTAGAGCCGGGCGCCGTTGCGCAGGAAGACGTTGCTGCTGCGACCCCAGCTGACCACCTTGCGGAACAGGTAGCGGGCGACCTCGTCCGGCGAGAGCCGGCGCTGCCCCTTGAAGGTGCAGGTGACGCCGTACTCGTTCTCGATCCCGAAGATCCGCCGGTCCACGGTGCCAGCCTATGTCTTCGGCCAGAATCCCCGAGAGCGAATCGCCGTCGAGCCGCTGGAACTTGCGCTGCTGGGTGCGGGTGCGGTCGAGCCAGGCGACCTCGAGCTCGTCGACCGGGATCTGCCGGTCGCCGCCCTCGGAGTGCCCGAGCGCCCTGACCGCGAGCCGGACGGCCTCGTCGAGGGTGAGGTTCGGCCGGTAGTGCTCCTTGAGGTAGGCCGCGACGGACTCGGCGTCGCCGCCCATGGCGGCGTAGTCGTGCTCGTCGGCGACCTGGCCGTCGTAGGTGAGCCGGTAGATCTGGTCACCGTCCGGCTCGTCGCCGACCTCGGCGACGAAGATCTCGACCTCGTAGGGCTTCTCGCCACCTGAGGAGAAGATGGTGCCGAGGGTCTGGGCGTAGGCGTTGGCCAGACCGCGCCCGGTCACGTCGCTCCGGTCGTAGGAGTAGCCACGCAGGTCGGCCAGCCGGACCCCGGCGATCCGCAGGTTCTCGAACTCGTTGTAGCGGCCGACCGCGGCGAACGCGATCCGGTCGTAGATCTCGCTCACCTTGTGCAGCGCCTGGGAGGGGTTCTCCGACACGAACAGGACCCCGTCGGCGTACTGGACGACCGCGACCGACCGGCCGCGTGCGATGCCCTTCCGGGCGAAGTCCGCCCGGTCCTTCATGAGCTGCTCGGGAGAGACGTAGAACGGCATTGACATCGTCGAGAGCTCCTAGCTCAGGGCCGCGTGCGGGCCGTCGGGGCGCTGCATCCGGGACGCGACGACACGATCGGCGATGGCGGCGACGTCGGCCTCGGCCATCCGGTGGTGGCCGTCGGCGGTGATCACGCTCACCACCGGGAAGATCCGCCGGGTGAGGTCGGGACCGCCCGTGGCCGAGTCGTCGTCCGCGGCGTCGTAGAGCGCCTGGACCGCGGCGGTCACGCAGTCCTCCTCGGAGCAAGTCGTCCCGGTAGAGCTTCTTCAGGGCGCCGCGGGCGAACATCGAGCCGGAGCCGACCGAGTGGAACGCGGTCTCCTCGTAGCGGCCTCCGGTCACGTCGTAGCTGAAGATCCGGCCGCTGCTCGCCGCGCCGGTCGTAGCCCGCGAAGAGCGGCACGACCGCCAGGCCCTGCATGGCCATGCCGAGGTTGCCGCGGATCAGAGCCGAGAGCCGGTTGGCCTTGCCGTCCATCGACAGCGTCGAGCCCTCGATCTTCTCGTAGTGCTCGAGCTCGGTCTGGAACAGGCGCACCATCTCGACCGCGAGGCCGGCGGTGCCGGCGATGCCGACGCAGGAGTACTCGTCGGCCGGGAAGACCTTCTCGATGTCGCGCTGGGCGATGATGTTGCCCATCGTGGCGCGGCGGTCGCCGGCCATCACCACGCCGCCGGGGAAGGTCGCAGCGACGATCGTGGTGGCGTGCGGAGCGAGTCTCGGCGCCGTTGCCCTGGGGCAAGCGTGCGCCGCCCGGGCAGCAGCTCGGGCGCGACGTCGCCGAGGAAGTCGGCGAACGAGGACGACCCGGGAGTCGATGAACGCGTCGACGGGAGCCGTGCGTCCGCCATCGCTCACTGGCCGCCCTTCTGGATGAACGACTTCACGAAGTCCTCGGCATTGGTCTCCAGCACGTCGTCGATCTCGTCGAGGATCGCGTCGATGTCCTCGTCGAGCTGCTCCTTGCGCTCGGCGACGGCCGCGGCGCGGTGCGCCGGTCGGCTCGTCCTCGACCTGCTCCTCGGCCTCAGAGGACTTGCGCGGCTGCTTCTGCTCCTGAGCCATGAGCCTGCTCCCTTCACTCGTCCCGCAACGTCTCGTCACTGCGACCCTATCGAGTCAGGGCCGAGAACAGGGCGAGAGCCGTGTCACTGGTGTCGATGAGTTCACCGACGTGCGCCTTGGTGCCGCGGTTGCGGGTCGATCGTCGGCACCCGCTGGAGCGAGTCGTGACCGGGCAGGTCGAAGATCACCGAGTCCCAGGACGCCGCGGCGATGCTGTCGGGGTACTTGTCCAGGCACCGGCCCCGGAAGTACGCGCGGGTGTCCTCGGGCGGCTCGTGCATGGCCGCTGTCACCGGCGTCGTCGTCGAGCAGCCGTTCCATCCGGCCCAGGCGGACCAGCCGGTGGTACAGCCCCTTCTCGGGCCGCAGGTCGGCGTACTGGAGGTCGATCAGGTGCAGCTTGGCGTCGTCCCAGTCCAGCCCGTCGCGGTCGCGGTAGGACTCGCAGCAGGCTGCAGCTTGGCGACCCAGTCCAGCTCGCGGGCGCACTCCATCGGATCCCGCTCGAGCCGGTTCAGCACGGACTCCCAGCGGTCGAGCACGTCGCGCGTCTGGTCGTCGACGTCGTCGCCGTACGCGCTGGTCGACGTACTTCGTCGGCCAGGTTGAAGTACTCCCACTGCAGCTCGACCGCAGTCAGGGTCTGGCCGTCGGCGCCGCTCGAGCAGGTGGGTCAGCGTCGGGTCGTGCGACACCGCCCGCAGCGACGCCACCGGCCGGCTGACGGTCAGGTCGGTCTGGATGAAGCGGTCCTCGATCATCGTCCAGCACCAGCGCCGTGGTGCCCATCTTCAGGAACGATCGAGACCTCGGAGAGGTTCGCGTCGCCGATGATCACGTGCAGCCGCCGGTACTTCTCGGGGTCGGCGTGCGGCTCGTCGCGGGTGTTGATGATCGGCCGCTTCAGCGTGGTCTCGAGGCCGACCTCGACCTCGAAGTAGTCCGCGCGCTGGGAGATCTGGAAACCGTGCTCGCGGCCGTCCTGGCCGATCCCGACCCGCCCCGCGCCGCAGACCACCTGGCGCGAGACGAAGAACGGCGTGAGGTGGCGCACGATCTCGCCGAACGGGGTGGACCGCTTCATCAGGTAGTTCTCGTGCGCGCCGTAGGACGCGCCCTTGTTGTCGGTGTTGTTCTTGTAGAGCACGATGTCCGGTTCGCCGGTGACCGACGGCGAACCGGCACGCGTCGAGCGCCACCTGCTCACCCGCCTTGTCCCAGCGGACGGCGTCGAGCGGGTTCGTGCACTCGGGCGTGGAGTACTCGGGGTGCGCGTGGTCGACGTACAGCCGGGCGCCGTTGGTGAGGATCACGTTCGCCAGGCCCATGTCCTCGTCGGTGAGCTGGCTGGCGTCGGCCACCTCCCGGCTCATGTCGAAACCGCGGGCGTCTCGCAGCGGCGACTCCTCCTCGAAGTCCCAGCGGGCCCGACGCACGTGCAGCTCGGCGCTGGCGTAGGCGTTGACCAGCCGGGTGCTCGCCACCATCGGGTTCGCGTGCGGCTGCCCCTGCACGGAGATGCCGAACTCGGTCTCCGTTCCCATGATCCGCCGCACACCCATGATCCGAGCGTACGGCGCACGGCAATCGCCCGCGGGCTCGGGCCCAAACCGCCCGATCTGCCCACCCTCGCGTGTTATCGTCTGGGCGCTTTCGGGAGGGACACCTTCAACCGTTCCAAGGGGGACGACTTTGCTCCGCAAGCGGAAATCTCGGCCTGTCGGCGGCGCGATCCTGGTGGTCATGGCGGTGGTCATGGCGCTGGTGGCGGGGGCCCTGGGGGTCTCTGCAGCGGCCGATGACACCAGTCCGGGCGCCGGCGCCTCGACCACGGCCGACCCGCAGGCCACCGACTCCCAGGCCACGGACCCCCAGCCGACGAACCCCCAGCCGACGAACCCCCAGCCGACCGGCACCCAGTCGACGGACACCCAGTCCGCGGGCAGCGGACCCGCCCGGTCGCTGCTCGGCCCTGCGCCCGTGGTGGCGCACCCGATCTCGATCCCGCTGGCCCTCGGCCATGGCGCGACCGTCGACCTCAGGCCCTACGTCACGTGTCCTCCGGGCCATGCCTGCACCTTCACGGCCGGCGTCCCACCCAAGGGCTGGCCGTACTCCGTGACCCCCGCGGGCATCCTCACCGTCAAGGTTCCCGGGAAGGCGAAGCCGCGCGCCTACAACGTGCCGTTCTCGGTCACCGACACCACCACGACCGCCACGACGGCAGCGGCCGTGGCCATCCTGGTGACGCCGGACTCCTACACGCCGCACACCGGCATGGTCTTCAGCCACCCCTACCGCAAGCACTACCGCAACAAGATCCGCAACAAGATCCTCCGGATGATCGACAGCGTGCCCCCGGGCGAGCGGATCCAGCTGGCCTCGTGGTCCTTCAACAGCAAGGACTACCGCAAGGCTCTCCGGCACGCCCGCAACCGTGGCGTGATCGTGCAGATCGTGATCGCGCACAACAAGAAGAGCCGGTACGAGTTCCGCCGGCTGCGCAAGATGTTCGGTACGGCGGTCGCGCCGAACGGCAACTGGGTGCGCAGGTGCAAGCAGTCGTGCCGCGGCACCGGGGGCACGATGCACTCGAAGATCTTCGCGTTCAGCAAGGTCTACCGGACGCCGTTCGTGACCATGACCGGCTCGGCGAACCTCACCAACTTCGCGGTGAGCAACCAGTGGAACCAGATGAACATCGACCAGTGGCGCGGCGTACAAGCCCGTGTACGACGAGGCCGTCCGCGTCATGAGTGAGATGCCGGCCGACACGCCCGTGGCGGCTCCGTACGTGTCGACGTACTTCCCGGCTCTCGGCCTGACCAGCTACTTCTACCCCCGCGGCGCGGTCACGCCGGAGAACGACTTCATGATGGACGCGCTCGCCCCGGTTCACTGCCATGGCGCGGTCCACGCCGGCAAGCATGGCCGGACGATCGTCCGGATCGCGATGTACGCGTGGTACCAGACTCGCGGCAAGTGGCTGGCGCAGCGGGTGCGTCAGCTGTGGCAGCAGGGCTGTGACGTCCGGATCGTGTTCGCGATCTCGAGCAACCCGGTGAAGTCGATCCTGTACTCACCGGCCGGGCGTGGTCGGGTCCCGATGCGTCAGATCCTGCTGACCAACCGCGAGTTCATTCCGATCTACTACCTCCACGACAAGTGGGTGTCGATCACCGGGCACTACGGCGGCAACCGGAACGCGTCCGTCTCGTACCAGGGATCCTTCAACTTCTCCGACATCGGCTTCAGCTCCGACGAGAACTTCCAGCGGCTCGACGGCCGCAAGACCTACAAGCAGTTCAAGAAGGACTTCAAGCTGCTCTGGACCGACCGGCAGGCCCGGGCGCCGTCCCCGATCAGCAAGATCCCCACGATCGAAGGCCGCTACACCAAGCACGACCTGCGGCTCGGCAGGGGCGTGTACCGCTACATGGAGGCCGACTGATGCACACCCCCAGCCTGCGTGCCGCCCGCAGCGGCCGCGGGGCGGCGATCGTGGCTGCGGTCGCGCTCCTGGCCGGATCGGTCGTCCTCGCGGCGCCCTCGTCCGCGAGCCGTCCCGGGACGATCACCGCGGCCCGGTCAGCCACCGCGGACACGTCCGCGACGGCCGCCGAGAGCCGCACGACGTCCGGTCTGCTGCCGCTGCGTGCGCCGCGTCACTACGTCCCACCCCAGGGCGCGAAGTTCAACCACTGGAACATCAAGTCGCTGCGCTACAAGATCCGCAAGCACATGTTGCGCACCATCAACTCGGTGCCCCGCGGCGCGACGATCCGGTGGATCGTGTTCTCCTTCGGCGACTGGAAGATCGAGAAGGCGCTCGTCCGGGCCCGCAACCGCGGTGTGAGCGTGCAGGTCCTCGCCAACTACCTGAACCACCAGACCTGGGCGCCCTGGCGGGCCTTCCAGGCTGCCCTCGGCACGAAGAAGAAGCGCCCGGGAATGGACCCCGAGCAGGTCAGCTGGGCCCGGCAGTGCAAGCGGTCCTGCCGCGGCTGGGGCGGCAACGTGCACATGAAGCTCTACCTGTTCAGCCAGGTCTCCACCGTCACGGACGTGGTGATGTACGGCTCGTGGAACCCCACCTGGGTGGCCAACCAGCGGCAGTGGAACCACCTCGACACGCGCTGGGACGCCGACACCTACCGGCACTACATCCGGATCTTCCACCAGGCCAAGCGCGACCGCCCGTACGGCTACGCGCACTGGTTCTCCGGTGGCATGGAGAACATGGTCTTCCCGCGTCCGGCGACCAAGGCCAAGTCCGACCCGCTCAACCAGGACCTGTCGAAGATCTCGTGCGTGAGCCCACCGGACGGCGCCGGCGTCACCCACGCCACCACGATCCGCGTCGGCATGTACGTCTTCGGCGGCAGCCGGGGCACCTGGATGGCCAAGCGGCTGCGCAAGCTGTGGAACAAGGGCTGCGACGTCGCCATCGTGTACGGGTTCACCAGCCCCCGCGCGTTGTCGATCCTGGACTCACCCTCCGGTCGGGGACGGATCCCGATGAAGCAGGCGATGAAGGTCGAGAACGGCAAACCGTACCGCTACCTGCACGACAAGTTCGTCGCGGTCCGGGGCATGTACGACGGCCAGTGGGTCAACGTCGTGTGGGCCGGCTCGACCAACTTCTCCAACCTGGGCTTCCACGCCGACGACATGACCGTGCAGACGGTCAGCCCGATGCCCATCGCTGCCGCGGTCACGCAGGCCTACTTCGACGACTTCAAGATCACCTGGAAGGGTCCCGACGTGCACGCTCCGCACGCCGGCGTCGCGAACCCGGAGCAGCGGGTGGCCGGGGCGAAGCCGTCCCAGAAGCTCCGTGCTCCGCTCGGCCAGGGCTACTACTCCGAGCTCGCGACGGACTGATCGAGGACGCGTCAGCGGACTCGATCGATGGTGGTCGAGCAGCGACTTCGGCCGAGCCTGCGAAGCCGAAACGGAGCGTGTCGAGACCTGGTGACCTACTCGCAGACCGGACGGACTCGGTTCAGAGGTACTGGCCCGTGTTCGACACCGTGTCGATCGAGCGACCGGGCTCGGTGCCCTGCTTGCCGGTGATGAGCGTGCGGATGAAGACGATCCGCTCGCCCTTCTTGCCGGAGATCCGTGCCCAGTCGTCGGGGTTCGTGGTGTTCGGGAGGTCCTCGTTCTCCTTGAACTCGTCGACGCACGCCTGGAGCAGGTGCTGCACGCGCAGGCCCTTCTGGTCGTTGTCCAGGAAGTCCTTGATCGCCATCTTCTTGGCACGGTCGACGATGTTCTGGATCATCGCCCCGGAGTTGAAGTCCTTGAAGTACAGGACTTCCTTGTCGCCGTTGGCGTAGGTCACCTCGAGGAAGCGGTTCTCCTCGGACTCGGTGTACATCCGCTCGACGGTGGCCGTGATCATCCCGGCCACCGTGCCGTTGCGATCGCCGCCGAACTCCGCGATGTCGTCGGCGTGCAGCGGCAGGTCGGACACGAGGTACTTGGAGAAGATGTCGCGGGCGGACTCGGCGTCGGGCCGCTCGATCTTGATCTTCACGTCCAGCCGGCCCGGGCGCAGGATCGCCGGGTCGATCATGTCCTCGCGGTTGGAGGCGCCGATCACCAGGACGTTCTCGAGGGCCTCGACTCCGTCGATCTCGCTGAGCAGCTGGGGAACGATGGTGTTCTCGACGTCGGAGGAGACGCCGGACCCGCGGGTGCGGAACAAGGAGTCCATCTCGTCGAAGAAGACGATCACGGGCGTGCCCATGCTGGCCTTCTCACGGGCGCGCTGGAACACGAGCCGGATGTGCCGCTCGGTCTCGCCGACGTACTTGTTGAGCAGCTCGGGGCCCTTGATGTTGAGGAAGTAGCTCTTCCCCTCCTGACCGGTCTTCTCCGCGACCTTCTTCGCCAGGGAGTTGGCGACCGCCTTGGCGATCAGCGTCTTGCCGCACCCTGGCGGGCCGTAGAGGAGCACGCCCTTCGGCGGCTTGAGCTGGTGCTCCTTGAACAGGTCGGGGTGCAGGTAGGGCAGCTCCACGGCGTCCCGGATCTGGTCGATCTGTCCGGCCAGGCCACCGATCTGGGTGTAGTCGATGTCGGGGACCTCTTCGAGGACCAGCTCCTCGACCTCGGACTTCGGGACCTTCTCGTACACGTAGCCCGCGCGGGCGTCGAGCAGCAGCGAGTCGCCGGCGCGGAGCGTCTCGGCCCGCAGCGGCTCGGCGATCCGGACGACGCGCTCCTCGTCGGCGTTCGCGATGACCAGCACGCGGTCGCCGTCGGCGAGGATCTCCTTGAGCATGACGACCTCGCCGACCTCCTCGAAGTCGAGCGCGGCCACCACGTTGAGCGCCTCGTTGAGCATGACCTCCTGGCCCCGTGTGAGGGAGTCCAGCTCGACCGCGGGGCTCACCGTGACGCGCAGCTTGCGACCTCCGGTGAACACGTCGACGGTGTCGTCGTCGTTGCGGCCGAGGAACGTACCGAAGCCGGTCGGCGGCTGCGCGAGCCGGTCGACCTCCTCCTTCAAGGTGGTGATCTGGTCGCGCGCCTCGCGCAGCGTCGAGGCGAGGCGCTCGTTCTGTGCGGTGACCGCGGCGAGTGAACGCTGGGTGTCGATGAGCCGCTGCTCGACGAGGTCCGAGCCCTCGGGAGCGCTGGCCAGCCGGCGGCGCAGCTCGCCCACCTCGGCCTCGAGGAACGCGACCTGGCTCATGAGCTGTGCGGTGTCCTGTCCTTCAGCGCCGCCGCTTGTCATCGGACCTCACCTCCAAGGGTACGTTCTTCTGTTTCGACCCTACCCGTGCCGATCCCCGTGCGCTCAAGAGATTCATCACGTGTTGGTGAAGGACTTCGGCAGCCTGCGCCGCCGTCTGAGGGATCGGAGCCCGCCGACCGGCCGCACGGAGAGACCACCCGAGCCGGACACAGGCCTTCGCGGGCTCTCAGGCGTCCGGGTCGAGACCGAGATCGCTCGGCCTGGGCCCGGAGTAGTCCTCGCCGTACGCACCCGGCGCCGGACGTCGCTTCTTGCGCGGAGCGAGGTTGCCGGGCGCCATCCGGCGCGAGGTCACCAGGAAGCCGGTGTGTCCGTTCATCCGGTGACCGGGTCGCACCGCGAGGCCCTCGACGTGCCACTCCCGCAGCAGCGTCTCCCACGGGTGTGGCTCGGTGAACTCACCGTGCGCCCGGAGCGTCTCCACCGTCCGGGCGAGCTGGGTGGTGGTCGCGACGTACGCGACCACGACGCCACCGGGTGCGAGGGCGTCGGCCACGACGTCCACGCACTCCCACGGCGCGAGCATGTCGAGCACCACCCGGTCGACGCTGCCGGGTGCCTCGTTGGCGGGGAGCGCTTCGACGAGGTCGCCGACGGTCAGGGTCCACGCCGGGTGGTCCCCACCGAAGAACTGGGTGACGTTGCGACGGGCCACGTCGGCGAACTCCGCACGGCGCTCGTACGACGAGACCCGGCCGGTGGGTCCCACGGCGCGCAGCAGCGAGCAGGTCAGCGCCCCCGATCCGACCCCGGCCTCGACCACGTGGGCACCCGGGAAGATGTCGGCCATCGCGACGATCTGGGCCGCGTCCTTCGGGTACACCACGGCGGCACCTCGCGGCATCGACACCACGAACTCGTTGAGCATCGGCCGGAACACCAGGTACTCACCGCCGGAGCTCGAGGTGACCGTGAACCCTTCGTCGCGACCGATCAGCTCGTCGTGCAGGATCGCCCCACGGTTGGTGTGGAAGGACGCGCCCTGCTCGAGACAGATGTTGTGACGCCGGCCCTTCGCGTCGACCAGCCGGACCCACTCGCCCGGCACGAGTGGACCGCGCCGGACACCGGAGAACGCAGCGTCGGAATGCCCCTCCCCCGACGACCCGGCGCTCATCGGCGCGCACCCGCCTCGAACGCGGTGTCCACGTCGCTCGTGGAGAGCAGGCCGTACACCGAGCCGTCGGCCTCGACGAGGACGTACTCCGAGGCCGGCGTGCGCGCCATGGCCCGGACCAGGTCCTCCCCGGCGATGTCGGCCGGCATGATCAGGCCGTCCTGGAGCGAGCGGGCGATCGACGACACGGGCACCCAGGGGCGTCGGTCCTCCGGCGTGGCGAACAGGGCCGCCTCGCTGACCACACCGACCAGGCGCCCGTCCGCGGCGTGCACGACGATCCCGCCTGCGCCCGCCTCCTGGGCTCGCCGGACGGCCTCGCTGACCGGGAGGTCGTCGGGCACGGACACGACCCGCCGCGCGAGCGGACGCGCCTTGAGCGACGGCAGCCGCTGCCGGATGTGGGCGCTCATCATCGACGAGGTCGCACCCGACCACAAGAAGCTGGCGATGATCGCGGCCAGCAGGTAGTCCAGGAGGTCGGGCTGCAGGCCGAAGGCGAGCTCGGCGATCACCGGCCACACCAGTGCGATCACGGCCACCGCCCGCCCGCACCAGGCCGCCACGATCGTGCCGCGGTGCATGTTGCCGGCGACGCTCCACACCGCGGCGCGCAGCACCCGGCCGCCGTCGAGCGGCAGACCCGGCACCAGGTTGAGCACGCCGACGATCAGGTTCGCACCGGCGAGTCCCTGGAAGGCCATCTGGGTGAGGCCCCCCGGTACGACGACTGCGAGCACCACCGCGACCAGGCCCACCGCGATCGACGTGAGCGGGCCCACGACCGCGATCTTGAACTCCTGGCCAGGCGTGGCCGCCTCACCCTCGATCTCGGTCATCCCGCCGAGGAACTGCAGGCTGATCGAGCGGACCGGGAGGCCGAAGTGCTTGGCAACCAGCGCGTGCGAGACCTCGTGGAGCAGCACCGACAGGTAGAGCAGAACCGCGAACGCGAAGCCCGCGACGTACTTGAGCGCACCGAGGCCGGACCTGACCTCGTCGACCCTCGGGGCGAGCAGCACCGCGATCAGGACCGCGATCACGAGCCACGAGGCCCGCACGAACACGTCGACGCCACCGATCGATCCGATCCGGAAGCTGCCCGGCGGATGGCTGGCCGGGGAATTGCCCGGGGAATTGCCCGGCGAATTTCCCGGGGAATTTCCCGGCGAGCTGGGCGGGGACGCGTGTTCGGGGGCCACGGAGAAACGCTAGCGCGTGCGGTGCCGTCCGCTGCGGGACGGGCCCGGGTGTCGGTGCCCGGTCCTAGGCTCGGGCCATGGCCGATCCCGCGGAGGACCCGGCGCACCGTGGCACCGTGGTCGACGGCGTCCGAGTCGTCGGCGCGCTGTCGCCGAGCCGGGCCAACGACTTCAAGTCCTGCGCCCTGCGCTACCGCCTGCGCATGATCGACCGGCTGCGGGAGCCGCCCTCCCGGGAGGCCCTGCGCGGCACGGTGGTGCACAAGGTGCTCGAGGACCTCTTCGACCTCCCGGCACTCGAGCGGACGCCCGAGCGCGCCGCTGCGCTCGTGGCCCCCGTATGGGCTGCGGTGGCGGAGTCCGCGGAGGTGCCCATCGGGCTCTTCGGCGACGCCGAGGCCGAAGCCGCGTGGCTCGCGTCGTGCCGGGCGGTGCTGGACCGCTATTTCGACCTCGAGGACCCGCGCCGGCTGGAGCCCGCCGAGCGCGAGGCGTACGTCGAGACGGTGCTGCCCTCCCGTCTGCTCCTGCGCGGGGTCGTCGATCGTCTCGACGTCGCCCCCGACGGCGCGATCCGGGTGATCGACTACAAGACGGCGCGCTCCTCTCCGCCCGGCATGGAGGGCACCGCGCTCTTCCAGATGCGGTTCTACGCCCTCGTGCTCTGGCGCAGCCGCGGCACACTTCCCGCGATGCTGCGCCTGATCTACCTCGGCGACGGCACCACGATCAGCTACGTGCCCGACGAGTCCGACCTGCGGGCCACCGAGCGCCAGCTGGAGGCGTTGTGGAGCGCGATCGCGCTGGCGCACGAGACCGGCGAGTGGCTCCCTCGGCGCAGCGCACGATGCACCTGGTGCAGCTTCCAGGAGCTGTGCCCGGAGTTCGGCGGCACTCCTCCACCGATTCCGCAGGGATCAACCTCGGGCCTCCGAGAAGAGCACGCGGAGCCGGTGCAGGTCGACGTCCTCGAGTGAGTCGACGAAGACCCGACGCTCGCCCTCGAGCACGGGCACGTGGTTCGGCACCACCAGGACGGTGCATCCTGCGGCCACGGCCGACTTGGCCCCCGTGTTGGAGTCCTCGACGGCCAGGCAGAGCTCGGGGTCGACGCCCAGGAGGGCGGCGGCGGTGAGGTACGGCTCCGGGTGCGGCTTGCCGACGGTCACGGCATCGCCGGTCACGACCGTCGCGAAGGTGCCGGCGGGCAGAGCGGCCAGGACCGGTGCGACGAACCGCTCGTAGGACATCGTGACCAGGCCGCACGGCACCCCGGCGGCGTGCAGGTCCGCCAGCAGCTCGACCGCGCCGGGCTGCCACGGCACCCGTTCGAGGATCCGCGCGATCACGCCGTCGAGGAGCCGGTCCACGATCGCTGCAGGCTCGAGATCCACACCGCCGTGCTCACGGATGTACTCCCCCGACACCAACAGGTCGTTTCCGACCAGGTTCAGTGCGTGCGCCTGGCTCCAGGTGCCACCGTGCTCCGCGACCAGCGCGTACTCCTCCTCGATCCAGTACGGCTCGGTGTCGACCAGGGTGCCGTCCATGTCCCAGAGCACCGCCGCCGGAGTACCCGGTCCTCGAGCTTGTCGAGACGCGGCGGAGGTTTCGACAGGCTCGACCATCGGGAGACGCTCAGTCCTCGGGGTTGTAGCCCAGGTTCGACGACAGCCACCGCTCCGCCTCCTTGAGGGTCCAGCCCTTCCGCTGGGCGTAGTCGGCGACCTGGTCCTGGCCGAGCCGGCCGACGACGAAGTACTGCGACTGCGGATGGGAGAAGTACCAGCCGCTGACTGCCGCGCCCGGCCACATCGCCATCGACTCGGTCAGCTCGATCCCGGTGTTCGCCTCGACGTCGAGCAAGGACCAGAGCGTCTTCTTCTCGGTGTGCTCGGGGCACGCCGGGTAGCCCGGGGCCGGTCTGATGCCGACGTAGCGCTCACCGATCAGGGCCGCGTTGTCCAGCTCCTCGTCGGCCGCGTAGCCCCAGAACTCCCTGCGGACCCGCTCGTGCAGCCGCTCCGCGAACGCCTCGGCGAGGCGGTCGGCCAGGGACTCCAGCAGGATCGCGCTGTAGTCGTCGAGCGCGGCCTTGAACTCCTGGATCTTGTCCTGGCTGCCGAGACCCGCGGTCACCGCGAAGGCACCGACGAAGTCGGCGATGCCGGCCTCCCTGGGGGCGACGAAGTCGCCGAGAGACCTGTTCGGGACACCCTCGCGGTGCTCACCCTGCTGGCGCAGGTTGCGCAGGGTGACCTGCACGTCCGAGCGGCTGTCGTCGGTGTAGACCTCGATGTCGTCCCCGACCGCGTTCGCCGGGAAGAGGCCGATCACGCCGTTCGCGGTCAGCCAGCTCTCCTTGATCATCCGGTCGAGCATGTCCTGGGCGTCGTCGTACAGCTTGCGTGCGGCGTCGCCGGCCGTCGGGCTGTTGAGGATGTCGGGGAACTTGCCCTTCATCTCCCAGGCGTTGAAGAACGGCTGCCAGTCGATGTACTCGCGCAGCTCGGCGAGGTCGTAGTCGGCGAAGACCGTGACACCCGGCTGCCGCGGTGTGGGCGGGGCGTAGCCCTCCCACTCGATCGGCGTGCGGTTCTCGCGCGCCTTGGTGAGCGTGAGCAACGGACGGTCGTGCTTGGCGGAGTGCCGCTCGCGCAGTGCCTCGTAGTCCTCCTCGGTCGCGGCCAGCAGTCCCGGGCGCTGCTCGTCGGAGAGCAGCGCGGCCGCGACCGGCACCGACCGGGACGCGTCCTTCACCCAGATCACCGGACCGGAGCGGCGCGGCGACACCTTCACCGCGGTGTGGGCCCGCGAGGTGGTCGCGCCGCCGATGAGCAACGGGATCTCCAGCCCCTGGCGCTCCATCTCGGCTGCGAAGTTCACCATCTCGTCCAGCGACGGCGTGATCAGGCCGGACAGTCCGATCATGTCGGCGCCCACTTCCTTGGCCTTGTCGATGATCTTCTGGGCCGGGACCATCACGCCGAGGTCGATCACGTCGTAGTTGTTGCACTGCAGCACCACGCCGACGATGTTCTTGCCGATGTCGTGGACGTCGCCCTTGACCGTGGCCATCACGATGGTGCCGTTCCTGGTCTCGGCGTCACCGGGCTGCTTCTCGGCCTCGATGAACGGCAGCAGGTACGCCACCGCCTTCTTCATCACCCGCGCGGACTTCACGACCTGCGGCAGGAACATCTTGCCCGCGCCGAACAGGTCGCCGACGACGTTCATGCCGTCCATCAGCGGCCCCTCGATCACCTCGATCGGCCGGCCTCCGGCCGCGGCGATCTCGGCGCGCAGCTCCTCGGTGTCGTCCTCCACGTAGCCGTCGAGACCCTTGACCAGGGCATGGGTGATCCGCTCGCGGACGGGAAGTCCGCGCCACTCGTCCACGGCGGCCGGGTCCTTCTCCTGACCCGCGGTGTTGAACCGCTCGGCGATCTCGAGGAGCCGCTCTGCGGCGTCGGGACGCCGGTTGAGCACGACGTCCTCGATCCGGTCGCGCAGCTCCGGGTCGATCTCGTCGTAGACCACCAGCGCGCCGGCGTTGACGATGCCCATGTCCAGCCCGGCCGCGATCGCGTGGTACAGGAACACGGCGTGGATCGCCTCGCGCACCGGATTGTTGCCGCGGAAGGAGAAGGACACGTTCGAGATGCCGCCGGAGATCAGCGCGCCCGGGAGGTTGGCCTTGATCCAGCGGCAGGCCTCGATGAAGTCCACACCGTAGGTCGCGTGCTCCTCGATGCCCGTGGCGAGCGCGAAGCAGTTGGGGTCGAAGATGATGTCCTCGGCAGGGAAGCCGACCTCGTCGACGAGGATGCGGTACGCCCGTGCACAGATCTCCTGCCGACGCTCGAGGTTGTCGGCCTGGCCCTGCTCGTCGAAGGCCATCACGACCACCGCCGCGCCGTACTTGCGGCACAGCCGGGCCTCGCGGACGAACTTCTCCTCGCCCTCCTTCAACGAGATGGAGTTCACGATCGGCTTGCCCTGGATGGTCTTCGAGACCGGCCTCGATCACCTCCCACTTCGAGGAGTCGACCATGACCGGCACCCGGCTGATGTCGGGCTCGCTGGCGACCAGCTTGAGGAAGCGGTCCATCGCGGCGACGCCGTCGATCATGCCCTCGTCCATGTTCACGTCGATGACCTGGGCGCCGTTCTCGACCTGCTGGGCCGCCACGGAGAGCGCGGTGTCGTAGTCATCGGCCTTGATCAGGTTCCGGAAGCGGGCCGAGCCGGTGATGTTGGTGCGCTCGCCGACGTTGACGAAGAGCGATTCCTCGGTGACGTTCAGCGGCTCGAGGCCGGACAGCCGCATCGCCGTGCCGACGGCCGGGACAACCCGCGGAGCGACCCCGGCGGTGACCCGGTCGATCGCGGAGATGTGGTCGGGGGTGGTCCCGCAGCAGCCGCCGACGATGTTCACCAGGCCGGCATCCGTGAACTCCTCGAGCACCGCGGCCATCTGGTCGGCGGTCTCGTCGTACTCGCCGAACGCGTTCGGCAGGCCGGCGTTCGGGTAGCAGGAGACGAAAGTGTCGGCGATCCGGGAGAGCTCGGCGAGGTACGGCCGGATCTCCGCGGCTCCCAGCGCGCAGTTGAGGCCGACCGCGAGCGGCCGGGCGTGGCGCACTGAGTTCCAGAAGGCCTCGGTGACCTGCCCGGACAGGGTGCGGCCGGACGCGTCGGTGATCGTCCCGGAGATGATCACCGGCCAGCGACGACCGCGCTCCTCGAAGAGCGTCTCCAGGGCGAAGATCGCCGCCTTCGCGTTGAGCGTGTCGAAGATGGTCTCGATCAGCAACAGGTCGGCGCCGCCGTCGACCAGGCCGTTGGCCTGCTCGAGGTACGCCGCGACCAGCTCGTCGTAGGAGACGTTGCGCGCGCCGGGGTCGTTGCACGTCCGGCGAGATCGACGCCGTCTTGTTGGTGGGACCGAGCGCGCCGGCGACGTACCGCGGCCGGTCGGGACGTCGCCCACGGCGTCGGCAGCAGCGCGGGCGAGTCGGGCGCCCTCGAAGTTGAGCTCGTAGCAGAGGTCCTCCATGCCGAAGTCGGCCTGGGCGATCCGGGTCGCGGAGAAGGTGTTGGTCTCGATGATGTCCGCGCCCGCCTGGAGGTACTCCTCCTGGATCGTCGCGGATCATGTCCGGCTGGGTCAGCACGAGCAGGTCGCTGTTGCCCTTGACGTCGCTGGGCCAGTCGGCGAACCGCTCGCCGCGGTAGTCCGCCTCACCGGGCGCGAACCGCTGGATCATCGTGCCCATCGCGCCGTCGATGACGAGGATCCGCTGCTTCAGCAGCGCGGTGAGCTCCTCGGTGGCGTCGGGTCGCGGCTGGGCTACGGCGCGCGGCTCGCTGTGCTCCATCGCAGGGGCTCCTTCCGGTTCGGAAGGCGTCCTTGGCATCTCGCCGAGCGTGGCGGGCCCCGGCGGACCCGTTGCAACGCCTCTCGGCCCGTCAAGTCTAGGGGGTGCACGAGCGGCCTCGGCCGGCATTTCGACCTGAGGACACCCGGGCGCAGGTCGGCGTCGTACCCGCACCGCGGCCACGACGTGGCTACGCTGAACGAGTGATCGAGATCGAGGACGTCGGCACTGCTGACCAGCCCGGTGCTGATCAGCGCGTTCGAGGGGTGGAACGACGCCGCTGGAGCGGCGACCGGGGTCGTGGACCACCTCATCGACGTCTGGGACGCCCAGCTGGTCGCGGCCATCGACCCCGAGGACTTCTACGACTTCCAGGTGAACCGGCCGCTCGTGGGCACCACCGACGAGGGCATGCGCCGGATCACCTGGCCCTCCACCCAGCTCTACGTCGCCCGGCCACCGGGCTCGCACCGCGACGTCGTACTGCTGCGCGGCATCGAGCCGAACATGCGCTGGCGCCAGTTCTGCGCCGAGCTGCTCGCCGCCGCCGACGACCTCGGTGTCGAGCTGGTCGTCACCCTGGGTGCTCTGCTGGCCGAGACCCCGCACACCCGTCCGATCCCGGTCACGGGGACCGCGACCGAGCTCGACCTCGACGACCGGCTCAAGCTCGAGCCGTCGACCTACGAGGGACCGACCGGCATCGTCGGCGTGCTCCAGGACGCGTGCGCGCGACTCGACCTGCCGGCGGTGTCCTTCTGGGCCGCGGTCCCGCACTACCTGCCCCAGGCGCCCTGCCCGAAGGGCACCCTCGGCACTCCTCACCCAGGTCGAGGACGTGCTCGAGCTGTCCGTGCCGCTCGGCGACCTGCCGGAGGAGACCCGCGCCTGGGAGCGCGGGGTGGCCGAGCTCGCCGAGGAGGACGAGGACGTCGCCGAGTACGTCCGCAGCCTCGAGGAGTCCAAGGACACCGCCGACCTCCCCGAGGCCAGCGGCGAGGCGATCGCCCGCGAGTTCGAGCGCTACCTCAAGCGCCGGGAGAACCCGGGCGACGTGGGCGGGGCCGGCTAGACGCGGCTCGTTCGGGTCGCGTCTCTGCCGCTCCCCGCGGCAGAAACCTCAGCCGAACCGATCGCCTCAGAGCGCGACGCCGAGGGCCGCGTCGGCCAGCCGACGGACGACTGCGCCCGCGCCCGGCTCGGAGTGGTCACCGGCCAGCGTCGCGGCTGCCCACTCCAGCAGCAGTGCTCGCGCGCGAGGGGCGTCCAGGTCGTCGGCCATCGCCGCGAGCACCCCATCGACGACGTCACCCGTCGCGGCACCGGCTGGGTTCCCGACCGCGGCCCTGAGCGTCGCGAGGGACGCGGTCGCCGCGTCGAGGTCGCCCGGCGTCCACTCCCAGTCGCTGCGGTAGTGGTGCCCGAGCAGGGCCAGCCGGATCGCCATCGGGTCGACGCCCTGCTGGCGCAGCCGCGAGACCAGCTCCAGGTTGCCCTTGGACTTCGACATCTTCTCGCCGTCGAGCCCGACCATGCCGGCATGCACGTACGCCCGGGCGAACCGGTGCGCGGGGTCGACCACCTGCGCCTCGGCGGCGCTCATCTCGTGGTGCGGGAACAGCAGGTCGCTCCCGCCGCCCTGGACGTCGAACCCGGGCCCGAGGTGCGTGCGTGCGATCGCCGAGCACTCGATGTGCCAGCCCGGCCGGCCCCGACCGAGCGGTGAGGCCCAGGCCGGGTCGTCGGGCCGCTCGGCCTGCCAGAGCAGGCAGTCCAGCGGGTCCTTCTTGCCGGGCCGGTCGGGGTCCCCGCCACGCTCGGCGAAGATCTCCAGCATCCGCGCACGATCCCAGCCGGACACGGCTCCGAAGGTCGGGTCGGCGGTCACCGCGAAGTACAGGTCGGACCCGGCGGCACTCTCCGACGGCACCTCGTAGACGGCGCCGCTCTCCCGGAGCCGCTCGATCATGTCGACGACCAGCGGCATCGACTCCACGGCACCGACGTACTCGTCCGGGGGCAGCACCCGCAGCGCCTCCATGTCGGTGCGGAACAGCTCGGTCTCCCGCTCGGCGAGCTCGGTCCAGTCCTGCCCGGTCTCGACAGCCCGCTCCAGCAGCGGGTCGTCGACATCGGTGACGTTCTGCACGTACCGCACGGCGTGACCGGCGCTGCGCCAGGCGCGGTTGAGCAGGTCGAAAGCGACGTAGGTGGCGGCGTGGCCCATGTGGGTCGCGTCGTACGGCGTGATGCCGCAGACGTACATCCGCGCGGTCCCACCCTCGGGAGTCACCTCGACGAGCCGTGGCGCGCGGAGTCGTGGACCCGCACGCGCGGCCCGCGGACTGGCAGGGCCGGGACGTCGGGAGCAGGCCAGGCACGCATGCGACGAAGACTAGCCAACGCTCTCGGTGGCCGGCCTCAGAAGGCGGGCCACGGGATCGACGGCCACCTCGAGCCCGGCTGCGGGAAGCGCCGGGCCCCGAGCAGGCGGGCCACCCGCCGCCGGGTGCCGTCGACCTCCGCGACCGTGAGCAGCTCCGCGAGCTGCTCACCGAGGTCGCCTTCGAGCCGGTCCGCGAGCGCCCCGAGCGACGCCAGGTCGTCCTCGGCCACCGGGTCTCCGTGCCAGCCCCAGAGGACGGTGCGCAGCTTGTCGTCGACGTGGAAGCAGACGCCGTGGTCGACGCCGAACCGGTGCCCGTCCGCCATCGCGAGCACGTGCCCGCCCTTGCGGTCGGTGTTGTTGACCACGACGTCGAAGAGCGCCATCCGCCGCAGCGGTGCGGTGTCCTCGTGCACCAGCATGATCGGGCGGTCGCGCTGGTCGAAGGCGTCGAGCACGTGGCGGAGCCCGGTCGGAACCGGTCCTTCGGGAAGCAGGTCGACCGGCGCCTGCGCCGGATCCGGCTCGCACCACAGCTGGACCATGCCCGGTCCCGCGCTGCCGTCGCGCAGCACCGTCGGGGGTACGACGGACCAGCCGAGCGCCTCGGAGACCAGCCAGGCGGCGTACTCCCGCGCGGCAAGGGTGCCGTCGGCGAAGTCCCACAGCGGACGCTCACCCGACACGGGCTTGTAGACCGCCTTGTCGTCCGCATCCTCGGGGCCCAGTCGGCACAGGAACGTGGAGTTCGAGGCCGGGACGATCCGGCCGAGGACGGTCAGCTCGGCGCGCAGCAGGTCCTCGGGCCCCAGGCGGTCTCGGTGCTCATGGCGGTGCCGGTCCCGGTCTCACGAGAGGCTTCGCCGGTAGCCGTTGGCGCGCGGGCAGAGGTGACCACCCGGGTCGACCGGACCCCCGCAGAACTGACAGGCCGGTCGGCCGGCCGAGACCACCGAGGCCGCGCGCTGAGCGAAGACGCGTGCCTGTGGCGGTGTCAGGCGCACCACGAAGAGCTCGTCGGGCTCCGGCTCGTCGATCGGCAGGTCGACCAGGTCGTCCTCGTCGGCCTCGATCGGTGCGACCACCTCGACGATCGGGAAGACCTCGACCACCACCCGCTCGTCGTCGGCGTCCCACGAGAGGGTGATCGTCCCGGCCCGGAACTCCTCCACGATGGGCTGCTCGAGGGGAGCCGTGTCGAGCTGGTCGACGGGAGCGATGGCCGGGATCACGCTGGCCACACCGCCGACGCTCATCAGCTCGTCGAGGAGCTCGTCGATGCGCTCGCCGAGGATCTCCACCTGCTGCTTCTCCAGCGCCACGCTGGTCATCCGGACGCCCTCCCGCGCCTGCAGGAAGAACGTGCGCTGGCCGGGCTCGCCGACGGTGCCCGCGACGAAGCGCTCCGGCGGGTCGAACCGATGCACGACGGGTGGCATGGCTCGAGCCTACGGTCTCGGGGTGACGGGGTCGGTCGTCCCGGCCTCCTGACCCACCGGGTCCGCCGCCCCCGCGCCGCCGCCGACCTTCTCGTCCGGGCGTTCCTGGCGGGCCAGGTGTGCCAGCGAGCCGTCGGTGGTGTTCATGGCGAGCACGTAGGAGCGGTGCGGGGTGTATCGCACGATCGACAGGCTCGCCGGGTCGACGACGATGCGCTGGAACGCGTCGAGATGGACCCCGAGCGCGTCGGCGAGCACCGACTTGATGACGTCGCCGTGCGCGACGGCGAGCCACACGGCCGACTCCCCTGCCGACTCGGTCACCTGTGCGTCCCATGCACGCACCGACGCGGACGGAGCGGGCGGCCATCTCGGCCATCGCCTCACCCCCGGGGAAGCGCACACCCGCCGGATGCGCCTGCACCGCCGTCCAGAGCTCCTCCTTGATCAGCTCCTTCATCGGTCGCCCGGTCCACTCGCCGTAGTCGCACTCGGTGAGCCCCCGCTCGACCCGCGCACGCATGCCGGTGCCGCGCAGCAGGATCGTTGCGGTGTCCTTGCACCGTTCCAGCGGGCTGGTGACGGCTGCGGCGAGCGAGAGACCCGTGAGCCGGCGTGCGGCGGCCTCGGCCTGCCGCACGCCCACCTCGTCCAGACGTACGCCGCACTGCGGCCGGCCAGGACGCCGTCGGCGTTCGCCACGGTGCGGCCGTGTCGCGCGAGGATCACGGTTGCCACCCGCGGAGCCTATCGAGCGCCCGACGAGATCGATCGTCCAGAGCGCGCGTCCCGTCCGCCTCGAGGCCGAGTGGGCGACGTCGCGTTGCCGAGCGAAGCGAGGAGCATGAGGGCGAGCCTACGCACGCAGGCGAGGCGAGCCGCCTACCCTGACACCGTGATCGTCGACAACGCGCTCTACCGCGACGGTGTCCGCGTCGACTGCGGGACCGAGGTGTCCGACCTGGCCGGCGTCCGGGCGCGGGCGACCGGCGCCCACGACTTCGTCTGGGTCGGCCTGCACGAGCCGTACCGAGCGACGAGCTCGACGCGGTCGCGTACCTCTACGACCTGCACGCTCTCGCCGTCGAGGACGCCCTGTCCGCGCACCAGCGTCCCAAGCTCGAGCGCTACGAGGACTCGCTGTTCCTCTCCCTGAAGACGCTCTGGTACGTCGACGAGGACGACGCCGTCGAGACCGGCGAGATCAACATGTTCGTCGGCGAGGAGTTCGTGGTGACGGTGCGACACGGCGAGGGCGGCGGCCTGCACGACGCCCGGCTGGCGCTCGAGGGGATGCAGAAGCGTCCTCGCGCACGGCCCCTCCGCCGTCGTCTACACCGTCTGCGACCAGGTGGTCGACCAGCTACGAAGAGGTCGCCGGACAGCTGGTCGTCGACGTCGACGAGGTCGAGTCCTCGGTGTTCGCGCCCAAGCGCACCAACGACTCCGCGCGGATCTACGTCCTCAAGCGTGAGCTGGCCGAGATGCGCCGTGCGGTGCTGCCGCTGCGCGATCCCGTCGACCGGTTCGCGACCGGCGCCGTGCGCGGGATCGACTCCGAGGCGGCGCCGTACTTCCGCGACGTCGCCGACCACCTCGCCCGGGTCGCGGAGACCATCGACGAGCTCGAGACCCTGCTGACCGCGGCGTTCGACGCGCACCTGGCGCAGATCACCATCCAGCAGAACGACGACATGCGGAGGATCTCGGCAGCGGTCGGGCTGATCGCCGCGCCCACGCTGGTCGCCGGGGTCTACGGGATGAACTTCCACCACATGCCCGAGCTCGGCTGGCTGCTCGGCTACCCGATGTCGCTGCTGATGATGGTCGGCAGCTCGCTGGCGATCTGGATCGTCGCGCGTCGCGCCGGGTGGCTCTAGCCTCGTCCCCCGACTCCGGCCTAGGTCGCGCTCATCACGCCGAACGCGAGCAGGCCGAGGACAGCCCGCGCCGAGTGCGACGCGGTACGGCACGAACCAGGCGATCGAGTGGTGGGCGACGAACCGCAGCAGCCAGGCGATCGCGGCGTACGCGACCACGAAGCTGACCCCGGTGCCCACGAGGGTCTGTCCGGCGCCGATGCCGGACCCGGAGACGTCCTTCAGCTCATACAGGCCGGCGGCGGTCAGGGCCGGGATGGAGAGGAAGAAGCTCAGCCGGGTCGCGGTGACCCGGTCGAGGCCGCGGAACAGGCCGGCCGAGATCGTCGCACCCGAGCGGGAGACACCCGGGATCAGCGCCAGGCACTGCACCACGCCGACGACCAGCGCGTCGGTCATCCGCAGGTCGCGCTCCTGCCGGGCCTGCGCCGGGTTCCGCTCGGCCAGCCACATCACGGCGCTCCACGCGACCAGCGCGGCACCGACCCACCACAGCGAGCGCAGCGGACCGGAGACCACGTCCTTCCCGGCGAAGCCGACGATGCCGATCGGCACGGAGCCGACGATGATGTACCAGCCGAGCCGGTGGTCGAGGGTGCCCGCGGTACTCCGGCTTGACCAGGCCCTGGAGCCAGGCCACCGCGATCCGGGCGATGTCGGCGCGGAAGTAGAGCAGCACCGCGAGGATCGCGCCCATCTGGATCACCGCGGTGTACGCCGTGATGCCCGGGTCGTCGATCTTGAGGCCGAGGATCTTCTCGGTGATCGTCAGGTGGCCGGTGCTCGAGACCGGCAGGAACTCGGTGAGGCCCTCGACGATGCCGAGGATGACCGCTTGCAGGTAGTCCACGGGCCGTGAGCCTACGGGTCCCACCTGACCGGTTCCTGACACCGGCGTCGGCGACGTGCGGACGAGCCGGCTGCACCGTGGCGCGGCTGGCTAACCTGTGCGCCATGCAGCAGCGTCACCTCGGCACGCACCGGGCTGAAGGTCTCCCGGCTCGGCCTGGGCACGATGACCTGGGGCCGCGACACCGACGAGCACGAGGCTCGCGACCAGCTGGTCGCGTTCGTCGAGGCCGGCGGCACCCTGCTCGACACCGCCGCCGGTTATGCCAACGGCGACTCCGAGCGGGTGATCGGCGACGCTGCTGCGGCGACGTCGTCCGCCGCGACGAGGTCGTGCTGGCGACCAAGGCCGGGATCAGCCGGCTGCGCGGTGAGCGCGAGACCAATGCCTCTCGCGGCTTCCTGATCCGCACGCTCGACGCCTCGCTGAAGCGGCTCGGGTCGACCACGTCGACCTGTGGCAGGTGCACACCTGGGTGGACGACACGCCGCTGGAGGAGACGTTGACCGCGCTGGACTACGCCGTGGCCACCGGGCGGGCGTCGTACGTCGGCATCTCGAACTACAGCGGCTGGCAGTCCGCCCAGGCCGCGACCTGGCAGCGTGCCGTGCCCGGCCGGGCACCGATCGCGTCGAACCAGGTGGAGTACTCCCTGCTCAGCGCGCGGTGCGAGGCCGAGATCGATGCCGGCCGCGCAGGCGCTGGGCCTGGGGGTGCTGCCGTGGTCGCCGCTCGGCCGCGGCGTGCTCACGGGCAAGTACCGCACCGGCACTCCGGCCGACTCGCGCGCCGCCTCCCGCACTTCGCCAGCTTCGTCGGTCGGCACCTGACCGATCGCGCGCACCGGATCGTCGAGGCGGTCGTCCGTGCCGGCGAGGGCCTCGCGTGGAGCCCGCTCGAGGTCGCCCTGGCCTGGGTGCGAGACCGGCCCGGCGTGACCGCACCGATCGTCGGTGCCCGCACCGCCGAGCAGCTCAAGGCGTCCCTGACCGTCGAGGAGTGCGAGCTGCCGGCCGAGATCGTCGCCGCGCTCGACGACGTCTCGGCGCCGGACCCGGGGGAACGGAGGTCTCGTGAGCGCGACCAGGACCGCGCGTGCCCGGGCGCTACGACCGGGCGTGGAGTACGAGTTCGACAAGCTGGTGATCCCGCGCGACCACTCCCGCAACTTCGTCACCCGGCTGCTCGTCGAGCGGGCCGAGCGCGGCGGCTGGGAGCTCGACCGGGTGCGCGATCGCGGCCGACGGCACTCGCCGGGTGGTCCTGCGTCGCAAGATCATCCGCCAGCCGAAGCTGGGCTTCTACCTGTCCTGACCGCCCGGAGGGCGCCTCAGAGCAGGCCGAGGAACCGGTCGAAGACGCGAGCGCCGAACTCCAGGGAGTCCACCGGGACCCGCTCGTCCACGCCGTGGAAGAGCGCGGTGAAGTCGAGGTCCTCCGGGAGCCGCAGCGGCGTGAACCCGAAGCACCGCATCCCGAGCTCGTGCCAGTACTTCGCGTCGGTGCCTCCGCTCATCAGGTACGGCGCGACGATCGCGTCGGGGTCCTCGGCGAGCAGGGCCGGCGGTCATCGCCTCGGCCACGCTCCGTCGTAGGTGGTCTCGATGCCGGTGAGGTGGACCTCGCGCATCGATCTCGACATCCGGGCCCGACGAGGGTCGCGAGCGTCGACCAGAACTCGTCCTCGTGGCCGGGCAGGAAGCGGCCGTCGACGCGGGCAGTCGCCGTCGCCCGGGACGACGTTGGTCTTGTAGCCGGCCTCGAGCATCGTCGGGTTCGCGGTGTTGCGGATCACGGCACCGATCATCCGGGCGGCGTTGCCGAACTCCTCGACCAGCTCCTCGGCGTTCGCCGGGGTCGCCTCGGTGCCGGCGAGCTCGGCGACGGCAGCGAGCAGCACCTCCATCGTCGGGGTCAGCCGCACCGGCCACTCGTGCCGGCCGATGCGGGCGACGGCGGCGGCAAGAGAGGTGACGGCGTTGTCCGGGTGGACGCATCGAGCCGTGGCCCGCGTCGCCGCGGGCCGTGAGCCGCACCCAGGCCATCCCCTTCTCGGCCGCCTCGACGAGGTAGACCCGGCGGCCCCGGACCGTCGTGCTGAAGCCGCCGACCTCGCCGACGGCGACCGTGCAGTCGTCGAGCAGCTCGCGGTGGTGCCGTGCGAGATGGCCCGCGCCCCGTGGCGCCGCCGGCCTCCTCGTCGGCGGTGAAGCAGAGCACGAGCGGGCGCGCCGGCACCGCACCGGCCCGGGCACGCGCCCGCACGCGTCGAGAGCAGCATCGCGTCGAAGTCCTTCATGTCGACCGCGCCGCGGCCCCAGACGCAGTCCGGGGGCGTCCGGACCTCGCCGGAGAACGGGTGCACGGTCCAGTCCTCGGCGCTCGGCGGGTACGACGTCCAGGTGGCCGTGCAGCAGCACGGGCTCGCCCGCTGTCACCGCCCCAACGCGCCACCACCGACGTGCGGCCGGGCTCGGACTCGAACAGCTCGGCAGTCGATGCCGACGTCGTCGAGCAGCTGGGCCACGTGCTCGGCGGCCTTGCGCTCTCCCGGGCCGGGTTGGTCGCCGTAGTTCGAGGTGTCGATCGCGATCAGGTCGCTGCAGATGCCGACGACCTCGGCGGCCGGGTCGTACTCGGCGGCGGTCGGGTCCGGGGTCGCTCGCGGCGCGCATCATGCGCCCATCCTGCCGCAGGCACCGCACGAGGTCGACCGGAGCTCAGCCGGCGCAGGTCCGGCGGTCGCGAGGTCGTTGCCGACGTCGCGGGGCCGTCCCCAGGCGACCGGTGCCGGCCCGCGTCCGCACAGCCCGAGCTGGAGCGTCTCGGGGATGTGCCGGCTGGCCGTCGCCTCCCAGGCGTGCCGGCGGCCCCACACCTCCTCGGTGACCTGGATCTCGAGCAACGACGGCGCCCGCCGGCGCGCGCGCCGACCTTCGCCTCGCACCACTGACGGGCGCCGCTCGGCGTCGGGCCAGCGACGCTCGTAGGTGACCTTCTCGGTGCCGTCCCCGGCGTCGACGAGCAGCGTCAGCCGACCCACGCCGAGCGGCTGTGCGTCGTCTCGCCGAGTGCTCCACTGCGAGCCGCCGCGGTCATGTTTCGAGGCTACGGCGGTCGAGGCGATGACGCCGTCCGACGCTTACGAGACTCGCCGGTCTAGCCAGGCGACGGGCCGACCGATCAGCCAGACGCCGGGCGCGCTCCCCGATTCGGAGTCGGGCGCCCGTGCTTTGCTAGGGTTACGGGCGCTCGTCCGGGTGGCGGAATAGGCAGACGCGCTAGCTTGAGGTGCTAGTGCCCTGTATCGGGCGTGGGGGTTCAAGTCCCCCCTCGGACACCGGGTGAAACGGCCCCGGATCGAAGGTCAGCCGGTCCTGCGGGTCGCTCTCGTGTGCGGGCCGCCCCGAGCGGCCGCGCCGCGCGCAGCGCCGACGGACCACGTCCAAGCCGGGGCGTGTCGATCCACGGACACCGTGACCGCGCCCCAACCGGCGCATCATCGCCACCGCCGGGTCGTATGTCCGGGGCGATCGTGGTCACGATCCGCGGTCACCCCGGCGGGGCGCCGACGCAACAGCTCGGCCACGCAGCGCGCGTCGACGACCTCGTCGAGTCTGCGCCTCGTGGAGCACGGTGACCGACGAGGTCCAGCGCTTCGCTGGGTTCTCCGATCCGGTGTGCCGCGATGCTCCTGGCCGCGCTCGCGCCGGGACACCGAGGACAGTCGTGCGTCGCGCGGCCACCGAGGAGCAGGCGCGCATGTGCGGCGTCGAGGTCGAACCTCGTCCATCAGGTCGATCGAGCAGCGCTCGACGACGTCTGAGGTGCGGCACGTCCCGGTCTAGGAACCGGTGGAACCGGGTCTCTTCCGAGAACGCTCGTAGCCTGCGGTCAGGGCTACGGGGTCCTTCGGCAACAGCTCCGTGGATCAGCGCCAGGGTGCCGTCGCGGAGTCGCGCCTGACTGATCACGTGGGCGCCGACGGTCTCGCGGGGCGCGGGCGTCGTCCGCACCGCCGCCGGACAACCTCGCCTCGCAGCGCGTCGGCCGCACCGTGCGGTTCGTCCGCGAGGGCGTAGCTGCGCGCGCACCTGTCGTCCCGAGAGCGGTCATGGCGCAACGGCAGCGTTCACCTCAGCCGTCGTGCCCACCGACTCGCCCGCGACAATCCACTTCTCATTCCCGGAGGGTGGCCTCGTCTAGAGCTGCACTGATCCCTGGTTAGGGTCTGCGCTCGGCCGGGAGGGTCCGGCGCCACCATCGTCCCGGGGGCCGTGCATGACCTCCACCACCCCGCCGGCAGCGGCGCCGGCCACCGACTACCCCGACCACATCGACGCCGCCGTGCTCAAGATCGCCGGCGTCGTCGTGCTCGGGGCGATCATGTCGATCCTCGACATCACGGTGGTGAACGTCGCGCTGCCGACGTTCCAGGCGGAGTTCGGCTACCCCGGGTCACGAGATGGCCTACTCCCACGTCGCGTGGACCGTCACGGCGTACACCCTGGCGCTGGCCACGGTCATCCCGATGACCGGCTGGGCCGCCGACCGGTTCGGCACCAAGCGGCTCTACCTGACCGCGATCTTCTTGTTCGCCCTGGGCTCGGCGCTGTGCGCGACCGCCTGGGACATCAACGTGCTGATCGCGTTCCGGGTGCTCCAGGGGCTCGGCGGCGGGCATGCTGATGCCGCTCGGCATGACGATCATGACCCGGGCCGCCGGACCGCACCGGATGGGCCGGCTGATGGCGATCCTCGGAGTCCCGATGCTGCTCGGCCCGATCATGGGCCCGATCATCGGCGGCTGGCTGATCCAGACCGCCAGCTGGCACTGGATCTTCCTGATCAACGTGCCGCTCGGGCTCGTCGCGCTGGTCTACGCGTGGAGGGTCCTCGACGAAGGACACGCCCGAGCCGTCGGAGTCGTTCGACTTCCTCGGCATGGCGCTGATGTCGCCCGGGCTCGCCCTGTTCCTCTTCGGCGTCTCCTCGCTCCCCCAGGAGCAGCGGCGACTTCTCCGCACCCCGAGTCTGGGTCTCGATGCTGGTGGGCGCCCTGCTGGTCGGTGCCTTCGTGTGGCACTCGTTCCGTCCCGAGCACCCGCTGCTGGACCTTCGGCTGTTCCGCAACCGCAACCTCACGGTCGCGGTGATCACGATGTTCATGTTCGCGGCCGCGTTCTTCGGGGGACTGCTGCTCGTGCCGACCTACTTCCAGCAGATCCGCGGCGAGTCGACCCTGCACGCCGGCCTGCTGGTCGCCCCGCAGGGCCTCGGCGCGATGATCACGATGCCGATCGCGGGACGGCTGGTGGACAAGATGCCGATCGGCCGGATCGTCGCCGGTCGGCCTGACCCTGATCGTCATCGGCATGTTCGGCCTCACCCAGGTCACCGAGTCGACGCCGTACGGCGTGATCATCCCGATGCTGGTCGTGATGGGTCTCGGCATGGGCTCGACGATGATGCCGCTGTTCACCTCGGCGCTGAAGACGCTGCGCGCCCACGAGGTCGCCCGCGGGTCGACCCTGCTGAACATCACCCAGCAGGTCTCCAGCTCGGTCGGCGTCGCGCTGATGTCGGTGCTGCTGACCAACCACCTCAACGACTCCCCGGTCGATGCCCGGCACCGCGGCAAGCCCGGCTCGACGGCGGCATCACCGAGACCGGCGCCGCGATCCTGTCCAACACCCGGCCCGAGGCGTTCGCCGGGCTGCATCTGGACCCGGCGGCCGTCGCCCGCGGGCTCGTCGACGCGGCGTCGTCGTTCGCCCAGACCTACTGGGTGGCCTGGTCGCTGGTGCTGCTGACGCTGGTGCCGGCGCTGTTCCTGCCGCGCAGGCGCGAGGAGGACCACTTCCTCGACGACGAGGGCATGCCGCCGGTCGTCGTGTCCTGAAGCGCGGCGAAGGGCGGTTTTGCCCCGCGCAAAGGTGGTCCGGAGCCGAGACAACGGCCCTCTGACGCCAGCGTCGAGTCAGTCGATGCCGCCGAGCGGCTGGTTCCGATCACTCGGTGTCTGGCTCATAGCGTGGCTGTCGACCTGCGGGTCTGACCTTCATGGGTTTTGCCGGCACGGGTGTGACGGACCGGCCGGCGTGACTTGATAGGAGCGTGGCACCGCCCCCACTGAGATGTGTCCGCCGACCGGCCCGACCGTCCTGTCACTCACTGTGTGAAGGAGGCAACCACCATGGTTGTTGTTGGTTCGGATGTGCACAAGCGGACGCACACGTTCGTCGCGGTCGATGAGGCTGGCCGCAAGCTCGGGGAACTCACGGTCAAGGCCGACGCCGAAGGGTCACGAGAAGGCGATGCGTGTGGGCCCACCGGCAGTTCGGTGGCGAGCGCACCTGGGGCGATCGAGGACTGCCGGCACCTGTCGGCTCGTTTGGAGCTGGACCTGCTCGACCGCCGGCGAACAGGTGGTGCGGGTGCCGCCGAAGATGATGGCCGAGACAGCGTCGCGACGGCCCGCACCCGCGGGAAGTCCGATGCCATCGACGCGCTCGCCGTGGCACGTGCGGTGCTCGTGAGCCCGACTGCCGGTCGCGACTCACGACGAGGGCTCGCGCGAGCTGAAGATGCGGTGGACCGGCGTGAGGACCTGGTCGGTGAGCGGACCCGGATGATGAACCGGCTGCGCTGGCACGTGCACCGGATCGCTCCAGGCGACCCGGCTCGCAGATCCCGCGCCGAAGGCTCTGGAGCAGGCGAAGCACCGCGCGGCAGATCGCCCAGTGGCTGGTCAGCGCAGGACGGGCATCGACGCCCGAGCTGGCCCGCGAAGTCCTGGCCGACATCGACCGAGTCACCGAGGCCATCAACGACGCTCGAGCGAGCGGATCGCCGCCCTGGTCAAGGGGCGGTCACCCGAGCTGCTCGAGCCATGCCCGGCTGCGCAGAACGTCACCGCGGCGAAACTCCTCGGCGAAGCCGCCGGGGTCGACCCGATTCGCCACCGAGGCGAAGTACGCCCGGCACGCCGGCGACGCGCCGATCCCGGTCCGGTCGGGCCGCACCAAGGGCCGAGTCCGCCACACCAGATCGGGCAATCGGCAGCTCAACGCCGCGCTGCACCGCATCGCAGTCACCCAAGATCCGTCTCGGCGGCCTCGGCAAGCGCGTACTACCGACAAGCGCCTCGCTGCGGGCGACTCCAGCACCGAAGCCCTACGCGCCCTGAAACGACGACTCGCCCGAGTCGTGTTCAACACCGGTGAAGAACAACCCGTCAAGCCGCGATCCGCCACTGGACTCGCGCCCGCGGCTTGACATAGGAGAAACCCATGAGACTGCACCGGGATGCGAAGGTCGACCTGCTGCGCCGGATCCCGCTCTTCACGACCTGCACCGTCGAGGAGCTCTCACGGGTTGCGTCGATCGCGGACGAGATCGACCTGCACGAGGGTCGCCGACTGACCAGCGAGCACGCGCCCGGAGGTGAACACGTGTTCCTGGTCGAGGGAGCCGCAGAGGTGCACAAGGACGGACGGGTCGTCAACACCGTCGGGCCCGGAGAGTACGTCGGTGAGATCGCCCTGGTCACCGGACGGCCCCGCACGGCGACGGTCGTGGCCACCGGCCCGGTGCACGCCCTGGTCATCGAGGGCCACGCCTTCCAGCGGCTCCTGGCCGACTCACCGGAGCTGCGCGCCAAGGTCGAGCACACAGCCGCCGAGCATCTCGCGCGGGACGCCGGCCAGGCCGACTGACCTCCACGTCCGGTCGTCTCGAACCTGCCGGCCCCGAACGCTCAGCTCGCCATGAACAGGATCTCGTCGCGCTCGTAGGTCCGGCCCGGGTGCTCGGCGGCGAGGTGCGCCTGCACCAGCCGCACCAGCTCGTCCTCGTCAGGAGCGGTGATGTACTCCCCGCAGGGACAGTTCAGCCGGGTCTTCATGCCGTCAGGTTAGGCGATCAGGCCCGTCCGCGTCGGCGATGCGCCGGCGTCGCGGTGATGGCAGCTCCCGGGTCTCGACGAGCCGGTCGGCGACCGTCGCGGAGCTTGACGTTGTTGTCCTGGGAGTAGCGCAGCAGCACCGCGAACGCCTGGTCGGCGGTGAGGTCGAAGCGCTCCATCAGGATGCCCTGGGCCTGCCCGATCCGCTTGCGGGCGTCGACCGCGAGCCAGAGGTTCTCGATCTTGCGCGCGTTGCCGAGCGCCACAGCCGCGTGCCGCGCCAGGATGTGGCGCGACCGCCTGGTCGTCGACGTCGAACGCGTCCGGCGTGCCGGGAGTAGGCGTTCAGCGTGCCGATGGTCTCGTCGTCGGTGTACATCCGGACGCTGATCAGGCTCCGGATGCCGGAGTCGTACACCCGCGCGGCCCACCGGGGCCAGCGGCGCTCGGTCCAGGTGTCGCTCACGATCACGCTGAGCCGGTCGTCCAGGACCGACACGTCCGGGCCCTCGCCGACCTCCATCTGCATTGCGTCGAGCTTGGCGACGAGCGGGTCGGTGGCAGCGGCCGTCTCGATGTCGTGCTTGCCGCGCACGAAGATCACGCCGGCGTAGTCACAGCCGACCGCCTTCAGCGTGAACTCGAGCACCTTCTCGACCGTCTCCTCGACGGTCTCGTCGTGCAGCGCGAGCGCCAGCTCGGCGAACTCCTCGGCGTAGCGATCGCGCTCAACGGCCACGAACGGTCTCCTTGTCTCGGCGGGGACGACACGCGGCCGGCCACGACCATCCGGGTGGGATGGCCGCCCCGAAGGACGCGGCGCTCGTCACGACTCACTCTAGGTCTCCGGGGATGCAATGCGACCACATGGGTATCGCAGGTTCATGACCGATCCGCAGGAGCGCCCGGCCGATGGACCGTCGCGGCAGCCGATGTCACCGAGGTCGTGCGCGCGCTGCAGCGAGCCGGTCCGCTGGACGCTCGACGAGCTCGCCCGAGGTGCCCGACCTGGAGCGTGGCCGGGCGGCCGGCTCGAGCACGCCGTGGTCGGGCCTGGTCGCGCAACCTGATCTTCGTCGACCCCCGGGACCTGCTCGTCGCGCATCTGAGGCGCGTGCTCAGCTGGCGCGCGCGATCTCAGGCACGTCGCCGACCTCGTCCCGGAGCGTGGTCGAAGATCCGGGACAGGATCCGGGAGACCTGCATCTGGGTCACGCCGATCTCGTCACCCGACCTCGCGCTGGGTGAGCCCGTCGACGAAACGGAGCCGGAGCACCTTGCGGTCGCGCTCCTCGAGACGCGACAGCAGCGGCCGCAGGACCACCCGCGCCTCGCAGCTGGCGAAGTCGGGATCCTCCCCGCCCAGCACCGATCCGAGGGTGCGTCCGCCCGCTCTCGCCGTCGGCCTCGCCGCCGACCGGCCGGTCGAGCGACGCCGGGGTGTAGCAGCCGTCGGCGGAGAGCGCCTCGATCACGGTCTCCTCGTCGAGGTCGAGCCGGCGGCCAGCTCGCGAGACCCGGGGCTCGCGCCCGAGCTCCTGGAGCAGATCGGACCGGGCCTGGTTGATCGCCTGCTGCGCCTCCTGGACCCGGCGCGGCGGGCGTACCGTCCAGCCGCTGTCGCGGAACTGCTTGCGCAGGGCACCGAGGATGCTCGGCACGGCGTAGGACAGGAAGTCGTGGCCGTACTCGGGTTGGAACGACCCGACCACGCGGACCAGGGCGAGCCTGGCCTCCTGGACGAGGTCGTCCAGCGGCAGCCCGCGGGCGGCGTACCGCTGCGCGAGGGAGTCCGCCACGCCGAGGTTCAGCGTGACGATGTCGTCGAGCAGCCGTGTCCGCTCCTCCGGGTCGTCGCACGGCGGCGCGCTCCTCGAAGAGGGCCTTCGTCCGGGCCGAGCGCGTGCGGTCGTCGATCTCGTCGTGCCGGGAAGTGGGAGTGCGAAGGTTCATCGAGAGCATCGGAGTGCTCCTGTCGAACAGGGGTCGAGAGCGGCCGAGCTTTGTGACCAGTGACCCGAACCCCACCTTTCTCCGAGGACCTGTCGACATGCAAAGCCTCGGCTCAAACGTCCCGAAAAGTGGCGCGAATGGACCGCACCTGAGCGGGTACGCCGGACGGTCAACCTGGGAGGCGAGCACGACGCCGACGAGCACGGCGATCACGACGACGACGAGGACGGGCTCCGCGGCGCCCGGCTCGACCGCGGTGCTCGATCGGAACTGGAGCGAGCTCCTCCAGGAGCTCCGGGTCACGCAGACCGGGACCCAGATCCTGACCGGCTTCCTCCTCACCCTTCCGTTCAACAGTCGCTTCTCGGACCTCGCACGACCAGAAGCGACCTCTACCTGGTCCTCCTGGTCGGGTCCGGTGGTCACGACGGGCCTCAACCTCGCACCGGTCGCCCACCACCGTGTCCTGTTCCGCCGGCGAAAGCGACGCTGGCTGGTCGCGGCCGCGAACGCCGCCGCCCGGGCAACGCTGTTCATGCTGGCCCTGGACAGCGCCGCCGTGGTGCTCTTCGTGTTCGACGTGGTCCTCGGGCTCGCCGCAGGCGTCGCCGCGGCCGCGGTCGTGCTGTTGTTCCTGCTCGGCCTCTGGGGCGCGGTGCCGTGTCCGAGCGTGTCGGTCGCGACGACGACGCGCGCGCTCACCACCGCGCAGGCAGGGGCCGTCCCTCCGCGTAGCCGGCGGCCGACTGGACCCCGATCACCGCCCGGTCGGCGAACTCGGCGAGGTCTGGGCGCCCCGGCGTACGTGCACGCCGAGCGCACCCCGGAGCAGATCTCGTCGACCAGGTCCTCCACCCCGGGCGTCGCAGGGTCGAGGAACATCCGCGAGGACGAGATGCCCTCCTCGTAGAGGCACTTGCGGGCCCGCTCGAAGTGGTCGTCGCTGGCCGTCCGGCTCGCGACCGCCCGAGCCGAGGCCATCCCGAAGCTCTCCTTGTACGCCCGCCCGTCGGCGCTGCGCTGCAGGTCGCCGGGTGACTCGTAGGTGCCGGCGAACCACGAGCCGATCATCACCTGCGAGGCACCCGCCGCGAGGGCGAGCGCGACGTCGCGCGGGTGGCGCACTCCCCCGTCGGCCCACACGTGCTTGCCGTGCTCGGCCGCGGCCTCCGCGCACTCGACCACGGCGCTGAACTGCGGTCGCCCGACGCCGGTCATCATCCGGGTCGTGCACATCGCACCCGGGCCGACGCCGACCTTGACGATGTCGGCGCCGGCCTCGACGAGGTCGTGCACGCCCTGCGGCCGCGACCACGTTGCCCGCGACGACCGGGATCCCGGGCTCGACGCCGCGGACCGCACGCAGCGCCTCGAGCATCCGCTCCTGGTGACCGTGGGCGGTGTCGACGACCAGCGCGTCGACGCCGACTCTCGACGAGGCGCGCGGTCTTGGCCGCGACGTCACCGTTCACCCCGATCGCGGCCGCGATCCGGAGCTGACCGGCGGCGTCGAGCGCCGGCGGGTAGATCGTCGACCGCAGCGCGCCGGTGCGGGTCAGCAGCCCGACCAGCTCGCCGTCCGCGGTCGACCACCGGGCGCCAGCCGGTGCCGTGATGCCGGCCAGCACGTCGAACGCCGCGCGGGCGTCGACGTCGTCGCCGAGCGTGACCATCTCCGTGGTCATCACCTGGCCGACCTGGGTGAACCGGTCGACGCCGAGGCAGTCGGCCTCGGTGACGATCCCGACCGGCTTGCCGTCATCGACCACGACCGCGGCCAGGTGCGCCCGCTTGGGCAGCAGCGCGAGCGCGTCGCTCACCGTCTCGTGCGGGTCGCAGCGTGATCGGGGTCTCGAAGACCGGGTGGCGGCACTTCACCCACGCCACCACCTCGGCGACGATGTCGAGCGGGATGTCCTGCGGCAGCACCGCGAGCCCCCCGCGACGGGCCATCGTCTCGGCCATCCGGCGCCCGGAGACGGCGGTCATGTTGGCCACGACGAGCGGGATCGTGGTGCCGGTGCCGTCGTCGGCTGGCCAGGTCGACGTCGTACCGCGAGGCGACCGCCGAGCGCTGCGGCACCATGAACACGTCGTCGTAGGTCAGGTCGTGGGCCGGGCGCGGAGTCCGTTGAGGAAGCGCACCGACCGAATCTACTGCCCGTCGCGCGGTCGCGCACCGACCCGGCATGATGCTCGCGTGGACCCTACGTCGTCGCGAGCGCCCCGGGCCGGGTGAACCTCATCGGCGAGCACCTGGACTACAACGGTGGGCGGTGCCTGCCGATCGCGCTGCCCCAGCGCACGACCGTCACCGCGCGGCCGAGCACGGCGGGTCAGCTACGGTCACGCAGCGGCGGGCTGGCCTGGGCCGGCGCTGCCGAGCGAGCGCGCCGAGGGCTGGGCGGCGTACGTCGCCGGCGTGCTGTGGGCGCTCGACGTCGAGGCCGCCCTCGACCTCGAGGTGACCTCCGACGGTCCCGATCGGGGCCGGCCTGTCCAGCTCGGCCGCGCTGGAGTGCGCGACCGGCCGTGGCGGTCGACGCGCTGCTCGGACCTCGGCCGGACTCGTGACGAGACGGCTCGCGGCGCCTGCGTCCGCGCCGAGACCGAGTACGTCGGCGCACCGACCGGGGGGCTCGACCAGACGACCGTGCTCTTCGCGCGCAGGCCGGCCACGCGCTGCTGCTGGACTTCGCCGACGGCTCCCGCGAAGCAGTGCCGTTCGACCCGGCCGTCGGCCGGCCTGGTACCTGCTGGTCGTCGACACCCGGGTCGCCCACGAGCTGGCACGCGACGGCGGCTACGCCGACCGCCGGACGCGACTGCGAGCAGGCCGCGGCCGACCTGCGGCGTCGGCAGGCTCTGCGCGGTCCGCGACCCCGCCGATCGGCCTCGACCGCCCTGACCGACGAGCGGCTGCGCCGCCGCGGCGCGGCACGTGGTGACCGAGCAGCAGCGGGTCACCGACGTTCGTCGCAGCGCTCGACCGCGGGCGACTGGGCCGAGGCGTCGGGGCGCTGATGACCGCCTCGCACGCGTCCTTGCGCGACGACTTCGAGGTGTCCTGCCCCGAGCTCGACGCGGCCGTCGACGCTGCGCTCGGCACGCGGCGCGCTCGGCGCCCGGATGACCGGCGGCGGGTTCGGTGGCTCCGCGATCGCGCTGGTCCGGACGAGCGCCTGGCGCCCGCGCGTCCGGACGCGCCGTCGACGCGGCGTTCGCCCGGAAGCGCTGGGTCGCCCGGCGTACCTGCACGGCCACGGCCTCCGCCGGGGCCGGGTCGAGCCTGGTGACCTACTTGAGCTCGGCGCGAGCTCAGGCCCGAGCATCCGGCGGGCGACGATCAGCTGCTGGATCTGCTGGGTGCCCTCGAAGATGTCCAGGATCTTGGAGTCCCGGCCCCACTTCTCGAGCAGCTCGGTCTCGGAGTAGCCCAGGGTGCCGGCGAGCTCGACACAGCGCAGGGTGACGTCGGTGCCCATCCGGCCCGGCCTTGGCCTTCGCCATCGAGGCTTCCATCGAGTTCGGCTTGCGGTTGTCGGCCATCCAGGCCGACTGCAGGGTCAGCAGGTACGCCGCCTCCCAGTCCGCCTCGAGCTGCAGGAACGTCGCTGCCGCCGCCGACTGGCTGAGCGCCGGCCGCGTCGTAGTCGACCTCGACGCCCGCGTCCTTCGAGGATGTCGCGGGTCAGGTCCAGCGAGGCCCGTGCGCAACCGAGCGCCATCGACGCGACCAGCGGACGGGTGTTGTCGAAGGTCGCCATCGCGCCGGCGAAGCCCTGCTTGGTGTCGATCTCCGGGGAGCCGAGCAGGTTCTCGGCCGGGACCCGGCAGTCGGTGAAAGTGATCACCGCGGTGTCGGAGGCGCGGATGCCGAGCTTGTGCTCGAGCCGCTCCACCTTCATCCCGGGCGTGCCCTTCTGGACCACGAAGGACTTGATCGCCGCCCGGCCCAGCGCCTTGTCGAGGGTCGCCCAGACGACGACGCTGTCGGCGCGCTCGCCGGAGGTGACGAAGATCTTCTCGCCGTTGAGGACGTACTCGTCGCCGTCCTTGCGGGCGGTGGTGATGATGTTGGCCGAGTCCGAGCCGACGCCGGGCTCGGTGATCGCCATCGCCGCCCAGGTGCCCTTGAACCGCTCGAGCTGCTCGTCGTTGGCGACCGAGGCGATCGCCGAGTTGCCCAGGCCCTGGCGCGGCATGGAGAGCAGCAGGCCGACGTCGCCCCAGCACATCTCCAGGATCGGAGAGCACCGAGGCGAGGTTGGCGCCGTTCTTGTTGCCGGCCTTCTCCTCGCCGATCTCGTCACGGCGTACGCCGGCCGCTCCGGCGCCGCCGGACGGCGCCGGAATCGGAGAGCCCGTCGATCATGGCCGCGAGCATGTCGAGCTCCTTGGGGTACTCGTGCTCGGCGGCGTCGTACTTGCGCGAGATCGGCCGCAGCATGTTCATCGCGACCTGGTGGGCCTGGTCGATGAGCGGGCGGACCTTCTTGGGGGTTTCGAGATTGATCATCGGTTGTTCTCCTGTCGCTGGTTGCCGGGACTCGATGGTCTCGATCTCCGGATCAGACGAGGACCGCTCCTTCCATCAGGCCGACCGCACGCAGGTCGCGGTACCACCGCTCGACCGGGTGCTCCTTGACGTAGCCGTGGCCGCCGAGCAGCTGGACGCCGTCGAGCCCGATCTGCATGCCCTTCTCGGCGCACAGGCGGCGGGCCAGCGCGATCTCGCGGACGGCGTCCTTGCCCTGGGCGACCCGGCTCGGCCGCCTTGTAGGTCACCAGCCGCATGCCCTGCAGCTCGATGGCGATGTTGGCGACCATGAAGGCGACCGACTGACGGTGCGCGATCGGCTCGCCGAAGGCCTGCCGCTCCTTGACGTACGGCGTCACGTAGTCGAGCACCGCCTGGCCGGTGCCCGACCGCGAGCGCGCACCAGGCGAGCCGGGAGTTCGGCACCACTCGCGGTAGGTCTCCGCGTCGCCGAGCAGGGCGATCGACTCCGACCTCGACGTCGCTTGAGCACGAGTCGGGACAGGCTCGCCGCGCGCACGCCCATCGACGGGTCGGACTCGATGGTGATGCCCGGTGGTCTTGGACTCGACCAGGAACAGCTGCGGCGTTGCCGTCGAGCTCGGCGCCGACCACGAACAGCTCGGCGTCGGCGCCGCGCACGACCGCCGACTTGGTGCCGTTGAGCACGAAGCCGTCGCCCTTGCGGGTCGCCGTGGTCGCCGGGTCGAGGGGGTCGAACAGCGCGGTCGGCTCGGCGAGGGCGAGCGCGGCGGCGGGCACGGCACCTCGTCGCCGGCGAAGGCCGGCAGGTAGGTCGACTGCTGCTCGTCGGTGCCGTACAGAGCGACAGCGCGGTGGCCACCGCACCCGGAGCGAGCGCGGCCACGGCCAGGCCGAGGTCGCCCTGGGCCAGCGCCTCGTGGACGAGCACGCCGGCGACGGCGGAGCGCTCGGTGGCGATCCCGCCAAGATCCTCGGCAACCCCGAGGATCGGCAGTCCGATCTCGAGCGAGGCCTTGAGCAGGTCGTCCGGGCGCGGCGCAGGCCTCGTTCGCCTCTGCGGCGGCCGGGCGGACCACCTCCGCGGCGAACTCCGTGACCACGTCGACGAGCATCTGCTCGTCCTCGGTCGGGGTGCAGGTCGAACAGCCCGGTCGGCTTGGCCGCCGGCACGCGTTTGCCCGCACGTCGCCTTGCCCGGCGCGTGCGAACGCCCGCCCAGCGGCGCCGGCCGTCCTGAAGCCCGCGCTGGTCACCCGGTAGACGGTCTGCTCGCTGGCCTTGCGCATCCCGAGCCGGTCGATCAGGTCGCTCTGGGCGAACCGGTTCAGCGCCGGCCACCGCGAGCCCGATCGGGTCGCGCTTCTCGTTCTCACTGAGCCCGTGCTTGCCGCCGGCGGACAGCACGCTCTTCGGGATTGGATGCCATGGGGCAAACTGTAACTCGCGAGTTACACACACCGCTACGGCTTCGGTCGTGGCGCCGGTCACGCGTTGGTGCGCCGCACTCAGGCATGATGCGGCCATGTCCGACGCCGCCTCGACCCGCTCCCCGCCGGTGGACCGTCCGCCCGATGACCCGCTGGGGCGAGCCGGTGATGCACCGGCCAGCCCGCTCGGTGACCTCCTTCGACGACGCGCTGCGACACGCTGGTCGCCGACATGGTCGCCACGATGTACGCCGCCGAAGGCGTCGGCCTGGCCGCCTGCCAGATCGGCGTCGACCTCGCGGTCTTCGTCTTCGACTGCCCGGACGAGGACGGTGCGCCGCACCGGGGCGTCGTGTGCAACCCGCGTGCTGCTCCTCCCCGAGGGCAAGGACCGGCGGCTCGACGAGGGCGAGGAGGGCTGCCTGTCCTACCCGGGGGCGTTCGTCGCCTGCGCCCGGCCCGACATGGCCCGGGTGACCGGCCAGGGCCTGGACGGCGAACCGGTGGAGTTCGCGGGCACCGGCCTGCTGGCCCGCTGCCTGCAGCACGAGACCGACCACACCCTCGGCATGGTGTTCGGCGACCGCCTCTCCACCCGGCTGCGCAAGAAGCTGCGCAAGCAGATGGAGGCCGCCGCCGAAGAGTTCCCGCGGAGTGGCCGGCGCCGGCCTCGACTGAGCTCGACCGCCAGCAGGCCGCGAGTGCCCGCGACCGAGCAGGCTCGACGACTCCGCGTGGCCGAGCTGCGAGCGGAGCGCGCGATCCGCGAGACCCGCTACCGCCGCGCTGGCCACGTAGCAGGCGACCGCGGTCGCCGCGGCGACGTTGAGCGAGTCGATCCCCGCGGCCATCGGGATCACCGCCCGCCGGTCCGCCGCGACCGTCCCAGCGCGGCGAGAGACCGTGGCCCTCCGAGCCGAGGACCAGCGCCAGCCGGTCGATCCCGGCGACGGCCTGCTCGATCGGCGACGGCGTCCTCGGCGAGGGTGAGCGCCACGGTGGTGAACCCGGCTCGGACAGCGCCGGCAGGGCGTCGTACCAGTCCGGCAGGCGGGTCCACGGCACGTGAACACCGCCCCCATCGCCACCTTGATCGACCGCCGGTAGAGCGGGTCCGCGCAGCGCGGCGAGAGCAGCACCGCGTCGAATCCAGCGCGGCGCCGGAGCGGAAGCACGCCCCGACGTTGGTGTGGTCGACGATGTCCTCGAGGACGAGCACCGACCGGGCGCCGGCGACGCACCTCCTCGACGCGTGCGGCAGCGGCCGGCGGTGCAGCGATGCCAGCGCACCGCGGTGGACGTGGAAGCCGGTGACCTCCTCGGCCAAGGCCTCCAGACCACGTAGCACGGGGCGTCGCGACCGCGCCAGCACGTCGGCGAGCCCGGTCGAGCCAGCGCGGCGCCATCAGGAACGAGCGCGGCGCGAATCCGGCCTCCACCGCCCGGCGGACGACCTTCTCGCCCTCCGCCAGGAACAGCCCGTGCTCGGCCTCGAGGTGCTGCGCGCAGCTGGACGTCGCGCAGGTCGCGGTAGTCGGCCAGGCGCGGGTCGTCCGGATCGTCACGCGACCGTGGATCGTCGACTCACGCTCGGCCATCCGAGGTGCGGGGAACGCGTCCGGGATGGGCCACCGCGACGACCTCGCCCACGACGATGATCGCCGGCGGCCGTGACCTGCTGCCGCCTCCAGGTCGTCGGCGAGCGAGCCGAGGGTGGAGAGCACGGTGCGCTCGGTCGGCATGGTTCCGTCGCAGACCACGGCGACCGGCGTCTGCGGCGTCACGGCCGCGCGTCGAGCAGGGCCTCGGCGATCGCCGGCGGCGTTCTCGCACCGCCATCATCAGCACGACGCGTCCCGCGCAGCCGGGCGACGGCCGTCCCAGTCGACCAGCGAGTCCGGATGGCCGGGCGGCAGGTGACCGGAGACGACGGTGAACTCGTGCGTGACTCCACGATGGGTGACCGGGATGCCGGCCAGCGCCGGGACGGCGAGCGGGCTGGTCAGCCCGGGGATGACCGTCACCGGCACTCCGGCCTCCCGGCACGCGATGACCTCCTCGTAGCCCCGGCCGAAGACGAAGTTGTCGCCCCCCTTGAACCGCGCCACCCGCTTGCCCGCCAGCGCGTGCTCGACGATCAGCCGGTTGATCTCCGCCTGCTGCGCCGACCGGCCCCGCGGGAGCTTCGCCACGTCGATCAGCTCGGTGTCGGCGCTGCAGCTCGCCGAGTAGCTCGCGCGGAGCCAGCCGGTCGGCGACCACGACGTCGGCCTCCATCAGCGCCCTGCGGCCCGCGACGCGTGATCAGGTCCGGGTCGCCGGGCCGCCCCCGACCAGCACCACGCCCGGCAGGTCGCGGCTCGCGCCGGCGACGCCGAGCGTCGCCCGACTGCAGCCCGTCGACGATCTCGTCCCGCAGAGCCGCGGTACGCCGTGGGTCGCGGCTCTCGCGCTGGTCGCCGAGCACGGCCACGGTGACCTCGCCGTGCCGGCCGACCGCCGGGGTCCAGGCAGTTGCCCGGCGCGGCGTCGTCGGTGCGCACGCAGAAGGTGTGCCGCGACTCCGCCGCGTCGCTGACAGCCTCGTTGACCTGCGGTCGTCGGTCGCCGCGACGACGTACCACGCCCCGTCGAGGTCGGCGTCGGCTCGAACCCGCGTCGCAGCCAGGTGACCTCGCCGGCGCTGGCCAGCCCCTCGAGCGCGGGGGTCACCTCCGGTGCGACACGACGTACACCTCGGCTCCGGCGGCGATCAGCGCCGGGACCCGGCGCTGCGCGACGTGGCCGCCACCGACCACCACGACCTTGCGGCCGGCCAGGCGCAGACCGGACGGGGTAGGTCGGCGACGTCGCTCACTCCGCCATTGTCGCGTGCGCCACGTTGCCGGCGGCGTGACGAACGTTCACCCACCGGACTAGGGTGACGCACATGAGCATCGAACGCCCCGTCTCACCCCGACCCCTACGACCTGCTCCCGCCGGTCGCGTCCTTCACGGTCACCAGCGCCGACGTCACCGACGGCCAGCCGCTGAAGGACGACCAGGTCGCCGCGTTCGGCAACACCTCGCCGCAGCTGTCCTGGAGCGGCGCCCCGGAAGGCACCCAGAGCTTCACCGTCACCTGCTTCGACCCGGACGCCCCGACCCCGTCCGGCTTCTGGCACTGGGTGCTGGTCGACCTGCCCGCCGACGTGACCTCGCTCGACGCCGGCGCCGGTGCCGAGGGCGCGGCGCTTCCCGGCAACGCGTTCATGTGCCGCAACGACGGCGGGCCAAGGCGTTCATGGGTGCGGCCCCGCCGCCGGGCGACCAGGTGCACCGCTACTACTTCGTCGTGCACGCCGTGAAGGAGCCGACGCTCTGGGCGTGGACTCGGACGCCTCGCCGGCCGTGGTCAGCTTCAACCTCGCCTTCAAGACCGCTCGGCCGCGCGATCATCCATGGCACCTACCAGCACTGAGCGGGCTGAGGAGCGCGCCGACGTCCTCGGTGACGCCGTACGCCGCCCGGACGCTGCGACTGCGGCCCGACGACGAGGGCGAGGTGGTCGCCACCCTGGTGCACCGGCCCGCCGACGAGCCGACCGGGCGCGCGGTGCTGCACGTGCACGGGTTCGCCGACTACTTCTTCCAGACCGCCGCCGCGGACTTCTGGGTGCGAGCGCGGATACGACTTCTACGCGCTCGACCTGCGCAAGTACGGCCGCTCGCTGCTGCCCGCACCAGACGCCGAACTACGTCATGACCTGAGCGCCTACTACGAGGAGCTCGACCTGCGCCTACGCCGACGTCCGACCAGAGCACGACCACGTGGTGCTCTCCGCCCACTCCACCGGCGGCCTCACCGTGCCCCTGTGGGCGGCCGACCGCGGCGCTCGAGATCGCCGGGATGGTGCTCAACTGCGCCCTGGCTGGACATGCACGGTGACGTCTTCACCCGCCAGCTCGCGATGCCGGTGCTGCACCGGGTCGGCGCTCGCCAGCGCGACGCGTGCTCGTCCCGCGCAAGGTGAGCGGCATCTACGCCCGCAGCCTGCACCGTCGACCACGAGGGCGAGTGGGATTTCGACCTCGCCTGGAAGCCGCTGCGTTCCTGGCCGGTGTACGCCGGCTGGATCCGGGCGATCCGGGCCGGACAGGCCCGGGTGGCTGCCGGTCTCGACGTACCGTGTCCCGATTCTCGTGCTGTCCTCGGCGCGATCCGGCGCACCCGACCTCGATCGACGACCCGGTGGTCTTCAGCACCGACATCGTCCTGGACGTCGAGCAGATCCGTCGCCGCGCGCCGCTGCTGGGTCGTCACGTCACGCCTGGCCAGGTCGACGGGGCCATGCACGACGTCACCTTGTCCGCGGCCCCGGTGCGCAAGCTCGGTCTTCGACGAGATCGACGCGCTTCCTACTCGGCGCTACGTCGATGCCGTAACGTCGAGCCCATGAATCCCGTGAACGGACTTGCCCTGGGCCGGATCGCGATCGGCGCCACTGCCCTCGCCTCCCCCGCCCTGGCCGCGCAAGTTGTTCCGCCTCGACGTCGCGCAGCAACCCGCAACTGCCCTACCTCGCCCGGATGTTCGGCTCCCGCGAGATCGCACTCGGCGTGATCACCCTGCTTGCCAAGGGCCTGCGCGGCGCAAGCTGGTCGCGCTCGGCATGGCGGTCGACGGCGCGGACGCGTTCGCCGGCTACGACGCTGGACCGCCGGCGCGGTCAGCCAGTCCACCGGGATCCTGCTTGACCGCGCCCGCGGTCGGGGCGGTCGCTCGCGGGTGCGTCGGCTTGGGCACGCCACCGGAGACGCTGAAGAAGCGGCTTGATGGCGCTCTCGGTAGATCATTGCGTCGACGCGATCACCCGGCACACCCGAGGGTCTGGCTGCGGCGGCGGAAGGCCGCCTCGACGGAGGCCATCGAGCACTGCCCCGGCTGGACGATGGCAGACCTGGTGTGGCACCTGACCGACGTGCACTGGTTCTGGAACAACATCGCCTCGACGCGCCCTGACGAGGAACCGACCGACCTGGACCGTCCTGAGCGTCCGGCCGACCCGACCTGGTCACGACACTGCTCGCCGGCGTCGCGGCCCTGACCACCACTCTCGCGTCGGCCGACCAGGACGCGGCCTGCTGGACCTGGGTCCTGGAGCAGGACGTCGGCTTCATCACCCGGCACCAGGTCCAGGAGGCCGCCGTCCACCACTGGGACGCGCTCAACGCCGGCCGGACGGTCGGACGCATGAGTCGATGGACCCGGTCTGCGCGATCGACGCCGTGGAGGAGTTCCTCACCGAGAGCGTCGGGAACCGGCGCTGGCCCAAGCCCGACGCCGAGCCGATCGGGGGCACCCTCTGGTTCTGCCCGTGCTTCGCCGACACGCCCACGTGCCCGACCTGGCACCTCCACGACGGCGAGGCACCGGGCACGCGTCGCTCTCGACGTGCACGAGCAGGACGCCCCCGAGATCGCGGGCCTGGTCGACGGTGACCACGTCGACCCGGCGACCCTCCTGCTCTGGCTCTACCGCCGCGTTCCGGACGCGCGGATCGACTCGATGGGGCGATCCGGAGCGCGCCGACCGCTGCTCGACCGCCTTCGGGGACTCAGCTTCACCGACTGAGCGCCGCGTCACACCACGAACGAGACCAGCGCCACCAGCGCCGACCACCACGATCACCGCGCGGAGCAGGGTCGGCGAGAGCCGGCGGCCCACCGAGGCGCCGATGAGGCCGCCGAGGATCGCGCCCGGCCACCAGGACAGCGCAGCCCGCCAGTCGACGTCGGCGACCACGATGAAGACGACCGCGGCGACCGCGTTGACGAGCGCCGCCAGCACGTTCTTGATCGCGTTGTGGCGCTGGACGTGGTCGTCGATGCCGATCCCGAAGATCGCCATCAGCAGCACCCCCTGCGCGGCGCCGAAGTAGCCGCCGTACACGCCGGTGCCGAGGACCGCCGGCCACACCCACCACGCACCGCGCTCCGGTACGCCGCCCCGGGCCTCGTGGCGCGCCGCGACCCAGCGCGCTGCAGCCGGGGCCCGAGGACGACGAGCAGACACGCCCAGCCCGATCAGCACCGGGACCATCGCCTCGAAGGCGGCCGACGGGCAGCCGGAGCAGGAGCACGGCACCGAGCGACCCCGCCGAGCGTCGTGGCGCGGCATCAGCCAGCGCAGCCGGCGCCCCTGCCCGCGCAGCTCACGTCGGTAGCCCCAGGCGCCCGTGACCGATCCCGGGACCAGCCCGATCGAGTTCGACACGTTGGCGGTCACCGGCGGCAGGCCGACCGCAACCAGGGTCGGGAACGACACGAGCGTGCCCGACCCCACGACCGTGTTGATCGTGCCCGCCCAGACCCCGCCCAGGAGGACCGCAAGCGCCTCCCAGAAGGTCGAGATCATCCGCCGGTGGGCGACCGCGTCAGGTCCTCCCTCGGAGCCGAGTCCGGTCCGGGTCGGTGCCGGCGTCCGCTGCAGCGCCGGCCGACGGAGCCGGCCGGGCAGCCGCGCCCGTGCCGGGCGAGGTTCCGCCGCCTGCGCGGCCGCGATCGCCTGCTGGACGTCCTGGTGGGCCTTGGACAGGGCGTCGCTGCCACCGAGCTCCACCCGTTCGGTGGAACCCATGTCCACCCGGGTCCGTGGCCCTCGGTGTGCTGCGGGATGCCGGCCACCTCGTGCACGGCGGACCCGAGACCCTCGAGCGCCTTGGTGATCTCCGAGGGCACCACCCACACCTTGTTGGCGTCGCCCTCGGCGATCTTCGGCATCATCTGGAGGTACTGGTAGGCCAGCAGCGCCTGGTCGGGCTGGCCGTCGTGGATCGCCTGGAAGACGGTCTGGATCGCCTGACCCTCACCCTGCGCCCGCAGGATCGCCGACTCCCGCTCGGCCTGGGCGCGCAGGATCACGGCCTCGCGGTCGCCCTCGGCGTTGAGGATCGCGGACTGCTTGTTGCCCTCTGCGGTCAGGATCGCGGACTGCCGCTGGCCCTCGGCGGTGAGGATGAGCGCCCGCTTGTCGCGGTCGGCGCGCATCTGCTTCTCCATCGAGTCCTTGATCGAGGGCGGCGGGTCGATGCCCTTGATCTCGACACGTCCGACGCGGACACCCCACCGTCCGGTGGCCTCGTCGAGCACGCCCGACAGCCCGCGGTTGATGTCCTCGCGCGAGGTCAGGGTCTGCTCGAGATCCATGCCGCCGACGATGTTGCGCAGCGTGGTCATGGTCAGCTGCTCGATCGCGGAGATGTAGTTGGCGATCTCGTACGTCGCGGCCACCGGATCGGTGACCTGGAAGTAGATGACGGTGTCGATCGACACCACCAGGTTGTCCTCGGTGATCACCGGCTGCGGCGGGAAGGAGACGACCTGCTCGCGCATGTCGATCACGTAGCGCACCCGGTCGACGAACGGGGTCACCACGTTCAGGCCGGGCGACAGCGTCGCGCGGTACTTGCCGAACCGCTCGACGATGCCGGCGCGCGCCTGCGGGATGATCCGGATGGTCTTGGCGAGCACGAGGATCGCGAAGAGCACCAGGACCACGAAGAACGCGAAGACGAATGTCATCCGGTCTCCTCTGGTCGTGGAGCCCGAGAGCTCCGGTGGGCGTTGCTAGGTCAGGACTCCAGCTGATGGGTGCGCAGGACGTAGGCCGTCGCGCCCTTGATCGAGACGACGTCGACCGTGGCTCCGGCCTCGATCTGGTCGTCCTCGTCGTACGGCCTGGCGCTCCACACCTCGCCGCCGATCTTGACGCGCCCGGGCGCGTGGTGGGTCATCGGCTCCAGGACCACGGCGCGCTGGCCGATCAGCGCGTCCGCTCCGATCCGCAGCGTCGGCCCGGCGTGCAGCCGGTGGACCATGCCCGGCCGGATCAGCGCGAGCAGCCCGACCGCGGTGGCCAGCGCGACGACGACCTGGATCGCGGCCGGCACGCCGAACAAGGCGGTCACCATCCCGACCAGGGCGCCGCCGGCGAGCATGATCAGGATCAGGTCGGTGCTGAGCAGCTCCAGGACGCCCAGGGCGACGGCGATCATCAGCCACGTCTCCCACAGGTGGTCGCGGAACCAGTCCATGCCACGACCCTATCCAAGGTCGCCACCCGGAGGACCGGACCCGGGTCACCCGACGTGGCGGCGCGACCGGCGGCGCGCGGCGTACCGGCCGTCCTCGTGGGTCGAGCTGCAGGCTCATCCCGAACGTGGCGGTGAGATTCTCCGCGGTCATCACGGCCGCCAGCGGTCCCTGGGCGACCACCCGGCCCTCGCGCAGCATCAGGGCATGGGTGAAGCCGGGCGGGATCTCCTCGACGTGGTGGGAGACCAGCACGATCGTCGGGGACGTCGGGTCGTTGGCCAGCACCGACATCGTCGCGACCAGGTCCTCCCGGCCCCCGAGGTCGAGCCCGGCGGCCGGCTCGTCGAGGATCAGCAGCTCGGGGTCGGTCATCAGCGAGCGCGCGATCTGCACCCGCTTGCGCTCTCCCTCGCTGAGCGTGCCGAACGTGCGGTCGGCCAGCTTGCCGGCCCCGACCTCCACCAGCAGTGCTCTCGCGCGCTCGTGGTCGAGCTCCTCGTAGTGCTCGCGCCACCGCCCGACCACGCCGTACGACGCGGACACGACCACGTCGCGAACGATCTCGTCGCGCGGGATCCGCTCGGCAACGGCGGCGCTGGTGTAGCCGATCCGCGGTCGCAGCTCGAAGACGTCGACGGTGCCGAGGACCTCACCGAGGATGCCGGCCACCCCGGTCGTCGGGTGGATCTGCGCCGAGCACAGCTGCACCAGGGTGGTCTTGCCCGCTCCGTTGGCGCCGAGCACCACCCAGCGCTCGTCCTCCTCGACCGTCCAGCTGACCGAGTCCAGCAGCGTCGCCTGCCCCCGCCGGACACTGACGTCGGCGAGCTCGAGAACGTTGCTCATGTCTCCCTCGTGCGCTGGCGGGCCCGGTGGTCGGGCAGGGCGGCTCCGATGCAAACCTAGCGTGACTACCCTCGTCCCGTGCCTCTTCCGCGCAGCGCAGAGCTGGCCCTCTGGCTCGGTGCCACCCTCCGCGGCACAGTCGGCCCGGACGACTTCGCGGAGTCGGTGCGCCGCGACGATCCGCAGCACCTGGTCGTCGACTGGCCGGAAAGCTCCGCGATCCCGCTGCAGCGACCTGCCCAGCCACGCGCGGCGGTCGGCGTGCGTCGGCGCGTTGCTGGCCCTGCCGATCGCCGGAGACCTGCTCGGCCTGCGCGGCCCCACGCCGTTCAACGTCCTCGCTCTCGAGGCGGGCGAGGCGGTGGTGCTGGCCGGCACCGGTCTCGGCCTCGTGCCCGCGATCGACGCACGCACCGTGCTCTGGCAGGCGCGTCCCGCGGAGCCGGCTGCGCCGCTCGACCCCGCCGAGGAGGGCCGCCAGCTGCGTCAGGTCCTGGTCACCACGACCGCCGAGCTCGCCCGCCTCGACGTCGCGTCCTGGCGACCCGAGATCCCCGACCTGCTCCTCGACACTCGCCGGCGTCCCGGGCTCCTCCTGCCCCCGGACGTCGGCCCGCGAGTCGCCGACGACCTCGACCGGGCCGTCCTCTGCCTCGAGATCGTCGAGCTCGCGCTGGCCGACGACGGCGGGGCCACGTCGGCGTACGAGATGGCCGAACGGCGGCGCTGTCTCACCGATCTCGACCGCGTCGCCCGACGCGTCGTCGTGGCGTCGTGCTCCGATAGCCTCACTGCGTCATGAGCGAGCGAACCGAGCGCGCGCCCGGCGCCGTCGATCCCCTCGACCCGCCGCCGCGGACCGTCCTGATCACGCTGACCGGCAAGGATCGGCCCGGCGTGACGTCGAGGGTGTTCGAGACGCTGGCCCGGTTCGGCGTCGAGGTGATCGACATCGAGCAGATCGTGCTCCGACGACGACTGCATCCTCGGCCTGCTGCTGAGCGAGCCTCGCGACTGGAAGGCGCTGCGCGATGCGATCCAGAAGGTCGCCACCGACCTGGACATGACGGTGGAGATCGACAAGGGCGCGGGCGACAACCGGCACCGTCCGGAGGGGCGCAGTCACGTCACCGTGCTCGGGTCGCCGCTGCGCGCGAGCGCGGTCGCGGCGATCGCCGGGCGGATCGCCGACAGCGGCGCCAACATCGACCGGATCGAGCGGATGGCTCGCTACCCGGTCACCGCCATCGACCTGCACGTCTCCGGCACGGCGCCCGAACGGCTGCGCGCCGTGCTCAGTGAAGAGGCGGCCCGCCAGGGTGTCGACGTCGCGGTGCAGTCCGCCGATCTCCTGCGCCGCGGCATGCGCCTGATCGTGATGGACGTCGACTCGACGCTGATCCAGGGCGAGGTGATCGAGATGCTCGCCGCCCACGCAGGCTGCGAGGAGGAGGTCGCCCGTGTGACCGCCGCCGCGATGCGTGGCGACATCGACTTCGCCGAGAGTCTCCGCGAGCGGGTCGCGCTCCTGACCGGGCTCGACGCCTCGTGCCTGGACCGCGTCTACGAGGACCTCGTGCTCGCTCCCGGAGCGCGGACCACGGTGCGCACGCTCAAGCGTCTCGGGTACCGGTTCGCGATCGTGTCCGGCGGGTTCAGCCAGATCACGGACCGTCTCGCGGCCGACCTGGGCATCGACTTCTCGGCGGCCAACGAGCTCGAGATCGTCGACGGCACGCTCACCGGACGAGTCGTCGGCGCGATCGTCGACCGGGCCGGGAAGGCCGCCGCCCTGCGCCGCTTCGCCGCCGAGGCCGGCGTGCCCGAGGCCGCGACCATCGCGATCGGTGACGGCGCCAACGACCTCGACATGCTCGAGCGCGGCCGGGCTCGGCATCGCCTTCAACGCCAAGCCACTGGTCCAGCAGGCCGCACACACCGCGGTGAACGTGCCCTACCTGGACACCGTGATGTACCTCCTCGGGATCAGCCGTGAGGAGATCGAGGCGGCCGATGCGGCAGCTGGCATCGTGACGCCCGCTCCCCCGCTGGACTGATCACCTGGATCTCCGGGCCAGGCCCCGCGTCGGTCAGGCCCGCGTCAGTCAGGCCCCGCGTCAGTCGCGACCGACGTGGAACGCGGCGATCCGGGCGCCCGCGATCTCCAGGTCGGCCCAGCTGCGGGCGAGCTCCAGCACCGCGACGGCCGAGGTCGGGAAGCCGACACTGATCTCGGCGAAGGCCGCGGGGTCGGCGCTGCCGTCGTCGAGCAGGTGCACGAGGTGCGCCATGGTCGGGTTGTGGCCGAGGATCATCACGGTGCGGGCCGTCGCGGGCGCGCTCCGGAGCACCTCGATCGCGGAGTCCGGACCGGCCGAGTAGAGCGCGGCGTCGAGGTCCGGCCGGACGTCCAGACCTGCCGCGCCCGCGAAGGACTGCCCAGGTCTCGTGGGCGCGGACCGCGGTCGAGACGAACGCGTGGTCGGGCAGGACACCGGCCGACCGCGCCCATCGTCCGGCCGCGGCTGCGTCGCGGTGGCCACGATCGGTGAGCCGGCGCTGGCGGTCGGTGGGCGCGACCGTCTCGGCGCTCGCGTGGCGCATGACCACGAGACGGCGGACGTCATCGCTCACGGCGCCCAGTGTCCCAGTCGGTGTGGGTGACTGTCATGGCGACGCGACCGGTGCGACCACGCTGCGCGTGCGCAGTCCGAACCAGGAGATGATGCCGCCCGCGGCCAGCAGCCCGGCGCACACCAGCAGGCCGGAACGGAATCCGGCGGTGAGCGCGGCCGGGTCACGGTAGTCGTCGCCGGACAGGCCCACGAGCGCCGGGATCGCGGCAACCGCCAGGAGCGACCCGGCCCGCGCGACGGCGTTGTTGATGCCGCTGGCGACGCCCGCGTGCCCGTCGGGAGCAGCCGCGAGGACGGCCGCCGTGAGCGGCGAGACCAGCATCACCAGACCCAAGGCGAAGACCAGCATGCCGGGGAAGACGTGGACGAGGTAGGACGCGTCGGCGCGCACCGACGACAGCAGCACCACGCCCGCCGAGCAGACCAGCGGGCCGATCGACATCGGCAGGCGGGGTCCGGTGCGGGACGCGATCACGGCCGTGCGGGAGGAGAACAGCAGCATCACGACGGTGACCGGGATCGTGGCCAGGCCGGCACCGAGCGGGCGTGTACCCCGCCGCGACCTGCAGCTGGAGCACGAGCAGGAAGAACACGGCGCCGAGGGCGCCGTACACGAGGAAGGTCATCAGGTTCGCCGCCGAGAACACTCTCGAGGCGAACAGCGACACCGGCGCCATCGCCCGGGGCCGGCGCTCGAGCAGGACGAACCCGGCGATCAGAGCGGCCGCTGCCACCGCGCAGGCCACGACGACCGGGGCCGCCCAGTCGCGCCAGAAGGTGAGCGCGCAGGTGAGCGTGGCGAGGGCTCCGACGCCGGCGGCCGCACCCCAGTAGTCGAACCGCTCCGAACGGGTGGTCTGGTCGCACGAGTCCGGCACGTGCCGGCCCAACCAGAGCACGACCAGGCACAGCGGGACGTTGATCGCGAAGATCCACCGCCAGCCGCCGTGAGCGAGCAGGAACCCGCCGACGAGGGGGCCGATCGCCGTCGCGACTCCGGAGACTCCAGCCCAGGTGCCGATGGCTGCGGAGCGGTCCTCGCGCCGGAAGCCGGACTCGATGATCGCCAGCGAACCCGGCGTGAGCAGCGCGGCGGCCACACCTTGCAGCACGCGGAACACCACCAGCTGGATCGGTGACTGGGCGAAGGCGCACAGGGCGCTCGTCACGCCGAACCCCGCGACACCGATCAGGTACATCCGTCGTCGTCCGAGCCGGTCGCCGAGCGCGCCGCCCACGAGGATCAGGGACGCCAGGGTCAGCAGGTAGCCGTTCAGGACCCACTGCAGCTCGGCGAGGCCCGCACCGAGGTCGGTGCCGATCGTCCGCAGGGCGATGTTGACGACACTGCCGTCGAGGATTGCGATGCCCGAGCCGAGCGTCACCGTGGTCAGCGTGAGCCGACCCTGCCGGGAGCGCAACGCGATCAGGTCAGCCACCGCTGAAAGGTACCCAGCAGATCCGAGCGGCGACCAGCGGAAATGCGTCCGGTCAGGCACCCATCGCGTGGTAGCCGCCGTCGACGTGCACGATCTCACCCGTGGTCGCCGGGAAGAAGTCCGAGAGGAGCGCGACGACCGCCCGCGCGGTCGGGGTCTGGTCGTTCTCGTCCCAGCCCAGCGGCGACCGCTCCGACCAGCTCGACTCGATCTGCTCGAAGCCCTCGATCGCCTTGGCCGCGAGCGTCTTGAGCGGGCCCGCGCTGACCAGGTTGACCCGGATGCCCTGCGGGCCGAGGTCGCGGGCGAGGTAGCGCGAGCACGACTCGAGCGCGGCCTTCGCCACGCCCATCCAGTCGTACGCGGGCCACGCGACCGTGGCGTCGAACGTGAGCCCGACGACCGATCCCCCGGCCGGCATCAGGGGCAGGCACGCCTTGCTCAGCGAGGCCAGCGAGTACGCCGACACCTGGACCGCCTGGGCGACATCGGCCCACGGCCCGGTCATGAACTTGCCGCCGAGCAACGTCTCGGGGTTTCCGTACGCGATCGAGTGCACCACGCCGTCCAGGCCGTCGACGTGCTCGCGCACGGCGTCGGGCAGCGCGGCCAGGTGCTCCTCGTCGGTGACGTCGAGCTCGAGGACGGGCGGCTGCTGGGGCAGCCGCGCCGCGATCCGGCGAGTGATGCCGAGGGCACGGCCGAAGTTCGAGATCAGCACCGTCGCGCCCTGCTCCTGGGCGACCTTCGCGACCGCGAAGCCGATCGAGCTGTCCATGGTCACGCCGGTGACCAGGATGCGCTTGCCCGCCAGAATTCCAGCCTCAGCGATTCCCATCTCAGTGCCCCATTCCGAGTCCGCCGTCGACCGGGATCACGGCTCCGGTCACGTAGCCTGCCTGCTCCGACGCGAGCCAGGTCACCGCGTTCGCGATCTCGCCCGTCGTACCCATCCGTCCCAGCGGGATCTGCTCGCGGTACGCCGCCTGCTGCTCCTCGGGGAGCACCGCGGTCATGTCGGTCTCGATGAAGCCGGGCGCGACGACGTTCGCGGTGATCGACCGGCTGCCGAGCTCGCGCGCGATCGAGCGCGCCATCCCGACCAGCCCGGACTTCGAGGCCGCGTAGTTCACCTGACCGGGTGAGCCGAGCAGCCCGACCACGCTCGAGACGAAGATGATCCGACCGCGACGCAGCCGCAGCATCCCCTTGGCCGCGCGCTTGGCGACGCGGTAGGAGCCGGAGAGGTTCGTGTCGATGACCTGCGACCAGTCGTCGTCGGTCATCCGGAGCAGCAGTGTGTCGCGGGTGATGCCGGCATTCGCGACCAGCACCTCGACCGGGCCCTGGTGGGCCTCCACCGCGGCGAAGGCCGCGTCGACGGACCCGGTGTCGGTGATCTCGCAGGGCACCGCGAACGCCCCGGCGGGCGCGTCTCCGGACCTGCTGGTGACCGCCACCTGGTCGCCCTGGGCGACGAACGCCTCGGCGATCGCGCGACCGATCCCGCGGTTGCCGCCCGTGACGAGGACTGATCTGCTCACCCGCGAGACGCTATTGATTACTTCCCGGTACGCCGAATCCGCGGGTCGGGCACGCTGATCGGCCGCTCAGTCGTCCTCGAGGCGGAAGCCGACCTTGATCCCGACCTGGAAGTGCTCGACCGCGCCGTCCTTGACCTGGCCGCGGACCTGGGTCACCTCGAACCAGTCGACGTGGCGCAGCGTCCTCGCGGCGCGCTCGATGCCGTTGCGAATGGCGTGGTCGATGCCCTCCGGGGAGGTTCCGACGATCTCGGTGACTCGATAGGTGCGGTTCGACATGGAGCAAGGATGCCACGCGGGATCTCTGATCCGGTCCGACGTAGGCTTGCCAGGTGGTCGCGCTGCGGAAGGGACACCAGACGGACGTCGTCCGGATCACGACGGCGCCCGAGAGTCCTGAGCGCGAGATCGCCCACCGCCAGAAGCGCTACATGGTCTCGATGGCGATCCGGACGCTCTGCTTCGTCGCCGCGATCGTCGTCGGCGACGGCTGGGTGCGCTGGGTGCTCGTGGCCGGGGCGTTCGTGCTGCCGTACGTCGCCGTGGTGATGGCCAACAGCGCAGCTCCGCGAGTCGAGGGCACAGCCCCGCCGGCGCCCGGGCACGCACACCCCGAGCTGGGCCCCGGGCAGCTCGGGCCGCAGGCGTGAGCGAGCAGTTCCTCCAGCCGCGGGTCAAACACAGATGAACATGGGACAATCAGGAAGGGATCGGCACGCCGTCCCCCGGGCAGCCGGTCCAGGTGCCGGGCGATTCACCCCCAAGGTCGTCCGGCACCGCCCCTGCTCGCCCCTCCCCGGTCCTGCCGGGTCGACCCTCCAGGGAGTCTCGTGACCGACGTCTGCTCGGCGAAGGGCTGCACCGCGCCCGCCACCTGGGAGCTGCTCTGGAACAACCCCCGGCTGCACCCGCCCGAGCGTCGCAAGACCTGGCTCGCCTGTGACGAGCACAAGACCTCCCTCGGTGACTTCCTCGGTGCACGCTCCTTCCTCCGCGAGGTCGTCCCGCACGAGGCCTGACGTCGGTCACCTGACGTCGGTCACCGTGAACTGGCCCGAGGAAGCCAGCGGGCAGGGAAGCGCGCGCACGCTTCTCGAGGTCGCAGGTCACCCGCCGATCGCGGACATCGGCCGCGTCGGCTGGAGGAAGGACGGGTCGTCGATGCCGTGGCCGGGCAGCTTCGCTGCCATCGCGGCGACCCAGCGGCGAGCGATCTCGGCGTCCGATGCGCCGGCGCGCAGCGGCGTGCGCAGGTCCGACTCCTCCCGCGCGAAGAGGCAGTTGCGGATCTGCCCGTCGGCGGTGAGCCGGACCCGGTTGCAGTCGCCGCAGAACGGTCGCGTCACCGAGGCGATCACTCCGACCGTGAACGGACCGCCGTCGACGAGGAACTCCTCGGCCGGCTGGCTCCCCCGCGGCTTGCGCGCCTCGGTCAGCGTGAACTCCCGGTCCAGCGACTCCAGGATCTCGTCGGCGGTGACCATCGTGCTGCGCATCCAGCCGTGCTGAGGGTCCAGCGGCATCTGCTCGATGAAGCGGAGGTGGTACCCGTGCTCGAGGCACCAGCGCAGCAGCTCGGGAGCCTGGTCGTCGTTGATCCCGCGCAGCAGCACGGCGTTCACCTTGACCGGTTCGAGACCGGCAGCCCGCGCTGCCTCCAGGCCGGCGATCACGTCGTCGAACCGGTCCCGCAGGGTGATCCGGGCGAAGTCGTCGCGACGCACGGTGTCGAGGCTGACGTTCACGCGGTCGAGACCTGCGTCGCGGAGCGCGGCGGCCACCCGCCCGAGGCCCAGTGCGTTGGTGGTCAGCGAGACCTCCGGGGCCGGACGGAGCGCTTGGTGCGGCGTACGATGTCGACCAGACCCTTGCGCAGCAGCGGTTCGCCGCCGGTGAACCGCACGGCCGGTGATGCCGAGCTGCTCGACCCCGATCCGGATCAGCCGGACCACCTCGTCGTCGGTCAGGACCTGCTCGTTCGGGCAGCCAGTCCAGACCCTCGGCCGGCATGCAGTAGCTGCAGCGCAGGTTGCACCGGTCGATCAGCGACACCCGCAGGTCGGTGGCGACGCGACCGTGCCGGTCGGCGAGGGCAGCATCGTCACCCTGCACAGTCAGTCAGGCTCACCGCTGCGCGCCCCAGCGCTGACCGTCGTCGCGACGGCGGCGCCAGCCGCGATACCCTCGCGGCGTGAGGTTCCTGCTCAGCCGGCGCTGGCTGCTGTTCGCCGCTGGCGGTCGCGCGCTCGCGTGGGGGGCGAGCCTGCTCGGCCAGTGGCAGTTCCACCGGCTCGACGAGCGCCGGGCCGAGAACCGGCTGGTCGCCCGCAACCTCGACGCCCGCCGGTGCCGATCGACGACCTGCTCGCCGGTCGGCCGCCCGGCCGCCGAGGAGCACGAGTGGCGCGAGGTCGTCGTCCACGGGACCTGGGACGACGCCCACACCATCGTGGTGAAGTACCAGACCCGCGACGGCGCGCCCGGCGTCGACGTGGTCACACCGCTGCGCACCGACAGCGGTGCCGCCGTGCTCGTCGACCGCGGCTGGCTGGCGACCGCGAACGTCGGCGGACGCGCGGCCCGACCTCCCGCCGGCGACCCGCGGACGAGGTCACGGTCGATCGGCTGGGTCCGGCGTCGACGGCACCGGTGGCGCGACCAGCGTCACCGACCTGGCGACCCGGGCCGTCTCGAGCGCCGCGGTGCGCGCGAGGTCGCTCCCCTACCCGCTCTACGGCGGGTTCCTCGACCTGCACACCAGACGCCCGCCGCCGGCGACGCGCTCGGGCGGCATCGAGCTGCCCGACGACACCAGCGAGGGTCCGCACTTCTTCTACGGCCTCCAGTGGTGGTTCTTCGGCGCGCTGGCCGTCTTCGGCTTCGGCTACCTGGCCTACGACGAGTGGCGCCGGGCCAGCGAGGAGTCGTCAGAGGGCGCGCAGCATGCCGCCGTCGACGGGGAGCATCGACCCCGGTGACGAATGACGACAGCGGGCTGAGCAGGAACACCGCGGCCGCGGCGAACTCCTCCGGGTCGCCGTAGCGCCGCAGCGGGATCGCTGCGATCGCCGGCCGCCCGGGCCGCCTCGGCGTCCCCGGTCGCGGCGTCGAGCTCCGCCACCCGCTCGGTGGCGATCCGGCCCGGCAGCAGCCCGTTGACCCGGATCGCCGCGCGGCCCGAGCTCGTCGGCGAGCGTCTTCGCGGCCATCGCCAGGCCCGGCCGCAGACCGTTGGAGACGGCCAGGTTGGCGAGCGGCGCCCGGACCGAGCTGGACAGGACGAAGGCGATCGACCCCGGTCCCGCGATCGCCGCCGGCGACCGCGCGCGCGATCCGGAGCGCGCCGAGGAAGACCGACTCGAAGACGCGCGCCAGACCTCGTCGGGGGTCTCCATGACCGTCCCGGTCGGCGGCCCGCCGACGGAGATCAGGGCGCCGTCGAGCCGACCCCAGCGTCCTGCGCCGCGGCGACGACGACGGCCTCGGCCGACCCCGGGTCGGCGTTGTCGGCCACGACGCCCAGCGCGCGCGGTCGCCGAGCTCGGTCGACGGCCCGGTCGAGGCGGCCTCCCGGTCGCGGCCGGAGATCACCACCCGGGCGCCCTCGGCGACCAGCAGCCCGCGCGGCGCGCGGACCCGAGGCCGCGGCTCGCCGCCGGTGACGACGAAGACCTTGCCGTCGAGCCTCGAGCGTCGGTCGGTCCATGCGGGCCACGACCTCAGTCGCGTCGCGCTCAGCGCGGCTCAGACCTCCGGGCCCGCGGTCGGCTCCCGGCGTCGGAGAACTGGGTGGCGTACAGGTCGGCGTAGGTGCCGCCCTCGGCGAGCAGCTCGTCGTGGGTGCCGCGCTGGACGATCCGGCCGTCCTCGACGACGAGGATCTGGTCGGCGTTGCGCACCGTCGAGAGCCGGTGGGCGATCACCAGCGACGTCCGTCCCTCCAGCGCGGCGTCGAGGGCACGCTGCACGGCGTACTCGGACTCGGAGTCCAGGTGCGCGGTGGCCTCGTCGAGCACCACGATCGGCGGCGCCTTGAGCAGCAGCCGGGCGATCGCGAGCCGCTGTCGCTCGCCGCCGGAGAGCCGGTAGCCGCGGTCGCCGACGACGGTGTCGAGCCCGTCGGGCATGCCGCGCACGAGGGTGCGCGATCTGGGCCGCCTCCAGGGCCGCCCAGATCTCGTCGTCGGTGGCCTCGGGCCGGGCGTAGCGGAGGTTCTCCCGGATGGTGTCGTGGAACATGTGCGCGTCCTGGGTGACGTAGCCGACCGCGTCCTCGAGCGACTGCAGGCGTGACGTCGCGGACGTCCCAGAGCTGGCTGGTCGTCGCCGACTCGCACGGCTCCGCCGGTCGCGTCGTAGAGCCGGGCGACGAGGTGGGTGATCGTGGTCTTGCCGGCGCCGGAGGGCCCGACCAGGGCGACCATCTGCCCGGGCTCGGCGACGAAGGTGATGTCGTGGAGCACCTCGCCGTGGTCGCGGCTCTCGACGCCGGGCGACCGTCTCGAGGCTGGCCAGCGAGACCTCCTCGGCCCGCGGGTAGGTGAACGCGACCTGGTCGAACTCGAGCCGCGCGGCCCGCGGCGTCGAGGTCGACGGCGTCCGGCTTCTCCTGGATCGTCGAGGGCAGGTCGAGCACCTCGAAGACCCGGTCGAAGCTGACCAGCGCGGTCATCACGTCGACGCGCACGTTCGACAGGCCCTGCAGCGGACCGAGCAGGCGCAGCAGCAGCGTGGCCAGCGCGGTGAGGGTGCCGATCGTCAGGGTGGAGCTCGATCACCAGGTGGCCGCCGATGCCCCAGACCAGCGCGGTCGCCAGCGCGGGGATGAGCATCATCGTCGCGGCGAAGATCCGGGTGACCAGCGAGATCCGGATGCCCAGGTCGCGCACCACGCCGGCCTTCTCGGCGTACCGGGCGTCCTCGTCGCTCGCGGCGGCCGAACAGCTTCAGCAGCAGCGCGCCGCCGACGTTGAACCGCTCGGTCATCAGGTTGCCGAGGTCGGCGTTGCCGTTCATCTGGGCCCGGGTCAGGCCGCTGATCTGGCGGCCCACCCAGCGCGAGGCCAGCAGCAGCAGCGGGAACAGCGCGAGGCAGGCCAGGGTGATCTGCCAGGACAGCGCGAACATCGCGACGCCCACGACGACCACCGAGATGCAGGTTCGACACCGTGCTGGACAGCGTCGAGGTGAACGCGCGCTGGGCGCCGATCACGTCGTTGTTGAGCCGCGAGACCAGCGCGCCGGTCTGGGTGCGGGTGAAGAACGCCAGCGACATCCGCTGGACGTGCCCGAAGACCTGGGTGCGCAGGTCGAAGATGAGGTTCTCGCCGATCCGGGACGAGAGGTAGCCGCTGCCCACGCCCAGGGCGGCGTCGAACGAGCGCCACGCCCGACCATCGCGAGCGCCACCATGGTGACCACGACCGCCGTCGCCCTTCATGATGCCGTTGTCGAGCAGCGTCTTGACCAGCAGCGGGTTGACCACGACCAGCGCGGCGTCGACGACCACGAGCACGAGGAACGCGGCCATCAGGCGCGCTGTGCGGCCGGGCGAAGCCGAAGATGCGGCGCACGGTGCGCCGGGTGAGCTTCTGGTCGACGACCGAGCGGTCCGTGCGCAGCGAGCGCATCGCCGCGCCCATGGGGTGCATCCCGCTCATCGGCCACTCCCCTCTCGTCATGTCGACTCGGTCAGCTCAACCGGCCAGCTCCCGGAACCGGCGTACCTGGGCCTGCCGCTCCCGCAGCCGCTGCTCGTCGAGGTCGCGTCCGCCGGCGCGCCTGCAGCAGGGCCTTGGTCTCGCGGACCGCCCCCGCCGCGTTCGCGAGCGACGGCCCCGGCCAGGTCTGCCGTGGTGGCGTCCAGCTCCGCGGCCGGCACGACCGCCGTCGCCAGGCCGAGCTCGCGGGCCTCGTCGGCCGGGACGTACCGGGCGGTGGCGCAGATCTCCAGCGCCCGTGAGTAGCCAACAAGCTCGACCAGCGGTTTTGTTCCCGTCAGGTCGGGGACCAAGCCCGAGGGCCGGCTCCTTCATGCAGAAGCGCGCGTCGTCGGCGACCACCCTCAGGTCGCAGGCGAGCGCCAGCTGGAAGCCGGCACCGATGGCGTGGCCCGTGCACCTGGGCGATGGTGACGAACCGCGGGTCGCGCAGCCAGGTGAACCCGCGCTGGTAGCCGTCGATCGTGTCCAGGATCTCCTCGTCGGTGCGTGCATGAGCGTCGGCGACCGACTCCTCGCCCCGCACGCCCTCCGGGGATGAGCAGGCCGATGTCGAGGCCGGCCGAGAACGACGCACCGGCGCCCTTGAGGACCACCACCCGCACCTCGTCGGGCAGGCTGCGCACCGATGTCGGCCAGCGCGTGCCACATCCGCGGCGTCTGGGAGTTGCGCCGCTCGGGGCGGTTGAGCGTGATCGGTCGCGACCGCGCCGTCGATCTCGAGCGCGAGCCGGCGGCGCTCGAGGGTCGCGGCGTCGGGAAGTCCGTCATGCACCGAGGTTAGTCCCGCGCCCGTCCGACGCGGATGCGCCAGGTTCGACCGTCCGCGGCTGGACCCGACAGCCCGGCCACTACGCGAGGCTCACCAGGTCGGCGTACTCCGACGGACCACAGGTCCTCGACCCCGTCGGGGAGGATCAGCACCCGGTCCGGCTCGAGGGCGTGCACGGCGCCCTCGTCGTGGGTCACCAGCACGATCGCGCCGGTGTAGGACCGGATCGCGGCCAGCACCTCCTCGCGCGAAGCCGGGTCGAGGTTGTTGGTCGGCTCGTCGAGGAGCAGCACGTTCGCCGAGGAGACCACCAGGATCGCGAGCGCGAGCCGGGTCTTCTCACCGCCCGACAGCACGCCGGCCGGCTTGGTCGCGTCGTCGCCGCTGAACAGGAACGACCCGAGCACGGAGCGGGCCTCGGAGTCGGTGAGCTGCGGCGCCGCCGTGCGCATGTTCTCCAGCACGGTGCGGCCGACGTCCAGGGTCTCGTGCTCCTGGGCGTAGTAGCCGAGCTTCAGGCCGTGGCCGGGCAGCACCGCGCCGGTGTCCGGCTGTGTCCACTCCGGCCAGGATCCGCAGCAGCGTGGTCTTGCCGGCGCCGTTGAGCCCGAGGATGACCACCCGGCTGCCCCGGTCGATCGCGAGGTCGACGTCGGTGAAGACCTCCAGCGAGCCGTAGGACTTCGACAGCTCCTCGGCCATCAGCGGCGTCTTGCCGCAGGGCGCCGGCTCGGGGAACGTGATCCGGGCGACCCGGTCCGCCCGCCGCTCGCCCTCGAGGCCACCGAGCATCTTCTCGGCCCGCTTGATCATGGACTGCGCCGCCTTGGCCTTGGTGGCCTTGGCGCGCATCTTGTTGGCCTGGGCGAGCAGCGTCTCCGCGGTGCGCTCGGCGTTGGCCCGCTCGCGCTTGCGTCGGTGCTCGTCGTTCTCCCGCTGCTGCAGGTAGTTCTTCCAGCTCATGTTGTAGACGTCGACCTCGGCGCGGTTCGCGTCCAGGTGGAGCACCTTGTTCACGCAGGCCTCGAGCAGCTCGACGTCGTGGCTGATCACCACCAGTCCGCCGTTGAAGGTCCGCAGGAACTCCCGGAGCCAGACGATCGAGTCGGCGTCGAGGTGGTTGGTGGGCTCGTCGAGCAGCAGGATGTCGGCCCCGGAGAAGATGATCCGGGCCAGCTCGACGCGCCGGCGCTGGCCGCCGGAGAGCGTCTTCAGCGGCTGGCCGAGCAGCCGGTCCTCGATGCCGAGGCCGGCGGCGATCTGGGCGGCCTCGGCCTCGGCGGCGTAGCCACCGGCCGCGTGGAAGGCCGCGTCGGCCTGTCTCGTAGCGCTGCATGCCCCGCGTCGTGCGTCTCCGGGTCCTCCGAGGCCATCTCGCTGCTCCGCCTCGCGCAGGCGGCGCACAGCGTCGTCGAGGCCGCGGGCCGAGAGGATCCGGTCGCGCGCGAGCACCTCGGGGTCGCCCGTGCGCGGGTCCTGCGGGCAGGTAGCCGAGCGTCCCGGCGTTGCGTCACCGTGCCCGAGGCCGGCAGGCCCTCGCCGGCGAGGATCCGGGTGAGCGTGGTCTTGCCGGCGCCGTTGCGGCCGACCAGCCCGATCTTGTCGCCCTTGGCGACCCGGAACGACACGTCCTGCATCAGCAGACGGGCGCCGGCGCGGACTTCGAGGCGGTGGGCGGTGATCACGGAAGGGATTAGTGTACGAGGCGCTGGGCACCGCTGTGCACCGAGGGGAAGGCGAGCCAGATGCGCTTCAATCCGAAGGCGCGGATCGACCAGAGCCAGGTGGAGAACCGCGGCAGCGGCGGCGGGCTCGGCGGCGGCCTCGGCGGCAGTGGCATGCGCCTGCCGATCCCCAGCGGAGGCGGCGGCAAGCGTCGGCCTCGGCACGATCGTGGTGATCGTGCTGTACGTCGTGTTCCAGGCGGTCGCCGGCAACACCATCGTCCCCGGCACGGGCGGCGGCGACGGCGGCACGACGGCCACCAGCAATTGCAGCACCGGCGCGGACGCCAACAAGTCCGATGGACTGCGCGATCGACCTGATCACGAACTCGGTGCAGAACTACTGGGCCCAGGCCTACGAGCAGCAGCACGGCGAGCCCTACCAGGACATCAGGACCGTGAAGTTCTCCGGCCGGACCGACTCCGCCTGTGGCGCGGCGAGCGCGGCGATGGGCCCGTTCTACTGCCCCAACGACCAGCGGGTCTACATCGACACGGCTTCATGGACGACATGCTCGAGGGCCAGCTCGGCGCCAAGGGCGGCCCGTTCGCGCTCGGCCTACGTGATCGCCCACGAGTACGGCCACCACGTCGAGAACCTGCTCGGCCTCCTCGGCAGGATCCGCACCCAGCAGGGCCGAAGAGCGACTCGGTGAAGGTCGAGCTGATGGCGGACTGCCTGGGCGGCATGTGGGCCAAGGACGCCCAGCAGACCACCGACGCGCAGGGCCAGCCGATCATCGAGGATCTCACCCAGGACGACATCGCCCGGGCCATCGACGCCGCGCAGGCCGTCGGGGACGACCGGATCCAGAAGCGGTCCAGCGGCCGGGTCAATCCTGAGGCGTGGACCCACGGGTCATCGGAGCAGCGGGTGCACTGGTTCAATGTGGGTCTGAAGGAGGGCTCGCTCGAGGCGTGCGACACCTTCGCGCCCGGGGCGCTCTGACGAGCATCACGAGCCGACCCCATGACGACCGAGGAGACCATGTCCGACCGCCGACCCAGGAGCAGTGCACACCGGCGACTCCGACCGGCTCGACCTCCGGGGCCGACATCCTGGCGATCGCCCGCGAGCAGGTGCTCGAGCGCGGCGTACCGCTGGACGAGGCGCAGATCCTGCGGGTGCTGCGCACCGGCGACGACGTGCTGCCCGACCTGCTGGCGCTGGCCCACGAGGTCCGGATGAAGTGGTGCGGCCCCGAGGTCGAGGTCGAGGGAATCGTCTCGATCAAGACCGGCGGCTGTCCCGAGGACTGCCACTTCTGCTGCCAGTCGCGGCCAGTTCACCTCCCCGGTGCGCTCGGTGTGGCTGAACATCCCCGAGCTGGTCAAGGCGGCCGAGCAGACCGCCGCCACCGGCGCCAGCGAGTTCTGCATCGTCGCCGCGGTCCGCGGCCCCGACGAGCGGCTGATGACCCAGATGCGCGACGGCGTGAAGGCGATCAAGGAGGCCGTCGACATCGAGGTCGCCGCCTCGCTCGGGCATGCTCAGCCAGGAGCAGGTCGACGAGCTGGCCGACGATGGGCGTGCACCGCTACAACCACAACCTCGAGGCCGCGCGGTCATACTTCCCGCAGGTGGTCACCACGCACTCCTGGGAGGAGCGCTGGGACACCTGCCTGATGGTCCGCGAGTCCGGGATGGAGCTGTGCTGCGGCTGCCTGGTCGGGATGGGCGAGACCGTCGAGCAGCGTGCCGAGCTCGCCGCCCAGCTCGGCGAGCTGCAGCCCGACGAGGTGCCGCTGAACTTCCTCAACCCGCGCCCGGGCACGCCGTTCGGCGACCTGCCGCTGATGGAGTCCAGCCGAGGCGCTGCGCACGATCGCGGCGTTCCGGCTGGCCCTGCCCCGCACGATCCTGCGCTACGCCGGCGGCCGGGAGCTGACCCTCGGCGACCTCGGCACCCGCGACGGCCTGCTCGGCGGCATCAACGCCGTGATCGTCGGCAACTACCTGACCACGCTGGGCCGCGACCCGCAGGAGGACCTCGCGCTGCTGGAGGACCTCAAGATGCCGATCAAGGCGCTCAGCAGCAGCCTGTGAGCCCACGGGAATGAGCTCCGTCGTGAACGACCGTACTGCGGGCACTGCGGCGAGTCCCTCGACACCGGCGTCGCACGACGCCTGCGCCGAGCGGCTCCGGATGGAGCCGCCGCGGTTCTGCACGCCGCTGCCGACCGCCGGATGGTCGTCCAGGTGACCCCGACCTCGTGGACGGCCCGATGCGTCGAGCACGGCGAGCTGTCGTCGCCATGGACCGCACGCCGACAGCATCTCGACAGGCTCGATGTCCGGCGACGCTCTCCTCGACTTCGACCGGGAGCACCTCTGGCACCCGTACTCCTCGATGACCGCGCCCGGCGATCGGTCCACCCGGTCGAGTCCGCGCCGGGAGTACGCCTGCGGCTGACCACCGACGACGGGCCGATCGAGGTCGTGGACGCGATGTCGTCGTGGTGGTGCGCGATCCACGGGTACGCCGTACCCGAGCTCGACGCCGCGGTGCGCGACCAGCTCGGCCGGATGAGCCACGTGATGTTCGGCGGCCTGACCCACGAGCCCGCGGTCGAGCTCGGTCGCCGACTGGTCGAGCTCGCGCCGGAGAGCCTGGACGGCGCCTGGACAAGGTGTTCTTCGCCGACTCCGGCTCGGTGTCGGTCGAGGTCGCGATGAAGATGGCCTGGCAGGCGCACGCCGCGGGCGGGCTGACCCGGACGAAGTTCTTCACGATCCGCGGTGGCTACCACGGCGACACGTTCTCGCCGATGAGCGTGACCGACCCCGACGGCGGGATGCACGCGATGTACGCCGGGTTCCTGCCCCCGCCACGTCTTCGCCCACCGGCCGCCGCCGATCGGCGAGCATCCGACCAGGCGCTGGCGGACTGGAAGGCGGCGACCACGGCGCTCTACGAGCAGCACGCCGACGAGATCGCCGCGGTCATCGTCGAGCCGGTGCTCCAGGGCGCCGGCGGGATGCACGTCTACCACCCCGACGCGGTCCGGCCACCTCGTCCGCTGGCCCGGGCGCACGGAGCCCTGGTGATCTTCGACGAGATCGCGACCGGGTTCTGGCGCACCGGCGAGGCCTGGGCCGCCGACCACTGCGCCCGCCGACGAGCCCTGCGCACCCGACATCCTCTGCGTCGGCAAGGCGCTCACCGGCGGCTACCTGACCCTGGCCGCGGTGCTCACCACCGCGCGAGGTGGCGGCGGCGCGTCGACGCGAGCCCGGCCGGCGCGATGATGCACGGGCCGACGTTCATGGCCAACCCGCTGGCCTGCGCGGTCGCCTCGGCGAGCCTGGACCTGCTCGGGTCGTACGACGTCCCGCGGCACCGTCGCGCGCATCTCGGCACGCCTCACCGACGGCCTCGCGCCCGGCTCGCGACCTCGCCGGTCGTCCGCGACGTCCGCACCCTCGGCGCGGTCGGCGTGATCGAGCTCGACCGCCCGGTCGACGTGCCCGCCGTGACCAGGGCGGCGCTGGACCGAGGGGTCTGGGTGCGGCCGTTCCGCAACCTCGTCTACACGATGCCGCCGTACGTCTGCTCCGACGACGACCTCGGCACGATCACGGCGCGCTGGTCGGCGCCGTGGACGGAGGTGCACGCGTGAGCGCGTTCACCGGAATGGCTCGGCCGGCTCGGCGCCGCGGCCCGAGCGGAGGCCGGGCTGACCCGCCGGCTGTTCGCCAGCGACACCGCCGGCCGATGATCGACCTGGCCGGCAACGACTACCTCGGCCTCTCCCGGCATCCCGAGGTCGTCGCCGCGCGCCGCCGAGGCCGCGCGCCGGCACGGAGCCGGCGCGGGCGCCTCCCGCCTGGTCACCGGCACCCTGACCGTCCACGAGGACCTCGAGGCGTGCGCTGGCCGGCTTCACCGGGTTCCCGGCGGCGCTGGTGCTCTCCACCGGCTACCACGCCAACCTCGCCGTCGTGTCCGCGCTCGCCGACGCCGACACCCTGTCGTCTCCGACGCCCACGTGCACGCGTCGATGATCGACGCCTGCCGGCTCTCGCGCGCCGAACGGTCGCGGTCGTCCCGCACAACGACGTCGGCGCGGTCGAGCGCTTCCTCGCCGGCCGCACGCCAGCCGCGGGCGCTCGTCCTCGTCGAGACGATCTACTCCGTCCTCGGCGACGCCGCGCCGGTCGCGGAGCTGGCCGAGGTGTGCGCGCCGGCACGACGCCGTGCTGGTCGCCGACGAGGCGCACGCGCTCGGGGTCGAGCGGCGTCGACGGCCGGGGCCTGCTCCACGAGGCCGGGCTCGGCGGTGCCGACCACGTGGTCGGGACGCTCACGCTGAGCAAGTCGCTGGGCTCCCAGGGCGGCGCGGTGCTGGCGACGTCCGCGGTCCGCGAGCACCTGGTCAACATCGCTCGGCCGTTCATCTACGACACCGGCCTCGCCCCGGCAGCCGCCGGGGCGGCGCTCGCTGCGCTCGGGCTGGTCGGTCGACGAGCCCGAGCGGGTCGACGCGCGTCCACGCCGGGTCGCCGGCCGCCCTCGCCAAGGCCGGCGGCGTGCGCGAGCCCGCCGGCGCGGTCCTCGCGATCGCCGATGCCGGGCCCGCGCGAGGCCGTCGACGCCGTTGCGCGCGCGGCCGAGCAGGGCGTCCGGATCGGCTGCTTCCGACCGCCCTCGACCCCCGACGGCATCTCCCGGCTGCGGCTCACCGCGCACGCGCACCTCACCGACGACGAGGTCGACCACGCGACGCAGGGTGATCGAGGGGCTGCTCGGGTGAGCACCGACGTCCTCTTCGTCACCGGCACCGACACCGGGGTCGGCAAGACGGTGGTCACGGCGGCGCTGGCGGTGGCGCTGCGGCAGGCCGGGCGGTCGCCGTACGTCGTGAAGCCGGCGCAGACCGGGGTGACACCGGACGAGCCCGGCGATCTCGACGACGTACGCCGGCTCGCCGGCGAGGTGCCCGGCCACGAGGGCGTCCGGCTGCGCGAGCCGCTGGCTCCCGACACCGGCCGCCCGCCTCGAGGGCGTCGACCTCCCGGGCCTCACCGCGCAGCGCGACGCCGTGCTGGCCGCGGCCGCGGATCACGACGTCCTCGTCGAGGGCGCTGGTGGGGTCCTGGTCCATCTCGGCCGGCACTGGAACCTGCTCGACCTCGCCCGGTCGCTGTCGCCCACTTCGGCCGTGCCGCGTCGGCTTCGTGGTGGTCGCCCGCGCCGGCCTCGGCACCCTGAACCACACCGCGCTCACCGTCCAGGCGATCCAGCAGCGCGGCCTGCACGTGCACGGGATCGTGATCGGGTCGTGGCCCGACCGACCCGGACGTCGCCGCCGAGCAGAACCTCGCTCGATCTGCCGATCCAGACCGGCGTGCCGATCCTCGGGCCGGATCCCGGAAGGCGCGGGTGCGCTCGGCCCGGCGGAGTTCGCGGACGGCGTGCCGGAGTGGCTGCCGTACCTGTCCGGCGGCATGCCGGCGGAGTAGCGCTCGGAGCCCACCGTCCTCGCGGTCGCCTTCGCCGGCCGGCCCGGGAGTCTGGCGGGTTCTTGTCCGGCCGCGTGACAGAACCCGGCCGCCTCCATGGGTTCTTGTCCGGCCGCGTGACAGAACCCGCCCGCCTCCATGGGTTCGTGTCCGGCCGCGTGACAGAACCCGCCCGCCTCCATGGGTTCGTGTCCGGCCGCGTGACAGAACCCGCCCGCCTCCATGGGTTCTTGTCCGACCGCGTGACAGAACCCGCCCGCCTCCATGGGTTCCTGTCCCACCGCGTGACAGAACCCGCCCGCCTCGCATGCGTTCCTGTCCCACCGCGTGACAGAACCCGGCCCGCTCAGCCGATGTCGCGCGAGCGGTACCGCAGCCACGAGAACGCGAGCAGGGCCGCCGCGATCGCGGTGAGCACCACCGCCGGCCCGGGGCGGAAGGCCTCCAGCGGCATGTGCGGAGCGTGCGTGTAGGGCGACAGGTCGAGCACCCAGTGCGGCAGCCCGAGCAGCTCGCCGATCTGACCCAGGGTCGCGAACACGACCACGACGCCCCAGCCCACCACGGCCCACGTGCTGCGCCACGCGAAGAACAGCACCGCGCACGCGACCACCGTCCACATCGCCGGCGACTGTGCGAGCGCCGAGCCGACGAGCCGGGCGAACGAAGTGTCACTGTCGTGCCCGACGCCGAGCGCCAGCGCGACCCCACCGGCCAGGAGCAGCCAGGTTGCCCCGAGCACCCCCACGACGACTGTTGCCACGAAGGCCCGTGCTCGCGACGTGGCGGTCGCGAGCACCTGCTCGGTCCGGCCGTCGTGCTCGTCGCTGCCGCCGTGGCCCACCACCGCCACGGCGAAGCAGGTCACGGCCAACGAGAGCATCGAGACCACCGCACCGAGGAGCGCATCGCGGAAGGCACCCGCGCCGCCGATCGCGGCGCAGCAGGTCCTGCAGGTTCGCGGAGTCGAACGCGTCGAAGCTCGGCGTGATCGCCCCGAAGACCGCGCCGATCAGGACGACAGCCAGCCGTCCAGCCGAGCACCATCGGCGTGTGCACCCTGACCGCGAGCGCGACCGCGTCGCCCAGGCGCGGGGAGCCGGTGGCCGGTCCGGGTTGGGCGGCGACCAGGCCGGAGCCCAGGTCGCGACGGTGGCTCAGCACGCGTGCGAGCGCGGCCAGCGCGATCGCCGACCCGGCGTACAGCGAGGAGCAGCCACCAGCGCGGGTCGCTGTACGCGCGGAGCTGGGTGTTCCAGCCGAACGGCGTCAGCCAGCTCAGCCAGGAGGCGGCGGTCGTGTCGCCGACCGCACGCAGCCCGTACAGGACGCCGAGCACGGACGCCGCGATCGCTGCGCAGGTGCGGGCGCTGGCCGACACCTGGCAGGCCGCGGCCGTGAGTCCGGTGGCGACCAGCCCGGTCCCGGCCCAGGACGCGCCGAAGGCCAGCGACCCGGTCACCGGCAGCCCGCCGACGACGGTGGCGACCGCGACGAGCAGACCGAGCGCGACCGCGAGGACGGAGCCGAACGCGATCGCGGCCGTGAGCGGTGCGTCGCGGTCGATCGCGGTGCCGCCGAGCAGCTCGGACTGGCCGCCCTCCTCCGCCAGGCGGGTGTGCCGGCGTACGACGAACAGGAACATCATCGCCGCGAAGACCGCGTAGAGGACGGTCATCTTCGTCATCGCCAGCTCACCCTTGCTGTGCACGTCGAGGATCGGGCCGTAGAGCGCGACGATGCCCGGGCTGGCATTGATCGCCTCGGCCGCCTTCACCCGCTCGGCCTCGGTGGGGTACACCGACGTGGTCGCCGAGGCGGACGCGAAGCAGACCAGCACCAGCACGGCCGTCCAGATCGGCACCATGAGCCGGTCGCGACGGGCGGCGAGCCGGATCAGGCGTCCGACGCCCACCTCACCGAGGAGTGGCCGCCCGGCCGGCGCGGAGACCGCGGTCATCACGCCGACCTGACCCGGTCGGGACGGTAGACGTCGAGGAAGAGCTCCTCCAGGGTCGGTGGCGTGCTGGTCAGCTCCTTCACCCCGGCTGCGGTCAGCGCGCGCGAGGACCTCGGTCGAGGCTCTCGGGGTCGACGCTGCAGGTGACGCGCCTGGCCCTCGACCGACGAGGTCGTGCACGCCGGCCACGCGCGCTGAGGTCGGGCACGGCACCGGTGACGACAGCCTGGATCCGGTTGCGGTGCAGGTGTCGCATCTCCCGGAGCGTGCCCGACTCGACGGCCTTCCCGGCGCGGATGATCGTCACCCGGTTCGCCAGCCGCTCGACCTCGCTGAGGATGTGGCTGGACAGCAGCACCGTGGCGCCTCGTGCCGTGTGCTCGGCCAGGCACTCGTTGAAGACCTGCTCCATCAGCGGGTCGAGACCGGACGTCGGCTCGTCGAGGATCAGCAGGTCGGAGTCCGTGGCGAACGCCGCCACCAGCGCAACCTTCTGCCGGTTGCCCTTCGAGTAGGCCCGGCCCTTCTTGGTCGGGTCGAGGTCGAAGCGCTCGAGCAGCTCCTCGCGCCGGGACCGCGCAGGGTCGGTACCGCGCATCCGCAGGAGCATGTCGATGGTCTCGCCCCCGCTCAGGTTCGGCCACAGCGCCACGTCCCCCGGCACGTACGCGAGCCGCCGGTGGATCTCGACGGCGTCGCGCCACGGGTCCAGGCCGAACACCTGCGCCGTCCCGGCATCGGTGCGCAGCAGACCGAGCAGCGACCTGATCGTGGTGGACTTCCCGGCGCCGTTGGGCCCGAGGAAGCCGTGCACGTCGCCACGACCGACGTGCAGGTCGAGCGCGTCGAGGGCGCGTACCGAGCCGAAGGTCTTCACCAGACCGCTGACCGAGATGACCGGGTCGTCGCCCGGGGCGTGACTGTCGTGCATGCGGCCCACCGTACTCCAACTTTCACAATCGTTCTGAAACCTTATAAGGTTGGCGCGTGGCGACCAGCAGGCAGGACTTCGTCGACCGGATGGCCAGCGCCCTCCACCAGGCCGGCCTCGCACGGGTGCCCTCCCTGGTCTTCTCCGCGCTCCTCGTCGACGACGACGGCCGGATGACCTCGGCGGAGCTCGCGGAGGCGCTGCACGTCAGCGCCGCATCGATCTCCGGTGCGGTGAGCTACCTCGAGCAGATCCAGATGCTGCGCCGCGAACGTGAACGCGGGTCGCGTCGGGACGTGTACGTCGTGGAGGAGGACACCTGGCATGCGGCCCTCCTCCGGCGCGACCAGGTGTACCGCCCGATGATCGCTGCCCTGTCGGCCGGCCTGACCGCCGTCCCCGCCGGCACGCCGGCCCACCAGCGGATCCTGGTCACTCGCGAGTTCATGGCCTTCATCAACGAGGAGATGGCAGAGGTCGCCTCGAGGTGGGAGCAACGGCGCGCGGAGATCCTCCGCGACAGCACCTGACCAGCGCCCCGGCAGCACGGGTCCTTCGGCACGCTGCACGAGGGTGCGTCGGCGATACCGTGCGAACGTGGGCAACGTCATCGCGATCGACGGACTGGTCAAGACGTTCGGTCGGGCGCGGGCCCTGGACGACCTCGACCTGGAGGTGCGCCGCGGGGAGGTGCACGGGTTCCTCGGGCCCGAACGGCGCCGGCAAGTCCACGACGATCCGGATCCTGCTGGGCCTGTTGCGGGCGGACGCGGGCACGGTCCGCTCCTCGGCGGCGACCCCTGGCGCGACGCCGCGCGAGCTGCACCGCCGCCTCGCCTACGTCCCCGGCGAGGTGAACCTGTGGCCGAACCTGACCGGCGGCGAGGTCATCGACCTGCTCGGGCGGCTGCGTGGCGGGCTGGACGAAGCCCGTCGTGCCGAGCTGCTCGAACGCTTCGACCTGGATCCGACGAAGAAGGGCCGGGCGTACTCGAAGGGGAACCGGCAGAAGGTCGCCCTGGTCGCCGCCCTGAGCTCCGATGTCGAGCTGCTGCTGCTCGACGAGCCGACCGCCGGACTGGACCCGATCATGGAGACGCACTTCCAGGCGTGCATCGACGACTTCCGCGATCGCGGCGGCACTGTGCTGCTCTCGAGCCACATCCTCGCCGAGGTCGAGAGACTGTGCGACCGGGTCAGCATCCTGCGCGAGGGGCGAGTCGTGGAGTCCGGCACCCTGGCCGAGCTGCGCCACCTGACCCGTACGTCGATCCAGGCCGAGCTCTCGAACCCGCCGGACGGTCTCGGCACCCACGAGGGCATCCACGACTTCGTGGCGGAGGGCAACCGGGTGGGCTTCGAGGTGGACACCGAGCTGCTCGGCGACGTGCTCGCCCACCTCGGCAGCTACGGCATCCGCACCCTCACCAGCCAGCCACCGACCCTCGAGGAGCTGTTCCTGCGCCACTACGGTGACGAGGTGGTGGCCGAGTCGCAGAACCACGGCGCGGCGGTGGCACCGTGAGGTCCGGCAGCCCGCGGCTCACCGGCCGGTTCACCGGCACCGGGATCTTCCTGCGGGCGTTCCTGCGCCGTGACCGCTGGCTCGTCTTCTGGTTCCTCGTGGGCACGCCGACGCTGTACTGGTCCCAGGCCTACAGCGTCGACAACCTCTACCAGTCGCAGGCCGAGTTCGACCGGGCGGCGGCCGCCATGGGCGACAACGCAGCGTTCGTCGCGATGGCCGGCCCAGCCCGCGCCCTCAACACGGCCGGCGGACAGGTGGCCTGGCAGGCATCCGCGTTCGGCGCGATCCTCGTCGGCCTGATGGCGATGTTCGTCGTCGGGCGGCACACCCGCGCCGAGGAGGAGGCCGGCCGCGAGGAGCTGCTGCGCTCGGGCGAGGTGTCCCGGACCGCCGCGACCACGGCCGCACTCCTGGCCAGTGTCGCGGCGAGCGGGATCGTCGCTCTGGGCGTGAGCGTGTCACTGCTGGTGTACGGGCTGCCTGCCGGAGGGAGCTGGGCCCTGGGGGTCGGCGTCTTCGCCTTCGGCGTCGCCATCAGCGGAGTGGCACTGCTCGCGGCACAGCTCACCTCCAGTGGGCGAGCGACGTACGGGCTCACCGGCGCGGTGATCGGCTGCGCGTACGGGCTGCGCGCGATCGGCGACGTCAGCGGCGGCGGGCTGTCGTGGCTCTCACCGATCGGCTGGTACCAGGCGATGCACGCCTACTCCGGCGAGCGGTGGTGGCCCCTGCTCCTGCTCCTCGCCCTCGGCACGGTCGCGTCGGCGGCGGCGTACGCGGTCTTCGACCGCCGCGATCTCGGTGCCGGCGTGTGGTCGACCAGGCCGGGGCCGGACCGCGCCTCCCCCAGCCTGCGGACCGGGCTCGGGCTGGCGTGGCGGCTGCAGCGGTCCTCCGTGCTGTGGTGGTCGGCTGGCATGCTCATCGGCGGAGTCGCCTTCGGCAGCATGGGTGACGACGTGGAGACGATGATGGGCGACACGGAGGCGAGCAAGGCGATCTTCACCACCGGTGGCGGCGACCTCGTCGACTCGTTCTACGCCGTCGCGACGCTGATGCTGGTGCTGATCGCGGCCGGCTTCACGGTCTCCTCCGCTCTCCGTCCGCACAGCGAGGAGGAGTCCGGCCGGGTCGAGGCACTGCTCGCCACCGGTCTCTCCCGCCGACGCTGGTACCTCGGACACGCGGTCGTCACCGTTGCAGGCTCGCTGCTGGTGCTGCTGGCCTCGGGATTCGGCCTCGGCCTGGGATACGCGATGGTCACGGGCGACGAGTCCGCGATCTCGCGTCTCACCGGTGCGGCCTTCGCGCAGCTCTCCGGCCTGTTCCTCCTGGGTGCGATCGCCCGACTCCTGTACGGGCTGGCGTCCCGCTGGGCGACAGCGGCATGGCTGACCGTCGTGTACTGCTTCGTGATCGCGATGTTCGGCGAACTGCTGCACTTCCCGCGGTGGGCGGTCGACGTGTCGCCGTTCGCGCATCTCGCGGCTGTCCCCGCCGTCTCGATGAGCTGGGGTCCGTACCTGGCCGCGCTCGGGCTGGCCGGCGCGCTGAGTGCCGGCGGCCTGCTGGCCTTCGGTCGTCGTGACGTGGGCTGACCACCACGTCAGCCGAGCAGCGCCTCGATCTGCGGGAGATGGCGCTGCAGGGCGCGGAGGTAGGGTGCCACGCTCGGGTGGTTGAACTTCCCGTGGAGCGCGCCCTCCCCGGGAGCGATCCGAGCCAGCGCCCACTCCGCGCGACTCATCGCCGAGTAGATGCACATGACGTTGGCAGCGACCCGGATCGGTGTCTCCTCGTCCGCGCCGATCGTCCGGGTCTCGCGCACGCCGTTCACGAAGGCGTCCGCAAGGACGTCGAAGTCCTCCCGGGTCGACAGCGCGTAGTAGCCGAGGTCCGTCCCGAGCGGGCCGATCCCGAAGCCCTGCCAGTCGACGCCGAGCACCTCACCACGGCGGGTGGCCGGGAAGTTCGCCGGCACGGCGTCCCCGTGCAGCCGACCGGCGGGCGCGGCGGCGTACTCGGCCAGCCAGTGGGTGCGCCGACGCCACAGGTGGTCGGCGACGTCGGCGAGCGTGGTCCGGCCCAGCGTCGGCCAGCCGCCTCTCCCCTCGGCCATCGCCAGCCGGTCGGTGAGGGTCCGGCGCGCGGCCCAGGGCACCTCCCGGTACGGCGCCGCGGCGAATCGACCGAGTGCCCGCGCCACCAGCAGCCCCGGGGGCGGCTCCGCGACGAGCTCCTCGGACCACAGCGTGACCCCCTCGTCGTCCTCGTCGACCCGCAGGAACTCGGGGGCGACCACGCCCGGCCCGTCGACGAGCTCGGGAGCGAGCGCGACCTCGGCCTCACGCCGCCAGTAGCCCGCGTGGGTCGGGTCCGAGAGCCCGGCGGGATCGTCCTCGCCCGGGCGTCCGAGCCGCTTGACGACGACCGGCCGGCCGCGCAGCTCGGCGCGCCACAGCCCCACCGTCGAGGCGCCGCCGCCCGGCCGCAACGGGACCCAGGCGGGCTCGGGCTGCCACATCGCGTCTCCGCTCGTCGGTCAGGTGCGGCGTCGACCCGATCCTGACAGAGGACGAACCACACCAGAACGCACCACACCGGCACGGGCTGTCCCCGACTGGACTAGACGGGTCCCTGGAATTTTCCACCTCTGGATGTACGAGTCTCGGCGCTGCGTGCTCTTCACCAGCAGAGTGAGCCCCACTCTCTCGGGCGACCGTCCGGGGTGCCCGTTCAACTCGAGGAGAACAGATGAAGAAGCTCGGAAGGACGGGCTCGACCTTGGTCACCGTCATCGTCGCGGCAATCGTGCTCGCCATCGCCACCACCAGCGGCGCGGTCGCGGGTGGTCTGATCACCAGCAAGCAGATCAAGAACAACACGATCAAGAGCAAGGACGTCAAGAACAACAACCTGACCGGCACCGACATCAAGGACGGCTCGCTCGGCAAGGCCGACCTCGCCGCGGCCGCCCAGGGCTTCACGTCGATCGTGACCAAGGTGGTGCAGGCGAGTGGCATCGCCGACGGTGCCGTTTCCACGCGCACAGTCATGTGCGCGGCGGGCCAGGTGGCCGTCGGCGGCGGTGCCTACGTCACCACCAACCCCGTCAACTTCTTCGGCAACAACGGCGGCATCCTGGAAAGTAGCCTCCCAGCTACGCCCGGGACGACGATCTTCGACACTCCCTCCACCTTCCCGGCCGGTGACAACACCGCACCGCTCGGCTGGCGCACCAGGGTGCGGAACGACCAGGGTGCATCCGAGACCGCCGTCCACTACGCGATGTGCGCGAGCAAGTAGCCGATCGCTGGTAGCGAGGGTGCGCGGGCGACGACCGCGCACCCTCGCGCATCAGGAATCAGGCGTTCGTCACCTCGACCGCCACCGAGCAGGCATCCGCGATCGCCGCCTCCAGCACCGACCGGCGCGGGTCCGGCACCGGCAGGAACGCCCCGACGACTCGCTGAGCCAGCGGTGCCAACCGGGCATCGTCGAGCACCGAGCTCACGGCCGACCGGTCGCCACCGACCACCAGCGCCGGCACACCGGCCACGATCCGGGCTGCATGGTCGGCCGCCGCCTCGTACGCCGCCCGCGCCTGGTTGTCCCGCCGTCGCGCGAACCGCTGCTGGCTCTGTCCGCCGGCCTTGGTGCGCCCCTGCACGTGTCGCTGCCCGACCTTGGAGTCCACGATCGTCTCCCCCGCCAGCCGGGCGACCGCGAAGCCGCCCTTGCGGACCAGGAGGATCCCCCAGTCCGCCGGAGGAGCGCAGGCAACGTCCAGGGCCTCGACCGTCGCCTCACCGACCTGTCTGTCGAATGGCGCCTCGGCCTCGAAGGTCGACCCGTCGCCGGCACGCCCGACGAGTCGTCCGGCGACCACCGTCAGCTCCGTCTCCCCATGTCGTGCCTCGAAGTTCTCCACCCAGCGCCGCAGGCGTACTCGGGAGACCTGGACAGTCGGCATGAGCCTGACGGTAATCGAGACTCTCGTGCGCGACCGTGCGGTCCATCCTGCTGTGGTGCCGCCGAGCTGGCACCAGGACGCAGGGTTCTGATCGTTCCGGTCGTCCGGCCGGCCAGCTGACGACAGCAACGATCAGAGCGAGCAGCTCACTCCTCGCGGGGTCACCGCTCAGACGTTGAAACCGAGCGCCCGCAGCTGCTCGCGGCCGTCGTCGGTGATCTTGTCCGGGCCCCACGGCGGCATCCAGACCCAGTTGATCGTCACGTCGTTGACCAGGCCCTCCAGGGCCGTGTTGGTCTGGTCCTCGATCACGTCGGTGAGCGGGCAGGCGGCCGAAGTCAGGGTCATGTCGAGCACGACGTTGGACGGACGCGTCCAGGTGCACGCCGTACACCAGCCCGAGATCGACGACGTTGATCCCGAGCTCGGGATCGACGACGTCCTTCATCGCCTCGAGGACGTCGTCCTCGGTGGCGGTCGGCGGTGCCGCCACCGTCGTGTCGCACCTCGGGAAGATCGCTGTGGTCGGTCATGGCTTGCTCCTCCATGGTTTCGAGACGGCCTGCTTCGCGACCTCCTCAACCGCCGTTCGTCGTGCTGTGCCTGCAGCGGCGGCGTCCTTGAACGCCATCCACGACAGCAGCGCGCACTTGATCCGTGGCCGGGAACTTCGCGACACCGGCGAAGGCGATGCCGTCCTCGAGCACGTCCTCGTCGGGCTCGCACCTGCCCCTTGCCCTGCATCAGCTCGAGGAATGCCTCGTGGGTGTGCAGGGCCTCATCAGCGGCCGGCCGATCACCAGGTCGGTCAGCACCGAGGTGGACGCCTGGCTGATCGAGCAGCCCTCGGCGGCGTACGAGACGTCCGAGACCTGCCAACCGAGGTCCAGCGTCGTCCAGGTGCACCCGCAGCGTCACCTCGTCACCGCAGGTCGGGTTGACGTGGTGCACCTCGGCCTCGAACGGCTCCCGCAGGCCCGCGTGGTGCGGGTTGCGGTAGTGATCGAGGATGATCTCCTGGTAGAGCGCGTCGAGGTCCATGGCTGTGTAATCACCCGACCTTGAAGTAGTTCTTGGTGTGCTCCAGCCCGTCGACCAGCGCGTCGATCTCGGCCGGGGTCGTGTAGAGGTACGACGAGGCGCGGGTCGAGCTCTGCACGCCGAACCGCTTGTGCGCCGGCTTGGCGCAGTGGTGCCCGGCGCGTACGGCGATCCCGCGGCTGTCCAGCAGCTGGGCCACGTCGTGCGGGTGCACCCCGTCGAGCTCGAAGGACACCGCTCCACCGCGCTCCGCCGCGTCGAGCGGCCCGAGGACGGTGACCCCGGAAATCGACGCGAGGCCGTCGAGCAGGTAGCCGGTGATCGCCTGCTCGTGGGCGTGGATGCTCGGTCCAGCCCGATGTGCGAGACAGGTAGTCGATCGCCGCGCCGAGGCCGATCGCCTCGACGATCGGTGGGGTGCCGGCCTCGAACTTGTGCGGGATCGGCGCCCAGGTCGAGCTGCTCCATCGTGACCGGTCGCGATCATCTCGCCCCCGCCGAGGAAGGGCGGCAGCTGGTCGAGCAGCTCGGTGCGACCCCAGAGCACGCCGATGCCGGTCGGGCCGGTCACCTTGTGCCCGGTGAAGGCGAGGAAGTCGGCGTCGACCGCCTGCACGTCGACCGGCAGCTGCGGCGCCGCCTGCGAGGCGTCGACGACGACGACCGCGCCGACCTCGTGGGCCCGGCGGGCGATCTCGGCCACCGGGTTGATCGTGCCGAGCATGTTCGACACCCAGGTCAGCGCGACGACCTTGGTCTGCCGGGGTGAGCAGCTCGTCGATGTTCGACAGGTCCAGCCGGCCGTCGTCGGTCAGGCCGAACCAGCGAAGCTCCGCGCCCGCGCGCTCGGTGGCCAGCTGCCACGGCACGATGTTGGAGTGGTGCTCCATCTCGGTGATCACCACCCGGTCGCCGGGCGCCGAGCGGGGAACGTGCGGGCGACCAGGTTGAGCGCCTCGGTGGCGTTCTTGGTGAACACCACCTCGTCGCGCGACGGTGCGTTGAGGAAGCCGCGCCACCTTGTCGCGGGCACCCTCGAACGCCTGCGGTCGACTCCGCGCCGAGCTGGTGCATCGCCCGGGCGATGTTCGCGTTGTGCCGCTCGAGGTGGTCGACCATCGCGTCGATCACCACCTGCGGCTTCTGCGAGGTGTTCGCGCTGTCGAGGTAGACCAGTCGGTGCCCGTCCGGCGAGCGTCCGGCTCCAGGATCGGGAAGTCCGCCCGGATCAGGTCGAGGTCGGTCAGCAGGCCTGCCATGTCTGGTGTCGGCTCGATCGAGGTGGTCGAGACGTGGTCAGACTGCGGCGCCGACGTACTTGTCGTAGCCGCTGGCCTCGAGCTCCTCGGCCAGCTCCGGGCCGCCCTCCTCGACCATCCGGCCGTCGACGAAGACGTGCACGAAGTCCGGGCGTGATGTAGCGCAGGATCCGGGTGTAGTGGGTGATCAGCAGGACGCCCTTGTCGCCTTGCTCCTTGAAGCGGTTGACGCCCTCGGAGACGATCTTCAGCGCGTCGATGTCCAGGCCCGAGTCGGTCTCGTCGAGGATCGCGACCTTGGGGTCGAGCAGCTCGAGCTGGACGATCTCGTGGCGCTTCTTCTCGCCGCCGGAGAAGCCCTCGTTGACGTTCCGGGTCGCGAACGCGGTGTCCATCTTCACCCGGTCCATCGCGGTGTTGACGTCCTTGACCCAGGTGCGCAGCTTCGGCGCCTCGCCGTCGATCGCGGTCTTCGCGGTGCGCAGGAAGTTCGACACCGAGACGCCCGGCACCTCGACGGGGTACTGCATCGCGAGGAAGAGGCCGGCGCGGGCCCGCTCGTCGACCGTCATCGCGAGCACGTCGACGCCGTCGAGGGTGACCGACCCGCTGGTCACGTCGTACTTCGGGTGTCCGGCGATGGAGTAGGCCAGCGTCGACTTGCCGGAGCCGTTCGGGCCCATGATCGCGTGCGTCTCGCCGTCCCGGATGGTCAGGTTGACGCCCTTGAGGATCTCCTTGGGGCCGTCCTCGGTGGTGACCGAGACGTGCAGGTCCTTGATCTCCAGCGTTGCCATGTCAGTTCTCCTTCAGCCCACTTCAGCGGGGAGTCAGATGTCGATGAGTACGTCGCCACCGTCGATCTGCGACCGGGAAGACGGGACGGGTTCGGTGGCCGGCGGCCCGGTGGGCTTGCCGGTGCGAAGGTCGAAGCGGGAGCCGTGCATCCAGCACTCGATCTCGCAGCCCTCGACGTCGCCCTCGGAGAGCGCGACCTGCTGCGTGGCTGCACTCGTCCTCGATCGCGTAGAAGTCCTCGCCGTTGCGCACGATCGCCACGTCGAGCCCGTCGACCTCCACGCGCCAGCGACTGCCCGTCGGCGACCTCGGCATGGCCGCACATGCCCGCAGAAGCCATCGGCCCCACTCACGGCGTGCCTTCAGCACGTTCTTCGCGAGCTCGGCCTCGACCGTGGCGGTGAGCTTCTCCTCGAGCGACGGGACGCCGATCTTGCGGATCAGGTCGTGGAAGAAGCCGTGCACCACGAGGCGGCGGGCCTCGTCCTCGACGATGCCGCGCGAGCGGAGGTAGAACAGCTGCTCGTCGTCGAACCGTCCGGTCGCCGAGGCGTGCCCGGCGCCCTCGATCTCGCCGGTCTCGATCTCGAGGTTGGGCACCGAGTCGGCCTGGCAGCCGTCGGTGAGCACCAGGTTGCGGTTCTCCTCGAAGGTCTCGATGCCTTCGGCGATCTTGCGGATCAGCACGTTGCCGATCCAGACGGTGTGGGCGCCCTCGCCCTGCAGGGCGCCCTTGTAGACGACGTGGCTCTTCGTCCTCGGCGCCGTTGTGGTCCACGAACAGGCGGTGCTCGATGTGCTGACCCTCGTCGGCGAAGTAGAGCCCGAGCATCTCCACCGAGCCACCCGGTCCGGCGTACTCCGCGGTGGTGTCGTGGCGAACCACGTCACCACCGAACGTGACGGCGACGTGCTTCAGGGTGGCGTCGCGGCCGACCCGGGCGTGCTGGCTGGACAGGTGCACGGCGTCGTCGGCCCAGTCCTGCAGCGACACCACAGTCAGCTCGGCGCCGTCCTCGAGGACGAACTCGACGTTGTCGGCGAGCACCGCGCGAGCCCTCGAACGGCAGCACGACCGTCGCCTTGCGAGAACTTCTCCGCGATCACGACGTGTGTTCGGCGCCGGCGGCGTCGGAGCCGGTGCCGATCGACGGATGCACCGTGGCGTCGTCGACGTCGCCCGCTCGGTCGGGATCCGCACCAGGGTGACACCGCTCGCCTGCGGCCCAGGCCCGCGCCGAGATCCGGTCGGAGGCACCAGCCCGGAACTCCCGCGCAGCGGCGAGTCGGCGCCGACGCTGCTCGACGAGCACACCCTCGGCCGCCTCGACCTTCACGGTGGTGCGCACCGTCGGCGAACGGCGCGTCGTCGTGCAGACCGCGGAGGCGCTTGAGCGGGGTGAACCGCCAGATCTCCTCGCGCCCGGTCGGCACCGGGTGGTCGCTCGACGTCGAACGAGCCATCGGGGTGCAGATGCGACTGGAGACGCTTCTCGACCTCAAGTGCGCTCGGCAGAACGGCTGTGCCGTCAACCGACTGCCCCTTCCATCTGCAGCTCGATCAGCCGGTTGAGCTCCAGGGCGTACTCCATCGGGAGCTCCTTGGCGATCGGCTCGACGAAGCCGCGCACGATCATCGCCATCGCCTCGTCCTCGCTCCATGCCGCGCGACATCAGGTAGAACAGCTGGTCCTCGGAGACCTTCGAGACGCTCGCCTCGTGGCCCATCGAGACGTCGTCCTCGCGGATGTCGACGTAGGGGTAGGTGTCGGACCGGCTGATCTGGTCGACCAGCAGCGCGTCGCAGAGCACGTTGCGACTTCGAGCCGTGGGCGCCCTCGTTGATCTGGATCAGGCCGCGGTACGACGTGCGGCCGCCGCCTCGCGCCACCGACTTGGACAGGATGCTGAATCGACGTGTGCGGCGCCGCATGCACCATCTTGGCGCCGGCGTCCTGGTGCTGGCCCTCCCCGGCGAACGCGATCGACAGTGTCTCGCCCTTGGCGTGCTCACCCATCAGGTAGACGGCGGGGTACTTCATCGTCACCTTGGAGCCGATGTTGCCGTCGACCCACTCCATCGTCGCGCCCGGCCTCGCAGGTCGCCCGCTTGGTCACCAGGTTGTAGACGTTGTTCGACCAGTTCTGGATGGTCGTGTAGCGGCACCGGCCGCCCTTCTTCACGATGATCTCCACGACCGCGGAGTGCAGCGAGTCGCTGGAGTAGATCGGCGCCGTGCAGCCCTCGACGTAGTGCACGTAGGCGTCCTCGTCGACGATGATCAGCGTGCGCTCGAACTGGCCCATGTTCTCGGTGTTGATCCGGAAGTAGGCCTGCAGCGGGATGTCGACGTGCACGCCCTTGGGCACGTAGATGAACGAGCCGCCCGACCAGACGCTGGTGTTCAGCGCCGCGAACTTGTTGTCGCCGACCGGGATCACCGTGCCGAAGTACTCCTTGAAGATGTCCTCGTGCTCGCGCAGCGCCGTGTCGGTGTCGAGGAACAGCACGCCCTGGTCCTCCAGGTCCTCGCGGATCGAGTGGTAGACGACCTCGGACTCGTACTGCGCGGCCACGCCGGCGACCAGGCGCTGCTTCTCGGCCTCGGGGATGCCGAGCTTGTCGTAGGTGTTCTTGATGTCCTCGGGGAGGTCCTCCCACTGGTGGCCTGCTTCTCGGTGGAGCGGACGAAGTACTTGATGTTCTCGAAGTCGATCGCCGACAGGTCCGAGCCCCAGGTGGGCATCGGCTTGCGGTGGAAGAGCTTGAGACCCTTCAGGCGCAGGTCCAGCATCCACTGCGGCTCGTTCTTCTTCGCCGAGATGTCCCGCACGACCTCCTCGTTGAGGCCGCGCGCGGCGGCCGGCGCCGGCGTCGTCGTTGTCGGCCCAGCCGAACTCGTAGCGGCCGATGCCCTTCAGCTCTGGGTTGCAGCTCGTCGATGGTCGTCATTTCGAGCACTTCCTTTCGTGGTGGAGGATGCGAGCGCCTTGGTCGGTGGTCGAGCCGTCGGGACCGTGTGCCGCTCGGGATGCACGTCGTGCACACGCCGTCGCCGTGGGCGATGGTGGCGAGTCGCTGCACGTGGCTGCCGAGGACGCGACTGATCGCCTCGGTCTCGGCCTCGCACAGCTGCGGGAACTCGTGGGCGACGTGGGCGACCGGGCAGTGCTGCTGGCACAGCTGCTCCCCGACGCTCTGCTGGTGACGACGGGCAGGCTGCGCACCGAGGCTGCGTAGCCCTCGCCGGTGAAGACCTGGGCCAGCGCCTCCGCCGGGGTGAGCGCGGGGTTGGCGGCGACCACGTCGGCGAACTCCTGCCTCGATGAACGCCACCCGGCGCTCGGCGAACGCCCGCACTGCCTCCTCGCCGCCGGTCTCGGCGAGGAAGCGGAGCGCCTGCACGGCGAGGTCGTCGTACTGCTGGTCGAAGTGGGCGTGGCCGCTGTCGGTCAGCGCGAACACCTTCGCCGGGCGACCGCGGCCGCGCACGGGTCGCCGCGGGCTCGCGCGCCTCGACCGCACCGCTGCTCGAGCAGGTGGTCGAGGTGCCGGCGCACGGCTGCCGGGGTCAGGTCCAGCCGCTCGGCGAGCGCCGCAGCCGTCGACGGGCCGTTCTCCAGGATCGACCGCACCACCCGCTCCCGGGTGGGTGCGTCGCCGAGGTCCGTACGGACCCCGGCCCTGCGACCTGGTCGATTTCCACAACACCAGTGTGCCGTTAATGGTTTCGGGGATTCAAATAAGGGTCGCCTAACCCCGACCCCGGGGCCACCAGCACCCTCGGTTCCAGTCTGGCTCACCCACTGGAAAATGTCCGTTTTGTCTGTTTCACTGGTACCCGTCACACTCGGGATGGAGCAGGGAGGGTTCCATGTCGTTGCGGTCGATCCCGTCAATGTCGTCATTGCGGTCGTTTCCGCGGTTTGCGTCGCTTCCGTCGTTTCGCGCTGTGGTGCGGTCCCGGACCGTGCTCGTCCTCGGGGTCGTGGTCACGGTGGGCCTCCCCCTGCTCACCATGCCGCACCTGCCCGCGCTCAGCCCGTGGCCGGTCGTGGTCGGGATGGTGCCGTGGGTGGTCGGGCAAGTATCTCCTCTGCCCGCTGCGCTGGCGCGTCCTCACCCCGCTCGGCCCGAACGGGCGGCAGTCGCCGGGCTGGCACCTGCGCGCGTACGCCGAGTCCGAGCTGCTCGGCCTGCTCACGCCCGGCCATCTCGGCGCGGACGTCTGGCGCGTCCATCGGCTCGGGAAGGTGGGCCTCCCCCGCGGCGACGCGCTGATGTGCGTGGGCATGGACCGACTGCGTCGGGGCGATCGGGCTGGCTGCCTTCGTCGCCTTCGCGGCCACCGACGCTCCCGGCGCAGGATGCTGATCGCAGCCGCCGGCGATCGGCCTGGCGCTCCTCCTCGTCGCCGCTCGTCGTGCACCGGCATCCGGCCCGCAGCTGTTGCCGACGCGGGCCGCTGCCGAGGCCGCGTGCGCTCGTGCTCGGCCTGGTGCTCTCGGTCGGCCTACCAGCTGACGCATCGCCGGACTGCTCCTCGGCACGGTGGCAGCGACCGGACACACGCTCTCGCCGTTGGCGCTGCTCGGCGCCTTCGGCGCCAGCCAGGTCGCCGCGGCCGTGCCCGGACCGAACGGTGCGAGTCCCCGCGACGGCGCCCTCGTGGTCGCGCTCGTGGCGCTCGGACTGCCCTGGGTCGCGGCCGCGGCGGCGGTCGCCCTCAAGGCCGCGCTCGCGTGGTTGCCGGCCCTGGCTGCTGGGCGGCCTGAGCCTGATCGTGCATCGGCGCCAGACGCGCGCGGCACCCGTGACGGCCTGAGCCGGGACGTTCGCCGCCGGACTGGCGACCTTCGCCCCAGCACGCCCCGCCGCCAGCCCGCAGGATGGGACTGGAGGCATCGTGGTGTCTCTGCACGTGCGAACGCGGGCGACACTGCCGGGTGACACTGCTGGGCAACACCGCACTGGCAGCCGAACGCCGGCACGTCCCGCACGAGAGAGGTATCCGAGGTGTCCCCCGTCCTGACGATCGCCCACCGGGCCGGCAACACGCTGGCCGGGCTGCACGCCGCGAACGAGCTCGGCGTGGACGTCATCGAGTGCGACATCCACCACTACCGCGGCCGACTCGAGGTCCGCCACCTCAGGACGGCCGGTCCGCTGCCGTTCCTCTGGGACAAGCTGGCGAGCTGGTCCGGCGTCGGCGCCGCGCCTGGGCCTGCACGAGCTGCTCGAGGCCGACGAGCACGGCACCCTGTTCATGCTCGACCTCAAGGGCCCCTGGACCTGGACCGGGCGCGCCGTCGCCCGGCTGCTCCACGAGGGCGGTCACCACCGCCCCGTCCTGGTCGTGCGGCCGGTGGTGGCCCTCGGTCGACGCGATGGCCCACCTCGCCTACGTGCTCCCGGTGCTCTCGGCCCGCAACCGTTTCGAGATGGCCCGGCTCCGCCGGCGTCTCACCCACGGTGCCCAGCCCCACGGGGTCTCGGTCCACCCCTCCCTGCTCGACCGCGACACGGTCGACCTGAGCTGCACCGGCACGTCGAGCTCGTGATGACCTGGGCGGTCAACGACGTCGGCACGCTCGACCGGGTCCTGGGCTACGGCGTCACCGGCGTGATCAGCGACGAGCACGCCATCCTCGCCGAGGTCGGGGCACGCGCGACCTGAGGCCGACGGGTATCAGTGCGTACCGGTCACGCTCCTTGAGTCGTCCGGCCCCGACGGCTCGCGGGCCGGTCCGCACTCGAGCACGCAGAGGAGACGCCATGCGCCCGATGTTCGCCGACACGGTCGTGACCGAGGCGGGGGTCGACCTCGACGGCCCGGACCCGACCCGGCCTCCGGCAAGCCGACCCGAGGCCTACCGCGAGTGGCGGCGCACGCGGGTGCTGTTCATGCACTCGGTCTCCGATGCCGAGCGGGCCGTCGTGCCCGGCGTCGCCGACCTCCCTGCCCAACCCCGACGAGACGATCTCTAGACTTGCCCGGTGCCAGCCACCGCCGCCGTCGAGGTGTGCGGCCTGGTGATGAGGTACGGCGAGAAGGTCGCCGTCGACGGCCTCGACCTCACCGTCGAGCGCGCACACGATCACCGCGGTCCTCGGGCCCAACGGCGCCGGCAAGACCACCACGCTGGAGACCTGCGAGGGGTACCGCCGGCCGCAGAGCGGGCACGGTGCGGGTGCTCGGCCTCGACCCGGTCGCGCAGCGGCGCGAGCTGCTCCCCCGGATCGGCGTGATGCTCCAGGGCTCCGGGGCCTGGTCCGGCGTCCGGGCGCATGGAGATGCTGCGGCACATCGCCCGGCTGCACGCCCACCCGCTCGACGTCGGCATGCTCGCCGACCGGCTCGGGCTGCACGACTGCGGCCGGACGCCGTACCGCCGGCTGTCCGGCGGCCAGCAGCAGCGCCTCGGCCTGGCGATGGCGATCGTCGGGTCGTCCCGAGGTGGTCTTCGTCGACGAGCCCACCGCCGGGATGGACCCGCTGGCCCGCCGCACCACCTGGGAGCTGCTCGAGGAGCTGCGCCGCGACGGAGTCACCGTCGTGCTGACCACGCACTACATGGACGAGGCCGAGCGGCTCGCGGACCACATCCACATCATCGACCGGGGCCGGCTGATCGCCTCCGGGCACGCCGGCGGAGCTGACCCGGGGCGGGACGGCCACGATCCGGCTGGTGGTGACCAAGCCGTTCCCGGAAGGCGCGCCGGCGTCGCTGCAGGCGGCACTCGGGCCGGGGATCGACGGTCACGGCGATCAACGAGGTCAGCCTGCTCGTCGCCGGTCCGGCCGACAGCACCACGCTCGCGACGGTGGCCGCGTGGTGCGAGCAGCACGAGCGTCCTGCCCGAGTCGCTGAACCTGGGCCAGCGCAACCTCGAGGACGTCTTCCTCGAGCTGACCGGCCGGGGGCTCGAACCCGATGAGCTGGCCGATGGCTGACACAGTGGGGACCTTCACCCCGGCGCCCGGCGCGTCCCCGTTTGCGCCGCCAGGTGCTCGCCCAGGCCTCGATGGAGGCGCGGCTGATGGTGCGCAACGGCGAGCAGCTGCTGCTCGCCGTGGTGATCCCGGTGCTCGTGCTCGTCGGCGGCGTCGCCGGGGCGCACCGGTCGGCATCCACTTCGACGAGCGCGCGGTCGACGCGCTGACCCCGGGCGTGCTGGCGCTCGCGGTGATGTCGACGGCCTTCACCTCGCTGGCGATCGCGACCGGGTTCGAGCGACGGTACGGCGTGATCAAGCGGCTCGGCGCCTCGCCGCTCCCCCGCTCGGGCCTGCTCGCTGGGCAAGGTCGGCGGGCTCCTCGTCGTCGAGCTGCTGCAGGTCGTGGTGATCGGCGCGGTCGCGCTTCAGCCTCGGCTGGCAGCCGCGCGGATCCGCCGCGGCGTCGCGGGAGGCGCGGCCCTCGGCCTGCTGGTCGGCACCTACGCGTTCGCCTCGCTCGGGTTGTTCCTCGCCGGCGTCCTGCGCGCCGAGGCGACGCTCGCCGCGGCCAACCTGGTCTACCTGCTGCTGCTGGCCGGCGGGGCGGTCGTGCTGCCCGCGAACGCGTACGGCGGCGCCGGCCACGCGCTCACCTGGCTGCCGTCGGGCGCCCTGGGCGAGGCGATGCGAGCGGCGCTGACCCACGGCCACGTCGCGGGCGGATCGCTGCTGGTCCTCGCTCCTCTGGGGAGCGCTCGGCACCGTCCTGACCGCGAGGACGTTCACGTGGGAGTGAGCCGAGCGGCCGGCACGGCGTACCAGGACCTCGCCGACCGTGCCCGACCCCACCTGCGTGCCCTCGGCTGGGCCACGCTGGTCGCGAACATCGGCATCGTCGTCACCGGCGGCGCGGTCCGGCTCACCGCCTCGGGGCTGGGCTGCCCGACCTGGCCACGCTGCAACGGCGGACGCGTTCACCCCGCACGGCACGCTGTCGCGTGCACTCGGCGATCGAGTTCGGCAACCGCACGCTCACCTTCGTGCTGGCCGCGATCGCGATCGCCACCTTCGTCGCCGCCGACGCCGAGGCACGCCGGACCGGTCGTCGCGACCTGCGGCTGCTCGCGGTCGTCCTGGGTCTGGCGATCCCGGCCCAGGCGGTGATCGGCGGCATCTCGGTGCTCACCGACCTGAACCCCTGGGTCGTCTCGTTCCACCTGCTCGCGTCGATGGCGATCATCTGCGTCGCGGTGCTGTTCCTCCGGCCGCCTCGACGCGGCCGGACCCCGTGGCGGGCTCCGGCGTCGTCGTCACGCTGCTGGCGTGGCTCACGTTCGTCGTCGGCTGGGTGGTGCTCTACCTCGGCACCGTGGTCACCGGCTCGGGACCGCACGCCGGCGACGCCGACGCACCACGCAACGGCCTGGACCCGCTGCAGCTCTCCCAGCTGCACGCCGACGTGGTCTTCCTGTTCGTGGGCCTCAGCCTCGGAGCTGCTGTTCGCCCTGCACGCGACCCGCGGCTCGGCCGAGGCGATCCGCGCGGTGCGCGTGCTCGTGCTGGTCGAGGTCGGCCAGGGCACGATCGGCTTCGTGCAGTACTTCACCGACCTGCCGGTGGTGCTCGTCGGCTTCCACATGCTCGGCGCCGCCGCTGATCGCCGCGGCGATGACCTGGGCGCTGCTGGCCGTCCGGGAGCAGCCGGCGCGATGATCGGGAGGCATGACCGGTCAGATCGTCTACGACGCCGACTGCGGCTTCTGCACCCGGTTCGGCGCGCTGGGTCGACCCGCGCGGTTCCCTGGCAGGCACTCGACCTCGCACGCCGTGGGCGCCACCCGGGAGCAGGCCGACGCACTTCGCCGGCTGGCTCGTCGACGGGCGCATCCGGGCGCTCGGGGCGCCCGCGATCGCCGCAGGCGCTGCAGCGCCCGGGGCGGGTGGACGCTGCCGCTGGGGCACCTCATCGACCTTCCCGGCGTACGCCGCCTCGGGGCTGTGGTCTACCGCATGGTCGCGGCCAACCGGCACCGTCTGCCGGGCGGCACCGGGACTGACTCGACTGAGATTTCTGACTCGAGCTAACGGCCGGGTCGCGACTCAGCGCGTCAGCAGCGGGTCCAGCGCGACGGCGACGAACAGCAGCGAGAGGTACAGGTTCGACCAGTGGAACAGCCGCATCGGCTTGATCAGGCTCAGCTCGTCGCTGCGCCGCGCGCGGCGCCACATCAGGTGCGCCTCGACGAGGAAGGCCGCCCCGAGCAGCGTCGCGCGCGACCGGGATAGACCGGGCCGGTGCCGGCGACCGGCCAGAGCAGCAGCGAGACCGCGACCATGGCCTAGGAGTAGGCGACGATCTGGCGGGCGACCTCCACGCCGGAGCGCCGCACCGGCAGCATCGGCACGTCCACCGCCGCGTAGTCCTCGCGGTAGCGCATCGCCAGCGCCCAGGTGTGCGGCGGGGTCCAGAGGAAGACCACCAGGAACAGGACCACCGGCGGCCAGGCGAGCTCGCCGGTCACCGCCGTCCAGCCGATCAGCGCCGGGAAGCAGCCGGCCAGCCCGCCCCAGACGATGTTCTGCGTGGTACGCCGCTTGAGCACCATCGTGTAGCCGAACAGGTAGAACGCCGACGCGGCCAGCGCCAGCCCCGCCGAGAGCCAGTTCACGAACAGCCCGAGCACCAGCGTCGAGACCACCGCGAGGACGAGGCCGAAGATCAGCGCGGCCCGCGGCGAGACGATGTGCCGAGGCAGCGCCCGCCGCCGGGTGCGCCGCATCTGCTCGTCGATGTCGCGGTCGTAGACGCAGTTCAGCGCGTTGGCGCTGCCGGCGGACAGGGTCCCGCCGAGCACGGTGGCGACGACCAGGCCCAGCGGCGGCACGCCCCGCTGGGCGAAGAACATCACCGGCACGGTGGTCAGCAGCAGCAGCTCGATCACCCGCGGCTTCATCAGCCCGACGTACGCCGCCACCACGTCCGCGGCAGCGGTCGCGACCCGGCGGTGAGTCCGGTCCCGGGAGACCGAAACCTGGGGTTCGACCGCGGTCACGCAGGGCCTCGATTCGACGACGACGGTGCGTGCGCATGCCGGGAGCGCACGGGTGGTACTGGCTCGCTGAGTCTAACGGTCCCTGAGTAGGCTCGGTTGCGGTGGCCGAACGACGGCTGGCCCCCAGACCCGGACGCGTCTGCCGAGAGGACCTCGCCTTGAGCAAGACCCGCCACCCCGCTGGAGTGGACCGAGCTCGACGAGCGGGCGGTGGACACCGCGCGCTGCCTGGCCATGGACGCGGTCCAGAAGGTCGGCAACGGCCACCCCGGGACGGCGATGAGCCTCGCCCCGGCGGCGTACCTGCTCTTCCAGAAGCGGATGCGCCACGACCCCGCCGACCCGGCGTGGTCCGGACCGCGACCGCTTCGTGCTCTCGTGCGGGCACTCCTCGATCACGCTCTACACCCAGCTCTACCTCGGCGGCTTCGGCCTCGAGCTCGACGACCTGAAGGCGCTGCGCACCTGGGGCAGCAGGACCCCCGGCCACCCCGAGCACGGCCACACCGCCGGCGTCGAGACCACCACCGGCCCACTCGGCCAGGGCGTCGGCAACGCCGTCGGCATGGCGATGGCCGCGCGCCGCGAGCGCGGCCTGTTCGACCCGGACGGCCGCCGGAGGGCGAGAGCCCGTTCGACCACCACGTCTACGCGATCTGCTCCGACGGCGACCTCGAGGAGGGCGTCAGCGCGCGAGGCCTCGAGCATCGCCGGGCACCAGCAGCTCGGCAACCTGACCCTGATCTACGACGACAACCGGATCAGCATCGAGGGCGACACGCACATCGCGTTCACCGAGGACGTCGCGAAGCGCTACGAGGCCTACGGCTGGCACGTCCAGACCGTCGACTGGACCAACGACGGCGACCACACCGACGGCAAGAACTACCACGAGGACGTCCCGGCGCTCTGGGACGGCGCTCGAGACGCGGCCGAGGCGGAGCACGACCGGCCCAGCCTGATCGTGCTGCGCACGATCATCGCCTGGCCGGCCCCGAACGCGCAGAACACCGGCCCGGCGCACGGCTCCGCGCTCGGCGCGGACGAGGTCGCCGCCACCAAGAAGGTGCTCGGCTTCGACCCGAACGAGACCTTCGAGGTCTCCGACGAGGTGATCAGCCACACCCGCGCGCTGCGTCGACCGCGGCAAGGTCGCCCAGGCCGAGTGGGACGAGCAGTTCGCCGCCTGGGCAGCCGGCACACGCCGAGCGGGCGGCGCTGCTTCGACCGGATGGCGACCGCGGCCCTGCCCGGCCGGCTGGGCCGACGCGCTTGCCGACCTTCCCGGCCGACGAGAAGGGGATGGCGACCCGCAAGGCGTCCGGCTACGTGCTCACCGCGATCGCGCCGGTGCTGCCCGAGCTGTGGGGCGGCTCCGCCGACCTCGCCGAGTCCAACAACACCAGCCCGCAGGGCGAGCCCAGCTTCACGCCCGAGGAGTGGCAGACCCGCGAGTGGAGCGGCAACACGTACGGCCGGGTGCTGCACTTCGGCATCCGCGAGCACGCCATGGGCGCGATCATGAACGGCATCGCCCTGCACGGCGGCACCCGCGTCTACGGCGGCACCTTCCTGGTGTTCTCCGACTACATGCGCCCGGCGGTCCGCCTGGCGGCGCTGATGCAGCTGCCCACCCGTACGTGTGGACCCACGACTCGATCGGCCTCGGCGAGGACGGACCGACCCACCAGCCGGTCGAGCACCTGGCCGCGCTCCGCGCGATCCCGGGCCTCGACGTGGTCCGCCCGGCCGACGCCAACGAGACCGTCGCCGCCTGGCGCGCGATGCTCGAGCACACCGACCGACCGGCAGGCACTCGCGCTGACGCCGGCAGAACGTGCCGGTCTTCCCCCGCGGCGAGCAGGGCTTCAGCGGCGACCGACGGGGTCGCGAAGGGCGGCTACGTCCTGCTCGACACCGACGGCGTCCCCGACGTGGTGCTGTCGGCACCGGCTCGGAGGTGCAGCTCGCGGTCGCCGCGCGCGAGCAGCTGGCCGCGAAGGGCATCGCCGCCCGCGTGGTCTCGATGCCGTGCCGGGAGTGGTTCGACGCCAGGACCAGGCCTACCGCGACACGGTGATCCCGCCGACGTCAGGGCCCGGGTCAGCGTCGAGGCCGGCGTCGCCCAGGGCTGGCGCGAGGTCGTCGGCGACCACGGCCGGATCGTCTCGCTCGGAGCACTTCGGCGCCTCGGCGGACTACGCCACCATCTTCCGCGAGTTCGGCATCACGGCCGAGGCGGTCGCGCTCGCGGCCGAGGAGAGCCTGCGCGCGCTGGAGGCGACCAACCGCTAGAACCGGTCCACAGAGAGGGAGAACCCATGTCCGACCGTCTGAAGCAGCTGTCCGAGGCCGGCGTCTCCATCTGGCTCGACGACCTGTCCCGCGAGCGGCTGGAGACCGGCAACCTCGCCGACCTCAAGAAGAACTCCTCGGTGGTCGGCATCACCAGCAACCCGTCGATCTTCGCCAAGGCGCTCGAGGAGGGTGAGCGGTACGACGAGCAGGTCCGCGAGCTCGTCGGCCAGGGCGCCGACCTCGACGCCGTGGTCGAGGAGCTGACCACCACCGACGTCCGCAACGCGTGCGACGTCTTCCTCGACGTCTTCGAGGCCACCGACGGCGTCGACGGCCGGGTCTCGATCGAGGTGAACCCCGGGCTGGCCCACCAGACCGAGGCGACCGTGCGCCAGGCCGCCGAGCTGTGGCACAAGGTCGACCGGCCCAACCTCTACATCAAGATCCCCGGCACCGAGGAGGGCTGGCCGGCCATCGCCGAGACGCTCGGCGCCGGGATCCCCGTCAACGTCACGCTGATCTTCGGCCTCGACCAGTACCACCACGTGATGGAGGCCTACGTCGACGGGCTGGAGCAGGCCAGGGACGACGGCCACGACACTGTCCAGGCTCCACTCGGTGGCCTCGTTCTTCGTCTCCCGCGTGGACACCGAGATCGACAAGCGGCTCGAGGCCGCCGGCGCGCTCCGCCGAGCTGCTCGGCAAGGCCGGGGTCGCCAACGCCCGGCTCGCCTACCAGGCGTTCGAGGAGTTCTTCGTCGGCGAACGCTGGGAGGCCCTCGTGGCCGCCGGCGCGAACCCGCAGCGACCGCTGTGGGCGTCCACCGGGGTGAAGAACCCGGACTACCGCGACACGATGTACGTCGTCGACCTCGTCGTGCCGAACACCGTGAACACCATGCCCGAGAAGACCCTCGAGGCCGTCGCCGACCACGGCGAGATCAGCGGCGACCAGGTGCACCCGCACTACGACGACGCCGCCGCGGTCTTCGCCGCGCTCGAGGACGCCGGGATCGACTACGACGACGTGATCGACGTGCTGATCAGGGAGGGCGTCGAGAAGTTCGTCACCGCCTTCGACGACCTCAGCGCGACCGTGGAGAAGGCCATGCGGTCAGGCCGGCGCGGGCCAGTGACCGGGGCCGGCTCGGGCAGTCCGGTCGACCCGACCCGCACGCCGTCCTGGGCCCGGCTGACCGAGCTCGCGCGACGGCTTCGAGCCGGACCTGCGGCGCCTGGTTCGCCGACGACCCGGCGCGGGCCGAGCGCTTCACCTTCGACGCCGCCGACCTGCACGTGGACCTGTCCAAGGGCCTGCTCGACGACGACGTGCTCGCGGCGCTGCTCGCGCTGGCCGACGAGGTCGGCGCTGGCGGCCCGCCGGGACGCGATGTTCCGCGGCGAGCGGATCAACGTCACCGAGGACCGCGCCGTGCTGCACACCGCGCTGCGGCTGCCGGCCGACGCCGACCTCGAGGTCGACGGCCACGACGTCGTCGCCGGACGTCCACGAGGTGCTGCGCCGGGTCTACGACTTCGCCGACCGGGTCCGCTCCGGCGCCTGGACCGGCGTCACCGGCGCAGCGGATCCGGACGGTCGTGAACATCGGCATCGGCGGCTCCGACCTCGGCCCGGTGATGGCCTACGAGGCGCTGGCGCCGTACGTCGCACGACGGCATCGAGTGCCGGTTCATCAGCAACATCGACCCGACCGACTGCGCCACCACGCTCGCCGGGCTCGACCCCGCGAGCACGCTGTTCATCGTCGTCCAGCAAGACCTTCGGCACCCTCGAGACGCTCACCAACGCCCGGCTCTGCCGCACCTGGCTGCTCGACGGCCTGCGCGCGGCGCCGACCGCGATCGGCCGCCGTCGCCCGGCACTTCGTCGCGGTCTCGACCGCGCTGGACAAGGTCGCCGACTTCGGCATCGACCCGGCCAACGCCTTCGGCTTCTGGGACTGGGTCGGCGGTCGCTACTCGCTCGACTCCGCGATCGGCACCTCCCTCGTGGTGGCGATCGGACCCGAGCGCTTCGCCGAGCTGCTCGCCGGGATGCACGCGATGGACGAGCACTTCCGCACCACCGCCACCGAGCGCAACGTGCCGATGCTGATGGGCCTGCTCAACGTCTGGTACACCAACTTCCTCGGCGCCGGCACGCACGCCGTGCTCCCCTACTCGCAGCTGCTGCACCGCTTCCCGGCGTACCTCCAGCAGCTGACGATGGAGTCCAACGGCAAGGGCGTGCGCTGGGACGGCAGCCCGGTCGACCACCGACACCGGCGAGGTCTTCTGGGGCGAGCCCGGCACCAACGGCCAGCACGCGTTCTACCAGCTGATCCACCAGGGCACCCGGCTGGTCCCGGCCGACTTCATCGCGTTCGCCAACCCGGCGTACCCGCTCAGCGACGCCAGCGACGGGCAGAGCCAGGACGTCCACGAGCTGTTCCTCGCCAACTTCTTCGCCCAGACCCGCGCGCTCGCCTTCGGCAAGACCGCCGACGAGGTCCGCGCCGAGGGCACCGCGGAGGACGGTCGTCCCGGCGCGGGTCTTCACCGGCAACCGGCCGACCACCTCGATCATGGCGCCGGCGCTGACCCCGTCGGTGCTGGGCCAGCTGATCGCGCTCTACGAGCACATCACCTTCACCCAGGGCGTGGTCTGGGGCATCGACAGCTTCGACCAGTGGGGCGTCGAGCTCGGCAAGCAGCTCGCCGTCGAGCTCGGGCCGGCCGTCGCGCGGCGACGCCGACTGCCGCGGCCGACGCAGGACCCGTCGACGCGATCGCTGATCGCCTACTACCGGAGGCACCGACGGTGACCCCGTGACCAAGGACGCGAACCCGCTGCGCGACCCGGAGGACCGCCGGCTGCCGCGCATCGCCGGTCCGTGCGGCATGGTGCTCTTCGGCGTCACCGGCGACCTGTCCCGCAAGAAGGTCATGCCGGCGATCTACGACCTGGCGAACCGCGGGCTGCTGCCCGCCGGGGTTCAGCCTGGTCGGGTTCGCCCGGCGCGACTGGGCCGACCAGGACTTCGCCCAGATCGTCCACGACTCGGTCACGCGAGCACGCGCGCACCGAGTTCCGCGAGGAGGTGTGGCGCCAGCTCGCCGAGGGCTTCCGGTTCGTCCCCGGCGACTTCAACGACGACCACGCCTTCGACCAGCTGCGGCGCACCATCGAGGAGCTCGACGAGGTCCGCGGCACCGGCGGCAACCACGCGTTCTACCTCGCGATCCCGCCGTCGTTCTTCGGCGACGTCGCCGACCAGCTGAAGGAGCACGGCCTCGCCGAGCCGCGCCGAAGGCTCCTGGCGCCGGGTCGTCGTGGAGAAGCCGTTCGGCCACGACCTCGAGTCGGCCCGGGAGCTCAACGACGATCCTCGGGCAGGTCTTCGAGTCCGGCTCGATCTTCCGGATCGACCACTACCTCGGCAAGGAGACGGTCCAGAACATCCTGGCGATGCGGTTCGCCAACAACCTGTTCGAGCCGATCTGGAACGCCAACTACGTCGACCACGTGCAGATCACCATGGCCGAGGACGTCGGCATCGGCGGCCGGGCCGGCTACTACGACGGTGTCGGTGCCGCCCGCGACGTGATCCAGAACCACCTCATGCAGCTGATGGCGCTGGTCGCGATGGAGGAGCCGGTCTCCTTCGACGCCGAGAGCCTGCGCATCGAGAAGCTCAAGGTGCTGTCCTCCGTCGTCCTCCCCAGGCGGCTGGACCTCACCACCGCCCGCGGGCAGTACGCCGAGCGGCTGGGCCGGTGGGGAGAAGGTCGCTCGGCTTCTGCGAGGAGGAGGGCATCAGCCGACCTCCACCACCGAGACCTACGCCGCGGTGACGCTGCACGTGGACACCCGGCGCTGGGCGGGCGTCCCGTTCTACCTGCGCACCGGCAAGCGGCTCGGGCGCCGGGTCACCGAGGTGGCCGTCGTCTTCAAGCGGGCGCCCGCACCTGCCGTTCAGCGCGACCGCGACCGAGGAGCTCACCCCGAACACGCTGGTGATCCGGGTCCAGCCCGACGAGGGCATGACGATCCGGTTCGGCGCCAAGGTGCCGGGCACCGCGATGGAGATCCGCGACGTCAACATGGACTTCGCCTACGGCGGGTCGTTCACCGAGTCCTCGCCGGAGGCCTACGAGCGGCTGATCCTCGACGTCCTGCTCGGCGACCCGCCGCTCTTCCCCCGGCACGAGGAGGTCGAGATGTCCTGGCGGATCCTCGATCCGATCCTGGACGCACTGGGCGCGGAAGGGCGAGCCGGAGCACGTACCCGCCGGGCACCTGGGGACCGGCCTCGGCCGACGCGATGCTGGCCCGCGACGGACGCGCCTGGAGGAGACCCTGATGGGAGCGCACCGCGAGGAGGCACACGATGATCGAGCTCACCGAGACCAACTCCGCCGAGATCGCCGCGGAGTTCGTCCGGGCCCGGATCCGGGCGGGCAGCCCGGCGATGGGCATGGTGCTGACCCTGATCATCGTCGTCGACGAGGAGGACGCCCACGACGCCATGGAGGCGGCCCGGCAGGCCTCCCACGAGCACCCGGCCCGGGTGCTCGGGGTGATCCTCGGCGACGCCGCGGACACGGCGAGGTCAACGCCCAGGTCGGCATCGGTGACTCGTGGACCGGCGAGACCGCGCTGATCCGGCTCAAGGGCGAGGTGGTCAAGCACCCGGAGTCGGTGGTGCTGCCGCTGCTGCTGCCCGACTCCCCCGTCGCGATCTGGTGGCCGACGGACCCGCCGCACGACCCCGCCGCCGACCCGCTCGGCGCGCTGGCCCAGCGCCGGATCACCGACGCCGCCGCGGTGACGACGGGCGAAGACCCGGGCGATGCACACCCTGTGCGCGACGTACGCGAAGGGCAACACCGACCTGGCCTGGACCCGGATCACGCCGTGGCGGGCGCTGCTCGCCGCGGCGCTCGACCAGCAGCCGCTCAAGGTGCGCCGCGCCTCGGTGACCGCCGAGCGGATCAGCCCGAGCGCCGACCTGCTCCGCGCCTGGCTCAGCGACCGGCTGCGAGGTGCCGGTCGACCGCGCCAACTCCGAGGGCCCGGGCATCACCGAGGTGGTGCTCGAGACCCGCGAGGGACCGATCCGGATCAGCCGTCCCGACGGCAAGCTGGCCACGTTCAGCTCACCCGGGCGGCCCGGACCGACCGGTGGCGCTGAAGCGCCGCGAGCTGCCCGAGCTGCTCGCCGAGGAGCTGCGCCGCCTCGACGAGGACGACATCTACCACGCCGCGACCAAGCGGCTGGTCAAGCTCGACGGGCGAGTGACCCCTGCATGCCCTCGAGCTGAAGGTGCTCCCCGACCCGGCCGACGTGGCGCGCCGCTGTCGCCGACCGCTTCCTCCAGCGGCTCGCGGCCGCGCAAGGACGCGGTGAGGTGCCGCACGTCGCGCTCACCGGCGGCAGCATCGCCGACGCGGTGCACCAGCAGGTCGCCCAGCGCGCCGGTGTCGGTCGACGTCGACTGGACCCGGGTCGTGTTCTGGTGGGGCGACGAGCGGTTCGTCGCCCCGGACAGCGCCGACCGCAACGCCCGCGACGCCCGAGGCCGCGTTCCTCGACGTCGTCGGCGCGACCCGGCGTGCACGAGATGCCGTCGACGGCGGCGGCGCCGGACGTCGACGGCTGCCGCGGCGGCGTACTCGGACCGGTGCGCAGCGCGGGCGTCGGCGAGTTCGACCTGGTGATGCTCGGGATGGGCCCGGACGGGCACGTCGCGTCGCTGTTCCCCGGCTTCCCGCAGCTCGACGTCGACGACCGGATCGCGGTCGCCGTCACCGGCTCGCCCAAGCCGCCGCCCGGAGCGGGTCAGCCTCACCTTCCCGGCCCTCAACCGCACCCGGGCCGCCTGGTTCCTGGTGACCGGCGAGGAGAAGGCCGAGGCGGTCCGCCGTGCGCTCGCCGACGACGGCGACCGCCACGAGACGCCGGCGCGCGGCATCGCGCCCGCGCCGCCCCGCCGGCGCGGGCGAGACCGTCTGGTTCCTCGACCGCGCCGCCGCCAGCAAGCTCTGAGGGCCCATCGCGCCGAGGCGTCAGCTCCTTCCACCCACACCCCGCCGAGGCGTCAGCTCCTTCCACCCACACCCCGCCGAGGCGTCAGCTCCTTCCACCCACACCCCGCCGAGGCGTCAGCTCCTTCCACCCACACCCCGCCGAGGCGTCAGCTCCTTCCACCCACACCCCGCCGAGGCGTCAGCTCCTTCCACCCACACCCCGCCGAGGCGTCAGCTCCTTCCACCCACACCCCGCCGAGGCGTCACCTCCTTCCACCCACACCCCGCCGAGGCGTCAGCTCCTTCCACCCACACCCGCGAGAGGTCAAGTCCCGTGGGGTGGTGTACGACGTCGTCGTGATTCGTCGTTGTCTGGTTAGGCGCTGATCGCGCCGAGTGTGGTGGCCTCCTGGGTGTTCTCGGTGGTGATCAGGACGAGTCGGCTCTTTGCGAGGACTTCGAGGCCGAGGTAGCGCCGGCCGTCGGCCCATTCGTCGTTCTGCTCGGCCAGGACGGCGCCGACGAGCCGGATGATCGATCCCCGGTCGGGGAAGATCCCGACGACGTCGGTGCGGCGGCGGATCTCGCGGTTGAGGCGTTCGTTGGGGTTGTTCGACCAGATCTGGCGCCAGACCGCGGGCGGGAACGCGGTGAACGCGAGGATCTCCTCCCGGGCGGCGTCGAGGTGGTCGTGGACCTCGGGCAGCGAGCGGACGTGGTCGAGCAGCTTGTCGTACTGGGCGTGCACGGCCTCGGCCTCGGCCTGTTCGAACACCGAGTGCAGCATCGCCTTGACCCCGCCCCAGGCGTGCTTGGGACACACGCGTCATCAAGTTGACGGTGTAGTGGGTCCGGCACCGCTGCCAGGACTGGCTCCGGGCAGGTTTGCCCCGATCGCCTCGACCAGGCCGGTGTGGGCATCGGAGGTGACCAGCGCGACCCCGTTCAGGCCGCGGGCGACCAGGTCCTTGAAGAAGGTGTTCCACCCGGTCCCGGACTCCGCGGTGGAGGTCGCGACCCCGAGGATCTCCCGGTAGCCGTCGGCGTTGACACCGGTGGCGACCATGACCGCGATCTTGATCACCCGGCCGCCCTCGCGGACCTTCATCGTCAACGCATCCGCGGCCAGGAACGTGTAGGGGCCGGCGTCCAGCGGGTCGTTCACGGAAGTCGCGGACCAGCTCGTCGAGATCACGAGCCATCACCGAGACCTGCGACTTGCGCAGAGCCCGGTGATCCCCAGGGACTGCACCAACCGGTCCATCCGCCGAGTGGACACTCCGAGCAGGTAGCAGGTCGCGACCACCGAGGTCAGGGCCGCCTCGGCCCGACGCCGCCGCTCGAGCAGCCATTCGGGGAAGTAGGACCCCTCCCGCAGCTTCGGGCACCGCGACCTCCAGGGTCCCGACCCGGGTGTCCAGCTCGCGTCGCCGGTAACCGTTGCGGCGGTTGGTGCCGGGCCTCATCGCGCACCCCGTAGGCGGCGCCGCAGACGCTGTCGGCATCCGCGGAGAGCAGCGTGTTGACGAAGCCCTGCATCAGCTCGCGCAGCAGGTCCGGGCTGGCCTGGGACAAGTGCTCGTGCAAGAACTCAGCAGGGTCAATACTGGGTTTCGCGGTCATCGTCGTGCCCTCTCTTCGAGTGGGTTGTGGAAGATCTCTCGAAGAATCACGCGGTGACCGCGCCCACGTCTACGACCGGGACACCATCACCACGTCGTACACCACTCTGCTGGACTCAACTCCGCCGAGGCGTCAGCTCCTTCCACCCACACCCCGCCGAGGCGTCAGCTCCTTCCACCCACACCCCGCCGAGGCGTCTGCTCCTACCATCCAGACATCGCCGAGGCGTCAGCTCTTCGTATTGGCGACCTCTCAGGCTCGCCTGCCACGACCTGTTCGACGCCTCACCAGACTGCGCGGGGTAACAAGCGACGCCTCGCAGTGCTGGGCGAGGAAGGAACTGACGCCTCACCAGACTGCGCGGGGAAGGAAGTGACGCCTCACCAGACTGCGCGGGGAAGGAAGTGACGCCTCGCGGTGCTGCGCGGGGAAGGAAGTGACGCCTCGCCGCACTGGACCTCGGCGTACTAGAAGATGACTTCGCCGTTCTTGCGGCGGGCGCGCAGGGTCTGCAGGGCCTCGTCGAGGATGTCCTTCGCCTCGGCGTCGGAGCGGCGCTCCTTCACGTAGGCGAGGTGGGTCTTGTACGGCTCGATCTTCGGCGGCGGCGGAGGGTTCTCCGAGTCCAGGCTGGCCGGCAGGCCGCAGCGCGGGCAGTCCCACGACTCGGGGACCTGCGCCTCGACCGCGAATGCGATCAGGGTGCGGTGCTCGCGCGAGCAGAAGTACGTGACGTTCTGACGCGGAGCGGCTTCACCCCGCTCGGCCTCGCCCATCGGTCCTGCGCCCACACGGCTGCCACGAATGGCGTTTCCTGCGCCAGCCACCAGGTCTCCTTCTCAGTCCGCACCTAATGGGGGTCAGTTGTTGGTCTTGAGCAGGAGGCCCGAGACCGATCACGCAGGCGAACCAGATCAGCCCGATCCCGATCGTGATCCGGTCGAGGTTGCGCTCGGCCACCGAGGAACCGCCAAGACCACTCGACACCCCGCCACCGAACATGTCGGACAGGCCGCCCCCGCGACCCTTGTGCAGCAGCACGAGCAGGATCATCAGCAGACTGCTGAGGACGAGCAGGATCTCGAAAACGGTGATCACGGCGGGAATCCTAACTGACGCACTCGACGATCAGACAACAGCGTCGGTCAGAGCACGGGCATGTCGTAGAACCGGCAGATGCCGCCGAACTCGTCTGCCTGCAGGCTCGCGCCACCGACCAGCGCGCCGTCGACGTCCGGCTGCTGCATGATGCCCGGCGACGTTCGCGGCCTTCACCGAACCGCCGTAGAGCACCCGCACGCCGGCAGCTGCGTCGGCCCCGTGGCAGCTCCGCGATCCGCCCCCGGATCGCCGCGCAGACCTCCTGGGCGTCCTCGGGCGTGGCCACCTCTCCGGTGCCGATCGCCCAGACCGGTTCGTAGGCGATCACCAGACCGGCCACCTGCTCGGCGGTGAAATCGGCCAGCGAGCCGTCCACCTGCGCGAGGCGTGTGCGCACGTGGCGCCCTTCCTTGCGGATCTCGAGCCCCTCGCCGACGCACACGATCGGGGTCATCCCGGCAGCGAGCGCCTTGTGCGCCTTGGCGTTGACCAGCGCGTCGTCCTCGCCGTGGTACTCGCCGGCGCTCGGAGTGCCCGACGACCACGTAGCTCAGCACCCAGCTTGGCCAGCATCGCAGCCGAGATCTCCCCGGTGTAGGCGCCGTCGTCGTGGACGGACACGTCCTGGGCGCCGTACCGGATCTGGAGCCGGTCGCCGTCCACGAGCGTCTGCACCGAGCGCAGGTCGGTGTACGGCGGCACCACGACCACCTCGACCTTGCCGTAGTCGTGCTTCTTGTCGGCCAGCGTGAGCGCCAGCTTCTGGACGAGGTGGACCGCCTCGCGGTGGTTCAGGTTCATCTTCCAGTTCCCGCCATCAGCGGCATGCGGGGGTTCTTCGGCATTCGTCTGCTCTCTGTTGCGAGGGTTTCGAGACGGTCGCGGGGCGACCTCCCTGCCACCGTCAGGTGAGTACGTCGATCCCGGGGAGCGACTTGCCCTCGAGGTACTCCAGGGACTGGCACCACCACCGGTCGAGATGTGACCGAACCCGGCCTCGTCGAACCCGAGCTGGCGCACGGCTGCGGCCGAGTCGCCGCCACCGACCACCGACAGCCCGTCCACCTCGGTGAGCGCCTGCGCGACGGCACGGGTGCCGGCCGCGAAGGCGGGGAACTCGAAGACACCCATCGGGCCGTTCCAGAACACCGTGTGCGCCGACCTGATCGCGTCGGCGAACGCCGCTGCCGACTCGGGGCCGATGTCGAGGCCCATCTGGTCGCTGGGGATCGCGGCGGCGGGCACCACGACGGGCTCGGCGTCGGCGCTGAACGCAGCAGCCACCACGATGTCGATCGGCAGCACGATCTCGACGCCGGTCTCCTCGGCGCGACGGAGGTACTCCCGACACGTGTCGACCTGGTCCTGCCTCGAGCAGGCTGGTCCCGACCTCGTGACCTTGCGCCTTGAGGAAGGTGAACACCATCCCGCCGCCGATCAGCAGGCGGTCGGCCTTGCCCAGCAGGTTGTCGATCACGGCGAGCTTGTCCGACACCTTCGACCCGCCCAGGACGACGACGTAGGGGCGTTCCGGTGACTCGGTGAGCCGCTCGAGCACGTCGATCTCGGCGGCGACCAGGCCGCCCATCGCGTGCGGTAGCCGCTGCGCGACGTCGTACACGGAGGCCTGCTTGCGGTGCACGACCCCGAAGCCGTCGCTGACGAACGCGTCACCGAGCGCGGCGAGCTGGTCGGCGAACGCTCCCCGCTCGGCGTCGTCCTTGCTGGTCTCACCGGCGTTGAACCGGACGTTCTCCAGCAGCGCGACCTGGCCGTCCTCGAGGGCGTCGACCACGGACCGGGCCGAGTCGCCCACCGTGTCGGTGGCGAACGCGACCGGCTGCCCGAGCAGCTCGGAGAGCCGTGCGGCCACCGGCGCCAGCGAGTACGCCGGGTCCGGTGCCCCCTTCGGACGGCCCAGGTGGGCCATCACGATCACCCGCGCGCCCGCCTCGGCGAGCTGCCGGATCGTCGGCAGGCTCGCCCGGATGCGGCCGTCGTCGGTGATCTGCCCGCCCTGGTCGGCAGGGCCGTCGAGCGGGACGTTCAGGTCCGACCGGACCAGCACCCGCTTGCCCCGGACGTCGCCCAGGGCCGCGAAGTCGGCCACGCTCGTCAGAGGGTCTTGCCGACGTGCAGGATCAGGTCGGCAAGCCGGTTGGAGTAGCCCCACTCGTTGTCGTACCAGCCGAGCACCTTGACCTGGTTGCCGATCACCTTGGTCAGCGGCGCGTCGAAGATGCACGACGCCGGGTCGGTCACGATGTCGGTGGAGACCAGCGGGTCGGTGGAGTACTTCAGGAAACGGCCGTCGGCGCGCCTTCTCGATCGCCGCGTTGACCTCCTCGACGCTGGTCTCGCGGCCGGCCTCGAAGGTCAGGTCGGTGGCCGAGCCGGTCGGCACCGGGACGCGCATCGCGTAGCCGTCGAGCTTGCCCTTGAGCTCGGGCAGCACCAGGCCGATCGCCTTGGCGGCGCCGGTCGAGGTCGGGACCATGTTCAGCGCCGCAGCTCGGGCCCGGCGCGGGTCCTTGTGGATGTTGTCCTGGAGGTTCTGGTCGGCGGTGTAGGCGTGGATGGTCGTCATCAGGCCCTTGACGATCCCGAACTCCTCGTGGAGCGCCTTGGCCATCGGCGCGAGGCAGTTCGTGGTGCAGGAGGCGTTCGAGATCACGGTGTGCGCTGCCGGGTCGTAGAGCTCGTGGTTGACGCCCATCACGACGGTGATGTCCTCGTTCTTCGCGGGCGCGGAGATGATCACCTTCTTGGCGCCGGCGTCGACGTGGGCCCGCGCCTTGGTGGCGTCGGTGAAGAAGCCGGTGGACTCCACCACGATGTCGGCGCCGAGGTCGGCCCACTTCAGCGCCGCCGGGTCGCGCTCGGCGGACACGGTGATCTCCTGGTCACCGACCGGAGCGAGGTCTCGGTCGCGGAGACGTCGGCGTCGAGGCGACCCAGGATCGAGTCGAACTTCAGCAGGTTCGCGAGGGCCTTGGGGTCGGTGAGGTCGTTGACGCCGACGATCTCGATGTCGGCACCGGAGGCCCGGACGGCGCGGAAGAAGTTGCGGCCGATGCGGCCGAAGCCGTTGATACCCACGCGGACGGTCACTGCGATCCACTCCTGGATTTGATCGTTAACAAGGCTCAGTCCCCCGACCCTATCGCGGAGGTTGACCGTGTCGAACGTATCGTCCGGCGTACGTGCAAGTAACCGCCGAAGGTCCTTTCAGGCGGGTGACGTCAGGCACCCACCGGAGCCGATCAGGCGTCCTCGGCAAGCATCTCCGGCGTCAGCGAAGCCTCGGTGTCGGGGATGCCGAGGTCCTCCGCGCGCTTGTCGGCCATCGCCAGGAGCCGCCGGATGCGCCCCGCGATGGCGTCCTTGGTGAGCACCGGGTCGTGCAACTGGCCGAGCTCCTCGAGCGAGGCCTGCTTGTGCTCGAGACGCAGCGTGCCGGCGAGGCGCAGGTGGTCGGGGACCTCCTCGCCCAGGATCTCCAGAGCCCGCTCGACGCGTGCCCCGGCTGCAACGGCGGCCCGGGCCGAGCGGCGCAGGTTGGCGTCGTCGAAGTTCGCCAGCCGGTTCGCGGTCGCCCGGACCTCGCGCCGCATCCGGCGCTCCTCCCAGGCCAGCAGCGACTCGTGCGCCCCGAGACGGGTGAGCAGCTGGCCGATCGCATCGCCGTCGCGGATCACCACCCGGTCCACCCCGCGGACCTCGCGCGCCTTGGCCGAGATGCCGAGCCGACGGGCCGAGCCGACGAGGGCGAGCGCGGCCTCTGGTCCCGGGCAGGTCACCTCCAGCGAGCTCGAACGACCGGGCTCGGTCAGGGAACCGTGCGCGAGGAACGCACCGCGCCAGGCGGCGACGGCGTCGCAGCCCGAGCCGGAGACCACCTGGGGCGGCAGCCCGCGGACCGGTCGGTTGCGCTGGTCGATCAGGCCGGTCTGACGAGCGAGCGACTCTCCGTCGCGCGAGACCCGGACGATGTAGTGCGTGCCGCGACGCAGGCCGTTGCCCTTGAGCAGCACCACCTCGGAGTCGTGGCCGTAGACCTCGGCGATGTCCTTGCGGAGCCGGCGCGCGGCGGCACCGGTGTCGAGCTCGGCCTCGACCACGATGCCCGCCGTTGACCAGGTGCAGCGAGTCGGCGAAACGCAGCATCGAGGAGACCTCGGACTTCCGGCAACAGGTCTTGGTCACCGCCGTGTTGGCCAGTTCCGCCTTCACCTGTGCCGTCATCGCCATGCGCGCCACCTTAGAACGCTTCGGTGACGCAGCGCATACGCTCGGGCAAGTTTCTCCGGGTCGTGCTGGCCCGGAGCACCCTCGAGGGCCACATCGGCCAGCACCAGACGGGCCCCGAGCTCGTCGACCACGGCCTCGCAGGGACCCGACGTCGGGCACCGATGCCGGGTCGGCCAGCACGGCGTCGATCCGCAGGTCGGGCGCCGTGCGGCGGCAGCACCTCGAGATGGTCCTCGGGGGTGTAGCCCTCGGTCTCCCCCGGCTGGGCCTCGAGGTTGAGCGTCACCACCACCGTGCCGGGCGTGGCCGCGTCAGCGCCGCGCGCAGGTCGGGCACCAGCAGGTGCGGGATCACCGAGGAGTACCAGGACCCGGGACCGAGCACGACCCAGTCGGCCTCGCGCGATGGCGTCGACCGCCTCCGGGCACGCCTTCGGGTCCGGCGGGCTCGAGGCTGCACGTCGAGCACCTCGCCCGGCGTCGTGGCCACGGCGACCTGCCCACGCACCGCGGTCACCTCGTCGGGAGCTCGCGGCCGCGCGCCGCGCACCCGAGCGGTGATGTCGATCGGCGTGATCGCCATCGGCAGCACCCGGCCGCGGGCGCCGAGCAGCCCGCCGACCCAGTCCAGCCCGGCGACGTGGTCGTCGAGCAGCTGCCACAGGGCGACGATCAGCAGGTTGCCGACCGCGTGGCCGTCCATCTCGCCCTCGGACTCGAACCGGTGCTGGAGCACGCGCGCCCAGGTCTGTCCCCAGCGGTCGTCGCCGCACAGGGCGGCGAGCGCCATCCGCAGGTCACCGGGTGGAAGCACCCCGAACTCCTCGCGCAGCCGACCCGACGAGCCGCCGTTGTCGGCCACGGTCACGACCGCGGTCAGGTCGGAGGTGAGCCGGCGCAGCGCCGCGAGGGAGGCGGCCAGCCCGTGGCCGCCGCCGAGAGCGACCACCGCACGGCTCCGAGGACCAGGTCATCGGGTCACTCGCGCCCCAGGTCGCGGTGGGTGGCGCTGCGCGTCGTAGCCGAGCGCGCGCAGCCGGGCCGCGATCTCCTCGGCCATCGCGACGCTGCGGTGCTTGCCGCCGGTGCAGCCGATCGCGACCGTCATGAACCGCTTGCCCTCACGCAGGTATCCCTCGCCGACGGTCTCGATCACCGGGACGTAGCGCTCGAGGAAGGTCTGCGGCGTCGGGCCGGTCGCTTGACGTAGGTCGGCCACGTCGGCGTCGCGACCGGTCAGGTCGCGCAGCTCGGGCACCCAGAACGGGTTCGGCAGGAACCGCATGTCGGCGAGCAGGTCGGCGTCGACCGGCACGCCGTACTTGAAGCCGAAGCTGACCACGGTGACCTTCAGCGCGGTCGCGCTCGGGGCGCCGAACGCCGCGGCCACCTTGTCCTTGAGCTGGTGGACGTTCAGCGGGGTGGTGTCGATGACCACGTCGGCGTCGCCGCGGAGCTGGGTCATCACGCTGCGCTCGCGGTCGATGCCCTCGATCAGCCGACCGCCTGCCTGCAGCGGGTGCGGCCGGCGGGCCGCCTCCTGCCGCCGGACCAGGATGTCGTCGTCGGCCTCGAGGAACAGCAACGAGGTACGCCGGGTCGGCAGGTGCTGGGCCAGCTGCTCGCGGAGCGTGTGGAAGGACGTGCCGCCGCGGACGTCGACCACGACCGCGATCGGCTGGTCACGACCCTTCTGCTCGTCGACCAGCCGGACCACCTCGGTGACCAGCTCGGGCGGCAGGTTGTCGACGACGAAGTAGCCGAGGTCCTCGAGCTCCTTGGCAGCGGTGCTGCGGCCGGCGCCGGTCATGCCGGTCACCACGACCAGCTCGCCGAGCTCGCCGCGCGGACCCGACCGCCGGCATCTCCCCGGTGTCCTCGGCGCCGAGGCCCACCTGTTCGGACATCTCAGCCTTCCGTGATCTCGCCCGTGGCGGTGTTGACGCTGACAGTCTTGCGGTCCGACGAGTCCGCGCGCGACCGCTTCCGCGATCGCCGTGGCGGTCGCCGGGCCGATGCCCGGCACCTGGGCGATCTCCTCGACCGAGGCGGCCCGGAGCTTCTTCAGCGATCCGAAGTGCCGGATCAGGCGTCCTGCCGGCGGACCTCGCCGAGACCCGGCACGTCGTCGAGCAGGCTCTCCACCATCGACTTCGACCGACGGGACCGGTGGTGGGTGATCGCGAACCGGTGCGCCTCGTCGCGGATCCGCTGGAGGAGGTAGAGCCCCTCGCTGGTGCGCGGCAGGATCACCGGGTCGGCCGTCCTCCGGGCAAGCCAGACCTCCTCGAGCCGCTTGGCCAGCCCGCAGACCGGGACGTCGTCGATGCCGAGCTCGTCGAGCGCGCGCTGGGCCGCGGCCACCTGCGGCGGGCCGCCGTCGACCACGACCAGGCCCGGGGTGTAGGCGAACTTGCGCGGCTTGCCGGTCTCGGGGTCGACCAGCATCGGGCCGCTCGCACCGTCGGCTCCGCGAGTCGACCTCCCCGCCGGCTGAGGTCCGGCCTGCTCGATCCGCTCGTCGAGCAGCCGACGGAACCGCCGGGTGATCACCTCGTGCATCGAGGCCACGTCGTTCTGCCGCCCTCGCCACCCACGGCCCTGATCACGAAGCGGCGGTACTCGCTCTTGCGGGCCAGCCCGTCCTCGAAGACGACCATCGAGGCGACCACCTCGGTGCCCTGCAGGTTCGAGACGTCGTAGCACTCGATCCGCAGCGGCGCGGACGGCAGGTCGAGCGCCTGCTGGATCTCCTCCAGCGCCTGGTTGCGCGCGGTGAGGTCGCTGGCCCGCCTGGTCTTGTGCAGGGCGAGCGACTGGGCGGCGTTCTGCGCCACCGTCTCGCTGCAGCGCGCGCTTGTCGCCGCGCTGGGGCACCCGGATCCGCACCCGGCTGCCCGCGCGCCTCGGAGAGCAGCTGCTCGAACGTCGCCGGCGTCCTCGGGCAGCGCCGGCACCAGGATCTCGCGCGGGATCGCGTCGCCCTCCTCGCCGGCGTAGAGCTGCAGCAGGAACTCGCCGACCAGGCCGGCGGTGTCGAGGTCCTCGACCCGATCGGCGACCCAGCCACGCTGGCCGCGGATCCGGCCGGAGCGGACATGGAAGATCTGCACGGCGACCTCGAGCGGATCCTCGGCGAGCGCGATCACGTCGGCGTCGGTGCCGTCGCCGAACACCACGGCCTGCTTCTCCAGCGCCTTGTGCAGCGCCCCGAGGTCGTCGCGCAGCCGGGCGGCGCGTTCGTACTCCTGGGCCTCGCGAGGCGGCGTACATCTCCTTCTCGACGCGCTTGCACGAATGCGTCGGTGCGGCCGCCGAGGAAGTCGCAGAAGTCCTCCGCGATCCGACGGTGCTCCTCGGCGTCGATCCGGCCGACGCACGGCGCCGAGCACTTCTCGATGTAGCCGAGCAGGCAGGGCCGGCCGATCTGCGCCGACCGCTTGAACACGCCGTTGCTGCACGACCGCATCGGGAAGACCCGCAGCAGCAGGTCCACGGTCTCCCGGATCGCCCACGCGTGGGAGTAGGGCCCGAAGTACTTCACGCCCTTCTTCTTCGCGCCCCGCCCGACCATCACCCGCGGGTACTCCTCGTTGAGGGTGACCGCCAGCCACGGGTAGGACTTGTCGTCGCGGTACTTCACGTTGAACCGCGGGTCGTACTCCTTGATCCAGGAGTACTCCAGCTGCAGCGCCTCGACCTCGGTCGCCACGACCGTCCACTCCACGCTCGCCGCGGTGGTGACCATCGTCGCGGTGCGCGGGTGCAGGTTGGCGACGTCCTGGAAGTACGACGACAGCCGGGCGCGCAGGTTCTTCGCCTTCCCGACGTAGACGACCCGGCCGTCCTTGTCGCGGAATCGGTAGACCCCCGGCCGGGTGGGGATGGACCCCTGGCTCGGCTTGTAGGTACGACGGGATCGGCCACGCGTCAACCCTACGGGTGGGCGCCGACAGTCTCCGGCGTCAGGCGACGGTGAGGGTCTCCCCGGTGACGGTGACCGTCATCTCCGGCAGCGGCGACCGGGCCAGGCCGCCCTCGACTGAGCCGTCCTCGATGGAGAACGCACTGCCGTGGCACGGGCAGACGATCGCGCCCGTCGGCGACCCGGTTCACCAGGCAGCCCTGGTGGGTGCACACGGCGGAGAACGCCTTGAACTCGCCCGCCGTCGGCTGGGTGACCACGATCTGCTCGGCCGGCGAAGATCCTGCCGCCGCCGACCGGGATCTCCGAGGTCGAGATGCCGCCCCGAGGACGACCCGGCGGCCGGAGCCGCCGGACGGAGCCGGTCGCGTCGCCGCCGCCGTTGCCCCGCAGGCGGCCAGCAGCGGGAGCGCCACTCCGGCGGCGGCCAGGCCGGCCAGGAGGTGCCTGCGGCTCGGTGTCGATCTCGGTCACGGTGGGGCACTCTCCTCGGCAGCATGTCTGGTCACGGGCGGCGCGAGCCTAGTGACCGATTCTTGGATCTTCCTTGGAGTACGCCGAGAACGCCGAGGCGGTTCAGAGCAGCGGCCTGAGGAACTCGCCGGTGAAGCTCTCGGGCACCTCCGCGACCTGCTCGGGCGACCCGTCGGCCACGACCGTGCCGCCCCGGTTGCCACCGGCCGGGCCCAGGTCGATGATCCAGTCGGCGGTCTTGATCACGTCGAGGTTGTGCTCGATGACCAGCACGGTGTTGCCCTTGTCGACCAGGCTGGACGAGCACGCCGCAGCAGCTTGCGGATGTCCTCGAAGTGCAGGCCGGTGGTCGGCTCGTCGAGCACGTAGACCGTGCGGCCGGTCGAGCGCTTCTGCAGCTCGGAGGCCAGCTTGACCCGCTGCGCCTCGCCGCCGGAGAGCGTGGTGGCCGGCTGGCCGAGCCGGACGTAGCCGAGCCCGACCTCGACCAGCGTCTTCAGGTGCCGCGAGATCGCCGGGATCGCGGCGAAGAAGTCCACCGCCTCCTCGATCGGCATGTCGAGCACGTCGGCGATGGTCTTGCCCTTGTAGTGCACCTCGAGCGTCTCGCGGTTGTAGCGGGCCCCGTGGCAGACCTCGCACGGCACGTAGACGTCGGGCAGGAAGTTCATCTCGATCTTGATGGTGCCGTCGCCCGCGCACGCCTCGCAGCGGCCGCCCTTGACGTTGAAGGAGAACCGGCCCTGCTGGTAGCCGCGCATCTTCGCCTCCGGGCGTCGAGGCGAACAGCTTGCGGACGTGGTCGAAGACGCCGGTGTAGGTCGCCGGGTTGCTGCGCGGGGTGCGGCCGATCGGCGACTGGTCGACGTGGATCACCTTGTCGACCTGCTCGACGCCGGTGATCCGGGTGTGCCGGCCCGGGCACCGTGCGGGCGTTGTAGATCTGCTTGGCCAGCGCGGTGTAGAGGATGTCGTTGACCAGCGTCGACTTGCCCGACCCGGACACTCCGGTGACCGCGACGAACAGGCCCAGCGGGAACGCGACGTCGATGTCCTTGAGGTTGTTCTCCTTGGCGCCCTGGACGACGAGCTCGCGACCCTTGGCGCGCGGGCGGCGTACCTCGGGCAGCGGGATCGACTTGCGGCCGGAGAGGTACAGCCCGGTCTCGGAGTCGCGGTGCTTGAGCAGCTGCTTGACGGTGCCCGGAGTGCACCACCTGGCCGCCGTGCTCGCCGGCGCCGGGGCCGATGTCGACGACCCAGTCGGCGGTGCGGATGGTGTCCTCGTCGTGCTCGACCACGATCAGGGTGTTGCCGAGGTCCTTGAGCCGGACCAGGGTCTCGATCAGCCGGTGGTTGTCGCGCTGGTGCAGCCCGATGGACGGCTCGTCGAGGACGTAGAGCACGCCGACGAGGCCGGCGCCGATCTGGGTGGCCAGCCGGATCCGCTGCGCCTCGCCGCCGGACAGCGTCGCCGAGGGGCGGTCCAGGGAGAGGTAGTCCAGCCCGACGTCGAGCAGGAACCGCAGCCGCTCCTGGATCTCCTTGAGCACCCGCTCGGCGATCTGCCGCTCACGCGCGGACAGGTCGAGGTCGCCGAGGAAGTCGGCGGCCTCGTTGATCGGCAGCGCGCACACCTCGGCGATGTTCTTGCCGCCCTTGGCCCGGTCACCCAGCGTCACCGCCATCGAGACCGGCTTGAGCCGGCTGCCCCGGCAGGCCGGGCAGGGCACCTCGCGCATGAACCCCTCGAAGCGCTCCCGGCTGGTGTCGGACTCGGCCTCGCGGTGCCGGCGCTCGATGTAGGGCCGCACGCCCTCGAAGTGCGGTGTAGTAGGACCGCTCGCGGCCGTAGCGGTTGGTGTGCCGCACGTGCACCTTGGTCGGGTGGCCCTCGAGGATCGACTGTCTGGGCCTTCTTCGACAGCTTCGCCCACGGGGTGTCCAGGTCGAAGCCCAGCTCGTCACCGAGCGCGCCGAGCAGCCGGGTGAAGTAGTCGGCCACGTGCGCGCCCGGACCACGGCTGCGATCACGCCCTCGCCGAGGGTCGCCGTCCGGGTCGGAGACGACCAGCTCGGGGTCGACCTCCATCCGGGTGCCGAGGCCGTGGCACTCGGGGCAGGCGCCGAACGGGGAGTTGAACGAGAACGACCGCGGCTCGAGCTCGTCGGTCTCGATGTCGTGCTCGTTGGGGCAGGCCATCCGCTCGGAGAACTTCAGCTCCCGCTGCGGGTCCTTGGGGTCGGCGTCGACCAGGTCGAAGATCACCAGGCCGGACGCCAGGCTGAGCGCGGTCTCCACCGAGTCGGTGAGCCGGCGCTTGGAGGACGGCTTGGCCGACAGCCGGTCGACGACCACCTCGATGGTGTGCTTCTTCTGCTTGTCGAGCTTCGGCGGCTCGCGATGAGCTGGGTGGGTCTCGCCGTTGACCCGGGCCCGGCTGAAGCCCTGGGACTGCAGGCTGCGGAACAGCTCGACGTACTCGCCCTTGCGACCGCGGATCACCGGGGCGAGCACCTGGAAGCGGGTGCCCTCGGGCAGCTGCAGCACCCGGTCGACGATCTGCTGCGGGGTCTGCCGCTCGATCGGCGCGCCGCAGACCGGGCAGTGCGGCCGGCCCGGCGCGCGCGTAGAGCAGCCGCAGGTAGTCGTAGACCTCGGTGATCGTGCCGACGGTCGAGCGAGGGTTCTTGCGCGGTGGACTTCTGGTCGATCGAGACCGCGGGGCTCAGGCCCTCGATGAAGTCGACGTCGGGCTTGTCCATCTGGCCGAGGAACTGCCGGGCGTACGCCGACAGCGACTCGACGTAGCGCCGCTGACCCTCGGCGAAGATCGTGTCGAACGCCAGCGAGGACTTGCCCGAGCCGGACAGGCCGGTGAACACGATCAGCGAGTCGCGGGGCAGGTCGAGCGAGACGTCCTTGAGGTTGTGCTCCCGCGCGCCGCGGATGATGAGCTGGTCGGCCACTGTGTTCCTCAGGGTTCCTCGGTCGATCGGGTGCTTTCGAACAAGTGTTCGCCATCCTAACCGGCTGGTCCAGCCGCGCCGCGCCGCGGTTGGATGAACCCGTGAGCCCAGCCCGAAGATTTCCCGCAGCTCGAGGAGACGATCCTCGCCACCACACGCTATCTGGCAGCACTGACAGAACTCACCGACGAGGACTGCCGAGGCGCCGTCCGCGCTCCCCGGGTGGAGCCGCGGGCACGTGATCACCCACCTCAGCCGGAACGCCGACGGCCTGGTCAACCTGCTGCACTGGGCCCAGACCGGCGTCGAGACCACGATGTACGTCTCCGACGAGAAGCGCGACGCCGACATCGCCGCCGGCGCCGGACGCAGTCGCCGCGGCGCTGCGCGAGGACGCCTCCGCGTCGGCCGGGCGCTGGCTCCAGGCGGCGAACGAGGTGCACAGCAGCCGGCTGTCGACCCCGGTCACGCGCACGCCCGGGTCTCCGCCCGTTCCCGGCCCGCGAGGTCGGCCGACTCCGGCGTACCGAGGTCGAGGTGCACCATGCCGACCTGCTGATCGGCTACACCGCGGCCGACTGGCCCGCGGACTTCACCCGTCGCCTGCTCGATCGTCGCGCTGAGGAGCTCGCGCGGCAGGGCGCGGCCATGACCTGGCACCTGACCGATGCCGACGAGACCCGGGCGATCGGCGAGGGTGGACCGGAGCTCACGGCGACCAGCGCCGACCTCGCGTGGTGGCTGATCGGGCGCGGCGCCGGGGAGGGCGTGACCTGCCCCGCCGGCGACCTGCCTACGATCGGGCGATGGGCATGACCTACACCGGCGAGGTGACCCCGGGCGGCACCCCGGACGTCCGCGAGCTCCAGCACCTGATCATCACCAAGGTCGCCGTGGACGACCAGATGTCGAACAACTGCTACGTGCTGCGCTGCCGCGCCACCGACGAGCAGGTGCTGATCGACGCTGCCGCCGACGCCCCCACGCTCCTGCAGGTGCTCGGCGACGCCGGCGCCTCGCAAGGTGGTCACCACCCACCAGCACTGGGACCACCACCGCGCCCTCCGGCGAGGTCGCCGACGCGACCGGCGCCGTCACCGTCGCCGGCGCGCCCGACGCCGAGGCGATCACCGAGCAGACCGGGGTCGCCGATCGACGACCGGGTCGCCGACGGCGACACGATCGAGTTCGGCGACGTCCGGCTCGAGGTGATCCACCTGGTCGGCCACACCCCCGGCTCGATCGCCCTGCTGTACGACGACCCCGACGGCACCCCGCACCTGTTCACCGGCGACTCCCTCTTCCCCGGCGGCGTCGGCAACACGTTCGGCGACACCGGCGCCTTCCGCTCGCTCCTGCACGACGTGCGCACCAAGCTCTTCGACCGGCTGCCCGACGAGACCTGGTTCTACCCCGGGCACGGCAACGACTCCACCCTCGGCGACGAGCGGCCGCACCTGGCGGAGTGGGAGCAGCGCGGCTGGTGACGCCGGGTTCCGGCCGGCGTCCGGCACCCGCGCGGGACACTGGGCGTCATCGCCGGGCGTGATCTCCGCCTCAGCCACGGGCTGACACGGGCGCCTCGAGGGTCCGGAACGGGCTAGTTTGGCCCGAGCACTCACCCCGGAAAGGTCAGCATGGCGACGACCATCGACCGCGAAGCCTGGCCCGCCGCGGCCGTGTCCGCGGTCCCGGCGCTCGTGGCCGCGGTCCTCGGCCGGCGGCGCACGGCCGCGGCGCTGCTCGCGCTCCCGGTCGGGCGTCGTCGCGTTCTTCCGCGACCCCGATCGGACGGTCGACACGTGCTGCGGTCGACGACGACACCGTGCTCGCCCCGGCGGACGGCCGGGTCATGCACGCCGGCCCGGGTCAGCCGGGCGTGGCGCCGCCGCCGACGGCTCAGGGCGACTGGCAGCAGGTGAGCATCTTCCTGTCCGTCTTCGACGTGCACATCAACCGGGCGCCGTACGGCGGCACGCGTCGACCGACGTGACCTACCGGCCCGGGACGCTGGCTGGCGGCGTACAAGTTCGAGAGCGCGACCGAGAACGAGCGCAGCGACATCACCGTCGAGCGCGAGGTCGGCGGCCGGACCCGCACCGTCGTCTTCCGCCAGATCGTCGGGCTGCGTCGCCCGGCGCGTGGTGACCCGGGTCGCGGACCGGCGACGTCTCGCGACCGGCGAGCGGATCGGGCTGATGAAGTTCGGGTCCCGGATGGATGTCTTCGTGCCCGCCCGAGGTCGTGCTCACCGTGCAGGACCGGCGACCGCACCGTGGCCGGGCAGACCGTGCTCGGCCGGTGGCCGGGCCCCACGGAGGAGCGGGTCAGTGGCTGAGGACGCGGCGGCGCCCGGCCTCGGGCCCGAGGACGGCCCGGCGTCGCCGCACCCCGGCGACGACGCCGGCGTCTGCTGCGCCGGCGCCGCTTCCGGATCGCTTCGCACTCCGGGCGCCGAGGTGGTCTCGCTGCGGCAGCTGTCGACGCGCGAGAAGCTCCGGGTGACCTCGCCGAGCATGTTCACCGCAGCGAACATGGCCTGCGGGTTCTCCGCGGTGCCACTCGCGTTCAACGACCACAGCCAGTGGGCCGCGGCCCTGATGACCGTGGCGATCGTCATGGACATCGCCGACGGCGCGGTCGCCCGCCTCGTCGGGGCGACCTCGCCGTTCGGCGTCCAGCTCGACTCGCTGGCCGACCTGATCTCGTTCGGCCTGGCGCCGGCCGTGCTCGTCTACACCTGGGTGCTCCCGGAGTGGCCGGTGATCGCCTGGTTCGCGGCGTACTTCTGGCTGGCCTGCGCCGGCGTTCCGGCTCGCGCGGTTCAACTTCACCATCGACCCGACCGCCGACAAGCGCTACTTCGTGGGCATGCCGAGCCCCGGCGCCGCGGCCGTCGTGATCGCCACCGTGGTCGCCCTGGACACCCCGCGAGCTCAAGGTCGGGCCGGCGATCCTGCTCCCCGGCCTGCATCAGTGTCGTCCCGGCCCTGCTGATGGTGAGCACGGTGCGGTTCCGTCGTTCCGCGACCTGGTCACCCCGCGGACCCGGCAGGCGCAGGTCGTCACCGGCCTGCGTCGGCGGTGCGTTCGTCGCCGGGACTGGTGCTCGCGCCGGCGGTCACGCTGCTCGTGGTCGCCTACTCCTACGTGCTCACCGCGCCGCTCGGCGTGCTCACCCGCCCGGTGCGGGCTCGCATCTTCGGCCCGGACTCCGTCGCGCCGCCACGGCAGCGGCAGCAGTCGGTGTTCTTGCCGATCGACTGGGAGCACCCGATCGACGACGCCGACGGAGTGAGCGGCTCAGCCGTTGTAGCTGATCCGCATCTTCTCCGTCAGCGGGCGCGCCTGGCAGACCAGCCGGATGCCGTCGGCGAGGTCGTCGGCGTCGAGCACCTCGTTGTGCTGCAGCCTGCACGTCGCCCTCGAGGACCACGCAGGCACAGGCGCTGCAGTTGCCCTCGCGGCAGCTGAACGGCGCGTCGAGGCCCTTGCTCCTCGAGGTACTCCAGGAGCACCTTGTCGCCCTGCCAGTCGTCGAAGGAGTACTGCTGGCCGTCGAGCTCGACCTCCACCGCGATCGGGCCGGACGACCGCCGGCTCGGCGTCCTCGCCCTCGTCGCCGTCGTCGGCCTCGGCGAGCTCCTTCTGCGCCGCCAGCACCTCCTCGACGTCGCCGAAGGGGTTGCCGCCCAGGGAGACGAACTTCTCCTGGTGCCGGCGCTCGCGCGGGAAGCCGAGCTCCTTGAGCGCGACCGGTCGTCGCCTTCATGAACGGCGCCGGGCCGCACACGAAGGCGGTGTGCGAGGTGAAGTACGACGCGAACGTCGCCAGCTTCTGCTGCGACGGAAGACCCTGCACGGACACCAGCCAGTGCACGACGGTGAAGCGGTCGGCGTACTCGTCCGCCAGCTCGGCGCAGCTGCGCGCGCGAAGATCACCGAGGACTCGTCCTCGTTGGCGTAGAACAGCACGACCTTGCCGGTGCCCTTCTCCAGCGCGGTGCGCGCGATCGACATCACCGGGGTGATGCCGGAGCCGCCGGCGAAGAGCAGGAAGTCCGCGTCGACGTCCTTGGGCGTGAAGATCCCGCTCGGCGGCAGCACCCGCAGGGTGTCGCCCGGCCTTGAGGTTGTCGCACGATCCAGTTCGAGGCGTAGCCGTCGACGGTGCGCTTCACGGTGATCTGGTGCCGACCGCTGTGCGGCGCGCTGGACAGCGAGTAGCAGCGCGCGGCCAGGCCGGTCTGGTCGCTGGGCACCGCGACGGTCAGGAACTGTCCGGGCGTGTAGGCGAAGGTCTCCTGCAGCTCCGAGGGCACCTCGAAGACCACCGAGCGCGCGTCCGCGGTCTCCTCGACGACCTCCGCGACGCGGAGCTGGAAGGACTCAGTGGCCATGCTCAGTACCCATCTTCGGCGCCGATCTCGATCGCGCCGTCCTCGACGGCCTGGTCGATCGAGGATCGTAGCCGCGGAGCAGGCCGACCAGATCGGCCGTCCCCCGGGCTGGGACGCGGCCTGGCGGAACTCCGTCGCAGTGCTCGCAGCGCCTCGGCGGTCCACTGGATCGCGGTGTGGTGCTCGCTGTTCTTCTTCACCCGCACCCTGGCCAGGCAGTCGAGGCAGGCGACCTCGACCATCCGGGCCTCGGTGTAGAGCCGCTGGTCCTCGAGCGGTGTCCGGGCTGGTCGGGGCGAACGAGACCATCAGGCCGCTGCTCGGAGGTCGATCGACGGCCGCGTCCTCCTCGGCCTTCCTGGCCAGGTTCTCGGCGACCTCGGCCTGCCAGTACTCGTTGGCCTTGGTGGTGTCGACCTCGAACTCGAACCGCTCGACCATCTCCGGGGTGACGTCGGCCTGGTCGACGTAGAACTGCTCGTACCAGCGGCGCAGCTGGTAGACCGGACCGTCCTCCTCGCAGAGCAGGGGGTTCTGCACCGGGACCTTGTTCTGCCAGATGTGCACGTCCTGGAGGAAGCCCTCGCCGAACATCTTGGTGTACTTCTCCGACGATGACCGCCATGGTCTTGTCGTCGAGGCCCTCCGGCCTTCTTCACGGTCAGGCCGTACTGCAGCGTGAAGGAGTTCGGGCTGGTGGCGATGTGGGTGTTGATCAGGATGACCTCGGTCTTGAAGCCCTTGTAGTCGACCCACAGCCAGTTGATCATGTACGACGGCCCGTAGTAGGTCGCCTCGGACTTGAGGAACAGCTCCGCGTCGCCGTACCCCGCACTCTTGTCCGGGCGCCCCTTCGACTCCATGTACTGGGTCGCCTTGTGGCCCTCGAAGACGTTGCGGAAGCTGGTCGGGAACGAGAAGTGCACGTAGTAGAAGTGCGCCATGTCCGACGACGTTGTCGATCAGCTCGCGGCAGTTCGAGCCCTCGATCTCGGTGACGTGCCAGCTCCACGAGGTGTACTCGCCGGTGTCGATGCCCGGGATCGAGTACGGCAGGATCTCGCGGTCCGGCTCGGAGCCCTCGGGGTCGTACCAGATGAACAGCTGGCCGTTGACGATCTCGGTCTCGTAGGCCTGGGTGCGCGCGCGCAGCGGGACCCGCCGGGCGTACGGGATCGCCTTGCACTTGCCGTCGCCGCCCCAGCGCCAGTCGTGGAACGGGCAGCCGACCTCGTCGCCCTTGACCTCGCCCTGGGTCAGGTCGCCGCCCATGTGCCGGCAGTAGCCGTCGAGCACGTTCAGCTTGCCGTGGCTGTCCTGCCAGACCACGAGCTTGCCGCCGAACGCCCAGATCGCGTGCGGCTTGCCGTCGCGGAACGTCTCGGCCAGGCCGAGGCAGTGCCAGCCGCGGGCGTACCGCGCCGGCGGGACGCCCTGGTCCAGGGCGCGGGCGTCGGTGGTGGCGGTGCTCATCGTGCCTCCCGAGGCTGTGGCCAAAACAAGAACAGGTTATAGTTTTGCGCGGGGCAAATCCAGCATCGGCGTCCCGTCGTGCCCTGTCCGAGGCTCCGTCGACCTGCGTGAGGATGACCCCATGAGGATCGCACTGACCGACGAGCAGGAACAGCTCCGCAGCCGAGCTCGCGCGGCTACTTCGCCGAGCTCGTCACCCCCGAGGTCCGGGCCGGGCTGGCCGTCGGCCACGGGCGCGCACTTCGACGAGCAGGGCGGCGAGTTCGGCGACGCCTCGGTCTACAAGAGCGTGATCCGCCAGATCGGCAGGACGGCTGGCTCGGCATCGGCTGGCCCGAGGAGTACGGCGGCCAGAACCGCTCGATGATGGAGCAGCTGATCTTCACCGACGAGGCCGCGATCGCCGGCGTGCCGATCCCCTACCTGACGCTGAACACCGTCGGCCCGACGATCATGCGCTTCGGCACCGACGCCCAGAAGGCAGGAGATCCTGCCGCAAGATCCTCCAGCGGCGAGATGCACTTCTCGATCGGCTACTCCGAGCCGGGCTCGGGCACCGACCTGGCCAGCCTGCAGACCCGCGCCGCGCCTCGAGGGCGACGAGTGGGTGATCAACGGCCAGAAGATGTGGACCTCGCTGATCCAGTACGCCGACTACGTCTGGCTCGCCTGCCGCACCGATCCCGACCTGCCCCGGCACAAGGGCCTGTCGATGATCCTGGTGCCGACCAGCGCCGAGGGCTTCTCCTACACCCCGGTGCACACCGTCGCCGGGGTGAGCACCAGCGCGACCTACTACGAGGACGTGCGCGTGCCCGAGGGAGAACCTCGTCGGCGAGCTCAACGGCGGCTGGGCGCTGATGACCAACCAGCTCAACCACGAGCGGGTGGCGCTCACCTCGCGCCGCGCCCGCTGGAGCACTCGATCCGCCTGGTCCGCGAGTGGGCCCAGCAGACCAAGAACCCCGACGGCAGCCGGGTGATCGACGCCGAGTGGGTGCAGGTGCTGCTCGGCCGGGCGCACGCCCGCGCCGACATGCTCAAGCTGCTCAACTGGAAGCTCGCCTCGGCCACCGAGGACCTCTCCCCCGCCCACGCCTCGGCGACGAAGGTCTACGGCTCCGAGCTGGCCACCGAGGTCTACCGCGTCGCTGATGGAGATCGTCGGACCCGGAGGCGGTGGTCACCGGCGACTCCGCGGGCGCGGTGCTCCGGGGCCGCCTGGAGCGGTTCTACCGCTCGTCGCTGGTGATGACCTTCGGCGGCGGCACCAACGAGATCCAGCGCGACATCATCGGGTACGTCGGCCTCGGCCTGCCCGCCGCGAAGCGCTGAGCCCCGGTCGTCGAGCCTGTCGAGACGCCGCCACCCACCAAGGAACTGACATGGACTTCTCCTTCACCGAGACCCAGACCGACGCCGCGGCCCTCGCTGCGATGGTGTTCAAGAACGAGTGCACCCCCGAGCGGCTCAAGGCAGCCGTCGCCGAGGAGGGCCGGTTCGACGCCGACCTGTGGGCGCGGCTCGGCGACGCCGGGCTGCTCGGCCTGTGCCTGCCCGAGAGCCACCGGCGGCTCCGGCCTGGGGCTGCTCGAGCTGTGCAGCGTGCTGGTCGAGGCGGGCCGGCACGTCGCGCCGGTGCCGCTGGCCGCCGCACCTGCCGACCGCGATGGCGATCGCCAAGTTCGGCGACGCCGCCACCCAGGCCATGTGGCTCGAGGGCGCGAGCACCGGGCAGGCGATCCTCACCACCGCCGTGGCCGAGGAGCGCGAGCACGTCCCGGCGCACCCGGCGACGCAGGCCGACTTCGACGGCGAGCACTGGCTGCTCACCGGGGTCAAGACGGTGGTCCCCGCCGGCACGATCGCCGAGCTGTTCGTCGTACCGGCGCAGACCGCCGACGGCGTCACCGCGTTCCTGGTCCACCCCGACGACCCCGGCGTGACGATCACGCCGCAGCGGATCAGCGACGGCGACGTGGTCGCCCGGCTCGAGCTCGAACCGCGCTGCCGTCCCGGCGGCGCGCATCCTCGGGCGGCATCGGCAACGGCCAGCCGAGGTCGTCGACTGGCTCCAGCAGCGGCTCACCGTCGCCGCCTGCGCGATGCAGCTGGGCATCCTCAAGGGCGCGCTCGACCTCACCGCGGAGTACGCCAAGACCCGCGAGCAGTTCGGCCGCGCCGATCGGCACCTTCCAGGCGGTGTCGCAGCGGCTGGCCGACGGCTACATCGACGTGCTCGGCGCCGAGCTGACGCTGTGGCAGGCCGCCTGGCGGCTCGAGGAGGGCCTGCCCGCCGAGAAGGAGGTCGCGACCGCCAAGCTGTGGGCCGCCGACGCCGGCCACCGGATCGCGCACACGACCGTGCACGTGCACGGCGGCGTCGGGATCGACCTCGACGGCGAGGCGCACCGCTACTTCACGGCGGCCAAGCTCTACGAGTTCCTGCTCGGCGGGCACCACCGACCAGGCCCGCAAGGTCGGCCGCCTGCTCGCCGCCGAGCCGGTCTGAGCGGCCGGTCCGGCCCACGCCCGTGACCACGCTCCGTGACCTGCTCCTCGCCCGCGCCGAGGACGACGCGACCGGCGCTGCGTCGCCGGCGACCGGCGCTGGTCCTGGCGGGAGTACGTCGACATCGCCGCCGGGCCGCGCGGCCACCCTGCGCGGCCTGACTCGACCCGACCCGGCCGCCGCACGTCGGGCGTGCTGATCGACAACACCCCGGAGATGGCGTTCCAGCTCGCGGCCGCCGGGTTCGGCGAGCACGTCCTCGTCGGGCTGAACACCACCCGCCGCGGCGCCGGCCTGCTCGCGGACATCCGCAAGGCCGACGTGCAGGTGGTCGTCGCCGAGCCGACGCACCTCCCGCTGCTCGACGGCCTCGACCTCTCCGGCATCACGGTCGTGGACGCCTCGACGCACCGCGTGGCGGATCGGTGACGTCCCCCGGGCGGACCCGGCCGACGACAGCCTGTTCATGCTGATCTTCACCAGCGGCACCAGCGGGGAACCCGAAGGCGGTCCGGGTCACCCACGAGAAGGTGTCCTACCCCGGGGCAGTACCTCAACGAGCGGCTCGGCCTCGGCCGCGAGCGACGTGCACTACGTCTCGATGCCGCTGTTCCACTCCAACGCGGTGATGGCCGGCTGGGGTCCGGCTCTCGTGTCCGGCGGCGACGCGTCGCGCTCGCCGAGCGGTTCAGCGCGACCGGGCTTCCTCGCCGACGTCCGGCGCTACGGCGCGACCTACGCCAACTACGTCGGCAAGCCGCTGGCCTACGTCCTGGCCACCCCGGAGCTGCCGGACGACGCGGACAACCCGCTGCGGATCGTGTTCGGCAACGAGGCCGGCGAGCGGGACACCCAGGAGTTCGCGCGCCGGTTCGGGTGCGTCGTCGTCGACGGCTTCGGCTCGACCGAGAACGCCGTCATCGTCAGCCGGGTCGAGGGCACGCCGCCGGGCTCGCTCGGCCAGCCGTTCCCGGGGGTGGCCGTGCTCGACCCCGCGACCGGCGAGGAGTGCCCGCGGGCGACGTACGACGAGAGCGGCCAGGTCACCAACCTCGAGGAGTGCGTCGGCGAGCTGGTCAACACCGCAGGGCATGGGCCAGTTCGCCGGCTACTACAACGACGAGGCCGCGACCGCCGAGCGGATGCGCGGCGGGATGTACTGGAGCGGCGACCTGGCCTACCGGGACGCCGACGGCTGGGTCTACTACGCCGGCCGCACCGCCGACTGGCTGCGGGTGGACGGCGAGAACCTCGCGGCCGCGCCGATCGAGCGGATCCTGCTGCGCCACCCCGCGGTCAGCGAGGCCGCCGTGTACGCCGTCCCCGACCCGCACGCCGGCGACCAGCTCGTGGCCGCGCTCGTGACCACGGCCGCGATCGCTCCCGTGGAGTGGGAGCGGTTCCTCGCCGCGCAGCCCGACCTCGGCACCAAGGCCTGGCCCCGCACGTGCGGATCCTCGACGACGCTCCCCCGGACGGCGACCAACAAGGTGCTCAAGCGCGACCTCCAGGCGCAGGGCCTCGACGAGTGCGGCACGCACTGGACCCGCGAGGAGCGGGGCACGTCCTACGCCTGACCGCGCGGTCTGGCACGATCGGGCGCCATGACGCAGGCGCCTGCCGGCTGGTACCCCGACCCGGCGCTGCCCGGACGCGGCCTGGCGCATGCGGTGGTGGGACGGGACAGCAGTGGATCGAGAGTGCACGACCCGCGTTCCGGCCGCTGCCGGCGCGCGTACCCGTCGTCCGGTCCCAAAGCGCGGCCGACGTACGCCCGGGCGGACCAGCGGCAGGCGCCGACTGGGGCTACCCGCGCCGCGGCCGACCTCGTCGACGGCGCGGTCCGGGTGGTGGTGGCGGGTGCACACCGCGGTGGTCGACGGATCCCATCTCGATCCCGTGAACCTCTCGACGCGGATCCGGCGACGTTGGCAGTGGGACCGCATCGACACCTGGAGCCGGCAGACCGACCCGGGGCGCTGCCGCTCAGCACCGACCGGCCTCTTCTCCCGCTCGGCTCGAGCTCGGTGCCGCGGGCCTGGCGATCGGCGCGGTCTACACGATCGCCTTCTGGCGCTGGAAGCAGGCCACCCCGGGCAAGCTCGTGCTGGGCCTGCGGATCCGGCGGCGGGAGTCCCCGGACCTCCCTGGAGCGCGATCTGGCGCGCTCGGCTTCGTACCTCGCCCTCGCGTCACCGGCAGGTCCCGTTCGTCGGCTATGGCACCGGGCTGGTCCAGCTGCTGGACTACCTGTGGCCGCTGTGGGACGACCACGGACAGGCGCTGCACGACAAGGTCGCCGGCACCAACGTCGTCGACGCTGTCGGCAGGGATGCCGTCGTCGCCGGTCGAGGCTGTCCCGCGACCACACTACGGAAGCAGGTCTTCCACCCCGTTGGTGAGCCGGACGACGTAGAAGCCGGAGTTGGTGTCGGTGTACCAGACCGAGTCGTTCGCCGGGTCCCAGGCGGGCTGGGACATCGCGTAGGCGCCGGTGCCGAACAGCTTGAGGTTCGCCTGGACCGCCGGCTTGTTGAAGTAGGCGACCTCGCGCGGGTGCTCGACGTCGCGGATGTCGAAGAGCCGCAGGCCGGAGAGGATCATCGAGCAGCCGGCGATGTCCGGGTTGTCGCGGGTCGGGACGCCGCAGTAGTGGGCGGCGTACCCCTGCGCAGGGAAGGACGCACCCGGGTCCTGGAGCTGGTCGCCCGCGTGCGCGTCGGGCTGGTGCACCGCGAGCCGGATGTCGGAGACGACCGTCGGGTGGCGCGGGTCGTCGACGTCGATGATCCGGGCCGCGCCGACCGGCGAGTGCGCGAGGTCGGTGAGACCGCTGAGGGAGAACAGGTCGACGAACTCGTCGACCTCGAAGAGGTAGTGGTGGCCGTCGCGGGTGAACGGCTCCGCGACCTGCGGGATCGAGTGGCCGTGCCAGGTCAGCGACGACAGCACCGGCACCTTCGGGTGCGGGACGCGGTCCTGGATCTGGCTGACGTCGAGGATGCGCAGGCCGCCTCCGGTGATCCCGGTCGGGCCGGGCGTGCCGATCAGCGCGGCGTACAGCGTGCGGCCGTCGTCGGAGAGCCGCATGCCGTGGTACTGCACCCCGATCTGCTGGAACAGCGTGTGCGGGTGCCGCGGGTCGGAGACGTCGATCGCGGCGAAGCCCAGCGCGGTGCCGGAGGAGTACCAGGTGTTCCCGTCCGGGGAGAAGCCGCTCTCGTGGCCGAACAGGCTGGACAGCGTGGTCGAGAGTCGCTTCGGGTGCCGGCAGTCGGTCTTGACGTCGTAGATCTCGAGGATGCCGGGCAGCGTGACCGCCGTGCCCATCTCCGCGGCGAGCAGGCCGCGCTGCTCGTTGACCAGCAGCGACTCGTGCGGGCTCAGCATCGTCGGGGTGACCAGGTTCGCCGTTCGACGCGGGTGCGCAGGATCGGTCATGTCCAGCACCACCACGCCCTGGCCGCTGCCGTTGACCAGGTTGGACAGCAGGTCGCGACCGAGCAGGAGGGTGGAGTCGTAGAACGCGCAGGTGTGTCCCTGGGAGTCGGTGTAGCGCAGCGTCTTGAAGCCGCCGGAGGTGCCCTGGTGCCCGACCTCCTCGGTGTTGCAGGTGTAGCCGAGCGCGGCCCGGCCGGACGCGTAGTCCGCCTTGGGCACCCGGCCCTGGATCGAGGTCTCCGGCATCGAGCCGGGCCCGCAGTCGGCGGTCGGGACCGCCGGCGCCGGACCCGGGTCTCGGCCGCGCCCGAGGCTGCCGCTCAGAACCCAGCCGACACCGAGGGTCAGCAGGGCGGCGAGGACGACGGCGAGGCGGCGTGCAGCAGCGCGCGAGAGGTGCCTGGGAGGGGACGACCATGCCGTGACGGTACTCACGCCCCGGCTTTCCTGCTACCGCCGGTATCAGTCAGTGGTCCCAGCCTCCCGCAACGCGGTGTCATGGCCTGCGCACACGCGTCAGAACAGCCTCTCGGCGCAACAGCACCACAGCAGTGCGCGACCCGAACGCTGGAGTCGTGCGGCCCGCGGAAGCGAGGTTGTTCATCGCGGGTGCTCCACGTCTGCGTCGCGAAGGATGCCCTGGATGGTGCTGTTGGTGACGTTGCGCCGGTCGAGGCCCGGGTTGACCAGGCCGCGCAGGACTGAGAAGGCGGTCCAGCGCTTCGGTGCGATGATGCGGGCGGCGCGTCGCTCGACGCCGTCGACGATCGCGGCGCCGGCTTCGACCGGCTGCAGCTTCTTCATCAGCACCTTCGGGAACGTGTCCTCGAAGCGCTTGCCGATCGGGCCGGTGAACGCCTCCTTGGTCATCGCGGTCTCGATGAAGCCGAAGTACGCGACGCTCACGCCGACACCGTGCTGGGCGAGCTCTCCACGCAGGGCGCGGCCGTACTGCTCGACCGCGGCCTTGGACATCGCGTACGGCGCCGCCAGCACCCCGTTGACGAACGCATAGATCGAGGAGACCACGACGACGTGGCCCTGGTTCCGGACGACCTCCGGGAGGGCGGCGTGCACGGTCCGGTACACCCCGAGGACGTTGACCTCCAGGACCCTCTCGAAGGTCCGGGGATCCATCACCCGCGCGGTGACCTGTGGGGGCGCGATTCCGGCGTTGGCGACGACGAGGTCGAGCCCACCGAACGACCGCACCGCACGAGCGACGACCTCCTCCATCGCCGCCGCGTCGGTGACGTCGGCGCCGACGCCGATGGCTCGATCACCGAGCTCCTTGGCGGCCAGCGCCGAGGCCTCGGGATCCAGGTCGACGAGGACGACGTACGCGCCCCGCTGGTGGAGATGCTGCGCGGTAGCGAGGCCGATGCCCCGCGCGGCACCGGTGACGAGGGCGACCTTGCCATGGACCGAGTACGTCGTCATCAGAGCACCTGCCTCGCGGCCCGCGAATCGGGGCGCTGGACCGTGGCCAGCTGGTCGGTGAGGAAGTCCACCTGGTCGGCGAGGACCTTCGCCTGCCAGGGACCTTCGTAGACGTCGAAGTGGTCGACCGGATAGTGGCGCACGTGCGCGTACCCGCCCGCCTTTGCTGCCGCGGACCGGGCCGCGGACGGCGGCGCAACCGCGTCGTCCTCCCCGACCTGGACGAGCATCGGGGCGCGCACCCGGGACGCCGCGCGCCCCGGCCGGTTGAACGCGACCTCGAGCGCCGCACGGGCACAGACCTCGTTGCGCCACGTCGGGCCCGCGAGCGCGTGGTAACCCTCGAGGGCGCCGGCCGCGGTGATCATCGCGGTGGACCCGGGTTCCCCGACGATCCGAACGTGGTGCGCGGGTCGACCCAGCAGTGCGCGCACGACGTCGCGCAGGCCGTGGGCCGCCAGCCGCAGCAGTGCCGTCGGGTGCGCGCGGGCGATGGCGAGAAGTGCGGCCAGTCCGTCCATCGCCGGAGTCAGGGACACGATCGCGGCGACGCGACCGTCCGCGACCGCGACGGGCACGACGTGACCGCCGGAGTACGACGTGCCCCACAGCACGATCCGCTCCGGATCGACCCCCGGCAGGTCCCGGGCCGCTGCGATCGCGGCGTGGTAGTCGGCCCGCTGGTGCCGGTAGGACGCTCGCTGCCGGGGACTGCCCGCGGACGTGCCGAAGCCGCGGTAGTCGAAGACCAGGACGTCGAGTCCCGCAGCGGCGAAGCCCTCGGCGTACCCCAGGAGGCCGGTGTCGCGAGTGCCGCCGAACCCGTGCGCCATCACCACGCAGGGGCGGGCACCGTCGGCGTCGAATCTGTCGTCGAGCGCCGGCAGGTGCCAGGCGCCGCAGCGGTCACCGTCGCTGGAGAAGGTGATCTCGCGAAGGTCGTGGCGAGTGCTCATGCGAGGACCTTCGCCGAAGACCCCGCCTCAGGTCTTGGCCTGGGCCGACACGTTTTTGGCCTGTTCCGACAATCCCGTGGAGGTCAGGGCCTCGCGAGGTCGGCCCGGTACTGCCTCGGCGTCATCTCGAACCAGCGTCGGCAGGCGCGGTTCAGGCTGCTCTGCTCGGCGAACCCGAGCATTCCCGTGATCTGACCGAGGGACAGCCGCGGCTCGGACAGGTAGCGGATTGCTTGCTTGCGGCGCTCCTCGTCGATGATGTCCTGGCATCGGACGCCTTCGTCCGCCAGCCGGCGCTGGAGCGAGCGCGGATGCAGGGCCAGCTGCTCGGCGATCGCTTCAGCCGTCGCCCGACCGACGGGCAGCAACCGACGGCTCAGCGCTGCGACCTGGTCGGCGAAGGTCGCGTCGTGAGGCAGGAACTCCGACTCCAGGTACCGGGTCGCGATCCGCCGCGTCTCCTGGTCCGCGGTGTCGATCGGGCGGTCGGCCAGGCCAGACGGGACGTGGAACCGGCACTCGGCCTGGCGGAACCGGACCGGACAGCCGAGAGTCTGCTCGTAGGCGGAGTCCGGGCCGAGCTGGTCGTGCATGAAGGAGACCGCGGCCAGGTGCGCGTCGTCTCCCGCGAGGAGGCCCACGATGCGTGCGAAGTTCGCCACGCTCAGCTCGTAGGCCTGCCGGAGCTGCGGCAGGCCGCGCTCGGTGATCTCGTAGCGGAAGGTCAGGTCCGAGTCCTGCCCCGGCTCGATCACCTCGAGCTTGAGTGCCGGCGAGTGGACGTAGAGGAAGGTCGCGACCTCGGTCAGGGCCTCGCGCACCGTTGCGGCATTGCGCACGATCACCGCGATCGGGCCGAGGATGTCGAGTCCCTGCCACCGGGCCAGCCTGAGACCGAAGTCCGGGCAGGCCAGCTCTTCGGCCGAGGTCTCGATCAGCTGTGCCCCTGACCTGAGGTCGATGAAGGCGTCGGGCTGGACCTCGACGTCCACCGGGATGCCGAACCGGGCCAGCAACTGCGGAGGGTTCCCTCCGAGCTCGCGGACGAGCTCGGAGTACCCCCACAGGTTCGTGGCGCGGATCAGGCTGCCCATTCCCCTGCTTTCCGTCGGTGGCGTCGGCTCAGGCCAAAAAGGTGTCGCGCGAGGCCAAGACTAGCGGCTGCTCGCCCGGCCATGCTCGGTCACACGCTCCGGATCCCGGAGCAGTTCGAGCCACTGCGAGGAAGCCATGAGCACACACACTTCGACGTCCTGATCATCGGTGCCGGCCTGTCCGGGATCGGCACGGCGTGCCAGGTCACCAAGGAGCACCCGGGCAAGTCGATCGCCGTGCTCGAACGCCGCGAGCGCCTCGGCGGCACCTGGGACCTGTTCACCTACCCCGGCGTCCGGTCGGACTCCGACATGTTCACGTTCGGCTATGAGTTCCGACCGTGGGACGACCTCAAGGTGCTCGCCGACGGCGCCTCGATCCGCCAGTACATCGCGGACACGGCGGCCGAGTTCGGGATCGACGAGAAGATCCACTACGGCCTCAAGATCGTCACCGCCGACTGGTCCTCGGCGGACAGCCGCTGGACCGTCACCGCCCTCCGCGAGACGACCGGCGAGACCGTGACCTACACCTGTGGGTTCCTGATCAGCTGCACCGGCTACTACGACTACGACGCCGGCTACCTCCCCGAGTTCCCCGGCGCAGACCGGTTCGGGGGCCAGACCGTCCACCCCCAGCACTGGCCCGAGGACCTCGACTACGTCGGGAAGAAGGTCGTCGTGATCGGCAGCGGAGCCACAGCGGTCACCCTGATCCCGTCGATGGCCGAGAAGACGCCAGCACATCACCATGCTCCAGCGATCACCGTCGTACGTGTTCTCGGTGCCGGCGCTGGACAAGATCTCCGCGGTCCTCGGCAAGGTCCTGCCCGACAGGTCGGTCTACGCGTTCGCCCGCTGGCGCAACATCGCGATCCAGCGGGGCCTGTACCTGGCGTGCCGACGGTTTCCGAAGGCGATGCGGTCCTTCCTGCTGCGCCAGGTCGAGCGGAAGGTCGGGCCGGACTTCGACATGACTCACTTCACGCCCCGCTACATGCCGTGGGACGAGCGACTGTGTGCGGTTCCCGACGGCGACCTGTTCAAGGTGCTCAGGTCCGGTGACGCCTCGATCGTGACCGACCGCATCGAGACCTTCACCGAGACCGGCATCCGGCTCGAGTCCGGCCGGGAGCTCGAGGCGGACATCATCGTCACCGCCACCGGGCTCCAGGTGCAGATGCTCGGCGGGATGACGCTCTCGGTCGACGGCCGGGCCCGAGCGCTGCACGACCAGATGACCTACAAGGGCGTCCTCGTCGAGGACCTGCCGAACCTGGCCTGGATCTTCGGCTACACCAACGCGCCATGGACGCTGAAGTCGGACATCGCCGGCAAGTACCTGTGCCGGCTGTTCACGCACATGGACGCGCACGGTCAGCCGGTGGCCACACCACGCGACGCCGATGGCGCGGCGTTGGACATCGGCATGCTCGACCAGCTCCAGTCCGGCTACGTCCAGCGAGCCAAGGACACCTTGCCGCGCCAGGGCTCGAAGAGTCCGTGGAAGGTGCTCATGCACTACGGCAAGGACTCGAAGATGCTGCTGGAGGACCCGGTTGTCGACGGCCTGCTGCAGTTCGAGTCCCCGGTCGTGAGCGAGGCCGTGGCCTGAGCGACGTCGTCGCCTCGGCGCGCCGCCCAACGCCTTGCTCGCCGACGCCGTGACCCCGTTGGCTCCTGGCGCGCCGCCTACTCCGTGGCGAGCCTGAACGCCGAACGCGACCAGGACGGCGGCGGTGGCGGCATCGAGCCGGCGACGGATCGCCGGCGTGCTCATCCAGGCGGTGACCCTGCCCGCGAGCCCCAGGAGCAGCACCCAGTAGAGCGCCGTCAGCACGATGAAGATCGCGCCGAAGAGCAGCGTGGTCCAGAGCACCGAGGCGCCGTCAGGCACGAAGCCGGGGAGGAAGGTCACGAAGAAGACCCCGACCTTCGGGTTCAGCAGGTTGGTCAGGACGCCTGCGCGGAAGCCGGTGCCGAGCAGGCTGGTCCGGCGCTCGTCGGCGGCCCCGACCCGCCCGCGCGAGCGCCACGCCTGCACGCCGAGGAACACCAGGTAGCACGCGCCGACGATGCGGAGCACGGCGTACCCGACCTCGCTGGCCTCGAGCATCGCGGCCAGCCCGACCGCGGCTGCGGCACCCAGAGCGTCAGGCCGCACAGGTTGCCGAGCGCGGTGAGCGTGCCCTGGCGCCGGCCACCGCGCAGGATGCTGCGCACCACGACGAGGGTGTCCGGCCCGGGCAGCAGCACGATCAGCACGGCGGCGCCGACGAAGGCCACGAAGTTCAGCAGCACGGCGTCAGCGTACGCCCGGGACTACCCCCGGATCTTCTCCAGCCGGGCGACGGTCTCCTCGTACTCCGCGACCAGCTCGGCCATGATCTGCTCGACCGGCCGGACCTCGTTGGTGCGCCCGACGATCTGGCCCGCGGGCATCGAGATCATGTCCGGGTCGTCGCCGGAGTTCATCCGGTTGTGCGCGTCGGCGACCAGCAGGTTCTGCAGCGGCATCGGCAGCGGCGTCGGGCGCCTCCTCGGCCTCCCAGGCCTCGGTCCACTTGGTCTTGAGCAGCCGCGCCGGCTTGCCGGTGTAGACCCGGGTGCGCACGGTGTCGCCGGAGCCGGCGCGCAGCAGGGCGTCGCGGATGCCGGTGCCCTGCGAGAGGTCGTACTCCTCGGCGGTCAGCCAGATCGACCCGGTCCACACGCCCTGGGCGCCCGAGCGCCAGCGACGCCGCGACCTGGCGGCCGCAGCCGATGCCGCCGGCGCCGAGCACCGGCACGTCGGGGCCGACCGCGTCCACGATCTCGGGGGTGAGCACCATGCTGGCGATCTCGCCGGTGTGGCCGCCGGCCTCGTAGCCCTGGGCGACGATGATGTCGACGCCGTTCGGCGACGTGCGACGCGCGCGTGCTTGGCGGCGCCGGCGAGCGCCGCGACCAGGACGCCGGCTCGTGGGCCTGCTCGATCACGTCGACCGGCGGCGAGCCGAGCGCGTTGGCGATCAGCACCGGCCGGTGGTTCAGCGCGACGTCGACGTGGGACCGCGCGACCGAGTGCAGCCAGCCGAGGACGCCCTCGCGCCCCTCGCCCTCCGGCAGCGGCGGGACGCCGAGCTTGCTGCAGCGTCTCGCTCGACGAAGGTGATGTGCTCCTCGGGGATCATCGCCTTGAGGTCGACGGCCTTGCCCTCGGTGGGGATCTTCATCGGCATCACGACGTCGACGCCGTACGGCTTGCCGTCGGTGTTGTCGTCGAGCCAGGTCAGGGTCTCCTCGAGCTCGTCGGTGTCGTTGAACCGCACGCAGCCGAGCACGCCGAGGCCGCCGGCCCGCGAGACCGCGGCGGCGACGTTCTCCGACGGGGTGAACGCGAAGATCGGGTACTCGATCCCGAGCCGGTCGCAGAGGTCGGTGTGCATCAGGCGAGCGCCCCTTCCGCGGCCCCGGCCTGCGCCTCGAGCAGGCCATCTCCTTGGCCCTCGGGTACTGCGCCTTGCCGGTGGCGTTGCGCGGGATCTCGGGACGACGTGAGCGCGCGCGGCAGCTTGTAGCCGGAGAGGTACTCGCGCAGGAACTCGCGCAGCTCCTCGAGCTCGACGGTCTCGCCCTCGCGCAGCTGGACGACGGCGGCGACGGCCTGGCCGTACTTCTCGTCGGGGATGCCGACGACGAGGCAGTCGTAGACGGCCGGGTGGCCTTGATCGCCATCTCGACCTCTTCGGGGTAGACCTTCTCGCCGCCGGTGTTGACGCAGTTCGAGCCGCGGCCGAGCAGGGTGACCCGGTTGCCCTCCTCGATCCGGGCGAAGTCGCCGGGCACCGAGTAGCGCTTGCCGTCGATCTCGAGGAACGTGGCCGCGGACTTCTCCGGGTCCTTGTAGTAGCCGACCGGCACCGAGCCGCCGCGGCCGAGCCGGCCGATCTTGCCGACGTCGGTGGCCGAGGTCGAGGACGTGGTTGTCCTCGTCGAGCACCACGCTGTTCGGGCCGAGGCCGACCACCGGCCCGTCGCTGCAGATGTGCGTCCTTGTCCTGCATGCCCATGCCCTGGAAGCCGGTCTCCGAGGCGCCCACCGAGTCGGTGAAGACCGCGTTCGGGAAGGCCGCCATCCAGCGCTCCTTCACCGGCGGGCTGAAGATCGCGGCGCTGCTGGAGATCGCGAACAGGCTGGCCCCGCCGTACGGCGTGCCGGTGGCGGCCTTGCGCTCGTACTCCTCGATCAGCGGCCGGGCCATCGCGTCGCCGGTCATGAAGATCAGCTGCACGCCTTCTCGTCGATGATCTCCCAGGTGCGCTTCGGGTCGAACTTCGGCTCGAGGATGGTCAGGTGGCCGGCGAACAGGTGCATCAGCAGGCCCGCCTGGGCGCCGCCGTGCATCAGCGGGCTGAGCGGGAAGGTGACCATCCGGCCGTCCTGCTTGGCCTGCTCGGACTGGTCGTACTCCGTCGAGCGGCTCGCCGGTGTAGAAGTCGATGCCGCCGCCGAGCACGCGCCAGAAGTCCTCGTGGCGCCACATCACGCCCTTCGGGAAGCCGGTGGTGCCGCCGGTGTAGATGATGTGGAGGTCGTCGGCGCTGCGCTGCTCGAAGTCGCGCTCGTCGCTCTGGCCGGCGATCGCGTCGGCGTACGAGCACGCCGCCGAACGGCGCGAGATGTCGGACTGGTCGTCGGGCTCGATCACGTCGGGCATGACGACGAAGGTGCTTCAGCCTCGGTGCTTCGGCGCGCACTTCGCGACCAGCGGGCGTAGGTGCGCTCGAAGATCAGCGCCACGACATCGGCGTTGTCGAAGAGGTAGTCGAGCTCGCCCTCGACGTAGCGGTAGTTCACGTTGATGGTGACCGCGCGGATCTTGCACGATCGCCAGCACCGCGATCGACGTGCTCGATGCTGTTCTTGGCGTAGATGCGCGACGTGGTCGCCCGGCTGCACGCCCTGCGGCGGCAGGTAGTGGGCGAGCCGGTTCGCCTCGCGCCTCCAGCTCGGCGTAGGTGACGGTGCGCGTCACCCACCTTCACGGCCGGCTTGTCGGGCGCCGCGTCGACGGCATGCTCGAAGAGGTCAGCGATGTTGAGGGCCATGCGGCGCGAGACTAGAACACGTTCTCGTTCTTGGCTAGCATTCCGCGCATGACGGCACCGACCCGAGACCGCTCGCCGAGACACGCCGCCACGCCCCACTGCCTGGTCGAGCAGGACGGCCACAAGCTGGTCGTGACCATGAACCGGCCCGAGCGCGCGCAACGCGCTGTCCGGCGGAGATGCTCGCGATCATGGAGCGACGCCTGGGACCGGGTGAACTCCGACCCCGAGATCCGGGTCTGCATCCTCACCGGCGCCGGCGGCTACTTCTGCGCGGGCGCGGACCTCAAGGCCGACGAACGCCAAGCCGCCGTCGGAGAGCTTCGAGTCCGGCGAGTACGACCCGACGGTCATCAAGGGCCTGCTCAAGGGCTTCCGGCTCACCAAGCCGCTCATCGCCGCGGTCGAGGGCCCGGCGATCGCCGGCGGCACCGAGATCCTGCAGGGCACCGACATCCGGGTCGCCGGGGAGTCGCGCCAAGTTCGGCGTCTCCGAGGCGCGCTGGAGCCTCTACCCGATGGGCGGGTCCGCCGTGCGCCTCCCCCGCCAGATCCCCTACACGGTCGCGGCCGACCTGCTGCTGACCGGCCGCACACATCCTGGCACCCGAGGCGAAGGAGCTCGGCCTGATCGGCCACGTCGTCCCCGACGGCCAGGCGCTCGCCAAGGCCCACGAGATCGCCGACATGATCGCCGCCAACGGCCCGCTCGCCGTCCAGGCGATCCTCAAGACCATGCGCGACTCCGAGGGCAAGCACGAGGACGACTGCTGGGCCGACGACGCCAGGTCGGCGCCGCGGTCTTCGCCGTCGAACGACGCCAAGGAGGGCCCGCGCGCGTTCCTGGAGAAGCGGCGCCCCGAAGTTCACCGGCAGCTGAGCGTCTCGATCGCACCCGGACGGCCTCGCTGGTACTGAGGCCCACTTCTCGGTCAAACCCGAGGCGGTCTCGTGGCGGTCCCTGCGGTCTTCTTCGTGTTCTTCGGCGTCGTCGTCGTCCTGATGGTCGTGATCGTCGTCGTGTCCCACATCGCGGCGAAGAGGCGCCGCGAGGCGCTCGCGGCCCTCGCGGCCGGCGCGGGTGGTCCTACGTCGCCGAGAGACGACCGCTGGGTACGGCGTTCGACGGCGCGCCGTTCGGACTCGGCGACGACCGTCGCGCCGACAACGTGCTCACCGGCGCAGTACGACGGGCGCGCGTTCGTCGCGTTCGACTACCAGTACTCCACCACCGCGACCAGCACCGACGCCGAGGGACATACGCAGTCCAGCACCGAGACCCACCCGCTACTCGGTGGTGGCGCTCGACGCCGGCGTCATCCTGCCGGCGCTCTCGGTCACCCCGGAGGGTTTCCTCGGCCGGATGTGGGCCGGCTGACGGGCTCCGACATCGAGCTGGAGTCCGAGGCATTCAACCGCGCCTTCACGGTCCGCGCCGACGACCGCAAGTTCGCCACCGACGTGCTGCACCCGCGGATGATGGAGTACCTCCTGCGAATCCACGACCGGGGCTGGCGGTTCAGTGGCCGCTGGCTGCTCGCCATCCGCTCCGGCAGCCACTCGATCGCCGAGCTCGACGACCGGCTGACCGATCTCGACGGCATCCTCGACCTGGTCCCCGGCTTCGTCTGGAACCAGGCCGGACTCCGCGCACGACCCGACGGCAACGGCATGAGCGCCGCGACGACCGTCGTGCTCGCCGCGGTCGCTGCCCTGGTCGTCGTCTCCCGGCCTCGCGGTCGTGACGATGTACAACCGGTTCGTCCGGCAGCGCACCCTCATCGACGCGTCCTGGGGCGGGGTGGACGTCGAGCTCACCCGTCGTCGCGACCTCGTCCCGAACCTCGTCCGGACCGTCCAGGGCGTATGCCGAGCACGAGCGCGAGGTGCTCGACGGCGCTGGTCCGGGCCCGCGAGGCGGCGGCGGCCCACCGCGACGGCGGCCGCCGGGCGGGCTGCTGCCGTACGAGGAGGAGGTCGGTCGCAGCCTGGGCCAGGTGCTCGCCCGCGCGGAGGCGTACCCGGACCTCAAGGCGAGCGCCGCACTTCCTCGACCTCCAGCACCAGCTCACCGACACCGAGGACCGGATCGCCGCGGCCCGCCGCTTCTACAACCTCAACGTCAGCGCCTTCAACACGCGGGTGGCGACCTTCCCCTCGAACCTCGTTGCCGCGGCGTTCCACTTCGAGCCACGCGAGTTCTTCGAGCTGACCGACCCGGCGATCGCGCCGTCCCCGAAGTGCGAGGCGCTGAGCCGATGGACACCGAGACCCGCTCTACCGGACCGGCAGCTCCGAGACCGTCCTGGACCTGACCCGTGACGCTGCGGCGTACGTCGCCGGCACAGGGCGACGGGCTGCTGCACGTGTTCGTGCCGCACGCGACTGCCGGGATCGCGATCATCGAGACCGGCGCCGGCAGCGACGAGGACCTGCTCGCCGCGCTCGCCGACCTGCTCCCCGCCGACGACCGGTGGCGGCACCGGCACGGCAGCCGAGGGCACGGACGGTCCCACGTGATGCCCGCCTTCGTGCCGCCGTACGCCACCGTGCCGGTCGCCGGCGGTCGGCTCCTGCTCGGCACCTGGCAGAGCATCTGCCTGGTCGACCTCAACGTCGACAACGCCGAGCGCGAGGTCCGGTTCTCGTTCCTCGCGGGCTGACCACGCACGCCGACCACGCACGCGGCTCGTCGCCGGCGCGCGTCAGCCGAGGAGGCACTTCGGGAAGTCGTTCTTGATGACCTCCTCGAATCTGTCGGCGTCCTTCTTGCTGCCCTTGTATCCGGTGTCGCCCTTGATGATGGCGGTCAGCGCGGCGTCGGAGACCGAGGAGTCGTGGAACGCCTTCGAGATGCACTGGATGGCCTGGTCGGTGGCGGCACCGCCCGCGGCCGCGATCGACTGGCCGATGGGGTTGTCCTTGTCCTTGAGCGCTCGGGCGATCTCGTCGGTCGCTGGCCTCCCGGCACCGCCACTTCCACCGCAGGCGGTGAGGACGGTGAACAGGGTGAGCACTACGGCGATCTTCTTCATGGACCTGCTTCCTTGTGAGGGGTGAATCGACATTCGGGGGCCCGGGCCCGGACGTCGTCCGGATCGGGGTCGTTCTCGGGTCAGCGCGGGATCCGCACCCGTGCCCTGACCGTGTCCACGCGGGCGGCGTCCTGCGTCGAGCGGACCCGGATCGGCAGAGCCCGGCCGGCACGGCGAAGGTGGCCGGTGACGGTCACGACGACCCGGACCGATCGCGCCTGGCCCGGCGCGAGGTTCGGGAGTCGGTAGCGTCCGCGGCGAACCGCCCGGGTGATCTCCTTGCGGCCGCGCGCGCCTGCGAAGTAGCGGACGGAGACGCCGTGGCCCGACCGGGCGCCCTTGATCGCGTAGCCGTCCAGGACCGACCCGTCGTTCTCCACCCGCACCAGGAACGACACGCGGTGCCCACGCCTGACGCGCCGCGTCACGGTCTGCCGGGCACCCGTGGCGTCGAGGACGTTGCCGCCGACGTAGTGGCGCGCACCGGCTCGCCGGATCAGGGCATCCGGCCGGTAGGGGTTGATCCGGTCACGTTGCGCCGCAGCCTTGGTGGCGATCTCGGCCTCGGTGGTGCCGATCACCAGCGCCTGCTGGATCACACGGGAGCCGCCGGCGGGCACCGCGATCGCCTCGTAGTCGAGCTCGGCCCGCTTGCTGGTGGCCCAGTGGACCCGCTGAGGTGCGACGTCGACGCTGATCGCGCCGCGCGGGAAGCGACGGTCTCCGTCCGCGGCGTTGTTGTGGTCGCGGACCAGGATGCTGGCCGGCACCTGGCCCGGCCCGGCAAAGGCGGTGCCCGTGGTGAAGGTCCGGTAGCCGCCGCCCAGCCAGGTCAGGTTCAGCCCGAGCGGGGTGCTGGACGCGGGCGGAGTGTTGTCCGAGGCGTCGATCGTCTCGGCGTACTGGGCGGCGACCGTGTGCGCACGGCCGTCGGTGCTGACCCAGGCGTCGCTGACCAGGATCCGCAGGCCGTCGTCGCTGGTGAGGATGGTTCGATCCAGCTGCACGCCCGCGGAGTCGAATCGCGGGCACGACTCGAGCGTGGGCGGGTAGGTGTCGGTCGGACAGACGACGATCGGGTCGTGCTCGTGGATGGTGGTGTCCCCGGTCGCCGGATCCCGACTCGCGTCGTAGGCCAGCCCCGGTAGACCGGGGACGTCGAAGGATCCCGGGTAGAGCTGTTCGGCCGAGAACGGCCCGTAGCCGATGTGCCCGTCGACGCGCATCGGGGCACGTTCGGCCTCCGCCTTCGGGTTGATCAACGAGCCGACCCCGTTCCAGAGGTAGGCGCTCGACGTCCCGTCGTCGTACTGCAACCGCGAGCTGGCCACCCCGAGGTCGGTCGCGGAGAAGAATCGGTTGTACCCGCGGGCGCCCTGGAAGCGCACGTCGTAGTCGTAGACCTTGGCCGCGTTCGGTCCGGTGCCGCCGATCCTCGTCGACCTGATCATCTCGCCGGTCAGTCGCGGGCCGGTGAACTGGCTCAGGTTGCTCCCGGCGGGGAGCCCGGCCGGAACCGCACGCAGGATGCAGGTGCCGAACGGGTTGTCGGTGCGCATCGACGTGGCGAAGCTGCCGTCGGCATCGACGAAGGCGCCCGCCGTGACGGTCGTCCACTCCGCCGAGCTCGTGTAGCAACGCACGTCGAGCCGGTCACCCAAGGTGCCGTTGCTGGTCCCCTTCACGGTCACCGTCGTGGCGGGCTGGGCGTCGGTGACCAGGTAGTGGGTGCCGCCGACCGGGGCCGTGATGGTGGTCGTCGTGACGCCCGCGGCCTGCGCCGGCGAGCTCAGGGCGACCACGGGGACGCCGACCACGGCCAACCCCAACACGAGGCCGGCGACACGGTGCCGTGTCCGGGAGTGGACTGCTGTCGATCTCGCGCTCGATCTCGTGCTGGTCAAGGAAGCGTCCTTCGTCGGTCCTGTGGTCGGTCGCGGTGTCGGTCGCACCGCGGCGCCCACACAATCGCGCCGCGCCGGGCCGACGGATCCGTATCCCGATGCCCATGTTGGGAGCGACGTGCCTAGGGCCGACCGCCCTCGGACTTCGCGGCCCGAACCCGAAATGTTCTCGAAAGGTTCAGGCTGGTGGTGCGTACCTACACTCGTCGCCATGCACTTGCACGAGCGCGAATCCCAGCTCGCAGCCCTGGCCGAGTACGCCGCCGATGCGCGGTCCGGCCGCGGTCGGCTGGTCCTGGTCACGGGCGAGGCCGGCATCGGCAAGACGTCGCTCGTCGATGCCTTCCGTGCGTCTCGCCCCGACACCCGGTGGCTCTGGGCTGCCTGCGACGGCGGCTTCACCCCGCGCCCGCTGGGACCGCTGCACGAGATCGCGGCCGACGTCGGCGGCCGCCTGCGGGACCTCTGTGCGACCGACACCGACCGGAACGAGCTGTTCACGGAGTTCCTCTCGGTCCTCACCTCCAGCGATCGCCCGATCGGCGTCGTCCTCGAGGACGTGCACTGGGCGGACGAGGCGACCCTCGACTGGCTGAGCCACCTGAGCCGGCGACTGGCGCGGCTGCCGGTGATCGTGCTGGCCACCTATCGCGACGACGAGCCCGACGACGGTCTTCTGGCGACGGTGATCGGGCGACTCGCGTCCCACGGCTCCACCAGGCGCGTTCCCGTGCCTCCCCTGACTCCCGCCGCGGTCGAGCGCATCGCGGGCGACGGCGGCGAGGTCCACGCCCTGACCGGCGGCAACCCGTTCTACGTCGGCGAGGTCCTCGCCCTCGGTGGCGGTGCCGTGCCTCCGTCCGTCGCCGACGTCGTGCGCGCTCGGGTGCTGCGACACTCCACGCCGGCCCAGCGCATCCTGGCCGGCGCGGCCGTGCTCGGACGGCCCGCGACCGCCGCGACGCTGGCCGCCGTTGCCGGGGTCAGCCCGACCGCGGTCGACGAGTGCGTTGGGTCCGGCACGCTGGTCGCCGCCGGACCGGCGTTCGGCTTCCGCCACGAGCTGACGCGCCGGGCCGTCGAGCAGGGAGTGCCGAACGTGCAGGCCGCCGAGCTGCACCGGATCGCGCTGCTCGCACTCGAGCGCGAAGACGCAGACGCCGCCGAGCTCACCCACCATGCGGTGGGCGCGGGTGACGTGCAGGCGACGCTGCGCTACGCACCGTTGGCCGGACGAGCCGCGGCCGAGGCGAGTGCCCACCGCGAGGCGATCGTGCAGTTCCGGCGCGCGCTCGCCCACGCCGACCAGATGCCGGACGCCGTCCGGGCCGAGCTCGAGGAGGCGCTCGCCGAGTCGTTGTCGATCCGCGACCAGTGGGCCGAGGCCGAGCCACACTGGCAGCGGGCCATCGACCTGCACCGCACCCTCGACCGGCCGACCGACCTGAGCCGGTGCCTGCGTCGCTACGGCGTGTGCCTGTGGCGACTGTGTCGCACCGAGGAGTCGCGCGCCGCAGAACGCGAGTCCTTCCAGATCATGCGTGACCGGGACGACACGGTCGAACGCGGCCTCGCCTTCTTCAACCGCGTCGTCAGCGACGAAGTGCCGCCCGACGAGCGCCGGAGCGCCCTCGACGAGTGTCTCCGGATCGCCGACGAGCTCGGCGATCTCTCACTCCTGGGCCGCGCCCACCTGGCCAAGGCCTCGATCGAGAGCCCAGCCGGGATCGTGGACTACCCCGCGCTCGAGGTCGCGCTCGACCACGGTCTGCGCGCCCACGACAGCACCCTGGCTGCGTGCGCCTACACCAGCCTGTACGAGTTCTCGATCGACAATCTCGACCTGGAGTCCTACACGGACCGCTACGACGAGGCGCTCACCTACAGCCTGGAGCACGAGCAACACACCTACAGCGTCTGCCTGCGCGGTTCCCGCGTGACCGAGCTCATGCGCCGAGGCGCCCACGAATCCGCGGTGCGGCTGGCTCTGACCACGATGGAGGAGACCGTCTCTCCGATCAACGAGCTGCACCTGAGCCTCGGTCTGGCACGCTCGGGCTTCCGCCTCGGACGCCCTGAGGCGCCGGACTGGCTCGCCAGACTCTGGTCGCTCGTGCGCGGCAACGACGAGACGTTCTGGCTTCTCCAGGTCGCGACCGCCGCTGCGGAGGCGGCATGGCTCACCGGCGACTCCCGCTACGTCACCGAAGCGGTGCTCGACGCCCAGCGTCGCGGCCGGGGCGCCCATCCCTGGATGCAGGGCGAGCTCGCGAGCTGGCTCTCGCGGCTCGGGATGCCGGTGGATCCCGGCCAGACGCTGCCCGCGCCGTACTCGCTCGAGGTCGCCGGCCGGTACGCCGAGGCGGCCGAGGCCTGGCACGACCTCGCCTGTCCGTTCGAGGAGGCCGTCGCGCTGACCTGGACCGGGGAGCGCGCGTCGATGATGCGCGCCTTCGACCTCTTCACCGACCTGGGCACGAAGTCCGCCGCCGCCCGCGTCCGCGCACTCCTGCAGGAGCGGGGGGTGCGAGTGCCCGCGGTCCGAGGTCCGCGCGCGACCACCGCAGCACATCCCGCCGGTCTCACCGCGCGCGAGGCCGAGGTGCTCGACGAGCTGCGCGAAGGCCTGACCAACGCGGAGATCGCCGAACGACTGTTCATCTCCCAACGGACGGTCGACCACCACGTCTCCTCGATCCTCGCCAAGCTCGGTGTGTCGTCTCGTGCCGAGGCAGCCAGGCACCCGGCGGTCGCATCAACCTAGGTGGCTTCGAGCCCGAACTGGGCTGTCGTCACCGATTTGCCGGCCGTCGCCGGCTCCTAGCGTCGAGGCAACACCTCGACCAAGGAGCATCTGATGGAAGCCACGGTTCGTAGCAGCCGTATCCCGACCCGCCTCTCCACCCCGCGCGCCGCCGCGATCGTCGGCAGCATCGCCTGTCTCGCGACGCTGCTGCTCGCCGCGGCTCCGGCGCAGGCGTTCCGGCTGCCGACGGACCCGATCGCCTTCGCTCCGACGCCACCGGCCCTGTCCCGCCTCGTCGTCGCGGCGCACGCGGCCAACGTCAGGGTCGCCCTGGAGGACCTGCGCGTCGATCGGGACAGCCACCGCTGACCCCGAGCACGGGTCGGCCTCGGGCGCTCCGCGGCCACCTCGACCTGGGCAACCCGCCACCCAATCTGGGCACCCGTCACCGATCTGCGGTGTCCAGCGCGACACCTAACGTCACGACATCACTTCGACCAAGGAGCACGTCATGCCTCTCTTCATGGACATCCACCACCTGGACGGCGGGGTCAGCATCGACGACGTCGCCAAGGCCCACCAGGCCGATCTCGCGACGCAGGGCGACCACGACGTCCAGTACCTCCGCTACTGGGTCGACGAGGGCGCCGGGAAGATCTTCTGCCTGGTCGACGCACCCGACGCAGAGGCGGCGAACACGGTGCACCGCGACGCCCACGGACTCGTCGCCGACGAGATCTACCCGTGCAAGAAGGCGTCTGACGGTGCACCGACCGCTGGCGCGGTCGGCCCGGCTGAGCAGCCGCGGCTGCCGGGTACGCCGACCCGGCCTGCCGTGCATCGACGGCCCGAGCACGAACCAGGGCATGGGTTCCGTCGCGCCCCACCCCTGGCCGACCTGCCCCTGACCGCCCCAGCCCGGGACCTCCCAGGGCCGCCCGGGACCTCTCGAGACTTCTCGGGGCGACGACGTGGCCGCCGTGTCCAGCTGGCCGGACACGGCGGCCGCGTCGTGCGCTCACTCAGCCGACGCTGCGGCCCTGGCCCTCCCAGTACTGCGCGCGCAGCGCCTTCTTGTCCGGCTTGCCGAGAGCGGTGAGCGGCAGGGCGTCGACCGCGATCACCTGCTTCGGCGCCTGCACCGAGCCCTTGCGTTCCTTGACCATGTCCTGGATCTCCCGACCACGGCCTCGGTGAGCTCGTGGCCCTCGCGGAGCACGACGATCGCGGTGACAGCCTCGCCGAACTTCTCGTCCGGGGTGCCGATCACGCCGACCTGGGCGACCGCCGGGTGCTCGGCGACGACGTCCTCGACCTCGCGCGGGAACACGTTGAAGCCGCCGGTGACGATCATGTCCTTGGTGCGGTCGACGATGTACCAGAAGCCGTCCTCGTCCTCGCGGGCGACGTCGCCGGTGTGCATCCAGCCGTCCCGGAAGGTCTCCGCGGTCTCGCTCGGGCAGGTTCCAGTAGCCGGCGGAGAGCAGCGGACCGGCGACGCAGATCTCCCCCGGCTCGCCCTGCGGGACCGGGTTGCCGTCCTCGCCGAGGAGGGCGGTGCGCACCAGCGCCGACGGCCGGCCGCACGAGGTCAGCCGCTTCTCGACGGGTGGCCGTCGGCGTCGACGTGGTCGCCCTTGGCGAAGTAGGTGATCACCATCGGCGCCTCGGACTGGCCGTAGTACTGGGCGAAGATCGGTCCGAACCGCTCGATCGCCTCCTTCAGGCGCACCGGGTTGATCGCGGAGGCGCCGTAGTAGACCGTCTCCAGCGAGGACAGGTCCCGCGTGCGCGAGTCGGGGTGGTCCATCAGCGCGTAGAGCATCGACGGGCACCAGCATCAGTGGCGTTGATCTTCTTCTCCTCGATGGTGGCCAGCACCTCGGCCGGGTCGAACCGCGGCAGACACGAACAGCGTGCCGCCCTTGATCACGACCGGGACGAAGAACGCCGCGCCGGCGTGCGAGAGCGGGGTGCACATCAGGAACCGCGGCGACTCCGGCCACTCCCACTCGGCGAGCTGGATGCTGGTCATCGTGTTCATCGTCTGGGTCAGGTCCCGATCACGCCCTTGGGCTTGCCCGTGGTGCCGCCGGTGTAGGTGATCGAGACGATGTGGTCCGGCGGGCAGCAGCCTGGCGGCCAGCGGCGCGGGCTCGAAGGCCGCCGGCGACCTCGGTCGAGGTCGGCCGTCGTACGCCCGCTGTCGGCCGCAGCCTTCGCGATCACCTCGGGGACCGGCCCGATGGTGAGCACCTGGGTCAGTCCGGGGCACTTCGCGAGGAGCTCGACCGCACGCTCGGCGAAGTACGGGATCGACGATCAGGGTGGTGATGCCGGCGTCGTTGATCACGTAGGCGTGGTCGTCGGCCGAACCGAGCGGGTGCAGCGAGGTGCGCCGGTAGCCCTGGGTCTGGCCGGCCCCGAGGATGAACAGCACCTCGGGCCGGTTCGAGGGCGAGCAGCGCGCCGGCAGTGCCGGTCCCGGCGCCGAGCGCCTCGAACGCCTGGATGTACTGGCTGATCCGGTCCGCGACCTGGCCACCGGTCAGTGTGATGTCGCCGAGGTGGATGATCGGTCGGTCCTGGTGTCGCCGCAGAGCGGCGACCATCAGGTGTCCGTTGTGGGTGCCGGTGCGCAGGGCTTCGTCAGACGCCGTGTCCATGGCGGCCAGACTAGAACGCGTTCTAGATTTCGGCAACGTCGGCGGTCATCGACTCTCCGGGCGCCGCGGCCAGGCCGGCAAACTCGGCGAGCCGCGCAATGCCGGCTCCGACGTGCTCCTGGAACCTCGTCACCGCGGCCACCAGCTCGGGCGAACCTGCCGCACCCGAGGGCGTTCTCGCGGGGTTCAGGGCGACCTGGTCCGACCACGCCTTCAGGTCCGGATGAGACGCGAACGCCGAGGCGGCGCGGTGGCCCAGCACCTGCATCCGCGCCCAGTCGTCCGGCGTGTTCGAGTACGGCGACGGCGGGCAGAGGCGATTCTTCTCGGCGTCGTCGCCGATGACCGCCTCGGCGAAGCCCGCCAGCCCGGCGGCGAAGCACGGGAAGCCGGCACGGATCAGCTGGAGCGTGATCGCGTCGTCGCCCCAGATCGGCACCAGCGGCCGGTACTGCAGGCCGGGAGCGGCGCAGTGCACCACGAGCGCGTCCCCCGCGATCGGAACCTCCCCCTCCTCGAGCACCAGTCTGGTCCGTTCGACGTGCCTGACGTGGCCGAGCCGGACGACGTGGGTGATCGATCGCAGCCGATCGAGCTCCCACTCGGCGAGGGTCGGCGTCTTCGCCATCGTCGGGACCACGGACGGATCGATCCGCAGCATCACCCCGGCTGCCTCGAGCCGAAGGAACAGGTCGTCGGCGGTGCGCGCGCCCGACGCCGCCTCCATGGTGTCGGCCGCCATCTCGAGGAACACCGCGGGATCGGGCTGCACCCGGGCGCGGTTGAGCATCCACGGGTCGCGGGGGCGGACCCAACAGATCGCGTTCGGGTCCACGCCGTTCTCCAGCAGCCAGATGCAGGCGTCGCTCGCGGTCTTGCCGGAGCCGACGATGACGTACTGCGAGGCCGCGGCGCCGACGCGCACGAGGTCGTTCACGGGCACCACGCGCGCTCCCTCCGCGACGCCGAACGGCGGCGGCGTCGTGGCGGGGATCTGCGGTGCGAGGTAGCGAGCGTCCACCACCCGCGTCTGTGGTCCGACCTCGTACCGGGTGCCCGACACCTGCGACCGGAACCGCCGCTCACCCAGGTACTCGCAGTTGGGGAAGAACGAGACGCGTCCGCCGGGGAGCATGCGCTCGTGCAGCACCCGGTCGTAGTAGGCGCAGACCTCCGCCGCGGTCGCACGCTCGTGCAAGCCGGCTTCGGGGCCGTCCACCTGGACCCGGCCACCGCCGAGGAGCGTCGAGGGCACGCCGTAGAACGCTGACGCCTGGTGGAGGCGGACGAACCCGTAGGCGTCCAGCCAGTGCCCGCCGACACTGTGCCGACGGTCCACCATCGCCACCGTCACGTCGGCGTGGTCGACCAGCGCGTCGGTGAACGCCATCCCCGCTGCTCCGGCACCCACCACGAGGTAGTCCACGTCGACCCGCACGGTCATCGAACCGTCCCGGTGCGACTCGACGGGTTGATGGTCCGGGGCATGGGGGCTCCTTCGGTTGGCTGACCATCCCGAGGATGGCAGCCGCGCGGCGCACCGGGATCGGTGAGAACTACCCAGGTTGTCCGCCGTGGCATGCCCAGGTTCGGGTCACCGCAGTCGGCCCGCCGGCGCGTCAGCCGAGCAGCTCGGCGACCGTGCGCACCTCGGCCGCGTCGCGGAAGCTGAGCAGCAGCGTGGTCACGCCGGTCTCCGCCCACTGCGCGACCCGCTCCTTGACGTAGCCCGCGTCGCCGACGATGTGCATGTCGTCGGCCAGCTCGTCGGGGATCAGCGCGGTCGCCTGCTCGCGCTTGCCGGCGAGGAACAGCTCCTGCACCTGGTCGGTGATCGCGGCGTAGCCCATCCGCTCGAAGACGTTCTTGTGGAAGTTCTGCTCCTTGGCGCCCATCCCGCCCATGTAGAGCGCGATCAACGGCTTCATCGCCTCGATCACCGCCTGGCGCTCCTCGGGCGAGGCGGTGATCTGCAGGTGGCAGGTCGCCGCGATCTCGAAGTCCGCCCGCGTACGACGCGCGCCCGGACGGGCGAAGCCCTCGTCGAGCCACGGCTGGTACATGCCCGCCGACTTCGGGGTGTAGAAGATCGGGATCCAGCCGTCGGCGATCTCGGCGGTCTGGGCGACGTTCTTCGGTCCTTCGGCGCCGAGCCAGATCGGGATGTCGGCGCCGCAGCGGGTGCACGATCGGCTTCAGCGGCTTGCCGAGGCCGACCGAGCCCGGGCCGGCGTACGGCAGCGGGTAGTGCGGGCCGTCGTTGGTCACCGGCGCCTCGCGGGCCAGCACCTTGCGGATGATCTCGACGACCTCGCGGGTGCGCGCCAGCGGCTTGGCGAACGGCTGGCCGTACCAGCCCTCGACGACCTGCGGGCCGGAGACGCCCATGCCGAGGACGACCCGGCCGCCGGAGAGGTGGTCGAGGGTGAGGGCGTGCATCGCGATGCTGGTCGGGGTGCGCCCGGACATCTGCACGATCGAGGTGCCCAGCCGCACCCGGGAGGTCTCCCGGCCCCACCACGCCAGCGGCGTGAAGGCGTCGGATCCCCAGGCCTCGGCGGTGAAGATCGCGTCGAACCCGGCCTCCTCGGCGGCGGCCACGAGCTCACCGTGCGTTCGCGGGCGGCTGCGCGCCCCAGTAGCCCAGTTGCAGTCCCAGCTTCATGGCGCGGAACCCTACCCGGTCCTTGTCTCGCAGAACTAGAACGTGTTTCACTTCCGGCCATGACCCCACGGAACACTGCACGCACCGATGAAGGTCGAGTTCGACTACACCCGCTCGCTCGGGCCGGTGCTCTCCCGCTTCATGTCCGCGCTGCGCCATCGACAGATCCTCGGCGGCGTGCTCTCCGACGGCCGGGTCGTCGTACCGCCGCCGGAGTACGACCCGATCACCCACGCCGCCGGTCACCGAGGTGGTGCCGGTCGAGCGACGAGGGCGTCGTCCAGACCTGGACCTGGGTCGCCCGAGCCGGTCGACGACCAGCCGCTGGACCGGCCGTTCGCCTTCGCGCAGGTGCTGCTCGACGGTGCCGACGCTCCGCTGCTGCACGCCGTCGCCGTCGACTCGCCGCCGGCAGATCGAGACCGGGATGCGGGTGCAGGCCCGCTGGGCCGACGAGACCAGCCGGCACGATCACGCGACATCGCGTGCTTCGAGCCGATCCCGGACGAGTCGCAGCCGTCGAGGCCAGCCCGCCGGCGTCTCGACAGGCTCGACGCCGGAGGCGAGCCCGACGTCACCGGGATCGTCAGCCCGGTCAACCTCGCCTACGACTACGCCGCCTCGCCGGAGGAGTCGAAGTTCTTCCGCGGCCTCGCCGAGGGCCGGATCCTGGGCCAGCGGTGCCCCACGTGCCACAAGGTCTACGTGCCGCCACGCGGCGCCTGCCCCGTCGACGGAGTGCCGACGACCGACGAGGTGGAGCTGCCCGACCGCGGGACGGTGACCACGTTCTGCATCGTCAACGTGCCGTTCCTGGGCCAGAAGATCGAGCCGCCGTACGTCTCGGCGTACGTCCTGCTCGACGGTGCGGACATCGCCTTCCTGCACCTGATCCTCGAGCGTCGAGGCCAGCCGAGGTCCGGATGGGCATGCGCGTCGAGGCGGTCTGGAAGCCGCGCGAGGAGTGGGGCACCACCGATCGAGCAACATCAGGTACTTCCGCCCGACCGGCGAGCCGGACGCGGACTACGAGACCTACAAGCAGCACCTCTGAGCAGGACGAGGACGCACGAACATGCGTGACGTCGCAGTCGTGGGCTTCGCCCAGCGACAGATGAAGGAGATGGACGGCTCCCCCACCTGCGTGGAGCTGCTGGTCCCGATCTTCGGCGAGCTGTTCGAGCAGACCGGCTGGACCAAGGCCGACATCGACTTCTGGTGCTCCGGCTCCAGCGACTACCTGGCCGGACGGTCGTTCTCGTTCGTCTCCGCGGTCGACGCGATCGGCGCCCTGCCGCCGGTGATGGAGTCGCACGTCGAGATGGACGCCGCCTGGGCGCTGTACGAGGCCTGGGTCAAGATCCAGACCGGCGAGGTCGACACCGCGCTGGTCTACGGGTTCGGCAAGTCCTCGGCCGGCGTCCTGCGGCGCACCCTGGCGCTGCAGCTCGACCCGTACACGGTCACGCCGCTGTGGCCGGACACCGTCTCGCTGGCCGGCCTGCAGGCCCGCGCTGGGACTCGAGCAGGGCCTGTGGGACGAGAAGGCGATGGCCGAGGTGGTCGCCCGCTCGATGACCGACGCCGCCGCGAACGAGTGGGCGATCCGCAAGGGCGCCACGTCCGTCGAGGACGTGCTCGCCCAGCCGGTGTACGCCGACCCGCTGCGCCGCTGGGACTGCGCCCCGGTCTCCGACGGCGCCGCGGCCATCGTGATCGCGGCCGGCGACAAGGCGCTGCCAGGCGCAGCCGGCAACGCCCGCCTGGATCACCGGCTTCGAGCACCGCATCGAGCCGATCGCGCTCAACGCCCGCGACCTGACCACCTCGGCGAGCACCGCACCGGCCGGCCGCGGCCGCCGGGACCGACGGCGTCGACCTCGCCGAGCTGCACGCGCCGTTCAGCCACCAGGAGCTGATCCTGCGCTCGGCGCTCGGCCTGGCCGACGACGTCACGGTCAACCCGTCGGGCGGCGCGCTGACCGCCAACCCGATGTTCTCCGCCGGCCTGAACCGCATCGGCGAGGCCGCCAGGCGGATCTGGTCCGGCGAGTCCGAGCAGGGCCCTGGCCCACGCCACCTCGGGCCCGGCGCTGCAGCAGAACCTCGTGCTCACGCTGGAGAGGAGCGGCAGCCTGATGTCCAAGGTGCCCGCAGCCGTCATCGGCGTCGGCCAGACCCACCACCGCGCCAAGCGCGAGGACGTCTCGATCGCCGGCCTGCTGCGCGAGGCCGTCGACCGCGCGCTCGCGGACGCCGAGCTCGACCTTCGACGACATCGACGCCGTCGTCGTCGGCAAGGCCCCCGACCTGTTCGAGGGCGTGATGATGCCCGAGCTCTACCTCGCCGACGCGCTCGGCGCCGCGGGCAAGCCGCTGCTCCGGGTGCACACGGCCGGCTCGGTCGGCGGGTCGACCGCGATCGTCGCCGCCTCGCTGGTCCAGGCCGGGCGTGCACGAGCGGGTGCTGACGGTCGCCTTCGAGAAGCAGTCGGAGTCCAACGCGATGTGGGCGCTGTCGGTGCCGGTGCCGTTCATCATGCCGGTGCACGCGGGCGCGGGCGGCTACTTCGCGCCGCACGTGCGCTCCTACATCCGCCGCTCCGGCGCACCGACCCACATCGGCGCGATCGTCGCGGCCAAGGACCGGCAGAACGCGCTGAAGAACCCCTACGCGCACCTGCACAACGAGGGCACCACCGTCGAGTCGGTGCTGGCCTCGACAGATGCTCTGGGACCCGATCCGGTACGACGAGACCTGCCCGTCCTCCGACGGCGCCTGCGCGCTGGTGATCGCCTCGGAGGACGCGGTCGCGAAGTCCGGCGATCACCAACCCGGCCTGGATCCACGGCACCCAGATGCGCTCGGAGCCGACCACGGCCGCCGAGCGCGACCAGGTCAACCCGCAGGCCGGCCGCGAGGCCGCGGCCGCGCTGTGGAAGCAGGCCGGCATCACCAGCCCGATCGACGAGATCGACTGCGCGCGAGATCTACGTGCCGTTCTCGTGGTTCGAGCCGATGTGGCTGGAGAACCTCGGCTTCGCCGCCGAGGGCGAGGGCTGGAAGCTCACCGAGGCCGGCGAGACCGCGCTCGGCGGCAGGCTGCCGGTCAACATGAGCGGCGGCGTGCTCTCCTCCAACCCGATCGGCGCCAGCGGCATGCTCCGCTTCGCCGAGGCCTCGCTGCAGGTGATGGGCGAGGCCGGCGAGCACCAGGTCGACGGCGCCCGCAAGGCGCTGGGCCACGCCTACGGCGGCGGCTCGCAGTTCTTCGCGATGTGGGTGGTGGCGGCCGACAAGCCGTCCAACTGACGTCGCACGGACGTCGAGCCTGTCGAGACGTCGGCACCTCGACGGGCTCGACGCCCGGCATACCACCTAGGCTCGGCGCGTGATCGAGCTCTTCAACGCCGCCGAGATCGACAAGCTGAAGGTCGCCGGCCGCTTCGTCGCGTCCGTGCTGACCCGGCTGCGCGACGAGGCGGCCGTCGGGATGAACCTCCTCGAGCTGGACGCGCTCGCCGCCGGAGATGATCGCGGACCGGGGCGCGGTGTCCTGCTACGTCGACTACCACCCCTCGTTCGGGGCGATGCCGTTCGGCAAGGTGCTGTGCACCTCGGTCAACGACGCCGTCCTGCACGGTCTGCCGCACGACTACCGCCTGCGTGACGGCGACCTGCTGAGCGTCGACTTCGCCGCATCGGTCGACGGCTGGGTGGCCGACTCGGCGCTCAGCCTGGTGGTCGGGACGCCGCGCGCGGAGGACCTGGCGCTGATCGCGACCACCGAGCGCGCTCTCGCCGCCGCGATCGACGTCGCCCAGGTCGGCAACCGGCTCGGCGACATCGGCCACGCGATCGGCTCGGTCGCCCGCGAGGCCGGGCTCGGCGTCAACCTCCAGTTCGGCGGTCACGGCGTCGGTCGGACCATGCACGGCGACCCGCACGTGCCCAACGACGGCCGGCCCGGCCGCGGGCTGGCGCTGCGCCCCGGCCTGGTGATCGCGATCGAGCCGTGGTTCATGCACGGCACGGACGAGATCCACACCGACCCCGACGGCTGGACGCTGCGCAGCGCCGACGGCTCGCGCGGCGCGCACAGCGAGCACACGATCGCGCTCACCGACGGAGGGTCCGCTGGTGCTGACCGCGCGCGACTGACGGTGCTTGGAACGATGTGATTACATGATTACATCGTTACAGGAGGTGCCGACATGGGCGCAGCAGGAGCCTCGACCGCGAGGCCGGAACAGGGCGAGCGGGGCAGGAGCAGATCGCCGGCTGGATCCACGGGCGGTTGCCCGACGAGTGGTTCGCCGCAGCCGGCCAGGTGAGCGTCGACCGCGACGAGATCCTGATCGTCGGCCGGGTCGCACTCCCCGACGGAGTCACCGACGACGACTCGCCCGAGACCCGCGAGGCGGCGGTCGGGCGGATCACGCCGGTTCCGCGAGGACACCCGCGACCAGCGGATCCGGATCGCCCGCGAGGCCGAGCACCGCTTCGAGCGGAAGGTCTCGTGGGGCGCTCGACTGCGGTCCGACCCGCGCGCTGTTCACCCACGTCGCGGCGCCGGTGATGACCCGGCTGCGCCAGCCGGAGCGCCAGGTGCTCGACACCCTGGTCGAGGCGGGCGTGGCCCGCAGCAGAGCCGACGCGCTCGGCTGGTGCGTCAGGCTCGTCGGCGAGCACGCCGAGGACTGGCTCGACCAGCTGCGCGACGCGATGACCAGTGTCCAGCGCCTGAGGGACGAAGGCCCCGCCCTCTGACCGTGCGATCACCGCACGTCACGGTCCCCGATCCCGACACTGGCGGTCAGAAGACCACCGTGACGGTGTTGGAGCAGGTCGTGGTCCCGGTCGCGCACACCTGGTAGCTGTACGTCGCGCCGCCGCGGGCGCCTGTGCTGTCGGTGTAGCTGGTTCCCGAGACCGTCGCGATCGAGCTCCCGTTCCGGTACACGTGCACGTTGCTCGCGCCGGTCCACGCGAGGTCGACCGTGTTGCGACCCTTGACCTTGTAGCCGGTCGCCGTCAGGGCGATCCCGCCCGTCGGGGCACTCACCGTGACCTGCTGCGAGGTCGTCCCCGTCGCGCCGCCGTTGTCGGTGACCGCCAAGGTCACGGTGTAGGTGCCGCTCCCCGAGTAGCTGTGGGACGGGTTCACCGCGGTCGACGCACTCCCGTCGCCGAAGGTCCAGGCATGCGCGCTGATCGTGCCGTCGCTGTCGACGCTGGTGTCGGTGAAGCTGCACGAGAGGTCTGTGCAGGAGTAGGTGAACGACGCGGTCGGCGGGCTGTTCGTCCCACCGCCACCTCCGGAGCCGCCGCCGAAGCCGCTGGTGCCGATCGGAGTGCCCAGCCCGGTCGGTCCGTCGTACCCGACGACGGCCTGGCACAGGTAGCCGTTCCGGCAGTGGCGCGTGTTGCTGCCCGAGGTGACGTCGGTCCAGCCGTCGAGGTGGAGGTAGGGCACCTGACCGGAGACCGTCCCGCCGGGGAGTGCGCCGCCCAGCGCCCAGATGCCGGCGATGAGTGGGGCGGCGACGCTGGTGCCGCCGTAGACGTACCAGTTCGCTCCACCGCTGCTGCCATAGCTGTCGTACACGGCGACACCGGTGTTCGGGTCCGCGACGGCGGACACATCGGCGACGGTCCGCCGCGAGCATCGGCTGTCGTGCTGCCAGCGACGGCTTCGGCTCGACCGCCGAGCAGCCCGAGCCGGCGCCGCTCCACGCCGTCTCGGACCATCCGTTCGAGGTCTGACTGAGGCTGGTGCCGCCGACCGCGGTCACGTAGCGCGACGCCGCCGGGTACTCGACGCCGTAGCCGTTGTCACCGGAGCTGACCGTGATCCCGATCCCGGGCTTGTTGAAGTACAAGTCGTAGGAGGTCTCACTGCCGAACTCCCCGCCCCCGTAGCTGTTGCTGACGAAGTCGGCGTGGGAGGTCGCGTACCCGACAGCGGTCATCAGGTCAGGTAGATCCCGAAAGCGGGCGAGGCGTTCGGGCGATGGCGTGCCGAGGAACAACACCGATGGCAGGCCGGCGAAAGTCAGTACCTCCGCGACCGCGCTCGACCCGGTGAAGTCGTCGCCATACCAGGAGATCAGCGGCCCCTCTGGCGGCAAGGTATCGTCGCGTGCCATGCTCATGAGCGGTGCTTCTTGAGCGCCCTCGCGAGGGCATCGTCGTCGCCCGCACGCTCGGAAAGAGGCACGCCCGATATCGCCGCGTTCCAAGCGGATGGAGATGGCGACACCGCCGGCCGGTCCGTCGCGGTGGCCCATGACGCCGCCGCCCGCCGCAAATATGAGGTCTGTCGAGCCGAGCCGGTCGTATGTCGCATGTGCTTGCAGCGCCGACTGCCCGGAGGAAAAGACCGGCATCGCGATGCAGGGCTTGTCCTCCCACATCGGGGTCAGGCAGGCCCGGGCGGAGGCGATCAGCTGTCGTCGGCCTCGCAGAACTTGTTCGAGTCCCGTTGACATGCATGTGGTCGGCTCCGGCCCGCGCCAGGGTTTCTGCCAGGCGACGTAGGACCAGCCCAGCAGCGGATGGCGGTGAGGATTCCCCAACCATTGCGGTGCGCATGGATCGGGAGCCGGGCATGACCGAAGCTCGATCATCCCCACCATGCCAACGGAGTTCAGGCTCGCCATGATGCAGGTCCCGCCGAGTTCCTCGACGAGGTCGTGCCGCCGGCGCATCTGGTCCAGCTCGCCGGTGATATTGAAGGCGAACATGACCTTCTTGCCGGTCCGTTCGGCGTGCCCGTTGATCACCTGCATCACCGCGCGCGCCCGATCGTCGAAGGGGCAACTGGCGCCGTCCGACTGAGCTCGTCATCCTTGATGAAATCGATCCCGGCCTCGACAAGCGTGCGACCATGTCCGCCGTTTCCTCCGGCGTGTATCCGATGCTCGGCTTGACGATCGTGCCGATCAGCGGACGATCGGCCACCTGGCTCAGCCGACGGGTGCCCTCGACGCCGAATTTCGGTCCCGGATAGGCCTCGGCGAACGCGGCCGGCAGGCGGATGTCCTCGATCCGCAGCCCCGAGAACTGGCGCAGCTCGAACAGGTTGCCCGCGACCGTAGCGAGCAGGTTCGGGAGCGACGGGCCGATATTATCAATGGGCCAGGACAAGGTGACCCGGGCCCGGTGACCCCGGCCGTCGCCGTTCTTGGGTTGGGCCGCCCCCGGCAGCGAGGGACCGACCGCATCCTCGACCTCCTCCAAGCGCTCGATGCGCGCCGCCGACCGCTCCTTGAGTTCCGGCGTCTCCCCGGAGATCGGCAGGAAGGTCCCGCTCGACTGCTCGCCAGCCATCGCCTCGGCGGCCTCGACAAGCGAGAATGCCGTTTCGATCAGGTAGTCGACCTCGATACGCTCGGGTGCTGTCGTCGTCATCCCACGGCTCCGTTGTCTTCGTCATCCTGCACGAGATGCCGGTAGAGGCTGTTCGCGCGGCTCAAGTGGAGATGCATCGCGTGCCCGGCCCCCTCGACGTCGCCATCCCGGATCGCGGACAGGATCCGGCCATGCTCTTCGAGGGTCAGCGCCTCCGCCCCCGGAGCGCGGACCAGCTGGGCGTAGTATTCCCCGAGCCAGTCGAACATCGCCTCGATCAGCGCCGGGTAGATCGGATTGCCGGTCATCCGCGCGATTTCCTGGTGGAACGCCATGTCTCGTCGCACGAAAACGTCCAAGTCGTTCAATGCTTTGACATGCTCCTCATGCGCCGCCTCGAGACCGCTGACACCGGCTTCCTTCACGCGCTCGGCCGCTTGCCCGGCGAGGCCGACCTCGAGGAACAGGCGGGCATCCTTCAAGTGTTCGAGCATCGACGGGTTCATCGACAGGGCATGGCGCGCCCCGCTCGCGATCTGCTTGATCAGCACGTCCGCGGTCGGCACCGCGACGCGCGCCCGCTCGCCATGCGAGATGGCGACGATACCCGCGCGCTCGAGGCTCTGGAGAGCCTCGCGAACCGCGGGCCGGCCCACGCCGTAGGCGTTCATCAATTCCCGCTCGGATGGAAGATGCTCGCCGGGCCGGAACTCGCCCGCGCTGATCCTGTCGCTCAGGCGCGAAAGAACCTCGTCGGACAGCTTACGTCGCTGAAATCGGTGGCTCGGTGGCCATATCCTGCACCTCCTGCTTCTGCTTCGCCGAGCTCATCGCATGACCCTCGGGAGCCAGAGTGCGATATCGGGCACGAATATGATCAGCATCAGGACCGCAAGCAGCGCAAAAAAGGGGGACGACGGCCCGCGATGCAGCGGCAATGCTTATCCCCAATCGAGCTTGCGACGAAGAGGCAGATGCCCACGGGCGGTGTTACCAGGCCGATCGCGAGAGCGACGATTGTGATGATCCCAGAATGAATCGGATCTATGCCGAATTCGAGCACCATCGGGTAGAGTACCGGGACCAGGATGATGATGTTTGCGCCCAGGTCGAGGATCGCCCCGGCCACCAAGTAAAGCAGAACGATCAGGAATAGGAGCAGCAGCGGACTGTCGGTCATCTGCGAGATGAGATCGGCTGCCTCCGCCGGGACCTGCTACGCGTCTGGATCAGTCCGTAAAGCGACGCGGCTGCAACCATGATCATCACCGCGCCTGTCGTGACGGCCGTTTCCACGGCGCTGTCGACGATCTCCTCCAGCGAAGTTTGCCGGTCACCATGCCGAGCAGGAGAGCGTAGGCGACCGCGAGCACGGCGGCTTCGGTGGGCGTGACGATCCCCGCGAGAATGCCACCGATAATGATCACTGGCGTCAGAAGTGCCGGCAGGCCGAGCGCGAAGGTGCGACCGACCCGCTGCCACTGAAAGCTCATCACCGGGACATTGCTGTTGCGCAGAAGAAACCGGGTCGTCGCCATCAGGACGAGGCCGACGACGATACCCGGCACGACCCCGGCCAGGAAGAGCTTCCCGAGGGAGACACCGGTCACGACCGCGAAGAGGATCATCGGAATGCTCGGCGGGATCATCACCCCGATCGTCGAGGAGGAGGCGGTGACGGCCGCGGTCAGGCCGCGATCGAAACCCCTGTCGAGCATCGGCTTGATCATGATCGAGCCCACCGCCGATGTGTCTGCCACGGCGGCGCCGGTGATGCCGCCGAAGAACATGCTCGTTGCGATGTTGACCTGGGCCAGGCCGCCTCGGATGAAGCCGACGAGCGCCTCGGCGAAATCGAAGATCGCCTGGGCCATCCCGCCCCGGCTCATCAGCGCGCCCGCGAAGATGAACAGCGGGATCGCCAGGAGGACAAAGCTGTCGGCAGAGGTCGTCATGCGCTGCACAACGAGCGCCATCGGAACACCGCCATAGGCGAGCGAGACCATGCTCGCGGCCAAGAGAGCGAAGCCAACCGGGACGTTCAGCACGAGCAGGACGACCAGCATGACGACCAAGATCGCGATCATGTCCGTCCTCCCTTGCGCAGGCTCAGCGCGCTCTCGAGCCAGTCGAGAATGATGTCGATGACGACGAGCGCGCCGCCGACGAGGAAGGCCGAATAGACGTAGATCATCGGCAGGCCCATCACGGCCGAGCCCTGGTTAAGCGAGATCGAGATCAGCCGACCGCTGGTGCCGATCGCCCAGACCAGCGTCGCCAGGATGATCGCCTGGGACAGCCATTCCAGAAATCGGGCACTGCGCGGACCGACCATGTAGGGCAGCATATCCAGGCCGAGATGGGCTCCTTTCCGATATGCCAGATACAGACCGAGAAAGGAGATCCACACGAAGATGTACGGTGCGAGCTCTTCGGACCAGCGCAGCGGAGCATTGAAGCCGTAGCGCAGGACGACCTGCGACAGGGTGATCCCCACCATTGTGAAGACGAGTGCCACCAGGCCCGAGGTGGCTCCCTTTTGAAGCAGCGTTCGCGTGCCGGAGACAATCCGGAGAATGCCAGCCATGAATTCACCGCCTGTAATTCGTATGGGCGGCCCGCTCCCGCTGAAGCGGGCCGCAAGGTGGTGATCGCTTATTCGGCGTCGAGGATCGACTGAACGAGTTCCTCGCCAAACTGGTCCGAATACTTCTCGTAAACCGGCGCCATGGCCTTCTGGAACGGGGCGGTGTCGATCTCAACGATCTCCATGCCTTCCTCCCTCAGGAGCTGCATCTGCTCCGCTTCCAGCTCGGCGCTCTTCTCGCGCTGAAACTCCGCCGCGTCCTGCGCGGCCTCGCGCACGACCTGCCGATATTCCTCGGGCAGTTGCTCCAAAGATGCCGTGCTCGCGAGGAAGATATGTGGGCCGTAGACGTGCTTGGTCAGCACGACACGATCCTGCACTTCCCAGAGCTGATTAGTGTAGATCACCGTGATCGGGTTTTCCTGCGCGTCGATCACGCCCTGCTCGAGGCTCGTGTAGACCTCACCCCAGACCATTGGCATCGGGTTCGCGCCCAGAGCCGCGAAGGCATCCATGTGGACCTGGTTCTCCATCGTCCGCAGTCGAACACCCTCGAGATCGTCCGGCTCGGCGACCTCCCGATCGATCGTCAGGTGGCGCCAGCCGTTCTCCCAGATGGCGAGGCCGGTGATGCCCTGGGCATCGAAATTTTCCAGCAGGGACTGACCGATCTCTCCGTCGAACACGGCGTAAGCGTGCTCGCTGTCACGGAAGAGGAACGGCATGTCGAGAACGTTGATCTCGGGCGAGAAGCTTCCGAGCGGCCCCGTCGACACCACGGCCATGTCGACTGTGCCAAGCTGCAGTCCCTCGACCATCTCGCGCTCTTCGCCAAGCTGGCGGTTCGGATAGACCTCGACCTCGACGGCCCCGTCCGTGCGCTCGGCCACGAGTCCGCGAAATGCTCCAGCCCGTACTGCGTCGGATGCTGCGCCTGGGCGCCGTGGCCGGCGCGCAGCGTGTATTCTTGGCTGTGGGCAGTTCCGGCGGCGAGCATCGCCACCACCGAAGCTGCGGCAAACTTACTGATGTGTCTCATGCATTACCTCCCAATGCGAGCGTTCTCCCACCACTCACATGCTCATTATACCAGTTTGCGTAATCCGTGCAATCCGGCATTTTAACGCTTCGATCACGACGCGACTTCAGGAGGTTTTCATGGCCGAGCGCGGGGCGTAGTCGCCCTTGATGACGGCACGCGCCCATGGGGAGGCGTCACCTCCCAACCTCGCCATCATTAGCCTCGAGAAGTGGCGGCGATCGACCATGGTCGCGCCATCGAACTGGCGCAGGCCGTGCATTCAGGTATCTACCGGGAGAATTTCCCCGTCGGCCAGGAGCGCGAGCCCTTCGGTGTCTGGAATGCCGCCCTTGCGCGACGCCGCGGAGACGGCCCCCACATGACCTTCTCGGTCGCCCTCCCGGACCAGGATGCGGAGCAACCCTCGATCATGGGATTTATGATCGGCGAGACCTATCCGCGGTCGAGATGCGGACTCCTCACCTATTCCGCCGGACGGCGGGACGCGCCCCCAAGCCCGGGTCGCACCTTACTTGGGCGGCCCTCGGCGGCATTGCGGCGAAAGCCGGCGGAGGTCTGCGCGAGGTCTTCGCCGAGTGTAACGATCCGGTGCGCGCCGCCTGGCGCAAAGGCGACCCGGCGACCCGGCGCCGCGGGACGTGATGGCGCCTTCGAGGCGCCTCGAGCCTTCCGAGGCACCGCCCTGGAACATGCGGCGGGTGAAGATCGACTACGTCCAACCGCCGCTCGAGCCCGGGGCGCGGGGATGCGCCGAGCTTCTGCCCTACGCGCTCCGGGAAGTGATCCCCCCGCGGCACTGCGAGACTTCCTGGTGGAGTTCTCCGGCTTCCTGGCGAAGGGGGAGGCCGGTCATCCTGAGAACGAGGCGCCCTTTGCGCACTCCATCTCCCAGTTGGGCGAGATGCTCGACTGCGTGCGGCCCGTGCTGGCGCCGCGGGCGGCGCCTGCTTCAGCGCCACTCTCGTCGGTCCGCGAACCTGATTGAATCGTAGTCTTCGCGGCAAACCTGCCCGATGTTACCGTCTCGCGGAAGGGTGCGGCCCGGTGCTTGGTCTGAGGCGAAGGATCCATGCTGCGATTTGCGATTGCCATCCTGCTCCTGCCCGGTCTCGGCAGTGGCGGACGGCTACGGGTTCATGGAGGAATGGTGCCCGACGCCGTAGGGTGGCGCAACGAGCCCCGGTACAGCCACGCGAAAACCGAACGAGACTCGGGCTCGGGTCGGGCTGGAAGTGTCAGGAACTCGCAGGCCGCCATCCGAGGCCCCGGCCACGGTTTCCGAGCCCGGGAATGCCTGACCGTGCGGGGAAGACTGAAGCCGGATCACCCGATAGGGTCAGGCTGCCTCCTTTCTGCCTTCAAATCAGATCTCCTACGACCGGTGACGGCAAATACTCACGGAAGATATGCTGCCTATGCGCAAGCGCTACAATGCGGCCGTGTGCGCTCTCGCATGGCCTTAGCCCCAATTGCTGACGTTGCGTCAAAAGACGAGGCTTCAACGAGAGCCGCCCCAGAAACGCTCGATTGCTTCGAGGACGGCGAGCTTGAGTATGTCGGGCAAGTCCTCAATTCGCTTCGATAGTTCACCGCTTTCCGAGCATGGATCATCATCGTAGACGCACCAAGGGAGGGTCATGAGCTGATCTTTAGGGACTGTTGAAACATCCTCCAGACTCTCCGATGGCGTGCCATTGTTGTGCGCGCGAAATATACGGATCCATTCCTCGGCGGAAAAATCGAGAGCATGAGCAAGTTTAACGAAATCTTCCAATCATCAAGATAGTCGCCCCCTCAAGATCAAACAGTGGGTCATTTAAGAGTGCTTCGCTCGCTTCGAGTACGTTTCTTGTCATGGTGTGTTCTCGCGGTTGATTGACTGGCGGCTTCGCCGTCTGGAATTGGCGGCGATCGTGAGGAAGAGATGTACCTGACAGTACTGCTCCAAAAATTTCAGGCTCTCATTGATGATCACATAGTCGTGATTTTGCAGCGATAATGACCTGCTCCGCCTTTTTCGCGCCGTTGCGCCTCGGCGCGCGCGCTCTTCAGACAGCTGGCGCGGGGCAAGGCGCTTCGGCCCCTCGGGTCCGACCAGGGGCGGTCAAGCTCAGACGCCTGCCTTGGCTACCCGGGAGCGGCTCTGATTGAGCCGATAGCTGCCGCCGGCGTCCATCGGGTTTGAACCCATGGCATCGCGATGAACGGCTTTCGAGAATGTTGAGGTGGTGGGCCAGCCGGTTGAGCAGCGCCCCGGCCAGACGCTCGGAGCCGAAGACCTCCGTCCATTCGTCGAAGGGCAGATTGCTGGTGTTCGGCGCGGAGACGCCCCCGTCGGGTGCCGGGAGATCAGTTCGGACAGCCGGGCCTCCGGCCGGTACGATGTGTGGGTGTCTCGCTGACCGCGATAA